>CAVQMS010000002.1:0-480610 GCA_963713685.1 Vulcanimicrobiota bacterium | reverse complement strand
CAGGCTGCCGTCGCGCTGAGCGAAGCGACCGCGACGGCAGCCTTTGTTGCGAGCTGAGCGGCGCCGAAGGCGACGCGACCTCGCTTTCTCTGGTTGGGGCCGCGGCGCCGCAGGCGCTGTGGCCACAACCACCGGCTTGCGTCGTGAAAAAGAGTTGGGGCGTGTTGCCTGCCTGGTGCGCCGGTGCAAGAGCCATGCTAGAATCATAACAACCTCCATAGGAAAGTCAATCATTTCATATGGATGGAAATCATAGCAACAACGAGGCAACAAATGCTGTCGGATGAGTTGATCGCAAAGATCGGCGATAGCCTCGACGCGATGTCACCGAAGCCGGCGTCACGGCGCGAGCTCGACGTGCTGGTCTCGCGCATCGAAGGAAAGATTCGTGCAGCGCAAGAGCGCGGGGCCACGTACGCCGAGATCGCCAAACAGATAAGCGAGAGCGGCTACCCGATCAAGACGAATACGCTGCGCCTCGCCGTGCAGCGCCGGCGCAAACAGCCGCCGGACACGAAGAAACAGGGCGGAAGAAACGCCGCGCGACGTAAGCCGCTGCAAACGCGCAATGGCGGTTCCGTCCGCCGTGCAGCGGCCGGATACGAAAACAGCCATGAAACTGCACGGGCATTGCTACGCCGCAGCGGCGCTTGTGATTCTCGGCGGATGCACGCATGGATCGGGCGAGGATGCTCTGCTTGGGAAATGGATCAACCATCGCGTTGTCGCGAGGCGGCCCGCGATCGTATCGATCGAGTTCCTGCCGAAAGACACGGTGACGATCAGCGCAATCGACGCGTTCGCGGCTGCGGGCTGGCATTCGCCGACGACGTCGACCGGCCAGTATCAAGTCATCGCCCCGAATAGGCTCAAGATCACCGAAGAGCTCGGCAGCGCGGTGGTCGACTATCATGTCGACGGCACGCGGCTGGTGCTCTCCGGTGACGGCCTTGAGCGGCTCCTCGGCAAGACCGAGCCGCCGCAGGTACTCGACGAGACGAGTCAGTGAAGCGGTCGCGCTGCGCGGCCGCTAACGCGGCGTTACGAGAATGCGTCGCTCCGAAGCGCCGCCTTCGCGTCGGCGATGCGCGTGGCGTGCACGCGGCAGACATTGCATTCGAGCGCATCCGATTCGCACTCGCTGCGGTGAGCATCACGCGCGGCGCGCCGAATCGCGAGCTCGCGCGCAGCATGGAGAAACTCTGCGCTAATGCCGATGAGGCGGCCTCGGCTCTGCACCGCGACCGCCTTGTTCGTCATCACGTGTCCTCGGTGTTGCCGGCGGTCGCGAGGTCGAACTCCTCGCCGCACTCGGCGCAGGCGCCGCGCGACGGATCATCCTCGTACGGCTCGACGTCGCCGTGGAGGCAGACTTCGTCCGCGTCTTCGTAGATCGGCGTCGGCGTCACGTTCTTCGGGCCGAGCGGATCGTCGATGACGTTGTAGCTGGCTAGGATCGAATCGTCGAGGCCCTTGCGGCCGATCGTGCCGCCGGCTCCGACGAAGTCTCGTTCCTCGACCGGTGCGAAGAGTTCCAAGGCGCGCTCGGTCGCCAGATGCGAGCTGAGCTCACCGATGATGTCGCCGAGCTGCTTCGTGAACTTCGAGACCTTCGGCTCGTTGTCGGCGCCGTACTTGAACTGACGCGCGGCGATCGCGGCGAAGCGCGTCTGCAGGTGCTGGAGGTCGCGCAGCAGCGTGTGGTCGATCCGGTCGGCGCGCCCGTACTCGGTTTCGAACTGGCGGATGCGCTCCTCGCGCTCCGCTCGCGCTTCGTGGTAGAGGTCCTGGGCACGCTGCTTGAGCAGCTTGTTCGCCTCGGAACGACTGATCGTCGGCAGCGCGGGCGGCTCGACGGTCGCCAGCGCGGTGCCGTTCGAGTTGGATTTGCGGTTTCGTGACATGGTTGTCTCCTGTTTCTGGCGTTAGGATGTGAAAAACGCCGCGGCGCCCGTCATCGAGCGCCGCAGCGTGGCTCTATGGCAAGTGCCGCTTTTTTAGGCGGCGAGGTTTGCACAGGGCGCGGCCAGCTTGTAGCCGGCGCCGTGAACGGTCAGGATGAGCCGCGCACCGAGGCGGCTGCGGAGGCGAGCGATGTGGACGTCGACGGTGCGCTCGTCGCCGTCATAGTCGCGCGGCCAGACGCAGTCGAGCAGGTGCGCGCGAGAGAAGACCTGGCCGGGATGGCGTGCGAGGATCTCGAGCAGACCGAACTCGCGCGGCTTCAGGTCGAGCTCGCGGCGGCCGAAGCGCACGGTGCGATGCATCGCATCGACGACCAGGTCGCCGACGACGATCGGTTGCGGCGGAACTGCCAAGGGGCTGACTTCCGGCGAGAGGCTGATGCTGTAGCCCGCACGCTCAAACATGAGGGCCGCCTGCCTGACGCAGTCGAATCGCAGCGGATTATCGCCACGGTAGTTGGCATCGGCGATCGCGCGGATTTCATCGTCGCGTAGCGATCGCGTCGTCAGCCGGTTGCGCGAGCGCGGCTCCGTGTCATCGCTTGTGAGGTCTTGGAATGTCGTAATCATTGAGACATCTCCGACGGTATAGAAAGTGAAGAGCCCGCCGGTGTGGCGAGCTCTCGTGAACGTTTGTTGTGCTGAGCCGCTGTTATGCGGCGTTCCGGCGACGTCGCCGGCGCGCTTGCTCGCGCGCTTCGAACTCGGACGAGTCGAAGGTTGCGGGCTCATCGCTGGGCTGCTCGACGTCGTCGAGCGGATGCACGCCGAGAACGCGGCGCACGGCGTAGCCGGCAGCGAGAAGCTTGGAAGCCTCGCTGCGGTCGAGCTCGTCGATCGCAAGCGGCTTCTCCGCCGGATCGAAGCCCCACGCGAGGGCTCCCGTGCCGTCCGTCACCATGGCCTGCAGCGCTTCGCGCATCCCGATCGTCGGGCGCGTCACCCGGTACAGCTCGGCTGCGGCATTCGCGTGATTGCTCGCGTCGCGGAAGATCCACTCACGAGTCACGGGATTCCATTCACCGCCGTTAGCTTTCATGGCCGCGCGGCAGTAGACAGTCCGTTCGTCTTTGATCGTATAAAGTTGAGACATCGTCGATTCTCCTTTCGCGCTCGAGGCGCTCGCCGTTGATGGATCCGGCACAGCCGCGCCCGGCGAGGCGCGCAAGGACGAAGCGAAGCGGAGAGGCGTGGACCGGAGCGCAGTGAGGACCGGAAGCCGGTCCTTGCGCGCCTCGACGGGCGTGGCTAGGATCTCATCAAACAACGGCGAGCGCCTCGGGCGCGAAAGGAACGCCCACCTGCGGCATCACCGTCGCCGGTTTCCAGGCGTGCGGCCACAGCGAGCCCGATGTGCGTTTCCTCGCAGGCGGGCTAGTGCATACCGTGCGCGATTCTGACGCCTCCCTCTGGCAACGCGGCGATCAGCACATATACAAGAAGTGCCATGGTCACGCAGCATAGTGGGCATAAAGGAACAGGTTCGAGATGGCGACCCCTATCCTCGCTCGGCTATCCGCGCGCGTTGGATTAGGCGGTCCTTCCATACGAGCGAAGTTGTTTGCCGATCTAAATTGTCAGCGCAAGGGCCTCGCAGAATCGCGAAACCCTGCTAGGGTAAATCGCGCGCGAGGGCTACCGTCATCGCTTATAGCCTTTGAAATCCTCGCCAACTCCGATGTTGGGGTATTCTTTTACACTCTTCTCATACTCGGCGACGAGTTTCAAGGCTGGCCAAAGCATCCATGTGTTGGTGAGGTCGGAATAGAATAAGTTATTATCTTCATGCGGGTCGCTGCTCAAATCGTAGCACATCGGAAACTGGGGTTTGACGTAGGATTGTTCCATGGCTGGTCGCAGCGTACTATCTGCGTAGCGGAAGATGATCTTGCATGTCTTCCACTTCACCGACAACAGGCCACCGTCGATACCAAAAAACATATAGGACTCGCGCCCCGTCGTTTCGCTTTGGCCGAGTATGAAAGATGAAGCATCTACGCCGTCGATTGGCCGGTCTTTAGGTACAAGGTTTGACGCGTCCGCGAGGCCCGCCAACGTCGGCAGCCAGTCTACGGCGGCAAGCATCTCGTGCGTGACGACAGCGGCAGGGACCTTACCGGGGCAGCGAATGATGCATGGTACGCGGTGGCTTCCTTCAAACGGCGTGTTAAAAAAGTCGCCTCGCCACGGGCCATTGGAGCCTGGCCCGACCTGCGGAATGGCACCGCCGCCTCCATTATCGCTGCTTAGAATAACGATCGTGTTGTCGTCTACACCGGCTTCCTTGATGGCGTCCATGACCTGACCGACGCGGTAGTCCATCTCCGCAATGAGGTCGGCGAAGAGCCCGCTGCGCTCTGTGGACTTATTGACGAAATCCGGGTTCCCGATACAGGGCGGATGCATCTCGGTGTAGCCGACATAAGCGAAGAACGGCTTCTTCGCTGCTGCATTGCGCTTAATATGCTCAATCGTCTTCGGGATAATGTACTTCCCGTCCATGAGCGGACGCACGTTAAGGTCAAAGGGCATCACGGGCTTGGAAGCTTCGCCTTTCTTGCCTTCCCAAATCATAGGCACCGGCATCCCGGTCTCTTTAAAAAGTGGCCACGCGGTGTAGCCTGCCTCATCGGAACTGTTTTTGATGCCCCACCACTCGTCAAAGCCCTGGTCGTTTGGAAGCCGACCCTCGGCATCGCCTACGTGCCACTTGCCGTACATCGCGGTAGCATAGCCCGCATCGGAAAGCAGTTCAGCGATGGTGTATTCCCACGGCACCAATCCACTCTCGCCCTGTCCGGGAAACGGAACGGAGGTCGTTCCAGAGCGCACCGGATGCCGGCCGGTCATAATGGCCGAGCGCGACGGCGTACACTGGACCTCGACGTTGTAGTTAGTGAAGCGAAGGCCCTCGTTGGCCACTGCATCGATGCGCGGAGTGGGTACTGTCCCGCCGTATACCCCGAAATTTCCCCAGCCGACGTTATCGAACAGAATGAACACGATATTAGGCTTGCTGCCGCTATAAAGCGAATCAGTACTCATGCCGAGCCCCTTCATTTGTGCGATTGATGGTTTTATATTACCTTCTGCGGGGCACGCCTCTAGCCCCAGGGCAGCACCTGCATAATTACCAAGCGGTCATCAGCCGATGGTTCCACAGCCCACGGCGCAGAATCGGCGGCTCTCCAGTTTTGGGCAGCTAGTCGCTAATCGAAGGCTGGCCGTCTCGTTGATTAGCGCGATCAACGCATCGCAGTGGCGCGCGTGCGGACGCGCGCGCGAGAGCGGATGCGCGAGCATGCTGCGAACGGTAGTCCCGTGGCTTTGGCGGTCACATTGAGCGAAAGCCCGTCGAGGTTTTCCGTATATCAAGACTTCAGTCGCGCTAAGCATTTCGGCGCCAGCAGCGCGGGCAGTCCCTTTAGAGAGCGGCTGCAGTATCGCACGCTGAGCGATCATTCCGGCGGCGCGTCGGGTGCGGCGAAACGCTCGGCGACGTACTCGTCCGCGAGCTGCCCTAGTGACTTCTTCTCGCAGCGCGCGTGTTCGCGGAGGACCGCGAGTTTGGACGGTTCTATGGTCGTCGTAATGCGGACACGCTTCGGGCGTCCCGACTTTGGGCGCCCGGCGGACGGCCGGCGCTTCTCTGCGCCTACAGCTTCGTCGTCGTCAGGGCACACGCGAAAGCCTTTGGGCGCAATCGTCAAAGACGTCGGCGAGCGTGACGTGGTGTCGTACAAGAATATCGCGCGTTTCTTGAGCGATCATCGTTTGCACGTGAACCCGCGGCTCCGAGCCGATCGTCGGCCGGCCGACGCGCGCCGCCGGTTGCTGATAAGTTCGCGTAGCGCCTGGATTACGCTGGACCGGCGTTGACAAGCGGCGGCGACGACGCCCGCGGGATCCAGCCAGGCGAGGATCGATCTCGTGGCGCATGAGTTCGGCGATCGACGGCTCGCGCTCAACAACGTCGAAGTCAACGTCATTCAGTGCCGCCGGAAGACTAACGATGATCCGGCCCCTGTGATCGATTTGAACGCCGCGGTCGCGCAGCCAGTTAAGCTCGTCGTCGTAGGACATGCGAACTAATCCCCTCTACAGGCCAGGCTGGCCAGCAGTCCTGGCACTCACGCTTCTCGGTCCAAGCGCAGAAGCAACGCCATCGCCTCGATCTCCGTCAACGCATCGACGCGAACCACTCGGCCTCTCGAAGCTGCGCGGACGACTTTTGTGATCTCGCTCGCATCCATACCGCGCCGCTCGAAGGCGCGGCTTAGGTCGTGCTGCTGCTCGTCCGAGAGCGGTGCCGAACTGGTAACCATTCGTCTCAGCATGCGATCGATGAGGTGCCGGCGCATCGCGTCGATCTCCTCACGGTAGGCTTGAAGGAGCGTGACGTGATCTTCCTCGACCCAGCGAAGATGTTTCTCGGCGAACCGAATCGCCGAGCCAAGCTGTCCGTCGTTCAGCTGCGAGTAGTCGGACGCCTCAGCGGAAGCGCCGGAAGGGACGTCTGAGTCCATAGCAGTCATGCCGTAATCGCGAGCGGAGGCAAGAGGCGTGGTGGCGACCGGGGGGCCCAGGGCCACGGCGTGGGTGCGCTACGCCGTGGCCCTGGCCCGAAGGAGGCATCGCGTTGCTCTTACTTCCTATGGATATAATAGCAAGTTCACGATAAAAGGCAATAGGAAACTATTGACGACTTATGTTATTATACCAACGTGGCAGTTGCTAATTTCAGCAAACGCTTTAAGGAGCTTGTCCGGGGTCTGAATGACACGGAACTGGGTTACATTCTTGGAGTCTCGGCCGACGCGGCGCGCAAGATGCGCACCGGCGACATCAAGAGCCTCAAGCTGGAGGCGGCGCTCCGCCTGTCGAGGGAGCTCAAGGTTTCGCCTTGGTACCTGGCGGGAGAATCGGAGCCCGCTATCCCACTTTCGGCGGGTCCTCCGGAGGGAGCTCGGGATCGGAAGAGGCGCCGGGACGGGAGTCGGGAGCTTGAGCGGGCTCAGTTGGAGACAGCCGAGAGCGCCCTTCTCCTTCACGATGAGGTGGTGGAGTTGCGGGCTCGGGTTCGTCGGCTTGAAGCCGCTGTCGAAGAATTGCAATCACACGCAACAGCTTCGTCCGCACCGTAGCTAACCGGTCGTTCGGTCCGTCCATGCCTCAACTCCCCGATCGTCTTAGTCCGGGCGATCGGCGGTAAACTTATTGCCAGCGGGCCTTCAAAGGCTCGCCTTCTTGGAGAACGTGTAGGCGTGGCGATTCGTTCCTTGCTGGGCACGCGATCGGCGAAACCGCTTCCGTCGTCGGCGACGCCGCCGAGTTCTGCGCTGCGATTCCTCATTTCCGAGGCGTAGCAAGAGAACGGCAATCAGGCGTACAAGTTTTCGTCGCGCGACAGCCAATCGATTGCTCGATGGTATATCCGGCTCGTGATCCACGCGTTGAACGTACGTGGCCTACACAGTGCGCGTCTCTAATCATTTTTACTTAGTCCGATCGGAGTTTCCGTTTGGGATAATGATTAAACGTGCGGTGCCTTGCATTCGGGCGTCGCGAGTGGACCGATCAAGAAATTGACTGGTCGTGGAGGCGTCGCGTCGCATTGTCGTTAGTAATTTTTGCTACCGTTCCGCTTTGAAGCATTATGTTAAATTGGTAGCCGATGATTGAACGACATCTGGCGCCTGATCACCTATTTGCAGTTCCGGAGCTGGACTTCTCCAGCGATATTTTTGCGACGCCCTTGAGCGATCCGTGGTTCCGGCTCGGTCTTCGGAGTTCGCAGGCTCATGTCGTCGAACGCATAGAAACGTGGGTCGAGAGGCAGAGCATGCTCATTCCGGCGGGAAGCTTTTCGACGGTATACGACCGGCTCGGCGCAATCGGGAACACGCTCGATAACTTGGGACAACCCACTACCTCCGTTTTGCACGACGGCGCTGCAGAAGAGTACCGTTATAACGCCTTTTACGACTTCGATCTGTTAGTTGGATCGGTGAACGCGGAGCCGCTCGTCTTTTTCCACGCCAACACGACCGGATCGGACCTGCTCCTAAATCCCGATCTTTGGCTCTTCCTCGGACTCGAAGAACGGCCGGCCAACTCGCGCATCTGGTGGGACCCGAGGAGAGCGCAAGAGGCGCTGCGTCGCGTAATGCTTGGCGGCGGCGTCATCAGTATCGAGATTCGGACCGAATACCTCCTCCGATATCTTCAAGCACGTCAAATGGCGTTGCTTGTTGGCCACTACCATCATCTTCATCTCTTCAATCCGACGGCGTACGAACGGCAACGTTTCGTTCAAGAAGAAGTGACGCTGGGAGCCGCCGAGCTCGGCCTCAAAGCCATATTCAATAACTGGGGTCTGCGCGATGACGTTCGCGTCCGCGACCCGTTCCTGCAACGCAGGCTGCACCTATGGTTTCGCATTGAGCCGCCAGCCCTCGACATGACGAATCTGTGGTCCGACGCACCGACATTCGACATATATGCCTTCACATTTCCAACCCGCGAGGGGCCGGTTGCGCCAGCGCGCTTCCGGCACCGCAACGCAGAAGATAAATCCAAATTTGCGGGCGTCGCGACCGACTTCATGGACCGGATTTTCTTCCGGCAGGAAGTGCTCTCCAAATATGAGACGACGTCCGGTTTTACGGTGGATGACGATGGCTCGGTGCGCTGCGAGCACTATTGGTCGCTCTCCCGCAGCACGTCAAGGCTCGGAAACGAGTTGCTTTCCACAGCGATCGGCGATTTCGCGGAGGGGGTGCCTTTCGAGGAATGGCCGCATTGGCAACGCTACTCCGCCGAGCCGCCCAGCGAAGAGATGCTTGCATCGATCCGCGCACAGCGGCCCATCCCCGAGGCCGTCAACGATGTCGTCGAACAACTCGAAAGGCTCAACGGGGCATTCTCCGGCTTCAGCCAACACCGGGGCGCTCGCGATACCGGAACGCTTTGGAGAGGCTCGCTCGACAGTTTGGCTGGCCGGGAACTCAAGTGGGTCTATCCGGACGCTGCGACCGACGACGAATTCCTGAAGAGAGCGACGTTGCTTTCGACGCTGGTCATCGACGAGCTTCAGCCCACTGCGTTGCGGCGAATGTTTTCGGCACTCAATCGGAGCCTTCACCTCAACGATGAGACGCCTTCGCGCCCGCTCTCATCTCGAAATCTCCTCCAGCGTGCGACACTAACTGGAGCGCTCATCGAACAGTTTGATCCGGACCGGGCGGCGATTGCGGAATTGGTCAAGCAGGCCGAGGGAAAGCAGAGCGCTGCGGACGCCGACTTACAGCGAGAACTGGATGACCTCAACCAACGCATCCGGGACGAGTTTGCGCCTTTGGCATTCCTTTACGACTTGCGAGTTCACGGCGGACTCGCTCATCCGCCCAACCGTGATCGCGCCGGTGAAGCGGCTGACCGTCTCGGGCTTCCAACGAGCCATTGGCACAGACGCGATTATCTTCGGCTCCTTGAGCTCGTTTCGTCCAGCATCGAGCATGGGGCAGCGCGTTTGCGGCGCGCCCGGCGGTCCGAACGGCCTCATTGAGCGCATGGACATCGAGGAAGGGAGGGCAAATTTGACTTAGCCGGGGGCTTACGCGCCAGGTTCCTGCTACTCGCCCTCTCTGCGCATCGCTTGTTCGAATGATCTGCGACTCCGCTCGAATACGGTAATCCGTGCGCTCAGCTCTCTGTGTGTTGCGATCAGGGCTTCGACCGTGGAGCTCGGTATGCAGCGATGATCGGCAAGCACGGCCAGCAGCACGCTGACAAATAGGCCAGTTCGGAAAAGCAAGCTTAGGGCCAGATCCTGCTTGACGACTAACGACTCTCGCAAGTCAGCGGTGGCGCAGCGAACGCCGTCGGCCGCATCAGCCAGCGCGATGATGTCCCCATGTGCCCATTTGCTCCAAAGATTTTGCTCATAAGGACTCATCAAATAACTCTCTTGACGCTGAAAGAGCGAAGAATGGGCCTGCTCAAGTCGACGCATGGAAGCCCCCGCGGCATCCTGATAGCGCGTTTCGAGCAGTGCGTCCAGATCCGAATTGCGCAAAATACTCTGAGCCATTCTTGAAAGCTCGAGGCGCGATGGTTCAAGGCTGTCATAGCATTCCAAAGCGAGCGCCGCGTCCTCGTGAAAAACAACAGCGTTACGCGCGAGAAGCCCTATGGCGCGCGCGTGAATCTGCGCGGGTGGATGCAATCCAAGCGCACAGAGTGAACGAAGCGTTTCCATCTCCGCGCCGGCGATCGCGGCGGTTGCTACGATGAGATGATGTTGCGCTGCGTCCTCGCGCTTCGAAGGGGGATCTAGACGTCTACCGCGGTCGACGGCCGCGTAGAGTGCACCCGTCATTTGCTGCGAGAGGCTTAGCCAGGCAGCATCGGCCAACGTGGGACCGCTCACAGTAATCTCGGCGAGCCGAATCATGGTAGAGGGAGCGTCAGGACGATAGACGTCTACCGGACCTTTAGCCTTTAGGCCCATCTAACGTGCGCTAACGAAAAACATGCGACTACAATTCGTCTGGCATCATTCCGCGCCTGCGGCGCGTTGAGACAGCCGCAGGTGATTTCAAGACCAGGCGTCCGAACAAAATGGGCCTCTAAGGTTCGCTCCGGCTCATCGTGCTACCTCGACCAGGCCTTCAGGGCCGAGCGTGATCGTGCTACCGTCGCTCAGCCAAATGCGAATCCCGTTGTCCTCAATGGCGCTGATGTCGACGACGACATGAAATCCAGCGAGTCGCCTGACAAGCATACCGCGCGCGATCTCACTGACGCGCGCGAACGTTGTGCCATAAACCGAAATCATCTGATCCTCCCCGCGGACCGACAGATGGTCTGCCGCCCGCCGGCGGAACCGCGCGCGCCGGGACCCGCGCTCAAGGCCGAAGCGAAGCGGAGCCGCGTTAGCGGTCGCCTTGAGCGCGGGATGCGCTAGCGCGGTAGCCTGAACTGGCGGCAAGCGGAATGGAGGGCTGCTGGTTCGACCTTCGTACGGCGGGGCCATACACGGCGTCTTGCGTCAACGCACCTAGTTGACGGAGTCGCAGCCGCGTAGGATAATCGTGGTACGCGACAACGCGCGATTTACGCCCGCATAATAATGCGTGCAAAAAGCCCGAGCACAGCTCGGTTTTTTTTATTTGGTGCCCCAAGGCGGTGCTCGCATCGGACTCGTCAAGATCGCTCAGCAGGACGAACGCTTATGAAATCAATTCGATACGGCAAGCGTACCGTGACGATCGCCGAGGCCGCCCAAATCCTCGGCATCGGTCGTAACCAGGCCTACGAAGCAGCGCGTGCCGGAACCCTGCCGACCATCGCCTTCGGCGAGCGGAAAGGCGATGGTAGGCCAACGCGCTACGTCGTCCCGATCGCCGCGCTTGAAAGACTGCTCTCGAAGCAGAGCGAACTCGAGCGCACCGCTCCACCGAGAGCGGCGAAAGGAGAGATACCTTGAAAAAAGGGAGCGTAAAGCTCTTGCCATCGGGAAAGTGGATGCTCATCTACGACGAGCCCCGTGTACTCGATGGCAAGCGCAAACAGCACTACGAAACGACGTCCGTAAAGAGCGAGGCGCAAGCACGCCGGCTTCTCGGAAAGCGCCTCGACGCGATCGAGGCGGGCGAGTTTGAGGCATCCTCAAAGATGACCTTTGGGGACCTGCTCGACCGTTATTTCGATGCGCGTAAAGGCCGCTTGCAGGAGACGACGCTCGCACTCTATCGGCGCACGATCAATCAACACGTGCGCCCGAAGATCGGCAACGTTCGTCTTGATAGGCTAACCCGGGAGCACGTCGAGCGCATTCTGGATGATGCGCGCGATTGCTCAACGCGAAAGCGCAATGGGCAACCGCTGTGCGGTCGCACGAAGCGGAACATTCTCATTCGGGTGCGATCTGTGCTCGCATGGGGTTCCAAGAACTACGAAGGCGTTCGGAACATCGCGCGTAATGTCGAGCCGCCGCTCATAGAAGACCGTGAGGACGTCGCGTTCGACGGCGAGCGCGTTCGGAAGCTTCTCAAGGCCGCTAAGGGTAGCGAAATCGAAGCCGCCGTGATCGCGGCGATCGGGACAGGGCTGCGGCGAGGCGAACTGTGCGCACTTCGTTGGTGCGACATCGACCTCGATAAAGCCGTGCTCCGCGTGCGCCAGTCCGCTGCTCTACTCGACGGTAGGATCATCACGAAGGCTCCCAAGACGAAAGGGTCGCGCCGTGACGTATCCATGCCGGACTTTGTTGTGAAGGCGCTCCGACAGCATCGCGAGCAACAGGAAGAGCGGCACCGACTCCTCGGCATCGGTAACGAAGGTGCAGAAGGGGTCGTGTTCGACCGGTACGACGGCTTGCGCTGGAACCCGAACGAGCTCTCGCGTCAGTTCTCGCGTTTGGTCCGGCGCAAGAAGTTGCCCGCAACGCGGTTCCACGATCTACGCCACGGATATGCGTCATTGGCATTCGCCGCCGGCGTCCCCCTGAAGACCGCGAGCGAGCTGCTCGGGCATTCGGGCATTAACGTAACGGCAAACGTCTATACGCATATCATGGACGAGCAACGAAGAGCAGCCGCGAAGCTGCTCAACCATCACCTCAATAAGGCCGTCCGGAGCGCCTAGCCCCGGCGATTCTGTGTAGTAAACGGTGTAGTAAAAACACCGTCGCCCCGCAAACCCGCGTAAAATAAGGCGGGATCGAACAAGTGGCGGGAGCGTGTAGGAATCGAACCTACCAGTCGCCTTGCGACGACCTCAGCGATTTTGAAGACCGTGCGGACCACCAGATCCGTACGCTCCCTTAGTTGCGGCGCGGGCTCTCTACGATAGCGCGGCTACTTCTTGGTCTCGCACTCGATCATCCAATCGATTCCGTACTTGTCGGTCAGCATGCCGAACATCGCTCCCCAAAACATGTCGGCGAGCGGCATCTCGACGTTTCCGCCGGCGGCGAGACCGTCGAATACGCGCTGCGCCTCCGCCGGATCAGTCATGCCGAGACACAACGATATCGGTCCCTCTCCGTAGGTCTTGCCCGGGGATGCGTCGGCTGCCATCAACGAGACCGAATCGGACTGAAAGCGAGCGTGCATGACCTTCTGTTCGTTTTCGGGCGTGACTTCCGGGCCGCCGGCATCTTTCGGCATGTCCTTCCATCGCATTAGTCCGGCAACTTCGCCGCCGAATATACCCTTATAAAAGTTTAAGGCTTCTTCGCAGTTTCCGGTAAAGAACAAATAGGGTACGAGATTCATCTGTTGGCCTCATCTCACAGCGTAGGGGTCGCGAGCATTGGCCGCGAGAACGCAGAAACCCTAGTGCGCGTTTAGCGCTGCGCGGGCGAACCTGGCTTAGCGACGAATTCGTAAAGGCTGCCACGGTACGTTGCGGTTCCCGAGATCGTCCCGTCGGCATCCATCCTTCCCGTAAACGCCAGCGCGTTGCCCACATTGAGCTGCACGTAGCCATCACTCCTATTCACCGTTCCGGTTACCTGCGAGATGCGATCGGTCAGAAAATCCGGCCGTGCGGATATCCCGGTGTAAGTGCCGCCGATCGTGCCATCGCGCACGACGAGCTTCATCGTTCCGACGTACGGAACGCCCGAGGGACCGAACTCCGGCGTGAAGGCGGCGACGTATGGGGAGAAAGTGGTTTCGTCGCCATTGGTTACGGCCAGGGCGGGAGCTGCGAAGCACGCAACGGCAAGGAAGGCTGCCGCTAGCACGGCGCGGCACATGTCGAAGAGATTCATGCCCACATTTGACCCGCGCGGCTGCGTGGCCGCTGAATTTTCCATGAACGTTGGATTAGCGTAGCGAATGGGGGATTCGTGAAGACTCGTCCCGACATCCGGAACGTCGCAATCGTAGCGCACGTCGACCATGGCAAAACGACGCTCGTCGACGCGATGCTCAGGCAAAGCGGCGTGTTCAGGGAGGGCCAGCACGTTGCCACGCGCGTGATGGACTCTAATCCCCTGGAGCGGGAACGCGGCATCACGATTCTCTCGAAGAACACGGCCGTGCGCCACGGCGACGTCAAATTCAACATCGTCGACACCCCGGGGCACTCCGATTTCGGCGGCGAGGTCGAGCGCGTGCTGCAGATGGTTCAGGGCGTGCTCTTGCTGGTGGATGCGGCCGAAGGCGTAATGCCCCAGACGCGGTTCGTCCTCCGAAAGGCGCTCGAGCTGGATTTGCGCGCCATCGTCGTCGTCAACAAGATAGACCGCAAAGATGCGCGCCCGCAAGAGGTCGTCAACGAAACGTTCGACCTTTTCGTCGAGCTCGGCGCAAACGACGAACAAGCCGACTTTCCCGTGATTTTCACCAACGCCAAGGCGGGCATAGCGAAGCGCTCGCTCGACGAGGCAAGCGACTCGCTCGAACCGCTGTTCGAAACGATCGTGTCGCACGTACCTGAGGCGCCGTCCGAAGACGGCGGATTCCAGCTCTTGATCTCCGCGATCGACCACAATCGCTACGTGGGGCGGATCGGCATCGGCCGAATCTTCCGCGGAAGCTCCCGCCGCAACGAGCCGATCGTTAAAATCTCGCGCGAGGGCGAGGTCACGACGGGGTTGCGTCTCGCTACCCTGCTAGCATTTGCCGGCCTCGAGCGCATCGACATCGAGGAAGGCTCCGCCGGCGACATCGTCTGCGTTTCCGGCATCGACGACCTCAACATCGGTGACACGATCGCCGACGCCAACGCTCCGGACCCGATCACCGCAGTCGCCGTGGACGAACCGACGGTCTCGATGTTCTTCAGCGTCAACAACTCGCCGTTTTCCGGCAAGGAAGGGAAGTTTCTCACTTCGCGTCAGATTCGCGAACGCCTGATACGCGAGCTCGAGTCGAACGTGGCCCTGCGCGTTGCGGATACGGCGTCGGCCGACACGTTCGAGGTGCGAGGACGAGGCGAACTGCATCTCGCCATCCTGATCGAAACGATGCGGCGCGAAGGCTACGAACTCGCCGTTTCCAAGCCGCAAGTGATTATCACCGAACGCGACGGCAGGCGCTACGAGCCGGTTGAATACGCGGTGGTGGACGTTCCCGAAATCTACGCCGGCGCGGCGATCGAGGCGCTCGGACGGCGCAAGGCGGTGATGTCGAACATGCTAAACGTAGGCGATGCGCAGCGGTTAGAATATACGATGCCCACGCGAGCGATATTCGGGCTGCGGGGCGAACTTTTGACGGCGACCCGCGGCACCGCGGTGCTCTCACATACATACTACGATCATCAGCCGTGGCAGGGCGAGCTGCCCGGGCGCAACGTCGGCGCGCTGGTCGCCAGCGATACCGGGCGCACGACCGGGTATGCGATGATGGGGCTCGAACAGCGCGGCCGGTTCTTCATCGGTCCCGGAGTGGACGTTTACGAGGGGATGATCGTCGGACGCGCTAACGACGAATACGACGTCGCGCTCAACGTCGTACGCGAAAAAAAGCTCACCAACATGCGCGCCGCAGGTTCGGACGAGAACGTGAAGTTGGCGCCTCCGGAGGAGCTTTCGTTAGAGCGCGCGCTGGAGTTCATCGAGGACGACGAGTTGGTCGAGGTGACGCCCAAAACCATCCGCCTGCGCAAGCGGATCCTGAGCGAGAGCGACCGCCTGCGGTCGCGCAAACGCGAAGCCGCGAAAACTTAGTGTGAGACTACGAATTTTCGGCTGAAGTAGTCCGCCGTTGCGGCGTCGGCTTGCAGCCAGGATGCGTAGCGCAGAAAGCCGTGAATCTCGTCGGGGATCACGATCTCTTCGAACGGTACCCGAGCAAGCCGAAGCCGCGCGACCAAATCCACCATTTGATGGAACTCGACGTTGCGGTCGTCGTCGCCCTGGATCAGCAGCACGGGCGACTTCCAAGTGGCGATCGACGAATCGGGCGACGATTGCCACGCCAGCTTCATCATCCCGCGCATTTCGTATTGCTCGTAGCGCTTGAGCTGCGTGAAGCCCCACACCGGATTATCGATGTCCAGCGACCAGTCGTGCACGCCGTGGAAGTCCACGCCCGCCTTGAAGATATTGGAGTTGCGCGCCAGCGCGAGCGCGGTCAGGTATCCTCCGTACGAGCCGCCCCAGATTCCGATCTTGCGCGCGTCCACGTTCGGGTCGCGCTGCAGGAAGCGCGCGCCGGCGACGACGTCCTGATACTCCGATGCGCCCGTCGGGCCCCAGCGTGGCGGGAAGTTGAAGTCGTGGCCGTAACCGATTCCGAGCCGATAGTTCACGGACAGCACGACGAACCCGTGATTGGCCAGATACTGATTTACGGCGTAGGCGTTGGAATAGTAATCCATATAGTGCCACGTCAGCAGCATCTGCCGCGGTGGCCCGCCGTGTACGAAAATTATTCCAGGGTGTTTGCCGCCGCCTTGCGGCAGAAAGAGTTGGCCGTGGATCAGCCGGCCATCCGGCGCATGGAACGACACTTCGCGCGGCGTCACGAGCTGCGACGACGGAAAGTCGGCGGGCAAGAGATCGGCGTCCAGCGTTCTCTGTGCACCGCTCGACTGAAAGGTCACGAGCGGCGGCTGCTGCGCTGTCGCGCGATCGAAAGCTGCCGCACCTCCCGCGAGCGCTACCGGCTGCCACTCGCTGCTTGCGCCGCTTGCGAGTTGCGAGATGCGGCCCGTCTGCACCTCGACGCGAAAGACGTGGCGCCGATCGTCGTCGCCCGACGTAGAGCCCATGTTCGCGGAGTAGACGACGGACTGCAAATCCGGCGACACCGAAACGTCTTCGATCATAAAAGCTCCCGGCGTTAAAAGTCGCGCCGGTCCGCCGTTCGCGGAAACCGCGTAGAGGTGCGGCCAGTTGTCTTGTTCGCTGTTGAAGACGAGTCGATCGTCCGCGGCCCATTCCAAGAACGGACCGAGCCCGGTTTGCGGCAGCGAATCGCGCAATCCGTTTTCGCTCGACCAAATCGGCCTCGCAGTTGCGGTTGGGACGTCGGCGACCCAAATCTGCCATGGCGTCGGAATCCAGTTCAGCGGATTCTGGGGCGGACCACCGTCGCCGGGCACACGCATGAACGCGATCTGCCGGCCGTCCGGAGACCAGCGCGGCATGATATCTTGCGAAGTTGTCGGTGCGAGATACTCGATGGGCGTCGCGTCGTTGCGATAGATTCCGATAAAACTGTGATCGGTGCGCGTCGAAACGAACGCCAAAGCCGATCCGTCGGGCGACCAGCGCAGATCCGAGTCTTGACCGCGGTCGAAGAACAGCCGTTTCGCGGGCGCGCCCCCGTCGATCGGCGCGATCATCACGGCGCCCCCACTCGTAAAGGCGACGCGTGTGCCGTCGGGCGCGATCGCCGGCGCATCGCCGGCGCCGAGCAGCTTCGGCAAGTTTACCCTGAGCGGAGCCGAAGGGCCGTTCGTCGCAACCGACCACACTTGCATCTCGGGTTGTGCCGGCATCCTCGCGGGACCCGGTTGCAGTGGCTGCGGCCAGTTCGCGTCGTGGTCGCCACCGCGAACGTAGACGACGTGCGCATCGTCAATGGAAATGGCGAGGTTGCTGAGTTCCTGACCGTCGTCGGTGCCCGAAGAAAACAGCTGCGTCGGCGTAAAGCCTGGAGCGCCGGCGAACCAGATGGTGCGCACGCCGCGAGTGTCCAACGCGTAAGCGATCGCCGTGCCGTGGGCGTCTCGAGCGAGCGCCGCAGGAAATGGATAGCCGAGAATCTGGACAAATGTAAAAGCAGCGATCAACATGACGACTCTTACGCCTTAAGCTGCCGTGTCGTCCTTCGTCCTTCGTCCTTCGTCCTTCGTCCTTCGTCCTTCGTCCTTCGACTTCGCGCCTTCGGCGCTGCGCTCAGGATGACAAGGGTTGGGAGTGACCTGCGCTCAGGATGACAAGGGTTGGGAGTGGCCTGCGCTCAGGATGACAAGGGTGGTCAGGATGACAAAGCGGCGGCGGCTGGGGCTCGACCTCCGACCGTAAACGTCAGCTCCCCCCGGGCGTCATCGAACCCCACGCCAACGGTGTCGCCCTCATTGATCTCTCCCGCGAGGATCTTGCGGCCCATCGGCGTTTCCACTTCCTTCTGAATCGTGCGTTTGAGCGGACGCGCGCCGTAGTTCGGATCGTATCCGACCTTGACGATGTGGCGCTTTGCGTCGTCGGAGAGCACGAGCGTGATGCGGCGCTCGGCCAGACGGCGGCGCAACCGCTGGAGCTGGATGTCGACGATCTCGAGCAGCTCGTCCTCGGTGAGCCCGTGGAACACGATGATCTCGTCAACGCGATTGAGAAATTCCGGGCGGAAGTGCTGACGCAGCTCGTCGAGCACCGTCGCGCGCATGATCGCGTAGTCCGCTCCTTCGAACGAGCCTTTGTAATCGAGGATGCGATGGCTCCCGACGTTCGACGTCATGATGACGATCGTGTTCTTGAAGTCCACCGTGCGCCCCTGACCGTCGGTCAGCCGTCCGTCGTCGAGAATTTGTAGAAACACGTTGAAGACGTCGGGGTGCGCCTTCTCGACCTCGTCGAACAGCACTACGGAGTACGGCCGGCGCCGCACCGCTTCGGTCAGCTGTCCGCCTTCTTCGAAGCCGATGTATCCCGGCGGCGCACCGAGCAATCGCGCAACGGTGTGACGCTCCTGGTACTCCGACATGTCGATGCGAATCAGCGCGCGTTCGTCGTCGAACAGATACTCCGCGAGCGCGCGCGCCAATTCGGTCTTGCCGACGCCGGTGGGACCGAGGAATATGAACGAACCGAGCGGCCGATTCGGATCTGCAAGCCCAGAACGGGAGCGCAGAACCGCCTCCGCCACGGCGTCCACCGCTTCGTCTTGGCCGATAACGCGCTTGTGCAGCTCGTCTTCCAGGTGCAGCAGCTTTTGTTTCTCACCCTCGAGAAGTTTCGTTACCGGAATCCCCGTCCAGCGCGCGATGACGCCCGCGATGTCGTCCTCGTCGACCTCTTCCTTGGAAAGCCGAGCGCCGTCTTTTTTCGACAGGCTTTCTTCCTCGGCGGCCAACTCTTTCTGCAGCTGCGCGAGGGTGCCGTAGCGCAGCTCGGCGACCTTGTTGAGATCGTATTGTCGCTCGGCCTGTTCGATCTGCACCTTCGTCTGCTCGATCTGCTCGCGAAGCTGGCGCAGCTTTATCGCGGCGTTCTTTTCCGCTTCCCAGCGCACGCGCAGCCGGGCCTGATCCTCGCGCAGTTCGGCTAACTCTTTCTCGAGCTGCTCCAAACGCCGGCGGCTCGCGCTATCGTCTTCTTTGCGCAACGCCTCGCGCTCGATCTCGAGCTGGAGAACCCGGCGTGAGACCTCGTCGAGCTCCTGCGGCATCGAATCGATTTCGGTGCGGAGCTTTGCCGCGGACTCGTCGACCAAATCGATCGCCTTGTCCGGCAAGAAGCGATCCGTGATATACCGGTTGCTCATCGTGGCGGCCGCGACGAGGGCGGCATCTTTGATTCGCACCCCGTGGTGCGCCTCGTATTTCTCTTTCAGGCCGCGCAGGATCGAGATCGTGTCTTCGACGCTGGGCTGCTCGATCATCACGGGCTGAAAACGCCGTTCTAGGGCGGCGTCCTTCTCGATGTACTTGCGGTATTCGTCGAGCGTCGTCGCGCCGATCATGTGCAGCTCACCGCGCGCAAGCATCGGTTTGAGCAGATTGCCGGCGTCCATCGCGCCCTCGGCCTTACCGGCCCCTACGACCGTGTGCAGCTCGTCCACGAACAAAATGATCTGACCTTCGGAGGCCGAGACGTCCTTGAGCACGGCCTTGAGGCGTTCTTCGAACTCGCCGCGATACTTCGCACCCGCGATTAGCGCCCCCATGTCGAGCGAAACGATGCGCTTGTTCTTCAGCCCTTCGGGTACGTCGCCGCGCACGATGCGCTGCGCCAGGCCTTCCACGATCGCGGTCTTGCCGACGCCGGGATCGCCGATCAGCACCGGATTGTTCTTGGTGCGGCGCGACAGCACTTGAACGATGCGGCGAATCTCTTCGTCGCGCCCGATGACCGGGTCGAGCTTTCCCTTCTCCGCTTCGAGCGTGAGGTCGCGGCCGTAACGCTCGAGCGATTTGTACGTGCCTTCGGGATCCTTGGTGGTCACGCGCTGGTTGCCGCGCACCTCGCGAAGCGCTTGCAGCAGCTTGTCCTTGGTCAAACCGGCGTCGCGCAGCAGTTTCCCAACCTCGCCCGAGGCCTGCGCCATCGCGAGCAGCACGTGTTCGACCGAAGTGTAGTCGTCTTGAAGCGCCTTGGCTTCGTTTTCGGCGACGCTCATGATGCGCGCCAGCTCCGGCGACAGCGTCACCTGAGCACTCTCGGCGCCGGAGCCGCTCAGGCGCGGAAGCCTCCCGATCGCCTCATCGACTTTCCGCGCGATCGTTTTCGGATCGGCCCCGGCTGCCGCAAGAATATCCGGCGCGATGCCGCGCTCTTGCTCGAGCAGCGCCGCCAGCATGTGCTCCGGCGCCGTCTGCGTGTTGTGCTCGTGAAGGGCGCGCGAATACGCGGCATTGAGCCCCTCGGCGACGCGTTCCGTCATCTTTTCTACGTTCATTTGGCAACCATCATATCAGAGCTTGAGGTAAGCGGCGGAGAGCTGCGCGTACGTAGTCTTGTAGGCTGCGGCCTGTGCGAGCTGCGCTGCCGTGGGAGCTTGGAACGACGTGCTCATCCGGGAAATCAAATCGACCAGCCGCTCGCGCAGCTGGGCCGGCCCGTTCAAATCTTCGATGTTGCGCGGGTCGTACGTTAGGTGCGCTTTGATGGCGGTCAACGCGGAGGCTTGCGACGCTGAAGCGTGTTTCAGGCGCGCATCGATTCCGTTGAGCATCGCGTCCACCCCGCTCAGTTCCGCAAAGAGCTCCGCCAGAAAATCGTGGCGTCGAACGTAGCCGCCGCTCGCCGGATCGCGCGGATCGGGCTTCACCGCTACGGGTTGATCCTTGGTAGCGCCGTCGGCGATCAAGCGAGCCGTGTACGTCCCAGGAACGACTTCGGCGCCCGCATCGGGTCCCTGGTTTTCCTTGAAGGTGCCGCTCCACCTTACCGGCCCGTCTTCGTTCAGGTCCCAGGACGTGCGGTTAATTCCGGCGTGCTTGGGAACGTCGTCGCCTTTGAGGTGACGGATGGCGCGCCCCTGCGCGTCGAGGATTTCGATTTCGGCGCGCTTGGGCGTCCTCGCAAAATAGTACGTGAGGATGGCGCCGTAGGGAGGGTTGGCGCCGACGAATTCGTTGGGCGGAATTTTCGGATCGGTAAAGGTGTTCACCGGCGACCACTGCCACATTCGATACGTATCGCGCAGCGGGAAGAGCGTCACGTCCGAGGACTGCCCCGCCGGCCACTGCTGCACGGCCGCCAAGTCGTCGAGAATCCAAACTCCGCGCCCGTGCGCGGCAACCACGAGGTCGTTCGCCGCCGGTTGAATCTCGAGATCGTAGATCGCGCTAGCAGGCATGTTCAAGCGCAGCGAATGCCAGCGGGCGCCCCCGTCGAACGTTACTCGCACTCCTCGATTCGTTCCGGCGTAAAGGACGTTGCCGTTGCGCGGATCTTGCCGAATCGCGCGCACGAACTCGTCGGGCGCCAGATCCCCGGCGATGGAGTGCCACGTCGTGCCGTAGTCGTCGGTACGCACCACGTAGGGACGATCGTCGCCTAGTAGGTGACGCTCGATTGCGACAAAGGCCGTGCCCGCGGAAAAGCGCCCCGGATCGACGCAGGTTACCCGCCCCCAGGGCGGCACCAGAGAGGTTGGAGGCGATACGTTGCGCCACTGCGGTCGCGCCGTCGAGGCATCGCGTGTGATCTGCACGAGCCCGTCGTCGGTCGCCGCCCAAATGATCTCCGTGTCGCGCGGCGTCGTCGCCAGATAGAGAATCGTGTCGTAGAATTCGGCGCCGGACTGATCGTACGCGATCGGGCCGCCCGACGAAAGCTGTTTGCTCGCGTCGTTGCGCGTCAGGTCGGGGCTGATCGCGCTCCAGGTCTGGCCGCGATCCGCGCTCTCGAAGACGACGTTTCCGCCGACCAGCGCTTTTCCGTCGTCGGTAAACGCGATCGGCGTATCCCAGTTGAATCGGTAGCGCACGTCACGCGCGGGCAGCTCGCCGTTCGACTCGGCGTCCGGCGACACGTCGTACGCTTGGCGCGTCCGATCGTTCCACAGATAAACTTGACCGGTGTCCGAGTTGGTCGACGTCGACCAAACGAAATTGAGGTCCTTTGGATCGAGGACCGCCCACATGCCGTCCCCCGGGCCTACTTGCGTCCAGTTGCGATTCATGACCCCGATTCCATTCGGAGGCGACGACGGGCCGCACCACGAGTTGTCATCCTGCAGCCCGATGCACACGCGATAGTTCGGTAACCGCGGCCCCAATCCGATGTGGTACGGCTGCGCGAACGGCAAATCGTAAGGCTGCCAAAAGCTCCTGCCGCCATCCGACGAGAGGATCACGCCTTCGTCGCTGCCGTTGATGATTCGCCGCCCGTCCGCGGACCACCAGATCGCGTGATAATCCCAGCCCGCGCCGTCCGCGATCGGATGAAACGTGCGTCCGCCATTCGAGCTCATGGTGAGAACCAGCGAAACGTTGATCAGCCGGTTCGAGTCGGCCGGATCGACGAAGATGCTGCTGAAATAGAACGCGCGCGCGCCCAAGTATTGGCTGTGCGGCATCGCTCGCCAATGCGCGCCGCCATCGTTGGAGCGCCACAGCTCTCCGGCGCGCGATTGAATGACGGCATAGACGCGCGAACGCGCCCCTGCGGCTAAACCGATTCTTCCGGTGAGGCCGGTTGGCAAACCGTTGCCGGTCAGCTTGCGCCAGGTCGCGCCGTTGTCGTCCGAGCGATAGATGCCGCCCCGCGGTCCGCCGCTGTCGAGCCGCCATGGCGTGCGCGCAAACTGCCACACTCCGGCAAAGAGCGTCGATGGACGATCGGGAACGCGCACCAGCGACGAGATGCCGCTGGAGGGACCAACGTAAAGTGTATGCTGCCAATGCGCGCCGCCGTCGCGCGTCACGTAAACGCCGCGATTGGCATCCTCGGCGGAAACTCGGCCGAGCACGCCGACGGCGAGGACGCGTCGGTCGCGCGGATCGATCGTGATGCTCGAAATGTGCGCGGAACGTTGGAGGCCCGCGCGTAGCCAGCGCCCCCCGCCGTCGAGGGAATGGTAGATGCCGTCGCCCGATTCCACGTCATTGCGCGGATTCGACTCGCCGGTTCCGACCCACACGTCGCGCAGGTCTTGGGGGGCGATCGAGATCGCGCCGATCGGCGCCACGGGTTCGCGATCGAAGACCGGAAACCACGAGGCGCCGCCGTCGGTCGTCTTGAAAACGCCGCCCCCCGCGCCGCCGGCGTAGTAGACGTGCGTATCCCGATTGGTGCCGGCGACGGCTGTGCTGCGGCCGCCGCTAATCGCCGGCCCAATCTCGCGATATTTCAGGCCGGACAGCCCCGTCGACGTCGAATCAGCGCCGGCCGCCGGCGTAACGAGACCAATGATGGTGAGGCAGAGAATCAAACGTCCTAGCATCGCGTTACTTCAACCCGCACGGCAGCCATTTGGTTTGGAGCGTCAGGCTAGGCGGGCGAACAGCAATGCATCGCATGCCTCGCCCTGCCGATCCACATAATGGTTGCGTAATCTCGCCTCCAACGCGAAGCCACACTTTTCCAGCACCCTCTCCGATGCGACGTTCTGTGCGAACACCGCGGCTTCCAGCCGGCGCAGCTTTCCACTCGCGAGCGCATGGTCCGAAAGCATTCGCGCCGCATCGGTTCCGATACCGCGCCCCCAATAGCGCCGGCCCAACCAGTATCCAAATGCGGCCGCCCCGCTTCGCTCGCCTCCGAACGGCTCGACGCCGATGCCGCCGGCCAACTCCCCATCCGCTTCGATCGCGAAGTGGCGCTGACGAATATCGCTCGAGGCGGCATTAACCCAAAAATCCGCGTCCGCTCGCGTATACGGATGCGGAAAAGCTCGGGTCATCCAACGCGCAACAAGGAAATCGTCCGCGACAGCGCAGAGCGCAGCTGCATCCTCGACGCGATATCGCCGCAGTCGGCAGAGCTCCCCGGTCAGAGTGACTTGGCTCACTGCGAGGAGCTTCTTAGCCGCCGCAGTCGAAATGCATCCCGATGACTTCGACTTCGGATGGCCGCGTTCCGATCGCCGGGACGCATCGGAACGTTTGGCCGGGAGCCACCCCGGTGGACGCGTTGTCGGACGACGACGTTCTGCTCACCGCCTGGCTCCGCCCCAAGGCCGGCGGCGATCTCGACGTGGAACGCGCGCGAACGCTTGGCGCCACGCCGCTCGCAGCGCGCGGCTACGCGACCCGTGTCGACCTCGCAACCGCAACCGACGCCGATCCGAACGACCTCGAGCGCTTGCAACGCTACTGCCAAACGTTCGGCATCGAGACGCTTGCAACGCATTGGCGATCGGTGGTCTTGGGCGGATCGATCGGAAAATTCGTCGAGGCCTTCGGAGCGACGGCCGGGATTTATCAACTCGGCGACCAGCGGCGTTTCCGGCATCGCTCGAAGCCGTTGTATGCGCCACCCGAGATTGCAGAGATGCTGCGCGGGCCATTTGGAATCCACCAGTGGCCGCGCTCGCATGCGATCGGTTCAATTCAACCGCACACGGCGCCGCTCCCGACCGCAGACGTGATAAGCCGCTACGAATTCCCCGATGCCGACGGCTCCGGCCAAAGCGTCGCGATCTTACAGCTGCGCGGCACTTTCAGGGCCGACGATTTCGCGGCGTGCATGAAGGCGCAGGGCGTCGCAGCCAAGGCTCCGATCATCAAGCGCGTCGACAACGCGGAGCTGGCGCACGACATCGTTACCGCTAAGGACATCGAGTCCGCCATCGACACGCAAATCGTCGCGGCACTGGCTCCCGGTGCGCAGATCGTTCTGTATGCGGCGCCCGACGACGAACGCGGCGTGCTCGACGCGATCCGAACCGCACTCTTCGACGATGACAACCGGCCGTCGATCGTCTCGATCAGCTTCGGATTTCCCGAGTACTTATGGACGCCGATCGCGCTGACCATCCTGGACGAACTCTTCACGGCCGCAGCACTTCTCGGCGTGAGCATCTTTTGCGCTTCGGGCGACAACGGCGCGGAACTCGACGCAGACGGTACGCCGCACGTGCTGGCGCCGGCATCGAGCCCATTCGCGCACGCCTGCGGCGGAACGCAGATCGTCGCCGGCTCCGGAACGACCGCAGAAGTAGCGTGGAGTAAAACCGGCGGCGGATTTAGCAGCCGCTTCGGCGTGCCGCCGTGGCAGAACCTCGCCGCTTCGGCCGCCGGCTATCGGTTGGCGCCGGGCCGAGGCGTTCCGGATTTCGCCGCACAGGCGATGCCGGGTTACTCCGTGGTTTTTGAAGGCGTGACGTTTGCCATGGGCGGAACGAGTGCGGTCGCGCCCATGTGGGCGGCGCTTACGGCGCGGCTGAACCAGCGATTAGAAAAGCCGCTCGGCTTCTTCTCGCCTCTGCTGTATGGTGCGCCGCCGTCAACGCTCTTTCGCGACGTGACGTCGGGGAGCAACGATCGCTTCCACAGCGCGGCGGGTTGGAACCCTTGCACGGGGCTCGGCGTTCCGGCCGGCAACGCTATCGAAGCTATGCTGCGCTAGAAGCCAACGCACCCCAACGCGTCGTCGTGGAACGTTTGGTGCGCGGCTTTGTATTTTTCCACGGCACTTGCCAGGCGCGGGCGATCGCATCCCGGCAGAGCGGCGAGCTTGTTGTGCAGGTCGTCGATCGAACGCGCGTGCGCGTCGAGCGCAGTACGCGCATCGGTCTTTGCATCGGGCATCGGGTTCATCTCCCTTCAGCGGCGGTGCCGCTACGGCGTTGCTAGTTCGTGTATCGCCGCGGCAAGTTCAAGTGCCTGCTCCTCGGTCAAGCGCGCGCCGGCGCCGATCTGCCGCGCAAGCTCGTCGGCTGCGTAGGCGTTCGCGAGGAGCGTCCGCAGGCGCTCGTAGCCCCAGTTTTCCGTATGTTGACGCACCTCGCCGCGTGACGCGTATTGGGCGTCGCCAAAGCCGGCCAGCAGCGCCGCGCGCTCGTGCTCCCCGAGGGTCACGGCGAACAACGCATGATTCTCGACCACGGCGGCGAGCCACCCTGCACCGGCCGATCGTTGGAGCGTAAGCGCCTCGCGCAAGTGCAAGCGCGCGTCTTGGATATCGCCGGCGGCGAGCGCATACGCCGCAAGGTTTGACAAAACCAAAACGAGGTAGACGGACTTCGATCGCTCGTAGGTTTCCTTGGCTCGACGCGCGGAATCGCGCGCAGCTTCGGTATTTCCGACGGCGAATTCGAGCTCCCCGAGGTTAAGCAGCGCACTCGCGTGCGCTTCGCTCGCCGGCCGCTCCAAGCCCACGAGCTGGGAGAAGCGCTGGCGCGCACGTTCGACGTTCTGTCGCTGCAAATCGGTCACCGCCCACAACCGCAGCACGGCATTGGCGGTGATGCGCGTGAGCAGATGCGGCGTCTCGTACGCCTCGGCGAACGTGCTGTCGGCTTCCTCGAAACGCCCGGCCGAACGGTAGCAGGCGCCCAGATTCGCAAGCGCACGAGCGATTTCGTTCGCGTCACCGGTTTTCTTCGCGATCTCGACGGCATGGAGAGCGGTTTGCTCGAGCTGCCCCAGCGGGCGCCCCTCGAGCCATTCCAGCAGCACGCAGTGCCGAAGAATCCGCGAGTGCACGATCGCATCCGTCTCGGCGTCAACGCAAGCCGCAGCCGCTTCGAACCAACCCAATGCCTCCTGCGGAGTAACGGCGAGCTCGGGCCATTCGAGTGCTGCCAACAGCGCGAGGCCGAGCGCGGGATCGTGCCGGCGGACGATCGTCCACTCGATCGCGGCGCGGACGTTGTCGAGCTCGGCGCCGAACTCGCGTTTCCACTCGGCGTCCTCCAGCGCCAGCACCAGGGGCGCAAGCGTGTCGACGAACGAGGCAAAAAACCGCGCGTGTTTCTCGGCAGTGCGCTCGGCTTCGCCCGCCTCGCTCAAGCGTTCCAGCGCGTACTCTCGTATCGAGACGAGCATGCGGAAGCGCTGTTCCGCTCCGAGCGCGTCCACGACGACCAACGATTTGTCCACGAGCGACGTAAGGACGTCGAGCATTTCCCACTCGTCGGGGCCGCCTTCCTCGCAACAGACTTCGATTGCGGCTTGCAGCGTCCAGCCTCCGGAAAATATCGCGAGCCTTCGTAAGAGCGCGCGCTCGCGCTCGTCGAGCAAGTCGAAACTCCAATCGATCGTCGCGCGAAGCGTTTGCTGCCGGGGCAGCGCGCTGCGGTCGCCACCGGTGAGCACCCGAAAGCGTTCGTTGAGTTTCTGCGTGAGCTGCTGCGGCGAAACGATCTTCACTCGCGCTGCCGCGAGTTCGATCGCCAGCGGAATGCCGTCCAAACGGGCAACGATCTCCGCAACGGCGGCCGCGTTCTCGTCGGTGAGCTTGAAACGGCCGTCCGAAGTGACGGCACGATCGGTGAAGAGCGCCACCGCACCGTACTCGCGCGCCTTTTCGGCCGTCACGGACGTTCCCGCCGGCGGCACGGCGAGCGATGGCAAACGAAAAGCACGCTCGCCGGCAGTATTCAAAGGCTCTCGGCTGGTCGCGAGAATGCGGACGCCGGGACAGCCGCGTAAGATCGCCGCGACGACGTTTCGGACTTCGTCGATCACGTGCTCGCAGTTGTCTAGAATCAGCAGGAGCCGGCGGCGCTGGAGATGGGCTAGGAGCGTATCGAGCAGCGGGCGATTCGGCACCTCGCGAACGCCGAGCGCGTGCGCGATGGCTCCCGTAACCAGCGCAGCGTTGGCAATGGCGGCCAGTTCCACCAGCCACGCGCCGTCGCTGAACCCCTCGAGGAACTCGGCACCGGCCTGAATCGCGCAGCGCGTTTTCCCCGAGCCGCCCGTGCCAACGAGCGTGACGAGCCGGTGCTCTCGCATCAACTGCTTGATCTCTTCGAGGTCTTGTTCGCGCCCGACAAAGGATGTGAGCTGCGCCGGAAGATTGTTGGGAAGTTCCTCGAGCGAACGCAGCGCCGGATGCGTTTCGGGCAAACCGGGCGCGACAAACTGATAGATGCGCTCCGCACGCGCGAGGTCTTTGAGCCGATGCTCGCCGAGATCGCGCAAAGACCCTTCGCGCGGCAGCTCGTCCTGCAGCAGATCGGCTGCGGTACTGGAAACGAGAATTTGCCCGCCGTGTCCGGCAGCCAACAGGCGGGCCACGCGGTTCACCGCCGGGCCGAGATAGTCACCCTCACGCTCCTCCGC
Source organism: Vulcanimicrobiota bacterium (assembly GCA_963713685.1). Classification (GTDB taxonomy): domain Bacteria; phylum Vulcanimicrobiota; class Vulcanimicrobiia; order Vulcanimicrobiales; family Vulcanimicrobiaceae; genus Cybelea. Next base: position 452,276 of record CAVQMS010000002.1, on the reverse strand, counting down.
GTGGCCGGCATGCACCGCCATCCTGACGCGCACGCCGTCGACGTCCAGAAAGTCTTCTGCGAGCAACGCGCGCTGGCCGCGGAGCGCCGCAGCGACCGCGTCCGGCGTCTTCGCAAACGTGGCGCAGAAGGCGTCGCCGACGACCTTGAACACGTACCCGCCGTGCGCCTCGATCGCGTCGCGCATCAGCACGTCGTGACGCCGCAGCGCCGCCGCCATCGCGCTGGGGTCGCGTTCCCAACGCTGCGTGCTTCCTTCGATGTCGGTGAACAGAAACGTCACCGTGCCGGTCGGGCGAACGGACACTACGCCGAGCGCCTCCGCAGCGTGCGATAATCGCCGTCGCGAACCGTAACGGCGTGGGAGTCCAGCCATTCCAGCAAGGGAACCGCGTATTTCCGCGAGGTTCCCAACAGATCCCGGAATTGGGAGGCGGTCATGCGTTGGCGCTCGTGCAGAAGCGCTTCGACGCGCCCTCGAATTCCGGCGATTTGCGACCCCCGATAGAGATCCTCGCCGACTTTGACCAACGCGCCGCGCGCGAGCATCGTATCGAAGGCCTTGCGGACGCCGAACAGCTGTGAAAGCTTCACGGCCGCCGCAGCACCGGCAAACGGTACGGGCAGGAACGGCCGCGACTCGTCGACCGGAACGAGATGATCGAAAAACGCGCGCTGCTCTGCCGTGAACGAAGGCTGATGATCGACGGCCGCATAGTAGCCGTCTCGATTCACGAGCCGGCCTTCGCCGACGAACGGTTCGAGAACGCGCACGAGCGGCGATTCTGCGACACCGAGCGATCGGGCCAGCGCGAGCGACGTCGAGCCCATGGCCCACGGCTCGTCGCGATGCGACGCTTCGAGGTGCGCGACAGCGTGCGCGAGTAGGGCCCGCGCGGCAGCGGCGTCGACGTACGCCGGCGGCCGGGAAACCGCGATGACATTCCCACGCTCGATGAGCCGCTCGAGCGCCTCCAGCACGATGGCCTCGCGAAGATTCACCGCAACCGCGATCGCGTTGACGTCGGCCGGCTCGAGCTTCTTCTCCTCCAACAAGGCCAGCACCATCGCTTCGTCCGACGTGGCCGGCTGGTCGAGCGCCGGCGCGTCGGCGAGCTCAACGAATCCGCCGCCCAACAGCGTCATGGGCGAAGGCCGCCGCAAGACGAATCGCAAGCCCGGAAAGGCCACGACCGGCTCGCTCAAATGCAACTGGGCGCGCATCTCGTGTGCATCGGCGTCTGGCGCGACGAGGGTGCCGAGCACTTCCGCGGAGCCAAAGTACGCGCGCACCGGCATGCGCCTGCGCAAGAGCGGCATGGCGGCTTGTAACGGAACGAAGTGCACCGTCAAGCTTTGGCGAGCGGAAAACTCCGGACCGACGATCGCTTGGCCGCGCGCAACCTCCCTGCGGTCGATGCCGGGCAGGTTCAAGGCGACGCGCGTGCCGGCCTCGACCCGTTCGCGCGCCGATCCAAAGACTTCGAGGCCGCGAACGTGCACCGATTTGTCGCCCGGCTGGAGCGAAAGCGTTTCGCCCGCCGCAATGGTTCCTTGCATCAGCGTCCCGGTCACGATCGTGCCGAGTCCCGGCAGCGTGAACGCCCGATCGATCGGAAGATAGACGGGCGCGTTGGGCTTGCGCGGCGGCATGGCCGCGAGCTCCTGATGGAGCGCGCGCTTGAGCACGTCCACGTTCTCACCCGTAACGACGGAAACCGGAAAGAGCGGCGCGTCTTCCGCGATCGTTCCGGAAAGCTGCTCGGCGATTCGGCGGCACGCTCCGGGCGGATCCGAACACAGGTCGATCTTCGAAACGACGACGAGCACGCGACGGGCGTTGAGAAACTGCAGGATCGCAAGATGCTCGAGCGTTTGCGGCATGACGCCTTCATTGGCGTCCACGACGAGCAGCAGCAGCTCCATGCCCGCAGCTCCGGCGAGCATGTTGTGCAAGAAGCGCTCGTGCCCCGGGACGTCCACGATGCCGCCCTCGACCCCGTCTTCGAAGCGCAGATATGCGAATCCGAGGTCAAGCGTCATGCCGCGCTCGCGCTCTTCGATGAAGCGGTCGGGGTTCGTTCCCGTGAGGGCCGCGACGAGCGCGGACTTCCCATGGTCGACGTGTCCGGCCGTTCCGATGATGTGCACCGTGCGTTTTAACCGACGGCGCGAATGCGATAGTCCGCCAGAATTTCTCCCGCGGCGCGAAATCCCGACTCCGCGCCTCCCTCCATGAATCCTTGGTTGTCGACCGACGTGTGCTCGCCGGCAAAGTGGACGCGTCCCTGCGGCGGCGCTTCGTGGCCCGCAATCGTCGTGCACTGCCCGACCAGCCAGCACGAATAACTCGCGCGGATATTCGGATCGGCCTGGGCATTCCCCAACGTGGCCTTGCCGTTCCACGTGGACGCTACGCCGGGCCAAATGCGATCCAGCTGATCGAAGAAGCTGCGCACGTGTCGCTCGACCTCGCCGGATTCGGAAATACGAGCGTACGGCATCAACGGCGTGTCGAGCATAGCGGGCCCGGCCGCGGTAAAGACCTCGATCAGGCCGTCGCGGCCGCTTTGACCCAGCGAATAATCGAGCGCGCTCTGCACGCGTAGCGTCGTCCAAATCTGCCCCGTTGTCGGTTCGGGCCACGGATGCGCGGCGCGCATCCAAGCGCGACGATCGAACTGCAGATGCAGCTTAGTGTGATAGCCGTAGCCGAGGTTCTGAATCGCATCGGTCTTGGTCGAATCAAAACCCGCGCCCGAAACGTCCAGCGCGCGCAGGACGATGAACGGTATCGCCAGCACGACGCGATCCGCATAGACCGTTTCATTCGTTCCACCGCGATCGAAGCGCAGCTCGTACGTTCCACCGCGCAGGCGGCGCAGCGCGAGCAGGCGGCAATCGAGCACGATACTACCGGGAGGAAGCGCTGCCGCTATCGCTTCGGGAAGCGCCTGGCTTCCGTCGGCCAAGATATAGCGCTGGTTGGAATATCCCAAGACGTTCATTTGGCGATTTTCCGCGTAGTGCCGCTGCAGGCCGAGCTGCTCAACCAAATTGAGCGCGCTGAGCTCTTCGATCTCACGGCCGTATTCGTTGCGGTAGGACTCTGCGATCAAGCGCCCGAGCTGCGAGCTCGTTCCGCCCGGAACGTACCGCTCGATCCAGTCGCGCATGCTCATCGCATCCAACCGCCGAGCCATGGCGGTAGCGTTTGCGTACGTCGTCGCGGAAGGGATCTGCGCGAGCTGGGATTGCAGAGTAGGATAGATCTTTGCGAAATCCCTATCCGCATCGGCCATGGAATAGTAACGGCCGTCGAGGTAACAAGTGTCGCGGGCGCGCGGGGGGCGAGCCGCGTGCGTGTCGAGCAATCCCAGGCCAAATCGCCGCGAAAGCTGCCGGATGTTGACGTGGGTGGAGTCCACCATCGCGCCGCACCACTCCGTATGCTGCCCCTGATCCCAGTACGCGCGCTCCGAGTGCATCCGTCCACCGACGCGCTCGGACGACTCGTACACCATCGAATCGATGCCCACGTCGTGCAAGCGTAGCGCCGTCACCAGGCCGGCAATGCCCGCGCCGACGATCGCTACTTTCTCGCGCCCGCGTGCTTGCGAGCTTCCCCAGGCAACAAATTCCGGGATCGTCGCCCCGCCGAGCGCGGCCATTCCTGCGCGCCGAACGAACTCCCGTCGGATCAAATCTTAACGCTGATGTCGGCGAAGAATCCGAAGGGTTGCATCACCGATGAGATCCCTACTTCCGTAATGTTGTAAAAAGTTCCATAGGGATATCGCAGCTGCACGGGCGGATTCTTCACGAAGTTCCCGGACGGCGCCAAAATATTCGAAGGCAGGGTCGAGTAAACGCAGGTCGCGGAATTGTCCCAGGCATATCCGCGTTGGAAGCACTTGTCGTAGAGGTTGACCGCCTGGAAGGTCACGCTTATGCGCGGTGTCAGATCGTAGCTCGTTTGCAAACCGAGCGTCAGTTGCGCGGGCTGCATGAACGCACCGAGGTTGTCGAATCGGCCGCTGTAGGGATCGGGGAGAAAGACCGCGCCGATCGTGCCTCCGGGGCAGCTCACGCCGGGCGTCATCGGCGTTTTCATCGGTTGCGCCGAACACGACTGTGGCACGTAGCCGGGATACACCAGGGGCGAGCCGTAGTTCGATCCGTCGACGTAATGCAGCGAAGGCGTCACGGCGAATCGGCCGCGCCGGTAATTGAGGATCAGCGATGCGACGTCGGGCACTTCGTAGCCGTTGGCCGCATTGAAGGGGCTCGGGATGACGTCGTACGGCGTATACCACGCGCCGGTGGCGAAGAGCGGCTGGAGCGGGTCGCGATAGTAGGGGTTGGGTATCCGCAGCTTCCCTTGATCGCGCGTCCCGGACTGGCTGTTGTGCAGTATTTGCGCGGCGTTGCCGGAGTAGGCGCCGCTTCCGCACGCGGCCCAGTTGGGCGAGCTTGCGCTCACGCCCGCGCACGCCGACGTATACGAGTTGTAGAGCTCTATTTGCGAATTCAGCGAGTCGATTACGCTGACGCCGTTGATGGGGCTGAAGCGAATCTGATTCTGGGTGTGCGTGTAGGAAAACAAGCCGGATAAACCGTTTTTGCTGAAATCACCATATTGCAGCGAAAGCTCGACGCCGTAGGAGCGTTGGGTGCCGACGTTGAGGCCGGCCAGCGTCCCCTGCACGGCGTTGATGGCTTGAAACTGCAGCTGATTGCTCGTGTCGCGATAGAAGGGCGTCACTTTATAGGAGAGCTGCGTGCCCTTGACGTGCTTTTCCAGCGAGAGGTCGAAATTATCGGAGGTATCGGGCGAGATGTCGTGGTCGGGCGTGTGGTAGCCCAGGGGGTAGAACTGCGCGATGAACGACGCCAGGTTCTGCTGATACGTGTTGTATTGGTAGTACGAGGAGCCTTCGGCGCGAGCGTATTTTCCGGCCGAGCCGCGGATGACGGTGTCGGGATTGATCGTATACGTGAACGAAAGCCGCGGCTGAAAGACGTTGGCAACGTTCGTGCCCGCGCCGACGTTGTACAATCCGTTTCCGGGCAGCGTCATCGGCGCGAACCCGGCCGAGCACGAGCCGAAGTCACCGGCAGATGAGTTCCAGGTCCACTGCGGAGGGGCGCCCGGAGCGCCACAGTGCTCGTTGTTGTAAGCGTCAAACCAGAACTGCCGCGCCGGATAGCCGGCTTCGAGGTCGTTCGTCAGGTAGGCGTAGCGATCGAATCGGCCGCCGACGTTGACGACGAGGCGGTCGTTGGGCTCCCAAAGATCGGTCAACGCAAACGAGTCGAAGCGCGGCGTCACGTTGTCCACTTGGGCGCTCTGCCCGTTTTCCGTTATCATCCAGCGCGCGTGGGCCTCTGCGGCGGGCGTTCCGGGCTTCGCGTGTCCGGGCGTCAGGTTGAAGTCGTACGAACCCTCACCCGGATAACAACCGGTCGACGTCAGGCAACCGCCTTGGCTTCCGGCATCGAAACAACTCCAAGGTTGACCGGTCACGTAGTTGTAGCACTTGCCGTTGGGGGTGCCGTAGCTCGAAAGAATCGTGCCCAAACCCGTAGGCGCCAGACTGCTGGCCAGGGGATCGGTCGAGCTGAACATCGCGTTGTAGGTTTGCAGCCGCTGCGTCATGTACGTGGCCTCGGCCGTAATCAGGTGGCGCGCAGAAAGCTGATTGGCATAGATCAGTCCCGCGCCGTAGCCGTGCTCGAACACTTCGTAATCGGCCGGATCCGAGCCGAAGACGAGCTGGGCGCTGTTCGGCCCGTTGATGAACCAAGTAGAATATTCGCCGTAGGTCAGCGCCCGCAAGTACGAATGCGTGTCGAAATTCTTTTGATACTGCAGCTTCTCGATCGAGTAGCCGTTGTAGTTTCCGTCACGATTGCTGGGGTCGATCCCCGAGCCGGCGGCGCGCGCCGTGGGGCTGCTGGGGAAAAACCCGACGACGAGGTCTTTCGGGTTGGGCGTACGCATCACCGGGCCGCCGTAGTAGAGAGAGTCCAGGTACGATACCGGATAGCCGATGCCGGTCTGCGCGCCGACCGCGGGAGTATAACCGATGTCGTTGTCGGAGCTATAGAACTGGGCCGCGATGCCGCCGGTAACGTAGAGCAACTGGAAATCGTCGCGCAAGGATGAGTCGTGGTGGGGAACGGCGATGTGCAAGTTGACGACATTCTCTCGATCGAAGTCCGCGGCTTGCGCGTAGCTGTAGCCGGGCTGCGCGATGAAGCCGTAATTCGGCGCCTTTCCCCCCGACCCGTCGAGAATATTGTAGACGTTGTTGTTCGATGGAACAGAAAGCGGATAGAAATAGAGAGGGACGCCTGCGGCGCCAAAGTTATCGCCGTAGCGAAACGTCTGGTTTGTTCCGGAGAGCCCCACGTAGTAGGAGAAAAGCCGATCGGGGGTCGCGCCGCCCGTTTCGACGGTGGCTTGATGATAGAATGCCGGACCGCCGATTCCCAGATCGGCGTTGGCGTAGCCTGGAAACGTGCCGGTCTTGATCACTTGGTTGATGTAGCCGGCGAGCCCGGAAGAGTTTGACGTAGCCGGCGTTCCGCCGGTGTACACTTGCACTTCCTGATTGCCGAGCGAAGACAGCGTGGCGATCGGTGCGAGATCCGATTGGCGCGTGGTCGGCAAGCCGTCGAATTCATACGCGACCTGATCGACGTCGCCACCGCGAATGTAGACGCTCTGGTACCATCCCTGCTGATTTGAGGGGATGCTGACACCGGGCGCGGTCGCAATGGCGCCGTACGCTTGAGTCAACGATCCCGAACCGGCAAGCGTCGCGGCCGCTTTTTGTCCGGCGGAGTTGATCGAGAAGACGTCGCTCGTGACTCCGGAGTGAACCAGCGACTGCGCTGATCGCGAGGTCGTGCGGGCAATCGTCTTGAGCGCCTTTTGCAGCGTCAGAGCGACACTCGCCGACTGATCGGCGACGACCGTGATTCCAGGCTGAGACTGCGGCTCGTAACCCGCTTTGCTGGCGCTCACGGTGTAGGTGTCCGGTTGGAGCGAAATGAACGAAAACTCGCCGGCCGAATCGGAAACGCTTTGCGCCGCCTGCGATGGCGCTACCGCGCTCACGACCGCTCCCGCGATCGGGGCATGCGTCGCTGCATCGAGCACGCGGCCGCGCAGCGTTCCGGTCGTTCCCGCCCTTGCTCCGAGGGGCGAAATAACGGCTAGGAGGAGGGCGAGCCCGGCGATTCGCTTTCCCATAGTAAAGAAGAGCGCCTTTAAACTCGCCGAATACAACTTCCTCGCCTTCCCATGACAGTACGCGAAAAAGGTCCTAGCGCCGTTACGACGGAGTCGCTGGCGCAACGCCGCGGCGATAGCGTCGCGCGCGGCGTCGCGACGGCTCACCCAATCTGGGCGGCTCGGGCCAGCGGTGCGGTGCTCTGGGACGTCGAGGGCCGCCGTTATCTCGATTTCGCCGGCGGCATCGGCACGCTCAACGCCGGCCACGCCAATCCGCAGATCGTGGCGGCAATCGCCGAACAAGCGGCGGCGTTCACCCACACCTGCTTCCAAGTAGCCATGTACGAACCGTACGTTCGCGTGGCCGAGGAGCTCAATCGCCGCGCGCCCGGCGCGTCACCGAAGAAGACGCTGCTGCTCTCTACCGGTGCCGAAGCGACCGAGAATGCCGTCAAGATCGCTCGCGAGTACACGCGCCGCCCCGCCGTGATCGCCTTCGCGCACGGGTTTCACGGCCGCACGCTGCTCGCGCTGTCTATGACCGGCAATAATGCGCCGTATAAACAGCATTTCGGCCCATTCTGCAGCGAGATCTACCACGCGCCCTTTCCGTACGAGCATCACGGTGTGACGACGAGTCATGCGATCGGCGCGCTCGAGAAGATTTTTGAGGCTCGCGTAGCCCCAGACCGAGTAGCGGCGATGATCTTCGAGCCCGTGCTCGGCGAAGGCGGGTTCATCCCCGCACCGCCGGAATTTTTGCGCGAGCTCCGGCGCATCGCCGACGCGCACGGCATCGTGTTGATTGCCGACGAAATTCAAACCGGGTTCGGGCGCACCGGTGCGTTCTTCGCATGCGAGCATTACGATCTGGAGCCGGACTTGATCGCCGTCGCAAAATCGCTGGCCGGCGGCTTGCCGCTGGCGGCCGTGGTTGGCAAGGCCGAGATCATGGACGCCCCCGAACCCGGTGGACTGGGCGGCACGTTCGGCGGCAATCCCGTGGCGTGCGCGGCAGCGCTCGCCGTTTTCGACATCATGGACGACGCGTTCTTGGCCCGCGCCCGGACGGTCGGGAAGCGCATCACCGCCGCGATGCTCGCCTTACAGTCGCGCTTCCGCCAGGTGGAGGACGTGCGCGGGCTCGGCGCAATGATGGCCATGGAGCTTTCCTCCGGCGCTCCGGAAATATTGGAAGCCGCTCGGCGACGCGGGTTGCTGCTGCTCTTAGCCAGCGAACGCAACGTCATCCGCATTCTCGTTCCGCTCGTGGTCAGCGACGACGAGCTCGATGAAGGTCTCGCCATTTTGCAAGCCAGCGCAGAAGAAGTTTACGTGAGGTGATTGAAAATTACCGGTGATCGCGAACGAGAAGTTTACGAGTACACGCAGCGCGTTTTAAACCTGATCGAAAAAACGGACATCGCGCCCGCGGACGCGGAGTGGATCACGCACGAGACCGTCGAGTCGTTTCGTGACCACATAAACCCCGGGTTCCTCGAGTACCGCAAGGCAACCGACGCGCGCGGAGCCGGCGCGGTCGTCGAGTGGTCGGACGCGGGGCTCAACTCCTATCGCGACGTCAACGGCCGCACGTATCTCGACTGCTTGGGCGGCTTCGGAATTTTCAACGTCGGTCACCGCAATCCCAAAGTCGTGAAGGCGGTGATGGATCAACTGCGGCGCCAACCGCTTCACAGCCAGGATTTGCTCGACCCGTTGCGCGCGATGCTCGCAAAAACGCTAGCGATGCTCACCCCCGACGGTCTCGACTTCAGCTTCTTTTGCAACAGCGGCACCGAGGCCGTCGAAGGCGCCCTCAAGCTGGCGCGAGCGTACGATCCGGCCAAGCAGACGATCGTGGCAGCCACGAAGGGATTTCACGGTAAGAGCTACGGCGCGCTTTCGGCCAGCGCCAAGGCCGAGTTCCGACGCCCCTTCGGCCCGATGCTCCCGAACATCGAGCACGTGCCGTTCAACGACCTTCCCGCAATGCGCGACATGATGACGTCGTGCAAGGCGGTGGGCGAAGACGTCGGCGCCGTTTTGCTCGAGCCGATTCAGGGCGAAGGCGGCGTGAATATTCCCGACGACGACTACCTGCCGGGCGTGCGCGCGCTCTGCGACGAGTTCGGCGCGTTGTTCATCCTCGATGAAGTGCAGACCGGCATGGGCCGCACCGGAAAGATGTTTTGCTGCGAGCATTATGGAGTCGCACCCGATCTGATGTGCCTGGCAAAGGCGTTCGGCGGAGGCGTCGTTCCGGCCGGCGCGGTCGTGGGACGGCGAAAAATCTTTTCGCGCCTGTTCGATAATCCGTTTTTGCACACGTCGACTTTCGGGGGCAACCCGCTCGCCTGCGCCGCCGCGCTGGCCACGATCAACGTGCTGATCGGAGACGGTTTACCGCAACGCGCGGCGCTTTTGGGAGAGCGATTGCTCGTCGGCCTTCGCCGTGCCGTCGCCGATTACGAAAACTTCGTCGTAGCGGTGCGCGGCAAGGGTCTCTTGATGGCGTTGGAGTTTACCGATCACACCGTCGGTTTCGAGTTCGCAAAGCAGATGCTTGAGCGCGGCGTCCTGGTGTCGGGGACGCTGGTCAACGCGCGCACGATTCGGGTCGAGCCTCCGTTGACGATCACCGAACAGGAAGCGGACTACGTCTGCCAAGCCGCCGGCGAAAGCTTGAAGTCTATGGCGCAGCTAGCGCAAACAGGAGTATAGCGATATGCAAACTACGACGGATTCCAGGGCGCGCGCACAAGAGATCCTCCGGGATCTGCCGCGCATCGAGGGCGTCATCCCGATGTACGTCGACGGGGGCTGGAGGCTGGCCGCGGGACGGGATGCCCGCGAGCTTTTCAATCCGGCCGACGGGCGGCCGATTGCGACGATCGCGGAAGCGGACGTTACCGACGCGGAGGCGGCGATCGCGGCGGCCCGCAAAGCGTTTGACACCGGCCCGTGGGGCGGCACGAGCGCGGCCGATCGCGCCGCACTTCTTTTCCGCGTGGCCGACGCCATCGACGCGCATCGCGACGAGTTCATGCGGATCGACACGCTCAACAACGGCAAGCCGCTACGCGAAACGGAATACGATGCGATCGACGCGGCAAACTGCTTTCGCTATTACGCCGGCCTGGCCACCAAGCCGCACGGGCAAACGTTCGACGTCCCCGCGCCCTCGCAGACCTTCACGGTACGCGAGCCGATCGGCGTGTGCGGGCAAATCGTGCCGTGGAACTACCCGCTCTTGATGGCGACCTGGAAGCTCGCTCCCGCACTGGCTGCAGGCAACGTCTGCATCCTCAAGCCGGCGGAGCTCACGCCGCTTTCGGCAATTCGCTTGGCGATGATCTTCGACGAGCTGGAGTTCCCGCCGGGAGTCGTCAACATCGTCACGGGACCCGGAGCGACGGTCGGGCACGCGCTCGCCGCCAGCCCGCGCGTCGACAAAATCGCGTTCACCGGAGGAACGAAGACTGGCCGTAGCATCATGCAAGCCGCCACGTCCAATCTCAAGAAGATCTCACTCGAGCTCGGAGGTAAATCGCCGAACGTCGTCTTCGCCGATGCCGATTTCGACACGGCCATCGATTACACGCTCTTCGGCATCTTCGCCAATGCGGGGCAAGTCTGTTCGGCGGGATCGCGGCTCGTGGTGGAGCGCTCGCTGCACGATCGTTTCGTCGAGCGCCTCGTCGAGCGCGCGCGCAAGATTCGCGTCGGCGACGGTTTTGACGAAGCGACCGAAATGGGGCCGATTATTTCGCCAGTTCATCGCGAACGCGTCGAAGGCTACATCCAAGCCGGCGTCGCCGAAGGGGCGACGATGCTGTGCGGAGGCGATCGGCTGGGCGGCCCGCTGGCCGACGGCAACTTCATCGCGCCCACTATTTTCGCCGGTACGGCGCCAAACATGCGCATCGTGCAGGAGGAGATCTTCGGGCCTGTCCTGGTGGTGCAGAAGTTCGACGACGAAGCTGAGGCAGTCGCTTTGGCAAACGACACGATCTATGGATTGGCCGGCGCCGTCTTCACGCAAGACATTGCCAAGGCGCACCGCGTCATTCGCAAGATGCGCGCCGGCATCACGTGGATCAACACGTATCACCCGACCTATAACGAAGCGCCTTGGGGCGGTTACAAGCAGTCGGGCATCGGCCGCGAGCTGGGCACCTACGGTTACGACGCGTATACCGAGGTTAAACAGATCAACGTCAATCTCGACGTCGTTCCGTCGGGTTGGTTCTCAGATCGCTAACTAAGTGCGATTGAACTTCGGATCCTCCAGCGGTTGGGATTCGAAGATCGGCCGCAGGAACGACGCAAACTCCGGGTCGATCGCTGCGCGCTTGACGGCATTTTCGAAAACTGCACGCGTGATCGGCATGCGGGCGACTGGACCGAACGAAGCCATCCAGTTTCGCCAGAAGTGATCGCCGACGATCGCCGTCTTACGTAGGAAGTACATGTCTTGTAAGGCGTCGATGATATTTCGCACCACAACCGTAGTCTCGACGCTCGCGACATCCGGGTACAACTCGCGCATTTCCGGATTCGCTTCCAGGTACAACGCCATAATACCGGGATTGCTGGTCAGGCCCAGTCGCGCCTGATACATCCGGTCCGCCATCGCTTGCTGTACTTCGAGCGTCGCAGCGAGATTCGCCGCGTCTGCCTGCCTGCGCGCGTGCAACGCCTGCGTGCGCGCATACACCAGCGACAGCATGCCGACAGCCATACCTGTAGCTCCGAAAATAACCCCTAAATCCACTGTCGTACCTCAATTAAATTATAGCCTTTGGAACGGAAATCATTTGACTCACGAGCCGTACGCGCACCACAGTCTCTGGAACGAGCCGCCCTAAGGAACTCCTCGAACGATCGTTGCAGCCGGACCAGAACTACCGGGGCCCGCCGCAAAAGCGATCGTGTTCACCAGGCACTAAATGCGGCTTCGCAGAGCTCCACCCCTGAGCGCGGATTACGGCAAGTCCCCTTCTCGCAGGCTGTCGGCAAGCTTGGCGATCACAACCTTATCGTCGTCGTATGCAATTGTACGCAGGTCGAGCAACACGTGCCCCTCGTCGACGCGCGGCACGATCGGCGGGTTTCCGCGGCGCAGCGTTGCTGCTAGAAGATCGGGTTTGGGCGTCGTCACCGTTACGGCGATCGACGCGATCCGCGTTTGCGGCAATGCGCCGGCGCCAACGAACGCGTCGCTTTCGACGGCGACGGCTTGCGGGATCGCGCCGACGTACGCCTCGGCGCGCCGGCGCAACTCGTCGAGGCTCATCGAGAGCATGCGATAGATCGGAATATCCTCGCGCAAGGCGGGATCGCGGTACAGCGCCAGCGTCGCACCCAGCGCCGCCAGCGTCATCTTATCGACGCGCAGCGCTCGCAACAGCGGATTGTTGCGCAAGCGCGCCACGAAATGCGCGCGTCCAACGATGATGCCGGCCTGCGGGCCGCCGATCAATTTGTCACCGGAGAACGTTACGAGGCCGATACCGTCGGCAAGCGCCCCTTGCACCGTTCGCTCGTGCTCCGCGCCGTAGTCGGTAAGATCCACGAGCGCACCACTCCCCAGGTCTTCGACCACGGTGACGCCGGCCCGCTGCCCGAGTTGCGCCAGCTCGCGTCCGCTGACATCGCTCGTGAAACCTTCGACGCGATAGTTCGACGGATGCGTGCGCAGCAGGAGCGCCGTTCTCGGCGAGAGCGCGCGCTCGAAATCCTCGAGGTACACGCGGTTGGTGGTCCCGACCTCGACCAGCGTCGCGCCGCTGCGCTCCAAGACCTCGGGGATGCGGAAGCCGCCGCCGATCTCTACGAGCTGACTGCGTGCCACGACGACTTCGCGCCCTTTGGCAAATGTATCGAGCACGAGCAGCACGGCGGCCGCGCAGTTGTTGACGACGAGCGAATCCTTGGCGCCCGTCGCGTCGCGCAACAGCGCGGCGACGCTTGCATAGCGCGACCCACGTTCACCCGTCTGCAAATCATATTCGAGATTTGAATACCCGCGCGCGATCGACTCGGCAGCAGCGAGGGCTTGGGGAGCCAGCGGAGCGCGCCCCAGATTCGTGTGCAGGATGATGCCGGTCGCATTTATGACCCGTGTGAGTTGCCGCAACGAAAGCTCTTCTAACCCGCGCAGAATCGCCTGAAGGATTTCATCGTAAACGCGCCCGTCGTTAGACGCGCGCTCGCGGTCGAGCTCGCTTTCGATCACGCGCTTGACCGAATTTCGCCCCAGCGCCGCCTCGTACGGCGCGACTGCCGGCTCGCCCAGCACCCGGTGCATCGCCGGGATTGAGGCCCTCAAAGCGGGCCTGGCTTAGGCGACGTGTTTGCTGAGCATCGAGGTGACGGTGTTTTCGGGCACATAGCCGACGATGCGGTCGACCGGCTGACCGTCCTTGAACAAAATCAGGCACGGTATTCCCGATACTTGGTATTGGCCGGCAAGGCTAGGGTTTTCGTCGGTATTGAGCTTGACGAATTTCGCCTTGCCGCTGTGCGCGGCAGCAACTTTTTCGACGATCGGGCTCAGCATTCGGCACGGCCCGCACCAGGGCGCCCAAAAATCCACGAGCACCGGCTGCGAGTTTTTCAGCACCTCGGTCTCAAAATTCGTTTGCGTAACGTCTGGCAATGCACTCATAGCTCTACTGTAACACTCCTATAGCTCGGTCTGTTGCGGCTCCCCGGTGATTTCGGTGATCTGCTTGGCCTGTTTGCCGAGGTTCGTGATCGCGATAACCTCGTCGCCCTCGCCCAGGCGCTGCAGCCGTACGCCTTTGGCATCGCGTCCGGTCTTGCGAATGTCGCGCACTTTGAGGCGAATCACTTGGTTTCCCGAAGTGATCATCAAGATCTGATCGTCGGGCGCGACCAGAATTTGGTCCAAGATCTGCCCGATGTCGCCGCGCTGGCGCGCAAAGGCTTTCACGCCCTTGCCGCCTCGCGACGTGTGACGGTATTCGGATATGGGCGTTCGCTTACCGAACGCCAGCGACGTCACGAGCAGCACTTCCCGGCGCTCGTCTTCGACGACGTCCATGGCAACCACCGTGTCACCTTGGTCGAGCGTCATCGCCTTGACGCCGCGCGCCACGCGCCCCATCGGCCGCACGTCCTTCTCGTTGAAGTGCACGGCCATGCCGCGCGTCGACGCCAAAATGATGTCACGCGAGCCGTTCGAAAGATCCACGGCCAGCAGCTCGTCGCCGGCATCCAAGTTGATCGCAATGAGGCCGTTGCGGCGCACGTTGGAGAACTGGTCGAGCTTGGTCTTCTTGATGACGCCGTGCTTCGTGACCATCACGAGGTATTTTTCGCCCTCGAACTTGTCGATCGGAAAAACCGCCGTCACTTCCTCGCCGGGCGGCAGCGTCAGCAAGTTGACCAACGCCGTGCCACGCGCCTGACGAGTGGTGTCGGGTATCTCGTATCCGCGCAAGCGATAGACGCGGCCCATATTCGTGAAGAAGAGCACGTGGTCGTGCGTCTTGGTGACGAAGAAGTTGGCAACGACGTCTTCGCGCTTGAGATTCGAAATGCCGACGACGCCGCGGCCGCCGCGGCTCTGCGTCCGGAACGTGTCGACGGAGACGCGTTTGATGTAGCCGCCGACCGTATAGGTCACGACGACGTCGATATTCGGCGTGAGCTGTTCGATCGAAATTTCGTCTTCGGCGGGTTCGACGCCGGTGCGGCGGTCGTCCCCGAAACGCTTCTTGAGGTCGAGGGTTTCGTTCTTGATGATGGTTGCGACCCGTCGCGGGCTGCGCAGAATGTCTTGCAGCTCCGCAATCGTCTTGATGAGCTCGGTGTATTCGTTTTCGATCTTCTGCCGTTCGAGCCCGACGAGCGTGCGCAAACGCATGTCCACGATCGCCTGCGCCTGAACGTCGCTCAGCTCGAAGCGCGCGGAGAGGCGCTGCTTGGCCTCGTCGGTCGTTTGGCTGCCGCGGACGATTTCGATCACTTCGTCGATGTTGTCGAGCGCGATTCGGTAGCCCTCGAGCAGGTGCGCGCGCTCTTCCGCCTTACGCAGATCGTAGGTGGTCCGCCGCGTGATGACGTCTTTGCGATGCGCGATGAAGTGCTCGAGGAGCTGCTTGAGCGTGAGCACCTGCGGCTCGAGCGGGACCGACCCGTCGGAACGCGGTTTCGAGGCCGGCACGAGCGCCAGCATGTTAAAGCCGAACGTGGCCTGCAGCGGCGTGTGCTTGAAGAGCTGATTGAGGACGACCTTCGGCGTGGCGCTGCGCTGCAGCTCGATGACGACGCGCATGCCCTTGCGATTGGACTCGTCGTCCATGCGGGCGATGCCGGGAATTCGTTTCTCGGCGTAGGCTTCCGAGATCGCCTCGATGATCCGGCTCTTGTAGACCTGGTAGGGAATCTCGGTGATGATGATCTTGTACTTGCCGCGTTCTTCGACGATTTCGGCCTTACCGCGAATCGTTATCGATCCGCGTCCGGTCTTGTACGCTTCGCGAATCGCCTCGTGGCCCAAAATCGTTCCGCCGGTCGGGAAATCGGGCCCCCTGACGATGTCGCACAAAGCGTCGTCGCTCGTGGCGGGGTCGTCGATCAGCGCGGCGATCGCGTCGGCGATCTCCCCTAAGTTGTGCGGCGGAATGTTGGTCGCCATCCCGACCGCGATTCCGCTGGATCCGTTGACCAGCAACTGGGGCAGCCGTCCGGGAAGCACGCTCGGCTCGACGCCTTGGTTGTCGAAATTCGCAACGAACGGCACCGTTTCTTTATCGATGTCCGCCAGCACGTCGAGGGCGGTGCGCGCCAAACGGGCTTCGGTGTAACGATAGGCCGCCGGCGGATCGGGATCGATCGACCCGAAGTTGCCGTGGCCGTCCACGAGCGTATAGCGAAGCGTGAAGTCCTGCGCCATCCGGACGAGCGCGTCGTAAACGGAACTATCCCCATGCGGGTGATAGCTCTTTAGGACCTCGCCGATGATACCGGCGCACTTGCGATGCTGCTTGCTGGGATCCAGCCCCATCTCGCGCATCGCGTAAAGGATCCGCCGCTGCACTGGTTTGAGGCCATCGCGTACGTCCGGAAGCGCTCGCGAGGCGATGACGGACATGGCATACGAGAGATAGCTCTCCCGCATTTCATCTTCGACGTTGACCTGTGCGATAATATCGTTGTTCAATACTTACCTGTGCCTATTGATGATGAACTCTCGGCTTCGTTGCGCATAACTCTGGACTCCGAAGACGACTTCAATGCGTTTGCCGCCACGTTTGCGCGACGTCTCCTCCCGGGCGACGTCGTCGCGCTTTCCGGCCCGCTCGGCTCCGGCAAAACCACCTTCGTGCGGGCGATCGTCCGCTCGCTGCACGGCGCCGACCAAAGCTACAGTCCCACCTTCACGTTTTGGCATCACTACGGCGGAGAACCGCCGATCGACCACGTCGATCTTTTCCGCATCGACGACCCGCGCGAATCGGCCGAGCTGGGTCTCGAGGAAGCACTCGATGGCCACTCGATCCTGCTCGTGGAGTGGTGGCGCAATGCACCCGACGTCATTCCAATGCGCCGGTATGAAATCCAAATCGAAGGCTCCGGTAACGAACCGCGCACGATATCTCTTCGCGAACCCGCATGAACGTTCTTGCAATGGACGGTGCGCTCGGATCGTTTTCGACCGCAATTGCGCGCGGCGATCGGATTGCCGCGTCGCGTCACGAGGCCGGCAACGTCGCGCTCGAGCGCGGTCTATCCTTGGTTGAGGCCGTCTTCGAGCAGGCGTGCGTCGCGCAGTCGGACATCGATCGCGTTGCCGTCGGGATCGGGCCCGGCCGGTTCACCGGTTTGCGGATCGCCATCGCCTACGCGAAAGCGCTGGCGGCGGTATGGAACCGCCCGCTCGTACCGATCGGATCGTTCGATCTCCTCGAACACGGCCGGGAGTTCGAGCGCGTTCTGAGCATCGTCGTTGGGCGGCCGGGCGTCATCTCGGCCCGCTACCGCTGCGGCCGCGAGCTGCGACGCGCCTCGGGCAGGATCGCGGACGTCCTGGACACGCTTGCCTTGTCACCGGCCAGCGGCGCCGAGCTCAGCGTTGTGGGAGCGCCGGAGGACGTACTCCACGCGCTTGCCGAACGCGGCATCATCGTGCGCTCCGTCGATCCCCTCGTGACACCCGCCGCCGCTGCTGCCGCGCTGGCGGCGAGCGAGCGCGTTCCGGCGCAGAGCCTTCACCAAGTACGGGCGGATTACGGCGAGCTTCCCGCCGTCACCATGCCCAAACGCTAGGCCTCTTTCGCCATGAAAATGGAGCTCGAGCGGCCGGCAGAGCGGCCCGACCATTTTTCGATCGCACGGATGACGGCTTCCGACGTCGCGGCGGTGACGCGCATTGAGCGGGCGTCATTTTCGACGATCTGGCCGGCGGACGCGTTTTACAACGAGTTGACCACCAACAAGCTGGCGCACTACTTCGTGGGACGTTTCAACGATACCATCGTGGCCTATGGCGGCATTTGGGTCATCCTCGAGGATTCCCACATCACCACGCTGGCGGTCGATCCGGAGCATCGCGGCCGGCGCTTCGGCGAGGTGTTGCTGCTACGGCTCATCGACGAGGCGATCGAGCGCGGCTCGGCGTGGATGACGCTGGAGGTGCGCGAGAGCAATGCGGTGGCGCAACGCCTGTATCGCAAGTATGGTTTCACAACCGTAACGATGCGTACTGGTTACTACAGCGACGACAACGAAAGCGCGCTCATCATGTGGGCCGGCAGCCTCAAGAGCGAGCTCTATCGCAATCGCTTGCGCGTGTTGCGGAATCGATTCGCGGCGCCGTGACCGGCCGTGAAAGTAACGGTTTCGCGTCGCTGACCCAGCGCGTCCGCGAACATCTCGGCCAGGACGATCGGCACGAGCACAGCCTTCGGGTTGCCCGCTGTGCGGCCACGCTGGCGCAGCGGCACGGCGTGGACGCGCACAAGGCGCGCCTGGCCGGTATGCTGCACGATCTCGCGCGGCTCTACGCGCCGGCACGATTGCTGTCGGAATGCGAAGCGCGCGGACTTTTCATCGAGCCGTTCGAACGCGCTCACCCGGTGCTCTTACACGCGCGGCTCGGAGCCGCGATTGCGCGCGAGCGATTCGGGGTGGACGATGCCGAGGTGCTGTCCGCCATCGGGAAACACACGACCGCTGCCGGCGACATGTCGCCCTTGGACTGCGTCGTGTACCTTGCCGATTCGCTCGAGCCCGCGCGCACGTTTCCGGAACGAGCGGCGTTTTGGGAGCTGGCCCAGCACGACTTGCTTGCGGCTATGCGCGAGATGCTGGCGCTGAAGCTTCGCCGCCAAGCGCGTAAGGGCGTAGCCCCGGCTCCGCCAACCTTGGCAGCCGCCGAGCTCTTTGGCGCTAGCGCGGAAACCGCGCCCGCGGAGGTACCAGCATCGGCGAGCTGATCGACGTCGTTCGCGATAGCGCGCTCGACAAAAAGGGTGAAGCCTTCACGGTGCTCGACGTGCACGAACGCACGATTTTAGCCGATACGTTCGCAATCGTCAGCGGCCGCTCCAAGATTCAGACACGTGCCATCGCCGACGCGGTGATCGAAGGCGTGCGTCGCGACGGCTACAGCGTCGGGCGAGTCGAAGGTTACGCGGACGGATCCTGGATTCTGATCGATCTCGGCAACGTGATCGTCCACGTCTTTACCCCCGAACAACGCACGTTCTACAATTTGGAAAGGCTCTGGTCGCGCTTCGACGCAGTCGAACGCGACACGGAGCGGCGGGCGCAAGGGTCGTGAAAGGGCGCCGGCCGATCCACCAAACTCGCGCGGCGCGTGCGCGCCGCGAGTCTTTGAAACGCTTCGGGATTTGGGTGTTCATCGTGTTTTTTGCGCTGAGCGTCGCGGGCGGCCTGATAGTGATAACGTCGTCTCTGCGGGCTCGATGAATCCCTCGAATCTCTTGCTGGACGACGTCGCCCGGATGCACGAGCGTTACGTCCTCACGCCCTGGGTCGCGCAGTCGGGCCGCAAAGCGCCGGTCATCGTGCGCGGCGAGGGAAGCTGCCTCTTCGACGAAAGCGGCAAGCGTTATCTGGATTTCTCGGCCGGACTCGTGGCCGTAAACCTCGGGCACGCGCACGCGGGTGTGGCCGCGGCGATCGCGGATCAAGCGCGCCGCGTCGCCTACGTAGCACCGACCTTCGCCAACGATCGGCGTGCCGAGCTCGCCCGCGACATTATCGAAATCGCCCCGTGGCCCGAAGGCGGGCGCGTTTTCTTCACGACCGGCGGCGGCGAAGCCAACGAAGATGCGATCAAGTTTGCGCGGACGCTGAGCGGCCGCCATAAAGTGCTCACCGCGTACCGGTCCTTCCATGGTTCTGCGCCGGGTGCCGGAACGCTGACGGGAGAGAACCGGCGCTGGCCCAACGAGCCGGGGCTGCCCGGGGTCACGCGCTTCTTCGCGCCCTTTCCGTACCGGAGCCCGTTTCACACGCGGGACGCGGCCGAAGAAACGGATCGCGCCATCGCCCATCTCGAAGAAGTCGTCACCTACGAAGGCGGCGACCGAATTGCCGCGCTGCTGATCGAGCCGGTCGTCGGCACGAACGGCGTGATCGTTTATCCCGACACGTATCTCGCCCGCCTGCGCGAGCTGTGCGATCGACACGGAATCCTACTGATTTTCGACGAGGTGATGACGGGCTTCGGTCGCACCGGCGATGCCTTTGCCGCGCAACGCTTCGGTGTGACGCCGGATATGCTGACGTTAGCCAAGGGCGTGACGTCGGCGTACGTGCCGCTCGGCGGCGTCGCCATGCGCGAGTCGCTCGCCAAATACTTCGACGCGCATCCGCTTCCCAGCGGACACACGTTCAGCGGCCACCCGTTGGCCATGGCCGCCGGCGTAGCTGCCTTGCGCGCGTATCGCGAGGAGCGGCTGTTCGAGCGGGCCCGCGAGATCGAAGGTTGGCTGCGCACGCGCTTCGACGAGCTGCAGCGCCGCCACCCCATCGTCGGCGAAGCACGCGGCGTCGGCGCATTTTTCGGCCTCGAGCTCGTCGCCGATTCGCAAACGCGCGCGCCGTTGATCCCCTGGCAAGGCGCGCAAACGCTCGCGCCCTTCTTCAACGATCTGCTCGCGCGCGGACTTTACGTCTTGGGCCGGTACAACGTTGCGATCGTCGCTCCACCGCTGACCGTTTCGGTCGATGACCTCGACGAAGGGTTCGCAATTCTCGACGCGGCCCTCACCCGCTTGAGCGCCGAGGTGCAGGATGGAACTGCAGGTTCACGATAAGGCGACCGGCGAGCGCCTCGGCGAGGTAAGCATCGCGCATCGCGACGAGGCGGAGCGTGCCGTAGCGATCGCCTCTGAAGCATTTGCGTCGTGGTCCAAGGTTCCGGTCGTCGAGCGGGCGCGCGTGCTTTTCCGCTACGCGGACGCATTGGAGCGCCGGCGCGAAGAGCTTGCGCTCTCGGTTTCACGCGAGAACGGTAAGACGCTGGCCGACGCTCGGGCCGAAGTGCGCCGCGGCATCGAAGCCGTCGAGTTTTCCTGCGGCATGCCGTCGTTGATGATGGGGGATGCGCTGCCGGACGTTGCGCGCGGCATCGACTCCGTCTCGACGCGCCATCCGCTCGGCGTGTGCGTCGGCATCACTCCGTTCAACTTTCCCGCCATGATTCCACTCTGGATGTTTCCGATCGCGATTGCGGCCGGAAATACGTTCGTGCTCAAGCCCTCCCCGCAGACGCCGCTCACGTCGGAGCTGCTGTTTTCCGCCGCCGAAGATTGCGGTTTTCCGCACGGCGTGCTTCGCGTCGTGCACGGCGGCGCCGAGACCGCCGAGGCGTTGATCGATCGTCCCGAGGTCGCAGCGGTTTCGTTCGTCGGCTCGTCCGTCGCCGCACGCGCCGTGCAAGAGCGGGCGGTCGGCGCGCACAAGCGCGTGCAGGCTCTCGGCGGCGCAAAGAATTTCCTCATCGTGATGCCCGACGCCGTAAGCGACGCAACGTGTGACGCGGTCATCGGAGCGGCGTTCGGTGGTGCGGGGCAGCGGTGTTTGGCGGGCTCGGTCGTCGTGACGGTCGGTGCGGCCGGCGACGCCTTCGCGCCGATGCTGGTTAACGCGGCGCGAAAGCTACGCTTGGGACGCGGCGACGACGACGGCGTGGAGATGGGACCGGTCGTCAGCGACGAAGCGCTCGCGCGCATCCGCGGATACGTGGAACGCGCGCGCAGCGCCGGCGTGGAGATATTGTTGGATGCCGGCGCCGTGCCGAGCGGCGGCTCATTTGCGGCGCCGGTCATCTTTGACCGCGTCGATCCGAACAGCGAGCTCACGCGCGACGAAATCTTCGGGCCGGTCCTCGCGATCGTTCGGGCCGCTTCGCTCGACGAGGCGATCGAAATCGCCAATCGCTCGCGCTACGGGAACGCGTCCTCGATCTTCACGCGAGACGGCGGCGCCGCGCGCCGCTTTGCCGCGGGGATTGAGGTCGGGATGGTCGGCATCAACGTGGGGATCGCGGCGCCGATGGCGTTCTTTCCGTTTGGCGGCGTGAAGGACTCGATCTTCGGCGACCTTCGCTGTCACGGCAAAGACGCGATCGCCTTCTACACCCAGCAGCGCGTCGTGATCAGCCGCTGGCCTTCCTGACGCGCAGCCTGAACCAAACCCAACCGGCGGCAACGAACGCCAAGAAGTAATAGCCGAACCAGCGTTGCGGCGGCGCCGGAACCGGATAAAAGAGCGTGATCGCCGGAACGATCAAAAAGACGAGCGCGAGGAGCGACACCGCCATATCCATCGCACGCATCGCACCAAGCCGCTTGGTGTAGACGAGCGCGGCGATCGCGATCAGCATGTAGACCAAAATGAATCCAAACGAGCTCAGCGTTCCACAGTTGTCGAAGACGTCGATCGGGGCCACGCCGAAGGCCAACGCAATCGCTGCGACGGCGAGCGTGACGGCGGTAACGACCGTGACCGCGACGTTGGGTGTTCCGTGCCGAGGCTCGATCTTCCCAAACCGCGCCGGGAGAAGCTTGGCGTTCGCCATCGCATAGCCAATTCGGCCGGCAGTGGTGATGCACGCAAGGCAAACCGAAAACGCGCTGAAGAGCGCGCCGACCGTGATCGGGACGGCGAGCTCCGGCGTTCCGTAGACGTCGATCAGCGTGCCCAGCGGAAAGGTCTGCCGATCCAGCGGCTTCGCCGCGTGCGAAAGCCCGACGATTTCAGCGTACGTCGCGATTACGAAGAACGCGCTCGCGAAGAGCACGCTTCCGATGACCGCGCGAGGAATCGTGACCAGCGGACGCTTCGCTTCGGCGCCGAACGCCGTCGCGCTCTCGAAGCCGACGTAGCTGAACACGGCGAAGGCGATGGCGAGTCCCACGTTGCCGATGCCGCCGGGAAACGCGCCGCGCAGGTGCAGCTGATTGTAATCGAGCGACGGGCCGTGGGCGCGCAAAACCAATACCACGACGAGGCAGATAATGCTCACCGAGACTGCCTCCAGCACCAGCATGACGATCGCGGAGACCTGCACGCCGCGATACGCGGCCTGCCAGGCGAACACGGCGAGAACCGCGACAATCGCGATGGCGGGCGCGTGCAGTCCGACGCGACCGAGCAGCAATCCGACGAACAGCGCCATCGCTCCGAGGACGGCCGCGGCGACGAAGCCGTAGGCCCACAGCAACGCCCAGCCACCGATCGCTCCCACCGTCGAGCCGAGGTTATCGGCGACGTACTGGTACATCGACCCTGCCGAGCTCGACCGGCTCGCAAACTGATTGATGCACAGCGCTACGAACACCAACATCGTGCCGCCGAACACGTAGGCCAGCCACGTTCCGTTACCGGCCAGCGCGAACATGTATGGCGCAATCAGGATCGGGGTCATGCTCGGTCCGATCAGTGCGATCGACGTCGCGAGCACCTCGATAAAGGTCAGCGAGCCTTCTCGAAGGGAGGCGCGTTGCGCCGTGTGGTTCATGTCCGCCATTCTCAGCCGACCGGGCGCCCAGTTCCCGCAGCGCTCCGAAACTTCGTCGCCACGCTAGGGGTAGGACCCGGCATGAAATCCATCGTTTCCCGCTCCTTCGCGGGCGCAGCCTGCGGCTTCGCGCTGCTCGCCGGCGCCGGACCGCTTCCGGCAGCCGCGCGCGACTTCGTACTGGATCAGGCGGGAATGTTCTCCGCGGCAACGGTCGCGCAGCTCAACGCGCGGATCGGCGCTTTCAACGCGCAGACCCGTAAAGAGGTAGTGGTGGTCACCACGCCGTCTCTGGGCGGAGCGACGCTGCAGAGCGCGGCGAGCAGCGCATTTGCCCAGCAGAAAGTCAACGGCGTTCTCATCTTCGTCGCGCGTGACGATCGCAAGGACATCATCGTGCCCGATCGTGCCGGCGTGCAGGCAGGCTGGTTTACGCCCGACGTGCTGCGCTCCATCCGCACTTCCATGGAAGCGCAGTTTCGCAGCGAAGCGTACGACGCCGACGTTACCGGCGCCGTAGGCGCGATTCTGGGTATCTATCGCTCGCATCTCGGCGCCTTGCAGCAGTCCGGCGGCACGAACGTCGTCCCGGCCCAGCGCGCGTCGTCTTCTTCGGGAGGTTTTAGCATCTCTATGTTTTGGTGGGTCATCATCGCGATCGTCGGGTTTTTGATCCTGCGGTCGATCCTGCGCGCGTTTGCGACATCGCGTTCTTACGGCGGCCCCCCGGGAACTTCGCCCGCGGGAACGCCACCGGGTGGCCCCGGATATGGTCCGGGCTACGGTTACGGCGGGTACGGCGGCGGCGGCAGTTTTTGGAGCGGATTGCTCGGCGGTTTGGGCGGCGCGTGGCTGGGCAACGAGCTCTTTCGCGGCGGCGGCGGTATCGCGCCGACGCAGGCCGGGCAAATCGCACCGGATGCCGGCGGATGGCAGAGCGATGCCGGACAGGCGGACACGAGCGGTGCCAGCAGCGGAGATTGGAGCGGCGGCGGATTCGGCGGCGATATGGGAGGCGGCGGCGACTTCAGCGGCGGCGGCGATAGCGGCGGAGGCTGGTAGGCAAGCACCGCTGCAGCACCTAAGAGCAGGCCACTATGCGACGCCTGCTCTTTTTTTTAATCGTCGGTACGTTCTTCATGCCGCCCTCCGTTTCGGCCGCGGCTTCCGGCGCTGGTGTGAACGCCGCCTACTTCGGCGCGGTTCATTGGCGGTTGATCGGCCCGTTTCGCGGCGGACGCGCGCTGGCCGTCACCGGCGTGCCCGGCCAGCCGAATCACTTCTACTTCGGTGCGGTGGACGGGGGCGTTTGGGAGAGTTGGGACGCGGGACGAACGTGGAATCCGATCTTCGATCGTCAGGACATCGGCTCGATCGGGGCTATCGCGGTTGCACCGAGCGATCCGCGAACGCTCTACGTCGGCACGGGAGAAGCCGACATGCGCTCCGACATCGCCTACGGCGACGGAGTCTACAAATCGAACGACGGCGGCAAGAGCTGGGCGCATATCGGTCTGATCGACACGAAGCAGATCGGCGCGATCCTCGTAGATCCGCGCAGCGCAAACGTCGCGTACGTAGCCGCTCTGGGCCATCCGTACGGCCCAAATCCCGAGCGCGGAGTTTTCAAGACGAGCGACGGCGGAAAAACTTGGAGCAAGGTCCTCTACAAGAATGCGGATACCGGCGCGATTTCGCTCGCCATGGAACCCGGAAATCCCGACGTCATTTACGCGGCGCTGTGGCAGACGCGCCGCCCGCCATGGAACGTCTATCCGCCTTCGAACGGGCCCGGCAGCGGCCTCTATAAATCCAGCGACGCTGGCGCGACGTGGACGCAGCTGACCGGCGGTCTTCCGGCGCACGTGGGCCACATCGGTCTTTCCATTTCGGCCGCGGCTCCGCATCGCGTCTACGCGAACGTCGACAGCAGTCCGGGCCTCGGTGGAATCTATCGTTCCGACGATGCCGGTGCGAGCTGGACCCATCTAGACCGAGAGCAGCGCATCTGGCAGCGGGGCTGGTACTTCAGCGGCATCACGGCGGACCCGCGCGATCCCAACGTCGTCTACGTGATGAACACGTCGACCTATCGCTCGACCGACGGTGGGAAGAGTTTTGATGCGATCCTAGGCGATCCCACCGGCGACGACTTTCACTCGCTGTGGATCGACCCAACCGATTCCAACCGCATGATCCTCGACAGCGATCAGGGCGTGGTCGTTACCGTCAACGGCGCGCGAACCTGGAGCTCGTGGTACAACCAGCCGACGGCGCAGTTCTACCACGTCATGACGGACGACGCGTTCCCTTACTCCGCGTATGGAGCGCAACAAGACTCGGGCGCCGCGATGGCAACGAGTCAGAGCAAATACGGAACGATCTCGCAGCAAGATTTTCGCCCGATCGACGTGGGTGGAGAGAACGGCACGATCGCGCCCGATCCTCGCCATCCGGGGCTCGTCTACGGCGATTCCAGCGGACAGGGCGGCCCGACGGTTACGCGTGAAGTTCCCGCGACCGGTTGGGAACAAAACGTCGATCCGGTCATCACGCGGCCGGGAACGGTCTGGCGCAACACGTGGACGTTACCGCTGGCATTTTCGCCCGCCGATCGCACTTCGCTTTACTTCGGTCACCAAAACGTGTTTCGCTCGCGCGACGGCGGCGCCACGTGGAAGATCGTCAGCCCGGACCTCTCGCGCGCCAACGAAGGTACGCCCGCAAACCTCGACCCGACCACGCTCGCCGACGACAACGCCGTACGCCGCCATGGTGTCGTGTACACTATCGCACCCTCCCCGTTGCGCGCAAACGTCGTTTGGGCCGGCACCGACGACGGTTACATCTGGATGACGCGGGATGCTGCGCGCACCTGGCACAACGTCACACCGGCGTCGCTCACTGCGTGGAGCAAGCTCGCGACGATCGAGGCCTCGCACTTCGACGCGAATACGGCGTATGCGGCGGTCGATCGGCACCGCCTCGACGACTATCGGCCCTATATCTATCGCACGCACGACGGCGGCACGAGCTGGAGCCCGATCGCGGGAGGCATCCCGAGCGGCTCGTTCGTCAACGCGGTGCGCGAAGATCCCCAACACCGCGGCCTGCTCTTCGCAGGAACCGAAAAGGGCGTCTACGTTTCTTTCGACGACGGCGACCACTGGCAATCGCTTCAACGCAACCTGCCCGTCACTTCCGTGCGTGACATCGCAATACATCGCAACGACGCCGTCGTCGCTACGCACGGCCGCGCGTTTTGGGTGATGGACGACATCACGCCCTTGCGGCAACTAACCGAAGCCGCGGCTTCCGGCGACGCCTACCTCTTTGCCCCCGCATATGCTTACCGCGTGCAGCCCGGCAGTCAAGAAGGCACGCCGCTGCCGCTCGACGAGCCGCAGGTGGACAATGCGCCCGTTGGGCTCTACATCGATTACTATCTGCCCGGCGCGGCGCACACGCCGCTCGCGATCGAGATCTTTGCCGGCAACGGCAGCCTCGTGCGCCGCTGGTCGAGCGCGGAGCCGGCCAAGGCGGTCGATCCAAAATCCGTTCCCTACACGACACACTGGATAGAACGGCATCCGGTGCCGGTGGCCGATGCCGGCGCGCACCGCTTCGTTTGGGATTTCCATCAAGACGACTCCGACGGCGTGCTCGTTCCGCCGGGAGCGTACACCGTCAGGCTGAGCGTGAACGGCAAGAGCTACACGCGTTCCGCGGAGGTCTTCCGCGACCCGCGCATCGCCGCAAGCAACGCCGATCTCCACGCACAGTACGATCTCGCCCGCCAAATCGTCGCATTGCACGCCGAGGTGGACGGCTCGCGGACGCGCGCAGAACGCCTCGCCAAGCAAAAACTCTCACCGGAGAACGCTCGGGTGTTGAGCCGCGAAATCATCGGCGAACATTTGCCGGCGAACCCGGATGACTCGATGGGCGCTTACTCGCACGACTTCACCAGCTTCCTCTACCTGGGAGGTGCGCTCGATTACCTGGAAAGCGCGGTCGAAAGCGCGGACGCGGCGCCGACGCCGGATATGCGCACCGCATACGTCAAGCTAGAGGCGATTTATCGCGCTACGCTCGCGCGGCTCGAGACTATGGAGCGCTAAGAAAGCAAAAGCCGGCTAGCGCCCCGCTTGGAGCGTATCGGCGTACCAGCGTTCGAGGTCGTCGTGGAATTGCGCCAGCGCTTGCGGGTGCAGATACACCATGTGCCCCGACTCATAGAAGCCGTAGCTGATGTTCTTCTGCAGCTGCGCTGGAATGTTTAGGTGATTGAGCGTATAAACTGTCGCAAAGAAGGGCGTCGCCAAATCGTAGTAACCGTTTCCCGAAAATATCCGTAGATTCGGGTCAAACGTCATCGCACCGGCGAGATCTCGCGCGGTGTTGGTGGGAAGATTACCATTGTGCTTCCAATCCCACTGCCGGAAGACGCTGGCGACCGGCCGGTAGATCAACGTCGTCTGATATCCCAGGATTTGCCGCACGAAATAGTTTCCGCTCGCCACGAAGGCCGCATCGATGGCCGAGTCGACCGGATCGAAATCCGGCCGGTCGGCGACCCGGTCGAGCATGAACGAGGTGTAGCGCGCGTCGTAGCGCCCGGTCGCCTCACCGGTGTTGCGCAATAGCTCGGCCGAATATCGCCAGTACGGAATGCGCAAGTTGGATTGGCGAATGTAGCGCTCGGAGAGCCCGGTGTATTGGTGAAGTTTTGCCACGACGTCGTTGTAGGTTCCCGGAGATAGGTTCGCGCCTTGTGCCAGCGCGGTGACGTACTCGTGCATTGCGAACGATTCGACTTGCGGCAAGAGCGCCTGCAAGGTCGTCGAGGGCCCGGGCAACATGTCGTGATACCAAGCCGCTGCAGCCTCAGTCGGAAGATAGAGCGGGAAGGCCCAATCGCCGCCTCCGATCGCCGCCGGCGCGAAGTTGACGTCCCAATCCAGGCTGAAGTCGAGAATGGACGATAGTAAAACGACGCCGTTGATGCCGATGCTCTGCTGCTGCAGGTAACGAACGAGCATCGCAGAGCGCGGCGTTCCATACGACTCGCCGAATAGGAATTTCGGCGAGGTCCAACGCCCGAACGCCGTGATATAGCGCGAAATGAACTGCCCGAACGCACGCACGTCGGCGTCCGCACCGAAGAAGTCGCTGGGCTTCCCCGCGTCCACGATTCGGCTAAAACCCGTATCGGGCGCGTCGACGAACACCAAATCGGTACGGTCGAGAAGCGAGTATTGATTTTCGGTCAGGTTGAAAGGTGCGTCCGGTGTGGGACGCCCGTCGCCGACTTGCACCCGCATCGGCCCGAACGAACCCATTCGCAACCAAATCGTCGAGCTTCCCGGCCCTCCGTTGTACAGAAACGTTACCGGGCGCGTGCGTGGATCCGCGCCGTCAACGGTAAACGCGGTGTAAAACATTCGGCACGTCGGCTGGCCCTTGTCGTTTTCCAGCGTGATGGTACCGGCGCGCGCCGTGTACGGATACGTTTTTCCGCCCAGCACGATGCTGTGCTTGGTAACGGCATCCGGAGTGACCGCCGATGCTGCCGGAGACGGCGCCTGGGGCGCCGCGGCTACGAGCGCGACCGTCAGAAATGCCAGCGCCAGCTCACGCATTCGACAGCACCCGCGCGTACCAGCGCTCCAGGTCGGCGTGAAAGCGCGCGAGCGCAGGAGGATGGAGATAGACCATGTGACCCGATTCGTAGAAGCCGTAGGTAATATTTCGCTGTAACGCCGGCGACAGATAGAGGTGATTTAGCGCGTACTCCGTCGCGAAAAACGGCGTCGCAAAATCGAAGTAGCCGTTACCCGAAAAGATCTTCAGCCGAGGGTTATACGTCATGGCTTCCGCGAGATCGGGCGTAACGTTGAGCGTCTGGACATTGGGCCCGTGCTTGAAGTCCCACGTTTCGCCGTCGGCAAAGATCAGGTCGTAAATCTGCGCCCGATAGAGCAACGGCGTGTTGTACTTGAGCACTTGCCGCAAATAGTAGTTGACCGTCGAAACGAATACCGAATCTATCGCTGCATCGGTGGCATCCCAGTCGGGCGAAGTTTCCGGGCGGTCGAGTACGTACGTCTGGAAACGCGAGTCGATCCGCCCAACCGTCAGGCCGCGGTCCCTTAGCAGCTCGTTTTGAAAGCGATCGTAGGGAATGCGCAGGTTGGAGCGACGGATATACTGCTCTGAAAGTCCGGTGTATTCGTGCAGTTTGGCGACGATGTCGTTGAACCGGTTGGGCGAGAGCTGCGCCCCCTGCGCCAATGCGTCGAGATAATCGGACAGGCCGAAGCTCTCGACCTCCGACAGCAGCGTGTCGAGCGGGGGCGGGTGCGAGAGTGTGTGATGATACCATGCGGTGGCGGCTTCGGTGGGCAAGTAGAGGATGTAGGCCCAGTCGCCGCCGCCGACCGGAGCCCCGTCGTTGTAGTCGATGTTCGAATTCAAGAAGGACGAGAGCAGCACGATGCCGTTGAGACCGATGCCTTCGTCTTGCAAGTATTTCGAAAGCGCGGCCGAGCGCATCGTCCCGTAGGATTCACCGAAGAGAAAGCGCGGCGAGTTCCAGCGATTGAAGTTGGTGATGTACCGCTGGATGAATTGCGCAAAAGCAGCGACGTCCTGATCGACTCCCCAAAAATCCTTTCGCGTGCCGGCCCCGATGAAGCGCCCGAACCCGCTGCCGGGCATATCGATGAAGACGAGGTCGGTTTTGTCGAGGAGGGTGTACTGATTGTCGACCAGCCGGTACGGCGGCGGCCCGGTGAGGGTTCCGTCGCCCGTTACAACGCGCACCGGTCCGAACGAGCCCATCCGCAACCACATGGTCGAACTGCCCGGGCCCCCGTTGTAAAGAAACGTTACCGGGCGCTTCGACGGATCGGCGCCATCCAGCGTATACGCCGTATAGAAGACGCGCGCGGTCGGTTCGTCGGCGCCGTTGCGCAGCGTAATCGTTCCGGCCCGCGCGGTATAGGCCAGCGTCCGGCCGTCGAGCAGCAGACGATGGTGCGTTACCGCGTCAGGCGTAAGCGGCGGGATGGCCGGCGCTTTCGAGACTCCACGAGCAGGCAGGCAAACCGATATCGCAAGCACCGCAAGCAGAACGGGGCGCCACCGCGTGAAAGCCAATCTTAGAACCTCCAATGCGAACGCCAACTATCGGCGCTGTGAAGTAACGATCCTGCCGAAACTACGCGGCCGATGAATCAAAGTTTAGTCAAACTCTTGGCGCCGGCGCCGTACAACTCGGCCCGGAGCCGGGCGATCGCGGCTCCGATCGAATCGACGTAGGGTAACATCAAACTCTTGATGCGTTCCAGACGCTCCTGGCCTTCGGGCGTGATGGCGTACACGCGCCGCGCTCGTTTGCTGGGTTTCTCCCAAAAGGCCGTGACGAAGCCCCGCTCCTCCAAACGTCGCAGGAGCGGGTAAATCTTGTTGGTGTTCACCGCGATGAGATCGCCGCAGATCGCGTCGATGCGCTGCATCAACCCGTATCCGTGATCGGGCCGCCGTTCGATCAGGTGGAGAATCAAGGCGGGGAAAACCGTCTTGCTTTTGATCGGACCGCGGATCACCTCGTCGACGCGTCGCAACATGCCGGCGGCTTTAGGCGAGCACCTGGGAATCGGCTTCGTACGCGCGCTCGATTTCCCGGGCGTACCGCGCCTCGACGACGCGCCGCTTGATCTTCATCGAAGGTGAAAGCTCGCCGCCCTCGATGCTGAACTCGTGCGGAATAACGAGGATACGCCGGACCTGCTCGTACGTTGCCAAGCCGCGCGTCTGCTTTCGCACTTCGCTCGTTAGGAAGGCGGCCACGTCGTCCCGCGCCGCGAGCGACTCGGCCGGGACGTCGGGAAGTGCCGGCATCTCGAGGCGCAGCAGCGGCCAGTTAGGGCAGATCAACGCGATCGGGTGGGCCTCGCCCCTCCCCGTTACCATTGCTTGCGCGACGAAGATCGAGCGTTTGATGCTTGCCTCAATCCGCGCGGGTGAGATCCACTTGCCCGTGCTGGTCTTGAATATTTCCCCCTTTCGGTCGGTAATTCGCAGGAATCGGGAGGCATCGATCTCGCCAACGTCACCGGTGTGGAGCCAACCGTCCTCGATCGCCTCGGCGGTCGCTTGCGGATCGCGAAAGTATCCCTGCATGACGTTTCGCCCGCGCACCAGCACTTCGCCATCCTCGGCAATGCGCACGTCAACGCCGCTGATCGGGCGCCCGACCGCCCCGTAGACGTTCGCCGACAGGCGGCTGACGGAAACGACCGGCGAAGTTTCCGTGAGGCCGTAACCCTGCATGACCGGTATGCCCAAGCCAAGCAGCGTCATCGCGGTGTCGACGTGAAGCGGCGCGCTGCCGCTGGTGAGGAACCGTACCCGATCCAAACCCAGCGCGCTGCGTACTTTGCGCAGCACCAGGCGCTTCGCGAACGCGTATTGCAGAGCCAATCCAGGCGCGGCCCCGCCACCGATCGTTTTGGCCGCCATATATTCGCGAGCGACGTCGAGCGCCCACGGCACGAGCCGCCCTTGCAGACCACCGGCGCGCAGCGCCTGGCCGGTGACTCCCACGAGCACCCGGTCGAAGATGCGTGGAACGGCGGTCATCTCGGCCGGGCGAACCTCACGCAGATCGCCGAGCAGCTCGTTCGGATCGTGACAGATGAAGTATCGCACCCTCGCGAGCAGATAGATGTAGACCACGGTGTGCTCGTAAATATGCGAATAGGGGAGGACCGAGATCACGTCCACGCCGCCGTGGATGCCCTCGAATCCGCACGCGAGCGAGACCTGCGCGTCAAAGGCGATGTTGTCGTGCGAGAGCATGACGCCCTTAGGCGTACCGGTCGAACCCGACGTGTAGATCAACACGGCAAGATCGTCCGGAACGAGGGTCGCCTCGCACGCCTGTACGAGCGCCGCATTGCCGGCGCGAAGCTCTTCGCCACGGGCTTCGAAAGCTTTCAACCCGTCGGCGCCGGTTGAATCGAACCGCACCACACGCGGCAGAACGGCGCCCGAGTCGCGCAGCCGCTCGAGGGTACGCGATTCGTCGACGAAGATCAGCCGCGCGCCGGAATGCTCGAGAATATAGCCCATATGGTCGAGGGCTTGCGTCGGATAGATCGGGACCACGACGCAGCCCGAGAAGAGCGTCGCAAAATCGCAGACGATCCAATCGACGCAGTTGTGCGACACCAGCGCGATGCGGTCGCCGGCAGCGAGCCCGACATCCCGAATAGCGCAAGCCACGCGCTCGACCCGCTCGAGCAGCTGCGCGCTGGACGTCGGCGTCCAAGCACCCTCAACGCGCTCGAGCAGCACCTCGGCGCGCGGCGGCGAGAGCGCCGTCCGAATGAGATTCGGAAGCGTCATCTTCGCAGGCAGCTGCGGCGACGTCACCTGCCTCCAATGCTAGCCGCCCTAGGGGTAGCCCTTGTCGCTATGGTTCGCGGAGGTACGGTCGCGCGCGATCGAGCCGCGTCTGGGTCATCCCGGCGACGTCGAGCAACTCGTCGAGCGATGCGAAGCTTCCCTCGCGTTCCCGAAGCTCGACGATGCGCGCCGCGACCGCACGCCCCACGCCCGGCACGGCGGCGAGCTCGGCGGCGTCGGCACGGTTGACGTCGACGCTGCCGTTCGGGGGCGGCGTGCTGGAGCGCCGGCGGCTGCGGCGTTCGCCGGCGCGGGCCCGCGGCATCTCGCCGACGACGGGAACGTAGATCTCGTCGCCATCCTGGGCGCGTTGCGCCAGATTCACGCCCGCCGCGTCGGCCGGCGCGCGCAGCCCACCGGCCAGAGCGACGGCTCTTGCGAAGCGGTCGCCGGATCTAAGGCGGTACAGACCCGGCGTTCGCACCGCTCCGACGACGTATACCACGAGCGCATCGTCGCGAGCCCGCGGCCCCCGATCGCGGAACTGCTCGCCGGGAACCCTGCGAAATGCCGGGTCCGGACTCGCCGGCACCGAGCCGGCGGTCACGAGGACGGGGCGCTGCGCGGGATGCCAAAGCGCAAAAGCGCCGAGCGCAAGAATCGCGGCAGCGACGGCGAGGCGTGCGATCACGCGTGCCAATCACGCATAACCATTGCGCCGCAAAGGGTGGCGAACTCATAGCGAAGCGTGTACCATGCACCTCATGGCCGACAGCTACGATTATCGTTCGATCGAGGCCAAGTGGCAGTCGCGCTGGGAGCGCGACGGCTTATACCGCGCGCCCGACGAGAGCGCAAAGCCGAAATACTACGCGCTGGAGATGCTGCCGTACCCGTCCGGCGACCTGCACATCGGCCACGCGAAGAACTACACGCTCGGCGATGCTGTCGCGCGGATGATGCGCATGCTCGGGCACAACGTGCTGCACCCGATGGGCTGGGACGCGTTTGGATTGCCTGCCGAAAACGCCGCCATCGCGCACGGCACCGACCCCGCGGTCTGGACCGCCGAAAACATCCTCAAAATGCGCCGGCAAATACGTCTGATGGGCGCCGGGTACGACTGGTCGCGCGAGATCGCGACTTGCGAGCCCGAATACTATCGCTGGAATCAATGGCTGTTTCTGCGGCTCTACGAACACGGTCTTGCTTACAAGCGTGAGGCTCCGGTCAATTGGTGCCCCCACGATAAGACGGTGCTTGCCAACGAACAGGTCATCGACGGGCGTTGCTGGCGGTGTTCCCATCTGGTCGAGCGCCGCTTCCTCTCGCAATGGTTTCTGCGCATCACCGCCTACGTCGACCGCCTGTTGAACGACTTGTCTAAGCTCACCGGCTGGCCGGAACGTACGCGCACCGTGCAGCGTAACTGGATCGGACGCAGCGAGGGCGTGCAGTTCGCGCTCGCCGTCGAAGGGCTCGACGACAAGATCGAAGTCTTCACGACCCGCATCGACACGCTCTTCGGCGCAACGTTTTTGGCCGTGGCGCCCGAGCATCGTGTCGTCGCGCGGCTCCAGCAGATCGTTTCGAGCGAACATGCCGCGGCAATCGAGTCGTTCGCTCAGAGTTTGAAGTCGAAGTCGGAGCTCGAACGCACCAGCTTGATGGAAAAGCACGGCATCTTCACCGGCGCCTACGCGATCAATCCACTCTCACGCGAACGGATCCCCCTGTGGCTGACCAACTACGTGCTCGCCGACTACGGAAGCGGTGCCGTCATGGGAGTTCCGGCACACGACGAGCGCGACTTCGATTTCGCCAAGAGCCACGGGTTGCCGATCGTCCAGGTCATCGTGCCGTCGGAGGGCCCTTCCGGCGAACCGCTCGAGTCCGCATTCGTCGAAGATGGCCGGCTGATTTCTAGCGAGGACTTCAGCGGCATGTCGAGCGCACGGGCGCGCGAAGCACTCGCGGAGCGCCTCGCTTTCATCGGCGCAGGCGGCAAGAGCGTGAACTATCGGCTTCGCGATTGGCTGATCTCGCGCCAGCGGTACTGGGGTACGCCGATTCCGATCGTGTACTGCGCGGCTTGCGGCGAAGTCCCAGTCCCCGACGAGGAGCTCCCGGTTCTTTTGCCGGTCCGATCGCACGTGGCCGAGTTTCTCGAAACGACCTGTCCGAAGTGCGGCGGCCCGGCGCGCCGCGAGAGCGACACGATGGACACGTTCTTCGAGTCGTCGTGGTACTTTTTGCGCTATCTGGATCCCCACAACGACGCGGCGCCTTGGGCAGCCGAGCACTCACGCCGGTGGATGAACGTGGACCAGTACATTGGGGGCGCGGAACACGCCGTGCTCCACTTGCTGTACTCGCGCTTCTTCTATAAATTCTTTCACGATCGCGGATGGATCGCCGGCGCCGACGAGCCTTTCGAGAACCTCTTCCATCAAGGCCTCGTGCTGCGCGACGGCGAGAAGATGTCGAAATCTCGCGGGAACGTCGTCGGCATCGACCAAACCGGCGAACGCAGCGGCATCGACGCAATGCGGCTCTTTCTGCTCTACGTGACGCCGCCCGAGGAAACGAGCAACTGGACGGACGAGGGTATCAGCGGACGCGTGCGGCTCCTCAACCGCATTTGGCGCGCGTGCGAGCCGTTTTTCGGGCGGAGTCGAAGCGCGCGCGAACCAATGCGCGACGCCGAAGGTCCCGCAGAGAAGGCGCTGCTCCGCGCCGTGAACGTCGCGGCAAAATCCGCGATCGACGAAACGCTCTCACGGCGGTTTCACTACAACACGACGATCGCCAAGCTCGACGAGCTGGTCAACCTGATGACTGCGGCGTCGAGCAGCCTGCCGGAATCGCCCGCAACTCGCTACGCGGCCGAAGCGCTGCCGATCCTCGTCGCCCCCTTCGCGCCGCACATCGCTGAAGAACTCTGGGAGCGCTTCGGACACGCGACCTCGGTGCATCTCGAGCGCTATCTCGAGCCCGACCAACGCGCGCTGGCGACTGAAGAAATCACGCTCGTCGTGCAGGTTAACGGCAAGGTCCGCGCGCGCATCCCCGCGCCGGCGGGCGTCAGCGAATCGGAAGCCTTGGCGCTCGCGCTGCGCGACTCGAACGTTCGAGTGCACCTCGGCGGCAAGGAGGTTCGCAAGCACATTTACGTTCCGGACAAGCTCCTCAACTTGGTCGCGGCCTAGCGGCCGCCTCAGGCCGTATCGTGCCCTTCCCGCGCCAGCATCTCGCGATGGATTTCGCGCACGCGCGCGAGCGTGTCGATTTCTTCCACCGGCTTGTCGTCGCGAATCCGAACGATGCGCGGAAAGCGCAGCGCGAAACCGCTTTCGTGCAGCTCGCTTTCGGCGACGATATCAAACGCAATCTCGATGACGACGTTCGGTTCGACCGGAATCTCGTGCGCGCGGGCCTTCTCGCGTTGTCGTTCCGGCGGCAGCCGATGCTCCAAGAACCACGGTGTCAGCTCGGCA
Source organism: Vulcanimicrobiota bacterium (assembly GCA_963713685.1). Classification (GTDB taxonomy): domain Bacteria; phylum Vulcanimicrobiota; class Vulcanimicrobiia; order Vulcanimicrobiales; family Vulcanimicrobiaceae; genus Cybelea. The sequence continues at coordinate 416,093 of CAVQMS010000002.1, read as the reverse complement.
ATCTCGGCATCCGTCAAGCCCGAGTATGCTTTGCCGATCGTTTGCAAGCCGCCGTCGTCGGCGCGCACGGCAAACGTGTAGTCGGAAAGGACACCGGCGCGTTTGCCGTTGCCCCACTCGACCGCAACGACCACGACGTCGAGGGTGGAGAGCTCGCGCTTGAGCTTGAGCCACCATTTGCCTCGACGCCCAGGCAGGTAGGGCGCGTCGACGCGTTTGAGAACGAGCCCTTCGTTTCCGCGCGCGCGGGCCGCCTCAAAACGCTCGTTCACGAAGCTCGCGGCAGCCTCGCCGGCGCCTTCGAACGGCGCAAGCATGAGCTTCGCGTTCACACTCCCTTCGAGCCGCTCGGCAAGCCGCTCGCGGCGTACCGACAGCGGCTCGTCGATCAACAAATCGTCGCCGATGGCGAGCAAATCGAAGATCACGTAGGTCAGGGGGACGTCGCGCAGGAGCGCTGCGTCGACGCGCTTACGCTGCAACCGCGCCTGCAACGAGCGAAACGGAAGGACGCGGCCATCCCGCATGGCGACGATCTCGCCATCGAGGATCGCATCGCCGCCGATCGCGCCAAGCGCGGAGACGAGCTCGGGATAGGAAGCGGTAACGTCGTTGAGCCGGCGGGAAAAGAGACGCACCGTTTGACCGCGTACGTGCGCTTGGGCGCGGATGCCGTCGTACTTGTCTTCGACAATCCACTTCGCGCCGGATAGCTCGGCATAGGCTTCGCCGTATGGGACCGGCGTCGCGAGCATGAAACCGATCGGGGTGCCGTAGTCCACGCGCAGCTCGCTCAACGTGCCGTGTTTGGCGGCGAGTGCGACCTCGCCGACGTCGCCTGCCGCCATGACCGCGCGTCGAATCTCGGACGCTTCGGCGCCGAAGGCGCGCGCAATCGCCTCCAACACTAAGCCTTCACGCAACCCGACGCGCAGCTCGCCGGTAACGATCTTGACGACATACGTCGCCACCAACGGCTCGTCACAGGCCCGAAGAATGCGCTCGAACACCGCCGCTCGCCGTTTGCTCGCGTGTTTCCCGGACGCCGCGGCGATTTCTCCGAACAGCGCGTCCAGTAACGCCGGCGTAAGGTGTTCCCGAAAGAGCATCGCGTCGGCCGGCGGGCGCGCGAGCGTACCCAGCGCCGTTCCAAGGTCGCCGGTAGCGCGATAGCCGCGTCCCAGCGCCGCATCGTCGAAACCATACACCCGGCGCGCGACCTCGACGATCGTGCGGCCGCCCAGCGAAAGCGTGCGCCGCTCGCGCGCCGCAAAGGGATTGCCGCTAAAAAAGCGCGCCGCAGCGATCAGATCGGCATCGCTCAAATCGCCGAAATACTCCGCGAGCAGCGCGATCTTTTCGAGCTTCGCGGGCTGTCCGGCGATCCGCTCGGCGGTTCTCGCAAAACGCTCCATCCGCGTGTCCTATCGCTGGGAGCTAGGGCGCCTCCCTTTGAAAATGGTCGTAGGTAGCCCGAATTCCGTCCGCAAGCGGAGTCGTTGGGCTCCATCCGAGCTCCGAGCGCGCGCGGGTCGCGTCGAATTGCGCGCTGCGCGCGTCGCCCGGCCGCTGGGGAGCGCGCTCGATCGGCGCTTGAAAGCCGCTGACGCCAACTAACGTGCGGTAGATCTGGTTGACGCTCGTCGGCACGCCCGTGCCGATCACGTAACACTCGCCCGAACCGCGCTCCAGAGCCGCGACGTTTGCGCGTGCGACGTCCGCGACGTACACGTAGTCGCGCGTCTGCTCGCCATCCCAGTCGATGCGTACACCTTGGCGCGCTAGGAATCGCGCTATGAAGATCGCGATGACGCCGGCCTCGCCGCTGGAATCCTGGCGCGGCCCGTAAACGTTACCGTACCGCAGCGCGGTAAAATCCAACGCCTTGGAATCGCGATAAAATCGCAGGTAGTGCTCGCCCACCATCTTGGTTATGCCGTAGGGCGAGGTCGGATGCTGCGGCGTTTTTTCGTCGATTGGCAGGTGCTCCGGACTCCCAAAAGTGGCACCGCTCGAAGCAAAGATCACCTTGCGGGCGCCGCTGCGAGCGGCCTGTTCCAGTACGTTGATTAACCCGACGACGTTGACTTGAGCGTCGTAGATGGGATCGCGCGTCGAGATCGCGACGGAGTGCTGCGCGGCATGATGGTTGACGACGTCCGGCTTGAAGTCCGCAAAAATTCGCGCGATCGCTTCGTCGCGAATGTCCATGTGAACCAGCGAAACGCCGCTGGGAACGTTTACGCGCCGTCCGCCGCCATGTTCCCATAGCGAATCGACCACCAGCACGTCGTGACCCGCCTCGAGGTACGCATCCAAGATGTGCGACCCGATGAAGCCGGCGCCGCCGGTAACGATGATGCGCAACAGCGTGTTCCTTCCCTAGATGGCGTGCCGGCTCGTCGCAGGAGGACGGCGATGCGGTCGTTGGCAGTGCTTCTTTGCGCGAGCGCTTCGGTGCTTGGAACGCTTGCCGCGGCGCCGCTCGCGCCGGACCTGCGCCTTGTCGTCGACGCCGGCCTAACCGTTTTCGTCCTTTCTGCCTTGTTTGTGCCAAGCGGACCGCCGCGATTTCGCGTGCTGCCGCTCATCGCCCTGGTTGGAGCCGCAGCCAACGCCGAACTGCGCCGTCACGATCGCAACGAGATCGTCGAACATCGTACGGCTCGTTACGCCGCAACGCTCTTGAATCGGATGAGTGCCGATGACGGCTCGACGGAGGCGACGCTGGCGCTCGACAACGGGCCGCGCGTGCTCGCTCAACTCCGAGGGGCCGTGCCGGTTGCGGGCACGCGTGTGATCGTTCGCGGCCGGCTCGAACCGTTCGACACCGCGCGCAATCCGGACGAACCCAGCGAGCGCGACATCGAATCCGAGCGCGGTCTCGGCGGCCGGTTGCAGGGCGCGAGTTTGCTCGGAGCAGCCGCGGCATCTTCCTGGAACGCATCGGTAGCGCTCGCGCGCGCTCACGAGTGGGCTCACGCGCGGCTGAGCGAACGATTGGGCGAACCGGCCGCATCGCTGGTCGCCGGCGAGCTGTGGGGAGAGCGCTCCGCGTTGCCGCCGGCGTTGCGGAGCGAATTCCAGGAGACCGGAACCGTTCACGTGTTGGTTACCGCCGGTTTGCACTTGGGAGCGGTCACGGCGCTCGTCGTCGCGTTGCTCGTTGCGCTAGCGCTCCCGCGCGCGGTGACGTGCGGCTTGGCGATTGCGCTGTCGTGGACGTTCGTGTGGTGGAGCGGCGGCCAACTACCGGCGGTGAGGGCGGCCAGCATGGCGACCGCGGCACTCGTCGGGCGCGCGTGCGGACGAGCAACGCTTTCGTGGAACGCTTTGGCCGCGGCTGCGCTGGTCGTAGCTTGCTTTCGTCCCGCGAGCGTCGCGACGGCGTCGTTCGCGCTTTCCTTCTCGTGCGTCGGTGCGATCTTTGCGTGCGCCGGACCATTGGAACGCTGGATCGAGACGCGCGTTGCACTGCCCAGCCGTGCGCGCGAGGTGATCGTCCTTTCGCTGGCGACGCAGATGGGCATCTGGCCCCTGAGCGCGGCCGTCTTCCTGCAGTTTACCCCTTACGCCGTGGCGGCCAATTTCGCGGTCGTGCCGTGCGTCGCGTTGACCATGGCCCTGGGCGCCGCCCAGCTCGCGCTAGCATGGTGCGCGCCGTTGGCTCAAGCGGCGGCAAATCTCAACTCGTGGTTGATCGATTGGACGTTTGCCGTCGTCGAGACGCTCAGCGCGCTGCCGGCCGCGGTGATACCGATGACGCCGCCGCCCGCTTGGTGCATCGTGGCGTACGATGCCGCGCTGGCGGCGGCCCCGATGCTGTGGCGACGGGGAGCGCAAACGCTCGTCGTCGCCGCAATTCTCGTCGCGACCGGATACGTGCTGTGGCCACCGCGTACGTGCGACGGTCGCTTGCGCGTAACGGTTCTCGACGTCGGACAGGCCGACGCCATCGTCGTGCAAACTCCACGCGGGCACGCTCTTTTAATCGATGCGGGAGGCCGGCTCGAACGGGGCAACTTGCTCGATTCCGTGGCCGAACGCGTCGGCGAACGAACGGTCGTACCGTTCTTGCTGCGACACGGAATTCACGCCGTCGACGCCATCCTTATTTCGCATCCGCACGGCGACCATGCCGGCGGCGTCGCTCCGGTACTGCGGCATCTCCGCGTTGCGGAAATCGCCGATAGCGGCCAGCGTTACGGCGGCCACGCCTATCAGGACGCGCTTGTGACCGCTCGGCAGGAAAACGTGCCGGTCGTCTATCCTCGCGCGGGGACGGAGTGGCGCAGCGACGACGGCATCGTCCTGCACTTCATCGGACCGTCATTGCCCTTCATCGGCGGCGGCAACGCGATCAACAGCAACTCCGTCGCTTTCGTTCTGGAGTACCGGCGCTTTCGCATGCTCTTCACCGGCGATGCCGGCAGCGAATCCGAGCGGCGATTCCTCGACGAGCACACGAACCTGCGCGCCGACGTTCTCAAAGTCGGTCATCACGGATCGGCGTACGGATCCTCGCCGTCGTTCATCGCCGCCGTTTTGCCTCGCTACGCGATCATTTCGGTCGGACGCCACAATCTCTTCGGGCATCCGGCCCCGTCGACGTTGCAAACGTTACAGCGTTTCGGCGCTCGCGTCTATCGCACCGACGAAGACGGCGCGGTCACGATCGTAACCGACGGGAGAAGCGAAGGAATTTCGAGTATGCTTTCGGATGAGTCTCGTTGAGCCGCAGCGGGAGCTTTTCGTTCTCGGGCTCCTGCGCCGAAAGCCGGCCTCGGCGTATTCGATCGATAAAGCCATGCGCGAGCATTCGCCGCTGTACCGCAGTTTCAGGCGCGGCAACCTCTACAGCTTCATCGAACGCCTCGCCGCCGCCGGTCTTCTCGAGCGTCACAGCAGCGCCGCGCGCCGCGGCCCGCAAAAGACAAAGACGCTCTACCAACTTTCGGCGACCGGTGAACGCCGCTTTACCGACCTGTTGCGCACGGTAATCCTCGACGTGCAGGCCGAGCATCCGGCGTTGGAAACCGCCCTGGTCCTGCTCGGCCAGCTGCGTCGCGACCAAGCCGTGGAACTGCTCGGAGAGCGCGCGGCCAACATCGCAGCGCACGAAGGACGGCTTTCGCGGTTGCTCGGCGGTATGCGCGAACGCGCGGGCGCCGCATATCTGAGCGCGTCGCACACGGTGCACCGGCTACGCGGAGAACGCCGTTATCTGAGCGATACGATCGATCTATTGCGCGATCCGCACTGGGAGCCGGAGTGGGTGCTCAACGATGGGCCGATTATGGATTCTTCCCGCAAGATCTAGGAGTTTATCGATTGAGAACCACGTGTCCGAGTGCGAGCAACGCGACGGCGACGAACGTGCCTATATGCCAGCGACGCAAGACGGCGCGGTAATCTCCGGGGGACTGAAGGTTATTGCCTACCAGCGCCTGCCAACCCAGTCCTAGCAGCGCGAGCGTCGCCAACCAGAGGCCCGTCGAATCGGCGCCGGCCGCCGCTCCCATCGAGAGCGCAAGATGGAGAAGCGCCAGTGCAAACGCCGCATAGCCGATCGCGTAATGCGGACGCATCTTGTACCGGAAAGAACCTCGCACCAGGCGCCGCGTGATCCAGCCGGCACCGGCCGCCGCGGGGATTAGGCTCAGAGCGAGCCAGCCGCTGAAGACGGCGATAGCCGCACTCACTCGATTTTCGTGTACGCCGTCACGACGACGATCTTCTCGACGTCCGCATGCGCCGCGGTCGTCGTTACGGCATAAACGAAGATGATTGCGCCCGGTTTGAGGTCGGCGAAAGAGCCCATGACAAATGGGGTTTCGGCCGGCACGTAGAGCTGCACGCGCTGACTGGTTTTCTTATACAGCGCGTCGTTAACGCGCTCGAGAAGCTCTCCGTCGAGGGCCGTGCGCGCCAGCCGATTCACGCGCAGCGCCAACGTCACGCTCGCCCCCGTCGGGCTCGCTGCGAACTGCGCCGCGGTCATCGGAATCGGCGGCCCCATCTGCGCGTACGCCGATGCATTCGCCAAAAGGAGCGCCAAGCAGAGGTAGGTCAAGTGTCTCATGAGCTCAGGATAGGCCGGCGCGGGGCGCGGCGTAAGGCCTTGCGGCGCGCGTATTACTCCCAAGTGGAGTAATTTGCCCGGCGGCGGCGCAGCCGGGCGTCGCCGCGGGGCGTAAGACTTCTGCAATGCTCCTTACGCGTTTTTCCTTGAACAACCCGATTGCGGTCACGCTGTTCTTTTCGGTCGTCGGATTGATCGGCGTGGTCGCGTTCGGACGAATGGGCCGCAGCATCTTGCCGCCCATCGCGATCCCTGCGGTTTCGATTTCCGCCCCTTATCCGGGAGCCGCTCCGCAGGAAATCGAGCATCTCGTTATCGCTCCGATCGAAGAACAGCTGCGCGCACTCCCCGACGTCGATCGCGTTTCATCCTTCGCGCAAGATGGGGTCGCCCAGATCGACGTGCGATTTCGATTCGGAACCAAGATCGAAACCGATCGCATGAACGTGCAGCAGGCGATGGATTCTGCGCGCGCGACGATGCCGGGCGATCTCGTGCCGCCGATGGTCCGCGAACAGGATCCGTCGCTGGCCCCGGTTCTGGAAGAATCGGTTACGTCGGCGGTTCTTTCGACCCGCTCACTGAGCGATCTCGTCGAAAATCGAATCGCGCCCGCGATGCGAGGCGTGTCCGGCGTCGGAACGGTAACGGCGACGGGAGAGCTGACCCGGCAATTCACCGTCGCGCCGAGGATCGGAGCGCTCGCCGAGATCGGCGGCACGCCGCTGGACGTTTTTCGCGCCATCGCGCCGGCCGGCGACGTGTTTCCGGGGGGCCGTTTGCGTTCGCTGCTGCGAGAATCCACCATTGGGGTTCGCGCGTCAGCCGACACGGCTGAGTCGCTGCGCATGCTTCCGGTTGGTATTGCGAACGGTTCTGCCCGCGTCGGCGACGTCGCAACCGTTTGGGACACGTACGACGACCCGAACGTGATCGTAACGGTGGATGGGCAGCCGGCCATCCTCCTTTCCGTTTCTAGGGCGAGCGGCGCGAGCTCGCTGAAGACCATTGCGTCCACCGAGAGCGCGTTCAACGCTCTGGTAGGCCTCTATCCACTCGTCCGCTTCACGCTGCTGCGAAGCGACGCGCCGTATACTATCGCCGCGACCGATGGCGTTTTTCAGACCATTGCGGAAGGGGTGGTCTTGACGGTCTTGGTGATGCTGTTTTTCCTGCATTCGTGGCGCAACGCACTGATCGCGGCGATTTCCATACCGGTTTCGCTCGGCGCCGCTTTGGCGGTCATGTGGATGATGGGTTTTACCATCGACATGCTCTCCCTGATGGGGCTGTCGCTGACGATCGGCATACTCGTCGACGACTCCATCGTCATCATCGAAGCCATCGCCAACAACGCGAAGCACGGACTCGCGGCCGACGCTGCGGCGCTAGCGGGGCGCAACGAACTCGGCCCGGCGGCTCTCGCTATAACGCTCGTCGATGTTGCCGTGTTTGCGCCAATCGCGTTCATGAGCGGCCTGGTAGGTCAGTTCATGCGAGAATTTGGTTTGGCAATCGTTTGCGCTACGGCGTTCTCGCTGCTGGTCTCTTTCACGCTGACGCCGCTGTTGGCCGCGCGATGGTCGCTACGTCCGCGCGGGTCGCGCAAGATCGGCATGCTCCCGTGGATGCTCCGAACGGCGGCGGCGCGTAATGCCGGCGGCGCGCTGCTCTTTGGGCTCGCGACGATGCGCGATTTCGAGGCTCGGCTCGGCGATCTCTACGCGCAGCGCTGGCTGCCGGCGGCATGGAGGCGCCGCCGACTCGTAGCGCTCGCGACCGTGGCGGCCTGCGCCGCGGCGTTTTGGCTCGTGCTCTCCGGACGCATCGCGACGGAGTTCTCACCTCCTACCAGCGCGGGACGCGCCGACGTCTCGCTGACGTTTCCGCCCGGCACGCCGTTGGGAGCTACGGCTGCGGGCGCGGCGCGTTTGGCCGAACGCTTGCTCGACAACCCTCGCTTGCGCCACGTCGTCGTAACGTCGGGCCGCGCGTTCAACGGCGTGACCGACGTCTTTGCCGGAAACATGGCGCAGATCGATGCGACGCTGAATGACCAGACGGCTTCGGGCGATCCGATAACGGACGATATCAAGGCGCTGCAGCCACTGGCACCCGACGCGCAAATCGCCGGCGCAGGGCGCTCGATGGGCGGTACGGCGCCGGTGAGCTACAACGTGGTGGGCGAACCGGGCGCGATCGACCTGGCGGCCGCGCGCATCGCAACCGCGCTTCGGGCCAATCCGTTCGCGACCGACGTTCGCACGAGCAACGCCGGCGTCGGACCAAGGCTCGACGTTCGGATCGATCCCGCTAAGGCGATCTTACTCGGCGTTTCTGCCGAGGATGCCGCGCAAACCGCGCGCATCGCCACCGGCGGCGAGATCGCGGCCAAGGTCCGCACGCCTTCCGGTCTGACCAACGTGGTCGTGCGATCCGAGGCCGCGGCCCGAGGCGATCTCGACGACATGCTGCGTCTGCCGGTGCGCGCCGGCGACGCACGCCTCATTCCGCTGACCGATCTAGCCAGCGTCACCTATGGGACCGAACCCACGATCATCGAGCGCGAGAACGGACAGCGCGTCGTCAGCGTCAGCGCAAATACGCTGGGCGCGGCGCCGATCGGCCTGGTGACGGGACCGCTCGCGCGAATGTTGCGCGATCCCAAGTTTCTCCCGCTCGATTCGCGGGTCGAGCCGCGCGGCGATATCGAGCAGTTCCTGGACACGGTCAGCCGCATCGGCGCGACGCTGGGCCTTTCGGTTTTGATCGTCTACGTGATCTTGGCGATCCTGTACCGCAGCTACGTTCTTCCGTGTGCCATAATGCTCTCGGTTCCGCTGGCCTCGATCGGAGCCGTCGGCGCCCTCTTCGTCACCGCTTCACCGCTGAATTTATACTCGATGCTGGGCATCGTCATGCTGATCGGATTGGTCGCCAAAAACGGCATTCTGCTCGTCGACTACGCGGAACGCGAGATTCGCCGAGGCGAAGCCCCCTACGCTGCGACGATCGCCGCAGCGCATCGCCGGTTTCGGCCGATTCTCATGACGACCGTAGCGATGATCGCTGGGATGCTGCCGCTGGCGTTAGGTCAAACGATCGGCGCGCAATACCGTCAAGCTCTGGGCATCGTGGTGATCGGCGGCCTCGCGAGCTCGCTGTTGCTCACGCTCTTTCTCGTTCCGATCGCGTACGTTACGTATCACGTTGCGGCGCGTTCCAAAGCCGCCCGATCCCAGCCGGCTAAGTTCGCGGCCGCCTCGTACGTCGAGGTGAAGAACTCCAGAACCGCGCTATCGGGATTCGACGACGCGCGTACCGCGTCGTAGGGCAAGAAAAACTCTCGCAAGCCGGAGTTCCACGAAGCCGGCGCCGGGCCGACTGCCGCATCGGCAAAGCCCTTCGGCTCGGGATACGTGTAGGCGTAGAACGCGGCATCCATGCCGGGGCCGCCCGGCCAGAAACCGACGTTATGCTCCTCGTGCGAATAGGCTTCGCGCGTGACCCAGTCGGGCAGATTTTCAAAACCGCCCGGGTGCGGCGGCGCGCGGCGCCCCGAAAAGCGCGTCGTTGCCAGGTCGAAGCTGCCCCAAAAGAAATGCACCGGGCTGGCCTTGCCGAGAAACCCCGCCCTAAATTGCTTGCAAAGCCGGTCCGCCTGCAGCAGCACTTGCAAAAATCGCTCGACATACACGCGATCGTACGACGCGTGGACGACGTCTCGCTCGAACGGAATGGCGTTGGGAATTTCGTTGGGCATCGTGTTGATGCGGACCGCGAGATCGAGCCGCTCGAGCTCGCCCGCGACCCGATGGTAGAAATCTGCAACGGTCGTCGGCGCGAGAGCGAACCCGCCGCGTTCGCCGGTGCTGACTTCGATGCGGAGCTCGTGGGCGATGAAATCGAAATCTATTGAGAGCGACCGTCCGTCGCGATACGGCATCGCCGAGCTCGTCAGGCCCCGCGGCGTGACGTACAGCGTGACGTTCCACCAATGGTTGATCAGCGCTTCGAGGCGCAGCCGAATTTTGCCGACAACCTGCGTCCACAGGTGCAGCGTCTGCAAGGTTTCTTTCCATTGCTCGTACGGCAGCGGCGGCCAGCGATCCACCTCGTTCAAGGCATCTCGACGGACTCGCGTCGCTCGAGGCGGCGTGTAACCCCGAACAGGCCCGCAACGACCAGCACGAACGCAACCAGGCCGATGACGTTAGACGCCGGGACGAAGGCATCTCCAACCAGCCCGAGCGGCGACGCGTTACCGCTAAAGACGATCACGCCTGCCAGAAGCACGCCGAAGAGGCTTTCGCCGACGATAAGCCCGGAAGCGATCAAAATTCCCAGCTGCTTGGCGCGGTCGGCTTGCGGGCGGCGCGCGGCCCAGCGATTGTACGCCCATCCTAAGACCGCTCCAACGACGACGGGCGCCGTGGTCGAGACTGGCAAGTAGATTCCGAGCCCGACTGCGAGCGGCGGCAGCGCGAAGCGTTTGCCGTAACGGAGCGCTTCGTCAATCGCGACGACCACGGCACCGACGCCCGCACCGATTGCCATTAACCCCCAATCGATTTGGCCGCCGATCACGCCTTTTGCGAGCGCCGAAATCAGCGTCGCTTGCGGCGCGGGCAGCGGCTGCGCCAGCGTCTTGCCGAGATTGGGGGCTCCGGCAAAGCCATAGGCGTGGTTGAGCAGGTCGAGGATTGGCGGAATCACCAGCGCGCCCATCACGACGCCCACGATCAGCGCTACCTGCTGGCGCCACGGCGTCGCGTCGACGAGCTGGCCGGTCTTCAAATCTTGCAAGTTGTCGTTCGAGATCGTCGCCACGCACAGTAGCACGGCGGTGACGAAGAGTGCGTAGGCGATCAGCTGCGACTCGGCCGATACGCCCGCACTCTTCGCGATCGCCAGCACGATCAGCGACGCGCCGATCACGGCCAGGATCGCGAGGCCCGAAACCGGGCTGTTCGACGAACCGATCAATCCGGCCATGTACCCGCATGCCGCGGCGACGAAGAATCCGGCGATGACGACGTACACGACGGCGGCAAGGGTCAGGGCTCCCGCGAGGGGCGCGAGCGGACCGCCGGAGAGAAACGTCCAGAGCAGCAGCGCCAGCGGGATCAAACAGATTAGGCTAATTAAACCGACGAGCGTGATTGGAAGATCTCGCTCGGTCCGCGGCAGCGCTGACGCTTCGCCGAGGCCCCGGCGGCGCGATGCCGCCAACGCGGAGGCGATGCCGGTAACGACCGGTCGGATCAACCGCCCGAGCGACCATAGCGCCGCAATCCCAATCGCACCCGCGCCGATGAAACGGACTTGGTGCGACCAGACCGCGTTTGCCACGTCCGCGGCCGCACCGGCTGCGGGATGCAGGGCGGTCAGCACCGGCGTCGCGATGCCCCACGCGATGACGAGTCCCGCCAATATCGCCATGCCCACCGATAACCCGATCAGCTGACCGGCGCCGACCAGGGCCAGCGAGAGCGAAAAACCCAGACCGGTTGCGGCGCTGCCGATGCGCAGATACGCGCCGACTTGCGCGGCGAAGATTCGCGTTGCGACAACGACCGCAAACCCCGCCGACGCAATCGTCCCCGTGACCAGCGCGAGCAGTCCGGCCCGGTTGCGTTCCCCCGCCGAACCGGCCGTGGTTCCGACCTTGAGCACTTCGGCGGCCGCGACGCCTTCCGGATACGGCAGCGTGGAGTTCGTTACGAGGGCGCGCCGCAGGGGGACGCTGTACATGACGCCCAGGATGCCTCCAATCGCGCAGATTGCGAATGAATAGCCGAACGGAAAACCGCTCCACCAGCCAATCATGACCAGCCCCGGCAACACGAAGATGATCGCCGACAGCGTGCCTGCGGCGGACGCAACGGTTTGAACGATGTTGTTTTCGTAAATCGTCGCGTTGCGCAACCCGCGCAACACGGCCATCGAGATGACTGCGGCGGGTATGGTCGATGCGAACGTCAGCCCGACCTTCAGCCCGAGATAGACGTTGGCGGCCGTAAAGACCAGCGTGATGACGCAGCCCAGAATGAGCCCACGCAGCGTGAGCTCTAAGCGGTGCTCCATGGGCGTGTGTTGCGCTGAGGCGATAACCGACGCCTTTTAGAAATACAAAGCCCGCGGCATAACGCTACGGGCTTTGCTGTATCCCGGTCATTGTCGCCTGTTTGAAACCGTTTCCAGTTTCCCACCGACGTTTCGGTCCGGTTTCGATCGGCTTCACTCGGATTTGTCGCAGGTTAACGCGACGGGTCGTCTACGTGCTTCCGATCGCGGTTCGATACTTGTCCGCGCTCCGTCATTGGGCGAAGTGTTTGCATGCTACCAAAGCAACAGGCAGCTTGCAATACGCTATGGCGCGAGTCCACAACGCCTCCACAGGAAATTGCGGTTACCCACAGTTTATCGACAAAAGCGCGGGTAGGATGCTAAGTCACGGATGCATCGTCGACATTGGCGTCGGGGATGCAGATGCCATTGGCGACGTGGTCGGAGCGGGTTGCGCGTTGGCGGTGGCGAGCGACGTCCCACCGGTCACGAAAGCTCCCGCAAGAATGATGGCGACGAACCAGCGATTCATCGAGTTGTTCCTCCTTTGGCTGCCAAAAGTACTCTCAAGGCGCTTGGTACCCAGGCAAACATCCCCTCTAACAAAAGTGCCTGCTTGCTCGTAGAGAGAGGTAGCCTGACGAAAACCGGTGACCTATCCGTGGGTATTACTAATAGGGAAGCAACGGCGTAGGCCGCAACCTCCCCGAGCGAACATGGGCGTCATCGATTTACCCTACACGCGAAGCGTCGCGAGCCAAACCGATCCAATTTTCGAGCGTGTGGAGCATATCATTCCACGGGTCGAATGGCCGTTGCACGCGCCCTATGTAGCCGCGATCAACGAGCTAAAACGCGAACGCAACGCCGTCATTCTCGCGCACAACTATCAGGTTCCGGAAATCTTCTACACCGTCGCCGACATCGTCGGAGACTCGCTTGCGTTGGCGATGAAGGCGGCGGAAACGACGGCCGACGTGATCGTGCTTTGCGGCGTGCATTTCATGGCGGAAACGGCGAAGCTCGTCAACCCCGCCAAGACCGTACTCGTTCCGGATTTGCGAGCCGGGTGCTCGCTGGCCGAGTCGATTACCGCCGCAGACGTTCGCCTCCTTCGCGAAAAATATCCCGGAGTGCCGATCGTCACGTACGTGAACACGTCGGCGGACGTCAAGGCCGAATCCGACGTTTGCGTCACCAGCGGCAATGCCGTGCAAATCGTTGAGGCCTTGGGAGCGCCTCGCGTCATCTTCTTACCGGACGAATACCTCGCGAAATACGTCGCCTCCAAGACCAGCGTCGAGATCGTCGCGTGGAAGGGGCACTGTGAGGTGCACGAGCGCTTCAGCGGCGCCGACGTTCGGCGTTTCCGCGAAGACGATCCATCGCTGATCGTGCTGGCGCACCCCGAATGCCCGCCCGACGTCTTGGCCGAAGCGGACTTCGTTGGTTCCACGCAAGGCATGACCGAGTATGTGGGCGGCCTCGCCGACGGGTCTTTTCATCACGAGAGCAGGTCACGCGTCCTGCTCATGACGGAATGTTCGATGGCCGACAACGTATCGGGGCGTTATCCGAGCATCGAATTCGTGCGGCCGTGCAATCTCTGCCCGCACATGAAGCGCAACACGCTACCAAAGGTTTTACACTCGCTGCAATCCATGGAGTACGCAGTTACGATCGCTCCGGAGGTTGCGCAACGGGCGCGCCGCGCCGTCGAGCGAATGCTCGAGTTCAGCCGACAGCCGCGCGATTAGCATGCCCCGATCGACGGAAGTGCACGAGAGCGACGTTCTGGTCGTCGGAGCCGGAATCGCCGGCCTGATCGCGGCGCTCAAGCTCGCGCCCACCGGCGTAACGGTCCTCTCCAAAACGCCTTTGGGAAAAGGCGCCGCCACGGATTGGGCCCAGGGTGGGATCGCGGCCGCCGTCGGGAAGGACGATTCGCCGCGCTTGCACGCGATCGACACTACGCGCGCCGGCGCCGGCATCAGCGATGCCAACATCGTCGAGATTCTCACGCGCGACGCGCCGGCGCGCATCGAGGATTTGCTGGAGCTGGGCGCGGCATTCGATCGCACCGACGCCGGCGAGCTCGCGCTAGGACGCGAGGCGGCGCATCAGCGCCGCCGCATCGTGAAAGCCGGTGGAGACGCAACCGGTCACGAGATTCTAAAAACGCTGATCGAAGCGGTCGGGGCTCATCCGTCGATTACCGTGGTGCAAGACGTCATGGCCGACGATTTGATGCTCGAGGAAAACCGCGTTTGCGGCGTTTACGCCCACCACCACCAGAGCGCGGACGGCATCGCGTTTCGCGCCCGCGCCGTCGTGTTCGCCAGCGGCGGAATCGGCCGGCTCTACCGCTACACGACCAATCCGGTCGAGGCGACGGGCGACGGCATCGCGATGGCCGCGCGGGCCGGAGCCATGCTGGCCGACATGGAGTTCGTGCAGTTCCATCCCACCGCGCTCGCGATCGGGCGGGATCCGATGCCCTTGGTAACCGAGGCGGTGCGCGGCGAGGGCGCCGCGCTGCTCAACGATTTGGGCGAGCGCTTCATGCTGGGCGTCCATCCCGATGCCGAGCTGGCGCCACGCGACGTCGTTGCCCGCGCGATCTTCGAGCAGCAACAGCGTGGGCGCACCGTCGGTCTGGACGCGCGCTCCGCGATCGGGCGGCAATTTCCCCAAGCCTTTCCGACGGTGTTTCGCTTCTGCATGGAGGCCGGCATCGATCCGCGCGTGCAAAACATACCCGTGACGCCCGCGGCGCATTACCTCATGGGTGGAATCGCCGTCGATGAATGGGGAAGAACCTCGCTGCCAAACCTGTGGGCCTGCGGAGAAACCAGCGCCACCGGCGTTCACGGAGCCAATCGGCTCGCCAGCAACTCGCTTCTCGAAGCGCTGGTTTATGGATCGCGCGTGGCCACCGACATCGCAAACGCGCGCCCGTCAAAGACCGCGAGCGCCGCGGGCCGGCCGATCAGGCGCGATAACCCGCGGCGCCCGAGCTCCGACAACACCACCGCGGCGCAGGCGCTGAGCGATTTACGCAACGTCATGTATTCCAACGTCGGACTGGTGCGAAACGAGTTCGGCCTGCGCGAGGCGTTGGCACGTATCGGTGAGCTCGAATCGGCGACGGCGTCGCAAGCCGGCGAGCTGCGCAACCTTCTGGTGGTCGGACGATTGATCGCCGAAGCCGCATTGGCTCGTCCCGAAAGCCGCGGCAGCCACTATCGAAGCGACTATCCGCAAACCGATGAAACCTTTGCCAAGCGTTCATTTACGAGACTCCGCAGCGTCGCTTGAGCTCGTCGCCGAGCCGATCGTTCGCGCGGCACTGCTCGAGGACATCGGCCGCGGGGGCGATCTCACCACCGATGCAATCGTCGAGCCGCAGCGCGTCGCGAAGGCGCAGATCGACGCGCGCGCGAGCGGCGTCGTCGCCGGAATCGACATCGCCTTGCTCGCATTTCGTTTACTCGACGATGGCCTGCGGGCCGACGTGCGCGTGCGCGACGGCGAGCGCGTCGCCCCGGGCGACGTCGTCGCCGAGATCGAGGGAAACGCCCGCGCGATCCTGACCGCGGAAAGGACGGCGTTGAACCTTCTGTGCCGGCTCGCTGGAATCGCTACCGCAACGCAAGCGCTGGTGGATCTGGTCTCGGGGACCGACGCGAAGATCGTCGATACGCGAAAAACGACGCCCGGCCTACGTTCCCTCGAGCGCTATGCCGTTGCGTGCGGCGGCGGAATGAATCACCGTTTTGGCTTGGACGACGGCGTTTTGATCAAGGACAACCATCTGGTGCTGGCCGGTTCCATCCGGGCTGCGGTCGCGGCCGCGCGCGCACGCCTCGGCCACATGGTCAAGGTCGAAGTCGAAGTCGATACGCTCGAGCAACTGCACGAAGCGCTCGCCGAATCGATCGATGCTGTGCTGCTCGATAACATGACTGCCGATCGGCTCGGCGAAGCCGTGCGTCTCGTCGATCGACGCGTGCTCACCGAAGCCAGCGGCGGCGTCACGAAAGAGAACGTCGTCGAGATCGCGCGCAGCGGAGTCGACTTGATCAGCGTCGGCTGGCTCACGCACAGCGCCCCCGCGCTCGACTTTGGCCTGGATATGGGGTCATCGCTCCAGTAACAGCGCAAGCGCCACGACCGCGCCTACGGCAACGACGAAAAGCGAAATCGCGTAGCCCGCTAGACTCGAGAGCGTCACGACGCGGCCTTCACGCAAACCGCGATCCGTGGTGGAATAACGCCAGGCCCCCAGAATCGCAACGAACACACCGAACAGCGCCATCCCCGTGCCGAAGCTGATGGATAGCCCCGGGGGCGGATGCGTCCCATGCACCAGCAGCGCGAACTCCCGCGTGAAGAGCGAGAAGCGCGCGATCACGAAGCCGAACGCAATGAAGGCCAGCGCGGTTCGCACGTACGCCAAATAGGTTCGCTCGTTCGCGAGGGTGTCGGTGGCGCGCAGCATGACCCGTCGAACCTTAGGCGAATCTTGATCGAACCATGTCTGCCGAAGAAAACGCCGAACGAACGCTCGATCCGAGCAAAGCCAGCCACGACTTCGAACCGCCGAAGGCGCTGATCGATTTCATGTCGAGCGGCTGGCTCGATCGGCCAATGCCGGCCGGCGTCCACCCGGAGGCCGATCGATTTCGTCAGCGGCGCGAGAGCCTAGGCCGCTCCTATCCCGGATCTTATCTGGCCGTACCGGCCGGACGGGAACGCGTGCGCGCCAACGACACCGCTTTCCGTTTTCGTCCTTCGAGCGACTTTGCATATCTGACCGGCGGCGGCGAACCCGGCGCGGTCCTGATTCTCGAGCCGGACGGCGCCGCCCACCGCAGCCTGCTGTTCGTGCCGGCGCACAACCGCGGCCGGGCGGAGTTCTTCACCGATCGGGTCTACGGCGAACTTTGGGTAGGGCGCCATCGCGGCGTCGAAGAGAGCCGCGCGTTCTACGGCGTGGACGAAGGCCGCCCGCTCCAAGCGCTCGCGAGCTATCTCGACGAACTGCACGGCGCGAAGTATCCGCTCCGCTTGCTCCGCAGCCACGACGACGATATAGATAGCCGGTTTGAAAAAACCGACGCGGACGACGAGCTCGCGGAACACCTTTCGGAATCGCGGCTCGTCAAGGACGACTACGAGCTGGGCGAACTGCGCAAAGCGTGTGCCGTTACCAAACTCGCCTTTGAAGACGCGATTCGCGCCATGCGGGCCGCCAAGAGCGAGCGCGAAATCGAGGCGGCATTCTGGAGCCGCGCGCGCGTCGATGCAAACGATACGGGCTATTTAACGATCGCCGCGGCGGCGGATCACGCCTGCACGTTACACTGGACGAAAAACGACGGCGCGCTCCGGGCGGGCGCGCTGCTGTTGCTCGACGCGGGCGTCGAGTGCGAGTCGCTGTACACCGCGGACGTCACCCGCACGCTGCCCATCTCCGGCCGCTTTTCACCCGAACAGGCAACGATCTACGAGCTCGTTTGGAATGCGCAGCGCGCCGGCATCGAGGCCGTCGCCCCGGGGAACGACTTTCTCGAGCCGCATCGTCGCGCGACGCGCGTGCTCGCCCAAGGCTTGATCGATCTCGGAATCCTCAAGATGTCGCTCGAGGAAGCGATCGATCCCGACAACCTGTTTCACCGCCGTTATACCTTGCACGGCGTCAGCCACATGTTGGGGCTCGACGTGCACGATTGCGCCAACGCACGAACGACGGAATACCGCCACGGCAAACTGCGCGAGGGCATGGTTCTCACCGTCGAGCCCGGCTGCTATTTTCAGCCCGACGACGCGACGGTGCCGGAACGTTTTCGGGGCATCGGCGTGCGAATCGAAGACGACATCGCCGTTACCGGCGGTGGCTTCGAGAACCTGTCGGCGAGCGTGCCGTCGCGCCGCGAAGACGTGGAGCGCTGGATCGCCGACCTTTGGTAGGGTCGCGGGTTACTACGAAGTCGGCATAACCGACGTGCCCGGCGGCGGCGGAGGAGGAACCGAAGCACCGAGCGGCGCGTTTCCTTGCAACGCCGCGAGCTGGTCCTCGATCGGCCAGCGGCCGAAAGCCAGAATGATCATGCAGATCAGCTGACCCACCCCCGGAACGAAGTTGAGAAGCGACAGCGCGCCGTTATATCCGGCCTTGACGAATATTCGCCAATACACCCAGATCGTGAATCCAATAACGGCCAAGAGAACGATGCCATATACGAAAATCAGCGTTGCGATAACTCCCGCAGCCGCCGCTGAGCCGTGGTCCATTTCTTAAGCCTCCATTTCGGTAGCAACTTTGCTCGAGCCCACCGACCGGTGGGTCAATGGACGGTTCAGCCTCGCGGCGGTGAGCCCCAACCGGACTGCACGTACGTTCCATCGACGACGATGGCTGGAACCGTGGGATCGCCGTGGCTGTATTCGAACATTCGATCGCGCGCGCTCCTATCGTTTTGCGCGTCGTAGCGCGTATAGGGTGTGCCGGCCGAATCGTAATACGCCATGGCGCGCTGACAATACGGGCAACTCGGGGAGACGTACAGCTCCAGCTTTGCGCCCGGAGGTATATGCTCGACGTCGAAGCCTCGTGCCATGCCGCTCATCTTCGTACCAACGCCGCTCGGAAACCTGCGCGACGTCACGCTTCGCGCGCTCGACGTCCTGCGCGAGGCCGAGCTGATCGTTGCCGAAGATACGCGCGTAGCGCGGAAATTGCTGAGTGCGCTCGAGCTCGAGGGCCGAGAGATTTGGAGCTACCGCGAGCAGAATGCGGCCGCGGTCACCGCGTCCATCCTGGATCGTGCGCGCACGTCGCTCGTCGCCGTCACGTGTGATGCAGGAATGCCGGGCGTCTCCGATCCCGGAAGCGCGCTGATCGCGGCCGCGCGGGCGGGCGGCGTGCCGGTGGAGGTGTTGCCCGGGCCCAGCGCCGCCACGGCGGTCGCGCTGCTGTCCGGTTTTCCACTGCACCGTTTTACGTTTGAGGGATTCCCGCCACGGACCGCCGCCGCGCGCCGCGAGCGTTTCAACGATGCGTTGCGCCAACGAGCGACCACGCTGTGGTACGAGTCGCCGCACCGTCTGCGCGCCAGCTTGGGCGTCCTCGCGCAGGTCGCACCGGACGCGCAACTGTTCGTCGTACGCGAATACACCAAGCTCCACGAGCAGCATCTCTGGGGTACGCCGCAGCAAGTGATCGCGGAGTTGCCGGACCCATTGCGGGGCGAGGTTGCCTTTGCAATCGCACCGTACGCCTCGGCGCAGGTCCCGGATCCGCCGCCCGAAGAGGCGAGCGAAGCGATCGACGCGCTCCTCGCAAGCGGACGGCGCGTCGGCGAAGTCGCCAAGCTGCTGGCTGCGCGCGGATTTGGCGATCGCCGTCAGCTCTACGCTCGCGCCGCCGCCCGAAAGGCGCGTCGCGAAGCTTCGATTAACCACAGCTAGCAAAGCATGGAGCGCGCTTACTACGTCACGACGCCGATCTACTACATCAGCGGGCAGCCGCACATCGGGCACGCCTATACCACGATCGTTGCCGACGTGCTGGCGCGTATGGCGCGCACCTTTCGGCCCACGTTCTTCTTGACCGGCACCGACGAACACGGGCAAAAAGTCGCCAATGCCGCGGCGGCCGCGGGCAAAACGCCGCAAGAATGGTGCGACGAGCTCGTGCCGCGGTGGAAAGCGCTCTTTGCCCTCTATCACGTCAGTTACGACGATTTCATCCGGACGACGGAAAGGCGTCACGTCGAGAAGGTTCAGCGCGTCTTCGATCGGCTGCGCGCGAGTGGCGACGTCTATCTCGGCACGTACGAGGGATGGTACTGCGTCAACGACGAGACCTTTTGGCTGGAATCAAAACTGGTCGAGGGCCGCTGCCCAACCTGCGGCCGCGAGGTGCAGTGGCTGTCAGAGGACGATTGGTTCTTCCGCTTGTCGGCCTATCGCGATCGCCTGCTGGAGCACTTCGAGCGGCATCCGCAGTGGGTGCAGCCGCGCAGCGTTTACAACGAGATGACGGCGATCCTTACCGAAGGTCTCGACGATCTTTCCATTTCGCGTTCGAATCTGGACTGGGGCGTGCCGATTCCCGGCGGCGGGGTAATCTACGTCTGGCTCGATGCTTTGCTCAACTACATCACGGCGATCGGCTGGGGTGAGGACGAGGCGGAGTTTCATGCGCGCTGGCCGGCACAGACTCAGCTCGTCGGCAAGGAGATCGCGCGCTTTCACACGATCATTTGGCCGGCGATTCTCTGGGCGCTCGGCGAGGCCGCACCCGAGCTCGTTTTCGCGCACGGCTGGATCACTGTGGCCGGCCAAAAGATGAGCAAGAGCCTGGGCAACACGGTCGATCCGTTCTTGCTGGCGGAGCGTTTCGGCCCCGATTCGATGCGCTATTTTCTCCTCCGTGAAACACCCTTTGGGAGCGACTTTTCGTATTCCGAGGAAAAAATCGCGCAGCGTCACAACAGCGATCTCGCCAACGACCTGGGCAATCTGCTGCAGCGCACGCTCTCGATGCTGCAGCGTTATCGCGGGGGCGTCGTTCCGGCCGGGCGCGGGCCGGGCGAGCTTGCCGAGCGTTTTGGCGCTCTCCCCGTCACGGTACGCGAGCGCATTCTCGACCTGCGCTTCCGGGAGGCGTTGGAATCGGTTTGGGAGCTCGTGGCGGAACTCAATCGGACGGTCGACGAACGCAAGCCCTGGGTGCTGCACAAGCAGAGCCTCGGTGACGACCTCGATGCAGTGCTCTACGACCTCTGCGAGGGGCTCCGCTGGCTCGCGATCCTGCTTCATCCCGTGATGCCGGAGCGCACGGCCGAGATGTGGCGGCAGCTCGGAAATCCCGGCAGAATCGACGAGGATTGGTCGGTATCGCTGGCCGCGTGGGGAGGGCTCGCGCCGAACACGCGTACCGCTCCGTCCGGCTCGCTTTTCCCAAAGATCGACACGGAAACTCGTTCGGCCGAAATTCGTTAGGGGGACCCGCGGGCAAAGCCCGCGGGGGCGCGCAGTCGCGCAGCGACGGAGTGCTTTTCAAAGACAGGGGCCCCCGACGAGCGAAGTTCGTCGGGGAATGATCGATACGCATTGTCACGTCCAGGACCGCAAGTTCGACGAAGATCGCGATGCCGTCGTTGCGCGAGCGCGCGACTCCGGCGTGCGGGCGATGCTCACCATTGGCGAAGACCTTGCCGACAGCGAACGCGCGATCGGCATCGCGGAGCGCTACGACCTCGCGGTGGCAGCCGGCATCCATCCACATGAGGCGAAGGATGCCCCGCAGGAGATTAGCATCGCTTTGAGACCACTGCTCGGCAACGCGCGGGTGGTGGCCGTCGGTGAGACTGGACTCGATTACTATTACGATCACAGCCCGCGCGATTCGCAGGCGCGGGTGCTGCGCGCGCAACTTCGAGTGGCGCGCGAGGCCGAGCTGCCGGTCGTCTTCCATCAGCGCGACGCATTCGAGGATTTCGTCGGGATCTTGCGCGAGGAGTGGATCGCCGGGATGCGTGGCGTCGTTCACTGTTTCACCGGCTCGCCGCAGCAGGCGCGGACGTACGTTGACGAGTTCGGCTTGCTGTTGGGAATCGGCGGAGTAGTAACGTTTCCGAACGCGGCGCCGCTGCGGGAGGCGGTGTGTTCCGTCGGCATCGGCAGCATCGTTCTCGAGACGGATTGTCCCTATTTGGCGCCGGTCCCCAAGCGCGGCAGGCGCAACGAACCTTCGTTCATCTCGTACACCGCCGCAAAACTCAGCGAGTTGCTCGGCCTGCCGCTCGACGAGCTGAGCGCTCGAACCGACGACAACGCGCTCGCGCTCTTTGGCCCGCGGCTAGCCTTGTCATCCTGAGCGCGGGCGCGAAGCGCATTCCCACCTTGTCATCCTGAGCGCAGGCGCGAAGCGCCGAAGTCGAAGGACGTCCTTCGACTCCGCTCCACTTCGACTTCGCTCAGTGTCGCTGCGCTCAGGATGGCAAAGGTGTAATTGGTGCTCTCTATTTGTCAGGATGACAGGGCGGCGCGGATCGCGGCGCCGGCAAACTCCCTTAGGAAATTCTTCCACACCGGGTACTGCCCGTAGTTGCCGGCCGTAATCATTACGAGCATGTCGAGCTTCGGTACGATAACCAGCAGCTGACCGCCGTTTCCGCCGGCGTTGACGACGGAGTACTTGCGTCCGTCGATCGAGAGCTCCGCGAGATGCCACCCGTACCCGTAACGATCGCCCTCGCCCACGGCGTCCTGGTTCATGACCGCGCGCTGCACGATCGAGGCTCGGAGCCAGGCATCGTCGACGATCTGCTGCCCGTTCCAGACGCCGTGACTCAAAAAGAGCTGGCCGAACTTCAAAAAATCGCGCGGCCGAAAATAATCGCCGCCTGCCATGTAGGCCGCGCGCGTCGGGGGCGGCATCAACCAGAGGGCGTACTGCGCAAACTGCATCGGCTGGGCGAATCGCCGATAGAAATATTGGTCGAGCGGCGTGCCCGTAGCGCGGGAAACGATCGCGCCAAGCAAATTGATGCCCGCGCTGCAGTAGACCGCCCGCGTTCCGGGTTCGTACTGCATCGGGAGGTCAAGCGCAAACTTATACCAATCGGGCTGCGCCTGTTGACTTTCCATCGCGTCTTCGTTGCCCGGGGAACTGTCGTCGTTATCGTCGCAGGCAAGCCCGGACGACATCGTCATGAGGTTCGCGACCGTCATCCGCCGCTTGCGCGGATCGTCGTAGGCAAACGGGGCGTACTGGGAAAGATACGCCAGCACTTGCGTTTGCGGTGTAAAGCGCGCGGTATCTTCGATCGCTCGGCCTACGAGCAGCGTCGTCACGCTCTTACCCGCGGAACGGACGTCGTGCGGCCGGTCCGCGCTGAAACCGTAAAAGTACTCATCCAGAACGAGCCGGCCGTGACGAACGATGGCGACGCTGTGCACGTACGGCGACGCAAGCTCCGGATCGCGAAACGATACGACGCGCTGCATGGCGGCCGCAATCGGCTGCAAACGCAGTCCGACGCCGGCCAGCGTCCCCACGGGCCAGCCGTCGTCGCCCACGAGTGGTTCTCGATAAGCCCACTTGTTGGTTGGTCGTGGATAATACCAGCGCAGCTCCTCCGCGGTAGCGGGATGAAAAGAGACGCCTTTTTGAGCGCCGGGCAGGTCGATCGTTATCGTGCCGCCGGGATCGGCGTGGCCGATGACGTCGGGCTCGTTCGGGGCGCGAAGGCGCAGCGTCGCGCCGTCGAGCTGTAGGGTTCGAGTTCCGATGAAGGCGCCTTGGTTTGCCTCAGGATTGCGAACGAACGCCCGAATCGTTCCGTTGGGCTGCTTTCGAACGACCAAAAGGTAGTGGAGCGTTTCGTCGATCGGAGTTACCGCGAGCGCGAATGGCGGCCACGAAACGTTGCCAGGCTGGACCCACTGGTTGACGACCGGCGCTGGAGCTTGCGTCGCAGCCCAGATGCCAACGAGTGTCGCCGGAAGCATGAGACAAGCTTGCAGCCATACGTGGAAAAACCCTTAACCGCCGGCTTTGAAAGGCTTGGCAAGGGCCCATTCGGCCTCGATGCGCGCGCGAATCGCGGCGACGATGCGCGGATCGCGACTGCACAGCCCCCAATCCGGAAGGTTCGCCCGGCCGCGGGCCACCGTCGCATTTGCGGAGCCGATCCAGGCCCCTTCGGCTGCGACGGCCAGCTTTTCGGAATCCTTACAGACGCGAACTCGCGCGCCCTCGCGAACCAGGCCCTCCAAAACCGCGCGCTCCCGGCCGTTACGACGCAGGTCGCGTTCGGAAACGATCAATCGCGGCGTCAAGCCTTCGCGAGCCAACGCTTCGAGCGCCGAATGAACCGCGTTGCAACACCCAAACGACTCGCTTGCCACGACGACGCCATCGTTTCCGCGGGCATTTCGTAAAAGGCCCGCTTCTTCATCGAGCGCGGCGTACTTCGTCGTCGCAACCGATCTGAGGTCGGCCGGATCGCCGGCGCGCAAAACCAGATCGCCGTGGCCCCAATTCTTGTCGTCTAAATAAAGCGTGCCGTCGACGGCAATTTCTTTTGCGTGCACCGGATCGGCGAGTCGCGCTTCCGCGCCGGCATCCCGAAGGCGCTCGACGATGTTGCGGTTTCGGGCGGCGAGATGGCCGAGCGGATCGTTGTACGGCCGGCTCTCCAGCTCGACCTCGACGCGCGCCCCGCGACGCGCGGCCGATTCGAGCGCGTAGAGCACGTCGCCGCGGAGCGTATATGCCGTCACCTCAACGTGTGCGGCGCGCGCGAGCCCCGCCAGGACCTCGCCGGTGGAACTGAGCGCAATCATCTGCCCGCCCATCACGACGAAGGCAGGCGGCGGCTAGCCGCATTTAGGGGGAGCCGGGCACGGCACTTGGAAGCAGGCCGATCAGTAATGACCTCGGCACCACTGCACGACACGCCGGACGCGTCGAAGGGGGCGTTCGTACGCGAAATGTTCGCCTCGATCGCGCCGCGCTACGATCTTGCCAATCGCGTGCTCACCGGCGGGCTCGACGAGCGCTGGCGCCGGGGTGCGATCGCCGTGCTCGCGCCGGCGCCGCACGCGCGGATTCTAGATTGCTGCTGCGGGACCGGCGACTTGGTGTTCCATCTGCTGCGGGTGGAACCGGACCTCAACGTCACGGGAATCGATTTTTGCGCTCCGATGCTGGACCGAGCCCAGCATCGGGCGCGAGGGCGCCGCGGCGCGACCTTCGTGCAAGGCGACGTCATGGCGATGCCGTTTGCGGACGAAACGTTCGATGGCGCGACGATGGGGTTCTCGCTGCGCAACGTCGTAGACGTCGACGGCACGTTGCGCGAGGTGCTTCGAGTTCTAAGGCCGGGCGGACGCTTCGTGAACCTCGACGTGAGCAAGGCTCCGAATCGGACGTTCAAGCGGCTGTTCGATCTCTACTTCTACGGCCTCGTGCCGCTGCTCGGAGGGATCGTTGGCGGTTCCCGAATGGCGTACACCTATCTGCCGAATTCGCTCACGCACCATCCCAACGCGCCGGAATTGCGCGAGCGCTTTGCGCGCGCCGGTTTCGTAAACGCCGGTTTCCGGCGCTTGATGGGCGGAGCGATCGCGATTCACTTCGGGACGAAACCGTGACCCTGGCCGGCTCGGAGCGGGGCACGCAAGACGATCTGCAGGCGCTCGTGGAGCAGTTCTTCCGCGGGAGCTTCTCAACGGACAACTCGGTAATCACCGAGGCGGTAAAGAGAATGCTCGCGGCCGGCGGTAAGCGCTTACGTCCGCGCATCACGCTGCTCGCCGCCCAAGCGTGCGGCGGAAACTACCTCGAACATCTGCATCTCGCGGCCTACATGGAGCTCATTCACGTCGCAACTTTGATTCACGACGACGTCGTCGACAACGCGCAAACTCGCCGCGGCGTCAACGCCACGGCGGTGGACTATGGGAACCGCGTCAGCGTGCTCGCCGGCGACTATCTCTTCGCGTGGATCTTTAAGAACGTTACCCTCGACTACCCGCACCCCATCCCAAACATACTCTCCGCAACGCTGGCGGATATCTGTGACGGCGAGGTGCTTCAGTTGCAGGCTCTCGGAAATCTCGACCTCGCGACCGAGGCCTACGTCGAGATCGCGCGCAAGAAAACGGCGTCGCTGTTCGCCGCCTCGGCGGCCTGCGGGGCAACCATGGGCGGCGGCGACGCGCGCGAAATCGAGGCGCTGCGCGAGTTCGGCGAGTGCTTCGGCATCGCGTTTCAGATGAAAGACGACCTGCTGGACGTCACGTCCGACGAACGCTCGCTCGGCAAGCCGGCCGCCAACGATCTCACGGAGCGCAAAACGACGCTGCCCCTGATCGCCGCGCTGGCCGCCGGTAACGGCACCTTTCGCTCGAAGGTTCGGCGTTTTTACGATACCGGCCCAAACGACGCGATTCCGGCCATCGTCGAAGCAATAGAGCGGGAGGGCGGCCTGGCAGCAACGCGCGTGCAGATCGCTCGCTTTGCGGCGCTAGCCAAGAGCGCCTTAGAGCCGATTGACGCGGGCGCGGCGAAAACAGACCTGGAAAAACTTACCGACGCCCTGGTGGACTAGGGCGACAAAAGGGGATCACTCGACATGACCGCACATCCGCTTCTCGCAATCATCGACGCGCCGATCATCATCGGCATCCTCGTCGTCGGTGCGCTGCTCTTCGGAGCGGAAAAACTTCCGAAGCTCGCGCGCAGCGCCGGACAAGCGAAGAAAGAATTCCTGATGGGACAGGCCGAGGCCGATGAGGCCGCGGCCAAGGCTCGCGAGGAAGCGCGCCAGCGCGCCGCCACGGCGCACGCCGATGTCATGGACAACGTCGAGATCGGGTCGAGCTCGGGCGAAGCCGTCCCGCCGCCGACCCCGGGCCACGGCACACCCAGCTCATAGCGACGTTATCCTCGCGCAAGATGTTGGCGCAACGCCCAACGCCGGCTGCCGACGACGAGGCGACGTGGGATCAAAAGGAGATGCCGTTCACGGAGCACCTGCGGGAGCTCCGTAATCGTCTCTTGGTTTCGCTCGCGACCGTCGGCGCTATCGCCGTGGTGCTGTTCTGGCCGTCGCAGTTCGTCATCCGCTGGATGATGCATCAGTATTTCGGCGGAATTGAGTTGCACGCGTTCGGCCCCGCCGACGTCATCTTCACCGAGTTCAAGTTCTCGGTTATCGGTGCGATCGTCATCGGCCTGCCAATCTTGTTGCAGCAGCTTTGGCTGTTCGTCGTTCCCGCGATCCATCCGCGCACCCGCCGGATGGTGTACGCGTTCATCCTGCCGTCGTTTTTATTGGCCGCTCTGGGCCTTGCGTTTGCGCACTTCGTGGTGATTCCACGCGTCATCGCCGCGCTGATCCACATCACGGATGCGGTCGCGACCCCGACGTTCGGCGTCGCCGCGACACTGAATTTCGTGATTCTGCTGCTGGCGCTCTTCGCCATCATTTTTCAAACACCGATCGTGTTGATTGGTCTCGCGCGCTTGGGCATCGTGAATTCGCGTTCGCTGATGCGGCATCGGCGACACGCCCTTTTCGGCTTCTTCGTCGGCGGCGGCATCGCGGCACCCGACGGCAATCCCTTGACGATGGCGCTGCTGGCATTGCCGATGTACGCGCTGTACGAGCTCTCGATCTGGGTGATTCTACCCCTCGAGCGCCGCTGGTCGATTCCGACGCGGTGATCGCCCTGACGCGAGGCCTATACGGCGATTTCGTGCGCACGTTCGGAAACGTGCTGTTCGCGGTCACCCTCTTCGTCGTTTGGGGAATCCTCACGTTCGTCGGCGTCGTCGTCGAGCAAGGGCAAGAGCCGAGCGCGTACCTGCAGGCCTATGCGGCGCCGATCGCTCGCGCTATTCTGCGCCTCAACCTCGACAACGTCTACCACTCGCCGTGGTACGTCGGAATCATCGGCTTGATCTTGCTGTCCCTCGCGGTCTGCACGTTCAAACGTGTGATCCCGGCCCGTCTTCCGCCCTTGCGCCCGGTCAACGTGGAGAAGATTCCGCTCCACTCGACCTTCGAAGCCGCCGGAGATGCCGACGAGGTGCGAAGCCGGCTCGAAAAGGTCTTCGTTTCACGCGGTTGGCGAATACGCGAGCGCTGTTTTGGCGGAGTCGAATGGAGCTTCGCAGACAAGCATAACTGGGCGCGGCGCGGCGTCTTGGTCGCGCACGCCGGATTCGTCATCATCGCGGCCGGAACGACGCTCTATTGGGCGACCGGCTTTTCGGGCGATATGGCCGTGCTCAAAGGCCAGACCGCAGAGGTCGCGCGGACCCATGCGTTGATTCGGTTGGACGATTTCGCATACCGGATCGCACCGATCATGACCAAGAGCGGAATGGTATACCAGCCCATAGACTACGTCTCGCGCGTTACCGTGACGGGGAAAGACGGCATTCCAAAGCACATGACCGTGCGGGTCAATCATCCGATCGACGTAGACGGGACGCTGTATTACCAATCGAGCTATGGTTTCGGTATGCGGTTTCTCGTGACGAGAAACGGCGTGCGCGACGCCGCCCTATCGGAACGCACGATGTTCGAGGGCGATTCCTTCGCGCTTCCCGGAACGCAGCGCAGCGTGCTCTACGACCGGTTCGCGCCGACGGTCGATAAGCAAAGCGGGATGCCTACCGCGGATCCGCGCGTCAACGATCCGGCCGTCGCTCTCGGCGTCTCGCAAGCCGGAAGCCCGGTGGGTGAGGCGCTGGTCCCGCTGCGGACCTGGATCGATCTCGGCGGCGGCTGGCGCGTGACTCCGCAACGCTACGTGCTGTACAGCGGCTTTCAGTACCGCTACGATCCCGGCGTTCCCCTGGTCGGAATCGGCGCCTTCGTGCTGCTGGCCGGTCTGATCATTTCGTTCTACCTCTTGCCCGCACGGATCTACCTGCGGGTGGACGAGGAGGGGCCGCAGCGCTGCCGGGTCGGGGCGGCCGCCACGACGGTAAAGGGCTACGACGTTTTCGAGAGCGAGTTTGAGCGTTTGATGGTATCGTTACAGACGTGCCGCTAGACGAGATCCTGATCGCGGTCGCATTGTCGGCCTACACGCTGGGCACTCTCGCGCTGCTGATCTATTTCTTTTCGCGTGCGCAGTGGCTGCGCGACGTCGGCATCCCGCTGGCGATAATCGGCTGCGTGGCGCAGTTCGCACAACTGATTGCGCGCTTCGAGTTGACGCACGTGTGGCCGCTGCTCAATCTCTACGGATCGCTCTCGCTGTTTTCGGCGATGTCCGTGGCGATCTACATCGGATTTGCGTTTCGCTACAAGCTTTGGTTCGCGGGCGGTTTCGTGCTGGCGCTGGCCGCGATCTTCCTTGCCTACGGAGTCACCTGGTACGAGGGCACGATGCCCCCGGTGCCGTCGCTACAATCGTATTGGGCTAAGATTCACGTGCCGATCGTCGTTTCGTCGTACGCCGCTTTTTTGGTGGCGTTCGTTTTTTCGTGCATTTATCTGCTGAAATACTACCTCGCACCGGCGCGTGCCGGCGGCCCCGTCGCCACCTGGCTCTCCGCACTGCCAAGCTTGCCGCAGCTCGACGTCGTCGTCTATCGCGCAGTCGCCATCGGGCTGCCCCTCATTTCGATTGGCATCATCACCGGCGCGATGTGGGCGAAAGAAGCCTGGGGCGCATACTGGCAGTGGGATCCGAAAGAAACTGCGGCGCTCTTTTCGTGGATCATTTATCTCGCGTACATGCACCTGCACACCCGGCACGCCTGGCGGGGACTGCGAACGAACTGGGTAAGCGTGATCGGGTTCGTTTCAATCATCTTCTGCTACCTGGGCGTCAACATTTGGATTTCCGGGCTGCACAGCTACAAGGTATGACTTGGAATACCGGCAAATGAGCCAGCGACTCGCAACCACGCTATTTCTTGGAGAACGACAGTGACCGCGCAAGACGTCCCCGAAAACTCTTACGAAGTCAGCCGCCGCACCTTCATGGCTAACGCCACGATAGCGATCGGCGGCATCGTCGGCGTCGTGCTCGCGATACCGATCGTCGGTTCGCTCATCCCGCCGAAAAACGCCGCGGCCGGAAGCTGGGCGCCGCTAAGCGCGCAAGAGCTCGACATGCTGCAAAAGGCGACGGACAAGCCGGTCAAGCTTACGTTTACGCTGAAGTTCACCGATGGCTATTTGCCCGAGCAATCGGCGGCAGAATACGTTTGGGGCATCAAAGTGGATCCGGCGAAATTCCAAGCGGCTCGCCCCGATATTTTCACTCAGGCCGGCGGGAAGCCCAACGTGGATTATCCGGTCGTCAACATGGGCTTCGTGGTTTTCAGCCCGATTTGTCCGCATTTGGGTTGCTATTACAACTGGAGCGACGCGCAAAACCGGTTCATGTGCCCTTGCCACGGCTCCCAGTACACGCTGGACGGCACGCACGTCGCGGGGCCCGCGCCGCGCGGTTTGGACCCGCTGCCGCTTCGCGAGCAAAGCGGGCAGGCTGAGGTGACGTGGATCGTCTATCAGTCGAACATACCGCAACGCATCGTCGTCTCCTATCAGGGATAGGATACTGATATCGTGTTGAATTGGATCGAACAACGCACCGGCTTCGTCTCGATGGCCAAGGATTTTCTTACGGAAGACGTTCCCGGCGGCGCGAGCTATTGGTACGTTTTTGGAAGCGCGACGCTGTTTGCGATGATCGTGCAGATCGTCACCGGCATCTTTCTAACGTTCTTCTACGCGCCGTCGGCGGCCACCGCATGGGAATCGACCCGCGCGATGTACCTCAATCCGTACACGCACTTTCTACTCGCCGTGCACTACTGGGGCGCATCGGCGATGATCGCGCTGGTTTTCCTGCATCTGCTGCAAGTGCTCATTTTTGGCGCGTATAAATCGCCACGCGAGCTGCAGTGGGTCGTCGGCGTCCTCCTCCTGCTCGTCACGCTGGTGCTGGGACTCACCGGCTATCTCTTGCCTTGGGACATGGACGCCTATTTCGCGTCGCAGGTGTCGCTCAACATCGTCGGCCTCGCGCCCATCGCCGGGCCGCTTATGCAGCACATCGCTCAGGGCGGCGGCGCCATGGGAACGGCGACGATCAACCGCTTCTTCGGCCTGCACGTCTGGTTGATGCCGGCGGTCTTGGTGCTGCTGGTCGGAGCGCATCTCGCCATCTTTCGCCACAACGGCTCGGCCGGACCGGTCGTAGAAGACCGGCGCACGCTGCGGCCGGGACCGTTCTGGCCGGATCAGTTCTTCATGGACGGCGCCTTCTCGCTCATCGTGTTCGTCATCATCTGTTTTCTCGCATTCGCATTTCCGCCGTATCTCGACGCGAAGGCGGATCCGACCAAATTCTTCGTGCCGTATCCGGCGTGGTATTTCTTATCGCTCTTCGGTCTTCTCGCGCTGGTGCCGCCGATCGTTCACATGGGCCCGATGGAGATCGGCACGGAGCTGATCGCGACGATCATCGTACCCACCCTCTTTCTGCTGGCGGTGCTCTTCATTCCGTGGCTGGATCGCAGCCGCACGCGCAGCTTCGCCTCTCGCTCGCGTCTGCTCTTTATAGCGACCATCGTCGTTTGCGTGATCGTTGGCTTAACGGTTTACGGACAGGCGACCACGATGATCAAGCAAGCCTCCGCGCCGGCCTCGCCGCCGGAATCGGTCGTGCTGGCGGGCACGACCGAAAGCGCACCCAGCGCCGGCTCGCCGGGTGCAGGCGCCGGCAGTCCATCGTCTCCGACGACGAATGCCAACGGTGCCAAGGTCTTTTCCGCGAACTGCGCGACCTGCCACGGTGCACAAGGGCAAGGATTGCCCGGCACGTTCCCGCCGCTTGCGAACAATCCGGTCGTCACGGGCGATCCCAACAAGGTGATCGGAATCCTCAGCAACGGATTGCACGGGGCGATCTCCGTCAACGGCCAGAGCTACAATGGCCAGATGCCCGCGTGGAAGGGCACGCTCTCCAGCAAAGACATCGCGGACGTCATTACCTATATTCGCGCATCGCTCGGCAACAATCACGCCCCGGCCGTGACACAAGCCCAAGTCTCCGGCTACAAACCTTAGACCTCTAACGGCAGGGCGGTCCATCGTAGAGAAATAGGGCGGCCTTGCGGTCCACCGCCACGGTGTGCCGGTCTCGCCCATACGTCGGATCTTGCGCGGGGCGAATCGCCGGAGCCACGACCCACGCGCGGGTTGTGGTGCAGATGACCGCGCGGGGATCCATGCCGTCATTTTGCGGATCGCTTCCACCCGGCGGCGCCAGCACGCGTACGATCGGCCGCGTGTAAAAGAGCAGTGCGTTGCCACCGGAGACGTTTTGAATCGCGACGACGTCCCCCGATTGGCGCTCGCGTTCGATCACGGCGGCCAGTCGCGGGATCGGTTTAAAGGCTTCGGCGTGCGGCAAGACCGTCACGGCCAACACGACGACGCCGATGGTTGCGGCCAGCGCCAGCGCATACGGAGCCGCACGAACGCTCTTCGGGCGTGCAACCAGCAGCGCCGTCAGCAGCGAGCCCGCGAAGATTGCGAAAGCCATTGCGATCAACGGCGGGACGACGAGCGCGACTTCGCCCGTGAGGCGATTGTTGCGCGTAAAAAGCCAAATGGCGAAGGCCAGCGCGCCGATCGTTACCGGCACCGTTGCCGCCGAAACCACCGCAGAGCGGGTCCCCCCCTTGCGCGCCACCGCTTCGAAATAGAGCGCGGTGATCACCGCGAGGGCCGGAAACTCCAACGCGACGTAGTTCGGAAGCTTGGTTCGCGCGAAGCTGAAGAACAGTAAGGGCATCGCGATCCAAACCAACCCAAGGCGCACGAGGCGCGCGAGATGGCGGTCCTGCGCGACGCCGGCGTGCAACTGGCGCACCGAATAAACGACGGCTACCGGAAGGAACGCGATCCACGGGAAGAAGCCCAGGATAATGACCGGCAGGTAGTACCAGATCGGGCCGGACTGGTTTTCGACCACGCCGGTGTACCGGCCGATCGTATATTCCCCAATCAGCTTCTCGAGCGGGAAGAAGTGATCGTGCAAAACTAGCGCGATCGGCCACGGGGCGACGATTGCGACGAACGCCAGCAGGCCGACGATCCAAGCGCGCGCTGACGGCGCAAAGGTTGGTTCGTTTCGCCGGTTCCAAAAATAGAACGGCACGATGACGAGCAGCGCGATGGCGGGCGCGACGAGGCCCTTGGCGAGAAATCCGCCGCCTGCCGCAATCCAGCCATAGATGACGTACCGGTCGCGCCCCGTTTCAAGGCCGCGAAACCACCAGAAAATCGTCATCGCGACGGCCAAGTCCAACAACGCATCCATGATCGCCAGCCGCCCGATGACCGCTTGCATCAAACACGTCGAGAGAATGACGGATGCGTAGGCGCCGACGCGAGTTCCGGCTTGTCTTGCAACGGCGTAACCGGTAAGCGCGGACAGCGCGATGGTCGCCAGCGCCGACGGAAGTCGCAGCGCTAACGCTGTCGGGTGACCGATCAGCAACGAAAAGACGGCGCCGAGCCAAAAATACAGCGGCGGCTGGACGAAGTAGGGCACGTTATTGAGATGCATGATCACCCAGTTGTGGGTGAGCAAGATTTCGCGAGCGACTTCGCCGTAGGCCGTTTCGCTGTTGTCCCACAGCGTGCCGACACCCAAGCCCGGCAGGGTAACCAGGGCCGCCACGACAGCACCAACGATGGCCGCGCGGGCGGGTCCCTGAGGAACTTGCAAACGCAGCACGCAAGGCGGTCTTTGACCGCCGGGCGCGGAACTCTTTTTGTGTTCGTATGCTCCCGATCTCCCTGCGGCCCAATGGCCGTCGCGCCGTAATCGTGGGCGGTGGCGAAGTCGCCGCGCGCAAAGCCGAATCCCTCATCGATGCAGGCTTTCCGGTTTTCGTCGTGGCGCCGCTCATCGGCGATAGACTGCGTTCCCTGCTCGCCGCAAACGGAGGTGAATCTGCGGCGCGCGCTTATGCATGCGCGGACGTAGCGGATGCAGCGCTGGTCGTCGCCGCAACCGACGACGGCGAACTCAACGCCCGGATCGTCGCCGACGCGCGCGCGGCGCACGCGCTGGCTTGCGATGCGACGAACGGGACCGAAGGTGACTTCACGATGGTTGCGACGCTGAGGATCGGCGATCTCACGATCGGCGTCGATTCGGGCGGCACCGCGCCGGCCTTTTCGGCGCGCATCGTTCGGGAACTCGAACAATACCTTGGACCGCACTACGCGCGAGCGGCGAGCACGCTGGCGCGCATGCGAGAACACGTCAAGGAAGCCTACCCGGCAGACGAACGCGCCGGTATCTTGCGCGAGCTGGCTGCGCAGCCCGTCGCCGAGCTCGCCGCGATGGCGTCAACGACGCTAGTGTGCGCTTCCCGTCAAAGCAAACTGGCAACGATCCAAAGCCGCACGATTGCCGCGCAGCTCGCGCAGCACGGTATCGCAACGACGATCCTGGGAGTTACGACGCGTGGGGATCGCGATCGCGAGCGTCCCCTCGATCAGCTCGGCGTCAACGTCTTCGTCACCGAGCTCGAAGCGGCGCTGCGCGAACGCCGGGCCGACTATGCCGTTCACTCGTGCAAGGATCTCGCCAGCGCTCTTCCCGAGGACATGCGCATCGTCGCAATTTCGCGTCGCGAGGACCCGCGCGACGCCTTCTGCAGCGAACGCTATCCAGACTTCGAATCGCTTCCCGCCGGCGCCGTCGTCGGAACGTCCAGCCCGCGCCGCAGAATGCAAATGGCCGCTCTGCGCCCCGATCTTCGCTACGAGAATTTGCGCGGTAACGTCGACACGCGCTTGCAGAAATTGGCCGACGGCAAGTACGACGCGATCGTCTTGGCGGCGGCGGGGTTGAAGCGCTTAGGCGTGACCGCCAAGCACGTCGTGCCGTTCCCGGTCGAACGCATCGTGCCGGCGGTCGGGCAGGGCGCGCTCGCCGTGGAAACTCGAGCCGAAGACGAGTGGCTTGCCGAAAGGCTGCACGCCGCCGCGAACGATGCCGCGAGCGAGCTCTGCATCGAGTGCGAGCGCTCGGCGCTACGCGCCCTGCGCGCGGGCTGCAGCGCGCCCCTCGGAATCCACGCCTACCTGGAAGGGACGCAGATGATCGTCTTGGGCGCGTACGCGCCGGAGGGTGGGGCGCCGGTCCGGCAACGCCTCGACCGGCCGATTTCGACCCTGGCAGAGGCTCGCGCGCTCGGAATCGAACTGTCGGCCCTGTTGAGATCCTCCGTTGCGACTTCCACTCTGGGAGTGGAACCCTGATCGTTTTGCGGCCGCGCCGGCTACGGCGCAGCGAGGTGGTGCGCGCCCTCGTACGGGAGCACCGCGTCGCGGTCGAGCAACTGGTGCAGCCGCTCTTCGTAGTGGAGCGGCCCGACGATGCCGGCCCGATCGAAGCCATGCCCGGCATCGCGCGCTTGCGGCTCGACGACGCCGTCGTCGAAGCGGGCGAACTCTTCGCGCTGGGCATCAAGAGCGTACTGCTCTTCGGAATTCCCGCTCGCAAGGATGCGACCGCATCGAGCAGTTACGATCCCCAAGGCGTCGTGCAGCAAACGATTCGAGCGATCAAGCGAAGTTTGCCGGACATGCTGGTGATGGCCGATCTCTGCGCGTGCGAGTACACCGATCACGGGCACTGCGGCATCTTGAATGAGGGCGGCGATGTAGATAACGACGCTACGGTCGAGCTGCTCGGACGAACGGCGCTCACCTACGCGAAAGCCGGCGCCGACGTCGTCGCGCCTTCGGATATGATGGACGGCACCGTCGGAGCCATTCGCGCGGTCCTGGATGCGGAGCGCCGCACCGACGTGGCGATCATGGCCTACAGCGCGAAGTATGCTTCGGCCTTCTACGGTCCGTTTCGCGAAGCGGCTGGTTCGGCGCCGCAGTTTGGCGACCGGCGCAGCTACCAGATGGATCCCCCCAACGGGCGCGAGGCGTTGCGCGAAATCGCACTGGATATCGCGCAAGGCGCGGACATCGTGATGATCAAGCCGGGGCTGCCGTACCTCGACGTGGTTCGGGCGGCGCGCGACCGCTTCGACGTGCCGATCGCGGTCTATAACGTCAGCGGCGAATATGCCATGCTTCAAGCGGCCATCGCGAATGGTTGGCTCGAGGGCGAGCGCGCGATCGCAGAAATGCTGACGTCTTTCGTGCGCGCCGGCGCCGACATCATCATCACCTATCATGCCAAAGAATACGCTCGACGCCGTGGCTGAAGCCGGTCTGCGCCAGCACTCCGTCGCCATCGTGCTTCTCGCCGGCGGCGAAGCCCGGAGATTCCCCCAAAAACTCGAGCAGCGCGTGGATGGCGAGCCGATGATCCTGCGCTGCTATCGCAACCTGCGCGCGGCCGGCTTTCCGATCTACATCGCCGGTAAAGCCACGTTTTCGCGTGAGGTGGACGCGCTGCTGGACGCACCGCTGCTGATCGATCGCCGGCCCGGCTGCGGCCCGCTGGAGGCGTTCGTTTCGGCTTGTACCGTAGTCCCGGCCGAGCGCATTTTTGCCGTGGCGGCGGATCAGCCGCGGCTGGACTCGTCCGTGCTGAATCGCTTATTGGCAGCCTGGGAAGCGGGGGACGAGGCCGTCGTTCCGCAGCACGACGGACGGATCGAGCCGCTGGCCGGGCTGTACGCTCGCTCCGCGGTCCTGCGTGAAGCCCCGGCAGCGCGCGAGAGCGGCAATGGGGCGATGCACGCGCTCGTGGAACGAATCGCGACGCGCCTCGTGGCGTTCGAGGGGAAGTATTTTCATAACGTGAATCGCCCGAGCGATCTTGCCGGTATAGTGGGTACGGCATGAAACTGGAGCGATCGATCGCGGCCTTCGCGCGGGCGCGCAGCGTCATCGCGGGCGGCGTGAATTCGCCGGTGCGCGCGCTAGGCGCCGTCGGGCTTTCTCCGATCTTCATCAAGAGTGCGACGGGCGCGATGCTGTACGATCTCGACGGTCACGAATACCTGGACTACGTGATGTCGTGGGGGGCGCTGCTGCTCGGCCACGCGCACCCCGCAGTGACCCGAGCGATCGCCAACACGGCCGCGCGAGGAACGTCGTTCGGAACGCCTACCGAGTTGGAGAGCGAACTCGCCGAGCTGATCGCATCGATGATGCCGTCGCTTGCGCGGCTGCGCTTCGTCTGCAGCGGCACGGAGGCGACGATGAGCGCGGTCCGGCTGGCGCGCGGTTTCACGCGGCGCGCGAAGATCGTGAAGTTCGCGGGCTGCTATCACGGGCACGGTGACTCGTTCTTGATCGCTGCCGGCTCCGGCGCTTTGACGCACGGATCGCCCGACTCGCCCGGGGTGACCGAAGGCACCGCGCGCGACACGATCGTGCTGCCGTTCAACGACGTAGCGGCAATCCGGCGCGCCTTCGAGCTCAACGCCGAAACGATCGCGGCGGTGATCGTCGAGCCCTACCCCGGAAACATGGGGCTGATATTGCCGCGGCCCGGCTACCTGCAGACCCTCCGCCAGCTGTGCACGGATTACGGCGCGCTGCTCGTCTTCGACGAGGTGATGACCGGTTTTCGGGTAGCCCGGGGCGGCGCCCAAGCGCGCGAAGGCATCACGCCGGATCTCACCACGCTGGGTAAGGTCATCGGGGGAGGGCTGCCGGTTGGCGCGTTTGGCGGCCGGGCCGACGTAATGGCGCATCTCTCGCCGGACGGCCCGGTTTATCAGGCCGGAACGCTCTCCGGCAACCCGCTCGCGATGGCGGCGGGTCTGACGACGCTGGGAATCGTCGCCGCCGACACGGAGCTCTACGATCGTTTGGAGGACATGACGCGACAGCTTGCCGACGGGTTAGACGAGGTGATGAACCATCATCGGGTGGCGCACTTCTGCAGCCGCGTCGGCTCGATGTTCTCGGTCTTCTTCAGCGCCGAGCCCGTGACCGATCTCGAAAGCTCGCGCCGGTCGGACCGCCAACTTTACGCGAAGTATTTCGGCGCGATGCTGGAACGCGGCATTTATCTCGCACCCTCGCCCTTCGAAGCGAACTTTCTGTCGACCGCGCACGCTCGCCACGACGTCGAACGAACGGTCGCGGCGGCCGACGCTGCCCTCTCCCAACTCTTGGCAACCGCATGATCGCTCGTACGTGGAATAAGGACTAGGCCGATGCCGATCACGTGCATCGGACTCTCCCATCACACCGCTCCGGTGGAAGTCCGCGAGCGGCACGCCTTCCCCGCGTCGCGGATGGCCGAGGCGTTGGTGGCGCTGCGCGATTACGAAGCGGTTCAGGAAGCTTGCATGCTGCAGACCTGTGGCCGCTTGGAGATTTACGCCGAGCTGCACGACTACGAACGCGGCATCGCGCAGATCAAGTCGTTTCTAGCGAATTTCCGTCACGGCGCGACGGGCTACGACATCGAATCGTATCTCTACACGCGCCTCGGCCATCAAGCCGTCGATCATTTGTTTCGCGTGTGCACCGGCCTCGATTCGATGCTCATCGGCGAGGCCGAAATTCTCGGCCAGGTGAAAGACGCATACGTCGCGGCAATGCAGGCAAAATCGCTCGGGCGAACCCTACACCGCCTCTTTCGTGAAGCGCTGGCCGCCGGAAAAACGGCGCGCGCTCAGACCCAAATCGGCGGAGCTTCCGCTTCAATTGCGACGGCCGCCGTCGCCGCGGCCCGCTGCCGTCTCGGGACGCTGGAAAACAAGTCGATTTTGGTCGTGGGCGCCGGCAAAATGGGACGCACGGCCGTCAAGCGGTTGCGGCAGGAGGGTGCGGCCCGCGTCATCGTGGCGAATCGAACGATGTCGCGTTCGCGCGAGCTCGTCGCCGACGCCGGCTACGGTGAAGCCGTCGAGATGCCGGGACTGGTCGACGCCATGGCGCGGGCCGACGTCGTAGTTGCGTCCACCGGAGCATCCCACTTCGTCCTCAACGAAGCGCGCGTTCGCGCAGCGATGGAGCGCCGTCCGGATCTTCCGCTTTTCATCGTCGACATCGCCGTGCCGCGTGACGTCGATCCGGCCGTCACGAACGTCCCCAACGTTTCGCTGGTGGATATCGACGGCCTCAAAGCGCTCGTGAACGAGCGGTTGGAGCTGCGCCGCGAAGCGATTCCGGCGGTTGAAGAAATCATCGCGGAGTACGTCGATCGATTCGAAAGCTGGTATCGTTCGCGCGTCGCCGTTCCCGTGATCGCGCGGCTGACGCGGAAGGCGGAATCGATTCGCGCGGCGGAGCTGGAACGGTTGCTGGCGCGCTGCCCCGACTTAGACGAGCGCGAGCGCATGCTGATTACGGGCACCACGCTGACGATCGTCTCGAAGTTATTGCACTCGGCGATTTTGCGCATTCGCGAGAAAGCCACGCTGGATCGCGACGAAGCCCTTTCGACCGCGCGGGTGCTCGACGAGCTCTTCGAGCTGGACTCCGTCGCGGAAAGCCGTGAGTAACGGCCGAGGCAGAGTCCATCTCGTCGGCGCAGGCCCGGGGGATCCGGGCCTGCTGACGTTACGGGCGGCCGAACTCCTGCGCAGCGCCGGTGTGTTGCTCTACGACGCCCTGGTCAGCGATTCGATCCTGGCGCTTGCGCCGTCGAAGTGCGAGCGAATCTTCGTGGGAAAGCGCCGCGGAATGCAGGCCATGCCGCAAGACGAGATCGCGCGCCTGATGATCGAAAAGGCACAAAACGGTAAAAACGTCGTACGCCTCAAGGGCGGCGATCCGTTCGTCTTCGGTCGCGGCGGTGAAGAGGGCCAGGCACTGCGCGCCGCGGGCATCGCGTTCGACGTGGCGCCGGGCATAAGTTCCGCGTTGGCGGCGCCCGCGTACGCGGGCATCCCCGTCACGCATCGCGAGTTTGCCGCCGCATTCACCGTGATAACGGGTCACGAAGATCCCACCAAGCCCGCGCCGACGTTGGATTGGGCAAAACTCGCCGATCCCGCGCGCACGCTCGTTCTGATGATGGCCACCGCGACCTTGAGCGAGATCGCACGCCAGCTGATGGATCACGGCCTCAGCGCCGATACGCCGGTTGCGGTAGTGCAAGACGGTACGCGCCCGAGCCAGCGCACCGTTGCGGGTACGCTCAACGGAATCGCCGAAGCGGCGGCGCGCGAGAAGATCGGGTCGCCGGCAGTCGTTATCGTCGGCGACGTCGTGCGCCTGCGCGAGGAGTTGCGTTGGTTCGACGCGGCGCCGCTTTTTGGCAAGCGCGTCTTGATCACGCGCGCCGGTCACCAATCGAGTGGCTTCGCGCAGGCCCTTTTGGAGCGCGGCGCCGAACCGATTTTCGGGCCGACGATCGAGATCCACCCCGCGGGCGACGCGCGCGCCGCCGACGAGGCGCTCGACGCGCTCGCGTCCTACGCATGGGTGATCTTCACGTCGCAAAACGGCGTCGACGCGTTCTTCGAACGACTCGCGGCCCGCAACGCCGACGCGCGCGCCATCGGGAGCGCGAAGGTCGCGGCCATCGGCGAGCGCACCGCCGAACGATTGCGCGTCTACGGCATCCGCCCCGATATGGTTCCCGACGACTTCATCAGCGAGGCAGTGGGGCGCCTCGTAATCGCGGCGTCGAGCCCGGGCGATCGCGTGCTCATCTATCGCGCGTCAGAAGCGCGCGACGTGTTGCCGCGCCTGCTCGAAGAGTCCGGGCGGAACGCGACCGTCGTCGCGGCCTACGAAACGGTTGTCGCTGCGGATGCGGAATTCCAGCACAAGGTAGCGCGCGCCGACGTCCTGACGTTTACGAGCGCGAGTACCGTTCGCGGCTTCGTCGCCTTGCTCGGCGAACGGCTCGAGCCCGCGGCGGCCGCGCGAGAAAAGTGCGTCGCCTGCATCGGGCCGATCACCGCCGCGGCGGCACGCGCCGCCGGCCTACAGGTCGACGTCGTGCCAGACACTTACACGACCATGGGAATGCTCGACGCGCTCGAATCGCACTTTGCGCGACGGCGATGACGCAATTAGCGCTCGGTGCCGGACTGGCTGCAGCCGTCGCGCTGATCGCCTATCGAATGCGAGCGCTTTCGTTCGACGGCGCCATCGCAGCGTTTGCGGTCGGCTCGGCGGTTTTTGCCGCGAGCGGGTGGCGCGGCGCGGCGGTGCTCTTTGCGTTCTTCATACCGTCCGCGCTGCTTTCGCGCCGCGGCGCCGGCGCGCAGCCGCGCAGCGGATGGCAAGTGTTGGCCAACGGAGGCGTGGCGGCCGCCTGCGCGATTTTGGCGGCTCGTTTCGGCTCGCCGTTTTCCGCGGCGTTCGCAGGCGCTTTCGCGGCCGCATCGGCGGATACGTGGGGCAGCGAGCTCGGCACGCGCTACGGGAGCGCGCCGATCTCAATCCTCACGCTTCGCCGCGTTGCCGTCGGGCGTTCGGGCGGCGTCACGCTGTGGGGCTCGCTCGCGACGCTGGC
Organism: Vulcanimicrobiota bacterium; assembly: GCA_963713685.1. Taxonomy (GTDB): domain Bacteria; phylum Vulcanimicrobiota; class Vulcanimicrobiia; order Vulcanimicrobiales; family Vulcanimicrobiaceae; genus Cybelea. The sequence goes on along the minus strand of CAVQMS010000002.1, from coordinate 374,962 downwards.
CGGGGCGCTGTGCGTTGCAGCGGTGGCGGCCGCAGTCCACGTCGCGCCGCCGGCAGGCGTCGCGCTGGGCGGAGTCGCGGGCGCGCTGCTGGATTCGATTCTGGGCGCGAGCCTTCAGGCGTTGCGGTGGTGCCCGGCGTGCGCGTGCGAATGCGAAGTGCAGCGTCATGAATGCGGCACGGCGACGGTGCTGCGGCGAGGCCTGAGATGGATCGAAAACGACGCGGTTAATTTCGCGGCGACGTTGTGCGGCGCCGTCGTTGCTGCGGTTGCGTTGAGGTAATCGGCGTTCCCCACGAGACCCACCCTGGCGCGGATTCCCGCGCGAACAGTTCGACGCGCAGCCGGTCACCACAAAGCTGTTCGATCATCGTTCTGAAGACCGCGGGTTTGCGGCTGTGCTCGGATCGCGGGTGCAGCACGACTTGCGCTTGGGCCAGATCGAGCACCGGGAACGGTCGGCCCGTCGGCATTGTGGTGGCGGCTAAAACGAACTCGGTCGTGGGCTTGGTGAACGTCGGCGCAACGCCCTGGCCGCGAATGATCTCGCCGCGCCGATTGGTCTTGACCCAGACGTAGAGGATGCCGCGAAAGTGAAGCCCCCAGTGCGCCAGCAGATCCACTGCGAGATGTAGGCGCGGCCCCGTAGCCCATAGGAAAAGTGCCGCGCGCTTTGCCATGACGTCGCGCACCGGGAGTTTCGCAAGCTCGTCCTGCGACATCAACGAATAATGCTTGGCGGCCGCCGCGTCCTTGATCGGACTCCCGTAGTATGGCCACGGCGGATCGGCATAAACGATTTCAAAGGGCCCCGGCGGTAAGGGTGGCACGTCGGCCGGCGCTTGCGCCGGCGCTCGGCGCGCCAGTCGCGCCAAGTGCTCGAGGTTTTTTTCCGAGTAGCTGGGCACGGGCTTACCAGGGGTCACGCGCCGGGACGGTTGCGCGTTGAAGCCGAAGAGGATTTATGGCATGGCGGCAGCAGCAGCGCTCGGCGCTCGTGCGCGATTCGGACGGGCTACGCTTGGTTCGGTAGGGATTCACGTGCTCGCGGCCCTGGCTATTCCAGCGCTGGCCTGGACGAGTTCGACGAGCATTCCGGTCGAGACGATCAGCTTTTCCCACGTCCTGCACATCACCCTTACACCTCCGCGGATCACCGCGCCGGCTCCACGCGCCGTAGCACCGCAGCACAGCGTTCGACCCAAGATCACCTTCACCAACCTGCATCTCGTGGCCCGATCTCCCCACCCGCGCACATCTCACGATCCCGCGGTAGCGACGAATGCCCCGGCCGCGCCGGCCGTTGCAATGGTGCAACGAGCCGGGCAGGCGAATGCCGGCGGCAACGTCGAGCCCAACGTGACCTCTTCACCGGCGGCGCGCCCGGTCGCGAGCGTCGGCTCGCACCAAACGGGCGGCTACCTTCCGTTCGGAGCCGAACAACCGCAGCCGGTTCTCGATCCGAGCGTCCGCAAGCAGCTCGATGGGTTGGGCGTGCACGTTACTTTGGTGATCGTCGTAGGCGACGACGGCCGCACCGAAAACATCGTCTTTTCGCCACCGCTCGATCCGCAACTCGAAACGCGCATTCGTGCGCTGCTTGCAGATGCGAGTTGGGATCCCGCGGTTTGCGGCGGCGGCGTATCCTGCGAAGGTTCGGCGACGATCAAACTGTAGCGGCTCCACGCAGCGTCTAGAGAATAGATTTTCCGAGAGCCGAGCAAATCAACCCGACGGCGAGCGACGCCGTTTGATTCCGATAATCGAAGATCGGATTGATTTCGACCATCTCGATCGAGCCGAGCTGCCCGCTATCGTACAGCATCTCCATCACGAGATGCGCTTCGCGATAGCTCAAGCCTCCCTTGACCGGCGTCCCCGTTCCGGGCGCCTCGCTCGGATCTATCGCATCCATGTCGAAGGAAACGTGAATCCGACCCTGATCGGTGCCGGCAATCGCGCGCGCATCGTCCATCACGTGCATCATGCCGCGCTTATCGACGTCGGTCATGGTGAACGTCTTCACGCCGAACTCGCGAAGCAGCCGCTTTTCTTCGGGGTCGACGTCGCGCAAGCCGATCTGTACGGTTCGCTCCGGCAACGCGAAGCCGTTTTTCAAGGCAAAGTACAGCGGCATGCCGTGAACGTTTCCGGTGGCGGAGCTGTCGGGACTATTGATATCGGCGTGCGCGTCGACCCAAACTAGCCCGGGAGGCGAGCCGTAAGCCCGCGTTAGGCCCGCCAGCGTTCCCATGGCGATCGAATGGTCGCCGCCGAGCACGATCGGCAAACCGCCGGCTTTCACCGCTTGCTCGACAATCGAGGCGAGCTCGTTACAGACCTCGCTGATGACGTTGAGAAACTTCGCCGACGTATCTTCTGCGCTCGCCGATTCGCGGATGGGCACAACCAGGTCGCCGCGATCGACGATGGTCGAGATGCCAAGCCCGCGCAGCTTTTCATGCAGCTTCGCATAACGCACGGCCGACGGCCCCATGTCGACGCCGCGCCGGCTCGCGCCAAGGTCCATGGGGACGCCCACGATATCCACACGGCGTACCGGGGAAAGCGTCACGGTCACCGTGGCCACTTCGTTTCCGCAGCGCGAACACCCGCTCGGCGCGTTGCGCATCGGAAGGAGTCGCATCACGCTCGAATAGAACGTAAGGCGATGCTGCGTCGTGCGACGTCATTTCTGGCGTTTAGTCTCTGCACGATCGTTGCATCCACCGGACTCGCACACGCGTATTTACCGCCGCCCTTTGCGGCGCTCGATCGCGACGTGCGAACCGCCGCTCGGCATGTGCCCGGTGCGATCGCGCTCGACGTGCTCGATCTCAACACCGGCTATCATACGGGCTTCAATGCGGGCGAGAGCATGCCGGCAGCATCCACGATCAAGCTCCCCGTAATGGTCGAGGTTTTCGAGGCGCTCGAAACCGGCCGCATCGATCTCAATCGGCGCGTGACGCTACAATCCGGGGACAAAGACAGTGGATCGGGGGATTTGGCGGACGATCCGGCCGGCCGGAGCTTCCCCGTTTCGGTGCTGTTGGCAAAAATGATCGACATCAGCGACAACACCGCGACGAACATGCTGATTCGGCTCGTCGGGCGCCGCAACATCAACCGGCAGATGCGCGAGCTCGGCCTGTCGCGTACCCATCTCTCCAACGACGTGCGCACAGATGGGTGGTCGATCCGTCAGGCGCTCCGAACGTCGCCGGCCGATCTCGTCCACTTGCTTATGCTCATGGCGCGCGGTGAGTTGGTCGACCAATGGTCGTCCGATGAAATGATATCGCTGCTGAAAGCCGATCGCTATAAGACGCTCTTGCCGGAACCGCTTCCCGACGACGTGGCGATCGCGCACAAGACCGGCTCGCTGTTCGATACGCTCAACGACGCCGGAATCGTCTACGCGAGCGACGCGCCCTACGTCATCGCCGTTATGACCACGGCGCTGCCGTCACAGGATTTGGGGCGCTCCTTCATTCACACCGTTTCCCGTCTGGCATACGCCGACGAGCTGCGCTTTGCGCGCTGGCGCGAAGCGACGGGGATAGCCAACGATTCGGCTTCGCCGGACCCGGCCGCGCTTTACTGGAGCGGCGGACCGTCTATGGAACCTCCACCTTAGGGCCTGTCGTCGCGTACGTCCGCGTCAACCACGATTCGTATCGCGGATCGCGCCCGGTAACGATTCGTTGGTAAAGATCGGCTAAGCGCTCGGTGATCGGTCCGATCGTTCCGTTTCCGACGATGCGGCGGTCGATGGACGAGACGTAGCAGATGCCGGTAGCCGTCCCCGTAAAGAAAACTTCATCCGCGGAATAGAGCTCGCCGCGATCGATGGAGCGCTCGACGATATCCAGGCCGAGTTCCGCGCGAGCAACTTCCATGATCGATCGCCGGGTAACGCCTTCGAGAACGTTTTGCGAAGGATCGGGAGTGTAAAGCACGTTGCGCCGTACCAGGAAAACATTTTCGGCCGAGCCTTCGGCAACGTGACCGTCGTGCGATAGCAGAATCGCTTCGTCGTAGCCGTTGCCCACCGCTTCGCTTTTGGCTAGCGCCGAATTGACGTAGAGGCCGGTGATCTTCGCGCGCGGCGGCGCCATGGTGTCGTCCGAGCGACGCCACGAGCTCACGCAAACGTCGAGGCCGCCGCTGGCGTCGAGATACTGCGTGTAGGGAATCGGTACGATGGCAAACGCGTCAGGTACCTGATGCAATCGCACGCCCACGTCCTCGGCGGCCTTGTACGCGAAAGGACGGATGTAGATATCGGTTCGATAGTCGTTCCGCCGGCAGAGCTCGACCGTGATCTCGGTCAGCTCGTCGGCGCTTTTGGGGAGCGTCATCGTCAGGATCTTGGCCGAAGTCGCGAGGCGTTCGTAATGGTCGCGCACCAACAGGAGCAGGAGCTCGCGCTCCTCCGGTATCCAGTAGCCGCGGATACCTTCAAAGCAGCCCGTGCCGTACTGCAGCCCGTGCGTGAGCAATCCGACTTTGGCGTCCTCATACCGGCAGAATCGGCCGTCGGCATACACCGTAATCGACGAAAGGTCCACGTGTATCGCTCCCTTCTTCCGGCCGGTTGTTGCCTTCGTCCAGGAGAACTCCTTTGGCCAAACGTCACCGGGCGATCTTTGGTGGGAGCCGGTCCCCGACGGGCGAATTACGCCGGCATGAGCAAAAACTACGTTCGATTGACGCATCCGCTGGTCCGCGACGGGCAAGGCTTGCGTCGGGCCACGTGGGACGAGGCTCTGGATCGAGCGGCGTCTTGCTTGCGTGACGCGCGCGATCGCGGCGCGACCCGCACGTACGGGATGTTCAGCTGCTCGAAAGCCACCAACGAGATGAACTATATCGCGCAGAAGTTCGCTCGCGCGGTCATCGGCAGCAACAACATCGATAGCTGCAATCGAACTTGACACGCTCCGAGCGTCGTCGGTCTGACGGCGGTCTTCGGAGCGGGCGGAGGCACGAGCTCCTACGAGGAGATCGCGCAAACCGGCGTGATCGTTCTCTGGGGCTCGAATGCGCGCGACACGCATCCGATCTTCTTTCATCACGTCTTGCGCGGAGTTCGCAACGGCGCGAAACTCTACGTCGTGGATCCCCGCCGCACGTCGAGTGCGCGCTGGGCCGACGGCTGGCTGGATTTGGACGTCGGGTCCGACGTCGCGCTGGCAAACGCCGTTGGGCGCGAGATCCTGGCCGCGGGACTGGAAAACCGCGCCTTCATCAACCGCGCAACCCGCGGTTTCGAAGCCTATGCTGCCAGCGTCGAACCGTACACGCTCGAGCGCGCAGCAGCGATCTGCGGCATCCCCGCCGCGCTCATCCGCGAGTTCGCACACGCGTACGGAAGCGCCGCGAGCGCCCAGCTCTGCTGGACCCTCGGCATCACCGAGCATCACAACGCCGTCGACAACGTTCGCGCGATCATCAATTTGGCGCTGCTGTGCGGCCACGTCGGCCGCTACGGGTCCGGAGTCAATCCACTGCGCGGACAAAACAACGTCCAAGGCGGCGGCGACATGGGTGCAATTCCAAATAAATTCCCGGCCGGCCAGGACGTCGAAGACATCGAAAGCATCCGCAAGTTCGAAACCGCCTGGAACGTCACTTTGCCGCAAAAGCGCGGTTGGAACTTGACCGAGATGTTCGCGGCTGCTGAGCGCGGCGATCTCGACACGCTCTACATCGTGGGTGAGAACCCGGCTCAGTCGGAGGCCGATCAAGAGCACGCGATGGCACTCCTGCGCGGCCTGAAGCACCTGATCGTGCAAGACATCTTCTTGACCAAAACCGGCGAGCTGGCCGACGTCGTCTTTCCGGCCTCGGCGAGCTGGTGCGAGTCGGAAGGCACGGTAACGAGCAGCGAACGCAAGGTGCAGCGCTGCCGCAAGGCGCTCGATCCTCCCGGTGAGGCTCGCGACGACATCGCCATCATGTGCGCGCTGGCGCGCCTTTTGGGCGCAGACTGGCCCGACTATACCGCGCAGCAGGCCTGGGACGAATGCCGTTCGCTCTCAACCTGGCACGCGGGGATGAGCTACGCCCGTTTGGACGAGCTGGGCGGAATTCATTGGCCATGTTACGACGAAACGCATCCGGGCGAGCAATTTCTGCACGCCCGCCTGTGGGAAGAACCGCTGCGCGGCGAACCGGCCGCGTTCGCCGCGGTCGAACACGATCCGCCGGTCGAAGCGCTCGACGCGGAGTATCCCGTCCGCCTGACGACCGGGCGGCGCTTGGATTCCTTCAACACCGGCGTACAGAGCGGCGCCTACCGCTCGCCGCTGCGGCGCGGCGAGACGCTCGACATCTCGCCGGAGGATGCGCGGCGCTACGGCGTCGCCGACGGAGACGAGGTTAGAGTCACGTCGCGGCGCGGATCGATCCTCGTACCGGTGCGCGTCGATCCCGGGCTACGCGCCGGGCTTGCGTTCACGACCTTTCACTTCAACGACACCGTCGCAACGAATCTCCTAACGATCGACGTGACCGATCCACAGTCCGGAACCGCCGAATTCAAAGCCTGCGCGGTGCGCATCGACCCTTCGACGGAGCCTGTCCCGAGCGACGCTGAGCTTGTCGAAGCGGAGACGAAGGGCGCAGGATGACACGCTAGTGGACCTGCACTTCACTTCCGCAACGGCAACAACGGACGAACGCGCCGCCGTGGATGTAGCCTTGGCCCACACGCAGGCCGAACCGGGGCGCAACGGTCGCCGCCATCTGCTTCTCCCGGTGCTGCATGCCGTCAACGACCGCATCGGTTGGATTAGCGCGGGTGCGTTGAACTATGCCGGCGAGCGCCTCGACGTGCCGCCCGCCGAAGCCTACGGTGTCGCTACCTTCTATAAGCTCCTTTCAACGGTCCCGCGTGCGCCACGAGTCGTGCACGTCTGCGACGACATCGCGTGTCTCGGCGCGGGCGCCGAAGCGCTGTGCTCGGCCCTCGAAACGGAGTTTGGGGCGGGCGGTGAAAGCGGCGAAGGACGCGCGACGTGGCAGCGCAGCCCGTGTTTGGGTTTATGCGATCGTGGTCCGGCGGCGCTCGTTATCACCGCGGGCGATCCGCCGCAAGCACGTCAACTGGCGCCGGTGACCGGCGCGAACCTCAATGACGCCATGCTGCACGACGCATTCGCCGACGGTGTCTCCGCGCCGCCTCACGTCGGCGGCTCGCCGCTGCGCCTGCTGCGGCGTCTCGGCCACGTCGATCCGGAGAGCCTCGACGACTATCGCGCCAGCGGCGGTTATGAGGCGCTGCGCCAAGCCTTCGATCTCGGCCAGGATGGGACGATCGGCGAGATTGTCGCGTCAAACCTCTTGGGCCGCGGCGGCGCCGCTTTCCCCACCGGGCGAAAGATGGAGGCGGTCGCGCGCGCACCGGCTCGGCCGCACTACATCGTGTGCAACGCCGACGAATCGGAACCGGGAACCTTTAAGGATCGCATCCTGATGGAGCACGATCCGTTTGCGCTGATCGAGGCGATGACGATTGCCGGATACGCGGCGGGCTGCGAGCGCGGATTCATCTACATTCGGGGCGAGTATCCGCTGGCGGCGCGGCGGCTAACCCATGCCATCGCTCGAGCGCGCGAGCGCGGCTTGCTGGGCGACGACGTGATGCAGCGCGGCGTGCGTTTCGACCTCGAACTTCGGCGGGGTGCGGGCGCGTATATTTGCGGCGAAGAAACGGCGCTCTTCAACTCGATCGAAGGCAAGCGCGGCGAGCCGCGCAACAAGCCGCCGTTTCCCGTAGAGGCCGGACTCTTTGGTAAGCCGACGCTGATCAACAACGTCGAAACGCTCGCGAACTTGCCGCCGATCCTCCTCGAAGGCGGAGCGGCATACGCGCGGATCGGAACCCCGGACTCTACCGGCACCAGGCTGTTCTGCGTTTCCGGCGCGGTCGCGCAGCCGGGGCTCTACGAAGTGCCGCACGGAACGACGCTCGGCGCGCTAATCGAAATGGCCGGCGGCGTTCCCGCCCAGCGCTCGTTGCGAGCGATCCTGCTTGGAGGCGCGGCCGGAACCGTCGTCGCGCCGGACGCACTGCCGATGCCGCTAAGCTTCGAGGGCGCGCGGGCTGCGGGCGCTACGTTGGGCTCCGGTGTCGTCATGCTGTTTGACGAACGCACCGACCTGGTCGCAATCCTGCATCGCATCGCGCGATTTTTCCGCGACGAATCTTGCGGCCAATGCGTGCCGTGCCGCGTCGGAACGGTTCGCCAAGAGGAAGCGCTGCAGCGGGGAGATCTCGTTTTGCTCGATGAAATCGGCAGAGCTATGCGCGACGCGTCGATCTGCGGCCTGGGCCAAACCGCCGCAAGCGCGATCGAATCGGCCCAAAAGCGGCTGCACGTTTTTTCATCCGAGCGGCCGGTATGATCGAGCTCGTAATCGACGGTGCACCGGTACGGGTGCCGGAGGGTGCGACGATCCTCGACGCCTGCCAAAGCGCCGGCATCGAGACGCCGACGCTCTGCTTTCTACAATCTCTGGCGCCGGTGAACGCCTGTCGCGTCTGTGTCGTCGAACTGGAGGGTTCGCGCGTGCTCGTTCCGGCCTGTGCGCGCCGCGCCGAAGCCGGCATGGCGATTCATACCGATTCGGAGCGCGTGCGCCACAGCCGCAAGATGGTCCTCGAGTTTCTTGCGTCCTCCGTCGACCTTTCGACCGCGCCCGAGGCACAACGCTATTGCGGTCAGTATGGCGCGGATCCGCAGCGATACGGATCTTCGCGCGCGACGGTCGCGCAGCCGGTAAAGATCGACAACCAGCTTTACGTTCGCGACTACGCGAAGTGCATTTTTTGCTACAAGTGCGTCGAGGCGTGCGGAACGGACGCCCAAAACACGTTCGCCATCGCCGCTGCCGGGCGCGGCTTCGAAGCGCACATCTCCACCGAATACGACGTTCCGCTGCCCGATTCGGCCTGCGTCTACTGCGGAAACTGCATTGCGGTCTGCCCGACCGGTGCGCTCATGTTTTCGTCGGAGCACGAACTGCGCGAGCGCGGTGAGTGGAAGGAAGACGAGCAAAAGACGACGGACACGATCTGTTCCTATTGCGGCGTCGGATGCACGCTGACGCTGCACGTGCAGGACAACGAGATCGTAAAGGTCACGTCGCCGGTCGAGAACGGCGTCACTCGCGGAAATCTCTGCGTCAAAGGCCGCTTCGGCTACAGCTACGTTCAAAGCCGTCCGGACGACGAGTAGTGGACACGATTCGCACGGGTCGCAGCGTCGGCACCGAAGTGATCGCCCTCGACGGTCCGCGGCGGACGCCAAAGCACGACGATGTCGCCGGCGAAGAGCCGCTCGAACTGCGGCTGATGAGCGCCGGCGGAATCACGCGAACCCTCGCGACGACGATGCGAACGCCCGGCAACGATTTCGAACTCGCCGCCGGCTTTCTCTACAGCGAGGCCATCGTTCGAAGCCGCGACGAAATCGTAAACCTTACGTATTGCCTTGACTCCGCCATCGAACCGGAGCAACGCTACAACGTCGTGAGCGTCGAACTTCGCGACGGCGCCGCATCTGCGGACCTGGCGCGTTTCGAACGCCACTTCACGATCAACAGTGCGTGCGGGGTGTGCGGGCGCGCGCAACTGGATGCCTTGCGCGACCTCGGAATCGGCGTCCTGAAAGACGACCTGCGCGTTCCGCAGAACCTTCTCTACGAATTGCCGGAGCGAATGCGGACGAGCCAGCGCATCTTCGCATCGACCGGCGGTTTGCACGCCGCCGCCCTATTCGACGAACGCGGAGAGGCCATCGCGGTACGCGAGGACGTCGGCCGGCACAACGCCGTAGACAAGCTGGTCGGCTGGGGCTTGCTCAACGCGCGTCTTCCGTTCGCGCGCACGATTCTGATGGTGAGCGGCCGCACGAGTTACGAGATTCTGCAGAAAAGCGCGACGGCGCGCATCCCGATCGTGTGCTCCGTATCGGCGCCGAGCAGTCTCGCGGTCGATCTCGCCCGCGCCTTCAATATCACCTTGGTAGGTTTCTTGCGCGACGAACGCGCGAACGTGTACGCCGCGCCCGAGCGCGTCGTTTAAACCGGAGAAGGAGCAAAAGCTATGGCGACCCTACGATTCAACTCTCCTGCGTTGGCTGCGTGTCTGGGCCTCGCGATGCTCGCGGGGTGCGGCGGAGAACGAGCCATCGGAGGAGGGGTCCCGCCATCCAGCACCGGCATGTCGTCACAAGCGCTCACCGGAGCGAGCGCGGCGTCCGGCGATCTCTTGTATGTCACGACCTTTAAACGGGGACGGCGCGGTCCGCGCGGCGTCGTCTCGATTCTAACTTTCCCTGGGGGGCGGCCCGTCGCAAACATCTTCACGGCCGGCTTCCCGACCGCGGCATGCTCGGACGTCTCCGGCAACGTCTGGGTGGTCGCCGGTCAGCACCGTCTTTGGAACGCCTACGAGTTTGCACACGGCGGAACGCAACCGATCGCGAAGATCCACATTCCGCATCCAATCTATGCCAGCGGTTGCGCGGTGGATCCGACGACCGGAAATCTGGCCGTCCTCGTCGGGGTCGAGGAGGGCAGCGGGCCCGGGCCGGCGGTCGACGTCTGGGCAGGGGCTCGAGAGGGCACGCCGGCCGTTTATCCGATCGCGTTTACGCCGTCTGCCGGCGCCTACGACGATGGCGGTAATCTTTTTGTCGACGGTTATATCGGCAGCACGGTGTTCTTTGAGTTCGCCGAACTGGCGAAGGGTAGCGCTTCTTTTGTAAACATCACGCTCGACAAGCGCGTGGGCTTCTACCCCGGCGGAGTGCAATGGGATGGCAAGTACATCGCACTGGTTCCCGGGCCCGTGCGCGGTGGCTCGCCGATCTACCGCGTGAAAGTCGCCGGCACGATTGGGAAAGTCGTGAGTAAGGTCGACGTCGAGCATTTGACGCCTATGGCGGCGTTCAGCGTCAAGGACGGGAAAGTTGCCGCGATAACCGGAGCATACGGAGGCGTCGTTACGCTTACGCCGTACCCGGCGGGGGGCAGACCAACGAAAACGTTAGCGCGTTTACCATTTCCGGCAAGGGGCCTCGCCATAAGCTCTTCACAATAAGCGTTAGGCTACGTCGCTCGATCCTTGCTTCCGTCCAAAAACGCACGCAAGAGCCGGTCGAACTCGCCTGGATTATCGGCATTTGCAACGTGCCCTGCGCCGGGAATCATAGCCAGCCTCGCGCCGCCGACACCAGCAGCAATTTCTTCGGAGAGCGCTCGCGGTGCGATGGCATCGCGCTCGCCGTACGCGACCAACACGGGTACGTCGATCGTCGGCAGCAGGCTACGGTAATCGCCCGTCCAGGTCGCTTGCGTGGCCGCAAGATAACACGGTACCGACTTGCAGGCCATCTGTTCGATCGTTTCCTTTAACCGCTCGGGCGGCAAACCGAGATTGGCCACCCGGCGCTCTGCGAAGGTCCGCATGTTGCCGGCGGCGCGCACCGCGCCAGCGATTCCGTCCGCGTACCGCTGGCCATCGGGATAACGCGCAAAGCTGCCGAGAACGAGCATCGCCTCGAATCGCTCGGGCACGTCCTTCCACAACTCGAAGGCCACGACACCGCCGAGGCTACAGCCGACGAGCGTGAACCGTTCGACGCCGAGCGCGTCTGCAACGGTCAGAACGTCTTGCGCGAAGCCGCTCCGCACGATCGACGACGGATCGGGATCTGGTTTGATCGCTCCGTTGCCGCGCAGCTCGATCGCGGCGCACGTCCAGTGCGCCCCGAACTCCTCGAGCTGCGCGTCCCAGATGGCCGCCGTCGAGCCGACGCCGTGCACGAACAGCAGCGCGCGACCGCCGGACCGGCCCGAAGCGTTCGGGCGCGCGACCCGAGCGCCGACAAGGGCGCCGTCGGACGTCACGCAGCGCATCGTGGCGATCATCGCGCGTTGCGTTTGCGCGCAACAAATGCGCGTACGTCTTCCAAAGGCCGCGCATTCAAGACGTCCGCCGGCGTCAAGCCCGCGCGCCGCGCCTGGCCGACCGCAAAATCGATAGCCATCAAATCTCCCGTGCGATGCGCGTCGCTGTCCAGCGCGAAGGTCACGCCAAAGGTTTTCGCTCTGCGGGCGAGCGGAGCGGGAAGGTCGAGGCGAGCGGCTTGCCCGTCGATCTCCATCGCGGTACCGGTTCGCGCGGCCGCGGCAAAAACCGCGTCGTAATCGAACTCGTAGCCGCGCGCGCCGTCAAAGCGGCGCCCCGTTGGATGTCCCACGATGGTGACGTACGGGTTTTCGCAAGCCGCGATTAACCGCGCGGTCATCTCTTCTCGCGATTGGTGGGTGGCCGTATGCACGGATCCGACGACGAGGTCCAGCTCGGCAAGCACGTCGTCCGCAAAGTCTAGCGAACCATCCGGCAAGATGTCGACCTCACTCGCGCACAGCGTCCGAATGCCATAACGGGCGCTCAAATCGGCGATCTCGGCGCGTTGCCGTCTAAGGTCGTCCGCGGTCACGCCGAAGCGACGGACTCGGCCCGTGGAATGATCGCTGATCGCGTGATACGCATACCCGCGCGCTGCCGCGGCCGCGATCATCGCTTCCAGCTCGTCGTCACCATCGCTCCAAGTGGTGTGCATGTGGAAATCGCCGAGCAGGTCCGCCGATTCGACGAGTGCCGGAATGGCGCCGGCGCGCGCCAGCTCGATTTCGTCGAGGCCGTTGCGCAGCTCGGGCGGGATGAATTGCATGCCCAGGGCCGCATACACGCCCATTTCGTCGGTGCACGTCACGACCTCGCCGTTTTCCAGATTCAGGATGCCGTTCTCGCTCACGCGCAGACTGCGTCGTACCGCGTACTCGCGCAGCTTGATGTTGTGCTCGCGCGAACCGGTGAAGTGTTGCAAAAGATTGCCGTAAAGGTGATCCGGCAGGACGCGCAGATCGATTTGCAGGCCGCCCGGAAGCCATATGCTGGCCTTGGTCGGCCCTTCCGCGAGCACGGCTTCGGCTCGCGGCCATGCCGCAAAGTGTGCGACGACGTCGGCGGCATATTGCGACGTGCAGACGATGTCGATGTCGCCGACCGTGACTTCGGCGCGCCGCAGGCTGCCCGCGAACGAAAGACGCTCGAGCGACGGCCCCTGCTCGAGGTACGCCACGGCTTGTCGTGCGATGGCCAACGCTTGCGGCAGCGGAGTACGCCGTTGCCGCCCCTTGAACGCGAGGATGCCGCGTTTCCAATTCTCGATCGTCTTGCTTCCGAGGCGCGGCACTCCCGCTAGCGAGCCCGCCGCAATTGCAGCTTCGAGATCGGAAAGAGAAGCGATTCCATAATCGGCAAAAAGCATCGCGGCCGTCTTGGTGCCGATACCGCTGACGCCCAGCACTTCCAGCACCGTAGGCGGGAAGCGCAGATACAGCTCGTCCAATTGGGTGGTGCTTCCGGTGAGCAGGAGCTGCTCGATGGCGGTGCCGATCGACTTTCCTACGCCCGGCAGCTTGAGGTGCTCGCCGGCGGCGATCAGGTCGGCGAGCGGCGCGGCATTTTCGATCGACGCCGCCGCCTTTTCGTAGGCCATGTACTTGTAGAACGATTCGCCCGCCATTTCCATGAGCGTCCGGATTTCCAGCAGTTTCTGAGCGACTTCGCTGTTCGAGAGCACTTGGGAGATTTAAGCAACCGCGCCGAATGCTACTGCTGCGATGCCGCTCCTGCGCATGCGAAATGCTGCGTTCTCTCTTGGAAGCTGTTCGGCCGGCCCGGTTACTTTGGATGTAGGGCCGGGCGAACGCGCGGCGCTGCCGGTTGGTTCGCCGCAGGAAGCTGCAATCGTCGCGCTCATGGCGGCGGGAGTCGTCAAGGCGTCGACAGGCTGCGTGTTGATCGGTGACTACGATCCGCGCGTGCAATCGGTAAACTGCAAACGCATTGCCGGCTTTGTTCCCCACGAACCGGTTTCGCTGCAGGAACGCGATTTCGCGGGTTACATCGCCTACCGCGCCGCGCTGTGGAAGGTCGACACGCGAAACGCGCTTCGCTTTGCTGCCGTCCTGCGCGAACGCCTCGCCGACATGCACGAAGCGTTCGCATATCCGCTCATCGGCGCGCTGATCGGCATGCCGAAGCTGCTCGTACTGGATCGCCCGGCGGTCGCCTATGCTAGGCAGATCCTCGCCGTAACGCAACCGGACGCGGTTTTTTCCACGCACACGAACGCCGCGGCGGCTCACGCATTCAGACGGCCGGACGCCCTTGCGATGACGCAGGCCTGATCGTGCGAGCTTTGACGGCAGTCGTGGCGGCGCGATTGTACGTGCAGCGGCGTATCGTGCTGTACTCGTTCGTAGCCGCGCTCATCGTCGGCAGCCTGCAGCCGCAGGGCGCGGTTGGCCCGATTTTGTTCTGCTCGCTGCTGGGCATCATCGCGGCGCTCGCGCAAAGCCCGGGACGATCCCCGCACTTGGATCGCTGCGAACAAAGCGCGCCGCTTTACGGTCGTGAACTGGCGCGCGCCAAAGCGCTCGTTCCCTGCGTCGCCGCTGGGCTGGGTGCACTGGTCTACGCCGTTGCCGCGCTTGCCCGCGGCGCGTTCGACGCGCCGCTAACGTTTGCGATTACGCTCGCTGCGGTCGTCGCCTGCACGCTGGTCGCGCTTTCTGCAACGCTTCGGCAAGGCTCGTCGCGCGGGTTGTACGTCCTGCTCGCGTGCGCCGCCAGCGCGGTTGCCTACGTGCTCGGCGTCGTGCTTCACGTGTTTGCGGCGGAGTTGGGTTTTTGCGTGCTCGTGTCGTTCTTCGCGGTGCGCCAGTATGGCGAGGCTTTGGCCCGCTACGACCCGATTTAGGCCCCTAGGTTACCGGCTGCACCGGTATCGCCGCGGCGAGCTTTTCCAGCATCGCGCGATTGAACTGCGCCAGATCCTCGCCGCCACGGGTCGATACCCAGTTGGAGTCCGTGACCGTCGGCTGGTCGCGATACAGGCCTCCGGCATTGCGAATGTCGTCGGCGATCGAGTGCACGCCGGTGACTTGACGCCCGCGCACGAGCTGCGCCGAAATCAGCACCTGGGCGCCGTGGCCGATCGAGAACATGGGCTTCTTGAGCGTATCGAACTCGCGCAGGAAGCGGTGAATCTCTCGATCGGTGCGGATCCGGTCCGGGGAAGTTCCGCCCGGAATCAGCACCGCATCGAAATCTTCGGCGGTGCAATCCGCGACGAGTTCCTCGGCCCGGAGGCTCTGGCCGTCGTCCAGCCCGCGCTTGCCGCGGATGCGCTGCCGCGCTCGCTCGTCGCTGCCCACGATCGTGACGATCGCGCCGGCCTCTTCCAGCACCCGGCGCGGTTCGATCAAATCGATCTCCTCAAAACCGTCGCCGATCAATGCCGCGACGCGCTTTCCTTCCACTGCCTGCATACCGGCCCCGTGATTCGCGCCGCCCCCCGGCGCTCCTACCCGAAGAGCCCGCGCACCAGACCGCCGTCGACCGAGATCGTTTGACCGGTGATATAGCGCGCCGGCTCGCCGCACAAAAATGCGACAATCGGGGCGAACTCGGCGGGTCTGGCAACCCGACCGATGGGCACCTCACTACCGGCGTCGCGCAATTTCTTCTCGTCGTTGCCGTACAGACCGCGCAAGCGCGCGGTCTCCACCCGGCCCGTGGCGATGCAGTTGACGGTCAACCCGTCGCGGGCAACCTCGTCTGCAAGCGTTCGTAACGCGGCGACTAATCCGGTCCGGAAGGCATTGGACAAGACAAGTTTGCCGATCGGTTGCTTGACGGCGGTCGAGGTCAGCGCGACGACACGTCCCCAGCCCTTCGCCCGCATGGGGGGAACCAACGCGTTCGCGAGCACGAGCATACTTCGCAACAGCAGGCGATACGCAGAATCCCAATCGTTCAGGGTTACCTCGCTAAAGCGCCCCGGCTTTGGGCCGCCGCCGTTCAAGATCAGAATATCGACGTCGCCGCAGAAAGACCGTACGGCGTCGAGCATGGCCGAGATCGAAGCCTCATCTTGGAGATCCTGCGCGAAGCCTTGCGCCCGCTCCGCTCCGAGATCGGTCGCGCGCTTTGCGACCGAACTCAAGCGCTCAGCGTCGCGCGCTGCCAACGCGAGCGTGACCCCCTCGCGCGCCAGCGACAGCGCGACGGCCTCGCCGAGCCCAGCGCTCGCTCCCGTAACCAGCGCACTCCTGCCGCGCAATCCAAGATCCATGCGACTGGTTAATTTTGCGGTCGGCGGCGCTCACCTTGCGCCGGCCCCTGGGCTTTGATACTCTTAGCCGGTCGCCGGGACGGTCGCGAGCAGTCTGTCCCCGAGCGAGACTATCCTGTTAAAGGAGCTTTTCGAAGTGCCGCTCACCAAAGAACAAAAGTCCGAGATCAGCACGAAGTACGGCCGCGGGTCGAACGACACCGGTTCGGCCGAAGTGCAAGTTGCGATGCTGACCGCGTCGATCAACCACTTGACCGAGCATCTCAAGATTCACAAGAAAGACCACCACAGCCGGCGCGGCTTGTTGCTGCAAGTGGGCCAGCGCCGCCGGCTGCTGAATTACTTGCACGCCAGGAACATCGAACGCTACCGCAGCCTCATTTCAGAACTCGGCTTGCGCCGCTAGCTCCTTAATTCTAAGACGGTCCTCGTTCCGAAGGGGAACCGCTAAATCGCGCCTTCCTAGATTTTTTTGCGCGGGTAGGCGCGGCGCGCGGCCTGCACGATCGCAGCGACGCCCATGCCGTAGTACTCGATGAGTTCGGCCGGATCTCCCGACTGGCCGAAACGGTCATCCACGCCGACAAACTCGATAGGCGTGGGATGACGCTGCGCTAGAATCTCGGCGACGCGCGAACCCATGCCGCCATGCTGCTGATGCTCTTCGACGGTGACGATCGCGCCACAGGAGCTGGCAGCATCGACGATCGCGGCCTCGTCCATCGGTTTGATCGTGTGATTGTTCACGACCCGGCACTCGATGCCGTCTTCGCGCGCGAGCCGGTCGGCGGCAACGAGCGCATTATAAACCAAGATTCCGCACGCGACGATGGCGACGTCGCGCCCTTCCCGGAAGATCTGCGCCTTGCCGATTTCAAAGGGCGTTTGATCGGTCGTGATAACGGCCGATTTCTCCCGGCCGAAACGCAGATAAGTTGGCCCCCACGCCTCGGACAGGGCGAGCGTCGCTTTTTTGGTTTGCACGGCGTCGCAGGGTACGACCACGATCATGTGCGGAATCACTCGCATGATCGCAATGTCTTCGATGGCCTGATGCGTCGCGCCGTCGGGCCCCACCGAAACTCCGGCGTGCGCGCCCGCGATTTTCACGTTGGTCTCGTTGAGCGCCATGATCGTGCGAACTTGCTCCCACGAACGGCCCGGATTGAACATCGCGTAGCTTGCGATCCATGGAATTTTCCCCACGGCCGCTAGGCCGCCGGCCATCGCGACGAGCATTTGCTCGGAGACGCCGATCTCGATGTATTGCTGCGGATGAGCCTTACGGAAACCCTCGAATCGCGTCGACTCGGCGAGGTCCGCACAAATGCCGAGCACGTCGCGGTTACGCGATCCCGCCTCGATCAACCCTTCGCCGAATCCGTTGCGCGTCGGCACCTGCTGGAGGTTTCCCGCGCGATAATCCGCCAGATGCATCAAAATTGCGGCGGTGTCCACCGTGCGCGTGCCGCTAGCCACGGGCGAGAATGCTTTCGCGTTGCGCCGCGAGTTCGCGCAGCGCTTCGTCGGCTTGTTGCGCGTTTGGCGGCTTTCCATGCCAGGTGTAGTCGCCTTCCATAAAAGAAACGCCCTTGCCCGGCACGGTCATCGCCAAAATCACCCGCGGTTTTCCGACGGATTGCCTTGCTCGCGTTGCCGTATCGATAAACGCGGCGATGTCATTGCCGTCGCACTCGTACACGTCCCAGTTGAAGGCGCGGTACTTCTCGGCCAACGGTTCGAGAGGCATCACGTCTTCGGTGCTCCCGTCAATTTGAATGAAATTGCGATCCACGATCGCGGTGAGATTGTCCAGCTTGAATTTTGCGCCCGTCAAGACCGCTTCCCAGTGCAGACCGCATTGATGCTCGGCGTCCGACGTGACGACCCACACGTGGAAATCTTTTGCATCCATCTTTGCGCCTAGCGCCATGCCGACGCCCTGCGCGAGGCCCTCGCCCAATGGACCGGAGGTCGTTTCAACCGCGGGCAAGCTGACCCGCTCCGGATGCCCTTGGAGGCGCGAACCGAACTTCCGCAGCGTCAGCAGTTCGTCTACCGGAAAGTACCCGAAGTTGGCCATCGCGGCGTAGCGCACCGGCGCGATGTGCCCGCAGGAAAGAAGCAGACGATCCCGATCCGGCCAGTCGGGGCGCGCGGGATCGTGACGCATCAGATGACCGTAAAGCGCCGTGAATACGTCCGACATGTCCAACGGTCCCGCAGAGTGCCCCGATCCGGCGGCCAGCAGCGACCGGATGATGCCCTGACGCACGTCGTTGGCTTTGAGCCGCAGCTCCTTCACATCGCCCGGGGTAAGCGTTTGCATGGGAGCCGTTATACCCGCCGGATTGGCAAGCTCCTAGTAGCGACGGCATCGAGGCGTTGTTGCGTCTCGGCGTGCGACCTTTGTAGCTGGATGGGCGCGCCCGGCAGGTCGCATCTTCGAAGTTCCCGAACGTCGTGCGCCTCAAAACAATAAAAGAAGATTGAATTAGGAGAAACTGTGCCCGATTCCGTAAGCTTAACGGTCGGCGGGCGCACGATGGTCATCGAAACCGGCGAACTTGCGAAGCAAGCAAACGGCTCCGCACTGGTTCGTTATGGCGATCAAAACGTCGTGCTATGCGCCGTAACTACGTCCGACAAACCCCGCGAAGGTATCGATTTCTTTCCGCTAACCTGCGACTTCGAAGAGAAGATGTACGCCGCAGGAAAAATCCCCGGCGGCTTCATCAAGCGCGAGGGACGCCCCTCCGAACACGCCGTGATCAGCTCCCGGCAAATCGACCGCCCCATTCGCCCGCTCTTCCCCGCCGGTTTTCGCAACGACGTTCAAATCGTTGCGACCGTGCTTTCCGTCGACCCGCAGCTCGATGCCGACGTGCTCGGCATATGCGCGGCCGGGGCGGCGCTGGCGCTCAGCGACATTCCGTTCGCCAAGACCGTAGCCGCGGTACGCGTCGGCCGCGACGAAAGCGGCGAATATATCTGCAATCCTACCCTCCCGCAATACGAGACCGGCGGCATGGACATCGTGATCGCCGGAACCGCAGATGCGGTCATGATGGTCGAGGGCGAGGGCAAGGAGATCGACGAGGAAGCGTTCCTGGGCGCGGTAGAATTCGCGCATGCAGAGATACGCAAGATCGTCGCCGCGATCGATCAGCTCGCGAAAAAGTCCGGTAAACCGAAGGGAGAATACCCGGTCGCAACGGTCGACTCCGACCTGGAGCGCTGGGTGCGAAAGAACTTCGCCAAGGACGTCGCAAAGGCTATGCGCACCGTCGACAAGCAGAAGCGCGAGGCCGCGTTCGGTGCGCTGAACGTGGACGAAGCGCTGGCGCGCTGCGGGAAAAAGGACGAAGCGGTCAAGGTGCTGCTCGAGGCCCCCAGCACGGCAAAAGAGTTCAATAAAATCGTCAAGACTATGGAAGAAGACGAGCTTCGCACCATGGTCGTGGATGAAAAGATTCGCCCGGACGGCCGCAAACCCGACGAAGTGCGCCCGATTTGGTGCAAGGTGCATTACGTCCCGCGCGTGCACGGTTCGGGCGTATTCACCCGCGGCCAAACGCAGGTCTTCACCGCGGCCACGTTGGGCTCGACGAGCGACGCGCAACGGCTCGACGGCATCGTCGAGCTCGAAGACAAGCGCTACATGCACTTCTACAATTTTCCGCCCTACTCGGTGGGAGAGACGCGGCCGATGCGCGGCCCGGGGCGGCGCGAAATCGGACACGGTCGTCTCGCGGAGCGCGCGCTCCTGGCCGTGTTGCCGCCGAAGGACGAGTTTCCATACACGCTTCGGCTGATGAGCGAGGTGCTCGAGTCCAACGGATCATCGTCGATGGCGTCGGTCTGCGGCTCGACGCTGGCGCTGATGGACGCCGGGGTGCCGATCCGCGATCACGTCGCCGGCGTCGCGATGGGCCTGATCCTCAAGGGCAGCAAGTATGCAATCCTGACGGATATTCAGGGCCTGGAAGACGCGCTGGGCGAGATGGACTTCAAAGTCGCCGGTACCAAGAATGGCATTACCGCGATTCAGATGGACATCAAAGTGCAGGGCATCACGATCGAGATCATGCGCGAAGCGATGGAGCAGGCGAAAAAGTCTCGCCACGCGATCATCGCCAAGCTCGCCGAGACGATTGCGGCCCCGCGCGCGGAGCTATCGCAATACGCACCCCGCATGATCGTCATCAAAATCGATCCCGCCAAGATCAAAGACGTGATCGGCCCGGGTGGCAAGGTGATCAATAAGATCATCGCGGACACCGGCGTGGAGAAGATCGACATCGAAGACGATGGCAGCGTCTTCATTACGTCCTTGGACGGCGCTTCCGGCGATAAGGCCAAGCAGATCGTCGAAAACCTCACCAAAGAGATCGTCGTCGGCGAAACCTATCTCGGCACCGTCACGCGAATCATTACCATCGGCGCGTTCGTGCAAATCCTTCCCGGAAAGGAAGGGCTCGTCCATATCAGCCAACTCGCGCCCACGCGGGTCGAAAAAGTCGAAGACGTCGTTAAGGTCGGCGACGAGATCATGGTCAAAGTCGTGGAGATCGACGGCCAAGGCCGAGTGAATCTGTCGCGCAAGGCCCTCTTGGGAGGGGTATCCGGAAACGGAGACTTCGTTGCCCGCGGTCCACGCCCATCGCGCGAGCCGCGCGACGTAAGCGCCGCCGCAACGCCCGCCGCAACGCCCGGCGCTCCGCCCACGCGGCGCCGGCGACGTCCGCACGGGCGTCACGACGAGGACTAAAATCCCGCTAAGCCGTTATCGAATACCAAATCGTATGCCGGCGTCGACGAAGGTGCGATGCATCCAATCCTCGGCGCCGGCATACCAGCGCAAGCGGTTCACGATCGGTCCGGAGATCGCGCCGTCGACGTGATAGAAGGGCGCCCCGTTCAGTAGATCCCGGCGGTAGACGGCGTCGGCCCGCAACCCTGCCCCGGTATCGTACGTCAGCCACAAGGCGTTGACCGTCGGCGCGGCGCCAAAGTAAGGAAGACCGCCGCCATACAGCGGTACGTTATCGGTTACGTGCATCGTCCATGCCCGGAGCGCGAGCGCCGGCGCAAGTTGCCACGTTGCCGACAGCCCCGTCGACGTCACCGTGCCGGACCAAGCTCCATTGACGCGTTCGGAAGCCTCCTCGAACGACACGCGGATGCGCGCGTTATCGGTATACGTTAACGCTCCCGCGAGCAACGCGTTGCGCTCGTATTGCACGGGCAACGGCTGCCCCGCCGAGTATTGGTACTGCTCGACGAAAGTCGGCAGCGTAAAAGAGCCGCTATCTTGGAGCGTCACGCCCCATTTTCCGTTCGGAAAGAGCCGTGCATTGAGCGAGGGCAGGACGAATGCGGTCTTGGCCGGCTGTGAAACGCCGAGGGTGCCGCCGGCATAGTTGACCCAAAACGTCCCCACGCCGGCGACGACGTCATAGTCGCGACCGCCGGCATCAACCCCGGCATCGACTCGCGTCTGAGAGAGCGTCGCGCCGACTCGCGGCAAGCCGGACGGCAGTGCCTGCGCATCGTAGTATCCGCTCGAATAACGCTCGGCGAGATCGGCAAACCCAACGACGTTGCCTTGGGTGTGTATGCCCGCGCTAAAACTCGAATCCGACCAGGCCGCCGATATGGGATATTCGTCCTCGGCCATCGCGTAGTCGCCGCGGTCCTCGGTGGCCGCGATTTGCAAGTTGAGAGCGCGCGGAGCGCTGAAGGTTGCGTTGCCGAACGAAAAGCTGCCCGCAAAGGCCGAGGCCGGCGATTGATAGATGCGTCCCTGCTCGCTGCCCAGGGAAACGTCGAAGGACTGATCCGCGGGAAGCGGCACGCTCGCGGCGACGTCGCCGCGCTGACGCGATTCCACGTTGTTGCTAGACGATCCGAAAACCACTCCGGCCGAGTCCGAGCCGGCTTGCGCGCGGACGATCGCATCGCTGCCGATCGTCGCGACCTGTGCGTCGGAACCCGGCACGAACGGCTGGGCCGCGACCACGCCTCCGGAGGCCTGGCCACCGTACGTAAAAGCCGTGGTCGCATCCCGAAGAACCGCGCTCTGCTCGTAGTTCGCTGGGATCAGCGCGTAGGGTGATTGACCGTTGACGATATCGTAGTTTGGCACGCCGTCGTCGACCAGCAGCGAGCCGGTCGCGGAAAGCCCGCGATCGCTCAGGATGGAACCCGGATAGGGCAGGCTGCTCTGTGAAAGCAGGGTGAACGGACGCAGCGCGATTGCCGATTCCACGTGCGTGTATGGCAGGTTCGCTAAGTCGGCGGTCGACGGGGAATCTTGGGCCAGCGCCTGATAGCGCCGCACGATTGCAACGACCGGCTCGCCGGGTTTCGGCGTCAAAGACAGCGGTTGGCAGTAGCGACAGGTTACGCGCAGCGAGATAATGCCGGGAGCCTGCAGCGCAAACGTGCCCGCGGCGTCGGTGACGGCGGAAACGCTATCCCCGCTCGGGGTTTTCCCGCTGACGACCGCCCCCTCGATTGGTGTCCCCTGCTGATCCCGCAACGAGCCGACGATCAGCGGCACCTGTCCCCACGCCGGCGCCGCCGCGAGCATGACGAAGAGCAGCCCGGCGGCGCGGTAAAGCGTGCGATTCACGGATTCTTTAGACTTTCGGCTATGATAGAGGCAGTGTCAAGAACCCTGGTCCGCCGCATGCTTGCGGCCGCGCTTCTAACCGGAGCCTTGTTTTGCGGCCGTTTTGCCTTGGCCGGCGCCGCTTCGCTCCAAGAAATGCTCGACGGTGCGCTCGCGCCTTCGGCTGCCCCGGCGCTGCTCGGCCCGATCACCTCGGCGGGCCGCGTGGGTTGGGAATGCAAGCCGGAACGTGCGGCTGCGTCTGCGCACGCGCATGACGCCGAGCTTCCTGCTAACCCTAGCACTCCGTGAGCGATGCGGGTTTTGCTTCTCGTCGCCCTTCTCGCCCAACTCATGGCGACCACAGGAACGGCGCAGACCTATTCACCTTCGACCCCATTACCCCGAACGACGTCCGTTCCGGCCTTGCGCGGCCTCGCGATCGCGCGTGAAGTCGAAGAGCGCTTCAAGATCGGAATCGATGCGGAATCGCGCGGCGACTGGAAGGCCGCCGTTCCCGAGTTCGATCGAATCGTCGCTCTAAACCCGGGAGAACCGAAAGGCTCGACCGCGCAGTACGATCTCGCCATCGCGTATGCGAACCTGCAACGCAACGACGATGCCGCTCGCGCGTTGCGCGCAGCGATCGCACTCGACTCCGGATTCCTTGCGGCGATGGCAAACTTGATCGCCGTCGATTTGGCGCGCGGCGACTTGCCCGAAGCCCGCAAGATTGCGGATCGCTACGTCGCGCTGGATCCGGATTCGGCGCGCGCGCTCTACTCGCGCGGGATCGTCGCGCTGCAGTCCGGAGACGCGACGACCGCACGCGAGGATTTCGGCAAGCTGCTGCACGCTAACCCGTCCTACGCCGTCGCGCATTACGATCTAGCGCTGGCGGAAGAGCGCCTGGGCCGGTTCGAAGCGGCCGAACGCGAGCTGCTCAGCGCTCTGGCGCTTGCGCCGGCTTACGCCCGCGCGCGCTTTGCACTCGGCGTCGTCCTCCTTCGAGAGGGCGAACACGCCGCGGCGCGCAACGCCTTTGCGCGCGCAACTCTCGACGCCTCGGGAGATCCCGCCTTGAAGAACATCGCCGCGGCGATGCGTGATTCGATTAAGGGTCCCTAGCGACAAGGGGTTGGAGCGCCTTTAGACTTTTTTCATGCGTCGCTCGTAGGATCGAGCGAACCACCACTTTCTTGGAGGATTTCATGTCTGCGAAACTTGCAGCACTCTCCGTTTCGCTCGCAGCCTGCATGCTTGCAGCCTGCGCCGGTCACTACGGCAGCAGTGCCGCCAACGATTCCAGCTTCACGCTGCCCGGGATGCCGGATTTGAGAATGACGGCGACGCTCCCGGACGGCTCCCATCCCTCGATCTCGAACGCCGCCACGGGAACGATAATGGAAGAGCTTCCGTCGGAGGGTCTCGGTTCGATCAAGGATCCGTTCTGGAACGCGACGCTGGGCGGATACACTCAGCAGGGCCTCTCTCAGGCCCTGGGCTTCGCACCCGGTACGAAGCTCACGATCAAGAACATCTCGAAGGTCAACGATCACACGCTCAACGTCGTCAAGAAGATCTTGGGTCCGCCCGCGAAGTTTCCGTCCAATCCGACGCTTTCCATGACTCCCTCGGGCGGAAAACTTCAAAAGGGCTATCGCAGCGGAGTCATCAAACCCGGCACGACGGTGACGGTCACGCTCGGGAGAGCCGGCATCTACCTCTTCGGCTGCGCTTTCCACTACCATCAGGGCATGCAGGATGTTTTCGTGGTGCACACCGGGGCAACCCCGGGACCGCAGGCAACGGCACCGCCCGCGCGATGAGACTCAACGGCACGGCCGCGTCGTTGTTTGCGCTCGCGGCCTTGGCCGCGTGCACGAACGGCGGCGGTTTGGGGAGCATCGGTGGGGGGGGCGGCGGCGGATCGCCGTCGCCGCTCCCCTCCGGGGGCATCGGCATCGGCATACCGACGGGAAAGATCGGCGTGGAGAACGACCCCACGTGGGGAACGGTAAGCGGCTATACTCAGGCCCAAACCTCGCAGGTGATGGCCTTTGCGCCGGGCGTAAAAGTCACGCTGCAAAACCTGTCGAAGACGACGCCGCACACGCTCAACGTCGTCGGAACGACAAAGGGCCCGCCGGCGAACTTTCCGCAGAATCCGAGCCTGTCGTTCTCTCCGTCAGGAAACGGCGTGCTGGGCGCCAATTACGCGAGCGGATCGCTCAATCCGGGAGCGACCGTCAGCGTGACGCTATCGAACCCGGGCATCTACCTCATCGGCTGCGCCTACCACTACATCGAGTTCAGCATGCGTGACGTGATCCAGGTCGTCGCCGGGGCGACACCCGGGCCGACCGCATCGCCGGGTCCCGGTGGATACGCCGCCTTGCCGGCGCAACCGCGCGCCAGCCTGCCGGCCCAACGGCAACCGCGCCTGGTCGACCAGCGGGACCGATCGTTCGACCTGGCGTCGCTGCGCGGGACGCCCGTAGCGGTGACCTTCGTGTCGGCGCATTGCAACGATGCATGTCCACTGATCAACGCGCAGTTTGCGACGGCTGCCCGGCGCATCCAAAATGAAAAGATTGCCGCGCGACTGCTCACGATTACGCTCGATCCGGAGCACGATTCGCCGCGCACGATGCGCGAACTGGCTAATCGCTTCGAAGCGAATCCGCGGTATTGGCTCGTCGCCGCGGGGTCGACGCCGGACGTACATGCCATCATGCGGGCGTTCGGCGCGATTTCGATCGAGGGGCGGCGCGGATATCACGACCGGCACACTACCTTCGTGTACCTCCTCAACGCTCAAGGAAGGCTCGCGCAAACGATGCTTGCCTCTTCGGCGCTGAGCGACGCAGTCGTCGACGCGTTGCGCGATCGCAGCATGGTAGCGCAACGATGATTCGGCGATCGTTCATCACGGTTTTGCTGGGACTCCTTGCGGCCTGCACGTCGGGCGGCGTACCGACCTCGTCGGGTGGAGGCGGCGGCGTTACCGTCAATATCAACCTAACCCTCAACGCTCCAACGAAGACGCCCTACGGCGAGAGCGGCGGCTACGCGCCGCCGACGACGACGGTTGCGGTCGGCTCGCAAATTCGATTTATGAATACCGACAGCTTCACGCACACGGCTACGGAAATTGCAAACGCGCAAACGTTTCCGACTGGATCGCCGTTCGGTCTGTCCGCGCTCATGCAGCACGGAGCCACGTTATCGGGCGGATTCAGCAGCGGCGCGCTGCAAGCCGGCTCGTCGTCGCAGACGATCACCGCCGATCGGGCCGGGACCTATCTCTTCGGCTGTTTCTTCCACTACGGTGCACCGATGAGGGGGGCGATCATTGCGCAGTAAATTACGACTCACGTCGCTTCTCGCGCTTGCATTTTTTGCAGCGTGCACGGCCGGCGGCGTTCCGACGTCGTCGGGTGGAAGCGGCGGGGTCACGATCACCGTGAACCTGACGCTCAATACTCAGAAGCCTACACAATACGGCTTGAGCGCCGGCTACTCGCCCTCCGTCACGACGGTCGCCGTCGGGTCGCAAATTCACTTCACGAACACCGATAGCTTTACGCATACGGCGACGCTGATCCCCAACGTGACGCAGTTCCCCACCGGCTCGCCGTTCGGACAAGGCGCGCTCACTCAGCAAGGAAATAACTTGTCGGGTGGCTTCAGCAGCGGCGCGCTGCTCGCGGGCTCGTCATCGCAGACGATCACCGTGGACCGAGCCGGAACGTATTTCTTCGGCTGCTTCTTCCATTACGGCGCGAACATGAGAGGAGTAATAGTTGCGCAGTAAGCTCGTCATCGCGGCAATGGCCGGATTCTTCGTCGCGCTCGCATGCGCGCCGGCGTCCGCAATCCCGATCTTCGCACAGCGCTATCATTTGAAGTGCGGTCAGTGTCACAGCGTTCTGCCGGAGCTCAACGCCTTCGGAAACTACTTCCGTTCGCACGGATATCGGCTGCCGCTGCCCGAGCACGGCACGACGATATTTGCGATGCGGTATCAAGTGGAATACGACGAGCACCCGGCGGCGGGGTCGCGAGAATTTCAACCGGGTGGAATCGTCCTGGGAAGCGGCAACATCGGCCCGATTACGCTCTTTCTGCACTATAGCTTGGGCGCCGCCGGCGGTCCCGGCGGGACGTTCCTTGCATTTGCGGCGGGCTACAATCAACACACGCAAACGCTGTATCGCGGCGGCCTCTTCGAGCTTCCGCTGGCGCAGTCGCCCGGCCAGCGCCTCGACGATTTGGAACAATACGGTTACTACGGCGCTCACGTTGGCTTGAACAATCTGCCCCTGTCGTCACCTCGATGGGGAGTAATGGCGGAGCGCACCATTGGCAATTTGCGGGCCGACGTTACGGTGGCGTTCGCCTCGTACCAAGGCTCGGCGTACGGTGGAAAGCCGATTGCGACCGGCGAGACGACCTGGAACTCGCAGCCCGAGGTAGGACTGTGGCTGCGCCAAACGCTCGCTCAAAGCCGGCACGGCGAACTCGACGTCGGCGGGACGGCGCTCGGCGGGACCCTGGGGGTCTTGCCGACGGGGCGCCTTCCCTTCGCCGACCTGTACGAGCGCTACGGCCTGCTGGCACACGCCAGTTACGGCGATCTGGATCTTCAGGCCGAGCAGTGGTACGGCGACGATCACGATGCGGACGGATTCTTGACGAATCAGCACTCGACCGGCGGATACGTGCGCTTGAAATACTACCCAATCCCGCACGCCTATTTCGGACTGCGCTACGACGCCTACGCCAATCCGTTCATCAACCGGGACTTCGTCTACTACGCGGCGGTTCAAATCGCACCGTTTCGCGTGCTGATGCAAGAAGTGCAACCTCCCGGACAGCATCCATTTCTGAGCGGCGCGCTGACCGTAGCTTTCCCCGGACCGTTGAAGAACTAGGCGAAGCCAATGCGAGTGCTAGTAGTGGAGGACCACGCCGCGGTGGCGGAGTCCATACGTTCGA
Organism: Vulcanimicrobiota bacterium; assembly: GCA_963713685.1. GTDB lineage: Bacteria > Vulcanimicrobiota > Vulcanimicrobiia > Vulcanimicrobiales > Vulcanimicrobiaceae > Cybelea. Next base: position 347,116 of record CAVQMS010000002.1, on the reverse strand, counting down.
TGCTCGAGTCGCGTAAGTTCGCCGCGAACGTCGTAACCGACGGCGAGGCGGGGCTCGATCACCTTTTGCGCCGATGCTACGACGCGGCCGTCGTCGACGTCGGGCTTCCCGGCATGGACGGTTTCGCGCTGGCGCGTGCGGCGCGTGCCGAAGGCGTGCAAACGCCGATCCTCATGCTTACCGCGCGCGACGCCGTGGAGGACCGGGTCGCCGGCCTCAACTGCGGCGCCGACGACTATCTGGTCAAACCATTCGTGGAGGAAGAGCTTATCGCTCGAATCGCCGCCATTCTCCGGCGCGCGGAACGCCCGGTGATCGGCGTCGTGGAAGCGGGAGCATTACGCGTGGACCTCACCGCTCGCACGGTCAGCTACGGTGGAAAGCCGCTGACCCTCGGAGCGACGGAATTTCGGCTGCTGGAGTTTCTGGCACGCAACGCCGGCCTCGCGCTCTCGCGCGGGCAGATCGTAGAGCGGATTTGGGATTACGATTTCGATGGATCCAGCAACATCGTTGACGTGTACGTGAGCCAGCTTCGCCGTAAGCTCAAGGCTCTGGGAGCAACCGGCGTAATAGAAACCGTGTGGGGTATCGGATACCGCTTAAAGGTGTGACCGTTCGCGCGGCGGCCCTCTATCTGGGTATTTTCGTCTGCGTTCTTTTTGCTCTCAGCGCCGGGGCGTATGCGTTCATGGCGCGAGAATATGCTTCGCTGCTGGCTCCGGCACTCGGTACGCCCGAAGGCCGCAACGCCTTTGCAACCGCGATGCGCCACGTCGTGGTAACGATTGCCGCCATCGACCTTCCCCTCGTCGCAATCGTGGCGGTGGCGGCGTACGCGCTCGCGCGCGCAACGATCGCGCCGCTCGAGGCGGCGCGGGAGCGCGAACGTCTCTTTGCCGCGGACGCGGCGCACGAGTTGCGTTCTCCGCTGACCGCGATTGCGGCCGTCGCTCAGGCCGCTCGCAATGGAGCCTCGCCGGAAACCCGCGCCGCGTTCGAGTCGATCGTCCGCAGCGCTCTCGAAGCTTCCGACGTCGTGACGGACTTATTGACGCTCGCGCGCAATCCGGCGCGGCGCGCTTTGCACTGCGAGCTCGTTGACCTCGCCGCAATCGTCGCGAGCTCCTCGCAAGACACGCAGCCGGTAGCGCAGGCGCACGGTATACGGCTCGAGATCTCACCGGTGAGCGCGATCGTGGACGGCGACGAGCGGCGGTTGCGCGAACTGACGCGCAACCTGCTGGAGAACGCGATCCGGCACGCTCGACACAACGTCTCCATCGCTTCGCGGCGGTTGGGCAGATCTTGTGAAATCGTCGTCGACGACGACGGTGACGGCGTTCCGCCCTCAGAGCGGGAACGCATCTTCGAACGATTCTACCGGCGCGCCAATGACGGTGCGGGCACCGGTCTGGGCCTTGCCATCGTGCGCTGGATTGCGAGCGCGCACGATGGAGCAGTGACGGTTGCAGACGCGCCGAGCGGCGGCGCGCGATTCGTCGCCACCATTCCCGCACGGGAGGATTAGGCGGATATCGGCTGGCCGGGCGCGTAAGTCACGACGCCATGCCGTTTGCCTCGTTGGGCGCCTTCGTCGACGCATTACGTAAAGCGGGTGATTTGCACGTCATCACGACTAGCGTCGATCCGCGGCTGGAGATCAGCGAGATCACCGACCGCGTCGTAAAGGCCGGAGGGCCGGCGTTGCTGTTCTCCAACGTGAAGGGTTCCAGTTTCCCCGTGCTCACCAATCAGTTTGGAACGCGCCGGCGAATGGCGCTGGCGCTCGAGGCATCCGATCTCGACGCAGCAGCTGGGCGCATTCGCGAGCTCGTTGCGGTGTCGCCGCCTTCGGGCTCGCTCGTCGAGAAGCTTGGAGGAATGCTGCGGCTAGCGCCGCTTGCCAACGCAATTCCGAAAATCGTCCGCAATGCCAGCGTGCAAGAGATCGTCATGGCCGAGCCGGATCTCACCAAGCTTCCCGTCCTCACCACCTGGCCGCTGGATGCGGGGCCTTTCATCACGCTGCCGCTGGTCATCACCAAAAATCTGCGCACCGATCGCATGAACGTCGGAATGTATCGAATGCAGGTCTACAACGCACGCGAAACGGGGATGCACTGGCAGCGGCACAAACACGGTCGAGAACACGCCGACGCCTGGGGCGCAAGAGTCCCGGCCGCGGTCGCAATCGGCACGGATCCGGTAGTAACCTACGCCGCGACCGCGCCGCTGCCGCCGTTGCTGGACGAGTTCGCCTTTGCCGGTTTGCTGCGCGGAAAACCGGTACACCTCACCCCCGCAAAAACGGTCGACCTGATGGTGCCGGCCGATGCCGAGTTCGTTCTCGAAGGTTTCGTCGACAACGAGGATCTGCGCCTCGAAGGTCCCTTCGGCGACCATACCGGCGTCTATAGTTTAGCGGATCGCTACCCGACGTTTCATCTGACCTGCATCACGCACCGGCGCAATCCGATCTACGCCGCGACGGTGGTCGGCAAGCCTCCTATGGAGGATGCGTGGCTCGGTAAGGCGACGGAGCGTCTCTTTCTGCCGCTGCTCCAGGCCATGCTACCGGAAGTCGTCGATATGAATCTTCCGGTCGAAGGCGGATTCCACAATCTCGCGATCGTCTCGATTCGAAAAGCGTATCCAGGTCAAGCCAAGAAGGTGATGAACGCACTGTGGGGCCTCGGCCACATGATGATGCTTACGCGCGTGCTGATCGTCGTCGATTCCGACGTTGACGTCCAAAACCCGCGCGAGGTGGCCTGGTTCGTTCTCAACAATCTCGCACCGGAGCGCGATGTCGTAATGATGCCCGGACCGGTCGACGACCTCGATCACGGTTCGTACAGCGTCGCCTACGGCATGAAGATCGGGATCGACGCCACTCGCAAGGATGCGTCGGAAGGCTACACTCGCACCTGGCCGCCGGAGATGATCATGGACGCAGCAACGCGTCATCTCGTAAGCGAACGCTGGAACAGCTACGGCCTTGAAAAGATAGAGCGCGCGCTGTGCCCCGACGATTGGTCCGGGCAAGGCGCGCGGGCCTTCGCTCGGCAGCGTAAATCGGGAGCGGATACAACGCCGTGAGGCTCCTCGCAGTGTTTCTGCGGGAGATACGCATCGAGCACACGCTTTTCGCGCTGCCGTTTGCGTACGTCGGCGCGATACTCGCTGCGCGAGGGATCCCTTCGCCGGCCGCGCTGGGTTGGATTACGCTCGCCGTCATCGGCGCGCGTACCGCAGCGATGGCGGCCAACCGCTTTCTCGATCGCGAGATCGACGCGCGCAATCCCCGCACGGCTCGGCGCGCGGTGGCCAGCGGGGCGCTCGCGCCGACCGCGATGCTTTGGGCAACCGCGGCCGGTCTTGCACTACTTTTCTGGGCGGCGTTTCGCCTTAATCCGCTGTGCGTCAAGCTCATGCCGATCGCGGTAGTGCTGCTCCTCACGTATCCGCTTTGCAAGCGCTTCACGTGGATGGCGCACTTCGTGCTCGGCGCGGTGGACGGATTGGCCCCGTTGGGAGCGTACGTCGGAATCGCCGGCAGGATAACGTTGCCCGCGGTGCTGCTCTTCGTCGCCGTCACGCTATGGGTGGCCGGTTTCGACATCATCTACGCGCTGATGGATCTGCGCGTCGACCGGCAACAGGGCATTCGCTCGCTACCCGTTCGCTTCGGAGAAGCCAGCGGGCATAGCTTACCGATCCTGCTCCACGTCGGCATGCTGGTGCTCTTAGCCGGGGCCGGGATGCTCGCCGGCGCCGGGGGGGCGTACTATCTCGGCGTCATCTCAGTTGCGGGCCTTATCCTCTACGAGGAGTATCTCTTTCGAAGCGGCGCCAATCTCTTCGTGATCAACGAACGGGTCTTCATCTCCAACATGATGTTTTCGGTGCTCTTTTTGCTGACGACGGTCGGCGGCTATCTATGAGGCGGGACCGCTTCCTCGCGGGAACCGTTGCGGCGGCCGCGGGGCTCACCGCGCGCGCCGCGGCGCAGATCATTCCGGCTCAACCGATTTTGCCGCAGCAGCAATTCCTCCAGCAGCTAACCCTCGCGGTGAACGTCACGCTAAGCGGCGCCTTGCAAAAATACGGCCAGGAAGTCGTTAAGGGAGTTCAGGCCGCGGTCGACGAGCAGAATCGATTCAACGCACCCATCTCGCACGTTTGGGGCATGCGTCCCTTGGACGACCGCAACGATACCGGGGTCGCGGCCTCCAACGTCAACGTTGCCGCAGCCGATTCGACCGTCGTCGGCGTGATCGGAAATCTCACGGCACCGATGACGCTCGCGGCGCTTCCACGCTACGCGAATATGAGCCTCGCGGTGATCGTTCCAACGGTGACCGCCGATTCGGTTACGCAGCGCGGGTATCACAACGTCTATCGCCTGCCCGCAAAGGACAGCTCCTCCGGACGGCTTTTCGCCAACGCGGCGCTCGAGGGCAAACGCGGCGTTGCGGCGATCGCCGTCGCCTTCGACGGCGATTACGGATACGAAGTGGCCCGAGGCTTCGTAGCGGCCGCCAAAACCAACGGCCACCCGGCCGATTTGCTGCTCTTCCCGCTCGCCAAGACCGATCCGGCGGCGGCGGCACGAACGGTGCTCGATCGCGCGCCGGGCTACGTCTTCCTCAGCGGGAAGACCGCGGAGCTCGGACCGATTGCAGAAGCCCTGCGCCTAGCGGGATATAGCGGAGATTTCGGCGCCAGCGACGGGTTTTATAACGGCGACACGATCGCAAACTACGCAACGGTGCTGCAGGGAGCGTACGTCGCCTCCTCGATGCCGCCGCTCGATCGAGTTCCAAGCGCCATGCAGCTCGTTACGGATTTTGAACGGGAAGTCAGTCAGATCACGGCCTTTTCGGCCTACGGTTACGCCTCGGCGCAGGTCTTCATCTCGGCGGCGCAACGCGGCTCCGCGACCAGCCGCCTTCCGCTGCTGCGCTCGCTCCAAGAGGGCGGCACGTTTACCACGCTCGTCGGCCAATATGCGTTCAACATCAGCGGCGATCCGCTGATCCCGAATATTTTCCTGTACACCGTCGGCAAGGATGGCTTCAAGTACGCGCGTCCCGCCGTCCGCACCGGGTTTGTTTTATAAGCAATCTTTCGTGAGACGCGCCTCGTATCGTGGACGCGCCCGCGATTGGAAACGGTAGACGTCTCGCTCTGGCGGCGTGTGAATGCGCGGCGGAGACAGGATGTCGGGAGCCGCGCAGAGGCCGAGTGCAGCGAGGCGCAGGACGCGCCGCGCAAGCGGCCGCGAGAGCGGGATGTCTACCGTTTCCAATCGCAGCCGCCGGAGCACGTGGCGCGGTCTCGCGAAAGGTTAGCGGACGTATTCGTCTTCAGGAACCACGCGCAGCCGGTGCGGCGTGCGAACTTTTTCTTTCGCGCCTTCGTCGCGTTCCTCGAGCGCCAAGACGAACCGCAGCCGCCAGGAGCCTAAGGATAGCGTAAAATTCGTTCCAATGATTTCCACGATTAGGCCTCCACGCGCTGCCACTTCCAGATGGCCAGCGCGGCATATACTACGAAGAGCAATAATTCCAGGGACAACCGTAATCCAAAGTTCGTGCCTGTGTAACTAAGGGTTCCGCTCGAAGTAGGCTCCGCGAGCGAAACGTAGCTGAGAGGATTGAGCCGCGAGAGCACCCACGCGACGTCGTGGATGAAGAGCGCGACGGTGTTGGCGGTTGGGACGAGCGTGAGGACGCCGATGAAAATCGTTACGGGCCACGCGAAACCGAGCACCGCTCCGTAAGAACGGTTCAGCCACGTCGTGGCGGCGCACCACAGAGCGTACCACGCGAGCGGGCATGCCACGCCCATCGCGATCGCTTGCGCGTTGATCCCGCTGAAATCGAGCCGGGCCGACTCGAAGAGCAGCTGACAAAGGTAGAACGCAACAACGGTCAGGACCGACGCCGCGACAATACCGGCGACGTCGGCGCCGATAACTCCGACCGCATAGCGGAAGCGCGAGCAGGGCTTGGTGAGGGTAACCTCAAGATGCCCGTCGATCTCCCGCGCCAACGGCGCCGCCAAGATCGTCGCGACGATCAGCGCCACGATGTCCGCCAAGGCCATATAGTAGATCATCGGAACCGCGCCGTTTGTGTCGATCACGGTCGTGGTCATGTCGCCATGGGGCGATTCGATCACGTGGATGCTCCCGACGTTGACGTTCGAGTTGTCCTTGTGGGCGCGGCTCGTCGGCTCGGTCACGACGATGTGCTTTCCGGCATATCCGTGGTCGTCGATGACGATGTGCGTCCGATCGGCGGGGTCGTCCAGGATCACCCGCTTCGTCCCATCCGGAAGCGTGGTGCGGGTTTCCCGCGTACCGGTGCCCGACGCCATGTGCGCGATCCAGGCCTCCGGCGACATGTAGCGTGCGACGGAGACGCGCAGGACAACGGCAACGACTACCAGGATCGCTAAAACGATCGCGACGATCCGCAGTAAGTTGCGGACGCGCAGCCATTCAACGTAATTCATAGAGAGCTTTCCTTTGCGACGACGTCCGTCGTGGCCGTCGCCGGTGAAACGGCGTAGAGGAAGATGTCTTCGAGATTGAGGTCGAGGACGCGAACGCCCACGGCGCCGGCGCCGGACAGCCGCGCGGCGATTTCGTCCGCTCCGGCCGTCACCAGCAAGCGGACGATGCGCTCCGTGCGATCGGCTCGCGCCACGCGCGAATCGTTCGCGATCCCGTCGAGCGTAAAGTTGACGTCGGGAAAAATTCCTTCGACGATCTTGCGATCTGCTTTCAGGTCGTCCACGAGGCCTTGAAGGATGAGGCGTCCGCGCTCCATGACGGCAATGTGCTCCGCGGCGCGCTCGACTTGGCCGATTTGGTGCGACGAGAAAACCACCGAGTTGCCCTTGGCGGCCTCGTTGATCATCAGGCTCAAAACGTGTCGTTGGTTCACCGGGTCGAGTCCGCCGGTCGGCTCATCGAGCACCAGAATCTCCGCGTTCCTCGAGAAGGCGAGTGCGACCATGACGGCCGTGCGCATGCCCTTGGAAAGCGCGCGGACACGCTTGCGCTTATCGATGTCGAACTGCGCCAGCAACTCTGCGGTACGGGCTGCATCGAATCTCGAAAACGCCCGCCGCGTCATCTCGACGTGTTCGTTCACCGTCATCCACTCGTAAAGTACGCTGCGTTCGGGGACGTAAGCGATTCGCTCGAACATCTGCGGAACCAGCGTTTTTCCATCGTAGAGCACCTCGCCGCTCCCGGGGCGGGCTAATCCGAGCATACACTTAAACGTCGTCGTCTTTCCGGCGCCGTTCGGACCGAGGATACCGAAAACGCTCCCTCCGGGAATCTCCAACGAGAATCCGTCCACGGCGGGCACTCCAGCGTAGACCTTTCGCAAATTCGAAATCGTAATCGTGCTCATGCTTTCACTTCTCAAAGCTTGGGAACCAGCGCGTCAAGGCCGTTTCAAAAAGCTCGCGGACTTCCTCGCGCCCTAAATTGACCGACTTGGCTTCACGCAGCGCCACGTCGAGTGCATCGCGGCCGATCTCCGCCGCCACCCGGGGCAATTCCGTGGCGCCGTTGGCGCGCACGAACGATCCTCTTCCGGGTGCGGTTTCGATGACTTGCTCGCGCTCCAACTCGCGGTATGCGCGGCCAACGGTGTTTGGGTTGACGGTGAGATCGATCGCGAGCTGCTTGACCGTTGGGAGCTGCTCGCCCACCTGCAAAACGCCGAGCGCGATGGATCGCTTTATTTGCTCGATGATCTGGAGGTAGATCGGCACACCGCTGCGCGGATCAACCGTGAGAACGGCTGGCATCGCCAGGATCCTAAAACTTCGGTCCCCAGCCAGGGAAGAGTCCGGCCGGCAGGCGGTCGGGCATCCGAACGGGGGTACGGGTCTCGCGGGCCTCTTCGTACCCGGAAAAAGTGGTGTGAATCATGACTGTCGGTCCTTTCCAGAAGACTAGTACCATCAAACTGTCGTACTAGTACACTAGTACAATAGTCCAACAGTACGACCCTGTCAAGTCCCTAACGCAAAAAAGATTTGGGCCCGCTCTTTCTAGGCGGGTTTCTGCACGACCGCGACGCTCGCGTCGCGGCGTAACTCCGCGAAGCGGGGATCGTGCGCGATCTCAGCGGCGATGTAGCCGCCGTGGGTGCGACGCAGCAGCGAGAGGGCGGTACTGCGCCGGCCGACGGCCGCGAAGGCCAGGGCGAGGTCTTCCGGGGCCACGTCCTGGGCGTGGTTTTGCGCCACGGCGATTTCGGCCCAAGCTTCCGACAGATGCTTGGAGTGGGCATAGACCGGAGCCAGCAAAGCGGCCGCCTGCCCGCGGCAGGTTACGCAAATTTCGGCCAGCCGGTTGAAGGCAGCGACGGCGCGCGACTCCTGGCCGAGTGCCTCGTAGGCGAGCCCGAGCGTGTAGTAGGCGTCGCTGCGCTGAGGCGAGAGATCCAGCGTCTCGTGCGCGTAAGCGATGGCATCTCCATAGTGCCGCTCCAGGTAGGCCGCGGTGCCGAGCCATGCCGTCGTCGCGACCGAAAGCGGATCCAGCTGGGCCGCTTCGTCAAGCTCCGCGTATGCCTCGCCGACCCTCCCCTTTTCCAAGAGCGCGATGCCGTACCACTCGTGCGCCGGCCCGCTGGACGGATCGAGCGCGATCGCGCGCCGCAGGTACTTGAAGGCCTCGTCAAGCTTGGGCATGGCCCCGGCCTTTTTTTCGCTGGCCAACATTCCGAGCACCGCATACGCCTCGCCGCAGTTGGGGTCGAGCACGAGCGCCTTGTGCGAGTAGGCTCGCGCTCGCGCCATGTAAACCGTCGCCGGAGCCGCACCGTATCCATAATCCGCCATCATTGCGTTGGCGGAGGCTAACCCGGCGTAACCGCGCGCATCCCGCGGATCCGTATCCACGACGCGGGAAAAGTAATCCACGCTCTTTGCGATACCGTCGCGCGTGCGCAAATTCCAATAGTAACGGCCGATCTCGTAGAGCCGCGTCCCCTCGGCGGACATCGTCGATCGAGCGCCCACGGCGCGCGGGACCGCTACGGTCAGCGCCAACCCGACGGCCAGCGCGAGGCAAAATCCGGCAACCATCGCCAAACCGGGAACGCGCCGCCGAGCAGGTGCAAAGGAGGCGTGAACCGGGACCGGGCGCGGGACGTCGTCGCGGCGCTGCACGGGCGCGATAAAGCGGTAACCGCGTCGCGGAATCGTCTCGATCGCCTCGACATTCCAACGGGACCGAAGGGTCTTGCGCAGCACGTAGATGTTTTGCGCCAGATTCGCCTCGTCGACGTAGCCCTCGGGCCAAATGCGTTCCAGCAGCGCGTTTTTCGCAAACAGCTCGCCGGGATGCTCGAGGAGCGCCAATAGCGTTTCGACGACCTTCGGCCCGATCGGAATCGGTTCACCGCGATCGAGTAAAAGTAGACGCTCGGCGTCGAGCTGAAACGGACCAAATTGATAGAGGCTCATGCTGGCGCTCCTGCAGAGAACGTTGATGCCTTCTTTGCCTATATACGCTCGACGGGTCCGAAAGTTTTCGCCTCCCGGCGGTGGTCGCTTGCTTAACCCGCTCGATCGTCACCTGGGACGAAGACTCGCAGCGCGCCGGGCAGGATCTCGAAGCGCGCCGGAGTCGTTCCGGCCGGCTCGCCGTCGGCGGTGATATGATGCCAGCGGCGCGTCGTAACGCCGAACGCCCTCGAGCGAAACGTGCGCACGCCTTCCGCGGCTTGGCGCTCGCCGGAGATCATCGCGTGCACGACGGAAGCGACGCGCGTAAAGCGATCGACTTCAACGGAATAAAGGTCGAGCCAGCCGTCGTCTATCGCCGCATCCTCGACCGTGATGAATCCGCCGAAGTGATTGCTGTTGGCCACCGTGAGCTGGACCGCTTTGAGATGCACGCGCTTATCGTCGTAGGAAACCTCCGCTTGGAAGGGCCGCAAGTACTTGACCGCAGCGAGCGCACTCGCGACGATCGCAAAGAAGCCGAAGCGCTGCTTATCGCGAACCTTTTGCAATCGCGTTAACCGGCTCGAAAGGCCGATACTCGCCTCGGTGACGTAGTACGCGCCGTTGACGCGTGCGACGTCGATCGTTCGCGTGTGGCCCGACGCGATGACCGCGCAAGCACCTTCCAGGTCTAACGGGATCGCGAGCGTGCGCGCGAGATCGTTGAACGTCCCGAGCGGTACTATCCCAATCGGCACGTCGAGCGCCAGGGCCATTCCGATCGTGCGGGCCAACGTCCCGTCGCCCCCGGCGACGACGATCGCATCCAGCCGTTCCGAGTGTGTGGGATCCTCCACCAGTTCGATGCCTAACTGCTCGAGCTGCGCGCGAACCGCGCCACCAAGCCGGCGGCCGTGCCGAGAAAGCGGATTGACGACGATCAGCGCTCGCACGCAAAAAGACCTACGGCGTGCGCCTCAGGAGGAGTCGAACGCACGCAAACGCCGAGCGCACGGCAACGATCGCGAGAAACAGCGTGCCGCAGATCATCACCAGATAGCCGAAATCGATTCCGGCCTGGGTCGTCGGGTCGACGTACCCGACGGCCTTAGCCGACTCGCTGAGATTCACGTAAACGCCGTGGAAAATCCACCACACGATGGCGGCGCCGGGCGCGGTGACCGCCAAAATGGCCAGATGCTGGTTCAGCTCCTCGCGATTATTCACTTGCGGCGACCGATAACTCCGGGATTTAACGTGTTTCCTTGCATTTTCAACCGCTAGCAGCTTCGCCGCCCGATGTCGAAGAAACCCGCCGATAATGGATTTGCGATTACGCCGCCCCCGGCCGCACAACCCAATCCCGGAGTCGCGGTACGAAGTTCTGGCGCTCTTCACCGGTGCGATGGTGGGATCGTCGCTGTGGATCATGTCGACCGGCGCCCTCATGCCCTTTTTCTCTTCGGCGCTTCACGTCGGCCAGACGCAGCTGGGCCTGATCCTTTCGATTCAACTGATCGGTTCGGTTGCGATGACGTCGGTTGCGGGGCTTCTGACCGATCGTTTCGGCGACAAGACCCTCGTGTTTTGGAGCGGTGCGGTTATGGGCAGCGCCCTGGTCGTCGCGTCGCTGGTACAAAACTTCGGCTGGCTGATTGGCTGGCTGCTGGTGTACGGGATCGGTTACGCCGCGGTGACGCCGGCCGGAAGTCACGCGATCATCTTTTTCTTTCGGAAGGCCGACCGCGGTTTCGCCATGGGCGTGCGGCAAAGCGGCGTGCCGATTGCGGGCACGCTGGGCTCGCTGTTGCTGCCCGCCGTCGCGGTGCACTTTCAGTACCGCGGCGCGCTCGCAGTTGCCGGTATCCTCACCCTCATTGCGTGTTCGATTACTTCCTGGTTCTACCGTGAGCCGCAGGAGCTCCACGGCGAGCGCATTTCGATTCGCGCGATGTTGCTCGAAATGATCGGGATCGCGCGCGAATCGCGGCTCATCCTTCTCACCCTCACGTCGATGGTCTTGATCTGCGCGCAGTTTGCGTTGATGGGATTCTTCACGCTGACGCTCGTGCATCGCGCCGGATATTCCTTCGCCGTTGCGGTGGCGCTCTTCACGCTCGCGCAGCTGGCCGCCATCGTCGGCAGGTTGTCGTGGGGATGGATGAGCGACCGGTTTTTCGCGGGCAGCCGCGCGTTGCCGCTGGCGTTGATTTGTTTGCTCGTCGCGCTCGTGACGTTCGGTGTAGGATTCGTAACGGCGGCGACACCCGTGTGGGTTGCCGCGGCGCTCGCCTTGGCGCTCGGGTTCACCGCGGAAGGATGGCTGGGCCTGAGCATTATCGGCTTCGCCGAAATCGGCGGCGAAGAGCGCTCCGGAAGCGCGTTAGGCGTCGGGTTGACGTGGACGCTGCTGGCCGCGTTCGCGACCCCGACGCTCTTTGGGGCGTTGACGCAAACGCTCGGCTACGATATCGCGTGGCGCGCGTTGGCGCTGTTCGAAATCTTTGGCGTCATCCCGGCTTTGCTAGCCAGCCGCGCCATCGCTAATCAGTATCGGGATCTTCCCGCGAGGCCGGCTGCCTCATAAAATACTCCGAATCCAGCGGCGCGTGTATCGGTGTAAATCGAAGCGGGGGTTGCAAGAAATCGAAGCAATCGAAGAGGTCGTCCGAGCGGATGTCGGTCGTCTGCAGCGAGCCGGTTTCGAACGTCTCTTCGATGAAGCGCAGGATGCTGCCGAATTCGTGGCGGCGGTGCGACACGTAGTGCGGTTTGACGTATGGCGAGATGACGATCAGCGGCACGCGAAATCCGAGTTCGTATGAGTTGTAGACCGGAGGTGCGACGTGGTCGTACCAGCCGCCCCAATCGTCCCACGTCACGAAAATCGCGGTGTTTTGCCAGTAGCGGCTCTTGCCGATCGCGTTGACGACGGATGCGACCCAGGACGGCCCCGAGCCATTCGTGATCGCGGCGTGGTCCGAGGCCAGGGCCGTCGGCGTGATCCAGACCACGTTGGCCAAGCGCCCCCGCGCGACGTCGGTGAGAAAGAGTTTCGGCGGGGCGACGACGTGGCGCGAAAACTCCTTGCTTCGGCGCAGGTGCACGATCGCGTCGGGGCCTTCCCAGAGCCCGGCTCCGAGATGGGCTTGATAGTAGCGCCAACTGAGCGATTTGGCCGCCAGCAAGTCCATCAACGTACGCCGCTCGAAGCACGGATAGGCGGCCTGGTTCTCGTTCCCCAACGGATCGATCAGCCACACGAACGACCCGATCGGCGAATCGCAACCGCCGGAACGTCCTCCCAGGGGTGAAAACGGGTTGTCCGCCGCGCGCAGCGCGGAGCCGTCGCTTACCGTCGACGTTCCGCTGATGATGTACTGATGCGCCGGAAAGCTCGGGCCTTGGTTCGTTTGAAAGAAGCGATCGGCAAACGCGTAGCGCGTCGCCATTTCGAAATATGGCGCGGTTTCGTCATGCGGGACGTAGCCGTATGCTCGCACCGCGGCCGGCGGGCATCTCGCGCCCAAACGACAGCGCGACGGCACGTTGTTGAAGCCGTCGAGCTTACCGTTCGCGCGCTCGGTCACGAACGCGCCGTGCTCGTGGCTGATGTCGTAAGGAGCCGTCAACGGTATCGCTCGCAGCACGACCGTTTGGCCCTCGGAGTTCTTGCCGCTGCGCACGGTATCCGCACCGCGCAGCCCGTTGAAGAGGTTGTCGACGGAGCGATTTTCCTGAAAGATCACGACGACGTGCTGGATCTTCGACGCCGGACCAACCGGCGCTCGGAGTGGAAGCGTTGGAACCAAGGGTTGGGTGGTAATGCTGCCGCCGTTTTGCGCACAGGCCGCGAGCGCCATCGCCATCAGCGCGAACCATCGCCGGCCCTTCATCGTTCGGGCGCCGAAATCCGAAAAACGCTTCCCTGGTTGCTCGCGCCGCCCGCCACCGTCGTTCCGTAGAACGCGCCGCCGCTGCGTACCAGACTCGACCACGGGTTTGCGCCGTCGGGTGCGCCTTTGAATCGGTACAGCACGCGCTCGCTGCCCGACGTAGCGATAGCGAACACCGTCCCGCACCCGGTAAAGCCGGCAGACGTGCAGACGCGCGTCGCCGCGCCGCCATACTGCGTCGTTCCATAAAGCTCACCGTTGACGACGATGAAGCTCCCATACGGAACCGCTCCGTCGGGAAAGCCCCTGAAGCTATGGAGTACGCGTTCGATTCCCGAGAGGCTAACGCGAAAGACGGTGCCCGAATAACTGAAAGCACCGCCGAACGCGGTCGTGCCGTACAGGTCGCCGTTAACCGCGGTCACGCCCGCGAACGGAACGGCGCCGTCGGGATAGCCTTTGAAAGCGTAGATTACGCTCTCGATTCCAGAAGTGCCGATCTTGAAGACCGTACCGTTGTTGGCGACGCCGCCGAATTTGGTCGTGCCGTACAGCGTGTCGCCGATCGCGATCAACGCTCCGGAAGGCGCCGAGCCGTCGCGTTTTCCCTTGAACCGATACAGCACGCGTTCTTTGCCGGCCGAGCTTATTACGAAAACCGTTCCGCACCCTACGCTGGACGCAACGCGGCAGCTCGAGTCGCCGCCGGCGTTCGTCGTGCCATACAGCACGCCGTCGACGGCCACCATGCCGGCCAGCCCCGGCGTCGCGCCGTCGGTACTACCTTTGAAACTATAAACGACGCGCTCTTTTCCCGAGGGAGCGATCGAAAAGACGGTCCCGTCGCCGTCTCTGCCGCCGAACGCCGTCGTCCCATAAAGGATGCCGCGCAGGGCAACGAGCGCACCGAGCGGCTCCGCTCCGTCCGCGCCGCCGCGGAAGCTGTGCAGGATGCGCACCCTCCCGGACGAGCTTCGCACAAACACCGTTCCGAAGGTCTTCGCGCCGCCTCCGCTCGTCGTGCCGTACAGCATTCCATGAAAAGCGGCCAAACCGGTCGGGCCCGCTCCGGACGGATAGCCGTTAAAACTGTAGAGCAACCCGTAAACGCTCGCGGGAGACGTGAGGCGATCCGCGCCAAGCGGCGCGGGCATCGTCAAAGCATTCATGCCTTGCGCGCAACTCCCCAACGCGATGCCGCACAGTACTCCGAGAGCAATACGCACAGCGCACATTCCTCGTCGCGCCTTCCGTTCTGCCCAGAAAGGGACTCGAACCCCCACGGTGTTGCCACCACTGGTACCTGAAACCAGCGCGTCTACCAATTCCGCCATCTGGGCGTGGCTCACCACGATTCGGGGTGCTCCGGACCGGCCCTTTCGCTCCAGTGAAGGGCGAAGGCAACCCGCTCGCTCACGCGCGGTTTGGAATGACCGAAATGGTTCTCCCCCTCGCCAACATCGAAAATCAAGCGGCACTCGATCCCTATTCGGAAGCCGTCGCGGTCGCGGCGGAACGCGTCAGCCCGGCGGTCGTAAGCATTGAAACGCGTGGCCGCCACAGCGGCGGCAACGGCAGCGGCTTCGTTTTTACACCCGACGGATTCGTCATCACCAATAGCCACGTCGTACACGAAGCGCAGCGCATCGGCGTCGCGCTACTGGACGGCCGCGAGCTGCCCGCGACGCTGGTCGGCGACGATCCGCATTCGGATCTCGCCGTCCTGCGCGTCGATGCACCCGACCTAACCTATGCGTCGCTCGGAAACTCGAGCGCGCTTCGCCCCGGTCAGCTCGTCATCGCCGTGGGCAATCCGTACGGCCTCGCATACACGGTTACCGCCGGCGTCGTCAGCGCGCTGGGACGCTCGCTGCGCTCCGCCTCGGGGCGCCTGATGGACAACATCATCCAAACCGATGCAGCGCTGAATCCGGGCAACTCGGGCGGACCGCTGGTCACGTCGGCCGGCGAAGTAATCGGCGTCAACACGGCCGTCCTTCCCGGTCAGGGGCTCTGCTTCGCGATCGCGATCGATACGGCCAAGCACGTTGCGAGCCTTTTGATGCGCGACGGAAAAGTACGCCGCGGTTACCTCGGAATCGCCGGACAGGACATCGTGCTCGCGCCGGCGGCCGCCCGGCGTTTGCGTCTCGACGATCGCCGCGCGATCATGGTCGTCTCGGTCGAGCCGGGGAGCCCGGCCGATACGGCGAGGTTGCAAGACGGCGACGTCTTGCTCGCCTTTGAGGGACGGCGCCTGAACGGCGTCGACGCGCTGCACAAGATCCTTACCAGCATCGATCTGCGCCGCTCGTACAAAGTGGACCTCGTGCGGAAGGGCGAGCGCTTTTTCCGGATCGTCTTGCCGGTAGAGTCGCCGGAATAAGGGTTCCTGGATGTCGAAACACCCCCGCGCGTGATCCGCAAACTACTGCCGATCCTCGGCATTACGTTCATCGACATCGTCGGCTTCAGCATGCTGATTCCGATGCTGCCGTATTTCGTGACGCATTTCGGCGCATCGGCGTTGGTCGTCGGACTGCTGATGGCGACGTTCTCGTTCTGCCAGTTCGTTTCGGCACCGCTGTGGGGCACCGTCTCCGACCGGATCGGGCGCAAGACCGTGCTGATCGTGAGCCAGATCGGAGCGACGATCGGTTGGGCGATGCTCGGCCTGGCCCCCGGGATCGCCGCGAGTCTCGCGTTGGCGCCGATTGCCGTCGTCTTCGTGGCGCGCGTCCTGGAAGGCGTCTCGGGAGGAAACATCAGCATCACCCAGGCCTACGTCGCGGATCTCGTCGCTCCGAAGGAACGCGCGCGCGCGTTCGGCCTCATCGGCGCGATGTTCGCCGCGGGTATGGTCTTCGGGCCCTTCGGCGGGGGCGTACTCTACGCGCGTTTCGGCTTTGCGGCGCCCTTCTTGGTAGCCGCCGGCCTGCAGCTTGTTACCCTGCTGCTCACCATCACGATGCTCCCGGAATCGCGCGCGCGGAGCAAGGACGAGGAACGCGTCGGCATGGGCACGCTTTTCGGAAGCTTTCGCAAGCCGCGGCTGGCGCGCATCCTGTTGCAGAAGTTTGCCATTGCGCTGGCCTTATACGGCTGGTTTGCCGTTTTCGCGCTGTTCTTGGCGCGGCAGCTGGGATTCTCGCTGACGAGCACCGATTATCTCTTTTCGATCTTCGCCGTCTTCAACGTCTTCATGAACGCCGTCGTCGTCGGGCGCATTTCGGCGCGTTTGGGCGACCGCGTGATGTCGAACATCGGGCTCGCATCGCTCGTCGCGGGTTTTGCGTTGATTCCGTTCGTCCACGATCTCGCGCTGCTCGGCGCGACCATGATCTTGTCCGCGTTCGGCATGGCTTTGACGAATACGGGCATCACCGCGCTGATCAGCAACGCGGCCTCGGATCGCGAGCAGGGAACGGTTCTCGGAACGAGCTCGTCGCTGGATTCACTCTCCGGAATTCTCGCACCACCGGTCTCGACCGGCCTGTTAGGCGTCTACGGCCCGCGTTTTGCGGGCATCGAATCGCTGACGCTGGCCGCGATCGCGTTGGTCATGGGCCTGTTCAACGCGCGCGGTGAAAACGTCGCCGCGCGATCCGACGACGCCTTAGCGCTAGCTCGCGAAACGGAAACCGCGGAGATCGTTCAGGGATAAGGCCGCGGCGCTAGGCCGCGGTCTTTTTGCGCCGCCGCGTCGCCGGTTTTTCGGCGCCCGCGCCGCGGCGCTTCTTGCTCTCTTCGAGGCTCTGCGCCAGCACGTCCATGAGGTTAACGACCTTCGCCCGCGCCGGCGCTTTCTTCGCCTTGGGCAGCTCCTTGCCCGCGGCACGCGCTTCGATCATCGTCAGCAACTGATCGTGATAGTTGTTCGAGAATTTCTCGGGCTCGAACTCCTCGACGCTCATCGTGTCGATCAGCATGCGCGCCATCTCCATCTCTTTTTCCGGGAGCTTTTCACGCCCCGGAATCTCCAACGTGTCCGAGCTCACGATCTCGTTCGCCCAATGCATGAGCTCGAGGACCAGTGCCTCGCCGATCGGCTTCACGGCGGCGATGTACTCTTTCGTTCGAATCACGACGCGCGCGACTGCCACGCGATTGGTGGTCGACAGTGCCTCGCGCAGGAGCGCGTACGCATGCCGCCCCTGTTTCGTGGGCTCGAGATAGTATGGCTTGTCGAAAAACATCGGGCTGATCTTGTCGAGGTCGACGAACTCGATTATATCGACCGATTGCGTGGCCTCCGGATTCACCGCGGCGAAATCTTTGTCGGTCAGCACCACGTACTCGCCCTTCTCGAACTCGTACCCCTTCACGATCTCGTCCCACGGCACGGGTTTCCCATCGACGCTGCAGACGCGTTCGTACTTGATTCGCCCCTCGTCTTTTTCGTGCAGCAGGTTGAACGAAAGGTCGTCCGTCTTCACGGCGGTAAAGAGTTTTACGGGGATCGTAACGAGGCCGAAGTTGATCGATCCGGACCAAATTGCGTGCGCCATAGGTGGACTATTTTACCCAAAAGCGCACGCCGGCGTCTATCCCGGTTGCGACCAAAGTCGCCGCGCCTTACCGGTGGCCGCTTCGAGCCGCTGCTTCTTCCAGTTTTTCGCGCCCCACAGGTCCCCCTCACGCTCGAGACGCTTGGGTACCGCGCGAATCGTATACTTCGCGAACTCGTCGGCGGGAGCGCCGGCCGTACGACGCCGCGCAAACGCCTCCATCTCCGCCCAGTGCAGCGGAGTCGAAACCGGCGCCCCGGCGCGAGCCCTCACCGAGTACGGCGCGACGATCGTTTTGCCGAGCCCGACCTGCACGTAATCGAGATACACGGCGTTGCGCGGCCGCTTCGCGAGCGTCCGCTGCAACGTTACGCTGTCGCCGAGCCGTTGCGCGGCCTGCCGTGCGACGATCTCGGCAAAGACTTTCGCCGTGTCGTAAGAGTAGCCGCCCTGCAGCGGCAGCACGACGTGAACCCCATAGCCGCCGGTCGTCTTGACGAGTGCGCTCAATCCGATTTCGCCGAGCAGCCCGCGAATCGCCATTGCGACCGCTGCGAGCGTACGGAGCGTGCATTCTTCGCCCGGGTCTAGATCGAATATGACGAAGTCCGGCTGCTCCAGCGCGGGCACGCGAGACGTCCAGACGTGCAAAACGATCGTTGCCAGATTCGCCAGCAAAATCAGCGTCGCCGCATCGTTGCACAGCGCGAACGTCGTTTCGGATCGCGATCCGCCCGGCGTGGGAACCGTCACGCGATCGACCCAATCCGGCACCCCGCGCGGAATTTGCTTTTCGAAGAACGTTTCGCCCGCGATGCCGTTGGGATAGCGTTGCAGCGTGAGCGGCCGGCCTTTTAGGTGCGGGAGCGCCAACGGCGCGACGCTCTCGTAGTAGTCGATCAAATCGCCTTTTGTGTAGCCGTCGTCGGGCCACAGAATTTTATCGAGGTTTGACAGCGACAACGTGCGCGACCCGACGCGTCGCGTTACGCGCGGCGGCGGCATTATGCGTGCACCGGGATTTCGGCAACGACGTCGGCCGCGCGTTTATCGGTCCGGAGCCCGAGGTATGCGGGCTGGCGGAGGTAGCCGTCTCGCGTCCACTCCGAGAAACGCACCTCGACGACGAGGTCCGGCTTCGTCCAATGGGGCTGCGAACGCGCATCGACCTCATTGATAAACGGCGACGTTTTACGCTCGATCTTACGCAGCCGGTCGTAGAGTTCGTCCAGCAGCTTCGCGCTAAAACCCGTACCCACCGAGCCGACGTATTGCAGCGATTTGTTCCGGTAGACGCCGAGAAGCAAGGCTCCGAATCCCTTACGGCTGCCCTTCGGCTCGGTCCACCCCCCGACGACGAACTCTTGCTCGTGGCCGGTTTTGATCTTCACCCAGTCGCGGCTGCGCCGCTCTTGGTACGTCGAGGTCCGGTTTTTCCCGATGATGCCTTCCAGCCGGCGTTTGACCGCACTAGCAAAGAGCGCTTTGCCTCGGTCGACGACGTGCTTGGAATACAAGACGAGGCCGTCGTCGCGTATCAACCGTTCGAGCCGCGCTTTGCGCTCTTCGAGCGGCTTCGACCGCAAGTCCGCGCCGTCGGCGTAGAGCAAGTCGAAAGCGACGTACGTCAGGCCGGCCGGTTTCTTTTGGGATTCTTGAAGGCGTTGAAACGAGGAGCGCCCGTGTGCGTCCAAGCTGACGATCTCGCCGTCGACCATTACCGGAACGCTGGCAAACGCACTCGCCAACTCTTGCAGCTCGGGAAAGCGTTTGAGCATGTCGAGGCCATTGCGCGACACGAGCGTCAACTTACCGTCTTCGACGGTGCACAGTGCGCGATACCCGTCCCATTTGATCTCGAAGAGCCAGTCCGGATCGTCGAACGGTTCGTCAACCAACGTTGCCAGCATCAAAGCCTTCGGATGCGGTAGCGGATCGCGCTTGGAGTTCGGGTGCCTTCGTTGCGCTGCCGCGTGACGAGCGCTCGGCTTCGACTGCCAGGTTGGCGACCGTGGGTTTGCGGCGATATCCGCAAGGGTCTTGCCGCTCTTGACCGACTCCGGGTGCTCCACGGGATCGTATTTTGGGTCTGCGTACTCGTCTCGGTCCTTGAGCAGCAGCCATGGCTCGCCGTGCTCGCCTTCGCGCGCCTTGATCTTCACCAAAGTAAACTCGCCGTGCAATTTTTTGCCGCGCAGGACGAACTTGATCTTGCCGTTTGCGATTTCGGTTCCCGGGTCGTCGCCCTCGGCAAGGGCGTACGTGCCGCGATCCCACACGATCACGCTGCCCGCGCCATATTGGCCGGCGGGGATGTTCCCCTCAAAGTCGCGATAGTCGATCGGGTGGTCCTCGACGTGCATCGCGAGGCGACGGTCCCCCGGGACGAGGGTCGGGCCCTTTGGGACGGCCCATGAGGCGAGCACGCCATCCGCTTCCAAACGAAAATCGTAATGGAGCCGCGTCGCGCGGTGCATTTGCACGACGAAGCGCATCTTCTGGGCCTTGGCCGGCGACGCTTTATCCTTGCGGCCGCTTGGCTCGGGGGTTTGTGAGAAATCGCGCTTCTCGTGGTAGCGCTCCAGGGATCCGGGGCGAGAAGAGGCTTTCTTGGACGCCATCGTCGTTGGCCTTCGACGGCTCGGCGCGGTACTCTTAGAACGATGATCTACACGCTCGCCGGCTTGGCGATCTCACTCGGCGTCACGGCAATCGCGTGGCAGCGCAGCCGTTCCAGCGGCGGCTTCTACGAGCGCGAAATCTACGGAATGTCCGCGGCGGCGCATCGGCGATATGCGATTGCCAGCTTGGCATTCGCAGCGTATTTTGCGGCAATCTACGTAGTGCGGTCGCCGACGGCAGGCATCGCCGGCCTCGCGCTGTATGCGTTGATCGCCGTGCTCTACGCCGCATCTTTTCTCCAGGGAGCGCACGATTCGGATGAGTGACTTTCGTTTTTCACCTCGACCCAATCGAGCCAATGAAATCGGGTGGATGGCATGGGGCGCCGATGCCTTCGCTCGCGCGGCAGCGGAAGAAAAACCGATTCTCCTCTCGATTTCGGCGGTGTGGTGTCACTGGTGCCACGTGATGGACGAAACGTCGTATTCCGATGCCGGCGTCATCGAAACGATCAACCGCGGTTTCGTGCCGGTGCGGGTCGACAACGACCGCCGGCCCGACGTCAACGCGCGTTACAACATGGGCGGATGGCCGACTACGGCGTTTTTGGCGCCGGATGGAACGCCGCTCACCGGCGCCACCTACCTCCCTCCCCCGCAAATGCGCAGCGTGCTGGAGGAAATCGCACGCTTCTACGCCGAGCACCGCGACGACATCGCTTCGCACTCGGCAGAACTGCAAGCGCGCGGAGCGCCGCGCCCAGCGTCGCCGGGTGAAGAGCTCACCGACGCACCGATCGTGGCGCTCCTCGATCGCGTGCGGCAGACGTACGACCACGAGTTCGGCGGATTCGGCGACGAGCCGAAGTTTCCACAGCCGGAGCTCCACGAGTTTCTGCTCTCCGAGTGGCGGCGCAACGGCGATCCGGAGCTGTACGACATGGTCGCGCGCACGATGCTCGCGATGTCGCGCGGCGGAATGTACGATCACGTCGAAGGCGGTTTCTTTCGGTACTCGACGACCCGCGATTGGAGCGTTCCGCATTTTGAGAAGATGGCCGAAGATCACGCCGGACTGCTGCGCGTGCTTGCCGGCCTCGCGATGCTCGCACCAACACCGGATTTTCTCGCGACGCTGACTTCTACCGCAGGATACGTTCGCACGGTGCTGCACGACCCCGCGACCGGCTTCTTTGCGGGCAGCCAGGATGCCGACGAAAGCTACTTCGAGTTGCCGCTGGAGGAGCGCCGCGAGCGAACGGCACCGTTCGTCGATCGTACGTCTTACACGAACTGGACCTGCGGGCTTGCCGGCGCGCTGTGCCTCGCCGCGCAAGCGCTTGACGACGATGCGCTGCTCGCGCAAGCGCTGAAAACGCTCGACAACGTGGACGCCGCGCTCCTCGATGAGGACGGGCTCGTCTATCACGTGCTGCAGCCCGGCGGCACGCCCGAAGTGCGGGGTTTGCTCACCGATCAGGTTGCCTATGCGCGCGCGCTGCTCGACGCGCACGAAGCTTGCGGAGAAGCGCGCTTTCTCGAGCGTGCGCAAACGCTCTGCGACGCCGTCATCGCACGCTTCGAAGGCGACGGCGGTGGATTCTACGATCGGCTTCCAGCCGAGGAAACGCTGGGGCGGCTCGCGGTGACCGATCGTCCGATCGTCGACAACGGCCTATTCGCAGACGTTCTGCTTCGCCTTGCGGCCTTGACGACCGCCCCGAGCTATCGCGTGCACGCACAAGCCGTGCTGCGCTTGTACGCGCGGACGTCCCCGGGCGCAGGCCCATTCGCAGCGACGTACGCTCGGGCGCTGCGCCGCTATCTGTCGCCGGAGGTCACCGTTCGCATCGTCGGCGAGGCGAGCCTGACGGCTGAGTTTCGCGAGGCGGCATTACGCCTGCCGACGCCGTTCTTGGCGATTCGGACGCTGCACGGGCAGGCAGCGGCAAGGCTCGATCTGCCGCCGGAACCACAGCCGGCCGCATATATGTGCACCAACGGAACCTGCGGCGCTCCGGTCCGCGAGGCCGGCGCGCTTCGGGCCGCCTACGATGCGCTAAGCCTGCCTCACGGCGTTCGCACGTAGCTCAACCAGTACCAGCAGCCCCACAGACCTGCAGCGCAGGAATAGGCGATGAGCGCGCGCCCCCATGCGGCGATCCGCTCGCGAGCCGCGAGCAGCATCAGCGCTACCAAGAACGGCTCGAAGTCGAGCGCGTGACGCATGCCGAATTGCGCGAAGCCGTTGACGTAGTACAAGAAGTTCGGCGCGGCGGTCAGCAGCGTTGCGACCCACAGCGCAATCACCCATCGAAGCGGATTGCGCGCAAGGAATGCGATCGCGAGGGCGGGCGAGGTCCACACGAGCGCGACCCCCGAGTATTCGGGGCGCAGCCACGGAAAGCTCGGCAGCCGGGTCGGCGCCTGGACGAAGAAGGACCACAGTTGGTAAGGCAGATACTCGAAACGGAACGGCGAGCCGGTCGGCATCCCGACCTGATCCTGGTGATACCAAGTCGCGTAGCCGATGTCGTTCCAGGTTCCCCAGCGCGCGAAATTGTACAACGTCCAGAGCACGCCGACTCCTACCAGCACCGACGCGAAGGAAACAATTCGTCCTTCGTCCTTCGACTGCGCGCCTTCGGCGCTGCGCTCAGGATGACAAAGGGAGAACGTGTCACGCGGTGCCACGAGAAGATACGCGTACACCGGCACGGCGGCGATCATCGAGAAGCGCGACTCGAAAGCGCATGCCGCAAAGAGCGCGACGACCCAACCGCGACGTTCTCCGGCAAGCTCGACCAGCGCGAGCATCGTAAAGCAAACGGCCGCCACGTGCGCCAGAAACCAGACGTCGCCGAGCACCGCGCACCACAAGAGATCCGTACCGGCCAAGAAGAACGCGCAGATCCAAACGTTGCTGGAGCGCCGCACGCCGAAGCGCTCGCCAAGCTCCCACGTCGCACCGATCGCGACGCCCGTCAACACGACGCCGAGGAGCGTCTGATTCGCTTGCGAGCCGAAGACCGCGACGAAAGGGAGCAGCAACAGCGCCGGAAGCGGCGCCTCTATGACGTAGTATTGGGCGCCGTAATGCAAAGCGTCGATGTAGTTACCGGGCCAGTCGATCCAAACGCGCCCGTGCAGCATGGCCTGCGCCAAGAGGACGAAGTTGTTATAGGGCGTCGGATGGAGCCGCGAAATGAGCGCCGTCACCGCCAGCGCGACGAAGCCGGCGACGTATGCTGGTTTAATCCGTTCCGTCACATCGATGGGGTCGTTGCGTGCGGAAGCGGCTCGGGCGGCTGGAACGTTGAAGGCGGCAACCTTGCCGGAAACCTGTAGTCGCTCCACGCGATCAGCTCGCGAGCCGGTTTGCCCTTGACGCGCGCCTGTGCGACGGCCAGCACCGGCATCCAATACTTTCCGAAGGATGCGAACTCGACGTTGCCGCTGCCTTGAGCGTCGGACCC
The DNA here is from genome assembly GCA_963713685.1 of Vulcanimicrobiota bacterium. GTDB lineage: Bacteria > Vulcanimicrobiota > Vulcanimicrobiia > Vulcanimicrobiales > Vulcanimicrobiaceae > Cybelea. The sequence goes on along the minus strand of CAVQMS010000002.1, from coordinate 323,126 downwards.
GCTGGTGTGGAAGTGCACCGCGCGTGGAAGAAAATTTTCTCCGTCGATCGTCAACCGATCGACCCAGGCACCGGACGCGCGGCTGAGCGGGGTAGCGTCGTAGACGTAGTCCAGATGCCGCCCATCTTTCGTCGCCCCCAAGAAGAGCAGCTGATAGGTATCCGGTCGCGGCGCGAAACGCGCCACCGCATAGCGGTCTTCGCGGTGCGAGAAGCGGACGATTTTGCGGCGCAGTTCCATTCCGTCGATCCAAACCGTTTCGTCGCGCACTTCCGTCCCGCTGCGGTAGACGCGGTGCCGTTGCTCGATGTTGCTCGGCCCGACCTGCGACACCGTATACGAATACACGACCACTTTCGGCACGGCAACCGTCTGGACCGCGAGTGCGTAGCGCTGTAAAACGTACTGCGAATCGAGTTGCACCGGCGCCGCGCCAAGCCAGGCGAAGAGCGCGAGTGCCGCAACAGCGGCGCGAAGCATCATGCGAAGACGGCGTCGCGGATAGCGCGAACTGCGGCGTCCGCACCGCTCGGGTCCGTGCCGCCGCCCTGCGCTTGCGCGGCTTGACCCCCGCCTTTGCCCGAAACCAGCGGCGCCGCCAGCTTCAGCAGGTTTCCGGCGTGAAGGCCGGCCTTCACGAGATCGTCGCTGGCGCTGACCAACAGGCTGACGCGCCCGTCGTCGATTCCCGCCAATGCAACGACGCCGCTGCGCAGCTGGCCGCGGATTGCGCTGCCGAGGTGACGGAGGGCGTCGCCATCGGCCTCGGGGATTACCGCGCCGACAAAGGCGCGATCGCCGCTGCGCTCCGCGTGCGCAACGTAGGATGCGGCTTCCGTCGCGGCGAGCTTTGCGCGTAACTGCCCGAGCGCGCTCTGCAGATCTTTGACGTCGCGTTGGATTTTTTCGACGCGGTCGCTCAACTCGTCGGGTGCGGTCGCGAGCGACGCGGAGAGCGTCCCGATCAAATCGCTTTGCTTACCCACGTACTCTTCCGCCGCCTCGGAAACGCACGACTCGATGCGGCGAATTCCGCTGCCGATGGAAAACTCCGAGAGAATCACGAACATGCCGAGCTCGCCGGTCGAGTGCGAATGCGTGCCACCGCAGAACTCGATCGACGGGCCGGCCTGCACGACGCGGATGAGCTCGCCGTACTTCTCGCCGGCCATCCAAATCGCGCCCGTTTTCTTCGCTTCCTCCAGCGAGAGAATGCGCGTAACGAGGTGCGCATCGTCGCGAATCATCTCATTGACGCGGTGCGCGACGTGGCGCTTCTGCTCGGCCGTGAGCGCGCCGCCCGGCCAACGAAAATCGAAACGCATGCGATCGATGCCCACCCAGGAGCCCGCCTGATTGACTTCGTCGCCCAGCACGTCCTTGAGCGCACGCTGCAGCAGGTGTGCCGACGTATGGTGGCGGCGGATCTCGCGCCTCCATCGCTCCGACACGCCGGCGTGGGCGCGCTCGCCCACGGCTATTTCACCTTCGACCATGACGCCGTGGTGCGCAATCGCGTCACCCATGTATTGCGTGTCGCGCACATCGAAACGGCCGCCCGGCGCGAGGATCGTCCCGCGATCGCCGATCTGGCCGCCGCGTTCGGCGTAGAACGAGGTGCGGTCGAGAATGAGCGTGCCTTCCTCTCCGGACGTCAGCGAACCCACCATCGCCGCGTCCTTGAGCATCGCGACGACCTCTCCGTCCGCTTCGAGACCCTCGTCGTAGCCGGTAAACTCGCTGCGCGTGGCCGGCAGATCCGAGAGCGCGACGACGTCGCGTTTCGCCGCCGCATCGCGCCGAGCGCGCTCACGCTGTTCTCCCATGAGCCGGTCGAACGCAACCGTATCCACGACGGCCCCGTGCTCCGCCGCGATTTCGCGCGTCAGCTCGAGCGGGAAGCCGTACGTATCGTGCAGCAGAAAGGCCTCGTCGCCGGCGATGACGTGTTCGCGACGCGTAAGGGCCTCCTCAATCACGCGATCGAGCAGTGCTATGCCGCGTTCCAGCGTTCGATCGAAGGTTTGTTCTTCCAAACGTAACGCGGTGACGATGCGCGACGCGCTCTCGCGCAGTTCGGGATATCCCGGTTCCAGCGATCGCACGACGGCCGGAACGAGGGTCGCGAGAAAGCCGTCGGGATATCCCAGCAGTCTGCCGTTACGGATGGCGCGGCGAATCAGGAAGCGCAGAACGAATCCACGGTCGGTATTCGAGGGATAGATTCCGTCGTTGACCAGGAACGTGGCCGCGCGCAGATGGTCCGCGATGATGTTCTGCCGAGCCTGCTGCTCGCGTTCCGAAAGCGACGTACGGCCGATCGGCGGCTGAGCCGCGACCAAATCGGTGAAGAGATCGGTCTGATACATCGACGCAAATCCGTTGCAGACCGCCAGCATCCGTTCGAGTCCCGCGCCGGTGTCGATCGCCTTGCGCGGAAGCTCTCCGAGGTTGCCATCCACCCCGCGGTTGTATTGTTGAAAGACGATGTTCCAAATCTCGACGTAGCGGCTTCCCAAATTCGGCCCACGGTCGTCCGGACCGCTCGCATGGGCTTCGCCTGTATCGTAAAAGATCTCGGTGCACGGCCCGCACGGTCCGGTGGGACCCATGGTCCAAAATTCTCTTCGTCGAAGCGCGTCACGCGCAAGCGCTCGAGGCCCACGTCCTCCACCCAAATCCGTTCGGCCTCGTCATCGCCGGTATGGATCGTTACGAAAAGACGGGCCGGATCCAAACCCAGTACGTCCGTAACGAACTCCCACGCCCATGCAATCGCTTCCCGCTTGTAATAATCGCCGAAACTGAAGTTGCCGAGCATCTCGAGGAACGTCCCATGGCGCCCGGTGCGTCCAACGCTCTCGATGTCGCTTTTGGCGCCCGCGACGCGAAGGCAACGCTGCACTGTGACGACGCGCGGCGCGGGAGCGGGCTGCTCGCCGAGAAACACGGGCACGAACTGCTCCATTCCCGCGATCGTAAACAGCGTCGTCGACATCTCGTGCGGAACCAGCGTCGCCGGAGGGAGCAGCTTGTGTTGCTTCCCGACGAAGAAATCGATCCACGCCTGCCGCAGCTCCTGGCTCTTCATTCCCCTATTGTACGATGCTCGCTGCTAAGAAGCCCATGACATGTCGCGCCCCCTCTTGGAGCTTGCGGGGCACACTACCGTGTCGGCTGGCTCGTCGCTTTCCCGGGCGGTGCGTCCGACATGACGCCTCGGAACCGCTCGTCGCTCCGCCATCCGGGCTGCGCTCCTGCTGCTCGGCCTCCTCGCTCCCGCCCTCCGTGGCTCCGCTCGTCGGTCCGAGCTTCCTTGGCATCACGTCGAACGCGTCGCCCTGGAGGCGCGTTTCGTTCGAGCTTTGCGCGGCACAATACGTCCCGATCCGGCGGCGTGTGAATGCGCCGCGGAGACAGGAAGTCGAGAGCGGCGCAGAGGTCGAGTGCAGTGAGGCGCGGGATGCGCCGAGCAAACGGCCGCAGGAACGGGACGTATTGCGCTGCGCAAAGCTCCGACAACAGCAGCCGCTGCTACTCTGCGAGGACGGAGCGGAGCTTTTCGAGCGCTTTGGCTTGCAGGCGCGAGACGTGCATCTGCGAGACGTTGAGGCGTTTGGCGATTTCGGTTTGCGAGACGGATTCATAGAAGCGAAGGTAGATGATCACGCGTTCGCGGCCCGAGAGCACGTGGAAAGCGCGCTCCAGATTCGCGCGGTCTTCGAGCAGCGCTAACCCGGCATCCGAGACGCCGACGGTGTCGGCCAGCGTCTGCGACTTTTTGTCGCTTTCGCCCGAGACTTCGCTGTCCAGCGAGAGCAGATTGTAGGCCTGCCCCAGTTCCTGCGCTTCGAGGATCTCGTCTTCACCCGCACTCAGGTGCGTCGCGAGCTCCGCAACGGTCGGGCTGCGCCCGAGCTCGATCGCGAGCTTGTCGCTCGCGCGGTTGACCGCGAGATTGAGCTCTTGCAAGCGCCGCGGCACTTTCACTGCCCAACCCTTGTCGCGGAAATAGCGTTTGATTTCGCCCACGATCGTGGGCGTAGCATAGGTTGTGAACTCGACGCCGCGCTCTAACTCGAAACGATCGATCGCCTTCAGCAATCCGACGGTGCCGACTTGAACGAGATCGTCGAGGGGCTCGCCGCGGTTTGCGAATCGAACCGCAAGAAAGCGGACCAGGTTGAGGTGCACGACGACGAGCTCGTCGCGCAGGCGCTCGTGCTGGGGGTTCGGCCGATCCGGCGATTTGGAGTGACGCTGGCGCGCGCGAATGAAACGCACAAAGAGCGCTCGGGTCCGTTCGCGGTCCGGACGTGCTTCGTCCCGCTGGGCCACCACTAGTCGGGCCGGCCGGCCCTCTTCACCATGAGCAAATCGGTCCCCAACTGCGGGTGCACGTCATAGCTCACCTCATCCATCAACGTTCGGATAAGAAAGATGCCGAGCCCGGCGATGCGGGCTTCGTCGAAGTCCATTCTCTGGCCGTCGGCGGGTACGCCGTGCCGGCCACTATCGTGTACGCGCACGCGTAGCGCGCCGGAAAGCGCCTCGCAGGTCAGTTGGATGAACTCGCCGTGACCTTCGTGTTGGATGACGGCCGTGCAGGCCTCCGCAACCGCAAGCTTCACGTCCTCGATCTCTTCGAGCGAGAGACTCAAGCGGTTGGCCACCGTGGCCGCCGCGAGCCGCGCGAGTGCAACCCATTCCGGCCGCGACGGAATCCGAAGCTCGACGAGCTCCGGAACCGCGTGCTCGACCGCCTGGTTCATACCAAGGCTTTCATTGCGGCATCCTCGCTGTCGAAGATGCCGAAGATCTTGACCAATCCGGTGATGTCGAAGATCTTCTTGATTTGCGGGTTTGTGCAAACGAGATTCACCGATCCGCCATGTTCGCGGACGCGCTTGAGGCCGCCGATCAGCACTCCCAAGCCCGTGGAATCGATATATCGCACTTTCTCGAGATTGATGATCAAGTGATAGACGCCGCGATCGATCAGGTCGCCGATCGCATCCTTTACCTTCGGCGACGTATAGACGTCGATTTCGCCGCTGAGGTCGACTACGTAACAGTCGCCCGGCGCTTCACGTACGTTTACCTTGATGTCCAAGCTGCTATTCCTGCGCTTTCCGTTGGAGGTCGTCGCGAGTTTGGTCTGCCGTCGCTCGGCCTTCGGCGACCGCGGCGTCGATGTTCGCGCGCGCGCTTTCGACGACTTGGCGTCCTCGTTCGTAGAGTTCGGACACGCTCGACTGCCATTGCGACGTGACATCGTTAACCTTCCCTCTCAGGTCGCCCGTCGCGCCCATGGCAAAATCTCCGGCCTCACGCGCCTTGCCTGCAAGACGGTCGCGAGTCTCATCCTGCGCGAGAAAAACAGCTGCGGCACCGCCAACGACTGCGCCGATAAGAAAACCGGCGAAGAATCCACCGCCTCCGCCATTACCCTTGCCCATAATTAAGCTACTCCTTGGTTTATCGGTCTTTTCCCGTAACCAAGCGCCGTAAACCGGCGGTAATGCCGCCGATCGTTGCGCCGATGTTCACGATTGCGGGTACGACTGCGCTCTTGGTCAAATCGGCCGTCCGGGACAAGGTGCCGGCAGTATCCTCCAGCGACTTCGTGACCTCGTCCACGTGCGTCAGCGTGTTCCGCACCGGCGGACCGATACTTGCCAGCTGTCGATCGACCTCGTCCAACGTGACCCGCAGCCGGGCCAGCGTTTTCGCCAAGGCCACCATGCCGACCATGACGCCGATGCCGATCAGAAGCGCGCCGACGCCAACCAGGACATCGAGAATCAAGCTGCCATACTCATTACTGGTCACGGTTGAGCCTCCAGCCGCGCGCGGTTCGTGCTCTGAGTCTACCCATCCCCTGGAACCACCGTATCAGGCGGCCGGCGCGCGCAGCGCGGCGACCAGGCCGGGCAACACCGCAATGGTGCGCTCGATCTCGGGCAGCGTGGTCGACGCCCCGAGGGAGAAGCGAATCGCGCCTCTTCGCCAGCGCTCCTCTAAGCCCAGGGCCGCGAGCACGTGGCTTGGCTCGAGGGCCCCCGACGTGCACGCGCTTCCGGCCGAAACGGCGATGCCGGCGAGGTCCAGCCCGATCAGCAGCGCCGCCGAGTCCACCCCGGCGAAGCTCACGTTGGAGATATTGGCCGTTCTCGCGGACCCGGCGCCATTGACTCGCACCTCCGGGACGAGCGAGCGAATACCGTCTTCTAAGCGGTCGCGCAGCGCGGCGACGCGGGGGCTCTTGTCCGTCCGCTCGGCCACGGCGAGCTCCAGAGCCGTGGCGAAGCCGGCGGCACCGAGGACGTTTTCGGTGCCGGAACGCCGGCCCGACTCCTGGCCCCCGCCGTGGACGATCGGTTCGAGGCGCAGGCCTTCACGGGCGTAGAGGGCGCCGATGCCTTTGGGGCCGCCCAGTTTATGCGCGGACAGCGAAAGCATGTCTACACCGAGATCGTCGACCTCGACCGGCAGCCAGCTGGGCGCCTGGATGGCGTCGACATGGAACGTCACGCCGCGCTCGCGCGCGATTCGCGCCAGTTGCGCGATCGGTTGCACCGCACCAATTTCGTTGTTGGCGTACATAATCGAAGCGAGTACGGTGTGCGGGTCGCAGCGCTTCCTCGAAAGCCGCCGGATGCACGCTTCCTTCGGCATCGACGGGGAGCAGCGTCGTCTCGAATCCCTCGTTTTGCAGTCGGTCGAGAACGCCTATTACGGCATGGTGCTCGATCGCGCTGGCGATCACATGCGCGCTTCGCGGCGACGCGCGCGTGACCCCTAAGAGCGCCTGGTTGTCTGCCTCGGTGCCGCTTCCCGTAAAGATGATCGTGGTACGCGGCGCGCGCAACGATGCGGCAATTCGATCGCGCGCGTCGTCGAGCACGGCACGCGCGCGACGCCCTTCTGCATGCAGCGAACTCGGATTGAAGCCGCTATCTTCAAACGCGGCGCGCATCGCATCCGCAACCTCCGCGCGAAGCGTCGTAGTCGCTGCATTGTCGAGGTAAATTCGTTCGGAATTCACAGGTCGTTCACAGTCTGCAGTTTTATTATCTGTTTGTGCGAAGCTCCAACGCACACTCCGAGAAGTAGCAACGGGAAACTGGCGGTCCGAGTATCACTCGGACCGCCTTTTTTTTGCATCGGGAGCCGCGGTTCGTTGCGGTTCGGCTCCTCGGCTTGCGGGGCGGTAATAGCGTCGCTGGCTGAGGTTCGGCGGCAGGTTGAGCTGCTTTACGTCGTAGTCGTCGTGCGCGTAGTGATAGCCCTCCCCGTAGCCCAGGTGTCGCGTCAAACTCGTGGGTGCGTTGCGAAGGTGCAGCGGTACCGGGTCGTTGCGCGTCTCGCGAACGTCCGCCATCGCCGCGGCGAACGCCGTCCCCACGCTGTTGCTCTTCGGAGCCGTCGCAAGATAGAGCGTCGCATGTGCTAGGGGGAAGAAGCCTTCCGGCATTCCGATGAAGTGGACGGCCTGCTTCGCCGCAACGGCGACGCTCAGCGCGGCTGAATCGGCAAGCCCAACGTCCTCAGACGCAAGGATCACCAATCGGCGCGCGATGAACAGCGGGTCCTCGCCGCCGTCGATCATCCGCGCGAGCCAGTAGAGGGACGCATCCGGATCGCTCGCACGCACGGATTTGATGAACGCGCTGATCGTATCGTAATGCATTTCGCCGGCCTTATCGTAGCCGGTGCTGCGCCGCTGCATCGCTTCGCGCACGAGCGCCGCATCGATCCTGGCGCGTCCGTTCCGAACCGGTGCAGAGGCTGCTGCGAACTCCAGGGCGTTCAGCGCCGCGCGTGCGTCCCCGTTCGCAAGCCCCACGAGAACCTCCCGAGCATCGTCCTCGAGCGCCGTCTCCTTCGCCCCCAGACCGCGCTCGCGGTCCGTCAGCGCGCGGTCGACGATCGTTCCGACGTCTTCGTCCGTCAAGGCGTGCAGCACGAAAACGCGCGCGCGCGAAAGCAGCGCGGAGTTCACTTCAAAAGATGGGTTCTCGGTCGTTGCACCGATGAACACGACGGTTCCGTCCTCGACGTACGGCAGTATTGCATCCTGTTGCGCTTTGTTGAAGCGGTGGATCTCGTCGACAAAGAGCACGGTCCGTTTACCGGCGCGTTCTCGCGCGCGGGCCTCGTTGACCACGCGCCGCAAATCGGCGACCCCGGCGCTGACCGCAGAGAGACGTTCGAAGTGCGCTCCGGTGCAATGCGCGACGATCTCCGCCAAAGTGGTTTTTCCGCTGCCCGGCGGTCCCCAGAGGATCATCGAAGGCACGGCGTCGCGTTCGATGGCCTGGCGAAGCACGCGGCCGGCGGCCATTAGTTCGTCTTGACCGACGAATTCGTTGAGCGTCTGCGGCCGCATCCGTGCTGCCAGCGGCATTTCGTGACGAGCGAATTCGAACGGCATATCGGCGCCGGGCCGGGCAGCCGGCAAGTTACGGAGTTGCGCTGGGAGCGCCGACCGGCTGCGTCAGTTTGTTTTTTGGAATTTTCAGCGGTTTCGGAGTCGCCAAATGCCGGTGCATTTCGCCGGGGAATTGCATCGTGACGTCGCCTTCCGCATGCGCGATCCCGCTTTGCGTATTGTACAGCACTCTGCGCGCCGTCATGCTTCGCGTACCTTGAACGATGTGGACCGCGCCTTCGAGCAAAAGGCTGTGTGCCTCGTCGTCGAGCGTGCCGCTATTCGCGTCGACGACGGTGTCGGCTTGCACGTAATGAACGTTGCCGGTCGCTTTGTACACCTTCGCGGCCCCGTCGATTTGCGCCTGATCGGCCGTGAGCGTCGAGGGGCTCGAGGGGCCGGAAGGAGCGCCGCCCCCGAGGCTGCTGACGCCGGTGCCCTGCGAGTCGTGCATCACGACGTGACCGTTGAGATAGAGCGTTTGCCGCTTGTAATTGCCATTCGCGCGATCCGCGGACACGTCGCCGCCCACGCGCGTCATGACGATTTTCGCGGGCGTGCTGAAATCGCCGCTCTTGAAGTTCGCATCGATCGAGCTGGCATGGACGGTCCAAACGCCGAGATCGAACGAGGCCGCAGACGCGCTTGGCGACGCGGCGGCCGGCGGGTTGGGCGACCGAGGACGCGACGACGTTGGCCGCGGCGTCGAACGCGACGGCGCTGGCTGCGGCGTCGAACGCGGGGGCGCGGCCTGTGCGAACGCAGTGACCAGCGCGAGAACGCCTGCGAGCGCGGCGATAAGACGAATCATTGTTGGAGTTTATCCTGGTTAACGTCAGCTTTGGCTGTGCCAGCTTGTCGAAGGACGAAGGGAGTGCGTACCTTTACCGTGGGGCGTTCGACCGGTCCGAACAACTCCGTCAGGCGGCGTTCCGAAACGACGCCTTCCCGCAGCAGGCGCGCGTGCGCGCCGGAGAGATCGACGATGGATGATTCGCCGTCGTAGCGCGTGGGCCCATGCTGCACGAGGAGATCCGCCGGCGGTAGCATGGAATGATCTGCGCCGCCGCTATAACGGTTCCCCCCGGGCGGGTTTGCAGTCGTTCCGGCAATCGGCCCGCACCGCTCCAACAAGGCGCGCGCAAACGGATCGTCCGGCACGCGGAACGCGAGGGTTTGGAGCCCCGCGGCCAGTTCGTCGCTGATAAACGCCGGCTTGCGAATCAATAGTATTACCGGAGCCGGGAGCAGCCGTTTGGCAGCGAGTATCGCCAGAGCGTTATCCCCGGCATATTCTAAGAATTCGCCGGGCGTGGCGACGTGGATCGTGAGCGGGCGGTTATCCGGCCGGCCTTTCGCGGCGTATACTCGGTCGATCGCGCCGTAATCGTACGGATCGCATCCGATCAAGTAGCTCGTGTCGTTGGGGAGTATCACGGTGCCGCCGGCAGCAGCGACGCGGGCTACCTCTTCGGCGACGTCTTCAACTTTCGCCGCGCTCGCGTCGATGACGCGCGCTAAGGAACTTCTACACACGCAGTCTCGCGCCGGTGCCGATGGCAACGCACGAGAGCGGATCGTCCGCGACGATCGCCGGAACGCCGGTCACCTCCGAGAGCAGCTTTTCGAGTCCCCGCAACAGCGCGCCGCCGCCCGTCAAAATAATGCCGCGATCGATGATGTCGGCCGCCAGTTCCGGCGGGGTCTTTTCGAGCACCGCTTTGACGGCTTCAACGATCGCTCCGACCGGTTCCGAAAGGGCTTCTCGTATCTCCTCGCTCGTGATCTTGACGGTCTTGGGCAAACCGTTGATCAAATCGCGGCCGCGTATTTCCATCGCGAGCTCTTGCTCGAGCTTGTACGCCGAACCGATCTTGATCTTGATTTCTTCGGCTGTGCGCTCGCCGATCATCAGGTTGTACACGCGCCGGATGTAACGCACGATTGCTTCGTCCATTTTGTTTCCGGCAACGCGAATCGATTGCGACACGACGATACCGCCGAGTGAGATCACCGCAACGTCGGTCGTGCCGCCCCCGATGTCGACGACCATGCTGCCGGAGGGTCCGCCGATCGGAAGGCCGGCCCCGATAGCCGCCGCCATAGGTTCCTCGATGATGCCGACGTCGCGCGCGCCGGCGAGCTTGGCGGCGTCCTTTACCGCACGCTCTTCCACGCTGGTAATCTCGGCGGGAACGCAGATCGTGACGTGCGGCTTCGGCTTGATGAGCGAGGACCACCACGAGCGGTCCTTCATCACTTTCTTGATGAAGTACGAGAGCATCGCCTCGGTCACTTCAAAATCCGCAATCACGCCGTCGCGCAGCGGGCGAATCGCTTGAATGTGAGCCGGCGTCTTGCCGAGCATCTGGCGGGCTTCTTCCCCCACCGCCAAGACGCGGCCGGTATTCATATCTTTGGCGACGACCGAAGGCTCGCGCAGGACGATGCCCTTGCCCTTTACGTGAACGAGCACGTTTGCCGTGCCGAGATCGATCCCGATGTCCAAGAACTAACTCCTATGTGAAACGACCGGCTATCCGGTCGCAGAAACGCGGGGGTATTCGCTCGTTTCGAAAAACCCGGTCGGTTCGACCAGCGGTGTCACGCCGCTGCTGCGCTGCACTTGACCGCCCAGTTCCGAAAGCAATTCCTCCAAGCGTTCGTAACCGCGGTCGATGTACTCCAATCCGATGATTTCGGTTTCCCCGGCCGCGGCTAAGCCGGCGACTACCAGCCCCGCACCCGCGCGAATGTCGGGCGCCTCCACCGGTGCGCCGGAGAGCTGTTTGGGACCTTTGATCACGGCGGCGTTGCTCTCCATCGTTACCTTGACGTCCGCGCCCATGCGCGCGAGCTCGTTGACGTACGAAAAGCGAGCGTTGAAGATCGACTCCTCGACGACGCTGGTTCCCGGACAGGTGCAAAGGAAGCCAACCATCTGCGGCTGCAGGTCCGTTGGGAAACCCGGATACGGCGCCGTGAGGATGTCCGTGCCGCCGGTGATTCCGCCGGCTTTGGCCCGTATCCAGTCGTCTCCGGCCACCGTAACGACGCCGCACTCTACGAGCTTGTCGACGAGCGCGCCGAGATGCTCGGGGCGGCAGTGCGTAACGGTCACGTCGCCGCGCGTCACGGCGCCGGCTACCAAGAGGGTGCCCGCAACGATGCGATCGGGGATGATTTCGTATTCGGCGCCGTGGAGCTCCGGCACCCCATCGACGACGATCGTGTCGGTGCCGTGGCCGCCGATCTTCGCTCCCATCGCGACGAGGAAATTGGCCAAGTCAACGACCTCGGGTTCCATCGCGACGTTCTTGAGCGTGGTCGTACCGTCTGCCAACGCGGCCGCCAGCATCGCATTTTTCGTCGCGCCGACGCTCGGCATTCGAAACTCTATTGCGGCGCCGACGAGCCGCTGGCTTCGGGATTGGGCGATCAGATAGCCGTGGGCGTTGTGGACGTCGCAACCCAGCGCGATGAACGCTTGCTCGTGCATGTCGGTCGCGCGCGTGCCGAGCACGCATCCTCCCGGCAACGGAACCTCGGCGCGCCCGAATCTTCCGAGCAGCGCGCCGACGACGTCAAACGAGGCAGCCAGCTTGCGCACCAGTGCGTACGGCGCGCGATAGGATGCCACGTTGCTGGCGTCGATCGTCACCGTGTTATCGCCCTCGTAGCGAATGCGCGCGCCCAGCGCCTCCAGCAGCGACCACATCACCGAGACGTCGGTAATGCGGGGAATCCGATGGAGCGTCACCGTGCCGGTTGCTAGGAGCGAAGCCGCCATGATCGGCAGCGCCGCGTTTTTCGAACCGTGCGTCGCGACGGAACCTTCCAAACGCGCACCGCCCCGAATCCGGAGCGTTGTCTCAAGACGATCGAGCATACTGTGCGATCTTACGTTCGCGTAGCCCGGTGGCTAGCCTACCGGTGGCCGGTTAGCCGCAGCTTGGCACTCGCGAACTCGATTGCGGCCTGTTCGCGCAAATACACCTCGCGATCGTCGCCGGCGGCCTTCTGCCGCTGCAGCGCCGCCTCCAGCTCCTCGCGCACCTCCGCAACGACGACGTCTTCGAACGCAACGGCCTCGTCCACCAAAACCGTGACGCGATCGGGAAGGGCTTGCATGAACCCTTCGCTGGTCGCGAGCTCCAGCCGCGAACCGGCTCCTTCCTTCGAGGAGCTCGGGGCGACGTTGGCGCGCAAAACGCCCGGCTTCAGGGCGGCGAGAAATGGCGCGTGCTTGGGCAGGATGCCCTCTTCGCCTTCGGTCGTCACCGCGATGACGAGCTCGGCGGCGCCCTCGAATACGATTCGCGTGGGCGTTACGAGCTTGAATGGAACGGTGTTAGCCATGCGCCATACGCTGTGCGTTCTCTTTGACTTCGTCGATGGTGCCGGCGTAGAAGAACGCACCCTCCGGTAAATCGTCGACCTTGCCCTCGAGGATTTCCTTGAACGAGGCAATCGTCTCGGGAAGCTTCACGTACTTGCCCGGGCGACCGGTGAACTGCTCGGCCACAAAGAACGGCTGTGAGAAGAAGCGCTGAATCCGGCGTGCGCGCGCCACTGCGATCTTGTCGTCTTCCGAGAGTTCTTCCACGCCCAGGATCGCGATGATATCTTGCAGGTCGCGGTAACGCTGGAGCACTTCTTGCACGCCGCGCGCGACCTCGTAATGCTCTTGTCCGATGATCTGCGGATCGAGAATGCGCGACGTCGATGCCAGCGGGTCGACCGCGGGATAGATACCCAGTTCCGAAATGGGGCGTGAGAGCGCCGTCGTCGCATCCAGATGCGCGAACGTCGTGGCAACCGCGGGATCGGTATAATCGTCGGCCGGAACGTACACGGCTTGCACCGACGTGATCGAGCCCTTGCGCGTGGAGGTGATGCGCTCTTCGAGCACGCCCATGTCTGTGCCCAACGTCGGCTGGTAGCCTACGGCGGACGGCATGCGCCCCATCAGCGCCGAGACCTCTGAGCCCGCTTGCATGTAGCGGAAGATGTTGTCGATGAAGAGCAGCACGTCGGCGCCGAGCTCGTCGCGGAAATATTCCGCCATCGTTACGCCGGTCTGCGCGACGCGAAAACGGACGCCCGGCGGCTCGTCCATTTGCCCGAACACCAGCGTGGTCTGCTCGAGAACGCCGGATTCTTTCATCTCCAACCAAAGGTCGTTGCCTTCGCGCGTACGCTCCCCGACGCCGGTGAACACCGAGAAACCCTTGTGAACGTACGCGATGTTGCGAATCAGTTCTTGAATGAGCACCGTTTTGCCGACGCCGGCGCCGCCGAAAAGTCCGACTTTGCCGCCGCGGGTGTACGGTGCCATGAGATCCACGACTTTGATCCCCGTCTCGAAGACGCGCGCCGTTGGTTCCTGGTATTTCAGCGCCGGCGGCGGACGGTGAATCGGCCATCGCGCCGCGGCCTTCACCGGAGCATCGCTATCGATCGTCTCGCCCAGCACGTTGAAGATCCGGCCGAGCGTGCCTTCGCCGACGGGAACCGTGATCGGACCGCCGGTGCTGCTTACCGCAGCGCCCCGCACGAGGCCGTCGGTCGAACCGAGCGCGAGGCATCGCACCTGGTTGTCGCCCAACTCGTCCTGAACTTCAAGAGTGAGCTCCCGCGTGGCCATCGCCGAGCCTCCAAGCTCGACTTCCTGACCGCTCGCCGAACGCACGGTCGGCACGCCGTTTCCGGACCCAGCCTCTCCCGACCTGGTCGAAGGACGCGAATCCTCGTTCACGACGACGTGCAGCGCGTCGTTGATGTGCGGCAGCGTCTCGGGCGTGAACTCGACGTCCACGACGTTGCCAAGCACTTGTACGACCTTCCCGGTATCAACAGCCATTTTCTAAACGTTCCTTGCTAAGACAGCATTTGTAGGTGAGGTGAAGCGGCGCAACGACATTCCGCTTCGGAGACGCTCGCGCCAGACGTCCTGTCTTCTGCTCGCTCGACTCGATTTTCGGAAGAGCAAGCTTTGAAGAACACATCCTGTGTTGTCCGAAAATCGAGACGCTCCTCAGCAGAACGTCGTCGTGCCGCTTCACTCAACACCCAAGGCCTCCGCGCCACCCACGATTTCTAGCAGTTCTTTGGTGATCGCGGCCTGGCGGGCGTTGTTCATCGCAATCGTCAGCTCGTCGATGAGCTTCGATGCGTTATCCGTAGCGTTCGTCATCGCCACGAGCTGAGCGGCAAAAAAGGCGGCGTCCGTTTCGAGCATCGCCGAATAAATCGTGAACTCGAGATACTTGGGAAGCAAGCGCGACAGCACGAACTCCGGGGATGGCGCGAACTCGATCGAACCCCGCTTCTTCGGATCCGCGGCCGGCTCGGCGCCGCGCAGCGCCGTCAGATCTTCGGCAAGAATCGGTACGAGCTTTCGCGTTTGCGGCCGCTGCGACATCATGGTGATCAAGCGTTGCGAAACCAGCGTGATCTCGGAAATCGTGCCGTCCCGAAAATCGTCGGAAACGCGACGGCTGACGTCGCGTGCCGTTTCGAGCTTTGAGGCCGCCAGCGGCCACGCCGCTTGGTCCGGGATTCCCATCCGTCGCACGGCGTTGCGCGCTTTTATGCCGATCGTGTAATAGCGCGCGGCGCCTTGCCGGCGAGCCAATTGCTCGGCTGCGTGAATCACGTTGGAGTTGAACGCGCCGGCCAAGCCTTTGTCGGCGCTGACCAGCACGATGCCGGGCGGCGCGCCGGCTTTTCCCGGCTTCATAAAAGGATGGTCGACCGACGAAACGGCTCCGATCAAATCGCCCAGCATCTCGGCGAGCGCATCGGCGTAGGGCCGGGCGCGCTTTTGCGCGGCCTCTGCGCGGCGAATTTTAGCCGCGGCGACCTGCTTCATCGCCTTGGTGATCTGCTGCGTATTCTTCAGCGAACGGATGCGATCGCGCAGATCGCGTACGGAAGGCATTACCGGCTCCTAGAAACTCTTGTTGAACTCGACCAACGCCGCATCGAGCTGCTTCTTCGTCTCGTCGGGAAGTTGGCCGCTCTGTGCGATCGCCGTAGGTACCTGCGGGTACTTGGCGTGCAGAAAGTCGATTAGTCCCGCCGCCCAGCTCTGCAGACGCGGCGTCGGAATGTCGTTGACGAAGCCGCTGGTGGCGGCGTAAATGATCGCGACTTGGTCTTCGGTCGGCTGAGGCTGATACTGGGGCTGCTTCAGAAGCTCCGTCAACTTCTCGCCGCGCATGAGTTGATTTTGGGTTGCCTTGTCGAGATCGCTGGAGAGCTTGGCGAAGGCCGCGAGATCGCGATATTGCGCGAGCTCCAGCTTCAGCTGGCCCGCGACGGACTTCATCGCTTTGGTCTGGGCCGAACCGCCGACACGCGATACCGAAAGACCGATGTCGACGGCCGGTCGAATTCCTTGGAAGAACAACTGCGGCGTCAGATAGATCTGGCCATCCGTGATCGAGATCACGTTGGTCGGAATGTATGCGGAGAAGTCGCCCGCCTGCGTTTCGATCACGGGCAATGCAGTGAGCGAGCCGGCGCCCATGGCGTCGGACAGCTTGGCGGCGCGCTCCAGCAGGCGTGAATGCAGATAGAAGACGTCTCCCGGATAGGCTTCGCGGCCCGGTGGACGGCGCAGCAGCAGCGACATCTCGCGGTAAGACTGAGCGTGCTTGGTCAGATCGTCGTAAACGATCAACACGTCCTTGCCGGCGTACATCAGCTCTTCGGCCATGGCGCAACCGGCAAACGGCGCCAGCCAGCGAAGTGCCGCCGCTTCCGAAGGGCTCACGGCCACGATCGTCGTGTACGCCATCGCGCCCTTCTGCTCGAGAATTTGCGCTAGCGCCGCGACCGTCGAGTTCTTCTGGCCGATCGCGACGTAAACGCAAAAGACGTTGCGGCCTTTTTGGTTGATGATCGTATCGACCGCCATCGCCGTCTTTCCGGTCGACCGGTCGCCGATGATCAGCTCGCGCTGACCCTTGCCGATCGGAATGAGCGCGTCGATCGCGCGGATTCCGGTCTGCAGCGGTTGTTTGACGGGTTGACGCTGCACCACGCTTGGCGCGATGTTTTCGATGGTTCGGAAGCGGTTGGTCTCGATCGCGCCTTTTCCATCGATTGGCTCACCCAAAGGGTTGACGACGCGGCCCAGGAGCGCCTCGCCGACTGGGACCGAAGCAATCCGCCCGGTACGGCGCACGCTATCGCCCTCTTTGATACCGACGTCCGAGCCCATGATCACGACGCCGACGTTATCCTCCTCGAGGTTCAGCGCGACGCCTTGCAAGCCGTTGGCGAACTCGACCAGCTCCGAGGAACGCACGCCGCGCAATCCATAGACGCGCGCCAGATTGGCGCCGACCTGGATGACCGTGCCGACCTCGTCCTCTTGGATCCCGGTCTTGAATTGCGCGATCTGCTGCTTTAGGATGCCGGCTATTTCATCGGCATTTATCATGTAGTCAACCTTCCAAAGATTCCGTTGGTAATTCCGTCATTGCGTAGCGAGCTCCCGCGCCAACGCTTCGAGGCGGCCTGAAATCGTCGCGTCGATTCGCCGATCGCCCAGCATGATGCGCAAACCGCCGATCAGCGAGGGATCGACGACCTCCGTCACCTCGAACTTCTTCCCATAGATTCGCTCCAGCCGTTCGACCAGTTTTGCGTATTCGGTTCTGTCGAGCGCTCGCGCCGACTGCAGCGTCAACGTTTGTGCGCCGCGTGCCGCCCGTTCTAGATCGAGGTACTGCGCTACGATTGCGGCGAGCAGGGTTTCGCGGCGCTTGCGAACGAGCAGCAGCAGCGTATGCAGCGCGATCGGATGAAGCTTGCCTTCGAATGCCTCGCCGAGCAGTCGTTCCTTGTCGGGCCTCGCGATCACCGGGGACACGAAGAAATCGTGGATTTTTCCGCGCGCTCCAATCACTTTCGCGACCGTGGCCAAGTCGCCGCCGACGCGGTCCGCCGCCTGTTGCTCGCGCGCGAGCGACGAAACGGCGATGGCGTAGCGGCGCGCTAAAGTCTGGTTAACCATTCGCGCGCTCCAGCGAGCCGACGAACGAGTCGATCAAGCGCTCGTCCAACGAGGGTCCGATGCGCCGGCCTGCATCCTCGCGCGCGAGCCGCAAGGCCCTTCCGAGCAGGTCGGCGCGAAGCCGAGCGCGGGCTGCCGCTCGCGCGCGATCTATTTCTTTGCCGGCGTTTTCCACGGCCCGAACGCCCGCGTCTTTGACTTCGTCGAGCGCCGATTGACGTTCGTGCTGAGCGTGATCGTCGGCCCGTTGCACGATGAGCTCGGCATCGCGGCGCGCGCCGTCGATTTCCGATCGCAGCGTTTCCAACGCCTCCTTCACCTCATCCCGGTGCCGTTCGGCCTCGGCGATCGCGCGATTGCTGCGGTCCTGCGCGCTGAGAAAGACCGGCAGCAACCAGCGGAACCACATGAAGACAAGCGCTCCGATGAAAACGATCGATGAGACGACCTGGCTCCAAATCGCGATCTCGAGGTAGAGCTTCGCGTCGCTCATTGCACGGCCTCGGGGATGACTTTGCCGAGCATCACGTCGGCGACTCCGCGCACTGCGTCCTCTTCGCCCACGCGCGCCGCGTCGAACTCCGCTTGGGCCTTCCGCTGCGCCTCTTCGGCGATGGCTTGCCCCTGTTGCGTGTAGCGGCTCGAGATCTCGGCGGCTTCGTTGGAGGCGCGGGCGCGCGTGGCCGCGACGCGGCTCTCGGCTTCGCGCCGAGCGTCGGCGCGAATCGATTCTGCGTGTGCGCGGAGGCTGCGCGCTTCGGCTTGATATCGATCGTAATCGGACACCAAGCTGTTGATGTAGTCGCGTCGTCTTCGGATCGCCGCGGTAACCGGCCGCAGAAAGACAACGTTCAACACCGCGAAAAAGATCGCGAAGTTGATCAGCTGCACGATCAGCGTCCCGTCGACCGAAAGAAACGACATCCCTAAGCGATCCTACTTCACCAGAGCCGAGATGATCGCCGGGACCTTCGCCACCACGAGCAAGATGTAGAAGGACAGGGCGATCGCGATGAACGGCACGGCTTCGAGGACGCCTACGCCGAGGAACATGAAGAGGAAGATGTTCGGCCGCGCCTCGGGCTGCCGGGCAATCGATTCGACCGCCTTCGCGGCGACGGTTCCGTCGCCCACGGCCGAGCCGAACGCGACGCCCGAGATGATGATGCCGAAGCAAATCAGGGCGGCGGCTGCGATTAACGATTCTGGATTCACTTAACTGCCTTTCTTAGGGACCTAGTGTTCGTCGGCAAGCGCCAGCGATAGGTAGACGATTGCGAGCAACGTGAAGACGAAAGCTTGAATCGTTCCGACGAAGAAGTTGAAGAACTGGATCAAGATCGGAACGACGGCGACGCCTATCGAGAGATTGAAGAAGCCGATGCTGATACGGGCCAGAATGATCGAGGTGATGATTATGAAGAGCAGCTCTCCGACGAAGATATTGAAGAACAGCCGGGCGGCCAGCGTGATCGGGCGTAAGATTTCGTCGAGGATATTTATCGGGAAAAGGGCAAAAAACGGTTTGAACACGTGGCCGAAATAGGAAAAGCCCTTCTTGCGAAACGCCGCAACCTGAATCATACAAAAAACCACCAGGGCAAGCGGCACAACCGTGTTGAGATCGGCCGTGGGCGATCCGCCGAAGGGCAGATCGAACGCCTTGAACGGAAGTATCCCGAACTGGTTGAGTAAGAAAATAAAGATAAAGAGCGCAACGAAAAACGGAACGAAGGGCTCGCCGCCCTCCCCCAATACGCTGGTCACCAGGTCCGCAATGTAGTTGAACACCGCTTCGAGGATGGCCTGACGCTTGGACACATACGGTGACCGGTAGCTCGCGCCGATCCAGCCGAAGAACACCAATGCGACGATCATGACGAGCCACGTCGTCATTATCGTGTCGGCGTGTACCGCCCCGAGCCCCGGCAGTTGCCAGAGAATGTGTTCGCCGATATTTTCGTGCACGCGTTACCGGTCCGTTAGCCTTTAGCTGCGGAAAACTCGCCATGCGCACAGCGCATACGTGGCGAGCGGAAGAAAAAAGCCGGCGAGAAACGGTCCGAGCGACCACCACGGTCCCCGAATCGCCAATGCCGCGGCTACTATACTAAAGGCTGCCAGCCGCAGTAAACTACTTAGCCCGAAGAAGGCCGGATTACCGGTTTCTAACAACCGTTCGCTTCCTCGCATTATTGCCAGCATGTTGGCGATTCCGCAAGCAACTCCCACGCCGATCGCGAGGCTTGCGTACCGGGCAAACGGGACGAACGCGAGCGCCGCGACGCCGGCAATCAGCACCGATCTTCCCACCACGCCCCATCTCATCCGCGAGAGCGTGGCCAGCTCGGGGCGATTCACTGCATGGACTTCGTCAAGACCCGAAAGGCCGAGTACGCGCCCACCGCGGCGCCGAGCATGAGCCCGACCGGGGCCCACAGGGGGTTGCCGCGCCAGCCGGCCGCGAGCACGCCGCAGACCAGACCGACGATGGCGGCGGCGGCAAATGCGCTCCCGGCCACGACGACCGGCAGCAGGGTCTTCACGAGCTCGAAACGGCTGCGCCGGCCGGCAACTGATCCGTGAACGGCTGGGGATAAGCTCCTTGGCGCAGTCGCGCCAAAAGCCACGCCG
Organism: Vulcanimicrobiota bacterium; assembly: GCA_963713685.1. GTDB lineage: Bacteria > Vulcanimicrobiota > Vulcanimicrobiia > Vulcanimicrobiales > Vulcanimicrobiaceae > Cybelea. Next base: position 303,030 of record CAVQMS010000002.1, on the reverse strand, counting down.
CAATGCGTTCCGCGGCGTGGCCGTCGCCATAGGGATTGACGGCCTGAGCCATGCGCGCATAGGCGGCGGGGTCGGTCAGCAGGCGGCTAGCCGCTTCGACGATGCGCTGGCGATCGTGCCCGACCAGCTCCAGCGTTCCGGCGGTAAGCCCTTCGGGGCGCTCGGTTTCCTCGCGCATTACGAGCACGGGTTTGCCCAAGCAGGGCGCCTCTTCTTGGAGACCTCCCGAATCGGTCAGGACGAAAATCGACGCCTTCACCGCCGCCACCATCTGGCCGTAGTCGATCGGATCTACCAGCACGACACCCGGCAGGCCGCCGAGCACGTCGCGGGCGACCGGGGCCACGCGGGGGGACGGGTGCACGGGCCAATACAGCTGTGGCCGCACCGGAAGTTCGGCGATCGCGCGCAGCGCCTCGCAGATCTCGCGCATGTATGCATGGTTTTCGCGCCGGTGCGCCGTTACGACGATCGTCGGCCGGCGCGGATCGAGCTCGTTCCAGCGCGGAGGAGTCGGTAAATCGTCCCGCGCGGCCGTTTCGAGGAAGGCATCGATCACGGTGTTTCCGGTGACGAAAACGTCCGCTGCCGTGACGTTCTCTTCGATCAAATGCCGCCGCGCAAGCAGGGTCGGCGCGAAATGGTACGAGGCGATCGTCGCCGTGAGCCGCCGATTCATTTCCTCGGGATACGGCATCCAGGGATTGCTCGTCCGCAACCCCGCCTCGACGTGGCCGACGGGGATGTGTTGATAAAATGCGGAGAGCGCGGCCGCGGTACTCGTGGTCGTATCGCCGTGGACCAGCACGACTTCCGGGCGGGAATCCTCCAGCACCGGTTCCATGCCGGCCAGCACGCGCGTCGTGATCTCGGTGAGGGTCTGGTCTTCGGTCATGACGTCGAGATCGTAGTCCGGCGAGATCGAAAAGAGCGCGAGCAAGTCGTCGAGCATCTTGCGATGTTGAGCCGTTACGCACACCAGGTGGTCGATCTCGGGATGGGAGCGCAATGCCGCCACGACCGGCGACATCTTGATCGTATCCGGACGCGTTCCAAAAACGCTCATGACCTTTAGCCGGTTTGCCATGCGTCGTTACGTGGAGTGGCGAAAGACGTGCGTAAACTCGCCGGAAAAGGCCAGCGCAACCGCACCGAGCACGAAGCAGACCGCATACAGCAACAGCACGGCTTGGCGCACGTTGAGCCCAAAGCGGAAGATCAGCTGGTGATGAAAATGTCCGCGATCGGCCTCGGTGATGCGCTTGCCGCTGGTGGCCCGGCGGACGATTGCCGCCGCAGTGTCGAGCACCGGTAGCGCGAGCACGAGGAGCGGAACGACGACGCTGACCGCGATTGCCGTTTTACTGGCGCCGATGATCGAAACCGTCGCGAAGACGTACCCGATGAAGAGCGAGCCGGCGTCTCCCAAGATTATGCGCGCGGGGTTGAAGTTGTAGGGAAGAAAACCCAGCGCCGCTCCCGCCAGCGCGATGACGACCAGCGCCACGACGGGATTTGCGTGCAGCACCGCGATCACGAAGAGGAAGACGCTCGAGATCGCGGCGACGCCGGCCAAGAGCCCGTCCAGGCCGTCCAAGAAATTGATCGCGTTCATCATGCCGACGTACCAGAGCAGCGTCAGCGGGATGCCTAACCAGATCGGAAAGTCAATCCAGTTCGTGCCGGGGTTGTGGTCGAACGGGTTGTTGATGCCCGGAATAACGAAGCCGTAGAGCATCGAGATCAAGGCCACGACGATCTGGGCGACGAGCTTGTTTCGCGGGCGCATGTGCATGACGTCGTCCCACACGCCGACGCCCAGGATCAGCATCCCGCCGAACAGCAGGCCCACGAGGCGATGAATCGCATCGAACTGGTCGCTGGCGGGCATCAGCCCCAACGGCGAGGCCAGCGAGACGCCCAGAACCGTGAACAGCGCGAACGAAAATCCGAAGAAGACGGCGATTCCGCCGACTCTCGGCTTGGGCAGATCGTGCATGCGCCTCTCGGACCCGTCGTTGTCGACGATTCCCAACCGAAGCGCGAGCCTCACGACCAGCGGCGTCGCGAAAGCGCTGACGATTCCCGCAATGACGAACGCCGCGGCGTAAAGGATGCCGGGGTTGAGCGGGTGCGCTGTCATGCGCGCGCCCCTTCCAGGGCGGCATACGCAACCAGCGCGACGCCGGCTTCGGCCAACAACTGGCTCGCGACCGCATCGGGGTAGGCCTCGTCATAGACGATCCTCATCACGCCGGCGCTGATCAGCAGCTTCGAGCAGTTCACGCAGGGTTGGTGCGTGCAATACGCGGTTGCATGCTGCAGACTAACGCCGTGGAGAGCTCCCTGTACGACGGCGTTGGCTTCGGCGTGAGTCGCACGCAAACAATGTTCGTTCAACAGCGTGCAACCTACTTCGGTGCAGTGCGCGACCCCGCGCGGAGCCCCGTTATAGCCGGTTGTCAAAATACGATGGTCGCGCATCAGCACGCAGCCCACCGCGGCCCGCGGACAGGTCGCTCGCGAGCTAACGGTGTGTGCGATTTGCATGAAGTACTCGTCCCAGCCCGGACGCATGATAGGCTCTTTAATACAAGGGAGGCCCGTGCCCTTTGTCGCCGCGCCGAGCGCAAGCATGGCGCACCGGACCCAAATTTAGGCGCGGCGCTTGCTCCTAGCTACGGAACGCCGTAGCGTGAGGTCAGCTCCCGGACGCGATCGCGCAGGTGCGAAATCTGCTTGCGCTCCTCGATGTCGTCAAACGCCGCGCAAATAGTGCGGGCAACCTCGCGACACTCCGCCGCGCCTAGGCCGCGCGACGTTATCGCCGGCGTACCGAGCCGGATGCCGCTGGCGACCATGGGCTTTTGCTGGTCGAACGGAATCGCGTTCTTGTTGACGGTGATGCCGATTTCGTCGAGATACGCCTCGACGGCTTTGCCGGTCAGCCCTTTCACCGAGACGTCGACGAGGATCAAGTGCGTGTCCGTGCCGCCCGCGACCAAACGCAATCCGGCGCGGGTGAACTCGTCGGCCATCGCTTTGGCGTTCTCCACGACTTGGCGCTGATAAGTGGCGAACTCCGGCTGCAGCGCCTCGCCGAAGGCGACCGCCTTCGCCGCAATCGTGTGCATCAGCGGACCGCCTTGGATGCCGGGGAAGACGCTCTTGTCGAGCGGCTGCGCCCACTTCGCCGTGCAGAGCACGAAGCCGCCGCGCGGGCCGCGCAGCGTTTTGTGCGTCGTGGACGTAACGAAATCCGCAATCGCAACGGGCGAGGGATGGAGTCCCGTAGCGACCAGCCCGGCGACGTGCGCGAAGTCCACCATCAGGGCCGCGCCGATCTCATCGGCGATCTCGCGGAAGGGCGTGTATTCCATCACGCGCGGATAGGCGCTCGCGCCGGCGACGATGAGCTTGGGCTTGTGCTCGATCGCCAAGGCGCGAACCTCGTCGAAGTCGATCAACTCGGTGTCCTTTTTCACACCGTACGCGATAGCGCTGTAGAGCTTGCCCGAGAAGCTGACGCGCGTGCCGTGGGTCAAATGCCCGCCGTGCGCCAGCGACATACCGAGGACGGTATCGCCGGGCTGAAGCAGCGCCATGAAAACCGCCATGTTGGCCTGCGCCCCGGAGTGCGGCTGCACGTTGGCGTGCTCGGCGCCAAAAAGCACTTTCAGACGGTCGAGGGCGAGGTTTTCGGCGCGATCGACCCATTCGCAGCCGCCGTAATAGCGCTTACCGGGATAACCTTCGGCATACTTGTTCATCATCACGCACGCCTGCGCTTCACGAACGGCGCGGCTCGCGTAGTTTTCCGACGCGATGAGCTCGAGATTCTCTATCTGCCGCCGTTCTTCGCCGGCAATCGCGGCAAAGAGCTCCGGATCTTGAGCTTCCACGCCAGCGGGCGTGAGAATATCCACGATTAACTCAAAGCCTTTCCTACGGCACTCCAACGAGATCTTTGGGCGTTTGCGCGTCGGTTACTTCGCCGCTCTCCAAATCCTTGAGCGTGCGCGCGCGCTGCGCATCGCCAAACTCGAAAAGCTGTTCGGTGCGGTAAGCGTGGCGCCCGCCGTCGAACGGCGTCTCGAGGTAGACCTCGAGCATTTGCTCTATCATCTCCCAGCCCGTAAGCCGCTCCGAAAAAGCGATCACGTTTGCGTCGTTGTGGCGCCGCGCCAGCTCGGCCGAATAAGGTTCGGAAACCGGTGCGCATCGGATACCGGGGACTTTGTTGGCCGCCATCGCGATGCCCAAACTCGACCCGCAGACGAGGATGCCGCGCTCGGCTTGTCCGGTCGCAACCGCCTCTCCGACGGCATAACCGTATTGAGGATAATCGACGGGCGTCGCATCGTGCGTCCCAAAATCGAGAATGTCGTGTCCGCGCTCGCGTAAGATTTGCGCGATGCGATCTTTGTATTCGAAGCCGGCGTGGTCGGCGCCGAGGGCAATTTTCATCGTTCTATTCGGATATCCAGCGGCGAGGGTAAGCTAGTGGCAGCGGTCGAACTTCCGACGCCGATGAAGCTTGCTTGCGCGAGCGGCTCGTTCCACCGCGACATCGAGCGCGGCGAGCTTACGCAACTGGAGTTCCTGGACCTGTGCGCGCGCGAACTGGCTTGCGACGGCGTCGTTTTAGACGTGCGGCATTTTCCGCGAATCGACGACGACTACCTCGCTCAAGTCAAGAAGATGGCGGCGGACCGGGGACTGACGGTGGCCGCGCTGACCGATGCGGGCTTTTTCGCCGCAGGCGCCGATCGCATGCAGGAGGTTCTGCGCCAAGCCGTGCTGCTGGGCGCCCCGCTCGTTGCCGCACCGCTCCAACGGGAGCTGGACTGTTCGTGGAGCGATCAACTCGCGCGGCTGGGCGTAGCCACGTCGCTCGCAAAAGCGCTTAACGTCACCATCGCGGTTCGAAACGCCGCGCAGACCTTCGCCGCGAGCACGCACGACTACAAGCGGGTCGCCAAGGAAGCGGATTCGGCGTGGCTGCGCTTCGGCCCCGAACCGCAGACGTTGGACGTGGCGAGCGATCCTCGATCGCTGCAGCCAAACACCGTACTGCTTTGGAGCGATCTCGCCACGGAAACGGAAGGCTCGATCGCCGGTACGATCGCGGCCTTCGCCGGATTTCGCGGACACGTCGCGTTGGACGAGGGCGCCGGGGCGGCCGGCCGCGCGCAAATGGGCGCCGCGCTAAAAGCCTGGCGCGAAATACTCAACCGCAAATAGCGTCTGGGCACGCGGCGTTCGAACCTGCATTCTCGCAGGTGGGTGCGGCCCGGGCGCCGATCCGTCGGCATTCCACCTCCAAATCGTCGTATCCGGAGCTTGTGCTCCCGATGGTACATAGTCGGTTCGGTACCTGCGCACCTGCGCGCTAAACGCAGTCGAGCCTCTCTACCGTATCACCGCCGTCAAGCGGCAAGCGCACGCGATCGGCGGCGAGGAGGGCGTCACGAACGCTGGGAAGCAGCACGTTCCAATGCCTACGCTCACCGTTTCAGTGACACCGCTCGAATTGCCGCTCGTCCATCCGTTCAAGATCGCGCGCGCGCAAGAAACAATCGCGCGCACCGCGATCGTACGCGTGCGTTCCAACGAGCGCGAAGGTCTGGGCGAAGCAACGCCGATCGAACGCTACGATGAGTCCGTAGAAAGCGTCGCGGCATATTTCGCATCGCACCGGCTGGCGTGCGACGATCCCTACCGGCTCGAGTCGCTGCTGCACGCCGGGATTCCGGCGGCGGCACGCGCCGGGCTCGACCTCGCGCTGCACGACCTCATCGGCAAGGAACTGGACAAACCGCTCTACGCGCTGCTGGGTCTGGACCCCGCATCGACCCCGACGACCTCGTTTACCATCGGCATCGCCGATCCCGAAACGACGCTGCGCAAAGTGGCGGAGGCCGGAGACCACCCGATACTCAAAATCAAACTCGGCAGCGGGACGGTGCCGGAACAAATCGAGACGATCGCGGCCATCCGCTCCCGCTATCGCGGCGCGCTACGCATCGACGCAAACGAGGGTTGGGACGTCGATACGGCGGTAAGGATCCTGCGCGAACTCGCGCGCTACGAGATCGAGTTGTGCGAACAGCCCGTCGCCGCGGGCCGTCCGGAACAGCTGCGCGCCGTTCGCGAGCGCGTTTCCATTCCAATCGTCGCAGACGAAGACGCAATGGTCGCGAGCGACGTGCCGCGGTTGAGCGGATGCGTCGACGGAGTGAACGTCAAGCTCGCGAAGACCGGGGGCATTCGCGGCGCGCTGGCGATGATCCACACCGCGCGCGCAATGGGTCTTAAGGTAATGATCGGATGCATGGTCGAGTCCGCGATAGCCGCAACCGCCGCGGCGCAGATCTCGCCGTTGGCGGACTGGGCCGACATCGACGGGCCGTTTTTAGTCGCACGCGATCCCTTTACGGGCGTGACCTATCGTCGGGGCAAGCTCGTCCTGCCCGACGCGCCGGGTCTGGGCGTTCGCGAAGGTGCGCTCGCATGAGCCGGCGCTACGTGATTCTGGCGCCCGACCGGTTCGAAACCGACGCGAAAACGGCGCACGGGGTGATTCGTTACGGAAGCGATGCCGTCGTGGCCGTGATCGATCCAACCCACGCCGGCAAGCGCGTGCGCGACGTATTGCCCCATCTCGAGAGCGACGCGCCGATCGTCGCCGGCCTGGCCGAAGCGCTCGCGCTTTCGCCGAACGCGTTGCTCATCGGAACCGCGCCCAAGGGCGGCGGCTTGGCGCCGGAGTGGCGTTCGGCCGTGCTCGACGCGATCGCAGCCAAGCTCGAGATCGTGAGCGGATTGCACGACATGCTCGACGACGATCGCGAATTTCGCGTTGCAGCACGCGCGGCGGGAACGACGATTTGGGACGTGCGCGAGCCGCCCGAGGTGCCGCTCTTCTCGGGAGACGTCTATGCCGTAAGCGCGCCGATCGTGCTAACCGTCGGCAACGATTGCGCGGTTGGGAAAATGAGCGTCGCCCTGGAGGTCGTCGCGGCGGCCAGGGGATCGGGAGCGAATGCCCGTTTCGTTCCAACCGGACAAACCGGCATCCTCATCGCCGGATGGGGCATATCGGTGGACCGCGTCATCTCCGACTTTGCGGCGGGAGCCGCGGAACAACTCGTCATGTATGCCGCTCACGAAGGCGCCGATCTGATCGTCGTCGAGGGCCAAGGCGCGCTCAACCATCCGGCATACGCCCCCGTAACGCTGGCCTTAATGACCGGCTGCGCACCCGATGCGCTGATCTTGGTCTGCGATCCGCAAAGAACGTCGATCGAGTCCTACGGAACGCCGACCCTCGGATACGCCGAATCCATCGAGCTTCACGAACGGCTGCTGCAAACGCTCAAACCCGCCAAGGTCGTCGGAATCGCGCTCAATACGCGCGCTCTCCCCGAAGCGCGAGCGCACGCCGAAATCGCGCGGGCCGGGGCCGAAACGGGACTTCCCGCGGACGACGTCGTGCGCTTCGGCGCGCAGCGCTTCTACGCCGCGATCGCCCCGAACATCGCCAAACGGCCGCCGCTGCGGGCTCCCTCGGCGTGACGGCAACGCGGCTCGGTGCGATCGCGCTGTCACTGCTGATCGCCATCAACGGCTGCGCGAGAGTGAAATCCAATGCGCCCGACGGCGAACGCAACGCCTGGACGATTCCCGGCGTCTTGCGGCTGGGCGAAGACGAGGAGCCGGACAGCCTCAATCTGATGTACGCGCACACGTGGGCCGCGGACACGATCGCGGGCTTACTCTTTTCGTTCCTGCTGCGTTACGACGCGCACGGAAACCTCATCCCCGATCTTGCCGTTGCGGTGCCTACGCTCGGCAACGGCGGCATAAGCCGTGACGGCACGCGCATCGTCGTGCATCTTCGCAAAGGCGTCGTGTGGGCCGACGGTGCGCCGTTGACTGCGGCGGATTGGCTCTACACGTATCACGCCGTGATGAACCCGGCGAACGCCGTGAAGACCCGTTATGGCTGGGATGGCATTGCGTCGGCGAGCGCACCCGACCCTCAAACGATCGTCATCCGGCTCAAACGTCCCAACGTAGCGGTCCTCGGCATCCTCGCGATCGGCGGGGCGGCCTATCCGCCGATGCCGTCCCATCTGCTGGCGAAGCTGCCCGATTTGAACAGGGCCGAGTTCAACCAGCAGCCGCTATCGAGCGGACCCTACCTGCTCAAGGCCTGGAATCACGGGACGTCGCTGATCTTCGTGCCCAACCCACGCTACTTTCGCGGCGCACCAAAGCTCAAGGAAGTCGTCTGGAAAGTCATTCCGGACGTGAACACACTCTTTAACGAGCTCGCCACCCACGAAGTCGACGTCTACCCGAACGTCAACGCCAACGCGATCGCACGCCTGTCCGCGATCGATGGAATTACCGTTGCCCGAGGCTTGATCGCCAACTGGCGACACCTCGGCATCAACACGAGCCGCCCGCAGTTGACCGACGTGCGCGTCCGCCGCGCCCTGGCCGAAGCGATCGACTGGAGCCGCATCGAGCGCAGCGTTTTTCACGGGCTCGACCAGCTTGCCGTCTCGGACGTTTTCCCGCAGTCGTGGGCCGCGCCCGCGCTCCCGCGCTATCGCTACGATCCGGCCGACGCACGCGTACTGCTGGCGCAGGCCGGCTGGCTCCCGGCTCGGGACGGCGTGCTGCACAAAGGTCCGCTGGCAATGCACCTGACCATCTATGCAACGACGGGGCATCAAGAAAACAGCGAATCCCAGGTGATGATTCAGTCCATGCTGCGCGACGTGGGCATCGACGTTGCCGTCCGGAACTTTCCCGCCAGTTACCTGTTCGCGATGAACGGCCCGCTGTACGGGGGAAAGTACGACCTCGAATGGTCGATCGAGACGAACGGACCCGACCCGGACAACTCGGGCGACTGGAATGGCGCGTTCATTCCACCAAACGGCGCGAACACGTCATGGCTGAACGATCCCATCGTCAACCGCACGAGCGCCGCCGCCGCGAGCACATTCGACACGAGGAAACGCAAAGCGCTCTACCAGAGTGAGGAGGAGCGCATACGCGAAGTCGTCCCCGCCGTTTTTTTCAGCTGGCAGACCAACTACACCGCAATGAACGACGACCTCAAACACTACGTCCCAGCCGCCTTCATCGGCGACAGCTGGAACGCGTGGGAATGGACGATTTGAGGCAGGCTCCGTTCGCGCAGATTTTCGGCGCGCACGAATCGGCGCGGCTTTCTTTCGAGCCGACGCGCGGCGGCGTGCTGAGTTGGAACACGCATGCGGAGAGCGGGCGGCTGGCGTTTCGCGTGCTGCGCGCCGGGCGGCCCGCGAGCGATTGGCTCGATCATTCGGAATGGCGCCCCACCGGGGCGAAATCGTTGAGCCCGGAACACGAAGGAACGCGCGTCGACGTCGACGTGATACGAGCCACGCAACCGTTCGACGGCATCGAGATTCGGGCGCGCGACGTGCGGTTCGAGCTGCTCGCGTTCTCATCACCCGTCCGTCCGCGCCCTTGCCTGCCGTACGCGCGTGAAGCGCTGATCCTGGACGTCCCGGCACGCACGCAGTACTGGGATCAAAACGAGCCGGGATGGTGCAGCCCGGCGAGTCTCTCGATGATCCATGCGTATCACGCCATCGACCATTCCGTCGCGCAAACGGCCCGGGAGGTCTTCGATCGCGCGTACAACGGCACCGGCAACTGGGCGTTCAACGTGGCCTACAGCGGCCGGCTCGGTTTGCGCGGATTCGTCGCGCATCTCGCCAATCTCGACCACGCAGCGCGTCTGATCGAGCGCAATCTGCCGCTTGCGATCTCCTACTCCTGGCGGGACGGCGAACTACCGGGTGCGCCGCTGGATCGTTCGGACGGACATCTCGCCGTGCTCTGCGGATTCACGCGCGATGGCGACTGCGCGATCAACGATCCCGCCTCGCCAAACGTGCGCGTCGTATATCCCAGGGCTGCGTTAGAATACGTCTGGCAGCGCAACGAGGGCGTCGCTTACGTGATCGCCCCGATCGGGATCGAGTACGCCGACGTGCTGGGCCTGCCGTGAAGTCTCTATCCGACATCGAACGCGCCGTGGTGCGGTGCCGGCGCTGCCCCGAGCTACGCGCATACACCGCGCAGATCGCGCGGGACAAGAAGCGCGCGCATCGCGAGTGCGTTTACTGGGGTAAGCCGGTGCCCGGATTCGGCGATCCGCGCGCCCGATTGATGCTGGTCGGCCTCGCTCCGGGTGCTCACGGCAGCAACCGCACCGGACGGCCGTTCACCGGAGACGCATCCGGCGGCTTCCTCTATCCCGCGCTGTACCGCGCCGGCTTCGCCTCCCAGCCGGAGGCGTCGTCGCGCGACGACGGCCTTACGCTATGTGATTGCTTCATCACGGCCGCGTTGCGCTGCGCGCCGCCGCACAACAAGCCGACCCCCGGCGAGCTGCGGAACTGCTCCCCCTATCTGCTCGAGGAATTCGACGCCCTGGGGCGCCTGCGAGTGGTCGTTGCGCTCGGCTCGATCGCCCACACGGCGATACTGCGCATGCTGCGCGACGGTGACTTCGCGCTTGCCGGCACCGCCACGTTCGCGCACGGCGCGGAGCTGACCGCCGCGTTCCGCAAGCGGACGATCACCGTCATCGCCTCGTATCATCCCAGCCGGCAGAACACCAACACGGGTAAGCTGACCGTCCCGATGTTCGACGCGATCTTTACCCGAGCGAACGAGGTGTTAAGGAGCGGTTCCGGGGACAAAGCGTAGGTGCAGGTCGCGCAGCAATCCTTCGGGCACCGGTGCCGGCGCGTCCATCATCACATCGCGAGCGACTTGATTCTTCGGAAACGCCGTAACCTCGCGGAGGTTCTCTTCGCCGCACGCAATCATCACGATGCGATCCACACCCAACGCCATGCCGCCGTGCGGTGGCGCCCCGTAGTCTAGAGCGCGCACGAAAAAGCCGAAACGTTCTTCGACTTGCTCCGGCGTTAGACCAAGCATTTCGAAGATTCTTCGCTGCTCGCCGGCCTTGTGGATTCGGATCGAGCCGGAGCCCAGCTCGTAGCCGTTGAGCACCATATCGTAATGCTGCGCCCGCATCTGCGTCGGCGCCCGATCGATCAGGTCCCAATCGCCGGGCGCCGGCGCGGTGAATGGATGGTGCGCCGGAACCGGCTTTCCGCTTTCCTCGTCGATCTCGAGGTACGGGAAGCCCGTCACCCACGCAAACGCGTACGTATCCGGGTCGCGCAGGCCGCAGCGCGTACCCACTTCGTTCCGCATCTTGCCGGCCACGGCGTGAGCGAGCTGGCTCGAGTCCGCAAACAACAGCACGGCATCGCCAAGCTCGGCCCCGACGGCGGCGCGGAGAGCTGCCACGTTAGCGTCGCTGATGAATCGCGCGGCCGGCGACTTTATACCGTCGCTCGAGAGCGCGACCCACACCATTCCCTTAGCCCCGAATTGCTTGGCCATCTCGGTAAGACCGTCGAACTCGCGCCGCGATAGCGCGCCCCCGGCCGGGTAGCGAAGCGCAACGACCGCACCGCCCGCTTCGATCGCCGACCGGAAAACTCCGAACTCCGTGCCGGTAAAGGCCGGCGTTACGTCCGCAAGCTCCAGCCCGAAGCGCAAGTCGGGCTTGTCGAGCCCGTATCTCGCGATCGACTCTTGATGCGTCATCCGCGGAAACGGCCCGACGTCGATGCCGAGCGCCTGACGCCACACGTAACGCATGCACGACTCCATCGTTTCGATCACGTCTTCTTCGGTGCAAAACGAAAGCTCGACGTCGAGCTGCGTGAATTCCACGAGGCGATCGGCGCGCTGATCCTCGTCGCGCATGCAGCGGGCGATCTGCATGTACCGCCCGAGCCCGGCGATCATCAAGATTTGTTTGAGGAGTTGGGGCGACTGGGGCAGGGCGTAAAACGAACCCGGATAGAGGCGGCTGGGCACCAGATAGTCGCGCGCGCCCTCGGGCGTCGACTTGATCATCATCGGCGTTTCGATTTCTAGAAAATCGCGTGAATCGAAGAAATCTCGCATCGCCTTGACGATCCGGTGGCGCAGGCGCAGATTGCGCTGCATGCGCGGGCGGCGCAGGTCTAGATAACGGTATTCGAGCCGGAGGTTCTCGTCCACGGGCTCATCGACGTTGATGTGAAACGGCGGCACCGCAGAACGGTTGAGGACCTCGAGCGCCGTAACCGCAACCTCGACGTCCCCCGTCGGCAGCCGCGGATTCTCGGTCCCGGGCGGGCGGCGTCGGACCGCACCGGTCACTCGAAGGACGTCCTCGTTGCGCAAGTGCTCGGCCTGCTCGAAGCTGGGGTGTTGCGGATCGAAGACGATCTGCGTGATGCCTTCATGATCGCGAAGGTCGACGAAAATCAAGCCGCCGTGGTCGCGGCGCCGGTTGACCCAACCGTTGAGCTCGACCGCGGCGCCTTCGTTTTCGGCCCGCAACGCCCCGCACGATACCCTTTCGCTCATCGCGACCGTCCCGCTTCCTTGATTCCCGAAACGTAGTGATATTGCAGCAACAGCTCGCGCGCCAAGCGCGAGCGCTCTGCGCGCCGGTCGATGTAGCCGAGCACGTGGGGCAAGCGCGTCAGCAGCGAGTGCAAACCCAACGAGATCGGCGTCATACCCAGATTCAGCATGACCGCAACGTCCGGATGTTTGCGATAAAACCGCGCCGTGGATCGCCCCGCAAGCCGCATCTTCGCTTTCTGGTCTTCATACGGCACGGCCTGACAATGATAGCTCACGGCGTTCGGCTCGTAGAGAATTTGGATCCCCATTTTCTGGAGCCGGTAGCCGAGCTCCAAGTCCTCGTGACCGTATCCGGTAAACGCTTCATCGAAACCGCCCGCACTGACGAGGTCGTCGCGCCGGACCGATGCGTTGCCCGTGAGAAAGTAAAGCCACGAGAGTTTTTTTCGCGAAGGCGGATGCAGATGCCCGCGAGCCGCGGGGTGATCCCGCTTATAACGGTACTCGTCGATGTCTGCGACCTGAACCTCGAGACCCACGACCGCAATGTTGCGCCGCTCTCGATGCCGTCGGAGGTGCGTCGAGAGCAAATCCGGCGAGGCCAGTATGTCCGCATCGTTGAACAGCACGATCTCGCCGCGCGCCGCCGCGATGCCGGCATTGCGCGCCGCGGCGCGCCCACTGTAGCTGCCGCCAAGGTGGCGAACGTTGGGATGCAGGGCCGATATTTGGGCCAGGTATTCGCGGGTGCCGTCTTCGGAATTGGAATCGCAAACCAGCAGCTCGTACTCCGGCGAAGCGAGATCTTGCTCCAGCAGCGTCGGAATCACGCTCGTAAGCGTGTCGAGGCGGTTGTACGTAGGAATGACGACGGAAATTTCAAGCATAGACGTTTAAGGGACCAGCAACCGGGCGACCCCGCTGACGATCTCGTGACGAAAGCGCTCCAACGAATCGTCGTCTTCGAGCAGGGGTTTGCGAACCAGCACGTGCGGCACGCCATATGGCGACCACTCCTGCGAGTTCAGCCGGAAGTAGCGGTGTTCGAAGGCGACCACGGTCGGCCTGCGGAGCGCGCTTGCGACATGGGTCGCACCGGTATCGACGGTGACGACGACGCGAGCTCGCTCGAGCACCGCCGCCCACTCGTGAAACGGCAGCGCGGGCATGAGGCGAGCGACGCCGTCGCGCTGCGCAAAGGCCGACGCGTTGCGCACGCTGTCGTGCGCGAACGTAAGCACGACGGGCGCGAGTTTGGCCAAGTCCTCCACGATGGCGAGCGTGCCCCGCAGCGTGCTGCCGTCCGCAAACCAGCGCTGGGCCAGGTGCAGCACGATGGGGTCGCTCGGCAGCGGTTGCGCGATGCGGCGGTCCTCCGCCGTGACGTCGAGGCGAAGCTTCAAGACGCGCCGATGCGCGCCGGCGAGCGCTACCAAATCGAGCAGCTGCACGACCTCGTGCCGCACGACGCGGTGGGGATCGCGGTCGCAAAGCTCGGGATCCGCCTCCGAAATCATCAAGCGATTGACGTACAGGGCCGCGGTCAGTCGCGCCAGCCAGCGCCGTTCGTACGTGTAACCGATCCGCACCGGGGCTCGCGTACCGCCGACGAGCTGCAGGTCCACCGCCCGAGGCGCGAGGGCGATCGCGACGTCGTAGCGCGGAAGCCGGGCACCGAAGCGCAGCGGCGCGGCGCCTTTCGGCAGAACGATGAGCTCGTCCACGTCGTCGTTGCGTTCCATGACGACGCGATTGTACTCGCTGGTGACGATGCTAAGATGCGCGTCGGGGAAAGAGGCACGCACCGTCGCGATGGCCGGCGTCGAGAGCACGAGATCGCCGATCCGGTCGGTGCGGGAGAGCAGAATTCTCACGAACGGAGCACGCGTTCGAGCTCCTCAAAGTAGGCCTCGCTCGCTAGCGCGCGCGCCGCGCGCAAATCGCTCGGGCGCAGCTCGCGCTCGCCGCCGCGCCGCGCGAGGCTGCGGCGGAACCGGTCCGCGAGATGCAGACGGCGCAGCAATCGGTGAAAGCCGCGCTGCACCGGGTTGATGCCCGTGGCCAGGTACGCGCGCCAGTGCGGATGCAGCCCGACGAGCCTCACCGCGGTGCGGGCTTGGGCTCGAGACTGTGCGAGGATTTTTTCGACGCTTTCGACACGCGCGCGAGGCTTGTAATGATAGACGAGCGCCGCCGGATGAAAGACGGCCTTTACGCCGCGGCCGCGCAAGCGCAACCCGACGTCGATATCTTCCCACCCGTACTCGGAGAACGATTCGTCAAACCCGCCGATGGCGCGGATCGTGGCCAACGGCACCGAGACGTTTGTCGTCCAAAAATAGTTGCCGCTGTAATTCTTGATGCTCCAGATCGGCGGGGGCAGATCGTCGAGGTTTTCGACCTCGATTGCGCCGCCTCGCACGATCGACGCGGGATGGCGCGCGTGGGCGCGCAAGTGCTCTTCGACGAAATTTGGAAGCGGCAAGACGTCGTCGTCGATAAAGATGATTCGCTCGCCCGCGGCCCGCGCGATGCCTGCGTTGCGCGCTTTGGCGAGCCCCGAGTTGGCCTGGGTCACCACGGTGAAGGCGCAGCGAGCCCGACTGCGTGCGCGTTCGATCACCGCCGGAGTTTGATCGCTGGAACCGTCGTCGACCAGCACGATTTCATACTCGTCCTCGCCGACGGTTTGCTCGAAACAAGCGTCCAAAACCCGCTCGAGCAATCCGGCACGGTTGTAGGTGCAGAATTGCAGCGTGGCGCGCATCACGAAACGAGCGATTCTACGGCCGCAAGGATCCGCGGCAGGTCGAGGTGGGCGATGCACGCGTAGTCCGGGCAGCGTTCTTTTGTGTCGCCCTTGTGACACGGGTAGGACGCGCGCACGACGGCGGTTTGCGCCCCAAGCGGCGACCAGCGCTCGGGAAAATCGGATTGAAACGGGAAGATCCCGATCGTCGGGCAACCGACCGCGGCCGCGACGTGCATGGAGCCGGTGGTTATGCCGACGAACGCGGCGGCTCTTCGCGCGAGGGCTCCAAAACCGCCGACGCTCGTTTTGCCGGCAATCGAAACGACCCCATCGTCACCGGATCGCTCGAGGGTGCCGCGATTTGCGAGACGCTCGATTCCCTCCGCAAACGGCGCGTCCGCCCCCGAGCCGGTGACGAGGATGCGCGTCCCATAGCGTTGCTGCAGAGCACGGCCCAGGGCCGCCCAGCCCTCGAGCGGCCACAGTCCGCGCGCCGATGCCACCGCGTTGCACGGATTGAGAATGATGAAGCGCTCCGAGCCGATTCCGAGTTCGTCGACTTCGTGCTCGTCGCGTGCCGTCGGCTCGAAGCGATACTGACGGTCCTCGGTATCGCAGTCGAGGGCCCGCGCGAAATCGAGCAAGATCTCGGACCAATGAGAGGTGACGTCGCCGCGTTCGCTGCGGACGACGACCCGCTCCGTAAACCGAAACGAATAGAATCGGCGCGCTTGCCCGACGCGCACCGGAATGCCGGCCAACTGCGGCACCCGAGCCGTCCGCGCCGTCGCCCAGGTTACGACGCATGCGTCGTAGCTGCACAGCGCGAGCCGATTTGCCAGCGCGCGCTCGTCGCCCCCGTCGTCCACCAAGACGTGGTCGACGTCGGGCACCCGTTCGAGCAGCGCGCGGTGAGACGGGAGCGTCAACGCATCGACCATCGCGAATCTTCGGCGCAGCGCGCGCGCAACCAGCGATGCGACCAGGGAGTCACCGATGCCCCCGCCGGCACAATAGAGCAGCGCCCGCTTAGGTATCTGCCGCATCGATCGCTCGGGCGAGCTCGCGCGTGTAGATGCCGTCGAGGAACTGCGCGCGCATCAACGCCCGCAGCCACGCCGGGCCGCGCGTGCTGGTGGAAAGCCCGGCGTAGAACGCCAACAGGCCGTCCGGCAGAAGATAGCGAGCGCGCAACAGATTGAGTCCGTACGCCCCGGTCGCAAGGCGCGCGCGATAGGACGGATGTTTTGCGACAAAGCGCCGCGCCATCCGGGCTTTTTCCACGGCCTTACGACTCTCGACGGTCAGCGTGTTTTCCTCGGGCGGCTTGATGTGCCAGAGGTAAGCGCCCCACGCGAACTTCCACCCGATGCCGATGTCGCGCAACCGAACGCCCAGCTCGGTATCTTCCCAGCCATACAAATTGAAGTCCTCGTCGAATCCCCCGGCTTCTAGGAAGACCCGCTTGGAAAGCGATGCATTGCAGCTGCACAAAAAGGCCCGCGAATAGTTGACCGGTCTGGGCGCCGGGTGGTGTTCGAACGAGCCGACGTTCAGGATCGGACCATTTACGACGCAGTCCTCGGAACGATGCGCTGCAGCGTGCGCTGCGACCCAGCCTTGCGGGGTCTGCACGTCGTCATCACAGAAGAGCACGTATTCCCCGCGCGCGGCCTCGACGCCGCGATTGCGAGCCTTCCCACGGTTAGGCTGCGGCTCGCAAACGTAACGAACCGGCGGATCGCCCACGGCGTGCGTCTCGACCACGCGTTTCGTCGCGTCGCGCGACCCGTTGTCGACGACGATCACCTCGAATGGAAACGTCGCGACCTGCGCTTCGAGCGACGCCAGCGTGCGCTCCAGGTAACGTTCGCGATCCTTGGTCGCGATGACGATCGAAACGTGCATCGGTTTCAGGCCGCCAGGGTCAGCAGCGATTCGGCCATTCGATCGGCGGCTCCGACGTGGTCGCGATAAAGCAGCGCCAGCGCATTTCCGGACGAAGCGATCCAGGCCTTATCCTCGTAGCACTCGAGCGCCATACGGGCGATCCGGCCCGGAGTCACCGTACCGTGCACCTCGTGGATCAGCATCGAACCCGCGTCCATGTTCGGCTGCGTGTGATAGGCAAAACGCCGCGAAAGGGCGACCGCGGCCGCCCGTTTGAGCGGGGCGCCGACAAACGGTATGCGGTCGAGATACGTGAGCGGGCCATTGATCGTAACGATCTCCGGCGCATTCAGCGGTGTAATCGTAAGCGCCGGCTTGCCGAGCGCCGCCAGTTCGATCGTCTTCGTCCCGGGGATCGTCAGGACGAGGCGCGCGTGCCGGGCAGCCGCCAAGGCCGTGGAGAGTATCGGGAAGCGCACGTCGTCGGCACCGCTCGTAAGATAATCGCGATCGCCCTCGCTCACGAGCCGTCCGCGCTGTCCGAACATGCGCGGATGCCCGCCCCCCTCGATCGCCGCTCGCACGCGTTCGCGCGAGGTGAACGGGGAGAGCGCAAATGCAATCGGCACGCCGGGCTGCTCGCGGAGAATTCGCAAAGCGACCGCAAAGTAAAACGGCACGAGGTTTGCGATCTCATACTCTCGCGAGCCGGGCATGATGAGGATGCCGTCGGTCGGCGTCCCCGGCTCCGGCGTAAGCCCGGCTTCGAAGAGCGCGCCGTCGATCGCAAGATTTCCGACCCGCTCGATGCTCTCTCGCGGCACGCCCCACCCGGCGAGCTGCTCGACGTTGTGCGCGTCGACGGCAAAGGCCCGGTCGAACAGCCGCCGATAGGCTCGACGCGAGAACTTATACGTCGCGGCCCGCCCTTTCAACCGAGCGTGAACCCGCGCCGCGTGCAGCAGATCCCCGCCGATATACTGCACCAGATCGACCCTTGCGGGAGCTCCGTCCAGCCGGCCTCCCAGCGCGAACTTCAAGTAGCGCTTCGGATCGTAAACCCGCGCCGCCGGAAAAGCTTCGCGCACGATTGCGGCTTCGAATCCGCTCGCGTAATCGTCCGGCACGAGAAAGACCAGCGCTTCGAGATCGTTGACTTGCCGGTACAACGAGCGCAGCAGCGGACGTAACCAACCGGCAACTTCACCGGGCCCGTTAGCGGTGAGCGCTATACGCATGAAGGATGCGCGCGATCGTGTCCGTGGTGCTTGCCCCCGCGACGTGTGGGGCCAGCGCGATTCGCCCGCCGTGGCCGAGAACGACGCTTCGCTCCGGCAGCTCGTCTTCGCGATATTGATCGCTCTTCACGTGCACGTCGGGGCGAATTCGATCGAGCAATACCTCGGGCGTTCGCTCGGCGAATCCGACCACCACGTCGACGCTGCGCAATCCAACCAAGATCCTCGCGCGCTGCTCGAACGCAACGATCGGTCGCGCCTGACCCTTGATCCGGCGTACCGATTCGTCGTCGTTCAAACCCACGATCAGCGCGTCTCCTTGGCTGCGCGCCCACGCCAAATACTCGACGTGGCCGGCGTGCAGCACGTCGAAACAACCGTTGGTAAAGACCGCGACTCGGTTTTCGGCGCGCAACGCTTCACGCCAGGCCACGGCTTCATCCGCGTCCAGAAGCCGGCCAAAAAACCTTTCCGTGGTCATTGCGCGGCCGGGTCGACGAGCGCGAGAATTTCTTGCGGTGAAGCCGTCGCGGTGCCGAGCTTCTCTACGACGACTCCGGCGGCAAAGTTCGCCAACTGCATCGCCTGCTCGATCGGCGCACCGCCTGCCAGCGCCAACGCCAACACGGCCGTAACCGTATCGCCCGCGCCGCTAACGTCGTAAACCGTGCGCGCCACCGAAGGTATCTGCAAACGCTCGCCGGCCTGCCCAAACAGCGCCATCCCGTGCTCGCCGCGAGTGATCACGGCGTAACGGCAGCCGAGCATCTCGATCAAACGCATCCCGGCTCGCTCGAGGCTCGCGTCGTCGACGATCGCGATGCCCGTCATTTTAGAAGCCTCGGCGGCGTTGGGTGCAACGCACGTTATTCCGGCGTAGAGCTCGATGTTCTCGGGCTTTGGATCCGCCAGCACCAGCGCGCAACCGGACGCGGCCTCCACGATCTCGCGGCAGAGCAGACCCTTAGCGTAGTCGCTGAGGATGACGGCATCGCATTTCGGCGAGCACTGGCGCACGAACGCGGCGAGTTTGTGGCGATCGCCTTGCGCTAACGTCGCGGTCGACTCCCAATCCGCGCGCACGACTTGCTGGTTGTGCGCGACGATTCGCGTCTTTCGGGTGGTGGGACGGTCGCGAATCGTGTAGATCCCGGAGTCGTCGACCTGCTCGCCGCGCAGCATGTCGCGCACCTGACCTGCGAACGCGTCGTCGCCGACGGCGCCGGCGAAGACGACGCGCGCGTGCAGCGCGCGAAGGTTGTTCGCAACGTTGCCCGCGCCGCCCAAGGTGAACGAATGATCCGCGACGGCGACCACCGGGACCGGCGCCTCGGGCGAGATCCGCGTCACCGTACCCCAGATCCATTCGTCGATCATCAGATCGCCGACGACCAATATTCGGAGTTGATTCGCCCGGTCGAAAAGGGTTCGCGCATCGGGCGCCATCAGGGTCGGCGTCATCGGATGCCGCCGTCGAAAATCAGGCGCTGTTCGACCAAATCGCAGACGATATGCGCCATCACTTGATGCACTTCTTGCACGATCGCGGCGTAGCCGTCCGGCCCGAGCAACGCATGATCCGCGACCTCGGCGACCTTGCCGCCACCGTTTCCGGTAAAAGCCACCGCGACCGCACCCCGTCGCTTCGCCGCTTCGAGCGCCAGCACGACGTTGCGCGAGCTTCCGCTGGTCGTCATGCCGATGACGACGTCGCCGGGATGCGCGAAGGCCTCGACTTGGCGCGCGAAAACGTAGTCGTAACCGTAGTCGTTGCCGACGCAGGTCAGCGTCGAGGAGTTGACCGAGAGCGCTTCGCTGTGCAATCCGGGACGTTCGCGCAAGTATCTGCCGGAGAGCTCGGCGGCCATGTGCTGCGCCTCGGCAGCGCTTCCGCCGTTGCCGCACCATAAGACCTTCTTGCCGGCTCGCAACGCGTTCACCATCGCGTCCACGATGGCTTCGACCTGCCCGCGGTAGTGCGCGGGGTCGAGCAGCCCGCGCCGGTCGGCGAGCAGCTCCGCAAAATCGCGCCGCCCGTGATAGTTCATCTCTCGATCCAAAACAGCTCGTCACCTTGAGAAACGAGCTCACCGTTGTCGGGAACGACGCGCAGGATCGTGCCGGCGTCGTCGCTCTGTATTTCGTTGAAGAGTTTCATCGCTTCCAACACGCAGAGCACGTCGCCCGGCTCGACTCGATCCCCAACCTCGACGTAGGGCGCAGCGTCGGGCGACGCCGCACGATAGAATACCCCCGTCAGCGGTGCGAGCACCTTGATCGCGTTTGCATGCAACGACGAAGGCGGAAGTTCGCCGGCTGACGCCGAGCCCGGAGCCGCCGAAGGTCCGCGTTCGGATTCGCGGCGCGAAAGTTCGTAGATTGCGTCGCCCAGCTTGATCTTGAGCGTTTCGAGATCGTGCTCGTGCATGATCGCGAGCAACTCGCGCAAGGTCTGGGTTTCCTCGGCGTACCGTTCGTCCATCAAATTCCCGCTTCTACGAGAAGCTCGGCAAGGACTCCAGCGGACGACAACGGGAGCCGGCGGTCGCTGCGGTCCTCAAGGTCACGCAGCACGATCTCGCCGGCCGCAAGCTCCTGGCTGCCGACGATTAGCGCGAAACGGGCTCGATTGCGATCCGCGATCTTCAAGTGAGCGAGCAGCTTGCGTTCCTCGTAATCCATGAACGCCGGCACGTCGAGCTTACGGCGAAGCTCGGCAACGATCGGGGCCAACACGGTGCGGGCCTGCGCCCCGAGCGCAATGGCGGCAACGCCGCGCCGCGGCGGCTCCGCAACGTCGCCGCTCGCCTCGATCATCATCAAAAACCGTTCCAGGCCAAGTGCGAAGCCCACGGCCGGAACGTCCGGTCCGCCCAACGAGCGAACCAGCCCGTCGTAGCGGCCTCCGCCGCAGACGCTGCTCTGCGCACCCAAGACGCTCGAAGTAATCTCGAAGACCGTTCGCCCGTAGTAGTCCAGGCCGCGCACGATGCGCGGGTTGACGACGAACGGAATTCGCGCCAAACCGAGATACGATTTGAGCGCCTCGAAGTGCTCGCGACACGCCGCACAGAGAAACGCTTCGAATACGGGCGCCGTTTCGATATACGGGACATCCGCCGGGTCCTTGCTGTCGAGCAAGCGCAGGGGATTGCGCTCGATGCGCCGCCGCGCATCCTCGCTCATCGACGACAAGTGTGGACCAAAATGCGCGAGGAGCGCCTCCCGATAGGCGGGCCGGCAACGCTCGTCACCGATCGAATTGATGTTCAGCGCCGCGTCGGTAATGCCGTACTCTGCAACCAGCTCCCAAGCGATCGAGATGACTTCCAGGTCGGCTTCGGGGCCTTCAAATCCGAAACACTCGACGCCGAACTGGTGGGATTGGCGGTACCGCCCTTTCTGCGGGCGCTCGTATCGAAAGATCGGTCCGATGTAGTAGAGGCGTTGCGGTCCCAGTCCAAACAGCCCGCGCTCGAGCAGCGCGCGTACGACCGGCGCCGTCCACTCGGGCCGCAGCGTGACGCTTCGATCCCCGCGATCGCTGAAAGTGTACATCTCCTTTTCCACGATGTCGGTCTGCCGGCCCACGCCGCGCACGAAAAGGTCGGTCGACTCAAAGATCGGCGTTCGAATTTCCCCGTAACCAAAGCGGGCCGCCAGCCGGCGGATGCGCGCTTCCAATTCGCTCCAGCGTCCCGACTCGGGTGGAAAAATATCCGCAGTTCCGCGAGGCGCGCTCAGCTTTTCCGCCATTTCAATGGGTTTCGGGTAGCCGTTACTCGTTTCCGGCGTGATTGCCGCGCGTGCGCGCGGTGCTATATGGAGGCGCAGCGCTGGCCGTCGCAACGCTATCCTCTCCCGATACGCTTCGCTCCGCACTTGCCACCGCCGCAAGCGCACTCGTCGAAGCGACGCCGTTTTTGTTCGCAGGCATCGTCTTGTCATCGCTACTGAAGGAAGGCGGCCGCGTCGTCGCCTACGTCGGTTGCGGCTGCACGCGAGGCCCCGGCGCACGTTCGCTGCCGGCCGCGGCAGCGACGTGGCTGATCTTTGGGCCCGCGGTCGCCGCGGCTCGTTATATCGCCGCGCTGTTGGTGGCGCGCGTTCTCGACGCGAGCGCCGGCCGGCGTCACCGCAAGCACGACGAACCGCCGCACGTCCTCGCAGAACTACGCGGCGTGCTTCCCGCGGCCTTGATGACGGGCGCGTTCGTGCAACTCTTTGCGGGCTTCGATCCGGCGCGCCTTACGCCGTTCGAGCAAGGCGCCGTCGGCGCGCTGCTCGGATTCACCGCGGCCCCCTGCGGGCTCGGTGCGGTCGCGCTCGCCGGTGCGCTCCGCGTGCACGCGCCCGCCGCGGCGGTTGCGTTCCTCTGCGTCGCCGGAATCTTCGATCTCCGCGCGCTGGGCCTGAACCGATCCCAGGTTGCGCCCGAGCACGACGCATGCGGCTACGCGCTGCTCGCCGCGGCAAGCGGCATCGTTGCCTGGCGCAAGGGCGATGCGCTCGTCCACCCCGCGCTCGCCCTCGCACTGTGGGGTTGCGCGGCGGCGGCGTTGCTGTGTGCGACGCGTTATCGTTTTCATCGATGCGCGACAGCTCGCATCGCACCCGGCTTGATGCTGGCCGGAGCCCTGATTGGCGCGCCGCCGCCCGCGTATCAGGCGACCGAAACGACCTTGACCGACCTCTTCGCGGGTGAGCGCTTGACGTTCGCCGGCAGGTTATCGTGCGATCGCGACGATTGCGCCTTGGTGCGCTACGCGATCACCTGCTGCCGTGCCGACGCCGCGCCGATCGCCGTGCGGCTCGGTCGGCCGCCGCGCTATCCGGCCCAGACGTGGCTCCGCGCAGACGGGCGAGTCGACGGCGCCCCCGACGATCTCCGCCTCGTCGCGCGGAAACTCGAACCGATCGCCCCTCCGACGGATCCGTTTATTTATAGGTAACCGCGTCAGGAAAGATTTTGTGCGGCGCGCGGCTCCAAGAGCTCCACCGGGATTCCCTGTGGATCCTCAACAAACGCGATCGCGCGCGTGCCGCTGGGCGATTTGTAAACGTCCTTGAGAACTCGCACGCCCTTTGCTTTCAGCCCATCGACGTAAGTGCGCAGATCGCCATCGCTTTCGATCGCCAAATGCTCGTAACGATTCCCGAGCTCGTACGGTGGATGCTCTTCCAAATCGTAGACCAGTTCGATATACGAGTTCCAATCGCGCCCGACGAACGCCATGTCGGCGTTGCCGGGATAGTGATGCGGGCCGTCGAGCAAACGCAGCCCCAGTTTTTCCGTATAGAAGTCGATCGACTCGTTCATATCGTTGACGAAGATCGAGGTATGTAAGAATCGTGACATGCAGACCTCTTTCCGCTGTTAGTGCAAAAAATAACGATACGTCGAGAATACGAGCGCGACTCCAAGGCGATCCGCGGCGGCGATCACTTCGGCGTCGCGGACCGAACCGCCGGGCGCGATGATCGCGGTGCAGCCGCCTTGCGCGGCGGCCTCCAGACCGTCGGCGAAGGGAAAGAATCCGTCGCTCGCGCAGGCCGACCCGAGCGCCCCTTCGCCGGCGCGCCGAGCCGCAATCTCCACGGCGCTGACGCGGTTGGTCTGACCC
Organism: Vulcanimicrobiota bacterium; assembly: GCA_963713685.1. Lineage (GTDB taxonomy): Bacteria > Vulcanimicrobiota > Vulcanimicrobiia > Vulcanimicrobiales > Vulcanimicrobiaceae > Cybelea. The sequence goes on along the minus strand of CAVQMS010000002.1, from coordinate 279,010 downwards.
GCACAAATGCCCCGCGTCGTTCCGCCCTTAGCGATGACGATGCCGTTGCTCTTGACGTGGCGCACCACGTCCCACGCAAAGGCGAGATCGTGCCACTCCTGCGCGTTGGGCCGCTTACGGCTCACGATGCGCCACTCTTCGGGCGGCGCCGTAGGATCGTCGTCTTCGGCAAGAACTCCCCCAAGGGCGCTGCGCAACCGCAGTTCCACTGCCAGCTCGTCGGGTAGCGAGGGAACAAAGCGCATGATGCGCAGGTTCTTCTTTTGCCGAAGAATGTCGAGCGCGTCAGCATCAAAATCCGGCGCGGCAACGATCTCGAGGAAATACTCTCGCAGCGACAGCGCCGCCTCGCGATCGATCGGCGCGTCCGCAGCAACGATGCCGCCGAAGGCCGAAATCGGATCGGCGTCGAGCGCTTCACGCACCGCTAATCCCACGCTCGAGCGTTGTGCGACGCCGCACGGCACCGCGTGCTTGACGACTGCCGCGCGCACGAACCGCGCTCGCTCGCTGCCGAACTCCGCGCCCAACGGAGCACGCGAAAGCAAACGCAGCGTGGCATCTAAATCGAGCAAGTTGTTGTACGAAAGCGCCTTGCCGTGGAGCTGCTCGGGCAGACGATCGGCGCGATCCAGATAGAACGCGGCTCGTTCTTGGGGATTGGTGCCGTAGCGCAATCGTTTCGCCAGCGGAAGGGTAAGGGCGAGCGCGCCGGGCAGTTCGCTCGGCAATACTTCGCCGGCCGTCGCGAGGTAGTGTGAAATCGCGGCATCGTATTCCGCGGTTCGCTCGAACGCCGCGATCGCAAGCCTCCGGCGCAACGCGGACCCGACCGTACCGGCCTCGATGGCGTCGCGGTATTCCCCATACTGCGACGGGTGCGTTAGGACGGTGACGTGCTCGAAGTTCTTCGCCGCGGCTCTCAACAGCGCGACCCCGCCGATGTCGATCTGCTCGATCGCCTCGCGCAGCGTCGTTCCCGGACGCGCCACGGTGGCCTCGAACGGATAGAGATTGACCGCGACGGCAACGATCTCCGGAATCGCATATTTCTCGCCCTGTTGCCGATGCTCGGCATCGTCCCGATCGTAAAGAATCGCGCCGAAGATCTTCGGATGCAAGGTTTTCACGCGGCCTCCGAACAGCGCCGGAAAACCGGTGATGTCGCCCACGTCTCGGGCCGGTATCCCGTGCTCTTCCAGATACGCGCGCGTGCCGCCCGTCGCGTAGATTTCGGTGCCGCGATCGCGCAGCGCACGGGCGAGTTCGGCGGCGCCGGTTTTGTCGAAGAGCGAGAAGAGCGCCGCGGTCCTGGCTTCGGACGCCGCGTTAGGCAAGCAGCGCCTCCGCCTGGGCGGTAAGCTCTGCCGAGACGATCGCGCTTACCCCGGCATCGCTGCTCGTCACGCCGTAAATTCGGTCCGCTATTTCCATGGTCTTCTTGTTGTGCGTTACGATGAGCATCTGGGACTCGGCCGCGAACTCCGTCACCATCGAGCAGAAACGCTCGATGTTGGCATCGTCGAGCGCCGCATCCACCTCGTCGAGGAGATAGAACGGCGCCGGCTTCGTGGCGATCAGCGCAAAAATTAATGCCGCTGCCGTCATCGCGCGCTCGCCGCCGGAAAGAGCCGTCAGCGGCATCTCCTTCTTGCCTGGCGGCTGCACGGCGATTTCGATGCCCGTTTCCGACAGATTTTCGGGCTCGGTCTGCCACATCTTGGCCTGGCCGCCGGAGAAGAGCCGCCCGTACATCGTCGTAAAAGCTTGCGACACTTTTGCGAACATGTCGTTGAACTGCACTTGCGTTTCGAGCTCGATTTCGCGAATGGACTCAAGCAGCGTCTCGCGCGCCGCCCTGAGATCGTCGAGCTGTGACGTGAGAAACTGCTGCCGCTCGGCCAGTTCGTTGCGCTCGGCTTCCGCATTGAGATTGACGTTGGCTTGCAAACGCGCCAGCTCGTCGCGCAGCCGTGGAAGTTCGTCGACGGTCGCATCCGGTTCGTCGGCATAACGGGCTGCGACGTCCGCGCATTCGTCGCCGGTTGCCGGATTCTGCGCGAACTGCGAAACGAGCATTCCGAGCTCGGCTTCGATTTGGGCGAGCCTGGTGCGCTGCCGCTCGCCGCCCGCGACCGTATCGCGCTCTTCCTGCTCGGCGGTTCGCAAATCCGACTCCATCTGCGCCTGACGCCCGACCGACGATTCCCGCTCGCGCCGAGCCGTTTCGAGGCGCTGGTCGAGCGCAACGACGCCGTGCCGCAGCCCTTCCACGTGAGCGTGCATCGTGCGCGTCTCTTCCATCAATGAAGCGACGTCAGCCAGCATCTCTTCGCGCGCAGACCCGGCACGCTCGCCATCCTGATCGAGCATGCCGAGGCGCGCTTTGGCCGCGTCGCGCTCGGCCGAAAGCGCGGCCGCCCGCTCGCGCAGACTCGCTGCGTGTGCGCTCATCGCGATTTGGTTGCCCTCGGCGTCAGCAATCTGCTCGCGCACGTGGGCGAGCTCGCCTTCCAGCTGCGTGCGCCGCTCGTCGCTGCGTTCGGCGTCCGGCTCGGTTTGCTCGTACTCCTGCTCGCGCTCGCGCGATAGCACGGCCGCCACGCGCAGTTCGTGCGCCGTAGCGCGCGCCGCTTCCAAGTCCCCGCGCGTGCGCTCGACGTCGGCCGCCAGCGCGGCGAGTTCCGCACGCAAACCCTCCAACCGCGATTCCGTTTGCGCCTGCTGCTCGCGCGCGGCATCGCGTCTTCCTATCGCCGAATTGGCGGACTGATGCGCGGCACGCAGGCCTTGCTGGGCTTCGTCGAGCCGTGCGTGCATTTCCGGAAGCGCTTCGCGCAGGCTTTGAGCTTGGAATCGTCGCGACAGGATCGAGCGCTCGCGCACGAAGCGTCCGCCCGTGATCGCGCCCCCGCCGGTGATCTGCTCGCCGTTGAGCGTTACGATCGTGTCGCGTAAACCTCTCGCGCGGACCAGCTCTATTCCGGTTTCGAGCCGATCGACGATCAGCACGTTGCCCACGAGGAAGTTCACGATGCCCTCGAAACGCGGCGCGGTGCGCACGAGCGTGTGCGCATATCCCAAAACGCCGCCGACGCTGCCGATCTTCGGATCGAGCGTGCGTCCCTTGCGATCGGCCAGCGTGTCGAGCGGAAGGAAGGTCGCGCGCCCCGCTTCCCGCCGATTGAGAAACTCGACGCCGCGCTCGGCATCCTCGGATGAAGTCGTAACGACGTTGGAAAGACGCGCGCCGAAGGCGACGTCCATTGCGCGTGCAAACCGCTCCTCCGTCGTGATCAGATTGGACACGATCCCCTCGATGCCGCTCAGTTCGCCGCGTTGCCGGGCATCGATGACGGCTCGCGTCCCCGGGACGTGCCCTTCCAGCGCGTTCTCTAACTCTTCGATCGTGTGCAAGCGCGATTCGGCAGCCTTGACTTCACCGGACTGATCGTGCGAGGCAGCCAGCGCACGCGACACGTCCTCTTGCGCGAGCGCCGCTTCGTGCGCCGCATCCTCGGCCCGTCCGCGCGCGTCAAGCAATGCTTCTTCGAGGATTGCGAGTTGCCGCTGCCGCTCGGCGTGGCGATGCGAGGCGCCCCCGGCGACGATCTCGATTTCTTCGGCATGCTCGCGGGCCGCGCGCTCTTCGCGCTCCACGCGCTCCGCCTCGGCTCGCAGTCCTTCCGCCACGACCCGCCGTTCCGCTTTTCGGGCCGCAAACTCGCCCGCGCCCGCTTCAATTTCGCGCAGCTCCGTAAAGACGGTTTCGAGTTTTGCGCGGGTCTGCGCGACTGCGGACTGCGCGAGGAGTTCGCCATCGCGCGCCGCCTCGATTTCGCGCCCGAGCGGCGCGATCTGCGCTTCCAAATCGGCGATGACCGCGGCGAGCGAATCGCGCTCCTGACCGGCCCGCGCCGCGTCTTGCGAGGTTTGAGTCGACTGCCGCTCGAGCGCTTCTCGCCGCGCGAGCGCCGCCGCGTACTGCGCCTCGAGCGCCGCAAGCTCGGCGCGCTTGCCCTGCGATTGAGAGCGCAGTTCTTCCAGCTCGAGCTCGCAACGATAGACGTGCGTGCGGACTGCGGTCAGCTCGGCGGCCGACGCTGCGGCCTTCCCCGCAGCCAAAGCGCGAAGCTCTTCGTTCTTCTGGAGCTCTTGGCGCAGCGTGGCGGTTTCGGCACGGCGCGTCGCGCTGGCTCGCAGATAGCCGAGGATCTCTAGATCGCGGACGCGCGTGCTGACACGGCGATAGCGCTTGGCCCGGCGCACGGCGGTGTCGAGCTCGGGAATGCGCCGATCGAGCTCTGCAATCAAATCGCTGATTCGGATGGCGTTCTGTTCGGTGCGCTCGAGCCGGCGCAGCGATTCATGCTTACGCGCGAGAAACTTGCCGATTCCCGCGGTCTCTTCGAAGAGCGCGCGCCGCTCCGCCGGTTTGCTCGTGAGGATTGAATCGATCTGGCCTTGCGAAACGATCGCGTACGAGCCCGGGCCCAGCCCGGTGCCCATCAAAAGATCGAGGATATCGCGTAGGCGCACTTGAGTGCGATTGATGAAGTACTCGCTCTCGCCAACGCGATACGCTCGGCGAGTGATCTCCACTTCAGCGAACTCGATGGGCAGCTTGCGGTCGGCGTTATCGAAGAGAATCGCAACCTCGGCCAAGCCGAGCGGCTTGCGATCTTCGTTTCCGGCAAAAATGACGTCTTCGAGCCGGCCCGAGCGAAGGCTCTTGCTCGACGTCTCGCCCAACACCCACCGGAACGCATCGACGAGGTTGGATTTGCCCGAACCGTTGGGTCCCACGATGGCCGTAACGCCGCCGCCGAACTCCAGCGTCGTCGGTTCGGCGAAGGTCTTGAACCCAAACGATCTGATGCTGCGCAGCTTCACGTGGTTACCGTGTCGTGCGCTGCCGCATCGCCGTTTGTGGTCAGGATCGATCCCAAGGCCGCCTCGGCCGCGGCTTGCTGCGCGGCTTTCTTCGACGGGCCGTCGCCCTTACCCAAGACTTTGCCCTTCACGCTGACCCGCGACTTGAACGCCGGTTGCTGCGGCGTGCCGCGGCTCGTCTCGCGATAAACCGGCGTCGCGGCAAGGTGTTCTTGCGCGTAGTGCTGCAGGCGCGTCTTTGCGTCCAAAAGGGACTGGGTGGAATGATTCAGTTGTTCGATATGCTGCGCGGCGACGAACTGCGACGCCTTTTCGAGACCGAATCGAAGATACAATGCCCCCACGAAAGCTTCGAAGGCGTCGGCCAGCACGGAGCTGTTTTCGCTGCCGCCGGCTGCGCGCATTCCCACCCCGAGCTGCGTCAACGCCGAAAACCCGAGGCGGCGCGCCGTTGCGGCAAGTTGCGCGTCGTTGACGATGGCCGCCTTGCGGAGCGTCAACAATCCCTCGGGCTCGTCGGCGAAGCGATCGTAGAGCCACGCCGCGGTAATGCACCCGAGGACCGAGTCTCCGAGGAACTCCATGCGTTCGTTGGAGCTGCCGCCGCGTTCTTTGGCGTAGCTCTGGTGCACGAAGGCCGTTTCGAAGTCGTCGAGCGCGCTGGTCCTGCGAATCCCCGCAAGGCGAAGCAAGGCGCGCAGGCGCCGGCGGTAGGCTTCGCCGCCCACGTTAGGATCGAACCTTGCCGAAGACGATAACGCTGTTGTGACCGCCGAACCCGAACGAGTTCGAAAGCGCGACGCGGATCGGAGCGCTGCGCGCGACGTTTGGAACGTAGTCGAGCCTGCACTCCGGATCGGGAAACTCGTAGTTGGTCGTGGGCGGCATGACGTCGTGCCGCACCGCGAGCGCGGTCGCGACGCCCTCGATCCCGCCGGCGGCGCCAAGGGCATGCCCGTGCATGGATTTTGTCGAGCTCACGCCGATGCGGTATGCGTGCTCGCCGAAGCTCTTTTCGATCGCCTTCGACTCCGCCGGGTCGCCGACCGGCGTCGACGTTCCGTGTGCGTTGATGTAATCGACGTCACCCGGCGTTATTCCGGCGCTGGCAAAGGCGCGAGCGAAGGCCAAGCGCACGCCGTTGCCGTCGGGATCCGGCGCAACGAGGTCATAGGCGTCGGCGGATTGGCCGTATCCAAGCACCTCGCAGTAGATCTGAGCGCCGCGCGCGCGGGCGTGCTCGTACTCCTCGAGCACGAGGATCCCCGCGCCCTCGCCCAGCACGAATCCATCGCGCTCTTTGTCGAACGGCCGGCTGGCGTGCGACGGATCGTCGTTGCGGGTCGACATCGCGCGCATCGAACAAAAGCCCCCGATCGCCAGCGGTGAAACCGTAGCCTCGCTTCCGCCCGCGATCATCGCGATGGCGTCGCCGTACGCAATCGCATTGTAAGCGGTGCAAATCGCGTCGTTGGCGCTGGCGCAAGCGCTGGCCGCGGCAAAAAACGGCCCCTGATAGCCGTAGGCCATCGAAATGTGCGCTGGGGCCGCATTCGCCATGAGCATCGGAATGAAGAAGGGCGTTACTTTCGACCACGTTCCGTTTTCGTTCGCCTTATCGGAGTTCAGCCAAAAGGTGATGATGCCGCCGATTCCGGTTCCGATGACGCCGCCGACCCGTTGTTTGAATTCCGCATCGTCGGGCAGCTTCGCGTCTTCGATCGCCTCGCGGGCAGCGACGAAGGCGAACTGCGTGAAGCGGTCCATGCGCCGCGCTTCCTTGCGCCCGATCAGCTGCTCCGGCTTGAAATCCTTGACTTCGCCCGCGATGCGCGTATCGAAGTCGCTTGCATCGAACGCCGTAATCGGAGCGATGCCCGAGTCGCCGGCTACCGCGCGCCTCCAGAAATCGTCGCGGGTGTTCCCGATTGGAGTAACGGCGCCCAGGCCGGTGACGACGACCCGACGGCGGGCAGGCGGCTGCATAGTCGAAACGCTCAAAACTTCACCAAGTTACGGCGGCCTTGGGGTGCTTCCCCGCACCCACGGGTGCGCCGAAGCCCGCGAATCCTCGGGCCTGCTTGCGCTCGTCCAATCGCTGGAATATAATCAGGGGCTGTCTGCCACCAGGGTGTGGGGCATTACTTTCACCTAAAAGGACGTTATGAAGCGGACGTACCAGCCGCATAATCGCCGTCGTAGGCGCGTGCACGGTTTCTTAGAGCGCATGAGCACCAAGCAGGGTCGTAGGGTCCTGGCCCGCCGTCGGAAGAAGGGGCGTCATCGTCTCACGGTTTAATGCGCCCTTTTGCCAGCCTGCGGCGTCAAGCGGACTTTGCCCGTTTGCGGCGGCACGGCCGGCGCATCTCGACGAAGAGCCTCGTCATTTATCGTAGCGATCCGCTTCCTGGCGATGCCGGCGCGCTGGTCGGCATCACCGTAAGCAAGGCAGTTGGAAAGGCCGTGCTCCGCAACAAGCTGCGCCGCCGTCTGGCGGCAATCGCTGGGGAGGTGCTGGTGCACCGCGACGCGATGCGTCTGCTTTTCGTCGCACGTCCGCTCGCGGCAACCGCGTCCTTTCACGATTTGCGGGCCGAGGTAAGCTCGGCCCTGGGGCCCGCGTAACGGGTGCGCCTGCTGCTCGTCGGCCTGATCCGGCTTTACCAGCTCGCCGTCTCCCCGCTGTTGCCGCCGGCCTGCCGCTTCTATCCCACCTGCTCGCGCTACGCTCAAGAGGCGATTCGCCGTCACGGCGTGGGGCGCGGCATGTGGCTGGCAATCGCGCGGCTCGCGCGCTGTCACCCGTTCCATCCCGGCGGCGTTGATTTCGTGCCGGACGCACCGCATCGCTCGGCCGTGCCGGAAATCGCATTGAGGTAAGACGTTGCATTTTCTTTTGGCCGCCTCATGGCTCGACCCGATCGTCAACGCCCTTTCGTGGCTCGTCCTGACGATCAACAAGCCGATCAACAATCTCGGCTGGAGCCTGGTCATTCTGGCGGCGCTGATCCGCCTGGTCTTTTGGCCCCTCAATACGGCGCAATTCAAAGCCTTTCTGGCCATGCAGAAAGTCGCACCCCAACTCAAGCGGCTTCAGACGCGGTATAAAGACGACCGCCAAAAGCTGCAGCAAGAAACGATGGCGCTGTATAAAGAGCATCGCGTCAATCCGTTCGCCGGCTGTTGGCCGATGCTCGTGCAATACCCCGTCATCATCAGCGTCTATTACGTGGTGCTCAACCACAAGGCGCTTTTTGCAAACCAGACCTGGTTTTGGATCGGCAGCGCGATCTCGCATTCCGCGCCGGCGCTCTTTGGCGTTCCCATGTTGGCCACGAGCCTAGCCAACGCGGATTTAATCCTGATCTTGCTCTACGCGTTTTCCATGTATCTGAGCGTCCGTTACGTGAGCATGCCCGCAACCGATCCGCAACAAGCGCAGACGCAGCGCATGATGGCCGTGTTCTCGCCCCTGTTGCTGGGCTTCATGGGTTGGAAGTATCACTGGCCGTCGGCGATGGTGCTGTACTGGTTTGCCTACAACGCCTTTACGATGGGACAGCAGTTCTACATGCTGCGCCGTTACCATCAACCGCTCGCGCTCATCGACAGCGAGCACGTGATCACCGCGGATGGAGACGAGGGCTCCGCTTCGGCGAAGGCCGGCGGCAAGGCTGCGCTCAGCGGTAACGGCGTCGCAAAAACGAGCCCGGCGAAGTCCGCCCGCGCAACGCGATCCAAGCGCAAAAACAAAAAAGGCGCCTAACTCCTAGAACCCTTTTCTTAGAGGTTTGACTATGCTCTACGAAGACGATTTCGAGTTCGAGGAACAACCCGCCGACGTACGCGATCGGGCCATCGGTAAACCCGGTGGCGGAAGAGGCGGAGGCGGTCGCCGCGGTCGCGAGCCGCGCCAAGCTCCTTCGCGCCCGCTAGTTCGTCACGAAATGCCGGAAGATGCCAAGCCTGCCCGGGACCTTTTGCGCGAAATTCTCGAAGGCATGGGAATCGGATCGGTCGACATCAACTTTATCGCCCGCAAAGAAGGCGAGTATCTCGAAATCAGCGGCCCCCATCTCGGAATGCTGATCGGCCGGCACGGGAATACGCTCGAGGCGCTCAACCTGCTGTTCAACAACGCTTTCAACGCGGGCGTTCGCAACAATCGGCGCTACTACACCATCGATGCCGAGGGTTATCGCGCGCACCGAGCCGACCAGCTCAAGAATCTCGCGCTCGCGACGCTGGAACGCTGCGTGCGCGACCGGCAGCCGCAAAAACTCGAGCCGATGCTGCCCTCCGAGCGCAAAATCATCCACCTGGCGCTCGCGGACTCCGAGCTCGTGCGCACCGAATCCGAAGGCGAAGAACCCGAACGCCACGTGGTAATTCATCCCCGCTAGCCCGGTGCCGCCTGGGGATACGATCGCCGCGATTGCGACGCCCCCGGGAAAGGGAGCCATCGCCGTCGTGCGCGTTAGCGGTCCCGCCGTGCGGGAAATAACGCAACGGCTCGTCAGAACCGATACGGCGTTGCGTCCACGCAGGGCGACGCGCGCCACGATTCTCGACGAGCGCGGTGAAGCGCTCGACCAAGGGCTGGCGATTCTTTTTAACGCGCCCCACAGCTACACGGGCGAAGACCTGCTCGAGCTGCACCTGCATGGTTCGCCCGTGCTGGCACGCGAAGTCGTGCGCGCGGCGTTGGTGTGCGGCGCGCGCTTGGCCGATCCCGGCGAATTTACGCGGCGCGCCTTTTTCAACGACAAGATGGATCTGCATGCGGCTGCCGCGGTCGCAGACGTGATCAACGCCGAAACGCGAGCGGCCACGCGAGCGGCCCTTGCCAATCTCGGCGGCGGCCTCGCAGACGAAGTCCGCAGCTTACGCGCTGCGCTGGCACAAATTGTTGAGGAACTCGCGGGAGCGATCGATTTTCCCGACGAGGTCCCCGAACCGGATCGCGAGGGGATGGACCGGCGGTTGGCGCCGTTGCTTGCGAGCCTAGAACGGCTTCGTCGCGACGGCGAGTTGGGACGCCTCATGCGGGAAGGCCTGCGCGTTGCGATCGTCGGGCCACCGAACGCCGGAAAGTCGTCGCTGCTCAACGCGCTGCTAGGAATGGAGCGCGCGATCGTCTCGGAAATTCCCGGAACCACCCGCGACACGATCGAGGAAACGATCGTCATCGACGGCGTGCCGGTGCATCTGGTCGACACGGCCGGAATCCGCGCGCACGCCGATCGCCTCGAAGCGGCCGGCATCGAGCGCACGAAACGCGCCCTTGCCGCTGCCCACGTCGCGCTGGTCGTCATCGACGCCTCCCAGCCGCTCAGCGTGGATTCGCTCAGGCTGCTCGAACAAACCGCCACGCTCGAGCGCGTGGTGTTTTTGAATAAATCCGATCTCGGCACGCAGGCGGCAGCCGCCCTAAGCGAGCCCAGCATCGTTGGGAGCGTTCGGGAGGAACCGACGCTGATCGAGTTACGACAGGCCATCGCCAGGCTGGGGTGGGGCGGCGAACGTGTCGACCTGGCGCGCCCGCATCTCGTCGCATTGCACGAATTCGACGCCGTCAACGCAGCCCTCGACGCGCTGGACGAGGCGCGGCGGGCGCTGCATCGTGAGGAGCCGATCGACTTCGTCGCCACCGAGCTACACCGCGCTTTTTCGTCGCTGGGGCATGTAAGCGAGCAGGTCGCCGCCGAAGAGGTTATCGACGGAATTTTTTCCCGTTTTTGCATCGGAAAATAAGGAGGTTACGGCATGCAGCGTGCTCTTCTAGTGCTTGTCGTTCTCGCGACCTTCGCGCTTCCCGCGACCGCGCAGGCCCGAATCGTCTCACGTTACGGCGTGACGATCATCAGCTGCGTCGTCAACTCGAACGGGAGCGGTCAGACCAACGGTATCAACATCGTCTATTACAACACGCACGACTCGCCGGCAACCGAAGTCGATTTTCTCGTCAACTATCTCGGGCGCCGGTTCATTCTCATCGATAAGGGCACGTTCTCTCGAGGCGCCCAAATCAATCACAACTTGACCAACGCGCTGACCGGGCAATCCTGGGACGGCCCGACGCCTAAGCTCTGCAGAGTCGAACGTGCGTATCTCGCCAACGGACGGAGTTTTTAAATGCAACAGGTTTCAGCGATTAATGTCTTAGCCCGCAACTGGTGGACGTGGCTGATCCGGGGTATCTTCGCAATAATCTTCGGAATTCTGGCCTTTCTTTGGCCGGGCGCAACGATTCTGGCGATCGGAATACTGTTCGGAGCATACGCTTTGGTGGATGGCATCTTTGCCATCGTGGCCGCGGTGCGCGCGGCCGAAACGCAGCAGCGCTGGTGGCCGTTTGCCGTGGAGGGGATTGTCGGCATTTTGATCGCCGCGATTACGTTCTACGACATTCGCATCACGCTATTGGCGCTCTATTTCACGATCGCGGCGTGGGCTTTTCTCACCGGCATCTTCGAGATCGTTGCGGCCGTGCAGCTTCGCAAGCACATCGCCAACGAGTTTTGGCTGATACTCGGCGGCATCGCATCGATTCTCTTCGGCGTGCTGATGATCGCGTTTCCGATGGCTGGAATTTTGGCAATCGTCTGGCTGATAGCCGCATACGCAATCATATTCGGCGTCATCATGATCGCGTTTTCACTGCGTCTGCGCTCGCACGCGCAGCCGCCCGCGGCTCCCGCACCGGCGTAGTGGCTACGGATGCCGGCACGATCGTCGTCGGCGGCGGTCATGCCGGCGTCGAAGCCGCGCTCGCCTCGGCGCGCCTCGGCGTCACGACGGTGCTCGTCACCGGTGACCCGGAGAAAATCTGCACGCTGCCCTGCAATCCGTCGATCGGCGGCAGCGCAAAAGGACAGCTGGTCCGCGAGATCGACGCCCTAGGCGGTGCGATGGGGCGCATCGCCGACCGCTGCAGCCTTCACGCGCGCTTCCTCAACGAAAGCAAGGGCCCAGCCGTTCGGGCATTGCGCCAGCAGATGGACAAGCCGGCGTACGCGCGTACCGCAGTCGCGCTGCTGCGCGACCAGCCTAACCTCACGATCTTGCGCGGGCTGGTCGAGGACGTTCTCGTCGAGGGCGGCGCGGTGCGCGGCGTCCTGTGCGCCGACGGCACGCGCGTCAAGGGAAGAACCGTCGTCCTCGCCACCGGGACGTTCTTAGGAGGAAAGTCCTTTCGCGGCGACGTCGTCCAGGCGGAGGGGCGCTTCGGCGAAGCGCCGGCGACCGGGTTGGCCGCCACCCTGCGGCGGTTGGGCTTTCCAACCATGCGGCTCAAGACCGGCACCCCGCCGCGAATCGACCGGGAGAGCGTCAACTGCGACGCCATGCTGGCGCAGGCGCCCAGCCCGCGCCCGCTGCTGTTCTCGTACCTCAGCGACGCGCGCTTCGGCGGGCCCCAACTGCCCTGTTACGTCACCCAGACCAACGAACGCACGCACGAGCTGGTCCGCGAGAACCTGCACCGCTCGCCGCTCTACGGATTGGACTTGATTCGCGGGATCGGACCCCGCTATTGTCCGTCGATCGAAGACAAGGTCGTGAAATTCTCGCATAACCCGTCGCATCAGATCTTCATCGAGCCGGAAGGCTGGGATGAGCCCGCCTGGTACGTGGGGGGCTTTTCCACTTCGCTCCCGGCCGAGGTTCAGCTGGCGATGCTGCAGACGTTGCCCGGACTCGAAAGCTGCCGGATGCTGCGGGCCGGGTATGCCGTCGAGTACGACATGGTGCCTCCGACCGAGTTGCGCGAGACATTGGAGACGCGCCGAATCGCCGGGCTGTACAACTGCGGACAGCTCAACGGAACGTCGGGCTACGAAGAAGCCGCCGCGCAGGGGCTCATCGCGGGTATCAACGCGGCACGCGCCGCGCGCGGCGACGAACCCCTGCGGCTCGCGCGCAGCGAAGCGTACATCGGCGTGCTCCTTGACGATCTCGTGACCAAAGGCGTCGACGAACCGTACCGCATGCTCACCTCGCGAGCGGAACACCGCGTCGTGTTGCGTCACGACAATGCCGACTTGCGGCTAACCCCGGTCGGACGCGCCGCCGGCTTGGTCGACGACGCGGCGTGGGACGCGTTCGCGGCGCGCCGATCCGCGTTGCACGCGGCGCGGCGGTGGGCCCAAACCGCCCGTCTTCCGGCGACCGAGCTGGGTAAGGAACGTTTCGATGCCGGCAGCACGGTCGCCGACGCGCTCCGCCGCCCGCATCTCACCTTCGCCGACGTTGCGGACTATTTCACGCCCCAGCTGGAAAGCGACATCGGCGAACGCCTCGCAATCGAGATCAAATGCGAGGGCTACGTCCGGCGCCAGGAGCTGGCAATCGAAAAATCCCGCACGACCGAGGACGCTTGCATTCCGGACGATTTCGACTACCGGTCGATTCGGGCGCTCTCGCGCGAGGCTCGGGAGAAGTTCGCGCTTCGGCGTCCCCGCACGCTTGGAATGGCAGGCCGAATTCCCGGCGTCACGCCCTCCGACGTCGCGATCGTCGCGATTTTTCTTCACAGACGCGACCGGGACGATGTCGGAATCCGCACCGCTCGAGCGTCTAACGCTCCGTAAGGAGGAACCAAACATGAGTGAATTCGTTTATCTGTACCGTGGCGGCCGTCGCGCCGAATCCCCCGCCGAGGGCGAGAAGCAAATGCAGCTATGGGTGAGCTGGATGCAAGATCTCGAGTCTAAAGGCCACCTCAAGGAGCGCGGCCAGCCGCTCGAGGGCGAGGGGAAAGTCGTGCGGGGCAAGCACCGCTCCGTCACGGACGGCCCGTATCCCGAATCCAAGGACATCGTCGGCGGCTTTTCACTGATCGAGGCCCGGGATCTCGCGCAAGCTGCCGAGTTGGCCGGCGGATGCCCGATATTCGAGTCCGACGGCCTGGTCGAAGTGCGACCCGTCATGAAGATGTAGGAGTCGGTTGCTCAGCGAGCATCTGTTCCGGCGCGAGTCGGGACGCATCGTAACCGCGTTGTCGCGCATCTTTGGGCTCGATAACATCGCGTTGGCAGAAGACGTCGCACAAGACGTCTTCTGCCGCGCGCTTGAAGTCTGGAAACTGCGAGGCGTTCCGGAAAATCCTTCTGCCTGGTTGATGAAAGCGGCAAAGAATCGCGCGATCGATCTCTTACGCCGCGAGCGCACCGCTCGTAACTGCGTGCCGGAACTGGGCCGGCTGTTGATGAGCGAATGGACGATGGTTTCGACGGTAAACGAATTGTTTAGCGCCGAAACGATCAAGGACGATCAGCTGCGCATGATGTTTACCTGTTGCGATCCGCGTCTGTCCGAAGACGCGCAAGTTGCGCTAACGCTTTACCTGCTTTGCGGCTTTACGATCGGCGAAATTGCCGGCGCTTTCTTGAGCAAAAACTCTCGCATTGAAAAGCGTATCGAGCGCGGTAAGAAGTTATTGGCGAGCTCCAAGAGGTTGTTCGATTTCGCCGACGGGGAGCTTGCATCGCGTCTGTCTGCAGTTCACCGCACGCTTTATTTGTTGTTCAATGAGGGTTATCACGGCGCATCCCGCACGGCCGTGGTGCGCACCGAACTCTGTCGTGAGGCGATGCGCCTTGCGGCGCTGCTGCTCGAAAACGATCGCGTGGCGTCGCCGGCGAGTTACGCGCTATGCGCGCTCATGTGGCTGCACGCGGCGCGCTTACCCGCCCGGCTCGATATTCAGGGGAACTTGGTGCCGCTCGCAAATCAAGATCGCTCGCGCTGGGACGCGCGTCTGATCGCGCGAGGAAACGGCTTTCTCAACCGTTCGGCGAGCGGGCTCGAACTCAGCGAATATCACGTCGAGGCCGCGATCGCTTCGCTTCACTCTAGCGCTCGCGACGGCGACACGGACTGGGAACGCCTTCTGTGGCTCTACGACGTCTTGATGAAGATTCGCCCCTCGCCGGTCACCGCGCTTAACCGCGCCATCGCCCTCGCGCAAAAAGACGGTCCGGAGCGCGGCATTGCCGCGATCCGCGCCATACCCGCTAGCGAAGAGCTCGCATCCTACCCGTTCTTTCCGGCGGCGCTGGGGGAGCTGGAACTTCGCGCCGGGCATGCCGACCTGGCGCGCGGGCATTTTGAGGCGGCCGCAGCCCTCGCGCGCAACCCGATGGAGCGCCGCTTCCTCGAATCGCGCGCGGAGGCCGCGGTCGCCGTGTGAGCCCGGCGCCGGTCGACGAACTCGAGGCGCTCCTCGAAGCGGCGGGCCTCGCCCAGCCGTTACGCGCACCGCTGGCCCGCTACGGGGCGCTCGTGCTCGATGCGAACCTCCGCTTCAACCTGACGGGAGCCAAAACGCCTGCGGCGCTCGTCGCACATCTCGTCGATAGCCTGACCGTCGTGCCCTACCTGCGCGAGCCGTACGTCGACGTCGGTTCCGGCGCCGGATTCCCCGCGATTCCCGTCGCCATAGCGACCGGCATGGCCGTTACCCTGATCGAGCCGGCGACCAAAAAGGCGCGCTTCCTCGAATCGCTGCTCGAGCTGCTCGACCTGCGCGGCGCGGTCGTGGTGCAGCGCGCCGAGGCCGCCGGGCACGCTCCTAGCTTGCGCGAGCGCTTCATGAGCGGCACGGCTCGCGCCCTTGCGACGGCCACGACGGTTGCCGAACTCCTGCTGCCGCTGATTGCGCCGGGCGGGGTGGCCGTCATGCAGCGCGGCCGGTTCGCGGCGCAGGAGCGAACGGCGCTCGAGGACGCGACCCTCATGCTGGGTGGCCGCCTGGAAGCCGAAGACGCCCTCGACGGCGAGCACCGCATCCTCGTCCTGCGCAAGGAAGCCGCGACGCCGCTGCGGTTTCCGCGGCGGGTGGGCATCCCCGAGAAACGGCCACTCTGCGGAGAAGGCGGCAAGCCCGCCCGATAAATTGTTTCCCGTGAAACTTTAGCGGGCAGCCCCGGGTGCTGTACCATCACGGTGGCAATGTATCGGTTCCTCCCGCTCGACGCTCGCCTAGCCGCCGAACTCCCGCACGGAAGTTTATTCGCCGTCGGCGGCCGCGTGCGCGACGAACTGCGCAGCGCGTTTGAGGGCGTCCCCTTACTCACCAAAGACCTGGATTACGTGGTCACGGGACTGCCTCTGCACGAGATTAGCGAGCGGCTCTCGCGGCTGGGCCGGGTCGACGTGGTCGGGGCTTCCTTCTCCGTGCTGAAGGTGACGATCGACGGGCAGACGGCGGACGTCGCGTTGCCGCGGCGAGAGCGCTCGCTTGGCGTCGGCCATCGCGAGTTCGCGGTCGAAGGCGGCCCGGAGGTCAGCCTAGAGCAAGATCTCGCGCGTCGCGACTTTCGCATGAACATGCTGGCCCGGGCGCTGCCCTCCGGCGAAATCGTCGATCCGTACGGCGGCACGGCCGATATCGAAGCTCGCCGGATCGACATCTTGCGGCCGGAAAGCTTCCGCGAGGATCCGCTTCGGATGCTGCGGGCCGCCCAGTTCGCCGCGCGTTTCGAATACGCGACGAGCCCGGAGCTGCGGGAGGCGATGCGCGCGTCGGCGCCGCTGGTCCGGACCGTTTCCTCCGAACGGGTGCAGGAAGAGTTCACGAAGCTCTTTGCGCAAGCGAGCAAGCCGTCGATCGGACTCGAACTTCTGCGCGAAACGGGGGTCCTGGCGCACCTGTGGCCGGAGCTTCTCGAAGGTGTCGGCGTCGAGCAGAATCAGTGGCACGCCTACGACGTCTGGCGTCACAGTCTCGCCACCGTCGACGCTTCCCCGCTAGGCGACCTCATCTTGCGCTTGGCCGCTTTGTTGCACGATATCGGCAAGCCCCGAACGAAAGACGGGCCGCATTTCTACCGCCACGAGATCGAGGGCGCCGAAATGGCAAAGGCCTCCCTGGAGCGCTTCAGGTTTTCGAATGACGTCGTTAAAGCAACCGAGCACCTGGTGCGCCAGCACATGTATTCGGCGGACCCCGAGCTCAGCGACGCGGCCCTGCGGCGATTCATCCGCAGGATCGAGCCGGGAAATATCGAACGTTTGTTCGCGTTGCGCCACGCCGACATCGCCGGGAGCGGTCTGCCCGAGCGGGATGGCGGCAACCGGGCGTTTGAGGCCCGGGTTCGCGCCGAGCTGGCGCGCAAGCCCGCGTTTTCCATTCGCGAGCTCGCCCTAACCGGCGACGACGTCATGCAAGCCCTCGTTCGCCGGGGTGAAGCCCCGGAAAGCTTTCGCGGCGACGAACGCGTCGGCGCCGCCCTGCGCTGGCTCTTCGAGCAGGTCACCGATGAACCCGAACGTAACGAGCGCAGCTTGCTCTTGCCATTACTCGAGCAGTATTTAGCACGCACCGCGCCACAACGGGCGACGAGTTCTTAAGTGGGTCGAGTCATCGCGCTGGTAAATCAAAAAGGCGGTGTCGGGAAGAGCACGACCGCCGTAAATCTCGGCGCGGCGCTCGCGGTCCTCGGGCGGCGCGTTCTGATCGTCGATACGGATCCTCAGGGAAATGCCACGACCGGATTCGGCATCCAGAAGGCCGCTTTGACGCATGACATTTACCACGCGCTGTTGCAAGAAACTCCGCTCGAGCGCGTTATCGTCAACACCGAAATCGAAGGCCTGGCGCTCGCGCCGGCGACGATCAATCTGGCGGGTGCCGACGTGGAACTGGTTGCGGCGCTGTCGCGCGAAACTCGCCTGCGCCAGGCGCTGGCGCCCGTCCTCGACCGTTACGATTTCGTGCTAATCGACTCGCCGCCGTCGCTCGGACTGCTCACGATCAATGCGCTGACCGCTGCGGACGATTGCATGATCCCGGTACAAGCCGAGTTTTATGCGCTCGAAGGGCTCGCGCAGCTGACAAACGTCATATGGCGCGTACGCGACGCGCTCAATCCGACGCTGTACGTCAGCGGCGTTCTCGTAACGATGTTTGACGGGCGCACGCGCTTGGCTTTGGAAGTCATTCGCGAGCTTCAGAAATACTTTCCCGAGCAGATCTTCAAGACGCAGATTCCGCGCAACGTGCGCCTCTCCGAAGCGCCGTCGTACGGCAAGCCGGTTATTCTGTTCGATCTCAAGAGCCGCGGCGCGCAAGCCTATCTCGCCGTCGCGCGCGAGATGCTCGAACCGGCGCGAGCACCCGCATGAGCGCGCCGAAGCGCGGCTTGGGCCGTGGACTCGCCGCGTTGCTGGGGGAGACGGCGGTTCCCGTGTCCAGCGCGCAAGAGGTCGTTCGGGATATCCCGGTAACCGAGATCCGTCCGAATCCGTTCCAACCGCGCAAGAGCTTCACGCCGGAAGCGCTCGACGAGCTCAAGAACTCGATCGCCGAATACGGCGTTTTGGTACCGATCATCGTGCGGCGCCGCGAGGACGGCTACGAACTGATTGCCGGCGAACGGCGTTGGCGCGCGTGCGCGGCGCTCTTGCGTGCAACGGTTCCGGCGATCGTGCGCGCCAGCGACGATCGGCAAACGCTTGAGTTCGCAATCGTGGAAAATTTGCAGCGCGAGAACCTGAACCCGCTCGAAGAAGCCGCCGGGTTCGCCCACCTGATCGAGGAGTACGATCTCACGCAGGAAGAGGTCGCGCGCCGACTCGGCAAGAGCCGGCCGGCCGTCGCGAACACCCTGCGGCTGCTCGGGTTGGCGGATTCGATCAAGGCAATGCTCATCGACGGTCGCGTTTCGGCGGGACACGCCCGCGCGTTGCTCGGCGCGCCCGAACAGCTTCGCTGTGCACTGGCCCAACGAATCGTCGACGACGGCTTGACGGTCCGCGCCTTAGAACGCCTGATCGGCGAATCGCCGGCCACGCGACCGCAACGTCCCGTCGAGACGCGTGGCCTCTCACCCGACGAGCGCACGTTCGAGTCCCGGCTTCGGGAAAAGTTCGGAACGCACGTCGCCGTCATACACGCACAGCGCGGCGGGCGCATCGAACTGCGCTTTAGCAACGACGAAGAGCTCACGCGGCTCGGGGACCTGCTCCTCGGCGGCGAGGAATAAGCGGCGGCGCGTCGTGTTTCCGTTTTCACGAATCATCGCGGTATTGATGGCCGGCGTGTTGTGCTTTGTTCTGCTGGTTCCAATGGCGCTCGCGCGGCATAACACCGGCCTCGCGATTTTTATCGCCTTCGTCTTCCTCGCATACCTCGCGGGAAACATCACGCTATGGCAACGCATGCGCCGGCGCGGCTAAGGCGCGCCGCTCTTCTGCGGGGCGTCTACGTAATTCTCAATGAAGACGGCCGCGTACTGGAACTTGCGCGCGCTGTGCTGGATGGAGGAGTTCGCGTCCTGCAGTATCGCGCTAAAGCGGGCATCGTCACGGAAAACCTGCGGCGGCTTCGCGAGGTCACGCGCGAGTGCGGAGCGCTCCTGATCGTCAACGACGATTGGCGCGCCGCCGAAGAGTTCGATTGCGACGGCGTGCATCTCGGTCCCGGCGACGACGGCTTCGCGACACCAGAGACGCTGCGTGAGGCAATGCGGGAGCGGCTGATCGGCCTTTCCTGCGGGACGCTCGAGGAAGTGCGGCGCGCCTACCCCGGCGTTGTCGATTACCTTGGAATCGGTTCGGTCTACGCGACGTCCTCGAAGAGCGATGCCGGTAAACCGATCGGCATCGACGGGCTGCACCGGCTCGCGGGCGCGACGACGCTGCCCGTCGCCGCGGTCGGCGGCATCGATCTTTCAACGCTTTCCGAGGTGCGCGCCGGCGGCGCGGCGATGGCCGCGGTCATCTCGGCAGCCGCGCAGGCCGCTCAACCGGAACGAGCCGCGCGCGCGTTGGTATCGCGATGGAACGAGTCATGATCGTACTCTCGATCGGCACCAGCCATCCGTGGAACGTTGCCGGAACCGGACGCGATATTGCGGTGGGCGCGCAGTTCGGGGTGCGCGTTTTCACCGCAATCGCCGCGGTCAGCGCGCAGGATGGTCGAGGGGTCATCGCCCTGCACGTGATTCCCGACGACACACTCGCAACACAGCTCGTCACGCTTCCCTGGGACTCGGCGAATGCCGTTCGCGTCGGCGCCCTTCCGACGTCCGCCGCGGTGCGCGAGGTCGCCGCGGCGCTGAACGCGCGTCCTTGGCTTAGTGCCGTCGTCGACCCGGTCTTTGCCGCGAGCCGCGGCGGCGAGTTGGCCGACTCGACCGCTCGTTGCGTTCTTCGCGACGAGCTGGCGCGCTTGGGCAACGTCGTTCTCACGCCAAACCTCGACGAAGCCGCAACGCTGTTGGGGAGCGGCAGCATCGATCGAGCCTCCTTGGGCGACGCCGCCGCGGCGCTTCGTGCGCGCGGACCGCTTGCGGTGCTGCTCAAGGGCGGCCATCTCGACGGCGATCCGGCCGACGCGCTCGCTACGGCCGAAGGCGTGGAGATCTACAGCGAACCGCGCATCGCGGGGCGCATGCACGGAACCGGCTGCACGCTCGCAATGGCGCTGGCCTGCGAGCTCGCCCGCGAGAAGCCATTGATCGAGGCCGTGCGCGCAGCCCGCGCGTTCGTTCGTGATGAAATCGCAAGGCATTGAGCCGTAGCGCGTAACATTGTGCGCCGATGACGATTAGCGTCACCAAACGGCCGCGCGTCATGTCGGGGATGCGCCCCACCGGGCCGCTGCATTTGGGGCATCTCGTGGGCGTGCTCACCCAATGGGCGACCTTTTGCGAGACGGCCGATGCATTCTTCGAGATCGCCGATCTGCACGCGTATACCACGGAGTTCGAGGATCCGGCAACGATACGCAACTCGCGCGAAGCGATGGTCGCGGTTTGGCTCGCCGCCGGCGTGGATCCGAATCGCTCCACGATCTTCCTGCAATCGGGCGTACCCGAGATCGCGGAGCTGCACACGTTGCTTTCGATGATCACACCCGTTTCGTGGCTCGAGCGAGTGCCGACGTACAAGGGACAGATCGAAGCGCTCGGCCAGAAGATCGCGACCTACGGGTTCCTGGGTTATCCGCTCCTGCAGCTTTGCGACATCGCCGTCTTCCGCGGTGAATACGTGCCCGTCGGACGCGACCAGGTCGCGCACCTAGAGCTGGGACGCGAAATCGTGCGCCGCTTCAACCACATCTACGGCAACGGCCGCGATATTTTGATCGAGCCGCAGCCGGCGCTTTCCGAATTTCCCGAAGTTCCGGGCATCGACGGACGCAAGATGAGCAAGTCCTACGACAACGCGATCCTCATCGCCGACGATGAAGCGACGACGACGCGAAAAGTGCGCGCGATGGTCACCGACCCGCTGAAGGTTCGCCGCGGCGATCCGGGTCGTCCGGAGATCTGCCCGCTGTTTGCCCTCTGGCGCTTCGTCGACCCGCTGCGGCTCGACGGCGTGGCGACGCAGTGCCGCTCCGGCGCGCTCGGATGCGTGCAAGACAAGACCGACTTCGCCGAGCACCTGAATGCATATCTTCGCCCGGTGCGCGAGCGTTACGCCGCGTACCGCGCCGACGTCGCCTCGATCGACCGGATCATCGCCGAAGGAACCGCGCGGGCGAGAGAAATTGCCGCGGGCGTCCTCGCCGACGTCAAACGCGCAATGCTTCTCACCTAGAGTCGGACCGTTTTAGGCGCAAGAGGGGTACTTTCCTGAAGGTAATGGCTCTTTTGATTGCGCTGCTCGCAATCGGCGCGGTAATTTGGGGGCTGAGTAAACAGATCAGCTCAGGCCGTCGGCCGCAATTCGAGATCTTGCAAAAAGGTCTCAATCAGAACGAAGCACAGAACGACGCGGCCCTACTGGCACAGCTTCGGGCGCACGGCTCCGACTTGACCAAGCGCACCGACATCGTCTTTTATCTCTATATTCCAAAGTTTGAAGATGCACGGGCCGCAAACGCCGAGCTTCAAAGAAATGGTTATGACCCCGAAGTCCGTCAGCCGCTCGGTAAACTCCCGAGCGGTGGGTACGAGTCACGGTACGCAGTCGTCGCTCATATCCAAGAAGTTCCGACGCCGGAGAATATCCAAGCAGCGCGGACGCTGTATGAAGGCCTCGCGCGGCGTTACAACGGCGAGTACGACGGCTGGGAGGCTGCTGTCGCCCCTTGATTGCAACGAGCTTGAGATGAGAAGCTGCTACGAACGGCAGGTCGCGGCATGGCCGCTCTCTCAAGCGGAAGCTGCGACTCGCGCGGACCAGCGCAGGATGCGCAGTTCGTTCCGAGCTTGCTCGCCCGCGCGAGCGCTGCAGCAGGAGGAGCACAGGATGTGCGACGACGAGCGGTTCCGCGGAGAGAACGGCCATGCTAAAGGCCTGCCGGTAGTAGCCTAGCCGCTCAGCCTTTAAACTTCGGCAGCGTCTCTGCGATCGATTGGAGCGCCCAGTCGATGTCTTCTAACGACGCCGCGTAGGAGAAGCGCAGATAACCCTTGCCGGCCGCGCCGAAGGACGAGCCGCCGCCACACGCCACGCCGCCCTCTTCCAAGAGAAACTTCGCGAGAGCCCGATCGTCCTGCGTGATCGAGGCGACGTTGGGAAACGCGTAAAACGCGCCCTCCGGAAGTAGGCAGGAAATCCCCGCGATATCGTTCAGGCCGTTCACCAAACGATCGCGCCGGCTGCGAAAGATCTCGTTCATGCGCAGCACCGGTTCGTCGGAACCCGTCAGCGCCGCGATGCCGGCCATCTGCACGAACGACGCCACGCAGCTAAACGTATTGTTGTTGAAGAGCGTCGCGGCGCGCGCCAGACTCTCGGGCATGATGGCGTATCCGAGCCGCCAGCCCGTCATTGCATACGCTTTCGAGAAGCCGTCGACGACGATCGTGCGCTCGCGCATTCCGTGAAGCGAGGCAATCGACAAGTACTCGCTGTCGAGGTAGAAGTTGCGGCTGTAGATCTCGTCGGCCAAGACCAGGAAGTCGAAGCGCTGCGCAAGTTCGGCGATGCACTCCAAGTCGCTTCGGGTCAGCACTCCGCCCGTTGGATTGTGCGGCGAATTGATGACGACGACTTTCGTCTTATTGGAAACGCGGCGCGCGAGCTCGTCGAGGTCCATGCGCCAGTTGCGCGATTCCTGCAGCGGGATCGCGTGAACGACGGCCCCTAAGTAGTTGGCGCACGAAGCGTACGCCGGGTACGCCGGATCGAAATAGACGAACTCGTCGCCCGGGCCGAGCAGTGCGCTCAACGTGTTCCAGATTACCGGCTTGGCGCCGGGCGCAATCACGACGTTTTCGGCTTGCCATTCGGGCGCGATGTGGCGAAAGCGGCTCGCGTAGCTCGCGATGGTTGCCCGCAGCGTGGGCATACCGCCCGACGGAGTATAGTGCGTATGGTTGTCGTACAGCGCGTCGACGGCCGCTTTTTTGATGCCTTCCGGCGTATCGAAATCGGGTTCGCCGATCTCCATGTGCACGACCCGGCGTCCCTGCGCTTCGAGCTCGCGCGCTCGCGCCAAAATCTCAAACGCGTTCTCCGATCCCAAACGCGCGACCGCAGCGGCCAGACGATCTTCGTGAACTGCGAGCATCCCAATCTACCTCTCTGTCAGAACGCTCGTCGTTTCGCCCGAACGCGAGGTGGACCCTGGAATGACGGTGCGTGCGGCATTACGGTTTCTTGTTGAAGTATTTGACCAGGATTTGACGCGCAATCGGCGCGGCCACAGTCGCGCCGTAGCCTCCGCTGCGATCCACGAACACCGCGAGCGCGAGTTTGGGATGATTCGTCGGCGCCCAGGCGACGAACCAGGTCGTGTTCGGACCGTTTCCGCCCGCCGTTTCGGCCGTGCCGGTCTTTCCCGAGAAGGGCAGTCCGGCGATCGCTAAACCGTACGCGGTGCCGCCCGGATCGGTGACCTTGGCCATCCCGGCGCGCACCGCCGCCAGCGCCTCGTCCGTCACCGGAACGCGCCGAATCACGCGCGGGGCGAAGCGTGCCACCGCGCGGCCGTACGGGCTGCGGATTTCGCGTACGACCTGCGGCGTGTACAGCGTTCCGCCGTTGATGACGGCCGACGCGACGTTGACGATTTGCAGCGGCGTGGCTTGCATCGCGCCCTGACCGATACCTAAGAAGCACGCTTCGCTGGGCTCCATCGGCACCCCGAAGACGCGCATTTCCCAAGCGTTGGTCGGCCAGTTGCCCTCGTTTTCGCCGGGAAGATCGATCCCCGTCTTTGCGTCCAAGCCGAAGGCGAGCGCGTACTTACGCAGGCGCGCATTGCCGAGCCACCACGAGAGCCGAAAGAAATACCCGTCGCTGGAGGCCGCCAACGCCGGAACGAACGTGGTATCGCCGAGTCCGCCGGCGGCGATGTCGCGGGCGTAATATCCGCCGCAGTTCCATCCGCCCGTGTCGTCCACGACTTGATCGACCTTTACCACGCCCTCGGTGAGCGCCGCGGAGCCCGTGACCATCTTAAACGTCGAACCCGTCGGCGTCGCCGCCGCGATCGCACGGTTGAACAGCGGTTGAGCCGCGTCGGTCAAGTCGAACGCGATGCGTTTCCAGTGATCCGCCGCGAAGTCGTTGGGATCGTAGTTGGGATAGCTTGCGATCGCGAGAATCTCACCGGTCCAGGGATCCTCCGCCACGACCGCACCGGAGAGCGCGCGCCCGCGCCCCAACGAATGAATTTCGTCGGACAGCGCCGTTTCCGCGATCTGCTGCAGTCGCCAGTCGATGTTCGTCACCAGCGTATCGCCCGGCTCCGCGGCCTTTGACGCCAGCTTGACGGTCGAAACCACGGCTCCCTTGGCGTCGACGACCACGCGTTGACCCCCCGGCATGCCGCGCAGATACTTGTCGTACTGAAATTCCAATCCGTCTTTGCCGATCACGTCGTTGGGCGAATAGCCCGCGTACTTTAGCCGTTCGTACTCGTCTTGCGTGATCGCGCCGACGTAGCCGATGAGGTGCGATGCCGGCGCGCCGCGTGGATAATCCCGGATCGGTTGCACCTCGAGGTCGACGCCCGGGAGATTGGCGAGCACTTCGGAGAGCCGCGCGACCGCCGCTACCGGCAAATCCTTTGCAAGGATCACCGGGCCGTATGGCTCGTTTTGCACGACCGCATCGAATCCGGCGTACGTGATGCCGCGATGGTGCAATAGGCGAAACCAGAGCGAACGCTGATCGACGCCGAGGATGCGCGCCAGCGTTTCCAGCTCGCGGTACGGGTCGGTGACCTCGGATGGGATGAGACCGACGACGAATGAAGGGCGGCTGCGCGCCATGACGGCTCCATGCCGATCGTAGATCATGCCTCGCGGTGCCGCTACCGGAATCAAGCGAATCTGATTGGCCTGTGCCGCAGCTCGATAGCGTTCGCCGTCCAACAGCTGAACCTCGATCAGCCGCGCGACCAGCGCCAGCACCGACAGCGCGAGGATGGCCGCAAAAACGACGAGGCGCCACGTGGGAAGTTGCCACGGAGTGCGCCGCGGCACGTTTCGCGGCCGCATCACCGCCGTTCCGGATCGAAACGGCGCGCAACGACCATCGCAGCGACCATGACGATCGCATTGAAGACGCTGGCGACGACGGCTTCACGCAGGTGCATGCCCCCGAGTCCCGAGGGATAACCGCCGAGCGCCGCAACGACCCAGAAAAACAGCGCGCGCACCAGCGTGGCCACGATCGTGATCGCGACGACGAGCGGGATGGAGTCCGCGAAAAATCCGCGTGAGAGCACGCTGGCAAGCAGAGCGCTCAGACTCGTCGCGATCGTCCAGGCCGCGCCGCTCTGTGCCGAGAGTGCGTCCTCGCACAGACCGGCCACCAAACCGTAGATCGCCGCGCGGCGCGCATCGACCCGGATCGCATACCACACCACGACCGCCAAGACGAAGCTCGGCACGACGTTGCGTATGGCGAAATAGTGCACGATCGTGGACTGAGCCAAGATCGCCGCCGCCAACCACGCCGCCGCGACGTACCACGCCGGACCGACGAAGGGTGCGACGTGCGGTTTACTGCGGAATGACGACAACGCGATCGAGTGCGCCGAAATCCACCGAAGGTTTCAGCACGGCCGTTTGATAGAGCGTGGCGTCACCGCGCTCGATCGCGGCCACCGTTCCGATCGGAACGCCGGAATGAAACGAGCGCCCTTCACCGGTGACGACGACGTCGCCAACGCGTAACGGAGCGTCTTGCGGGATGTATTCGACGATCACGCTCGTCAGGTTCCCGCGGGCGATGCCCCACCAGCGACCGCGCTGCACGACAACGGGAATGCGGCTCGTATAATCGGTCGCCAGGAGAACGGTGCTCGAAAAAGGCGCGACGGCAACGATGCGTCCGACGACGCCGTTCGCGGCCAGAACGCCCTCGTCATGGTGCACCCCTTCGCGGTAGCCTTTGTCGATCGTCACGGCCCGAGACTCGTTCTCGGGCGGAAAACCGATGACGCGCCCCTCGACGCCGTGATAGAGATTCACGACCGGCCGCACGTCGGACTCGGCGGCATAAGCGGCGGCAAGCTCGTGCAGTCGCGCGTTCTCTTCGATCAGGTGCGTGTTACGCGCGCGCAAACGCTGATTCTCGCTCGTTAGCCGCGGCAGCGAAACGAGCGTGGTTCCGAAGCCTCGCACGCCGCCGATCGTTGCCGAAACGACCGTCTGCGCAACGCCGAAGACCGCGCTCGCCGCCGTCGAAATCGGGCTGACCGTTCCGGTGCGTTGAGCGTTGATTTGCAGAAGCGCCAGCGCCGCAGCGACGATAATGATGCTGATGAGCGCAAAGAGCTTGCGATCGTCTCGGTACGTGAAGATGTTGAACCCCCAGGCGGCCTGTTAGTTCGTTTTCGGTAGCGCGAATCCCGACCGACGGAGCGCCCTCACGAAGCGGGCTAGCGGCAGGCCCACCACCGTGTAGAAATCGCCGTCGATCGCCTCGACCAAGGCCGACGCGCGGCCTTGGATCCCGTAAGCCCCGGCCTTGTCCAGGGGTTCGCCGGTCGCCACGTATTCCGCGATCTCGCCGGGTTCGAGTGAGTAAAACCGCACGCGGGTCGTCGAGCGCTCTTGCGTCCACTCCGAACGGCCTGGGAGAGCCAGCGCAAACGCCGTATGCACCAGGTGGTCGCGACCGGAGAGCCGTTCGAGCATCCGGGCCGCTTCAACCGCGTCGCGCGGCTTGCCGAGCGCACGCCCATCGAGGTCGACGACGGTGTCCGCGGTAAGGATCGGAGCAGCC
The DNA here is from genome assembly GCA_963713685.1 of Vulcanimicrobiota bacterium. GTDB lineage: Bacteria > Vulcanimicrobiota > Vulcanimicrobiia > Vulcanimicrobiales > Vulcanimicrobiaceae > Cybelea. Next base: position 251,974 of record CAVQMS010000002.1, on the reverse strand, counting down.
AGTTCTGCCTCGCCCCGGGCGCGTAGCACGGCTTGCAGCTTCTCGCGCGCGTGATTCGTCGCAAGCTCCGCGGGGCTCAGGCCCGGCGCGTCGGGCTCCGCGTAGCCGCTGGCCGATACTTCGACGCTTAGGCCGAGCGAGCGCAGCAACTCGAGACGCCGCGGCGACGCGCTACCCAAGACGATGCGGGAGAGCGGCTTATTCGTAGAGATGGCCGCTCGACTCGATGTATCCACCTTCGTGGCGCGCTCTCGGGTCGCGGTGCGTCCAATGTACCACGCCTCCGAGCGGGTAGTACTCGTATTCGCCCTTCACGCTGACGCGTTGGCCCACGGCCAGCGGAATCGGTCCGGTAAAATCCGTATTCGCCTCGACGCGAACCACGAGGCTGCAGCCCGAAGCCAGCCGCAGCAGAAAACCCTCGTGCGGACTCACGCGCCCGGGCGCCACGCCGAGCACGCGCGTGACCGTGCCGTCCGCGACGACCTCCACGTTCGAACGACCCGCCGCGTAAGCCGCGCAGACGGCCGGATCGTTGGGCGATTGCGTCGTCCCGCAGCCGCAAACCAGTACGCCGCAGATCGACGCTGCGGCTATCGAGCGGCCGGCCTTAACCACTTGCGTCGAATCCGTAGAGCCGATGCACGACGATGTATTTCCAAACCGGTTCGGGCACGAGATAACGAATGCTCCGCTTTTGTGAGATGAGCGTGCGCACCAAGCTCGCCGATTCGGGAATCTCCGGTAGATTCAAGGTCGTAACGCGCTCGCGCAATCCCGGTGGGACGGCGGCGATGACCCGCGCGAGCGCATCGGCGCCCACGCCGGCCCGCGGCGCGATCGCAAACCGCTCCAGCGACTCGAGCACTTCGTCGAAGCGCACCCAGTTCGCGCTGACCAAAGAGTCGGCGCCGATGATGAACGTGAATCCGGCACTCGGATATTTGCGGCGCAACCGCGGCAGCAGATCGGCGGTATAGCCGGTCGCGTTTTTGCGCAAATCCGTATCGTCGAGCTCGAACGCGGCGTTGCTTTCTATCGCTCCCAGGATCATCGCGCAGCGATGTCCGGCATCGGCCTGCGCCTTGTCACGATAATGTTGATTGCTGGTGGGAACGAAGAGCACGCGGTCGAGGCGCTCCAATATTCTTGCGGACTCCGCGACGAAGAGATGCGCGTTGTGTATCGGATCGAAGGTCCCGCCGAAAACGCCGATTTTCATGAGTAAGTGAACTCGTACGGCCCGATGCGTACGGTATCCCCTTGCTGCGCGCCAAGCTCGCGAAGCTTCTTCTCAACGCCGATCTTTCCGAGGGCATATTCGAAGCGCGCCAACGCCTCGTCCGAATCGAAATCGGTCATCGCCGCGAGCCGCTCGATGCGCTCGCCGGAAACGACGAACTCACCGTCGCGCCCGCGCTCGATGCGGAAGGCGTCCGGGGCCGTGAGCTCGATGTGCGCCGGCGGCGACGCGGCGACTTCCGGCAGCGGCGCGGACTCGATGGCGCGTGACACCGCCAGCACAACGTCCCGCACGCACTCGTGCGTCGCGGCGCTGATCCCGCGGATATCGGGAAAGCGTTGGCGCAGCTCCGTCAAACGCTCGCGCGCATCCGGCAGGTCGAGCTTGTTGAGCACGAGCAGCCTCGGCCGTGCGAGCAGCGCCGGATTCCACGCCGCGAGCTCCTCTTCGATCATCGCTTTGTCGGCAAGGATTTCGTCCAGCGCTCTCGCGCCGTCGAGTAAGTGCAACAAAACGCGCGTGCGCTCGACGTGTTTGAGAAATTGATCGCCGAGCCCGGTTCCCTCGTGCGCTCCCTCGATGAGCCCCGGCACGTCGACCATGACGAACGAATCCTCATCGCTGACGCGAACCACACCGAGTTGTGGTTCCAGCGTCGTGAACGGATAATCCGCGATCTTCGGGCGCGCGGCCGAAACGACCGAAAGCAACGTGGATTTCCCGGCGTTTGGGACTCCGACGATCCCGCAATCCGCGAGCAAACGCAGCTCGAGCCGCAACGAACAACGTTCGCCGGGCTCGCCGCGTTCGGCGAAGCGCGGCGCTTGGCGCACGCTCGTTGCAAAATGCTGATTGCCCAAGCCTCCGCGGCCGCCTTTGGCGCCCAGCACGCGCGCTCCGGGCGCGTTGAGGTCGGCCAGTAAAAGTTCCGGCCGCGTGTCGTGCTTTCGAAATATCAGCGTGCCGACGGGTACCGCGATCGTCAGATCGTCGCCGCTGCGGCCGGACTTTTTTGACGTTCCGCCCGCCTTGCCGGCCTCGGCGGAGAAGCTGCGCTTGAAGCGGAATTCGACCAGCGTCGAAAGCTCCGGCGTGGCCTCGAAATAAATGCTTCCGCCGTGTCCCCCATCGCCGCCGGCGGGGCCGCCTTTCGGCACATATTTTTCACGGCGCCACGCTACGATGCCGTCGCCGCCATCGCCGCCGGCGACCAAAACCTCAGCCTCGTCGATGAACTGCACGTCTAGCGCCGCATACAGAAAAGGGGCCGAACGGCCCCATACTCCCCCTTGGTACCGAGCGTCAGGCGGCCGGCACGACGGAGATCTGCTTGCGATCGCTGCGGCTGCTAAACTCGACGGTGCCGTCGACGAGGGCGAAAAGCGTGTGGTCGCGCCCGATCCCAACGTTCGAACCGGGGTAAAAACGCGTTCCGCGCTGACGAACCAGGATGTTGCCCGCGATGACGCGCTCGCCTCCGAAGCGCTTCACGCCGAGCCGCTGGGCGTTGGAATCCCGCCCGTTGCGGGTCGAGCCGGCCCCCTTTTTCGAGGCAAAGAGCTGGAGGTCGAAGTCAAACATAGCCGGCTCATTGTAGCAAAGCCGGCCCAAAATGCAACGCGTTTTAGGAGTGGTGCGCGAGGACGATCGCCGTCGGCAAATTCATGCTAAATCTCCTTGCGCAAGCAAACAACCGAGCCCCAGGGGCGTCGGGAACTGCCTTTTGCCTTTAGGTACGCCCCGGCGGCGGGCTTGTTTCGGACCGCTCCCGCCCGAGGCACGCCGCGGCTTTGGGGTCCATCGGCCTGCTGGTGCGTAAAAATGAGTCATCACGCCGAGGGGGCTAGAATCAACTAGCCGCTTCTCCACATCTGTGGACAAGCTTGTGGAGAAGAGGCTCCGGCAGTGCTCTAGGGTTAGCCGGAAGCCTTATTTCGCCGAGCAATTCAGGCGAAGGGGTGGCCGGGGCAGCGGTCGTTCATAAACCGGAAAAACCCCCGAAATAACGCGATTGGAGCCCTGTGTATAAGTGGATAAGTTCGTGCATAGAATCCGCAGGAGCAAGGCTTCATTAAGCCAAGTGGTTGCGCCCTCACGGGGGTGGCACAGCCTGATTTTACATGCGAGGGCTGCGCAGTGCTATGTCGAGTCGCTGAAGAGGAATGCAGAGGATGGCGCTTGCGATGATTAATTCGGACATCTCCAACGAGCTCTGGCAATCCGCACTCGACACGCTGGAGCGTACGTTCTCAAAACCCGTTTTTGAGATGTGGATCAAGCCGATCCGTTTCATCTCGCTTCACGGCAACGAGCTCCATCTCGCCGTTCACAGCAAGTTTGCACAGGACTGGGTAGGAAGCAAGCTGCGAGGCCAGATGATCGGCGTCTTGAGCGAGCTCTTCGGCACCAGCATCGAGTTGCGTCTGTCGGTCGCCGAACACGCCGAAGGGGCTCGCACCGGCCCGCTCTTCCCGGCCCGCCCTTTAGACGACTTCCGTAGCGCCAATCTTAATGTTCGTTATACTTTCGAAGAATTCGTGGTCGGCAATTCCAATCGCTTTGCGCATGCGGCCGCGCAAGCCGTGGCCGGCGCCCCCGCCCACGCCTATAATCCGCTGTTTTTATACGGCGGGGTCGGATTGGGAAAGACCCACTTGATGCACGCGATCGGTCATCGCGTGGTCCAGGACAACCTGGCGACAAACGTCGTCTACGTCACCTGCGAGAAGTTCACCAACGAATTCATTATCGCGCTGCAAAACAATCGCACGCCCGAGTTCCGGAATCGTTATCGCGAGGTCGACGTTTTGCTGATCGACGACATCCAGTTCCTTGCCGGAAAGGAAACGACGCAAGAGGAGTTCTTCCATACCTTCAACGCGCTCCACGAATCGGGACGGCAGCTCATCATCTCGTCGGATCGTCCGCCGAAGGAAATCCAGACGCTCGAGGCGCGTTTACGGTCGCGCTTTGAATGGGGTTTGCTGACCGATATTCAAGCGCCCGATTTAGAAACGCGCGAGGCGATTCTGCGCAAGAAAGCCGGCAGCGAAAACATCCCCGTGCCGGACGAAGTGACGTCCTTTATCGCCAAAGTCATCCCGTCGAACATCCGCGAACTGGAAGGCGCGCTGATCCGCGTGATCGCTTACGCCTCGTTGACCAAGGCGCCGATCACGACCGACCTCGCCGCGGACGTTCTCAAGAGCGCCTTGGCTCAGGCACCCTTGCACCGCATCACGATCCTAAAGATCAAAGAAACGGTGTCCGGCGCGCACGGGCTGACGGTGAAGGAGATGGACAACGGGCGACGAGATCAGCGGCTAGCCGCGCCTCGACAGATTGCGATGTATATCGCGACGGAGCTGACCAACTATTCGCTGCCGCAGATCGCTCGCGAATTCGGCAAAAAAGATCACACGACCGTGATGTATGCCCGCGACAAGATTAAGGACCAGATGGAGCGCGACGAGGCGTACCGCAACAAGATTCGCCAGCTCATGGCGATGTGCCAAAACCCCTGAGCGCGAGGCCGGCGGCCGCACGTGCCGCCAGTCCACACTCTCGACAGCCTTGCGCACCGGCAAGGGCCGCTCACGGGCATAAGCCGTCCTCCGATCCCGCTCGGTGGAAAAGTGTATGAAAGGCTTCCGCCATTCCACATGTTTATCCCTAGGGCAAAGCGTTGCGGGCACAAGCAAAAACGGAGTTTTCCGCAGATTACACCGCTCTACTACTGCTACGGCTCTCTTTGTTATCTCCTAGGAAAACGCTCGCTTACGCCCAACGGTGGAAACGATGAAATTCAGTTGTACGACGAAGGACATAGCGGCAGCGGTTGGAGCCGCCAGCAAAGTCGTGAACGCTCACACAACCGTACCGATCCTCTCGAACGTCTTGCTGCAGGGCGAGAACGGGAAGATCTCGGTGCGGGCGACCGATCTCGAACTAACGCTCGAGCACGCGTTTCCGGCGCAGGTCGGCGAGGGTGGCGCGGTCACCGTGCCGGCAAAGCTCTTCGCCAGCTACCTCGGCAATCTCGCGCCGGGAACGCTCGAGCTCACCGGAACGCCGACGCGTGCCAGCGTTAAGTGCGAGCGCAGCAACTATGACTTTCACGCCCTGCCCGCGGACGAATATCCCCCGTTGCCGGCGGCCACACGCGGGGCGCAGTTCAACATCGCCGCGAAGCGCTTCCGCGACGGCATCGACGCGACGATCTTTGCGGCCTCCAGCGAGGAAGCCCGCGGTGCCGTGCTGATGGGAACGCTGTTGGAAGTCGAGGGCAACGCTCTGACGATGGTCGCTACCGACGGCTACCGTCTGGCGAAGTTCGCGACGACCCTCGACGAAGGAATCTCCGCTAACGAACGCTTCATCGTGCCGTCACGCGCTCTGGCGGAAGTCGCGCGGAACTTGGGAGGCGGCGAGCAGATCGCCGTGAGCGCGCTCGGCGCCCAGAGCAATCAGCTGCAAATGACCAGCGGCGACGTCTCGATTACGGTGCGCCTGGTCGACGGCCAATACCCCAACTACCAACAGGTTATTCCCGCCAAGTTCGATCGTACGATCACCGTGAGCACGCCCGCGTTCATCGGCAGCTTGCGTCGTGCGGAGCTGGTCGCCGGCGATCGCGCGAGCATGGTGAAGCTGGCCATTGCCAACCAAACGCTGATCGTGACCGCGAGCTCCGACATCTCGGGCAATGCGTACGAGGAGCTGGAAATCGAGCAGACCGGCGAGGATCTAACGATCGCGTTCAACGCCCGCTACCTGGTGGAAATCCTCAATCACATCAAGAGCGACAAGACGGTCATCGAGTTTCTCGGCCCGCTGTCACCCGCGGCGATTCGCCCGCTCGAGCCGCTCGACACAGGCCAGCAACTCTACGTGCTCATGCCGCTGCGACAATGATGTGTATCTGCGGCGGTTAGAGCTCTCAAACTTTCGCAACTATTCGGAACTCACTCTCGAACCTGCAACCGGACTGAACGTCTTCGTCGGCGCCAACGCCCAAGGCAAGAGCAACCTGCTCGAGGGGATCGCCATGTTGGGGACCGGGAAGTCGTTTCGAACCGCCCGCGACGCCGATGCAGTCCGTGCCTGCAGCGAGCTCGCCGTGTTGCGCGGCGAGGCGGTGTCCCGCGCCGGCAGCGTCAATCTCGTTTGCACGATCGAGAAAGGGAGTCGCGGCACGCACAAGAGCTACACTGTCAATGCGAGCAGCGTTCGTTACGCGAGCTACCTAGGCAGGATCCGTGTCGTAACGTTCGTGCCGGCCGATTTGAAACTGTCCGGCGGAACGCCGAGCGCGCGTCGCGCGTTCTTGAACAGCGCACTCTCACAAACGGAGCCGCGGTACTACTACGAGTTGGCGCGCTATCGCAAAGCGCTGCAGCAAAAAAACGCGTTGCTCCGCGGCGCGGTCGCTCCCGATCCCGAGCTCATGGAGATCTACGATCGAACCCTGCGCGACGCCGGCGTGCAGATCATGCTGGCGCGCGCGCAACTCGTCGAGGCGCTCGCGCAGAGCGCAGATGCGGCACACGCCCGCTTCGCCAAGACCGAGCACCTGGAGGTGCGCTACGAGCCCAACGTCGTTTCTGAAGCCTTGACCGCAGAGGCAATCGGCGCGGCGTTTGCGGCGCGAATGCGGCACGTGAGCGAGGCGGAACGCGCACGCAAGAGCGCGCTCGTCGGGCCGCACCGGGACGACGTCGAGCTTTTGCTGGACGGAGTGCCGCTAGCGGTTTACGGGTCACAAGGTCAGCAACGCACGGCGGTACTTGCACTCAAGGTTGCCGAATATGCCGTCATGCGCGCACGCTCGAACGAGGCTCCATTGCTGTTGCTCGACGACGTCCTCTCGGAGCTCGACGAAGAGCGCGCGACGGCCTTTCTTGCCGAGATCGGCGACTACGAGCAGGCCTTTGTTACGGCCACGCACCTGCCCGGGGCTTTGCCCTCGGACGCGCACGTCGCACGAGTGTGCGCCGCCAGCGTCCGGCAATGGGTCAGATGCTGAAGCTCTCCGCGGCACTTTCGGGCTGGGGCCCGGCCGAGAAAAGTCTCGCGCGGGAACCGCTCGTGCTTTTGGAGGCCGGTTGGGACGACATCGTCGGCTTGCAGGTCGCCCAAAACTCGCATCCCACGCGAATTGCCGATGGAGCGCTGCTGATCACGACTCGATCGAGCGCCTGGAGCCATCAGCTGATGCTCTTGGGCGAGCACGTGCTGCGCGCGATTGCCGCGCGCGTGCCAACGGCCGGAGTGAACGAGTTGCGCTTCCGGGTGGGAAGGTTGCCGCTGCGGCGCGGAGCGCCGGGCCCCCGCGGCGCATCGGTCCGGGTGCGGGTCCGCGCCGCGCTCGAGCGCGCGGAGGCGGCTTCGCCCGAAGAGGCGCTGGCGCGCTTCCGCGACGCCGTAGAGGGAAGCAATCGGTCGAAGCGGGCCCAGGGATGGAAGGCCTGTGGTGGCTGCGGCGCCCTCGTGGCCCCCGCCCTCGGCGACACTTGCGCCGCCTGCACCTCGGGCGGCGTGCAGCGTCGCGCAGAGGCGGCAGCACGGCTGCTTTTCGAGGCTCCCTGGCTGGGTTACTCCGGAACGGCGGCGCTCGTTCACGGGTTAAAGGAAGAGGAATACGAGACAATTCGCGCTCAGCTGCTTACGCGCTGGTGGGGAATTCTCGTGCAAGCCCGCGTCGCGAAGCGCTTATCGCGTGACGGACGCGAGCGGCTCGTCGCCAGTTCTTACGTGTTGCTGCACAGCAAGATACCGCCGGAAGATATCATGCCGGCAACGGTGCGCGGCATTCTGGGAGACGAACTCCACGACCTGATCTACGCAGAACAACGAAAGGCCTAATGTCGACAAATTATACTGGCGAGCAAATCGAAGTCTTACGCGGGCTCGAGGCCGTGCGCAAGCGCCCGGGGATGTATATCGGCAACACCGCGGAGCGCGGTTTACATCAACTCGTTTACGAAGCGGTCGACAACGCCGTGGACGAAGCCCTGGCCGGGTACGCGCGTACGATTCGCGTCGTTCTGCACCAGGACGGCTCGTGCTCGGTTGAGGACGACGGCCGCGGCATTCCGATCGACATTCACGCCGAGGAGAAGCTGCCGGCGGTTGAAGTCGTGATGACGATGCTTCACGCCGGCGCGAAGTTCGGGAAAGGCGGCTACAAGGTATCCGGCGGTCTCCACGGGGTCGGGATCTCGGTCGTAAACGCTCTCTCGGAATGGATGATCACACAGGTCAAGCGTGACGGATACGAGTGGCGCATGCGGTTCGAGCGCGGCGTAACGGTGCAGAAGCTCAAGAAGATCGGAAAAACCGAGGGCACCGGCACGCTCCAGTGGTTCAAGCCCGATACCGAGATCTTCGAGGTCACGGAGTTTCACTGGGACATTTTGCAAAAGCGACTGCGCGAATTGGCGTTCTTGAACCGGGGCCTTTCGATCACGCTGCGGGACGAACGCGGGGAAGCCCCACGCGAGCGCACATATACGTTCGACGGCGGCATCGTGTCGTTCGTCGAGTGGCTCAACGAGAAGAAAGACCCGTTGAGTCCGATCATCTCGACGCACGCCGAGCGCGATGGCGTCGACGTCGAGGTCGCGATGCAGTATACGGAAACCTATGCCGATCAGATCTTTTCGTACGCCAACAATATCGGGACGATCGAAGGCGGCATGCACCTTCAGGGGTTCCGTCAAGCTCTTACCACCACGATCAATGCGTCCGCGCGCAAGCGCGGCATGCTCAAGGAGGCCGAAAACAACCTCTCGACCGACGACATCGTGGAGGGGCTCACGGCGGTCGTCTCGGTGAAGCTTTCGGATCCGCAGTTCGAAGGCCAGACGAAAACCAAACTGGGCAACGCCAGAGTGCGCAGCATCGTCGCCGGCCTCGTGTCCGAGCGCCTGGATTTCTTCTTGGAAGAAAACCCCAAGTACGCACGCGCCATCATCGACAAATGCATGCAGGCGCAGCGCGCGCGCGACGCCGCGAAGAAAGCGCGCGACCTCTCGCGGCGCAAGAATGCGTTGGAGGGCTCGGGATTACCGGGAAAGCTCGTCGATTGCAAAAACGGCAATCCTGCGGAATGCGAGATCTTCTTGGTGGAGGGCGACTCGGCCGGCGGCACGGCCAAAGGCGGACGCGACCCCAATACGCAAGCCATCCTGCCCTTGCGCGGGAAGATTATCAACGTCGAAAAAGCGCGTTTGGACAAAGTCCTCGCCAACGAGGAAATCCGAACGCTGATCACCGCGCTGGGAACGGGCTTCGGCGACGAGTTCAATACCGCCAAGCTGCGCTATCACAAAATCATCATCATGACCGACGCCGACGTGGACGGCTCGCATATCCGAACGTTGCTGCTAACGTTCTTTTACCGTCAGATGAAACCGCTCGTCGAGGAAGGTCACGTCTTCATCGCCCAGCCTCCGCTCTACGGAATCCGCAAGGGCAAGAAGCAAATGTGGGCGTTTACCGAGGGCGAGATGAAGTCGATCGTTGGTGAAGACGGCAAAGATTTCGCGATTCAACAATACAAGGGCCTGGGCGAGATGGACGCCGAGCAGTTGGCCGAAACCACGATGGAGGTCGGCCACCGCCGTCTCAAGCAGATCACGGTCGAGGACGCCGTGGAAGCCGAACAAATCTTCACCGACCTGATGGGCGACAAAGTCGAACCGCGCAAGCAGTACATCTTCGAATACGCCAAGAGCGTCAAGAATCTCGACCTGTAGGTTTCTTTAGAACATCCTTAGGTAGGCGGGGCGCGCGGGAGGGCAGGCGGTATAAAGCTCTACGTGCGCTTTGCGATCGGCCTGCTCGCCGCCGCGATCGTTCTCGGGCTGTTGGTCGCGAACCGGCACGCGTTGCTGCGCGCTTCGATCCAAGAAGGCGCCAGGTTAGCGAGCGGCTACGCAATCGACATCGGCGACGTTCACGTGGCACGCAACGGCGCCGTCCTTTCGAACGTCCGCGTTAGCCGCGCGGGGCAACCGCTTCTGGTCGCCCGGCGCATCGCGATTGGTTACTCGTTGCGCGACCTTTTGCCGGGTAGCCGGCATCGCTTTGGGCTCGAGAGCGTCGACGTCGCAGGCGTCAAGCTGACGCTGACGCGGTTTGCTGACGGCAGCTTCAGCTTAAACGTGCCGCGGGGCGAAGCGGCGCCCGGACCTTCGCGCATCAATCCGGTGCCCTGGCGACTGCACGCGCGCCTGCGCGACGCGCAGCTCGAGTTGCGCGAGCCTGCCGCCTACGATTCCAGCGCTAAGGATCTGCTGGTGCGCGCCATCTCGGGCGATGCCGACGTGGACACCGCGGCCGTAACGCGCTATCGCATGCGCGGCGCGTTCGAGCAACGCCCCGACGCACCGTTTACGATCGCCGGACGAGTCGATGCGATTCGCGGCTACGCGATTCATCACGCTCATGCGACGTATTTCCCACTGCGGGGTCTCGCAAACTATTTCGCGGACACGCCCCAGGTGCGGATTCTGCAGGCGACTACCGGTGACTTTGACGCGCGTCTCTACGCGCTCGGCGTCGTCCCCAACGTGAGCCCGTCGTATCACGTCAGCCTCGCCCTCGACGTGACCGACGGACGCCTCGCGCTGCTCGCGCTGGCCGCGCCCATCGAGCGAATCCACGCGCGGCTCGAGGTCATCGACAACGCCTTCTTCGTGCGCGGGGCGCGCGCGATGCTCGCCGGCATACCGCTGCGTATCGACGGGGGCGCATACGATTTCACCGGTGCGCTCACCGGCGCCGCTCAACTCCGCCTAGGCGTTGACGGAACCGGCGATATCTCCGGCTTGCGGCGCGCCTTTACGTTTGCGGCCGACCAGCCGATTTCGGGGAGGGCGCATCTGGGAGTGCTGGTCCACGGACCGATCGACGACCCGGTGATCGTGGCGCGCGTGAACGCGGCGCATGCCTTCTATCGCGCGATGCCGTTCGAGCGCCTTGCGGCAGGCGTCGTCTACCATTCCAACGTCGTCGCGCTGGAGCCGTTACGCGCCCGCTATGGGGGTGTCGAGGTCGGCGTGCGCGGCACGCTGCTGATCGGCACACACGTGCAATCCCGCTTTGCGCTGCACGTCACCGGCCCCGCGAATCGCTTGCCGTATCTCGACGAGATGCTCGGAAACGAGCCGATGCTGATCGACGCGTCGGCCACGGGGTACGACCTTCTGTTCCACGTCGAAGGAAGCGCGGCGTCCGCGCAAGGGGTGTCGCGAGTCGCGGGGCTGTTCGAATTGAACCCCAACGGCACCGCGCGGGTCGAGCCGTTCTGGTTGCACACGGAGCGCGGCGACTTCGACGGCGCGTACGCGCTCGACCGGCCGCACGATACGAGCGCATTTTGGTTGGCGGCCAACCATTTGCGCATGCGCGCGCCAGCCGTAAGCGCCTTTCCCGGCATTACGCTGCCGCAGATGCCGCCCATAGACGGGCGCACCGTCGCCATCACGCTCGCCGGAGGAGGTGCGGGCAGAAAGGTCGTGCTGGCCGGTACGCTGGCCGGCGGCGATACGACGATCGCCGGCATACGTTTCAATCGAATGGCCGCAACGTTCGGCGGCACGCTCGACAACGTAGCGATAAATTCTTTGAAGGCTTCGGGCCCGTGGGGTGAGTTCGCCGGCAATGGCGAGTTTTCGCCTCGGCAGTTTGTGGCTTATGGCGCGTATCGCGGAACGTTCGAAGGACTGCAGCCCTTCTTGGGCAGTTCGATAACCGGTCACGGCAAATTGGGCGGCGCGGTCGCCGTCGCGGTCGAGCCACAGCGAATCTTGGTGCAGGGAACGAATTTACGAATGCAGGGGGCGACGTTACGCGGCGTTCCGCTGACGGGCGCAACCCTCACGCTGGCCGTTGAGGGAAGCCGGTTGCGCCTCTATTCCGCCGACGCGAGCGCGGCGGGCGGCAACGTCGTCGCCGCCGGTACTTATTCGCTGGCCGGACAATCTGCGAATACGAGCCCCGATGCGATTTCGCTGATTGCAAATAGGCTGCGTGCGGTGCAGCTTCGCGGAATCGGGCTGCCGATGGATGCCGGAATCCTATCCGCGAACGGCAAGTTGGCCTCCGGGGCGCCACTGCCCAGGTTCGACGGCGGCGTATCCATACAAGGAGGACGCATCGCGAATTTCCCGATTTCCGGCGACGGCAACGTGCGGTTGGCGGGTGATTCGGTTTCGCTGCGGCGCGTCGTGGGCGCGTTCGGAAAAACCAGCGCGCGAATCGACGGAACGATCGGATCGCTCACGTCCGGCGCGCCGGCCTACGGACTCGACGCGGACGTCCCGGCGGCTCGAATCGCGCCTGCCCTCCACACCTTTGGCATTCCGAACTACATGACGGACGGCACGTTCAACGCGCGGCTGCACATCGGTGGGCGAAGTCTGCGCCCGAGCATCGTCGGGCACGTCGGCGTGCCGGCCGGCGAGGTCAACGGCCTTCCGTTCATCGACGGCAGCGCGATGCTTTCGGCGGATCCTAGCGGGGTGAGCATACAGCGGGGCGCCGTGCTCGTCGGGACCACGGCCGCGAGTTTTGCGGCGGTCGCGCGGCCGCACGAGAATGCCATCGACGTCAGCGCTCCGCACGCGCGGCTGGCCGACTTCAATAATTTCTTCGATACCGGTGACACGCTTGCCGGAAACGGCGGCGTAAAGCTCGCGGCGGCCTCCCTCGATAAGCTGGTAACCTCGAGCGGAAACGTGGACGTGCGCGGCTTTCGCTATCGAAATCTGCCGATCGGCGACACGCGAGCGGTTTGGTCCAGCTCGCTCAACGTCATTACCGGCAGGCTCGCCGTGGGCGGACACCAAGGCATGCTCCGTGCGAGCGGTTCGATCGGCCTGAGCCCGCAGGGAGCTTGGCAATCGACGTTGAGCCACACGCGTTTCGACCTTGCGGCCGCCGTAAGAGATCTCGACCTTTCGCTGTGGCTGCCGGCGCTCGGCATGCAAAGTCTCCCGATCACCGGGCACGCTTCCGGCGACGCGACGATTCACGGACGGTTTCCGCTGCTCGACGTGCGCGGAAACGCGCAAGTGATCGACGGAACGCTCGGGCCGCTGACGCTGGACAGCGCGAGCATCGCGATTCACGCGGCGCGGCGACGCGTCGTCATCGATAGCGCCGAGATGACGACACCGGAGCTTACTGCATCGGCCGCCGGCAGCCTCGGTTTGGGAAAAGACGATCCGCTCGACGTTCGAGTACACGCCGCGACGAATCATTTCGCGAAGCTCGTGTACGACGTTTCACGCGTTCGCGTGCCCGTGAGCGGCGCCTTCGAATCGACGCTGAGCGTCGGCGGAACCTATCGCGCCCCGACGTTCTTGGCGGGCTTCGATGCGACCGGCGTGCGCGCGTACGGAATCCCGATCGCGTCGCTGTTCGGTGAAGTTCGTTTGCGGCGAGGCGCCTTGGTGTTATCGGATGTGAGCGCAACGTTGGGCCGCGGTGAGGTAACGTTGGCCGGCTCGCTGCCGCTTTCGCTTGCGCCGCTGCGCTTCGCATCCCCCGATCAACCGGTGAGCTTCGATCTCGACGTCGTCGGTCTCGATCCTTCGATTTTCAACGACACGTTTGGGAACGACACGAAGATGGGCGGGATCCTCGACGGCCACCTCGGCCTTTCGGGGACGCTGCGTCAACCGTCGATCGTCGGGCGCCTTTCACTGGTGCGCGGATCGTACGTGAGCGCGCTCGAGCGCGTTCCGATCACGCAGCTGGCTGCGGCGCTTGCCTTCAATCGCACGTCGGCATCGATCGATCAACTCACCGGAAAGCTCGGGACGGGGACGGGTCAACTTTCCGGCCGTATCGACTTTCCGAGTGGTTTTTCGGGCGGCGGCTCGTCGCTGAAGTTCGCGGGGATCGCCCGGGGCGCTCAGCTGGATTTGCCGGCTTTCGGCAGCGGAACGGTCGACGCGAAAATCTCCTTGGAGAAAAAGTCCGACTCCGACGCGCTGCTCTCGGGCAGCGTGACGTTGAGCAATGCGACCTTGCCGTTTGCGTCGTTCGTCAAGGCCGCGCAGCAGGCCGGATCGGCGAGCATCCCGCCGGTGCCGCTGGAGTTCGCCCTTCTCGCGACCGCGGGCAAGAACGTACGGGTGCGCGGCAGCGGCTACGGCGCCGGGCTCGACATCGGCACGAGCGGGTCGGTCGAGCTCGGCGGAACGCTCAAGGCGCCGACGCTCGCGGGCGAATTCAATTCCACGGGCGGCACCCTCACCTACTTCGATCGAGCATTTCGCGTGCAGCAAGGCAGCGTCACGTTCAACCCGGCCGACGGCGTTTTGCCGACGTTGCACGCCGTCGCCAGCAGCAACGTGGTGAACCCGGATCCGGACCGCGCCCGCAATCCGTACGGGAGCGCCGAGATTAGGATCAGCGTGGAAGGACCGATTGCCGACCTCAAGATCGGGCTCACCTCCAATCCCTCGGGCTACAGCCGCGACGAGATTCTCGGGCTGATCGCACCCTTTGGCGGCTTCGTCAACGGCATCGCCTACAACCGCCAGTCGATGCTCTCACCCCAGCAACCCAACGGGATAACCCCGTTTGGGGCGCTCTCACCGATCCCGAACGTCAACCTGCAGCAGCGCAGCACGATCACGGTGGGACAAGAGGCGTTCAACATCCTCAATGCCCAGTTTGCCGCCGGGCTGTTGTCGCCGGTGGAAAGCACGCTGGGTCAAGGGTTGGGCCTGTCCAGCGTCAACCTCACGCTCGGCTACTATGGAAACGTCGGGCTCACCGCCACGCGGCTTCTGGGAAAGACCGTCAGCGCGGTCTACGCGGTGACCTTCGGACTTCCAGAGATCCAGTCGTTTGGGCTCTTGGTTCAACCCAACCCCTTGACGTCCGCGACGCTGAACTTTTTTTACCAGAGTGGGCCCACCAGGCTCTTGCAGCTGCCAAGCTCGCCGGTAGGGTATAATGCCAGCTATGTCGTGGGTCAACCGCTGATTGGGAACAGCGGCTTCAGTCTTACGGTTCAGCGCTATTTTTGGTGATCGGCCGTTTGATTAAGCGCAGATTCAGGCTTCCGGCACGCGCAAGGACACGGAGGAAGCCGGGCGGAACACGGCGACCCGGGTCGCACGCGATACGCTTGCGCGCTTCGGCCCTTGGCTTCGTGCCGTCACCAACCTCTTGGCAGATCGAGGACGACTTTTTCGAATGATCTTTGACCCCGGGCGGCGCTTGGGCGCTTTGAAACGGTTCGTCGGCACCCTTCTCATCATGATTTTGTCGATCGGGCTGAGCCCGACGCCGGCGCTGTCGGCGTCGGCGCCCAAGATCGTGTCCGTCGACGTAACCGGAAACTTGCACGTGCCCACCCAAACGATCATGGCGGTCATCGCAGCGCGGCGCGGCCAGCAGTACAACCCGAAGGTCGTGCAGGAGGACCTCGCCCGCATCAACGCGCTGGGGTATTTCGCCGACATCGCGCCGCCGCTGATCCGTGCGCGGCCGGGCGGCATCGCGATCACCTATCGCGTGGTCGAAAACCCCGTCATAACCAAGATCCTCTTTGCGGGCAACGCCAAGGTTCCCGGCGACACGCTGCTGGCGCTGATGGACCTCTCGGTCGGTCAGGTGTTCAATACCAACACGTTCCGCCAAGACGTTCTCAAGATCAACAACTATTACGAGCGCATCGGATACGGCGGACAGGTTCCGACCCACGTCAAGGACATCAACCTCGACTCGCAGACCGGCGCGCTGACGCTGACGATCCAAGAAGGGCTCGTCGTCAAGAACATCATCATCGGCGGCGATCCGCTGCTGCCTCCGACGCTGCTCCTTCCGACTCTTACCCTAAAGGTAGGCAGCGTTTATTCCGACGCGGTCCGGGATGCCGACTACAAGGCGCTGCAGAAATTCTACGAAAACAAGCTCCATCTGGAACTGGGTAACTTCGAGGGCGGCATCGTGCCGTCGTCGATCAACTTGCAAGCCGGTACGGCCGACGTCAAGTACAACATTTACGTTGCCCGCATCGCGGTGGTCGAAGTCACCGGTAACACGCGCACGAAGGATCAGGTCATCCGGCGCGAACTGCGGGAGCGTCCCGGGATGGTGCTCAACACCGATGCGATCAAGCGCGACTACGAACGGCTCAACGCGCTCAGCTTCTTCTCCAAGGTCGAACCGGACGTCAGGCCCGGGCCGGATCCGAAGAAACCCCAGGACGTCACCCTAGTGTGGCACGTCACCGAGCAGCGCACCGCTTCCGCTTCGCTGGGCTTTGGATACTCGGGCGGTTTGACCGGGCTTGGCTTGTACGCGACGCTGGGCTTTTCCGATAATAACCTCCACGGCACGGGCAACTCGGCGGGCATCCAGTTCGAGGAGGGCTCGAGAACCGGGGTGGCTCAGCTCACCGCTTCGATCCCCTATCTGAGCAACACGCCTAAGGGGCAGAAGTACACCGCCGGAGCGCAGATCTTCACCAATCACACGACGTACTATTATCCGGTTTACGGCATTCTCGGCACCGGCGGCGTCGTGAGCCACAACCAAGTCCCCATTCCCGTCACGCTCTATCCCAGCTCGAACGCCCAGCAAATAAACAACGTCGTCGCGACGAATTACTCGAGCGCGACGGGCGCCTCGGCGAACATCGGCCGGCGGTTGAGCGACTACACGATCTTGTCGTTCTCGGTCAGCGGGCAGAAAATCCGCTACAACACGACGGTGCCCCAACCGTACTATTTCCAAGGCAATCAGCCCAACATTTTTGCCGGGCCTACACCTGGCCCGATCAGCTCGAGCCCGCAAAACTACGGCGGATCCTTCGGCATCGCCGCCTCATCGATCGCCAACGTCAACACCGGCTCACCCTACAACTTGATAACCACCGGATTGAGCTTGCAATCGATCACGCTCGACGATCCGTTTAATCCGCGCAACGGTACAAAGGCGCTGCTCAATACGACGGTCTCCGCGCCGCCGATTGGTTCGAACTTCTCGTTTACCCAAAGCACGATCGATCTTGCGAAGTTCTTCCCCGTGCTCAGAGATGCCACGATCGGCGTCCACGGGGTCGGCTACTTTTCGACGGGCGTGATCCCACCCAGCAACCTGTTCACGTTCTCCGATCAACAAATGCGCGGGTACAATCAAGTCTTTTACGCGACCAACGCCTACCTCGGACAGATCGAGCTGCGCCAGCCGTTGGCGCTGGATCGCCGGATCACGCTAGCGCTCTTCGTGGACGAGCTCGACTATCACATCCGCGGCGCGTATCCGCTGCTGAATCCTTACACGAACCGTATCACGGGATATCCGGCGAATTGGGCGCTCTACGGGGACGCCGGCTTCGGCATACGCTTCGACGTGCCGCAGTTGGGACTGCGTACGGTGCGAATAGACTTTGCCAAAGGGGTAAATGGTACGCACACGAGCTTTGGAATAGGCCAGAGCTTCTAGCGTAACTGGACACTATGAATTCAATGCAGGAGCGCATACGAACCAGATGAACGTCCGGTCAGCGATTATTTTCGCGGCGGCCACGCTGCTCGGAGCGGGGATGGCGCCGGGCGTCATCGCGGCCGACCTCACCGACGTCGGCTACGTCGATCAAGCCGACCTCGCGAACTTGCCGGTTTTCGTCAACGCCAATCGCGCGCTGGCCGCTTACAAAGCGTCGCTCGACTCGCAATTCAACGCTCAAGTCAAGCACGCGCGCAACGACGCACAGCGGCAGCAGGTGTCGATGCAGTTTCAGCAGGCGCTCAACGACCGGCAACGCGAAATCGTCGGACCGCTGTTCCAGCGGGCGCAGCTGGCGATCGCCGCGGTAAGCGCCACTCGTAACGTCACGATCGTCGTCGACAAGCGCGTCATCATTTACGGCGGCCAAGACATCACCAAGGACGTGGAGGCCGTGTTCTCGAGCTCGCAGGCGATCACGCCGCCGGCGGCTAGCCCGCCCCCCTCGGAGATCGGTTACGTCGACCAAACGGTACTAGACACGGTGCCAAAGGTACAAACCGCTAACAACGCGATGAACCAGTTCGAGACGACTCAGCGGCAGATTTACTCCGCGAAAATGGCGCAGGCGAGAAGCGACAGCGACAAACAGCAAATCCTCCAACAGTACAACAAGGCGGTACAGGACAAGCAGGACCAGCTGCTCAAGCCGCTCGTGGATCAGACTCGGACGGCGACGGCGGACGTCGCCCGCAAAAAGGCGCTGCTGCTCGTGCTCGATCGTGCGGACGTGGTGTATGGGGGTACGGACATCACGGCCGATGTCCAAAATGAGCTCGGCAAATAGCGGCACTCGGCTACTCCGTACGTTGATTGCTTTGGCTTGCGCCGGCGCGGCCGCGCTTTCACCGGTTGGCTGCGCGCCGAACGTTCACTCCGCGGCCATTCGCGGGACGGGCTACGTCCGGCTGGATGACGCGGTGAAACACCATCCGCTCTACCCGCAACTTTCGCAGCTCGACAGCGCGATCGCCGCAATAGATTTGCAGTTTGCGGCGCCGCAGGTCCCGCTCGGCGCCCGGCAGATTGCGGCTCAGACCGCGGAGCTCAATCGTGAGCTGCGAGCCGCACAAAACCGGGCTAACAAGATTCTCGCACAGAAACAGCGAGACTACGCGCAGCGCGAAGCCCAGGCCGAGCGCGCGGCGCTGGCCGCGGCGGGCGTGCGAGGTCAGGGCGCGCTGGCCGCGCAGCAGATGAGCAACGAGTCCGCGCAGCAGGCGCAGCAAGCGGCGCAGGCCGCCAACTCGGATTACATGGCGTACCAGCAGAATGTCGTCGCGCAGGACAACGCCGCGAGTTCTTCGATCGTCAGGCAGCTGCAGTCGCAGGCCGAGCAGAAATACCGCGCCAAAGCGGAGCAGCTGCAGCAAAACGAGACCGATCTGTCGTTGCGCCTCACGCAGCAAGATGCCGCGTCGCGTTTGGCAATCAAGATGCGCCTCTCGAATCTCGCAATGGATCCCGCGGCGCGCAAACAGGCTCAAGATCAGCTAGGCGCGATCAACGAGAAGGAGGCCGCAGAAGCCGGCGCGCAGCGCAACGCCGACGCGGCCGCGCTGAGAGCCTATCGCGCTCAGCTCGACAAGGAGACTTCCGATGCGATCCGCGGGCAGGTCGGCGCGATCCAGTCCCAGACGCAGGCCAAACTCGAGGAGCACCGCAACGACGTGACCTCCCAGTTGCGCAGTCTCGGGCCGGTCGCAACCCCGCCGAGTCTTTCGCCAGGGGTGCAGGCGCAGATCGCTCGGATTCACCATCAGTTCATCGGTCGGTTCCAAGCCGACGTCGGCAAAACGCTGCAGCAGTACAATGACACCAAGGCCGACCTCGACCGGCAGTTTGCAGCCTTGCATGGCGCCGACGTCGGGGCGACGGGGGCCGCCGGCAAGGAGCTCACCGCGCTGCGGAAGCGGCGCGGCGACCTTTACCAGCAGATCGTCGGCCAGGTGCAGCGGGATGCCTCGCGCATCGCCCAGGACCGGGGTTTCAGCATCGTCTTCGTCAATATTGCGACTGCAGTGGGCGGTTACGATCTCACCAACCAAGTCATCAAGGATATCGAAAGCCAACACGAGTGAAAAGCTATCAAAGAATTATCCTCTTCTCGATTGCAGCGATGGTTGCGGGATGCGCGCCGCACAGCTCGGTCGGCCTCGTTGACGTACAGCGTATCGTATCGAACTGGACCGAGTATCAAGGCTACCAAACTCAAATGCTGAGTGAAGAGCGCTCGATTACGTCGAGGAGAGAGAGCAACGCGCGAAAGCAACGCGCCGCGTACGACCTGCAGCGCAAATATGCCAAGGTGACCGATCAGCTTTCGGCACAATTGCGCGATGCGGCGGGAAAAATCGCATCGCAGCGTCAGCTCAAGCTGGTGCTGACGCGCGAAGGCATCGGCTACGGAGGCGTCGACATCACGAGCGACGTCGAGAAGGCGCTTAATATCACGGAGAAGGCTACACCCACGCCGGGTACCTAATCGAGCCTAGATGCTGGGGACGCTGGAGGATTTAGCCGCACGAATCGGCGGGAACGTCGTCGGCGACGGCAGCGTCCGTATCAATCGAGTAGCCGCCATCGACGAAGCCGGCGCGGATGCGCTGACGTTCGCTACGACCGAAGCGTATCTCGCTTCGGCGCTGGCGGGCGATGCGGCGGCGATTCTGGTGGACGGCGCACTGGTGCGCGGCGCGGCGAACAAACCGCTGTTGGTGGTCGAAAACGCTCGGCACGCGCTCGCGCGCGTGCTGGCGATTCTGCAGCCGCGCCGGCCGCGCGGGCCTTTCCGCCACCCCAGCGCCGTGCTCGAATCCGATGCGAACGTCGCCGCCGATGCTTACGTCGGCCCGGGCGTCTACATCGGAAAAGGCGTTTCAGTCGGATCCGGCAGCGCGATCGGCGCGGGCGCATACGTCGGGGACGGCGTCACGATCGGCGCGTCGGCTTGGATCCATCCGCGCGTCACGCTGATGTCCGGTTGCATCGTCGGCGACCGCGTCGTGCTGCACGCGGGCTGTGTGATCGGCAGCGACGGCTTCGGCTGGGCGTTCGTCGACGGCCGAGCCGAGCGAATTCCTCAGATCGGCAACGTCGTGTTGGAAGACGACGTGGAGATCGGCGCGAACACCTGCATCGATCGCGCCCAACTGGGCAGCACGCGAATCGGTGCCGGCACCAAGATCGACAACCTCGTACAAGTTGGGCACAACTGCCGAATCGGCAAGCATTGCGTCATCGCCGCATTGACCGGATTGGCGGGCTCGACGGTAATCGGCGACTACGTGAAGGTGGCGGGGCAGGTGGGTTTTCGCGGACATCTCACCGTCGGCTCGGGCGTGACGATCGCGGGCCACGCCGGCGTCTGGGGCGATATCGAGGAAGGTGCGACGGTCTCGGGGGATCCGGCGCACGATCATCGCGAGGAACTCCGCCGACAGGTCATGATTCGGAGGCTGCCAAAGCTGTTTGATCGTGTCGAAGCTCTGGAGCGCTCGCATTTGCCCCAGACGGAATAACGCCGCATGATGCAAGCGACGCTTCGCGATACGCTGCATTTCAAAGGCGTTGGCCTCCACACCGGGGCACAGGCGGCGGTCGCCGTCCAACCCGCGCGATCCGACGAAGGCTTGAGCTTCATTTTGGGAGAGACTCGAATTCCCGCGACCGTAGAGTACGTCAGCGATACGTCGCGCGCGACGGTGCTGTCGCGTAACGGGATCAGCGTGTCGACCACCGAGCATTTACTTTCGGCTCTGTTCGCGATGGGCGTGACCAACGCGGAGATTCACGTGCAGGGGCCCGAAATTCCGGCTCTCGACGGAAGCGCGATCGAGTTTGTCGACGCCATCCTCGCGTGCGGCCTCGAACCACAGCCGCTGCCCCGCAGGCTCTTCGAGCTCGCCGAGCCGTTCTTCATCGAGGCCGCAGACCGAATGATCGTGGCGCTCCCGTCCGCCGACTTCCGCGTGCGGTTCGTGGCGGACTTCGCCCCGCCGATCGGAACGCAGTACTTCTTCGGGCAAATTGAACCCGAGGAATATCGCGAAGAGATTGCGGGGGCGCGTACCTTTGGCTATCTGCACGAGGTCGAGGCGTTGCGGGCGCGCGGCCTGGCTCTCGGCGCCAACCTGGAGAACGCGCTGGTCTTCGGGCCCGACGGACCGTTGCAGCCGCTGCATTGGCCGGATGAGGCAGTACGCCACAAAGTGCTCGACCTGATCGGCGATCTCGCGCTGTTGGGAGCTTGGCCGCAATGCGAAATCGTGGCGATCAAGAGCGGGCACGAAATGCATGCATCCCTCACGCGTGCCCTGCGTACGCGCTTGCGCGTACCGTCTGCATAGGAGAACGACCGTGGCCGAATTGGACATCCGCGCGATCTTTGAAGTGTTGCCCCACCGCTATCCGATGTTGCTGGTCGACCGGATCCTCGAGTTCGAGCACATGGTCCGCGTCCGGGGATACAAAAACATCACCTACAACGAACAAATTTTCGCGGGGCACTTCCCCGGCAACCCCGTTCTGCCGGGCGTCTATATGATCGAGGCGCTCGCGCAGCTGGGCGGCGCCATGATCCTCGAGCCGGGCGAGTTCTCTCGTAAGACGCCGTACTTGGCCGGCATCGACAAGGCCAAGTTTCGCCGCCCGGTGATTCCGGGAGACCGGCTCGACATGGAGGTCAAGATGCTGCGCCACAAGCGGAACATCGGCTGGGTGGGCGCGGAGGCGCAGGTGGACGGACAGTTCGCATGTTCGGCAGAGATAATGTTTTCGATCGTTTCCGATCCGCGGATGTTCGGCGCCGATTCAACCGTGCTGCACGTCTGACCTCGAACCCGAATGCTGCATCCGACCGCAATCGTGCATCCCCGCTCCGAGATTGGGAAGAACACCGAGATCGGGCCATATTGCATCGTCGGCGAGCACGCTTCGATCGGGGCACGAACGGTTCTACAAGCGCACGTCGTCGTCAACGGTTGGACCGAGATCGGAGAGGACTGCCTCATCTACCCTTTTTCGACCGTTGGGGCGGCGTCGCAAGACCGTAAGTACTCCGGCGAACGTGCCTTCACGCGCGTCGGCAATCGCACGATCCTGCGCGAGTACGTCAGCATTCAGCGCGCTACCGGTCACGACGAAGTAACGTCGGTCGGCGACGACTGCCTGTTGCTCGCCTACGTGCACATCGCGCACAACTGCGTCTTGGGCAACGGCGTCACGATGAGCAATCTGGCGCAACTTGCCGGCCACGTCGAGGTCGCCGACTACGTGACGATCGGCGGACAAACCGGCGTTCATCAATTTACACGAATCGGCCGGCACGCGATGGTCGGCGGCATGAGTAAACTGACCAAGGACGTGCCGCCGTTCTTCCTCGTCGAAGGCAATCCGTGTCAGCCCTACGGCCTCAACAGCGTCGGGTTGCGCCGCGCCGCTTTTTCGGCGGAGGAGCGCACCGAAATCAAGAAGTTTTACAAGCTGCTCTACAACCCAAAGCTCAACGTCTCGCAAGCAATCGAAGCGATGAAGGCCGAAGCCGCGACGGGCCCCGGCCGCGAAATCATCGCGTTTCTCGAAGCCCCCTCCGAGCGGGGCGTGCTTAAGTAGAACGTAAGCTCGCACAGGTTTCGTTAAGCGGAAGCTGCGACTCGCGCGGACCAGCGCAGGATGCGCACTCCGTTCCGAGCTTGCTCGTCCGCGCGAGCGCGGCAACAGGAGGAGCACAGGAGGTGCGACGACGAGTGGTTCCGCGAACGAGACCTGTGCGAGCGTACGTTCGCATGCGGGATGCCGAGTGAAATATTTCTTCTCCACCGGCGAACCCTCGGGCGAGGCAGCCGCGATCGCGTTCGCGCAGGCGATTCGAGCGATCGATGGCGACGCGCAGTTCGAAGGCATCGGGACCAAACGAATGACGGCGGCGGGATTTCGCTTGTGGCGAAATCATACCGGATGGGCGAGCATGGGACCGGCCGCGGCGATCCCGCGGATCCCAAAGCTGTTGAACGCGATGTTGCGCACGGCGGCGCATTTGCTCGCATCGAAACCCGATCTCGTGGTGCTCGTGGATTTCGGCGTTTTCAACTTGCGCTTGGCGTCGACGCTGCGGCGATTCGGGTATGCGGGCCCGATACTCGATCTTTTTCCGCCCGGTACCTGGCTCGACAACGCGGACAAGGCGCGTAAGGTCAGCGCGCTCACCGTTCCCTTGACGGCCTTCGCGCATCAATACGAGTTTTATCGAAGTGTCGGGTGCCGCATCGAGTATTTCGGACACCCGCTCGTGAGCGGGTATCCGTTGCGTCCGCAACGCGCGGCGCCGGATCGCGACGCCGGAGTCGTGGCGATGCTCCCGGGCAGCCGCGCCGGCGAGCTGCGGCGTCATTTGCCGGTTCTGGCGGCTGCCTATCGCGTGCTGCAGCAGCGGCGGCCGAAGCTGCGCGGCATATTTGCGGCGGCCGACGCGCGCGCCGCAGCGAGGATCGCACGAACGGTCGAGCGCGAGGCGCTTAACGACGTCGAGATCGCGCATGGCGTACGCGATGCGGTCGCGCGGGCGGACGGCGCCTGGGTTGCGTCCGGCACGGCCGTCCTCGAAGCGGCGCTCACCGGTTTGTCCGTCGTGGCGCTGTACGTTATCCCGCCGGCGCTTATCTGGTACGGCCGCAGGATGATTCGCCACCGCTTCATTACGTTGCCGAACCTGGTGTTGGGCCGCGAGGTCGTCCCCGAGCTGTTGCAGGAGCAGGCGACGCCGGAGCGTCTCGCCGATACGTTGGAAACGCTGATGAACGACCCGGCGCGGCAGTACGCGGAGTTCGCGGCGCTGCACCGGGCGCTCGGACCGAGCGATGCAATGCAGCGATGTGCGAGCTACGCGGTGGAGCTGGCCGCCAACGGCGACGTTGCGGCATGATCCGCATTTATCACACGTCGGATTTGCACGACCATCGCGGCATCGTGCCGCGCCTGCGCGAGCTGCGCGATCGGCAGCCGGGCCTGCTTTTCGATTGCGGCGACTCGCTGCGCGGCAGTCAAAGCCGGTACTATCGCAACGAGCCCATCATCGCCGAACTGGATGCCGCCGGTTACGACGCTCAAGCAATCGGAAACCGCGAGTTCCACTACCTTTTTCCCTTGCTGCGCGCGCGCGCAGCGCGGATGCGCCATCCGTTGGTATGCTCGAACCTCACGGATACGAGGGGGCGAAGGTTACCGTTCGCGCCGGCGCTGCGCTTCGACGTTCCCGCCAATGGATCGCCGCCGCAACGAGTTCACGTGCTCGGGCTGCTGGTCATGCAATACCCCACGCAAAGCTTTTGGGAGAGAATTTTCGGTTGGCGCTTCCTAGAGCCGGATCCGGTGGTCGCGGCATACGCAGACGCGTTGTCTGAAGGCGATCTGCTGGTCGTGCTCTCGCACCTCGGCCTTTCGCGCGATCGCGAGTTGGCACGGCGCGTTCCGAGAATCGACGTGATACTGGGCGGCCACAGTCACGATACCCTCGAAAGACCCGAGTATGTCGGCGAAGTCCCGATCGTTCACGCCGGTCCTTACGGGCGTTTCGTCTCGAGAAGCGAGCTCGTCTATCAGCCGGCCCGTGCCCGGTTCGCTTTGTCGGACTTCGCTCTCGTACCGTTGCTGCACGCGCCGTGACGCGCGTGCTCTTCGTCACCAACGGTCACGGCGAAACCGCCATCGCGGATCGAATCGCCGTTGAAATTCGCTCGATCGCGCCCTCCGTGCAACTCGATCATCTGGCGCTGGTCGGCGACGTATCGGCCGGAGATATGCACGAGGTCGGACCGCGCCGAAGAATGCCGAGCGGCGGCCTGATCGCGATGGGCAACGTTTGGAACATCCTGCGCGACGTTCGCGCCGGATTGCTCGGCCTCACGCTGGCGCAGCGCAAGTTCCTACGCGGCGCGCGCGAATCGTACGACGCGGCGGTCGTGGTCGGTGACGCCTACGCGTTGGCGATGGCCTCGGCCGTTCGAAAGCCGCTGGTGTTCGTCGGCACCGCCAAAAGCGTCGCGGTCGCGCCGTACGGACCGTTTGAAAGAAGAATCCTAAGAAACGCGCGCGAGCGTTTCGTTCGCGATGAGGCGACCGCGCGCGACTTGCGCAGATACGGACTGACGACCGAGGTCGCGAACGCCATCGTGGATCTGTTTGCGACGCCGGACGATCCGGCGGCGCAGGCGGTTGTAGAGGGATTCGATCCCGCACTCGCGCTCGTTCCAGGCAGTCGCGAGGGCGCGTACGATGACGGCGCGTTTCTGCTCGACGTCACGCGCCGGGTCGCCGAAAGCCGCCCGTCACTGGGCGCCGCACTCTCCGTCGCGCGCGGGCTCGAACCGCAGCGCTTCGCTCGCGATGCGGCCGCGCGCGGCTGGCACGTTCGCGCGACGTCGAGCGAAACGACGCCGTTCGTTTTGAGCTACGCCGGGCGCGAACTCGTTCGCGCGTGGTGCGGTGGAATCGGGCCGCTGCTCAGGCGCGTGACGCTGGTCATGGGACAAGCCGGCACGGCCAACGAAGCGGCCGCGGCCGCCGGCGTTCCGATCGTTGCTTTCGAACGCGAACGAAATGGAAAGGCGCGCTGGTACCGGCGCCGCCAGCAAGGTTTGCTCGCGAATGCGCTGGCGGTTTTTCCCGGGCGCATCGACGACGCCGTGGCCGGGGTTGCGAGCATCTTGAACGATCCGGCGCGGCGCCGCGAGATGGGCGCAACGGGTCGCGCGCGGATGGGAGAAGCGGGTGGGGCGCGCCGCATCGCGGAGCGCGTCGTTTCGTTGGTGGGAAGGTCGTAATGCGACGGCTCATGCCCGCGGCGCTCGGCTTCATCTACGCGATGCTGCCGCTCTTCCCGACCTTCATCGCTTTGACCGGCGTCGCGTTTCCCGGCGTTTCGCTGCTTCCGCGGCCGGCGATCCTCGCGGTGTTCGGCGCATGCGGCGTGCTTGCGGCCTATGCGATTCCGATGCTGATACGCTATCCGAAACGCGGGTCGCAGCCGCTGCTGCTTCCGCTGCTCGCCGTGTTTGGAGCGGGCATCTTGGCGGGCTGCCTCGGGTTCGACCCTCGCGCGGGATTGCTGTTCACCTTCATCGGCGGTCTCGGCATCGTCTGGCATTGCTCGATCATGCGATTCTACGACGATCGTCACGCGGCGGTGACGCTCCTGGGAGCGTATCTGTTGTCCGGCGCGCTGGCGGCGGCCGTGGCGATCGCGATGGTCGCCCTGCGCCAGCCCGTCGCGGAATACGCGATACAGCATGGGCGCGCCACCGGTACGTTCATTTTGCCCGGCGAGCTTGCCGGATATCTCATCGTGCTCGTGCCGATTGCGTATGCCGTGAGTTGCGTCGCAGCGCAGCGCTGGCTGCGCGTGGCCGCGTGGAGCGCGGTTGCGCTCGGCCTGGTGGCGCTCGTGCTGAGCTACTCGCGAGCCGGGTGGATGGGATTCGCGGCCGCGGTCGCGTTCTTGGTAGCCGTGCGAACCCGTCACGGGGCGCGGGCCGCCGCCGCCGTCGTCGTCGCCGGCATCGTAGTGGTGCTGTTGCTGTTCAACGCGCATCACGACCCCAGCGAAGATTACACGCGCTTGTCGATCTGGCAGGCCGCGGTCCAAATCATCGATCGGTTTCCGCTTACCGGCGTCGGGCCGTTCAATTTTTCGCGACTCTACGCGGTGGTCCGCGCACCCGACGCCGATCCAACGGCGTTTCACGCGCATAGCTTGTACCTCACGTTCTTCGCCGAATTCGGCATCCTCGGCGTAACGAGCGTGCTGTGGTTGTTTTGGCGCTTCGGCGCCGAGCTGCGGCGGCGGCTTGCGAGCGCATCCGACGCGCGGGCGCTTTTGGCGTTGAGCGTTACGGCGGGACTGGTCGGCGTCGCCGTGCAAGGGCTAATCGATACCGTGACCGTGGTGATTTTCGGACTATGGATGCCGACGCTAGCTCTTGCGCTGGCCGCCGCGGGGCGTGGCGAATCAGGGCCGGGTGCCGACGAACAATGCGATTCGCTCGCGGTCTGACGGCGCTTTGGCTCGTTGCGATGGCCGGCTGCAACCCACAGCCGCCCAAGGCCACACCATCGCCCTCGACGCCGGCAGCCCACCCGCGGAGCACGGCCACGCCGCTGGTGCTCCAGATCCGCGGGCAGGGGGCCGTGAACCGGCCCGTCCACCTCATTCAGCAAGTCCACAACCGCGTGGATTACGATCTGCTTGCAAGCTCGTACGAGAGCAAAGGCCCCCAAGGCAACGCGCGCGCCGTCTTTCAAGACGCCAGGGTGACGTTCAGGGATCCGCACGGTTCGCAGATCGCGGCAAGCGCTCCGCAAGCCATCGTGGATCAGACTGCGAACACCGTAACGCTGATCGGCGGCGTGCACGCTCATTCGTCAACCGGCATGACGTTGCAGTGCACGCAGCTCGTCTATCGGCGAGCCAGCGGAACCTTGCACGGCAACGGCAACGTCGTCGTGACGGATCCGAAGGGTTTTCGCGCGACCGGCTCGAGCTTCGATTCTGACATCTCTCTCACTCACATGCGAATGCAATGAGCCAACAACCGGCAATTAAACTACGTGGACTCGTCAAGCGATATGGCGAGCGGACCGTCGTCAACGGCGTGACGGCCGAGGTCGAGACCGGCGAAGTCGTCGGTCTGCTCGGACCCAACGGCGCGGGAAAGACGACGACGTTCTATATGGTCGTCGGCCTCGTCAAGCCGGACGGCGGCACCGTCGTGCTCAGCAAGGGCGACCGCGAGATCGACTTGACCTCTGCGCCGATGTATTCGCGCGCGCGCAACGGCATCGGCTACCTCTCGCAAGAGAACTCGATTTTTCGCAAGCTCTCCGTCGGCGACAACATTCGCCTGATTTGGGAGCAAAACGGCGTACCGCACGAAGAGCGCGAGCGCCGGTTGCCGGGACTGCTCGAAGAGTTCGGGCTGCGCGCCTTCATCGACGCCCGCGGCGACAGTTTGTCGGGCGGCGAGCGCCGCCGCGTCGAGATCGCGCGCGCGCTCGCAATCCAGCCAGGATTCCTCTTGCTCGACGAGCCGTTCACGGGCATCGACCCGATCGCCGTCGCCGACATCCAAGCGATGATCCGCCAGCTGCGGGATCGCGGCCTCGGCATTCTCATCACCGACCACCAGGTGCGCGAAACGCTGGCGATCGTGGATCGCGCCTACATCCTCAACAACGGCCGAATCGAAGTCTCGGGCTCGGCGCAGGAAGTCCTCGACTCGCCAATCGCGCGTCAGTTCTACCTCGGCGAAGGCTTCAGGCTATAAACAGGTGACGGCAGCGAAGGGCCATGACGTTCTGTTGAGGAGCGTCTCGATTTTTGAGCAACACAGGATGTGTTCTTCAAAACTTCGTTTTCTCAAAAATCGAGTCGAGCGACCGGAGGACAGGACGTCCGGAGGGAGCGTCTCCGAGGCGGAATGTCATGGCCCGACGCTGCCGTCACTAGTGGTCTGATGCGCTTTACGATTCTCGATCGGTACATGCTGACGGAGCTCACCGGACCGTTCGTGTTCGGCTTGTCCGCGTTCATGCTGATTTTTGCGGCGACCGAGATCCTCAACATCGGCAAACTGGTGAGCAACGATCACGCGCCGCTGTGGGCCGCGCTGCTGGTTTTTCTGTGGTCGCTGCCGGGCGACGTCGTCTTGGTCATTCCGATGGCGCTGCTGCTGGGAACGCTGCTGTCGGTGCAGCGGCTTTCCGGCGAGAGCGAGATCAACGCGATGAAGGCCGCGGGCATCACGTTTGCGCGCATCGTCACTCCGCTGCTGGCCCTGGGCATCGTCCTCTCGTTCGTCACGCTCGGTCTTCAGGAAGGCCTCGTGCCCTACGCCAACGATCAGCTCGTCGAAATCGAGAACAACGTCATCAACCACGTCAGCGCGTTTAGCCGCGATTTGACGGTGTCGGCGCCGCTCCCCGGTGGGGGGCGCCAGGTCACGATCGCGACGGCTTACGAGCCGCACTCGCGCGCCCTGCTGCACGTGACGCTGATTCAGTACGACAATCATAACGACCCCAGGCAGGTCG
The DNA here is from genome assembly GCA_963713685.1 of Vulcanimicrobiota bacterium. Classification (GTDB taxonomy): domain Bacteria; phylum Vulcanimicrobiota; class Vulcanimicrobiia; order Vulcanimicrobiales; family Vulcanimicrobiaceae; genus Cybelea. The sequence goes on along the minus strand of CAVQMS010000002.1, from coordinate 222,108 downwards.
CTTTTGCAGATCGTGCCGAGTTCACCGCCAATAAATGGACGCTGGAAAACTCCAGCGTCTATCGCTTCAACCCGGACGGCACGACCCTGGCGGAGCCGCGCATCGCGCAGCAGGAGGTTGAAATCGGGGAGAATCCAAGCGACCTCGTGAAGCGAATGACCAACGACGATCCGGAAAACATGAGCCGCTCGGAGATCGCAGACATCGTGCATTCCGGCCAGCTGACCCAGAACGAGGTGCGCAAGTACGTGACGACCTACCAGGAAAAACTCGCGCGGCCGTTTGCGTGCTTCGTCTTCATTCTGATCGCCATACCCCTGGGCTTGCGCTCGCTCCGGTCCAGCGGCAGCACGAGCTTGGGCTTCGGTCTTTCGTTGGCGATCGTTTTCGTCTACTACGTGGTCATGACGATCTGCTCGTTTGCGGGTGAGGCGTTCCTCGCGTTCGCACCGCTCTGGGCGTGGATGCCCAACATCCTCTTTACGGCGATCGGCATCGGCCGACTGCGGCGTGCCGCGCTCGTATGAACTTCGTCGAGGTCATTCGGGGCATCGGAAACGTCGCGTTCGTCATGGCGCTGGCCGGAATCGTCGCGTACGTCGGCGATCGCGTGGGCCATCAAGTCGGGCGCAAGCGGCTCAGCCTTTTCGGCATTCGGCCTCGCTACACGTCGACGATCATCGCCATCGCAACGGGAATGATCATCGCGCTGGTCGTCACCCTGGTCGCGATATTTGCCTCGGAGCAGGTCAAGACGGCGTTCTTCAAGCTCAACTCGATCAACCAGCAGATCACCGAGCTCCAATCGCGCCAGCGCGATCTCGAAGCCAAGGTCAACAGCGGTCGCCTCGTTTTTCCCGTCGATACCCTGATGGTGCCCTTCTATCGGATCATCAATCAATCCGCCAATTCGAATTCGCGCCTGGCGACGATTCGCGACTACTACTTCTTCGCCGTCAAATACGTCAACGCCACGTATCCACGGCTCGGCTTGCGGCCCTACGCGGTGCCGCCGGATGCCGACAAGAAATTGACCGGATTGGCCAACGACCTGACGACCGCGGCGAAACTGTCGCAAGCCAACGTGTTGCTCACGGTAACGTCAGACCAGAATCTCTTCGAAAACGACCAAATTCACTTCGCGATCAACGTGACGCCGGACATTCAATACTTCCAGAAGGGTCAGGTGATCGCGCAGCTCGTCATTCCCGGGAAGAGCGGCGCGAACATCAACATCGCGCTCGTTCAGCTGCAAAACTACGTCTCGATCACCACCCGCCGGCTGCATCTGCCGCCCTATCTGGCCGACATGAGCTTTCAGCCGTTGCAGCTGATTCCCAACGCGCAGCAGATGCAGCAGCGAATTTCAAAGCCCGGAACGTTTCTCCTGACGGCGTTCGCGGCCGAGGACTTCTACCCGCACGTCGGCGGGATCCCGGTCGTCATCGTGCTGACGCAACGGCCGTGACGCCAACCGCCGTGATCGGCATCGATCCGGGCAGCATCAAGGCCGGATACGCGCTGCTCGAGGACTCGGGCGACGTCGTCGAGGCCGGCATCGAACCGATCGACCGCCTGCGGGAGTGCCTGGAGAAGCTGCTGGCGCGCCGGCCGGTCCGGGCGATCGCGCTTGGGGGAGGCACGAATGCCGGCCCGATCAGGGCCGCCCTGCGCCAGCTCGGCCTGCCGATCCACTCCGTCGACGAGTTCGAAACCACCCGCTTTGCCCGGAACCTCTACTTTGCCGAACACCCGCCCCGCGGGTGGCGCCGGCTGATTCCGCTGGGCCTGCAGCTCCCGCCGCGCCCGATCGACGACTACGCCGCGATCCTCATCGCCCGCCGCTTCCTTGCCAGGGGTGTGGAGGCCAGACCTCCAAGCTAAGAAGCCCCACGTAGACCGTCAAGGTCGATGGCCGCGATTGGGGTAAAAACGTCAACGAACGGAGGATCGGTGCGTCGAGTCGGCAGCATCCTGGCAAGTGCGGCGCTCGCCATAATGTTGTTTGGCGCGGTTGCGCGCGCGTCGAATTTCGCGCCCGCGGCGCCCCGCCCCGATCTGGGCTCCCAGCTGATGCTGCGTCTCTTCGGTGAGACGACCGATTCGAGCGCCTCGTTCGCAGCCGCACAAGGCGACCGCACCAGCGAATCTCCATTGCGCGATCTCGCATTGCAAACGGCGCCCGCCGCAGCGCAATCGGCGTTCGTGTCCGGAGTTACGGTTACGCCGCTAGCCGGGCGCGACGCAACGCCGGGTCTCGTTTCCGTCAGCGATTCCGTTTTGTCGTCGGCGTTCGACGCCGGGATCACGCGAAGCGTTCGCTTCGCGCCGCCCGCGCGACCGCTCGACGACGCCGTGACGCTGATCCCGTCCAGCGCGCTTCTGACGGCCGCCTACCAACCCATCGCGGCGCCGGCCATCTCTCCCGCGCCGGGCACGCTCGCGTTCGGTAGCGTACCGGCCGCAACGGAGTCGGCGGCGTTCGCTCCATCCGACGTTAGCGTCGGTACCGTGCAGTTCCAAGGGCACGTCCAAGATAGTTCTTCCGAAACGCCGGCGCTTTCGCTGCACGACACCTCGGGCAATGCCGGCGCGGATTTCCAGGTGCGCGCGGGCAAACGCGACATCGGCCTCAACCTTACGACGCAATACGAGCACCTCTTTCGCAACGACAGCAACAGCTTCTCGTCGGCGTTGGGCTCCGCGTCGTCGTGGCAGCTGCCCAATGCGGATGCGCCGCTGGTCATTCCGAACTACGCCGACTTGAACCAGCTCTCGGTCGGTGCCGGCGTTGCGGTGCCGGTGCTGCGCGGGTTGACGCTGAACCTGAACTACGGGGTGCAGCATCTTTACGGCGGATATGGCCTGCCGGGGATAGTGAACCTCGACGCGATCAACAACACCTACGGCGGAAAGCTGACGTTCGATATTCCGGATGCTTCCAAAACGCTTTCCATTTCCGCTTATCAAGACCGCTTTACGGATAGCCTCCTCCCGCTCAACGGATCCACGCAGACGCGCGAGGATGTAAACTTCACCGTCAAGTTCTGACATAGCTTACATGCGATGGATTATCGGTGCGGTTATCGCCGCGCTGGTGCTTGCTTTTGGCGCCCTGCAGTTCGCATCGGACGCGTTTAGTTCCGGCGCCGCAGCCGCCGGAATGCTGCCGACGCGCGTCTCGCCGAATTTCGCTCGCAGCCTGTACGGCGTGCTCGATCGCATCGCGCCGGCGCCGTACGTCGAGGCGACGCTGGCGCAGGGCGCGCTCGCGCGCGGCGACACCGCAACGGCGCAGCGCCACGCCCTGGGCTTGCCGGCGTCCCCCACCCGCGACGAACTCTTGGGGCGCATCGCCCAAGCTCGCGGTCAGCAAACTTTGGCGCTCGAGTATTTTCTCGCAGCGCCGGACGCGGACGCGGTGAACGCGTCGGTGGAAGCCCGCGCGGCACGGAATCCCGCGGCGGGCTACGCACTCGAAGCGCTGCTGGAGACGCGCTTGGCGATGCTCGCCACGCATCCGGATGCCGTTGCCGAGGCGTACTGGCGCATGGGCCGGCTGGCAAATCGCACCGCCTGGACTGCGGTGCCGGGAAGTCCGGCCCAACAGCTCTGGCTGCGTCGCGCCCTGCGCGACTTCGAAGCTGCGGTGGCGTTGTCGCCGCTCTCGGAACGGTACGTCATCGAAGCGGCAAATCAGGCCGACCTCTTGGAGGAGCGGGGCCGCGCGGCCGAGCTCTTTCGCAAAGCCGCCGACATCGATCCCGGAAGCGCCGACGCGCTGGCCGGATTGGGGGTCGTGGCGTATCAGAACGGCGATCGGGTTTCCGCCGCGGGCTATCTCCTGCGCGCGCGCGCGATCGACGAGCGTTCGCTGATGGTGCGCGCGCTGGAACGCGACCTCCGGTGAAGGTTGCGCTGGACGCGCAACTCACGGTCGGCACGGCCACGGGAATCGGAGAATACGTGCGGGGTCTCGCGGCGGCGCTGCGCGGCAGGGGTGTGGCGATCGCCGAGCTGCGCGAGGCGGGCCTGGATCCGTGGCGATTCGACCGGCGCGTGATCTGGGATCAGGTGCTCTTGCCGATGCGAGCGCGCGCGAGCGGCGCGACCCTGCTGCACTGCGCCGCGGGGACGGTTCCCTGGGCGACGCGCCTCCCCGTCGTCGTGACCGTGCACGACGTCGCGTGGCTCGAAGCGCAAGCGCACGCACGCGCTTACGCGCGCTACTATTTCGGGAAGTTTTCGTTGGCCCGCTACCGTCGCGCGGCGCAGATCGTGGTCGACTCGAAGTTTTCCCGCGACGCGCTGCTGCGGCTGCTCGACGGCTTCGACGAACGGCGGGTGCACGTGGTCTATCCCGGCGTCGCCGAGGATTTCGCCGCGGTCGTTCGCCGCGCCGGCGATCGCCGCACGATACTTTGCGTGGGCACGATCGAACGGCGCAAGAATTTGGAGGTCGTGATTCGGGCGTTGCCGCAGCTGCGCGGGGCGCGGTTGCTGGCCGTTGGCCCGCACACGCCGTACGCGGCGCAATGCGCCGCGCTCGCGCGCAGTCTAGGCGTTGAGGATCGCGTGGTGATGCCGGGCTACGTTACGCGCGAGGCGCTGCTTTCGTGCTACGCGGAATGCGCGGTCGTTGCCGTGCCGTCGCGCTACGAAGGCTTCGGCTATGCCGCCGCGCAGGCGCTGTGCGCGGGAGTGCCGTGCGTCGTTTCGGATCAAAGCTCGCTTCCCGAAGTCGTCGCCGGCGACGCGCCGATCGTCGGCGTCGCGGACGTGGACGCCTGGGTAACGGCGCTGGGCGCGAGCCTGCGTGGCGACGACGACCCGCGCGCCGCGCAGCGTAGGGCCGGCGCGATCGCGCGCTTTTCGTGGGAAGCCGCCGCGGCCGCAATGGAAGCGATCTACGCGGCCGCCGCGCAGTAAACGCTTTAGTAGATCGGCGAGCCCGGTGCGCCTGGCGCGACGCTGCCGTCGTCCGGAGCGAAAATCAAGCGCAGCGGCAGGCTCGAACCGGCTTCGGGCATCGTGACGATCGTTACGCGGACGAAACCGTGCGACGGCACGACGTATTGCCGCACCTTGTAGCGCGAATACGGCGGAACCTGATGCGACTGCACCAGAACGCCGTCGATGAGATACGTGGCGGTGGAACGTCCGCCGCGAGGATTTTCGTAGATAGCGATGGACTGCGGCGTCGAGAGCGGGTTCTCGAGGTTGACCACAAAGGATTGCAGCACGCCGTAATCACCCGACAGCGCCTGCCCCAGCAGATGGTTCGGCAAAGGAAGCTGACCGATTGGCAGCTCCAGGTAGTCCTCGTTGACCTTCCATTGCGTCGCGAAATGAAACTCGGCGATCGGATAGATGCCGCGCGCGTGCTTATGCGCGCTTTCGAGAAGCGCCGCATCGGCGAGCGCGGCGCTGGGATCCTCGGCGGCGTTTTGTGCGAAGAGCGCGAGATGGACGTTGCCGCCGGAGAGAACCCGCAACTGCAGCAGGTTGCAGACGACGCTGCCCGCGGGGAGATCCTGCGTGACGACGTTGAGGGACGTGTTGGCGCCGATGGTCAAGAGCTCGCCCTGATTTTGCACGACGTTGACGAGAAAACGCTTGGTGGCCGAATGTCCGACCTCCATCTCGTTGGGCGACGGGCCGCCGCGGCCGCTGATGAACTGCACGATTGAAGGCTCGCGCGAAAGGTTTTCAGCCCGCAGAACGATGCGCCGATCCGGCTGGCCGGGAGGGTTGTAGTGAAAGTACAGAAAGCGCGAGGGCTGCTCGTAGCGTAAGTCGGCGGTGAACAGCGTTCCGTTTTCGGTCAATCGCTCGGGATAGTCACTCACCATCAGCGAGTTGGGCGAGATGCGCGGAACGGCGACGTTCTGGACGTCGACGTGAGTCGACCCGTCGACTTCGATTTCGTTGCTGCCTTGAATCAGCACGGGTACGTTAAACGATGCGACGTCGTCCTGTTCGAGGACCCCGCGAAACGGAACGTCGTCCGAGCTGACGATGACTTGTGCGTCGGGGCGACGCTGCGCCGCCTCCCGAACGGCGCGCGTCACTTGTTCGCGCACGAACTGCGCCTCCGCCGGATCGCCGGTCAGCGCGAGGGTGACGTGCTCGGCGATCGTGCCGGCGTAATAAGCCACGCGAACGGGGACGTCGCGCGTGAGACCGCGCGCGTCGCTCACGCGCACGCTCGTTACACCCGGGGCCTTGCCGCTGATCGTGACCCGCTGAGTCGCCTGATCGACCGTCACCGAGGCAATCGATGGATCGCGAACGACCGCCGCGATCGGGCTGATGGCCGAACCGACGGCGAGGTCTACCGGGGCTCCGACCGGCACCGACAAGCCGGCCGGCGTCACGGTAATCGGCGGCGGCGTGGCAGTCGGCGCAGCGTTTGAGGTCGCGGTTGGAAGCGCGGTCGGAGCGGACGAAGGCGTAGCGGACGACGGCGAAGCGGACGAGAGCGGAGCGGAAGAAGGCGAGGCGGTTGGCGAGGGACTGGGAAGCGGCGCGGCGGCGTACAGGGCGGCGCAGGCCGCGATGAGCGCGACGCTACGCAATTTGCGCCTCGGCGCGATGAACCGCCGAGGCAAGCAGCGTTTTGTAACCGACGCTCGGGAAGAGCACGGTTACGAGATCCCGCTCCGCGCGCTCGACGGTTCCCGTACCGAATTTGGAATGCCAGACCACGTCGGCGATCTTGAAGCCGCCGGTTGCGGCCCGTTCGTCGACGCCGCTGCGAAGGGCTCGCAAACAGTTGTCGCAAGCGCCGCAGTTGATCTTATTGAAATCTTCCCCGAAGTAGTTGAGGATGAAGCGGCGTCGGCAGGATATCGTCTCGGCGTACTGCAGCATCATCGCGAGTTTGCTCTGATCGTAGGACTTCTTCGTTTCGTAGTTCGCCAAGTTCAATATCAGCTCGCGATGCTTGCGGACAGCCTCGGTCAGGCCGTAGGCCGACTTCCCGACGTGCTCGATATATCCCGACTTCTTGAGCAGCGCGATGATGACTTTGAGTTTCGTGAGGGGCAGCTGAAGGATCTTGCGAAGATCGATCATCGAAACGCCGCCGGCCTGATCGCAGAACACTTCGATCGTTCCGAAGACCCGCTGAACCTCTTCGACGTCGGGATATTTTCCGGTCAGGAAGTAGTTTTGGACGCGCGTGTCGCTCATCCGGTAGATCAGGATGCAGCGCGACGGCAGCCCGTCGCGCCCCGCGCGGCCGGCCTCTTGGGTGTAGGCTTCCAGCGAGCCCGGCAGATCGTAATGCACGACGAAACGGATGTTCGGCTTGTCGATGCCGAGGCCGAAGGCGTTGGTCGCGACCACGGCGCGGATCGTTTCGTCCATGAACAGGTTGTGGACGGAGGTGCGGTCTTCTTTGTGAAGCTTCGAGTGATAGACGGCGGCCGGAACGCCCAGCTCGACGCCGAGATACCGCTGTACCTCCAGCGCGTTCTTGATCGTCGCCGTGTAGATGATGCCGGTGCCCTTTAAGGCATCATCGCCGGTGAAGAGCGCGGTGAGCGTCTTGAGCTTGTCGGCTTCTTTGTCGGCTTTGCGCGCTTCGTAGATCAAGTTCGGGCGGTCGAACCCGCGAACGATCGGTTTGACTAGCTCGATGCCGAGCTGGTGCAGAATGTCTTCACGCACGGAAGGCGTCGCCGTGGCGGTGAGCGCGAGAACGGTCGGATGCCCGAGCTTAGCGATTACGCCGCCCAGCGCGAGATACGCCGGCCGGAAATCGTGGCCCCATTGACTGATGCAGTGCGCCTCGTCGACGACGAAGAGCGGCACGCGGATGGATCGGAGGAGCGTGAGGAAGGTTTCGTCTTCGAGTTTTTCCGGCGTGGTGTAGACGATGCGCACGCTGCCGGAGCGAATGCGCTCGCGCGCACGCGCCTCCTGATCTTCCGATAGCGTGGAGTTCAGCGCGACGACGTCGGTGATGCCGCGTTCGCGCAACATGTCGAGCTGATCTTTCATCAGCGCGATCAAGGGGCTCACGACGACCGTCGTACCGTCCAGCAGGAGGGCAGGCAGTTGGTACGTGAGGCTCTTGCCGGCGCCGGTCGCCAGAATTGCCAGCGTGTCCTGGCCTAGGAGGACGCGAGAAACGACTTCCTCTTGGCCTGGATAAAAGGCGGTAAACCCAAATTTTTCTCGGAGCGCTGCGTGCAGTTCCGCGGGCATCTTCTTTAAATTTCCGATCCCAAAATTAACCAAGCACTGCTGCTTGGGAAGCAACTATCATAACCACAGCCTCGGCCGACTCGTTGCAAGCATACCCTCCTGCAGGCGCCTCGAAACGGCCTGCTAAAGTGGGGGCCGGTGTCCCTGTATCGTACCTGGCGCCCCCTAACGTTTTCCGACCTCGTCGGCCAGGACGCGGTCGTTCGCACGCTCACCTCCGCGATCGAAGGCGGAAAGCTCGCCCACGCATACCTCTTCTCCGGGCCGCGCGGCTCCGGGAAGACCTCGGCGGCGAAGATCCTCGCGCGCTGCGTTAACTGCGTTAACGGACCGACCGCCGCGCCGGATAACACCTGCGAGAATTGTCGCGCCATGCTGGCCGGGACGGCCCTGGACGTCCTCGAGATCGACGCCGCCAGCAACCGCGGGATCGACGAGATTCGCTCGCTGCGCGAGGCGGTGAAGTTCGCGCCGGCCGCGATGCGGATGAAGATCTATATCATCGACGAGGCGCACATGCTGACCAAAGAGGGCGCCAACGCGTTTCTCAAGACGCTCGAAGAGCCGCCGCCCCACGCGTTGTTCATTCTCGCAACCACCGAACCCGAAAAGCTGCCGGTAACCATTCTATCGCGCTGCCAGCGTTACGCGTTCCGGCGCATCGCCGTCCCGGTGATGATCCAAAAAATGCGTGAGGTTGCGGCGGGCGAGAACATTAAGGTTGACGACGCGGCGTTGGCGGCAATTGCCTATCGCGCCGAAGGCGGTCTCCGGGATGCGCTCACGATGCTCGAACAGCTCGCGGCATTCTCCGGCGGCGCCGTTGCCGACGCTGCGACCCTCGAGCTGGCGTTTGGATCGACGGGACGCAGCTACGCCCAAGCGCTCGTGGATGCCGTGGTTGCGCGAGATGCGACCGCGGCGCTCGCTATCGTCGAGGACGCCAGCGATTCCGGCATCGATCTGCAAGTGCTGCTGCGCTCGCTGATTACCGCTTTCCGCAATCTCTTGGTCGCGCGCATCGATCCCGGTTTGCTTTCCCGCGACCTGTCGGCCGAGGATGCGGAGCGCGCCGGCCGGCAGGCGGAAACGCTTTCGCAGGCGATGCTGGTGCGCGCGCTGCGCGCCTTCAGCGAAGCCTATTCGCTCGCGCGCAGCGGCGGCAACGCCCGGCTCGAGCTGGAAACGGCGCTGCTGCGCTTCATTCTCGCGGGCGAGGATCCGACGCTGGATGCATTGGCCGCCCGTGTCGCGACGCTCGAGGAACGGAGGGGCGCACCGTCGAGCGCCGCGCCGGTGAGCGCCGCGCCGGTGAGTGCTGCGCCCGTCAAGCCCAACCCCGAGCCGCGTTCGAAAGAAGCGGCGAAGCCCAAAGACTCTCCGGCGCTTTCGTTGCAGCGGGTGCGTGCGGCGTGGCAAAGCATTCGAGGTAAGGTTGAGAGCGAGCGGCATTCGCTGCGCGCGCCGCTTTCGCGCGCCGCGATCGAAGCGCTCGAGCCCAATGCAATCGTGCTCAAACTGCCCGACTCGTGGAGTGCCGACGCCTTGCGCGATCATTCCAAGATCATCGAGGCGGCGATCGCCGACGTTCTCGGAGTATCGCTTCAGGTGCGCCTGAAGGTCGATGGCAACGCTGCGCGCGCGAACGCACCGGCGAGCGAAGCCCCCGTTAGCGAAGTCCCCGCCTCCGATGCCGACGCGCTTTTCGATTATGCAAATGAAAAAATACGGTAGAGGATTGTGATGAATCAGGCGCATTTAATGGCCCAGGTCAAAAAGATGCAGGCCGAGATGACCAAGGCGCAGGAAGAGCTTGCGAACACGATCGTCAGCGGGAGTGCGGCATCGGGCGCCATCACGGTTGACGTGACCTGCGATCAGCGCGTAAAGCGAGTGCGAATTTCAAAGGAAGCCGTCGACCTGGAGGATCTCGAGACGCTGGAAGATCTCGTCACGGTCGCGGTCAACGATGCGCTGAGCAAGGCCGGCGAGATCTCGCAGAAACGGATGGCTTCCGTCACGGGCGGCATGCGAATCCCCGGATTGATGTGACGACGGTCGTCGGCCCGGTTGCCACGCTGATCAACGAGCTGAGTAAGCTGCCGACGATCGGCCCGAAGACCGCGGCGCGTTTGGTCTTTTACTTGTTGAACCGCCCGCGCAACGAAGCCCAGAGCCTTGCCGAGGCGATTTTGGCCGTCAAGGACCGAGTGTTCTTTTGCTCGATTTGCTATTCGCTGGCCGAGCAGGATCCGTGCGAGTTTTGTACCGACGATCAACGCGACGCGACGACGATCTGCGTGGTCGCCGAACCCAAGGACGTGTATGCGATCGAACGCACGGGTGCGTTCAAGGGACGCTATCACGTTCTGGGCGGATTGATATCTCCGATGGACGGCATCGGCCCGGCGCAACTGCACGTCAGGGAGCTCGTCGAGCGCGTCGGACAGCAAGAACCCCGCGAGATCATCCTCGCGACCAACCCCAACGCCGAAGGTGAAGCGACGGCGCTGTATCTTTCGCGATTGCTGCTGCCGCTCGGTGTTTCGGTGACGCGGCTAGCGTACGGCCTGCCGATCGGCGGCGACCTCGACTATGCCGACGAGATGACGATTACCAAAGCCTTGGAAGGCCGCCGCGCGCTGTAACGAAGCGTACTTGTACCATATGGCGCTTCCATTTGGGACTGACGTTTGGTCTAGTTGAGTTTGAGTAGCGAAGGCCGCGACGCGCGGTGCTACGCTGCAATCACCGGGTGTGGGTCGGGGCGCCGCTTCAGCGACGCCCCGTTATTTTTTCTTCTTTGTCATCCTGAGCGCAGCCGCTTCTTTTTTGTCATCCTGAGCGGAGCGACCGTAGGGAGCGCAGTCGAAGGACGAAGGACGAAGAGCGCTTCGCGCAGGCTCTAAGGAAGGATGACTGCGTCACCGACGCTCACGACCCCGGACTCCAGCACGTCGCAATAGATGCCCAGCCACGCGTTGCGTTGCTGCGCGAGGAAACGCAGTATCTCGGGATCGCTCGCGGCTCCGTCCGGGTGATACGTGATTGCGACGCAGCGTTCGATCGGGCAGCGCACGCGCAGCCGCACGGTTCCGAGCGTCAGCTCGCGGTTGACGAGCGCCGTTTCCTCCAGCGCGAAATCCGGCGCCGCGCGGACGAAAAAGTTCGGCCGAAAGCGTTGCCATTCGACCGCGTATCCGAGATGCGCGTCGAGCGTGTCGAGCCAGCGATCGACGAGCAGCGAAATCGGCGCGTCGTCGAAGAAGCGTTGGCCGCTCTGGAGCTCGACCTGCACGCCGCGCTCCGCCGCCGCCGCCGTCGCGTCGGCCGCCGTCGTCAGCAGATGAAGGCGTTCGTGCTCCTTGCCGCGGTACGTTTTTCCGACGCGTGCCCCACCCGAGGCGACGATCAGCGCGGCCCCGCGGTCGCCGGGAATGCCCGACTCCTCGACCTCGACCGACTCTAGCGCCTCTCCGCCGAGACTCTTGATGGGATAGCGCCGCAACGCGTCGAGCGTGCCGATGAGCATCGCTGCCGGGCTTCCCCGGGGGTTTTGCAATCGCCTTGCAAGAAACCGCGCGCGATGGACCTTCGACCGCTCGGATTCGGCGAGATCTTCGATCGGGCCGTTACGCTGTATATCCGTAACTTCGTTCCGTTCGCCGCCATCGTGATGGTGTTGATCCTGCCGTCCGCGGTCTTGCAGTATCTGATCGATCGTGCCTCGCAACCGGAGTTCGCCGCATTGATCCGCATCATCGAACACCCCGAGGCCGCGCGCGTGGAGCCCATGCCCTCGGCGTTCAACTCCCCGCTGTTCGTGGCGGTCTTTGCGGCGCTGCTGCTCTTGACGTACGTGGTTTGGCCGTTCGCGCTCAATGCCGTCGCGGTCGGCGTCGCGCGGCTCTACCGGAATCGTCCCGTCGACTTTGCCGCCTGTTACGAGGTCGTGCTGCGCCGCTGGCGCCAGATCCTCGGCTTGGTCGCCATCGACTTTCTTGTGCTGCTCGGGTGGTACGTTGCCGTGGTGCTGGTCGTCGTAATCGTCGCTGTCGCGATCAGCGCTTTCGCGACCATTTCGCCGCAGTTCGTCTTCCTGTTTGGCTTCGTTGCGGGAATCGTCGGCATCGTGGCACTGTTGCCGTCGGTCGCGCCGCTCATCGTGGCGCTGACCTTCGCGATGTACGCCGTCGTCATCGAAGAGCGCGGCGCGATCGAATCGCTGGTGCTGGGTTTCGTGCGCGTCTTCAATCGTAAGGAGTTCTGGCGTGCGGTGCTGTTTTCGCTTGCCGCCGGCGCGGTGGTCGTGGCCGGCTCGTCGGTGTTCAGCCTCCTGGGAATGTTCGCGGCATTTGCACACCTGCCCAGTGTCGAGGCGATCGTCGAGTCGCTCGGGCGCGCGATCGTCGCTCCGTTCGGCGTCGTGCTGCTGGCGATCTACTACTTCGACGTGCGCATTCGGCGCGAGGCGTTCGATCTCGAAGCCAGCCTCGAGCGTCTGACTGCCGCGCAACCGGCGTGATTTTTGCGGCCGCCGCTGCCGTAGCACTAGCCGCGCCCTCGCGAGAGGCATTGATCCAACGCTGGCTGCACGCGAATCGCGCGCACTCGGCGGCCCATCTCGAGTCCTCGTCGAACGCCCCGCGAGCGCAAGCCGCGCCGGCCGATCTGCGCGCGCTGGCGCAGCGCGAGCTCGCTACGACCGGGCGTTATCGGCTCGGCGTGCCGGCCGCCGTACCTACGACCGAGCCGTGGTGGTCGCGCCCCTGGCGCTGGCTGAACGAGCAGTGGGATCGATTGTGGCGCGCGGTTTTCGCTCGCGCGCACGTCGGTAGGGAAACGGCGGCGAGCATCGGCGACGTGCTGCTCGTGATCGTCGGTTTGATATTGCTCTTCACCGTGGTTCGTTTGCTGAGAAACCTGCAGCTCGTGCGATCCAGGTCGCGGATCGATGCTGCGCCGCTCGCGGAGCTGCCCGATCGACGCGCGCTTTACCGAGAAGCGTGCGACGCGGCAAATCGCGGCGAGTATGGAGCGGCGGCGCTGCTGCTCTTCGGTGCCACCGTCGCGCTGCTGGACGGACGCGGCGCCGTCGCAGCGAGCCGCAGCGCCACCGTGGGAGATTTACGGCGCGAGCTGCGCGCGCACAACGCACCGTTGATCGCAGCGTTCGATGCGGTTGCGGCGCCGTTCGTTGAAAAAGTCTACGCCGAGCGTAGGGTCGACGAGCTGCAATGGCACCGCGCCCGAACCGCCTTCTCTGTCATCCTGAGCGAAGCGACCGCAGGGAGCGTAGTCGAAGGGCTGAGCGGAGTCGAAGGATGACTAGGCTCCGCCCCGACATCGTCATCCTCGTCGTATCGACGCTGCTGATCGCACTGCTCGCGTACGAACGCAGCACGATCGAAAAGCAACAACACGCTTCCGTCTATTCAACGTACGATACGGGGCGCAATGGTTATCGCGCGCTCTACGAGGTGCTGCGCGCGGCAGGCCTGCCGGTGCGGCGCTTCGAGCGCGACCTGGCAACGCTCGATCCATCGGTCAAAACGTTGATCGTGACCGGTTACGAAGACGATCGTTCCGCCAAACCTCTGGACGAACACGACGCGTCGCAGCTGCGCAGCTTCGTTCAAAACGGCGGCCGCCTCGTCGCCATCGATACCGAGTTCGCCGGGAAGGACGACGTGACGCCCGGTGTCGGCACGACGGTGCACAGCAGCGGCACCGGGGCCATCGCGCTTGCGCGCAATGCCTACACCGCCGGTGTCGCGCGGGTGAGCGGCTCGATCGGCTGGATTTTTCCCTTCAAAGAACCGCGTGGCATTCCGCTGCTCGCGAACGATCACGGAATGGTCGCCGTCGCGTATCGCTTGGGCCGCGGCGAAGTGATCGCGGTTACCGCGCCGGCGCTCTTCGGCAACGCCCAGCTTCGCAACGCCGACAACCTTCGCTTTGCGTATAACGCGATCGCCGGCCACGGGGAAGCGGCGTTCGACGAGTACGTGCACGGTTACAACAACGGTCTCACGATGTGGGCGGCGCTGCCGGGTCCGGTGCACACCGCCATATGGATCGTCCTCGCGCTCGCAGTCATCGCGCTGATCGGGGCGAACGTGCCGTTCGCGCCGCCGTATCTGCCGGATCCACCCGACGAGCGCGATTCCTCGGATTACATTACCGCGATCGCCGAGCTGATGCGGCGATCGCGCCGCCGCCCATCCGACATCGAAGTGATAAGGCAGGCCCGTGCCCGTGTCACCCTGAGCGGAGTCGAAGGGCAACGTCGAAAGGAGCACGCGTGAACGCATCGGTTCAAGAAGTCGCCGGTCGCCTCGCGGCCGGAATGGAGCGCGTCTTGGTCGGCGCGGATCGCTTGACGCTCGGCCTGACGATCGCGCTGCTCGCGCGCGGTCACGTGCTGATCGAAGGCGTTCCCGGCACCGGCAAAACGCTGGCAGTGCGCGCGCTCGCGCTGTTGTTGGGTTTGGAATTTCGGCGCATCGCGTTCACGCCCGATCTGATGCCTTCGGACGTGGTAGGCACGACGGTGTTCAATCCGCAAACGGCGCAGTTCACCACGCGCACCGGCCCGATCGTGGCCAACGTCGTGCTCGCCGACGAGGTGAACCGCACGCCGCCCAAGACGCAGTCGGCGCTGCTCGAGGCGATGGAAGAGGGGCGCGTCACGATCGACGGCGTTTCGTATCCGCTGCCGCAGCCGTTTTTGCTCTGCGCGACGCAGAACCCGATCGAGTACGAGGGCACCTATCCGCTTCCGGAAGCGCAGCTCGACCGTTTTATGATCAAGGTCGAGTCGACGTACCCGCAGGAAAAGCAAGAGCTGGAGCTCCTCGCGCGCACGGCGGCCGGCTTCGATGCGCGTGCGTTGGAAGCGTCGGACATTGTGCCGGTGACGAATGCGGCCGAAGTTCTGGACGTGCAGCGCGACGTACGGCAAGTGCATCTTTCCGACGGCGTGCGCGACTACACGTATCGCATCGTTGCGGCAACGCGCTCGCATCCGCGCCTCACGCTGGGCGCCTCGCCGCGCGCGGGAATCCAGCTGCTCACGGCATCCCAAGCGGCGGCGGCAGTTCAAGGCCGCGACTTCGCTACGCCCGACGACGTGAAAGACGTTGCAGATTTCGTGATCCCGCATCGCTTGATCGTCGCACCCGACGCCGAGATCGAAGGAATCTCCGCCCACGACATACTGCGCGAACTCCTCGCTTCTCTCCCCGTCCCCCGCGGTGACGTTGCACCACCCGCCGTGTCACCGTGACCGAAGTCCGCTTATTGTCTTCCTGCAGCGCAGTCCGCTTGTTGTCACCACGTAGCGCAATCCGCCTATTGTCACCCTGAGCGCAGTGAGCGAAGCGAACGCAGTCGAAGGGCGAAGGGCGACGTTAGCGTCATGCTGAGCGGAGTTGAAGCATGATGTGGCTTTCCGCGTGGTTCACCTCGCGCTTTCTCTGGACGCTCGCCGCAATCGCGTTGCTCCTCGCCTTGTCGCCCGGCGTTTCGCTCTTCGTGCCGCTCGCCATCATCCTGAGCATCGCACTCGTCATCGCCACAATCGCCGACGCCGT
Source organism: Vulcanimicrobiota bacterium (assembly GCA_963713685.1). Classification (GTDB taxonomy): domain Bacteria; phylum Vulcanimicrobiota; class Vulcanimicrobiia; order Vulcanimicrobiales; family Vulcanimicrobiaceae; genus Cybelea. Next base: position 206,299 of record CAVQMS010000002.1, on the reverse strand, counting down.
CCTCGGGCCGCCGCGCTCCGCGCTGCACGTCACGCGCACGCCGCCGGGGCACTTCGCCCTCGGCGTGCGTGCCGACATCTCCTACGCGATCGAAAACGGCTCCAACCGCTCGATTCGCATCGGCATCATCGAAACGCCGGCCCGCACGCTGCACTTCGAGACCGACGAACTCATCGCCGACGTCCCGCCGCAGAGCCTTGCTACGATCGAGCGCACCGTCGTCCCAACCTCACGCGGCGCCGACGAACTGCACGCGCTCTACATCTGGTACGAAAATCCGCTCGGGCTCATCCGCCGCCGCGTTCGCATCCCCGCTGCGCAAGCGATCCGCGTCTTCCCCGACCTCGCCGCCGTGGAGCGCTACGGCAAATTGCATCTCCGCAACCGCATGATCGAGGCGGGGCTGCGCCACATGAAGTTGCGCGGCACCGGAACCGAGTTCGAGTCGCTGCGCGAATGGAGCGACGGCGACGCGTTTCGCACGATCGACTGGAAAGCCACGGCCCGTCGCGGCAAACTGATGGTCGCGCAGCACGAGGTCGAGCGCAGCCAAAACGTGATGCTGCTGCTCGACTGCGGGCGCCTGATGACGCCGCGCATCGACACGGGCCGCAAGCTCGATTACGCGGTCACCGCAGCGCTCTCGCTCGCTACGATCGCCCGACTCGCGAGCGACCGCGTGGGCCTCGTCGCCTTCGCTCACGACATCCTCACCGCGAGCGCCCCGCGGTCGACGCGCTCGTCGATCGCCCGCCTCGCCGACACGCTCTACGGCCTCGAGCCGCGCTTCGAGGAATCAAACTATGCGCGCGCGTTCGCTTACCTGCGCCATCATTTACACAAGCGCTCGTTGATTGTCTTTCTCACCGACGTGATCGACCCGCTGGCGCAAGCGACGGTAATGGCCGAAGTCGCGTCGCTGGCGAGGCATCACCTGCTGATCTGCGTCTTCATGAACGACGCCGCGGTGAGCGCGGCGCTGGCGCAAGAGCCGCTCACGGTGAGCGACGCCTATCGTGCGAACGTCGCGGTCGGCCTCGCGAACGAACGGCGCCTCGCCAAGGCGATGCTAGAACGCGCCGGCGTCATCGTGATCGACGTGCCGGCCAAAAAACTCACGACGTCGCTGATCGACGAGTATCTGCGCGTCAAGCGGCGCGGCCTGCTGTAACGTACTCGGCGCGCCGCCTTGCGCCGGAATTACATCGCGTTATGCTTGATTGGAAGATTCGTTAGCGGGCCTTCGCCGCTGACTTGTTCGATGGTATCGCCCTTGGCCATCGACCAGTGATGGACGCCGGTGGGGACCATGATGAACGAGCCGGTCGGCAGCGTTCTCGCCGTTGCCTTGTTGATCGTGTCTCCGGTCCCGAACAGGAGCGTTCCCTTCAGAACCGTGATAAATTCGGGATGCGAATGGTAATGCGGCTGATTAGTGTACCCGTCCGGCATGTCGACGCGGATGATTGCGTTACCGGATTTGTTAGGATCGCCGAGCAGAGTTGCCGCTGTCGAGCCCTTTGCGGGACCCGTGCCGGGAACCCAGTGGAGACTATCGGGCGTCACAATAACCGGCGTTCCCATCGCCGCGGCGATGGCCGCTCCCGCGCCGGCCGTTAGCAGGAGCCCAACGAAAAGCCCCGAGAAGAATTTCATCGACTGAGTCCTTTCCTCAAAGTAACTAGGTATTCTTAAGATTATCACACCATGACTATGATGGAGAAGACGCCGCGACTCAGGTGGCTTACTTTAGGAAGGGAACGTTGTTCGGAGTGATGATCCTTGCGATATCGCGGAAGATGGCGTTCGCAACGCCGGGAAACGGCTTCTCGACCTGGCTGTTGACGAAGACGATGATGCTCGCACCGGTGGCCGGCATATAGTAGGCTCCGGTGTTGTAGCCGGTGATGCCGCCGGTATAGCCGTACCAGCCGGCCGAACAGCCGATCCCGAGGCCAAACGAGAGGTTCCCCACACCAGTCGGCACGCACGCGAGCCGCGCCTTTTGCGTCGCGGCGCTGTTGGTCGTTCCGGTCACGTAGGCTTTCACCCACTTCTTCATGTCGACCATGTCGGAGATCATGGCTCCGGCGGCCCACGAAACCGACGGCGCGAGTTCGGCCGATTGGTCGATCCACTGCTTCTTGTCGTTTAGCGCGTAGCCGTGCGCGTACGGCGCGGGCATGCCCCAGTTCGTCGTCGGAAACGACGTTTGGCTCAGACCCATCGGCGCCAGCAGCCGATCGTGGATCTCGGCCACGATCGTGTGATGCGTCACCTTCTCGATGATCAGGCCGATCAAGAACCAGTTGGTGTTGCTGTAGTTGTACTTCGCTCCGGGGGCGAACAACGGCGGCTGCTTTCCGGCAATCGTCACCCAATCCCGCGGCGTCTGTCGCGCCCAGAATGCCGAACTCTCTTTTTGCACCCCGGGAACCGCGTATACGTCGATGATTCCGCTGCGCATTTCCGCGAGCTGGCGCAGGGTGATGCGGTTAGCGTTCGGGACCGCGAGCCCGAGGTTAAACTTGCTGATCGTGTCGTCGAGACTGAGCTTCTTTTCGTCGATCAGCTGGAGCATCACGGTCGCAACGAACGTTTTCGTGTTGCTGCCGATGCGAAAGTGGTCGTCGAGCGCCATCGCGCTCTTGGGCGAAAGCCTGGAGTAGCCAAAACCTTTGGTGAGCTCGCCCTTGCCGGGCACCCAAACGCCGACGACCGCACCCGGTATCGGCTGCGAGGCGCCGTACGCCGCGAGCTCTTTGCTAACCGCTGCAGCGATCGCCGTTTGAGTATCGGGGCTCAGTTGGGCGTGCGTCGGTGCCGCAGCGACGCGATCTCCGGCGACGCCCGACAGCGAAAAAATCAGCGCGAGAAGCGCCACATGCGTATACTTCATAAGGAAGCGCTTTCTCCGTTGGGCCGCGCGATCCGCTCAACACGGCGTCCGGCGTTGGTGAAATACAGGATGAGCGCAACCGCGGTCAACAGCCCAACCGCTTCACGCACCGATGCCGGCAGACGCCGCGGCGACACGAACGCTTCGATCGTTCCCGCGACGATCAGCATCGATGCGACGCCGATGATCAGCGTCCCGGCGCGTCGCGCGTTGGCGACGATGAGGTCGCGGCGCCGCATGCGCCCGGGATAGATGGCCGCGGCCGCGATCAGCAGGCCGGCCGCGCCCGCGATCTGGATCGCGGTGAGCTCGATGATGCCGTGCGGCGCGATCGTCGCCCAGAAGTCGCCGCCGAATCCCGCGTTGGTGAAGAGCGCTCCCATCCCGCCCAACATCAAGCCGTTGAAGGCGATGATGTAAATGGTCAGCGCGCCGAGCGTAACCGAGCCCGCGAACGCGATGATCGCGACCTTGACGTTGTTGGTGATGATCATCGCCGACATCGCCGGCGCGAAGCTCGGATCTACGGCGAAGTTCGAGTCGTGCAGGCTCTTGCGGATCTGCTCGGAGACGAGGAACTTCGGCAGCAGCGCGTAGGCGTCGGTCGGGTGATTGCGGACCAGGACGTAGGCGACGACCGCACACCCAACCGTAATCGCCGTGCAGAGGGCGAAGTAGGGCAACGACCGGCGAAACTCTTGCGGAAAGACGCGCGCGTAGAAATCGGCGATGCGCGCCATGCTGCTCTCCGGCGCTCGTGCGTACACTTGCGCGTGCGCGCGGGCGACGAGGCGGTTCAGATACTCGAGCAGCGAGCGGTCGTAGCCGCGTCCTTGGGCGTAGGCGAGATCGCTCGTCGTGGCGCGATAGAGCCGGCCGAGCTCGAAGATTTCGTCGAGAGAGAGCGCGCGCACGCCGCGACGGCCGATGCGCTTGAGCAGTGCATCGAGGCGCTGCCACGTCTCCGATCGCCGCGCGACAAAAGCGGTTTGCGTCAAGTTTTTGGAGGAGTTGGCGAGCGGCCGCCGTCGAACCTCGCCGCAGTGGATCGCACGCTCGAGGTTCGTACGCCCGAAAGCATCGCGTTTAGCTACGAGCTTGCCGGGCTGGGGAGCCGCTTTCTCGCGCTCATGGTCGATCAGGTGATCCAGATCGCGGCGCTCATCGCAATCTTTGGAAGCATCTTTCTGGCGCTGACGCGCGTCGTAGCGGCTCGCCACGGTCCGCCGCCCGTTTCCGACAAGGTCGCGACGAGCCTTGCCATCGCGTTCGTCGTGGCCGTCGTGTTCGTGATTTTCTACGGGTACTTCATCGTCTTCGAGGCGCTCTGGAACGGGCAGACTCCGGGCAAGAAGCTGCTCGGCCTTCGCGTCGTTCGGGATGGCGGCTATCCGATCGATTTCGGCGCCTCACTGATTCGCAACCTCATACGCATCGGCGAACAGCTCATCGGCTATTACATCCTCGCGGCAATCAGCGCGCTGATTTCGCCGGAAAACAAACGCCTCGGCGATCTCGCCGCAGGTACGATCGTCGTGCGCGACGCGCGCCTAGCGGCGCCGCGCGCTCCCGCCGCGCGTGACGACGAGCCGGTGTACGCTTCCACCGCGTACCTCAGCGGCGAGGAACGGGGGCTCGTCAAACGGTTTTTGGAACGTCGCGACGCGTTGTCCGTCGAGCGGCGGAGCGAACTCGCGGAGCAGCTCGCCGGGCGCGTCCGCAATCGCGTACCTGCCGACCTCGCGCGCTTAGACGACGAATCGCTGCTCGAACGCCTCTAGAACCGGCGCGCGGCCTGTTCGACCGCACGCCGGTGCGCGTTATTGAGGCGTTCCGCTACGTCTTGACTTCCGGCGTCGATGCGATGCCCCGCGGATCTTTGATTCCGGTGATGGTGGAGAACGGCGTGGATTGGCCTTTCTTGTAGCCGCTTACGTTACCGTCCTGATTCGATTGGAAGAAGGAGTCGGAAAACGTCAGCCCGTTCAACGTCGGCGCGGTGAGGCCGGCGGTGATCGTTCGCGACGGGCTCTTCGTGCCGTAGGTGTAGACCTGCACGTTCGTGCCACCGAAGTTGGAGACGTACATCTCGTCGTTCTGGCCGAACGCGATGCTGATGGTTCCGTTGAGGCCCGTGAGGCCGGCGTTCTGCGGCGTCGTCGTACCGGCCGGAATCTCGTAAACCGCGCTCGTCGTGTCGCTGCCGATCCAGATGTTGTCCTTGGAGTCGATGCCAAGGCCCAGAGCTTGGCCGAATGAGCTGAAGCTGATGGTCTCAAACGGCGTCGACGATCCCGCTTTGTATCCGACGATCGTGTCGTTGTTGAGCATAGCGGCGAAGACGTCGCCCTTAGAGTCCACGCCGATGCCGTATGGCGCGGCGCAGCCGTTGGTAATCGTTAAACTCGGCGCAGTCTTGCCCTTGGGATAGATGGTGATCGATCCGGTACTGCCGTTGCCGAGCAGGTTGGCGACGTAGAGCGTTGATTTCTTATCGACCGCGACCCCGAAAGGATAGTCGATGCCGTTGGTGATCGATCCCTTGGGCGATGGGTTGGGCGTTTTGGGATTGTACATCAGCACTTGATTGCCCTGAGGGTCTGCGACGAACAGTATTTGTGCCCGATGCTTCCTGGCCGGCCACACGTGAGGGAGCGCCCACGGATGCGGAACGCCCGGAACGAGCAGTAGGTGCTCGACGGCCGCTCCTTGGATGAAGCGCGTGGCTCCCGAGGTAGTATTGGACGGAGAGCTTTGGCTCGGTGCGAGCGATCCGGTGTTGCCCGAGCATCCAGCTACGAAGACGAAAACGGCCGCAGCGACGATCGCGCGGCGGGATGAACCTTCGAACATGCGATTACCTCCGCAACAGGTGGTGAAGTTTGGGGCCGAGCCCTTTCCCTCCACCGCTCCGCGTGCCCTGTTGTTACTGCCCCGCTCGAAAAATGAAGTGATATGGGAAGCGCGCGTCGCGGATTCGCGCGAAGTGGGGTAGGCCGTTGCGAGCGAGGCGATCCCGTGCTTCGTCGGGGCTGTGCGCGTGTTCGGCCGGCGGCCCGGTGGGGCGATCGATCGTTGCGTCCCAGTCGAGGATGAGGACGCTTCCCTGCTTCGTCAGCAGCGAGGCGAGGCGGCGCAGTGTATCGTTATCGATCTCGTGGAGCACGTTGAGCGCCAGGATGCGATCGTACGGTGCTCGCTGTTGCGCAGCTGCCCAATCGGCGACTTCAAAATTCTCGATCGCAGAGCCCGCGATGCGGCTGCGGGCGATCTCCAGCATTTCGGGCTGCACGTCGTACGCGACGACGTCTAGGTCGGTCCGAGCCTGAGCGAGCGCCAGCGCATAACGTCCGGTGCCGGTGCCGAAATCGAGAACGCCCGCACCCGGAGGCGCGTCGAGCAGCTCGATGATTGCTGCGGTAGGAAGCCAGCCTTCTCGTTCGGGCTCGTCGAGCCAAGCGGCGCGTTCGTGCGAAAATATGTACGGCTGCTTCGCTCCGTGTCCGGTCGCCGGAACCGGCTCATCCACCATGCACAAGGCTATCCCCGTGGCAGTTCGGCCTCCTGCATAAAAAGAGGAGCGCGATTGGTATCGCGCCCCTCTCTGGCTTGCTACGAGTCTAGCGTTGAGCTAGGCGTAAGCGGGCGCGCGATGGGGAACCGTCCGACCCTCTTCGAGGTCGAGCAGGTCCGACCACGACACGACGTCGGTCCGGCTGGGAGCGATCTTGCTCCGCAGTTCTTCGAAGTGCGTCAGCGATTCGCCGGTCGGCACGCTGGAGAGCCACTTCTTGTTGAAGTTTTCGATCGAGCGCGAGTCTTTCTTCGAGACGTAAGTGTTCGCGTAAGTTTCGATCTCGGTGTCGTTCTTCGCGTCCCTCACGACCTGGAGGTATGCCTTCGAGTCCATGCCGAGGTAATCGAAGAGGCCTCGGTCCATCGAGCAATCGTACTTGTATTCGCCAATGGTACCGTGCGCTAATGCCTTCGCTTTATCGGTCGCGCGAGCCAGCTGTACGATGCCGAGCATCGTTTCGCCGACGCTACGCGGCGAGGATTTGGTTAGATCCATCATTTATAAATTCAACTTTCAATTGAGTTTCTTTTCCTGCTCCGACTGAACCCGAAACGTTGAATAAAGTTGCACGACCGATTTGATCAGCAGCGTGCAGGTGCTTCGAATTGTTTAGCGGTGCGGCATAGGAGTCAACGAATATCAGCGGGCTGCGCTTTCACCGAACGAATGCGCGTATGAAGCGCTTGCTGAACTGCGCTCAGCGTCTGCTCAGGATGAACGCGTTCCACTTCGGGACGTTCACGCCGAACACGATGAGCCAGAGCGTAAGGCCCAGTTCTGCCGGGAACCCAGTCACGATAATCGCGATAAAAGTCGCGTTGGCCAAGCTGGGAATGAGGATCAGCGCAAAGGTGTTGATCACGTAGCAGACGCCGGCAAGCGCCATGAGCACGCCGAGCGTCTTCGGCAGATAGGTCGATCGAAAGATCAGATACCCGAGGAGAGCGCAGCTGAGTCCAAACGGTATGAGCGCGATGCCGAAGCCGTAGTCGTACACCTTGAGCGATGCCAGTACGAATGTCTGGAGCTGCTGCGGTTCCAAGGCCTTGAGATACCCGGCGCCACTCAACAAAACGAGCGGCATAACGTGCCAGATCACAAAGACGCCGCCCATCACCGCCTCGGCGAACCGAAAGAACGCCGCGAGCAGCGATAGGTTGGCGCTTACCGGGCTGAGCAGAACGTAGAAAATCAGCGCGAGCGGAATGTCGATGCTGAACATGGCCAACTCGGCGGCCACCGAGAGGCGCCACTGCGTCTGCGAGGCCAAGATGTGGTTGGTGGTTGCCGCGGCGTCGCCCGATACCACCAGGCCGGACTGTAGGCCCATCGAGGCCCCGGCCAGGATGAAAATCAAGAGATACAGCCACCCGCCAACTCGAGCGTAAACCTGCGGTGAGACCTCAGCGGCGCGATCGGTCATTTTCAGGCTCCCTTGCCGGCTTTACAAGTGCGGAGGAGGGGTTGTTTCATCCTTGAAGCTCCGCGAAACCATGAGCCAACGAACGATGCGCGCCGTGCGCGTTCCAGCTGCTGACGATCATCGCTTAGAGATGTCCGAGGTCGAGGTGCCCGAGGTCCGCACCGGCTACGTGCGCGTGCGGGTCGAGGCGTGCGGGATCTGCCACAGTGACCTACTCACCGTGGCCAACCTTTGGCCCGGCATATCCTTTCCGCGCATACCCGGGCACGAAATCGCGGGAACTATTGACGCCGTAGGCGAGGGCGTCGTCGATTGGCACGTGGGCGATCGCGTCGGCGTCGGATGGCACGGCGGGCACTGCGGGCATTGCGATCGTTGCCGCCGGGGCGACTTCATCACGTGCCGCTTTCTGCAAGTGCCCGGCATCGCGTACGACGGCGGCTACGCGGAGTACGTGCTAGCCCCCGCGGTCGCGCTCGCGCGCATTCCCGAGGGGCTCTCCGCGGCCGAAGCGGCGCCGCTGATGTGCGCCGGCATTACAACCTATAACGCGCTGCGCCACACCGGCGCGCGTGCGGGTGACGTCGTTGCGATTTTAGGCGTCGGCGGGTTAGGGCACCTGGGCATCCAGTATGCGGCGAAGATGGGATTCGATACGGTTGCGATCGCCCGCGGCCGCGATAAGGAAGAACTTGCGCGCGGTTTGGGAGCGCGCCACTACATCGACAGCCAGGCCACCGACGCGGGCGCCGAGTTGCAGAAATTCGGCGGCGCGCGAGTCGTTCTCTCGACCGTGACGTCGGCCAAGGCGATCGAGCCCGTCGTTGCGGGCCTCGCGATCGACGGCGAGTTGGTCGTCGTGGGCGCGTCCCCCGAGCCGCTCGCACTCAATACCTTGCCGATGATCGGTGCGCGCAGCGGTGTTCGAGCGTGGCCGTCGGGGACGTGCGCCGATTCGGAGGATACGATGAAGTTCAGCGTGCAGGCCGGCATTCGTGCGATGATCGAGACCGTGCCACTGCAGCGCGCGCAAGAGGCCTACGACCGCATGATGAGCGGCGCGGCGCGCTTTCGAATGGTGCTCATCAATGCAAGGACGAAGGACGGATAACGATTGCACTGCGATCGTCATCGCTCCAAATGGCGCGGCCGACATAAGGACTTGTAAGCCACGTGAAGGCAGCGTCGATCTCTTCGGGCACAACGCCCTGCGCGCTGCCTTCTCTAGTCAAGCGGTCGTCCAGGAGGCTAAGCGCGACGTCTCTTGTTAGGCGCGGCCTTGCGATGCCGTCCTTGAGCTGTTGCGCTAAGCGCTGTTGCGCGAGCCCTACCTCAACTAACAACGACGCAACAACACGTAGCCGCTTGGCGGGCCCGTGAATCTGCGCCCAGGCCACATCGCCGAGCGTATCGACGGCGAACCCTTGCGCGAGCAGCGGTCGCATCTGCGAGCAATCCAGGCAAAGAGTCGCGGCCAGAACGAGATCCTCGACAGTCCAAGCAGATACCGCGTGAGTGTGCAGCTCCGCGGCGAAGATGGGTTCCGCATCGATCACCGGTGCGACGAGCGCGCAGGAGTCAGCACGATAAGCGTCGCGGTAACGGGACGCTTCGGCCGCCGCATTTGACTCCGCGAGATTGCGATGACCTAGGAGCTTGCACTCGATCGTGACGCGATATCGAAGTTCGCCGAGAAGGGCGTCAGCATAACCGTCGGGCGCGCCGCTGCCGCCGAGGTGCGTAGCGGCAAAGCCAAAAACGGTGAACATATCGCATACGGCTCTTTCAAACGCGACCGAGTCAGTGCCGGAAGCGGCTCTTCGCAACGCCGCAATCGCCGGCGCCGCGCTTGCAGGCGGCTCCGTGGGGATTACGAGCGGGGCGAGTCCCGTCGTGTCCGTCGCTGGCCAGTCGTCGATCGGGCGATTCAATCGGAATCGGTGGTCGGGATCCTCGACGATCGTAGGCTTGCGCCCACGGAACGACTCTCGTTCAATATAGCGTGACAAGGCCCCGTTGACTTGCTGCGGAGTCGCGTCTGAAGGCAAGAGCTGGTGCAGACGGGCTGCAGCCAAAATCTCAACGGTCGATCGCGGCTTGCCGTCTGCTAAGATCGAAAACACGACGTCAAGCAGCGTTCTCGGGTGAGCCATAACCAACCCGTCCATTCCAGGGTGGGTACCCAGCCTCACCAAATTTGGGCCATGGCCCACCGTCATATTTTCGGGGAACTGCGGCGGTACGATGGGTGCGAGCGATGTGGCCCTAATGCCGGATGTCTTGGCGCATTACCGCCTGGTGGCCCCGCTCATCGATGCAGCCCTTTCGCAAACGCCGATCGTCTTCGCCAACTATCCCAATGGAGTCGACAAGCAACGCGTTTTCCACATAACGACCGTTCCGCTGAGCGTGGACAAGCTGCTGTGGCTGATCCACGCGAAGTATGCGATCGAGTTTTACACGTGGGCGCCGACCCTGCTGGACGTCGGAGCGTTCCGATTCGGTCGAATCTTGCTTGAGGCGCCGCAGAGCGTGGATTTCGAGAGGGTCAAACTTGCGGCGCTGGCGATGCGCGCGCTACTCTTCGATGTTGCCAAGCTCGAAGCAGTCCCGCTCCTCGACGGCGGCAAGGGCATCGCGTTGTGGATTCCCCTCGCAGACACGCCGCAGGCAGAGCCGTTGCGCGTGTGGCTGCACGCCTTATGCAAGCGCGCCGCCGCGCTACACCCAGATCTCGTCTCAATCGCATACAACACGCATCATGACGGGCGCGTCCACTTGCACGTTGAGAGCAACGCCGCCGGCCGATACAGTGCCGTGCCATATAGCCTCCGCGCGGAAGGCCTCACAGTCTGTGCACCGATCCACTGGGGCGAGCTCGGCTCGTTCACGGGCGCAGACGCATTCCGATTCGACGCGATACCGGCACGGCTGCAAAACTCCGGCGACGTCTTCGCAAGCGAGGTCGAGGTGATCGCGGGACAGGCGTTTTCGTGCGGTACCAAGCTCCTGATCTCACCGGTTTAATGCGGCGGTCTTGAAATGCCGCCTGCGATGGTTTTCAGTGGCTGAGTGTGGGCGTAAACGTCGGAGAACAAAGAGCTTTCAGTCGCACTTGGATTTCGATGGCAGCCTTGGTTTTCACCGACTGCACCGCAATTGCACCGCGAGCGCATCCGAAATGCGGGCCGCTACGGTGCCTCGTCTCGGCTAACCTCATCCTAGCGTGGAGAACGCGCTCCTACGCCGCGCAAATGCCCGCGAATGCCCAATGCGGAGCCGGGCTCTCAAGGCTCCGCAATGCCTGCGAGTTGCGCGCCCCGATTTCAGAGCCACCGCAACTCGCAGCGCGTTCCGACAGAAATCGGGAAAGCGTTGAAAAACATCCGCTATTGTGTGCCGCCGAACGGCATGCCGCACGTTGAAACACTTTTGCACTATGCGCGAGCCCGTTTTCGCTCAAAGCCGACCGGATCGGTACCAAAAATTGCAGCCTGGAGCGGGCTAGCTGCCAGCTAGCCCGCCTAGGGGTGTATCCGGCTAGAACCCGCACAGGGGTATATCCGGCTCGAACCCGCACAGGGTATATCCGGCTCGAACCCGCACAGGGGCACATCCCCGAGAGGAAGCCCGGAATGACACTTCGACAAAATTTCGAGTGCGAGTCCTGTCATAAGGTCACGGCATTGCGGATCCTCCTGGGCTACCGCGAAGTCGAGCAGATTGAATTCGCCTGCGAGGAATGCTCTAACCGAATCTCCTGTGAGCTTCACTTGGACCAGAACCGTGGTGAGATCATTGGCTTCAAAAAGTTAAAGGGTGCCAAGGAAGCGTATGGGGCTAACGACTTTGTCTTTAATTATAGCGGTAATTTTGCGCAACCGGCCGGAACACAGCGCAAAGATGGGGTGTTTAGTTTTATTGAGGCGTTCTCTCGCGGCGGCGAAGGCGAAGAGTTCCTACTCCGAATAAAACGGCAGCAGCTTTTGATCGAAATCGCGGATGGGCACACCGATAAGATCAAACAGATCATCCGAACATACGAGAGCGCGAATTGGAAACACTTTGAGCGTTTAACAAAGCAGTATCATCTTGAAGCGAATGAGACTATGGAGGATTCTGTTTCTCGAGACAGCGCTCTACTGCGCGCGATGGAACACTATCTAGGGCCGTTGATTCTGAGTCAGCGGGATCTTCAGACGATTGCCTTCCAGGTTGCTTGGCTTGATGCTCTTGCTGGAAAGGCTGGCGATGCTTTCGGAGCCTTTTTGGACGAAGTGGCTCAGGCGGGATATCTAGAACGAGCGTGGCGCGAGGGTTTGGATCTGTACCTTCGCGTATTTGCCAACATTCAGCATGTCCGCCAAGTATTGTCGGAATGGGATCCTGAGAAGCCGGATCGTGTCGATGCTCCAAGCCTAGTCGTAACGAGTCCGCCCGAGTTCGATACTCTGAAGTCTCTTTATGTTGACGGTTACGAGTTCCTCGCTCGGGCGCTGACCCTAACGAGCGGCCTCGAAAACATTCAAGCTCGCGGTAACCATGATGCTTACCTGCGGCACCCTACAATCAAAAACTACAGGCCACGATCGCTCGAAGAGTTTCACAAGGGCTCCAATGCTCCAAAGCGTGAGTACGCCACGTCCTCCTTTGCGCAAGGCGTTGCAAATGCGATGGATCCTCAGCTAAGAAACGGCCTCGGTCATTTTAGCGCGAGGCTTGATGGAAGCACGAGTCTGGTTTCTTATCCGGCTGACTTGTCCGGATCGGAAACGCTGCAGTTGCCCTACGCCTCTTTTCTGCTGCGGCTAGTGCGGCTTTCGATGCGCATTCAAGAAGTGGTTTATTTCATCAAGTTTCTGCGAGTTTACGTAAGCCGAAAGCGCGAGAACGCATCAACGATCCACTATGGGGTGAATTCGCTCGGCCTTGTCATTGCAGCCGGGGGCTCGTGCTAGCTTTTCGCGAGGCGTGCCGGCGTAGCAGAGTCGATGTTGATTGTACGCAGTATGCTGACGCCCTCGCGGCCGGCTGGATTTTCGAGATGAAGACGATACAGGACGACACTATTGCACAGGTTCGGTGTGCGCTAGGGCAGCTGTACCATTACCTATTTCTACATCGCAATTTCATCGGATATGATCGAGCGGGATTATGCATAGCTCTTGACAGCGAAATCGATCAAGAGCTCGTCTTCTTTTTGGTCGCAAAAGCGAACATCAGTGTTATCTGGTCTACGAATGGCGGATTCGCGGGCGCTGGCCCAGTTCTTCATGCGCTTCCGTGGCTGTTTCAGTAAGTGCTCCAGCCACGTGGGAGCAGTTGAGTATGAAATTCGGTGTCGCAACTGCCGACCATCAATGCGAGGCCTACGACGGACGCGACGAGATTCGCGACGTTTGGGAGCGCGTGCGCGGGCTCGTTTCTCGCGGCAACGCCACCGATTTTTGGAATCGCTACGCCGAAGACGTCGAGCTCGCGCGTGGCCTAGGCTGCACGATGTTCCGCCTCTCGCTCTCCTGGGCGCGGCTCGAGCCAGAGCCAGGCGTCTGGAACGACGAGGCCTTCGCGCACTACCGCGACGGTCTTGCAAGCGATCCGCGACGCCGGGATGTCGTCGATGGTCACGCTCGTGCACAACACGTGGCCGCTCCACGTTCAGGCTGCCGGCAGCGGTGCCGGGCCGCTCGATCCCGGCTTTCCGGATCGCCTCGTGCGCTTTGCAACGGAAGTCGCGCAGCGTCTCGGCGATCTGATCGACGACTACGTAACGCTCAACGAACCCAATCAGCTCGTCTACGGCTGGATCAAAGGTTTTTGGATGCGCGCCTACGCGATGCCGCCGGGTCAGCCGCCGTACGAGAGCGGCGACGCGCAAATGGACGACGTGCTCACGCTGATCCCCAATCTCTTTCGCGCGCACGCCAAGGCGCGCGACGCGATTCGGCGCATCCGGCCGAACGCGCGCGTCGGCACCAACCCGCTCGTCCTCGGTCTGCCGCAGTGGCTGCAGCGCTGGATCGACCGCAACGCGACGCACTTGCAGTCGCCCAAGGATGCGAAGCGGCAGGCGGCGCGCATCGCGCAGTCCGCGATCGTCGAAGGCGGGCGCGTCGATTGCTCGATCGCCCAGCTCACCATGACGCCCGAGCGCGGGCAGCACGCGTTCTTCTCGGAGCCGTACTATTGCGCGCACCTTGCCGCGCTGCACGCGATTGCCGTTCGCGCTTCCGGCAAAGCACGCAAGAGTGGCGCGGGCGCGTCGCGGTGGTTGCCGATACGCTGCCGGCAACCATTGTCGGCGGCTGGTTTCCCGCCGCGACGATCACCTATGTGGACGCGATGCCCGACGCCGTTGATGCGTTGCGGCGCGGTGAGGTCGACGCGGTCTTCGACGACGACGTGACGCTGCGCGAGTACGCCGGCGATGCGCTCGGCCTGACGCAGCTTCCGGGCTCCGAGCAGTACTTTGCCGTCGCGATGGCGCTCGGCAGCCGCACGCTGCTCAACATCGTCGACCGTGCGATCCGCGAGCTGCGGAGCGAGCATCCCGAGATTCCGGACGCCTTCAACCGCAAGACGGTCGCGCACATCGGACGCGAGCAGGAGGCTGAGGCCGATGCGGGGCGGCCCGTGCCGGAGATGGACCGCTCGATCGAGCGCATCCGCACGGCGCGGTGTGTTGCGCGTTGGCATTCATCCGGGTGTGGAGGGGTTGTGTACCCTTCGCCCTTCGACTGCTCGCTACGCTCGCGCTCAGGGTGACAAGAGTGGGGCTCAGGATGACAAGGAGCGTTACGTCGGGCTGGAGCCGGAGATTGCGCGGCGCGTCGCGCAGCTCATCTTCGGCGATCCCGATCGCGTCGAGTTCGTGCCGTTGCTCGGAACTCAGCGTTTGAGCGCGACGCGATCGTGGCTGCACGCGTTCTTTGCGTTTCGCAAGAGCTTCGCGATCTTCGGAACGCTGCTCGGCACGAACTGGTGGAATCTCGGAATGGCCGGCAAGCTGCCGGAGTTTCTCTGCCCGCGCGAGTGCGTCGGCACGCTCGACTACGTCGGACTCGACTACTACTGGGGCGTTCCGTCGTTCTGGCCGGGCGAGCTGCATCGTCTCAGTGCCGCCGCGGATTTTCAATACGCCAGCGCTCCGGTATGGCCGGGCGCGCTCAACGTGATTCTGGTCGAAACTGCGAAAGAGTTTCCTGGGAAGCCGATCATCGTCATTGAGAACGGCTGCGTCGGACGCGCGTCCGGCGTCGCCCGTGCCGACTACCTAAAGGCGCACGTGAACGAAGTGCGCAAGGCCGTCGCTCGCGGCGCCCCGGTCGAAGCCTATCTCTGCTGGAGCATCACGTCGAACCGCGAATGGGGCCTGCCGTTCGACGAGGGCAGCGATTTCGGTCTCTATCACATCGATCTCGACACCGACCCCGAGTTGAAGCGCACGCCGACCGATGCGAGCCGCATATACGCAAGCCTAATCGCGGAGTCGTAAAATTCACGGTTTTGCCGTCGGCAATGGCACGACCAGCACGTGTGGGCTGAACCCCGGCGGCGGCGCGTCGGACGTTCCCGGCGGCGGCGCGACCGGATTCACGCCGATCGATCGGCACGACCACGAGCTCGGAATCGTTCCAACGACGTCATCGGGCACGACCGCTGACTCAGCCGCAATCGGCGGTCGATCACCGCGTAGCCGCGCCGCATCGAACCCCCCCGACAGGTCGCCCGTCGAGTCGCTTGCGTCGCGCGGCCCGAACGGCGCGAAGCGCGCCTCGTCGGGAAGCCGCGCGAGCGGGGTCCGATTGAAGAGCCGCTCCACGAACTTGATCACCGACGCCTGATCGTCGTATTCGTGCACGATGCCGTTGCGCGCGTACGGAGAGATGAGCAGCAACGGCACGCGTTGCCCGTTGCCGCAAGCCTTACCGTCGGGACAGATCAGCCACTTCGGCGGCGGCACGTGGTCCCAAAAGCCGCCCGGATCGTCCCACGTGATGACGATCGCCGATTGGCTCCAGTATTTGCTGCGCGCGATGAGGTTGACCAATGCCGCAACGTCGGCCTCGGCGATCTGCGAATCGGACTCGCCCGGGTGATCGTCGTCGCCCAAGAACGTTTGCGGCGTGGCGTCGCGCGGGTGCAAGCCTTGATTGCTCCCGAATCCGCCCTTCAGATAGAAGAGGCCGCCGGAGCCGAGCTTGGCTTGTTCGACGTCGGACGCGAACTGCGTGATGTCGGCAACATGGCGGTCCATCGACGCGTTCTGCGCGATGTACCCGAAATAGTGCGGTGCCAGATGGTGCGTTACCAGCGTGAGGCGCTGGGGATCCCCCGGATTGGCATAGCCTTGCTCGTACCACGTCCAGGTGACTGGCGCGGCACGCTGCCCGCGAAGGAAGGCGATGTCGTCGCCGATGTCCTGCGTGTAGTTCGTCAGGCGCCCCGCTTCCGCGCCTTCGAGGTTCAGCAACACCGTGGCGTAGGTCTGATCGACTTGGTGCTGCGCGCTGAAATCGACGGCGTTGTACGGCCCCCACGCCGGATCGAGGTCGACGAACATCGGCACGCCGCGTCCGGCGACGCCTTTTGGCTCCGCCGTGTACGGCGGCCCAGCCGCGCCGTAGCGCGCGTATTCCGTCTCGCCGTTTTGCGCCGCGATGATCTCCACGTTGCTGGGCGACGACGGCGCCCGAACGCCCTGGAAGAACGAATCGTACAGCGCGAACCGGTTGGCATACATCCACAGATAGGGGATCGTGTCACAATCGACGTGCGCCATCGCCTCGTCGGCAACCGATGCTGCCTCGGCAACATCGGTCATGCCGAGGCCTTTCTGCGCCGCGAGCGGGAGGGTTTGGGCCCATGCGGCTTGCGCGCCGGCGAACCCGTCCATCGCGCCGCCATGGATTCCGGCATCCACGAGCGTGCGAGCGTTATTCAAGAGGCCCAGCTCCGGCGCCACCACGCGAAAGGCATGCGTCTCGCGCTTCGCGATCGGGTTGTACTGCTCGAAACCGTGCGCGCGTGCGGCGGCCGTGTAAATCCCGTTTGCGCCCGGAAAGGTCCCAAAATAATGATCGAACGACCGGTTCTCTTGATAGATCACGAACACGTAGTGAATTCGCTGACGAATCAAGCTCTGAAGCGATGGCTGCGGGTTCGGCGCCACCGCCGCGAGCAACGCTAGGGTCCCGATGAAGACGATGAAGCGCACGTGATTTACATCCAGCCCAGCTGCGCCGCGATCCATTGCGCCGCTTGAGCGCGCGTCATCGCCGTTGCAGGCCAGCCGAGAGGCCGCCCAAGATTGCTATCCACGGCGGCCTTGGCCGCATCGTCGAACGGATCGTTGGGTTGAAAATTCATCGAGTCGGTCTCGCCGCTCATAATCCCCGCAACACCGACCAGGTGTGCAGCGGTGAACCATGGATCGCCGAAATGGACGTCCGTCCACCAAAAGAGCGGAACGCCACGAGCCAAGAGTTGTTTTTGAAATGCACGGAGCGCGGTTTCGTTCGCGGCTACGCCGCGCGCCGGCAAGTTGGAAGTTAGCGCGAAGGCTGCGAGCATACCGGCCGCTTCACCGACGTTCCACTCAACGGGGTGGAGTCGATATGCGCCATTGGTGATATGCGTCGCCCCGATGTTTTTGCAGGCCGGCAAGACATTCGTGACGCGAATTGGGATAAGGGACCGAAGCGGTATCTCAAATGGCTTTATCGGAATCCATTCTCCCGTCATTCCGACGCCCTGAAGGCCATGGATGTCGAGCGCTCCGTAATCGCCGATGCCGCACGAATCATCGTAATTCTTGGCCCGTGGCCCCGGGTTGAAGTTCTGGTCTAGGTCCTGTTGCACGATCGTATACTCAGCCTTAATCCGACGCGATTCTCTGATGTACGGCTGGGCCGACGTGCCGTCGGGCGTGCCGAACTGATCGGGCCGAACTTTAAGGTTTGGGTATCCCAGGCCGGAGCCGTCGTCCCTCGGAAGCTCGGTTTGCAGCCAATACACGTAGCCCAAGGACGCCTGACGAGCGGCCGCGATGATTTGCGCGTCTCGATTCGAGTCACCCGACGGAAGCGTCGCCCCCTGGTAGTCGTTGGCTCCCATATTGAGCATGCTCAAATCGCAAGGGAACGCGGGATCGCTGAAATTCGATGCGCAAATGTGCCTGCGATAACCCCACATATCCACCGGCAGGTCGAACATCTTCTTGATGTAGCCGTCGACGATCGTGTAGTTCTGCTGAGCTTTCAGCGTCTCGTAAGCAGCCGGCTTCGGGATTGTATGGTTCTCGCCGGCGGGCCTCCGTTCGAGGGCGACGACCATCGTGATCGGCTGAATCCAGTCGGGATGCGCAACGTTGGGAGCATTTGGCTCCTTGGTGTCGGCCTTGGCTTCGGCACCGGTCACGTGCTCCACGCCGGCCATGGCGATGAGGTCACCGAGGTCCGTAGCGTCGAGAAAATATCTTGCGGTGAATGTGGTGGAAACGCCGCTCGGATCGACCGCCGTAACGCTTTGCAGCGCATCGCCGGCCATGGTCGCAGCCGTCACGCGTAGATTCAGTCGCACGTGGACCGCGGGTAGCGCCTGGAGCTGTTGCAACAGGACTTGATGCACGACCAATGGTTCGGCTGAGAATCCCGGGTAATCGCCGCCGGGATCGAAGGTGGGCTGGGCGGCGCCGGAAGATGAGAGCCGGTAGTTGTTTCGGTAGAAGGCCCTAACGGCGTGCTGGAAAGCTCGGTATGTCGCCGTGCTGCCGACGGTCGGCGTATAAGTCGTTTCGTCCGGCTTCGTTACGCCTTGCGCCGAGTATTGGCCGCCAAGCCAGGCGGAAGACTCGATTAAACAGACGGAATGGCCGGCGGCTGCCGCCGCTAGTGCCGCCGCGCAGCCGCCGAAGCTGCCGCCGATTATCAGAACGTCATAATCCAATCGCCGGGACTCCTTGCCGCTTTACAACAAGCCGTTCGTGAGACCGCACGCGCCTTCCAGCGTCAGCTGTTGCGCCGAACCGGGGGTCATCCACACAAACCACGTGTCGTCGCCGACGATTCCGTCAACCGAAACGCCGGCCCAGCTCTGCAGCGCGCGAACCGCGGCATCGGTCAGCGGGCCGAAGATGCCGTCGATCGCGCCGGAGTACGGTGTGAAATGGATGGCGACATCGCTGCCCGCGAGCGCTTTTTGAAGCCAGGCCACGCCTGGCCCCTTCGAGCCTTGCTCTAGCTTCGGCGATGCTTCTCGATAGGGCGGCAGCGCTGCCCAGGTCGCCGGACCAACGACGCCGTCTACCGTCAAACCGTTGGCCTGCTGAAAATTCTTTACGGCGGTTTCAAGGCCGGCGTCGAACGTGCCGGTGATGGGACCGAACGGATTCCAAAGCAGATGCCGGGCCAAGACGCGCTGCAAGCGCTTTACGTCGTCGCCCGTAGAGCCGAGAGAGATCGTAGAAGGCATACCATTGTTCCTCCGAGCCGAAAGCCGGACTATTCGATGCCATCCTGGCACCTTCCGCGGTTCGAGCGCGCGGCCTACGGTGGGGCTAGTGCGGCGAGGCGAAGACCGACGGCGAGACGGTTGCGTTCGGCTGATATTTGCTGAACGTCAGGCTGCCGTCGACGCTGTAGCCGGGGAATCGCGCCGAAATCGTTGCCTTGGAAGGTAAGCGATAGGTGCCGACGTTCGCGTACGTCTGTGCGAACGAGAGCGTGCCGCCGTTCGTGTAATTCCATTGCGCGTTGCTGAGCAGTGCGGACCGATCGTCGACGGTGACAACGAGGTTCTTCACTCGCCCGCCCGTCTTCTTAGGAACGAGCGAATATTTTGATGCCGTTCCGTCGTCGGCGAGCGGCGTGATGGCGTATTGCTGCGTCGCCTGCTCGTAGGTCGGCATCGACGACACGAGGTCCCTGAATTGTGCGAGCGAGTTGGGGACGTTTTGAAACCCGATCTTTCGGTTCGGCCGCAGGTAGTAGACGGTACCACCGAACGTCTTGTGGACGGGGATGACGACGTGCAATAGAGCCGACAACTGCGCCGAAGCGGTATAGGAGTTGAGCGTCGGGTTTGGATTGGTCGCGCGCGCAAGCAGGTCCATCGACGCGGTTTGGGTGCCCGCGGCCGCAATCGTCCCAGCCCAAACGAGATAGCCAATTGCAAGAGCTTTCATTGTCGCCTCCTCGTACCATCGACCGGATTCGGTGCCCGGCAAGCGAACCCCTGAGGCATTATGATAGAAGCTAGCACGACGCTGGCGGTTCTCCTGATCGCCGTCGCGGGCAATCCGTGCAACCAGGGGACGACCTACGATATGCGGACGTGCCGGAGCAAGCAAAGCGATGCGGCATTCTCCGAATTGACGGCCACGTATGCGAAGGTTGCGGCGAAGTTCACCAAGTCCGGCACGGGCACCGTAGCGCTCACCGCGTCGCAAGCCGCATGGGTAAGGGCGCGCGACAAGACCTGCGCGTTTGAATACCAGCTCTATCTGCCGGGCACGATCGCGCCGCAGCTCGGCGTCGAGTGCGACGTCAGGATGACGCGCGCTCGCACGCAACACCTCGCGTCGTTGCTCGCGAAAAGCCCGCGCGCGGCCGAACAGCCGGCGTTACCGTCAGCCGACGCCGCGCTGAAACGCCTGTATCGCGACTATCTCGAGCGCCTGACCAGGACTCAGAAATCGTCGCTCGTCGCCTCGGAGCTCGCGTGGAGCGCCTATCGCGACAAGGCGTGCGCGATCGAGGGCGGTTCGTGCTTGGCGGAGCTAACGAACGAACGAGTGGCGGAGCTCAAGGCGTCGTGGGTCGGCGAAGCATTTTGGCTCGGATCTTAAAATTTTTGGTTCAACAGCTCGTCGGCGGTGTTCGCGTGAAGTAAGTCGGTCCGGATTTCAGGGCAGAAACTGACCGGCTCCGGGTCCCCCGACGCGGCGGTATCAGTCCGCCAGCATTTACCGGGAACGATCGCGCAGTAGCAAATCCGGAAACGCAGCCTATGGTATCCGTTCAAGAACGCTCGCGCGTAGCGTTTGCTCATCAGAGAAAACGCCACCGTCGAATCTCCGGGGCGCAATACCGACCCGGGAGAAGCGCCGTTCAAGCGGATGCCCAGCTTCTCTCCGGGGCCGCGTCGCGCAACGAGATTCGGGCCCAATATCGCGTGCATGATGTCGAGGAAATTCGATTTTGGAACTCCGTCGACGGCGGCCGTCGCACTGCGCATGACCGCCGGCCCGAGACCATCGTTGGCGATGGTGATCTGCGCCGCGTCGCTCGTGATGCCCACCGCAGCGCTGACGTATGGCCAAACCTGCGCGCCGAGCTGTTCCTGAAGCACGACCGTTTGCGCCTGAAGCACGCGCGCTTGCCACCACGAGGCCCCCGTCGCGAGCGTCGAAATCAACAACGCGCAAACCGCGATGAGAAGATCGAAACGGAGTGCGTTCTTCACTAAGTGCGGCGAAGCACCTCGAACAACTCGCGCACGGGGTAAGAGAACTCGGGCAACGCCCAATGTTCGATCGCGCCCGTTTCGTCGAGGCGCACCGTTTGGTGACGGTCGTGCAGCTCGACGGCGCGCTGCTGCGGATCGACGACGATCACCAGCGACGAACCGGCTCGCAAATACACGCCGATCTTGTCGTCGATGTCGGCGCGGCGATCGTCGGGCGAGAGAATCTCTGCGGCGACGTCCGGCGCGAGCGGTGGAATCTCGACCTCTTCATCGCTGAGCGTTCGAAGGCGGCGGTTCGATACGTACGCCACATCCGGGACGAGCGGCCGGCGAGCTTCGCCCGGTGGAGCGACGCGAAAGCGCCACTCCGGGCCGACCTCTCCGCGACCCGCCGCCCAGCGATCGAGCCGCGTCGTCAGCGCGCCTTGCAGGCGCGAGTGAGTCCGCTGAGGGCTCACCTTTTGAAGGGGTCGCCCGCGCACCCATTCCGTCTCGGGCTTCGTTTCCGGTAGCACGATCTCGTATGTGGCCATATCTTCCGATCACTTTATCACAGCAAACAGCGCTTCGTGCGCGGCCAGGATGCGTGCTTGCGTCGCGAGATCGACGCTCGTCGACCAGTTTCCGCGTTCGAATGTTCCTCCGAGCACGATTCCGTCGGATCGCGGAAACATGTAGAGCGGTCCGGCGGCCAAATAACAATAGTCGACGGCGGGTTGCGGCTCGAGGATCGTCAGCTGGCCGCGAACCGGCTCGAGAACCTTGTCGTTGAACAGCTCGCGCGAGCCCAGGCCCGTGCAGTTGAAGACCACCAGCTCGTGCAGCGCCGCAACGTCTGCCGCGCGACGGAACGTGCGCACGACGATGCGTCCGCCCTGCAAGAAGAAGTCGCGCTCGACCGCGGGAAGAAACGTGTTCGGCTCCATCAGCATCGTGCCGAAGCGCCGGATGTTCTTGAAGCCCGTGAACGGCAGCGTGGCGGGATCGATCGTCTCGATATCGGCGTAGAGGTCGGCGATGCCGGTCGCTTGCCCGTTATCGAGTTCACCGCCGGTCGAGTTCGCATCGCGCTTGAGGTCGTAGTTGTCGATCCAGCGAACGCCATACGCCGGCCCGACCATGAGCTGAAACGCGCGGTCGGAGATGTGCGCCGCCTTGCGGAAGGTCTCGAGGAACGCGGGCGTCGCGGCGCTCGTTGCGAAGACCGCCGTCGGCGACCACTGCGCGCCGGCGATGTTCGAGGTCGTCGCGGGCGGAAGATCCGCGGCGTAGATGGTCACCTGCCAGCCGCGGTTCTGCAGCGTGCGCGCCGTCGTCAGACCAATCACGCCGCATCCCAGCACGGCCGCGCGCGACGGCGTGCGCCCCACCGCCAAGTCAGCGGCGAGCGTCGCGCAGCCCCACGATAGCGTAAATCCGCCGCCGCCGTGCCCGTAGTTGTGCACGAGCAGCTTCGCGCCGAAGGACTCTGCTCGAAGCACGAATCCTGTGGAACGAAACGGGCGTAAGCCGACGACCGTGCGGATCACGCGCCCCGCGTCGATACGCACGGGAACGATCGACGCGTCGGCCCCCATGGCCAGCGCCACCTGCGGCGCGCGTACCATAGCCAAGGCGGACATTCCAAGCGACGAGCCGATGAACGCGCCCCGCGACAACCGCATGGCGCGCAGGTTGGATTGGCGCTCGACGATGACCTCCGGCGTTCGCGGAGAACGGTCCAGCGCAATGCCTGGGAGAGTCAGGTCCAGAGATTGTCTGGCGATGAGCAACCTTCTGCGGAACCTCGACGTGCCGAGCCGCCTTCGCCAAAATGACCTCGTCGCGCGATGCTTTGCTGGAATCCGGGAAGTCGACGACGCCGAGCTCGATGGCCGAATGATCGCGCTGCGGATCAAAGCGATCGTCCTTGCCTCGATTGCTTCGCTCGAGAGCGATGCTGCGTCTTCGCTACATGGCTGCCGTCAGCGCTCCATCATGGAACGCTGCGACATCCGGTGCGAGAAACACTCGGCCGTCGCTATCGACCTTGGGATCTCGCTGCGGGAGTTCTATCGCGAACGGCGGCGCGCTATGGAGCGCCTTGCGGTCTTGGTGAGAGCGGAACTCGCGCGACCGTCCAAAGCGGTCCTGAAAACGCCGGCTGCATTTGAGTTGGATCTCGATCGCGTCGTCAATCTGACGCGCGTCGGCGATATGCCGGCAGCATTCCTGCTGCTCGAGTCGGTCCTCCGAGCTGCGACGAGCGCCCGGGATTACGTTCGTGCCTGCTGCCTGGGAGTGGAGCTCGCGGCAGACGGCGGCGATGCCGCGCAGTGCCGGGAATTCTTCGCGGAGGCGCGCCGCGCCGCCGATTCCCTCGGTGAAACTCACGACGCGCTGATCGTTTCGACCGAGCTCGAACTTATGCGAGCGATGCAGTCGTGGGCTGCCGGCGACCTGACGGCTACGCGCGCCGCGTGCGACAACGCAGCGCGCGGCGCTGCGCGTATTGGTGCTTCCGGCGAACCCGAGGCGTCGCGCCTGGCGGTGACGGCGTTCTTGCGGTCGGCCACCTTCGCTTTCGCGTTCGAAGAAAACTCAGACCTTGCACTGAAACGGCTGGGCGAGGCGGGTCGCATCCTCGATCGCATGGCGCACAAGCCGCCCGACCTCTCCGGGGAGCTCTTGATTAGCCTCGGCTTGAGCCAATGGTACGTCGACGGGCATATGGCTCGGTCGGTCGAGTATTTGCGTGAGGCCGCGGCACTCATGGCGGACGCCCAGGTCACTGGAATGCTTCCCGTCGCCTTGCGCTATCTCTGCGACTCGTTCGTCATGGTAGGCTGTGTGCCCGAGGGGCGCATCGCGGGCAACTCCGCAATGCACGCGGCAAAGGCGATCGGCAGCGTTCAGGTCTGGGTTTATGCCTGTCTCAGCATGGCTGCGGTAGAACTCGCTTGCGGAAACGCCGAGAGCGCTCTGGAACTTACCTCGCGGGCGGGCAGCCTCGACGTCGGCGGAATGAGCAGGGCAGCAACGCAGATGGCGGCAGCGGAGGCGCACTTGGCGTTGCGACGGTTTGACTCGGCTCTCGAGTTAGCTCGGCGCGTCCAAACGCACGACCAACCTGGACGTCCCCAGCGCATCGTTGGAGAAGCGCTGCGGATTGCGGCTGAGGCATACGAGGGGCTTGGCAACCGGTCAGCGGCGCAGGAATGCATCGACGCCGCGGTCGCGATCCTCGCCAAGTGTGGAAATCAGCGGTCTAAGCAACGCGCCTATGACTGTTCGGGACGCGTTACCGGGCGCCGCGTCCATCGCGCGCTCGCGAACGAACTTGCGATCGCGTTGCGGGCAGTGCCTCCACTGATTGCGTGAGGCAGTTGAGAAGGGCGGTCATCATTTGGTCAGTTTCTGCGCCTCTTGATTTCAGACTTTCCTCATATTTTCTCGAAAGCATACCCGCACGTTATGGAGCGTTCCCGCATGCGTAATATGATGCAGCCGGCTTACGCCGGCGCACTCGCCCTTTTACTTCCGGCGTGTGCCGGTTCGGGTTTGCCTGCGCAATCGCCGGTGGCTCCGGCGGCGCATGGCGCCGCGGAGGTGCACCGGACCACCGGCGCGCTGGGTCCGGTCGTGACGTCGCAGTTTGGCGGCGAGATCTTCGGCTGGGACATCGACCAGAATGGCAACGACGGGGTGCTCACGGAATCGGTGCTCGGGAGCACCACGATCAATGCGATCGAGACGTTCGACGAGACCACCGGCAAGATCACCAAGGTCGTTCAGAAGACGCAGGGCCTCAACCCGGAGCCCGTGGCGGACGCGATCGCCGGGAGCGACGTCGGGATCGTCGACGTGGAACGCGAGGAGATCCAGCACTCGCAGTTGGAACGCAACGATTACTTCGACCTGATCGACCCCGTGACGGGCGAGAAGATCACCCGACGCTCGAAGCCGCGCGCGATGCTCGGAATCGTTCCGAACTTCGTCACGAACAATCAGGCCTCATCGAGTCAGGTGATGATGGCCATGTACCCAGACAAGCGCGGCATCGATCTAGTCGGCCTGTATACGTACGACACGGCTCGCAACGTTTGGGGAAGGCGAGTGGACTTCCCGAAGGTGGATCTTTTCCAAAACGGCTTCCCGAACTATGCTGCGGTCGACGCCACGACGAATGAAGCGGTGGTCGGCTATCTCGGCCGGCCCCGCTACAACCCGCACGAGTCGGCCACGTTTTATATAATGGACGCGGCGACGGGGAAGCACCTGCGGAGCTTCTACGGCGTCGGCTTCGGTTTCCCCAACGGCATGGCGATCGACCCCACGACGGATACGATGTGCACGACGACGACGGGTGACACGGACGTCGAGTTTTATAACCTGTCGACCGGTAAGGGGAAGGCCGTGAAGATTCCCGTGCTCTACAGCAAGGGGCCCCTAACCAACGGCGCCGCCGTAGCGGCCGACCCGGTTCACCATCTGTTTCTGGTAGCGCAGTTGAACTCGACCTTCTCGCCGACCGGAAGCACCGTCATCGTGTACGACGAACGCGGCAAACTCATCGAGTACATCAACGGCTTCAATTTTATTAGTCGGTTTACGGTCGTCGTCCCGCACCTCGCCGTCAATCCCTCAAACCGGACGGGATACGTGAACGACTTCAACAACCCGAATCTCAACCAGCTTCAGGAGTTCAGTTACTAAACAAGGAGCCTTTAAACATGCGTCGGCACTCCATGCTCGGTATTGTTGCGATGGCAGCGTTCGCTGGTTGCGGCGGACCGCAAACGTCCGTCACGCCGTCGGTGCAGCAAAATGCGCCGGTCGTGCGAGGCTCCGGCCTCGCGCGATCCTGGATGCTGCCCGAAGCCAAGAGCGAGGACCTGCTCTACGTCGCGAACGTGTACACGATTACGGCGTATTCGTGGCCGAAGGGCAGGCTGGTGGGGACGCTCAAAAACTTTTACACGCCGTATGGCGAGTGCGTCGACAAGAGCGGCGACGTGTACGTCACCGACGGCAAGTTCGGGAAGATCTACGAATACGCACACGGCGGCACGACGCCGATCAAAACGCTGAACGATCCGTCATATCAGGCCTACGGCTGTGCCGTCGACCCGACGACGGGCAACCTCGCGGTGGCGAACTATTCGGACAACTCGGATCGCGAGGGTGACGTGGCCATCTATCACAAAGCTAAGGGAACTCCAAAATCGTATATCGCCTATGGCTTCTACTACTATTATTACCTCGGCTACGATCCGAAAGGGAACCTCTACGTCGACGGCCTCTTCGGCTCTTACGGCGACGGCTTCGAGTTCGGCGAGCTGCGCAAGGGCGGCGGCCAAATCAATCCGATCCTACTGCCCCAGAGCATCGCGGCTCCCGGCGGCATCCAATGGGACGGTCAGTACCTCGCGGTCGGCGATAATGCCGGTGAGGTGATCTATCAGTTCAGTTTCAGCGGCAGCAAAGCCACGCTCCAAGGTACGACGCCCTTGACGGGCGCGGGCAACGTCGGTCAGTTTGGGATTGTGGGCTCGAGCGTCGTGACGCCCAATCAGTTCTTTAGCGGCTCGGGCGTGTTAGTTTTCCCCTACCCCGACGGCGGCGCCGCGACGAAGACGATCACCCACGGCGTTTTCTATCCCTTCTCCGCAGTCGTTAGCCCTGCTTCCAGCCGATAACGCCGTGCAGTGGCCCTCGACGTCAGACGCGAAGTACCATCAACGGTGACACAACCACTCAGGACTTCGGGCGTCACACTTCGTAAGCTCACGCGCAGCGAAGCGCAACGGCAGGATCGCGAAGAATGGCGCAAGTTGACGTCACCCAAAAAGCTTTCGATGCTTTGGGACCTGACGGTCATCTGGATGGATACGCATGGAATCCCTGCGGAGCAGCGGCGACTTCAGAGAACTGTTGTCGCTCTTCAACGCCGAAGGCGTTAGGTACCTAATCGTTGACGGCTTTGCGTTGGCGCACTACGGTCGCCCTCGGTATACCAAAGACCTCGATGTCTGGATAGACCGGTCGGGAGAAAACCCGCGCCGGGTATTCCACGCTTTGGCAAAGTTCGGAGCGCCGCTGGAGAGCGTGAGCGATCGCGACTTTGCCGAGCCGGATATTGTCTTTCAAGTCGGCATCGAACCTTTACGCGTTGACGTGCTGACCGATATCTCGGGAGTAAGCTTCTCAAAGGCCTGGGAGCGGCGCGAGGAGTCCGTCTATGGCGACGTACCCGTGCATGTCATTGGCAAGCGAGACTACCTCGACAATAAGCGCGCGAGTGGGCGGCCGAGTGATTTGCGCGATGTAGAGGCGCTTTTAGAAGATTTAGGCTCGGGCTCTTTCTAAAGGACTCCCAGCACGGCGCGGGCGTGCGAGCCGCCGTCGTAGCGCTGCGTTACGTTGAAGTCTTCGGCCAGGGACCAGACGATGTAGAGTCCACGGCCGCGTTCGCTGAGCAGATCCGAAGGCAACTGGGGAGCGAACGTGAATCCGGGGCCGCGATCGAGCACGTGAAGGACCGGCGCCGTTTTGTGGTTCCAATCGAAGACGATCTCGATCGGTCCGGGAGCGTAGCGCACGACGTTGCCGAGCAGTTCGCCAAAGACGTGTTCCGCAGCGTCGAGCTGCTTCGCGCGCACCCCACGGTCGCGCAGGATGCCGACGAAAGAGTAGCGCGCCGCGTGTGCGCGGTCGGCGTTATTCGTATCGAAGGCCCACCGCAGCGTGCGTTCCTTATCGCCGGCACTCACGGTACGTTGGACCCGCGGCTCGAGCCGCGCGGTCAGCACGACGACGTCGTCGCTAGTCCCGCGTTTGAGCACGGCACGATAGAGCGCATGGGCCGGATTCGGACTGCCGGCGATCTCGGGCCGCGCAATCGCAGCCGTCAGCCGTTCGTAACCGCGAATGACGTTGCGATCGGCCTCGATGAGGCCGTCGCTGTAGAAGACGAGCAGCGCGGAATTGGGCAGTACCGTGGTCGTGGCCGTTTCGCCGCGAACGCGCAGGCCCAACGGCAGTCCGCTCGTGCCGAGCGGCGCCACCGTGCCCGCGGCGTCGCGCAAGAGCGGCGGCGGGTGTCCCGCCGAGGCATGCGTGAGGCCGCGCGTGACCGGATCGAACACGCCGACGAAGGCGGTAACGAAGGTGTCGGGGTACTCGGTTTTGAGCGTGCGATCGGCCGCATCCAACATCGCGATCGGGTCGGCATAGACTTGCGCGACGCCCCGAATGACTTGCCGCATCGACGCCATGATCACCGCCGCGGGCAGGCCGCTTCCCGCCACGTCGCCGATCGAAACGACGATGCGCCCGTCGTTGAGGCGTAGCGCGTCGTACCAGTCGCCGCCGAGCAGCTCGCGATCGCTGGCCGGCACGTAGATGCCGTCGAAGTGAATTCCGGGCACTTCAGGTAGCGAACTGGGCAGCGCCGCGCGCTGAAATTCCGCGGCGGTCTCGCGTTCCCGTTCGTAGAGGCGCGCGTTTTCAATTGAAACGGCAGCGCGCCGCGTCAGCTCTCCGAAGAGCGGCGAATCGGCGTCGCCGTATCGTCGCGGCGTCTGCGACCAGTACGCAACGAGCGATCCGATGGTTCGCCCTCGCGTGCGCAGCGGAATGGTGATGGCCGAGCGCGGCGCCAACTCGCGAATGACCGCCAGGAGGTTGGGGGCCGCCGCTGTTTTTAGGAGCTCGACGTTGACTTCGTGGATGACCATCGGCCGGCCCATTCGCAGGGCTGTGGCGACGGCCGGTTCGTAGTGCGGATCGTGCGTGTAACGCCCGACGAGACGCTTCACGAGGCGCATTTTTTCCGGGTCGGCGTGAATGGCGGCGACGGTTTTCAGGCGGTCGTTTTCGTCGAAGAGATCGATCGCCGCCCAATCGCCAAACTCGGGAACGATGATCGCGAGCAGTCGATTGAGGGTGGCCTGCAAATCGAGCGATTCCGCGAGCACTTCGCCGGCTTGTGCGAGAAATGCGAACTGCTGACCCTGGCGCTTGTAGTCATCGATGTCGGTAGCGATCCCGAGCCAACCCGTTGCGCCGGGCGACGCACCGTCGAGCGGTTTTACGGCGATGCGAAACCACCGGGCCATTCCGCCCGCCCGCCGCAAGCGCAACTCGAGCTCGAAGCCGGTGCGAATCTTCATCCCGTCGAGCAGCGCCTGCCGGCAGCGCTCGCGATCGTCGCGATGAACCGCCGCCCACCACTGCTTCTCCAGACCCGCCGGCGTTGCGTTCGAACGTCGCGCCAGGCCCGAGTAGTCGTACCACTGACGATTGAACCGGAGCATCCGGCCCTCCGGGCTCGCGGTCCAGGCGATGTGCGGGATGTCGTCGATTGCGACGGTGGCTGAATTCATGGCCTGCGCGGTTCTTCGCCGTCAATGCCGGAATTGACCACCGGCCTTCGCGATCTTGTCATCCTGAGCGCAGCCGCGCAGCGCCGCAGTCGAAGGACGAAGGAGACGACTACTCGGCAGCCTCGAGGTAGGCAACGTCGGCGATGTCCTGGGGCCGCGCAACCGCAAGCTTGTTGGCGACGAACTCCGCCTTTCCGATGTAATGCATCGGAATGCCGCCGTACGTCGACGGCACCCGAGCCTTCCAGGCTTGTTCGAATGTCACGCCGTCGATCGACGTAATGATGTCGATTTGATTCGGTGGCCGGCCCATAATGAAGAACGTTTCCGGCGAGGCGAGATCGGTCAGCCGAAGATCGTCGAGCGGCGCGCCGAAGCCCCTCAATGCATTCCACACCTTCTGGGCGTTTGCCGGCTCCGAGCCCACGAAGATATCGACGTCCTTCGTTGCGCGGGGCCTGCCGTGAAAGGCAAATGCGTAGGCACCGACGATCAGATATTCAGCGCCCTCGGCGTTCAACGCGTGCAACAGATCGGTCAAGTCGCTGTTGTGTTGCATTCGCTCCCCACGGCATACGAAGAGAAAGCTCGAAGACCGCCTCCGCTCGCTTCGCTGGCGGAATAGCTTCTTCCATCGTGCGCTCCCGCGCCGCCGCTTCCTTTGCCGAATGCGCGACGAACGCCGTCCAGCTGGCGCGCCGCATCGCCGCACGCTCTTCGAACGAATTCACAGATACTACTTCGCCAGAACGCGGCCGCTTTCCGGCCCGCACGCGGCCGGCTTCCGCAGAGCTAGCTTGCGAGGCTCGCGTCTTGTCGCGTCAGGAGATCGACGTTCTCTTCGATGAAAGCGCGCAGGCGGGCGCGCGGCGCGGCTGCCTCGAGCGTTTTTAACGGACCGCAGAGATCTAGGAAATGTTCGAGGCTCGTCATCGCCTCGTACCAGAGCGCGTCTTCCGCGCTCCCGGATGCGTGATGCATCGCCGCGGCCACGTCGCGCGTTGCGCGGGCCGCGATGAACGCGGTATGACGCGTGGCGCCTCGCGTATCTATCAGTAGCGACGCGATATCTTCACAAACTCGATTGCAAGCATTCTCAAACTGCAACATGTGTTCTCCTATGCGCGCCGGCGCGACAGAAACAGCACGCCGGGCGAGATGATAAGGGCTAAGACTCCGGTGACAAAAAAGGCATCGGCGTAAGCGAGCACGGACGCCTGCGCGGCGATCTCGCCCGCGAGCTGCGCGAGGCTGCCGTGCTTTAGGAACTCGATGACGGGGAGTCGCGCGAGGGTCGCCTGGCCGGCCAGCATCGTCTGATGAAACTGCAGACGCTGGTCGAGAAAGGCCACGATCGACGCCGACGAGATCGAACCCCCGAGCTGAAAAAAGAGCACGATGAACGAGGCCGCCTTGG
This sequence comes from Vulcanimicrobiota bacterium, assembly GCA_963713685.1. Lineage (GTDB taxonomy): Bacteria > Vulcanimicrobiota > Vulcanimicrobiia > Vulcanimicrobiales > Vulcanimicrobiaceae > Cybelea. Next base: position 175,150 of record CAVQMS010000002.1, on the reverse strand, counting down.
CGCCGGCCTCGGGTGCGACGGCGCGCATGGTTGCCACGAGCAGCGGCGAGTAGACGAATGCGGCCCCGGTCCCCATCACGAGCAACGGAAGGACAAACGTCTCCAGCGAGCTTCCGGTGGTCACCCTGCCGCCGATCCACAACGATGCCAAGCCCGCGACGGCCAAGCCGCCGCCGATCGACCAGCGCAAGTCGAACCGCGGTATGGCGACCAGCAGCGCGACGGGAATCGTCAGCGCCAACACCGGCAGCGCGCGCAAGCCGATGAGGATGCCCGCCTGGGTGCTCGTGAACCCAAGGTTGTCGACGGTGTACTGCGGCAGCAGCAACAGGCTCGGGAAAACGATGGCCGCGTACGCGCCGGCTATTGCGAGCGCGGCCGCAACGGCCGGTTGACGCAGCACGCGAAGGTCGACGATCGGTTCCGCCGTCCGCAGCTCCCACCACACGAACGCGACCGTCGCTGCGGCGGCAAGCAGCGTGCAAATCCGAATCGAGGGATCCGAAAACCAGTCGTCGCGCTGGCCTTGATCGAGCACGTACTGCATGGTGCTCACCGCGACGACCAGCAATGCGATGCCGGCAACGTCGACCGGCGAGCGCCGCGGCTGCCCGTTGTCGCGCATGTAGCGTGCCAACACGACGAACGCAACGATACCCGGCACGAGATTCACGTCGAAGACCCACGGCCACGACGCTTGATCGACTAGAATGCCGCCGAGCGTCGGGCCGACGGAGGGGCCGAGAATCGTCCCCAGCGCAAAGATCGATTGACTCATCCCCATCTGCGCGGGCGGAAACGTGTCGCGAAGAACGACCTGCGCCGTCGCGAGCAGTCCGCCACCGAAGGCGCCCTGCACCACTCGGAACAGAATCAACGCGGTCAGCGAAGTCGCCATTCCGCACAGCAGCGATGCGAGCGTAAATCCGGCAATCGAAGCGAGAAAATAGTTCTTACGTCCGAAGCGCAACTGCAGCCACGGCGCAAGCGGTATCACGACGACGTTGGCGATCACGTATGCCGTGAGCACCCACGTGCCCTCGTCCACGGTCGCGCCCAAGTTGCCCTGAATCGTGGGAAGCGCGACGTTGACGATCGTCAGATCGACGGTCTGCAGCAGCGCGGCCAGCATGACGCCCCCAACCACGAGGTAGCGGCGCATTCCGTACTCGACCAGGGGGATGGCCGCGGGCGCCGGCTTGGGCGGAGCCGCGATTTTGGGACGTGCGGGAACAAGGCCGGTGATCCCGGCGGTTCTCTCAATAACCGGCAATGGTGTGCCTTCGGAAAATTAGCGAGGGAAGGGCTTGCGCTTAGGATACCTCGGAGCGCATACTATGACTAGAACCTAGTTTATCCTAGCACTAGATGTGCTAGCTTTCCGAGGAGGCTCCCGTGAATTCCACCGACGAGCGGCGCTGCGAGCTCAGTGACTTTCTAAAAACGCGCAGGGCGAAAATCGTTCCATCCGACGTTGGTTTGGCCGACGGCGCGCGCCGCCGAACTCCCGGACTTCGCCGTGAGGAGGTGGCACTGTTGGCAAACATCGGGGCGACGTGGTACACGCGGCTCGAGCAGGGCCAGCCGATCAACGTTTCTTCCGACGTGCTCGACGGCATCTCGCGCGCGCTGCGCCTGACCTCCGACGAGCGCCGCCATCTCTATTTGCTCGCCGGACTTACGCTGAGCGTGCAGCCCGACGACGACGAACGCGTCAGCGACCTCGTTCGGCGCGTGCTCGATGCGCTCGATCCGTCGCCCGCGTACGTCCGCGGACGCCGTTGGGATATTCTTGCGTGGAATCAGAGCATGGACGCACTCTCCGACTTCTCGAGCGCGACCGGCCCGGCGCGCAACATGATTTGGCGAATCTTTCTCGATCCAACCTCGCGCTGTCGCATGGGCGACCCGGGATGCACGATGCGCCGCGCCGTCGCCCAGTTTCGCGCGGTCGCGGCAAAGTATCCGCACGACCCGGCATTCTTGGAGCTAATTGAAGAGCTTCGGTTTCGCTCCGACGAGTTCAGGGAGCTGTGGGCGCAGCACGACGTGTTGGGATCGACCGACGGGCTCAAGCGTTTCGTTCATCCCGAGCTGGGCGAGCTGATTCTGGACCATACGAACTTCGATCTTCCCGGAGACGGCGACGTCAAGATGATCGTTTTGACCGCCGCAGCCGGCTCGGAAAGCGAAGCAAAACTACAGCAGCTGATCGCAGCGCCCGTCGTCTTATCATCCTGATATTGTCAGGATGACAAGTCATTGAGGTTTGCGGAGTTTTGCTACGATGTCACGCGAAACGCAGCGCGTCGCTTTTGGTGTGCTCGTACAGCGCTGCGGCTTGTCCCTTCGTCATCGCGTGTCCGTGTTCGTGTAAGAACGTAACGCCTTCACCCACGACGATCGTACCGGCATAGGCGATCGCGCCTTTGATCGGGATGCCGGCGATCGGGACAAATCCGGCGAGTTCGCGCGCGAGCGCGCGCCAGCCGAAACCGCCGCCGATGACCGGCAAAAGCTGCCACGCGCGCTGCATGTCCGGATCGCGTCCGTAGGTGGCCTCGATGTGCAGCATCAGCATCACCTGAATTCCCGTGATCGCGACCATGTCGCCGGCCGAAACAAACGCTCCCAAGACGATGCCGACGAGTGGAATGTGGTCCACCACGGCACTCGCTAGCGCGACCTTCAGTGCGGTGTTAGCCGAGTCGCGCGTCAGCTTTGCCGCGACCGTATCGCGCAGCATCGGCAAATTGCGGCCGACGGCGATTTCGAGGCCCGCGGAGCACTCAACGAGATGCGGGAAGAAACGGCCGCGCAGCGCCTCGCGCGTGATGTCTGAGACCACGTATTCACTCGATTCGCCGGCGGCCGGCGGAGAGGGCGGCCCCGACCCCTGCGCCGCTGGGTCGACGGTCAACGCGAGAATAGGAACGCGTAAGACGCTCAGCGCCGAAAGATCCGCGCCGGTCGCGTCGCCGGGGCGACCCAGAAAAATCACCGCTCGAACCTCGCGCGGGTTCGTTACGAGCGGTGCGTTCGGCGCGACGGTTTCGAGGCACGCCGCGGCTTCCGGCGGCACGCTCGCGTCGTGACCGGAAAGCAACAGGGTTCGCAGCTCCGCGATCAGCGCGGGATCGCCGCACAGCAGGAATCGAAACGGCTTGCGAACGTGCGCGCCGATCGCACGCGTGTCGACGCCTTTGCGAATCAGGGTGAAGATACGGCGAGCGTCGCCTGCAACGGCCATCGTCTACAATCCCAGCTTATCGAGATCGACCGCCATGGTGCCGTCGGCTTTGCGCAGCTCCTTGATGGGATCGTCGGTGTAATCGAGATACACGAGCCCCATGAATATCTCGAGCGGCCAGGCGTGCATCTTGTGCGCGTTTGCAACGTCGATGATGCTTTGGCCGGAAGTCTTTGCTTCGGCAATCACGCTTTCCGGCGTGCTCTTGATGTCGGCGGCGATAATCGTGGCCGCCGTGACGTCACCGGGCGTCAGGCCGTCGCGAAGCATCGTCCGGTAGCTCACGCCGTTGCTTCCGAAGCGTTGCTGCAGCGCGTACTGAAGCGTCGAATAGAGTTCGGGTGAAGTCCCCACGCCCAACAGCGTGATCCGCGTCGAAAGCTGTCGCGAACGCGCCAGGTTGTAGAGCTGCGCGCCTTGCGATGCGGCGGTCGCCGCGGAGTTGAAGTCGTCGACGGTCTTCTTCATGATCGGCTCGAGGCCGGCGTACGCGCTCTGGCTGATGTCGCCGTTGAAGCTCAGCGATTCCTGATTGAGGGCTTTGAGGAACTCGTCGAGATCGCCCAGCGATTGATCCAGGATCGTGAGCGAAGCGCGAGCCGCGTCCACCGAGCGCAGCATCTCGCCGTCGGCAAGCGACAAATCGTTGACCATTTGCGGATACGAAGGCAGAACCGCCACCGATTCCGCGGGAATGGGGGTCAGCGCAAACGGCGCCAGCATCTCTTTGTAAATATCGGCGCTTTCCTTGAGCAAGCCGCTTTCCTTGTTTTTCTCCAGCGAGCCGACGCCGCTGAGTGGCCCGGCATCGCCGCCCGCATCCTGCAGCGCGCTGTTGACCGAGCGCGTCATCGTGTTGAGATTCTTCACGATGGCTTCCACTCGCGAGCCGCGGCGGACGTTGATCCGGCTCAGATCCGGAATCTCGTACTGAAGCGTTTCAAGCCGGTTCTGAACGGCCTTGACTTGATCTTTACCCTCGGTAGCGCGCGCCTGAATTTCCGAAGAGTTCGCAGTGTGCGCGGCCTGCGCGGATTCCACGGCAGACTGCAGCTTGGGCAGGTTCGGCTTGGTGAGCGTTACGCGCTGTACTTCCATTTGGCGCAGCGCCGCGATGCGTTGATTGGCGGTCGCGCGGGTCGCGGGGGTGCCGAGCTGTGCGGCTTCGGCCAAAGTCTGCTCGCTCTTGTTCGGAAGCCCGAGGGCGAGTTCGGATTGTCCCAACTCGAGCAGCGCTTCGGAGCTGTGCGGATCGGTCTTGAGGAGCTCGTCGAGACGCAACCCCGCGAAATCGTAGCGGGCGCGTTCCTCGTCGCTGGAAGATTGAACGAGTTTTTGCGCCGGCGTGACGGTCGACGGATCCAGTTCGGGGTAGCCCATCAAGTGCGCCACGCGCGCACGCGGATCGGGATGATCCTCGAGATACTTGCTGACGGCGTCGCTATGCTCGTCTTGCAGGACGCCCAGATGCGCCATCATCGTGACCATCGACTCCGGGTCGTACCCGGCTCGCGACATCAGCTGCAGGCCGTACCGGTCCGCCTGAATTTCATCTTCGCGGGAAACCTTGGCCATCATACCGGCCTCGGCCAAGCTGCCGAACTCGTAGATGATCGGCGAGAAGATGGACGCGATGCCGAAGAGGATGTTCAGGATCTCGGCCTTCGAGTAGCTCGTCAGGAGGTGACGGCGCTCGATGTGTCCGGTTTCGTGCCCGATGACGCTTGCAAGCTCGTCGTCCGACTGTACGAAGTCGACCAGCCCCTCGTTGACGTAGACGAAGCCGCCCATCGTCGCGAACGAGTTGATCTGGCTGTCCTTGATGATCTTCACCGAATACGGTACGTCTTTGCGCTGAACCTGATTCCAAAGGTTTTCGGCGACGCCTTGGACGTAGGCGTTGAGCAGCGGGTCGGTTTCGATGACGCTGCTCGCGACGATCTGTTGGTCTTCCGACTGGCCCATGGCGATCTCGGCCTGCGTCGACATAGCCGAAACGGGCGCCGGAGTTACGGCACCCAGCAGTGAGATGATCGCAAGGAGCGGAATGGAGCGACGCAGCATGCGTGTGGTTTCCTCTAACTGGTGAACCCGGATAAGTGTACTCCGAGTCACTGTGTATTATATGTGGAGAAGGCTAAAGAAGTTGCGAGTCCTTTGTGGATGGCGAGGGGGACTAAGACGGTTCTTCTCGGAGAGCGAAGCGTGACACTCTTGCGAGGAAGGCGGGACGGCCTTGAAGTGGCGTTATCGGAACGTGACTTCGAGGCGGCCTGTGACGAACTGGAAGCTCGTTTCGCCGAGCAGCCGAGTTTCTACGAAGGCTCGTCGGCGATCGCCAATTTCGGCGCCGTTTGCCCGTCGCCCGCAAGACCTGGCACGCCTGCGCGCGCTGCTTGGAACGGCCGGAATCGTCCTGCGAGCGCTCTCGGGCAGCGCGGAAGGGCTCGATCGGCTGGCCGAGGACGAGGGCCTGGCCTGGCAGCCGCCGGCCGCGCGCGAGCAACGCGAACGCCCGCACGCCTGGCGGACCGGCGGCGAGGCTCGCCTGTCGGAATCGGCCCGCTCCCTCGTGGCCGATTTCGCTGGAGCCCGCACCGACATCGCGCAACGCCGCAAGCGCGGCGAGGCCAGCGTCCCGCGCCTGAAGCCCGAGCCCAAGAGCCCGCGACCCGCGCCCGCGCTCCATCTCGTGGAGGCGGCACCCGGAACGCTGTATCATGCGGCCACGCTGCGCGGCGGCCAAGTCTTACACCATCAGGGCAACATCGTGGTCGTCGGCGACGTCAATCCGGGCGCGGAGCTGATCGCCACCGGCAACATCGTGGTGTTCGGCCGGCTCGGCGGAATTGCGCACGCCGGTGCCGGCGGGGACGAGGGGGCGCGCATTTACGCGCTCGATCTCGCCGCGACGCAGCTGCGCATCGCGACCTTCATCGCCGCCGAGCAGGACGCGAAGACGCGCGCGGCCGTGCCGGAAGCGGCGCTCGCGCGCGACGGCCGCATCCTCATCGTCTCGCTCGATCGGCTCGGCGAGTTCACGCAGGCGGGAGCCTCGCCCGCATGAGCGCCCGGCGCATCGTTATTACCTCGGGCAAGGGCGGCGTCGGCAAAACGACGACGACCGCCAACCTCGGCGCCACGCTCGCGAAGCGGGGCAAGCGCGTCATCCTGATCGATGCCGACATCGGTTTGCGCAATCTCGATTTGGTGCTGGGATTGGAAAAGCGCATCGTCTTCGATTTGGTCGAGGTTGCCGAAGGGCGCTGCCAACTGCGCCAAGCGCTGATCAAGGACAAGCGTTTTGAATCGCTCTCGATCCTTCCGGCGGCGCAGACGCGCGAAAAGGATGCGATAAGTCCGGAACAGTTTACGGCGATCGTCGAGCGCGCCGCAGAAGACGCCGACTACGTGCTGATCGATTGCCCGGCCGGGATCGAAACCGGTTTTCGCAACGCGGTGGCGGGCGCGGCCGAGGCGATCGTCGTCACGACCCCCGAGGTCAGCTCGATCCGCGACGCCGACCGCGTCGTCGGCAAGATCGCCGCCGCCGGCAAGCCCATGCGCCTGATCGTGAACCGTCTGCGCCCCGAGATGGTACGCAGCGGCGACATGCTGTCGGTGGAAGACGTCTGCGACGTGCTTTCGATCGAACTGCTCGGCATCGTTCCGGACGATGAAGAAGTCATCGACACGACCAACCGCGGCGAACCGATCGTGTTGAACGAAACGAATCGGCTGCGAGCAATCTACGACAAGATCGCAAGGCGCCTCGAAGGCGAGCTCGTTCCCTTCACGAGCTTCGACGGCCAAGGTTTCTTCGGGCGCATCATCGACGCATTGAAAGCGGGGTAACAGCGTGCAGCAGGCGGAGTCCGTTCAACCCGAGCCCGAGTCGAGCGCCGCACCGGTAAAGCTCGGTCGCGCGATCGTCCTGACGTCGGGGAAAGGCGGTGTCGGCAAAACGACGACGACCGCCAACCTCGGCACGGCGCTCGCGAACCGCGGCGCAAACGTCGTGATGATCGACGCCGACGTGGGCCTGCGCAATCTCGATATCGTTCTGGGCCTCGAGAGCCGCGTCAAGCATCACATGCTGGACGTGCTCGAAGAGCGCGTCACGCTCGACGACGCGCTCATCCCCGACAAGCACAGCGACAAGCTGTTTCTATTGGCCGCGGCTCAATCGCGTGAGAAGGACGACGTCGAAACCGAAAAGATGAAAGCGCTGGTCGCGTCGCTGCGGGAACGCTTCGACTACGTCTTGATCGATTGTCCCGCCGGCATCGAGCTCGGGTTCAAGAACGCCGTCGCCGGAGCCGACGAAGCGATCGTCATCTGCACGCCCGAGGTTTCGGCGGTGCGCGACGTCGATCGGGTCGTGGGTTTGCTGGGCAACCGCTTTCGCCCACAGCTGGTCATCAATCGTTTGCGTCCGCAGCTCGTCAAGAAGGGGAAGATGCTTTCCGTCCAAGACGTCAACGCGATCCTGCGCTTGCCGCTGTTGGGCGTGATCGCCGACGAACCAGAAATCATCGTGACGACGAACCGGGGCGAGCCGCTCGCGCTGCGCAAAGAAACCGCTACCGGTGCGGCCTATCACGCGATCGCTGCGCGGCTGGCGGGTGAGGACGTTCCCGCGCCGATGCCGCCCGCGGCGAAGCCGACGCTGCTGGAACGCATCGGTTCGCTTGTCGGGAGGAAGCGCTGATGATCGAGTTCCTGAAGCGGCTTTTCGGCCACCAGGGTTCGAGCGCTACGGCCAAAGAGCGCCTGCGCTTGGTGTTGATGACCGATCACCTCGAGCTCGCGCCCGATATGATCGAGGCGATGAAGCACGACTTGGTTGACGTCATCTCGCGATACGTCGAAGTGGATCGCGAAAAGATCGAAGTGAATTTCGAACGCCAAGACCGCACGTTGGCGATGCTCGCCAACATCCCGATTCTCTCGGTCAATCGCTCTAACGGCAAGAGCGCTTCGGTCGAGCCGGCAACGGCTAAGAAAGACGCCAAGCCCGCGGCCGGCGCCAAAGATGGCAGTGCTGCGCCCCCGACGCGCAAGCGGCGGCGCCGCAAGAAGACCGCGACCGGCGCGTCGTCTGCAGCCCCTGCCCTCCCTGCCTTGTCACCCTGAGCGAAGTCGGGCATGGCGGTGCTCGCGCTCGGTAGCGGCGCAAAGCGCTACGTCCGCAACTTCAACTGGCTGCTTGCGGGGGCGGGCTTTCTCATCGCGCTGTTGGGCTTGGTCTGCATTCGCTCCGCCGGATTGCACTCGCCCGGTTACGCGGGCGAATTCCAAAAGCAAATGCTGTATCTGGTGCTGGGCGTCGGGCTCATGGTCGGCGTGTCGTTCGTCGACTATCGCACGTGGCAGCGCTGGGCGCCCGCGCTCTACGCCATCAACCTGCTGCTGCTGCTCTTCATCTTGCGCGGCGGGCATAGCGCGATGGGCGCGCAGCGCTGGATCTCGCTCGGACCGCTGGGAACGTTTCAACCCTCCGAGCCGGCGAAGCTGGTGGTGGCTATTTCGCTCGCGGCCTTGCTCTGCCGCGCAACCTACGAGAATCTCCAGGATCTTTGGAAGCCGTTGCTTCTCGTCGCCGTTCCGGCGCTCGTGATCCTCAAACAACCCGACCTCGGTACGTCGCTCGTGCTGATGGCGATCCTCACCGTCGAACTTTTCTTCGCGCTGCCCAAGCTCGCCGATTTTGGAATCTATGCGCTCGCCATGCTCGTCGTTGCCGCGTGCGCGATCGGCACCAACGCGGTGCTCAAGCCGTTCCAGCGAGCGCGGCTCTTCGTTTTCCTCAACCCGAAGGCCGACCCGCTGGGGTCCGGCTACAACCTCGATCAATCCAAGATCGCCGTCGGCAACGGGGAGTGGCTTGGACGCGGGCTCTACCAAGGAACTCAAACGCAGCTCAACTTCGTGCCGGAGCATTCGCGTGATTTTATCTTTACGGTGCTGGCCGAGGAATGGGGCTTCGCGGGCGCCGCGCTCTTGTTGACGCTCTACGCGGCCGTGCTGTATGCGGGCATTCGGACGATGCTCGCCGCGCGCGACCGGTTCGGCTTCTTGCTCTCGGCCGGTTTGGTGGGAATGCTCTTTTTCCACGTGCTCGTCAACGTCGGCATGACGGTCGGCATCATGCCGATCACCGGGATCCCGCTCCCGTTCATGTCGTACGGCGGGTCGGCGATGCTCACGGACTTCATGGCAATGGGCATTTTGCTCAACGTCTACTCGCAAAAAGATCGCGACATGCTAGGGAATGCGTAGCCGAACGACCAGCCCGTCTTCGGTATCCGCGTAGGTTTCGCGCACGTACTCCTCCACGGCGTCTCGGTGCACGGGAACGTGATAGAGCAATATCACCCCATCCTCTGCCTGGCGCGAGGCGAGCGCGCGCTCCAGCACCGTTCGTAGGACGGCGTCGTCGAACGGGTTGAAGAGAAACACGACGAGGTTTCCCTTCGGGAAGCGAAAACGGCGCGCGTCGCCGCAGCGCAAGCGCACGTCGCGGCAGCGCACCGCGAGGCCGCGCGCGTCGGCAAGATTCGAACGAGCGATAGTATGAAGAGCGGGCGACAGTTCGATTCCGGTAACTTGCTTGAACGGATATTCCGATGCGAGCAGCACGGCCCGCCCCATGCCGCTCCCGACGTCCACGAACGTCGCCGTGCGGATGAAGGGCTCCGGTACGCACGCGAGGAGCGCCCGAAGTGTCGCCACCGGCACCGGCTCGTAGTGGGTCGCATGCCGGTATGCGCTCGCCGCCGTGCTGCCCAGCTGACTGAGGAGAAACAGTGCCTGCGTCGTAACTCCGTGCTCGCGGTCGAAGCGCCTGCCGCCGGAACGTCCCGAGGTCGCCACACGCGGCCACTACGCAACCATCCGGGCGCGGCCTGCAATCTAAGCGGGCAGGTCTGCTCCCGAGGAGACCGGAACAAAGGAAGCAGCCACGCCGGAAGGCTCCGTCGAGTACGAAGGGCCGCCGGCAAAGCATTATTGCAAAGATTTTTTAGCGAGCCGGCTTGCGGGCGGCGGTAAGCGTCGCCGGCCAAGCGCACCGGGAACGGGAAGCGCGGCTGAAGGCGGGCTCCACAATTGAGGAAAATTTGTCGAGCGAGATATTGATCTCGAGCGACCCCTGGGAAAACCGGGTCGCGATACTCGAGGACGGCGATTTAGCCGAACTCTACATCGAGCGCGAAGAGAAAGTCATCGGCTCGATCTACAAAGGCAAAGTGCAGAACGTGCTCCCGGGAATGGGAGCGGCGTTCGTCGATATCGGCCTGGGCCGCAATGCCTTTCTTTACGTCGACGACATCAACAAACAGCCGCTCAACATCGGCGACGTCGAAATCACTGCCGGCCATAGCGGCTTCACGATCAGCGAGAAGGTCAAGCGCGGCGACGACGTGCTGGTGCAGATCGTCAAGGAGCCGCGCGGCCTAAAAGGGGCGCGAATCTCGACCAACATCTCGCTGCCCGGACGATACTTGATCTTGATGCCCACCGGCAAGTACTCGGGCGTTTCGCGCAAGATCGATTCCGCCGACGAGCGCAATCGCCTCAAGGGCGTCATGAAGCGCATCCGGCCCGAGGGCATGGCGACCGTGGTGCGGACGGCGGCCTCCGGCGTCAGCGAAGCCGAGCTGATCGCGGACCTCGGCGTGCTGATCCGCATGTGGCACGGGATCCTGGAGATGTACAAGCGCGCCGCTTCGCCGTCGCTTCTCCACAAAGACATGAACCTGGTCTACAAGGCGGCGCGGGACTTCATCACCGCCGACGTCTCGCGGGTCTTGATCGACGACGAAGAGGAATACCGCAAGATCCGCGATTTCCTGCAGTTGCTCGGGCCGCAGTACATCAGCCGACTCGAATATTATAACTCCGGGCGACAGCTCTTCGACGACTACAAGATCACCGAAGAGCTGCAAAAGCTCATGAAGCCGAAGATCAATCTGCCATCGGGTGCCTCGATCGTGATCGAGTCCACCGAGGCGCTGACGGTTATCGACGTAAACTCCGGAAAATTCACCGGAGGTCGTAACCTCGAGGATACGATTCTCAAAACGAACATCGAGGCCGCCGAGGAGATCGCGCGCCAGGTGCGCCTGCGGGATATCGGCGGCATCATCGTCGTGGACTTCATCGATATGTCTTCGGACGCGTCCCGCGACAAGGTCGTCAAGACGATGGAAGACCATCTGCGCCGCGATCGTACGCGGGCCACGATTCAGTCGTTCTCCAACCTGGGCTTGCTCGAGTTCACTCGCAAACGGATCGGCAGAGATCTGGGCGCGCAGCTGCGCGGCAGTTGCCCCACGTGTGTCGGGATGGGCAGCGTCATGTCGTCGCAATCCGTTGCGATCGAAACGTTCCGCCGCATTCGCAGCGACACGCGCAGCGGAGTTGCTGGCGACGTTGTCGTGCACGTCGCGCCGACCGTCGCCGTGCAGATGGAGTTTTGGTACGAAGAAGAGTGCGAGGAGCTCGCGCGGGCCATCCAGCATCCGATTCACGTTCGCGTCGACCCGATGATCCATCCGGAGAAGGCGCGGCTCGAGATCGTCAACGGATTTAAAGAGTTGAAATCGCATGCCGTTCGTGTGGGCGACGAGCATGAAATCGAATTGCTGGTGGGCCGCCTGCCCAACCCGACGTCCGCAGCCGGTGTCGTCGAAGGCCGCATCGTCGAAGTTGAAAACGCCGTCAACAGCGCCGGGAACTTCGCCCGGGTTCGGATCCTCGACGTGGACGACGACCAGGACAGCGTTTTGGCCGAGCTCGTTACGGCGGACGCCAAACCGCGCCGCCGCCGCGGGGGGCGCCGGGTGCAGCCGACCGCCGCGGAAGCGACGCGCCAGTTGCGCGAACTGGCCGAAGATGCGGCGAGGCAATCTGCGTCCCGGCCCCCGATCGGCATCTCGGCGATCACCGAAGAGGAAGAAGCCCAGGACAAGGCGCTCCGAGCCGAGCGCATCGGCGAAGCCCAACCCGACGCGATCATCATCGCTGAAGGGGCCGTGCAGCATGTCAACGGTGACGGCGACGCGCGGCGCAAACGTCGCCGCAGGCGCCGCCGCGGCGGTCGCCGGCACGATGACGCCGTCGCCGAGGCGACGCCTGCTCCAGCTCCCGCGCCGACTCCGGTGGAAGCTCCGGTTCCCGCCGAGGCGGGCGGCCAGCATCGCCGCCGCCGGCGCCGGCGCGGCCGAGGAGGCCGAGGCTCGGGCGGAGCGTCGGGCGTTCCGATGCCCGATCGGCACATCTTTCAGGTCGCCCCGGACGGTGTCGCGCATGCGACCGGAACGACGGCCGCAGCCGAACCATCGCGCGCGATCGCGAAGGTAACGCACGCGCCGCCGCCCGCCGTCGAGGCGCCGCCGCCGAGCCTTTCCGCGCCCTCTGAGGAGCCTAAGCGAACGAAACCCACGCGCCGGCGCAAAGCGCCGGGCGGCGTGAAAGGCGAGCTGGAGGGGTCGGCGAGTGCGCTGGCGCTGCCTGCGGGGCAATCCACGACGCGGCGCCCCCGTTCGCCGCGAAAATCGCCCCAAGCCGCCGTAGAAACTGCGGCGCCCGAGGCGCCGAAGCGTACCCGGGCGACGCGCAGCGAGTTACCCTCGGCCGACGGTCAGGTGAAGAAGCCGGCTCCGCGTAAACGCAAGAGCGCGGCTTCCCGCAAGAAGTCCTAGACGCCGTTCTCCTGGCTCAGGTGAGCCAGTCGGTCGTCGAGGTATTGGATCGCGCGCGTCAGTTGTTCGTCGCGCGCCGGACTTCCGAACTGCGGATGCTTGTTCTCAGTAATGACGATGTCGGGGGTGATCCCAAGGTGGTTGATGTCGCGGTTACGCGGCGTTAAATAGCGCGCCGTCGTGACCTTGATCGCGCTGCCGTCGGGCAGCGGATAGATCGTCTGAACGACGCCCTTGCCGAACGTCTTGGTACCGATGATCGTGCCGACGCTGCTGTCTTGGATTGCACCCGACGTGATTTCCGAAGCCGAAGCCGTGTAACCGTTCACCAGCACTGCCAGCGGCAGCGGGGTGATCGCGGTGTTGTCGGCGTCCAGCGTGGTGATGTTCGAAGCCCGCGATTCGACGGAAACGATGGGGCCGCTCGGAATGAACTTCGAGCTGACCGCGACCGCGGCGTCGAGATAGCCGCCGCCGTTGTCGCGCAGATCCAGCACCAGCGCGCGCGCGCCATTTCGCTGCAGCCGTTCGAGCGCCGTCGTGAGCTCGGTGCCGGTATCCCTGCCGAACACCGTCAAAGCGATGTAGCCGATCTTGCCGGGCAACAACTTCTCGTAGACGCTCAGCTGATGGATCTTCGCGCGCACGATCGTGAGCGGAGCGGGCAGTGTCCCGGTATCGCGCTGAATCGTCAGCGTTACCCGCGTCCCTTCTTTGCCGCGCAGTTTTCCGCTGGCCGTTGCGATGGCCATGCCTTTGGTCGAAGCGCCGTCGATCGACGTGATCAGGTCGTCCTGCTGCACGCCGGCTTTGTCCGCGGGACCGTCGGGGATGACGTTCTCGACGGCAATGTATTTCGTCTTATCGTCAACCTGGATGACGATCCCGGTGCCGCCGAAGTCGCCCCCGTCGAGGCCTTGATTGAGTCCCGCAAATTCTTTAGGCGTCAAAAAGACGGTGTAGCGGTCGTTGACCGAGCGCAAGATGCCGTCGATCGCGACGTAGCTAAGGTCGTGCACGGAAAACTTCCGCTTCGATTCTGACGCGGCATCCTCGATTTCGCGGTCGATTTCGCGAACGTTGACCGATGGCGATCCGCTCGCATGCATGGCGGGCAGCGCAATCTGCTTCACGCCGGCCGTCCGCATCGCGGAGATCAATTCCGCGCGCACCGAGTCGAGCACGACCTGCGGATCGACTTTCTTATAGAAGTTGTCGGCCAGATAGTTGTAACTGGTCGAAACTTCGCCGGCATCGGTTAGCGTGATATGGGCCGCCGGCACGGCCGAAGCCGCGGGCAGCGCGATCATCGCGACGGCCAGTCCACCGGCCCAGAGGAGCGGAAAAATGCGTTTCATGATCTCCAAATCAACGTATGAGACGTTGCAAACGTGCCTTGGCGGCCGCAAGTTGCTTGTCGGCGGGGGTGTCAATGAGCGAGGGGTTGGGGTCCTGCTCGACCACCAGGTCGGGTTTGATGCCGTGGTGCTGGATATCGCGCCCCGCCGGCGTCAAATACCGCGCCGTGGTGATTTTGAGCGCTCCCTGATCGGGAAGCGGAAAGATGCTCTGCACCACGCCCTTGCCGAACGTGCGCGTTCCAATCAGCGTCGCGAGATGATAATCCTGGAGCGCGCCCGACGTGATCTCGGAAGCGCTGGCGGTATATTTGTTGACCAGCACGACGAGCGGGTGCAAGCCGCCGATGGCGTCGCCCAACGCCTCGTCGGTGGTGCGTTGGCCGTCGCGGCGAATCGTCGAGACGATCGTCCCTTGCGGGATGAAGAGGCTCGAGATCTCCACCGCGGCATCCAGCAGGCCGCCGCCGTTGTCGCGAAGATCGAGGATGTAGGCGCGCGCGCCGTTGGAGCGTCCCTCCAGCAGCGCCTTGCGGACCTCATCGCCGGACGTCGTTCCGAAATCCGACAAACGAATGTAATCGATGCCGTTCTCCATCTTGGCCCGAACGGTCGGGACGTGAATGATCTCGCGAAGGATCGCGTAGGTGCGCTCGGCAGCCGCCGCGTTGTACGGATGCGCTCGCAACCGAACGATCGTTCCGGCTTCGCCGCGAATCATTTCCTCGACGCGGTCGATCGGCAAGCCGCGCACGGGCTTTCCGTCGACGCTGTCGACGACTTCGCCCGGCTTCATGCCCGAGCGTGAGGCGGGCATCTGCTCGATCGGCTGGACGACGATGCGGCCATCCTTGAGCTGATAGATGTACACGCCGATTCCGCCGAAGTTGCCGCCGGAAAGCGATTCGTTGAGGCCGCGAATTTCGCGGGGCGACAGATACACGGTGTACGGGTCGCGGACGGAGCTCATGATGCCGCGTAGCGCCGCGTCGGTGAGATCGTCGCGGCCATTCGTACCGACGTCCCCGCCGTAGCGCTGCTGCGCGTACGACAAGAGTTCGGCGGCACGCTCGCCGTCTTGGCTCGGATCGCCGCTCGCCAAAGTCATCGGCAGCGACGGATTGGCAATCTTTTTCGCCGCGAGAAAACTGCGCAACGCCGCGGTCTCGCCGTCGATCGGCGTCTTGGGTGCGACGCTCTTGTAATACGAGTTCTCGAGGCGGCGCACCGCGATGTCGGCCACCATCGAACCCGGGGGATCGTGCGGAGCGAACAGATCGCGCACGTCACCGGTCGTCGCGACTTCGAGAACCGATTGTCCGGCGATCATGCCGGTCCGGTAGCCGATGAAGACGGCGCCGGCGGCAGCCAGTGCGACGACGAGCAGCGCTGTCAGAATAAGACGTATTGGAAGGGACATGTTCCTCATATAAATACCCGTCCTTCGACTCCGCTCAGGACGGCCCGAGTTTCTTTTTTCTTAGGGTACTCGCTAAGTCTTAATGCAGCCGGGGCGCCGGGTCAACAGGTTTCCCTGCAATCCGCACCTCGAAATGGAGGTGGGGCCCGGTCGATTGCCCGGTGGAACCGACGGCGCCGATGGCCTGCCCGCGCTGTACCGCCTGGCCCGAGGAGACGTAGATCGCCGACAGATGCCCGTAGCCGGTCGAATAGCCCCCGCCGTGGTCGATCAAAATGTAGTTCCCGTAGCCGCCGTACCATTGGGCCATGATGACGGTGCCGCCGGCGGCCGCCGTAACGGTCGTTCCGCTGGGTGCGGCGATGTCCAGCCCTTGATGGAACTCGGGCGAGCCGCCGAACGGGTTGGAGCGCCAGCCGAACGGAGAGGTGATCGTTCCGGTCACCGGCCACGAAAACGAGCCGGCGACCCCTTCGCTTTCGGTGCCGCCCGCGATTCCGGCGGCGCGGCGTTCTGCCTCCATCTCGCGCTCCCGCTCGAGAATCAAGCCTTCGAGCGACGATTCCTCGGCCGCCGAGAGATCCTCCATCTGAACCACTTCGGATGCAACGCTGTGCCGGCGGACCGAAGCGAGCTCGACGAGATTGCGGCGCTCGTCGGCGAGCGAACCGAGCTGGCTGCGGGCCTCTTCCTGCGCAAGTTCTTGCTGCTGCAGCTCGAGCCGCGCCCGTTCCAGGTCGGCTTCAATTGCGGCGACGCGAGCTTGGGCCGCCTTGCGTGCGCGCACGGCGCGTTCGTTGGCGGCAATCAGTAAGCGCAGGTCCTCCCAGCGCTCGACGAACTCACTGAAGGAACGCGATGCAATCAACGCGTTGACGTAGCTGAGATCGCCGTACTCGTAAATGTTGACCAATCGGCGCTTGAGCAAGTCGTCGTGAAGACGCAGAGACCGTTGCGCCGCAACCAGTTGGATCGTGTTCCAATCGAGCCGGCGCTGCGTCGAGGTTTGCTGGGTTTCGAGCGAACCGATGCGGTCGTTGACCTCGCCGATGGCGGCGTTCGTTTCGCCGAGTTGATGTTGCAAATCTTCGTAGCGCGCCGTTACCGAATGGAGCTCCGAGCGTTTGGCGTGCAGGCGCGCCTGGATTTGCTGCGCCTTGGCCCGTTCGGCCGCGATGCGCTGTTCGAGGCTCGTCGAGCGAGCTAGTGCAAGCGATGGGATGAATGCGAGCGCGACGGCGACGGCTACGAGGCGACGTAGCACGCGGCTAGGTCCGCAAATGACGACCGACCGAGATCCAGGACGCCACGATTCCGATCGCCGCGCCGACCAGAATCAGTTCGGCGGCGAGCAGTCGCGTGTCGACCGGCATCGCCGTAAGCTGCGCCCAGGGCAACGCTTCGAGCAGCCGCGGCCACAGGGCGACGCGCGCCACGGCCAACAATGCGACAGCCAGCAGCGCGCCGACCACGCCGTCGAGCAACCCCTCGCAGATGAAGGGAAGGCGGATGTACGTGTTCGTTGCGCCGACGAGCTGCATGATCGCGATCTCGCGCCGGCGGGCGAAAACCGTTAGGCGGATCGTGTTCGCGATGATGATGCCGGCGACGGCGAAAAAGACGGCGATGACGCCGATGCCGATCCGGCGAAGCACCGCTCCGAGCTGCAGCAGGCGCTGGACGATCTGCTGGCCGTAGACGACGTTGTTGACGCCGGTGAGCCGGCGGACGTTTGCCGCAACCGCGGACACGTCGTCCGGAACGCGGACCTTGATACGGAACTTGTCGGGTAGCGGATTTTCGGTCAGCAGCGACGTGTCGATCGCGCCCGCGGTACGCTGGCGCAGCTCCGCCAACGCTTGGCGCTTGGGAACGTATTGCACCGCCGCGATCAGGGGATCTTGGGCCAGGAAGTGCGCGATCGAGGTCACTTGTGCGGGCGTCGCATCGGCTCGCAAGTAGGCGGAAATTTCGATTTGGTCGAGCAGCTTGGCGCCCACGTCGGCGAGCGCTCCCCGCACGAAAAGAAACAGGCCTAGTAGGACGATGGTTATTGCCACCGTGCCGATCGCGGTCATTTGCATGCCGGCGTTGCGCGAAAAGTTGCGCGACACCTCACCCAGAAAGAACTTGACTTTGCCCGAGTCCAAGATAGTAGTAGCCTCGCTCCTCGTCGGTGGTAATGCGGCCGTCGTCGAGACGCACGACGCGGCGGCGCATGCGGTCCACGACCGCCTGATTGTGCGTCGCTACGACCACGGTCGTCCCTTTGAGATTGATCCGCTGCAGCAGCGCGGTGATTTCGGTCGTGTTGGCGGGATCCAGGTTTCCGGTGGGCTCGTCGCAGAGCAAAATCTTTGGATTGTTTACCAGCGCCCGCGCGATGGCGGTGCGCTGCTGTTCGCCGCCGGAGAGCTCGCTTGGGTACATGCGGCTTTTGTGCGATAGCCCGACGAGATCGAGAACGCGCGGGACCTGGCGCATCACGTCGCGCGTGTGAGCGCCGGTCACCTGCATCGCAAAGGCGACGTTCTCCCAGACCGTTTTGTCGGTCAAGAGTTTGAAATCTTGGAAGACTACTCCGAGGTGCCGGCGCAGCGCGGGGATGCGGTTACGCCGCAAGCGATCGACGCGAATGCCGTCGACGATGATTTGGCCGGTTGTGGATTGCGCTTCGCGGTAGAGCAAACGCAGCAAGCTGGACTTGCCGGTTCCAGAATGACCCACCAGGAAGACAAAGTCACCCTTGGCAATCTCAAGGCTTACATTGTCGAGGGCGCGCACGCCATTGGGATAGACCAGCGAAACGCCGCGGATGGAGATCATCGGCAGGGAGGGTTTTTCTTAATGCTGCTGGCTATACCTTCGCCATGGACTTCGATTTAACCGACGAGCAACGGGCGATCCAAGGCCTGGCGCGTGAGTTCGCGCGCGACGAGGTGAGCCCGCGCGCCGAAGAGATGGATCGCGAGGAGCGCTTTCCATACGAACTCATCGCGAAAATGGCCGAGCTCGGTTTCATGGGCCTGCCGTTTCCCGAAGAGTACGGCGGCGCCGGAGGAGACACGGTGAGCTACGCGCTCGCCGTCATGGAGATTGCGCGAGCCGATGCTTCAACGGCCATCACGATGGCGGCTCACGTCTCGCTCGGAGCGACGCCCTTTTATCTCTTCGGCAGTGAGGCGCAGAAGCAGAAATATCTCGTGCCGCTCGCCCGCGGCGAGATGCTGTGGGGCTTCGGTCTGACCGAGCCGAGCGCCGGAAGCGACGCGGGAAACGTGCAAACGAAGGCCGTGCTGCGCGACGGCAAGTGGATCGTGAACGGGACGAAAGCGTTCATCACCAACTCGGGAACCGACATCACCGGCGGCACGACGATCACGGCCGTGACGGGGAAACGCTCCGACGGCTCGCGCGAGATCTCGAACGTCATCGTCCCGCAAGACACGCCTGGCTTCACGCGCAGCCGGAAGTACCGCAAGATGGGATGGCGCGCTTCGGACACGCGCGAGCTGTCGTTCGTGGACGCCGAGGTCGCGCAGGAAAACTTGCTCGGCCCGCGCGGCGAAGGCTACCGCCAGTTTCTCTCGATCCTGGACGGCGGAAGAATCTCCGTGGCGGCGCTTTCGATCGGTCTCTCGATGGGGGCCTACGACCAGGCGCTGGCCTATTCGAAGGAGCGCCAGGCCTTCGGCCAGCCGATTAGCAAATTCCAGGCGATCTCGTTCAAGCTCGTCGACATGCTGACGCAGATCGAGCACGCGAAGCTGATGATGCTCCGAGCCGCCTGGGAAAAGGATCAAGGCCGCGACTACGTTGCGGCGGCGAGCTTCGCGAAGCTCTTTGCTGGCGAACTGTCGCATCGCGTTGTGAACGAGGCGCTGCAAATTCACGGCGGGTACGGCTTCATGGACGAGTATCCGATATCGCGCATGTACCGCGACCAAAAGATCAACGAAATCGGCGAAGGCACGAACGAAGTTCAGCGCGTCGTTTTGGCACGCCTGATGGGGTTGTGAGCTCCGCGCCGTGAGCGCCGAACAACTCTTTGCGGCCGCCTCGGTTGCGGTGTCGGTTGCGGCCATCGGTTTATCGGCGGTCCTGCTCACGCGTCAGAACAAGCAACTCGAGCACGAGCGCAACGCCCTGGCGATCCTCGACGCGATCGGCCGCCTTACCGATCCGGCGATCGTTTCGGCGTTCACCCAGCTCGAGGGAATCGCACATCGGTATCCCGACGACGAAAGCGTTCGTCGAGATTTCGAGGGATCACCCGACGACCTCGCGCTCGTGCTGGTGGCGCAGTACGTCGAAACGGTCGCGTGCCTCGCGCGGCGGCGCGTGCTGGACGCATCTCTGCTCGTCGACGCGGTAGGATTCATGCTGCGATCCCGCTGGCAGAGCATCCGTCCATTCGTCGAGCGTTTGCGCAGGGTGCGCGGAAACGAGTTCCTTTTTGAGAACTTCGAATGGCTTGCGCTGTACAGCACGTGGTGGAAGGATACGCCGCGGCCGCCCAACGACCGGCACTACGACCCCAAGCAATTCGGCGACATCGAGTTCAAGGTTTAGCCTTCTAAAGTAAGAAAGCGTCGGGGATGGCTCACTCAAGGATACGTTTATCGATCACCGCGGTGCTGATCGCGGCCGCGCTGAGCGCGCCCGCCGCCGCGGCCCTTCCGACCGGTGCAAAGGCTCCGGAATTCAAGCTCCAAGCCACCCTTGGCGGGAACGTCTTTACTTTTAACCTGTTCGAGGCGCTTCAAAAAGGCCCGGTCGTGCTCTACTTTTACCCGGCCGCCTTTACGACGGGCTGCACGATCGAGGCACACGAGTTCGCCGATGCGATCGATCAGTATAAGGCGCTCGGCGCGACCGTGATCGGCGTCTCGCACGATCCGCTCGACAAGCTGCAAAAATTCTCCACCAGCGAGTGTCGGAGCAAGTTTGCGGTCGCCGCCGACACGGATCAGACCGTCATGAAAGCGTACGATGCGGTATTACCGCAGCATCCGCAATACGCGAATCGAACGTCCTACGTGATCGCTCCGGATGGAACGATCGTCTACACCTACACGAGCATGGACCCGGCGTTGCACGTACAAAACACGCTGACCGCGCTAAAGGCGTGGAAAGCCGACCACTCCTCCGGCTCCACGCCCTAATGTCACCCTGAGCGGAGGCCCTTTATCTTGTCATCCTGAGCGCAGGCGCGAAGCGCCGAAGTCGAAGGACACGCGAACCACGACGCCAGCATTTTGTCCTTCGACTTCGCTCAGTGTCGCTGCGCTCAGGATGACAAGAGGGGTTGCGATTTCTCCCAGTTTGTCACCCTGAGCGCAGCACCGCGAAGCGGTGCGCAGTCGAAGGGCGAAAAGCGAACGGCACTTCGCTCGGTCCTTCGACTTCGCTCGGTGTCGCTGCGCTCAGGATGACAAATTAGTGCACGGCTACGCGTTCGGAAGCATCACGATCCTTAGTGAACGCCGCTACCGCATCGAGCGAGCTTTTATCAATCGTCATGCGCCGCATCCCGCGTGGATAGTTGTCACCCTGATTCCGCGATAGCGATTTCTCACAAAGCACCGCTAAGTACTCGAAATTGGACCAGAGGCCCTGACTACTGACTTGGCGTCGTATCATGACGACGGGTTCAAGGTGTTTCCACGACTTGAACACGACGCCGTCCCACAGATCGCATACGAGAGCCTGGTCGACGATACCGAGCTTTACGAATGCCCCCATAACTTCAAAGAAATTCGCCACGTCGCGGACGGCTTCGATCTCAGGATGAAAAATCTCCGCTCCCAACTTGTTTCGCCCCGCCGGATCGGCAATGAGGTTGGGCACCTGATCGGCAACGAAGCGCCAGGCCCGCGTAAATTTTTCGGATTCGAGCGTTTCGCGCATCTCGGTAATCGCCGCGATCTGGTTACTCGATCGCGCGTGACGCAGTTGAACGAGCGCCGCAATGGCCGTTCCCGCGATGACGACAAAGGTACCGAAAGATGCGGCGGTACTCCACACCTCGAGCGGCATGGCTTGTCTTACACCGCGTCGTCTTTCGCGAACAGCTGCTGCGAGCGCGGCAGCCGCGTCGTCCGATCGCTGGTGTCGATTGCCGTGACCGCGCGCGGCACGACGTCGATCGGAGGGATCTCGGCGAGCTCGTCGCCGCCCAAGGCGGCTTCGTCTTTGAGCTTACGGCCCTGCGGTAGGAGCTTGCTCTCGTACGACCCGACCACGGCGTTGAACGCATTGACCGAGCGCTCGAGATGTTTGCGCATCTCGATGAGGTGTCCGGCGAACTTGCAGGTGCGCTCGTAGAGCACGCGGCCGATGGCCGCAATACGCTTTGCGTTCTCTTCTTGCCGCAGCGCCTGCCAGCCCATTGCGAAGTTCCGCAGCAGGATGATGAGCGTCAGGGGGCCGGTGATGAGAACGCCTTTGTCGAGTGCGTATTCGATCAGCATTGGATCGTCGGTGCAGGCCGAGCTCAAGAAGGCCTCCCCGGCCACGAACATGACGACGTACTCCATCGAGCCTTGGGCGGTATGATAACCGCGCCGCGCCAGCGCGTCTACGTGGTCGCGCAGCGCGCGAGCGTGCCGCTTGATCAGCGCCTTGCGAACCTCATCGTCGGACGCTTCGAGTGCCGCTTGCATGGCGTCGACCGGCGCCTTGGCGTCCACGAACACGCAGCGCTCCCCGGGCAGATTGACCGTCATGTCGGGACGCACCCGCGCCTCTTCCAGCGCGACCGTCTGCTGTTCGTAAAAATCGCAATACGGCAGCATGCCGGCCTTCTCGACGACGTTGCGAAGCTGCATCTCGCCCCACTTGCCGCGCGCCGCGGGATTGCGCAGCGCCGTTACCAGCGTCGACGTTTGCGTCGTGAGGTTCGCGGTCGCATTTTCCAACTTGTCGGTGCGGCCCAAAAGCTCGCCCAGCAAGCGGTCGAATTCGCCGAGCTTTTGCGCCACCGGTGAGACCAGCTCACCCACTCGTTCGCTCGCGCGCAGCGCGGTGGATTCGCGAAGCTCGTTCTTGGCGCGTTCGAGCAGCGATTCGACGGCTTTTTCTCCGGCATGCTCGGCGTGCGTCAGCGTGACGCGCAGCGCGGCGTTCTCGGAGCGAGCCATCAGCCAGGCAATCGCAGCGCCGAGCGCGCCGCCAAACAGAAAAAGCGCCAGCGCTTCGGCTACGGTCATGCTTGTGCTCCACCAAGATACTTCTTGAGAAAGGAAATCGTGCGCTTCCAGGCGTCTTCGGCCGCCGAGGCGACGTAGGATGGCCGCTTGTCATCGCAAAAAGCGTGACCGGCATCGTCGTAGATGCGGACGTCGTTGGGCACGTCCAAGGATGCCGCAAAGGCGCGCACGCTTTCCGCGGGGATGCTCGTATCGCGCGCGCCGTAACTTCCGCAGAGCGGAACGCGAATTGCGTGCGGATCCACGTCGGTGAACGCGCCGTAGAACGGGCAGACGGCCGAGAAGACGTCGCGGTCGTCGATCGCCGCGAGCATCGCAATGCGGCCGCCCATGCAAAATCCCAGGATGCCGATTTTGGTCTTCGCAAACTTTTCGGTCAGCCACGCTGCGGCGGCACTGATGTCTCCATCGTATTGCGCGCGGTTGAGCCGTTTTGCGTACGGACGAAAAACGGAGGAGTCCGACGTGCCGTCGCCGCTGGGTGCGCCGAACCGGCCGTAGAGATCCGGCGCAATGGCCGCAAAGCCCGCCTCGGCGAGCCGGCGCACGACCTCGCGAATGGAATCATCTACGCCCCACACGTGCATTATCACGACCACGCCCGGCGTGTCCGATCCCGCGCCGGCCGGGAAGGCGGCATATGCAGGCAGTTCGGCGTCGGGACGCGAGAGCGTGACCTGCTCCGCCGAGATCGCGGGGTCTCCCAGGGCCAACGCCGGTCCGCACAGGGTGGCGGCAGCCGAGATGCCGACGAAGAATCGGCGGTTTAACCGGTCGGAGGCCGCCGCTTGAAACGGATCGTTTTCCGGCGCCGTCATGCTTAGCTGGCATCTTTCACCATACCGATGGCCCATCCCCGGACGCAGGCGCTTTGAGGGTTTGGCCAGGCCTTCATGAGAAAAGGAAACTTTAGTCAATGAATCGTGGCGAGTTCCTGGCAGCGTCGGGGGCGCTGGCCGCTTCCGGGCCGGCCGCGCAGGGCGTTCCCGGCGGAGAGCATTTCGTCGCGCGTCGCGCGGACTTCGACGCCGCGGCTTTCGCGGCTCGGGTGGGCCGCCCGGCGCAAATTCGGCAGGTCTATGAAACGGTCGCGTTCCGGCCGGGCATCCTCAACAACCTTAAGAACGCTTTTAACGGCCTGCACTTCGGTTTCGGCTATCCGGCCGATGCGATCGTCGTCGCGCTCGCCGGCCACGGGCCTTCGGCGGCGTACGGTTACAGCGACGAGATTTGGCGGCGCTATCGCATCGGCGAGTTTTTCAAGATAATGGATGCATCCGGCGCACCGATCGCGTCCAACACCTTCCTGCCGGCGCGCTCGCCGGTGGACGCGCGCGCGAATCCCGACGACGAGGCCGGCATGTATCAGGACGGTTCCATCCAAATGCTGCAGCGGCGCGGGCTCGTCGTCTTGACGTGTCACACCGCCGTGGAAGAACAAGCTCGCGCCCTGTGCAAAGGCGGCTTCGCGCCCGCGAGCACGACGCCAAGTGAGGTAGCGGACGACATTCTTACGCATCTGATTCCCGGCGCCGTCGTGGTTCCGTCGATGGTTGCGGCGATCGCCGTGCTGCAGCAACGTTATGGTTACGCTTATCTTGCGCCGACGCTGTAGTCTGGCGGCCCTTGCGGCGCTCGTCCTGTCCGCGTGTGCCG
This sequence comes from Vulcanimicrobiota bacterium, assembly GCA_963713685.1. Lineage (GTDB taxonomy): Bacteria > Vulcanimicrobiota > Vulcanimicrobiia > Vulcanimicrobiales > Vulcanimicrobiaceae > Cybelea. Next base: position 150,548 of record CAVQMS010000002.1, on the reverse strand, counting down.
GCAACCCTTCGAGCAGTGCGGCATCCTACGACCCGCGCGCCCTCCCGGACGGACCGGTTGGTCAGTCGATTCAATACGGACACGAGATCATCGTCAAAACGCACCGGTTGATGCACGATTACGTGCGTGCCGACATGTCCTGCGCCGATTGCCACATCGCGGCCGGCACGCAGTCCCGCGGAGGAAGCTTCGTCGGCGTGTACGGACGTTTTCCACAGTGGAACAAACGCGCGCACCGCGTCATCGCGCTGCAGGATCGGATTGCGGAATGCTTCTTGTATAGCATGAACGGCAAAGCGCCCGCCTACGACAGCAAAGCGATGGTCGCCATCGTTGCTTACATCGCTTGGCTTTCGCGCGGCACGCCGGTCGGAGCGAAGCAACCCGCGTCGGATCGGTACATCGAGCCGCTGCCGGCCAAAGCGCCGAGCGCGGCGCGCGGGAAGGCGTTGTATGCGCAGCGCTGTTCGACGTGCCATCAAGCCGACGGCGAAGGCCTCGCCGGCGTTTATCCGCCGTTGTGGGGAGCGCGCTCGTTCAACCAAGGGGCCGGTATGGCGCATATCGATCGAATGACCGGATTCGTTCGCTACAACATGCCGCAAAACGCGCCCGGCTCGCTCTCGCTTACCCAGGCCTACGACGTTGCCGCATTCGTGCTGCGACATCCACGCCCGCGTTTCCACAAGAACGTCTTGGTGACGATGCCGCCGGAACCCGCGAAGTACTTCTAGCTCCTCGCCGCCTCAAAGCGACTAGGCCACTAGGCCTCCGGCGTTCCGAAAGATAAAATGAATCCTGTTTTGGAATCAACCGTGGTTAGCGTGATCCTTCCCGAGATGGGGGAGTCGGTTACCGAAGGTTCGATCGTCGAGTGGCGCCGGAAGGTCGGCGAGTACGTTTCCGAGGGTGACGCCCTCGTCGAGGTGACGACCGACAAAGTCGACGTGGAAGTTCCGGCGACAGCCTCCGGTCAGATCACGCAGATTCTCGCGCGCGAAGGCGATACGGTGCCGGTCGGCACGCCCCTCGCGCAGATCGATACCGCGAAGCACGACGGAGCGGCGCGGGATTCGAGCCAGGCGGGTAACGGCGCACCGCCGGCGCCGCCCGTAGTTAAGCCGCAGCTTCCGTCGCGCGGCGATGGCGTGGCGGATCACGCCGCGCAGCGAATCGCGCGACAACTCGACGTGGATCTCTCGCGGGTTCGCGGGTCCGGGCCGGACGGGCTGATTTTGCGATCCGACGTTTTGACGCAAGCGGAAAACGCGCGCCGCCGCTCGGCGCCGAGCCTGCCCGCGCCTATCCCGATCGCCCCGGGGGCGACGTTGACGCCGCTCAAAGGCCCCGCCGCCACGCTGAGCGGTTACATGGAACAGAGCCTCTCGATTCCGACGGCCACGAGTTTTCGCAGCGTGCTGGTCGACGTGCTGGATGCGCGGCGCAAAGAACTCAACGGCGCGGTGAAGGCCGCGGGCCGCTCCGAGCGCGTCTCGTTTACCCATCTGATTGCCTACGCGCTCGTGCGGGCGGCGCACGAGATGCCGTTCATCACCTATTCTTTCCGTCGCGACGAAGCCGGCGCGCCGATGCGGGTCGAGCCGGGCATCCATCTCGGTCTCGCCGTTGATACGGAACGCAAGGATGGCTCGCGGTCCCTGATCGTGCCGGTGATTCGCGATGCGGACTCACTCGATTTCGCGAGTTTTCGCGCCAAGTACGAAGAGCTCGTCGCGCGCGCTCGGGAAAACAAGCTCGGCGCTGACGATCTGCAAGGCGCTTCCTTTACGCTGACCAATCCCGGCGGCATCGGCACCGTCGCATCCGTGCCGCGTTTGATGGCGGGACAGGGAGCGATCATCGCCACGGGCGCGATCGGTTATCCTTCGGGCTTCGCCAGCGCGAACGAACAGTCGCTGCGGCTGCTGGGCGTCTCGAGGGTGATGCAGCTCACGAGCACCTACGATCACCGCGTCACCCAGGGCGCGCAATCCGGAGAATATTTGCGCCGCGTCGACGAGCTGCTGCAAGGCAGGCACGGCTTCTACGAGGCGATCTTCGCGTCGCTGGGTTTGCAAGCCGCGGCGGTACCGCAGGTTGCCCTCACGCCGGTCGGTCCCGCGACGGCGCCGCCCTCGGACGAAATGCTTCGTGCCGCCGCCGCGGGCATGGCTATCGTCTCGGCGTATCGGCGGCACGGGCATCTCGCCGCCAACTTGGACCCGCTGGGTGCGGCGCCGGTCGGGGACGCCTCGCTCGAACCGGCGACGTACGGCTTGACGCCCGCCCTGCAAAGCGCGATCCCGGCGAGCGTGCTGCACGTTAAAGTACCGGGCAACACGTTGGCAGAGATTCTGCCGCGGCTGCGCGAGACGTACAGTTCGACCATCGCGTATGAGATCGAACACATCTCCAACGCGAACCAGCGCGCATGGCTGCGCGATTACATCGAGTCGGGGCGCAACAAGATCAAGCACTCCCCGCAGCGGCAGATCGAGTTCCTTTCCCGGCTGACGAAGGTCGAGGCCTTCGATCGCTACGTGCGCAAGACGTTCCTAGGTCAGAAGACGTTCTCGGGCGAGGGGCTCGACGTGATGGTGCCGATGCTCGAAGAGATGCTCGACATGCTGGCCGACGACGGCGTGGCGGATGCGGTGCTGGGGATGGCCCACCGCGGGCGCCTCAACGTGATCGCTCACGTCGTGAACCTGCCCTACGAAGAAGTGATGACCGAGTTCGAGGCCGCGCAGTACCGCGGCAATCTGGGCGACGACGACGTGATGGGCGACGTGAAGTATCACCACGGCGCGACCGGCGATTTCAAGACGTCCAAAGAGAAGATCGTTCACGTCACCCTGGCCCACAACCCGAGCCATTTGGAGGCGGTCGACCCGGTCGTGGAGGGCAGCGCGCGCGCCCTGCAGACCGATCACGCGCACGGCATTCCGACGCAGGACACCAAACGCGCCGTTCCCATCTTGATCCACGGGGACGCGGCGTTTACCGGCCAGGGCATCGTCTCCGAGGTGCTGAATTTGCAGTCGCTCCCCGGCTACGAAACCGGTGGCACGATTCATCTCATTGCGAACAATCAGATCGGTTTCACGACCGATCCGGCGGACGCGCGCTCGACCCGCTACGCTTCGGACTTGGCCAAGGGCTTCGACGTTCCGATCGTCCACGTCAATGCCGACGACGTTGACGCCTGCATCGCGGCCGTCCACTTTGCGATCGACTTCCGTCGCGCGTTTGGGCGCGACTCGCTCATCGACTTAATCGGCTACCGCCGCTTTGGCCACAACGAACAGGACGAGCCGGCGTACACGCAGCCCGAGACGGCCGAGCGCATCAAGAATCACCCGACCGTGCGCGAGCTGTTCGCGAACAAGCTGGTCAATCAAGGGCTGATTACCGCCGATCAGGTTCGCGCGATGTCGGACGAAGCGACGGAGCGTTTGCAGGAAGCCCGCCGCGCCGTCAAGGGTGCGCTGGCGTCGCACATTCAAGGCCGAAAGATTTCGGGAAGCAATACCTTCGACGGCACGAAGTTGCCGCAGGCGACGCGCGCCGATCTCGTCGGCTGGAGCGAAGCGTTGGTCGCCACGCCGCCTGGCTTCGAGCTCAACCGCAAGCTTGTCAATCAGTTCGAACGGCGTAAATCCACGATCGCCGAAAAGGGTAGCGTCGACTGGGGAACGGCCGAATCGCTCGCCTTCGCGTCGCTGCTCACCAGCGGCACGCCGATTCGGCTCACCGGTCAGGACACGGAACGCGGCACCTTCAGTCATCGCCACGCGGTCTTCCACCCTTCGACTCCGCTCAGGGCAGGCTCCGAACAACGCGTATGGATTCCACTGCAACACGTTTCGCCCGAGCAGGCGTCGTTTGAGATTCGCAACAGCCCGCTGTCGGAGTACGCCTGTATGGGCTTTGAGTACGGTTACTCGACTCAGGAGCCCAATGCGCTGGTCTTATGGGAGGCGCAATACGGAGACTTTTTCAACGGCGCCGAGATCGTCGTGGATCAGTTCGTGGCCGCGGGGCAAGCGAAGTGGGGCCAGACGACGCGCTTGACCTTGCTCCTGCCGCACGGATACGAAGGCGGCGGCCCGGAACATTCCAGCGCGCGTCTGGAACGCTTCCTTCAGCTTGTCGCCGAGGGCAACTTGCGCGTGGCTTCGCCATCCATCGCGAGCAACTACTATCATCTCCTGCGGATGCAGGCACGCTCCCCGATCGCCGTGCCCCTGGTGATCATGACGCCGAAATCGCTGTTGCGCGCGGAAAGCGCGGCAGGCAAGATCGACGAGATGGCCGACGGAGCGTTTGCGCGGGTGATCGACGATCCACGCCCACTCGACCGTGACCAAATCGATCGGCTGATCCTCTGCAGCGGAAAGATTTATCACGACATGGTCGCGCACCCCGCGTACGGCTTGCTGCGGCGAACGGCGATCGCGCGCATCGAGTTGCTGGCGCCCCTCCCGGTTGGCGACATCAATCGGTTGATCGCGGGCTATCCTAACCTCAAGAAGATCGTGTGGGTGCAAGAAGAGCCCAAGAATATGGGCGCCCGAGCGTTCGTACGCCGCCGCCTTTTGGAAGGTAAACGCGACGGGTTCGATATCGAATACATCGGACGCGGCTACCGCGCGAGCCCGAGCGAGGGATATGCAGGCCAGCACGCGGTCGAACAGGAGCGCATCGTAACGACGGCGCTAGCGGAGTGATCCCTTATCTTGTCATCCTGAGCGGAGCGAAGCGGAGTCGAAGGACGAATGCTTCGACAAGCTCAGCATGACACAAAACAAATGACAGTTACCTTGGGCCTTCCATAAATAGCGCTACGGTCGATTCCTCTCCTCGAACATTTCGGTCATCAGCTCGTCGATGGTTGCGGCGTTGCTGAAGAGCCCGCGCGTATGCGGCCCGATGAAGCCTTCGCGAACCATCGAGTCGAAGAGCGCCAGCAATGCATCGTAGTAGCCGCGGAAGTTGAGCAAACCGATGGGCTTGTCGAGAATGCGAAGCTGTCGCCAAGTGAGAACCTCGCAGAACTCGTCCATCGTGCCAAAGCCGCCGGGCAGCGCGATGAAGGCGTCGCTGGCCTCATCCATCATCGCCTTGCGTTCGTGCATCGTGGAGACCAGGTGCAGTTCGGTAAGCCCTTCGTGAGCGATCTCGGTGCGCGCCAATGCGTGTGGGATGACGCCGATGACCTCGCCGCCGCAGGCCAGCGCCGTGTCGGCTACGATTCCCATCAATCCGATGCTGCCGCCGCCGTAAACGATGCCGTAGCCGGCACGAACGATTTTCTCGGCGGTGTCGCGAGCCATTCGAGCATACGCTTCGTCGTTGCCGACGTGGGAGCCGCAAAAGACGCAGATTCGCTTCATCGCCCTGCGCGTTTGTTCAATTCATTACGGCGCGCCTGCCGATGAGGCTGATCGTGTGGGCGGCGGTCGAATTTGTCGTGCTGGCCGCTCTCGCGGTGGTGCGCGCAAAGCTGTGGACGTATGGCTCGGACACGGGCACCTTTGCGCAAATCGTTGCCGACGCGTTTGGCGGCATGCGCAACGGCATCGAGGCGGGCTCGCACTTTCGCTACCATTGGTCTCCTTCGCTGGCGCTACTGTGGCCACTGGTAGCGGTGACGCACAGCGCTCTGCCCCTTCAGCTGCTGCAAGCCGCCGCGACGGCCGCCTGCGCGCCCCTAGTGGCGAGCATCGCGCGCCCGTATGCAAGCCCGAAGCTCGCGAACTTACTCGGATACGTAACGCTGCTGTATCCACCGTTGTTAGCGCTCGGGTTTGACGAGTTTCACGAGCTCGGGCTGTTCACGTTGCTCGTGCTGGGGATGTTCCTTGCCGCGGATCGGTCCCGTTGGGTCTGGTTTTCAATCTGCGCCATCCTCGCGATCGGCTTGCGCGAAGACGCGGCCTTGACGCTGATCTTCTTCGGTGCGGTATTGATCGCCATCGCGCGATGGCGGCGATCGCAGGGGCGCGGTTTGCTGGAGGGTTTCGTTGCCGCGCCGCGCGCGCCGAGCTGGGCCGGTGCGGGGCTTGCGCTCGGCTCGGCCGCGGCGCTCGGAGCCTACTACGGAATTATCGCGCCGCATTTGGGAGGCTGGATGCCCAGCCACTTTTACGTGTATCCGTTTGCGGCCGGCCCGATCGCCGTCGTGCTGGCGGCGTTCACGCGTCCACGCGAGTTTGCCCCGGCGATTTTTACTTTTGGACGCTTTACGTACGTGCTCGAGGGCCTCGTGCCGCTCGCGTTGCTGCCGCTGCGTTCGTGGTGGGCGCTGCTGGCGCTCCCCGGCGCAGCGATCGTTCTCCTCGCGAACTCCGGATACGTATGGCGCATGGGCGATCACTATGCGGCGCTCTGGATCCCCTGGCTCCTCATCGCTGCCGTCATGGGAGCGGTTAAACTGTCGCGCAGTCGCAGCGATCGCATCGCACGCAACTGGGCAACGGCGGCGGCCGCGCTTTGCGTCGTGTTTCTGATCGCGTTCGATCCGTCGCACCCTCTGCATTACCTTCATCCGTACTACGGCGATCTTAGCGACGCACGTCGCGCGCTGGCGTGTGTTCCGAAGGACGCGTCGCTCGCGACCTACGACGAATGGTTCTCGGCGGTCGCCGCGCAGCGTCCGCGCGCGACCATCGATGCGATCTCCGGAACGCAGTACCTCGTGTATGCCGACGATTTTCCCAGCACGGCGTTTCAGCTGCGAGCGCGCCCGGCGCTCGCCCGCGCGGTTGCCCAGGGGAGCTATCGCATCATCTGCCGCTTCGGGCACGTCGCGGCATACGAAGCGGCCGCCGCGCGATGATCCCGGGCCCGAGCCGCTGGACGACGCTGCGCCGGCTTCTGCCGGTCCCGTTCGCGCGCTTCCCGGAATTTCTCCGCGACATGACGGCCCGCTACGGCAACCTGGTGGCTTTCGCCGTGCCGTGGAGGTCGTATATCTTCGTCAACGAGCCCGCGCTCGTCAAGGAAATCCTCGTCACGCAACAGCGGGCCTTTTCTAAGTCGTTGGGAGCGCGCATGCTGCGATTGCTCCTCGGCGAAGGGCTGCTGACCAGCGAAGATCCGCTGCATCTTCGGATGCGCCGCATCGTCCAGCCGGCGTTCCATCGCGAGCGCATGGTCGAGTACGCGCGCATCATGGAGCGCGATGCGCGCGAATTTACGGGGCGCCTAAAAACTGGACAAACGTTCGACGCGCACGCCGCGATGACCGAGCTTACGCTTCGCATCGCCACCGAAACGCTGTTCGGCAGCGACGAGAGCGATTCCGCACGGATCGTCGGCGACGCGCTGCGGCTCATGATGAAAGAATTTCCGTTCATGCTGACACCGTTGGGCTCGCTGCGCCGGCGCTTACCGTTGCCCAGCACGCGCCGCTTTTGGCGGGCGCGCACGGCGTTGGATGCGATCATCTATGGGCTGATCGCGCGGCGACGCCGCGACGGAGCGCAACGCACCGACGCGCTCTCGATGCTTCTCGCCGCGCACGACGCCGAGACCGGATACCAGCCCTCAGACGAGCAGATTCGCGACGAAATCATGACGCTCTTCATGGCCGGTCACGAAACGACTGCCAACGCTTTAACCTGGGCGCTCTATCTCTTGGCGTTGCATCCGGCGATCGACGAGCGCGTTGCCGTCGCGGCGCGCGCCGGCGACGGGGAGTACGTCGGGCGCGTCGTCAAGGAAGTGTTACGCCTCTATCCGCCGGCGTGGATCATCGGCCGCGAGGCGCTGCGCGACGTCACGTTAGCCGACGGCAGCGTCATCCCGCAGGGAACGACGGTTTTCGCGGCGCCGCTGCTCATGCATCGGCGAGCGGACTACTTTGACGACCCGGACAGATTCGATCCGGATCGCTGGCTAGGGCCCGATCCCGCGCCATTTTCTTATATCCCGTTCGGCGGTGGCGCGCGCCGCTGCATCGGCGAAGAGTTTGCCATGCGTGAAACGGGGATCGTACTGGGACAGATGGTGCGGCGTTACCGTTTCGTGCTCGCGCCTGGCGCGCACGTCGGCGTCGCGCCTTTGGTTACGCTCCGCCCGGACGGCCCGGTGAGGATGGTGGCTAGCGCTCGAACCCGGTGACGTTCATGAGGCACCGTCGTTCGAGCAGTCGCGCACGACGCGCGGTTCGCTGCCGGCGTTCCTGAGCCGCTCCACCCAGCAGGTTCCCGTCAGCGAGCAATAACAGAGCGACAGGCCGAACCGCCCGACCCCGCGGCGAAAATGCTGCACCAAGATCGCACCGTCCATCCGAATGATCGTGTGCTGCGTATTCGCGGCGATCACCATGCCGGCGACGGGAGTGCTCGTCGTCAAGGTCATCTTCTGTCCCGCTCGGAGTGCCGCCCGCATCTCGGACCGCGTTCGTGCGTCGGCGAGCAGGGCGAAAAGCGCCTCGATCGATGCTTGGGGTTTTCCATCGTAGGTGATGCGCACCGAGTGAACGATCGCCGGGCCCAGGCCGTCATTTCGAATGTCCAGCTCGATCAATGAGGGTGAGTTGGTCGTGTCCATGCTGACGTACGGCCACACGGTGGCGCTGAATTGCTGCGCGATAATGCGGCTTTGGTAAATCGAGGCAAACGCCGCAACCGTGCTGATCAACAGCGCACCGATTGCGATCAAGAAGTCTAGCCGAAAGCGCTTCTCGTTCATTACGCGAGCACGAGTTGCTCGTCGCCGACTCCGGCGTTGCGAACCGCTTCGCGAATCATCTCCTCTTGGATCCGCGGTGACGCCCAACGAGCGCGAGCGTCGGGGCCCAGCTGGTCGATCGGATCGAAATACAGGAAAGCCTGGCCGGGTTTGACGCTCGGCGCGGCATAGACGGCGATACCGTTCTCGCGGGAGTAGTACTCGAACGAGTGCACGTCGCGCTTGCCACCGCCGCCGGGCGCGTCGCAGACGAACGTGGGAGTGTTAAAGCCTGCGGTGCTGCCGCGCACGAACTTTTCGTCTTCGACCGCCGTGGCGATCGTCGTGCGCAGATCCTCGACGCCCTTGACCATGTCGTGCATGTAGACGTAATACGGGTGTACGTTCACAAAACCGAGCCGCTTCACGAGCAGCTGCATACGCTCTGGCGAATCGTTCACGCCTCGGATCAAGACCGACTGGTTGCGGGTAAAGATGCCGCGTTCGAAGAGCAGCCGCATGGCTTTCTGGGTGATCCACGTGATTTCTTCGGGTGCGTTGAAATGGGTGTGGAGCACGACTTCTTTGCCGAGCGTGCGTCCGCGCTCGACGATGGACGTCAGCGCATCGAGCCATTCGCCGTGCGTAATTAACTTCATCGGCATGATCGCCGGCCCTTTGGTCGCGAACCGCATGCGTCGCACGTGTGGAATGTCCAACAGCGCGTTGCCGACGAACTCGATGTTCTTGGGAGGGAGCTGATAGACGTCGCCACCCGAGATCACGATGTCCTCGAGCTCGGGCCGCGCGGCAATATATTGGAAGGCGTCCTGCCATTGTTTCGGCGTCTTGGCAAGCGAGACTTTGTCGACGTTCTCGGTGTCCGGGCCGATCGCGTAACTGCGCGTGCAGAACCGGCAGTAGACCGGGCAAACGTTGAGCGGAAGGAAGAGCGCCTTGTCGACGTAGCGGTGAACCAAACCCGGGACGGGCGAATCTTGTTGCTCGTGCAGCGAATCGAGCGTCAGCCGGGGGTGATCCGGCAGCAAGGCAGATGCCAAAGGGATGAACTGCCGGCGAATCGGATCGTTCATCGGGTCGTTCCAGTCGATCAGCGCGATCGCGTAAGGCGAAACGCGCACCGCCATCGGGGCGCGGCGGAATCCGTCTTCGGCATCCCGATAGAACTCGGGCGAGCAAACCTCGCGGATGGTCTCGAGAAGCTCCTCCGCGGTTTTGACGGACTTGCGCTGTTGCCAGAGATGATCGAGAAACGTCTTTTCATCCACGTCGGCGTACGCGGGAATGTGCCGCCAAAACTCTCCTTGTTTGAGATTCTTGTACTCGAACTGGTCGGGCGACACGGGCGGCTTGAGATGGTGGGCGGTAAGCGTTTCGGTCATGTCCTGGTCCTTGCGTATTTTTGGTTGAAGTAGGCGTGGAGTTCGGGATGGTCCCGCAGCGTCTGCAGCGCGGTGTCGGCGTGCCCTTTCGTGTAGCCGTTGCCGATCATCATCGTAACGTCGCGCCCGACGCCCTCCGCACCGAGTGCGGCGGCGGTGAACGACGTCGACATTGAAAAGAAATAAATCGTTCCGCCGTCCTTGGCGCACAGAATCGAGCACAGCTCGGTGCCGGGAACGTTCACGCAGTTGACGACGACGTCGGCTAGCTCTGGCGCAAGCGCTTCGACTCGGGCGCTGGCCTCGAGCGCGGACCGCGCGTCGGCAACGACCAATCCGTCGACGAGCCCGGCTCGCTGCAGCACCCGTGCCGAGGGAGTCGTCGAATCGGGTACGAGCCCGATCACGCGCCCGTGAGGGCCGACGCGCGCCTTGGCATGCGCGCACGAAAGCAATCCGCTCTTGCCGTCCGCGCCGATGACGACCACCGTCTGGCCGGCCGAACACAGGCGCCGCACTTGAGCGGGCGCACCGGCGACGTCGAGGACCGCCAGCGCGACGCCCTCGTCGATATCGTTTGGCATACGCGCCCACAAGGCGCTCTCAAACAGGATAGCCTTGCCGCGCACCCAGATCTGTCCGGTCGTCACGTCAACCGTATCGATTTTTTCGATGTACAACGGCGTCAGTGTCAAGGACACCAGCGATGCGATGCGGTCGCCCACGCTCAGATCCACCTTGTCGCGCAGCGCCGCGCCGATTTCGAGCACGCGGCCGACGAACATCCCGCCGCTTCCGGTGACGGGATTGTGCTGCTTGCCGCGCTGGCTAACGATCTCCGCGACGCGCTCGCCGATTTTCTGGGCGTCGAAGCCGCAGGCTTCCCCCAGCTGCCGGAACGACGCGGAATCGATGTTGAGCACGTCGACCTCGCAGAGGAGCTCGTTTTCGGCGGCGACCGGCGTGTTATCGATTCGCCACGCGTCTTGCGGCATCGCGCCGGCGGGTTCGAGCACGCGGTGCGTTCCCAACGAGCACGCCGCCTTGGAGGGTGCCTTCGTCGCCACGACTAGACCGTCACGCCGCCGCGATCGAACGGTATGCCCAGAACGATCGTCGTGCGCGTGCGCGCCATGCCGGGGGTCGCCTTGAGGCGCGCCAGCAGGTCGTCAAGGTGTTGCGTCGAGCGCGTCGCCACTTTGCAAAGGAAGCTCTCCTCGCCCGCAACCGAATGCACTTCGCAAATCTCCGGCATCTCGCTCAAGCGTCGCGTGAACTCGTCGTAAGCACAATCCGGCGACGTGTAACAACTGACGAAAGCGATCAAGTTCAGGCCGAGCCTCGTGGCGTCGAGCTGCGCGGAATAACCTCGGATGTAGCCGCGCTGTTCGAGCCGCTTGACCCGATCGTGGACGGCAGGGGCTTTGAGGCCGACAATCTGACCGAGCTCGGTAAAGGTTGAGCGCGCGTTGCGCTGCAACGCGTCCAAAAGGCGAAGGTCGAGTTCGTCAAGTTCTACGGTTGACAGCATCATATTCGTCATAGGAGGGGATTTGCCGAACAACTTTCGGCACTCTTACAATAACACCCCAAATCCGTTCGGCGCAAGCGGGAGGTTATGGAATGTCGCATTCCTGGCGGTACTGCTCCTCCCGGGGGGCTGCACGGGAAGCTCGGCAGTGGGCACGCCGGTGGTCCGGTTCGACCTGGCCGCCGATCCTCGCAACCTCAATCCGCTGTTCCTCAACCCGGATGCCGCCTCGGTCGAGCAGCAGCTCGCCCGCTTAGCCTTCGAGCCGTTCATCGACCTAGATAGCCGCGGACTGCCGCAGCCGCAGCTCCTGGCGGAGATTCCAACCCGCGCCAACGGGGGGGTCTCGGTCGATGGTCGCACGATCGTGTATCGGCTGCGCCCAGCGCGGTGGAGCGACGGCCGGCCCGTCACCCCGGCCGACGTGCTCTTCACGCTGCGAGCGATTTTGGATCCGAACAATCCCGTGCGTTCGCACGAGGGCTACGACCTGATCGACCGTGCGCAAGCGCGTGGATCCAGGACGATCGTCTTCCATCTCAAGCGCGCCTGGGCGCCGGCCGTGATGACCTACTTCTCGTATGGATTTGCGCCCCAGTTCGTTCTGCCGGCGCACGTTCTGGAATCGCAAACGCCTCTCGCTCGCGCCGCTTTCAATGCGGCCCCCGCCGTGGGCGACGGCCCCTATCGCTTCGTATCTTGGCGGCGCGGCGAGGGATTGCGTTACGTCGCTAACCCGCGATATTGGCGGGGAGAACCGCACGTGCGGGAGCTGATCGTTCGCACGATTCCCGATCCGTCCACGAACCTGCTGCTGCTGCGGGCCGGGGAGCTGGACTGGAATCTCATCGCGCCGGCGCAGATTGCGGTGGTTCGCGGCGATCCGCACATCGGATTCGTGACCGTACCAACCGCCGTTGTCGCGGGCCTCGCCTTCAACACGTCGCACGCTCCGCTGGACGACGTTCGCGTGCGGCGCGCGATCGCGATGTCGCTCGATCGCGACGCAATCTCGCGCAAGATAACGCTGGGATTGTATCCCGTGACGAATATGATCCAGCCCCGCTTTTCGTGGGCGTTCGATCCGACGGTGCGCGAGCCGCAGTACGACCCGCTCCGTGCCGATCGGCTGCTGGACGCCGCCGGATGGCGGCGCGCTGCGGACGGCCTGCGGGCGAAGGGCGGCGAGGCGTTGCGGCTGACCTACGTTCAGTTCCCCGAAACGGCGACGGGGGTGCGCGTCGCGGCCGCGGTGCAGGCCGCGCTGCGACAACGCGGCGTCGACGTCGCGATCAAGGCCGTCAGCAACGCGCAGCTTTTTCTGCCGCGCACCGGCGTGTTGGCCATGGGGACGTTCGATCTCGCCTACGTGCCGTGGACCATGGGGGCGGATCCGGACGATTCCTCGGTGCTCGGATGCGGAGCCCCGTCGAACTACATGCGCTGGTGCGATCCGCAGGTAGAGCGGCTCGAGCACGCCGCAATCGGCACCGTCGACGCGAGCGTTCGCAAACGCCTCTACGGACGGATCGGGCGAATCGTCGCCGCGCAGGTTCCGATCCTATTTCTTTTCAACGCGGATTACGTTTACGCGTATCGCAAACGTTTGCTCGGCTTTGCTCCCAACGCTTTTCTGCCGACGTGGAACGCCGACCAATGGAGGCTGCGGCCGGGATTTTAGCCGGCGGCGTGCGAACGCTCGTTTTTAGAATGAGCGCCAGGTTGAGAGCGGGCTCGTGATTGAGTTTTTTCTAAAGCGCCCGCTATTTGCCGGGGTGCTGAGCGTTGTGGTGCTGCTGGCCGGCCTCATCACGATTCCGACTCTGCCGATCTCGCAGTACCCGCAGATTTCGCCGCCCACGGTGACGGTGACGTCGCAGTATCCGGGCGCCACCGCGGCCATGGTGATGCGCTCGGTTACCACGCCGCTGGAAATCAACATCAACGGCGCCGACGGCCTGCAGTACATGCAATCCTATTCGAGCGCCAACGGTACGAGCACGATCACGTGCACGTTCGCACTCGGCACCGATCCGACGACCGACCAGACGAACGTGCAGCACGGCGTCGACCTCACGCTGTCGCAGTTGCCGACCGCCGTTCAAAACCAGGGCGTCACCGTCCAGAAGAGCTCGGGCAACATCACGATCGCTGTCGCCATGCTGTCGACGAGCTCCGCCGTCTCCGACGTCGCCGTGAGCAACTACGCCGATCTCAACGTGATCGAGGAGCTCAAGCGCGTGCCCGGCGTGGGGCAGGTCGCCGTGCTCGGCGACCGCACCTACGGCATGCGCATCTGGGTCGATCCGCATAAGCTCCAGGCCAACAACATCTCGCTCGACACGCTGATCAGCGCGATTCGCCAGAACAACGCGGACGTCGCCCCGGGCGCGATCGGCCAGCCTCCGACGACGGGGTCGCAGCCGTTCCAGATACCGATTCAAATCAACGGGCGGCTGCAGAGCGTCGACGAGTTCAAACAGATCGTCGTCGCGACGCAACCCAACGGCGGTTTCGTTCGCGTCGGCGACTTGGCACAGGTGCAGCTCGGCGCGCAGAACTACGTCACGTCGGCGCGCTACGACGGAGAGACCGCGGTCGTGCTGGCGATCGACGGCGAGCCGACCGCGAATTCGCTGCAGATCTCGCAGAACGTGCGCAAGACGATGGAGCGCATCGCGGAGCACATGCCGAGCGGCATCTCCTACAAGATCGCCTTCGACACGTCCGATTTCGTGCGGGCCTCGATCAAAGAGGTCATCGTTACGCTGCTCATCGCGATCCTGCTGGTCGTCCTCGTCATCTTCATCTTCCTCCAGAACTGGCACAGCACGCTCATCCCGTCGATAACGATTCCCGTATCGCTCATCGGGACGTTCGCGGCGATGAAGTTGCTCGGCTTCTCGATCAACACGCTGACGCTCTTCGGACTCACCCTGGCGACGGGTCTCGTCGTAGACGACGCGATCGTCGTGCTCGAAAACATCGTGCGTCACATCGTCGACGACAAGACGAATCCGTTCCAGGCAACGGCTCGCGCCATGCGCGAGATCGGCGGCGCCGTCGTCGCGACGTCGCTCGTGCTGATGTCGGTCTTCGTCCCGGTGGCGTTCCTGCCGGGGACAACGGGTTTGCTCTTCCAGCAGTTCGCGCTGACGATGGCGGCTTCGATCGGCATCTCGCTCTTCACGGCGATGACGCTGGCTCCGGTGCTCACGTACAAGCTCGTGCACGGCGCCGAACCGACGACCAACCGGTTCATGCTGTGGTTCAACCTGCGCTTGCACGCGCTGACCGCGTGGTATCAGGGGCTCGTGCCGCGGCTGATCCAGCGGCAGCGGATGATGATCGCGATCTTCCTCGGCGGACTCGTCCTGCTCGGCGTGATGTTCAAGATCACCCCACAAGGCTTTCTGCCCAACGAAGATCAGAGTCTGCTCTACGTGCTGGTGACGCTGCCGATCCAGTCCTCCTTGGACCAGACCACGGCGGCCGTCAAGAAGCTTGAGGGCATCATGCGCGCGATGCCGCAGGTCGAGGCGGTGACCTCCGGCGTGGGCTTCGGATTTGCCAACAACGGATCGAATCAGGCGACGATCTTCGTGCAGTTGAAGCCGCTCGCGGATCGCCACGGCGTCGAGAACGCCGCGCTGGCCCTACAGTACGATCTCTACCAGAAGTTTTTAAAGATCGGCGGCGTCACGGCGCTCCCGGCGAACCCGCCCGCGATTCCGGGGCTCGGTTCGACCGGCGGCTTCGCGATCGAAATCGAGGACATCAACAACCTTGGCCTGCCGACGCTGAACAAGGTGGGCGGGACGGTCCTCGCGCAGGCGAAGACTGATCCGACGCTCTCGCAGGTGCGCATTCCGACGATCTTGACCGGAACGTACTTGGTGACGACGTTCAACCGCTCAAAGGCGCTCGCGTTCGGCGTGTCGCCGCAGGCGTTCTTCGACACGCTCAACGCGACGACCGGATCCACGTTCGTCAACTTCTTCGACTACGGCACGCGCTCGTACCAGGTGGTCGTGCAGGCGCGCGCCAAGCAGCGCACGGTACCCCAAGACCTCTCGCGGATCTACGTCGCCAACGCCGCCGGCGCGATGATGCCGGTGAGCCAGTTCCTCGATACGTCGATGGCGCAGGACAACGTTTCGATCATGCGCTTCAACGAATATAACTCGTACGAGATCGACGGCAATCCGGGAACCAACGCGAGTTCCGGGGAAGCGCTCAACGCGATCCAACGCCTCGTGGTCAAGAACTTGCCCAAGGGTATGAGCTACGAATGGAGCGGCATCGCGCGGCAACAGGTGCAGAGCGGTCCGCAGACGATCGCGGTCTTCGCCATGGGCCTGCTGTTCGTGTTCCTCGTGCTCGTGGCGCAGTACGAAAGCGTCGCGACGCCCTTCGTCATCATGCTCGCCGTGCCGCTTGCGCTGCTCGGCGCAATCGGCGCGATCTACATCCGGCGCATCGTCGAGCTGCTCATGATCTTGGTCCATTCGAAGCTGGCCGGGCATTTGGTGCCGATTCCAACCACGTCGTCGGACATTTACGCGCAAATCGGTTACGTCATGCTGATCGGCCTCGCCGCCAAGAACGCAATTCTGATCGTCGAGTTCGCGAACCAACTGCGCGAGCAGGGGATGGAGGCCGTCGACGCCGTGGCGCAGGCCGCGGCGACGCGCCTGCGGCCGATTTTGATGACGTCGATCGCGTTCATCCTCGGCATCGTCCCGCTTGCGTTCGCGCACGGCGACGGCGCGCAATCGCGCATATCGCTGGGCACGGCCGTGCTTGGCGGCATGCTGGTTTCGACCGTTATGAATCTGGCGATCGTGCCCGTGCTCTACATCGTCGTCGTCGAAATCACCGAGCGCAGGCGCCGCAAGCGCGAGCCGACCCTGCCCGAAGATCTGCCGCCGCCGCCGCTGGTTCCGCCCTCCTTACCGGGCGGCCCGAGTCCCGCTATAACGCCTTGACTGCGGCCGCCAAGGCGTCCACGGAAGCCTTGGCGTCGCCGAACAGCATCGAGGTGTTCGGCAGCTCGTAGAGCGGATTTTCGATGCCGGCGAAGCCCGAGCGCATGGAGCGCTTGAGCACGACGACGTTGGATGCTTTGTCCACATCGAGAATCGGCATGCCGTAGATCGGCGAGCTGGTCACCGTTCGCGCGGCGGGATTCGTAACGTCGTTGGCGCCGATGACCAACGCTACGTCGGCGGTCGGAAACTCCTGATTCGCATCGTCCATGTCGAGCAGCTGATTGTACGGCACGTTGGCTTCGGCCAGCAGCACGTTCATGTGTCCCGGCATGCGTCCCGCAACCGGGTGAATTGCGTAGAGCACCTTTACGCCGCGTTTTTCCAGCTGATCGGCGAGCGCCTTGACGCTGTGTTGCGCCTGCGCGACCGCCATGCCGTATCCGGGAACGAACATGACCTTGGACGCATACGCAAGCATCACCGCGACGTCGTCGGCGCTCGTGCTGCGAATCTGCTGCGGACCGCCCGATGCCACGATCTCGGTGCCCCCCGCGGCGCCGAAAGCGCCGAACAGCACGTTGGTCAGCGGCCGGTTCATCGCGCGGCTCATCGCAACGGTCAAAATCGTGCCGCTCGCACCGACCAGCGCGCCGCAGATGATCAGCAGCGTCGAGCCGATCTCGAATCCGGTGATGGCGACCGCGACGCCGGTGAACGAATTCAGTAGGGAAATCACGACCGGCATGTCGGCGCCGCCGATCGGTAAGACGAAGAGCACTCCGAGGAGCAGCGCCGCCAGCAAGAGCGCTAGAAACGCCCAATCCGGAACCCCACCGAGCGTCGCCACGAACCAGCCCGCCAGCGCGACGATTCCGAGCAAGACGGCGCCGTTGACGATCTGCTGCCCCGCATAAGTGATGGGGCGTCCGGTCATCAACTCCTGCAGCTTGAGAAACGCGACGAGCGATCCGGCAAAGCTGATCGATCCGATGATCGCGGAGAGCACGAGCGAAACGGCGACGACTTCGTCCAACCCCGTCGCGCGCCCGGCGATGAAATACGCAATCGTCGAGATCAGCGCCGCCGCGCCGCCGCCCGCGCCGTTGTAGAGTGCGACCATCTGCGGCATCGCCGTCATCTTCACTTTGACGGCGGCGTAGATGCCGATCGCGCCACCGAGCGCTATACCGATGGCCACGGCGGGCCAGCCGACCGCGCCGGTGCGCACGAGAATCCCTACCAACGCAATCAGCATGCCGGCCATCGCGAAACGATTGCCGCGCCGCGCGGTGGCCGGCGAGTTGAGTTCGTGGAGCCCGTAGATGAAGAGCGCGATCGCGACCAAATCGGCCAGATCGATCGCTACGCTCACTTGCGGTCCTCCCGGCGGCGGAACATCTGCAACATCCGCTCGGTAACTGCGAAGCCGCCGAAGACGTTGATCGCTCCGAGCGTAACCGCCGCGACGGCCAGCACCGTCAGCGCCGTACTATGCTCCACCCCGAAGAGGGCCGCAACGATGACGATCGCACCGGCCAGCACGATTCCGTGAATGGCGTTCGTGGCCGACATCAACGGCGTGTGAAGCGTTGTCGGGACCTTCGAAATCACTTCGAATCCGACGAAGACCGCGAGCAGCAGCACGGTCAGCGGCGCGATAAGGTGCGCGAGCTCGGTCATGTGGCGCTCCTCGCGGTCCGCACGGTCCCGTCGTGCGCGACGACGGCCCCTTTGGCGACGTCGTCGTCCATGTCGATGCGCAATTCACCGTCGGTAATCCAGGGCGAAAGGAGCGCGTACACGTTGCGCGAGTAGAGCCGGCTGGCGTCGGCCGGCATCGTGCTCGGCAGATTCGTCGTCCCGACGATCGTTACGCCGTTGGGCGAGGTGACGACTTGGTCGGCGATCGTCAGCGCGCAGTTCCCTCCGGCTTCGGCGGCCAGGTCCACGATGACGCTTCCCGGTTTCATCGCAGCGACCGCATCTTCGCTGATCAGTACCGGCGCCTTTCGTCCGGGAACGAGCGCGGTCGTTATCACGGCGTCGTTCGCCCCGATCTGCTCGACCATCCAGGCGCGCTGACGCTGCTGTTGCTCGGGCGTCAGCTCTTTCGCGTAACCGCCCGTACCTTCGGCATCGGCACCCAGATCGAATTCGAGAAAGCTCGCACCCAGGGATTGGATTTGCTCCTTGACGGCGGCGCGAACGTCGTAAGCGCTTACCACGGCGCCGAGCCTGCGGGCCGTCGCAATCGCCTGCAAGCCCGCAACGCCCGCCCCGAGCACGAGGACCTTCGCGGGCCGGATCGTCCCGGCCGCGGTCGTGAGCATCGGAAAGAACTTCGGCAGGGCCGCGGCCGCCAGCAGGACGGACTTGTATCCCGCGATGTTGCTTTGGGATGAAAGCGCATCCATCGACTGCGCTCGAGTGATGCGTGGAATCATCTCCATCGCCAGGGCGGTCACGTTGCGCTCCGCGAGGCGTTGCAGATAATCCGGATCGCCGAGTGGATTGAGAAAGCCGACGACGATGCTGCCCGGACGCAACGCGTTTAGCGCGGCATCACTCGGCCGGCCGACCGTCACCATTACGTCGGCGGTGAGCGCCATCGATTGCGGGTCTTCCCCGAAAGTCGCCCCGGCGGCGCCGTAGAGTTCGTCCGGGAAGGCTGCGGCCTCGCCGGCGCCATGCTGGACGCATACCGCGATCCCCGTCTTGCAGAATCGCGCAACCGTTTCGGGCACGAGCGCCACTCGACGCTCATTTAGGGCGCTTTCGCGAGGAACCGCGACGATCATCCGCCGAGCAATACGGCTTGCAAGTCGCGGCGCCCTTCGTCGCCGCGAATCACCTTATTCGATCCGGACGAGGTTTCTCAAAATGCCGATCCCCTCGATTTCGACCTCGAGCGCGTCGCCGTCGGCAAGAAACTCCGGCGGATTGCGCGCGAATCCGACTCCCTCGGGCGTTCCGGTGGCGATCACGTCGCCCGGAAGCAGCGTCATCCCCTTCGAGAGCTCTGCGATCAAGCGCGGAATCGGGAAGATCATCTTCGAGGTGTTCGAATGCTGCTTTTCGACCCCGTTGCGCCGGAGCCGCACGTCGAGCCTTTGCGGATCGGCGATTTCGTCCGCGACGATCCATGGCCCGATTGGGCAACTGTCGTCGAGGCTCTTCCCTTTGAACCACTGACCGTGCCGGCGCTGCAGATCGCGCGCCGTGAGATCGTTGAGAGCGGTATACCCGAACACGACGTGCGGCGCTTCTTCCTCGGAGACGTTCTTGCATTCGGCGCCGATGATCACCGCGAGCTCGGCTTCGAAATCGTACTCGCTGGAAACGGCGGCCTCAAAGTGAAGCGTTGCATCCGGGCCTGCGACGGCGGTGGACGCCTTGGTGAAGAACGTCGGAACGTCGGGGAGTTTCAGCTCTCGCCCCGCGGCCAGCGCGCCTTCGCGGGCGTGTTCGAGATAGTTGCGACCGACGCAGAACACGTTGCGGACCGGGCGCAAGGGAACGTCGAGAACGGTGCCGGCGAGCGGAATGAGATCGTCGGGAGTGTGCCAGGCGATGCGTTCGTGGGGCGCCAGCTCGATGTAGTCGCGCAGCGTTTCGGTCGCAATCGTGCGGATCATGTCTTGCTCCACGACGCCCGGCCGCGTTCGTCCGTCAGGCGTGCGGTAGGTCAAAAACTTCACGGGGATCTACCCCTAAATCGGGAGCGTTGGTTTCGGGGAAGGCGTCGCGGCGCCGCGTATCTGATTGAGCGATGGAAGCTTGGCGTTTTGTTCTTGAGTTTTCTTCTGCGCCTCGGCCGCTTGCTTTTGCGCTTCCACGGCTTGTTTGTGCGCCAGGTCGATCATCACGTTGGCCGCGCCTTCGTTGTTTGCCCAACTGCCGCCGGTCGATATGAGCGAAACGCGGCGTGAGACTTGCGCCGTCTTGGGATCGTAGTCGTAGTTCACTCGATACAGGCCGGCTTCAGCACTCCCGTCTTTACGCCGAATCCACATCTGCAGCGCGTTTCCGAAAGTTTGGACGTTGAAGGACTGCACCTTGCACGGCTTGGTGGATTTTACGCGCACGACTTGGCCCTTTTTGTTGACCTCGACGACGACCTCGGTATGCAGCGGAACGTTCGGGAGATGAACGGTCGGCGCATGCACTGGCCGCGGCGCCGCGCTCGGGTTCGGAGTCGTCGCGGCGAACGCCGGCGCGCCGGTCGCGGCGACGAGTGCCACCAGCAGTGCCGTGACGCGGTACGCGGAGTTCACCCAGCTAGTTACGCGAGAGGACGGCAAACGGATGGCCGCAGGATCCGCAAGCGACCACGACTTGCAGGTGTGGTTTATCTCGCACCGCGCGAGCGTCGCTGGGGCCTTCTTCGAAACCGCAGAAACGGCAACGCGTCGAGGTCGGCCGTTCGGATGCAGCGTGTTCGTCCACGGTACTGCGCTTTACGCGGGCCTCGCACTTGAACCTGCCGAAGCAGCGCAGCGGGATGTCTCGTCTTTTTGCTGCCATTCTCGTGGCGGTCGCCGTCGCCATCGCGCCCGCGCAAGCCGAGCGGCCGATCGTCGATCTTCATCGGTTGGATGCATACTTTCAACTCTTCGCGGGCGATTCCAGCGCCCCGTGGAAGCCGACTACGGTTCGCTTGGACACCTATTCGAGCGCACCGGTATCCTTTGCGGTCTATCAAGTGGACCCGGCCGACGTTCTCACCGCCGGATCCAATCTTCGCTCGCGTGCGATCGTCACCGCGGGCCGGCACGCGGTGGTTTCGTTCACGTTCACCCCGCCCGGCGGCTATCAATTTCAATCAAACGCGGTCAACGTGCCGCTTGGTCCGCGCGAGGGCTTTTTCGTCGTCGAAGCGCGACGCGGCGACGTCGGCGAACAAGTTTGGATCAACCGTTCGCGCATCGGGATCATTTCAAAGGAGACGCCGAACGGGTTGTTCGTGTACGGAGCGGATCTGGGAACGGGAATGCCGCTGTCGCGCATGCGCGTGCAGTTCGTCGTGAACCGCTCGTTCGTCACCGCCTTGACGAACGGCGACGGCTTCGTAACGTGGAACCGTTCGCCGCGCCCCGTTTTCGTGCTCGCGCAGTGGGGCAGCAGCTATGCGTTCTTGAGCCTCTTGCCGCAGGCGCCGCTGCCCGCCACGATCGTGGCCGTTCGAACCGACTCGGCGGTCGTCCATGCCGGCGACGCCGTTCGCGTCGTCGGCTTCGCGCGAACGGGCTCCCATGGCATCTTGCGAGCTAGCACCGGAAGCGCGCAGGTCAGCCTTCGCTCCGGCGCACGAGCCGTCGCCGAGCAACGCGTACCGCTGGATGCCGCGGGCGCCTTCAGCACGTCCTTCACACTCCCCGAAAATGCGGCCTCGGGTGAGTACGCCGTGCTGGCGCAAGCGGAAGGCGGTGTCGGCGGCGCGACCGTGCACGTGGACGCAAACGCCGGTGGGCTCTCCTTGAGCGTTTCCTCCGCCTGCGGCACCTGCGATCCGCGGCAAGACGTCCCCCTTCTCGTGCACGCCTCGCAGGGCGGCGCGATCGTGCACGTCACCGTCGTGCGATCGCCGCACGTGTACGTCGGATTCGCATCCGATAACGCGCCATGGGCGACGACCCTCTGGCTCGACGATTCGGTGCGCACCGATGCCGGCGGGAATGCGACCGTAACGATTCCGCATCCAACCGACGATCTTGCTTCCACCTACGGCGTGCAAGTTGAATCGGGCGGCGCAACCGCGGACACCCGCGTTATCGTTCCAACCGCACAAGCTGCGCTACGGCTGCAGCTCGATCGTGAAGAGGAAGGCCTTGGACTGCCCGTGGGTTTTGAGATCTACGCAAGCGAGCTCGATGGGAGGCCGCTGGGCAATGCAACGGTCACCGTGGAAATGGCTCACGGTGCATCGATCGCACAACAACAGCTGCGGCTGGATGCCGATGGGCACGCGCGCGGAACGTTCAGCGCTCCCGACCTCGGCACGAATCTCATCTTTGCTTCCGTCGACCACGGGGGCCGCGCGATGGACGCGGCTCAAGTGCAGATCGATCCACAGGCTTCCGCAACGACCATCGATGGGACGAGCGCGGACGTGCACCTCACGCTCGACCGAAATTCCTATCGTGCCGGCGAGGACGTTACGGTCGACGCCGGCGCACCCGGATCCCAAGGCGAAGCGTTGATTACCTTCGAGAGCGCGCTCGGGATACAAGCGCGCGCGTTGCGCACCGGCGGGGGCCGCGCGGTCGCGCATCTGCGCGCGGTGGACGCGGCCGGTGAGCTAAGCATCGGCGCCGCGTTCGTGCGGGACGGCGCAATCGAATGGACGACGCAGCCGCTCGCATTGGCCGCTCCGGGCCGGCCGCATTTTACGCGCATCGCCCTTGCGAACGTGGAGTTCGCGCAAGGCCAAGCCGCAAAGATTGCGCTCGATGGCGGCGCCGAGCGCGGCACGTTCGTTGTGCGAATCAGCCGCGGCGCCCCCTCGGGAAGCGCTTTGTTTTCCTCCGCACCGGCCCTTCTGGCCATCGGCGTGACGACGACACAGAACAGCGCACCCGAAACGCCGACGTGGCATCCGTGGGTGAACTCCACCGGCGACCACGCGCAGATTCTCGGGTTCATTCGGCGTTCGCAGCCACCGCCCGAAATCTCCCTCGCGCAGGCCGATACGCAAGCGCTGGCGTGGAGCGTCGCGCGCGCCGGCGCGGACGGCATCGCCGTTGCGCTGCCGCCGCACAGCGGGCAGTACACGCTTTCGGTGCTCGACATCGGAGACGATGGGAGCGTAAGCGAAGCGTCGTCGATCGTCGTGGTGCGCTAAGCCATGGCGTTGATGCTGCTGGATACGTACGGGCTGGTATATCGCGCGTTCTTTGCGCTGCCCGGCCTTACCACCAGCGCGGGCATGCCGATCAACGCAGTGTACGGCTTCACGATGATGCTCAACAAGATCATCGCGGATGAAAAGCCGACGCATATCATCGCCGCGTTCGATAAAGGGATGGCGGTCGATCGCGTGGCGCTCTTTGCCGATTACAAGGCTCAGCGCCGCGTGATGCCCGACGAGTTGCGCGGCCAGTTCGCGCTCGTGCGGCGCGTTCTCGACACCTTCGGTATTCCTATCGTCGAAATCGAAGGACAAGAGGCCGACGACGTCATCGCAACGCTCGCACGCGAATCCGAGGAGGCCGGCGAACAAACCTTGGTCGTAACCGGAGATCTCGACCTTTTGCAAATCGTCGACGAGCGAACGACCGTCTTGACCACGCGAAGGGGAATCACGGAGCTGGGGCGCTACGATCCCTCGGCGGTTCGCGAACGCTTCGGTCTGGAGCCGGCTCAGCTGCCGGATTTTCGAGGGCTCAAGGGCGACCCATCCGATAATCTGCCGGGCATTCCGGGGGTGGGAGAAAAGACCGCAAGCCGGCTCTTGCAGCGGGCCGGTTCGCTCGACGCGCTCGTCGCGGATCCGACGCTGGCGGGAAATCCAAAACTCGAAAATCTGATCCGGCAATACGGTCAGCAAGCCAGCCTGTGCCGCGCGGTTTCCGTAGTGCGGCGCGATCTGCCGCTGCTCGTCGATTGGGAAAGCAGCCGCTACAACGTTCCATCCGATCGCGACCTGTACCAACTCTACCGCGAGCTCGAATTCAAAACGCTGCTGGCGAGACTGCAGCCGCCCGCCGACCTTCCGCTATTTGAAACCGGTACGAAGCTGACCGGCACGTATCGCAGCTACGTCCACTCGGTCGATCCGCCCGAATTCTCGCAGCTCGTGCAAGAGCTCGAATCGCTCGCCGGCGCGCAGCGGGTTGCCCTCGTGCTGCGTGAAGACGCGCTCGGCGTATCCTCGAAAACCGGCGAGGGCATAAGCTTTTCGCTTGGCGCGCTCGAGCAGGCGCAGGTGCGCGCCGGGCTGGAACGGCTCTTTGCCTCGACCGCGCGGATCGGCGCTTACGATGCCAAACGGTTGTTGCACGCCTTGCGCGGCCGCGGCGTCGGCAACGCAAACTTTACGGACGATGCGATGATCGCCGTACATCTGCTGGATCCGGCTCGAGGCTTCGCGCAGCTCGAGGACGCCGCAGCGCAGTTCCTGGGCGCCGCCCTTCCGGAGGATGCTGCAGCCCACGCGGATGCGGCCTTCACGCTGCTCGAGAAGGTCCGAGGCGAGCTCGAGAGCCGCCAGCAGCTGGAGCTCTACGCCGATATAGAAGTGCCGCTCGCCCGGGTCCTAATGAAGATGGAAGCCGCCGGAGTCAGGATCGACCCCAACGAGCTCGCAATCGTCGGTGCCGAAGTCGAAGAGGCGGCGGCGCGTTTGCAAAAGCGAATCCACGATTTTGCCGGCGAGGAGTTCAATATCGGCTCGCCCCAGCAGCTCGGCAACGTGCTTTTCGGAAAGCTGCTCATTCCCGGCGGCAAGAAGACGAAGACCGGATGGGCGACGGGCGTCGAGGTGCTGCAGGGCTTGGCGCGCGAGTATCCGATTTGCGGCCTCGTGTTGGAATGGCGCGAGGTCACGAAACTAAAAAACACGTACATCGACGTGATTCCACGCTTGGTGGACGCCCGCGACGGACGCCTGCGCACGGAGTTCAATCAAACGGCGACGGCGACCGGGCGGCTTTCGTCAACGAACCCCAATCTGCAAAACATCCCGGTTCGCGGAGAGCTCGGCCGCCGCATTCGTCGTGCGTTCGTGGCCCGCGACGGCGACTACGTTTTGTTGGCGGCCGACTACAGCCAAATCGAGCTGCGCTTGATGGCGCACCTCTCGGGCGACGCGGCCATGCGCAGCGCATTTGCAGAATCGGCCGACATCCACGACTTCACGGCCCGTCAAATCTTCAGTATCCCGCCGGGCCATCAGGTCGACGCGAATCAACGCCGGATGGCCAAGAGCGTCAACTTCGGTCTCTTCTACGGGATGTCCGACTTCGGTCTGGCGCAGCGCCTCGAGATCAGCCGCGCGGAGGCCAAGGAGATGACGGCCGCGTACTTTGCGCGCTTCCCGCAAGTGCGCGCGTATATCGATCGGACGATCGACGAGGGACGGCGCAGCGGGTACGTCGCGACGATCTTGGGGCGCCGCCGCTACATGCCGGGACTCGTTTCCGGAAACTACATGCTGCGCGCCGCGGCCGAGCGAGAAGCAACCAACGCGCCCTTGCAAGGCAGCGCCGCGGACTTGATGAAACTCGCGATGGTGCGAATCGATCGTGCGCTCGACGAGAGCGGGCTCGATGCAGCGATGCTGCTGCAGATTCACGACGAGCTCATCTTCGAAGTGAGGAAGAGCGACTTGAGCCAGGTCGCGGCATTGGTGCGGCAGCACATGGAGAACGCCTTCACGCTGTCGGTTCCGCTGGAGGTCACGCTCAAATCCGGAAACAATTGGTACGACGTCGAGCCGATGGCCGAAGAAACGCTCGAACGTGTTTAACCTGATCTTCCTGTTGGCCGCGGCATTGCCGACGATCGTCGTGCACGCGCCGCATGCCGACGTCAAGCTCGAGGTGGCGCGGACCGAATCGCAACGCGAGCAGGGGTTGATGAATCGCACACAGCTTGCGCCGCACGCTGGGATGATTTTCGTGTTCGACGGCGACGGACCGATCGCGTTTTGGATGAAGAACACGCTCGTGCCGCTGGACATGATCTTTATCGGTGCCGACGGCTTGGTGCGGCGCGTTTACGCCAACGTTGCGGTGGTTTCGCCGTCGCTGCCCGACGAAGCCATACCGCGCGAAGCCGGCGAGGCGAAATTCGTCATCGAACTGTCGAGCGGCGAAGCCGCGCGCGACGGCATCGTCGCCGGTGTCAAGCTCGACCTGCGGGGCGCTCCGCCGGCGCAACCCTAAGCCTTATCATCCTGAGCTTGTCGAAGGACGAAGGATGCCCGAGTTGCCCGAGGTTGAAACGATCGCACGCGGCTTAGCCGGCACGATCGTCGGAAAGACGATCGCGAGCGTCGAGCTGCGGTTGCCGAAGATCGCCGTTGCGCCGCCGCGCGTGCGCTTCGGGCGCGCGCTGGCCGGCGAGCGTATCGTGGCCGTCGCGCGGCGCGGGAAATACGTCGTAATGGGCCTGTCGTCAGGGCGCTCGCTCGTTACCAGCCTGCGAATGACGGGGCGGCTCGTGGTCGCCTCCGACGGGTCGCCGGAACAGCCTGCGACCCACGTCGTGTTGCGCTTCACGGACGGTCGCAGCTTGCGCTTCTCGGACGTTCGCACGTTCGGCCGCATGCGACTCGTGCCGCCGGCCGAAGCCTGGGACCGGGACCTTGGAATCGAGCCGCTCTCCTCAGACTTTACACAACAAGCCTTTGCGGGTATGCTGGCGGGGCGGACGACGCCGATCAAGGTATTGCTCCTCGATCAGCGGCGCATCGCAGGCATCGGCAATATCTATGCGTGCGAAGCGCTGTGGGAAGCTCGGATTCGTCCGGGCCGGCCCGCCCGGGCGTTGACGAAAGCGGCGATCTGCCGCTTACGTCAAGCCATCGTCGAGGTTTTGCAACGCGCCATCGCAATGCGCGGTACGAGCTTCGACGACTACGTGGACGCCGACGGACTGCAGGGCGGTTTTCAAAACAACCTTTCGGTCTACGGCAGACACGGGCGGGAATGTCTGCGCTGCGGTACCACCCGGATCGTTCGGACGGTGTTGGCGCAACGCGGGACGTGGTGGTGCCGGCGCTGCCAAAGATAAAAAATATGAAAGTGGGAATTACACATCTCTACAACTGAAGTCGCTCCGATACATTACGAAGAAGATCAACTCGCGTTCGAGCAGCGCCTCTACGAAGAATCGCTCAAGGTTCTCGACGAGGGGCAAGTGCTCTCCGGCACGATCGTTCAAAAAGACAAAGACGAAGTGCTGGTTGACGTCGGCGGAAAGTCCGAAGGCGTCCTCCCCTTCCGAGAATTATCCCTCGCGATCGACCCGAAGCTGCTCAAGGTGGGCGATACGCTCGAGGTGATGGTTCACCGCATCGACGAGATGGATGGCACGCTCTTTTTGTCGGAGCGCCGAGCCCGCGCGCTCAAGACTTGGGAAAAGGTGATTCAGGCTCACGAACGCGACGAGGTCATCGAAGCCACCGTAACGCAGGTCGTCAAAGGCGGCGTACTGGTCGATCTGGGCATGCGCGGTTTCGTGCCGGCATCGCAGATCCGCCGCCAACCCGTTGGAAACCTCGACGAACTCGTCGGCCAGCATCTGCGTCTCAAAGTGATCGATCTCGACCACAAACGGCATCGCGTCGTGCTGTCGCAGCGTCTCGTGCTCGAGGAAGAGCTCCAGGCAAAGAAACAAGAGTTGCTCGACACGCTCGAGGTCGGTCAAATTCGTGAAGGCGTCGTCGTGCGACTGGCCGACTTCGGTGCCTTCGTGGATCTCGGCGGCATCGACGGTTTGATTCACAACAGCGAGCTCTCATATGCGCGTATCAAGCATCCGTCGGAGGTCGTGAAGATCGGCGACGTCGTGCAGGTCGAGATCATGAAGTTCGATCCGGACGCCAAGAAAGTCAGCCTTTCGCTCAAGCACGCGCTTCCGGATCCGTGGGATCAATATGCCGACCGTCTCTACGAGACGAACAAGTTGACGGCGCAAATCGTTAAAGTCACCCCGAATTATTTGCTGGTTGAGGTCATTCCCGGGATTCTTGCAATGGTTCCCAAGGGCGAGTTCGATTCGGCGGCCCAGTTTAACGCGGGGCAAGAAGTGGAAGTCACGCTGCTGACGATCAACCACGCGACTCGCCGCATCACCGCATCGATACAGCACGTGGCCGACGTGGCGCCCGAGGAAATCGAGCTGTACGCCGTCGAGGAAGAAATCGGCGTCGTCCCGACCCCCGCCGAGCCGATTTTGGAGCCGCCAGCGGAAGGCTCGTAAGATAGCGCCGTGCGGGTTGGTTTGACCGGCGGCATCGGGGCTGGGAAAAGTCAGGTTGCGGCGTTCTTCGCCGAGCTTGGGGCTTTCATCGTCGATACCGACGAGATCGGGCGCGAGGTCGTGGCGCCGCACAGCGATGGCCTCATGCAAATCGCGCGCGTCTGGCCGCAGGTCGTCCGCAACGGCGTCCTCGACCGGGCCGCCCTAGCGGAGATCGTCTTCAGCGAGCCGCCGGCGCGCGAGCGGCTCAACGCCCTGCTGCACCCGCACATCCGTCGCCGGGCGCTGGAGCGCGAGACCCTCGCCAAGCCCGGCCAGGTCATCGTTCACGTCGTGCCGTTGCTCTTCGAGACCGGGTACGACAGCCTCGTCGACAAGACGGTCCTGGTCGTGGCGCCCCTCGAGCAGCGAGTCGCCCGCATCGTCGAGCGCGACCGCATCGACGAAGGGCGCGTGCGCGCGCGGATGGCCGCGCAGATTGCGCCGGAAGAGGCGTGCCCTCGTGCCGATTTCGTCATCGAGAATCACGGCAACCTCGACCACCTCCGGGATCGTACGCGCGCGGTCTATGAGGCCCTCTCTTAAAGAAACTTTCATCTTAGCCGGCCCCGGCCGGCGATTTCGGCGCCCTCTGGTCGAATTTCTCAGCAAATCCTGAGTTTACCGAGCGCTTGTATGGGAAAGACTATTTCTATCTAGACCATAGAGAGGATCAAACATGGCACAAGAGTCGGGACAAGCCGGCGGTATGAGCGTCCGTGAAGCGGGTCGTCGCGGCGGCGAACGCGTCAAGGCGAAATACGGTTCGGAATTTTACGAAGAAATCGGCCGTAAAGGCGGGGAAGCCACGAAGAGTAAGTACGGTCCGTCGTTTTACGAAGTGATCGGTCAAAAAGGCGGCCAACGCCCGAAACGTAAAGCTGCAGCATCCTAAGCGCGGATTTACGGTAGCCTAGACCGATGGCTGAAAAGAACGATCCCGCGGCCAAGCGGGAGATGTCCGTTCGAGAGGCCGGCAAGAAAGGTGGCGACACAGTGCGCGACCGCTACGGCTCGACGTTCTATGAGGACATCGGTCGCAAGGGCGGAAAGGCGACACGCGATCGCCACGGCGTCGAGTTCTACGAATCCATCGGTCAAAAAGGCGGGAAGGTCGTCAAGGAAAAGTACGGCTCGGATTTTTACGAGGAGATCGGGCACAAGGGCGGTCAGAAGGTCAAGAAGCTAATCGCCGAAGCGAAGAAAAAGCTGGGCACCGAAAAGGGTTGACGCGCGTTAGTGCGCGACGTTGACCGCTCCGTTCAACTTCCCGAGATGGATGGTGTTGTCGTCGAAGTTGACGGTGATGTGGTCGATCCGCAATGTTTCACCACCCGAGTGTACGTAGCTCGGGTGGTCCATGCGAAGTAGCTTCGCATCGTTAGTCCAGGTGACGAGGTCTGTATCGAAGGCGCGGCCTTGAGGGTCGTTGATGCGTTCGATGTGGACCTTTCCCACCGCGGTGAAATCCAGCGACTGAATGTTGAGCCGGACGTGGGCCGCGGAAATTCGCAAATAGGGCTTTCCCTTACGAAAGACGATGCCGTTGCGCACGCCGTCGACGGTGCCGCTCATTCCGTCGGGCGAGAGATGCGCGCGGTCGTAGTCGAAACTCCACGACTTGGTGCTGATGTGATTGTTCATCACGTGGCCGCCGTGCAAGTCGATCGGCGTTTGCCCCGGCGGGAGCGGCGGCGTACCGCGGCCCGCCAGCACGATTTCGACGACGACGTAAACGAAAAAGAGTAGGCCCGCTCCCAGTCCGAGCCGCCGCCAGAGGAGCTTTCTACCACTCATCGGCGCCTACGTCGTATTCGGCTGTGGGCAAGGGCAGCAGATGAAGTAACGGCAGAGCGTAGAGTAGGATCAGCAGCAGAGCGACGTTCGTTGGACCAACTCGCGAAAAAAGCGTCGGTACGCGCGGTCCGACGCGCGCCGAGACGACGACCTGACGCGCGAGCGCGCTGCGTGCCCGCCAAGTTCCATCGGGAGCGATCACGCCGCTTATTCCCGTCGCGGCGGCCCTGACGACGTAGGCGCCGCTTTCGACGGCTCGCAGCTGCGCTATTTGTGCGTGCATGTACGGCCCCGAGGTTTCGCCGAACCAGGCGTCGTCCGTGCTGATGACGAGCAGTTGAGCCCCTTGGCGCACCTGAGCGTAAGTGAGGTCGGCGAAGGCGGACTCCCAGCAGATCAGGGGCGCGATCGGAAGCGCGCTCGTCGCATAGACGCCGTCGACCTTTCCGGGCGTCAAACCGCCGTTGAGGCTCCCGATGTACGGTAGCCACGAAAGAAACCATCGGCCGGGAAACCATTCCGCAAACGGCACCAACTGGCGCTTGTGGTAGACCGCGTAACCTCCGTTTGGCGAAAGGACGTACAGCGCATTGTAGATCGTGGGGCCCGCAACGTAGAGGCTTCCGGCGACGATCGTCGCGTGCGTTTGTCGCGCGAGATCTCGGAACTGCGCGAGCAACGTTGGCTCACCGTTGAGATCGGTCGTGATCACCGTTTCGGGCCATACGATGAGCCGAGGATGCCTGGCGGCCGCAGCTTGCGTCATCTTCGTATAGCGGCGTACGGCGAGCTGCAGCGAGTTCCATTTGAAGGATTGCGCGATATTGCCCTGGACCGCCGCTACCGGAATCGTCGCGGGCGGAAGGCGGCGCGCCGGCCAGGCGATCCAGGCAGCAAAAGTGATGACGGCAAACGCCGCGACGGTTATCGCCAAGTTCCGCCACGTTTGGCGGCGCACAGCGTCGGCGAGGTACGCGCCCAACACGCAGAGTGCGAACGTCACGCCGTACGTTCCGGCATAAGCCGCGATCGCGCGCACCGGCGAATCGGCCTGCGTGTAGCCGAGCTGATCGAACGGCGCGGCTAAGGCGCCGATCGATCGCGACCATTCACAAATCGTAAACGCGGCAGCGGCGCCAAGCGGAGCAACGGCCGGATGCATGCGAGCGTACGCAACCGCCGCCAATGCGCCCGCCAGCGCGAAGAATGGCGCCTCGATCAATGCTGGCCCGAATGCGAGAAACGGACCGAACGCACCGATGTAGCGACCGACGGTGTGTCCGACCCACGCGAAATCTAGCGCAAAAAAAACGAGCCCGGCGAACCAACCGAGGAGCGCCGCGCGCTTCCAGGAAGAGCCTTGCCAAATCCAGAACAGCGCAGCAATCCCAAAAGGGACGAGCCACGCTGCGCCGAGTTTTGGGAACGCCGCCGCCAAAGCAATAGCACCACCTGCGGCGATGCCTGCGTCGCGCTTGGCAGTCGAGGAGAGCATGATTCGTAGATTGAGTTTCGGTTTTATCGTCGTGTTTGTAACGGCGTTCATCGTTGCGGCATGCGGTCGTCAGGTAACGCCGAATCCTCCGGGCTTAGGAGCCGGCGGCGCACCTCCTGGGTACTTGGCGTTACACTTTGACGTGGCGGCACCGTTCAACTTCTCGAACTACCAATACATGTTTGTGTTCAACACCAGCGGCAGCGGCGTGACGCCGTCGACCGACACGGTGCAAACGAACTGGGCCGGCTATTCCTTCGCGGTGCTCGCTCGCGGAAACGGAATCGCCTCTTCCGCCGAGTTGGTCCAATTAGTACCCCCAAAAGCCGGCAAGGGTCCGCCGGGGTGGTTCTTGCCCCACACCACTCCGAATCAGTTCTCGTGGAATCTGAACAGCAACGGAACCGGTACGGAGTTTTCGATACTGGCTCAGAAATCGATTTTCGTGTCGATCAGCCCGCCGCCGTCGCCGACCCCGAGCCCGCCGACCTGGAAATTCAACGCATTTACGACGCAACCCGGAGGTAGTCAAGGGCAGTGGGTGTTCGCGGATTCGATGGGCGTCGGAGGCCCAATCGACCCGCAATACGTTTCGCCGACTCTGTGTATGCTGCAAGCGTTTGACACCACTTTTTACTCGGGGGGCTTTACGGCTCCGGACCCGTCAGCCCAAATAGTCAGCGTGGAAATCGCGAACAACCCCATCAAGCCAACGCCGTGCCCGTAACCCATGCAAGAAACTCCGGTTGAATGCGGCCACGACCCCTGTAACTGCTCGGTCATCGGGCCGGTCGGCGGCGGCGAAGTTTATTGCAGCGATTTCTGCCGGAACTCCAGCGAAGAGAGTCTTGAATCCGAAACCTGCGCCTGCGGTCATCCGCAATGCGACATCGCTTGATCCATCGCTGATTCCAGACCGTCGACATCCCGCTCTCGCGGCCGTTTGCTCCGGATTGATCGTCGTCACGGGCATGCCGACTCGAAGACGCCCGTCGCTCACCTCCTGTTCGCTCCTGCTCGCCCACTTTTTCGGGTCAGCAAGCTTTGAAACAGCCATCCATGGCTGGCCCGAAAAAGCTGGACGCTTCTCGTCGTGCACGCCCGTGCCGACGATCAATCTATCGTCGAACCGTGCAGACGCAATCAGAAGTTGAATGATGTCGGCACGATCGGCTGAGGCGAGCCGATGTTGAACACGGCGGTTTGCGTGGGGAAAGCGAGGAGGTTCAGTCCGACGTTGATGGCCTGCTGGGATTCGTTGTACAGCACGAGCAGCTGATAGCAGTTGCCGATCGTCTTCGTGTAATAGATGATTTTGTCGGCGACGAGCTCGCCCGGGCCCTTCCAGTTGAGGTTCGTGACGAACTGCAGCGACGCGTCGCGCCCGAAGGGCGTCGAGAGCTGGAGGTTCGTGGTTTCGAAACCCATTCCGGGGCCGGGAATGAACGATCCGCTCAAGAGGACGACGGAGCGGGGCGACGGCTTCGCCGTCAGCTGATAGCTTAGCGGTTGCGCGACCCCGTCGAAGTTCGTCATCCAGCCCAATGAGAACGCGTAGATGTCGTCGTTGAACAAGCGGACCATGTCCTGGGCGTTCTTGGTATTTTGGGTCGGCTGCTGGTCCAGGTACTGGAACGGTACGAGCGCCGGGCCGTTATAGTTGGCTTCGTTGTACGTCAACGTGTTGACCATGTGCGAATTGATCGGCGTCGTCAGGCTCAAGTCTTGCTGGATCGCCGCCTTGAGGTCGCCCGTGCCATAGGCATATTGGTCTATCGTTACGGTGCCTTGGAAATCGCTTCCGAAGACCTTCGCTTCGGCCGGGCCGACGACGAGGTTGGCGTCGCCGCGCCAGGTTGCGAGGCTTTGGGGTTCGCCTTCGCCCGACGGCTCGCTATACTCGCCGAGGGTGAGTTGCGCCGAGAGCGGGATGAAGAAATGCTGAAAGAAATCGCTCGGGCGCACTTGGAACTCGGGAATCTTGTCGATTCCGGCAGCCGTCTGCGAATAGATCTTGTCGAACTCCATCTGATAGTCCGCGCCCGACGTGGTGTATTGCAGCAAGTAGTCGAACTCGGATTGATTGCTAAACGACGTAAAGCCGCCAAAGCTGGCGCTGCTGTCGCTGAGACTATACGTCGTCGTTTGGTTGAGATTCTGGTTGAATTGACGCGTATCCGTGAACGTGAAGCTGTTGCTGCTGCCTTGGCCGCCGACCGAGCTGTGGGAAACGCTGTAGTTTTGAGAGGTTTGCGCCGTCTGGTGGACGATGGCTTCGCTGATCGTTTCGTTGGGTGGAATGCTGACCAGCGGCCCGTAGTTGGACTGATAAGAGAACTGGAAGTTGCCGCGCAGGTGCTGCGAGAAGTTCTCTTGCTCTTGCAGGGCGAGGTTGGTTTGGCGCCCTCCTCCGCCCTGATTGTTGATCGTGTAGACGTTGACGCTGACGCTGCGCCGGCCTTTCTTGCTGGCATAGAAGCCGACGTAGCCGAGCCCGAGCCCGAGCTTTGTAAAATAGTTCACGATGTAGTAGCCGTAGTAATACTGATCCTTGCCGAAGGGGATCTGGATCTTGATCCAAGCGCCCTCGTAAGAGTCGTATCCTACTTCCGGGAACCAACGCGCGCGCGCGCGCTGGTTTTCGACGCTGCGCAATGGGATGATCAGCAGCGGAAGGTAAAAGATGGCCGCCAGGCCCAGCCACAGCACCGCCTTATGGATGACGATCTTGTCGCCGGGATAGACTTCCATGTCTTTGCCGGTAATGTGGTAGCCGCCCCGGGGGTTCTCGCAGGTCGTAACGTAGGGGTTGAGGCCGTGCGCCTCCCCATCGGGGTCGGTATGCAAATCGCTGGCGGAAAAATGCACTAGGCCGCGCTCCACGCCTTCGTCGCTGGCCCCTTTGCCGTTGAGCAGCTTCGCAGTCTCCGCGACGGTGTCGAACGTAATCATGTCGCCGGTCAGTACGGAGTTGTGCTCGTGGTTGATCAGAAAGGGATGGCCGGTGATCGTGATCGTTCGGTCGCCATCGAAGTGCGCTTTGTCGCCGACGATCTCTTCGTCGCCGTAATAAATGTGGACGTTCCCGATCGCGTCGCTGGGCTGCCCGCGCTCGCGATTGCCGCTCCACTTGTCGGAGATCACGGCAACGTATCCGGGCGACAGCGTCGGCACTCCGGTGGGCTCCGGCGTCGGTTCGGGCGTGGCTTGACCCGCGGGCGGAATCGGCGGCGGCGTTTCGCCGCCGCGCACTAGGAAGATCGGTTCTGCGGATACGGTCGGGTTCGGCGTCGCGGTGGGAACCGGGGGCGGCGTTACCGCGGGCGATTGGCCCGGGCGCGGTTTCAGACTCGGATTGAGCGTGTAGGTTCCGTTGTTGACGCCGGCCGGCACCGATGGCAAACCGGGCGTCGAGAACGGGCTCGGCGATGCACCCGGTGTCGGGGTGCTTTCGGGCGCGGACGACGCCTGAGCGAGCGTCGCCGGAACGTCGTCGGCATAGTGCTGGGCGCAGCTTTGTTTGTTGAAGAGCTGGAGCGCGAGCTGCTGCGCGTCGACGCCGTCAGCCGGTGCGGCGATTGGAAATGCCCCGGCGAGCAGTGTCGCCAGAGCGGCGATCGCCGCGATGCCGCGATGTGTCCGTCGTCCGAAGGGCAACGCGTCAGCGCTCTTCCAGGTACAGCAAAAGCGCACCGACGCTCCCAATGATGATGTTCGGTAGCCAGGCGGCCAGATAGGGGTTCACCGCTCCATTGCGGCCAAACGCCGAAGCCGCCGAAACCATCAAGTAGTAGACGAAAAATGCGATGATCGAGAGCGCGATGCCGAGCGTTTTGCCGCGTTTTCCGAAACGCAGTGCCAGCGGCAGCGCAACGACGACGCCGATGATGCACGAAAACGGCCAGGACAGTTTATCGGCAAGGTTGATTTCCAAATTCCCCATCGCGGTTCCGCCGATGCCTTGGGCCTGAAGGGCGTTTACTTGCGTTCGCAGCGACTTGCTGCTCATCGTCCAAGGATCGTTGTTGACCTGGCTGACGAACTGTGACGCGGTTTCCCCTAACGGGAGGCCGATGGAAACGCTCTTGACCCGCTGCTGGTTGGTCAGAAACCCGTCGTTGTTGTAGCGGGTGTCGATGACGTCGTGCAGCACGAGCGAGCTTCCCAAAACGGAGGCCGATTTCGCCTGAAGCGTTTCGTTCCACACTCCGTATTTCGCCGGCTTGAAGATCTGGATGTCCATCATCGTCTTGTTGTCCGGCGCGACCTGGGTCACGTAGAACGTATTACCGGTATCGGGATCCTTGCGAAAGAATTGCGGTTCAACGGGTAACGCGTCGGTGTGATAGATGATCTGGTAAAACGTGCGAGTCGATAGATCGACGGAGCGGGGTGCAATCCACTCGTTGATTGCGTACGAAAGCGCAAACATTCCGAGGCCGAAGACGAGCGGCGCGAACACGATGCGCATGACCGGAATTCCGGCGGTGCGCATCGCCGTCACCTCGTTGTCGCCCATTACGCGCCCCATTGCCAGTAAGGCGGCAAAGAGGCAGGCGAATGGAAACGCCATCGGCGTAGCCTGCGGAATGCGAAAGACGACGAAACGCAGCACCAAAAAGAACGGCGCGTGCTGGTTGATGATGTAATCCGCCGCGAGAAAGAAGATGTTGAGCGCCCAGAATAGTAAGAATGCGCCGAGCGCGAACATGAACGGGCCGAACATTTCGTGCAGCAGATAGCTGTCGAGAATTGGCAACCGGAGCGCGGCGGTGCCGACGCGTCGGAGCGGCTGTCGATGCGTCAGCGTTGCCATTTACGAGGTCTTTCCTAGGCCGTACGAGCGACGCAGTGCGGAACGCGCCAAGAATTAATAGCTGTGGTACGCGTTGAGCACGCGCACGACGTAGGCGCGCGTTTCGGCATAGGGAGGCACGCCGTGGTAGCGATCGACCGCACCGGGACCCGCGTTATATGCCGCGACGGCCAGCGTGACGTTGTTGTGATAGTGATGGAGCAGCGAGCGCAGGTAGCCCGTGCCGCACTGCACGTTCTCGGTTGGATCGAACGGGTTAGCGATACCGCAGCCGGCCGCCGTGCCGGGCATCAGCTGCATCAATCCCTGCGCGCCGGCCACGCTCACGGCCGAGGGGTTGCCGGCCGATTCGGCCATCAGCACGGCGCGAACCAGGCCCGCGGGAACGCCATCGGACTGGGACGCATTCGTCACGAGCGAATTGATGCTCATGGGATCGAGCGAACCGGAGGCATACGGCAGGTAGCCTCCGCCACTACATCCGTAGAGCAGGCCGAGAAGGCTGCAGATGCCGAGCAGTCGACTCATCGCATCTGCGCTTTTCTTCTCATCCCGCGCCCGGGCCTGGCAGGCAGGCCGCGACCACGGAAACGAGCAAGCCGGTTAAGTCCATTTTCAGTACAGCAACTTTCCGATGGTTTTCCGGTTCGGGCAGCGCTAGAGTCATAGTCATGCTGAGAACGAGTCCCAACGCCGACCTGATTCAGGATGTCTGCCGATACGTCGAAGATCATAGCGATGAAGCCTTGACGCTGGCTGAGCTTGCCTCCCTGGCATCGATGAGTCGCTTCCACTTTGCCCGCACGTTCAAAGCCATCATCGGCGTTACGCCAAAACAATACGTCGCGTCGGTTCGCCTGCGGCGCCTCAAGGACGGCTTGGGCGCGGCTGCGTCGATCGATCGGGCCGCACAGGATGCCGGCTATGGCTCGACCAGCCGGATCTACGAGAAGGCCGCCTCGAGCCTGGGGATGACGCCGGCCCAGTACCGTCGAGCCGGCGAGGGTGTCTGCATCTCGCATGCCTCCTTTCCGACTCCGCTCGGGCTGATGATGATCGGCGCGACCGATCGCGGCATTTGCTTCGTCGGATTCGGCGATAGTCAGGCGGAGCTGCTCCGTCGGCTTTCGGAGGAGTACCGGAAGGCGCGAATCGAGCCGATGCGCGAGCCCTTCCATGCAGACTTTCTCGGCTGGGTCGAGGCGATTTCGCGGCACCTCTCCGGCGAAACCGAACGTCCGGACCTACCGCTCGACGTTGCGGCCACGGCCTTTCAGCTGCGCGTCTGGAGGTATCTGCAAACGATTCCGTCGGGCGACGTTGCGTCCTACGGTGAGGTCGCAAAGGCGATCGGCGCGCCGAAGGCTGCGCGCGCCGTGGCGCAGGCGTGCGCGCAGAATCCGGCCGCCGTGCTGATCCCGTGCCACCGCGTCATCCGCGGCTCCGGCGAGCTCGGCGGATATCGCTGGGGCATCGCCCGGAAGCGCGGACTGATCGAAAGCGAACGCGCGACCAAAGCCCGCGCCTCACACGCGAGCGTGGACTGACCGGAACGGCAACCCGAAGGCTCGGGCGTTAGTCCCGGCACTCGAACCTCAACCTCGCCCCGTCGACTCAGGCCCGGCACACCGCAGCCGGGCCTTCAAAATCTTGCCTTTGACCGTCCCGGGGCGTATAGTGGTGGAAAGTAGTGACTAGTGGTGCCTTTCGGAGGAATTGGTGCACGAGGAGTTGCCGCGTTTTGCGGGCTCGGAGCAGCATGCTCTCGACCACAAGGGACGCCTCATCGTGCCGGCGCGTTTTCGCGAGCGGCTCGGTTCGCAATTCGTCCTGACCATAGCGCCTCCAGATGCGTGCCTGACGCTCTATCCGAGCGCGACCTGGGTCGAGATTTGCGGACGGCTTGAAAGCGTCCCCAAAAAGGACGAGAGCTATCGCCGCTTCCTCCGTTACCTCTTCGCGCACACCGAAGAGGTGGGATGCGACGCGCAGGGGCGGATGGTCGTGCCCGCGCTGCTTCGCTCCTATGCGGGAATCGAACGGTACGTCGTCTCCGTCGGTTTACTGACGCGCGTCGAAATCTGGGCGAAAGAGCGCTACGCGTTCGAAACGCCGCCGGAGGGCGACGTCCCGCGCTTCATGGCCGAGTTGGGGCTGTAGTCGCTAGCGATGTGGTGCAGCTGTGACTCACATCTCGGTGCTTATGGGGCCGGCCCTGGAGTACTTGGCGATCCGGCCCGATGGGATCTACGTAGATGCGACGTTCGGAGCCGGCGGCCATTCTCGGGCGATCCTTCAACGACTGGAGATGGGCCGTTTGATTGCGCTCGATGCCGATCCGCACGCCGCTGCCCTAGCCCGGCAAATCGCCGATCCGCGCTTTTCCTTCGCCCAGGCGAATTTCCGTCAACTCGATCGCGCCCTCGACCATTGCTCCGTCGGCTCGATCGATGGAATCCTCTTCGATTTAGGAGTTTCGTCGATGCAACTTGACGATCCGCAACGCGGCTTTTCGATCGGGACGCCGGCGCCGTTGGACATGCGCATGGATCCGCAGGTCGGGCGAAGTGCCTACGAGATTCTCGCGACCGCCAGCGAAGGCGAACTCGCCGATATCTTCTTTCTTTACGGCGAGGAGCGATCCGCGCGGCGCATCGCTCGAGCGATCGTGGTTCGGCGCACGAGCGGCAGATTGCCGAACACGGCGGCCGAGTTTGCGCAGCTCGTTGCCGGCGTGGTGCATCGGCCCGGCCGGCGCGAACGGATACATCCGGCAACCCGCGTTTTTCAAGCGCTGCGAATCGCAGCCAACGACGAACTCGACGCGCTGCGCGAGGGCTTGGGAAGCGCGATCGGCCGATTGCGCACCGCGGGCCGCATCGTCGCCATCAGTTTTCATTCCCTCGAAGATCGCATCGTCAAGCGAGGCTTCCGCGACGACGCGCGGCTCGACGTGTTGACGAAGCGCCCGGTCTTACCCGACGAGCGTGAAATCGCCGAGAACCGGCGCGCGCGCAGCGCCAAGCTTCGCTCCGCACAACGAAAGGCGAGTTGAGTGATTCAGCTAAGCGTCCAGCATCCGTCCCCGCGCATCGGGAACCCTCGATCGATTCGTGCCGCGACGCAGCGCCGCAAGGCGCGCAAGGCGCGCGCCAGATACGTCGGCTTGCACCGAACGTTTGCCGTGCTGACCGTCGTCATGCTGCTGCTCATGAGCTACGTCGTGCTCACCTCGAGCTTGACCGGCCTCAGCTATGCGGTCGCAAAAGAACGAGCGCATCGTGAAGCTCTACAAGAGGAGACGATCCGTTTGGACGATCGGATCGCGGCGCTGCGCTCCGACGAGCGACTCTCGCAGCTAGCGGCGCGGCTGGGCATGACCGAGCCACAACGATTCGCCGTCATCCAAATTGAAACGCCGCACATCGCGCGGGCGTCGTCACCCTTCCCGGTCTTGTCATCGCTCGCCGGGTTTTTCGTCCCGGCGGTAGCTCGGCAGCAGTAGCGGCTCCCGGAACGATGCATCAGCGGACCTTCGCGCGCGTCGCCCCGATGCGCGCAAGGCTCTTCTTTTATGCCTGCCTCGCCGTGGGGCTCTTCCTTGCATGGCGTTTGTGCGACGTCCAAGGGCTCAACGGCGCGCTCTATGCGAAGAAGGCCTTGGCGCAGCGCTCCGACACCGTGGAAGTCTTTGCGCGGCGCGGCAGCATTCTGGATCGCAACGGCAACGTTTTGGTGCGGTCCCTCCCATCCGAAAGCGTCTACGCCGTACCGCGTGAGATCGTGGATCCGGCGGCGGCCGCCGCAAAATTAAAAACGATCTTCGGTAAGCTCGATCCATCCGTCGTTGCTGCGTTAAGCGATCGGCATCTGTGGTTCGTTTGGATCGCCCGCAAAGTACCGCACGACATCGCGCAGCGCGTCGGCGCCCTTGGCATCGGCGGCATCGACTTAAAGGAAGAAGACTCGGGGCTGCGGATCGACACCAGCGGGCGGTTCGCGTCGACGGTGCTGGGCTTCGTCGGCACCGACGAAAATGGTTTGGACGGCGTCGAATACGCCTACGACGACGTGCTGCGCGGGCGCTCGGGCCGCGTCACGCTGGAGGCCGACGAGTTCGGCCGCCCGATTCCGTTTGGGCTCGAGCGCGTTGTCGTGCCGGCTCAGCCGGGAGCCACGGTCCAGCTAACGCTCGATCCCTACCTTCAGTTTGTCGCCGAGCGCGCGCTCGAGAAGCAAGCGCGCGAGTTCCATGCGCTGGACGGCTCGGCGATCGTCATGGATCCCCGGTCGGGCGAAATATTGGCGATGGCGAATCTGCCGAACTTCGATCCCAACCATTTTTGGAAGTACGACGCAGATCAACGCCGGGATCGCGCCGTTTTGGATGCGTACGAGCCGGGATCTACCTACAAGCTGGTCACCGCTGCCGCCGCGCTGGACTCCGGCAAAGTCTCGTTGAGCAGTCGCTTCCCGGCTCACGATAGTCTTGAAGTGGGCGGCCGCACGATTCATAACGCGGAAGACGGTTTCATGGCCGGCACCGGCGGAAGCGAAACGCTCGAGCAGATCGTGGAATACTCGCACAACGTCGGCGCCGCGGAAGTCGGTCTGTCGATTGGGGCGAAGACGTTCTACGGAATGGAACGCAAAGCGGGCTTTGGGACGGCGACCGGCGTCGGGCTCTCGGGCGAGAATCCCGGCATCGTGCCCCCGCCGTCGACCTGGAGTGGTTCCTCTTTGGCGACGATGTCCTTCGGTCAAGGCGTTTCCGTGACGCCGCTAGCCATGGCCCGGTATTATTGCGCGATCGCCAACGGAGGGCTGCTGATGCAGCCTCGCATCGAGCGCGCAGTGTACGATCAACAAGGCAAGCTCGTGCAACGCTTCGAGCCTAAGGTGACTCGGCGCGTCTTCTCGCGACGCACCGCTGCGGAACTGCGCACGTTCTTGCGCGCCGTCGTGCTGCACGGCACCGGCGATCCCACGGCGCAGATCGCCGGCTACGCGACCGCGGGAAAGACGGGGACGGCCTCGATGGTCGTTGACGGCGTCTACCGCTCCGGCTATTACGCGGCATCGTTCATCGGCATGGTGCCCTACCCGCAGCCCCGCTACGTGATTTACGTGAAGCTGGAACGCCCCGTCGGCTCGTACTATGGAAGCGTCGTCGCAGCCCCGGCCTTTGCCATGATCGCGCGCGCCGCTATGCTACATGCCGGAATATTGCCGAGCGCGGTCGTTGCGCGCAATGGCCCGTGAACCTAGGAGTCCGTCGACTCCTGGCGTCGCGGCGGCGGCGTTGCTCGATCGCTTACCGGAGGCGCAGATAAGCGGCGATCCGCGGCAGCTGGTTACGGGGATCGAAACCGTTTCACAAGCCGTGCGGCCGGGCGCGCTTTTCGTGGCACTGCACGGAGCCCACACCGACGGGCACCGCTACGTACCCGAAGCGGTTGCAAACGGCGCGAGCGTGATCGTCGTCGACGCGGCGTACCCCGCGGCGAACCTCCCAGGCGTGACGGTAGCGAGCGTTGCGGACACGCGGCGCGCGCTCTCCGTTCTGTCGGCGGCTTTTTACGGAGATCCGTCGC
The DNA here is from genome assembly GCA_963713685.1 of Vulcanimicrobiota bacterium. Taxonomy (GTDB): domain Bacteria; phylum Vulcanimicrobiota; class Vulcanimicrobiia; order Vulcanimicrobiales; family Vulcanimicrobiaceae; genus Cybelea. The sequence goes on along the minus strand of CAVQMS010000002.1, from coordinate 108,278 downwards.
TGGCGCTCGACGTGATCGGCATCACCGGCACGAACGGGAAGACCACCACGTCCCGGATGGTTTCGGCGATCTTGTGCGAGGGCGGCATTCCGTGCGGCGTCATCGGCACGGTGGGCGCCGAATTCGACGCGCACACGTGGCAGCTTGCCAACACGACGCCTCTGCCGCCCGAGTTGCACGGATTGCTTGCGCGGATGCACGCCGATGGCGCCAAGGCCGTCGCGATGGAGGTGAGCTCGCACGCGCTGGCGTTAGATCGGGTCGACGACGTGCACTTCCGCATCGCGGTGCTCACCAACGTAACGCGCGATCATCTCGACTTCCACCAAACCCTCGAAGCGTATGCCGCGGCGAAGCGGCGGCTCTTTGCGCTTTCGCCGGTATGCGTTCTCAACGTTGACGATACGTACGGCGAGCAATGGGCGTCGCAGCTGGCACGAGAGGGCCGCGAGGTGATCTCATACGGTGCTCGCGACGGCGCAATGCTGATTCCGCAGGCCATCGCGGTGCGGCCCCACGGGACGCGATTTACGGTCGACGGTCAACATTACGAGCTGCGCCTCCCGGGGCGGTTCAACGTTTGGAACGCGCTGGCGGCAATCGGCGTCGCCAGGCGACTGGGAATCGACGATGCGACGAGCGCGCGCGGGCTGGCTTCGCTCGAACGCGTTCCCGGGCGAATGGAGCACCTCGCCGCCGCGGGGATCGATGTCGTCGTGGACTACGCGCACACGCCGGATGCACTCGAGAGAGCGCTGGAATCGCTGCGCGAAACGGCGAGCGGCGCGCTGGCCGTGGTTTTTGGTTGCGGCGGCGATCGAGACAAGGGCAAACGCCCGCAGATGGGCGCGGTAGCCGCTCGCCTCGCGGATCGTTTGTACGTAACGAGCGATAACCCGCGAGGCGAAGAGCCGAGCGCAATTGCCGATGCAATCGTCGCGGGCATCGGACGGCGCGAGCACGTGGTGGAGCTCGACCGCCGCCGCGCGATCGAACGCGCGATTCAGGAAGCTCGCGGTGGCGACGTCGTCCTCATCGCCGGGAAGGGCCACGAAACCTATCAGATCGTACGCGAGCAGATTCTGCCGTTCGACGACGTGGCGGTGGCGAGTGCCGCGCTCGCCGCGCGCGGCGTGCAGCCATGACGCTTCCGCTGGAGTTGGCGATCGCCGCGACGCAAGCCACGCTATGCGATCCGGATGGAGCACCCGCCGCGCTGCGGGTGAGCACCGACACGCGAGCGCTTCAACCCGGCGACACGTTTCTGGCGCTGCGCGGCGAGCGTCACGACGGCCACGATTTTGCGGCCGAAGCGGTGCGGCGCGGCGCGGCGATGCTCGTTCTCGAGCGATCGGCGGCTAGCGTGCCCGGTACGCCCACGCTGCTCGTCGAGGAAACCGGGCACGCTTACATGGCCTTGGCGGCAGCGGCCCGGAGCCTTTTTCACGGACGCGTGGTTGCGATAACCGGGAGTACCGGGAAGACGACGACGAAAGCGTTCTTGACGCAACTGCTGGCGGCCAAATACGGGGATCGGGTGCTTGCCGCTCCCGGCAACGAGAACAACGAAATCGGCGTAAGCAAACTCCTCCTGCAGGCGTCGGATGCGGCGCACGACGTCATCGTCGTCGAGATGGGTGCGCGCCGTTACGGCGACGTCGAGGCGTTGGCCGAGATCGCGCGGCCTCAGGTCGGCATCCTCACGAACGTCGGTGAGGCGCATCTCGAGGTGATGGGCTCGCGCGAGCAACTCGCGGAAACGAAGTGGGGGCTCTTCTCGCGGGGCGCCGGCGCCGTCCTCAACGCCGACGATAGCATCTCGTGCGAGCGGGCTTCAACGCTCGCGCGCCCCGCACACTGGTTCGCGGCGGCGCCCGACGACGGATCGCTCGAACGATATGCGCAGCTGCAAACGCTCACGGCCTTGATCGGAGCGAAACGGTTGCTGCGCCGCGTCGAGAATCGCACGCATTCCAGCGAAGTCCGCGTACTCGTACCCGGCCCATACAATCGCGCCAACGTTGCCGCCGCGATCGCTGGCGCGCTCGAGCTGCAGGTGCCGCTCGATGCCATTGTTGCGAAACTCCCCAACCTGCAGCTGCCGCAAGGACGCTACGATAGCATCGCGCTTCAAGGCGGGGTCAGGCTGATTTACGATGCGTACAACGCCAACGCCAGCAGCATGATCGCCGCTCTCGATGCGTTCGCCGCGGAGACGGCATCGCGTCGCATCGCGGTCCTGGCCAGCATGGCGGAGCTGGGCGACGAATCCGAGACGTTGCACGAACGCGTCGGCGCGCACGCCGCCGGAAAAGTGGACGTGCTCCTGGTGCAGGGCGAGTTTGCCACGGAGCTCGCGCGCGGCGCCGAGCGCGCGGGATTGAGCTCGGCTCAGATCGTCAGGGTTGCCGCGAACTCCCAAGCTGCGCGCTGGTTGCGAGAGCACGCCCGCAGCGGGGACGTGATTTTGCTGAAGGGCTCGCGCAAGTATAAGTTGGAAGAGATCGTCGAGGAGCTGCGCGCGTGAGCCTCGCAACGCAAAGCCTGTTGGTGACGCGCGCGGGTGTTCCGGCTGGTTTGGTCGCCATTCCCGTGCGAACCGCGTTGGTGAGCCCCGGAGACGACTTGATCGCGATCGTCGCGCAGGCAGTGCGCGGCATCGCTCGCGCCGGCGACGTCGTTGCGATCTCCGAGAGCGCCGTGGCGATCGCACAAGGCGAGCTGATCGCAGCCGAGTTCGTGCGTCCGGGTCGCGTCGCGTTTGCGCTGGCGCGCCGAGCCGGGCCGCTGGCGACGATGAGCCAGCCGGAGTCGATGCAGCTCGTCATCGATCGCGTGGGTATGGGGAAAGTGCTCTACGCGACGTTGCTGCATGCGATCTCCCGCGTGCGCGGGCGGCGCGGCGTTTTTTACGAGGTGCTCGGCGAAGCCGTAGCGGCGTTCGACGGCTACACCGGCACGATGCCGCCGTACGAACGCGCGATCGTTTTTACGCCGAGGGATCCGGACGGATTCGCGCGATCCTTCCACGAGCGAACCGGCATCGCATGCGCCGTCGTGGATGCAAACGATCTGCGAAAGGCCAAAGTGCTCGGAGCTTCCGGCCAGATCGACCTAGGCAGCGTCGAGGCGGCGTTGCTGGACAATCCGCACGGCAACAGCGACGAACAAACGCCGGTCGTCGTGCTCAAGTGGCGAGGAACCGGCACCAATCCGTTGCAGGCACGCGAGGCATCGTGACGGACCTTCCGCTATCCGTTCTGGGGCTTTGGCTGCTTTTTGGTTTCGCAATTGCGGCGCTGGCGTCGTATCTGCTGCTGTGGGTCTTGGGCAGGCTGCACCTCCGGCAGCGGGCGTACGAGGATGCTCCGCAAACGCATCGATCCAAGACCGGAACGCCGACGATGGGCGGACTGGCGTTCATCATCGCGTTGCTTGCCGCGCTTGCGGGCGTCCGTACCGCGTTCTTGCCCGAGCTGATCTTTCTGGTCGTGGCGTGCGGTGCGATCGGGGCTATCGACGACGTCCTCGCCATCGCTCACCGCGAAAATCGCGGGCTGCGCGCGCGCACGAAGTTCTTGGCGACGGCCTTGATCGCGGCGGTTTTCTTGCGCGAGATCGCGGCCGCTCCGAGCCTGTTTCCGCGCGACGTGCTGTTTCACGCCGGAGCGCTGTGGCTCACGGCGCCGCACTGGCTGTGGCTGCTCCTCGGCATTCTCGCGATTACCGGAACGATTCACGCGGTCAATCTCACCGACGGACTCGACGGGCTCGCTGCCGGCACCATGATCCCCCCGTTGGCCGTCCTCGCGATCGTCGCCGTGCGGCTTCCTCTGCCGGCAGCGGCCATCGCGGCGAGCATCGGCATCGGCTCGTGCGCCGGATTCCTGTTGTTCAACCGGTATCCGGCGAAATTGTTCATGGGCGACACCGGCTCGTTGGCGTTGGGCGCCTTGCTATCCGGTGTGGCGATCCTCACGGGGGAGATGCTGCTGCTCGTTTTGATCGGTGCCGTCTTCGTCGCGGAAGCGCTTTCGGTGATCCTCCAGGTTTCCTATTTCAAAGCGACGGGCGGTAGACGGATCTTACGAATGAGCCCCCTGCACCACCATTTCGAGATGGGCGGTTTGCCGGAAACGAAAGTGACGTTTCGTTTTTGGCTTGCATCTTTGCTCTGTTCGCTGCTAGGATGGGCCATCGTGCGATGAGCGACATCTTTCGGTTTGGCGCGGGTGAAACGATACTGGTTATCGGACTCGGGCGCAGCGGATTAGCGAGCATCGAGGTGCTGCGCGAGTTAGGAGTCACTCTCTATGCGACCGATGAAAAGCCGCGCACGGCGCTCGGGGAGGCGGTCGCGACCGCCGAGTCGTTTGGCGCCAGCTTCGTCGAAGCGGCCGGCGTGAGCGGCATTGTGGATCGGCTCGATTGCGCCGTCCTTTCCCCCGGCGTCCCGCCGACGTCGCGAATCGCGCGGTTGATGCACCAAGCCAACGTTCCCGTTCTTGGCGAGATCGAGCTCGCCTATCGCCTCTGCAAAGCGCCGATCGTCGCCGTCACCGGGACGAAAGGAAAATCCACCACAACGGCGCTGATCGGCCATCTGCTGCGCGCTTGCGGCCTATCGGTTCGCGTCGGCGGCAACATCGGCAATCCGCTCATCAAGGAAGTGCGCGGCGTGGGTGCGGATGCGTGGGTCGTCGCCGAGGTGTCCTCGTTCCAGCTGGAAACGATTCGCGCGTTCAAACCCCGCGTCGCCGTCCTGCTCAACGTGTCGCCCGACCATCTCGACCGATATCATTCAATGGAAGAGTACGCCGAGGCGAAGTACCGGATCTCCGCCAACCAGTCGTTGACTGATTGGTTCGTAGGAAACTTGGACGATCCCAAGGTGCGCGTGCTTCACTGGCGGCACGGCGACACGCGCGCGCAGGCCCGGCAACTTTGGTTTAGTCTGCGCGGCAGCGAAGAGGCGACGATGTATCTTCGCGACGGCGTGCTGATCTACGCGCCGATCAGCGGCGATCCGCGTCCGCTGCCGATCATGCCGTGCAGCGAGATTCCGCTTCCGGGCGAGCATAACCGGCAAAATGTGATGGCGGCGCTGTTAGCGGCGCTTGCCATCGGTTGCCCACCGGCGCCGCTGCGCGCGGCGATCGCGACGTTCGCGCCGATGCCCCATCGGTTGCAGCTGGTTACGGAAATTGACGGCGTCCGCTACGTCGACGATTCCAAGGCAACGAACCCGGTGGCGGTCGGTGCGGCGCTGCGCTCCTACGACCAGCCCATCGTCTTGATCGCCGGAGGCCGTTCGAAGGGCAGCGACTTCGCAGCGATGGGCGCGGAAATCGCCAGGCGCGTGAAGGCCGTCGTGGGGATAGGTGAGACGGCGCGCCAGATACTCGCGGCCGCGCGCGGCGTCACCAGCGCAGAAGCGTTTTCGATGGAGGAAGCGGTGCAGCGCGCGCGCCAGTTCGCGGAACCGGGCGACGTCGTGCTCCTATCGCCCGGATGCGCTTCGTTTGACATGTTTGATTCGGCCGACGATCGCGGCGACCAGTTCGCCGCCGCCGTCGCCGCGTTGCGCGAGCCGGCCGGTGCATAGTCAAGCGACGCTGCGCGGGCGCAACGCCCCGCGTCCCGCCGGGCTGCAGTCGTATGCCGCAGCACCGCTCGATACCGTCCTCTTCACCGCGGTCGCGGCGCTGGTCGGTATCGGCTTGGTGATGGTCTTCTCCGCATCGAGCGCCACGGCGTATGCGGAGCACGGAGATATCGCGTATTACCTGAAACGGCAACTCGTCTGGCTCGCCATCGGATTGGCGGGCGCCTACGCCGTCTATCGCTTGGATTACCAAAAGCTAAAGCGTTTCGCGCCCTATCTTTTGGTCGCGGCCATCGGCGGCCTGATACTCGTCTTCGTGCCGCACGTAGGGCTCGGCGTCAACGGTGGGCGGCGCTGGATCGGGACGTCGGGGATCAGTTTGGAACCCTCGGAATTCGCGAAGCTCGCGCTGGTGATCTATCTTTCAGCCGTGCTATCCGCCCGGGGCGAACGCATCACGTCGCTAACGCGCGGCCTGGTTCCGTTATGCGTTCCCGTCGCGCTGATGGCGGTTCTGGTGCTCAAGGAGCCGGACATGGGCACCGCGAGCCTGCTGCTCTTTACGGCGTTTGCGCTGTTTTTTGCTGCGGGCGCGCGGGTCGTGCATCTCGCCGCGGTGGCCCTTACGACGGTGCCGTTTGCCGCACTCACCGTACTGGCCAGCCCCTATCGGCGCGCGAGAATCTTCGCCTTCGTCGATCCTTGGAAGGACCCGCTGAACACCGGCTTTCACATCGTTCAATCGCTGCTGGCACTCGGGAGCGGCGGTCTCTTCGGTGTGGGTCTCGGCGCCTCGCGCGCAAAGTTCTTTTATTTGCCGGAGCAGTACACCGACTTCATTTTCTCGGTGTTGGGCGAGGAGCTCGGCCTGATTGGGACGCTCGCCGTCATCGCGCTGTTCATCACGCTGGCATACCGGGCCATCCGCATCGCGCTGGCCGCACCCGATCGGTTCGGCTTCTTCCTGGCGATCGGCTGCGCCGCGATGATTACGATTCAAGCGTTCGTCAACATCGGCGTCGTGTCGTCGTCGTGGCCCGTGACCGGCGTCCCGCTTCCATTCATATCTTTCGGTGGTAGTTCGCTCGTCGTGAATCTTTTGGCGATCGCATTGATCGCCAACGTCGGACGGCACAGAAGAATCAGCGGTCTCGCGTGACGGTCGTCTTTGCCGGGGGCGGCACGGGCGGGCATCTCTATCCCGCCATCGCCATCGCCGACGCGTTGCGTGCGCGGTCGGCGAGCGTGGCCTTCATCGGTGCGGCCGACCGGCTCGAAGCGACGATCGTCCCGAAGGCGGGTTACCCGCTGTACACGATTGCCGGCCGTTCCTTGCCGCGCCGCCTTTCTCTGGACATTTTTCGCACGATCGCGGCCAACGCGAAGGGGATCATACAAAGCTTGCGTCTGCTGGCGGCGCAGCGCCCTGACCTCGTCATCGCGACCGGCGGCTACGTCTGTTTCCCGGTCGCACTGGCCGCGCGCATCCGCCGGCTGACGCGTTCCTCCCGCGCGCCGTTGATTCTGCTCGAACCAAACGCGGCGCCCGGGTTGACCAATCGATTGCTGGCGCCGATCGTCGACGAGGTTTGGCGAAGCATTCCGATTCGCGCCTCGCTGCGAAGTTTGCCCGCGCGGTCGGAGGCGATGACGCGGCTCGGGCTCGTGCCCTCGCTTCGAACGCTCGTCGCGATGGGCGGCAGTCAGGGCGCGGTTACCATCAACGATGCCGTGCTGGGCTTGATCGCCGCAGACGCCTTGCCGCCCGGCTGGCAGTTGTTGCACCTTACCGGCGAACGGGACTACGAACGTGTAGCCGCGACGCAGCGCGCGCGCGCCGCCGTATCCGATGCGCGCTACGCCGCCCGGCCGTATCTCGACGACATGGCGGACGCCTACGCGGCGGCGGATCTAGTGTTGACGCGGGCAGGCGCGTCGACCTTAGGCGAACTGGCCGCGCTGGGCAAACCTGCGATTCTGGTGCCATACCCCTTTGCCGCCGAAGGGCACCAGGAAGCCAACGCCGCGCACTTTGTATCGGCGGAAGCCGCGGTGCTGCTGACCGATCGAGAGCTCCAGGGCGGCGACTTGCCGAGCTTGCTTGCGGCAACCCTGCAGCCGCAGCGGCTCACCGAGCTTACCGAAAACGCCCAACGCTTGAAGGGAAGTGATCCGCTGACAACGATTCTCGCCCGGATCGAAAGCTTGGTACCTCGAAAGGACCAGCGGTGACGGCCTTTCATTTCGTCGGCGTCGGCGGCATCGGGATGAGCGCGATCGCGCGTATCTTGCTTGCCCGGGGCGAGACGGTCTCGGGCTCGGACGTTAGCGTCACGCCGTTGATCGAGCGGTTACGCCGCGAGGGCGTGCGCGTCGTGATCGGCCACGAGCCGTCAAACGTTGCCGAGGCTCACACCGTTATCGTCAGCTCGGCGATCGACCGCCGCAACCCCGAATACGTGGCGGCGGTGCGGCGGGGAATCCCGGTGCTCCGTCGGGGCGAGATGCTGGCGCGTCTGCTTGCGGACCGCCGCGGCATCGCGGTTTGCGGAACGCACGGCAAGACGACGACGACGGCGATGATCCACGCCGTGCTTCGTTCCGGCGGCATTGACGCTGGACTCGTTCTCGGCGGCATCGATGGCTCGCTCGACAGCAACGCCTACGACGGCAACTCGCCGTGGTTCGTCACGGAGGCCGACGAGTCGGACGGCTCTTTTGCATTACTCGAGCCGGCCGTTGCGATCGTCACCAACATCGAAAACGATCATCTCACGAGCGACGACGAGCTCCCCGGATTGGTGCGGGCCTTCGGCGAGTTTCTCGGCAAACTGCCCGACGACGGGCTGGCCGTCATCGGCTGCGACAATCCGCTCGCGAGTTCGCTTACCTCGCACGACCTTCGTGCGCGAGTCGTTACCTACGGCTTGGATCCGACGGCGAGCGTACGCGCGGCAAACCTCAGATTCGAAGACTTCGGCTCGCGCTTCGACGTGCTTCTCGACGACGTTCGCTTGGGGCGCGCCGAGCTGCGCGTGCCTGGTGCGATGAACGTTGAGAATGCGCTTGCCGCGGTGACCGTTGGTAATCAGTTGGGTCTTCCCTTTGCTCGAATCGTGCGCGGGCTGCGCGCGTTTCGGGGCGTGCGGCGCCGATTCGAGATCTTGGCGTGCGACGAGCGGATGGCGCTCGTTGACGACTACGCCCATCACCCCACGGCCGTCCGAGCGACGATCGCCGCTGCCCGCCTGTATCATCGCGGCGAGTTAGTGGTGGCGTTTCAGCCGCATCGCTACACGCGCACGGCGTTTTTGGCCCGGGAGTTTGCCGACGCCCTGCGCGGCGCCGACCGCGTGTATCTCGCGCCCGTATACGCCGCCTCGGAACCGGCCATCCCGGGTGTGAGCGAACGGTCGATCGGCGAGGTGCTGGCGGCGCTGGGAGGGCGCGTGAGTTACGTAGCGCGCGTCGATGAATTGGGAGACCGCATCCTCGACGAGGTCGCACCGGGCGCGATCGTTTTGATGCTCGGCGCCGGTGACATTACCGACGTCGCCGCGAGTCTCGCGAACCGCCTGCGCAGGGTGGCGATGCGTGGCGCCGCCGCGGCGGGCGCATGAGCCTGACGACCGCCGCGGCAACGCGCACGTTGCTGAGCGCAAGCGATCGTGAGACTCTGTGCGGCATCTTCGGCGAACGGGTACGTTTCGACGAGCCGCTGGCGCCGTATACGTCGTGGAAAATTGGCGGCCCGGCCGACGCGTTCGTCACGGTACAAGATGAGGCCGAGCTCGCGCAGCTGATGCGATTCTGCCTGCAGCGCCGGATGTTTTGGTGGACGTTGGGCGGCGGAAGCAACGTGCTGATCGGCGATGGCGGCGTTCGCGGCATCGTCGTGCGTCTCGCGGGCGCGTTCGCGGGCGTGGACGTGCGCGTCGAGGGAGACGAGGTGATCGTCGATGCGGGGGGATCGGCCGACATGGCTTTGGTTACGGCCAAGGCGGCGTCGGCCGGCGCGGGAGGTATCGATTCGTTGGCCGGCATTCCGGGAACGGTCGGGGGATCGTTGCGAATGAACGCCGGCACCGATCGGGAGATCGGCGAGTTCGTTCGAACCGTCTGGGTGCAATCGCCGAGCCGGCCGGAACCTCACGCGGTCAGCGTCCGATACCTCTACCGCCGTTCGACGCTCCGTCGTGACGTCGTCGTGTCGCGCGTGACCTTGGGGTTCGTTCGCGAAAACGTGCGCGACGTACGCGGGGAGATGCAGACTCGGCTCGTTCGGCGGAAAAAGACCCAGCCGATTGCCCTGCCCAACGCAGGCTCCTGTTTTCGCAATCCGTCCGGTGAGAAGGCGGCGCGCTTGATCGAGGCGGTCGGCGCTAAGGGGTGGCGAGAGGGTGGCGCGGAAGTCTCGCCGCTGCACGCCAACTTTATCAACAACGTCGGCGGAGCAACGGCCAAGGACGTCGCCACGTTGCTCGCCCGGGTCCGGCGCGCGGTGAACGATCGTTGGGGCATCGAATTGCAGCTCGAAGTGCATTTAGTCGGAGTATTTATTGATGCAACGTAACGTCACGGTCGCCGTCGTGATGGGCGGCGCCAGCGCCGAGCGAGAAATCTCCCTTCGCTCCGGCTCGGAGGTGATGCGCGCGCTGCACTCGCTCGGCTACGACGCACAAGCCTTGGAGTATGACGACCGGTTTGTCGACGCGCTGCGTCAGCTGAAGCCCCAGGCCGTTTTCATCGCGCTGCACGGGCCGGGCGGAGAGGACGGTCACGTTCAAGCGCTGCTCGAGTATCTTTCGATACCCTACACGGGCAGCGGATTGGAAGCCTCCGCTCTGTGCATGGACAAGCATCTCACCAAGAAACTCTTGGCGGCGGAAGGCCTGCCGACGCCCGTTTGGGATCTCTTCGATCTCACGGGCGGAACGCTGCCGCTGCTGCCGGGCTCGCTGAACCTTCCGCTCGTAATCAAGCCTCGCTTCGAAGGATCGTCGGCCGGCGTTACGATCGTGCGTACGCACGAGGAGTGGACGAGCGCGATGCTCGAAGCGTCGAAATCGTACGCGCAAATCCTCGCCGAAGAATACGTGCAGGGCCGCGAGTTTACGTGCGCCGTGCTGGGCGAAGAAGCGCTGCCGGTCGTCGAGATACTCGCGAACCGCGACGGTTTCTATAGTTATCAGGCGAAGTACGAGCCCGGCGGCAGCACGCACGTTGCGCCGGCGCAAATCGACGAAGGCCTCGCCGCTCGCCTGCAAATGCTCGGCTTGTCGGCACATCGGCTGCTCGGTCTGCGCGATTACTCTCGCAGCGATTTCATCGTGACGCGTGACAACCGGCCCTACTTGCTGGAGGTGAACTCGCTGCCCGGTTTGACGCCGGTGAGCCTCGTTCCGGACGCCTGCGCGGCCATCGGCATCGGATTCGAGGCTTTGATCGATCGTCTGATTGGGTACGCCTTGGCGCGCGCCGAATTGCGCGACGCGGTTGCGTGACGGCGCGCTAGCGCTTTCCGAACGTTTCTTCGTCGTCGGCGACGAGCAGGTCGAGCCGCGAGGCTTCCGGCGATAGCCTTTGTGCAATCGGATAACGCTTGACGAACTCCGCGTCACCCAGGCGTTCGCCGACCGTAAGTCGTTCAAAGGTGGCATTGATCTGGCCGTAGATTTCCGGATCGCTGTGCTCGGCGATCCACGCGGCAACCTCGGCATCCGAGTCCGCGCGCGCGATGACGTCGCGTAAGACGGACTCCGCGATGCCAAGCTTTTCGAGCAACCGCGAGCTAAAGCCGGTTATTTGATACGCGCCGATGTTTCCACCCGGAAGCGTGGCGCGAACCTTATCGACCGTTCGAGCGATCATGAGAAGGTCGAGGTTCGATAAGGGTTCGCGAGGACTCCGCGGTGGCCGAAGGGTCAAGTCAAGCGCATCCATCCTTGCATCTTTTGCCAACCAATGCGGATGCCTGCGTGCCGAATGGGGTAAAAGTAGCAGGGCCAGGCAATCAAAGGTGGCGCCGCCGGAAGTCGGACGCTTTCCGGTTGTCGAATGAACCGGTTCTGTACCTCACCCGTTAATGGAGGAAATCGTTGCCAACCGTTGTCGATCGTGGTCTCGAAGGCGTCGTCGTCGGGTCCACCCAGCTCAGTAATGTCGAAGGAACCATCGGACGCCTGACCTATCGCGGTTACGACATTGACGATCTCGCGCCGAACGCGACATTTGAAGAAATCATCCATCTGTTGCTCTACGGCCATCTTCCCAATCGCCACGAACTCGAAGTCCTCAAGCGCGAGCTTGGTGCGCGGCGCTCGCTTCCGGAGCCGCTGATCAATGCGATGCAGAGCGTTCCGAAGACCGCGTGGCCGATGGACGTCCTGCGCACGATTGTGAGCGGTCTCGGGCTTTTTTCGCCGGTCAACGCACACGGCGAGCACCTTTCGGACGTTCACACGGCGATCGATCTGATCGCCAAGATGCCGACGATCGTCGCGGGTTGGGACCGGATTCGCCGGGACCTCGATCCGATTGCGCCGCGCAGCGATCTTTCGCAGGCCGGAAATTTTCTCTACATGCGCACCGGCAAAGTGCCGCATGCGATAGAAGAGGACGCGCTCGACACCTATTTCGTGCTGCTTGCGGATCACTCGTTCAACGCATCAACCTTTGCGGCGCGAGTGGTCGCCTCGACCCGCGCCGACATCTATGCGTCGATAACGGCGGCGCTCGCGACGCTTCAGGGTGATCTACACGGCGGTGCCGCTAGCGCCGCGTATCAGACGGTGGCCGAAGTGAAGACGCCCGAGAACGCCGAGCGGTACGTCCGCGACACCTTGGATCGCGGACAGCGCATCATGGGCATGGGGCACCGCGAATACAAGGTGCGCGATCCGCGCGCACGGCATCTCGAGGCGATGGCCCAGGAGCTTTCGCAACACGTCGGCGGCAGCCCGTGGTACGAAACCGCGCACGCGCTGGAAGATGCAAGCCGCAAGGTGCTGCAAGAGCGCAAGCCCGGCAATACGATCTACGCAAACGTGGACTTCTATACGGCGCCGGTTTTGGCCGATTTGGGCGTGCCCGGAGACGAGTTTACGTGCCTGTTCGCGTGCGGCCGCATCGCGGGATGGACCGGTCACGTGCTCGAGCAGCTTGCCGACAACCGGCTGATCCGTCCCCAAGCGACGTACGACGGCCCCGCGGCCGGGCCATACGTGCCGCTCGAACAGCGCGCTTCAAACGGCGTTCGAGCATAAGTGACGGGACGCTAGCAACCACGATGCTCGTCGTGCCGGCGATCGACTTGCGCGGCGGAAAATGCGTTCGCATGAAGCAAGGCGATCCGACGACGGAGGTCGCCTACGACGACGATCCGGTCGAGAGCGCAAAAGAGTTCGTCGACGGCGGCGCGCAGCGTCTGCACGTCATCGATCTCGACGGTGCGTTCGGATCGGGAGAAAACCTCTCTGCAGTCGAGCGCATCTGTCGGGCGGTGAACGTGCCGGTGCAAACCGGCGGCGGCATTCGGGCGGTCAAGCACGCCGAGAATGCGTTCGCCGCCGGCGCCGCGCAGATCATTCTCGGCACTTTGATGGTCGAAGACGAGCGACTGGCGCGCCACATTATCAGCCGCTTCCCCGGCCAAGTGATCGCGGCAATCGACGCGCGCGGTTCGCAGGTCGCGATTCGCGGGTGGCAGGAGCGGACGCCGGTCGACCGTGATGCGCTCGTTCGGCGCGTCGTTCAGTGGGGCGTTCCCCGGATCATCTTCACGGAGATCCGCCGCGACGGCATGGGTGAAGGCTACGACATCGACGCCCTCAACGCGATCGCGAATGCCGCGGAAGTCAAAGTAACGGCGAGCGGGGGCGCGCGCAACATCGAAGACTTGAAGATGCTCAAGCACTCGGTGCCGGTGACGGTGGACTCGTGCGTGGTCGGCAGCGCGCTCTACAACGGCACGATCGACCTCAAGGAAGCCATCGCAGCCGTCGCCTAGTCCCAGATTGTCATCCTGAGCGCAGCGAGGGCACTCCCCACCTTGTCATCCTGAGCGCAGCGAGCCCTTCGACTACGCTCAGGATAAACTCCGCGAGCGAAGTCGAAGGACGAAGAACGAAGGACGCTATGAGTCGACGTACTCGCGCGGCAACTCGACCGGTAGCCGCGTGACGATTTCGTAATTGATCGTGTCGGCCCAGGTTGCCCAATCGTCGGCGCTGACGACGGCGTCGCCGTCGCGGCCGATGAGCGTCACGCTCGAGCCGACCCGCCCGCGCGGCGCGAGCGTCAAATCGATCTCCGTCATGTTCATCGCGACCCGGCCGACGATCGGACAGAGTGCGCCGTCAACGGCAAACGAACCGCGGTTGGAGAGCGCACGCGGCACGCCGTCGGCGTAGCCGGCCGGGACCACGCCGATGCGCATGTCGTGCGGTGCGTGAAAACTACCGCCGTAGCCGACCGACGCGCCCGCCGGAACCGTTCTTACGACGACGACTTGCGAGCGGTACGAAAGGGCCGGCTGTAGTTTCGGCACCGAATCGCCCATCGCTTCGCGCGTCTGCGGCGACGGGATCAGCCCGTACAGCGCGATGCCGAATCGGGCCATGTCGAGCCGGGTCTGAGGCCACAGCATCGCGGCTGCGGACGCGGCGATGTGCCGAGTCGGTGTTACCGAGCGCCGCTCGAGCAGCGGCGTAACTTGCGCCAGGGCCCGTTCGAATGCGCCCAGCTGCTGCATCGTGTAGGGTGAATCGAGCTCTTCGGCAGACGCCAAATGCGAAAAAATTCCCGCGATCTCGATCTCCGGCCAACGCAAGAATTCCTCGATCGCATCGGTCATCTCGTGCGGCTCGAAGCCGAGCCGGTTCAGATCGGTATTCACCTTCACGTGAATCGCCGCGCGCGTCTGCCGCTTTCGTGCCGCCGTGCAGAGCAAGCGGGCGAACTCTTTGGCGCTCCAGAGCGAGAGCTCGACCTTATCAGCCAGCGCGTCCTCGATAGCCGCCGGCGGGACCGGCCCGAGCACCAGCACGGGCGCCGTCACGCCCCCGGCTCGGAGGGCCAGGGCCTCTTCGATCGTGTAGACGCAGAGGCGAGCGGAAAAGGGCTCCGCCGCACGCGCCACCGGCAGCAACCCGTGGCCGTACGCGTTCCCCTTCACGACGAAGGCGGCGCGCTTCATGCCGACGAGGTCGCGCAGCAAGCCGGCATTGTGGCGCAGGGCGCTTAGTGAGACCTCCAGGCCGCCGATCACCCTGACGGGTTTCAAGCTAAAGCGGGGTTGCACTCCTCCTTGGAGTCTGCTAATATGGCACGGCTAGCGCTCTCGCGCCGAGAGTGCTAAACCCCTGTTTAAGTTTAAATTACCAAGCTGTGGAGGTCTCCGTGAATCTGAAGCCACTGTTCGATAACGTCGTTATCGAGCACGTAGAGCAGGACGACAAAACGACCGGCGGCGTCTTTCTGCCTGACACTGCCAAAGAAAAGCCGCAAGAGGGCGTGATCCGAGCGGTCGGCGACGGCCGCGTGACCGATAAGGGCACGAAGGTCGAGATGCACGTCAAGGTCGGCGATCGTGTGCTCTATCGCAAGTACTCCGGTAGCGAAGTCAAGATCGACGGTACCGAGTATCTCATCATCCCTGAAAAAGACATTCTCGCCTTCGTCACCAAAGTGCCGGCCGGCGTCTAAGGAGTTCAACGTTTTATAATGTCTGCAAAGCAACTCGTATTCGATGAAAGCGCACGGCGTGCGCTCGAGCGCGGTGCGAACATCCTAGCCGACGCCGTCAAGGTGACGCTCGGCCCCAAGGGTCGCAACGTCGTGCTCGACAAGAAATTCGGTTCGCCGACGATCACCAACGACGGCGTGACCATTGCCAAGGAAATCGAGCTCCCCGACGTATTCGAGAACATGGGAGCCCAGCTCGTTAAGGAAGTCGCTTCCAAAACCAACGACATCGCCGGCGACGGCACGACCACGGCGACGGTTCTCGCACAGGCGATCATCCGCGAAGGCCTGCGCAACGTGACCGCCGGCAGCAATCCGCTGCTGATCAAGCACGGCATCGACAAGGCCGTCGAGATCACGGTCAAAGAGATGGAGTCGTTCAAGAAGGACGTCGACACCAAAGAGAAGATCGCGCAAGTAGCATCGATCTCGGCCAACGATCCGGAGATCGGTGAGTACATCGCCGAGGCGATGGAGAAGGTCGGAAAAGACGGCGTGATCACGGTCGAGGAGTCGAGAACGCTCAAGACCGAGGTCGAGACCAAGGACGGCATGCAGTTCGACAAGGGCTACATCTCGCCGTACATGGTAACCGACTCCGAGCGCATGGAAGCCGTGCTCGAGAATCCGTACATTCTCGTGACGGAGCGGAAGATTTCGGCGATCGCCGACATCCTGCCGCTGCTCGAGAAGGTCGTCCAGGTGCAAAAGCCGCTGCTCATCATCTCCGAAGACGTCGAAGGTGAGGCGCTTGCGACGCTCGTCGTCAACAAGCTGCGCGGCACGTTCACTTCGGTCGCGGTCAAGGCGCCGGGCTTCGGCGACCGCCGCAAGGAGATGCTCAAAGACATCGCCACGCTCACGGGCGCCACGGTGATCTCCGAAGAGCTCGGTCTGAAACTCGACAAGGTGACACCCGATCAGCTTGGCCAGGCCAAGCGCGTGACGGTCACCAAGGAAGAGACGACGATCGTCGACGGCAACGGCAAGGCGGATGCCATCAAAGGCCGCATCGAGATGATCAAAAAGCAAATCGAGGAGACTGACTCAGACTTCGATCGCGAGAAGCTGCAAGAACGCCTTGCCAAGCTCTCGGGCGGCGTCGCGGTCATTCAAGTCGGCGCGGCCACCGAGACGGAGCTCAAAGAGAAAAAGCACCGCATCGAAGACGCGCTTTCCGCGACGCGCGCGGCCGTTCAGGAAGGCATGATCCCCGGCGGCGGAGCTTCGCTCATCCACGCGATCAAGGCGATCGACAAGTACGAGCCTCCCAAGACCAACGGCCACGCGTCGACCTGGGCCGACGAAAAGATCGGCATCAGCATCGTGCGCAAGGCGCTCGAGGAGCCGGCTCGTCAAATCGCCGACAATGCCGGATACGAGGGATCCGTTCAGGTGAACGCGGTTCGCATGAAGAGCGCTCCGTTCGGCTTCGACGCGATGAGCGGTGAGGTCGTCGACATGTTCAAAGCCGGCATCGTTGAGCCACTCAAAGTGACCCGCGCGGCGCTGCAGAATGCCGCGTCGATCGGCTCGATGATCCTCACGACCGAAACCCTGATCGCCGACAAGCCGGAACCCAAGAAGGAACCGTCAATGCCCGGCGGTGGCGGCGGCATGGGCGGCTACGACATGATGTAGTCCGTCCTTCGACTCCGCTCAGGACAGGCTAACGAAGAAAAGGGGCGCGTCGTGAAGACGCGCCCCTTTTCTTTTGTTGCCGGACCCTTGATCGTTTACCCCGCTGAGGTTCTCCAGAGCTTCGGGCAGAGCAGCGTATCGACGGGATCGCCGGCGAGTGAGTCGACCATCTCCTCGGTGACGTTGAACTGGATACTTTCGGGCCAGCCGCTCAAACGTACGGGAAACGGAATCGGAACGCGCACGTAGTGGTGTTGATGGGTCGGCGTTCGCAGCCGCAGAGCCAGCTGTTGCGAGCCCGGGGCTGCTGACGGATCGGCATACAACCAGGTGTAGTAACCGTCCTGATCGTTTTCTACGACGATCTGCGTCGGCAACGCTTCCGGAACCGGTTTGTTGCACGCGGCCTGACTTTTGTCAAAGAGTACGAAGGTAGGTTGCACGTAGAGGAATGACTGCGGGGCTTCACCCGAAAGGAGCACCGGGATCTGCGGGGCGGGGGCCGGCGCGTCGCTCAGCTTTTCACTGATGCTGCGGTCGTGACCCGCGATGAAGAACAGATAGTCGGTCGCCGAGCACCGGTACTTGGGAGCATCCAGGTCGAGCCGGTAGATCCCGAAAGCGCTGTCGAACTCGAGGACCGCTTTGGAGTCGTCGCCGCGTTCGAACCGGTAAACGCGATCGAGCTGCGACCGGCCGAGGCGATCGGTTACTCGCACGCGTAACGCCACGGTCGTGTTGGATGACGCTCGAGCGATCGCGCCGCAAAAGCCAACCTGCAGGATGACGTGAGCCAGTGACAGCATTCGCGGCGTCGTTCTTGCGGATCGGGTCGCAGGCCTCCGGCCCGCGGCGAGTAATCCAGTATCTATGCCCGCGCGAGCCGTCAACGATTTTACGATCCGCGTGGCCACGGTCAACGGCTCGGGAAGCCAATCCTCGAATCTCGTCCTGACCAACGCCATCGCGCGCCTTGGCATTCCAGTCGCCCCGAAGAACGTGTTTCCATCGAACATCGAGGGTCTGCCCACCTGGTTCGACGTGCGCGTCTCGGCGCTGGGCTATCAGTGCCGCGCGCGCGACTTCGACGTGCTCGTCGCGCTGAATGCGGCGACGTGGCAACAGGACGTCGCCGGCGTCAAGCCCGGCGGTGCGGTCATCCACGAAGAGAGTTTTCCGTGCAAGGGCGACACGCTGCGGGAAGACCTCAGCTATTACCCCGTACCGTTCAATGCTCTCGCCAAACAGCATTTCTCGGATAAAGGCGACCTTCGCAAGTACCTGATGAACATGATTTACGTCGGCGCCGTCGCGCAGCTCCTCGAGGTTCCGGTAGCGACCATCGAGGAGGGCTTGCGTGCGCAGTTCCGCAGCAAACCAGCGGCCGTGGAGCTGAATCTCGCCGCGGTTCGCGTTGGCCTCGAGTACGCGCAGCAGCTCGAGAAGCACGATCCCTTCCACTTGGTGCCGATGATCGGGAAGACCGAAGGTTTGATGTTCATGGAAGGCAATCGCGCCGCGGCGCTGGGGTGCGTCATGGGCGGCTGCACGGTTGCGGCCTGGTATCCGATCACGCCCTCGTCGTCGCTTTGCGAATACTTCATTCAGTATTGCGACCGCTACCGCGTGGACGAGAAGACAGGTGAACGCAACGTCGCCGTCATTCAAGCCGAAGACGAGCTGGCTGCCGCGGGCATCGTGTTCGGGGCGGGGTGGGCCGGCGCGCGTGCGATGACCTCGACCTCCGGACCGGGCATTTCGCTGATGGCGGAGTATGCGGGGTACGGCTACTTTGCGGAAGTCCCCGGCGTGATTTTCGACGTCCAGCGAGCCGGACCGTCGACCGGATTGCCGACGCGAACCATGCAAGCTGACGTCTCGTTTGCCTACACGCTCTCGCACGGCGACACCAAGCACATCGTTCTTTTGCCGGCGACGGTTAGCGAAGCGTACGAGTTCGCGATGGCGTCGTTCGATTTAGCGGAACGGTTTCAGACGCCGGTCTTCGTGCTGAGCGATTTGGATTTGGGCATGAATGCATGGTTGACGCCGCCGCTGCGCTACCCCGAGAAACCGTTCGACCGCGGCAAGGTGCTGGGGGCGGACGACCTCGCTTCGATGAAGTCCTGGGGACGGTACCGTGACGTCGATAAGGACGGGATCGCTTATCGCACGCTGCCCGGAACCAAACATCCCAACGCCGGTTTCTTTACCCGCGGCACCGGTCACGACGAAGAGGCGCGTTACTCGGAGATGCCCGAAGTGTGGCAGCGCAACCTCGATCGACTGACCCGCAAGCACGAGACCGCGCGCACCGCCGTGCCGCCACCGGTTGTCGACGAGAAAAAAGGACGCAAGCTCGCAATCCTCGCGTATGGGACGACGCACCACGCCGTCGTTGAGGCGCGCGATTTCCTGCTGGAGGCGGGAATCGAGCTCAACTACATGCGCGTGCGCGCGCTGCCGCTCTCACCGGAGGTCGCGACGTTCGTGAAACGTCACGACCGCGTGTACGTCGTCGAGCAGAATCGCGACGGACAGCTCTATGGAATCTTGCGCACGGAGCTTCCGACACATCTAATCGACCGCCTGGAGTCGATTCGCCACTACAATGGGGTGCCGATCGACGCTCACGCGATCATCGACCCACTCCTCAAGGAGCAGCGCGAGCCGGCGGTCGTAGCGGAGTGACATTATGACAACGAACCTCAATATCGTCGGGCTCGCACGCGAAGTCTATAAGGGGCTTCCGACCACGCTGTGCGCGGGCTGCGGGCATAACTCGATTACGAATCACTTGATCAAGGCGCTTTTCGAGTACGGCGTCGAGCCGCACAGGCTGGCGAAGATGAGCGGCATCGGCTGCTCCTCCAAGACGCCGGCCTATTTCGTCGAGCAAGCTCACGGTTTCAACAGTCTCCACGGGCGCATGCCTTCGGCCGCCACGGGGGCGAAGCTCGCCAACCGCGAGCTGATCGTTCTCGGTATCAGCGGCGACGGGGACACGGCGAGCATCGGTCTGGGCCAGTACTGCCACATGATCCGGCGCAATCTCGACTGCACGTACATCGTCGAGAACAACGGCTGCTACGGCTTGACCAAAGGCCAGTTTTCGGCGACCGCGGACGTCGGGTCGACGCAGAAGGGCGGCAAGGCCAACGAGTATGCGACCATCGATATTTGCGGGCTGGCGATCGAGCTGGGCGCAACGTTCGTCGCCCGTTCGTTTTCCGGCGACGGCAAGCAGCTCGTGCCGTTGTTGCAGGCGGCTTTCTCGCACCGGGGCACGGCGATACTCGACGTCATTAGCCCGTGCGTTACGTTTAACGATCACGAGGGGTCGACGAAGAGCTATGCCTATGTGAAGGATCACGACATCGTTCTGCATACCGCCGACTATATCGCGGGCGGCCGCGAGATCACCGTGGATTACGAGCCGGGTACGGTCCGCGACGTGGAACTCGAAGACGGCTCGCACGTGCTGCTGCGCAAGCTCGGCGTGGACTACGATCCCACCGACGGGATCGCCGCGCTGCGAACGATCCACGAAACGCGCGACCGTGGCGAATTCGTCACGGGCCTGCTCTTCGTTAACACGAAAGAGCGCGATCTGTGCGAGCGCGAACACCTCACGCAGAAGCCGCTCGCGCAGCTCGACGAGGACACGTTGCGAATCGGCCGCGATCAATGGGAAAGCCTCATGGAGGTCGCAAAGGGTCAGGCTCAGTGAAACGCTGTCGCATCGCGCTGTTCGCATTGCTAATGTCGGTGCAGGCGCTCCCGGCGGCGGCTATCGTGACGCACGGCCGGGTCTGGGCGGCGAGCTACGTTGCCGCGTATCAGCCCACGTTCGGTGCGGCACGCGTTCCCTATAGCGGGACGATGAAACTGAAGTTCGACCACGGCATCGTCAGCGGAACGTACACCGCGGAGTCGGTTCGTCCCGATCCCTTGTACGGGCGCGTCGTCGCGGTTAGCGGCGGGGTAAGTGAAGGCCACATCACGCTCAACCTGCAGGCGCCCGGCGGCTTCACCGTGCGAGGCACGCTGGCGGGCGACGGCGAGATTTCTGGAACCGCGACGATCCGGGGCAGCTTCTACAACTTTCTCGCCAAAGTGAAATCCTCACCGTAGAACGGCGCGTTTGGGTCGCGTTCGCGTTACTGAGCGCGACGTTTTTCATGTTGCTCGTCGATTTCTCGATCGTGAGCATCGCGCTGCCGTCGATGGAGCGCGATTTGCATATGCGCGCTTCCCAAGGTCAGTGGATCGTCAGCACGTACGCGATCTTTCTGGCTGGCTTTTTGATGCTCACGGGCCGTTGCGCCGATATCTACGGGCGATATCGCTTTTTCGTCGCCGGCCTGGTAATCTTCACCGTCGCCTCCTTCCTGGGCGGCATGGCTCAAAGCGGCGCGATGCTCATCACGATGCGCGCGCTGCAAGGGTTGGGTGCCGCGCTCGTTAACCCGGCAGCGCTAGCGATCGTGCTCTCGATGTTCGCGCCTGGGCCTCCGCGATCGCGCGCCATTGCGCTTTGGGGTACGATCGGGAGCCTCGGCGTTGCCGCCGGCATGCTCTTCGGCGGCATTTTGGTGCAGTATCTGGGATGGCGCTCGGTGCTCTACGTGAACGTCCCGATTGCCATAGCGATTCTGGCAATGGCCTCGTCGTACTTGCCGCGCGATCGGGGCGATGCGCTGCGCCCCAAGCTCGACGTGCTCGGCGCGGGCTTGCTGACCGCCGCTTTGGTCACGTTCGTTTACACGATCGAGTCGATTCCGGTGCGCGGCATCGCTTCATGGGAGACGATCGTGGGAATTTGCGCTACGCTGCTGCTCTTCGTCGCCCTCGTCGCGAGCGAGCGGCGTGCCACAGAACCAATTCTGCCGCCGCGCCTCTTCCGGTATCCCGACCTGCTTTCCGGCGCGTGGATCGTCATGCTGCAGCCGATGTCGTACGCGGGCATCATGGTGTTCTCGTCGGTTTACGTGCAGCGCGTTTCGGGTTACGATCCGCTCGAGGCAGGGCTGGCATTTCTGCCGTCGGCGCTCATCATCTCCTTCGTCGCCGCGCCCCTAACGATGCCGATCGCTCGCGCGGTGGGCGTGCGCCGCATGTGCATCCTCACCGGCATCGTCATGATCGCCGGCGAAGCGATCTTGCTGCTCATGCAGCCGCAGTCGTCATACTGGGCGATCCTTTTCCCGGCGACGTGCATCGGCGGATTCGGCGGCATGCTCGCGTATCAGAGCGGCATGATTGCGGGGCTCGCACACGTGGACGACGTCGACGAGGGGAGCGCGTCGGCCGCCTTGAGTTTCGCACTGCAACTCGGCATCGGCTTCGGCGTGGCGCTCGGGGCGGCGGTGCAAGAGCTCCAAAGCAACGCGCTCGCGCGCAACGGCGCAACCGCATCGAACGCGCTCGCGGGGGGCCTGCACGCATCCTTCTGGGCGTCGATCGCGTTTGGCGTTTGCATGATCGTGGCTGCGCTCGTGGGTCTGCGCCATGCGGCAACGGCAGAAATTCCGCTGCGCCACTATATCGCGTTCGGAAAACTGCACCACCGAATCTCGGTCAGGAGTTAGATGGAGCCGCTCGTAGCGGCAATGCGAGGCGCATCTGCCGTGTTGGTGTTGACGGGCTCGGGCATATCGGCAGAGAGCGGGTTGCCGACCTTTCGCGGCATCGGGGGCCTCTGGCGCAATCATCGTGTCGAAGAGCTGGCTTCGGCGGAAGGCTTCGCGCGCGACCCGGCGCTCGTCTGGACCTGGTATAACGAACGGAAAGCCGCGCATCAGTCCGCCGCGCCGAACGCCGGCCACGTTGCGCTCGCGCAGCTCGAGCGTTCGGTCCGCGATTTCACTCTGGCCACGCAAAACGTCGACTCGCTGCACCTGCGGGCCGGCTCGCAAAACGTGCTGGAGCTTCACGGAAGCTTGCGCGAGGCGCGCTGCTCGGACTGCGACGCGCGTCGCCCTCTCGGCGAGAGCGGCTTGCCGCTGAGCGAC
This sequence comes from Vulcanimicrobiota bacterium, assembly GCA_963713685.1. Taxonomy (GTDB): domain Bacteria; phylum Vulcanimicrobiota; class Vulcanimicrobiia; order Vulcanimicrobiales; family Vulcanimicrobiaceae; genus Cybelea. The sequence continues at coordinate 85,274 of CAVQMS010000002.1, read as the reverse complement.
ATCCAGCACGCCTGCGGCGGCAGGTTCCGTCCCGACATCGTCTGGTTCGGCGAGTCGCTTCCGCTTAACGCGTGGCGCGAGGCCGAAAAGGCGGCCGCGAGAGCGGACGTCATTCTGGTCGTCGGCACGAGCGCCGTCGTTTATCCCGCGGCAGCACTCGCCACGAACTACAACCGGAGCGCTTTCGTGGCGGAGATCAATCCCGAGGTGACGGCGATCAGCGAGCGCGTGGACTGCGTCGTGCGCGGCACCGCCGCGGAGCTACTGCCGCGGCTCGCTAGCCGCCTGCAAACCGGGGGGACGCAGTGAGCGCGAGCGTCGCGCAAACAGCGCGTACACCGGCAAACCCGAGATCAGAATGCCTAGCCCAATCGATGTGTCGATGGGCGACTTGATAAGGACGTCGCCGACGATGCTCCACGCGATCGCGAGGAAAAGGACCGTCGTGACGGGATGGCCCGGCATTCGGAAGATCGGCCGCGGAGCGGCGGGATTCATTGCATCGCGATTGCGGAAAACGATCAACGCGATGGCCGAAAGGCCGAAGAAGACGTAGTCGACGCAGGTGACGTAGTTGAGGATCTGATCGTAGCGCCCCGATAGCGCGATGATGATTCCAACCAGCCCTTGCAGCCCAATGGCTACTACCGGAACGTGCGTCCGCGGATTGATCCAGGCGAGCTGTTTGAAGAACGTGCCGTCGGCTGCCATCTGAAAGTAGACCCGTGGCGACGTGAGGATCTGGTTGCTGAGAAAGCCCAGCGTTGAGAGTGCGATTACGATCGCCATGATGCGCAGGCCGACGCCGCCGAAGGCGATCTTCGCGATGGCGGATGCCGGCGTGCTCGTCGCGGCCAGCCCCGCTACTCCGAGCACGCGCAAGCAGACCGCGTTGACCGCCAGATAGAGCACGACCACCGCGAGCACGCCCAAGATCAATCCCCGAGGCAGGCTCCGCTCCGGCGCTTTGAGCTCGGCCGACATGAAGCTGGACGTCTGCCATCCGCTGTAAGCGAATAGCACCGGCACCAGCGCGAGACCCATTGCCGCGAGCGTGCCGCCTCCGATCGGAGGCGGCTGGCCAACGACGGCTCCTCCATGCGCCGCGAATAACCCCACGGCGACGAAGCCGCCGATCGCAACGATCTTTAGCACCATGAAGAGGTTTTGCGTCGTCGTTCCGGTTCGCACGCCCAAGGCGTTGACGAACGTGAAAAGGGCGATTGCAAGCGCCGCTACTGAAGCGGTTGATGCCTGACGGCCGGTGAGGGGCGTAAAGTACGCCGCGAACGTTACGGCGGCAGCCGCCATGCCGCCGCTCTGCGATACCAGCAATAGCGTCCAACCGTACATAAACGCCAGCGCCGGATGAAATGCGTCTCGCATGTACGCATACAGGCCGCCGTCGCTCGGGCGCCGCGCGGCAAGCTCGGCGAAGATGCCGCCGCCGAGCAGCGCGATGGCGCCGCCGGCGACCCAAACCAGCATGACGAGGAATGCGCTCGGAACGTGGCGCGCAACGACCGACGGGTTCATGAAGATGCCGGAGCCCACGATGCCACCCATCACGATCAGTGCGGCATCGCGCGTGCCCAGCCGGCGAAGGAGCTTTGGTCGCGGAAACGTCACGGCGTCTGTGTCGAACGCCTTGGTGCAAATGGTGCCGGCCACCAAAGTGCGAACACTCGTAGCATGTTTGCTATTGCGACGTTCTTGCTCACAGCTTTTGCTACCACCGTGGCCCAGGCGCCGCCTCCCCAAAGTGCGCCGGCCGTTATCGGGTCCCAACCACCGCTCGAGGAAGGTCCATGTCTCGACTCGTCGCGGGCCGTACCGCAGGTTCTCCAAGCGCCGCTGTCGCGCGCTATGCAGATCGTGCGAATCGACCAAGTGCTGTCTACGGCAACGATGATGCCCGGAGAAATCATAGGCTTTCTCTACACAACGCACGATGGCTCGACCTGGCTGGGCGAGCGAAGCACGGAATATCTGTCGCCGGCAGGCGCGCGGGCGATCAACGGCGTCTTGGCCGCCACCCACGTTTCCACGAAAAACCTAACGGCTTTTCCGCCTCAGAGCCGCTACGGCGTCGCGACGAAGTATCCGCAGTTTTTCCAGGTACGGATCCCAATGGACGCCTTCGGCGCGCTCCGCGTCACCCTCGCGCCCTGCGTCCTGTGGCCGCCCGCCCGAGCCCTGCCCGACCCAAGCATGTAACTGGCAGCCGGCGAATCCGAGTGCTAAGGTAGCGGGTTGTAGGGGCGATGGAGTACGTCGTCCGCGCTCGGCTGGGCACGTTTCAACCCAACGCCGACGTCTTCGTTGACGAAGGTCAGCGGCGCGTCGTCGTGGTCGTCGAGATCGCCGGCGCGGACGCCGACACGCTGCGGATCGCCTTCGACGAGCGCAATCTCATAATCGCCGGACGGCGCTGCGAAACGGCTCGTTTGCGGCGCGGATCGTTCGTCCAAAAAGAAATCGCCGGGGGCGAATTCCTCAAGCGCATTCCATTACCGGCCGCCATCGAGTACGAGCGCATCAGCGCGACCTACGAAGACGGCTTGCTGGTCGTGGTTGCACCAATCGCGGCAACCGCGTATTTGCCCACGTCGCGAACCGAACTGCATCTCGTCGTGAAGAGGACCCACTCGTAGCACATGGCCCAAAAGCCAAGCCAAAACATCGTTCCTGCAAATCTGATCGGCATTCTGCCGCTTCAGGAGGCAGTGCTTTTCCCGCACACCGTCATCCCGCTCGCCGTCGTCAAGAAGCCCGGCATCGCGTTGGTCGAGGAAGCGCTGCGTGAAGGCAAACCGATCGGTTTGACGGTCCTGAAGGACCGCGAGATCGAAGAGCCGGGCCCGGACGACGTGCACCGCGTCGGAACGATCGGCGTGATTCAAAAGATGCTCAAGGTGCCCGACGGGACGCTGCGTTGCATCGTCGCCGGACAGCAGGTCTTCAAGATCGAGAAGTTCACGCAAGTGTCGCCCTACATGGTTGCGGCCTACACCGAGCTTCCCGATTCTACCGTGGAAAACGAAGAGCTGGTCGCAATGCAGCGCAACCTGGCCGGACTCTTCCAAAAGCTGCTTTCGTACCTGCCGCAGGCCCCCCGCGAGATGGAGATGGAGGTCGCCAACATCACCGATCCGGTCGTGCTTACGTACTTCGTCGCATCGACGATGCGTTTGGACACCGCCGATCGTCAGGCGCTGCTCGAGGAGCGCGACACGGCCAAACGCATGCGCAGGCTGACGCTGCTGCTGACCAAGGAGCTCGAGGTCGTCGAGCTCGGCCACAAAATTCAGAGCGACATCCAGCGCGAGATGGAGAAAAATCAGCGCGAGTTCTATCTGCGCCAGCAGTTGCGCGCGATCCAGGAAGAGCTCGGCGAGGTCGATCCGCAGCAGGCCGAAACCAACGAGCTCCGTTCGAAGATCGACGCTGCGGCAATGCCGCCCGACGTAAAGAAGGCCGCGGATCGCGAGCTCGATCGCCTTTCCAAAGTTCCGCAAGCGAGCCCCGAATACAGCGTGATCCGCACGTATCTGGATTGGCTGGTGACGTTGCCCTGGAACGTCGAAACCGCCGATCACATCGATATCAAGGCGTCTCGGGAAATCCTCGATGAAGACCACTACGATCTCGACAAGATCAAAGACCGCATCATCGAGTATCTTGCCGTAGGGAAGCTCAAAAAGAAGCTAACGGGCCCGATTCTTTGCTTCGTCGGTCCACCGGGTGTGGGCAAAACGTCGCTGGGTCAGTCGATCGCTCGTGCGATGGGGCGCAAGTTCGTGCGTCTCTCGGTCGGGGGCGTTCACGACGAAGCCGAGATCCGCGGTCATCGCCGAACCTACATCGGAGCGATGCCGGGTACCATCGTGCGCGCCATCCGGGACGCGGGAACGCGTAACCCGGTTATGATGATCGACGAGATCGACAAGGTCGGCGCCGACTTTCGCGGCGATCCGCAATCGGCGCTGCTCGAAGTGCTCGATCCGGAACAGAACAACAACTTCCGCGACCACTATCTGGATCTGCCGTTCGATCTTTCGGCCGTGCTCTTCATCTGCACGGCCAACACTCTCGACTCCATTTCACCGCCCTTGCGCGATCGCATGGAGATCATCACGCTATCCGGGTACACCGAGCTGGAGAAGCTGCAAATCGCCAAGCGTTACTTGGTAAAGAAACAGCGCGTGAACAACGGATTGCGCGATTCGCAGGCCCAAATCAGCGATCAGACGATTCGTGCCATCATCAACGATTACACGCGCGAAGCGGGTGTTCGAAATTTGGAGCGCGAGATTGGCTCGGTCTTTCGTAAGATTGCGCGCAAGATTGCCGAGAACGCGCGCTATAAAGCCCGCGTCAAGCCCGACAATCTGGTCGAATATCTCGGCAAGCCGCGCTTCTTCAACGAGGTGCGCAAGCGCGTGGCATCGATCGGCGTCGCGACCGGCATGGCCTGGACGCCGGTCGGAGGCGACATTCTTTTCATCGAAACGCAAGCGATGCCGGGTACCGGCAAACTCGTCTTGACGGGCCAGCTCGGCGACGTGATGAAAGAGAGCGCGCAAGCCGCGGTTTCGTTTTTGCGTTCGCGCTCGAGCGAGCTCGGGCTCCCGGACGAGTATTTTGCCAAGCACGACATCCACATTCACGTTCCGGCCGGCGCGACGCCCAAAGACGGACCATCGGCCGGCATCGCCCTGGCAACGTCGATCGCCTCGATGCTGACCGGCATCAAGGTCGATCCCAACCTCGCGATGACGGGGGAGATCACGCTTACGGGGCAAGTGCTGCCGATCGGCGGACTGAAAGAAAAAGTGCTCGGAGCGAAGCGAGCTGGGATCAGCAAGATTTTGCTGCCGCGGCGTAACGAGATGGATCTCGACGACATCCCGAAAGAGGTGCGCGAGAGCATGACGTTCGTGCCGGTCGACGAGCTCTCGGAAGTGCTCCATCACGCGCTCGGAAAACGGCTCATTTCCCCCGTCCCGCTCGGCGATCACACAAGGGTGAGCAACGTCGTTCCAATGCGGCGCCGCAACGGCCTCGTGAAACGCGCTCCAGAGCGCAAACGTCCGCTAAAGCGTTAATAAGCCGCCGCCCGGTTGACCGGGTGGCAGTCTGGTGCTAGGCTGGTACGACGCTGCGCGATATATCTCGCGCAATTCGCCGTTTCGTGCGAACTAGGAGCCTCTTATGCGAAGTCTGACTGCCCCCATGCTGTTTGCTGCCATGGTGGGTTCGGTGCTGTTTTCCGGTTGCGCCGGCGGATCGCAAAGCAACAACGCCATCGTGCCAAGTTCGGCCGCCGTCCCGCTTCTGCGCACCTTACCCGACGGTCGCGTGAGTCCGAACGATTACCAGGGATTGAAGGACCTTTACGTGGCCGACCTTGACGGCCAAGCGGTGAAGATACTCAAAAACAAAACCTATCGAGAGATCGGTGCGATTACTAGTGGGATCCAGAATCCTAACGGGATGTTTCTGGATAAACGCGGGAATCTGTATGTCGCCAACGATTCCGTTCCCAGTATTACCGAATACGCCCCGAACGCCACATCACCGTCGTTTACGTACAGCTTGGGGATGCAGTCGGCGATCAGCGTGAGCGTCGACGCGCATGGCAACGTTTACGAAGCGGACGGTACGGGTTACCTCAGGCAGTATTCTCAGGGAAGCAATGCCCCCGTCGCCGGGTGTACTCCGACCGGAGCCACCGCCGTGTCCGGCGTTGCGGTCGATGCAGCTAACGACGTGTTCGTGAGCTTCGAGGCGGGCGGCATTGGTGCGCTCGCCGAGTATCCCGGCGGCTTCGGGGATTGCAGCCATGAAATAGTGCTTTCGGCGCCCGTCGTCTATCCGTATGGCATCTCCATTGATAAAAACAAGGATCTCATCGTTGCGGACGCGGGTAACGCACAGGTCGACGTAATTGATCCCCCGTACTCGAGTGTGACCAGAACGATCGGTTCGGGCTTCCTCGAACCGAGTACCGTGACGCTAAGCAGGGATAACAAGGTGGCGTTCGCGACGGACTACCAAGTCCATGACGTGTTCGTTATCAACTATCAAACCGGAGCAATGATAACGACGCTCGGCAGCGTGTACGGCCTAGCCGATCCGACCGCTGTGGTGGACGGTCCTAACGCGGTCTACTAATCTAGTAGCCGTAGCGAACCTCGATGCCGGCGCCTTCGCGGACTTCTCCGATGACGGCCGCGAGGGCGCCGTTAGCGCGTAGGTCGCTGGAAAGCTGCTCGACGCGATCGGGCGCGACGCAAATCAATAGCCCACCGCTGGTTTGAGCATCGGAAAGGCCGACGCGCACGGCCTCCGGCACCGACGGCATGAAATCGGTGAAAGTGGCGTGTGTTTCCGCGTTATGCCGGGTGCCGCCGGGCACGATGCCTTGCGCGATGAAGTCGAGCACGCCCGACATGAATGGAACGGCGGCTGCATCGATGCTTAGACGCGCGCCCGAAGCGCGTGCGATGTTTTCGGCGTGACCGAGTAGCCCGAAGCCGGTGACGTCGGTCCCAGCGTGTGCGCCGGCCCGCAACATCGCTTCGGATGCGCGGTCGTTGAGCGTGGTCATCGCAGCGATCGCTTGTCCGAGCTCGGCATCGCCGATGGTGCCGCGCTTGCGCGCGGTCGTAAGGATTCCGGTACCGAGCGGCTTCGTGAGCACCAGTGCGTCGCCGATTTGTGCGCCCGCGTTCGTCACGATGCGTTTCGGATCGATGACGCCGTTGACGGCCATGCCGTATTTGGGCTCCGCGTCCTTGATCGTGTGACCGCCGACGATCGCAACGCCGGCTTCGCGCGCGACGGCGGCGCCACCGTCGAGTATTCGCGCTAAGATCTCGAGGTCGAGATCTTCCGGAAACGCCACGATGTTGAGCGCCGTCAGCGGCCGTCCGCCCATCGCGTAGATATCCGAGATGGCGTTGGTCGCCGCAATGCGCCCGAAGTCGTACGGATCGTCGACGATCGGCGTGAAGAAGTCGACCGTAGAAACGATCGCGAGATCGTCGCGAACGAGATAGACGCCGGCGTCGTCGCTACTGCCGTAACCAACGAGCACCCGGTCGTCGGTGGCCGGCGAAACCCTCTTCATGACGCGCTGCAGTTCCGCGGCGCCGAGTTTTGCAGCGCAGCCGGCACAGGACGAGAGTTCGGTGAGGCGGATGCTTGCGACATCCATCGAATCAGTATTCGATGCCGAGGCAGCTGCTATTCCTTCCCGGGCCCGTTACGATTGAACAACCCGTCGTCGAAGCGCTGGCGCGGCCCATGGTCGATCATCGTGGGCCGGAGTTCGCTCAACTCCTCGCACGAATTACGACCGCGTTGCGACCGGTTTTCGGCACGCAGGGTGAAATCGTGCTGCTGGGCAGCTCCGGAACCGGGGCGCTCGAAACGGCCGTTGTGAATCTCTTCTCGCCGGGCGAGCGGGTGCTTTCGTGCGCCGTTGGCGTATTTGGCAGGCGGTTTGCCGCGATTGCCGAGAGGTTCGGATGCGTCGTCGAAAGCCTGGAGACGCCGTTGGGCGCGGCGCTCGATCCACGAGCGCTCCAAGCGCGATTGGCCGCCGATCCCGAACGCCGCATCGCCGGGATACTGTTGACCCACAACGAGACCTCGACCGGCGTGGCAAACGATATGGCTGCGCTCGTGCCCATTCTGCGTGCGCACGGCGCCTTCACGCTGGTCGACTCCGTGAGCGGGCTCGGTGCGTCGCCGTTTCACATGGACGACTGGGGTTACGACGCGGTCGTCACGGCGTCACAGAAAGCCTTCGCCGCGCCGCCCGGCGTCGCGATGGTTGCGCTCAGCGACCGAGCTTGGAGTCGGGTCGCGAGCGCGCGTCTACCACGCTTTTATTTCGATCTGCAGCGCGCGCGGGGGGCGGCCGCAAGCGGCCAGACGCCTTGGACGCCGCCGATACCAATTCTCTTCGCGCTCGACGTCGCGCTGCAACGCTATCATTCCGAGGGTATGGCGCAGGCGCATGCGCGCCACGCGCGTTTTGCGGCGGCCGTTCGGGCCGCCCTCGTCGCGCTCGGCTTTACGCTGCTCTCGCAAAGCGATGCCCACTCGGCCACCGTCGTTGCGGCTTACCCGCCGGATGGCTCGGACGTTGCCGCCTTGCTGAAGCGCCTACGCGAAGAGCACGGCGTCGTGCTCTCGGGCGGTCAGAACGAGCTTGCCGGAAAGATCTTGCGCTTCGGCACGATGGGCGACGTGCGCGAGACCGATCTTCTCGGCGCCATCGGCGCCATCGAGCTCGCCTTATTGGAACTTGGCGTCGAAACGCGCCCGGGCGCGGGGACGGCCGCCGCGATCGAGTCGCTGTCGGGCCGAGTTACAAGTGGTGTCGCCTAAAGTACGGCAGCACGAAGGGGCGGGCAAACCACGGGATGGTCGAGAGGATCGCGTCGTCGATGGGCGCGTCGTAAGTCACCAAGGACGGCGCGAGCCGCGATTGGTGCAAGCCGTCGCGAATGTCCGGCGATAGCGGAAAAAACAGCGAGATAAAGAGCACCAGCCAGAGCAGAACCGCGCCCTTGAAGAAACCGACGAATGCTCCGCCCAGCGCGTTGCCGATCCCCAGCACCGGGAGTTTGGCGATCGTCCCGAGCAAGCGCGCGACGAAGAGCAGAACGACGTAGGTCAAGAGGCCCGTCCCGAACATTCCGATCACGTGGGCCGAGCCCGGGCCGAGCTTGGTAATGCCCTCGATCTGTGAATCGAGCGCGCCGTTGTAAAACCACGGCGTTACCAGCGCGGCCGTCACGGCTATGGCGCCGCCGAGCTCGGAGACGAACCCGCGCGAGTATCCCTTGTACGTTGCGATGCCCAGCACGATGACGATGACCACGTCCGGCCAGGCGACGCCCCCAATCACGCGCGAATCGTCGCCCCGAACGCGTCGCGCACGGCATCGAGGACGCGGCTCACGGCCGCATCGGCCTCCTCGTCCGTGATCGTTGCGTCGTGCCGCTGCAGCGTCATACGCACCGCCAGACTCTTGCGGCCTTCGCCGGCTTGCGGTCCGCGATACTCGTCGAATACCCGGACCGCCGTGCAAACTTCACCAAGGGCTGCGGCCGCCGCGAGCTCGACCTCACGCGCACTTACGTCGACCCCGACGACCAGTGCAACGTCGCGGTAGGTCGACGGATACTTCGAGGGCGGACGATAGCGTGCTGTCTCGTGCTCCGGCAGAGCCGCGAGGTCGAGCACGCAAAAATACGCGTTGCCCTCGAGCTCGAACGCCTTGCTGACGCGCGGATCGATGCAGCCGATTTTTCCGACGTCGCGATCGCCCACCGATACAATCGCGGTCTTGCCGGGATGAAAGCCAACACCGGTACCCCTCGAGAAATCGGCCCGGCGACCGGTCATTTTGCGCAGCAACGCCGCGCAGTCGCCCTTGAGCCGCAGGAAAGATGAATCGTGCCACGGCTGCGGGCTGGGATCCGCCGCGAAACCGAACGCGACCGAGGTCTGCTCGAGGATGCTATTCTGCTCTGCTGCAAAAACGTCGCCGATCTCAAAGACGCGCACGGACGGCCCAGATGACTCGAGATAATCGAGCAATCCCGGTAAGAGCGAGTCGCGAAGAAAGCGTTGTTCCTCCGAGAGCGGGTTGCGGACTTCGACGGCCGGCTCGCTCGTAGCAGCGCAGGCTCGCCGGATGCGTTCGAAGAGCGACACTCCCTGCAGCGAATAGGTGATCACTTCGTGGTAGCCCAATGCGGCCAGCGCGTGCGCCACACGCCGTTCCAGCGCAAAGCGGGCGCTGGAAATCGCGTGCGCCGGCACCGACGGTTCGACGGCGTCGATGCGTTCGTAGCCTTCGATGCGAGCGATCTCTTCGATCAAGTCCACCGCGATGCCGAGATCGCGACGCCACGCCGGCGGCGTGACGGAGAGCACGCCGCCCTCGGTGGACGTTACGTCGCATCCGAGTGCGCGAAGATGGCGTTCGATCCGCTCCTTCGGGATCGCGAGACCCAACACGCGCTCCGCCTCGCGCACCGGAAGCGCAATCGGTAGCGCCGGCGGCACGCCGCCGCCAAATTCATGCGGCCGGTACGCCGTTGCGCCCAGCGCGCTCAAGAGTTGCGCCGCGCGTGCCGCGCCTATATCGGTCAAGGCCGGGGCCAACGACTTTTCGTGACGAGCCGAAGCCTCGCTGCGCATTCCCAGCGAGGCGCTCATCCGCCGAATGCGAGCGCCGTTGAAGTTTGCCGCCTCGAGCACGATTGCGCGCGTCTCGGGAGCGACTTCGCCGGCCTCCGCGCCCATCAGACCGGCCAGGCATAGCGGCTGCCGCTCGTCGGCGATGACGAGTGCTTGCGGCGAAAGCTTACGCGCAACGCCATCGAGTGTCACGATCGCTTCACCGTCGCGCGCGCTGCGCACGATCAACTTCCCGCCCTCAATGCGGTCAGCATCGTAGAAATGCAGCGGTTGGCCCGTCTCCAGCATCACGTAGTTCGAAACGTCCACGAGATTGTTGATCGGGCGTTGACCGGCCAGAGCCAGGCGAACGCGCATCCAAGCCGGGGCCGCTTCGACGGATAGGCCGTCGAAACGTTGCGCCACGAAGCGATGACAATCCGCAGATTCCAAGATAACGTGCGGGGCTTCGCCCGCCGGCTCCGTTGCATCGCCGGGGTTGACAAAGGACGGGAGACGCAACGGAACGCCGTATGACGCCGCCAACTCGCGCGCCAGTCCGATTACCGACATGGCATCGGGGCGATTGGTAGTAATCTCGACGTCCAGTACTTCCGTACCCAGCCCGAAGAGCTCGACGACGTCGGCGCCAAGCGGTGTCGTGCCGTCGAGTTGGAGGATGCCGTCTTCGAACCAATCTGCCGGCAACGCCAGCTCGTCGGCCGATATCATCATGCCGTGCGAGACGACGCCACGCATCGTGCGCCGCTCGATCTTCAGAGCCGGCAGCTGCGCACCGACGGTGGCGACTGCAATCGTTTGTCCGTTCGCAACGTTCGTCGCCGCCGTCGCAATGGTGAGTGGGCTTCCGTCTGCGACGTCAACCTGCGCCACTTGTAAACGATCGGCGTTGGGATGTTTTTCGAGCGCTGTGATTCGCCCGGTAACGACCCCCGTGATCGTCGGGCGCTTCTCGATCGCCGCCACGGGAAAGCCGAGCATCGCCAAGCGGTCGGCGATGGCTCCAGCGTCTTCGGGCAGGGCTGCGAAATCCCGCAGCCAGCTTATCGGTACGCGCACTCGCTGTCTACCGTCAACTCAGCTGTTCGAGAAAGTCCGGGTCGCTGTCGACGAAGCGGCGGATGTCGTCCACTTGATAACGCGGCAGACCGAGTCGTTCTACGCCCCAGCCGAAGGCCCAGCCGGAGTACACGTCAGGATCGTAGCCCACTTCGCGAAGAACATTGGGATGGACCATTCCGGCTCCGCCGAGCTCGATCCACCCTGAGCCTCCGCACATACTGCAGGGTGCTGCCGCCGCGGCCCCGGTGCCCTTGCATTTCGGGCAGGTGGTGTCGACCTCGGCGCTCGGTTCGGTGAACGGAAAATATGACGGACGGAACCGCACGTTCTGTTCTGCTCCGAACAGTTCTCGGCAAAGTCCCGTCAGCATGCCCTTTAAGTGACCGAAATGAATGCCCTCTGCGACCAGCAAGCCTTCGACCTGGTGGAACTGGAAGAGGTGTCGCGCATCTACGGCGTCGCGCCGGAAGCATTTCCCCGGGGCGACGATTGCGATGGGCGGCTCGTGCTGCTGCATCGTCCGGATTTGCAGTGGAGAGGTGTGGGGCCGAAGCAACACCGTGTCGCTGAGCCAAAACGAATCGAACCCTTCGCGTGCCGGATGATCGCTAGGGATATTGAGCGCGTCGAAGTTGTAGTAGTCGGGCTCCGCTTCCGGACCCACCACGACGGCGAATCCGTGCCGCATGAAATAATCACAAGTCTGTTCGATGATGCGGCGCACTGGGTGAATAGAGCCGACTTGCGGCGCCTCCGCGGGAAACGTCACATCGATCGATGTGGCGAGCTCGCCCTCGAGGGCGTGGGATTGCAACACCGCAAGTACCGCGTCCAACCGCGCTTCCATAGCGGCAACCGCGTCGTTTATGGCCTTGCCCGCTTCCGGGCGTTGCTCCGCCGGAAGCGTGCCAATCGTCCGACGAATCTTCGTTACCTCGCCGTTTCGCCCAAGGTACTCGATTCGCAGATTTTCTAGGCTCTGCTCGCCTTCCGCCGCATCGGCATCTGCCGCGAAGCGACGCTGTAAGTCGGAGATTATCTGCGCAAGTTCCGTCATACGATCATGAAAACAAAACGCCCGGTTTGTTCTTTTCTACCGGGCGCTTCCAAAATCGGGTTTTTTAATTTTTTTTCTGCGAACGTGCCCAATCTCAGGTCGTCGTGGGCGCTGCGTACAGCCTTCGGTAAGCCAGGTAGGCGTCGATTGAGCCCGTTTGGGCGAAAAGCTTCCAGAAGAGGTAGGACGTTGCCATGCGCTTGCTGTCTCCTTCTGAGCCGTAGGCTCCAGGCGGCCCTCGTCGCGGAATGCGCTGAGTATACCATGTGACTTTTAGTGCCGGTAGTCTTGACTTTTTGCCCGCGGAGTACTCTCTTGACAAGGCGATGAACGGCTCGCTTCGTATAGCGCGATCGAGCCGGCTACGGCCGCGCTCAGGCTCTCGGCTGGACCCACCATTGGGATCGCGACGACGCGCTCGCACAGGCTTTCCCAACGCCCCAATCCATGCCGCTCGTTACCCACGACGATCGCAAGCGGACGCTCGAATTGCCCGGTGCTCAGGCAAGCAGCGTCGGCAGCCAAACCGACGAGCCGGAAGTTTGCGCGGGCCGCTGCGACGGTAATCTCGGGAGGGTCCGCCATGGCTATCGGCAGTCGAAAAGCCGCCCCCATCGAGCTCCGGACGACCTTCGGATGGTATGGATCCACACCGAGGCGTCCAAACACGACGCCGGCGCAGCCGAAGGCGTCTGCAGACCGAAGCAGCGAGCCCGCATTCGCCGGATCGTTGACGTCGGCCAGCACCAGAACCAGGTCCCCCCGGGCCAGCATCGTCTCGATTGAGTCGAGGCGTAACGGCGCGACGGCAAGGACGCCGCTCGGCGTCTTCAGGTCCGAAAGCCGCGCCGCGCGGCCCTCGTCCACGATGAAGACCGGGATTCCCGTCGTGTCGAGCTCGCGTACCAGCGGCGACGCATCGTACGCTGCCGCGGTGCAGTACAACTCGTCGATTGGGAATCCGCTGCTGCGCGCCTCCTCCAGCAGCGTGGTCCCTTCGAACGCGAAGCGGCGTTGTTCGCGCCGTCCCTTCCCCGAGCGCAGCGCGCGGACGCCGGCGAGCCGATCGGCATGAATTCCGAGATGGACGGCCATCGGTTACCGGGGAGTCCGCTTCGTGAGCCAGGCGCGGGCGAAGATCATGATGAGCCCGGCAAACATCGCGGCCAGCACGATCGCGATCTTGTCGTTGAAGTGATGCGGCACCAGCGATCGCACGAACAGATAGACGGCGGCCACGAAGACGACGAGGAAGAAGGCAAGCCAGCCGATTTCTGCTGCGATGGACGACTTCGCCATGACGGCTTTCCTTACGAGGCTCCGTTCCGCCGTTCCGCCAAAGCCCGATCATGGAAGAAGCGCCGCGCGTTCTCGCCTCTCGCCAGTGCTTTGAAGGCCGTGTCTTCAACGTGCGAGTCGACGACGTTCGCTTCGCCGACGGAAGCGAGCATCGCATCGAGGTCGTCGAGCACGGCGCCTCGGTGGCGATCGTGGCGACGCCGGCCCCCGACTCGGTTGTTCTCGTGCGCCAATACCGCCATCCGGCGGGCTCCGACCTTTGGGAAATCCCCGCGGGAACCGCGGAGCCCAGCGAGAGTACGCTCGATGGCGCGAGGCGCGAGCTGCGCGAGGAAACGGGCTATCGCGCGGGTAGCGTGCGACCGATCGGCGCCGTCTGGATGACGCCCGGCTTCTGCTCGGAGGTCATGCATTTTTTTCACGCGGATCAGCTAACGGCCGGCGAGCCGGCGTTGGACGAAGACGAACGAATCGAAGTCGGCGTGTTCAGCCGCGAGGCGGCATGGCGCCTGGTCGCTGAGGGAACGGCCGACGCAAAAACCGTGCTTGCCCTGTTTTGGCTGCAGGGCGGCGAAGGTGAATTTGGAAGAGACTTTGGTCGATAGTTACTGTACGAGAGGAACTTTCGCGCCGTCGTTGCTACCGACGGCTGCGGAATCGGTCTTGGAGGTAAGCGTGGAAATACCGAGCGACATTGAAGCCGTGCTGAAACGATTGCTGGAGCCCAACCGTTGCAGCGGAGACCAATCGGTTTTAGCACCCGAAGACGAAGCGTATTTAAGTTCGCTGATTGAGGCAGTTCGCGGCGGACGTCGCGCCGTGCTGATCGTCGAAGATGCCGACGAACGTTTGCGCTACATGTTCAGCAATGCGACGCGCGCCGAGGCCGTGACCATGCTGGGCAAAGTCGTAGAGGCCACTGGCCGCCGCCTGGCCGACGGCGAAGAATAGAGAATCCGCCTATGCGGAGAGGGTGATTCCGTCAACCTTTCCGTCGTGTGTGACCTCGAAGTCGTAATGGTATTGGGCTCGAGGGTAGCGCACGAGAAACTCGTACAGCGTATCGCCGTTTGATTCGGCGGTACTTGAAATTGGCACGATCGACTGCACCGGTCCCATCGCCGCGAAGTCTTCCCGCGCGATGAGGTCGTCGGTCAAATAGGCGCTGAAAGCCGGTGTCAGTTCGGAGCGATCGAGATGGCGGGAAGCCAGGCGATCGAGCCACTCTTTCGCCTGGGTTACTATCGCGTTGTCGAGCTGCGTGGACGTTGGAGGGACGACGAGATCCAGGATCCTCGCACCCAGCTCTTCCGGTATCGTGACCGACCGCCCGTGCAGGGAGTCGGCGTTTGACAAAACGATGACGCCGACTTGCTGTTCCGGCAGAAGCGCATTCATCGCCCGATAACCGGAAATCTCGCCGTTGGACCATACGAAGTCCTTGCCGCCGCGCCGGTCGATGACCCATCCCATTCCGTAATGCGTCGGGCCCTCACTCGCCGTCGGGCTGAACATCGTGCGAACGGAATCCACCCGCAGCAGAACGGGCATTTCGATATCCCATTTTGCGAGATCGTAAATCGTGGAGACCAAGCCGGAGTCTCCGCCCAGCCAGGCAGGGTCCCACGTCGGGGCGACCGCGAATCCGCGTCCGCTTCGCGTGTAACCCGTAGCATGGCTTGGCGAGATGCCGTTGTCCCCGGCCAAGAACGAATGATTCATCACCAGCGGTAAAAAGATGTGCTGTTCGAGATAGTCGGAAAGCGGAACACCGCTGACGCGCTCGACGATCAATCCGGCCAGCAAATAGTTCACGGGGTTGTTTGCGTACGCCGTGCCCGGCGGTGCCACCGGCTTGAGACCATCGACCAACACCAGCAACTCGCTCGGTTTGACCGTGCGGGTCAGATCCGATGCGATGCCCTTCACCTGCGTGTAACTCGGAAGCCCCGACGTTTGCGTTAGCAATTGTGCGACCGTAACGTCGGCGCCCAAATGAAACTCCGGTACGAATTTTGTAACGTGATCGTCGAGGGTCAGTTTCCCGTCTTGAGCGAGCAGCAGGATCGCCGCGGCGGTAAACTGCATCGTGAGTCCGCCGGCGAAGAATTCGGTGTCCGGCGTCATCGGTACGTGCTTTGCCAGATTTGCAAATCCAAAACCGCGCGCGTAGACGAGCCGGCCGTCTTCGACGATGCCGACGGCGACGCCCGGCGTACGACCGGCGTGCACTTCGTCCTTTGCCATGCGATCGATCCGAGCGGAGATCGACGGCGTAAGGGCGAGTTCGTTCTCTGCAGCGATCGCGGCGGGTAGCCGGCAGGCGAAGTAGCCGACGACTAGAGCCGTCCCAAAGACAGAGCTCCAACGTCCCATAGCGCGGAGATTAGAGATAGGCGGCCAACCGCCTGCGCGGCGGCTATCTCTGCGCGGCTTGTTTCGCCATATTAAGGAGCATCCCGAACGCCTTCTCGTCCGAGACGGCCAGGTCCGCAAGGGCCTTGCGGTTCAGGCTGACACCAGATTTCTTCAACCCGTTCATGAACACCGAATAGGAGAGGCCTTCGCGGCGCGCGGCGGCGTTGATTCGGCTGATCCATAAGGAGCGAAAATCGCGCTTGCGAACGCGGCGATCCCGGAACGCGTAGGCAAGAGATTTGAGCAGCGCTTCGTTAGCGACCCGATAGTTGCGGCGGCGAGCGGCCCGGAAGCCCTTGACGAGCTTCATGACTTTGCGGCGATGTTTGAGCCCGTGTACCCCGCGTTTGATGCGTGCCATATCGAGACCCTCCGTTACACCAGGTAAGGAATCGTCGGCGCAAGGCGCTTCAGATCGCCCTTGAAAGTGGGCTGATCTTTGCGAAACTTACGCTTGCGCTTCTGGCTCTTTTTGCTGAGGATGTGGCCGCAGCCGTCGAACACATGGCGGTGCGTCACTTTGCCGGTCGCGCTAACCTTGACGCGCTTGGCCGTTCCTCGGTGGGTTCGAATCTTAGGCACTGGTTCGCTCCTTTGTTTCTGCTTCGTGCGCGATCGGCTCTGTCTCGTGCACGATCGGCTTTTCCTCGCGCTCCCGTGGTGTCGAGAACTTTGGTGGACCTGTCGGCGTCATGCGAGGCGCCAAAATCATGAACATGTTTTTTCCTTCGAGCCGAGGTTCGCGCTCCACCGTCGCCAACGGCGCCATGTCTTCCACCATTCGGTCGAGCAACCGGCGCCCGAACGACGTATACGTGATCTCGCGCCCGCGGAACATGATCGTTACCTTGATCTTGCTCCCGTCGAGCAGTAGGCGTTCGGCCATTCGTGCTTTGGTCTCGTAGTCGTGCGTCTCGATCTTAGGCCGTAGTTTAACTTCCTTTAACTCGAAGTGCCGCTGTTTTTTGCGAGCGTCCTTGTCCTTTTTCGATTGCTCGTACTTGAGCCGGCCGTAATCGGCGATCTTACATACCGGCGGTTGCGCATTCGGTGAAACCTCGATCAAGTCTAACCCGGCGGTTCTTGCACGCGCCAGCGCGTCTTCGGTTGGTAGGATCCCGAGTTGGTTTCCGTTTTCGTCGATCACCCGAACCGCACGGATGCGAATTTGATCGTTGATGCGCAGGGGTCGTGCTATGAGCTCATCTCCAAATAAAAAAAGCGCTGCCGGAGCAACCCCACCGCGGAACCAGCCGAGAGTTCCTTAGAGTGAAGACCGGATCGCCCGTGGGCATCCGGTGAGCGGCGCGAGCCGCTGCTTCGGCTCGCCAACCATATCACGCGCGACCGGGGAGGTGTCAAGAGCCCGTGCCGACCGCCCCCACGGCGTCGGCGAAGCGTTCCTGGAAGTACGCGATGGCGTCATCGTCGATCACCAAGGGCGGGGCGATCCGCAGCACGTACTCGCGGCAATCTTTGGCCGCGACCCCGCGTTCGAGCAGCGCTTCCGAGAGCCGTTTAGCCGGCACGCTAAGCGCCACGCCGATGAGCAGTCCGCGCCCGCGGACCTCTTCGATCAACGGCGAAGCGAGCGCGCGCAGTCCCTGCATGAGCCTCGCGCCGGCGTAGCGCGCGCGGGAGGGAAGTTTTTCGGAAACGGTGACGCCCAGCGCCGCTTGGGCTACTGCCGAGGCGAGCGGATTGCCGCCGAACGTGCTGCCGTGGTCGCCTGGTTGGAAGAGGCGCATCAGCGCGTCGTTCGCGAGCACCGCCGAGACGGGATAAAAGCCGCCGCCCAAGGCCTTTCCGAGAATCAAGACGTCGGGCTTCACGCTCTCGTAATCACAGGCGATGAGGTCGCCGGTGCGTCCCAAGCCCGTTTGGATCTCGTCGGCGATGAAAAGAACGTCGTGTTCGCGACAGAGCGCCCAAGCGCGCTTGAGGTAGCCATCCGGCGGCACGTTTACGCCGCCCTCGCCTTGAATCGGCTCCATGAGCACCGCGCAGGTGTTTGCATTGATCGCCCGCTCTAAGGCGTCCGCATCTCCGAACGGGACGGCCACGAATCCCGGAACGAACGGTCCGAAACCGGTGCGATATTCCGGCGTCGTGCTCGCGCTGACCGCCATGATCGTGCGACCGTGAAAGTTGTTAGAGAAAACGATAATCTCCGCGCGATCGGCCGGAACGTGTCTCTCTTCGTAGGCCCATCGCCGAGCGAGCTTGACCGCCGTTTCAACCGCCTCGACGCCGGTATTCATCGGCAGCGCTTTGTCGTACCCCAACAAGCGGGTTAGTTCTTCGAGGAATCCCGGCATGCGATCGTTGCGCATCGCGCGCGACGTGAGCGTTACCTTTCGCGCCTGCTCGATGAGAGCGGCGTAGATCTGCGGATGGCAGTGACCTTGATTCAGCGCCGAATATGCGCTCACACAGTCGAGATAGCGCCTGCCGGCAACGTCCCACAGCCAAACACCCTCGGCGCGCTCGACTACCAGATCGAGCGGAGCGTAGTTATGGGCGCCGTAGCGTTCTTCTTCGGCGATCAGTTCGCGCTCGCGCTCTGAGAGGAGATACACCCGTCTGCTGTTAAGGAATTTGCCTTGACTACCTGCTTTCCGCTGCTCGAGCGACTTCTGGCCCGAGATCATCCCGGCCTCGCCGACAAAGGGCGCACGATCGCCTACGTGCACGCCACGCGCCGGCAACGCGCGGTGCTTCTGCTCCACGGCATGAGTGCAACGCCCGCGCAGTTCGAGCGGGTCGCGCGAGACCTTTTCGAACGGGGTCATAATGTAATCGTTCCGCGTTTGCCTCGACACGGTCACGCGGATCCGCTTTCAACGGCGCTCGAACGACTGCGCGCGGATGATCTGTATGCAGCCGTTACCGAGTATATCGCGGTCGCAGAAGAGCTCGGGGACCGCGTAACGATCGCCGGCTTTTCACTCGGGGGCTTGCTGGCCGCGTGGATTGGGCAGCACCACGCCGTCGAGCGATGCGTTCCGATCTCGCCGTTTTTCGGCGTCTCGTTGATTCCGAACCGGTTCATGGGCGCGATCGCCGAACGGCTGCTGCGCGTGCCAAACCGGTTTTATTGGTGGAATCCGATTCTTCGCGAACGCCACACGTCGACAAACGGCTATCCGCGTTACGCAACGCACGCAATCGCGCACTCGTATCGCATCGCGCGATCCTTGCTGGAAGAAGCGCGCACGACTCGTCCGCTCGGCGAGCACTTCTCGATCGTCACCAACGCCGCCGAAGTTGCGGTCAACAACTACGCGATCCGCCGCCTCTACAAGACCTGGCGGCGCCAGCGTCCGGGTGCCGTCGAACTTACCCGGATCACCGGTCTGCCGCTGTCGCACGACATCGTCTCGCCCTTGCGCCCCTGGCGGCTCGCCGATCGCGTTCACCCGCATCTCCTCAACGCAATCGACCCGATCACGGCACCCTGAGTCTCCCCGCTCCCTTGTCATCCTGAGCGCCGCGGCGTAGCCGCATAGTCGAAGGACGAGGCATGATCAAAACGCCGATCAAATCTTATCCCATATGAAGCGCAACAATGTCTTAACCATCATATCTCTGCTCTCGATCATCCTCCTCTCGCTTCACTTGACGGATGACATCGTCTATGGGACCGATAGGTCACCGGCCTTAAACGTCGTGGCAATCGCTGTCCTCGTCATCTGGCTATATGGGGCGCTGGTGCTCGCCGAGCGGCGATCGCGGCACGCGATCATGCTCCTCGGATCGGTCGCGGGCATGGTGGTTTTCACTGTTCACGTGAGCAGAGCGGGAGGACTGCCGGCCGGCACGCTCGCTGAGTCCAGTGGAGCGTTCTTCTTCGTTTGGACTCTCCTCGCGCTCGCCGTGACCTCCGTCTTCTCCGCTATCCTCTCAGCGCACGGGTTATGGAATCTGCGACGTACAAAGGCGCCGAACGCTAATCCAATGAATTGAGATATCACGCCGTTTCCCCCAATATGCGAAGTTTTGCGGGCTTCGTCGGCGTCAAGCAGTGGGGCACTCATCCGAGGCGAGGCCGCTAAGATCTATGTTTTGGCTAATTCATGCGGGGAATACCGGTCAAATATACCTTCGCAGCTTAGGCCAATACGTTGCAAGCGGCGTGGTGATGCCCGTGCAGATCGATATCGGGAAGCCGTTCTCGAACGGTCTGCCCCAAGGATTACTGAAGCGCGCGACGATGCGGCGATCTCGAAAGAGACGCGCGTCGCATTCGCCGTCTACGTCGATCACCACGTCACCCCCGTACCCGCGCGTGCCCCAAAGCCAATATTGATTGTGCCCGGAAAGTGCCGGCGGAAGCCCGTATTGCGATCCAAAGAAATCGATGGCCGACGCCTCACCGTAGTTGCTCGCGAAGATGGCGGCTTTAGCGCGCTGTGCGTGCGGCAGCGAGTGGTAGACTCCCGCGACGACCGCCGCTAGTTCGGGCCAACCGTGCATGTCCGCCAAATCCGGCGGCAAGCTTCCGATGTCGGTGCGTTCGGCGCGGGCGATCTTCACTTCGCGCTCGAAAAGGTTCTGCGCAATTCTATCGTAGGCCGTCATCGTTCGTTCCGGGAGCACCGGTATGATCAGCGGAACGAGGAGAATCCCGCAAACCAGCGCGTAGCCTGCGAGGAGCGGGCGCCAGAGGGTTGCGCGCCGCGTCCAAGCCTCGATCGTAACGGCGCCGGCGGCGATTGGAATCGGATAGACGTCGCCCGGATAGTAGTGCTTGGCGTGCAGAGCGATCATCTCGACGATCAACACGACGTACGCCACGCCGAGGAAGCGCGCATCGGAGCGGCGCAGCAGCGTAATCAAACCGATCAACCAGACGGGCGCGAGCAACGGATGCGTGATCAACAACTGCGTCGCGACGTATTGCAATGGGGAAAGCGCCGTATTCTTATACTGATCGGCGTCGTGCAGCAGGCTCCACATCGGATAACCATGCTGGCCTTGCCAAACGACGTTGGGCAGCGCTAGAGCTGCGGCCACGAGCATGCCGCAAGGAAACCACCACGTGAAGAGCGCGCGGCGCTGTGGAAGGAGCAGCAGCGCGGCGACGATCGCGAACCCAAAGAAGACCACGCTGTACTTGCTCTCCATTGCGATGCCGAGGGTCGCCCCTACCGCCAGCCACCAGCGCGGGTCTGCGCCTTTCACGATGCGCAGCACGTAGAGGGCCGCGAGCGGCCACAGGACGAGGCCGACGGTATCGGTCGTGATCTTCGTGCCGAAGCTCATCAACACGGGGGTCAGCGCCGCGACGAGCGCCGCGAACGCCTGCGCGAACGCGCCGCCGTCCAGTTCGAGAACGATGAGACAGGTCACGTACACCGACGCCGCGGCGCAGAGTGCCGGAATGGCTCGGAGGAGAAAAAGCGAGTGTTCGAAGAGCTGCGAACCGGCCGCCAAGAGCGGTACGAGGGGTGGTTGGTCGACGTATCCCCAATCCGGTCGAAACCCGCAAATTATGAAGTAAAGCTCGTCGCGAAAGAAGCCGTAGTGGGGGTTGCCGATCAGGTGGACGATCAGGGTCAGGATGGCGGCCGCGAGCGGCACGTGTCGGGCGGCGCTAGGGCGCATGCGCTGCTTCATAGGGTATGAGAGCCGTGTCACCCTCTGCGCCATCTCAGGGAAACTAGGAGAACAGATGAAGAAGCAAGCGTTGCCGCGGCGCTGCCACTGGGCGCAGACGGAGCCGATGATCGCTTACCACGACGAGGAGTGGGGCGTACCGGTCCACGACGACCGGAAGCTCTTCGAGATGCTTTGCCTGGAAGGCGCGCAAGCCGGTTTGAGTTGGGAAATCGTGTTGCGCCGGCGCGAACGGTACCGCGAGCTGTTTCGAAACTTCGATCCGGCGCTGGTCGCGCGCATGACGCCGGCTCGGATCGAAAAAATTCTGCAAGATCCCGGCATTATTCGCAATCGCGCCAAAGTAGAGTCGGTCGTCGCCAACGCGAAGGCGCTTCTGAAGATACGCCGCGAGTTCGGTTCGTTCGATGCGTATATCTGGAGTTTCGTCGATGGTAAGCCGATCGTCAACCGCCGGCGTAAGGCCGAAGACGTTCCCGCGTCGACCGAGCAATCCGAGGCAATGAGCCGCGATCTTAAGAAGCGGGGTTTCAGCTTCGTGGGTCCGACGATCTGCTACGCATTCATGCAAGCCGTCGGGATGGTCAACGACCATCGCGTTTCATGTGATTGGCACGATCGCCGCGCCTAGATGTAGACGCGCAGCTTCGGCCACAAGGCGTCGAGCGGCATCCGAATCCCCTCGCAGAGCATGATCGGGATATTCTGCTCGTAAGAGATCACCCACGGCGGATCGAAGCGCGTCACCAACCGCGCGCTGCGGAAGAGATGCTCTGCCGCGCCACAATCGCCGTCGACGTCGATGACGACGTTTCCGCTGTAGCCGTGCGTACCCCAGAGCCAGTAGTTGTTGTGCCCCGAAAGCGCCGGCGGCAGCCCGTACTGCTCGCCGAAGAAATCGATCGCCGCGGCTTCGCCGTAGTTGCTGGCAACGATTGCCGCCTGTGCTCGCTGCGGCGGCGGCAGCCCATCGTAAATCCGCGCGACCGTCGCCGCAAGCTCGGGCCAACCGTGCATGTCTGCCCAGTCCTCGGGCAGCGTCGAGGTTCGAAAACGCTCGGTCTGCATCGTCGTTTTCTTCACGTGTAGCACGTCGCCGACAAAGGCCGCATAGTCGACCATGGATTGCTCCGAGAGCACCGGCAGCGAAAACGGCAGAAAAATGCAGCCCGCGACCACGGCTGCCGCAGCGAGCGTTGCCTGCAGCGCGATCCAGCGCTTCGTCCATCCCTCGATTGCCACGCCGCCCGCAGCGATGAGGATCGGGTAGGCGTTTCCCGCATAGTAGTGCTTGGCGTGCAAGGCGATCATCGAGATCGTCAAGATCGCGTACGTGTATCCCAGAAAGCGCGGCGCGCGGTTCCACAAGAGCCAGATCAGTCCGACGATCCAAATCGGTGACAGAAAAAGATTCGTGAGCAGCAACTGCTGGAAGAGATAGAGCGCCGGCCCGGCGACGAGGTTCTTCCCGTTTTGACCGTTGCGCAGCAGCTCCCACATCGGAAAGCCGTGAGCGCCTTGCCACAGGAAATTGGGGAGCGCAATCGCCGCGGCAACAGCCGCACCCGCAAAAAACGAGCGCGAGCTCAGCAGGCGACGCTGCGGCGTCAGCGCCAGCGCGGCCACCAACGCAAACGCGAAGAACAGCGCGCTGTATTTGCTTTCCAGGCCGACGCCGATCGCCGCGCCGGCACCCAGCCACAGGCGTGGATCGCCGCCCTTGACGATGCGCAGCACGTAGAGCGCAGCCAGCGGCCAGAGCCACAGCCCGGCCATGTCGGGCCCGACCTTCATTCCGAAGCTCATCAGCACGTTGGCGAAAAAGAATGCAATCGCGGCCAAGACCTGCGCGAACGCCCCGCCCCCAAGCTCGATCGCGAGCAGACAGGTGACGTAAACTCCGGCGGCTGCGAAAACTGCCGGGATCGCGCGCAGCAAGAACAGCGAGTGGCCAAAAAGCTGCGAGCCTGCGGCTAAGAGCGGCGCCAGCGGGGGCTGATCGACGTATCCGAACGCCGGGTGAAAGCCGCAGATGATGAAGTAGAGTTCGTCGCGGAAAAAGCCGTAGTGCGGATTACCAGCCAAGTGCAGCGCCAGCGTGACCAGCGCAGCCGCCGCGGGGATGCGCTTAGGTCGGATCAAATGCGCTCGTCAGGATCATGTTCTCGGAGATTTCTCGAGCCCGGCGATAGCGCGTATGCGCATCGTCGGGCGTATCGACGGGAAGCTCCGCGAGAATCCGTGCGAGCTCCTCATCGAACAGCGCGGCCAGCGAGGTCGGCGTGTACGCGCCCGGATGGCGAAGGCGCTGCGCGATCATCAAACGGTAGATTCGGTCGGTCGCGAGATCTTCCATGTAGCCGTCCAAGAGGCTCGCGCCGCGTCCTTCGAGCACGCCGTGGCGATAGCGAATCACGGTGCGAACCGCCGCGCGCGTCCCGCCCAGCGTCGTCTCGCCGACACCCGCCGGCGATGGGCGAAGATCCGGATGGACCGTGTCCAACGACGGACGTTTGTCGAGCTGGTTCGGATACGGAAACTGGGCGACCGCAACCGCGTTTTGGTCTGGATGGCCCGTCCACGCGCCGTCCATCAAACAGGCCGCTTCGTTGTGTTTGTCGCGTTCCAGAACCGCGAGCGCCCGCTGGTTCAACTCGGCATCCTCACGACTCGGATACAGCGCAGTCATCCCGCCGATCGCCATCGCACCGTGCTTGTGCGTCAGCTCGGGGAGCAGCGTCCGCACGTTCTGGAAGAACGGAACGTCGATGGGAATGGTGTTGCGATCCGGTAACAGCCAGCCGGGATCGGCGAGGTTATAGTGGATGAGGCTCGCCATATAATCCCAGCGCCCGAGATTCAGCCCGACGATGTACTCGCCCAGGTTGAATAAGAATTCCTCGATCTCGTACGCGAGGGGATGCGATTCGACCAGCGCCATCGCCTTGATCGAATCGCGCGGCCATCCCTTGGCTTCGATCAGCCGGTCGAAGAGCTCTTTCCACCACACCGCCTCCTGCGCCGATTCGGATTTGGGGATGTAGATGCAGAGCGGGTGGCGCAGGCGCCCGTAATCGAGTCGGAAAACCAGCAGCGCCAGGTCGAAAAGGGAAGCGCTGGTGAGCTCGTGCGGCAGGACTCCCGCCTGCGCGAGATGCAGTCCGCGCACGCGATTCCACACGACGGTGTTGCTCCGCACGATCCCGACGGTGCCGCCACGCTTTGAATCCTCGTAGGTTAGCTCGCCGTAGAGCGCGGCAACGATGTTGCCGTGGCCGAGCATCAGGTGTTCCCAGGTGTTGGCCATCGAGTCTTCCAGATCGAGCATCACGCCCGGTGCTCCGGAGTTCAGCATCTTCACGCAGAGCTCGGCATCGTCGGCCGGCCCGGTCATTTGGTTGCGTTGATCGGAACACCAGGCCGGAAGCTCGACGTTCCATGCCGATGAAGTCGCCTCGGAAGGCGGAAGGTACGTTGGCAGATCGCTCGCATGCGCGCGGGCAAGGCGCTCCTTTCGAGCGCGCACCAAGCGCTGCTGCTGCGGGGCGAATCGCCGATGAAGCGGCGCGTAGAACTCCGCGAATCCCGGCGCCAGATCGCGCGCGAGCGTGAAACCGGCCGGCGCAACGTTCACGCCGTTACGCCGTTACGGCCGCGCGGCTTTCGTAGAACTGTTCCGTCTCGGTCGAATCGGCCAATGCCGTGGTTGAGCTGCGTCCTTCACCGACGACTCGTGCGACTTCGTCGAAATAGCCCGTTCCGACTTCGCGCTGGTGTCGCGTCGCCGTGTAGCCGAGAGGCTCGCTCGCGAACTCTTGCTCTTGAAACTCCGCATACGCCGTCATGCCGCGCGTCTTGAAATCGTGAGCCAAGCGAAAGAACGAGTAATTTAGCGCGTGGAAGCCGGCGAGGGTTACGAATTGAAACTTGTACCCCATGTCCGCCAAACGCGGCTGGAAAGCCGCGATCGTTTGCGGTTCGAGCTTCTTCTTCCAGTTGAACGACGGCGAACAGTTGTAGGCCAAGAGTTTACCCGGATGGGCGCGGTGGATCGCGTCGGCGAAGCGCCGGGCTTCATCGAGATTGGGCTCGCCCGTTTCCATCCAAAGCAAATCGGCGTAGGGCGCGTAGGCTAAACCGCGCGCGATGCAGGCATCGATGCCGCCGGTAGTCGCAAAGAATCCCTCGGGCGTTCGGTCGCCGGTGAGGAATTGGCGGTCGATCGGATCGACGTCGCTGGTGACGAGCTTTGCCGCACCGGCATCCGTACGCGCAATCAGGATCGTCGGTACGCCGCACACGTCTGCGGCGAGACGCGCCGCCAATAGGTGGCGAACGGCCTGCTGCGTCGGAATCAACACCTTGCCGCCGAGATGTCCACACTTTTTTTCGGAGCTCAACTGATCTTCGAAATGAACGCCGGCCGCGCCGGAGCGAATCAAACTCTTCATCAACTCGAAGACGTTGAGGGCCCCGCCGAACCCGGCTTCGGCGTCGGCGACGATCGGCAAATACCACTGCGCGCCGCCGCGCCCTTCGAGCGACTCGATTTGATCGAGACGCGCGAGCGCGTTGTTGAGCCGCTCGACCAAAGCGGGCACGCTATTGACGGGATAGAGGCTTTGATCGGGATACATTTCGCCGGCGAGGTTAGCGTCGGCCGCGACCTGCCAGCCACTGCAATAGAGCGCGCGCAACCCCGCCCGCGCCGCTTGGACCGCCTGATTTCCGGTGAGCGTGCCCAGCGCCGTCGTCGGCTCCTTCGCCTGCAGGTCGCGCCACAGTCGCCGCGCGCCCATCGAGGCTAGGGTGTGCTCGGCCACGACGCTGCCTTGGAGGCGCATGACGTCGTCCGCGGTGTAGCGCCGTTCGATTCCCTTCCAGCGGCTTTGCGATTCCCAGTGCCGCTGCAGCGACGTGGCTCTCCCGGTAGCGTTCATTGCTCAACCCTCCGACCGTCTGGTAATTGGACTGCTCTGGTCTAGTCCTTGGCTATGATTGGACCACAACGAGAAGAACGTTGGACCGTATACCCCATATACAGGACGGCTAATCAGGTTGTCAAGGCATGACTTCGTATAACTCGTGGTATGCGTCGAGCTTTGCATAGTCGCGCGCTCCCGGCAGCGCGTCGACGCTACGAGGATCGACCAAGACAAAGACCGGACGCTGCTTCGCCCAAGTGCGATAGCGTTCGATGCGCAACGTATCGTCGGACACGATGACGCGATCGGGAAGCGAACGGTCCACATACGCCCCGTACGCAAGCGACGTGGCGTCGAGCCAATCCGTTACGATCGTTCCGTTGCGCGGAACGTACGGACGGACGGCCTCGATGACCCATCGGCCGCCTTCATGCGGTGCGTGACGGAAGAAGCCGCCTTGTTGCCGCTCGAATGCCAAGCCGGCGCCGGCCACGAGAAAAAGAATCAGCGCAACGTCAAGCGTGGAGCCGAGCGTTCGAGGCGATCGCGGCGTCAGCGCGCCGAACAGCGGAACGGCCAGCCAGGATACCAGAAGGCGATACCGTTCGACGTCGCTCTCATTGGGATAGACGACCGAGAAGACCAACGCGGTCGTGGCGGCAAGCACGAACACCAGCGTCGTTCGCCAGTCTCGTCGCACCGCCATGAGGAATCCAGCCACGATTAGCACGGTCGCCGGCGTGCCGTATTGTGCGTGCACGCCGGTGAACAGCGCCGCGAGCGCATCCATCAAGTGAACCGGATTGAGCGACGCCAGAAGGTACGCCGGCGTTTGCGATTCGCTGCCGGTCAGTTCGAGCGCGAGCCCGTGCAGTGTGCGCGGATCGTTGTAGTTCCAAAAAATCCCGCCGTTCACGCCCGCGAGCGAGGCCGTCGGATCCAATCCGTGTGCCACGACATAGGCCGAACGCAGCGGAAGGTACGCGTACAGCATCAGCGCCAAAATAACGAATCCCAACGACCCGGCTACTAGGCGCCACGAGGGGCGCCGCTTTGCAATCGCCGCTCCAACGAAAAACGCCGGCAAGATCCACAGCGCGTTGGGATGCGCCGCCATGCCGAGGCCCGCGAGCGCAAACGCCCCGGCGAACCATCGGTCCGAGCCGCCGCGCATCCAGCGCAGAAACGCGTAGATGGCCAGCGCCGAGCACGCCACCGCGAGATCCTGCGCCTCTGCGCGCACGGCGTGCGACCACACGTTGCTCGTGACGCCAAACCACAACGTCGCGGCTAGCGCAACGAGCCGGCTCGCCCCAAACTCAAGCGCGACGCCATACGCGGCGGCGCACGCCACGGCTATCGCAACGCCGCTCATCGCGTTCATGCGCCAGGCGATCGAACCCACTGGGATCGCGTGCGACCACACGTAGCCGACGAGAACGTAGAGAGGGAATCCCGTCGGATGCGAGATTCCCAGAATATACGGAACGCCTTGGAGTTCCGCCGTATCCCAGGAGGCCGGTTCGTGCGATGCGCCGGCGATATACAGGATCGCCGGGACGGCAAACGCCGCCCATTTCACACCAGGGAAGGCAGCGGGAGGGACGGACGAGTCGAGAGGTCGGGGCGGATCTCCTGATATTCTTCGAGCGCGCGCCCCATCAGCTCGAGCGCGCAATCGAGTTGCGGGTCTTTGTCGTCGCGATATTGGTGCGGCGCGATGTCGATGTCGTAGTCCGGCTCGGTTCCGAAGTTTTCGACGCCCCAGCCGACGTCTACGAACCAGAATGAAAACTCCGGCTGCGTCGTAAGGGTTCCGTCGACGAGGTGGTGATACGGCTCTATCCCGATCACGCCGCCCCACGTGCGTTTGCCGACCAGCGGCCCCAGCTTGTAAAGCTTGAAGCAGTGGCTGAAGATGTCCCCATCGGAACCCGCGAATTGATTGGTCAGCGCGACCATCGGGCCGCCGACCGATTCGGGCGGATACGGAATCGGCGCGCCGTAACGCGGCGTGTCGTAACCGACGCGTTTACGCGCGAGCTTTTCGAGCAACAGCGGCGAGACGTGGCCGCCGCGGTTGTAGCGAACGTCCACGATCAGGCCCTTGCGATCGAATTCGCTCAGATACCCTCGATGGAACTCGGAGAAACCCCACGGTCCCATGTCGGGAATATGAATGTAGCCGACGCGCCCGTCGGTGCGTTCGTGAACGATCCGCCGGTTGGTCTCCACCCAGGCCCGATAACGCAACGCGGCTTCGTTTTCGAGCGCTTTCACCAGCACGGTGCGCTCGTCGCCTTTCTTCTCGCGCAGCGTCACCGCGATTTGACGGCCGGCCGCATTGACGAGCAACCGGTCCGGCGACGTCTCGCGGGAAAGCCGATTGCCGCCGATGGCGACGATGCAGTCGCCTTCGCGCACGTCCTGGCCCGGTTCCGCGAGCGGTGAGTCGCTGTCGCGATTCCAGGAATCGCCGCGGTAAATTCGCTCGACGCAATATCCGCCGCGCGCTTCGTCCCAGCGCAGATCCGCGCCCAAGAAACCCCGCTGATATTGCGGCGGCTCGCGATAGTCTCCGCCCCACTCGTAGGCGTGCGACGTGCCGAGCTCGCCCTGCATCTCCCAGATGAGATCGGAGAGTTCGCCGCGCGTGCGCACGCGCGGCAAGATGGCCGCGTAGCGGTCGTAAACGCGATCCCAGTCGATGTCGCTCATGTCCTCGACCCAGAACTGCTCGGATTGAAGCCGCCAAGCTTCGCGATACATTTGCGCCCATTCGTCACGGGGAACGATCTCGACGCTGGCGCGATCGAGTTCGAGCCAGCCCGTCCGGCGGCCGGCTTCCGTTGATGGCTTTTGATCGTCGCCCTCCTCAGGCAGCTCGCTCTGCGCATCGATGGCGCGCAGCCGATCGCGCGACCGGTAGACCAGCGTGCGTCCATCCCTTCCCAATCGAATCTCGTCGCATTCGGTCGCAATGGTCGCCAGACGCTGTTGCTCCAAATCGTACGCCAAGAGCGTGCCGTGGCCGCCGTCGTCCAGGTCCTCACGGCGCGCCGGTTTGATCCCCTTGACCGGGAAGCGCGTGAAGAGCACGCGTTCCCGCGTCGCAACGATGTCCTTATAGTCGCCCTCATCGACCGGGAAGCCGAGCACGCGACCGGCGATGCCCTCGAAGTCGATCTCGGTATCGACGACTTTTTCGGGTTTGTTGTTGGCGCGCTCGCGGTCGCGGTCGCGTTCGTGGTCGTGGTGAACCGGTTTGGGTTTGGGGACGAACGGGGACGGAACGTCGCTGCGCAGCGTTACGACGAACGGCCGGCTGGCTTGCGGAAAGCTCAGGTCGAACTGCAGCGCATCGTATACCGGATTAAAGTCGCGCGTCGAAATAAAATACAGGTACTTGCCTTCGGGATCCCAGACCGGCGATTGATCCATGCGCAGCGCCGAGGTGATGTCGTGAACCTTTCCCGAACGAACCTTGGCGACGCGAATGATCGACGTGCCGTGAGCCGGCCACCAAACGTATGCGATGAAGCGTCCGTCCGGCGAAAACGACAGATCCTCGATACGGTGCGAAGGACAGCTGTCGAGCACGCGCAGCTTGCCGTCCTCGGCATCGATCACGCAGAGCTCGTGCCGGTGGTTCGCAAACGCGATAGCGTTACCGTCTGGCGAGCAGACGAGATCGGTGACGCGTCCGATGTCGCCGCTGCTGATCAAGCGGGGTTCGCTCGGGGCGTCGGCGCGGCAGATCGCGATTTGCTCGAAGCCGTTGACGTCGGTGACCGAAACGAGCTGCTTGCCGTCGTGAAACCATTGCGTCAAGCGCGTGCGGGCGCGGCTGCCGGTACCGTGGCGGACCACTGCTCCTTCGAAGAGCGGCATCGTAAACTGCTGTCCGCGAGCGTCGAACGCCAGTTGCGTCCCATCGGGGTGCGGCGCGAACGCCTCGAGCGTCTCGGCGGCGTTTTCGAAGCGCCTGGCCGTCTGCGGGGCCGCCGAATGGGTCGCGATATCGATTCTGCCGACCGCATCGCTCGCAACGTCGTAAACGGCGATCTCCGCTCCGGCGGAATAGACGATGCGCGCGCCGTCGGTTGATGGAAAGCGGACGTAGTACTCGCTTTCGTGCGTGTGCCGCCGGATGTCGCTTCCATCCGGCAAGCACGAATAAATGTTTCCGATGCCTTCATGGTCGGCCAGGAAAAAGATGCGATCGCCGATCCACATAGGCCAGCACGGATTTCCGTCGGGTAAGGGAAGCTTGGCGAAGGTGCCGGTACCGTTGGCGTCAACCCAAATCTCTCCCGAGGTTCCGCCCCGGTACCGCTTCCAGCGCGCCGGGTCTGCGGCGTTGCGCCCGATCGCCATTCGGCCGCGAGAGCCGAAAGAAACGGTGCGAGCGTGCCCGAGGTTCAGCTCTCGCGGTACGCCGCCGTCTTTCGAAATCGCAAACGAACGCGTTTCGCCCTCATACCATGCCGTGGAGTTTGCGACGAAGTAGATCTCGCTACCGTCGTCACTCCATGCCGTCGTCCAAGCGAGCGTAGCGCCGAGGAAGGTGAGACGGCTCGGCACCCCGCCGCGCGCCGGCATCACGTATAGCTCGGGGTTGCCTTCATCGGTCGAGATGAATGCAATCGACTCGCCGTCGGGAGATATTTTCGGAAAAGAACACGTCCCGAAACTGACGGTCAGACGAACGCCGTCGCCGCCGCTTGCCGGCACGCTCCAAAGGTCGTCTTCGCAGACGTAGACAATGCGGTCCCGCGCTATCGTTGGATAGCGATAATAGCCCTGGTCCATGGGAGGGGGGTTTATTGGTGCGGCATCGCCCCGCCTGTCGCGTGCAATAGGCGGCCAAGCGTCGCGGTGAGCTCGGCCGCGTTTTCGATCTGCGTGAAGAGCGGCACGAGTATAGGCGTCGTCGAGCGGCGTTCGAACGGAAGGATCGGGCCCTTCCAAGCAAACTGTGTCGCGGGCTCGCCTGCTAGACTGCGAAAGAACAACTCGGCGCCTAGCGCGTTGGCCCATCCGAATTCGGGGCGCGTATACCGCCAATAACCGTCCGGATAGAAACTCTCGTGGATGAGACCGTCCTCTCCATCGGTTTCGGCCAACGTCGTGATCGCCGTGGCGACCTCGATCGAGGACGTAGCCGTGAGCGCTCGCCCGATGATCCCCAGCGGCCAGATATAGCCATAGGGCGTGTGCGGGCTGCCGAGCCCCTGGGCGTATCGTCCGGAAAAGAAAAACGGATTGTCCATGCTCAGTGCGAAGCTGCGCGTCGCCAGATACGTCGCGTCGAACGAGGAGCACCAGTCGATATAGGGCAGCGTCGTGAGATTTGGGATGTTCGCGTCGTCCATGAGGTTGTATCTGCCAAAACCATCCGTCTCGTATGCGTACATCCGGACGCGCCGGCCAGCATCGAAGAAACGTCCGTACCGCTCGATCGCGATCTGCACGCTTGCCGCTAATTCTTGTGCCGCTCGCGCGAGCGTGGAATCTTGGTAACCATCGAGCGCGAGTTCTTCGACGTCGCGCAGGGCAACGACCGCGATCGCGTTTTGCGGGATGTTGAATCGATACTCAACGGCGTCGTCGGAGGGGCGAAACGCACCCCAGATCAACCCGGTGGCCTCGTTATAACTATCGTGGGAATACGTCCACCAGGGGTAGCGGTAGCGGCTGCAGCTCGAATGATGCTGCTCGCAACGATACGTCGAGACGATCAGCTGCAATGCGCGGTGCAGGTCGGGCGTAAAAACGGTACGATCGGTCGTCGAGCGCCAATAGACCGAGGCCAGAACGACCGGCCACGCCAGCGAGTCGATCTCCCACTTGCGCTCCCAAATGTGATAGTCGGCGTCCAGCGCGTTCGCATAGGGATCGGTTAGAATATTTCGCGCGTTGCGCTCGATGACTCCCGCGAAGCGAGCGTGCAGTATCGGGTACGAGTTTTGAAAACGGATGTAAGGTATCGTCTGAGCCGACGAATCGCGCAACCACATCACCGGTATGTCGCCGGTTTGAACGTACGTCGTACCGTCGTCCTCGAGGAAGAAATCGTGCAGCAACGTGTGAAACAGTTGCGCCGTCTGGATGTGGCGTACGCGTTTTCCGGTGAGGGGGACGACGAGGGTCTCGCTGGCTGCGGGCGCCGGAACCTCGAGTGCTAGAAGCGCGGCCACCGTGCAGATCGCGGCGCAGCGTGCAATGAACGACTGCACTATGGGGCAAGGCGCTTCGCCTCGGCGCCTGGACGGACCCGCAGAAGGTGTGACGAATCAACCGAGCGTGAGCAACGCGGAGCTTTTGCGCGATTTCGAGCGGGGTAAGCCTCGCGCGCTGGCGCGCGCGATCTCTCGTTCTGAAGCCGGAAGTGGCGGCGAGCTCGTGCGCGCGCTCTATCCGCGCAGCGGACGCGCGATGACGATCGGGCTTACCGGGCCTCCCGGAGTCGGCAAATCGACGCTGGCATCCGGGCTCGTTCGCAAGATTCGGAGTTTGAGCAAATCCGTCGGCGTCGTTTCGGTCGATCCCAGTTCGCCCTTCTCGCACGGCGCGTTGCTCGGCGATCGAATCCGCCTCGCCGAGCATTTTACCGACGAGGCAGTTTTCATTCGCTCGATGGCGAGCCGGGGGCATCTTGGGGGGCTCGCCGGCGCGACGGCCGATGCGGTGCTGCTCATGGACGCCTTTGGCTTCGATGTCGTGCTGATCGAAACGGTCGGCGTGGGTCAGAGCGAAATCGCGGTTGCCGAGTTGGCGCAAACGACGTTGGTTGCCCTGCAGCCTGGAAGCGGCGATTCTATCCAAGTCCTCAAAGCCGGCATCATGGAAATCGCGGACGTGTTCGTCGTGAACAAAGCGGACCACCCGATGGCGGATCAGCTGCGACGCGAGATTCGCTCTACGATGGAGATGTTGCAGTGGAGGGGATGGGTTCCCGAACTGGTGACGACGCAAGCCCTCGCCGGCATCGGCATCGACGAACTTTGGAGTGCGGTCGAGCGGCACGTGGCGTACCTCAACGAAACCGGCGAGATCGTGCAGCGGCGACGCGAAGCTTTCATGCATCAAGTGCGGCAACTCGCGATGGGACGCTTGGAACGGCGCCTGGATCAGAGGGTACGAGAGGACGTACGCGACGACTTGGACCCCTACGAGGCCGCCGATCGCATTCTCTCCGCCTTCCGCCTTTAGGGAGAAACTGCCGCCTGCGTCGAAAAGCTCGGGCCCTATGGCCAAGATGATCGAGCGTTCCAGCGGTGTCGGAGCGCAGCCCGGCACCGCGTTTGAGGAACAGCGCCAGCGCTGGGAGGAGGCCTCCAGCAAGGGCCGGCCGCGAAAAGGTCCGGGCTCCGGAGCGCGCGACCGAACGATCTCCGACGTCCCGCTGAAGAAGGTCTACGAACCGCGCGACCTGGCCGATTTGGACCTTGCGCGAGATCTCGCTTGGCCCGGCGAGTATCCGTACACGCGGGGAATACATCCCAACGGCTATCGCGACCGGCTTTGGACGATGCGGCAGTTCGCGGGCTTTGGAACGGCGGCCCAAACCAACGAGCGTTACCACTTCTTACTAGAACACGGACAGCACGGGCTCTCGGTCGCCTTCGACATGCCGACGTTGATGGGTTACGACTCAGATGCGTCGCAGTCGCGCGGCGAAGTCGGCAAGTGCGGCGTCGCCATCGACTCGCTGGCGGATATGGAGCTGCTCTTCGACGGGATCGACATGGGGGAGATCACGACCTCCATGACGATCAACGGCCCGGCCTGTATCGCGCTCGCGCAGTACATCGCGGCCGCCGAAAAAAAAGGCATTCCACGCGCCAAGCTCGGCGGAACCATTCAGGCCGATATACTCAAGGAGTATATCGCACAAAAGGAATGGATTTTTCCGCCGCGGCCGCACATGCGCATCATCGTCGACATGATCAAGTTCTGCACGCGCGAAATGCCGAAGTGGAACACGATCTCGATCTCCGGCTACCATATTCGGGAGGCCGGATCGACGGCGGCGCAGGAGCTCGCGTTTACCCTTGCGGACGGCTTCGCGTACGTCGAAGCCTGCGTGGCGGCGGGCATGGACGTGGACGACTTTGCGCCGCGCCTTTCGTTCTTTTTCAACTCTCACATCGACTTTTTCGAAGAGATTGCCAAGTTCCGCGCGGCGCGTCGGATCTACGCGCGCCACATGCGCGACAAATATGGCGCGAAGAATCCGCGCTCGTGGCAGCTGCGCTTCCACACCCAGACGGCCGGCTGCAGTGCGACGGCGCAGCAGCCGGAGAACAACATCGTTCGCGTCGCGTTCGAGGCGATGGCGGCGGTGCTCGGCGGAACGCAGTCGCTGCATACCAATTCGATGGATGAGGTTTTGGCGCTCCCGAGCGAAAAATCGGTCGAAATCGCATTGCGCACGCAGCAGGTCCTGGCGTACGAAACCAACGTAACGAACGTGGTCGACCCGCTCGGCGGCTCGTACTTCGTCGAAGCGTTGACGGACGAGATGGAACGCCAGGCGGAAGCCTACTTCGCGCAAATCGCAGAATACGGCGGCGTGATCGAGGCTATCGAATCAGGCTTCTTTCAACGCGAGATCGCCGAGGCGAGCTATCGCTACCAACGCTCCATCGAAACGCGCGATCGCGTCATCGTGGGCGTGAACGCCTTCGTAAAAGAGGATCGGCGTGAGAACATCGAGCTGCTGAAGATTACGGAGGAAATGGAGCGCGAGCAGGCTCGCGCGGTGCAGGGCGTGCGCGATCGGCGCGACACCTCGCGGGTGGCGCCCGCGCTAGACCGCCTGAAAGCCGCTTGCGCGGACCCCGACGATAATCTCATGCCGCATCTGATCGATTGCGTGAACGCCTATTGCACCGAGGGCGAGATCGTCGAAGCAATGGCGCAGGTGTACGGGCGCTACACCGAGACGGCCGTGCTCTGATGCCGGGAGACACTTTACGCCGGCGAACCGATATAGAGCTCTATCGCGTGCGGCGCACGCTCTCCGCGGTAAAACGAAAACTCGAGGAGGCGCTGCGACTCAGCCGGCATAAGGACGAGCAACGAAATGAACGATCGACCGTTCCGCGTCGTAATAGCTAAGGCGGGTCTGGACGGCCACGACCGCGGGGCCAAGGTGATCGCCAGGGCGTTGCGCGATGCCGGAATGGAAGTTATCTACACCGGACTCTTTCAAACGCCCGAGCAGATCGTTCAAACCGCCGTGCAAGAGGATGCCGACGGCATCGGCCTTTCGATACTTTCGGGCGCGCACATGACGCTCTTTCCGCTCGTCGTCGAGCAGCTCAAAGCTCAGGACGCCGGCGACATCGTCTTTTTTGGGGGCGGGACGATTCCCGCAGAAGACGCGCAGCGCCTGCGGGAGCTTGGCGTGCGCGAGATATTCACGCCCGGCGCGCCGCTGCAGGAGATCATCGACTTCGTCCAGCGCGAGTGCGGTAAGCGTAGAGCGCTCGTAGGTTAGGCGCCTGTCGATGCCGGCAGTTCGGACGCGCGTCGCGCCGTCGCCGACGGGCGATCCGCACGTGGGTACCGCCTACGTCGCGCTCGTGAACTACTGCTTTGCAAGGAAACACGGCGGCGAGTTCGTGTTACGCATCGAAGACACCGACCGAGCCCGTAGCACCGTGGAGAGCGAGCGAACCATCCTCGAAACGCTGCGCTGGTGCGGCCTTTCTTGGGACGAAGGTCCCGACGTCGGCGGCCCGCACGGGCCATATCGCCAGAGCGAACGGTCCGCCATTTATCAGGAGTATGCCGCGAAGTTGCTCGCGAGCGGCCACGCGTTCAAATGTTTTTGCACGCCCGCGCGTTTGGAGGAGATGCGGGTAGCGCAACGGGCCGCAGGGCAACCGTCGCGATACGACGGCCTCTGTGCGAGTTATTCGCCGGAGGAGGTGGCGCGGCGCGAAGCTGCCGGTGAGCCGTACGTCGTGCGGCTGCGCGTTCCCGACGAGGGCGTTTGCGTGGTGGAGGACCTTCGCCGCGGGCCGATCGAGTTTAATTTCAAAGATATCGACATGCAGGTGCTGGTGAAGTCCGACGGCATGCCGACGTACCATCTCGCCAACGTGATCGACGATCACCTCATGGAGATTACGCACGTCTTTCGCGGCGAGGAATGGGTGTCCAGCGCTCCCAAGCACCTCTTGCTCTACTCGTATTTTGGGTGGGAGCCGCCCAAGCTGATGCACCTTCCGCTGCTGCGTAATCCCGACAAGAGTAAGTTGAGCAAACGCAAGAATCCGACCGGGATTCTGTTCTTTCGGGCGATGGGATACTTGCCCGAGGCCTTGATCAACTTTTTGGCTCTGCTGGCAAATGCTACGCGCGAAGGCGAAGACGAACTGATGGACCTCCCGACGATCGTGGAGCGGTTCGAGCTGGAGCACGTTCCTACCGGGGGTCCGGTCTTTGATTCCTCCAAGCTCGATTGGCTCAACGGCCGGTACATTCGCGAGCGACTCGACGCGAAATCGCTCGCGGAACGCGCGCAGGCCTGGGCGCTTTCTCCGGAGCGTTTGACGCGCATCGCGCAACTCGCGGCGCCGCGGATCGAGCGGCTGAGCGATCTCGCACCGTTGCTAGCCTTCCTCTTTTCGGGCCGATTGGCGCTGCGCGCGGAGGATTTCCGAGGCATGAAGCTCGACGATGCCGAGGTACGGCGAGCCTTTACGCTGGCGCTCGCCGAGTTCGACGCATTGCCGGTGTGGAATACCTTAGAGATCGAAATGGCGCTCAAGCGCATCGCTGAAGCCCTCGGAAAAAAGACCCGCGACGTCGCGCGCCCCTTCTACGTCGCCGTCACCGGCAGCCCGACCTCGATTCCGCTCTTCGACTCGATGGATCTGCTGGGCCGCGATCTCGTTCGCGAACGGTTACGCAACGCGCTGACGCTGCTCGGAGGGGCGGCATG
The DNA here is from genome assembly GCA_963713685.1 of Vulcanimicrobiota bacterium. GTDB lineage: Bacteria > Vulcanimicrobiota > Vulcanimicrobiia > Vulcanimicrobiales > Vulcanimicrobiaceae > Cybelea. The sequence continues at coordinate 47,707 of CAVQMS010000002.1, read as the reverse complement.
ATTCGCGCGATCGTGCTCGCCGCCGGCAAGGGAAAGCGAATGAAGAGCAGCCGCTCCAAGGTGCTGCACGAAATTTGCGGACGCCCGATGCTGTGGTACGTGCTCGAAGCGCTGCGCAACGCGGGAATCGACAAGATCGTCGTCGTGGTCAACGACGAGCTTGCGGAGCAGCTCGACGGGTTCGGTGTCGCAGGCGTGCTGCAGTCGGAACGGCTAGGCACCGGGCACGCCGTCCGCATCGCGCTCGAACGATTGGAGCCGCAGCCGAGGGGCCGCATCGTGGTTGCCTGCGGCGATATGCCCTTGGTCACGCCGGAGCTGTTTCGTACCATGACCGTTTCGCTGGATGGCGACACGGGCAACGCGGCGGGGATGGCGCTCGTCACCGTCAAGATGCCGATTCCCTCCAACTTCGGCCGCGTCGTGCGACGCGGAAACGCCGTCGAGCGCATCGTCGAAGTGAGCGACGCAACGCCCGCGCAGCTCTCAATCGACGAGATGAACGCGGGCATCTACGCCTTTGATGAAGATGCGCTGCGCGAGGCGGTGACGCAGCTCCGCGACGACAATGCCCAGGCCGAGTACTATCTCACCGATACGGTCGCGCACTTTGTCAGCGCGGGCAGGCCCGTGCGGCCGGTGCTCGCGACCGACCATCTCGACGTCTTGGGAATCAACGATCGCGTCGAGTTGGCGCGGGCTCGCAAAGAGATGAACGCGCGGCTGTGCGCAAAACATATGCGCGAAGGCGTGACCATCGTCGATCCCGATACCACGTATCTCGAGCCGGAGCTGGAAATCGGCGGCGATTCGGTGATCTATCCGAACACGACGATTTCTCGGCTCTCACGCTTGGGGCGCGCGTGCGTTGTCGGGCCGAACAGCCGTCTCTCCAACGCGAGCCTCGGCGAGCGCGTGGCGGTTCGCGAGAGCGTGGTGGTCGATTCGGCAATCGGCCATGACGTCTCCATCGGGCCGTTCGCCCACCTGCGGGGTGAGACGCTGCTCGCCGACGGGGTTCACGTCGGGAACTTCGTAGAAATCAAGAAATCCAGCCTCGCCCGCGGGGCCAAGGTGAGCCACCTCTCCTATTTGGGTGATGCGACGATTGGTGAGGAAACCAACATCGGCGCCGGAACGATCACCTGCAACTTCGACGGCGAGCAAAAGAATGCGACGATCGTTGGGCGGGACGTTTCCATCGGCTCGAACACCTCGCTCGTCGCGCCGGTCACGGTCGGCGACGGTGCGCTGACCGGCGCCGGTTCGGTGGTCACCAAAGACGTGCCGCCCGGCGAACGCGTTGCCGGGAATCCCGCCCGGCCGTTGCCCAAGAAGTAGCCCAATGGCGCTGCGCGACCACAAATTTTGGTACGGCAACGCGTTGCTGACGGCGGCATTGCTGGTGCTGCTCGCGACGGCGGCGTGGGCCGCCGTCCAGCGGCCCAACTCGCTGGATCGGCGCGTCGATACGCTGATGCAGACCTCGCTGATGACGCAGTCTGCGACGGCACTCGTGGATCCCGCGCGTCAGGCCGCCGCGCTGCGTCGAGCCCATTGGACGCTGCTCGGATGGATTGCGAGCGTGCTGTTTGAATCCGTTGCGCTCTTCTATCTATGGAGCTCGGGCGGCGCCGCTTCGTTGCGTGATTGGCTGCGCCGCCGGGCTCGCTCGCAATGGTGGGTGCGTTTTCTGTTCGGAGCGGCGCTTGCGCTCGTCGCTCGAGCCGCAGCAATCGTTCCCTCGTTCTACCTTTTCCGGGTCGATCGCATCCTGCAGCTCACCACGGATCTGACCCGTGTTTGGCTGTTTTTTTGGATCTACCATACGCTGATCGGCATGATCGTGGCGGGGCTCATCGCGGCGGTCGTGCTTTGGTTGGCCGAGCGCACGCATCAATGGTACGTCTACACGATCGTCGCCATTCTGGCCGCGAGCGTCGGTTGGTCCTACGCGAGAGGGTACGTCGAATCACCGGTCGGGGCTATGCATCCCGTGCGCGGCGCATCGGCCGCCGCGCTGCAGGCGCTGGTCGGCCGCGCCGGCCTGCCGAGCGTCCCGATAATGGAAAGCGGCGGCAACTCTTCGGCCGGCGAGGCGGCCGTGCTCGGCGTGGGATCGTTGCGCCGCATCGTTCTGAGCCACGGTCTCATCGCGGGAGAAACCACGGCCGAGATCGACTACCGCGTCGCTTACGAACTGGGGCGCTTCGTGCACGGCGATCTTCTGGCGATCGGGCTCATCGAAGGCGGCGTGATCATCATCTTTTCGACGATTGCCATCGTCATCGCGGATCGCGTACGATTTCGGCGCGACGACGACCCGCTTTCGCGGCTTGCGATCGTCGGCGCACTGCTAGCGCTCGTCTATCTCGCTGCAGTACCGGTCCGTAACGCTGCGCTGCGCCCTTACGTCTTCGACGCCGATCGATACGCCGTGGCGCTGACCGGCAACCCGTCGGCCGCCGTACGAGCGCTCGTGCGGGCGGCCGATCAGCGGATGGAAGAGGTCTGCCCCGAACGCGCGGCGGCGCTCTTCCTTTACAGCGCGCCGGGTGTCGGAGTGCGGGTCGCGGAGATCAATCACGTTCCGAGCGGCTGTAGCCGTTAACGAGGCGCATCGCCGCTTCGACGTCGCCGTCGATCCATAAAACCGCTCCGTCGGCGGCCGCGGCGACGACGGCCGGCAGCGCGTCGCGTTCTTCCTGGTTGAACGGACCCAGCACGTGATCGATGCTGTCGTACTCGGGGCGCCCTACGCCCAGGCGAATCCGCGGAAAGTCTTCCCCGATCGTCGCGATGATCGACCGCAGGCCGTTGTGGCCGCCGTGTCCGCCGCCTTGACGCATGCGCAGTTTTCCGAAAGGCAAGTCCATGTCGTCGCTGACTACCAGCACGTCGTTGGGTGGCACGCGATACCAGGACGAGATTAGCCGGACCGGCGTGCCCGAGAGGTTCATGAAAGATGAAGGTTTGACGAAGACGATGCGGCGATTGGAGTCGAGAGCTTGCGCCGCGCTGTCTTTTCGTTTCCAGGAGGTTATTCCGTAACGGCGCGCCACTTCGTCGACGACCATGAAGCCGACGTTGTGGCGCGTTGCGGCGTATTCTTTTCCGGGATTGCCCAGGCCAACGACCATCCGCATTACCTTCGCGCAGCTTGCCCTGAGCGGAGTCGAAGGGCCAGGCTAATCCGCCTCTGACGGAGTCGGCTCGGCGCCGATGACCTCGGGCTCGGTGATCGCTTCGGCGCCCGGCGCGGCTTCTTCCAGTTCGCGTGCGGTGCGTGAAGGCTCGATCGCAAGCACGATCGTTTCGGGAGGCGTCAGCATCTTGAATCCCGGCGGCAGCGTGACGTCCGCGGCGGTGATGTGCTCGTACACGCCGAGCGCCGTCACGTCCACTTCCAAATTCTCGGGAATGCGGCTGGCCGGCCCCTCCACCTCGAGCTCGTGCGCGATGACGTCCATGACCGCGCCGGAATTGCGCACGCCCTCGGCGACTCCGATCGTCACGATGGGCAGGCGAGTGTTGATGGTCTCGTCGGCCGATACGCGCTGGAGATCGGCGTGAACGATGCGGCGCGAGACGGGGTGAAGCTGTATTTGGCGTACCAGCGCCGTCTGGCGCTTTCGACTACCGTCGGTCAGCGTGACGATCGCGTTGCGGCCGCCGTGGTGGAGCAGTTCTTCAAACGCGTGGGCGTCGACGGCAATGTGTTCGGGAACCGTACCGTGGCCGTAGATCACCGCGGGTATTTTCCCGTGGGCACGAAGCGCATGCGCGCCGGTCGTGCCGAGCCTGTCGCGCAACTCGACGGAAAGGTTCAACTCTTTTTTGGGCACTACTTACTTCCTTTACATCGCGGCGACGGCTTCGGCCGCCGCGCCTAGAACGCCGTTAGCAGTTTCGTCACCGGAGAACAGTTCCGAAACGGAACGGTTCGTCGTGATGCGGCTGATCGCATCGGCGAAAATTTGGGCGATGGAAAGCTGCACGAACTTGGGATGCTTGTCGCTATTCTCGAATGGTATCGTGTTGGTAAAAAGCACCTTCTCGATTTCCGACTGTTCCAAAACGTCGACCGCGTCGCCGGCGAAGATGCCGTGTGACGCCACAGTGTAGACTCGGGTTGCGCCGCGCGCCTTGATGGCGCCGGCGGCCTTGGCGAGCGTGCCCCCCGTCGAAATCATATCGTCAACGACGACCGCGACCTTTCCGGTGACGTCGCCGACGATGTCGGTGACTTCGGAAACGTCCGGCTCGGGGCGCCGCTTGAAGACGATCGCCAGCGAGCTGTTGAGGCGCTTGGCAAAGAGCTCCGCGCGGTGCACGCCGCCGGCGTCGGGCGAGACCACGACGATCTTGTCGTCGCAGAGCCCTTCTTTTTTGAGATAGTTGCACAGCACCGGCATCGCCATCAGGTTGTCGACCGGAATGTCGAAGAAGCCCTGAATTTGCGCGGCATGCAGGTCCATCGTCACGATTCGTCGCGCCCCGGTGACTTTCAGCAAGTTTGCGATCACCTTGGCGGAGATCGGCTCGCGCCCTTTGGTCTTCTTGTCTTGCTTTGCGTAGCCGTAGTACGGAATCACAGCGGTAATGCGCGCCGCCGAAGCCCGGCGCAGCGCGTCGATCATCAGCAGCAGCTCCATAACGGCATCGTTGACGCCCTTGCCGTTGGGCGCTTTGCAAATGGATTGCACCACGAAGGCTTCCGAGCCGCGGACGTTTTCGCCGATCTCGATCCGCGTCTCTTCGTTCCTGAACTCCGACACAAGGGCTTTGCCCACGTGCAGCCGCAGTCGCTTCGCGATCTCTTCGGCTAGCTGCGGATTGGAATTTCCACAGAAAAGAAGCGGGCTTTGATTCACGGCTCACCTGTCGTTCGCTAACTGAATCGTTCGGCCCTCGGAGGCTGTTTAGAGGAAGGCAGTGGCTCAAGAATTCACCTTAGCTTCCCCCTTTGCGCTCGCCGGGGATCAACCCAAGGCGACGGAGGCGTTGGCCCGCGGGGTGATACGCGGCGATCGCGCCCAGACGTTGCTTGGGGTCACCGGCAGCGGCAAGACCATGGCTATGGCGCGGACGATCGAGCTGGCCCGCAAGCCGACGCTCGTCCTTTGCCACAACAAGACGCTCGCCGCGCAGCTCTGTGCCGAGTTCCGGGAATTCTTTCCAAAAAGCGCCGTCGAGTACTTCGTCTCGTACTTCGATTACTACCAGCCCGAGGCGTACGTGCCTTCGACCGATACCTACATCGAAAAGGACAGCTCAATCAACGAAGAGATCGAGCGCCTGCGCCACTCCGCGACCCAGTCGCTGCTGACGCGTCGCGATACCCTGATCGTGGCATCCGTCTCGTGCATCTTCGGCCTCGGTTCACCTTCGGATTACATGGAGATGTCCGCGCGCGTGCGGGTCGGCGAAGAAATCGACCGCGACGTCTTGCTGCGCAAACTCATCGACATGCAGTATCGGCGCAACGACCTCAACCTCGTTCGCGGCACTTTTCGCGTGCGCGGCGACACGCTCGAGTTCGTGAGCGTCGACGAAGAGATGGTCCACCGGATCGCGTTCTTCGGGGACGAAATCGAGGCGATCAACGTCGTCAACCTGCTCACCGGCGAGTACCTCGAGAGCAAAAGCGAGCTGCTGATCTTTCCGGCCAAGCATTTCATCACCCCCGAGGAGAAGCTGCAGCGCGCGATCGTCTCGATCGAGGCCGAGCTCGAGGAGCGCCTCGCGTATTTTAAACGCAACGGCAAGCTGCTGGAAGCCCAGCGCCTCGAGATGCGCACGCGCTACGATCTCGAGATGCTGCGTGAGGTCGGGTACTGCAACGGCATCGAGAATTATTCACGTCACCTTACTGGCCGGGAGCCCGGCTCGACGCCGTGGTGCCTAATCGACTTTTTCCCGAAAGACTGGCTGCTGTTCGTTGACGAGTCGCACGTGACGCTGCCCCAGGTTCACGGCATGTACGCCGGGGATCGCTCGCGCAAGCAGGTGTTGGTCGAGCACGGCTTCCGCTTGCCCAGCGCGCTCGACAACCGCCCGCTGACCTACGACGAATTCGACCGGCACATCGCGCAGGTCGTTTACGTGTCGGCCACGCCCGGCACGTACGAAATCGGCCGCAGCGCACAAGTCGCCGAGATGATCATTCGCCCGACCGGCCTGGTAGATCCCGAGGTAGAGGTCCGCCCGACCCGCAATCAAGTCGACGATCTGATGGAGGAGATCGGGATCCGCGCCGCGCGCAAGGAGCGCGTTTTGGTGACCACGCTCACGAAGAAAATGGCCGAGGATCTCACGGACTACCTGCTCGAAAACGGATTGAGGGTGCGGTATTTGCATAGCGAAGTCGACACGCTCGAACGGGTCGCGATTCTACGCGACCTGAGGGCCGGCGTCTTCGACGTCTTGGTGGGGATCAATTTATTGCGCGAAGGGCTCGATCTGCCGGAGGTTTCACTCGTCGGCATTCTGGACGCGGACAAAGAGGGTTACTTGCGCAGCGGAACGTCGCTGATCCAGACCATCGGGCGCGCCTCGCGCAACGTGGACGGCAAAGTGATCATGTACGCCGACGTCGTTACGGAATCGATGGCTCGGGCAATCGGCGAGACGCGCCGGCGTCGCGACATGCAGGTCGCGTATAATCTCGAGCACGGCATCGAGCCGAAATCCGTGCGTAAGGAGATTCACGACATCCTCAGCATGGTTGGAGCGACCCAAGAAAACACCGCAAAGCTCAGACTCGAGCGACTGCCGCGCGACGCCGCGACAAAAATGGCGCGCGATCTGGAGCGAAACATGCGGGATGCCGCCGCGAACCTGGAGTTCGAGAAAGCTGCGGCGCTGCGTGACGAGCTGATAGAACTACGCAGGCAGATCGGCGGGAACGAGTCGCTTCTCTTCGGTGGAAAGGCGCCGAAGATTTTTGACAAGGCATTGGCGGAGCTCGTCGAACACTAGTACGCCGTGGGCGTTTTGAGCGCATCGGCGCAGTTGGTAACTCGTACTGTCTTGAGCGTCCCGGCATTGCTGGAGGAGCTGCTCGTCGTTGCGGTCGTCGTGGCCGGCTTCGTCGTGCTGCACGCCGTCCTGCAGCGACGCTTGCGCACCGAGATGCTGCGCCGCCAGAACGACGTCGCCGGATACCTCTTCCAGGCGGTCGGCGTGCTCTTTGCCGTCGTCCTGGGGTTCGTCGTCGTCGTCGTGTGGCAAAAATACGACGACACCGTTTCGAACGTGGAAAGCGAGGTGAACGCGGTCGCCGATCTCTATCACAGCGTCGACGGACTTAGCGCTCCCGAGCGTTCGCGGATCCGCAGCGACCTTCGCGCCTACGCGCAAGCCGTCGCTGAAGTCGAATGGCCGGAGATGGCGCGCAACGAGGCGCTTACCGGACGGGCTGCGGAGTTGCTCGACGACGCTTCCTATCGCATCGATGCGTTCTCACCGACGAACTTCAAGGAGTTCGGCGCGCAGCAAGCGGCGATCGCCGACGAGCGGAGGATCTTCGACGCCCGCCGTTCGCGCATCATCCAAGCGGTGCCCGCGGTGCCCGTCGTGCTGTGGTTTGCTTTGATTGCGGGAGCGCTCGCCATGGTGGCGTTCTGTTACATTTTTGGCGTCGAGAACCGGCCCGCGCAGCTTTTTATGACCGCCATCCTAGTCGGCCTCATCGGGATCCTCTTCGTGGTCGTTGCGGAGTTTTCGACGCCGTTCTCGGGCTCGGTGAGTATCTCGCCGGACGGCTGGCTCTACCTTCAGCAGCGTTTGCCCCAGATCCGATAGCATGGAGGCAGCCCGCCGCATCGATCTCGTACTTTTCGATTTGGACGATACGCTCCACGACGACACGTATGCCTATCAAAGCGCGGCCGAAGAGGTGGCGCGAGAGGTCGCAGCCGAGCACGGCATCGACGCCTTGGCGCTGAAGGCGGCCTACATCGCCGAGGCCGAAGGCTTTTGGAAGCGCCTCACCGCCGACGACTTGAAGGTGAAGCTCGCGACGATTCGAGCCTCCCTTTGGCAGACGGCGCTCGAACGCGTGGGCGCCGGACAAGATCCGGAGCTGGCGCGACGCAGCGCCGAACGGTACAATGCGTATCGCGTGAAATATTACACGCTGTTCCCCGGCGCGATCGACCTGTTGCGCTCCCTGCGCGACCGCGGAAAGAAGCTCGGCATCGTCACCAACGGCCTTTCGGAAACGCATCGCGAGAAGATCGCGCTGTTGCGCGTCAGCGAGTTCTTCGACGCGGTCTTTCTCGCCGACGAAGTCGGCATGGTCAAGCCCGATCCCCTGCTCTTCGCGCATGCCTGCCGCACGCTGGGCGGCTCGCCCGCTCATAGCGCGATGGTCGGCGACCGGTACGACCGGGACATTCGCGGGGCGATCCAAGCCGGGCTGTACACCCTTTGGCTAAACGTCCGCGCTGAAGACCTGCCGCCCGGCGCCGCGCCCCCCGACGCGACCTGCGGCTCGATTGCCGAAGCGGGCCGCATACTTCTTGGTCCGGCCTGTGTAGGTAAATGACGTGTCCCTAGACTCCATAGTCATCAAGGGTGCGCGCGAGCACAATCTCAAGAACGTCGACCTCGTGCTGCCGCGCAATCGCCTGATCGTCGTGACCGGCCTTTCGGGATCGGGGAAATCGTCGCTCGCCTTCGACACGATCTACGCCGAAGGGCAGCGGCGTTACGTCGAGTCTCTGTCCTCGTACGCGCGCCAGTTTCTCGGACAGATGGAGAAGCCCGACGTCGACTACATCGAGGGCCTTTCGCCGGCGATCTCAATCGATCAGAAGTCCACGTCGCGCAACCCCCGCTCCACAGTTGGAACGGTTACCGAAATCTACGACTATCTCCGGCTGCTCTACGCGCGCGTCGGAACGCCACACTGCTACCAATGCGGGCGCGAGATCAGTACGCAGTCGAGCGAGCAAATCGTGGACTCGATCATGGAGCTTCCGGAAGGTACGCGCATCACGTTGTTGGCGCCGTTGGTTCGCGGGCGCAAGGGCGAGTACACAAAGCTGTTCGAGGAGATCGCCAAAGAGGGCTTTGCACGCGTTCGCGTCGATGGTGAGACGAAGGACCTGCGTGAGAAGATCGTTTTGGACAAAAAGCGCAAGCACGCGATCGAGGCGGTCGTCGACCGGCTCGTAATGAAGCCGGAGGTTCGGAAGCGCTTGACGGATTCCGTCGAAACGACGCTGCGGCTCTCGAGCGGAATCGTGACGGTGCTTGCGGCGGACAGGGAGTTGACGTTTAGCGAAGCGTTTGCGTGCGTCTATTGCGGGCTTTCCTTCGAAGAACTAGCGCCGAGGCTTTTTTCGTTTAACTCGCCCTACGGCGCGTGCCCGGCCTGCAGCGGCCTGGGAGAAAAAATCGAGATCGATCCATGGAAGGTGATTCCGGATCGCAGCAAATCGATCGCCAACGGTGCAATCGCTCCGTGGAGCCGCACGCTGGGCAGCGGGCGCTACCCGTCGATGAACCCGTACTACTTGCAGCAGCTGGAGCGCGTGCTGCGGCGTTACCGGGCCAAAATGACGACGCCCGTGGAGCAGTTGTCCGACGAAGTGCTCGACGTTATTCTTTACGGGACCGATCGCGAGCAGACGTTCGCGTACACGTCACGCGGCGGAAAGACCTGGGAGTATCGCGCCTCGTTCGAAGGTGTGGTCAACAACCTGCAGCGCCGCTACAGCGAGACGTCGAGCGAGTACGTAAAAGAGGACATCGAAAAATTCATGTCCGCCTCGACCTGTCCGGCGTGCAAGGGCGCGCGCCTCAAACCCGAGGCGCTGGCCGTGACAATCGGTGGCAAAAACGTCGACGCGCTTACCCGCATGTCGATCGAGCTGCTCGAGCAGTTCTTCCGTGGCCTGACGCTGACGCCGCGGCAAGAGCAGATCGCCCACCAGATCGTCAAGGAGATTCGCGCGCGTCTCGGGTTCCTGACCAACGTTGGCTTGAACTATTTGACGCTGGCTCGTTCGGCGACGACGCTGGCGGGTGGCGAGTCGCAGCGCATTCGCCTCGCAACGCAGATCGGGAGCGCACTGGTCGGCGTCCTGTATATTCTCGACGAACCGTCGATCGGCTTGCACCAGCGCGACAACGATCGTTTGCTGGCGACGTTGAAGACGCTGCGCGATCTCGGCAATACCCTGATCGTCATCGAGCACGACGAGGACACGATGCGAACGGCCGACGTCGTCGTGGACATCGGACCGGGCGCGGGGGCAGAGGGTGGCGAGATCCTAACGTCCGGCACGCTGGCGGACGTCATCGCCAACCCGCAATCCGAGACCGGCGCGTACCTTTCGGGGCGCAAGTTCATTCCGATTCCGCGCCGCCGGCGAGAGCCGTGCGGCTGGCTCGACGTCAACAACGCGCGCGCCAACAACCTCCGCGGAATCGACGTCCGATTTCCGCTGGGAGTCTTCGCGGCGGTGACGGGCGTCAGCGGCAGCGGAAAATCCACGCTCGTAAACGAGGTCTTGGTGCGGGCGCTCAATCAGCATCTGCATCGCCAGCCGCCGGGCGGAACCTACGGTACGGTCAAGGGCGCCGCGCAACTCGATAAGCTCGTCGTGATCGATCAATCTCCGATCGGTCGAACGCCGCGCAGCAATCCGGCAACCTACACGGGCACCTTCGATCACATTCGCGAGCTGTTCTCACTCGTACCCGAGGCGCGGATGCGCGGTTATACGCCCGGGCGTTTCTCGTTCAACGTCAAAGGCGGCCGGTGCGAAGCCTGTCAGGGTGACGGCATCATCAAGATCGAGATGCACTTCCTACCCGACGTTTACGTGCCGTGCGAAGTGTGCAAGGGCCGGCGCTATAACGCGCAGACGCTGGAAGTGAAGTATCGCGGCAAGACCATCGCGGACATCCTCGAAATGCGCGTGGATGAAGCGAGCGAGTTTTTTGCCAGCATTCCGCGCGTGCATCGCAAGCTGCACACGATCTGCGACGTCGGGCTCGGCTACATCAAAATGGGCCAGCCCGCAACGACGCTCTCCGGCGGCGAAGCGCAGCGCGTGAAACTCGCGACCGAGCTATCGCGCCGCTCGACCGGACGCACCTTCTACGTTCTGGACGAGCCCACGACCGGTTTACACTTCGCCGACATCCACAAGTTGCTCGACGTGCTTGCGCGCCTCGTGCAACTGGGCAACACGGTCCTGGTGATCGAACATAATCTCGACGTCGTCAAGACCGCGGATTATTTGATCGATCTCGGCCCCGAAGGGGGCGACCGGGGCGGCTCGGTGATCGCGAAGGGAACACCCGAGGAAGTGGCGGCAAACGCCGAGTCGTACACCGGCGCCTATCTGGTGCCGGTCCTGCGCGATCAGCGAGCCGTCGGCCATCATCGACCCGACGACGCGGAGCAGGAGCGCCTGGAACAAGAGAATCTCTTCGTGCTCAGCGACCTCGCCAAAAGTGGCCGCGTCCCGGTCGAAGCGTAACGCGACGGCGCGCGCAGACGAACTGCGCGCCGAAATCGACGACGCAAACCATCGTTACTACGTGTTGGACGCCCCCGCGATCACGGATGCGGAGTTCGACGCGTTGCTGCGCGAGCTGATCGAACTCGAGAACGAGCATCCCGAGTTGCGAACGCCCGATTCGCCGACGCAACGCGTCGGCGCCGCCGCGTCGGAACGCTTCGCGCCCTACGAACACGCCCGGCCGATGCTCAGCCTGGCCAACGCCACGTCGTTCGAGGAACTGCGCGCGTTCGACGAGCGCGCCCGCAAGCTGGCGGGCGAAGCGATCGAGTACGTCTGCGAGCTGAAGATCGACGGGCTCGCCATCGCGCTCGACTATCGCGACGGCTCGCTCGTGCGCGGCGGCACGCGCGGCGATGGCCGCGTCGGTGAAGACGTGACCCCGAACCTGCGGACGATCAAGACGATTCCGCTGCGGTTGCGCTCGGCGGCGCCGTCGAAGCGAGGCGTGCCGTTTTTGGAAGCGCGCGGTGAGGTCTATTTGCGAAAAAGCGATTTCGAGCGCCTCAATCACGCGCGCGAACGCGCGGGGCTTCCGGTGTTTGCCAACCCGCGAAATGCCGCGTCGGGCGGCGTGCGTCAGCTCGACCCAACCCTCACGTCTCAGCGGCGCCTTTCGTTTTTTGCCTACCAGCTCGTCTTACCCGAGACGAGTTCGCAGTGGGAAGCGTTGCGCCGTTTGCAAGCACTCGGCTTCCCCGTCAATCCGAACGTTGCGCTGACGACGACGCTCGACGACGTGCTGACCTATTGCACGCAATGGGAAAAGCGCCGCGACGAGCTCGATTACGAAATTGACGGAGTCGTCGTCAAGGTCAACGATTTCGCCGCGCAGGAACGGCTGGGCGTGGTCTCGCGCGACCCGCGCTGGGCGATCGCATTCAAGTTCAAGCCGCGCGAGGCGCGCACCAGACTGATCGACATCGCCGTGACGGTCGGGCGCACGGGGACGCTCAATCCCAACGCCGTGCTCGAGCCCGTGCGGATCGGCGGCGTCACGGTCAAAAGCGCCACGCTCCACAACATCGATTACATCGAGAACAACGACATTCGCATCGGCGACACCGTGCTGGTGACTCGCGCCGGCGATGTAATTCCGCGCGTCGTCGGCCCGGTGTTCGCCGAGCGCACGGGAAAGGAGCGGCGCTTCCGCATGCCCGATCGCTGCCCCATCTGCGGTTCGGACGTGGACCATCCGCCGGGAGAGGCGATGTCGCGCTGCACCAACGCAGCATGCCCCGCGCAGGTGTATGAACGCGTGCGCCATTTCGCTTCGCGCGGCGCGATGGACATCGAAGGGCTCGGCGACGTGATGGCGCAGCAGCTCACCGAACGAGGCTTGGTCGCCGAGATCGCGGACATCTATCGGCTCGACGAAGCAGCGCTCGCAGAGATTCCGCGCACGGGAAAGAAGAGCATCGAAAGCCTCCTGCGCAACATTGCTGCCTCGAAGGGGCGTGGCCTCGCGCGGCTGCTTTACGGGTTGGGCATCCGCTTCGTCGGCACGCAAACCGCGCAGATTCTCGCGACCGATTTCGGAACGATCGAAGCGATCGCCGATGCCGACGACGCGCAGCTGCAGCGCAGCGAGGGCATCGGCCCCGAGGTAGCCGGCAGCGTCGTGCTCTTTTTCAAGCAACCCGCGAATCGCGAAATGATCGCCCGGCTGCAGCGGGCCGGCGTGCAAATGACGGCGCCAAAACGCGCCGCGCGCGCGGCCGGGCGACTCGAAGGCAAGACGTTCGTGCTAACCGGCACCCTACCGACGCTCACGCGTGACGAGGCCGCCGAGCTCATCGTCGCGGCAGGCGGAAAAGTCACGAGTTCGGTCAGCAAAAAGACCGATTACGTGGTTGCCGGCGACGAGCCCGGAAGCAAACTGACCAAAGCCGAGCAGCTCGGCATCCCCATCTTGGACGAAGCGGCTTTCCGCCGGCTGGTGAAGGCGTGAGCCCATCCGAGGCGGCCGTGCGCGTCGTGCCGGCCGACGTGCTGACGCCGATCGGCGCGTACCGCGCGCTCGCGCAACCCCAAGCCTCGTGCTTATTGGAGAGCGTCGAGAGCGGCGGACGGATCTCGCGCTACTCGTTCATCGGGCTCGACTATCGCGACGCCGCGCAGTTCGAGCCCGGGGAGAAGCTGTACGATCGCGTGCGCGCGTATCTCGCCGCGCATCGCGCCGAAGGAGACGACGCGTCGCTTGGCGGCGCGCTGCTGGCGTTTTCGTACGATGCGGCGCGAATCGATGCGCGCGTGCCGGCGCGTTTGGCATCCGTGCCCCAGATGCCGGCCGCGTACGTTGCCGTGCCGTCGACGTGGCTCATCTTCGACCATTTTACCGACATGCTGACCATTTGGACGAAGGGCGGCGATTCGGCCGAATGCAACCGCCGAATCGACCGCTACGTCGAACGATTGCTGGCCGCGCAACCCCGGTTTCCGAATCCCGTGCGCGCCGTGACGCCGCCGCGGCAATCCATGGATCGCGCGCGTTACCTCGAGTTGGCGCGTGAGGTCAAACGTCACATCTTTGCGGGGGACGTCTACCAGCTGCAGCTCGGCATACGCTTCGGCGCTCAGCTCGAGGGCGACGCGTTCGACCTCTACCGCGCGCTGCGCCGGCGCAATCCTTCGCCGTATATGTTCTTCGTCGACACCGAGTTTGGTCAGCTGCTCGGCGCATCGCCGGAGTTTCTCGTGCGTTTGGAGGGGCGCAGGGCCCGCATTCGCCCGCTCGCCGGCACGCGCTCGCGCGGTTCCGACGATGAGGAAGATGCGCGGATCGCCGCGGAACTTCTCGTCAATGAGAAAGAGCGTGCCGAACACGTGATGCTGGTCGATCTCGGGCGCAACGATCTAGCTTCGGTGTGCGAGTACGGCAGCGTCCACGTCGACGAACTGTTGCAGATCGAGCGGTACAGCCACGTGATGCACATCGTTTCCAACGTCATCGGCCGGTTGCGCGAAGATCGTGACGGCCTCGATCTTTTCCGGGCTGGATTTCCGGCCGGTACCGTCACCGGAACGCCGAAGTTCCGCGCGATGCAGCTCATCGATGAGCTCGAACCGGTCACCCGCGGTTTTTACGCTGGCAGCATCGGACGCTGGTCGTTCGGCGGTGACTTCGATTCGTGCATCACGTTGCGCAGCGTCCACGTCCAAAACCAGCACGCATGGTGGCAGGCCTCGGCCGGAATCGTCGCCGATTCCGATCCCGCCTCCGAGTATCAGGAGGTGCTCGATAAGACGCGCATCGCTCGCGAGGTGCTTGGAATCGAGTGATGGGCCGCCTGCACCGAGTGCTCTTCGTCGACAACTTCGACAGCTTCAGTTACAACGTCGTGCACTTGCTTGCATCGCAGGGGGCCACGCCCGACGTCATGCTCAACGACGACGCGCGCCTCCAGCCTGGCGTCTTGGACCAGTACGAGGCGCTCGTCATTGGGCCCGGCCCGGGCAGGCCGGAGCACGCGCCGCGAATGCTGGGCGTGCTGCAGGCGGCGATCGATCGCGGGATGCCCGTCCTGGGCGTCTGTCTCGGTCTTCAGGCGATCGGCCAGGTAGCGGGCGCAACGGTCACGCACGCGCCGCGGCTGATGCACGGCAAAACGTCGATGATCGAGCACGACGGCACCGGCATTTTCGCTGAGCTGCCGACGCCGCTTTCGGCGACGCGTTACCATTCGCTCTGCTTGGATCCCGCGACGATTCCCGCCGAGTTGCACGTCAACGCGCGCAGCCAGGACGGCGTCGTGCAGGGCATCATGCTCGCGGACCGGCCCGTTCATGGGGTCCAATTCCATCCCGAATCCGTCCTCAGCGAGCACGGCGGCCAACTCATTAAGAATTTTCTCTTGACAAGGCTTCGCCCGCTGTGATTGCATAGGTCGCACATGACGACGTCACGCTGGTGCTGGTGGTTCTCCAACCGTAACCGAGGTCGCGGAGGGTAGTCCATTGCGTGATACGAGCTTATTGAGTTCGACGACGCGAGCCCCCGCCGATCCGGCGGGGGTTCGTTTTTTTCCCGAGTTCGCGGCGTTGCTGCGCCGCGTCGTAGCGCGTGACGATCTTTCCGAAGCCGAGGCGGCCGCGTTCGTCGGCGAAGTCATGGACGGCAGCTACACGCCGGTGCAGGCCGCGGCACTTCTGGCGGCGCTGGCCTCGAAAGGCGAGACCGCCGACGAAATCGTCGGTGCGGCGCGCGCGATGCGTGAGCGAAGCCTGCACGTCGACCACGGCCTTCCCATGGTCGTCGACGTCGTGGGGACCGGCGGGGATCACGCGAACACGATCAACATCTCGACGATGGCGGCGCTCGTCGTGTCTGCGGCCGGGATACCCGTTGCCAAGCACGGCAACCGCGCCGCGTCCAGCGCGTGCGGCAGCGCCGATCTCTTGGAGGCGGCGGGGCTGCCGATTGAGATTACGCCGGAGCGTGCCGCGGCGATGTTGCGCGGCTGCGGCTTCACGTTTATGTTCGCTCCGCATTACCATCCCGCGATGCGCAACGCCGCGCCGGTGCGTCGCGAGCTCGGGATTCGTACCATTTTCAACCTGCTCGGACCGCTGACCAATCCGGCGCGCGCGACGCACCAAGTAGTCGGCGTAGCGCACGAGTCGTTGGTAGAGAAGGTCGGACGCGCCTTGCAAAGCCTGCAGGTGCGCCGTGGCGCCGTGGTTCACGGCTGCAGCGGCGTGGACGAAGTCGTCGGCGACGCGCCGACGCTGATCTATTCCTTCGACGAAGAGGCGGCGCGTTTGTGGCGGCTCGATCCGTCGGAGTTCGGTGTCGCATGTCGGATGGATACGCTGCAGGGCGGTTCCGTCGCAGCCTGTCGCAACGCGTTTGTGGAAATCCTCGGGGGTGCGCGCGGCCCGGCCGCCGACGTCGTCGCGCTCAACGCCGCCGTCGTTTTTCACGTAGCCGGCGCGCACGCGGATCTGCGGGAGGCTTACGAGCGCGCGCACGTGGTACTTCGAAGCGGTGCGGCCTGGCGCACCTTCGAACGCGCCAAGGAGATGGCGACGCATGTCTGAGGTGTGGACGAAACTGTGCGGCTGCACGAGTTGGTCCGACGTCCGGATGGCGCTCGACGCCGGCGCCGACGCATTCGGAATGATCTTTGCCGCCTCGCCGCGGCGTATTATCCCGGCGGCTTGCGCCGACATCGCGCGGCACGTGCCACCGCAAATTGCCCCAGTGGCCGTGTTCGTCAATCCGTCGCGCGGCGACGTCGACGCCGTGCGCGCCCTCTTTCCACGGGCGCTTTTGCAATTTTCCGGAGACGAACCGCCCGGGTTCGTCCGACGTTACGGCGATCGCGCGATCAAGACCCTTCACGTCGGCTCGCCTTGGGAGCAGATCGCGCAGCGCGCGGCGCGCTATCCCGAATCGCTGCTCCTGTTGGATTGCTCCAACGGCGGGTTGGCCGGCGGCACGGGAAGGACGTTTGATTGGGCGGGGGCCGCAGCGCTCGTTGCGAGCCGGCGCGTCATCGTCGCGGGAGGCCTAACGCCTAAAAACGTCGCGGCCTGTTTGGAGAGCGCGCAACCCTTCGGCGTGGACGTGCGCAGCGGCATCGAGACCGCGGGTCGCAAGGATCCGCAGAAAATGCGCGCGTTCGTGCAGGCGGTTCGCGAATGGCGCTGATGCCCGACGCCGGCGGGTACTTCGGAGACTTCGGCGGACGATTCGTTCCCGAGGTGCTGATCGCCGCGCTGGAAGATCTCGAACGCGCGATGCAAAGCGCATTTGCCGATCCGGAGTTTTGGAACGAGTACCATGCGCTGCTGGGGGATTTTGTTGGCCGCCCATCGCCGCTCTACCGCTGCGAGCGCTACGCCGCCGAACTGTCCGCGGTGCCGTTCGTGCTCAAACGCGAAGACACCAACCATACCGGAGCGCATAAAATTAATAATACGGTCGGTCAAGCGTTGCTCGCGCGTCGCATGGGCAAGCTCCGGCTGCTCGCCGAAACCGGTGCCGGTCAGCACGGCGTCGCGACCGCCACGGTTGGCGCGAAGTTTGGTCTTCCGGTTGACGTGTACATGGGCGCTCGCGACGTCGAGCGCCAAGCCCTCAACGTTCGCATAATGCGATTGCTCGGCGCCGAAGTGCACGCCGTCGAGAGCGGAACGCAGACGCTCAAGGACGCGACCAACGAGGCGTTCCGCGTTTGGGCGGAGCGCGTCGAAGACACCTTCTATGTGATCGGCAGCGTCGTCGGCGCGCATCCGTATCCGTATCTCGTACGCGAACTGCAGAAGGTCATTGGAATCGAAGCGCGTCGTCAAACACTCGAGCGATACGGACGCTTGCCGAGCGACATCGTCGCGTGCGTCGGCGGGGGCAGCAACGCGCTGGGGATTTTCACGGCGTTTCTCGAGGATCGCGACGTAAGACTCTGGGGCGTCGAGGCCGCCGGCGAAGGCCTTGCGAGCGGGAAGACGGCGGCGTCGTTGAGCGCCGGCAGTGTCGGCGTGCTGCATGGCTCGCGTTCGTATCTGCTGCAAGACGATGAAGGCCAGGTGGCGCCGACCCATTCGGTCGGCGCGGGCCTTGACTATCCGGGCGTGGGGCCCGAGCATGCCTTTCTCAAAGACTCGGGCCGCGTCAGCTACGTCGCGATCGATGACGCAGAAGCGCTCGAGGCTTTCCACCGTTTCGCTCGCTGCGAAGGGATCGTGGCAGCCTTGGAAAGCGCGCACGCGCTGGCATTTGCGCGCAAGCTTTCGGCCCAACGCGGCGCCAACGACCTGATCCTCGTCAATCTCAGCGGCCGCGGAGACAAAGACATCCAGCGATGATCGACGAGGCGTTCCGCCGCGCGAAGTCGGAACGGCGCGCGGCCTTCATCCCGTACGTGATGGCGGGAGATCCCGACATCGCCACGACGGAGATCTTGCTCGATACACTCAGCGCGGCGGGCGCCGACGTCATCGAGCTGGGCGTGCCCTATGGCGATCCGCTTGCCGATGGGCCGAGCGTTGCCGCCGCGGGAGCGCGCGCGCTCGCGAACGGAACGCGGCTCCGCGACGTGCTGGCACTAGCCAACCGTTGCCGGGCGCGTTGCGCGCCGCTGCTGCTGTTCACGTATTTCAACCCGGTCGATCGATTCGGCGTGCAGCGCTTTGCTCGGGAGTGCGCCGCCGCCGGCGCCGCTGGGGCGATCGTTCCCGACGTCGCGTTGGAGGAATCCGAGCAGCTGCGCAGCGCGTTGCGCGCCAACGGCTTAGCGATGCCGCTGCTGGTCGCGCTCTCGACGCCGCCCGAGCGGGCGGCGCGGATCGCCGAGGCTTCGAGCGGCTTCATCTACGTCGTATCGCGCTTGGGTGTCACCGGCGCGTCGCGTACCCCAAATATCGAGCCCCTCGCGAGGCAGCTGCGGATGCTGCGCGAGCTGACCGACAAACCGCTCGCGGTGGGTTTTGGGCTGGGTCGTGCCGGCGACGTGAGAAGCGTCGGTTCGCTGGCCGATGGCGTCGTCGTGGGCAGCGCGCTGATCGACGCCTATGCGGGTTTTCGCGGGGCCGAAGCCGGCCGCCGCGTCAGGGAATTCGTTGTGCCGCTGATTGCGGCGACGGCGTAGGCAGCGCTTCGCCCAACGCGGCGATCACGTCGCCCGCGACCACGCCGATGCGGCGTTGCTGGGAGGCGAGGAGGCCCGCCAAGCCATGCCAGTACGCTCCGGCGCGCGCCGCGTCGACCGGCGAAAGCCCCTGTGACAGCAGCGTCCCGATCATGCCGGTGAGCACGTCGCCGGTGCCGGCCGTGGCGAGAGCGCTGGTCCCGGTCGGATTGATGTGCACGGTGGTGCCGTCGTAGATGAGCGTGTCGGATCCTTTGAGCAGCGTCGTGATGCCGGTGCGGTCGACGAACTCGCGGATGCGTTCCACGCGCGTGCGGGGCGCGATCGTGCCGCGCCCCGAGAGGCGCGCGAACTCCCCCGCATGCGGCGTAACGACGCAAGGCTTGTCGCGCAAAAGATCGAGCCGCTTGCTCAAATGGAACAGTCCGCTCGCGTCGACGACCATCGGCAGACCGCTGGCCTGCAAGAACAGCGCGACGATTTCGCCGGTACGATCGTCGAGGCCCAAGCCCGGACCGATTGCGACGGCGCCGTTATGCTTCGATATATCGAGAAGCTCGTCCGCGATTGCTTGGGGCGGAGCATCGTCGGGGAGCTCGACGACGACCTGTTCCACGAGGTGCGTGCGCAAGAGCTTCGCGACGGAGCTCGGCGCCGCAACCGTCACGTAGCCCGCTCCGGCGCGGGCCGCGGCGCGCGCACATAGAACCGCGGCGCCAGGGAATTGCGCCGACCCCGCGACGATCAGCGGGGCTCCGGCGGAGCGCTTGTCGGTGTCGGCCGCGCGTCGCGGTAAAAGCCGGAGAAAAGCGTCCTGATCGAGGGTGGCAAAGGTGCGCGGCTGCGCCTCGAGCGTTGCGTCCTCGATGCCGATGCTCGCGCACCACAGTTCGCCGACGTACTCGCGCGCGGGTTCGAGGAGGAGCCCCGGCTTGATCGCCGCGAGCGTGACCGTCAGCGTGGCGCGAACCGAGTCCTCTGCCAAGTCTCCCGTGAGCGCGTCGACGCCGCTCGGGATGTCGATGGCGAGCACGGGTTGCCGGCGCGCGTCGAGCGCGCGAGACAGATGGCGATATCCCTCCGGCAAGGGTAGCCGCGCACCGGTTCCAAACAGCCCGTCGACGCCGATCGCGCCGGCGAGCAAGCTGCGCGCCTCGGCTTCGTCCGCCGGCAGCGGGCGGGTCCGCACGCCGGCACGCTTGGCACGCGTTTCCGCCGCGGCGCGGGCCTGCGTGCGCTGTCCCGCGGGATCGGCAACGATCGTACAGTCGTATTCGTAGGCGAGCTCGGCGAGCGCCGAAAAAGCGTCGCCCCCGTTGTTGCCCGGTCCGGCGAAGGCGACGACCCGCGTTCCCTTTCCGGCCATCGCCGCGACGCGCTCCGCGATGCGCAGCCCGGCGTTGTGCATCAGCGCGTCCTCGCCCACGCGCACCACGCCCGCCGCGTCGACGGCGCGCATCTGATCCGGCGTCAGCACGTAGATCACGATTCTAAGATCACAATCGCCGCGGCGGTCGCCGCCGTGTGCGTGATGCTGAGATGAATCGTTCGCACGCCGCGCGCGCGGAGCAGCCCCTGGGCGGCGTCGCGCAGCTCGATCGTCGGCTTGCCGCTGCGTTCGTGCGTCACGCCCACGCAGCGCCACGGGATCGCATGCCCGAACGCTTTGCGCGTGGCCTCCTTGGCGGCGAAGAATCCGGCGAGCCGCTCGTGCCAGTTGCGCTTGCGCAACGCATAGCCCATTTCGTGCTCGGTGTAAACCTTTCGCGCGAACCATGCGAGCGCGCTTTCGTCGAAGCGATAGCGCGCAACGTCCGCCATGTCAATGCCGACGCCTACGATCACCGCGACGACTTCGACGGATATGGCGCTGAGCGCTCTTTACCATCCCGAGTGGGGCAAGCAAGTGTTGTGAAGTCGTTCGGCGAACGACGGCCCGCGAGATGGACAAGATTCGCATCGTGCCGATTAACACCGTTGACGCTGCGTTCTTGGATCGCCTCGCTCCATGTCTGGAGGAACGCTTTCTCGCCGGCGTGTGCGTCGAGCGTTCGCTGGTCGTGCCGCGCAGTTCGCTCAACGCGACGCGGGGGCAGCTGTTCGTTGCAACGCTGACCTCCAAAGTGCAGCGCGCCCATTCGGATGCGGATTCGGTGCTGTTGGCGATCACGGATTTCGATCTCTACAAGACGTCGCATCGATTCGTCTTCGGCGATGCCGACGAGGCGCAGAACATTTCCGTCGTTTCTATCAACCGCCTCCGCTCGGAATTCTATGGGGAAACGGGCGACCCCAACCTACTTTTTCAGCGAACGCTCAAGGAGTGCATTCATTCGCTCGGCCACGCTTTCGGCCTAAAACACTGTTACAACGCACGCTGCGCGATGTACTATTCGCACTCGATCTTTGAGACGGACAACAAGTTGCCCCACCTTTGTGAAATCTGCGACCGGCGTCTCAGCCGCACCCGCAACGAGCGCTAGCGAACTACTCGAGCGTCGGCTAGCGAAATCGTTTGGGGCGTTCCGTCGTCGCGTGTGACGCGCAGGCCACCTCCGTTTCCGAGCCCCTCCCCGATGGCGTCGAAGGGCGGGGTCGCGTCATCGAGCGCGATGCGATAGCGCCGCCCGGGAAGCCCCGCGGCAGCGTCCCAGGAAGCGACAACTCGCTGTGGATCGTTCAGCATCGAGCGGGTGCGTTCGTATTGCCATAAAATGGCCTGGAGAAGCGCTTGGCGATCCACTGCGGCGACGTCGTCGCAGAATGCGGGCGGCGGCGTTATGAGCGCCGCGGCATCGTGCCAGCGATTGACGTTGATGCCGACGCCGCAGGCTAGTCGCGCATTCGCGCCCATGACGCTCGACTGGCAGAGCACCCCGGCGATTTTGCGATCGTCGAGCAAAAGGTCGTTGGGCCACTGTACGATCGTGGTCACGCCGCGGTCGGCAAGGCCCGCGCGCACGCAGAGCGCGACCCAGAAGGGAACGACCCACAGCCGGTCGCTCGGGATGGCGTCCGGTAAAATGGTCGTGAACAGCAACGAGGTTCCGGCCGCGGCATGCCAGACGCGTCCTTTGCGTCCGAGGCCCCGGCGCTGATACTCCGCGACGATCGTGAGCCCACCCACTTCGGGCGCAGAAAGAAGCTCGGCGGCATCCGCGTTCGTACTCTCGGTATCCTCGACGTAACGAATCGATGCAAACGCCGTCCCGGCGAGGGCGTGCGCAACCTCGGCGTAGGGCCCAGCGGTCATGTGCGACCCTGCTTTGTCACCCTGAGCGGAGTCGAAGGGAATGTCACCCTGAGCGGAGTCGAAGGGTGGCACGACGTATTGCGCGATTCTATGGCCATCGAACGTACGTTAATTCTTTGCAAACCCGACGCGGTTTCCCGCGGGCTGATCGGCGAAATCACGGCGCGCATCGAGCGCCGCGGGTACGTGATCACCGCGATGAAGTTGATGCAGCTCGACGGCGAGCGCGCGCGAGAGCATTACGGCGAGCACCGAGGCAAGACATTTTTTGACGCCCTCGTCAGCTTCATTACCAACGGCCCTATCGTGGCAATGGCGGTTGAAGGCGAAGGTGCCATTGAAGGCTGCCGGCAGCTCATCGGAGCCACCGACCCGCTCAACGCCGCGCCGGGCTCGATCCGGGCCGATCTCGCCCAGACCATTGGGCGCAATCTCGTACACGGAAGCGACAGCGTCGCCAGCGCCGAGCGCGAGCTGCCCATCTTTTTCGACGACAACGATTTCGTTTCTCGAAGACACGACCTCGAGCGCTGGATCACGGAGTAGGCGTGTCGCTCGAATCGCTGCGCGGCGGCGGCAACCCGCTGATCGAAGGGATTCACGCTCGGGAAGTGCTCGATTCCCGCGGGAATCCAACGATCGCCGTGACGGCCGCGACCAGCTTCGGCGCGGTCGAAGAAGCGATGGTGCCCTCGGGCGCATCGACCGGCGCTGACGAAGCGATCGAGCTGCGCGACGGTGACGATCGCCGGTACGGCGGCAAGGGGGTGCTCAAGGCCGTGCAAGCCGTGAACGATCTGCTCGGCCCGGCAATCGAAGGCCTCGACGCAACGGCCCAACGCGAGATCGACGAGAGGCTGATCGACCTCGACGGCACGCCCAATAAAGCAAACCTTGGTGCGAACGCCATGTTGGGCGTCTCGTTGGCGGTTGCGCGCGCCGCGGCGGTGAGTCTGTCGTTGCCGCTCTTTCGGTATCTCGGCGGTCCGACGGCGGCGACGCTGCCGGTTCCCATGATGAACGTGATCAACGGCGGGAAGCACGCTTCCGGAGCGTTGCAGTTCCAAGAATGCATGATCGTGCCCGTGGGCGCACCGAGCGAAGCGGAGGCCGTGCGCTACGGCTCGGAGGTGTTTCACGCTCTTGGCCGGCTTTTGCAGGATCGCGGCTTTTCGACGCACGTCGGCGACGAAGGCGGCTACGCGCCGCCGCTAGAGACGCCGCAACAAGCGCTCGATCTGATCGTCAGCGCCATCGAGCTGGCCGGCTATCGCCCCGGCGCCGACGTAGCCATCGCATTGGATCCCGCGTCGAGCGAGTTTTACCACGACGGCAAATACTATCCGCTGTCACCCGATCGTGCTTCCAGCGTGGATGAGATGATCGCGCTTTACGCGCAGCTGTGCGAGCAGTATCCGATCGTGTCGATCGAGGACGGGCTTGCGGAGAGCGATTGGGCAGGCTGGCAAAAACTCACCGGTGCGCTGGGGGCTGCCGTACAGCTCGTCGGGGACGACGTCTTCGTTACGAACGTGAAGTTCCTCGAACGCGGAATCGCCGACGGCGTCGCGAACGCGATTCTCATCAAGGTCAACCAAATCGGAACGCTAACCGAAACGCTGGATTGCATCGCAATGGCGCAAAAGGCGGGTTACGCGACGGTAATCTCTCATCGTTCGGGTGAAACGGAAGACACGACCATCGCAGACCTTGCGGTGGCAACCGGCGCCGGGCAAATCAAAACCGGCTCGCTCTCCCGCAGCGATCGCACCGCAAAATACAATCGGCTGATGGCGATAGAAGAACAGCTCGGGCAGGCGGCGCGCTATCCCGGCGCCAAGGCTTTCCACGCGCGGGGCCTGTAGCTCAGCGGTAGAGCGGCCGGCTCATAACTGGTTGCGCGTAGGTTCGAATCCTACCAGGCCCACCACGAATTGGCGCGCGACTCGGAACAACTCGGAACAAACGGGCCCGCCACAGCGGAGTTCAGCGGAAAGAAGCATCTGAGGCCTGCTGCTTCTTCGGTTAGGCGCTGCTAATGCGTCGAACGGAGCCTTGTGTGTTCTCGATACGAGGAGCGCGGAGCGACCAAGCAAGTTGCCCTTAAGCGCTTATATCGAAGACGACGCCTTGCAATCGCGTGCCCCGTGATCCGCCTTAAAGAGGAAGCGGAGCGCTTGGTGCCTTACCAGGCTACAGGAGCTTCGTAAAATGCTTCCTGTGAAAGGACTATCGGAGATGAAAAACTTTGTATTATCAGCGCTGGGGTGCGCGCTTTTGGCTGTTGGGCTTTCCGCGACCCCGCTCGTTTCGACCGCCCAAATGACTATTGCGGCCGCGCCCACGCCGGTTCCGATACCGAAACCCGACTTCTCGCCGATGAACTTCCTCGTCGGCGCGTGGACGTGCACCCAGCCGTTGCGCGGCAAGACGCGCTCGGAGACCGACGTGTACACGATGAGCAATGACGGGATGTGGCTGGTCGACGCGGCTACGTCACCGCCGTTCGACCAGTATCGCACCGTCGCGCAGAACACCATGACGTATATGACGTACGATCCGACGATCAAACAGTGGGTAACGACCACCTACGACAACTTCGGCGGATACGGACTCGAATCCACATCGGGTTGGCAAGGCAACGTTGCGTCGTGGAGCGGCAAAGGACTGGACGGCGGCTCCTACTCCGACATGATTACGAAGGTCAGCGACACCGAGACCAGCGATGCCAATACCACGACCGATCCGAAGGGTGTGGTTACGACGGTAACCATCTCTTGTAAGAAGTCGAGTTAACGCGTCCTTCGACTTCACCTGTCCCGAGCGGAATCAAAGTGCTCAGGATGACTACGAGTGGAGCGAGTGTCGGAGCGGGTCGAGTACGGAGTCGGTGCGCAGCATTAGCAGCCTATCGATGCTGCGATTGCCTGACGCGAGGTAGTGCCGCACCGTACGCGAGGCCGCTCCGATTCTTAGTGAGAATTTTTTGGGAAGCCTCAGCCGCGCGAATGAGTCGCAGCGCACCGGGTCGAGCGTGGGGGGAACGGGATCGCGCGCGCGCCCGTCTCTACGGTAGTTGCTCGCCTTCGCCCGCCCTCGATGCGATCTCGGAAATCGCACGAAAAATGGTTTGCTGTACCTGACGGGCCGCAGGGGTCTTAAGCCCCGTTACGAGCGCGTTCGCCGCGAGCAGTTGAAGAATTTCGGTGACCGGTCCGTACGGCGGAATGGGATGCGGGTAGCCGCCCACGATGACCCCTCCGCCTCCGTCAACAGCGACGCCTCCAATAAGTTGAGCCACTAAACCAGGTTCAAATACAGGAGCACGAGGGGCTGAGCGCCAGGTCGCAACGCGGGCAAACCAGAGCTCCTGATGAAGCGTTCGCGTGTCGGTCCAGAGGACGCAAAAGTCATCGCCCGATACGTCAAGCCCAAAATACTCGCCAATGAACGTTACGGCTGGATTTTCGTGCGAAAATGGCGCGTCCACTAATGGGTCCCATGGCTGATCCGTTACGGTTACGAGAAAGAAGAAGTTTTGAGTGAAAATTGCAGTGGACGCAAGCTTCACGTCAATCCTAAAGATGCCGTCGTCGCTTTTGCCGAACTCGTAGAACGCGCAACCGACGATCCCTCCCGGAGTCACCGCTAGTTGGGGGTGGAAGTGCTGAACGGGGGTGGAATCGGAAAAGCCGATGGTGGAGAGCAACGGCTGACCGCTGTCGTCGCCCGCCCACGTACCGTCGTCGGACCTCGTGCGATAGTAGATTCGCGTAAACGACCCTCTGGCATCCGCCCAGGCGATAATGCAGCCCTTCGCGCCAACCGGAGCAATCGATACGAGGGTCATGACGCGAAAAGTGCCGCCTGGAAACTTTGGAAAATCTGCGGGCGGCTCGAGCGGAAACCTTACACTTATATCTCCGATACCCGTGGCAGCTAGCTCAGGATCGGAGAACGTCGTCCCGCCGTCGGACGAGCTCATATAAAAAATGCCCGCTGTATTGGGGACGTGCCAGGCGATGTGAATCGTGCCGTCACCGCTTACGCAAATTGCCGGCGCAAAGGCCGAATCATTGAAAATTGCGGAAGGTGACGAATCGGTTCCCGCGCCGACCCACTCCTGTTGCCCTGCGGGCTTGCGAGTAAAAAACAGCGGCGTGTCGGCGCCCCACACTGCATATACGTTTCCATAGTAGGGGCTGGAAAACTGATTGTTGTCGGCCGTGGCCCACTGCTTGTCATCTCCCGCCTCGCGATCTTCGAGAAGCACCGGAATAGATGACCAGGACCCTCCGCCGTCCGTCGAGCGAAATGCGTACATTCCCGTTGATAACACGTCGTTGGGATCGGGCAGATTCGTCCATGAGTCGGGCTCGGCGACGAGATACGCCGTTCCGTCTGCGCCAAAAGCCAGAGCCGGATCGGTGTAGCCACCGGTTTCTTCGGTGCGACCCCATAGGTTCAGGTCCGCTGATTTGTTCCAAGTGTAGCCGCCGTCGATGCTGTACGCAGTTGCGATGGTAAACCTGTAATGTTGAAAATCGTAAAATCGTTTGGAAGCGGCGATGAGGTTGTCCTGATTGGTGGGGTTTGTGACCAAATCGCTTTCGCTGCGGGAGTTACGATCGCCGGGATTCCACGTAAAAGACGTCACTTGAACGTTGGGTCCTGGAAACAAGCCGAACGGTAGCGATATCGGTTTATGCACTGCAATCGCTCTTTCTTGAAGTTAAGCCGGCGGTATGTTCCGCGAGTCGCGGCGGAGCGCGGCTATCTTGTTCATGCCAAGGGCCAGAGTCATCACGAGGAGCGGCGCTGCGAGAAAGAGCGCCTCGAGCGCGCCGCTGCCTCCATCGGGTGAGATGTGAAGCCATTGCTCGATCGTTGTCATGTGCTGGGCCTCCCGAAAATTAGCTAACGGTGCCCTAGCAATCATACTCCTCCACGGATTCTGCGGAAAGATGGTGCGGCCAGAATCGCAGCTCCTAACGATCGTTGACAGGGCTGGCAAGAAGGCGCAGTCTGGCTGCAAGGGGTGTCATGAGGAAGGACACGGCAATGTTGTACGTTCGGGCTCTTGCCGCTCTGTCGGTCGGTGCAGGTTTGTTGGTCGGCTGCAACGGTCTCAGCACACAGCCATCTCGATTGTCGGCCGACTCGCAGCTTCACGCTCTGAGCGCTTCTTCCAAGACGTTCCGCTTTATCGGCCGTAGGCGAACGTTCGTCGTACCGTCGGGAGTCACGAGCATAACCGTAACCGCGACCGGTGCAAGCGGTTCGAGTGGCCATAGCGGCAGCGGTGTCTTCGGAGCCGGCGGCAATGGTGGTTTAGTGGAAGCCACAATCACCGTTACTCCTGGAGAGAAACTCTTCGTACGAGTTGGCGGCAATAACGGTTTCAACGGCGGCGGTAGCGGCAGCAGGTCCGGAGGGCTTAACGGGGGTGGCGCGTCGGACGTGCGCCAGGGCGGCGACAGACTCGTAGACAGAGTCGTGATCGCGGGCGGCGGCGGGGGCGGCGGCTATTATCCTTATAATGGTGGAATCGGCGGAGCTGGAGGGGCCGGCGGCGGCCATTTGGGTGCTGCAGGCAGCATCGGGCAGAGTAGTGACGGCATCGACGGAAGCGGCGGTGGCGGTGGCACGCATAATAAGGGCGGCGCCGGTGGAGCCGGGGGCCAATACCACGCAGAGCCTCCACGTTGCAGAGACGGCTGCGGTCATTGCAGCGGCGCTGATGGAACACGCGGGAAGCTCGGTCAGGGCGGCGCCGGCGCGACAACGTGCGGTGGCGCCGGCGGGAGCGGAGGCGGCGGCTACTACGGCGGGGGCGGCGGCGGTTCGGGAGATTATTCGTACTACGGCGTAAGTTTCACGGTGGGCGCCGGTGGCGGCGGTGGCGGCGGCTCCGGGTTCATCGAGTTGAGTGCGGTTCACTTGCAGAACGTGCAAGGCGGCGCGCCGCCTGGAAACGGTCAGATCATTTTCTCTTGGTAACGTAAGCACGACACTGCTAGAGTCGATAGCGTAAACGAACCACGGCCGTGCGCGCCATCGGGTAGGCCTGTGGTACGTATCCTGAAACGCCGTACTGCCACGGTACGGCTGGTGACTGGCCGTCGTTGGTGGGGACGCCGTTGCCGAGCGTGTACAGGCATTTCTTGCAGTACTGCGCGCCATACGCCCGCTCGTAGTAGACGTCACCGCCGGTGTATCCGGGCGGCCCGATGAGATACGGGTTTCCTTGAAACTGCGTCGGCGCGGCAGTGGCAAAGAGATTCACGACGTCGAGAATCGCCGTCACCCGCGTTGAAAGGTCGCCCTCGACGTGCAGTGACGCGAGCGTTTGCGGCATCGTGCGCAGCGTGTTCGGATCGGCGCCTTCGTTCGTCCCCAGATTCGCGATATATGGGTTCGTAGTGGCGTTGTACGCGAGCGACGGGTTTTTCAAGAAGTAATAGTTGTAGCCCGGGTTGACGTAGTTGTCGTTGGGCACTTGCGTGGGCTTGCCGTTGACCATTTCCCAGACCATCCTGCCGTTGCCGTACGGATACCCGCTCTCGTAAGACAGCATCGGCGCGACGCGCAAGCGGCGGTGCAAGAAGTCTAACTCGTATGAAGCCGTGGCCGTGAAATTGGGAATATAGTTGGCAGGGAAGAGGTGCCCGGCGAGAATCGCGGGCGCATTGAGGTCGTTGAAGGCGAACTGATAGATGCTCGACGAGAGCGTGTGATTATAATTGGCGTCGAGCGTAAATCCTCCGTTGCGCACCCAAAGCTCTAAACCGTGCGAGCGCAACTGGCCGGCGTTCGTGGGAACGCCGATCGCGTTGGGGTTTTCACCGGCATCGCGATAGTTAGTGGGCAGGACGTCGATGACGTTCTGCTCCAGCTCGACGAAGTACGTCAGGCGCACCTGCATTCGGCCGCCGTGTTCGTAAGAAAAGGCATAGTCGTTCGCGGTTTCCGGTGCCAGCGTATCGCTTGATACGGTACTACACGCGCTCGCCGGCACGCACGTACGCTGAACCTCAAGCGGTAGCGGAGGAACGGAGTTGTGGTCGAAGGTCGCGCGCAACCCGTTAAGACCGGCGAACGTGTACGCGAGCGCGATGTGCGGATCGATGGCGCCGTCACCATAGATGACGGGCTTGCTGTCGCTGGTCTGGGCATGTTGGCCTACATAGCGCAAGGATCCCATCGCAGAGAAGTTTGGTGTGACGCTCCACGTGTCGCTTACGTAGACGAGGTATTGATTTAGTCGAGGCGCCGCCGTAACGATTTGCGGCACCGTAGGAACGATCTGGTAGAGGCTGCTCGTGTTGACGTCGTATTGCGCGCCGGCTCGAAAGTCGGATTTGGCGTTCGCTTGGTCCTCAAAGTCGTAGCCGATCCCATCCTCGCGCTGGTATTGCCTGGAGTACAGCGAGATGACGCCGTCGGGAAAGGAGAGATCGTCCCATTCGGGACCGTTTGCGATGGCGCCGGTCTGCGATTGAAAGTACTGGAGCCGGCCCAGCGAGTGCGGCCAATCGTGAACCCACTGGAGCTTCTCGACGCCGTACGTTCCTCGCGCGATCGACGGCGTATCGACATGCTGATTCGGATTGGCCGGCTGACCGGGGAACGCAGCGGTAGGGCTGTTGAAGGTCGACCACTGCAGTCCCTGATACGGCGAATCGTATTGTTGATAGGCGGCCGCGCCGGTGAGAAAGACGGCCGAGAGATCGTCCTTCGGTGTAGCGGCGAAGTGCACGTTGCCGGCGATCGCATACTGCGCTCGCGTCTGGAAGCCGAGACCATACGTGCCGCTCTCGGCTGGATAGAACGTGTGACCGTCGCCGTAGGCAAAATACTCGCTGCCGCTCGTCGCCGAAAGCGCGTAGCGCCAGCGCAGGTCCGGCGTCGCCGCCTGTTCGGTAAGCTTGATCTCGCCAAGCTGCGCGCCGATTCCAGCGGCGACTTCGACGGACGCCGCGGCAGGATAGGTACCCGTCAACGGCACTTCGTTGACGACGCCGCCCAGGGCGTTTTGACTGACGTCGGTATATCCGCCCAGCGTGACAGTTTCGGAACCAGCGCCGGCCGTGCCGAGCTGTGCGCCGACGATATTTCCCCCGGGTTCGGCGATGAGGCCCTGCGGTACGGGGACGGAATCGTAATCGTAAACCGTGTCTTGCACTTTTCCGCCGCGCACGATCACGTTCGCGAACGAGTCTTGTTGGATGCCCGGAACGTTCGAAATCGCACCCTGGATGGCGTCGCGCGAATAGTTGGCGAGTCCGGAGGAAGAGGCTTGCGGCGTACCGGCTTGCGCCTGTTCGCCCTGCACCGTGAAGACGTCGCTCGTGCTGCCGATCGCGAACGCCTCTCCTCGTGCTTCGACTCGCGCGATCTCCTTGAGCTTGGGCAGCAAGGCTACCGCGAGGCGCTCATGCTCGCCGGGCAGCACGATAACCGTCGCGTTGACTGGTTCGAAACCGTTCGCTTCAACGCGGACGGCGTACGTATCCGGGGCAACGCCGAGAATCGTGAAGCGGCCGCTCGCGTCGGTCGTGCCGATATAGCGGCCCGCCGGAGCCAGCGCCGAGATGCGCGCGCCGGCGATCGGAGCCCGAGCCGTCGTGGAGACGGTGCCTAAGATCGCGCCCGTGACGAGCTCGGCGGCACCGGCATGTTGGAATAAAAGCGCCGGCGCAAAAAGAACGCATAGAATGCGACTGATCTTTCGCATGGACCTCGCTCCCAAGCGGCGCGGCGTATGCGCGCCGCAGTTTGTCGAGTAACCTAGGTTAGGGCTGGGAGCGTGCGCGGCGGAGCGCGCAAACCGCGGGACTTGACGATTGCAGGACCGAGATCAGAGCGATGCTCGTCCCGATCAAGCATCGTTGCGTGCTTGGGTGTGACCGAGTGCGAGCGCGAAATCCGCAGGAACGACGATAACAGCGATGCAGCCAAAACTCCACTGCGCGCCGCGCAACGGATCGCCATTCCAAGCATCATCCGCGCCGCGAGTGCGATCGTCAGAAACGATAAGACGAGAATCGGAGCATGTGCGGTTACGACGGAGTTTGCATCGAATGGCGCCAACCCGCCGAAGTGCGTTTCGTAACCTTCGATAGCAACGATGGTGACGCAGCTTCCGGCGAATGCGGCGAGCGCATCCACCGCTCGGGCAGGCGCATCGTCGAGCCTGCAAACGAGCGGATCGCTGGGCGCGACGCGGCAGCTGATGACGTAAGCGGCAAGGCCAAGGGCTAGCGTCAAGGCGATTCCGAAGGCCGGTAGGACGCCCTGATGGTCGACGTCGCGCGCGGCGCCGCCGAGCCAACCAAGCAGCGCGAAAAACTCGGTGCCGGCATCTCCGAGCGCGCCGGCTAGCAATCCGACGGTTAGTACGGCCCAGATCCGTATCAGCGCATAGCGCATTGAAAATTAACCTACGACAGTCGAATGCTACGAGCCTACGAGATCGACGCGAAAGCCTTCCCGTCAGGAACGGTAACGTGGTTGCCGCGGCATCGTCCACATGTGACGACCAGATGCCCGCTCCGTCGCCGATTATGGGAAACTGACGTGCTCGGATACGCGCGACAATATCGCCGTCTCGAGCGAGGCCGGCGCTCGGACCCAGCGCAAAGCGGCGGGCGCCATTGACAGCCTATATCGGCCCCGCTAGGGTGTTAGGAGTATCGCGGCGCCATCGTCTATCGGTTAGGACATCGCCCTTTCAAGGCGGAAAGACGGGTTCGATTCCCGTTGGCGCTACCAGAAATCTCCTTATCCTGTACGGGTTTTTGTGCTTTTGACGGCCGTGAGAGCCTCAATTCTAACGGCCGTCTAACGGAATTTGGCAGAAGGCTTCAGGTCACGATCTTCCCGAACGCCTCCGCCGCGTCGGCATCACGGTCGCGGTAGACCGTGATGTAGCGATCGTACGTGATGCTGATGTCACTGTGGCCCAGCCGCTTCGAGATAACCTCGATCGGCACGCCGGCTTTGGCAAGCAACGAGGCGTGTGTGTCGCGGAGATCGTGGAAGCGGATGCGCCGCACCGGGCAGCGTTTCATGAAGTTTCGGAACGCGGAACTGAACAGCCAAGACGAGATCGGTGTGCCGTCTGCCTTGGCGAAGATGAGATCCTCGTCGTAATAGGCCGGACGTACGGCAATCCTCTCAGCAGCCTGCACCGCGCGATGGGATTCGAGAATCACGAGCAGATGCGACGAAACACAGACCGTGCGCACCCTGTCGTTCTTTGGCCGTTTGTAGATAAGCCCGTCCCGCTTCGTCGAGCTCAGCGATCGGCTGATTGTGACGATCCGCTGACGAAAATCGACGTCTTGCCAACGCATCGCCATGATTTCGCCGAGACGGGCTCCTGTGTAGAGTGCAAATGCCACGGCAGGATAGAAGGCGCTTTGCGCCGTCAAGTAGTGCCGCGCCGTGCACCGATGGGTTGGGTATTTCGCCTCCTGTAGCAACTGCTGCGCCTCGGTTTCGGTGAGTACCGCCGATTCGGGTTTTACCGCCCTCGGCAGATCGTCCGCATCGAGCGATGCGGCCGGACTGCGAAGGATCACTTCCCATTTGACGGCGCGCCGTAGCACGTTACGCAGCAGTTCCGCAGCATGATGGACCGTACGTCCGCTGACTGGCCGCTTCGACCATCGAGCATAGGTTGCAAGTAGGTCGACAGCCTTCACGCTGCCAACCTTCCTGGTGCCGACCGCCGGCCGCAAGTAAAGCCGCAGCAAACTCTCGTAACGCTGCAGCGTCGTCGCGGCAAGGCGACCATCTTTGGCTTGCATGAACCGATCGAACAGCTCATTCATCGTCATGTCGGCGCACGGCAAGTACTCGCCGGCGACGACCGCAGCCTTGCGTTTTGCGAGGATCGCTTCGGCCTGCTTCTTCGTCACTCCGACGAGCGTTTCGGTCTTCTGCCGGCGCTTGCCGTTGACGAACATAACGTCATACATAATGCGGAACTTTTTGTCTCCAACTTTCCTGAGATACCCCAAGGATGTGCCTCCTACGGGGTCCCGGCGGACGGTATATTCGCCGCAAGGCCCAGGAATGCTTCGAGCGCCTTCTTCGTAACGATAAGGCGCCGCGGCGTAATGCGGACGGACGTCAGTTTACCGGATGCAAGAAGTTCGTACGTTGCATTGCGTCCGATGCCTAAGAATCGCTGCACGTCGGCCGGCGTAAGAATGTCGCCGAGGTCGGCGAGCGCTAACGAGGTTTTGATCATTTGCGGCCCAAGATAAAAAGAAAGACCCCGAGCGAACTTGCTCGAGGTTTTTGCACGCATTATTATGCGGGCGTAAGTTCCGCGCTATCGTGTACCACGATTATCCCGCTGCACAGCCGGGTCTGTCAATCGCCTGGGCTCCGTTAACATTTTCCGAAAGCTCCATCGTGCACTGCTGAGAATCGAGTAGCCGAAACGCGGCAGCCGCCGCAACCGCCGTCTCCGATCCTCGCGCCGCGCGCTGCGGTCTCCGTCTCGGCGCTATCGCGCCGCAGTTGCCCCGGCTGCCCCGCTTCGGCGGAGGTCACTGCATCAGCAGCGCCCGCTGGAGCTCGTCAGGACCTAACGATGTTGAGCTTCGACGCGCCGCTCATACGCCAATAGTCTGCGCGCGATAGGCGCGCGAGGAGGATACGGTCATGATCGAAGGGACCCCACTAAGCCAGCTGGCCCAGCAGCTGATCGCCGAACGCCAGACGCAGCGCGACTTCATCGCAGACACGCGCCGGCTCACCGCGCATCCGGTAGGTGCAGGGGTGAGCATCGAGCTTCAGCACACGGACGGCACAACCGCCGTCGCGCCTACACGGTTCGCACTCGGCCAGATTGCGAGCCACTACAAGATCCCCATGGCCTACGTCGATCGGATGACTCAGGCCGGCGCCGGGCCGCTGCTTGCGCAGAACCTCGCGTACTGGTTTGCCGAGCAGCCCTCCACGCGGCTGCTGCGGACGCGCACTGGAGAAACCGGCGAGCTACGCGCATTTCTCTCACGCCGGTACCGTCCGCTGGACAACTACGAGCTCGCCGAAGCCGTGATCCCGCAACTTGAGCGGCCCGGCGTGCACGTCGTGTCAGCCCGGATCACCGACACTCATTTCTACCTTCAGGCGACCAGCGACCGCGTCACAGCGGAAGTCCGCCAAGGCGACATCGTGCAGGCTGGCGTGGTAATCGCCAACAGCGAGGTGGGGGCATCGTCGCTGCGGATTTCGCCGATGGTTTATCGATTGATCTGCACGAACGGCTTGATCTCGGGATCCGAGCTTCGGCAGCACCACGTCGGCCGAGGGATCGATCCTGCCGATGATGGAGCGTCGGAGTTCTATAGGGATGAGACATGTAGGGCCGTTGATCGGGCGTTCTGGCTGAAGGTCGTTGACACCGTCGATGCCGCGATGAACGAAGCGCTCTTTGGTCAACTGGTCGACAAGCTTCGCGTGGCGGCGGGCGAGCCGCTCGATGCAAAGCCGAGCGAGATCGTGGAAGTCGTCGCCCGGCGATTCGGCTTGACCGAAGTGGAGCAGGACGGCGTGCTCCACCAACTCGCACTTGGCGCGGACTGGACTCGCTACGGGGTCGTCAATGCGGTAACGCGTATCGCGGAAGATTCCGCGACCTACGATCGCGCGGTTGAGCTCGAGCGCATCGGTGGCGAGGTCTTGGAACTGCCGACTTCGGCGTTCAGTCACAACTGAAGGAAAGGCGACGGTTTCGGCGACGCGGCTGACGAGGCCGAGGGGTTTCGTGCTCCTCGGCCTTGTTCATTAGACGCCGTGCGGGGACGAGTCGTAGTGCGGTGCCCGGTATCCCACGGGACGTGAATTCCAAAAAGTGTGCGTAGCACTGTAAGACGTTATGTCTTTGAGAAAACATTAGTTGTCGTAAGACTTCGCTTTGAAGCCCATTACCTTTCCTTAACCTAGTGAGCTGGCGTTAGCATGATATATGCATGTGAGAATTTGCGGCAGGCCCTCAAGCACGTTACTAGCGGTATTCCGCAGTGAAATCTTGTCGGCCGTCACCGGAAACCAGAAGAACGTGGTTCCCGATAGCAATTTCAAGTTCGGTACTGTGTATTCGATCCCGACCTCTGCCATTGGAGAGTCGCCGTGGTAGGCTAACACAATCACTTTCCGAAGCTGGGTGAACATGCCCAAAACAAGACCAGAGCGGGACTTGAAGGACAGTCCGGTCTTCGGGGAATGGGAAGGCCCACGCGAGTTCGGGGCCGACAGCCTGCCCTTTCCCAAGCTTGGAGAGTCGTTGTTATCCGATCCTATTGGCTCTGAGGACTACATACGGTTGTACGAGAAGTGGGGGTTCAGTAAGCTT
Organism: Vulcanimicrobiota bacterium; assembly: GCA_963713685.1. Classification (GTDB taxonomy): domain Bacteria; phylum Vulcanimicrobiota; class Vulcanimicrobiia; order Vulcanimicrobiales; family Vulcanimicrobiaceae; genus Cybelea. The sequence goes on along the minus strand of CAVQMS010000002.1, from coordinate 11,944 downwards.
GAGGGGTTGAGCTTTTTCGCAATGTTTTACCAGGAGCGCGCGCGCGAGCTTGTTCGGGTGTGGTTACGCTCTCACGAGAATGCGGAGAACTTCGTGTACCCGGTCGGGTTCCTATACCGACACTGCATCGAGTTGAACATGAAGGCCGCGATCGTGCGTTCAAGCTGGTTTAGGGATCTCAATCCAAAGCGTAAGGAAAAGAAGTTCCGGACTCACAGTCTTGCAAAGCTCTGGGGAATGCTGAAGCCGATCCTAAGCGAGTTTACGTCTGACGACGAGCTTAAGCCGTTCGAGGAGCAGCTGCTTGAGCTTGAACGGCTCGACGAAAGCTCTCAAGGGTTTCGCTATCCGTTTGGCGGGTTCGACCACGAGACTGGAAAGCCGGGGCCGCTTCTAGAGGGGCTGGTGGGGAAATCTCTTGATAACTTGGTTTGGGTTCTCGATGGGATGGCAAACTGGCTGTCAGCTACGGCCGACGTGGAGCAAGAATATCGAGACAACCTGGCTTATGAGGAGCGAGGCGCCCAATACTAGATCTTGAACTTCACGAGCGTTTCTCGCGGGCAAGTCTTGGCGCGCGGCGCACTTCCGTCCGGCTTTCTCAGTTCAACAGCACCGCTTTCTCGAAGGCGCAGAATAGCGATCCGGTAGTTCGCCTCGATATAGGGACGTCCGACCCCATCCTCTTCGACAATGTCAATGAAACGCCGTTCCAGTTTGCTGTATCGTTTCTTAAGGTTGTCGCATAATTTATCTATAGTCCAGGTGAAGACGCGTGGAGGCAGCACCTCTTCAAGCAATGACGGTTCACCCGGCTCTACGAACTCGTAGGTCGGTATCTCGTCTTGCGTTGTACTACTCTCCTTAGCCATGGCGTTTTTCATTACGTGGTATCCGCGCGAGGACTTGGACGTAAAGATGACGTGTTGGCGCGTACGCCCGTTGTTGGCTCGAAAGCGGAACGGCAGGAAATAGTCGCCACCGATCTCCCTCAGAGCTTCCGCGAGGTTCCTTAGGACGTAGTCCTCACGCTCGACTGGATCGTCAAATCCGTCTATCTCTGCGTGCATTCGTGCGACTCGGTCTTTGCCAAACAACGCGTTAAGGTGTTTGTCGAATTTCTTTTGCCCGAGAGCGTGGTTGATCCGGTTGTAGTTAAAGAAGAAGACGCAGTCCGACCCCCATTCTTTTAAGACCGAGAGTATCAAATCGCGCGTAAGGCCGACATAACCGTAAGGGTCAATGAAGAACATTGCCGGCGGCTTTGGCGACGAGCGAGCGAGCTCCCGCGCGATATCATCGCCTACGATCTCGGAAAAGTATTGCGGGGCTTGCTGTAGTTTTGCGCGCTCTGGAAGGGCCTCGACCGCCTCCTTTAGCCGCCGGATATGTTCGGCGTTCTTGTCATTGAAGATCGCGACCAGTGCTTTGGAAAAGTTTGGATCTGCCGCAGCGGCTTTGATGATCCGCACCGGCGTTGAGTGGAGCGGATTTTCCGGCGTCGCAGGGGCACCGTTCTGGTCGCGCTTGTAGGAGCCCGGACCGGCGAAGAGATCAATGTACAGAAGAAAGACAACGTGCTTATGAAGTACGCCCGCCCACCCTTTGAAGAATCGCACCAAAATATCGGCCTTCTTTACCGACGAAGGCCTCATTTGATCGAAGAAGTCGTCCCCGTCGTCAGGCGGACGAGTTGGCATTCAGCCCTCCGTTTCAGTAAGTTTTCTTCTCAGAAAGCGACGGAACTGCCTCCGGACACGCAGAACGGCTTAAGCGGAGGGTCGCAACATGGCTGACGTATCGACAATCGAATGGACCGACTCAACTTGGAACGTGGTAACCGGGTGCACAAAAGTATCGCCCGGCTGCGACCACTGCTACGCGGAACGGTTTGCCGAACGCTGGCGCGGCGTGGCTGGCAACTACTTCGAATCGGGCTTTGATCTAACACTTCGTCCGAACATGCTTGACCGGCCGCGCGAGTGGAAGTCGCCGAGGCGCATCTTCGTGAACTCGATGAGCGATCTATTTCATACCGGGGTTTCGGACCAGTATCTCGATGCAGTGTTCGATCTAATGGAGGGGGTCGAGCGTCACATCTATCAGGTGCTGACGAAACGACCGGAGCGTATGCGCCGATATATACGTCGCCGCTACGGCAAGCGTGAGGCGCCTGCGCAGCTCTGGCTCGGCGTTAGCGTGGAGTCGAATGAGTACGCCTGGCGCGCCGACATGCTACGCGAGATCTCCGTCCCCATTCGGTTTCTGTCCGTGGAGCCAATGCTAGGTCCAATTAATAGAGTCTCGCTCAAGGACATGCAATGGGTCATCGTAGGTGGTGAGTCCGGCCAAGGAAAACGCCCGATGAACCCCTCTTGGGTACGGCACGTCCGCGACCGATGCCTAAAGATGGGCATTCCCTTCTTTTTTAAGCAGTGGCATAAAAGTAATACGGGCAGGATACTGGATGGACGCACGTGGGACGAAATGCCGGAAAAGATCTACCACGTCGAGTAGTGCCGTCATAGATGCAGACGGCTTACGATTACTCGGCGCAGCATTTGCACTTTTTTTGGGCTCGCGCGTCATAACCCAAGCGTGCTTCGACCAGATATCGTTTCATTCCAAGTGGGTCGACTATCGTCGACGATTCCTACTTTCGTTTACGGAGCTTCATTGTACGCGCCACAGGCATAGCAGACGAAGATCGCCGGCCCACTGTCACTCATGAATTGAATCTTATCAGGGACTGACGCGACGACCTTACCGCATATCCCGCACACGAAGTCCACCTCGTGCACGCCCGCGTGTACATACGGACCGCCTTGAAAGTTCAAGACCGCACGACCCTCCGGCGGGTTAGAGAGGGGCTGCAAGGCTATGCGCTTACGGTGGCCATTTCCTCGTCCCATGCAGTCATTCTAGCTGGCCGAATGCCCTGAAACAATGGAACGGACAAAGCCCGCGCTCCGACGGAATCGGCATGAGGCTAGCATCGTCGGCGTAGGTCGAATGCCTTGAGATACAGCAATGCGACGCCTCCGCGACCAGCCAATTTCTTGATCGGTCCACTCGCGACGCCGAATGCAAGGCACCGCACGTTTAATCATTATCCCAAACGGAAACTCCGATCGGACTAAGTAAAAATGATTAGAGACGCGCACTGTGTAGGCCACGTACGTTCAACGCGTGGATCACGAGCCGGATATACCATCGAGCAATCGATTGGCTGTCGCGCGACGAAAACTTGTACGCGTGATTGCCGTTCTCTTGCTACGCCTCGGAAATGAGGAATCCCGGCGCAGAACTCGGCGGCGTCGCCGACGACGGAAGCGGTTGCGCCGATCGCGTGACCAGCAAGGAACGAATCGTCACGCCTACACGTTCTCCAAGAAGGCGAGCCTTTGAAGGCCCGCTGGCAATAAGTTTACCGCCGATCGTCCGGACTAAGACGATCGGGGAGTTGAGGCATGGACGGACCGAACGACCGGTTAGCTACGGTAAGGACGAAGCTGTTGCGTGTGATTGCAATTCTTCGACAGCGGCTTCAAGCCGACGAACCCGAGCGCGCAGCTCCACCACCTCATCGTGAAGGAGAAGGGCGCTCTCGGCGGTCTCCAACTGAGCCCGCTCAAGCTCCCGACTCCCGTCCCGGCGCCTCTTCCGATCCCGAGCTCCCTCCGGAGGACCCGCCGAAAGTGGGATAGCGGGCTCCGATTCTCCCGCCAGGTACCAAGGCGAAACCTTGAGCTCCCTCGACAGGCGGAGCGCAGCCTCCAGCTTGAGGCTCTTGATGTCGCCGGTGCGCATCTTGCGCGCCGCGTCGGCCGAGACTCCAAGAATGTAACCCAGTTCCGTGTCATTCAGACCCCGGACAAGCTCCTTAAAGCGTTTGCTGAAATTAGCAACTGCCACGTTGTTATAATAACATAAGTCGTCAATAGTTTCCTATTGCCTTTTATCGTGAACTTGCTATTATATCCATAGGAAGTAAGAGCAACGCGATGCCTCCTTCGGGCCAGGGCTGCGGCGTAGCGCACCCACGCCGTAGCCCTAGGCCCCCCGGTCGCCACCACGCCCCTTGCCTCCGCTCGCGATTACGGCATGACTGCTATGGACTCAGACGTCCCTTCCGGCGCTTCCGCTGAGGCGTCCGACTACTCGCAGCTGAACGACGGACAGCTTGGCTCGGCGATTCGGTTCGCCGAGAAGCATCTTCGCTGGGTCGAGGAAGATCACGTCACGCTCCTTCAAGCCTACCGTGAGGAGATCGACGCGATGCGCCGGCACCTCATCGATCGCATGCTGAGACGAATGGTTACCAGTTCGGCACCGCTCTCGGACGAGCAGCAGCACGACCTAAGCCGCGCCTTCGAGCGGCGCGGTATGGATGCGAGCGAGATCACAAAAGTCGTCCGCGCAGCTTCGAGAGGCCGAGTGGTTCGCGTCGATGCGTTGACGGAGATCGAGGCGATGGCGTTGCTTCTGCGCTTGGACCGAGAAGCGTGAGTGCCAGGACTGCTGGCCAGCATGGCCTGTAGAGGGGATTAGTTCGCATGTCCTACGACGACGAGCTTAACTGGCTGCGCGACCGCGGCGTTCAAATCGATCACAGGGGCCGGATCATCGTTAGTCTTCCGGCGGCACTGAATGACGTTGACTTCGACGTTGTTGAGCGCGAGCCGTCGATCGCCGAACTCATGCGCCACGAGATCGATCCTCGCCTGGCTGGATCGCGCGGGCGTCGTCGCCGCCGCTTGTCAACGCCGGTCCAGCGTAATCCAGGCGCTACGCGAACTTATCAGCAACCGGCGGCGCGCGTTGGCCGGCCGACGATCGGCTCGGAGCCGCGGGTTCATGTGCAAACAATGATCGCTCAAGAAACGCGCGATATTCTTGTACGACACCACGTCACGCTCGCCGACGTCTTTGACGATTGCGCCCAAAGGCTTTCGCGTGTGCCCTGACGACGACGAGGCTGTCCCCGGAGAGAAGCGCAGGCCGTCCGCCGGGCGCCCAAAGTCGGGACGCCCGAAGCGTGTCCGCATTACGACGACCGTAGAACCGTCCAAACTCGCGGTCCTTCGTGACCACGCGCGCCGCGAGAAGAAATCCCTCGGCCAGCTCGCCGACGAGTACGTCGCCGAGCGTTTCGCTGCACCTGAGGCGCCGCCGGAATGATCGTTCAGCGTGCCACACATGCTCCCGCGCTCTCAAGGGACGGCTCGCGGTCCTCGCCTCTTATGCCCTTGCCCTCGCGATCGCGTGCGGCTCTTTGCTTCCTATCATCCAGCGGCGCAAAGCAGTGCAAAGGAGAACTAAAATGGGAAACTACAACCGTATAATCCTGGTTGGCAACCTCGTCCGCGATCCGGAGATCCGTTATGTCCAGAGCGGTTCGCCGGCGACGAAGTTTACGATCGCCGTTAACCGCAGAACGAAGCAGGACGACTCCGTCGACTACATCGACGTCGTCGCGTGGGACAACCTGGCCGAGACAAGCAACACGTACCTTCGAAAAGGAATGCCGATTCTCGTCGAAGGCCGTTTGACGATCCGCCCGTACGAATCAAAGAGCGGCGAGAAGCACAAGGCCGCCGAGGTCGTCATATCATTCATGCAAATGCTAAGTCGCAACAGTGGCCATCCCACTGCAAGTCTTACCGAAGCGGGTGAAGACGATCGACAGGCGGACCTCTAAACAACTGCCCCTCATCGAGAAGCACTGGCATAAGCCCCCGAGATACTACGGCGATTCGTGCACGATCGGATTCGGATGAGATACCATAAGTTCTGCAGCAAGCATGAGTAGATCCGTAGCCAAGCCGAGCGCGAATTCGGCTTCTGTACGCTTTGAGATCATCGAAGGAGAGTAGTGGTGCTCCTCTGCGGTCCAAGACCATGCGCTGGCGAGAAGACATCCTAAGAGCTCGCCGCTTGTCGGATCGCCTGGCCAGCTGTTTTTCAGTCGATTTCCGAGATCTCGAGACCATTTAACCGTGCTACCATTAGTGGTCCGCGGCACGTTCCAGTGCTTCGCAAGCTCCACGATCAGGCCCTCAACCACCTCTCTCGCCTTTGCGATCGCATCGCGCCATTCGCCACGTCGCAGATTGACGACAGCGTGTTCAAGAATCGCCGCAACCGTAATCAAAGCGCTCGCTTCGGGTGTCGGCAGCTCGATCAGCCTAAAGCGCCTGGGCCCGGCAGCGCTCAGAATGGTCAGCCATAGTTCGCGCGCAATTTTTAGGGTACAGGGGGTTCCAGAATCAGTACGGACTGCTTCGATTTCGCCCGGGAATTCGGCTCGTAGCAAGACACCGTGCTCGTTTGCGGCTTGAGGGTCTCGGTCCGCCGCTAGCGGAACACGTGCAATGCCAGACAAAAGAATCTTCAGGAAAAGGTCGTTGGTGCCGCGAGCGGCGTCCAGAGAGGCCAGCTGTTCCCGAGTAACGGGAATGTCAAGGTAATAGGCGTTCGGCATCACGGTCTGGCTCGGTATCCGAATGCCTAGCGCATGCCCATCATTATCGTGCCCCATCCAACCCTCGAGCGTGATGAGCCGCGCCGACAGATGTTGCGGATCTGCATAAGAGCCGAACACCTGCGTTTTATAGGGCAGCCGTAAGACTGGCCCAGCTGTGGCGGCGACGAGTTGAACGGCGTCGCCGTCGATCTCAACTGAGAACGCGGTGTGGCCGCTATCACTCCAGGCCGTTAGGCGCCATGTCTGCTGCATCGAGGTGCGTTACGACGAGCCCTCGTCGGACCCTGGCCTTGAGCGTTGGCACAATGCACGCGTGGCCTCCACCTTTCGCGTTCGAGGCCCTCGCCGTTGTTTGATGAATCCTAGCCACGCCCGTCGAGGCGCGCAAGGACCGGCTTCCGGTCCTCGCTGCGCTCCGGTCCACGCCTCTCCGCTTCGCTCCGCCCTTGCGCGCCTCGCCGGTCGCGGCTTGCCGGACCCATCAACGGCGAGCGCCTCGAGCGCGAAAGGAGAATCGACGATGTCTCAACTTTATACGATAAAAGACGAACGGACCGTCTACTGCCGCGCGGCCATTAAAGCTAACGGCGGTGAATGGAACCCCGTGACGCGTGAGTGGATCTTCCGCGACGCGAGCAATCACTCAAATGCCGCAGCCGAGCTGTACCGGGTGACTCGTCCCACGATCGGGATGCGCGAAGCGCTGCAGGCTATGGTTACCGACGGCACAGGAGCGCTCGCGTGGGGCTTCGACCCGGCGGAGAAGCCGCTTGCGATCGATGAGCTCGACCGAAGCGAGGCTTCCAAGCTTCTCGCTGCCGGCTACGCGGTGCGTCGCGTTCTAGGCGTGCATCCGCTCGACGATGTCGAGCAGCCCAACGGTGATCCCGCAACCTTCGACTCGTCCGAGTTCGAAGCGCGTGAGCAAGCGCGCCGGCGACGCCGCCGGAACGCCGCATAACAGCGGCTCAGCACAACAAACGCTCACGAGAGCTCGCCAGACCGGCGGGCTCTTCACTTTCTATACCGTCGGAGATGTCTCAATGATTACGACATTCCAAGACTTCACAAGCGATGACACGGAGCCGCGCTCGCGCAACCGGCTGACGACGCGATCGCTACGCGACGATGAAATCCGCGCGATCGCAGATGCAAACTACCGTGGCGATAATCCGCTGCGATTCGACTGCGTCAGGCTCGCGGCCCTCATGTTTGAGCGTGCGGGCTACAGCATCAGCCTCTCGCCGGAAGTCAGCCCCTTAGCAGTTCCGCCGCAACCGTTCGTCGTCGGCGACCTGGTCGTCGATGTGATGCACCGCACCGTGCGCTTCAGCGGCCGCGAGCTCGACCTGAAGCCGCGCGAGTTTGGTCTGCTCGAGATCCTCGCACGCCATCCCGGCCAGGTCTTCTCTCGCGCGCACCTCCTCGATTGCGTCTGGCCGCGCGACTATGACGGCGATGAGCGTACTGTCGACGTCCACATCGCTCGCCTCCGCGGCCGCCTCGGCGCGCCGCTCATCCAAACTGTTCACGGCGCCGGCTACAAGCTAGCCGCGCCCAGTGCAAACCTCGCCGCCTAAAAAAGCGGCACTTGCCATAGACCCACGCTGCGGCGCTCGATGACGGGCGCCGCGGCATTTTTCACATCCTAACGCCAGAAACAGGAGACAACCATGTCACGAAACCGTAAATCCAACTCGAACGGCACCGCGCTGGCGACCGTCGAGCCGCCCGCGCTTCCGACGATCAGTCGTTCCGAGGCGAACAAGCTGCTCAAGCAGCGTGCCCAGGACCTCTACCACGAAGCGCGAGCGGAGCGCGAGGATCGCATCCGCCAGTTCGAAACCGAGTTCGGGCGCGCCGACCGGATCGACCACACGCTGCTGCGCGACCTGCAGCACCTGCAGACGCGATTCGCCGCGATCGCCGCGCGTCAGTTCAAGTACGCCGCCGACAACCACGAGCCGAAGGTTTCGAAGTTCACCAAGCAGCTCGGCGAGATCATCGGCGAACTCAGCTCGCATCTCGCGACCGAGCGTGCCTTGGAACTCTTCGCACCGGTCGAAGAACGAGACTTCGTCGGAGCCGGCGGCACGATCGGCCGCAAGGGCCTCGACGATTCGATCCTAGCGAACTACAATGTTATCGACGATCCGCTCGGCCCGAAGAACGTGACGCCAACGCCGATCTACCAAGACGCGGACGAAGTTTGCCTCCACGGCGACGTCGAGCCGTACGAGGATGATCCGTCGCGCGGCGCCTGCGCCGAGTGCGGTGAAGAGTTCGACCTCGCGACCGCCGGCAACACCGAGGACGAGTGATGACGAACAAGGCGGTCGCGGTGCAGAGCCGAGGCCGCCTCATCGGCATTAGCGCAGAGTTCCTCCATGCTGCGCGCGAGCTTGCGATTCGGCGCGCCGCGCGTGATGCTCACCGCAGCGAGTGCCAATCGGATGCGCTCGAATGCAATGTCTGCCGCGTGCACGCCACGCGCATCGCCGACGCGAAGGCGGCGCTGCGGAGCGACCCATTCTCGTAACGTCGCGTTAGCGGCCGCGCACCGCGACCGCTTCACTGACTCGTCTCGTCGAGTACCTGCGGCGGCTCGGTCTTGCCGAGGAGCCGCTCAAGGCCGTCACCGGAGAGCACCAGCCGCGTGCCGTCGACACGATAGTCGACCACCGTGCTGCCGAGCTCTTCGGTGATCTTGAGCGTATTCGGGGCGATGATTTGATACTGGCCGGTCGACGTCGTCGCCGAATGCCAGCCCGCAGCCGCGAATGCGTCGATTGCGCTGATCGTCACCGTGTCTTTCGGCAGGAACTCGATCGATACGATCGCGGGCCGCCTCGCGACAACACGATGGTTGACCCATTTCCCAAGCAGAGCATCCTCGTCAGATCCATCCGTGCATGCGCCGAGAATCACAAGCGCCGCTGCGGCGTAGCAATGCCCGTACAGCTTCATGGCTTTTTCGTATCCTGCCGCTGCGCGGCGGCGGAACCGCCATTGCGCGTTTGCAGCGGCTTAGGTCGCGCGGCGTTCCTTCCGCCCTGTTTCTTCGTGTCCGGCGGCTGTTTGCGCCGGCGCTGCACGGCGAGGCGCAGCGTATTCGTCTTGATCGGGTAGCCGCTCTCGCTTACCTGTTTGGCGATCTCGGCGTACGTGGCCCCGCGCTCTTGCGCTGCACGAATCTTTCCTTCGATTCGCGAGACCAGCACGTCGAGCTCGCGGCGTGACGCCGGCTTCAGTGACATCGCGTCGAGGCTATCGCCGATCTTTGCGATCAACTCATCCGATAGCATTTGTTGCCTCTTTGTTGCCATAATTTCCATCCATATGAAATGATTGACTTTCCTATGGAGGTTGTTATGATTCTAACATGGCTCTGTACCCGGCGCACCAGGCAGGCAACGCGCCCCAGCTCTTTTTCACGACGCAAGCCGGTGGCTGTACGGACAGCGCCTGCGGCGCCGTCCGCCCAGCCAGAAGCGGCAGGGTCGCGGGACCCTCGGTCCCGCTCAGCCTGCGCATGGACGGGGCCGGACCGGGGTCGCTTCGCTCAGCCCGGCCCGCCCCGAACGGAGCGCCGTGAGCGCAAAACCAGCGCGCACGCGTCGTCTCGAGATCCGCTTTACACATGATGAGGCGAGCTGGATCGTTTCAAGGGCGACAGCACGCGGCTTGAGCTTGACGGAATACGTACGCTCCGCTGCACTGCGCGGTAGCGGTACTACGTTACTGGCCCACCGTCGGAGACTACCGATCGACACAGCGATCCCGATCCGCCAGCTTACCGGCGTGGCGGCCGAGCTGCGCCGTTTGATTGCCCTTGCAGAAGCGACTCGCGCGATTCCCCAGGACGAGGTTCGCCAGTGTCTCGCGCAGGTAGTCACAGCCATTCGCGAGTTAGCCGCATGATTACGAAGTCCGTTGCGGCACGCGCCCACACTCGGACCTTCGCCGTCGGCGTCGACTATATCACCGAACACACGCATCAGCGCGCCGTTGCGGCCGCTGGCGTCACCTTCGAGGATGGCGTCACGTACGCGAGCGCGCCGGAGAAAGCGGCATGGGTTCACCTGCGCGGCGTGACGTCGGTTGAAACGGCGGCGATCGAGATGGAAGCGGTCGCGGTACTCTCGGCGCGCTGCCGCGATCCGGTCTATCATCTCATTATCGCCTACGCGAAACACGAACGCCCAACGCGCGAGCAGGTCGTTAGCGATGCGGAGCGCCTCCTGAAAGCGATCGGAATGGACGACCACCAGTACGTCCTTGCCGCGCACAAAGACACCGATGACTTCCACGCGCACGTAATCGCGAACCGCGTCGGGCCGGATGGCCGCGCCAACGACCTCTGGCGCGAGCGGATCGTCCGTGAGCGCGTCGGCGCGGAGATCGCAGCGGAGCGCGGATGGAATATCGTTGCAGGGCGCCACAATCGCGACATCGTGCAGCGGATCGAGCGCCTCCACGATCTTCCAGCGGAGCCGGAGCGGCGGCTCAGCGACGGCGCGTACCGCCGCCTGCACGAGCGCGGAGAGCCGCCGTGGCAGGACGTCGCACGACCGTACATTCTCGATGCGGTGGATCGCGCGCGAGACTGGAATGACCTACGCCAGCGCCTTGACGCGCATGGAGTCATCCTGAAGCTCGTACGCCGCGGTGAGCGCGTCCAGGGTCTCGCATTTGCCGAGGGCTTCGATCGCACCGCGGCGGGCTGCGCCGCGTCACGGATTGATGCCCGCTGCGCGATCTCGGCACTCGAACGCCGCTTCGGCCCGTTCACGCCCTCGCATGAGCCTGCTGCCAGCATTGCCCGCGGTACACCATGGAATAACACGGCTCGTCCAACGATTCTTGAGGCCGTAGATGCGGCGAACTCCTGGGGAGATCTCCGAAATCGACTGGATCAGCACGGCGTTGTTATCAAGCTCGTCCAACGCGGTGGTCGCGTGCAGGGTCTTGCATTTGCACAGGGCCGTCAACCCGATGCGCCGGGGTGTGGAGCGTCCCGCATCGACCCCCGTTGCAAGAAGTCAGCGTTAGAGCAGCGGTTTGGCCCCTTCCCGCTAGATAGGCAGCAACGGCTAGAGCGGGGCCGTGAAGCAACTGTTACCGGAGAAACGCGTCAGCGCAATCAGACACTACGCGATCGTTCGGAGCACGAGGGTGGTAGCGATCCCCGCTGGGCATTGCGTGAGGCCAGCCGGATTGCCGATCATGCTCGGATGCGTTCCGCGTATGCCGCATACCGCGACCGCTTCTTCGCCGGACGCAATCGTGCACTCGAGGCTCGCCGGAACGCAGCCTGGGAGCGCGAGCGCGCGCAGCGCCAGCTCGAAGCGCGGCGCCGGCGCGAGGCACGGCAGTTGTTGCGTGCCGTGGCGCGTCTTGGCGCGCGTGGTTTCATGGCGCGTCAAGTGGCGTATTGGTCGGTCGACGCCGTGATCG
>CAVQMS010000001.1:1462500-2724998 GCA_963713685.1 Vulcanimicrobiota bacterium | reverse complement strand
CACGCCGGAGAGCCCAAGAGCACGAAGTCGCGCGCGTTCGCTGGGAGACAACGAAGATCGTATTGGCATCAGAGCGACGGGTATCGCGACAGGAGAAAATTATGGATTATCGGTCGTTTGTCACCGAAAAGGCGCGCGTCGGCGACCCCGCCGCGCTACGCGTGCTCGACGTGCTACCGGCGCCGGGTCGCAACCAGAAACGTACCGCGCCAAATGCCGAGCCGCGTCGAGTGAGCTTCAACGAAGTGCGCGCACGCATTGAGGTTATCCGTGCGGAGCAGGAGGTAGGCTATGAGCGCTCGCGCGCTGAGCGCGCGGGCCTGCAACGCGTCGCGCAACCCGCTGCACTCGACGATCTACTGGCAGTGGAGCGTAAGCGAATTCAAGAGCAGATCGCCAACGCCACGGAGTTCAGCGACGTAGAGCGCGCTCGACTCGCCCAACTTGCCCAAGAGAAGCACTCTTGGAATCCTCTCGCGCGAGCAGTAGCAACAAGAGCTCAGGCAGAACTCCGCGATGCGCGCCGCTCGCGTTACGATTGCGCAATCGTAAAAGCGATGCGAGAATTTGAAGAGCGTGCCGTTCCGCAGATCGCCAATCGCGTGGCCGCCGAAGAGCGCCAGTACCGCCAATTCGCCTCCACGTCGCTTGACCTTGAAGGGCAAATGCGTGACGCGCGTGCGGCCCTTCGCGACCGCATACCCAAGGTGGAGCACCGTATGCACGTCCTTGAACGCGCTGGGGCTTCGCAGCTTGATGACTGCAATCTCGATGCGAATCTCAAGCAGCTTTCAGCCGCCATCGATCGTCAGTATCAGATCCTGCCAGAGGCTGTACGACGCGACGTCGAATATGGCATCCGCCGCGAACTGCGTGACCGAGCTCGGTCGCGTGAATCGATATCGATGGGTGGCCGATAGTGCTCGGCTTGATCTATATCTTCGCGACCGCCAAGCCGATCTCAATCCGTCGGCTTAGCATGCTCTTCGTTCTTGTATTGATTTCAGCTACTCTGGCGCTCCGCGTTCTACAAGTCAGGACGCCAAGCGGGGCGCTGTTAACGGCAACCTTAGTTACGTTGTTCGTTTGGAGCACTCCGCTCCTGCACATAATGCACGCCACCGTAAGCCGTCGCGCGCTATCATTGGATGCGCTTCGGCAGGTTTCAGGGTTTGTCTGCTGGACTTACGGGTTTGCAATCGCTGCCGTCCCCATAGTTACCGTCTCAGTGATTCTGAACCCGACGCGGAGTCTTCATCTCGCAGTGCTGCCCCGATCGCTCGCGATAGCCGGCATCAGTGCACTGTTTTTGATGCTGACTCTTCAGGTCTTGGCGAAAGCGCCAACCCGTGCACCGGGGCGTGCCCGGTCGGACGGTTCCTAACCGAAATCGAATCGGTTCGAGCACGGTCACGGCCGGTCGCCGACGGTCGAGAAGGCCCGCAAAATAAGAGTTTTTCGCTCGCCCTGGTCACTGGCGGACTCCAACGGCTGCCCTCGACGGCAACCGTTTGGCGACCGCACCTCGGTTCGCCGGCGGGGCCGCACGAGGCCCAAAGTAGAAGTTAGGCCAACCCGAAACCAGGCGCCCCGGCATGGGAGACGGGCGGTTGCGACCACGCCAGAGATACATGTCAACACGTGCACTCCGGTTGCCAGAATGTTAACCACGTCTACTGCCGCCGAAGAATGTTGCCAGGAGGGGAGGGTCTGGCAGAGCCACCAGGGTATCGATCGACGGCTCGGTCAATCTGACGCGGCAAGGCTCGCCTAGCCCGGGGAAGCTATCTCCTGGTCAGCCCCGTGCCGAGCGAGGCGCGCCGGAAAAGCTTGCGGAGTTGTCCACAAAGTGGTTTAGCTCACCGGAAAGAACGCTACTTAGCTCAGTATGACCTTTTGCGCGGTCGAGGCATCGCTTTTGCAAGCCATAGAGGCTGGCCGGCTGGTACTTGTATGCGGGGCGGGCGTATCGATGGACCCCCCGAGCTCGATACCATCCGCAAAAGCTGTCGCACATATATGCTTCGACGAATACGGCAAGGTGATGCCGGGTGCACTCAATCCCGCAGATCGAGATAATCTTACGGCGATAGCAGAGCATTTCGCCAGCGCCTCGAGCCTCGAGACGTACTTCATTCGTCAGCTCGTGCCTTGGCACTTATTTACGCCTCGTCCGAACACTGGTCACCAAGCAATTGCAGATCTGCTCTTGTGCGAGGCCGTTGCAGCCACGGTAACTACAAACTACGACTTTAACGTCGAACAAAGTGCCGTGAACGTAAGCGCGGCTTTTGACTCCTCATTGAACGCCATAGAGGCCGCCGTTCGCCGAGACCACTCGCCATTCCTAAAAGTACACGGTTGCGCCGTAAGGGATAAGGCTCACACCGTGTGGGCTCCCACCCAGATAGCAGACGACGACACTGTTCGGGAAAGAATCGAAGGTTTCAAAGCGTGGTTGGCGGCTCACTTGCCCGATAAGGATTTCGTATTCATCGGTTTTTGGTCGGATTGGGCATATCTCAACGCAATCATCGAAGAAGCACTTTCGACTGTTAAACCAGCGACCGTCATTCTCGTAGATCCTGATAGCGACGAAGCCTTGCGGCAAAAGGCTCCGCAGCTTTGGGGGCAATGCCACGCGGAAGGGGTAAGGTTCCAGCACCTCCCGATGGGAGGCTCGGAATTCCTTAACCTGTTGCGGGCAGCCTTCTCACGACTTATCCTTCGAAAGGCGATCGCGGAGGGAAAGCCCGAATTCACTAGAGAGTTCGGAAACGTGGACTTGACCGTTCCCATTACGAGCTCGTCAAATAATTCAGACCTGTACGCGGCGCGATGCGATGCCGAGGGCATACCGCGAGTGGAAGCAGCGAGGCGGCACGAGCCTCTCAACTGCGGCGCCTTTGGCTTTGCTCACCTGCTGCTGACCCACGCAGGGCTCACTACAGCCGGCGCTAACTATGAACATGAGGGCAGAGTGGTACGGGTAATCAACGGTGCGGGGCGATTTATGCCCGAGATTCAGGAAGCATTCTCAAAGGAATCGCCCGTACTTTCGTGTCCTGATCTTGTGATTTGTGCGGGTGTCACACCGTCAGCAGTGCCAAACTCAATCGTGCGCATACCGGAAAGCCCAAGCATTGTGCGGCCTGGAATCTCCGGAGTGTGGCTCGACACTTCACAGGCCCGCTCGGAGTTGAACATATGACCGATATAACGGCGCAGGCCGAGGCAATACTCAAGACTGCGGGTTATGGAACTTGGCAGCGGCATGAGCGCGCTGAGATCACCCTCGGGTTCGAAGATGAAAGTTCAATCGGATTCCTATACGTCTTCGATACTGCGAATGCGTTGCTTAGCACTTACAAGTCGCGAGAAGAGGCTACTCTAGCCGCATACACGTCCGCGCTCCGCTCAGCGGGAGACAAGGCATGGAACGTGTATTCGGTGTTTCTAACAGCAGAGGAGTCTAAACCTGACGTCGAGCGTCGTGTGTTGCGTATTGAAGAGAATCTCAGGCGTACTCGTAAGATTGCCCGTGCCTCAGTCAGATCTGAAAGAGCCCTAGAGGTGGCGTTGCTCCCACTTCTCCCGTTAATCGCGCGCAGAGAGTCGAAGCCGTCTGATTACTCAGATCGACTGGAAAGAAAGATTGCCAACGCGAACGGCCGCGCCGTTGCGCGAGCCTTCTTCGGCGCCGCATCCAGCGACGAGATCGCCAGAATGCTTCAGGACGGCTAACAATGATACTATCCTTTATTGAGGTTGCGGGGTTCAGGGGCTTCCGGAATCGCACTAGAGTGGACCTTGCGAGCGGCTTTACGATAATTTCCGGACCTAACGGCGTGGGTAAGAGCAGCTTATTCGATGCGGTCGAGTACCTGCTTATCGGCAAGCTTACGAAGTATGGCGAGGACAAAGCAGCGGGAGAAGCGGCGGAAGACTACGTCTGGACTGTAGGCGATCCCGCGCCACAATCGTGTTTCGTGTCTTTGGGCTTTACGGATCCGGCCGGGACTTGCTTTGAGGTTACGCGCACACGGGAGTCAGGCTTAAGTCTAAAGACTGACGGGTTGAGAAAACTTCTCGGGATTGATGATGAAGGCCCTGATCCGGGACTTGAACTACTAAGTCGAACCTCGATCATCCGCGACGAATTAATCCCTGGCATGAGTCTCGAGCTTCCAGAAAGGGAGCGTTTCCAATTCGTATCCACCGCCATCGGATCTATCGCTGCCGAGGAAAACGTTGAACGCGCAAGAGATATTCTATTATCGGCCGAGGCTATCGCAGCTTCCGCTGATCGCGAGTACAGCGCACTCCGGGAAAAATTGTCAGAGGCTATCGAGCAATTGGGTAAGGCCGAGGAGGCCGCCGCGCGCTCGTCCGACGTTTCCGCAGCGCTCGAACGTCTTCGGAATGTACTGCCAACGGGGGAGAGTGGCGACGCTGGCGACCTCAGCGCATTCCGCACAAGCATCGTGCAGAAATCGGAGTTATTGGAGAAGTTAAAGAAGTGGCGCGACTACTGGAGTGCGTCCCTATCCCGACTCGGGGTAGAGCGACCGGATGCGATACCGGGGTTGCTTTCGGTAGCATTGGCCAGGGTTCAGGAATTAGCCATGGAGAGGAACGCCGCAAGGCAGCACCTTGCCGACGCCAAGAAGACGTTAGGTGAAGTGCGCGATGCGAACGAGTTGGCTGTCGCTGTTGTCAACATCGTTCGGCTTGGGCGTAAAGTGGGGCGTGTAAACGGGCACTGCCCACTGTGTGACACCAAACTGGGCGAGGAGGAATTCCAAACAGGAATGCGGGCCGCCGCGGCGCGTTTGATGGAAGCCTCAAGCCAAGCGGCTAACGCCGATGCGACGGTCCAGGAAGCCGATGAACTCCTAGGTGCTTTAGATAGACAGGCATTGGAAGCCGAAGATGTCGCGAAGAACCTCCAGCAGGGCGGCAACGCACTTTCTGTGGCGGAGCGCGAGATCCGGGAAGCCTTCAGAACTACCGGGTTTGAGCTTGAGACCGAAGTTACCGTTGACGCGATGACTTCGGCAATTGGTGCAGCATCAACGGAGGTCGCCGAACTAGAAAGAGCCCTGCGGGTCGTCGAGCTTGCCCAAACCGTATCGGGGGCGAAAGACCTCGAAGAAACGATCTCAGCCCTACGGGCACAAAGTGACGAAGCAGAACGCCGGCAAGCACGGGCGGCAAGAGCCGTCCAGCGCGCAAAGGAAATACAAAAAGCAATAACGCGGACGCGAAACGAACTGCTGGAGGAGCGCCTGACAGCCATAAGTCCCTTGCTGGCTGAGTTATACCAGCGCTTTCGCCCACATCTGGACTGGCGGACGATAGAGTACAAGCTGCGCGGCGACGTGCGACGATTCCTAAGCCTTAGCGTTGGCGAGAGCTTCAATCCTCAGTTTATGTTCAGCAGCGGACAGCGCCGCGTTGCTGGGCTAGCGTTTCTTCTATCGATTTACCTGTCGAGAGCATGGTCGTCGTGGCAGTCGTTGCTACTGGACGATCCCGTCCAGCACATAGACGACTACAGGGCCTTAAATCTTACGGAAGTGCTAAGCGCAATACGGCGTGACGGTAGACAAATTATTTGCGCAGTCGAGGATCAACAGCTAGGCGACCTACTAGCACGCCGTCTACGCAGCTCGTTCGCATCGCCCGGTGCTCGCATTAGGCTCGACCTGGACGATACGGGCAACCCCACTATAGTATCTTGGGACGCCGTGAAGCCATTTCCGTCTGAAACGATCACCTCGCTTGGGCAGGGCGTGGGGTAAAAGCGGTAGACTCCGCCTCTGCTAAGGGCGGCGATACGGAGGAACCAAGAATGCGGCTTGGCGCGCTACGCTAACAAGAGCGACGCTGTGCTGCGGCTGCAGTCAGTGGTGCTTCCCCATCCCCGGAAGGCCGCCCCTAACAATATGGCTCACGCGTGTCGCGTAAATTGACTTCTGAAATGGCTTCTGGCCGGGTCCTTGATGGCCGATCGTGTCGAATTTGACCATCCATCCTAGAGCAGCCATGTTATCGGCATAGGCGGTAGCGTCTTTTCGTGCCGCGAAGAACTTGCGATGACGTTGCCGGGTCTTCGGATGGAACACGCTCACGCGGAAATTCATTCCGTTCGGCTTGCCCGCCCGTAAGGGGTAATCAAAGGTAACTGACTTAGTCGTCTTCGGCTCTATCAAGAACACTTGCATATCGTCGCCATGCGCAGCCTTTAGTCTTTCAGCATAGCTGATAGCGTCTGCGCGGGAGGCGAAGTCGGCGAACGCGACTCCGCCCGTCGCCTTTTCGACCGATTTGATCCGACTAACGCACTTTGGGGGCGGTTCGAGCGGGTTGGTTCCCAAACCCGCAAAACGAGGCCCCCCTGTCCTGGCCGCGCGGTTGCGGGGCGGCTTGGTGATCAAAGCACCGGCAAAGCGCCCTGGCCTGGCGGCGTCGTGCGGAAGAACGCTGCCTGACTTTCCAAACTCAAACTATCCATGCAGGCGGGGCAACTTCACCTCGTCGCTAAGTAAAGACCGACGCGATCGCATCGTGCACTCATCCGCGGTGGGACTTTGCCAGGAAGACTGCGCGAACACGTCTTGTCCTTGATCGACTTCGGTGAGTTCGAGAAGGTGCGTCTCCGAACGTGAGGATCGTCTCCTTCGGTTGGACTCGCTGAGCAGGCGCAGCTATTATCTTGCGCAGCCGCTACGCTGGTTGCGTCGCTCATGAGCGGCCCTCCGGTCCGGCGTTGCCGACGTCGAGGCTACCACCGGCGCCACTCCGCGTAAACGCTTCCCTTCGGCTCGCTACGCTCGGCGTTGACACGGAGCCTCTGCGCCAGCGGTTCCTGCGCCGTGCGGCAGCTCCGGGTCGGGCCGCGTACTGATTCGATGCCGAAACGGCTTGACGGCCGACGATGCGGCAGCGATAATTGGTGTGCAAGCGTACACACGACTTTCACCCGCATAATAATGCGGGCGAAAAGCCTCTGAGGCACGATCGTCCTCGGGGCTTTTTCTTTTTTGTAACTCATGCGTTTCTCTGTGAAAGCTGATGAAGTCATCTAATCCATACCTGTACACTCTACCGCGACGCGAGCGGGATCCGATGGGCGTCATCTTCCCCTCGATCGGCCTGCTGATTTGGCTTGGGGCCGCATCCTGCTGGGTCGCGACGCAAGACGTCGCGCGAACGTTCGGTTATCAACCTTCGCTCGGCCGGCCGCTCTTCGAACACATCTACTCGCCGTTCGAGCTGCTCGCGTGGGCGATCAAGTACGATCATCCAGCTCGTTTCGGGGTCGGGATCCATCAGGTGTTCGCGCGTGCGTATGAGATCGTGTTGCTCGGCAACGCCCTCGGCGTTGCTGCAGCCGCTGTGATGGCTGTACGGCGCGTTCGACGGTTGCAACGGCGCACCGATCTCCATGGTTCGGCCCACTGGGCGTCACCAGATGAAGTTCGAGCTACCGGTCTTATCGGCCGCGATCGCGGCGTCTACGTTGGCGCGTGGCGCGACCCGGCATCGAAGCGGACGAAGTACCTGCGCGACGGGAGCCCGACCCACTGCCTCGCCTTCATGCCGACGGGATCAGGCAAGACCGTCGGCTTGGTCATCCCGACGCTGCTCTCGTGGCAACGCTCTGCCGTCGTTCACGACCTTAAAGGCGAGATCTGGGCAAAAACGGCGGGATGGCGCGCTGCGAGCGCGGAGCATGGCGGGCTCGGCCAGCGCGTCTACAAGTTCGAGCCGACGGCGACCGACGGTTCGAGTGTGCGGCTGAACCCGTTCGACCGAATTCGCGTCGGGACGCCGTACGAAATCCAGGACGTCCAGAACATCGTCGAGCTGGTTGCCGACGAGGGCGAGAAGCCTGTCCGGGGAGACAACCGCTTCTGGGTCGAGATGGCCAAACGGCTGCTGCTCGGCCTGAGTCTTCACGTTAAGCACGACGGCGATCCACGCAACGACTCGCTTCCCGGTGTGGCCTCGACGCTTGCCGACCCGCGCTTCGACGACGTCGACAAGTTCTTCGAGCATCTGCGCGATTACCCACACGATCCGTTGCATTCGCGGCGGTGGCTCGATGCAGAGGGCGAGCCAACCGCGACTCATCCACTCGTCGCGCAGATCGCAGCGCAAATGCTCGCCATGGAGCCGCGTGTCAAAGCAAACATCGTCGCCGAAGCGCAGAGTTTTTTGACGGTCTACAGTGACCCGGTAATTGGGGCGAACATCGCGTCCAGCGACTTCGATATTTCAGAACTGCGCGATGGTCATCTGAGCCTATACCTCGTCGTGCAGCCGGCGCACAAAAAGCGCTTGCGTGCCCTGACGCGGTTGCTCCTTACACAGATCATTCTCGCCTTAATGGACACCCACGATCACGTCAAGGAGCCGCGCGTCCTGATTATGCTGGAAGAAGTTGCTGAGATTGGTGCTCTCGACATTGTGGCAACCGCGCTAGGACTTGGGCGTGGATATGGGCTTAAGCTGTATCTCATCGCGCAAGACCTTAGCCAGCTCGAAACGGCCTGGGGCAGTAAGAGTAAGACGCTCGTTGCGAACTGTGCAATCCGTGTTGCATCAGCACCCAACGACGTCGCGACGGCCGAGTTGCTCTCAAAGATGTGCGGCACGATGACGGTTCGGCACACGGTGCGTAACTACTCGGGAAGCCGCATGAGTGCCCTGCTGCCGCATACGATGACTACCGAACACGACACGCAGCGCCCGCTGCTGACGCCCGACGAAGTCATGCGCCTTCCCGGGCCGCAAAAGGCCGATACGGGCGAAATCATTACAGCGGGAAACCTCCTCGTCTTCGCATCCGGACGTGCGCCCATTTATGGCGTGCAGCCCCTTTACTTTCGCGACCGCACGTTCACGCGTCGTGCATCGATTCCGCCGCCGGACGTGAGCCGTGCCTGAGCAATTATCGCTGAACGATCAACTGCACGTGCGTCTGCAGGAGAAGCTGCGTCGCGAGCTCGGCGCGGCTGTGCTCGATGCGCTGGCCGATCCGCGCGTGATCGAAGTAATGCTCAACCCAGACGGACGCCTGTGGATCGACGAACTCGGCGTCGGCATGCGCGACACCGGGACGCAGATCTCCGCGGCGCAAGCCGAAAACCTGCTCGGCACCGTCGCCGCGACGCTTGGATACGTGATTACGCCGGAGCGCCCGGTCCTCGAAGGCGAGCTACATCTCGACGGTAGCCGCGTGTGCGGGCTGCTGCCGCCAGTGGTGCTCGCGCCGGCGTTCTGTATTCGTAAGGCCGCGGCACTGGTCTACGGTCTCGACGACTACGTACGTGACGGCATTCTCGACGGCGTCGTGCCACCCACGCTTGCGAGCATCGATCGCCCCCCGGCGCGCGGCCACGCGGCTGTCCTGCGCCACGCTATCCGCACGCGCCAGAACATCTTGGTCGTGGGCGGGACGCAGAGCGGCAAGACAACGCTGGCCAACGGGCTGCTCCACGAGCTGAGTATCGCGATCGGCTCGACACAACGCGTCCTGATGATCGAAGAGACGCGCGAGCTGCGCTGCAGCGTGCCCAATCACATTGCGTTGCGCACGACCGAGACCGTCGACATGACGCGCCTGGTGCGCACCGCGCTGCGCCTGCGGCCCGACCGCATCATCGTCGGCGAGGTGCGCGGTGCCGAAGCGCTGGCGATGCTCAAAGCCTGGAACACGGGGCACCCCGGCGGCATTGCGACCGTGCACGCCAACGACGCGCGCGCCGGACTCATTCGGCTCGAGCAGCTGGTCCAGGAAGCCAACGTGCCGCCGCAGCCGGCGCTGATTGCGGAAGCGGTTGACGTCATCGTCGTCATTGTGCGCACGCCGACTGGCCGAAAGATCACCGAGATCGCCCGTGTCCACGGGGCGTCGTCCTCGGGCTACGTGCTTGAACCAATCGATCCCGCAAGCGTCGAGGAGGCGCCGCAGATGCACCGCCACTTGATCGCCCTATGACCTACTAAACCAAGAGAGGATTACGTTATGATTCGCATGCCCGCCGCGGTGAGAACCGCGGCGTATTTGTTGCCACTCTTTGCCATCGCAATGTTACGATCGGCGCTCGCGAGCACCGGCGGCGGTCTGCCGTGGGACACGCCCTTGCAGACGCTGCAAAATGACCTTACCGGACCGGTTGCCACCGCGGTATCCGTGCTCGCGCTCTTCGCCGCCGGCGCGGCGCTGGTCTTCGGCGAGGAACTGGGGCATCTCGTTCGACGCGCGCTCTTGCTCGTCGTCGCCATCGCCTTTCTCGTGCTCGGCAACAACTTCTTGACGGCCCTAGGCCTGACGGGAGCGGTGATATGACCGATCGACCGCGCGCGATTCCCATTCACATGTCGTTGATTCGGCCGATCCTGCTGATGGGCGCTGAGCGCGAGCTTGTCCTCATCTCGGGGATTCTCGCGGCGGTGCTCGTGATGAGCCTCGCGCGGCTGCTCTTCACGGTCATCGGTCTCGTCTTCTGGGGATTGAGCCTGGGGGCGCTGCAACGCGCCGCCAAGTCCGATCCGCAGTTCACCCGCGTCTACCTGCGTCACACGCGCTACCGCGCCTACTACGCAGCTCAGTCGCGCGTGACGTCGCGCCTTCCAACGGTTCGGGAGGGCATGCCGTGCTGAACCTGCGCGAGTTTCGCTCCACGGCCAAAGGCCTACCAGATCTGCTCAACTACGCGGCGGTCGTCGACGACGGAGTCGTGCTCAACAAAGATGGCAGTCTCACGGCGGCATGGACGTATCGTGGCGAAGATCTCGATTCTGCCAGCGTGCCGGAGCTCTCCGCGCTCTCGGCGCGCGTCAACGCGGCGTTCGCGCGCCGCGGCAGCGGATGGATGATCCACGTCGACGCGCTGCGCACCGAGGTGCGCGGCTATCCGCAGGCGGGGGCCTTTCCCGATCGTACGACGCTGCTCATCGACGCGGAGCGGCGAGCAGCCTACGAGGCCGAAGGCGCGCACTATGAGAGCCGCTACGTCCTCTCCGTCACCTACCTTCCGCCGATCGACGCGCAGCATGCCATTGCAAACTTCTTCGTCGAAGGCGACCACCCGCGGGAGCACGCCGGCATGGCCTCGCGAGCGCTGGAAACCTTCGCGGGCGCGCTTGTGGAAATCGAGGATAACCTGTCAGCAGCGCTGCGGCTCGTGCGCCTGCGCGGCCGCCGGATCGAGGATCCCTTCGGGCGCGGGCACATCCACGACGAGCTGCTCCGCCATCTGATGGTCTGTCTCACCGGCGAGGACCATCCGGTCAACCTGCCGCCGGTTCCGATGTACCTCGACGCGGTCTTCGGCTCGCAGGATTTCTTTGGAGGCTTACGGCCGCGCATCGGCTGCCGCCACATTCGCCCAATAGCAATCACCGGCTTTCCGGCCGAGAGCTATCCCGGCATCCTCGACTTCCTCAACCGCCTGCCGCTGTGCTACCGATGGTCGACCCGCTTCATTCTGCTCGACGCGCCGGCGGCGCAGCAGCGAATCAACCGCTATCGCGCGCGCTGGTGGCAGAAACGCAAGAGCTTGCGTAACCTCATGCGCGAACAGACCGGCACGGCGGCGACACACGTCGACGCCGACGCCGACGCGATGGCCACCGATGCCGTTGCCGCACTTGCCGATGCGTCGAGCGGTGCAGTGAAGTTCGGCTACTATACCAGCGTTGTCGTGCTGATGGATGAGAACGCCGAACTCGTCGATGCCGCGGCGCGCGACGTGCTCAAAGCGATCCATCACGCCGGTTTTGGTGCGCGCATCGAAGACGTCAACGCGGTCGAGGCGTTCTTGGGCACGTTGCCCGGCCACGGCGTTCCGAATATCCGCCGACCGCTGCTGCACACGCTCAACCTCGCCGATCTGCTCCCGCTTACGACCATCTGGCCGGGACTCGCGCAGCAGCCCTGCCCGTTCTACCCGCCGCACAGCCCGCCGCTCGCGTACGCGGCGACCACGGGCGCAACGCCGTTTCGTTTGAACCTTCACGTCGGCGACGTCGGCCATACGCTGGTCGTCGGACCGACGGGCAGCGGCAAGTCGACATTGCTCGCGTTTTTGCTGGCGCAGCACTTCCGCTATCCCGACGCGCACGTCTTCGCGTTCGACAAGGGCTACTCGCTCTACGTGCTCTGTGCCGCGAGCGGCGGATCGTACTACGAGATCGGCGCGGACACGGGGCCGGCGTTCACGCCGCTCGCGCAGATTGACGCGCCCGCCGAGCGGTTGTGGGCGCAGGAGTGGCTGGAGACGCTCGTAACGCTGCAAGGCGTCACCGTTGCGCCCGTGCACCGGCGCGCGCTGCATCGCGCGCTCGAGCTGCTGGCCAGTGCGCAGAGCCGCACGCTCACCGATCTCGTCAACACCGTGCAGGACCAGCTCTTACGCGACGCGCTCACGCCGTATACACTGGCGGGGCCGCTTGGGCGCTTGCTCGACGCCGAACGGGACGAGCTCGACGAGAATCTCTTCCAGGTCTTCGAGCTCGACCACGTCGCGATGATGGGCGAGAAGAACCTCGTACCGGTCTTGCTCTATCTCTTTCATCGGGTGCAGCGGCGATTGGCGCGTGGGCGCCCCGCAATCGTTGCGCTCGGCGAAGCGTGGCTAGCGCTCTCGCATCCGCTCTTTCGCGAGAAGATCCGCGAGTGGCTCAAGACCTTACGCAAGAGCAACGGCGCGGCGATCCTCGAAACGCAATCGATCAGCGACATCACCGAGTCGCCGATTCGCGACGTCATCATCGAGTCGTGTTTGACGAAGATCTTCTTGCCAAACAGTGAGGCGCAGACCGAACACGCCGCGGGCGCCTACAAAGCGCTGGGGCTGTCGTCGCGCCAGATCGAGTTGATCGCGCGCGCGGTTCCCAAGCGCCAATACTACTACAGCAGTCCGCTGGGCAAGCGGCTCTTCGAACTCGGGCTCGGAGCGATTGCAGTCAGCTTCCTCGGTGCGGCGGGTCGCGACGACCTCGCGGCCGTGCGCACGCTGCGCGACCGCTTTCCCGCGACCTGGCCGGCCGAGTGGCTCTACCGCCGAGGACTGCGCGATGCGGCCGCGCAGTGGGCCGAGTTGTCACCACCCGCTTCAACGCTCACCTCACCTTCTCTTTAAGGAGACCACCATGAAACGAAACCTCTTCCGCGCTGTCGCGTTGGCGGCGGCGCTTTGCTGCGTGCCCGCACAGCCGGCCCACGCGCAAGTGGCCGTCTATGACGCGGCCAACTACGTCAAGAACGCACTAACCGAGCTGCACACGCTGCAAATCGTGACCGCTCAAGCGACCCAGATTGCTAATCAGCTTCAGCAGATCGCCTACGAAGTCCAGAGCTTGCGCAAC
Source organism: Vulcanimicrobiota bacterium (assembly GCA_963713685.1). Classification (GTDB taxonomy): domain Bacteria; phylum Vulcanimicrobiota; class Vulcanimicrobiia; order Vulcanimicrobiales; family Vulcanimicrobiaceae; genus Cybelea. The sequence continues at coordinate 2,711,615 of CAVQMS010000001.1, read as the reverse complement.
TTTCCAAACGGCATCTTCGGACAAATCCAAGGCGATCTGCAGGCACTCACCCAGATCGCGAAGGTCGGGCAGAGCATCAGCTACGGCGATGCAAACCTGAGCACCGAGTTCACGCACATGTACCCCGGCTACGAAGTTCCGACGAACTACACGCAGGCCTACACGCAGTGGGGGAGCAACGCGCTGGGCGGCATGCAAGGCGCGCTGCAGTCAGCAGGGTTGCAGAGCACGCAGTTCCAGAGCGAAGATGCACTCTTCAGCCAGCTTCAAGGACTCTCGAACGGCTCGGTCGGCCAAATGCAGGCGCTGCAGGTCGGTAACATGATCAGCATCCAGGAGGTGCAGCAGCTCGAAAAACTCCGCCAACTGCAGATGGCCCAAGTCCAAGGCGAGTTCGACTACCTGGCCACTCAGCAGCAGAACGATCTGGTGAAGTTCGCGACGCTGCGCGCGTGGCTGGACAGCCAGCAGAACTACAAGTCCAGCGAGTAGCGTTGTAATGCGACGGATCACGAGAGCAGCATCGCTGCTCTTTTTTCTTGCACTCCTGCCGATAACGGCGCTGGCGGACTCGGAGCCGGTCTGTATACCGGGCGCGGGCCAGGGTGGTATCCTCACGGGCCTGGCGCATCAGTTCAGCACGACGACCCAACCCTGGATGACGACCGCGCTACACTACGCGCAAGGCCTGTTCTTTGCGCTGGTCGCGATCGAGATCGCATGGTCCGCGATCACGTACGTCTTGCAGAAGGACAGTCTGCCGGACTTCGTCGCGTCGCTGCTGCTGAAGATCCTGGGCGTCGGATTCTTCTTTATCGTGTTGCAGCCGCAGTACGGACCGGTCTGGATCGGTGACATTATCTCCAGCTTCAGCCAAGCCGGCAGCGCGATTAGCGGGCAGGTGCAGTTGACGCCCAGCGATCCAAGCTCGGTCTTCAACTGCGGGACGGACATCGCCAACGCGATGCTCGAGAGCGCCTCGGAAAACCAGGGCATGACGCTTGGCAACCTCTTGCCTATGATGGAGATCGTTCTTACCTCGATGATCTGCGCGCTCGGCGTCGTGCTGGCCTTTGCGATCATCGCGGGCCAGCTGCTCATCACGCTGGTCGAGTCGTATATCGTCATCGGTGCTGGGGTTTTCATGCTCGGTTTTACCGGCAGCCGCTGGACGCTGGTGTTCGGGGAGAAGTACGTTGGCTACGCGGTCAGTATCGGCATCAAGCTTTTCATGCTGGAGCTGATCGTCGGGCTGGGGTTCGACCTCGGACAGCAGTGGGGATCACTGTTCGCTAACGGCATCGCACCGCCGGAGACCTACATCGAGGTAGTCGGCGCGGCGCTGGTCTTCGGTTTTCTCGCCTGGCAGATTCCTAGTCTCGCGGCGTCCCTCATGAATGGCGCACCGCGGATGACCTTGGGAAGTTTCGTGAGCACCGCCGGCGCCGTTGCGGTCGGCGGCGTGATCATCGGCAGCGGGGTCGGCGCGCTGGCGGCCGGTGCGACAACGCTTGCCGGGGGCAGCTCTGAAACCGTGCGCGCGGCCGGCGACGTCGGCGATGTCGAGAGCGCGCGCCTCCTCGATACCGGCGGCCCCGGAAACGGGCGCTCCGGGCACGTTGGAAGCACGTATGATTCCGACGCCTACGCGCGTGATTTGGAGACGTTTGCGAGCAGCGCGACATCGGACCGCGACGACGAAATCGCGGACGCCGCCGACGCGGTCAGCGAATCCGACGATTCGGCTGAGTCCGAGGTCACGGAAGAAGAAGTCGCCGCAACGCGCGCGAGCGACGCAGCAGTTGCCGCCGACGACGCTCGCGAGGTTAGCCAAGCCGAAGAGACTGACGTGCGTAGCGATCCAACCGGCGCACCGCGCGGCATGAATCCGATGCTCTTTCGACAGCCGCCCGTGCCAGACGACTCCGCCGACGGCAACGTCGAGATTCGCTTCAAACATCCTGAATGAGTGAGTGAACATATGAAAACAAGCGAACACGCCGCCGATGCGGCGGCACTAGAAACCCCGTATCTCTCGGCCCGTCGCGAGTGGAACGAACGCTACGGCGACTACATCGCACGGGCGCGCACGTGGCGATGGGCCGCATTCTCGGCCCTTGCCGTATCGCTGGTGCTGGCGATCGGTGTGGTCTGGCAAGGCGCGCAAAGCAAAGTCGTGCCGTACGTCGTCGAGGTTGACAAGCTCGGCGACGCCGTAGCAGTCGCGCGCGCCGATCGCGCCACTCCGGCCGATGTACGTGTGATCAAGGCGCAACTCGCGGCCTGGATCGTCGACGTGCGCTCGGTCAGCTCCGACCCGCTCGCGCAGAAGGCCGCGCTCTCACGTTCGTATGCTCTGACCGCGGCCACCGCGACGCTCTTTCTCAACGACTACTACCGGCAGCACTCGCCATTCAGCCAAAACCGCACTGTTGCGGTCAGCGTTGATGCGGTGCTGCCGATCAGCACACAAACCTACCAAATCCAATGGAGCGAGGACGGACGCGACCTGCAAGGCCGCGCGCTCGCCACGACGCACTGGCTCGCCAGCGTCACCGTCGCCTTCGACCCGCCAACGGATGAACGCGGCGTTCTGAGCAACCCGCTCGGGCTCTACGTGACCGGCATCAGCTGGACCCAACACTTGTAACCCTTCATCGCTTTTTGTGAGGAATGACCAATGCTGCGACAGATCAAAATCTTCGCTCTTCTTACCTGTGCGCTCGTCCCGGCGGTTGCCCATGCCGGCCCGATCGCCGGACCCGACGGCGTGCTGCGCTATCCTTTCGGCGAGCGAACGCCGCCGACGCTGCGCTGCAAGCCCCTCTTCGTTTGCGACCTCGTGCTCGAACCCGGCGAGACGATTATCAACGTCGCAGTCGGCGACTCCGTGCGCTGGCTCATCGCGCCGGCGTCAAGCGGCGGCGCCGATGGCGCCACTCCGCACGTGCTCGTCAAGCCGACCGAAGCCGGCCTGCGCACGAACCTCATCGTCACGACGAACCGGCGGACGTACTACCTGACGCTCGTCTCAAGCTACAACTATCCCGTGCCGCGGATTGGCTTTCTCTATCCGCAAGATCCGCAGCAAGCGTTTGCCGCGGCCGCGGTTGGCCGTGGGGCACGATCCGACACACCTCGGCCCGACACGGCGATCGATAGGCTCGATTTCAACTACCGCATGAGCGGCGACCGCGACCTGCAGCCCGTCCGCGTCTTCAACGACGGCACGCACACGTATCTGCAAATGCCGCCGGGCATGCGCGAGGTTCCGGTGCTCTTCGCGATCGGCAGCGATGGCGGCGATACGCTCGTGAACTACCGTTTCACGGGCCTCTACTACGTCCTCGACGGTGTGCCGCCGGGCATCGCTCTTGTTGAGGGCAGCGGCAAGCACCAGCGCCGCGCGCTCGTAACCCGTGGGAGCTAAGCCATGGATCCCAAACACGTATCGTCGCCCGTTGAGCTGGTCGAAAAAGCTTGGCGGGGCCCCGTTCTCGGCGTCATCAAGATCAGCGCGAAGGCCGGGTTCATTGCCGCGCTGCTGCTCGCTGGACTCGTCGGCCTCATTGTCTACGGTATCTCCACGGCGGGACACCGACGTGCCGCCAATGCCACCGCAGCAAACCTGACGAAAGCTTCCGAGCAGCAGACGCCGTGGTGGAACGCGATTCCTGATGCCCAGCCCTCAGCGCTGCGGCTTCCCACGCTTCCGCTCCCCGCACAGGTTCCGCCGCTGCTCAAACAGGCGGAGAACTCCGTGCACGTGCCGGCACTCGCGCCAATCTCCTCTACGCAGATGCAAGCAGCGCAGCTAGCGCACGAGCAGGAAGAGCGCCGCCGCGCGCTACTCGATGCGGCGCAAGCAGCGCCGGTCATGGTGCGGCTCAACGAAAACGGAACGCCGCAGCTTGCCAGTGCGACGCAGCCGGCGCCCGGTTCGCCGCCCTCGCCGAGTGGTGCCTCCAGGATCGCAGGAAACGCATCGCAATCGCCGGCGTCTGAAAGTGCGGACGAGCGCGATGCCTTTCTGACCTCTGCTGCAAGCGCTTCGCGCGACCGAATCTTCGCGGCACGCCAAGACGATGCGTCGCCGTATGAGCTCCACGCCGGGAGCGTCATTCCGGCTGTACTGCTCACTGGGATCAACGCAGATCTTCCCGGCACAATCGTCGCGCAAGTGCGCAACGATGTCTTCGACAGCGTGACCGGGCGCTATCTCCTTATTCCGCGCGGCACGAGACTCGTCGGCACCTACGATAACCGAATCGTACAGGGCCAACGCCGCGTTCTTGTTGCGTGGACGAGACTGCTCTATCCCGACGGCTCGAGCGTCGACCTCCTCGGCATGCCTGGGACCGACGAGGCTGGGTACGCCGGTTTTGGCGCCAACGTCGACGAGCACCTCAATAAGGTCTTCACGTCCGCGCTGCTGCTCAGCATCATCGGCGCCGGGGCGCAGTTGAGCCAGCCACAGCAATCATCGAGCCTGTACGCGGCGCCGAGCGTTGGGCAAACGATTGCCGGCGCCGTCGGACAGCAGATCGGCAACACAAGCATTCAGCTCACGCAACGGCAATTGGAGGTACCGCCGACGCTCCAAGTGGCCGCCGGCTATCTCTTCAACGTGCTTGTCGATCGCGACATCGTGTTGACCGCACCGTACGGCGAGGGGGGTACACGATGACAGTCCACGTGCTTGCGCTGGCAGCGCTCATTCGGCATTGCGCCCCCGCCGTCGCGCCATCAACCATGGCGGCGATCGTACAAGTAGAAAGCGCAGGCGATCCGCTCGCGATCGGCGACAATACGACAAGGCGTTCGTATTACCCGCGCGACCGCGCGACTGCGGAACGTCTGGCGCGCCGGCTGTTAGACGCGGGGCACTTGCTTGACGTCGGGATCGCTCAAATCGACAGCATGAACTTCGCTGGTTTTGGTGTGACCGCGCACACGATCTTCGATCCGTGTACGAATCTAAGCGTAGGTGCGAGGATCCTCAGCGGCGACTACGCCTTCGCTGTCCGTCGATATGGTAAAGGTCAGGTCGCGTTGCGGCATGCAATCGGCATGTACAACACCGGGCGCCTAAACGCTGGAGCGCGCTACATTGCGCGCGTCGTTGCCGCCGCTGAAATTCGTGACGATTACGCCCAGGGCTCGCGCGTCGCTGCAAAGCGCGACGCGGCGCATTCACCTCTCCTCGTGCGCGTGGCGATCACGCGGCACGAAGTACACGGCACGCATCGCAAACGAGTCACACCGGCGCGCTCGCCGATTCTCGTGTCGAATGTCTCGCACGTCCTTGTCTTCTGAACTGCAATGGGCCAGCCCGTTCTCACGGCTACCCTCGCGCTTGCCATCGCGGCCGTCCTTACCGCCGCTATCACGATCGGCACGTCCGCGAATGCGTGCACGGTCCGGGCGATCAAACTCACGGCGATTGGCGTGCTCATTGCCGTTGCGACCTACGCGATTGGGCATGAGTGCTTGCGGATCAACTTCACTACCAGCATGCCGATCGGCATCTATTTGTTGTCATCGCTACCGCCGAACGGCGTGAGACGTGGTATGCTCGTTGCCGCATGTGCTCCCGCCGGCGCCGCAAATAAGGGCCGGCAGCGCGGTTATCTTAGTCCCGGTCCCTGCGCGGACGATACCGAGCTCTTGCTGAAATCTATCGCGGCCGTGGCAGGCGATGTCGTTGACATCACAGCAGCGGGCGTGCTCATCAACGGCTGCCTACTAGTCCGGAGCCGGCCGGTGGCGCACGACCGCTCGGGACGGCGGCTGGCGCCATGGCGGCCGGGCTACCATCGTTTGGCTGCCGGAGAAGTCTGGCTTTACGCCGCTGACGAGCGCAGTTGGGACTCGCGTTACTGGGGACCGGCTTCGGTAGCGGATCTCCAAGCCGAGGCGGTCCCGCTGCTCGTCCTTCCTCGACCAGGCCAGCGCTTAGAGCGGTCGGCTGATATGCCGTGGGCCCCACATCCGCTCCTTTGTTGTTGCGGCTGAACCCGATTCATCCCCTCTTGCTCCTCCTAGCCCTCTCTTTTCGGCCGCAGAGTGCGTAACATTAGATGTCTGCCAAGTTTCCCGTTGACAGCCGCGCCAGCCATAGGGCAGAATGTAAAGACTAATCCCCCCTGGCGCCTCGGTGCCAGGGTTCAAGATCGCTGAAAGGCGGTCTTGATTTCTTTCTGGAGGTCCCAGAGGGACTCACTCCGTGGCGACTCGGACGAACGTACATTGACGGATTCAATTTATACTTCGGCGCTTGCAAGGGTACGAAGGGGCGCAAGTGGCTCGACGTTAGAGCCCTTTGTTTGCGAATATTTCCGAAAATCGACATCAGGCGAATCCGGTATTTTACGGCGCTTGTTGACGGAACGCAGGACCCCGACGCTCCTTCGCGTCACGGCGTTTACCTTCGTGCACTCCAAACCATTCCTGAACTCACAATCCACAGGGGATACTTTCTAACCAAAACAACTCTGGCGCCGCTCGCGCATCCGATTGCAGGCCTTCCTGCGATGGTACCCGTCCTTCGCACGGAGGAGAAAGGATCGGACGTCAACCTAGCGACGTACCTCCTCTTCGATTCTTTCAAAGAGCCCAGCGTCTTCGATCAAGCAATCGTTATATCCAACGATTCTGACCTTGTGGAGCCAATTCGCCTGGTTCAAAACGAATGCGGGAAGCGCGTTATGGTCTTAAACCCTCATGCCGGCCGCAAGGGCAGCCGAGTAAGTTATCATCTACAACAGGTGGCTGCGGAAGTGCGACCCATCTACCCCGCTGCGGTGCGAAATTCTCAATTCTCATCAGTGCTTACTGACGCGACCGGACACTTCGGTAAGCCGCCGTCGTGGTAAGCTCTTTCGTGACATCCGTCTCGCTTCGCGAGCATCCTCGAAAGCAGGTGCTAGCGCAAATACTGGATTCGTGGAGATAAGGATGCGTTACGAGCCATTCTTTGGCGAGGATTGAACGCGCGAGCGAGCTGCGATCCGGAAGCTTCGTCGCGTCATGGCGGCGCTAACGCACGAGCCATTGATTACTCGGGCATAACCAAACCAAGGTTCGTAAGTCGATACTGCATAGCAACAGAGCTTACTTTAAATCGAGCAGACATCACGCCGACGATACGATCGAGCGTCTGACCATTGCTAGTCTTCTCATATAAGCTTTGAACCGAAGCTGTGGGCATGAGAAGTGCTGCGGCAAATTGGTTGGCCTCAGTCTCCTCGCGCTGAGACGCGAAGCCTGAGCTCTTCGCTCGAAGATTCACCTTAATGGTCGCGTCAACTACAAGTGAACGGCCTCGATGAAGGATCCAATGCCCGATTTCATGCGCGATCGTAAAGCGCTGTCTCGATTCAGCATGAGCTGAGTTTACGGCGATAATCACGCGACCAGCATCGCGTATGAGCATACCGGATGTGTCGTCCTCAAACGCGTGCCGTCGAACCTCGGCTCCAAGAGCATTGGCCAACTTTTCGACGGGAACCGGGGCTCTTGTCAGGCCGTGCTCGGTTACCAGCGCCTGCGCGCGAGCCTCCGGCGATGTGCCTTCTCGTGCACTTGGGCTCATACTACCTATCCCTCCTGACGTCTTGAACCATTCGTTGATACTTCGTCGGTAGCGCTACGTTCGAAACGGCCGACGCCCCATGCGGCAGTAGCGACTCGGGCGACGTGCCCAAGATAGTCGCCACTTCAAAGACGACATGAACACTTACAGGATTAACGCCCGCCTCCAAATTCGTTACAAACGTTCGAGATCGCCCAAGTCGGAGTGCGAGATCTCTTTGCGTGATCCCGACAGCCTTACGAGCGTCGCTCACAAGCTGGCCTACTTCTCGGTAGAACGCTCGGTGGTTCGTGACCCCGGTCTTCATTGTAGACACGGTTCGCTACATGTCACGGTCGGTGACCTTCCCTGCTAACCCCCGCTTGCCCTCCCGGCCCCGTTAATGGGAAGTGATGTCACAGAACGTGACAAGTCACGACTCGTTGACATATCCAGGCGAACAGTGGCATACTCTCAAGCAGAGGACCGGCCTGTAGACCAGCCGCCAAGAAGACTGCATGAGGAGGCACTCAAAAGTGATAGATGACCACGACCAGTTTTACGTCGAGCGCCGACCGGAGGGCGACTTCGCCGTCCGTCGTGGCGGCGCCGACCGCGCAAGCGCCGTCGAGCCGACCCAAGCCGAGGCTATCGATCGCGCAAGAGAAATCGACTCAACGGCGCCGATCCACGTCGAGCGCGTGCGAAACACAAACCGCGGGACGCGCGACCACTGGCGAAAGCCTTAAAGCTCGCGCCAAGACAAACCGCGCGCTGGCATTACAGCAAGCCACTGCCATCAGCAATAGAGCACCGCCGTCCCTTTAGGAGACATTGAAAACATGGAAAATGCGAAGACCGAGATACGCATCCCAATCACAGTAAACAAGGACCATTTTGTATGGGATCGCGAGACGATCACAGGCCTCGAAGTACTCGACTTGGCGCACGAAAAGCCGGAAGACTACCGCGTTGTCATCAAGCGCAAAGGCGAGGACGACGTTCCGGTTGGCATCGACGAAAAGGTCGATCTTCGTAACGAAGATGATCGGCATTTCCGGACGATTCCGAGGCACTCGACCGAGGGTTAGCTCGATGTCGTTTCTTCCCGAAGAAGACCGCGCGTGGCTCGAGGACTCGGGTCTCCGTTATGAAGAGGTAGCCGAGCAGAGCAGGCGCGCGGTGATTCTTCGCGACATTTCGCTGCCTGAAAGAAAGTTCCAAGTCGCAAGTGCAGATGTGTTGCTTCAGATTCCATCTGGCTATCCCGACGCGAACCTTGACATGTTCTGGTGTTCGCCCACGTTGTGCCTTGCACCAACGGGACGAGCACCCAGCGCGACCTGCGTCGAGCAATATTTTGGCAGACAGTGGCAGCGCTGGTCGCGGCATTACAAGCCCGGACAGTGGCGCAGCGGCATTGACGACATAGCGTCGCACATGCACATGGTCTATCGTTCGCTCCGGGAAGCCGCTTAGTTGCGTTACGCAATCAATTTCTTAGACGAGCACCGGCACGAGTTAGAAGCTGCCTTGCTTGTCGGCGATGGTAATGAGCACGCCGCTTACGTGCTCTGTAACACCGCTCGTGGTGTTGATCCGTGGACGGGCTCAGGCGTTTGCCGGCTTCTAGCGCGAGAAGTGATCCCCGTGCAAGACATCATTTCCTCCTCGGCGACTCATGTGACCTGGGCTACTGACTCGTTTGTCGGTCTTACAGCTAGGTGCGAGCGCGAGAGGCTCGCTCTCTTTATCGCCCACAACCACGTGTCAGGCATGGACTGGTTTTCCGGCGTGGACGATGACAACGAGCGGCGCCTCTTTCCTTACGCACTTGATAAAATGGGAGAAGGCGCCGTCGTCGGCAGCCTTCTGCTACGATGCGATCGATCGCTCACGGGCCGCGTTTGGCTCGACGAACCCATGCGTTCTGATCGTTTGGCATCAGTTACGACTGTCGGTGAAGCTTGGAAGTTCGAGTTTGCCGAATCGAATCTCGCCAACCCGCGGGCAATCCTGCATCGGCAAGAGCTCGCACTCGGCCCAGCCTTTTGCAATATGGCTGGCAGCCTCCGCATCAGCGTAGTCGGGTGTGGGGCCACAGGATCCGCTACGGCGATGCTGCTGGCACGCCTCGGCGTCGGTCATCTGCTCCTCGTCGACGGCGATATCGTAGATGTAACGAACCTCAACCGGTTGTACGGCGCGACTCAGTCGGATGCCGATGCGGGTCGTAAAAAGTCGGAGGTGATTGCAAACGCGATCGCTTCACTTGGCTTAGGTTGTCAGGTTAGATCCATGGACATGTTTGTGGAATCCGAAGCCGTGCGTAATGAGCTTAAGGCCTGCGACATAATCTTCGCCTGCACCGACGACCGCCTTGGGCGTGGCGTCCTGAATCGCTTTGCCTACTTCTATCTCACGCCAGTGATCGACGTTGGCCTCGCAATGTGTAGATCTGAACAGGGGCACGGTTTTGCGCATATCGATGGACGAGTGACAGTGTTACATCCGGGAACGCCGTGCCTACTTTGCCGTGACGTCATCAATGCCGAAGGAATGCATGCAGACGCCACTAGGCGCGCTGATCCCCTGGTCTATGAGCGACTCAAAGCCGAGGGATACATCATTGGTGCTGGAGTCCCGAACCCCGCCGTCGTGACTTTCACGACACAGACGGCTGCAATGGGCGTTGACGAGATGATCCAACGGCTTACTCACTTCCGCGGACCTCGAGCAAGCTCTCAGCGCAATCGCCATTTCCTAGAGCCCGAAGATAGCACCGGCGGACCGCCAAGTCGTAACGGTTGCCGCGTGTGCAAGAACCCCGCTGTATGGGGAAGAGGCGACTGCGAGCCATTCCTCGGAATGACGATGTAATTTTGCTGTGCTGATCTTTGATTGGGTCGCTTCTCGCATCTCGGACTTCCTGAATCCGCCGTTGCGTGCTCGTTATTTCGATGACGATCCTCAGCCGTCGTCTGTTGGTGACCGCGTGTTCGCAGTCGTCGGCACGCCGGCACTGAAGAAGTACGGTCATTTCCGATGCCCGTGTGGCTGTGGCGACATAATCATCCTCTCGACGAGCCCAAAAGTACGCCCACGCTGGCTCATTGAGGTCGACTTTTGGCGGCGTCCGACCATCGTGCCGTCGGTATGGCGCACGACCCGTTGCCGCAGTCACTTCATAGTCAGGCGAGGTCGCGTCGCGTGGGTTACGACCCCACCGGCCCACTCTGTGGACTGAGCTGCTGCAATGCGGAGCGTCGTTTGGCAGGCGTGTCCGCCGAGGTCGAGTCAAGAATCCCAATCAATGGATTTACCAAAGCCAAGATGGCGGTTGGTCCTCTAACGGCCGTCTGATATGTTCGGCGTGTCGGTTCTCCGGCGGTGGGATCGAATGATCCCACGAGTGCTCGGTGACACCGACGCCGTCTTGGGCTCCGAGCCCGCCCGTTAGATTGGTGCCCGAGCGGCTTAGGCGGTAAGTGATGACCGGGCAGAATCTAGGGCGTGCCGCGAAGGCAACAGCTCGCATATGTCAGGCTGGTCGACGTTACCGCGGTGAGGAGGTTGCCGTGGTTCTACCCGTTCTTGGTATCGACGTCGGGAAATTCGAGTTCTATTGTGCGCTGAATGTTGAGGGCCAGGTTCGTACGAATCATTTCCCAAATTCTGCAGCAGGCTTCGAACGATTGCATCGGTGGCTTTCGAACCGTCATGTCAGTCGAGTGCATGCATGTCTGGAATCGACCGGTGGCTGGAGCGAGGAGCTCGCGACGGATCTGCACGCGCATGGTCACGTCGTGAGCATAGTGAACCCACTGGCGATCAAGTCGTTCGGGCAAAGCGAACTCTCTCGCACGAGCAGGCGGTTCACCGGGAGCGGGGCGAGTTCTCGCAGGCGGAGGAGATATCGCACAGCCAGGGGCTCCGTGAGCGGTGAGGGTCGCTCTAAATAGCAAAGCCGCCTTGCGGCGGCTCGCGCCCTCGCTCCGAGGATTGAGGGGGATGCCTCTATGATAGGCAGTGCTGTCAAGGGCGAGCCGGGCAGCCTAGAGTGTTGGATCATGAGAGCCAGACTTTTTGGTTTTGCATGGAATTTTGGATCATGCTTGCCACAATTCAAGGATTAGCCTAAAATGATGGCAGTCACATGCCGAAAATCTACCCCGACCGCCTCGACACCCTTATTGCCGTAAGTGAGGGGCAGGACGGCTACTTCACTACCGAGCAAGCGCGCGACGCCGGGCTATCATTACACGCCCTGGCCGGCCTTGAGCAAGCTGGCCACCTTGAACGAGAGCAATACGGGGTTTATCGGTTGGCGCGATGGCCATCGAGCAGACGACCGGGCCTCTGGCGTACTTTCCTCTGGGCGACCCGCATAGATGCGCGCGCAGCCTTCTCGCACCGTACAGCGCTTGAGCTGCACGACGTTTCGGACCTCAACCCAGCGAAGATCGACGTCACATTCCCACTCGAAGCCCGCGTCCGCTCGAAGAAGCCGCCGGCGGTCGTCACGCATCGGCGCGATCTTCCGGAAGAAGACGTCGAGGACCGGGAGGGCTTTCGCGTCACCACGCTTTATCGCACGCTCCTGGATCTTGCCACCGACAATCTTGCGCGCGACGCGGTCGCAGATGTGCTTGATCACGGCAATTCTGTGGGGCTTTCTTCGGGACAACTTCAGCAGGTTCGATCAATTTACGACCTCTCAGAAGAAACGCGCAAGTATCTTGCGAGCACGCTCACGCGAGCGCGCCATACGGCACGGGGTCAGTGATGGCGGATAAACCGAACATCATCAGTCAAGGCAAGTTGCAAAAACTTGTAACGGCGGACGCAAACGAAAGAGCAGTAGCACCGTCTCGGGCGATGCGCTGGGTTTCAGCCGCAGCCTTCTTTGAAGTCCTGAATTGCGCAGAGGCAGAAGGCCGCCTCGGCGCTTATGCGATAAAAGGCGGCTTTGCCGTGGAATTGCGGCACAATGCCGCCGCGCGCACTAGCGAAGATATCGACCTGATTCTTGCTGGCGAACACCAAGCGATCGAGATATTGCGAAGTATCTTGCCCGCAAAATGGGATGCATTCGAATTTCGGATCAAGAGTGAGGAACAACGCGAGCATGTGGTGCGCGCCAACGTCCAAGTGCGATTCAACCAAGTCGATTGGGGCACGCTCAAGATCGATGTGATCGACGCCGAGATCGCTGACGTCGAGCGGGTAGAAAACGTTGCAATAGAACGTTTCGGCCTCCCGCAGGCTAACGCGGTGGCATGCCTTTCACGCCCGCATCAGATCGCGGAATGGATTCATTGCACGACGCGTCCAGAAATCGACGGGAAACGCAAGAATCGCGCACGCAACATTGTTGATATTTATCTTTTTGATACGCTGGCCGCAACCGATGATGAATCCGTCCGTGTCGCCTGCGTAACCACATTCGAGCGTGAAGGCACACACACTTGGCCACCGGCTCCCGATTTTCCCGAGGCCTGGGAGCCAACGATCGCTGGGGTCATTGAGGAGATTGGACTGGAGTCTACGCAAGAGGACGTTATCGCCTACGTAACTGCGTATATCAAACGGCTCAGAGCGTGATTTTTGTGACTGAAAAACCATGAATGCAGTTGAGATTGAAGAGGCTATTTCGGCACTCGCTGAGGGGCCATTCGATGCTGCGGAGTTCCCGTTTGCGTTCCTTGCCGCGTTCGGGAACAAAGAGACAACTATCAAGCGTTTGCGCTCACGCGACGGCAACTATTCCGATTGTGGGGGTGTGCTGCAGCGTAATAATGCTCATATCGCGGTTGTACCAGAGGGCGAGGTCGAGAAAGCACTTGCTGGGCTCAAGGCGAGCCCCGCTACAGCGAAGCACAAGGTACGGTTCGCGATCGCGACTGACGGAGCGTGGTTTGAAGCGGAAGACCGTGATTCCGGCGAGACCGTTGCTTGCGCTTACGAAGACTTCCCGAATCACTTCGGATTCTTCTTGCCGCTGGCGGGCATCTCGACCGTCCGCCAAGTCCGCGAAAACTCCATCGACATCCGTGCGACCAGCCGCCTCAATCGTCTCTATATCGAGCTACTGAAAGAGAACCCGGACTGGGGCACGGCATCGCGGCGTCACGACATGAATCATTTCATGGCGCGTTTGATATTCTGTTTCTTCGCCGAGGACACGGACATCTTCACCGAGGAACTATTTACCGGCACGATCGAGCAAATGAGCGCGAAGGACTCGTCTAACACGCACGAGATCATCGCGGCGCTCTTCCGAGCGATGGACACTAAGCGTGAGAATCGCGAACGCGCCGGCATCCCGCGCTGGGCTGATGGCTTCCCTTATGTAAACGGGGGCCTATTCGAAGGCGACCCGGAAGTGCCGCGGCTTACGCGCGCCGCCCGCTCCTATCTTCTACACGTCGGCAGTCTAGATTGGACGCAGATCAACCCCGACATCTTCGGGTCGATGATTCAAGCGGTTGCGGATGATGAAGAACGCGGCGCGCTGGGCATGCACTATACGAGCCGCCCGAACATCCTCAAGGGCTTGAATCCACTGTTCCTGGACGATCTTCGAGAAAATTTGGCGGAAGCCGGAGACAACACGCGAAAATTGCTGAACCTCCGAAACCGGATTGCGCGCATTCGGGTCTTCGACCCGGCTTGCGGAAGCGGAAACTTCCTCGTAATCGCCTATAAGGAGATGCGCGAGATCGAGGCCGAGATCAATCGTCGTCGAGGCGAAGCGAACCGCGAGTCCGATATTCCGCTCACGAATTTTCGCGGAATCGAGATTCGCGACTTTGCGGCCGAGATCGCGCGCCTTTCGCTAATCGTCGCCGAATTCCAATGCGACGTTCTCTATCGGGGTAAGCAACTCGCCTTAGCCGAGTTTCTGCCGTTGCAAAAAGAGAATTGGATCGTTTTGGGGAACGCGCTCCGTCTAGACTGGCTCAGTGTTTGTCCGCCGGCGGGAACCGGCGTGAAGCTGCTTGGTGACGATCTGTTCGGCACTCCGCTCGACCAAGCTGAGATTGATTTCGAAAACGAGGGCGGCGAGACGTATATTTGCGGCAATCCACCATACCTTGGCACCAAGTATCAATCACAGGCGCAAAAAGCAGATCTTACAAACGTGTTTGCTGCCGACCCTATCAACTGTGGGAACCTTGACTACGTTGGTGGGTGGCTGAGGATCGCCGCTGACTACATCAGGAGAAGCCCGCGCTCAACATTTGCCTTTGTAAGTACGACAAGCCTCTTTCAAGGTGAGCAAGCGGAAATACTCTTCTGGATATTGCAGCGGTTCGGGCTTGCGATTGGTTGGTGCCATAGTGGATTCAAGTGGGCGAACCAAGCCACGAACAACGCGGGCGTGTCGTGCTGCATCGTCGGAGTCGTCCGCAGGGAAGACGTACGACATAAGGTTATCTACGAGAGCGCATCGGCGCGTATTGTGCCTAACATAGGCCCATACTTGGTAGCCATGCCTGATGTAGTGGTTAAGAAGCGGAGTGTGCCGCTATCGAAAGACCTTTCGCCGATGTCATACGGAAGTATGTCGAATGACGACAATGCCTTCACTATGTCGTTTGGTGCGTACGAGAAATCTCTTCGAGCGAATCCTGATAACCGCCGCATCTTGAAGCTCTCGGTCGGGGGGAATGAATTTATCAATGGTATCGTTCGCCCAACTCTATATATTGCGGATGACACGCAAGTCACTCATGATCAGATCGCTGAGTTTTCCGAAGTGTTTGAGCGTGTTAGGGAATATCGAAGCAAGAGCGTTCGCCTGGCAACTAGGAGGCTCAGCGCGACGCCAATGTTATTTGCGGAGCGACGACAGCGCCCGGGTGATAAAATCTTCGTCCCTCAAATTCTTTCCGAGCGGCGGCCGTTTATAACAGCGGGTCTCCTCGGTGATGATGCGGTTGTAATAGCCCCGCACATGCAAATTGTTGGCGGCGATATATTGAACCTTGCGATTCTTTCGAGTCGGTTGCATTTGGTCTGGATAGCGACCGTTTGCGGAAAATTGGAAACTCGAATCCGCTATTCTAATACGCTGGGGTGGAACGCGTTCCCGGTTCCGACCTTGACGGAGAAGAACAGGGTCGGTCTCACGCGTTGTGCCGAAGACATCCTACTTGCTCGCGAGGCGCATTTCCCGGCGACCATTGCTGATCTCTATGATCCCGAAAAGATGCCGGCCGACTTGCGCGCAGCTCACGAACGCAATGACGAGGTCCTGGAACGCGTTTACATCGGGAGACGCTTCAAGAACGACACCGAGCGCCTTGAGAAGCTCTTCGAACTCTACACGAGGATGACCGGCTCGGATACATCAGAGAAAAGGAAAGCGAGCGCATGAAGCCGGATAGTCGAGAAGTCCCGTCCGTATCAGTTACCTACGCCGCGAATGGAAGTACTGCGAAGACCAATGCACTGGGCATGCGCCCAATGCAGGAGCGGGTCTATGAGCGCCGCGGCGAGCAATATCTGCTGATTAAATCGCCTCCGGCGTCGGGCAAGAGCCGAGCCCTGATGTTCGTCGCGCTGGACAAGCTCGCGAACCAGGGTATCAAGCAAGCAATTATCGTAGTGCCTGAGAAATCCATCGGCGCGAGCTTCCACGATGAACCGTTGTCGCGATTCGGATTCTTTGCCGACTGGACCGTCGTGCCGAAATGGAACCTCTGCGACGCTCCCGGCGATGAGGACGGCGGGAAGATCAATTCCGTCCGTGCGTTTCTCGCCGGTGACGATAGGGTGCTGGTCTGTACGCACGCGACGTTCCGCTTTGCGGTCGATCGCTTCGGCGTCGAAGCGTTCGACGGGCGCTTGATTGCGGTCGACGAGTTCCACCATGTCTCCTCAAACCCAGAGAACAAGCTCGGCCTGCATCTCGGCGAGTTCATCACGCGGGGTAAGGTGCATATTGTCGCGATGACCGGATCATATTTCCGCGGTGACGCTGACCCGGTGCTCTCCCCGGAGGACGAAGAAAAGTTCGAACCGGTTACCTATACGTACTACGAGCAACTCAATGGCTACGAATATCTTAAGCGTCTTGATATAGGGTACTGGTTTTACAATGTTCAGTATGGAGATGGACGCAACGGTTCGTATGTTGACGATATTCTCGCCGTACTGAACCCGGAAGAGAAGACGATCGTTCACATTCCAAACGTCAACGCGCGAGAGAGCACGCAGGACAAATATCGCGAGGTCGAGCAGATTCTTGCGGCGCTTGGAACGTGGGAAGGCACTGACCCTGTGACCGGCTTCCAGCTCCTGAAGACGCCGGATGGCCGGGTACTGCGTATCGCGGACCTCGTCGACGACGACGCGGCCAAGCGCGACCGCGTCACCGCAACACTGAAGGACCCAGCGCATAAGAACGATCGTGAGCACGTCGATATCATCATTGCGTTGGGAATGGCGAAGGAGGGCTTTGACTGGATCTGGTGCGAGCACGCGCTGACCGTCGGCTACCGCGCAAGCCTTACCGAAATCGTGCAGATCATTGGCCGCACGACTCGCGACGCGCCCGGCAAGGCGCGCGCCCGGTTCACCAACCTTATCGCGGAACCGGACGCTGCCGATTCAGCCGTAGCCGAGGCCGTAAACGACACGCTCAAAGCAATCGCCGCGAGCCTTCTGATGGAGCAGGTACTCGCTCCACGCTTCGAATTCAAGCCGAAGAACCCGCAGAACAAGCCCGAGCCGGGCTTCGACTATGGTCCCGGTGGCTACGACCCGGCGAAGACGAACGTCGGGTTCAACCACGAGAGCGGGATGTTCCAGATCGAGATCAACGGGCTCGCAGAACCGAAGTCCGTGGAGGCTCAACGCATCTGCCGCGAAGACTTGAACGAGGTCATCGCTACGTTCGTGCAGGATAAGGCGGCGGTCGAGCGAGGCATCTTCGACGAAGATATTGCCCCCAACGAGCTCACAGAGATTCGGCTTGGGAAGATCGTGGCCGAGAAATATCCCGGCCTCGATGCGGAGGACCAGGAGGCTGTGAGGCAGCATGCGATCTCCGCGCTGGTCCTTACGCAGCAGGCGAAGAAGATTGCGCTCGGTGACACCGACGATGAGCCGCGTGCGAATACCGCCCTCATCGAGGGTGTACGACGCTTTGCTATGGACGTACGCGAGCTCGATATCGACCTGATCGACCGCATCAACCCATTCGGTGAGGCCTATGCGATCCTCGCGAAGGCGATGACCGAAGAGCGTCTGCGGCACATCGCGGCTATAATCTCTGCGAAGCGAACCATGCTAACGCCGGAAGAGGCGAAAGAGCTCGCTGGTCGCGCGGTTGCGTTCAAGAACGACCGCGGGCGTTTGCCGTTGGTGACGTCAAGCGATCCCTGGGAGCGGCGCATGGCCGAAGGGGCGGCGGCGTTTATGCGTTTCAAACAGGAGGGGCGGTATGACTGACTTCGATCTCGACCGCCTCGCCTCCGAACTAGCCGAGTTTGCACCGTCAGAGAAGAAGGTGGGGCCAACTGCGCGCGAGGAGCGCATTATCGCCGGCTTTGAGGAGATTCAGGGCTTTGTCGACGAACACGGCCGTGCGCCGCAACACGGTGAGGATCACGACATCTTCGAGCGCCTGTACGCCGCGCGGCTCGATCGACTTCGGGTTCAAGAGGATTGCCGGTCATTGCTCGCGCCACTTGACCGTCAAGGTTTACTCGCGGGCGGCGTCAGCCAACTGCGCGCCGACGCTACGGAGATGGACGCCGATGCGCTTTTTGCCGAACTCGGCGGTGAGGCGGACGAGGCGGACATCGCAACATTACGCCATGTTCGGAGCAGCGTGGAGAAGCGCGAAGCCGAAGAAATCGCTAACCGCACGCGTTGTGATGATTTTTCGGAGTTCAAGCCGCTCTTTGAGCGCGTTAAAAACGAGCTTGCCACTGGCGTTCGGACTACGCTTGCTCTCCAAGAGAAGCGCTTAGACACGATCAGGGAAGGGCAATGGTTTGTCATCGGCGGACAGGTTGCGTATGTGGCCGACGACAGCGAAAGTTTCGAGACAGAGTACGACCGCCGCGATAGCCGTCTGCGCGTCATTTACGACAACGGCACTGAGAGTAATGTCCTCGCGCGGTCGCTGCAGCGGGCTTTGCATCGCGACCCGGCGAGCCGTGTCATTTCAGAGGCGAGCGCAGGCCCTCTCTTCACCGATATCCCCGCGGAGAACGATGTGCAAACCGGCACGGTCTACGTACTGCGGAGCAAGTCCGAAAATGCGTTCGTAGCGGACCATCGCGACGTATTGCACAAGATTGGCGTAACCGGTAACGACGTGAAGCGGCGCATCGTTAACGCTGAAAACGACCCGACGTTCCTAATGGCCAGCGTCGAGGTTATTGCCGAATACGAGCTATATAATATCGACCGCGTAAAGCTCGAAAATATCATCCACCGCGTCTTTGCCCCGGCGCAACTAGACGTTGCAATTACGGATCGTTTCGGTAAGCCCGTACAGCCGCGCGAATGGTTTCTTGTCCCGGAGTTCGTCGTCGCCGAGGCCGTCGAGCGGATCAAGGACGGGACGATAACGGAATACGTGTACGATCCGAAGGCAGCTAGCCTGGTGCGTGCCGAGGAAGCATAGCGTGGAATACACGTCGGGCGCCTTTTTAGCGGTCCCTTTTAAAGGTTAGGACCTCTAAGCACCTAAACCACAATTCAAATGGCCAAGTGGCGGCGTGCGGCGGTGCCCAAGGAAATCCATCCGCCAGATGATGCGGTGATCGAGGACATTTGGGACTTGATTCACTACTACTGCCCCCTCTCGAACCTCGAAGCGAAAGTGTTGATCCACCGATACATTCTTGGTAAGGGTGAGCGGGAACTTGCTGAAGAGCTTGGCGTCCCCTGGCGCCGCCTAAATCGGGCTAATTGGCGCATGAAGCTAAAGTTGAGAGGGCAGCTGGCCTTGATCCGTCGGTTGTCGAGAAATGCCTTTGCTATCACCTAGTCGACTGCCAGCGGACCGTGCGTAGCTTAAGGCAACGAAAAAGGACTCTGAACTTTGCCGGCCGCGTCTCTACGCGTGTGGTCATAGTGCGAGCGCGACGCGCCGCGTGGTCGTGTCGAAACGCCTCCGAGCGAGTCGAGGCCATGAGGGAGCCTGCTTTGGACATTACGTCGCGGCGATAAAATGGCAAACACCAACTACTATAAGAGCCACGTGGAGCCGTTCGTCCGGTCGGAACTCGAACGCATTCACGGCGTAGCGTTCAACTCGCAGAACCAAACATTGACGACCGACGCGACGAACCTAGCGCCATTAGAGAGTAATCGATCGAGATGGCGCTTGCTCCTCTAACGGCCGTCTAACGGATTCCGCAAAACTCACCGGGATTCGAAGGGACTAGCCGGGACTCAAAAACGCGAAAACCCGTACAGGAAAGGACTCTCGGGTATTCGACGGGAGCGGCCGGGACCCCGATACACGGGTTCGATTCCCGTTGGCGCTACCACAAACTGCTTTTCGCCACGGGCGCCGATGGCGTGGCTGCAGTAACGCGGGTACAGGCCACGCGGTTGTAATCTTGAATACGGCGGCGCCAGCGCGCGATGTAGGTTTAAAGCTCCGCTTGCTTTTGTGCGCAGCTGATATGCCTGCGGCAGGCGAGTCAACGAGCTGGGGTCGCCACAACGTTGTACTGGAATCGCTTCGCGACCGAGCGCTAGGCCTGGAACTCTCCGCGAAATTCGCCCGATTGGAACATCGGCGCCCGCTTCGAGTAGCACGTTGGGATGAGAATTTTACGTTTACTTGTTGCCGCGAAAGCGGCTATTTTTCGAACGGTGCCGCTGGTACGCGATGAGCGGGTGCCATTCTCGCTCAAGGTCGTCGCGGCTTTGATCGGGCTGCTGATCATCTCTCCTCTCGACCTCTTCGGCGACATTCCGGTGTTGGGTGCGCTCGACGATGCCGCGCTGCTGACGTTGCTCTGTGTATGGTTCGTTAGCCACGCCGCAAGACACGTGGAACCGGTTCCCGCACGCCGCCGCTCGGGCAGCGCCCTCGCCGTTCGATAAGCATGAAGTTGACCTTCTACTACGATGTGTGCTCGCAGTGGTCGTATTTCGGCGACCTCGCGTTGGATAGGCTGCGTGCAAACCACGGCAGCGACCTTGATGTCGAATGGAAGATCGCCATGGTGAAGGATGGCGAAGCAGTCGGATATACATCGGAGGCGCTTGGATGGATGTACCGGCGGTCCGAGTCGATCACCGGCATCGCCGTCACGTCCCGATGGATCCAGGGCAACGATCGCACGCTCTACGCGAACCTCGCGGTGGCTGCGGCGGGTCGCCTGGGCCACGACGTGTGCAGGCAGGTCGCGGAAGCGATATTGTTGCGAGGCGAGCCTATGGGATCGCAAACCGGCGCCGTTGGCGCGGTCTCGCGGCTGATCACCGTTCCGCCCGATCGCTTGGAGGCAGCTATGGAAGCCGTCGAGCCGGGCGTCCGCATAAGCACGCAAGAGTTTCGCGCGCTACCGGTTACTGTTGTTCCGACTTTTCTCATTCGGAATGAGATCGACGATACAGCGCTGCTCTCTGGCCTGTGCGAGTTCGAAACACTCGACCAGGTGATCGCGGAAATGCTTCGAGCGGAACGGGGCTATACGGCATTCGGTGCCGCCAACGCGCCCTCTCCGGCTTAACCTCGGCGCTGCTTAGGAGCGGGTATACCGAGTAACGTGCGGATAACGTTCGGCGGCCAAACGCTGACAGGCAAGTTGTTACCGGCTTCGCAGTCCAGCTTGGACCCAAGGCGAAGACGCGATTACGGCGCGATTAGCGGATCGCTCGCAACGCACTAGGAGACACTCGTCGGGACAGCATGGAAAACCGTGCGTGGTCCTCGCGAGCAGATTCGGTTCCCATGACGCTGCAAAAAGCGGTCTGCACTTGCAGCCGGCACTCCGTGGTGTAAGATATTTCGCAGAGAGCTGCTCCGGCGGGACCGAGCATCGCGGATGACGAACCGCAGATATCAGCGATTGTTCAGCGGTTTGGAGGCACAGCGCGCGAGGATCTAGCTCGTTTCGTGCTTAAAGGAAGGGAGTCTTTATGAGCTTTAGCCAACGCGCGATTGTCGCGCTTACGTTGATCGCTCTCTCCGCATGCGCAAACCCGCTCGACGCGACGAACGGGCGGAACGCCAACGCAGTCGTTCCGCTAGCGAACAGGGTGCAACCGAATGCGCAGGTGGAGATCACCGCTCGTAGGGGCGGCCTGCCGCTCGCGAATATCGAGATTACGATAACGCATGAGAAGTGGCCCAACGGCAAGCTGATCACCAAAGGCACGACAAACCGGCAAGGACGCGCGAGACTGTCGGGCGACTGGACGCATGAAGAATGGATCTGCGCCGGAGGTAAATACACACAAGGTCACCATTCCGAGGAATCCAGCCTTTGCCTAAGGCCATTCCCCAAAACCCTCGTCCTCTACTTCAACTAAATATAGCGCACGGTTTTATCGGTGCGGCGGGTTAAGTGATCCGAACGAGCTTCGTCGTGCTGCAAACCCAAAGATCGCCGTCGGGTCCGACCGCAATGTCGCCCGGCGATTCTCCAGACGTCGTCGGAAAACTCGAAACCGTGCGTTGCGGCGTAATTCGCCGGATAAGGTTGGCCTGCCGGTTGACAATCCACAGATTGCCGTCGGGCGCTGCCGTCATCGACGTCGGCGCATAGAGAGGCTTGTATTGCGAGAAACCTGATTCCGACGGATTCAACTTGAACTCGCTCGCGCCCGGCGGCTCGTCGGGGAGGCTCGCGGATTAACTGGGGCAGCACTCTCGTCGTCCGTCCGGCGGTTGAAAGCAGTCGGCCGCTTTGTGTTAGAGGTTACGCCGGCTGCAGCGACCGTGGTCGTCAGTGATCGCCATGCCGACTATGGATGTGGCCCTGCAGTCGCCAAGTAACGCATCGATCAATTTACCTTGACTACACCGGCACCGTTCGTACATCATAGGTGTTGCCTAGCGAGGATGGTGAGAAATGGCGAGGATCTTGTTACAAACGACCATTCCGTTCGCGGAGGACGACTGGAACGTCTCGCGCTTTTCCCTGTTGCGCGAAGCTCTCGAAGCTGGCGGCCATGAGGTAGTTGCGCGAAATGAAGAGATGGATGCAAACCGCGACGATCATCTGATCATGCGACTGCCTGACTCCGACTTCGATCAGCTGTGGCTGATGGCCGTCGACACCGGCGACGGCCTTACTCCAGAAAGCGATGCGATCATTGAGTTCCGCAAGAGGGGCGGTGGCGTTTTGACCGCGCGCGACCACCAGGATCTTGGGCTTTGTCTCTGTCATCTTGGCTCGCTCGGCCAGTTCAATCATTTTCACACGTACAACCTGGAGCCGGGTCGCACCGAGAACGACGACCGGGATAATCCAAACATTTCCTATCCCAACTACCACTCCGGTGCGAACGGGAACTATCAGAGGATCTCGGCGGTCGCGCCGGTACATCCTATCCTTAAGAGCGCGAAAGCAGACGGGGGAGCGATCGAGTATTTTCCCGCCCATCCGCACGAGGGGGCGGTTGGCGTGCCCGAAGGTACCGCGTTTGCCCGTGTCGTTGCGACGGGCACGAGCACGGTGAGTGGCCGGCAGTTCAATCTCGCCGTTGCAGTCGAAGGTGAACCGTTCGACGGCGGAGTCTTGGGGCGCGCGGTCGCGATTTCGACGTTCCACCATCTGGCCGATCTCAACTGGGACACGGATCGAGGCGCGCCAAGTTTTGTCACCGACAAACCCGGTGACGAGATAAAACGCGATCCGGCTCGGCTCGAGATCTTTAAAGACTACGTCCGCAATATAGCCCGCTGGTTGGGCGTGCGTCCGGGATCCTAACTACGGCTCACCGGCTTTTCTTTACCTGCTCGGACCAGTTTGGCTAGTGCGAAGCGTGCTACGACACATCGGGCTGCGCTTCTTAAATGAGGGTCATGGAGAACGAGTCCAAGGCTCATAACAAAGCGCCTGCTCCTCTAACGGCCATCTAACGGACTCCGCAAAACTCGCCGGGATTCGAAGGGACTAACCGGGACTCGAAAACGCAAAAACCCGTACAAGAAAGGACTATCCGGTATTAGACGGGAGCGGCCGGGACTCCGATTTGCGGGTTCGATTCCCGTTGGCGCTACCAGAAATCTCCTTATCCTCGCGCGCGACGCCGCGGCTGGCAAACGCATGAGCGTAAATGCTGAGTATCGGGATCGGCGTTGCGTGACCGAGAACGCGCGCGACGGAAGCAACGTCAACGCCAGCGGCGCGCGTCAGCACGTACACCGTACTCGACTTTACCGTTCTACACTGACCGAAGTGAGCGAATTCAATGGATGCCGTACGACTTTCAGCGAGTATCCCAGCCGGCAGGTCACGAAGGAGCAACGTCAGCGTCGTCGCGGTTCCACAGCCAAAGGTGGTGCGCAGGGGTGGTCGGGAAGACTCACGCCTTAGGTTTTCCGTGGAGATTTGAAACATGGTGATCGTCCGCGCCGCTATGGCATCGTTATTGATGGCGTTCGCGCTTACAGCCGAGGTAACGCCGACACCGTCGTTCGCTGCGGTCGCCGCAACCACTTCGTCCCGTGCTGTCGCGTTGAGCGACAACACGGATTATGAAACGCTTCAGCGCCGGTTTGCGCGGCAGCCTGGTTCGCAACTCGTCCTGAGCTCGACGAACAACTTTTACGAGAACTCCGTGCGACCGCGCAGGCCGGATACCATACCATAAATACGCCGCAGTATGGTGCGTAAGAAAATCCTCGACGTTGCCCGGAGTGTAAGGCTCGTTGCAGCCGTCGCCGCGATCGTCGGGACGCTCGCGCTCGCGCCGGGTCGGGTCGACATCGGCGGCGGTCGTAGGATGTACGTCGATTGCCGCGGCGCCGGCAAACCGACGGTGTTACTGGAGTCCGGCCTGCGGACGCGCGGCGACATCTGGAGCAGCACTGCCCTCCTGCCGGCGAAGGCGAAGCCCGTAATGGCAGGCGTCGCGGCGTTCACGCGTGTCTGCGAGTACGACCGGCCGGGGACCACGCTCGGCACCGCGCCAAAGGACTATGGCCGGAGCGATCCGGTACCGATGCCGCGCAGTGCTGCCGATGCGATGAAGGACCTGCACGCGCTACTACGCGCGGCGAAGATCCCCGGGCCGTACGTGCTCGTCGGGCATTCGTTCGGCGGCCAGATCATTCGGCAATACGCGGCGACGTATCCGCGCGACGTCGTGGGCCTCGTGCTCGTGGACGTGCTGCCCGAGCAACTGAGGCCGCTCATGACGGTGGCGAACTGGAAGACGTACACCGTCTTCAACTGGAAGCCGCCTCACGGGCTCGAACAGTACAAGCAGATCGAAGTCGAAGATTTCGACCTCAGCTTCGCGCAGACGCGCAGCGCCGTAGCGGCTTCGCCGCTGCGAGCGATGCCGATCGTCGTGCTCTCGAAGGGGCGTCCGTTCGATCTGGCGGGCGCGAACGTGCCGGCCGGGTTTGAGAAGACGCTCGACTCCGATTGGAGCAAGGCGCAGGTCCAACTCGTCGCGTCGCTTCCTGACGCCCGCCACGTCGTCGTCGCGGACAGCTCGCACAACATCGAGATCGATCGCCCCGACTTGGTCTTGACGGCAATCCGCCAGGTCGTCGAAGCGGTGCGCGCCGGCCGGAACCGGGTGGGCGACGCGCGATTGAATTCCGCACGTCCGACTCCGCCGGCAGAAAGGCATGACGGTTAACTGCCGCACACTTTATCACCCGGCACGGGCTGTGAGGCGCCATACGCCGCAAGGTCCTTACTGACAGCGGCGGCGATCGCGCTTTGAGTTTCGAAACTAAGTTGAGCGGTCGTCGCCGCGCCGCCGGCTCTGGAGGTACGTATATTTCATGGCGAATCACTCTCTCAGTCGAAGGTTTGCAGTCCGCTTCGCTTACCTTACCGCTTTGCGAAGCAGAGGCTCTGCTGCGCCTTGGCAGAGTTGTTCGGCATCGAATACGCACAGTAAGGCCGGGCTTTAGACCTCTCGTTTTGCGGCTGTTCGACGACGCACACCGTCAGCAATTTCGGGGCCCTTTTCAAAGAGCTCCGTAAGTCCGATACTGCTCTTGGCCATTGTGGTTCCTTTCGTGTCGGTAGTTCTTTTGCAAAAACAACCTTCGCCGAACCTCGCTTTGGAGTCGAATATGTTGCGATTCGCCCGCGTCTACGCCGCGCTCGTTTTGTACTGCACCGTCGCGCTTCTCGCACCCGCCCGTGGGGCGTGGTCCCCATTTCGCTGATGGGGACGGCAGGCGCAATGATCTCGGATATGACCGATTCGCGGCGCTGGATCAAACTCTACGTCACGGGCAAGACGACCAGCGCCGCGACGCATCGTGCGCTTATGGACTGCCTTCCCACAGGCGATGGGGACTCCTCATTCGGCCTCGGAATCGGATGCAGTGCCGGCTGGTACGGCTACACGGGCGGTCTGCTTGGTTATAACACCGCCAACTGGTATTTTCCGGCCGACGACGTCACGGTCGTCGCCTGGGTCAGCACTCAGAATAGTAATCCCTACCCCGGCGCCGCCAACGCCGTTATTCGCGACATCGCGCGCATCATGACACCGGCGCACATCCCGTTCGTGAGGAAAGCGGGAAGCGGCTCGGCGAGTTCCGGGCTATGAAGGATTGCGGTATGGTGCCGATGCCACAACAGGGTGTTTCCGTTCTGTCTAAATCTCTATCAACACTTTGGGGGGGATGAGGACGGGATGAGCGACACAAGTTAGCCCATAGGCACCGCCTTTTCGGGCCTCTACGCAGTAATGTACGAGGCCTGACGGGAGACCCTTGAATTCCTTTGTGCCTTTTGGTCCGGTCTTACCCGTCCTCTGCCAGGTAGGGCAACCGAGAAGCCCGCATTTGTTCCCCCAGCCCATGTTGACTTCTGCATCTGCCACCGGCTTACCATTACTCTTTACGGTAATGACACTCGTTTTGGCCAGCGGAATGACGTTAGGCATTCCAGGAATAGCGGTTTGCGCACCTGGAAGTCCAACCGCATTACTGCTACCGCCCCCGCAACCTGCGAGTATGCCTATAGCGGCGAGCATGGTAAGGGCGTATAGGCTCCGAGCTAGTTCGGTCATTTTCTTGTCCTCTTCCGTTAAGTAGCAATCGAGTGATCGGCAACGTAATAGATGCCCGCCGTATCCGCCGAGCCTGCCTGTTCCGGAACGTTCGACGGGAGCCGCATGTTCCCGGTCTCGACGCCCAACTCGCAGCAGCGCGTCGCGAAGACTCGTTTTACGAACGGCGCCTCGCGATTGCGAAGCTGTGTAGACGCGCGGGGTTAGCGGCTTGACGCCACGCTGACAGCGAGCCGAAAATGCGCGCGCGGTTGGCAGCCTTGAAAACCTGATGGGCTTTTGCGCCCGAACGACCGTACTGCCACTAAATCGTAGTACAGCGAGGGAACGTCTGCTTACTCTCGAACGCTCTTTCCCATGAGCGTCACCCCGCCGGTGAACATCGACAACCACTGTTCTCGCGGCTGGCTGTGGCCGGCCCACGGTCACAGTTCGAGCGGAACACCCCTTCCGCAGCCGACGATGCAAACTCCCTAATGAAATACTGGCACGTAATAGCCCTCTGCTCGCTTGGGCTTTGCGGCTCGGCTCGCGCGGGCGAACCGCCGCACTACACGTTCGCGCCCCAACCGCCCGGAACGATCGTCCAAAGCCAACTCGTCTATTTAGCGGGCGAAGCGATGCACAGTCAGTGGCGCGCGGTGCTGAGCAAGAAGCTCCTCGGCACGGGAAACGGCGCGTCGTTCTACCAGTGGTTTCTGTCGTTCTACGCCATCGATGACACCGTCTATCGGCTGAAGTATCGCTCGCCCAATTCCACCGTACCATTCGCCCGCGTGACGAAGGCACAGGGTGCGCCGCTCTGGTTCCCGGTGCAGGCCGCGGAGATCGCCGGAACCGGCGAGTTGATGGGGCCCGGCGCGCAACAACTCGTCGTGCAGTCGCACGAGACGGGCGCCGACTGCGGCATGGCGCGTGTGGACGTGTTCTACTACGGCTCGGCAATGCAATCGGTTATGACGACCCTTTCCGTCGAGAACTCGTGCGACCTTGCGGCAAGCGTCGTGCATAGCGCGCATGGAGACGTGCTGCAGCTTACGGGGCCATACTATGCCGCAAAAGCGCCGCTATGCTGCCCGACCAAAACGCGCGTAACGAGCACCCTGCGCTTTAACAACGGCACCTGGATCGAACAACCGCACTACTTCAAGACTGACATGAGGGCATGATTTCGGACAGACGGAGGCGCAGTTCGCTGATGGATACCCGGCGAGCTTTCAAACAATTGCTACATGAGTTTGGGCAGCCAGGCTAGAAAGCGGCCGAGTGATACGTTTCTACGTCTTTCTGCTCGCCGCGTTTTGGCTCGTCGTGCCGGCGGCTGCCGCCCCTTCCGATGCGACGCTGCGTGCCTCGCTTCAGCGCGATCTCAACCAGTATCTCAGTACCCGTTCGAAGATCGAACACATCTCGGCGATCTCGCTGAGCGTTAGCCTTCACGGGCAGCCGCAGAGCATCGACGTCACGGCGGGGCGAACCCAATATGACGGCGGCGGAACGCCGGTAACGCCCGACAACCTCTGGCAGATCGGCAGCAATACCAAGGCCTTCACCGCCGCGACGATTCTCCAGCTCGAAGCCGAGGGAAAGCTCACGATCGATCAAACCGTTGGGCGCTGGCTGCCGCAGTACCCGGCATGGAAGAACGTAACTATTCGCCGCTTGCTCAACATGACCAGCGGCATTCCCGGCTACAATCTCGTTCCGGCGTGGGTGAGAGACTACGTGAAGAATCCGAAGCGGAACTTCACGATCGCCCAGCTGATCGCGTACGTTTATCCGGAGAATAACCCGAATGCCCCGCCGCCGACCCACGGTTACGACTATTCGAACACCAACTACCTCCTCGCCGAGCTGATCATCGAACGCGCGAGCGGTCACAGCTACGCGAGCGAGCTCGAGCGGAGGTTCCTGCAGTCGGACATCGGCTTGAACGCTACGTATTACTCCGGCACGCAGTATCCGCGCGACGTGCTCGATCGCATGGTCTCGGGGTATTCCTTCGGTCACGATGCCGCTATTGCGCCGCTGTTCGGCAAGGACGTGCGCGACGATACTGTCTCATGGATGCAGGCCACGGGCGGCATCGTCTCAACGCCGGAAGATCTGACTCGGTGGGCTCGCGCGCTCTACACCGGGCCGATGCTCGCGCCCAAGCAGCGCGCCGAACTCCTCAGCCTCGTTTCGCAGAAGACCGGCAAGCCGATCGCGAAGACGAGCCTCAGCGATCCCGGCGGCTTCGGACTGGGAGTGGCGCAGAGCACGTTGCCGGAGGTTGGGACGGTCTGGTTCTACCAGGGCGAAACGGCGGGATATCGCACGTACCTCGTCTATTTCCCGCGGCAGGATGCGGTGATCGCCTTCGGCTTGAACAGCGCTCCCGATTCGAAGGAAGACCAGGGCACCAAACTCTTGATCACGATTTACAGAACGCTGCACGCCGCCGGTCGGCTTTGAGTCATCGACGCAGCCTTTCCTTGCGCAGACGCATTTCCGCAGCCGCGCGATGGCCTTTTAAAAGGCGCAACCGTGCGCACCACACCGTAGGAGCCCAGCGGAGAGCAGAGCGCCTGCTCCTCTAACGGCCGTCTAACGGATTCCGCAAAACTCGCCGGGACTCGAAGGGACTAGCCGGGACTCAAAATTTGAAAAACCCGTACAGGAAAGGACTATCCGGTACTAAACGGGAGCGGCCGGGACCCCGATTCGCGGGTTCGATTCCCGTTGGCGCTACCAAGGAACGCTCGAATCTACGAGCGTTTTTCGTTTGCGAAGGCAGCGCGTGGCACGGTCGTGGCACGGACTCGACGAGCTTTGCCGGGCTTACCGGGGTCGCAAGGGCACTCGTTACGGCATTTCCGAGCAGCGCGTCGATGCGCGCAGCTGCATCGTGTTGCAGGGTCTCCACCGCGTGGAGGTAGATGCGCGAAGCGATCGCTGTCGATTCGTGACCAAGTGCAAACCCGCTTACTGTAGTCGAGTGATTCACACGCTATCCCGAGATTCTGTTGACGGCAACAACCCCCTCAGGGAAAAGCGATCCTCGATTCGGGCCTCTTTGCCTCTCGAGGATTGTGCGCCAAGGGAACGTTTGCCTACTACCGAACGCTTGCGTTCATGCGCACTGTGGGCCTTTCCCTTGCCTTGGCAGCACTCGTTTCGACGGGTCCCATCGCAGCGGCCGAGACATCCGATCCGAGCGCTCAAATCGACGCGTACGCCCGGGCGTTCATCGGCACGGGAATCGCACCGAGCGTCTCGATCGCGATTACTCATGACGGACAGGTCGTTTATGCCAAGAGCTTTGGGGACCGCAGTATCGACCCGAAGCTGCCGGCTGGACCCAACACTGCCTACGACGGCGCATCACTGATGAAACAGTTCACCGCAGCCGCACTAGCATTGCTCGCGACGCAAGGGAAGATCGACCTCCACGCGCCTCTCTCGCGCTACCTCCCGCAGATTCCGCACGCCCGCGAGGTAACGATCGCGCAGCTCTACGGCATGACCTCGGGTTATCAGGACACCGGCGAAGGCTCCGATGATGCCACCATCCCTCTTACCACGCGCATCACGCGCGATGCGGCGCGCCCGCTGCTTTTCCAGCCCGGCACACGATTCAACTACTCGAACACCAACTACGAGCTGCTGGGCCTGCTCGTCGAGCGCGTCAGCGGCGTGCCGTACGCAACGTTCGTGCAAACGCACATCGTGGAACCGCTGCAACTGCGCAGTTGGACGCTCCTTGGCGCCGGCGCGCTGCCGGAGGATCGGGCGACGAGCTACTTCTTTCCGACACCGATTCGCGGTTATCCCCAGTCTAATGTCAAAAGATCGCTGCTCGGCGCTTCCGGCGACATCTTGATCGACGTGCGCGACATGGCCGCGTGGGATGAAGCGCTGCTAGTCCACCGCGTCGTCTCCGCCGCGATGTGGCGTATCATGACGACCTCCGGCACGCTCCGCGACGGATCGTCGAGCGGGTACGGCGCCGGCGAGTACGTAACGGAGTTTCGAGGCCATCGCCTGATCTGGCATGGCGGCAACCACCTCGGCAGTACGAGCGAAAACTGGATGCTTCCGGACGACCGCATGTCGATTACGGTGCTCTGCAACGGGGGCTTCACCGCGGTGCCGCAGTTGATCCGCGCGATCGCCGCACTCTACGTTCCCGAAAATGGCGCAGTAACCCCAACGCCCGCGCATTTACCGCATCCTCCGTCAGGGATGCAAGCACAGGCGCTCGCGTGGCTACAGCGCGCGTTGGACGGCCGTGAAACGGCCGCAGATTTCGGCGGCGATTTCGCTACGATGGGGCGTAAGTATGGCGCGCCGCAACACTTCACGCCAGTCGCGCTCGACGACCGCGGAACGGTGCAACTGTCGGTTTTTTCCGTGGAGCTGATGGGCAAGCCTTACACGTACGTTTACGATGCCACGAAAAAAGCCGGCCTAGCGCTGCTCCCGGTCTGGAATCCTTAGTCTACGGCGCCGTCGATGGTCGCGACGCTGCGACGTTATGTTCGTAAGCGCTACAAGGCGCCGTGCGCTTTGAGCGTTTCGAAAATCGTCTGGAGGAGCGGCACGAACTTGTCTTCGCGCGCCTGGCTGTTAGCGCTGATGACGTACACGGCGTCGTATTTCGGCAAATAGACCCACGCCATGCGGTAACCGAGTGAGACGCCTTGGTAGATCCAGACGGTGCCGAGCGGTACAAACAGCGACCGCTGGACGGCCAGCCCGAATCCACCCGGATCGGTCACCGTCGGGTTCTTCAACGGCTGCCCCGTCTTCATCGAGATCAGCGTCTTGAGTTCGGCGCGCTGCGCATCGGCGAGGATCGGACCGGTGAAGAGCTCGCGCACCCACAATGCGATATCGCGCGGCGTCGACACGATACCGCCGGCGGCCTGCGCCCACGACTGGCTGTACGGTCGCATATCCTGGCCGAGAAACGGAAAGAGGCCGCGGTTGTTCTCCGAGTTGTTCATAAAATAGCCCGCAACTTCGCGGTCTTGAATGTCTTTCGGGTAGATATCCTTGTCGAAGTAGGTCTCGTTCAATCCGGCGGTCTTAATGAGATCCTCAAGGTTCGCAGCGTAGCTGCGGCCCGACGCTTTTTCGATGATCAAGTCGCACATCTGATACGCGGTGTTGGAGTAGTAGTAGCCCTTTTCGCGCGGCAGCGATGTGACCCACGCAATCAACTCCTTGGGGCTGAAGTACTTGTACGGATGCGCAGCCCAATAGCGTTCCATCGGCTGCGTATCATCGTACGTTACGATGCCCGACGTCATGTTGAGCAGCTGACGGATCGTGATCGACTTCCACTGCGGGTACTGCGGGAGCCACTTGCCGACTGTATCGGTGATCGAGAGCTTGCCGTCCGCTTCCAAACGAAGGATCAGTGCCGCGGTGAACGACTTGGTGTTGCTGGCGATCTGGAAAAGGCTGGCCGGTGTGGCGGCAACGCTGCCGTGATAGAGCGTCGTGCCGGCGACGACTTGAAACGGTGCCTGTCCTTGCAGACTGACCGCGAGCGATACTACGGAGATGTGCTCGGGCGTTCCGCGCTTGGCGAGGTACGTGTCGAGGTCGCTCTTTAGTGCTGCGCGAAGAGTATCGGGCGAGCTTGGTGTCGCCGCGGACGCTTTGCCGGCGAACGCCGCGAGCATAACTGCGGTAAGGAAAATCGAAAGCACGCGTGCACTCATACGAAGGCGTCTTCTTCGCCGCGCTAAGCGCCTCCCGGTTGCTCGCGCCCTGTACGAAAAAAGCCGGCCTAGCGCTGCTCCCGGTCTGGAATCCTTAGTCTACGACCGCGTTACCGCCATCCCGTACAGAGGTGACGACGGATTCATTCACTTCGACGTATTCGATCTCGTAGTAAACGGCGATGATCGCGCGCTTTCGCGCTTCGAGCTTTCACTCGATCACACAGTTCCTGGTGGGGAGATTCCCCCCGCCCGGAGGCAGTTTGAGCGGCGGCAAGCTCGCGATGGCGTTGTGCACCTTATACGCAATCAAGTTGCGATCGGACACGAACCTATTGAAGTTCGCGTTGGTCAATAGCACGACGTCGCTTCCATCGGGGAATACCACATTCAGGCTCGCAAAGAGCAGCGTATCCCCGGGTGCATCGAAGATGCCGTAGCCCAGAGTAGGATCGTTGCGGACAAACCAGCCCATTGCGTAGCTATCACCGACCGGCTTGCCAATGGGTAAGCCGCTGGGCTCGAACATGACTTTCGTAAGCCGATTGGGCACGAGCAGTTTTGCGCGCACACCCTCATCCCAAGCGACGACATCGCTTGCCGTCATCGCACCGCCGCCGGCGGAATCCGACGTTCCGAGATTGATTTCGGGACACTTGTGGAAAGTACCGTCGGTGAACCGCGTATACCCGGTCGCAAAGTTGACGTCCGGTCGCGTTCCGCGAATGTACGCCGTCTTCATTCCGAGCGGGCCAAAGACGAGTTCTTGCATCGCTTGAGCGTAGGTTCGCTTGGTCGCAGATTCGATCGCGCGGCCGAGCAGCCAGTAGCTGATATTCGAGTAGTCCCATGCCGCGTTCGGTGGTCGAATCGGCGCGGTTGCGTTCAGCTTCGCAAAGACCTGCCGGACGGTACTGTTACCTGTCTTGACACCGACTATCCCGAATGTCACGTCGCCGTCCGGATCTTCATCATGCCCCTGCAGGCCGCCGCTCAGCATGCTCAACTCATGCAGCGTCATGCGGTTCCCATAGATGTATTGGGGTAGCAGCACGCTGACTTTTTGGTCGATCGTCAGCAATCCGTCGCGCTGTAGCGCCAAGAGTGCACCCGCCGTCATTTGCTTCTCGATCGAGCCGATTCCAAGGCGCGTCTGCGCTGTCATGGCAGCTCCGCTCGCCAAATCGGCCTTCCCGTAGCCCCTCGCGAAGATGACACGGCCATGGTAACCGATGGCCACCGAAATCCCAGGAAGCTGCGTCCCGACATAGGAAGCGACCGCGCGAGCGACGACCGACGCGTCGACCATCGGCACTGTCGGTGAGGCATTGCTACATCCCAGCAGCAAGGCGCACGTAGCGCTCCGGGCGATCAGTGAGAGGCGCACAAGTACCTCAGAGCACCGCCAAGTGCCAACGCTTCATCGATAAGCTCGTTCTAGGAGACGCGCTTGATCGTCGACATTGTTGATGATCTGAGTAGGCTGACCGCATCGGGTCGGGACCCAACTTGTGCCCACGGTGACCCAATCGGACGGGATGGGAACGTAGCCTTGGCAGATTGACAGCGTGCCGCCCACCGGTATGCTGTCTAGCCGCACAATCGTCCACACACTGTACTTAATGCTTGTCGGACCGCCGCAGCGCGTCGGGTTCCAAGCATCGCTCGCTACGGCCCACCCGGACGGAGCGGCGTCCTTACACACGACTTGAGAGTTAACAGCACTCGGCGGCTGCGGCACCGGCGTCGGAACCGGCGTAGGCGTCGCGATCGGCGCGAGCGGGCGCGACCAATACGTGCCGTTGCTCCAGGTGATCTTCCGCAAAATCCGTGTTAACAAAGCTCCCCGTGGCCGTGGCGCCCTGTTCGTTGGTCAGGGACACGGAGTCGCCGCTTTGACTGATCGTACAGCGCGCCGCAGGGTTACCGTTCGCGTACCACGTGCCGCTGATGTCGGGGAGCGTTCCGGCACGCACGTTCGTCCAGCTCCCGAAGGCGGTCGCCAGACTGAGACAAATAACCACAATCCTTGCAGTCCTCATTTTCTTCTACTTCACGTAAGGTACGTTATTGGGAGTAATGATTTTCGCGATGTCGCGAAAGAGCGCGTTTGCGACACCGGGGACAGGTTTTTCTTGATCGCTGTTGACGAAGACGATGATCGTCGCTCCGGTGGCGGGCAAATAATACGCGCCGGTATTGTAGCCGATGATACCGCCGGTATACCCGTACCAACCGGCCGAACAGCCAATCCCTAGGCCAAACTTTAAATTTCCCTCACCCGTCGGCAGGCACGTGAGCCGAGCCTTTTGCGACGCGGCGCTGTTGGTCGTTCCGGTGACGTAGGCTTTGACCCACTTCTTCATGTCGGCCATATCTGAGATCATGGCACCCGCCGCCCACGACACCGAGGGCGGCACCACCGCCGACTCGTCGATCCACTGTTTCTTTTCGTTCAGCGAATATCCGTGCGCGTAGGGCGCCGGCATGCCCCAGTCGGTCGTTGGGAAGGTAGTTTGGGTCAGGCCCATCGGAGCCAACAGGCGATCGTGTATTTCTGCTTCGATTGTGTGGCCGGTCACCTTCTCGATGATCACGCCCAGCAGGAACCAATTGGTGTTGCTATAGTTATACTTCGCTCCGGGAGCGAAGAGCGGGCGCTGCTTGCCGGCGATCGTTATCCAATCTCGCGGTGTCTGGCGTCCTGCCCACGCAAGACTCTGCTTTTGTGCCGCGGGAATCGCGGAGGCATTATCGATGATTCCGCTGCGCATTTCGGCTAACTGGCGCAGCGTGATGAGTTTTTCGTTCGGGACGGTCAGCCCGAGGTCGAACTTGCTGATCGTGTCGTCGAGGCTTAGTTTCCGCTCGTCGACCAGCTGCAGCAGCACGCTTGTGACAAACGTCTTCGTGTTGCTGCCGATGCGAACGTGGGCGTCGAGTGCCATCGGGTTCTTCGGCGACAGATTCGAGTAGCCAAACCCCTTGGTGAACTCACCTTTCCCGGGCACCCAAACGCCGACGAGGGCACCCGGTATGGGCTGCGAACCGCCGTAGGCTGCGAGGTCTTTGTTGACGGCTGCCGCGATCGCACTTTGGACGCCGGGAGCAAGTCGAGCGTTCGCGGCGCTACCGGTGCTATACGTGCCCGGCAGAACGACGACCAGCACGAGCAGGACTCGCCAGAAGTGTTTCATAGCGGCTCGTTCGCCGTTATTGGAAATCGACCCGTTCCCCAGGCTACGAGATCGCCAACGGTTCCCCGCGCAAGCACGCGCGTGACGCTCGCCCAGCGACTTTATGGCGCCCATTGTTTTGTGCAGAAAGCACGTCGAGTGCCGTGCCGACGTAGACTTCGCCGTTAAGCTTTGCTTCGCAGACGAGAACACCCACGAGAGTAGCCGCGCGCCACGTCGGGGGCAAAAGCGGATCGCGAGAAAGGCCAAAGCAGCAAACGCTACGCACGGCTTTTCGCTGACGATACCCGGCGAGCTTTCAAGCGATTGCTACATGAGGCTGAGCAGCCAGCGTAGAAAGCGGCCGAATGATACGGTTCTACATCTTGCTGCTCGCCGCGCTTTGGCTAGTTATGCCGGCGGCTGCCGCCCCCTCCGATGCGACGCTGCGTGTCTCGCTTCAGCGCGATCTCGACCAGTATCTGAGCGCACGTTCGAAGATCGAACACATCTCGGCGATCTCGGTGAGCGTTAGCCTCCATGGCCAGCCCGAGAACATCAACCTCACGGCGGGCCGAACGCAATATGGCGGCGGCGGAATGCCCGTAACGCCCGACAACCTCTGGCAGATCGGCAGCAATAACAAGGCCTTCACCGCCGCGACGATTCTCCAGCTCGAAGCCGAGGGAAAGCTCACGATCGATCAAACCGTCGGCCGCTGGCTGCCGCAGTACCCGGCATGGAAGAACGTGACGATTCGCCGCTTGCTCAACATGACCAGCGGCATTCCCACCTACGATTTCGTTCCGGCGTGGCAGAGAGACTACGTGAAGAATCCGAAGCGGAGCTTCACGATCGCCCAGCTGATCGCGTACGTTTATCCGGAGAATAACCCGAATGCCCCGCTGCCGACCCACGGTTACGACTATTCGAACACCAACTACCTCCTCGCCGAGCTGATCATCGAACGCGCGAGCGGTCACAGCTACGCGAGCGAGCTCGAGCGGAGGTTCTTCCAGTCGGGCATCGGATTAAACGATACGTATTACTCCGGCACGCAGTATCCGCGCGACGTGCTCGACCGCATGGTCTCGGGATACTTCTTCAGTCACGATGCCGAGATGGCCGGGCTCGCACCGCTGCTCGGTAAGGACGTGCGCGACGATAGCCTCTCGTGGGGGCGGGCCGCTGGCGGCATGGTCTCGACGCCGGAAGACCTAACTCGCTGGGCTCGCGCGCTCTACACCGGGCCGACGCTTGCGCCCAAGCAGCGCGCCGAGCTCTTCAGCCTCGTTTCGCAGAAGAGCGGCAAGCCGATCGCAAAGACGAGCCTCAGCGATCCCAGCGGCTTCGGACTGGGAGTGTCGCAGAGCACGGCGCCGGGGACTGGGACGGTCTGGTCCTACGAGGGCGAAACGTTTGGACATCGCACGTACCTCGTCTATTTCCCGCGGCAGGATGCGGTGATCGCCTTGGGCTTGAACAGTGCCCCCGATTCGAAGGAAGACCAGGGCACCAAACTCTTGATCACGATTTACAGAACGCTGCACGCCGCCGGTCGGCTTTGAGTCATCCTTCGGCCCCGAATCGGGAGCCAGGGAGGACCTTCGCGAAGCCATGATTTTCGATACGATCCGAGATTGACGGAGCATCGAGCCGAGCGTAGCGCGTTGCTTGCGTCTAACGGCCGTCTAACGAATTCTACAAAACTCGCTGGGATTCGAGGGGATTAAGAGGGACTCTAAAACGCGAAAACCCGTACAAGGAAGGACTATTCGGTATTAGACGGGAGCGGCCGGGACTTCGATTTGCGGGTTCGATTCCCGTTGGCGCTAGAAAAACCCTTATTGTGTAAGGGTTGTCCGCATAGAAACGATCAATGAAGCTAGCATTACTTAACAGAGCTTCGCGCTTGACGCGACGAGGCGGTCACCTGTTCATTCGAGCGACGTCCGCGGCAGAGATGCCCTCGAGCGCAAGGCCGTACCCCACGCTTTCATCGACGATGCGGCGGAGTTTCTGGGTAAGGGCGACGCGAGCGTAGCTGGTCGTGAGCGGCGGGAGCTTTGCCAGTTGCTCCGCCATCTCGCGAGCGCGGTCCATGAGCCTCTCGTGCGAAACGATCTCGCTAACGACGCCAAGCGCCTTGGCCTCGTTGGCGCCGATGATCTGCTGCGTGAGCAGGAACGTGCGGCCGCGAATCGGGCCGATGACCTCCTGCCAAAGCGAATGGACTCCGTCACCTGGAACGATGCCGAAGCTCAGATGCGGCTTATCTTGGAAGACGGTATCGGGCGTTGCGAGGACGACGTCGGCTAGCAACGCGTATTCCGAGTGAACGGTCGTAGGTCCGTTGAGCGCCGCAATCAGCGGTGCCGAGATGTCGAGGATGTTTGAGAGAACCTTCTTTCCTTCGCGATAGATCTTGTCGAAGCCACGAGGCGTGAAGAAGTCGAAGCCCTCCGGATCGATGTTGTCGATGAAGGCCCGGCCGGCGCCGGTGAGGATAACGACGCGATTGTCGGGATCCTCACCGATTTGGTGGAAGAGTTCGACGAACTCGGTATGCGTGTACCCATTAAAGACGAGCGTATCGCCATTGGTGTGCAAGACGACCTCGAGTATGCCGGTCGACGAACGTGTGAGCCTTGCGTGAGGAAATGAATCTTTATACGTGCCAAAAGGAGCCAAGGCAAACCTCCGTTCCGATGCTATCGTGATTACCGCCCAAGAGCCGGTTGAGCACGCTGCGGGCTTCGCCGGGATCGGGGCGATACCCGTAATCGGGCCTTACCGGCTAGCATGGGCCTTCGCGGCGCCCGAACCAACTTGTCGGACGATTGTCGCAAAAGCGCTCCTATCGCTCTGCATTGCCGCGACTGTAAAAACGCCGAGACGCCTTACAGAATAAAGCGATTTCGTCGGTGGAGACGGAAAGACTCGCACCTCCGAACGGCTAGGGTGACGCCTTTGGGGAGGGATGCGACGTCGCGCTGCTGTGGCTCATGGCGCTGCTGTGGCTCATGGCGTTGCTGTGGCTCATGGCGTTGCTGTGGCTCATGGCGTTGCTGTGGCTCATGGCGTTGCTGTGGCTCATAGCGTTGCTATGGCTCATGGCGTTGCTGTGGCTCATCGCGCTGTGCGAAGCCGAAGGGGAAGGGGTACTTCCCCCATCGGCGAGGGCACCGATTGGGTAACTGGTTGCGAGAACGGCTGCGATTGCTAGCGTGGGGATCGATAACGACTTCATATTGTATGCCTCTTTAGTTAAAGTAAGTGGTATCCATAGTACGTTGCACAGTTGACTTCGGATCAGTTCGACTAGACTCTGAGGCGCAACGCAGTACCCAGTGCAGTAACAAACGCGGTTCCGTGCGTTGGACGAGCCATGGGGTAGAGATGCAATTCGACGTACGAGGTTCCAGTCGCGGCGATTGTGACAGGTATGTGCCCCACCGAACAAAGATGCGGGCTGCAGAATGCTGCCGTCCAGCCGGGCGGAGGCTGCGCTGCAACGATGACAGAGGATCCTATGGGCCCGCCTACCGCCAGCCGATAGGCGAGCGTTCCTTGCATCGACGTCAGCGTGGCGGCGAGGGCGAGCGAGATCATCGCTCTGCCATCAGAGCGGCGACCGTAGAGGTGACTTCGGTATCCTGGCCCTCGCCGATGACCGTCTTCCTAAGGCGTCCGTGACGATCGAAGACCAGCTGCGTCGGCCAGTATTGAATGCCGTAAGCATTCCATAGCTTCTCGTCGTTATCGATCGCGACGGGCCAGGAGATACCTTGCGTTGCGAGCGCCTGAACGACATTCGCCCGTACGTGTTCAAAGGGCGTCTCCGGAGTATGGATACCGACGATGGTCAGATCCTTCACAGGGTAGCGGGCGCGCAAAGACCGCAATTCCGGCACGATGTGCTTGCAGTTAATGCAGTCGAACGTAAAGATGTCGACGATGACGACTCTACCCGTGTACGACGCGGGAGAGGGTCGCGACCCGATCCACTGCGGAGCGTTGAAGAGCGGAGCAAAGGCGCTTTCGACTAACAGGATAGCGGATAACAGGATAGTCATATCTCTGGTACGATTTACCCAACGCCTCGGATGAGTGTTTATCAGCGGAAGCTATTCGCCGTTGTACGACCTCAGCTCTCATCCTAGTCCGGACGCTCCTGCCAGTACCGGATGAGTGATCTGCAGAAATCATCCGCCCAAGCGGGCTCCAGCGTTCTCTTAGCGGATGAAAAGGTGGCCGGCGTCGAAGTCTATGCCCCATTATGCCGGCCGCGGAGGGAGATGAGGCCTTGGCTGCGGCGTTTGCGGCGCACGAGGGCTGGGCGTTCGGTGAAGCCTATCGCCGTTACGCGGCGCTGCTCTATTCGGCCGCCTATAACGTGCTGGGTAACGCTGACGACGCGCAAGATTGTACAGCGGACGCAGTCGCAAGACTTTGGCGATCGCGGGGAGCATACTCGCCGTCCCGCGGCAATCTGCGAAGCTTCCTCGTCGTCTGCGTTCGCAACGAAGCGATCTCGCGCCGCCGGCGACAGGCTCGCACAGCCCGTCTGGAGGAACGCCTTGCCGCGATGCCCGTAGAGCACGAGCAGTTGCGGGTATCTGATCCGATCGAACGCGACCGAGTTCGTAGCGCCCTGCTCGCGCTTCCGGCCGAACAGCGTACCGCTCTCGAATTGGCGTACTACAAAGGAAAGACGCACAGCGAGATCGCGGCCGAACTTCAAGAACCGCTCGGTACGATCAAAAGCCGAATCAAGCACGGCCTGCGAAAACTCGGATCCGCTTTAGAATCGACCGCACGGGCCGGGAGCGATCGCTCGTGAGGGCCGAGCACGTAGAGGATCGCGCCGCGCTTTATGCGCTGGGCGCACTCCCTGACGACGAACGCGCGGCCGTCGACGCGCACCTTCGCGAGTGTTCCGCCTGTGCCGAGGCAGTTGGTGTCGCCGAGGACGACGTCGCACTGATCGTTTCGACGGAGCCGCAACGCGTTGCCCCGCCTGCCCTCGACGCCCGCATCGGCCTAATGGTGCAACCGCGTCCCCTCGAAGCGATGCGCCCTTCGCGGCGCGGACCCTGGCCGTACGCCGCAGCGATGGCAGCGGCGCTGCTCCTTGGACTTCTGCCCTCTGCGTACTTCTGGTCGGAGAACCGCACGATGCACGGCGCGATGCTCGCGCAAAGCAACGCGATCGATCGCCTCGCGAGCGCCCCGCATCGGACCGCGCACTTTCGGCTGGCCAAAGCAAGCCCGCCCGCGGAAGTGATGTACGCGCTGGACGGCTCGTGGTACCTGGTCGTTGTACGCAGCGCATCGAAGTCACTCTCGGTCGCCTGGATGCACGACGGCACGCACACGATGCTCGGCAATGCCCTTCCCAACGGCAACGTCGCGATGCTCTATCTTCCCAAGAGCCACCGCATGGATCGGCTCGCGCTCATGGAGGGCAATCGCGTCGTTGCAGAGGCCACGCTCTCATGGCAAAGCACCATTCCAATTCGGCACGGGACTCGATTCGGTTGGTTATTCAGGGATTCGATGAGGATAACCGCAATCCGTCGCCGCTCGGGAGGCGCCGTAACGGCGTCCATGCAGCCGATGCCCATTCCGCTGAAAAGTGAACCGCGCCGACTGGATTCGTCGTGCGTCTAGCCCACCATCGATTGCCTGGTTCGCCATGAAGGATCTTTAATTCTCTTGCAACCCCAGGCCGGCCGTGTCGGTTAGGCCGAGCATGAAAATTCTCATTATCGGTGCCGATGGCGCGATGGGCAGGGGGGTCGTCGACGAACTCAAGCAACGGCACGAAATCTTGGCTGCGGGAAGGTCGCATGGCGAACATAATGTCGACATCGCCGATCTTCAAAGCATTCGCAATCTGTTCGCAAGTGTCGGCAATGTCGACGCGGTCGTAAGCGCCGCTGGCAGCGTGCACTTCGGCCCGTTGCTCGAGATGACGCCCGAGCAGCTTCAGGTCGGAATCGGCAGCAAACTAATGGGACAGGTCCATCTCGCGCTGGAGGCGGCGAAGCACTTGAACGCCGGAGGTTCGGTGACGCTCGTCGCTGGCACGCTCAGCAAGGATCCCATTCGGTACGGGGCGAGCGCCTCGCTCGTAAACGGAGCGCTCGAATCGTTCGTGCGTTCTGCCGCCCTCGAATTCCCCGCAGGAACAAGGATCAACGTCGTCAGCCCGACGGTATTGCGCGAGTCGATGGAAGCGTACGGCCCCTACTTTCCGGGCAGCGAAGGCGTTCCGCGCAAACGCGTCGCCCTCGCCTTCGCCAAGAGTGTCGAAGGAGCTCAGACCGGTCAAGTGTACTACGTCGAGCAACCCTAACTTTGGCTTACGCCCGGCCAACCGAAAGCCCCGCAATCGCCGCGCTACCTTCCGAGGCGATCCTTCAAGTTAGGACGCCTTGACTCAACACGTGACGACGACAGCATCCATTCTCGCTCGTTACATGGCCGTCATTTCTTCGAGTTGATGTAGCAACGCTTCCCACTGGATGACGCGCTCCCGACTGCGCATTTTTAGGCCAACGAGTTCTTGGCTCAACGCCCTGGATCCGGCCGCGTCGGTATAGATCTCGGGCGACTCGAACAGAATCTCGATCTCCTTGACGCGCGCATCGAGGCCTTCGATTTCTCGCTCGATTCGCTCGATCTGCCCTTTTAGCTGCGAGCGTACGCGCAACGGCGTTTGACGCGACGCCTTGGCACGCACGGCCGACTCTTCGACCGCGCGGTCAATCACCGCTTTGTCGCGCTCTCGCTGGGCCGCCTCGTACACGTCGTAACCGCCGTCGACGAGTCCCCACGCGCCCCGTTCAACCCACAATACCCGATCGCACAAGCGCGACAGGAGATAGCGATCGTGCGAGGCGACGACGATCGTCCCCTCGTAGTCGCATAAGACGCTTTCGAGTGCTTCGCGGCTGTCGATATCGAGATCGTTGGTCGGCTCGTCGAGTAGCAAGATGTCGGCCGCGCGCGCCATCAGTCGTGCCAGCATGATACGGCGCCGCTCGCCACCGGAAAAATCGCGCACGGCTTTGTCGGCAGCATCGCCGCTAATACGCATGCGGCCGAGCAGTCCGCGCGCCTCTTGCGGGGTCAGTGCCGCGCCGTCCAGCACGGCTGCGAGCGCGCTCTCCCGGACGTCGAGTTGTTCGTGCGAATTCTGCGCAAAGTACGCGACTTGCGCCGCGGGATTGAAGACAACCGATCCGGAATCCGGTTGCGCTGCGCCGGTGAGTATCTTCAGAAGCGTCGACTTTCCGGATCCGTTTGGACCGACGATGCCGAGGCGCTCTCCGCGCTCGACGTTAATCGCTAACCCGCTGAAGAGCTGTTGATCGTACGCTTTGCTTAAGCCCCGGGCTTCGAAGGCGAACCCGCTCCCAGCGCGCCGCGATGGGCGCAGGCGGACAGAGATCTGGCGTTCGGGAGCCGCCGGAGACGGGGCTCGCGTTGTCGCTTCCATGCGCGCCAGCTGTTTCTCGCGACTGCGCACTTGGCTGTAATCCGAGGAGGTGTGCGTCGCTCGCAGGCCGGCGATTGTCCTACGCCGCTTGTCGCGTTCGACAACGAAGGTTTCGTACTCGCGCCGCTCCGCCTCGAGCCGCACGTCCTTCGCTGCGACATACGCGGTGTATGCGGGCCGTTCGGGTGCGTAGGCGTGGAAGCGCCCTCGCTCGATTTCCCAGATGCGCGTAGCTATCCGGTCGAGAAAGTAGCGGTCGTGCGAAACGACGATATAACCGCGGGGGTCGTTGGACACGAACGATTCGAGCCAGCGGATCGTCGCGACGTCGAGATGGTTAGTCGGTTCGTCGAGAATCAGGTAGTCGGGCTCGTCGATCAGCACGTGCGTTAACGCCACTTTCGCCCGCTGGCCGCCTGAAAACGAGCGTAGCGGACGATCGTATTCCGTTGGCGCAAACCCGAACGCGGAGAGCATGGTGCGCAGCGCCTTGTTGCGCACGCCCGACTCTTCGTGCGTCGCTTTAGCCAGCGCAGCGTCGACGAGGTCCTGCAGCGTCGACTCGGTCTCGTCGGCAACGCCCTGAGCCAGATACCCGAGCTTCAGGCCTTTCGCGCGTACGACGGTACCGCCAAATGGCCGGTCGACGCCAGCGAGGAGACGCAAGAGCGACGACTTTCCCGCGCCGTTGGGGCCTACGAGGCCGATGCGTTCGCCGTGGTTGAAAGCTCCACTGATACTCGAGAATACTTCGCGCGCCCCATAGTGGCATTCGAGATCGGAAAACCGCAACAATTCCACGCCGAGCCCTACATTTGCGCGCGCGCGACCCGCAGGCCTTCGCGCCCGAAACTCAACCCGACGGACGGTCAGCTTCGCTCGTACGTTCGAGAGATTGCGACGGGTCCGAGCTAGGCGGTTCCGGCGCGATCCCAACAAGCATTGATCCCGGATTCGCCCCATGAATGTTATATGCCGCGCCGAGGTAGGCGTTTGTCGGAACGGAGAGACCGTGATTCGACAGGAGCGGCCGGGACCCGTGTCATCCTGAGCTTGTCGAAGGACTCGGCCATTTGATTTCGAGGATTAGAGGATTGCCTCCGTTAGCGCATCTGCGCTCCCGGCCGGCACGATCGTAAGATTGCTCGCCGGCGCCAGTCCGCAAGCGGCGGTTGCGATGACGCGGGCCCCCGCGGCGAGCGCGTGCAAAAGCTGGCGCGGGCGGTGTTCCACAAACGCGGGCAAGGCGACGACGCGCGCCAGATCGAGCCCTTGGCGAAAATTCGCCACGCGCGTCACGTCGAGGCCGCGCCAAAAATCGGGTCTTTCGGCGTCGCGATCGCCAACGACAACGATCGAGGTGCCGGTTCGCCGCGCCGCCTCGCGTATTTCATATGCACCGCTGCGTCCTAGCGTCGCGCCCGCAAAGAGCACGCTGTTGGAGGTCGGCGCATGGTACGGAGGCACGGTTGGAACGACCCACGGCAGCAGCAGGGCGCGCGGACCGAACCGGCGCGCGATCTCGCGGTGCGGGGTAACGACACGACGGGCGCGGTCGAGCGCCTTACGTTCGGCTTCGACGATTTCGCGCGGAGCGCGGAAGTCCGAGAGAGTCGGACTATCTGGATGCCGGCGCGCCGCATCATCGAGCACCTCGTGCAACGTATGCATTGGCAATG
Source organism: Vulcanimicrobiota bacterium (assembly GCA_963713685.1). Lineage (GTDB taxonomy): Bacteria > Vulcanimicrobiota > Vulcanimicrobiia > Vulcanimicrobiales > Vulcanimicrobiaceae > Cybelea. The sequence goes on along the minus strand of CAVQMS010000001.1, from coordinate 2,666,766 downwards.
ACGTCATCAGCACGTCGAAGGTGCACCCGGCGAGGTAACCGGTGCGCCACAGGTACGGCAGCAGGTTCTGCATCACGACGATGTGCTCGATGCGCGAAGGCAAATGGCGTGCAAATCGACGGGCGAGTCGTTCGGCATCGAGCAGCATCGCTCGTTGACGCGCCGCCCCGTGCGATGCAAGGCGGCGCGAACGTCCCGCGCGAACGAGCGTTTCGAACGGCGCCTGCTTCACGCCGCCGAATCCCGCGAGCGCCCACGCGTATTGGGGGAGACTAAAACGTTTTCCATCGATCGGAACGAACGCCACATCGCTTGTCGTTGCTTGCGTCGCGACGAACGCATCGTATTCGGGCCAAAGGCCGTCGAGTAAGAATGCTGCCGCTGGTGCGGAGTTCGCGCCGTGTATTTTGCGATGTCGTGTGCACGCGACTCGGTCGCAGCTGATACACTACGGCGGCGCGGCTGCGATGGCGGCGTCGAGAACGGATCGCAATGGCTGAGATACGGCCGCAGTCACCGGCGCGAAAAACTGCACGATTAGGCGATCGCCTTGGAGCCGGCAGCGGATCGTGAGCTCGTGCCTCGCGCGAAAGCGCAAATCGACGTAATTCCAAAAGACCGTCGCATCGCGATCGCGCTCGGTCATCGAGCCGGGCACGAAATGCGAATGCGCGTGCCGTTCGACGATTTCGCAACCGGAATCGAGCGCGGCCGCATACAACGCGTTCGAGAGTTGGCAGAGACCGCCGCCGACCGTAGGGATGATGCAGCCCTCGCGCAGCTCGCGCCCTTCTACGTATCCGGCGCGGCGGGTGGCGCGACCGATCTGTCGCCAAAAGCTGAACGTGCTGCCGCCGGGGACGACGGCGCCATCGAGCTGGTGAAGCGCCATGTACAAGTTGTGGATCTTGCCTTCAATGAGGCGTGCCTCGCGGGGATCGGTTTCGGCGACCGCGGAGCGGAGCGGCGTCGAACTCTCGGCCAAGAGCGCGCCACCGGAAGAACCGCCGGTGAGCGGCCAGCGGCGCGTCGCGCCGCGGGCGTCGGTCGCGAAGCGTTTGGCGCGGAAAAACGCCGCTTTGAGTTCGAAAGCGAGCATCGCTCGTTTCGTAGGGGGCGCCCCGTTCATGGTCGACATCCGCGTCTATAATAGCAAACCCGGCGTCCAGAAAGCGTCGCTGGGCAAGTCATCGAACGCATTGGGCCCCTAAGGAGTAGGTCAGTTGAATAGTTGGCACGCCTTCGTTTATGTTTTGCTAGTGTCGCTCGCATCCGCCGCGCGAGTTCCGGCCGGCGCGGACGCCGACCCGTTCGCGCACGCCGACTGGGACGCGATTCTTCGGAACGACGGGGGCCTCACCGTAGTGAAACTGGGCGACGCCGTCTCTGCGCGGTACACGTGCATCGACGCTCCCGACGTTGTCTCCGGCTGCTACACCGGCGGGGGTTCTTCGGGCAAGGTTAACGGAACTTGGCTCGCCGTGATTCCGATCGACGGTATGGGCACCGGCGGCATTATGACGATCATACTCTACGTTTGGCGTGACAACGGCGCGCATCGTCTTACTACCCTCGGCGTCTACAAGGGCGTCGCACGCATCGAGAAGGGCCGCCTCGTGGTGAAGCAACCCGTTTATGCGGCGGGAGAAGGCAACTGCTGCGCAAAGCACAACAACATAACGACTTACACCGTCGCGGGCGGCAAGCTCGTTGAAATTTCGTCCATCACGCTGCCCGGAAACTTGTAGGAACTACTAATGGCGGCAATGCGGACCCGACGCCGCCCAGGTCTACCCAAATGTCTACCAAGTACTTGCATCAGATTGCATCAATCTGCATCCTCAACAACGGGTTCGATTCCCGTTGGCGCTACCAAAAATGGCTTTGTTGCACTCACGTTTTTCGCCCGGCGCTTACCGACTGGCCCACATTTTACCCACGTGCCCTGATCAGCGCCATTGATGTATCCCTAAAGAGGGCACAAAGGCGATGAGTAGTTTTGAGCCTCTGGCGGTACCGGTGATTCGTGCTCGCTGGTCGGCGGAGGCTCCGAGAGCACGTATCGGCCGCGATTCGCGAGTTGAAGCCGCCTCAAGGCTTAGAACTGACTAAACTCGAGCTGCCGGCAACGCAGCAGCACACGTGCGCTTTCGTGCAGCGGCGTGTCCGGCCGCGATTGGCTTGCGTCGGAGAGTAGCCAGTAGCGAACACGAGTTGATCAGCCCCTGCGGCTGCCCCTCATCCCGACGCTGGGACTTGTTTTGGCGGCTTTAGTTTAAGGCGCCAGGCGCCGTGCAGCTTTCCTTTGAATCCCGCGCCCATGGCGTTAAGAGCCGCCCTTCCGAGCGGGACAGTAACGCTGCTGTTCACCGATATCGAGGGCAGCACGCGGCACTGGGAGCAGCAACGTGCCACGATGGCCGAAGCGCTGCGCCGGCATGATGAACTCCTTCGAACGGCGATCGAAGCGTATGGCGGTCACGTCTTCAAGACGATGGGCGACCAATTCTGTGCGACCTTTTCGCGCGCGTCTGACGCGGTAGCGGCGGCGGCCGATGCACAGCGCACGCTAGCGCGCGAGGATTGGAGCGCGGTTGGCGGACTGGCAGTACGCATGGCATTGCATAGCGGCGCCACCGACGAGCGCGATGGCGATTACTTTGGACCTGCCGTCAATCGCGTCGCGCGACTGCTAGCCGTTGCGCATGGCGGTCAAGTGGTCGCCTCGGCTACAACAGCGCTGCTGTTGCGCGGCATGATGCCGGAACAGACGCAGCTGCGCGATCTCGGCGAGCACCGGCTCAAGGACCTCGTCGAGCCCGAGCGCGTTTGGCAGCTCCTCGCTCCCGGCCTGGCGGAGTTGTTTCCGCCGCTGCAATCATTAGAGTCGCTGCCGAACAATCTGCCGCGCCAACTCACACCGCTCATCGGCCGCGATGACGTGCTTGCTGAGGTCGAGCCGCTCGTGCTCGAGCAGCCGCTGGTCTCGCTGGTGGGAACCGGCGGCATCGGCAAGACGCGCCTCGCATTGCAAATCGGGGCGGACTTGCTCGACCGCGTCGGCGACGGTGTTTGGGTTGTGGAGCTGGCAGCGTTGAACGATGCGGCTTCGGTTGTCAACGCCATTGCGTCAACCTTGGGCTTACGCGAGCAGGGAGATCGTCCGATGCTCGACGTGATCGAACACTACCTCAGGCCTCGCCAGCTGCTGTTGATCCTGGACAATTGCGAACACCTTATCGAAGAGGTGGCACGCATCGCCGACGCGATCCTGCGCACTGCTCGGGACGTACGAGTTCTCGCAACGAGCCGCGAGCCGCTGCGCATTGCCGCCGAGCGTGTCTACCCTGTGCCGTCGCTAGCCGTCCCCTCAAGCGATGCACTGACGGCCAGCGACGCGCTGCAGTACGGCGCGATCGCATTTTTTGCCGAGCGAGCGAGAGCATCGGATGCAAAGTTCGCGTTGAGCGACGAAAGCGCGCCGATCGTCTCCGAGATCTGCCGGCGTTTGGACGGCATCGCGCTCGCGATCGAGCTCGCGGCAGCGCGGGTAAAGGTGATGGCTCCCCGGCAGTTGGCGCAGAAGCTCGATGAGCGCTTTCGCGTGCTCACCGGCGGCAACCGCACGGCGCTGCCGCGCCAACAGACGATGCGCGCACTCATCGGCTGGAGCTACGATCTGCTGTCGGAGCAGGAGCAGAGGCTCTTCCGCTTCGTCTCGATCTTTGTCGGCGGCTGGACCCTCGAAGCCGCCGAGAAGGTATGCACCAATGAAACGCTCGATGCGCTCTGCGTGATCGACCTGATCTCCTCGCTTGTCGAAAAATCTCTCGTCGTCGCCGAGGTCGAACAGGATTCCACCCGTTACCGGTTGCTCGAATCGACGCGGGCCTTTGGGCTCGAGAAGCTAGAACAGAACGGGGAGCGCGAGATGCTGGCGCGCAAGCACGCGCAGTGGGCGGCCGATCTTGCCGATCTCTCGTACGAGGCGAGGTGGATGACTGGGATGACGGCGCGGTGGCGCGCCGAGTTCGACCCCGAAGCTGAGAACGCGTGCTCGGCGATCGATTGGGCCCTCTCGCACGACGACGTGTTGCTCGGCGCACGTATCGTCGTAGGATTTTCAAGTATCTATCGAAGGCTTGTCGGAGGGGCCGAAGCGAGGAGCCGCCTTGAGTTGGTGATCGAGCGGCTCGACGCCGTTGCGCAGCCTGCGCTTGCCGCACGGGCGTGGGCCGCGCTGTCACGGACAACGGGGGGACTACGCCGGGTTGAGGCGGCGCAGCGTGCCATCGATATTGGTGAGCAATGTGACGACTCAGCCAACGCGACGCTGAGTTTTAGCGAGCTCGCATTCGGATTGACGCAGGCTGGGCGGGCGCAGGAGGCGCAGGCCGCCATCGAACGAGCAACCCGACTCTTGAACGAGAGCGGCCTTACTCGTTCCGCGATCCATGCGTGCGTCCTGAACAACGGGGCGATGGTCGCCAACGATAGCGGCCGCCTTGACGAAGCGCGGCAACTCTACGGTGAGGCGCTGGCGCTTTCTGCTTCGCTTGGCGATCGAGAAGCCGCGATCGGAATCCGCCTGAACTTGGCCGAGCTTGAGTTCTACATGGGAAACCCCAACAGGGCACTCGAGCTTGCAAGTTCCATCGAGGCCGAACCACGTGCACCGCACATGAAGAGGTTTGTATTCGTCGCATTGCAGAACGGCGCGGCGTATCGTCTCGCGCTCGGCGATATCGCTGGCGCGCGCACCGCAGCCCTCGACGCGCTCCAGCTCGCTCGCGGAGCGCACGCGCAGCATATCATGATTAATATTCATCATCTTGCGACAGTCGCCGCCTGCGGCGGCCAACCTCACCGCGGCGCGCGGCTCCGCGGATACGTCGATGCGTGGTATCGCAGCGAAGGCTACGAGCGCGAGCCGACTGAGCAGCGCGTCGACGACATCCTCATGGCCGCGCTGACTGCGCAGCTGAGCGAATCCGAGATCGAAGCGTTAGCCGCCGAAGGCGCGCATCTATCGGAAGATCAAGCCGTGGCCGAGGCGGTCGCCGTCTCATAGACGACGGGATCGCAAAGCGCCGCGGCGGGAACTGGAAGGGAGGCTACTCAACGCCGCTTAACTCGACGCAACAGCGAGAACAGGTGATAGGGAAGTGCTGCGCGACGGTGTGGATCCCCGGGGAAAGCGGACGCTAGCGCAGAACCAAGCGCTCGATGTCTATCTCACTATACAGAGCGCGGCAAATACAGCGCGCACTACCGGTTGCATTCGCGATCTTTCTCATCGCACGAGCCTGCTGTCTTGCCGACGACGCTGCTACCCTCGATTCGTGGAAAGATTCCTTCCGTGGGGTTTGGCAGGCAGACCATTGTGAGTCGGAGTGGCAGAGTTGGAACAAATATTGGGGGCAGGTGCACGCATTTTATTTTGGCGCGCGGGGGTACGCCGGCTGGTTCTCGGATAGTCAAAAGATCCTCGTGCGCGTCACCGACCCAAGCACAAACGCTGCGGTGGCCGCCCAGCTTACGTCGCTCGGGCGCCGGATCGGTGGGGAATGGGCCAAACAGGACGACTGCCGTAAGGTGAGGACTAGCAGCACGTGGGTGGAGCGAGCCACTGAAGGTGGCAAGCCCGCGCTGCTCGCCTGGCAAGACCAACTCGACAAAGCCGCTGCTGCTGACTCCGGCAACGGAGCGTCAATCGAGGCGGCCGTGAAATCGATCAATTCTCAGCTGGACACAATCGGGGTCGCGCCGCTGACCGAATAGGCCCGCTGACCGCAGGGGTCGATCAGTATTTTTGCAGTTTCTCTCGTAGGCGAGATTCGATTCCCACGCGCTCCCGCCAAAGTGACCACACGCAGGCTCGGCCAGTGACTTGCAGAACTTTCCGGCTTTCCCAAGTCTCTTTGAAGGCAGGAGATTTATGACTTCCACACACGCCGAAATCGATAATATCGACCGCGTTAAAAAGGGATTCGAGGCATTCGCCGCTGCTGATATGGCGACCCTGAGCGAACTCTTTGATGCTGACGCCAGATGGCGCAGCGAGCCGACCGGGATACTTGCGGGAAACTACAGCGGCCGCGACGCGATCTTCGCGATGTTCGCGCAGGTAGGCCAAGAAACGGCCGGCACGTTCCGCTCCATACCATCGACGATGGCAGCGTCCGGCGACAAAGTCTTCGTTCAATGCGACGTTACCGGCGATCGAAAAGGTCGCAAGCTGAAGGCGGGCGAGGTCCTAATCTTCACGCTAGCCGGTGGGCGCGTCCGCGAAGTCCGCCTCTATCAGGCGGAGCCTGCCCAAAGCGCGGCGTTCTGGGCCTAAAGGTAGAACGCGCTCGTTCGAATAGGCCGAAGCGTTGATCGAGGCCAACGAGCTGGCAGAGGTTCCGCTTTTCGCGGGCGTAACGCCGGCGCTGCGGGCACTGATTGCTTCGCGTTCCGCGGAGATTCTGGTGGCACCCGGTGAATGGGTCACGCGAGAAGGCGATGCAGCGTATTTGTGGGTCGTTCTCTCGGGGGAAGTAGAACGCGTACGGCTCCTGAGCGGCCGGGAGATGCAGTCAACGACCTTCGACCCAACCGAATTCTTTGGCGAGTTCTCAGTCATTCTCGGTACCGAGTCGTTCGTCTCGATTCGGGCGCTGCAACCATCGCGATTGATTCGGGTGGACCCGGCCGACCTTCATTTGCTCATTACCGAGTCCAAAGAAGCGGCTGCGTTTATGGCTCAGACGCTGATTCGGCGCGTGTCGATTTTCGGCGATTCGTACGAAATGTACGGGGCGCGGCAGGCCGTCGTGATCGGTAGCGATCTCGATGCGGCTTCGCATACGATGCGCGACTTTCTGTCGCGGAACCAGGTGGCGTTCGAATGGCTCGACCTCGACGATTCCATCGATGAGGAGTTCATCGCGAAACTCGGCGTCGACACGTCATCGTGCCCGCTCGTGCGTCTCGCCGATGGGCGCACGCTCGTGAAGCCGGAGCTTCAGGTCCTTGCAGAAGCCCTAGGCCTTCCAATCGTCCCGCGATTCGGCGAATACGACGTGGTAATCGTTGGTGGCGGGCCGGCCGGGCTCGCCGCGGCGGTGTACGGAGGCTCCGAGGGCCTTGCGACGATCTTGATCGAGCAGGACGCGCCCGGCGGCCAAGCCGGCACGTCGTCACGCATCGAAAACTATCTCGGTTTTGTGACGGGAATCTCCGGCGGCGAGCTGGCTCATCGCGCACTGCAGCAAGCAAAACGGCTGGGCGCGGAGATCCTCGTCACGCGAAGCGTCCGCGAAATCCGGCCGAACGGAAGCGAATTCGTGGTGGCGTTGGACGGCGGAACAGAAATTCGAGCGCGCAGCGTGGTGCTAGCAACTGGCGTGGCGTGGCGGAAGCTCGCGACGCCGGGTGTAGACGCGTGCGTCGGGCGGGGGGTGTTTTACGGTGCATCGCGCGGCGAGGCCTACTCCGTTCGAGGGAAGGACATATTTCTCGTCGGCGGCGGAAACTCGGCAGGGCAAGCTGCCATGTTCTTTTCGCGTTACGCTCGCAACGTAACAATTGTGGTACGCGGCAGCGGACTCGAGCGAACGATGTCGCAGTACTTAATCGAGCAGATTCGTTCTGTGCCGAACATCACGGTGGAAACTGATACGACGGTCGAAGCGATCGATGGCGACGGGCGTTTGGAAGGCATCGTCACTCGCTCGGGGGTCTCGGACACGGAACAGGACCGCGCGGCTTACGCGCTGTTCATTTTTATCGGCGCCGACGCGGAGACGTCGTGGCTCCCGGATGAGCTAGAACGAGATCAGCACGGCTACATTCGCACGGGTCGTGACATCGAAGATTGGCGGCTGGCGAGAAAACCGTATCCGCTCGAAACCAACATCCCCGGGATCTTCGCCGCGGGTGATGTTCGAAGCTCGTCCGTCAAGCGCGTCGCATCGTCGGTTGGCGAAGGCAGCATCGTGATCTCGTATATTTATCAATACTTAGAATCGCCACTTGCGCGGCACACCGAGATCGCGGAAGGCAGCAAGCCGTAGTCCTCAATTTCAGCGGCGGCGGCGCCGCTGAAACGACCGGCGGTGCACCTGCGGCTCGACCGTAAACGCTCGAGCAGATGCTGGCTCCATGAAGCCGTGCTCGCTCCGCTTCAGAGGCGTGCCGATTGCGCCTTCGATACGTGCAAACGAGCCCGCCTCATCGCGCGAAACGAACGTAATCGCGTCGCCGGTTTTTTGAGCGCGCGCCGTACGTCCGATGCGATGTATGTAATCGGTGGGCTCGGCGGGGACGTCGTAGTTGATGACGTGTCCGAGATCGTTGATGTCGATGCCTCGCGCGGCGACGTCGGTGGCAACTAAGACCCGGTAACGTCCTTTTTTAAAGGCCTCGAGGGCGCGCGAGCGCTGCGCCTGCGAACGATCACCGTGAATGCGCTCGACCTCGACGTGATGTCGCATCAAAGCGCCGGCGACGCGCTCGGCTCGCGACTTGGTCCGGGTAAAGACGATTGCATTGAAGACGCGTCCATCTTTGAGCAAATCCACGAGGAGATCCGTTTTCTTGTGCGGTTCCACTTCGTACACCCACTGAGTTACGGTTTGTACCGGCGTCTGAGGTGCTAAACTGATGCGCACGGGATCGCGGAGAAATTCGCGTGCAAGCTCAACCACCGCACTCCCGAGCGTTGCCGAGAAGCAGAGCGTTTGGCGGTGAACTGGGAGCTTGGCGACGATGCGCTTTACGGCCGGTAAGAACCCCATATCGAGCATACGGTCCGCTTCGTCGAGCACGCAAATCGCAATGTTGTCGAGACGAGCTTCGCCCTGCTGCATCAAATCGATGAGTCGTCCGGGTGTCGCAACTACCACGTCGGTGCCGCGGCGCAGAGCTTTGATCTGCGGTTTCATGGCCACGCCTCCGTAAATCGGCGTGATGTGTAGGTTGGTGTGTTTTGCCAACTGCTGAAGATGCTGCGCAATTTGCTGCGCCAGCTCGCGTGTCGGCGTTAAGACCAGCGCGGCACTGCGGTCGGCGCGCCGCTCGAGCAGTTTTTGGAGTAGCGGAATGCCGAAGGCCGCGGTTTTGCCGCTTCCGGTTGGAGCGCTCGCAAAGACGTCGCGTCCAGCCAGAGCAACGGGAATAGCCGTGCGCTGTATCGGCGTGGCCTCTGTATAGTGAAGGTCTTCGATGCCGCGAAATATCGCAGCATCCAGCGAGAGTTCTGAAAAAATGGAGATGTCGAAACCTATCTTTCGGTGGGCGCTACTTATCGACCACTCGAAAGATCGCGCTTGAGGACGGGGAGGAGTGTCTCACAGACTCGGCCCCAATGCAAACCTTTACACCCCGCGGAAGTAAAAAAGGTTGCGCTTTTGGAAGCGGACCGGAAGCTCCAACACCGCTTTGGGTAGCTTGACGCAGAGGCTCTAACCTCGAACGACTAGAGCCTCATTCAAAAACGATGGGAGCGATACGTTAGCGAACGAAGCGCCCTCCCCTATATGCGCGGCGATAGGGGCGCCAATAGGGACGACGTGCCCAATATGCGCGGCGCCCATATACGGCCGGATAGGGCGCGTAGCCGTAGCCTCCGCCGCCGTAGCCGTAACCTCCGCCAACGTAGCCGTAGCCAACGCCAAAGCCAACGCCAACGCCAACGCCGTAGCCGTAGGGATAGCCGTAGCCGTAGCTATAGGGGTAGCCATTGCCGTAACGATAGCCGTAGCCCGAGCGATAGGGGTAGCCGTAGCCGTAACCGTTGCGATAGCCGTAGCCGCTGCGATAGCCGTAGCCCCGGTATCCGGTTCCGTAGTAGCGGTTGCCTTGGAGCACCCGCCCCGTCGCTGCCGGTCGCGCGGTGCCAACGGAGACGTGAGCCGCCGATGCCGGCGCCGCCGCGCCAAGTAACGATCCTGCGCCCAGAGCGCAGGCCAGTAAGACGTTATGGAATTTCATGATGCTTTATCTTTAACATTGTTGAGGCGGAAGCTCTCGTTAGTAATGATTAGAAGCTTCTTCGAAAAAGATGAGAGGGCAGTCGTTTGCCGCGAGGGTCTATCAGCCGGAGCACTCCAGAAGAGAGTCGATGTCGTCTGTAACAGAATTGAAGCGGTCCCTCAGGCCGCCGACGAGGCCATCGCCCGCCAGCAGATTTGCCACGCGCACCCGGAACGTCGCAATACGTATGTGTCGCTGCCGCGCTCGCTGGAGCGCACGCCGTCGACCTCGTACGTCATCGACCACCCCAGCGTAGCAATGGCAACGTCGCCGAACTCGTCGACGATCGGATCCTCGAGCTTGACCTCCAGAATCTTTGCGCTTCGTACGAAGTCGTCGTAGCTCGCTGCGACAAGATCTCCACCGCGCGCCACCCGCGTACCGTCGGGAGCGACGACCACGGCGTCGCCGGTAAAGAGTCCCCGAACGACGGGCGCGATTCCGCCGTCGGGGGGCGAAAGCCACGCCGCATTCAAAGCGTCTAGGACGTCACGCGGTGTTTTCATGCTGATCGGATATTCCCAAGCGCGGCCGATACTTCTTTCTTCGAGTAAATCAGAGCACCCCTAGTTCCTTAAGGAGTAGGGTCTCCGCTCATAAAGATAAGTTCCGATCGGCCGCAACAACTGAGTGAACGCGTGTACTTGATCGGGATTGACCCAGTCGAAGGCACCGGTTTCGTCCTCCACGTAACCATCGAGCGACGTACTGGTGATGTAGATCAACTTCGACATACAAAAGAAGTAGGACGTTTCGTGCGGGATACGCATGATGACCTTTTCCGCGTCGTCGCGTAAACTCTCGCCGCGGCCTGGCTAGCGCAGGTCCCCGTCTCGCATTCTGGAACTCGGGTCGCGAGGAAAAAAGGTTCCTTGCGACGCCGTAGCAATCGTAACGCTGCTGAAAGGGGTAAGCCATGAATCGCGCTCGCGCCATGTCTCGGAGCCTCTTCTTGCTTGCGTTGTGCCTTCTCGTTTCGCTTGCGCCGGTGCGAGCTTTCCCAGTCGAGTTTGGACGAGGTTTTACGACGCGCCCTGTCAACGTCGACGGCGCTACGGTGAGTGTGACGGTCGGAGGCCATGGTCCGGCGGTTGTCTTGTTGCACGGCTACGCAGAAGATTCGCGAATGTGGAAACCGCTCGCCATCGCGTTAGCGCCGCATTTCACGGTGATTGCGCCCGACCTCCCGGGCATCGGAAACTCTTCGATCCCATCGAGTGGATTAGATATGAAAACGTCCGCGCAGCGCGTTCGCGACGCCGTGCGAGGCCTCGGCTACACGAAAGTACGGGTCGTCGGTCACGACATCGGGCTCATGGTCGCGTACGCGTATGCTGCGATGTATCCGCACGAGGTTGAGCGGCTCGCGCTAATGGACGCGTTCTTGCCGGGCGTTCCTGGGTGGGAGGCGATCTACAACGATCCCAATATCTGGCACTTCAGATTCCACGGGCCGACGCCGCTTGCGCTCGTAGCCGGTCGCGAAAACGTCTACTTTTCGTATTTTTGGAACGACCTCGCGGCCGATAGAAACCGCTCGCTCTCGCCGGAAAGCCGTCGGGAATACATCGCTGCCTACTCACGGCCGGGCCGGATGGCGGCTGGATGGGCGTACTTCGCCTCGTTCCCGAAGACCGCCCTCGATTTTGCAGACCTCGCACGAACGCAACTCACGATTCCCGTTATTTCGATTGGCGGCGATAAGTCGCTCGGCGCGGCGCTTGGCGCGCAAGCGAAGCTAATTGCGCCCGACGCGACGGTCGTTGTGATCAAGAACGCCGGCCACTGGATCATGGAAGAGCAGCCGGCAGCAACGATGGCCGCCCTGACTCGGTTTCTAGAGCAGACTCCTTGACGGCGTTCTGCTAGACTATCGCCTGTTAGACTGTCTTTCTTTCCGATGAATGCCTGAACCACGCAGCGCCATTGCCTCTCCGAGCGAACCGACGAAGATGAAGAGATCGTCCCGAACCGCGGAGGCCCCCGGCGACGAGTAGGCCTCGTCCACCGTGCGAATCGTCACGCTAGTCACGAGAAGGTCTGTGCCGCTCCGCCGGCGCGCCGAACGACCGCAGGCGCGGCTGCTGCGGCCAAGAGATAACCGAGAAAACGCTTTCGCTTCGTCGTAAATGCTTCGGCGCAAGAGCGTCCGGCTTCCACCGCCGGGCACGGCTTAGCAAGGGGGCCGTCCGCTAGCCGGTGAACCCCCGATACAGCCTGGAAGCGCCCGCCTACGTCGCGCCTACCATTTTCCATATTTACGGTCGGGCGCTCATTGCGTCGGCAACACGCGGATAAGGAGAACAACGATGGCACGACCTGTACTCGCTGAATACTTGCTGAAGTTGGCGACGGACCCCAAAGAGTTCGCCCGCTTTCGCGAGAGTGGGGCTGAAGCCAAACGACGGATGCGAGAGGCGGGGCTTACGGAGGATCAGATCGAAGCAGTTTTAAGCAAAGACCCGGCACGAGTCAAAGCGGCGATAATCGCCGAGAGCGGCGATGCTTTGCAAGACATTTATGTGGGTCAGACGCGTACGTTCTCCAGCATCAGTAAATTCGATGACGAATGAACCCTGCTAGAGGTTCGCTCTGTGCCGTCGGCATCGGTATTCGCGCGCCGGCTCAGACGACGCTGGAAGCCTCGGCTCGAATCCGAGACGCCGACAAAGTCTACGCCATCGTGGCCGATCCGCTCGCGGAATGCTGGATTCGGCAGCTGAACCGCCACACGGAATCGCTCGGCGTGCTATACGCCCCTAACAAAGCTCTACACGAAACGTATCGCGAAATGGTGGAACGCATCGTCGGCGCGGTGCGCGATAACCTACGTGTCTGCGCCGCATCGTATGGCCATCCCGGCGTCTTCGCGGATCCCCTTCACGAGGCGGTGCGACGCGCGCGTCGCGAGGGCTTTTCCGCTGAGATGCTTGCGGGCGTTTCGGCGGAAGACTGCCTGTTCGCAGAACTCGGCATCGATCCGGCTGTCGCGGGATGTCGTAGTTACGAAGCAACCGATTTCCTGATCCGCCGACGCTTCGCCGATCCGTCAAGTGGTCTCATTCTCTGGCAGATTAGCGCGATCGCTCAAACCTGCCCTAGGATCGACCAAAGCGCGTGCAACCGCGTGGGCATCGCCGTGCTCACCGAAACGTTGCTCGAGACCTACCGTCGCGATCATGAGGTTATCGTTTACGAGTCGGCTCGATTTCCAATCTGTGACTCGATCATCGCGCGCATGGCCTTAGAAAATCTCCCGCTTGCTGAGGTCACCGCACTATCAACGCTCTACGTCCCGCCCATGACGAAACTGCAACTCGACGAAGCGATGATGCGACGATTAGGAATCCCTAGCACCGCCTGACGCCGAGTCCTCACCATGCCCACCCTAACTCGCATACTCATCGTTATCGCAATAGGGGCTTGGATGCTCGGCACGGCCGTTCCCGACGTCATGCGCATGTGGCAACCCTTTCCCGACAACGGACTGAGCGTCGATTTTGACGGCGTCGTGACTGGGGTGCAGCCCGCCTCGCCCGCCGCGGCTGCCTCCATCACGTCGGGGGACCGAATCCTCGCACCGCTTCCTCGCGACCTCTTTCGCGAGCCCCCCGAAACGCTACACTTTAAGTTGTCGCATGGCGGTGGGGTTCGAGCCGTAACGCTCGTTCCGCGCCTGCGCACGTACACGAATCTCGAACGCCTTTTGACGCTATCGCTCTACGGCTGTTATCTTGCCTTCCTCGTCGTGGGCTCAATCGTCTTGTTGTTGCGTCCAAGCATCATGACGTGGGCGTTCTATCTTTACTGCATCCTTCGCCGATGGGGCGACCTAGGTTTCTATTGGCCCGGATCGAGCGCGTTCTTTTGGTTTAATTTTCTAACGTTGGCGGCGCTGAGTGCAGCAAGCTGCACCCTCGTACTGATTTTTGCACTGCGCTTTCCGACGAATCGCCTAGACGGTTGGCGCGCCACGATCAATCGTTTTGCACTGCCCCTCGCCGTAGTCTTGCCTATAGCATATGTCTTGGTCCTCGTCCGCGCCGTCTTTTGGGGGCTGCCGTCACAAGGATTGATGACTGATCTTACGCTGCTCATCGCGTTCGTTTACATGTGTGCGGCAGCCGTCTTCATTACGATGCTTCTCCAGAGCCGCGGTGAGGAGCGCCAACGGTTGCGCTGGATCTTGATCTTTCCCGTCGTATTGATCTTGCGGGTAGTTGCGATTCTCGAAGGCGATGGACTCATTGCGGCGTTGCCGGACTGGTTCGCCGCAGTCCTGACGGTTATCGCGGTGGCGGTGCCGTTCACCGTTGCATACGCCGTGGTTCGACGCCGCGTGTTCGACATTCAGTTCGCGATTAGCCGAGCGCTGGTCTACGCTGCAATTACGACGATCGTCGCCGGCGCGTTCTTGCTGTTGGACTGGTTTATGTCGAGGCAGTTTGCAGAAACGCGATTAACGCTGACGGCAGAGATCATTCTGGCCCTCGCAGTCGGCTCTTGGCTGAACCTGCTGCATCGAAACGTCGACCGGTTTGTGGACGGCACATTTTTCCGCCAGCGCCATCTCGCCGAGAGTCGGCTTGCCAAAGCGGCGGCGGCGGTTTTGCGTGCAGAATCCCATGAGGTGGTCGACCGATTTCTCGTCCACGAGCCGGTGCGGGCGTTGGATCTCACGTCGGCAGCGATTTTCCACCGAGACGAACCTTCCGGCCATTTCGTTCGCGAAGTGGCTGTCGGTTGGGATCACGTGAAAACAAAAGAACTTACCGCGAGCGACCCGCTCGTGCTCCACCTATTGGCGGAAGATGCGCCGGTGCGTTTGGCTGACGTCGTCTGGCCCTCGGATGCGTCCCCGACGAACGTGGGCGATACGGTGCTCGCGATGCCGGTTCTCTTGCGCGATCAGCTCGTTGCCGTCGTTCTTTACGGTCCGCATCACAGCGGTGCCGACATCGACCCGGACGAAGTGCGCGGCGTACTATTGCTCGTCGAGCGCGCCGGATCGGCCTACGATCATATCGAGGCGCGAACACTGCGCGCGCAAGTTGAGTCGCTGATTCGGGAGCGCGATATCAAGCAGCGCGAGATCGAGATTCTGCGCGCCACTACAGCATGAGCTCGGGATAGCTGCGTGGGAGAGGCCGCCGATTGCGCTGGACGTGGCCGTCGTACGCCGCCAATCGGGCCGTAACTTAGTGTCGAGGCGTGATCTCGAATTTGGTTGGAGGTATCTTCGTGATGCAGCCCGTGTCGACGCGGTTCAGGACATCAAAGAACGACCTCGCGATGGCGTGCGCACACGCATTGGCAACAGGGGACGGACTGCCGTATGCGACGTGCGCAACGTTGGGAATGGTCACGACGGTAGCATGCCGAAGTGTCCGTGCCACATCGGCACCAAACGATGCTGCAGTTTGGGCGTCGTACTGGGCCGAAATGACGAGTGTCGGTATACTGCTTCGCGTAACGGCCCGCACTTCAGAAGAAACGCTGGGCACGTTCCAGACGCGACAGTTCTGGCGCATGAACGGCAGGTTGGGAGCGTTCTTCCAGACCGAAAGCGGAAACGCCGGGAAGGCGCGCCGTCCGGCGTCAACGACGTTCTTCTCGGTTTCGTAGGGTACCCACTCGCCACAGGCAACGCCGTTGAAGAGGCCGTTGCTTACCACGCCGATGCCGGCGGGATCGAGTTTCGGCGCGGCCCAGGTTGACGCGATCGGTCCGGCATCGCCATGAGCGAGTGCGTCTATTGACGCGGGCATCTTCGCTGCAAAATGCGTTCCGGGCGACACCGCCCACTGTAAGAGCATGCCGCCGCTGATCATAACGTTGACTTTTCCAGAATGCCCGGGCACTTCGATCTTGAAGGTTTTGGGCGACGCTTCGTAGCGGAGTACCAGTTGCTTGGAACGTTGCGGCGATGTCGCCGTAGCGCTGACGACACGCAGACTGCGCGCGACACGCTTTGAAGACCGCGTTGATTCCTTCGGCGGCGCTCGGCCACGATGCTGATCCCCCGGCGAGAGGTGGCGGAAATATGCCGTCAATGCCGACCGAACGGATGCCGCTCGGATGCAGGCGCATGTACGTGAGCGCCAGATCGGTTCCGTAAGAGATCCCGTAGATATTCCATTTCGCAACGTGCAGTGCAACCCGCAGATCTTCGAGATCGTCGGCACTCTCCAGCGTGTTGTACGCCCCGAGGTCGGCGGTCCGCGCCGCTACTTCCTGGCGACACTTGAGCGTTGCAACGGCGTACGCATTTCCGGTCGCTGGAGCGTCGTACGGCATGTTCAGCGTTTCGGCAGGCCAGCGATCCACCGAAGCGCAGGTCAGTTTCGGATCGGCGGTATAGGTGCCGCGCTGCGATGTGAAGATCACGTCGCGATTCCGATTGAGCTTTCCAGCCAGCGCCAGCGGGTATCTCCGTGATCGCATCGTCTCCGGGGCCGCCGGCAATCCAGACGATCGGGTCGCTCTTCCTCTGCGGTGATGCTGCCGGGATGATGGCGACCGAAAGAACGATCTTCTTGCCGTTTGGGTGACGGCGATCTTCGGGAACCGTGAGCCGGCCGCAGCGCGCGGTTCTGAGCTCCGGAATGGGCTGC
This sequence comes from Vulcanimicrobiota bacterium, assembly GCA_963713685.1. GTDB lineage: Bacteria > Vulcanimicrobiota > Vulcanimicrobiia > Vulcanimicrobiales > Vulcanimicrobiaceae > Cybelea. The sequence continues at coordinate 2,650,132 of CAVQMS010000001.1, read as the reverse complement.
GGTGGGCTCGGACACGGGCCTGGGACGAATGACGACGCAACCACCGTCGTGGGTGCCGTTCCGGCGCCGCACGCTACGAGAGTGCAGGCCAAAGTAACAAACAACGCTTTGGATTTCATTTAATGTTGACTCCAGAAGCAGCATTTGCGCATGCGGTGTCGACCGAGCGCGGATTCGCCAGAAACGATTGGAAGATACGCTGAGCGCACGGCGACCGTGCGATCACCCAATGCCCGATACCCTTGATCCGCACGTAGGTCGAGTTTGGCAGCGTGCTTGCTGCGTAACGCCCCCACTTCGCGCCGGTCTTCGCGTCGATTATGCCGGACACGACCAGGGTCGGGATCGTGCTGCGAACGCGAATGCGCTGCGATGGCGGCCCTACCGGAACGTTCCACACCTGGCACAGTTCGTGCTCGAACGGCAACTGCGGCGCATTGATCAGAACCGAATCCGGCAGTGTCGGGAACTCGCGCCGTCCAGCGCGCAAAATCTCCGGCGGCGATCCGTACGGTTCCCACTCACGGCAAACGAAACTTTGCGTCATACCTTGCGCTTGCTCCGGGACCTCCGCTACCCCCGCCCCGGCCGCGCGTGCCTCCAAGAAAATTCGCGGATCGCCGTTGGCCAGCTTGTAAAGCGCCGCCGGCATATCTTGCGCCTTCGGCGTGTTTGCCACCGCCATGTTCAGAATCGTGCCGCCATCCAAAACAACTTTCACCGCCGGGCCACCCTGCGGAGGAACGACTCTACGAACGATTGGGTTCGCCTCCAAGCGCCTTATCGTTTTCGTGAAGGTTCCGAGAAGGTCGGGATATTTGCTAGCACACGCCGGTTTTGCGCGGCACTCGTTAAAGACCGCGGTAATCCCCTCCCGCGCGCTGCTCCACGTCCAGGGAAGACTGACGATATCTGGTGGCACGACTGAGTCTATAATGGCGGTTCGAATACCGTCGGGATGATCGCGCATTAACGATAGTGTAAGGTCGGTGCCGTACGAATATCCGTAGACGTTCCATTTACGGATGCGAAGGACGCTGCGAAGGTCGACGAAATCTCGTTCGTTTTCCGTCGTGTTGTACGCGCTAAGATCGATGCCTTGATTGACAAGCCGCCGATGACACTCGGCCGCTGCCTCAGCTTGGGCCCGTCCGGTCGAGGGAGCATCGTAGACAAGGCTGACTTGGCGCGCATAGTATCGGTCGAGCTCCGGGCAGTTGAGATCGGGTTCGTCGTACAGCGTCCCACGTTGACTCATGATGATGACGTCGCGATTGCGGTTGACGCCGGCATCCACTAGCAAGGGCGTGTCGAGAATTGCGGCTTCGCCGGGGCCGCCGGCCAGGAATACGATTGGGTCGGGCCGAGCGGGCCTCGAGCGCGAGGGCACGATCGCGACCGCGAGGCGGATGATCCGGCTCCTGTGGCTCGAACGGTTTTCCGGCACGATCAAAAAACCACAGCGCGCGTGCTTTAGCTCTTTGATAGGCTCAGGAGTTTTTGGGCACGGTGCTGCTTCGAACCGCGGCGTCGTGCCTGCGTCGGGCCCCGCGTTGAAAGCCGATCCTGCAAAACAGCCGCCGATCGAGAGCACGAGCACAGCGACCAAGACCATCGAAAAGCGGTTACGCATCGTTGGGTTCTCCTAAGGGGCGTCCGTTCTGCCGTTATCGGGGGACGCCCTCCGCTCGTTAAAGTGAGGAAAGCGGGAAGCGGTTCGGCGAGTTCCGGGCTGTGAAGGGGAAGAGTTCGCCCGCCGTCAAACCGCCCAATCATCCGTCTGGAGAATTTTAGCTTACTTGCAACGCGCTTCTAAGATAGCAAGCCTTCTCAGCGTTGCTGCGTGCGGGACGCTGGCCGGTCATGCCGTGACGTACCTTCTCAGAGGCCGGACGATGGATGACGGCCACCACGGCTACTTTTCACCGTTGCTGGCGATGGCGATCGCCTCGGTGTTGCTTTGCAGCATCGTCGCATTGGTACGGCTGGTAACGGCGCGCAGCAATCGCGCAGCGCGGGAAGCGCCGTCCTCCCTAGCTTTTTACGTTACGCTCGCGACGCTGCAGGTCGCTGGTTTCGCTGCGCTCGAGTTCTTTGAAGGTAATGGGCCGGACGTTATCGGCTGCGGCATCGAGGCATTGACGGCGCTCGTGATCGCGGCGTTCGTGTTGTTCTTCATTTCGTTTGCTGAACGCTACGTTGCACCGGCCGTTACGACGTATTTGCGTCGCACGCGAAACGCGTGCAACGCCATTATACGATTGCCCGCAGACTTTGTGCAGCCGCCTCTGCGGCTTGCGGTTTGCGCCGGCATTTGCCGCTTCAAGCGGCCGCCTCCAATTATCGGTTAAGGCCGAACCGCACACGGCTGCCGTGCCGGTGTGCGGCTTTACTTAGCTGCAACCGTTTTGGGAGGTAACTTTTTGGATGAAACGCACGGCTTTTCGTGCGATCCTGCCTGGCGCCGCGTTCATCTTTATGATGCATTCGGTCGCTCAGGCGCACGTCGTTTGCGGAGACCGCGTGTTTCCCACCACGCTGACCATGGACGATCCTGGAGTGAGCGACGAGTTTTCACTGCCGACCATCATACTCACACCGACGCCGTCCGCGCAAAGCAATAGCTATGGGTACGAATGGGACAAGACCATCACCGAAGATCTCGGCTTCGCCGTCAACGGTGACTATGTCGCACAACATGGCGCAACCCAGAACTTAAACGGATGGGACAACATCACGGTGACGCTCAAGGATCAGCATCCCTGCATCAAGCGCCACCCGCATGAGGAATTGGCCTGGTCGGTAGGCCTAATCCGCCTAATACCGGGAACGGGTTCAGCGCAACTGCGTAACGGGGGGGCAATCGCGAGCGTCGGTAGCACCGCGCCAACGTTCTACTTCGGCAAAGGTCTGGGCGATTTGCCGGCCGCTTACCTACGTCCCATTGCCATTACCGGCGAAGTAAGCCGCGTGTTTTCCGATACGCCGAGCGCGAGCCCGAGTGCGTGGAACTACGCGATGTCGTTGCAATATTCGATTCCTTACCTGCAGCAGAACGTAAAGGCAATGCACGTGTCGCAGTTCCTGACGCGTATGACGCCGCTCATCGAGTTTGCAATGAGCAGCCCGGACGTAGGTTCACCAACCGGGACGATCGCGCCCGGCGTGCTCTACGACGCCAATACTTGGCAGCTGGGCGCAGAGGCGATCATCCCGGCCACCGGGGCTACGCGGCAAGTGCAAGGCATCGGCTTCATCATTCAGTTTCACGTGTTTCTCGACGCGTTCTATAAGAGCTGGTTTGGCAAACCTATGATTGACAGGAATCTTTGGGAATAATGACTGCGCGTCTAATCGCGGCGGCCTTCGTGCTAGCCGAACTGCTTTTCGCGCCCGCAGCGGTTCGGGCGCACGCGTTCCTCGACCACGCGGATCCGGCTGTGGGCAGCACGGTACCGGCCCCGCCTACGGTAATACACTTGTGGTTCACACAAGAACTCGAGCCGGCTTTTAGTTGGGTAACGGTCACCGATCGATCGGGAGCCTCCCTGAACGATGGGCCCTCCGCGATCGACCCCGGCAATAAATCCGAGCTCAACGTCAAGCTAAAGCCGTTGCCGGCCGGGACGTATACGGTGAAATGGCATGCGCTGTCGGTCGATACGCACACGACCGAGGGCGATTTTACCTTTCAAGTCAAGAGGGGCTGAGCAATCGATCCGCTCTTGAGTGCGACGCGACTACTCCATTATGCGGCGACCGTGTCGCTCGAAGGCACCTTCGTATTCTGGTGCTTGATCGCATGGCCGGCGTTTCAGCGAACAAAGGCCTCGCAAGCCTTTCAAGCGCGGCTCGATCGACGGCTCTTCGCGCTCGCTTGGGCGAGTCTGGTCGTCGCACTAGCGAGCGGCGGTGCTTGGCTTGTCATCGTCGCCTCAAATATGAGCGGCATGCCGCTCAGCGCGGTCTTACAGGGCCCCGTCGTTCGCATCGTGTTGACGCAAACGCGCTTCGGTGAAGACTGGGGGCTGCGTGCTGCGCTCGCCGTCGTGTTAGCTGGCTGTCTCGCGGTGCAAGGACTAACCCGTAGGCACGTGGCGGGCTGGATCGGATTGCTGGCGGCCGCGGCGTTCATCGCCTCTTTGGCGTGGGCCGGCCACGGAGCGGCCGCCGAAGATGTACCCTTTGACGCCATCCATCTGCCCGCCGACATCTTGCATTTGCTCGCCGCAGGCGCCTGGCTCGGTGGGCTTCTGCCGCTGGTGCTATTGCTCGCTCAAGCACGGGGCGATGGCAGCCCCGAAGCGGTGACCGTCGCTCGAGCGGCGACGCTGCGCTTCTCGAAGCTCGGCATCTCGTGCGTAGGAACGTTGCTTGCGACGGGTCTCGTGAATACATGGTTCTTGGCCGGCACCGTTCCGGCGCTGCTCGGCACGCTGTACGGTCAGCTTTTGCTCGTCAAAGTGGCGCTGTTCGCCGCAATGATTGCCGTCGCAGGTGTCAACCAGCTCCGCCTCACGCCACGCCTTGCGGACGTCGCGAGTGACGCCGCCCTCAGATTGCGTGCTGTTCGGAAACTGAGCCGCAACGCGTCGATCGAGGCGAGTCTCGGCGTCTTCGTACTCGCCGTCGTCGGGATAATCGGTGTGCTGCCACCAGGGCTGCACACCGAGCCACGCTGGCCGCTCCCGTTCCGGCTCGATTTCGGTGAGATTGCAGCCGGCAAGCAGACCATGCTCGTCATCGCGGTTGTCGCGTTCGTCCTTTGTGTTTCGGTAGCGGCCCTTACTGCCCAAAGAAGACGCTACCGCGAAATGGCCGCTTCCATCGCGTGCATCGCACTCTTCGGTGGCGTTGGCTGGGTCGCGCTCCGGCCAGGGATCGTCCGCGCGTACCCTACGAGCTTCTACGCCTCGACGCAGCCTTACGCGGCACCATCGATAGCGCGCGGTGCACCTCTTTACTCCGAGAATTGCGCCATGTGCCACGGAGCCACCGGTCGCGGCGACGGCCCACTTGCCGCCAAACTTCCTGTTCGTCCGGCCGATTTGACGGAGCCGCACCTGTTCGCGCACAAGGTCGGAGAGATTTTCTGGTGGGTGAGCTACGGGCGTGACAACGGGGTTATGCCGGGCTTCGCCGACAAGCTGAATCCCGACCAGCGGTGGGATCTGATCAACTTTGTGCTGGCACGCGCGGCCGGCGCCCTTACGGACGAAGTGGGCCCGCAAATCAGCACGACTGCCGCGCCGCCACTTCCGGATTTCGCCTTCGAACGAAACGGCGCGCAGAACACCTTGAGTCAGACGCTCAAGAACGGTCCGGTCCTGCTCGTCTTGTTCGCGGCGCACGCACCGCGTGCGCGACTCGAGCAATTGGCGAGATTGGAACCGCGACTCGCTCCGGCGGGCTTGCACGTCATCGCCGTCGCGCTCGACCGATCGACAGGCAAGGTCCCTTTGACCGTCGAGGTTTCGGACGATGTTCGGGCGGCGCTCGGCCTGTTTCGAGCGCGCACGGACGGCGGAGAGACGGAGCTGATGCTCGACCGAGGCGCCAACGTCCGCGCGCGCTGGACGCCAACCGGAGCTCGCGGCCTCGCCGATGCCGCCACCCTGTTCCGCGATTCCGTTCGCGTTGCCAGCGTCCCGGTGGCAGCTGCAAACCACGCCGGCCACGCCCACTGAAAATCGGCAGGTAGTCGCGGCCTGGCTGCCGCGGTGGAACTGAACCCGGTCACGCCGAACGGTTACCGGCGCCAATCCGTTGCGGCTTTAGGAAAGAGGGCGGTCAAGGAATGTCTTCCGGTTATGCCGACGCGCAGAGGTTCCGGTAGTGCACGATCCTCACTTTCGACAGGGCGCCATTATTGTTGCCCTGCTCGTGCTTTGTGCCTGCTCCGGAGCGTTCGGCAGTTCTCGTTCGTTGAACGGTTCGCCGTGGAGCGGATCGCCAGCGTTTTTTCCGTTAGCAGCGCTCCCGGGAGGAGCGCACCCTCCGCGAAATCATAAGATTCAGCACGTTGTTATCATCGTTCAGGAGAATCGTTCGGTCGATAACTTGTTCCAGGGGTTTCCCGGCGCGAACACGGTGCCGTACGGATTTAACAAGAAGGGCCAGAAAATCACACTGAGACAAGTCGGTCTCGAGGCGCCGTGGGATTTCGAACACTCATCTTCGAGCTTTTTCGCCGCTTGCGATGGTCGTGGCCAATTTCCCGGAACCGACTGTAGAATGGACGGCTTTGACGGAGAGGCCGTTCGCTGCGCGCTAAAATGCCCAGGCGCAAACCCTGCGTATAGCTACGTGCCCCACTACGAAACGCGGCCCTACTTCTTCATTGGCGATCATTATGTATTTGCAGACAAGATGTTCCCGTCGAACTTTGATTCGAGCAGCTTTGTCTCGCATCAATACATCATCGCAGCTCAGGCCAGCTCCACCGCCAACTTCCCGATCGGCCCGTGGGGCTGTGAGGGCGGAGGCCGGATCGCGACGGTGACGCGACAACGGAGGATTGGACCCGACGTTTCGCCCTGTCTCAACAACGATACGCTCGCCGACGAGCTCGACGACGCGGGGCTGTCATGGCGATACTATACGTCTTACGTGAAAGCGGGCGGTGGGATATGGAGTGCGTACCAAGCGATCAAACACATTTACAAAGGCCCAGATTGGTATAAAGACATCGTCACGCCTCAGACGAAATTCTTTCGCGACGTCTCGGCCGGAGATTTGTCCGTCGTGAGTTGGGTAACGCCAACGTGCGTCAACTCCGATCATGCCGGCTGCGTGGGAAAGACCGGCCCCGATTGGGTCGGTTCGCTCGTGAACGCGATCGGTGAGTCGAAATACTGGGACTCCACCGTGATCTTCGTGTTTTGGGACGATTATGGCGGCTGGTACGATCACGTGCCGCCTTTGATGAAGGACTATGACGGACTCGGCATTCGCGTCCCGCTGCTAATAGTTTCGGCATACGCGAAACAGGGATGCGTCTCGCAGGTGCACTACGAGCACGGCAGCATTCTCAAGTTCATCGAGGACCAGTGGGAGCTGGCGAGACTCTCAGCAAGCGACACGCGCGCAAACACGATTTCACCTGAGTGCTTTGATTTCATGAAACCGCCCAGGCCTTTCACGAAGGTACCGGTGGCGCACGACCGAGCTTATTTTCTCGCTCAGCCACTTGATGCTCGCCCTCTCGACGCAGAGTAAGGTTCTGATTTAGGCCCGGGCGCGGGTGGGCAGTATGCAGATCCACCAAACCCAAGCGATGAGAACCACCTGCAACGGAAGCCGAATATAAAATGCCAGCGCTGTAGCGATGTCCGCATACGCTTCGGGGTGCTGCGCCATCTGCACGTTTGCCGGAAAGACGGCGACTAGAAGCGCGATAAGTCCCGCGCCGCTGAGTCGTCGAGCTTTGGGGAACAGCACGCCGATCCCACCAAGGATCTCACATATGCCACTGATTTGGACGAGCAGAGAAGGCGCGGGAAGCCAGGGCGGAACCGTCCGCTCGTAAACGCCCGGATGCACAAAGTGATTTACGCCAGCCGCTATAAAAAAGAATGCCAGCAGGGCGAGCGCGATGAGGCGCAGCCCGTGCGTACGCCACTCGCTCATCACAGAGCACTTTCCAGGAATCGGCGAAGGTACCACAGCGCGATGCGGTCGTGAAAACCAGTGGCGACATCCTCGAATGCATGGTCGGCCCAGGGCAGTTCGACGTAGGTAACGCTGACGCCGTAGCCACGCAGTTCGTTGCGCAAGAGGCGCTCGAAACCGACGTCGACGACGTGATCGCGTCCTGCCGCTATCATAAGGACTGGCGGCATACCGGCATGGACGACGTATCGGGGAGATCCGCTTCGATAACATGCGGGTTGCTGTTCCGGGGTGCCGCCGCAAAGATCGAGCAGGACGTGACGCACGTCGATCAAGTCGGGTCGGGGCGGATATTCATAAGCGAGCCGAAGATCCACGGGGCTTTCGTAGGTTATCACGGCGCTGATGCGGCGCGGCCGCAGGGCTGCGGCGATGATCGCCAACTGTGCGCCGGACGAATGTCCGAGCACAGCGATGCGACCGGTCGACAGGGAATCGATCTGGCGAAGAATGCTGTCACGTTGCGTGGGCCAGCGCGAGCGAGGCGCGTGCGGATAGTTCAGGGCAATGACACGATAGCCCCAAGAAGCAACGATGGCGTTGAACTGCGCATCGTTTTGCGGCGAACCATGCTCCCACGCGCCGCCATAAATGACGAGCACAAGGGGCGCGCCCGGCCGAATGGCCAGCGTTTTCGTGCGTTCGGAAGGCTGCGTCACTAAAGCCGACCACGGGACGTGGGGACCCCATATCGCATAAGCAAGCGGGGGAACCAGCGTACACAAAAGCGCCAAGAGCGCGATGATGATGGCCGCAGGTCGCGTGGAAGTATGTGAACGCAGTGCGACGAGCAAGACGATAGCGTTAAGAACCGTCAAGACCGGCCAGAGTTCGGTACCACCGACCGTCAGAACGAACAGCGGAACGATCGGGCCTGGAATCACGATCCAAACCGAAAGGAAAAATGCGAGTAATGCCAGCGCAAGCGCCATCTCTGTAAATATCAGGTCAAAAACGAACGCGCTCCTGCTCCGTGGTGTTTGGCCAGGCGAGGGGCTAACCGTCCGACCGCAGAAAGTTCTCAACGCTACGTAATAATCGGAGGCGGCACTCATGCTCTTGCGCGGATTTTGGCTTGGCCTGATCGTTGCGGTTGCGCTCGTTGGGTGTTTCCAGGCGCCATCGGGCCCTGCGCTTCCAGCGATGGAAGGTTTGCATCGTTCCGGAAGCTCTGTGATTCCCCCCGGTAAGATCACGCACGTGGTCTTCATCGTCCAGGAGAATCGCACGTTCGACAACCTCTTCGGAGGGCCAAACCCGTTTCCCGAAGCCACCGCCACCGACTCCGGCAAAGCCGGCAACGACTCGATCACGCTCAACAAGATCAGGCTCGCGTACATTACCGGTGGCGAGGATCCCGATAACTATCATCGTGATTGGATGTGGGCATGCGATCCGCCGCGTACGCCGCCACCAACGTCCCCGCCAGGAAGCGATTCCCCTTGCCACATGGATGGCTTCATGGAAGCCGCGACGCCAAGCCCGTATTATACTCCACCGGCATCGGTCAAGACGATCTACTCCTACGTCGACTACGATGACACCAAGCCCTATTGGCAGATCGGGAAAACGTACACGCTCGGTGACCATTTTTTCATGGCGCACAACAGCGAATCGTATACCGCCCATCAATACATTTTCTCGGCGCAGTCCAACAACGTCATCGATCCACCGGATTATCATAGGGATCCGAGTTACTGCGATCGCTTCCACGACTATTGCGCCTTCACACCGTGGGGCTGCGACAGTCCGAGCGGGACGAAGACGTATGTACTTAACCCGAATACCGGCACCGAGAGCGAGAAGGCGTCGGGCCCCTTCCCGTGTTTTGGCCGGGGCGGCCCGATGCCGCAGGTCCACTATCCATCGCTGGCAGACCGCGTCGATGAAAAGGGACTGACGTGGCGCTTGTACGCGCACTCACTGTGCCAGGACATCAACGGCCTCGACGTAAACGCGACGATCCGCTACAGCTGGCTCTGGCCGAGCGAGCCGGTGATGTCGAGATGCCACGACGACGAAGGGGCCTGGTCGACTAAGGTCGACACGAAGAACTTCCGGATGCCGGAATACGCGTTCTTCGACGACATCGTAAACCCGAAACGCGATCTTGCGAATGTTACGTGGATCTTGCCGGGCGTGCTGACATCCGATCATCCCGGCGTCCCGTCTGGGTGGTGCGGACCGTCGTGGGTCGCGAAAATCGTAAACGCGATTGGAAGAAGCAAATACTGGGACTCAACGGTCGTCTTCGTGTTCTGGGACGATTGGGGCGGCTTTTACGACCATGTGAAGCCCTACGTCGTGCGCGATGCGGCAGGTCCCGGCTTTCGCGTACCGCTCCTCGTCATTTCTCCTTATGCGAAGCGCAAAACCGTCGCACACACTGAAATCGAGTTCGCGACGCTGCTCAAGTTTACGGAGGAAACGTTGGGACTTCGGTCGCTCGGCGCTACCGATGACTCGTCGCATCTGAACGATCTGGACAACTTCTTTCAAACCAAGCCGCAGCCGTTTGCGAGCATCAATCCCGACGAACCCTTTTCGTGCAAGGTCCTACCCGACCAGAAGGCGCTCTCTCATTCGCGATGGGCTCGAATGATCGACGCCGACTAAATCAGCGTGCGCGAGGTCGCGCGGCTCTCGTAGCGCGCGCAAGGAGATCGGGGGCGTCGAGTCGCTCGCACATGGCGGGGAATTCGGCAGTCGGTCCGTGCCACTGCAGCTCGTTGACGTCGGCAAAGAGTTTCGCGTCGGTTCGAAGCGTTGCGAGTTCTTTGAATAGCAGCGCGAGGCGCTGCCGATCACCCAGTTCTTGCGGCGGGAATTGCTCGATCGCGCCGTAGCGTGTGAGCAGAGCGGCCGCGCCCTTCGGCCCAATTCGCGCGATGCCGGGATAGCCATCGGCGGTATCGCCAACGAGCGCAAGATAGTCGGGTATCAGCTCGGGACTTACCCCAAACTTAGCACGCACGCCGTCAGCGTTCCGGATGACCTTGGTCCTCCGGTCGACTTGCACGATGCGATCCCCGCGCACGCATTGCGAGAGATCCTTATCCGGAGTCCAAATGCAGATTTTCTCTACCCGAGAATCCTGCGAGGCGATTGCGGCAGCCGAGGAGAGCGCATCATCCGCCTCTAGCTCGATCATCGCCCAAACCGGAACCCCCATAGCTCGCAACGCGTCCTCGAGCGGCTCGAACTGCGCGAGAAGCGCGGGATCGATTCCATCTCCCGTTTTGTAGCCGCTCCAAAGCCCGTTGCGGAAGGACTCGATAACGTGATCGGTGGCGACGCCTAAATGCGTGGCACCCTCGCCTACCATTTGCAGCACGGTATTGAGCACTCCGACAACCGCCCCGAATCGTCGCTCCTTTCCATCGGTGGCGCGACGCAGTCCATAGAAATGGCGGAAGAGCTCGTAGGTCCCGTCGACCAGATGAACGATCACGTTGACACAATCGCCATTTGGCCGAACGCTCCTTTCGTGCGTCGTCGAGCATTGTGTATGCCGAGGGGACGGCCGCCTGCTAGCGAAGGTTTCGGGAGCAATGAAAATCGCGAGAATCGTGGCCATCTGCGCAGGTCTGGCGATCGCTTTTGGGGTGTGGACGGAGGTCTGCGCCGGCACGTTCCCCGACATCAGCGGTAGGTGGTATGCCAACGGCAACCCCGCCGCACCCTGTCACATCAGTCAAAGCGGTACTTCCGTGTCACTGACCAACGAACAGGGGACTACAGCCACGGGGAGTTTCGTCGGCCCCGGGACGCTGCGCACGAACTGGGGTTTGCTTAACGGCGGACAGATTACCGGAACGATCTCGAATAACTTGCGGACGATCAGGTGGAGCAACGGCACATATTGGTCGCGCCCAAACGCTGCGCCCATCGTGCCCCCGCCGGCTCCGGCCCCGACACCGCGGCCAACGCCCTCGCCCGTGCCGCTACGAGTCAGGGTGATGCCTATAGCACATAACGATTCCAATCCAATCTATGTATACGCTGCATCGCTTACGAACGGACGCAAGCCCTTTACCGCCCAACAGTGCGTCTCGTACCGAAATGTCACGACGAAGGACGTTGCGGTCGTGGATTTAGCCTTCGTCGTAACAAACCGCAACGGAGGCGTTGAGGAACAGTTCGGCTGGTCAGATAAGGGCACGTTCACGCCGCCGGTAGACATCGACAACCACTGCTTCTTCGGGTGGCTGCCGGCGCCCGACGTGGTCCGCAGGATGGCTTATGAAAGCATTCGCGTGACGCGGGTCACCTTTGCAGACGGTACGACCTGGAAACCGGGGATGCAATTCCTTCGCGGCTATGCGACGAGTGGAGAACGCCTCGCGGAGCCTACCGTTCAAACCAACGAGAGTGCTGTAACGAGCGGTGAGAACGAGGCTGACGCTGCGCCCGGAACCCATCGGCTACGAACCAAGTTCACCGGCTATGCTAAGTGCTTAGACATAGTCAACGACGGCAGCAACGACCGGCTAACCATGGCGGCCTGTGGCGACTATACAGGACAGGCGTGGACGATCGAACCAATTAAAAGCGCGGGAGTTTCGCGCCTGCGAACAGAGTTTACCGGCCGAAACAAGTGTCTCGATATCATCAATGACGGCACAAACAACCGCCTAACTATGGCGGTCTGCGGCGACTATACCGGGCAGAAATGGACTATCGAACCGATTGGAGCCGCTGGATACCTGCGCCTGCGTACGGAGTTCACCGGTAGCAGCAAGTGTCTCGACGTCATCAATGACGGCAGAAACAACCGGTTAACCATGGCGACCTGCGGTAACTATACCGGACAAATGTGGAAACTTTCACATTACAGTTCTACGAATTGGGAACGCTTCTAGGTCAAACCGCCTTCGAGTAGCGCTCCCATCGTGCCGTGCTGCCCTCGATATCGGTGAAGGCAAAGGTGACCTCGCCACGGCAAGGCGTGGCGTTACGGTGGCCGAACGGAGGCGTATGGAACTACGACGCAACGATCACGTGCTGATTATAAACCTTGGGATCGAGGGGCAAGTCATCGAGGTGGACACGCGGACGATCGTCGTTCGCTACAAGAAAGAGGACGGCGAGTTGATCGAGCACCGCTTCCAGCCCGAAGACTTGGAATATCGCCCCAAGCCGCACGTGCAGTGACCCCGTGCCGGTCGCGACACGTTTCCCGATCCGAATTGGAGGCAACCCTTGCGTTGCCTTATAAGTACGCCCGCTCCCAGACCTACTATGTAAAGGAGCATTTGTGAGAGGATCCTTGAAGCTTTTTTCGCTTGTGGTGGCGCTGGCGATCGCCGGCTGTAACGCGGGTGGTTCGTCGAGCACTCCAACGTCCGGTGCCCCCTCGCAAGCCGGTTCTTCCGCCTCCGCGCACTTCGTGCCCGAGTGGCAAGCTAAGCATGAAGCCCGGCGTGCCTGCAAATTACTTACCGGAGGCGTGCAATGCCACGTATTGGTTGTGACCAAGGGCGTGAAGCCAAACTGCTCGCCGTCCGGCGGCGGCTGCGGCTGGCGCCCCCTCGACTTGCAAACTCGCTATAAGCTTTCGCCATCCTTGGGCAAAGGATCGGGAACGATTGTCGCGCTCATCGAACTTGGCGACTTGTCTGGCGCCGCCTCGGATCTCGCGACCTACCGCACTCAGTTCGGATTGGGAACGGCAACGTTCTCGAAATACAATGAGGAGGGGCAACAATCCAACTACCCTGAGAGTTGCCAAGACTTCGGCTGGTGTGTCGAGACCGACCTCGATATCGAAATGGTCTCCGTCAGCTGTCCCAAATGTACGATCTACCTGATCGAAGGTGGCAACTGCGGCGGCGTCGTCTGCGGCTTGGAGAAGGCCGAAGCGACCGCCGTGACGCTCGGCGCCAAGATCCTCAGCAACAGCTGGGGATGCAGCAGCTTCAACTACGGTGAGAACTGCGGTGACTCGAACTTCCCGAACTACTTCAATACGCCGGGGGTCGCCTATTTGGCCTCATCCGGCGACTCCGGATATCCAGAAATCGAGTGGCCGGCCGCGCTTGCAAACGTGCTCGCGGTAGGCGGCACGCAGTTGCAACAGTCCGGTTCGACCTACAGCGAAACTGTCTGGGACGGCGCGGGAGCGGGCTGCGCGACCACCACTCCCAAGCCGTCATGGCAGCACGATCCGGACTGCAGCGGCCGGACGATCTCGGACATCTCCGCCGAAGCCGGCTGTTCCCCCGGCGTCGCCGAGTACATCGGCTCCTACGGCGGCTGGACCGACGTCTGCGGGACGAGTGTCGCAGCGCCGCTCACGGCTGGTATCGTCGGGCTAGTCGACAATCCGGGGAGCTTAACCGGCGGCAAAACGTTCTGGGACCTAAACTGGAAAAAACACAAGAGGGAGCTGCACCAAATCACTTCCGGCAGCGATGGCAGCTGCGGCAACTATCTCTGCGAGGCCGGCCTATTACAGAGCAATGGCGGCTACAAAAAGTACAGCGGCCCGGCCGGATGGGGAACTCCAAACGGCATCACCGCGTATTAGTTTCGCGGATACACGAAACCGAAGGAGAGGAGAGCGCATCGAGCGCTCTCCCTTTCTTTTTTAAAAGCTCGTTCTCGAACGTTGCGATCAATGCAGCCAAAGCTTCCGGCTCCTCATTCGTCGTAAGGTGACCGCCGGGCAAACGCTCGATCCGCAGGCGAAGCTTTCCCAGCCGTTCTTGCGCGAAGTCGACCTGCCGGTGTTCAAAGGGATCTTCGTCGCTGCCGCCCACGAGGAACGAGAATTGATCTCGATAAGCCTTGAAGATGCGGCCAAAGTCGAGTCGGTCGCCTTGCGCTTTGTGATCGGCCGCGAAGCCCGCCGCCGCCGCGAGGCAGAACAGGCCGTCGTGGCGCTCCATGGCGTTATACAGCTCGCGGATCTCGGCATCCGTCGGGTGATAGCCTTTGGACCACATCACTCGCATCATCAACTTGAAGAGGGTGAAGGAACTTCCTAGGCGCCGGCGCGCCGGCTTCGGGAGACGGCGTAAAATCGGCGTTGTGTACCACGGGTGGGAGTGGCCATCGGTGAAGAGCCCGCCATTGAAGATGAAAACGCCGCGTATATCCGGGCCACCCACAGGTACGCCCCGGTCGGACCGTTCAAGTCTGCGACGCAGATGCTCCAACACGACAAGCGAGGAGAAGTCGAAGGCGACGAGCGTCGTCGACTGGACGGAGAGTTCGCGCCAGATCGCTTCGACGAGATCGGTGCGCTCGGCGGTCGAATACGCATAGTCCTTGGGCTTGTCGCTATCTCCCATGCCGACACACTCGATGAAGAGCTTCGACATCACAGCCGCATTCGGTAAATTTGGTAGAACCTTCGCCCATCCAAACGAGCCATCGGGATATCCCGGCAGGAAGGTCGTGGCGCTAGCGAGATCTCCCTCACGCCGCTAGAAAACCTTGAGCGCTGCGCCCCGCCCAGCGACGATCGTGCGAGCTACGGGGTCATAGCCTACGCGCTCGCCGCCTGCGAACCAAACTCGGGCAGACGGTGTTCCCCCCGTTTTTTGGTCGGATCCGTTAGGCTGCAAGCCGGCTCTCTCGCGCGCCGATCGCGTCACCACTGCGCAGCAGAAGGCGCAAGACGAGACCGTGCGTGATCAGGAGCAGCGGCACGAGGAACGTCACGATGAAGTAGGCACTGCCTAGCTGCCCGGCCTGAAGACCGCTCTGGTTACCTTGGTAGAATGCGTTGATGAGGTCGGCGCTTCCCCATAGGGTGAACGCCCACACCATGACGCCGCCGAACCTGGTCCGCAGGGCGGCGAGCGCGAGCAGGGCGAGGACCGCCGCGATCAGATCGCCGTAGGCGGCAGGCCGAGCAAACGTGGCGGGCAAGTACGGCGAGACGACGCCGGGCACGACGAACGCCAAGCCGATGAAGCGGAAACTGTGGAGGACGAGCAGCGGCCGCAGGGCATCGGCGCGCGGCAGACGCCGCAGCGCCGGCCAGAGGTACAGCGCGACGACCACGCCCCAGACGACGGAGCCCATGAAGAGGTTGATTCCAAACGTTGCTTGTACCGGCATGCTGTAATTGTATATACAAATAATCGGAAACTGTCAAGGCGTTGCAGCTCTCTGCCAGATAGTTGTATAATCAACCAATGCTGGAAGATCCGCGAAATTGCGCCTGCCTGGGCCTGCGCGCTGCGACTCGGCGGGTAACTCGGCGCTACGACGAAGCGCTGGCTCCCTCGGGCCTTTCGAGCCCTCAGTTTTCGATGTTAACCGCGCTGGCGGCCAAGCCCAGTTGGGGGGTCGCGGAACTCGCGGGCCAGCTCGACATGGATATCTCGACGGCGACGCGCAACCTGCGGCCGCTCGCCACCGCAGGATACATCACGATGCGCGCGGGCGCGCGCGACGCTCGCCGGCGGGAGATTCGCATCTCTGCAAAAGGGAGTCGTGCCCTCGTGCGCGGGCGCTCGCTCTGGCGCAAGGCGCAACGCGAAACCGTCGCCACGCTGGGCGAGCCGCGTTTAGTCGAGCTCCTCGCGATGTTGGGTGCGATGGCCTAAGGACGGACCGCGTTCGATGACGCCTTGGTCATTCGCTATCGGGAACAAGATAATCGTCGGAAAACTGGTGCATGAAAAATTTCGGCGGCAATGGCGCTCTGATCCGAACGAACTTGGCCGGCGTCTGCGAGAAGTCGAAGCAGTCGGCCGCCGGTGAAGTCGCGCGTTTGTCCGCGGGCGCCATCTGAGCGAGACCATACAGATCTTCGGCGAAGCGCAGCACGCTCGCCGTCTCGTAGTGAACGTGCGAGACGTGATCGTGGATGACGTACGGCGATAGCATGATCAGCGGAACGCGGAAGCCTAAGCTGTCACGATCCTTATACTCCGGTGCCACCGGGTCGTAGAGCCCACCCCAATCGTCCCACTGGATGAAGATCGCCGTCGAGTTCCAGAACTTGCTTTCGCCGACGGTATTCACGAGCGCAGAGACCCACGACGGTCCGTAGTCATCCGGACAGTTGGTATGGTCCGAGTCGTCGCACACGGGCGTGATCCACGTAAAGTTTGCGAGTTTGCCGTGTCGCACGTCGGTTATGAACTTCCAATTCGGGGAGATGACGTCTTTCGTCCAGTCGGGCCCATTGTAGATGTGTTTGATGGCCTGATAACTTGACCAGGTTCCACCGTCGCCGCTCGAGCCGCTACCATACTGGCTCGCATAGAAGCGCCACGAGAGTTTCGCCTTATCAAGCTCGTCGCCTAGGGTTTGATAATCGAAGCACGCCTTCTGATACCCAGTGACGACGCGCTGTGAGGTGATCGTTGGAACTCGAGAGGCTTCGTGATTCTGGCAGCCCCAGTAGCCGTCGGGCAAATCGGCGCTCCAAGCGGCCTGCGCGGCGATGACGTACTGATGCGCGACGAAGCTTTCATCGAGCTGCGATTGGAACATTCTGTCGGCGAGCGCGCCTTCGTGCGCCATGTCGAAGTACGGCTTCGACTGATCGTGCGGCACGTAAACGTACTGCGAGTTGTTGAAATTGCCGTCGGACCATTCTTGGTCGAATCCGTTCATCCGGCAATTCGTGCCCGGGAGCTTGCCCGTACCGTTGCACGCCTCGATCATCGCCGCCACGGAGTGATCGATATCGTAGTACGCGCCGAGCTTCGACGGCTTTAGTTTGATCGTTTGGCCTGCAGAGTTTTTACCCTCGGTGACGGTGTACGCGCCGGGATAGCCGTAGAACAGGTTGTTGAAGCTGCGGTTCTCTTGAACGATGTAGACGATGTGAGTGATCTTGCCGGCGCCCGTTGCGCTGAGCGCACGCAATGCGTTGCCGCTTTGCATATAGGGCAGGGAACCTTGCGAGCCAAGCGAGCAGCCCCCGAGCATGGCCGTCCCCGCGCAGATGCCGGCTGCAAAGGGCGTGAAAACTGAAACCCTCATCTACGTACTCCTCCACCTAAGCAGCAACGGATCGACGGAGCAGCTTAGTTTCGACCAGCGGCGCTCAGTTCCATCGTCGCGCCCATTAGTTTTCTGACGGTATGGCGGCGTCGTCTTCGATCAAGTGTTCAGATCGAAGATCCGACCAGAACGCGTGCGGAATTCTCGTCTTGAGCGACGTGTAGTCCGCGAGCACCTGCTGCAGATCCGAACAACCGACAACCAGTGCGACCGCGACATCCGGCGCAATCGAAAACTGCAGCGCGGCCGTGCGAAGGTCGACACCGTACCGCGCCGCAACCGCGCGCAGCCGAGCGCGCTTCTCGATCGCCGCAGCCGGAATCTTATAACTGTCCCTGCCATAATTGAAGCGCGCGCTGCCGCTGATGAAGCCTGCGTTGAGCGACGAACCGACGACGAAAGACATTCCGCGCTCGCGGGCCTTTGGAAAGACCTGGTGGAGTGCATTCTCATGATCGATCAACGAATATTGACGCGCCAGGAGGCAGACGTTCGCGTCGGCGACGTCCATCAGTTTCAGAATCGGTTCGGGCGAGTTGACACCGAGCCCCCAGCCTTTGATCAGGCCTTCGTCGCGCATCCTAGTCAGGGCCGGGAACGCGCCGCGGCGTGCGACCTCAAATTGTTCTTCCCACGGCCCCGGCAACCACGGATTATCCGGTGAGAGGTCGTGTACGAAGACGACATCGAGCGCGTCGACGCCTAACCGCTGCAGGCTGTCTTCGATCGAGCGCTTGACGCCGTCGGCGGTGTAATCGTAATGGAGATTGTTCGGCGAAGGGGTGAACGGAAAATACTCATTCGCATTGTTTTCGCGCGACGCCGTAAGTAATTTACCGACCTTCGAGGATAGGACGTATTCGCCGCGCGTTTGTTTGTGTAAAAAGGCGCCCAGACGCCGCTCTGCGAGCCCCAGACCATACCACGGCGAAGTGTCGTAGTAGCGCACTCCGGCGTTCCATGCGGCTTCGATTGTAGCGTACGCGACCTCATCGGTGACGTACGCGAACTCGTTGCCGAATGGCACGCCCCCGAGACCGAAGGGCTTGCCCGGGAAGATTTCGGACGCGTTCATGCACACGCTTATCCCCGCCTAGCGCGCGTGTGAAGCGGGGACCGGCTCGGGTCGATCCCCGTTCGAGTTGCCCGACCTACGTCGGCGCGGCGGCTACTGCTCCTTTGCCCACTCGGCTTTGAGCGCGTCGATTGTTGGGCGAGGAGTGAGGGTGTCGAAGTACTTCTTGCGTGGCGTTAACGAGATTGCGTTCAGGCCGAACCAGGCATGGTCGTAGGCGCACCCGGGGAAATGGCCGGCGAACTTGGCGTCTCCCACATGCTTACTTCTGAACTCCGGGACATTCGCATCGGCTTTCCACCACTCGTCGGTCCACTCGAAGTAGAATCCGCCCGATACGACGCCGTCACCGCCGTAACCGTCGTAGAGGAGCTTGGCGTTGTTCGTAACGAGGTCGATGACACCATCCATGCCGGGATTGCCTGACTTTGGCAGTTCCGCGGCGTCGCGGTTGAGCGGACCGCTGGGCCTCGACGGAATACAGTGACCGACGCCGTGCTTATCGTCCGGGTAGAAGTAGGTGTTTGCCCAGGCGGGGTGATAGGACGCGGGGGCGCCGTATTCGGTCAGAAAAACGGGCTTCGTCGTATCCAACCGGATCTGGTCGAACAACCCCGTGAAGGTGCGGCCGCGATAGGGATTGTCCCCCCAGACGTCAACCTTCGCACCGTGCCGCTCGCCGTAGTAGATGTCGGCGAGGCGATCTTTACCGCCCTCCTGGATAATCGCGTCGTCGTTCGAGGTCGTCACGATCTTGTTTGGATTTCCTGCGGCGGCGAAGCCGGCCCTGGCTCTCGTGGTGATGCGGTTGAAGTTGCCCCACCATTTGGCGCTGTCCCACCAGTCCGGTTTGATGATCTCGTTACTAATGACGACGCCCATGACCGCGGGTTTTGCGCCGTATTTCTTGTCGAGCTCGTAGTATTGTTCGGCAAGGTCTCGCGCGGAATTATCGTTGTTCAGCGCGCTACCGTCGAAGTAGACGGTAAGGAGCACATAGATCGGATTCGTCCCGCCATTCCACGCGGCATCGAGCCATTTGGAAATGGGTCCCGTATCCTTGTCGTACGGCGGCGGCACGACGTTATAGATGTGGATCACGTTCACGCCCATCGCGCGCATCAGCGGAAGGTCCCGCTGCCAGATGACCGAGTTGCCGTCGCGAAGCGGGTCGTTGAGAGAAGGGGGGTCCGAAACGCCGTTGCCGATGGGCGTCGGCGAATAGACCATCCCCTTGACGTAAAACTTTGTGCCGTTGAGGAGGATGAACCGGCCGCTCACTGTGAAGGCGCTGCCGCTTGTGGCGCCGTGTGCCCTCCTCGAGCTGGTGCGATTCGGATAGCCGCCCGTCGCAGCGCTCTGCTGCATCGTCGCGGGCGCGCCGACCTGCGCCTGCGATCCGCCGCAGCCGGCGAGTATGAGAATAGCCGCGCTCATGCCTACTGCATAGCGGCCAAGATGTGAAACCTTCATTTGTCTCTCTTCTCCAGAGTGGTTTTCGGTGCTTGGGGATCGAGTATGCGCCTGCGACGCAGCCTCCGAGGTGAACGGTAGCGCCATCCAGGCCTAAGCCGGGATTGCAGAATCGCCGCCAAAGCGATGATACGCCTCTCCCGGCTCTGTCCCTGGTGAAAAACTCGGAGTTCTCGGCTAAGCCCTACCCTATCCCCGCTCGTGAGCCGAAATCTGAGCTACGGACCGTCGGCTTCGGCGTTGATCGACAGGTCGACGTTGTTTCCGACAATCATAGGGCCGTAGGTCATGCCCCACTCCGTTCGGTCGACGGTCGCACTGGCGGCGTAGGCGATGATCGATTGGCCGCGCGGTGACTTTCCTGAACCAACGACCCCCGCGTTCAAGACGATCGGATGCGTTTGTCCGTGCATCGTGAGATTTCCGGTTATCGTAAAGTGATTCGGATCTGTGCCGTCGACTTTCGTACTGATGAATTTGATCGTCGGGGCCGTTGCCGTATCGAAGTAATGCGGCGATCTCAGATCGTTGTCGCGCCTGTCGTTATGCGTGTCGAGTTTCGTTGCGTCGAGTTGCGCCGACACCGCAACGGGGATTTGCGAACCGGGATGGAGCTGCACCGTTGCGCTGAGGATCGGAATCGTTCCGATCACCGGCACGATGCCGAAATGACGTGCCGTAAACTGAGCGGTCGAGTGCACCGGATCGACGGTCCAGGTTTCTAGGGTAGCGGCCGCAACGCGCACGCTAAGCAGGCAGGCCAATGCGCCGAGGAACAGGGTAGGGCGTAGTCTCATATGCGCGTCTCAGTTATGCTGCCGCGGAGCTCGTGCCTCCCCATTACTCCACCTTCATCAAAGACGAAGTGATGCGTGACGTCGTTTAGGAAACGGTGAGCAGCACTTTGACGGCCCGGCGTTCGTCCATCGCCGCGTATCCCTCCGCAACGCCGTCGAGTGCAAGCGTAAGGTCGAGCACCGGCGAGGGGTCGATTTGTCCGGCTTCGAGACTCGCGATCAGCTGAGGGAGATAGGCGCGCGCCGGCGCGACCCCGCCGCACAGCGAAAGATTGTTGTGAAAGATATCGCTCAATGGCGCCGTCTTGACGTGGTGCGGAACGCCGACGAAGCTGACCGCGCCGCCGGGGCGCGCCACGCCCACGGCGAGGTCCAAGCTCTCCTGTTTTCCGACCGCTTCCACGACGTGCGAAGCGCCGCCGGAGGTCAGCTCGCGAATCTCCTCTCGCACGTTCTCGTCGTGCGAGTCGAACGTGTGTGTCGCGCCGAAGCGCTTGGCGATCTCCAATCGTTTGGGGTTGTGCCCGACCGCGATGACCCGTTCGGCATGCAGCACTCGCGCTGCCGAGAGAACGGCGCACAGCCCTACGGCGCCATCGCCAACGACGACGACCGTCGAGCCCGGCGTCGTTTGCGCACGAACCACGCCGTGATGTCCGGTTGCCATGACGTCGCACAGCGTTAAGCTAGTGTCGCGCTTGCGAGCGTCATCGGCGATGGCTTCCGGCATTTTAACGAGCGTGCCATCCGCATACGGAACCAAAACGAACTCGGCTTGCCCGCCGTGTCCTTCGGTTCCGAAGAAATCGCCGTGCACGCACGAGGTCTGCAGGCCTTCGCGACAGAATTCGCAGGTCCCATCGCTCCAGGCAAACGGTGCGATCACCGCGTCGCCGGCGCGAACGCTGCGCACGTCGCTGCCGACCTCTTGCACGATGCCGACGAATTCGTGACCGGTGCGATCTCCCGGCGTCAGCTCCGTGACGCCACGATAGAACCACAGATCGGATCCGCAAATTGCGGCACGTGTGACCCGGACGATCGCATCCTGCGGGTTGCTGACGCTCGGATCGGGAACATTTTCGATGCGAACGTCACGTGCACCGTGATAGACTGTAGCCTTCATAACGATCTAGTGAGTACCCAAAACCGGCGAGGGTGACCCCGACGAGGGCAACACCGGCCCCCCGCGGCGCCTCGGGTACGTTTTCGTACGCTTCGTTCGCTAGTATCAATACGAAAGGGGATATTTATGCGTACGCTTCTCACCACATTGTTGCTCGCGTTCCTCGCCACGGCCACTCTGCCCGCCGCTGCGGGGGGTTCCGCCGCTCCCCCGATTTACCCAGGAGCCGTCCGAGGTAGCGTCCCGAACGGCGTCGCCCTAAAGACACCGCCTTCCCAAGTCAGGGCTTACTCCACTTCGGACAGTTTCGCTACCGTCAAAGCGTGGTATCGAGCGCATCTCAAGGGCGTAAGCGAGATGCAGCAGCCGGGAATGCAACAGTCCGAAGACGCGTTTCTCGTCGGGCAGGGCGCAACCGCGGAAGTCGTCATGATCCGAAGCTTCAAAGGTAAGACGTGGATCCTGATAGGCCCACCTATGTGAGCCAAGGCCTCCGGCCGGCCCTGAGACCGCCGGACGTTTTCGTACGCCTCGGCCGCTAGACTAACTGCATGACGAAGGGACTGAAGGATCTATGGTTGCTCGCAGCCTGGGCCGCCTTCGCCATGGGCTGCACCTTCCTCGCCGGAACTTGGCATATCCAGACCTACATGGTCGCACACTAGTTCGCATCCCCGAAGAAAGGCTGGTCGGCGATTATCGCATTCTTATTGATGGCGTCACTGCTCGCGGCCGGAGCGGCTCAACCGGCGGCCTCGCCGCTCCCCGACGGAATCTACAGGTACGTCATCATCGACGGCGGCAAGTCCGAGGCTACGAGCGTCATACGTGTGACCAGGTCACACGGCGACCTCGTCGTGGAAGAGCACGCCTCGCCGATGGAAGAAACCGAGTCGTCGCGGCGCAGGCTCGATCCCGCAACGTTCGCGATGCGCTCGTACGAAGACGATTTTGATGGCAAGCCGCTTGTCGCGCTGACGATTGACGGAACTACCGCAACCCTTCGGCAGGCAACGGCGACGACGAAGATTTCCGCTCTTCCGGGCGCCCCGTTCGTTGTTTTCGACTACTTTGTCGCATCGTTTTTCGCCCTTCCAGCGATCCTGCGCGAAGCGCAGACGTCGACTTTGTCGCTAGTCGTCGTGGGTGCCGACAAGGCGCAGCCAATGACCGCATCAGGTAGTGCCGCCGAGCGCCCAGCCGGAATAGCCACGACCGATGCGAGCATCGCTGTGACGATTGAAGACGCGATCGCAACCCTCTGGTACGATCCCCAGACGCTCGTTCTCAATGAACTCGATCTTCCGCGATCGAGAATAGTCTACAAACGGGTTTCTACCGCTCTGCTTGCCGGCCCGCCGATGGCGGCGCGATCCGACGTCTCGGGTGCGACCGCCACCCTCAACAAATTCTACAGCTGGTATCATCTCCAACCGAACCACGAGTGGACGGGGCACTTTGGCCAGGTTAAGGCCCTGTTCGACCCGGGCCTTTACGCCATGCTTGAGGCGGTTTTGCATAGCAAAGCCAATCAGCAGGAACCAATCATGGACTTCGACCCGTTCGTCAATGCCCAATGGGACGCCAAATCCTATGCCCTTGGAACGCCGATCGACAAAGGCGCCGACGTGCAGGTTCCCGTTACGCTCAATCTTTCCGGGAGTCCCAACGCCGAGACTAATCTGATCGCGGTCCTCCGCAAGAACGTCGCGGGGGGGTACGTCATCTACAATTTCATCTACGATCCGACGTTCAACCTACGCGATTTCCTGCGGAAGCAGCTCAAGAAGTAGCTTACGGCCCAAATGCCAGCGCCGACGGGTTGGTCACGACCTGGGAGATCGTCCGCAGCACTGTTGTTTTGCCCGAGGCGTAGACCGTTACGTGGCCGGTGGGGGCGGCGTTGTAGTCTGCGACGTAGAGATCGCCGCTGCGATCGAACGTCAGCGCCTCCGGCTCGCTCACACCCTCGGAGATCGTCCGGAGCACCGTCTTGCTGCCCGCGGCGTAGACTGTGACGTCGCCCGTGGCGGAACCGGCGAGATTCGCGACATAGAGATTTTCCGTACGGTCAAACGCTAGCGACGTTGGCTCGATCACGCCCTGGGAGATCGTCCGGAGCACCGTCTTGCTGCCCGGGGCGTAGACCGTGACGTTCCCAGTAGCGGAGCCGTTGTAGTTTGCAACAAAGAGATCGCCGGCGCGGTTAAACGCGAGCGCCTTCGGCTCGGTTACGCCCTCGGAGATGGTCCGCAGCAACTTTGTGCTGCCCGGAGCGTAGACCGTCACGGCGTTACCGCCGGTGTTTGCGACATAGAGATTCCCGCTACCGTCAAACGCGAGCTTCTCTGGCTCGCTTAGTCCCTGGGAGATCGTCCGCAGCAGCTTTGTGCTGCCCCGGCCGTAGACCGTCACGGTGTTGGGACCGAGGTTTGCTGCGTAGAGCTTGCCGTCGCCGTCGAAGGCGAGGGCATACGGCCCGTTCAGGCCCTGGGATATCGTCCGTAGCACTTTCTCGCCGCCCGGAGCGTACACCGTCACGGAGTTACTGTTATAGTTTGCGACGTAGAGATTGCCGGCAGCGTCGAACGAGAGCGCGATCGGCACGTTTACGTCCTGGGAGATCGTCCGCTGCAGCCTCTTGCTGCCCCGGCCGTAGACCGTCACGGCGTTACCGTCGTAGTCTGCGACGTAGAGATTGAGGTCCGCGATTGCGCGAGACACCCCCGAGTTTGCGGCAGTAGGCCGCGACATATCGATCTGCCGCGCGGCGCCCATCGGCGCTGACGGAGAGACGCCGTTGCCAACGCCGCACGCCGTCAAGGCCAAACCGAAAGCGGTTATCATGAGGATACGCATAGGAGTTTCTCCTTAACGAGACAGCGGCTGTATTGGCCACCGTGGGTTGTGAACGATGTAACTGTAGCGGCCGAGGCGTTCGAAAACGTTCTAACGGTCCTAAGCGTACCCGTCTGTCGCTGAGCGGCTGCCGCGACGGAGACGCGTCGGGAGACAGGCGTGGGCTCTGCCGATCGGCGGCAGAGGACGGTTGGAACGCTTTCGAACGCCTCGGCCGCTAAAGTTATGCCATCACACAGCCCGCGGTCGCCAATCCGGCCGCTCTTTTGATTAAGGAAATTTCAGCACATGACGAACAAGGCTATGACGATTTCGAAGTTTGGCCAGTATGCATTCGGCGCTTGTGCCGCGATCGCGATACTCGCGGGATGCGGCGGATCACCGACGCAGTTCAACCCATCGGGCGCGACGCAGAGCGTTGCCCGGCCGGGTGTGGGCGTGCAGATGGCCGTGCACCCAGACCACACCAGTTCATGGATGGCGCCCGAGGCGAAGCGCGATACCTTGCTGTACATCTCCGACGTGGGGACATATGACGTGAATGTGTACGCGTACCCGAAGGGGACGTTCCTAGGAACGCTGACGGGCTTCAACGCGCCCGAAGGCGAGTGCGTCGACAAAACGGGGGACGTTTTCATTGCGAACTATTACGCGTCGAATATCCTCAAATACGCGCACGGCGGCACGAGCTCGATCGCGACCTTGAGCGATCCGGGCTATTTCCCCGGAAACTGCGCAGTTGATCCCACGACCGGAAATCTCGCCGTCTCAAACTACCTCACTACCGGCAGCGGCCAGGGCAACGTTGCGATCTACAAGGACGCCAAGGGCAGTCCTAAGGCGTACTACACCGCGCCGTTCATCCAGCAAATGCTTTTCTGCGGCTACGACAAGGCGGGCAACCTTTTCGTCGACGGTGAAAACTCAGGCAGCGCGTTCGCATTCGCCGAGCTTCCCAAAGGCGGCACGTCGTTCAAGAAAATCTCGCTGAACCAGCATATCGAATTCCCCGGCGGGGTTCAGTGGGACGGCACGCACGTGGCGGTCGGGGATCGGAACACGGACGTGATCTATCGGTTCGCCATAAGTGGATTGAAGGGAAAGGAAGTCGGCTCCACTCCGCTCATCGGTGGTTCGAACGTTAATCAGTTCTGGATTGATGGTCCAAAGGTTGTCGGAGCGGACCCCGGAGCGGCGAACGTCATGTTCTGGAATTACCCGTCCGGCGGTTCGCAGACCAAGACCATCGGTGGGCTCTCCGAGCCTGTCGGCGCCACCATTAGCGAGGGAGAATAAATGTTATGCGGCGCAAAAATTGGCGAATGATCATTGGCGGCGTGGTTTTCATGATCTTCTCTGCCACGTTTTTTTTGGGTATGATGAAGCAGATGCCGAACTCAACCGACCCTGCAGGCATGATGCAGACCGTCGGACAGGTCTCCGGCGTGGTCGGCGCCATCGGAATCGCCTTGGTTATCGCGGGGCTCGTTGGGTGGGAGGGGCTCTCGAAAAAGCGCTGATCGGCTAAGGCAGCGGCGTAACCTCCGTTGCCTTGGGAATCCAACGGGTGTCGACGCCGTGGGCGACGAGGCAGCGATCGTAGGCTTTGCTTCGCTCGGAAGGTCCGAGCGAACGTTGTTTGAGGATTCGCTGAAGCGTGGGGTCGGTCTCGCAAGCTTTGGAGGCGGCAGCATCCGTCCGCGATTCACCCACCAGCGCGGAGGAGTGGAGCACGAAGCCGAGACCGAGGGCCGCAGCCAAACCGAGCACCGATAGCAGGATCGCCGCCGCGAGTAAGTCACTTTTACTCATCTGTACGAGTGGCTACATGCATTTCCGATAGCGACCTTCGTCAGCATTGTGGCGGCACCCTTAAACGGTCTGACCGTGCCCCAACGTTTTGCGAGGACAATTATACGATGAGCACTTGGAGAGCGCGTAGCGCTCAAGGCGTCAACTACGAGATCGTGGCTCGCGTCCCAAACGATCTCCCGCGAGAGTACGAGTCGTGACGACCGCTCCCACGCAGCGGCCGATCCTGGCGATCATCGTGACGGTCGTCTGGGGTATTCTGCTGGTGCCTGGTCTATTGATAGCCCTCGTCGGGGCGCCGATGGCGTTCGACGCGCCGGGGTCGGACGCGAATCCTCTCGTATGGGCGATTGTTTTTGGCGTCGTCTCGTTCCCCTTCGTGTGCGCCGTCTCGATCGCCGGTTCTTGGATGGCATGGAAAATGTCCGTGCCTTCCCCGTCGAGTCGCGCGGCCGCAAGCGTTAGATTCGTGACGGCGTGCCTGCCGCTGATCCCGCTCGTCTTGGTTGTCGCGTTGATGGCTCTGTCCACGGCTTTAACGGCCGGCGGCAACGCCGTGGCGCCCCACGCGCCGGCGCCGCAGCCGTCTTTGATGCGACCAATACCTACGGTACCGCCGGCGGAATCGATTCGCTAAAGTCTGGCGCGTCGGTATCAGACGTGTAGCGTGGCTACCGCGTGCAAACGGTGTCGACGATTTCCTGACGTCCGCCGTGGGACAAAACTTCGTGCACGGCGATCGTGTTCGAGTTCACTTTCGCATACGTGGTTCTAACGTCGAGGCTAAAAGGGTTCGACGAAGAGATTCGCGTGTACGTTTCTCCGTCCGAGGACGTGGTGTAGCGGTAAGCGCCGGTGCTGTCCGCGGTGGTGATCCAGTAAAGGTTCGACTTAAAACTGTAGCCGTAGTAGCTGTCGGCGGAGGAGTACGCCGCATATTGGTGAGCGTGGAAAACGTTGCCGAGCAAAACGTCGAAGGCGACCGTCGCGTGGTTTGTCTGCGCGGGTCGCCCATCGATGGCCGGCATTTTGATCGCGCAGCCCCACGACCCGCCGATGAGGTAGTTGAAAGCGGTCATCTTGCCGCTGAGCGTGGCGCCGGCCGCTCGCACCGGACTGCAGTACACGATGAGAGCAAGCACGGCTATCACGCCGACCGAGGCGCAAAATCCGCGCGTGTTACCGCGCAGCACGCGTTTCAACGGCCTGTTTAGTGGAGCGCGATACCGCCGGGCCCGTCGAGCCCAGCGGTGATCGTCGGGGTGGTCTGCGTCCCGTTCGCGTTGTAGGTTGTCACGGTGCCACTTAGATAGTTCGCGACGAAGATTTTTCCGCGCGCGTCGACCGCAAGGTATTCGGGTCCGTAGAGCCCAGCGGTGATCGTTGGGGTGGTTTGCGTTCCATTCGCCTTGTAGGTCGTAACCGTGCTGCTGACATAGTTCGTAACGTAGATCTTTCCGTGTGCGTCGACAGCCACGCCTACGGGCTTGCTGAGCCCCGCGGTGATCGTCGGAGTTGTGCGCGTTCCGTTCGCCTTGTAGGTTGTCACGGTGCCGTTGCCATTGTTCGCAACGTAGATCTTTCCGTTCGCGTCGACCGCCACGCCGTAAGGCGAATTTAGCCCCGCGCTGATTGTCGGGGTGGTCCGCGTTCCATCGGCCTTGTAGGTCGTCACGGTGCTGTTGCCGGCGTTCGCGACATAGATCTTTCCGTTCGCGTCGACCGCCACGCCTTGGGGAAAGTGAAGCCCAGTAATCGTCGGGGTGGTTTGCGTTCCATCGGCCTTGTAGGTCGTGACGGTGTCGGGGCTAAAGTTGGCAACGTAGATCTTTCCGTTCGCGTCGACCGCTACGCCTATGGGCAAGCTAAGCCCGGCGGTGATCGTCGGGATAGTTTCCGTTCCGTTCGCCTTGTAGGTTGTCACGCTGCTGTTGCCATAGCTCGCGACGTAGATCTTATATTTTAGCCGTGCCGCGCCCACTGCAAACGGCAGGAACTCTGCGCCGTCGGCAGTTGCGCCAGGCGGCTGGAGCCCCCCATCGCCGGTGCTGGGCAGGCTTGAGACCGGCGTGGTGCCACTGCCTGCGCTGCACGCGCCGAGCAAAATCATCCCAATGACCGTAGGCAGAAAAAGAAAACGTCGCATGGGTAGACTCCTCTTTAAGTATGGGCGAGTGTGTGTTGTACTCACGGACCGAACGCAAGCGCCTCCGGTTTGTTGAGACCCTGGGAAATCGTCCGCTCTTCTTTATGACCTCGCGCATAGACCGTCACGGTATTAGCGCCCAGGTTTGCGATGTAGAAATTGCCTGAGCCGTCAAACGCGAGAGCCTCCGGCTCGTTCACGCCCCGAGAGATCGTTCGCAGCACAGATGTGGTGCCCGGCGCGTAGACGGTGACGGTCGTACTGCCGGAGTTTCCGACATAGAGATTGCCCCGGCGGTCGAAGGTGAGCGCATATGGATAGTACGCGCCCTGCGAAATCGTCCGCAGAACCGACCCCCTCCCGGGGGCGTAGACGGTGACGTTACCAGTCGTGGAGCCGTTGAAGTTTGGGACATAGAGATCGCCGGCGCCGTCAAACACCATCTCACCCGGCTCGGACACACCCTGGGAGATCGTTCGCGACACCTTCGTGCTGCCCGGGGCGTAGACCGTGACGGTGTTAGCGGCGTCGTTCGCGACGTACAGATTGCCGTGGCCGTCAAATGCAAGCGCCTCGGGCTCGCTCACGCCATGTGAGATCGTCCGCTGAACCTTTGCGCTGTCGGGGGCGTACACCGTCACGGTATTCCCGACGAGGTTCGCGGCATAGAGATTGCCATCGGCGTCAAACGCCAGCGCATACGGCTTGTTCAAGCCTTGGGAGATCGTCCGGTGCACCTTCGTGCTGCCCGGAGCGTACACCGTCACCGTGTTACCGTTGTAGTTCGCGACGTAGAGGTTGCGGGAGCCGTCAAACGCCAGCGCAACCGGCAGGTTCAAGCCCTGGGAAACCGTCCGCAGCACGTTCTTGGTGCCTGGAGCGTAGACCGTCACGTTGTTGCCGCCGTAGTTTACGACGTAGAGATTTAGGGCCGTGGGCGCTGGAAGCAACGCTGGCGGCAAGAACGACGTCGCCGTTGACGGAGAGAGGCCATTGCCGCTGCACGCGGTCAACGCCAAACCGAAAGTTATCATCATAAGTTTACGCATAAGTACCTCCTGGGCTCTAACTCTAGCGCCCAGGGCGTTCGAAAACGTTCTAACCGTCCGGTGGGAGCCCGTCTGCATGAGCGATACGCAATCGAATGAAGTCGTTGATGTCACGCAGCTCTGTTGCCGCCACGCTGCAACCCGACGCGAGGTGGACGATCGTAGCGCGCCATCCGACCCTCGACGTCGTCGCCTCTTTCCAAACGCGAAGCACGAAGACGTGCTCTTCCCGCGAAGTGCCCATGCCGCAATCTAGCACGGCGCGCGATCTAAAGCGTTCAGCGGACCCTAGCGGGGCGGGTCGGGCCAGACTCCTTGCCGGGCGGCGGCCGCGATGTCGACGTGCCAAGGGATGGCCACGAAGCTTTCTCGATCGGCCGGATCTAGGCCGTCTGCTGCCGCCTGCATCATCTGATGAGCCCGCTCAAGCGCGCGCGAGGCTCCGTGCGTATTTCCTTCCAACCGAAAAACCTGAGCGGCCGCCCAATAGCAGTACTCCGGCCACTCCGTGCTGGTTGAAATCGCTTTTTCGTCGGCGAGCAGACGATCCACGTGATCGCGCGCGGCGGGCAGGTTGGCCCTCGCAGCATGCCACACGGCAAGGTCGGCGAGCGTTTTGCTCGCCCAAACCTGCGATTGCGAACGACCGCGAAGGACGAGCGCCGCCTCGGCATGCGCGATTGCCGTAGTCAACTTGCCTGCCGCGGCTTCGGCAAAAGCGAGATTCTCGAGCGCGGACGCCTCGATTAAACCGAACCCTAACCGACGCGCCAGTTGACGGGCTTCGCGAGCGGCCGCCTGCGCGCCCTCGAGGTTCGCCGCACAAGCCCGTAGGAATCCAAGGTTCGCGAGACCGATTACGCGACCGCGATCGTCACGCAGCCTTTCGAAGAGCGCGACGGCCTTCTCGGTCGCCGCTACGGCTTTATCGAAAGCGCCCAAGCGCGTTTCTAGAACCGCCTGATTCAAGAGCTCTCCGGCGGTTCCGCTCTCGTTTCCGACCTCGGTACAGAAGCGCACGGCACTTGCGAAGTGTTCGCGCGCTTCTGCGTAGCGCGTCCCCGCCGCGGTGAGCGCAAGCGCCACACGCCCGCGTGCCCGAGCCTCGGCGGGCCGATCGCCCAGCGCCACGGCGCGGTCCAGCCAGCGCTGGCCCAGATCCAGGCAGCGCTCGATGTCACGGCGATTGTACGCGATCGAAAAGGCACTCGACAACGAGAGATTTTCTACCATCGGATCGGTGGCGTGCGCGCCCGCCAGCCCAGCTTCGACGAACAACGCTTCCGCTTCGGATAGGTTCCCGCGGTGAGCCTCCACGTTCGCCAGGCAGCACAATGCCTGCGCTATCCCCGCTTCGATGTGTGCCGCTCGGCTGCAGACGAGTGCCGCTTGCGCCGATGCGTACGATTCGGCGAGCCGCCCCAGGAGAAAGGCTAGCTTCGACTCAGCGATGTGCAATCTCCAGTCAACGTCGTCCCGGGGCGAATGCGTTCGCAGCTCGCGGATCGCGGTCTCGAGCGCCACGGCGTCACCGACGATCACCGCCAAATCGATTCGGCGCAAGAGGATGAGGCTCTGCAATCCCGCATCGGCGAGGCTTGCAGCGAGCTGCTCCAGGCTCTTTAATGCGGCTTCCTGTGCGACGCGATTTCCGCGGCAGCGCTCGATCGTTTCGATTTCGAGAAGAACGTCGACGCGCATGCGCGCGTCGTTCGTAAGCGCCAGCGCCCTATCGCTCAGCGAACCTGCCTCGTCCAGGGCGCCGAGCCCGATCGATCGTCGGACCGCCGTGAGGTAGCAACGAGCGGCATTCGCGCCGTCTTCAGCAAGCTCGTAGTGCCGAGCGAGCGTGGCTGAAAGTTCGGACGCTCGATCTGCATAGAGCTCCTCGAGCACGCGCGCCACTCGGCGATGCCGGCCGACTGCACGTTCCGGCGGCACGGCCTGGGCAATTGCCTCGTGGATCACCTGGTGCGAGAATGCATACTCGAAAAGTCCGCGGCCGCTCGCCTCGCGGACGATTCGCCGGTCGAAGAGTTCGTCGAGCGCGCTACCGAGGGCCGCTTCACTCCATCCGCTTACGTCGCGAAGCGCATCGTGCGAGAATCTCGTTCCGATACACGCGGCGATCTCAGCAGCGGTGCGGGCCTCTTCGGAGAGCCGCGCGATGCGGCCCGCCACGAGCGTCTGTAGATTTGCATGCGGGCCGATTTGCGTGCCCTTGCGAACGTCATCGATGAACTGCGTCAGAAACAGCGGGTTCCCGTCCGTGACGGCGAGGAGATTCGCGGGCGCCAGATCGGGGAACTCGCTGAATGCCTCGGTCAGCTCGTGCAGATCGTCGAGCGACAGGGTTCGCAGCGACAAGCTTTGCGCGCAGGCCGCTGCCCGTGCGTCGCTTCTTAGCCGATGGAGCGGATGCGGCCGCGGCGTTTCGTCATCGCGATAGGTTACGACGATCATGACGGGCACGCCGGAAATCCGGCGTAGGAGGAAGTGCAGCAACGCGATTGACGCGGATTGCGCCCAATGCATATCTTCGAGCACGAGGAGGAGGGGCCGGGGCGCGGCGAGGCTCGAGAAGCACCGAAAGAGCGACTCGAACAAGCGTATTCGCTCGCTCTCCGCGTCGATGCGGGGAACTTCCGGAAGCGAGGCGACGCGCGCGCGAACCTCGGGGAGTAGATCCGCGATGCATGCAAGCCATATGCTCCCCTTCAGCGACGCCACCAACGGTAGAGCTGAGCGCAGTGCGTCGACGACGCTCTCGTACGGGGTTGCCTCGGGCGAACCGGTCGCGCCGACGAGGACTCGGCCCCCGCTTTCTTCGACGGCGTGGGCGAACTCGAGGACGAGTCGAGATTTGCCGAGCCCCGGTCCTCCCCCGACGAACACGCAGGCGCCGCGGCCGCGAGCGACCCGGCTCCATATCTCGAGGAGCTGCCCCATCTCCATGCGGCGACCAACGAACGGAAGAATTGCGTCGCGAGCAGAGAGCGACCCGGCGACGGGTTCGAAGGGTATGTCCGGTTGACTCGCTTCGCCGCGCGCGATCGTCTCGCGCAGCGTGAGCGTTTCGGGCATCGGCTGAACGTTGAGTTCCGCGCGCAGCAGCTTTGCGAAGCGTTCGTATTCCGCAAAAGCTCCGGCGCGGTCGCCCGATTCAGAGCGGAGCGCCATGACTTGTCGTACGACATCTTCGCGCCATGGATCGATCGTAAGAATCTGTTGCGCCCGCGCAATTCCACGAGCGAAATCGCGTTGGCGGCGGGCCTGGGAGACGAGTTGCATCAGCCCCGCGAGAAAGGCGTTGCGGCGTCGCTCGCGCTCGGGAAAGACCCACTCGTCATACAGCGCGGTCAACAAGTCTCCGCGATAGAGCGCCACCGCCTCCTCGAGCCGTTGCGGATCGGCCGTGAGCCCGTCGAACTCCTCGACGTCTAGCCACAAGTGCAGGTCCGGCCGCAGACGCACGCTATCGCCGTCGACGATCAGCGCACGTCCCGCAAGCTCCGGGGGCAGCACCCGAGCGAGGTCGTAGAGATTCATGCGCAACTTGGTTCGCGCCGGTTCTTCCTCGTCGTCGGGCCACATGACGTAAGCGAGAAAATCGCGCGCGATGGGCGCATCGCGGTTGACGAGCAGGTAGGCGAGAATGGAGAGAGTCTTACGAGGCGTCGCGAGCCTGAAGGGTTCTCCATTCACCTCCACCGCGACGTGACCGAATAGCCGGATGCGGATCTCGGGTTCCGGGCCGGGATGCGGAGGGTCTCTCGGAGCGGCGGCGCGTCGGGCCATCCGACTCGCTTCGCGCGTCGCAGGACGTTCCTTGCACGATCCCGGCGCGCTGCCGGGGTTGAACGTTTTCGTACGTCTCGATCGCTAGACTTATGGTAGTCGGCCTCTTCGCAGGAGCAACCTTCAGCCAAGAGAGACCGACACAGCTCGCGGTCGCCGACGCGGCCGTCATTCGACGAAAGAAGATTCATCAGATGACGAAGGAACTGTTCGTCCTCGCAGCCTGGGTGATGTTTGCCGCCGGCATCATGGCGTTTGCGGGATCTTGGCATCCCAAGACCTATACCGTCGTTCATGCTTACGCGACGGAAGCTCCCTCTGGACTCAAGTCGCAAACGTTGGCGGTAACGCCATGAGGGTTTTGGCGCAGGCTGGCTTCGTGGCGATCCTTTTGGCGGCATCGCCTTTAGCCGCAGCCGCCGCCACGCCGTGCGTGAAGCTCGATCATCAATCCTACTGCCGGGCCTGGTCGGCGAAGAACTCGTCTATGAGCAAGACCGAGTTCTTACGCTCGGGCGAGACCGTCAACCACTGGCAGAATATGATAACGATCCTTCGCTACAACGGTGCTACGCTCGAAGGAGCGATCAACACGTACATGTCGGTCGTGCAAGCTTACATGGGGCCCCACGATCGTCCGGTATGGGTTGCGCCCAAGCATGGCTCGCATCAGCGTGCCGCCGCCACCCGCTTAGTGCTCCAAAGCCCGGATGGATCGGAGGGCGAGTACGTCGTCGTCTATTTCTTCAGCGATCCCGGTAAGCCGGTCTACGCCGTTGCCTTTTCACAGCACTTGCCGCTGCCTTCGGGCGAAATACCAACGATGGCGCAGTACGGAAAATGGCTTACGGACATGCAGGCAATGGCGGTGGCCTCGGTGACGAGGTAGTGGCTGGATCGGTCGCAAAAGTCTCAAGCACCGTTAATGCTTTGGAATAAGCGGTCCAGCCGCGCCGTGATCTTAGTCTCCCTTGCTGCAACCGTTGCCGGCTGCGCCCCGCACGTCCCGTTCGCCCTATCGAAGGGCGATCAGGATCGGTTCCAAGGCCGCATCCTTCGCGTCCCGGTGAAGGGCCACGATCCGATGATCTTTGGCTTGAACGATTGCATTGTCTACAAGGCGCAGACCGCACACGACGACATCGTAGGGTGGTCGGTAGTCCTTGCCTCCGATTGGGGCCAGTCGAGCTATCCGAAGTGGGCGACGGTTTGTACGTCCCAAAGCATGAAGTACAACGGCAAATACCTCGTCGTGGACTTTTGCGCACAGGCGATCGGCGCGGGCGGTGGCTGCGCGGGCGGCGATGGCACATACCGCAGCCGCACGGGGGACGCTCAGGGTTGGCAGATTCGGACGGGCAACGGCTGGGCCGCCTTACCGAAATAGTAAAGCGTCAGGGCTGGCTAAGGCAGCAGTACGAATCGGCCGC
The DNA here is from genome assembly GCA_963713685.1 of Vulcanimicrobiota bacterium. GTDB lineage: Bacteria > Vulcanimicrobiota > Vulcanimicrobiia > Vulcanimicrobiales > Vulcanimicrobiaceae > Cybelea. The sequence continues at coordinate 2,614,924 of CAVQMS010000001.1, read as the reverse complement.
CGTTAGTGAACAGGACGACCACCAGCATCGAGATCAGCGTCAATTCGTACGACCAACCGAAGCCGTCTTTACCCCAAAACCCCGTCTTCCACACGAAGATCTTCTTTTGAACCGCGCCGAGCATGATGAGGATCAATCCGATTGCGGCGAGCTGCTGCAGCACGCCTAAGATGAGCGCTGCTCCACCGGCTAGTTCCGCCGCCGCAAGGAAAGCTGTAAAGCCTTTGGGCAATCCGATGCTCTTGCTGCGCGCGTCTATGTCTTTGAAATCGTTATAGCCGCTGTCGGCGTAGATCGCGCCGGCCATTACTCTGAGAAACAGCAAGCCGTAATCGGTCAAGTTTGCGAGATGAAACATGGCGTTCTAATCGGTATGTTACCACATCTAAGGCAATGGTGACGCGCTCTGCGCTCACAACATGCCCTGGCGCGCGCACCATCGCCACAAGCCCAGGGCGACAGCGCAATTCAGTAGCAATCCGAGGACGCCGATCTCTGGGCCGTAGAGGCTGGTATTCGCGATGCCAAGGGTCCCGACGTTGGTTCCGAAGCCGAAGAGCACGTACGCTAGAGCGTTCCAAACGCTGTGACTGACGCTCGAAACCAGCAGGGAGCCCGATGCAAGCCGCAACATAGCCCAGATGGCCCCAAGAACTGTTGCGTTGACCATGAAGAGCGGGACCGCAAAGAGCGACGGATTGAAGCCGGTAGGAAGAATTACCGAGGACCAATGCCACAGTGCAAACGCGATGCTCGTTAGGACCACGAGTGCGGCGTTTCTTTGACCGGCGCGCTTCAGCGATGCCCAAAGCCACCCGCGAAAAAATCCCTCTTCCGTCAGCAAGGCGATAGGGATAGTCGAAACGATGTTAATCGACAGGATCATCCATACGCTATGCTTGTGATGTGGCGGCGGGGCGGTGTGGAGCGCTCCCGTTAGCGCCGCGACGCCAATAATTAAACCCATTACCACGACTGGATACAGGATCGCCAGCCCGTAGTACAGCGGCGCGCGCGAACGCCCCCAAGCAAACCCTACGTCTCTCGCCGAAAACCGCTGGAGATACCAGAAGAGGGCGAGCAGCGGAAACAGGGGCAACGAGCTGAAGTTTGCCAAGCCCGTTGCGTCCATCGTGGACGTGATGGCAATCGCCGCGCATACGCCGATGAGCGGCCAGATCCATAAACGCTTCACTCTGGAGCTCTTACGCACCAGCTGCCGCCGAGGTTTCGTTCTATGGGGCGTCTGCTACGCTTCTTGATGACCGTTGGGAGATTGGAGCGCCTCGTCCAGCGTTCCAAAAATACGCCAGACCTGATCCAGATTCACGATCGTGAAGAGCTTTCGGACGTTTGGCGATGTGACGATGAGCCGAGCGGGAGAGAATCCACGCCGGATCACGCGCTCCCTGTACATATGAACCAGCTTATGGAGGCAGCTCGAGTCCAAGAATCGGACAGCACTCATATCAATAATGACGTTCGGATGCTCTAGCGCTGGAACCAGAAGTTGCTCTAGATGCTCGCAGACGGCGAGATCCCATTCCTCTTCGCGAAGACGAATGATTAAAGGCTCGTCAAAAACATTCGCGTGAGGGGAGTTTCGGGGGGCGCCCTCCTTCACCGAGGTGTCCTCACCGAGGGCCCCTCGCAGGTTTTGGCCTCGCCGGGCGATCGTGCCGCCCGCATGACGTGTGTCTCCCCGTATAATCCAACCCGATGGGCTCTTCATTTTTCTCGACTACATAGCCGAGGTCGTTAACAAAGCAAAAAACTTGCTGAAGGTTGAGCAGCGTAAAGAGCTTCTTGAGATTTGGATTCTGCACGACGATCGTCTCCCGCTTATAACCTTTGGACTCGCGGGTCTCGTGCATACGGAGCAGCTCGACTATGGTCGTTGAGTCAATATACGTCACGTCCGTAAAATCCAGCACAACATCTTGCACGCTCGTAAGGCGTTGCAAGTCCGATCTCAGGTGCTCCTTACATGCGAGATCATATTCGCCGCCAAGTATCATGACGATCTTTTTAGAAGCTGGGGGTTGCGTTTGACTAAATGTCTCCACTGTTCCGAGCCTTTGTAGAGTTGAGGTTTCTGCGATAGTACTTCGCGTTTCTTTTGAAAACAAGAAGTGATTAGCGCACGGTAACGTGGTGGGCCAGGGTCAGGGATTCGTTAGAAGAAACGACCTGTTATGTGTCGCCGTTTCGGGCTGCAAAAGATCGAACGGCAGCCATCAAAGGCACTTGTATCGACTCCAGAGACCGATCGCGAAGCAACACGATTGGAACCTCATCGTCGAGATGCGGATTGGAGCCGTGAAACCACGCCCTTGCCATGTCGCGGCTCGCGAGGCTCGAGATCATCAGCGCGAGCTGAAGGGCAAACCGTAGGACGTGCGGGCGCTGGGGTTCGCGCTCGCCGGTTATCCATTGCTGCACGGCACGCGTCTCCCTGACGCCGGCGATGCCGGCGACCGTCGTCGCACCGAGCAAATCCACGAGCTGCTGAACGGCCTCCGCCAAGGGCAACGCCATAGCTTCGTGGTGCGCATCGGCCGCGCTGAGCTTGCTAACGAGGTACTGATCAGGCAAGGACACAGGTCGAACCCCCCTCTAATTCTCAGCCATAATAGCATATTGAATAACAGATGCGAGAGCAACATTAATCACAGGTAAAATCCTTGGTCAAACGCTTGGCTTTCGGCGGTTGCTCCGGCGTTAAAGCTCTGCCAACATAGCCTGATCGCGCAGGCCGGCAGCCTGGCAGGTGGCAGGGGTCGACTTAGGCTCGCCTAATAGTGGCGCCTAATGAAACTGTTAGGCATGCCAAAGAATGTCATTCTGATCGCCTGCGGTGTGCTTCTGGTGCCGGGTCTTTGCCTGCCGATGCCGGCCGTGGCGATCCCGCTTTTTGCCCGGCAGTACGGCGTGACGTGCGCGAAGTGCCACTCCGTCATCCCTCATCTCAACCAGTTTGGCGCGGCGTTCTTAGCCTACGGCGAACGTTTCCCCGGCGTATCCTCCGGCCCGGCGTTCCCCGTGTCGATCAAGGTCAACTTGGTCGGGTCGAGCGAGTACCAGGGCAGCGGTCCCGACGGAGCCGGGTTGCCCAAGGATATCGTCGACGAGATCGAGGCGTTTACGTCCGGCACCATCGGCTCGCGCGCCAACTATTTTTTCGAGCAATACATCGTCGATGGCGGCGAGCCTGGATTGCTGCGTGACGCATGGATTAGCGAGCGCGTCAATCCTTGGGCCGCACGCATTCCCGTCTACCTCCAAGGCGGATCGTTCATACTACCGCTGCCGGTCGATCCCGAAACCTTTCGCGACACGTATCAGGACTACACGCCGTACGTCCAAACCGTCGGCGCAAATCCATTTAATTTCAAGGATCCGAAGACGGGCTTGCGCCTCGGCGTCGGCGATCCGCTACGCGGTCTGAACGTACAGCTCTTCGCAGGTCCGGGCTACGACCCGCAGAGCGGGCTCGCGAAAACCGGCGTGGACACCGACGCTTACGTTCAGGACGCGATGGGCCAGTTCACGTTGAGTCTTTTCCGCTACGATGGCCTGCGCCCAATCGCCGGCGGTCCCAGCGACCGCTTCGAACGCACCGGCTTCGGATTTACGTACGGGCAGTGGACGCGCCTCTCAAACGAGGTCGTCATCATCAACGGGCGGGATTCCAACTGCTCCACGCCCGGCCGTAGCGATTGCACTTCGAGCGGCGGCTTCGAACAGCTGCGCTATGCTTTCAACCGGCGACTTTATGCTGAGGCGCGGTACGAAGGAACGGCCGATTCCACCGGCACTTTTACGCGAGACGGAGTGGCTTTACTCGGGTACGGCCCAACCGAGAACTCGCGTGTCACGATCGAAGACGTGATCCGACACAGCCCGCTAATCACGAACGTTATCAACCTCCAGTTTACGATCGGATATTAGGGATAATGAACAATGTGATGGCTCGGCTAACGCTTGCTGTACTCTTTCTCGCCCTAACGGCGCGCGCAGCCCTGGGCGAACCGCCGGTCCAGCGTTCGATCGACGCGGCGAAATCGAGAGCGCAGTTTAGCGTGTCCCATCTCTGGGTCGAGCGCGTGATCGGAACCGTTCCGATTCTCGGCGGCTCGGTGACACTCGCTCCCGGATCGATAATTCCGACGAGCGTAACGGCGGCGCTCGATGCAACCAGGATCGAGACGGACGAGCCCGATCGGGACAAATCGCTGCGATCATCCGATTTCTTCGACGCGCAGAAGTTTCCAACTTGGACTTTCGTGAGCACGAAGATCACGCCGAACGGCCCGAACGCATTTGAGATGGATGGAAGTCTGACCATTCATGGCGTCGCGCAGCTCGAACGCCTCCACGTCACGGTGCTCGGCAGTGTGGCGCATCCTGTCTATGATGCGACCGCTGAAGTTAACCGTCACGCCTTCGGAATGACGGTCACGCGGCTCGACTCAACGATCGGCGCGACGGTCGCTGTAACGCTCGACATCGCGTTAGAGTAGGCTACGTTACGAGATCAGTGCACCATCAGGAATGCAACCGCGATGCCGCAGGCCGCGATTAAACCGAGTATTGCCGCCGGTATCCAACTTTCGCGCTGCCGGGAAAATGCGACCGTATAAACGGCTTTCAGCACGTTGTTGGATGAGGTCGCGATCACGATCGCCGTCGCCGCCGTCGCCAGACCGGTTGAGCTCGCGCCGCTTTGAGCCAGGCTCAAAACGAACGGGTCGATGTCCGTGACGCCGACCACTCCAGCCAACGCATAGACGCCGGCGTGCCCCAGATGGGTTTGCGCGAGATTCGTCAGCATGGAAATCGCGACGAAGAGTCCGGCGAACAATAGGGCAGTCCAGATTTGAAGTGGGTTCGTCGGTGCAGCAACGCTGGGGGAACGCGCGCCAAGGCGCGCCCGCAAAGCCGCGATGAGGCCGCTTAGCAGCGCAAGGCCCAGCAAGGGAACGATCAGCGCGCGCCCGAGGCTAACGTTGAAGAGCAAACAAATGACGAGTATTCGCACGTACATCATTGCGGTTGCAGCGATGATGCCGCCTTGGAGCTCGCGGGTCATGCCCTCGTCGTGCGCGCGACGCGACAAGACGACCGTCGTCGCCGTGGACGAATAAAGCCCACCCAGAGCCGACATCAAGAACGTCGTGCGCCCGGGGAAGACGAAACGCTGCAGAAGGTAGCTCGCGTACGAAATCGACGAAACGGCGACGACTGCGAGCCACACGCCAAACGGAGTGATCGACGTATAAGGGATTGCCGGCTTTCCGGCAAGCAATGGTAAGACGATGCCGACGAGTATCAAGAACTGGGCGGCAGTGATGATTTCCTCTCCCGAGACCCGCTTCACCCAATCGTGCAAGGTCCGCCGGCCGCCCAACAACAGGACGGCGGCCACCGCCACGGTGACGCTGAGCCACAGCGGTTGCGTCAGAGCAACCGGACCGAGGGCGTAGGCCAGTAAGTTACAGGCCGGCACGATAAACATGCCTTCCGGGAAGGTCGGCTCAACTTTCATTTCGTGACGCACGTAGGCGTAGATCCACGAACCCAGGACGAGCAGTCCCGCGATGAAGGCTCCCCCGTAATGCGTGTCCAGCAAAAACAGACTTCCTCCCGCCAACGATAGCAGCGGGAAAGTGCGGACACCGCCCGGACGCCGCGGAAGTTCCTCGGAATAAAACCCTTCAAAAGCAAAGCCAAAGAAGAGCGAGAGGCCGAGAAGAAGCGCCAAACGTTCGGCGCCGGCTTCGATCACGGAGTGACTAGTGGGCTTGAAACGTACCAGACGTGGCCGAACGGGTCGATGAATCCGCCATTACGGTCGCCGTAGCTCTGATCGGCTAGCGCGCGCTCAATTCTCGCGCCTGCTTCTATCGCGCGATTGAAGACCGCATCCACGTCTGGGACGACGGCGTACAAACTGATCGCCACTTGATCGTAGCGGTCGGGCTTTGATAGACCGGTGCTCAAGTCGGCAAGGCAGAGCATGTTGCCGTGCAAGTCGAGTTCGGCATGTGCAATTTTGCCGTCTGCTCCCTCGTACCGATCTCGAATCACGGCTCCTAGCACGTTGACATACCAGTCGATCGCAGCTCGAGCGTCGTCTACGTGCAGGTAAGGCCCGAAGTTCCATGAAGCGCTTGGCATCGTCAACCCCCTCAAACGTTTGTGTACTCATACACAAACTGCAACGGATGCCAAAAGTCAAGGGGGGCCGCGCTCAGCGGCCTTCGAAGGTCACAACAAACCGGAAGGCGCGGTAGGGTAAGCCGAAGAGCTCGGACCCTTGGTCGTAAGCGTTAGCGTCGGTTCCATAGCGATTCTCCGGCTGAAACGCCCCAAGTCCAACGTAGCCGTAATTGGACGCGACGCTGTTGAAGACGTTGTTGATTCCCAGCGTCAGGGTTACGGGGGCGCGCGTTAGCGAGAAACTCATGTTGGCATACCAAAATCCGTCGCGATTCAACCAGTTGCCGGGACCGACATAATGCGAGTCCAGAGAGGCGTGGAACATCCCGCTGGTCCCCAAGAGCCCTAGGTCGGCGGTATGCAACGGAGTTTGCCCTACCTGTTGACCGTCAATGAACGTGACGTTGTTCATCATGATTGACGGTGCGAGATTGAAGTAGGCAGCGGACTGCACGCTATAGTCCGCCGTTAGCCGGAGATGCCGCGTCAGGCGCGAATCGGCGGAGAGAACGATGCCGCGGTATTTCTCCTGGCCCGCATTGTAGGTCGTGGAGACGGCCAGGTCGGCAGCCGTGGCGTCGTTGTGGCAGAAGGCGTCGATTTTCCGCAGATATCCCTGAACGATCCGGGGTGGAATCTGCGTAAACCCCGTCGCGCTCAACGGCAACTTTCCGGGTAGGAGCGCGTCCCACTCGGTAGCTTGATACACGTCCGCTTGTACGTCGGTGTTTCCCGCGAGGCGATGGGCGTAGGAAAGGTCCACGTCGGTGGCCGTCTCGGGCAGTAAGTTCGGGTCGCTGACCGAGCCGATCGAATTGAGGTCGCCCGGACCGCAAATGGGGTTGAAGCCGGACACATCAGAGTTGAGGCTGGGAAGCGAATAGAGCAGCGCGGGATCGGGCTCGCTGTACGAGTGACCTCCGCTGAGTTTCAGCGTATCATTGACTCCCGGCCGATAGATGTATGCGAGCCGCGGATCGAAGTTTGTTACGCGCGTGTTGTTCGAATGTTGAAACCATAGATCGGCGAACGCCGAGGAATGCGAGCTTGGCGTCCACTGGTCGGAGACGAAATAGCTCGTGCTGGTGAGCGCGAACGCTTGATTCGGAATTAATCGTACGAGCGGTTTTCCAACGATAGTCGTCGCCTGATTGAACGTGTCACCAGTGTGAGCCTGATGCTGGAAGTAGACGCCGTACGAAAGATTGTCATTGGGAAGCGGGACTTGGTCTGAAATCAAAAGGCCATGCGTAAGAAAGATATCGCTGGAAAAACCACCGATTGCGGGAGACGGCGGAGAGAAGTCATCGGCGGCGTAGTTGTCTACGAATCCGTCGACAATGAGCTGCGTGTTTCCAATGCTTCTCGACAGGCGCAGGTGATAGTCTTGGTTGCGCTGAGCGGTAAACGAGTTGGGTCCGCTGCCGGCGGGCCCCGCGGTCAGCGCCGCGGCCTGGCTCGCCGAATAGCATCCGAAACCTGCGGGACTGTCGTTCAAAAACGCTATCGACACACGACAGATGCCGCGCTTCCCGTTTGGCAGTCTAACCTTGGTTACCGGGTTGGATGCCAACCCTTGCTCGTACTCGTATAAGTTGTAGGCATATGGGTTGTAGTCGTTGTCGCCATTGCCGGTGTGATTGACCCAAGACGTCGACACGTAGAACGTTCCTTCGATCCTGGTTTTGGAATCGAAGTCGTAGGTTAACTTTGCAACGTCATTGCGTAGGAGGTAGTCGCCGGACACGGCGTATCTATTCCCGGCGACGTTCGCCGACGTGATGTTTGGATAGCCGTTTGCATCCGCGGCCAGCAGCCCTTGTTGGGTCACGAACTGCGGGCTGAACTGTCCCTGGGTGCCCTGAACTCCGGCTGCCAGCGCGTAGCCAAGTTTTCCGAGCGTCCCGGTGCTTAAAAGTCCCGAGAACAGTTGCCCCTGGTTTCCGGCGCCCTGCGCGATCTCGACGCGCGGAGCGCGCGTCGGGTCGATCGTAACGAAGTTTACCGCGCCGGCGATCGTCGATACCCCGTAGAGCCCCGTCGCGCCCGATCCGAACGTGACGTCGGCCTCGCGCAGACCCCAAAACGGCGAGTCCGCATAATTGAATCCCGCCCCTTGCGCGCCTATCGGGCCGATTGGATGACCGTCGAGAAGCGTTGCGGTTTCGGTGGGATCGAAGCCGCGAATGCTGATGCTTTCATCATCGCCGGCCGACGACGAGCTCGCGTTGGCCGTCACGCCCGGCACCGTTCCAAGAAGATCGCCGATCCGCAGGATGTCCTGTTGTTGCAGCGCCGCGGGGTTGACGTAGGCGGTTACCGTGCTGGCACGCGCAAGCGCTCTCGCATCGCTTTCGACTCGGGCGATCGTCTCGAGGTTGCGGGGCTGCAGTGCGGCTTGAAATCGTACGACCGCAGCCCCTGCTGAAACGATGAGAGCGGTGGACTGCCGCTGTGCGTAGTTTTTTGCCGAAACGCTGATACGATACGCGCCGGGTGCAATCGAGCTCAGCTTGAACGTGCCGTCAGGAGCCGTCGTCGTGCGAGCGACAGTCGATCCATTGGATTCAAGTACGACCGACGCGCCTGCGATCGGAAGGCCGCTGCGGACGTCGCTGACTTTTCCTTGAACGATGCTCGAGGGCTCTGCGGCGATGCACGTTAATGGGCAAATTGCCGCACTAACGAGGGTTACCCACGCGATCCAGCGCGAACACGCCACCATCCATCAGCTTACGCGCGATTAGTTAAGCGAAAATCAAGTATACCTTACGCAAGGTTAAGCCGCAGCGGCGTTGGAGAAGTCCCGTGCGCTACTCGCCGGGTGGATGAAAGTGGATCTGCCGCTTTACCGCCTGATCGACCTCTTCGGGAGGTATCAGAACGGTCGATCGGGTTCGTATCGCTCCCGAAGCCGCAACCGCGAGGCCGATGGCGGAGGCGGCTATCTGGTCCGGCAGGTCGATGATGAGAATCGCGTCATCGTCCCCGAAAGTGAAATAGAACACCTCGAGCTTTCCGTTGACCGAGGCGAGCAGTTCTTCGACGGCCTTGCGCCGCGCGGTTCCCCCGCTCTTCAAGATGCCTTTTGCGCCTTCGGCAGTGTAGGTAGCGTGAATCAAATATTTTGGCATCCTTGCAACTTCGCGACGCACGAGAGCGGCTCCCCGACCGGCCGACCTCGATCAAACGGCGCTGAGCTCATCGTAACCCATCACCTTGTACACCGCGAGCGACACGAGCCAACTGGCAACGAAGACGCCGACGATGATGAACCCCAGCGTCGTGAAGTTGCCGTTGAGCGCGGCAATAGCGTCCCAAATTCCGCCGTTGAGCCGAAGCTGACCGGCGATGACGCCGGCGGCCTCGATGCCGCCGACGATCAGCGCAACCAGCACCGATACCAGCGTGATGACCATATTGTAGTACAGCTTGCGCATCGGTTTGACGAACGCCCAGCCGTACGCGCCGAGCATCAGGATTCCGTCGGTCGTATCGACGAGCGACATCCCCGCCGTGAAGAGCAGCGGAAAGAGCAAGATGTCGAACACCGGCAGACCTTTGCCGGCTTCGACCGCGGCAATGCCGAGCAGCGCGACCTCCGTAGCGGTGTCGAAGCCGAGCCCAAACAGAACGCCGATGGGGTACATTTTCCAACTGCGGTCGACGAGTTTGAGCAGCGGCCCGAAGAATCGCCCGAGCAACCCGCGCTGGTCGAGCATGGCGCCGAGCGCGCGATCTTCAATGGCTTGCCCCCGCCGCGCCTTGGCAAAGGCGCCAAAGATATCGAATAGCACGATGAGATTGATCGCGGCGACCAATAACAAGAAACTTGCCGAAACGGACGTGCCGATGATCGCACCGGCGCGCTGCAACGCGGGCAGCTGGCCTTTCACCACAGCCGCCGCAACCGCGATCGCTGCCGAGAGCACGACGACGACGCTGGAATGACCCAGAGAGAAATAGAAGCCAACCCCGACGGGGCGTTTGCGCTCTTGCATGAGCTTTCGCGTGACGTTGTCGATTGCCGAAATGTGATCCGCGTCGACCGCATGGCGCAATCCGAAAGTATAGGCAAGCAGCGCCGTTCCCAGGAGGATGGGGCGCGACCAAAACGCCCACAGGGCCAATCCCCAAGCGCCAGCGTTGAGGGCGCTCAAAAAGGCGTACAGCCCGTAGATCTTGCGCGCGGTCATTCGCTTGGCAACGCAAGAATGCGCCGCGCGTCGTCGGCATAGGACGGATGAAACTGCGCGTCGGTCGCGAGGGCCGCTCGCAGCCGGCGGCGAGCTTCCGCACTGTGACCGGTATGCCAGGCGATGACGCCGGCATGATATTGCAGCTCCGGATCGGCCGTGCCGTACCGGACGGCGCGCTCGGCATAAAGCCGCGCATCGTTCCAACGGTGCATCGCCGCGAGCACCCAGGCCATCGTGTCGTCGGCGTAGATTTCGTCACCGCGCTTGGAGACATCGGATCGCGCCTCGTTCAAGGCGTCGCTCAGGTGCTCGCGATGCTCGGCATAGTACATTGCGAGAAGCCGATCGTTAATGCCCTGCGCGTTGAAGAGCCGCTGCTCGGCACGAATGAGTGCATCGGTCCTGCGCGCGCCGTTCGCGTCGCCGAGCGCGCGCTGCGCGTCGACCACGTACCCGAGGGCCTGCGGAAGCGGATACAACTCCGCGCTGCGCTGCGCGGCGACGAGCGCGTGGGCCCAGTCGCGGCGCGCGCGGTATAGCTTCGCCCGGAAGAGCAGGGCTGCCGCATTGTCCGGGTAGATGCGCAGCGCCTCATTGAACTCTGCGCTCGCCGTCGCGGTATCTCCGGCTTCGAAGGCGAGCTGTGCGTCGCGCATGTGGTACCACGAACGCGTGTAGGCCGGTATGCTGATCATCCGGTCGACGATCGCCGTGGCTTCCGTCATCTGCGCGCGCGCACCCGCCAGGTTGCCTGACAGCTCGTCGTACCGCGCTCGAATCGACATCCACGTCGGGTTTGGATCCTGGTCCGTCGGATGCGCGAGGGTGCGTCGGGCCTGGTCGTAGCGCCCGAGCTCCATCAGAACCGAGGCAATCTGCGCGCGGGCGTTGTCGTCGAAGGGCGCGCTTTCCAAAGCCTCGCGCTGCGCTTCGAGTGCCGCTCTAAAACGATGCAGGCTCAGATCGCTCGACGCGATGACGTCGAGCGCTTGAACGTTGCCCTGCGGCTGGAGGCGCAAGGACCGCGTCGCCACCGCGAGCGCGCGGGACACGTCGTTCAGATCGCCCGCCTCGCGGAATCGTTGGAGGTACTCGCTGCCTAGCATGCGCAGCGTAATCTGATCGGTAGGATCGCGGCGAAGCGCCGTCTCCTCGAACGCGACGATCTCGTTACGCTGGCGGTAGTCGGTCGAGACGGGGGCGGGCGCAATGCCGCTCGCCTGCGCCCGATGCGCAGCGAACCACGGCCACGCCGCCCCAACGGCGATCGCCGCCGCAAGGGCGACGATCGCCCCAGACCCTCTCACCTTAGAGCGGCGCCTGGACGTAAGGGAACGTGGTCGTATTTGACTTATCGTACCCGACGTTGTCCGTCGTAAGGCACGGGGCTTCTTTGTGATCATCGGGGATCAGGCCGAGCGCCGAGAGCGTGTTCCCGAAGAGCGCGCCGAGCGAGATGTCGATCACGTCATCGTCGAGCGCGCGGCCACCGTACTTGCTCCCGGTCGCGCCGCCGGTTTCGTAACCGAGATAGGCGGCCGTGGTCGTGTTCTGCGAAAGATCGGCCTTCATCACGTTCGGATAAAGAACCGCTTGCAGCGTATCGGCCGTCGTTTTGCTGCGAAACAGCAGTGCGAACGATTTGATCTGCGATCTCAAGACGGGATCCGCATATGGCTCGGAGCGGTTCGTTTTGTTGTGATCCTCAAACATTTCGAAAGCCTCCTTAACCGCCGGGCGCGAGAGCAGCTCGATCTGTTTGTAGGTCGTGCCTGCCGGCGCGCTCGTCGGTCCGGAGATGGGAGCGAGTACCGAGCTGGAACTGCAGCCGCCGATAACGGCGCCGGCAAGCGCTACGGCAACGAGGCCGAGCTTATAGCCTAATGTCATGTTATGCATCTCCTATTCCGAGTGGCCGTCAGGCGTTGCAGTGGTGGCCCAGAGCGCGATCACTCCGGGCGATCTGCCGGGGGGTGCGAGCATCGACTTGGGCATCTCGACCACGATCGAGAGGACGTTGTAGGGTGCTAAGAGGTCGTGTGGCTTAGCAATTACGCAGCCGTTGGAACCCGCCGTCCCGTAGTCTTGACCATTCAATATGATCTTCTGCGACGCCGACGCGAATCGGAACGATGTGGCGGTCGGGGGCGGAGAATTAGGGTGGTTCATATAGTTGCGATCCGGAATGATCTTGAAGAACTGCGCGAGATCGAAGAAGAACGGGTCGCGCCGCGGTCCTGCGAAGACCTTGATGCCGCCCTTGAGCCGCGCGACCTTACCGAATGCGAACGTGCCGGTCTTGCCGACGGTCGTGTTGGACGTTCCAACTTCGTTGGGCGACGCCGGCCCGTAGAGCGTGATGTTTTGCGACGTGCCGGTCGAATCCGCGGTGAATTGAATGACGGTGTTTTCTTGAATCGATCCGGACGCGACGCCGCTCGTCGCGATCTTGAACTGATAGAGGACGTTTGGATCTAGCGCGATCCCAGCCGTCATTCCGGTCGGAATGAGTGGGCGAACGTCCATCGCCAGCGCGACTCGCGATGCGTCGTGCGGGTCCGGAAAGGCGTAGACGTCGGTGATATCGGCCATTGGGTTGGCGACGACCGTCGGCGAGTCTTGGTGATCGGATCCTCGTGCCGCTTTGAAAGAATAAAGCGAAATCGAGAAGGCAAGCACGAAAACGGCCGCGATCGTCCCAAGGAAGCGAAGCAGTCTCATGTGGTCTCCTTTATAGCGAGTGTGCGGTGCGTCGACCGCGGCGAGAGAAACGCGGGGACAAATGCAACCAATGCGATGACGCAGAGAGCCAACGCCGTCACGGCGGGTGCGACGGTGCGAAAGCCTTGAGCGGACACGCCCTGCGCGAGCATGCTCGCACCGACGATCGAGATGACGCCGGCCGTAACGAACGGCGCGAAACCCGCCAGGCGCGCGAATCCGGATCGCCGTTGCAGCCACGCTGCGCCGCGCACCACGGCGAACCCGAGCCCGCTAAGTATCGCGGCGAGGCCGAGGCTGAACACGACGATGAGCATGAGGCCGTACCCGACTCGGTGCAAATGCAGCGCCGTCAACAGCACGACGATCGCCGCCGGGCACGGGGCGATGCCGCCGCTCATCGCCGCCACGACTGCACTGTGGAAATGCAGAGGCGCTGAGCCCGCGATCGCGTGCGAGTGCGCGTGGTCGTGCCCCTGCCCGTGGTGATGATCGTGGGCATGCCCGGCCGCGTGAGCCCGCGCGTGCGAAACGGCCGCCGCCAGGCTGCGCGCGCCGATCGCCGCGACAGCAACGCCGGAAATCAACGTAATCCACGCAAAGAGATTCTCGGTCGCAAAACCGACCGCGAAGAACAAAACCAGGCCGAGCAAGAGCACGGCGATCGTGTGCGCGAACGTCAACGCAGCCGCTAGGATCGCGGCTTGCTTCAACGTGGCGCGGGCGCCGACGAGCGTGAACGCGAGGAGCGCCTTTCCGTGACCGGGTTCGAGCCCGTGCAGCGCGCCCAGCCCGAAAGCCGCAAGGACCGTCAGCAGAATCCACAGGGGCGTCTGGCCGTTGTGCGCGACGAGATCCGACAGTACCGTGGACCGCACGATCGACGTCGCGCCCCAGCCGGCTGCGTCGTCGCCGCTCACACGCACGCTGGCGACGCGCCCGCCTCCGAGCACGTCGAACGTCGCCAGGTCGTTGTGCCGCGGCGAGCCGATCAGGGCGCTCGGATACGCGCGTAACTCGTTTGTCGGATCGCTCAAACCCGGCAGGACGATGTCCTTCCAGCCGATGCGTCGATCCGCGTACACCGAATCGCGCACGACGAAGCTTCCTTTCGCTACGAGCGGCGCAGTGTAGTCACCGGTCCAATAGAGCGTGGGCAGACCGCCTGCCCCCGGGCGCGTGCGCGCCGAGGTGCGCTCGAGATGCAAGGGTAGCGCCACGGCGTTCGCCTGTATCGATAGACCGCCGGCGACGACCGCCGCCTCGGCGTTCTGCCATGCGGACATGCGCGCGGCGTTCCAATCGCTGCCGGCGTGCATGATTTGAAACGTTGGAATCTCGGCGATGTCGAGTACGTAGTGCACGCGAAGGCGCCGCGCTCGCGGCTCGATGCGAACGAGGTGATTGATGGTAAAGTTGCCGAGCGGATGGGCCGAAGCGCTGCCAATTGTCAGCGACGGTAGGCACAGGCTCCAGAAAACGACAGCCCCTAACCGGAACACAAACCCCAAAGTCACTCCTCCGATGCCGCCTTAACGGAGGCGAAGAGCGCTTGGATTGAGTTAATTCAAAAATATTTTCGTTGAGCTCGAATTGTCACGGGGGGCCGGAACGGGGCGCTGAAAATAACCAAGAAGGTGAGTTTTTTCGAGCGTCCCGATCCCCGGCTGATCCAGAGCGCCGCCCCGGCGCCGCTCGTCGCCGTCGTCCATGCGCTGACGCGACACGGGCTCGCGTTGGGGATCTGCGCAGTTGCCATTGCTTTCGCGTATGCGGCAAATATCGAAATCGGATTGCGCAGCGCCGCTGCGACGCGCGGCGGCCTCGTCGCACGGGGGCTGTACGACTCCGTCACGATCGTGCGCGACGCGCGCGACATTCCGCACATCAGCGCGCGAAACGATCACGACCTGTTCTTCGCCGAGGGTTACGTGCAGGGTTCGGATCGGCTCTTTCAACTGGATTTGACACGACGCTACGCCTACGGCCGGTTGGCGGAGGTGCTTGGAGTCAAGGCCCTGGCGCTGGACAAGGTGCAACGTGCCGTCGACATCGACCGCGTCGCCGAGCGTCAGCTGCGCGCGCTCGCCCCGGCCGATCGCGACGCCATGGATGCGTTTAGCGACGGCATCAACGCGGCCATCGCCGCGCAGCCGGTGCCGGTCGAGTTCCGGATACTGCTGTATCGTCCGGAGCCGTGGTCGCCGAGGGATTCGCTCGCCGTTTCCGTCGTGGCCTCGCTGGAACTCGCCGACTCCTGGCACGAAGTCTTCGCACGCGACGCGGTTTGGCGGCGCGGGGCGCGTTGTTTCGATGCCGCGTTCCCCTTGTCCGATGCCCGTTACGACGTCACGATCGACGGCGCTCGCGCAACGCGCCCGCGCGCGCCGGCGAGCGGCTGCGCCGGGTCGGTAATCGCCGCGGGATCGCCGGGTCGCGTCATCGGCAGCAACGCGTGGGCCGCGGGGGCGATGCGCAGCCGCGACGGAAACGCGCTGCTGGCAAACGATCCGCATCTCGACTTGACGATTCCCGGCATTTGGTACCTGCTCGACGTCCGCTCGCCGCACTTTCACGCTGCGGGCGCCACGATTCCGGGCATTCCCGGAGTCGTCTTGGGACACAACGAGCGGCTCGCCTGGGCGTCCACGAACGCCGAGATGGCGACCACCAGCGTTTTCGAGGCCGGGCGTGTGCGGCGAGCGTCCTGGGTCGTCGAGCGCTTTCGCGTGCGCTTTTCGCCCGAGGCCAGTGCGGCATACTATCGCACAACGCGCGATTTCTCCGTCCCCAACGAGAACGATTCTGCGGCGATTGCGCTGGTGCGCTGGCCGGTGTACGCGGAAACCCACTCGACCATTGCCACGGTGCTCGCCCTCGATCGCGCTCGAGGCATCGACGACGCGCTGAAGATTCTGTCCGAGTATCGGGGCTCGCCGCAAAACTTCATCCTCGCCGATCGCAACGGTGACGTCGCGTATCACGTTGCGGGCCTCGTTCCCGACGATCCCGCCTGGGGGCGTTACCTGCACCGTGCGCGAGATCTGCGGCTCAGCTTCGCGCCGTTGCCCTTCGCGCAACTCCCCGGCCGAGGCGCCGCGCGCGACACGATCCTCGTATCGGCGAACAACAAAATTTACGGAACCGGCTATCCGCACCGATTGTCGGCGCAGTTCGAGCCGCCTTATCGCGCCTATCGCATCGCGGAACTGCTGCGTGCGCGCCGGCGCTATGACGCCGAGTATTTCGAGCGCATGCAGCTGGACACGCTTTCGCCGATCGATCTGGAAATCGCTCGCGACATCGTGCGATTCGCCGGAGCCCATCCGGCGAGCGACAGCGCTGCAGAAGCTTCGAGGCTGCTCGCACGCTGGGACGGACGCTACGAGCCCTCATCCCGGGCCGCTGCACTCGCGCACGCGCTGCGGCTTGCGCTTTACGGACAAGCGCCGCCGTTTGTCGCGCCGCGCGGCGATCGAGATCTCGGTGAAACGCTGCCGCTATTTGCGCTCGGCGAGCGGCGCGCGTGGGGAAACGCCGGCGGCATGCGGATCCAACACGTACTCGCGCCGATGAATTTGCCGTTCCTCGACGGCGCGTGGCTCCCGGGAGCGGGAGACGAGTATACGATTCATCTGCAAGAGCCGGGCTTCGCGCAAGGTTTCCGCGCGGTATGGGACGTTGGCGATTGGGATCGCGGCGGTATCGCGATTCCGAGCGGCGAGTCCGGCGAACCCGGCTCTGCGCACTACACGGATCTCACGCGCGCCTGGGTGTCCGGCTCATTGCAGCCGCTTCCCTTCAGCCGCGCGGCCGTAGAGCGGAGCGCTTCGAGCGTACTCATTCTGAGGCCGCGTTCGCTTCGTGATCGCAGCGGCATCGGTTCTTAGCGGAGGCAGGCCCCGCAGCTGCCGTGCAGGGTGAGCAGCGCTTCGTCGATTTGAGCGCCGGTTTGCCTGGAGAGTTTGCCGATTGCCTGCGGCGAGAGCCGATAGGCAACGTCCTGCACGCGGCCGCAACGATCGCAGTGAAAATGCGCGTGCGGCTCTCCCATCAGTTCGTACACAGCGGAGTCGGAGCCCGGAAGAACGATTTCGTCGATGAGTTTCAAATCCCGCAGACGCCGCACGCCCCGGTAGACCGTGGAAAACCCGATCTTTGGGCAGCGTCGCTTGGCGCGCAGGAACACGTCGTTGGTTGTCAGATGGACGCCGTGACCGGCAGCCCGCATGATCTCATAGATTGCTTGGTAGTTCTTTGGCAGTCGAACCGGTCGTGACGCGACGGACATTACGCGCCCGAGTATAACACAACGAGTTCGGTTGACAAGCCGCGGTTTGGCTCGTTGGTGCCGGCTTCAGCCTAGCGCGTACGACCCGGCGTGCAAGTCGTCCAAAATCGTCGTCGCGCGGGTCCGCCAGCCGAGTTGCTCGCGCGCGCGACTCGAACTGATCTTCGAATCCAGCGCGAGCGCGTCGGCGAACGCGCCTAACTCGCGGCGCGCCTCCGCCAGAGGCCACGAAACGACGGCTCCGTCGCGGCCGGCGCCAACGCTTGCGGCTTCGGCCATTTCGCGAACCGTGAACGACGTGTCGTCACCGGCGTTGTAAATCGCGCCGGGTGCGGCCTTCTCAAGCGCCAGGACGAATAGCTCCGCGAGATCGTCGCGGTGAACGACGGGCCAGTGGTTCGCGCCGTCGCCAACGAATCGCGCGGCACCGGTCTCCTTAGCGGATTGCACCCACATGGCCGGAAGGCCGCCGCCGAGCCCGTAGACGTCGCCCGGCCGGACGATCGTCGCGCGAACGTTGCGCGCAACGGCGTCGAGAACCGTACGTTCTAGGCGCGGGCGGTGCGCGACGAGCGGCGTGGGATTCAATGCGGCGTCTTCATTTGCAACGCGCTGACCCGTGTTGCCGTATACCCAGATGCCGCTGGTATAAATGAGCGGCTTGCCGCTTTCCGCGAGCGCAGCGACGAGCGCCTCGAGCGCCGCGCGTTCGATTTCCGCGATATCTGCGCCGCTATACTGCACGGCATAGATGACTCCGTCGCTGCTTTGCGCAATCGCCGGGAGCGACTGCGGTGCGCTTACGTCGCTGGTCGCAGGCTCGATGCCCGCGTCTCGTAGCTTCTCAGCGCTGCTCGGAGATCGCGCGGATCCGACTACCGTATGACCGCGATCGAGCAGGCTCTGCGCGATCGCCGATCCGATAAATCCCGTAGCCCCCATGACAAAAACCCGCATGCCGGAACCTCCGCCCAGGAAAACAGCGACCGCCGCAGCGAGGTTGCGTCGAAGATACGCCGATATACGAGGAGCTTGTCGGACTTAGGCGCATTCCCGTCTTCGGGTCGCCTTTTGCCCGAATACTTCGTTGCTCATCGGTCACGAAGCTGTGGCTTCGCTCCCTCCTCGCGCCTCGTCTTCGAGCAAAATTCGACACCGAATCCGAAAATGGCCCAAATCCGACAAACTCCTAAATCGCATGGACGCTGACGCGATCGTCATCGGTGCCGGTGCGGCCGGCTTGGCGGCTTCGCGCCGCTTGGCCGAAAAATCGCTGCGGGTCATCCTGCTGGAAGCGCGAGACCGAGTTGGTGGCCGAGCGTGGTCGCGTCCGGCTGCGCGGACCGCGACGCCGGCCGAGCTCGGCGCGGAGTTTATCCACGGTCGAGCGTCCCAGACGATGGCGCTTTTGCGCGACGCAGGCATGAGCGCGATTCCGACCGGGGGAGACTCCTGGACGCTGGGCGAGGACGGCCAACTGCGGCGCGCGGAAAACGATTTTACGACCGCGCCCAACATCTTCAACGTGGCGCTGTCGCTCCGCGACGACGAAAGCGTCGACCGATTTCTGCAACGTTTTGAAGGCGATGCGGCGATGCGCCAAACGGCGATGGCGGCGCGCGCCTTCGTAGAGGGGTTCGAGGCAGCCGACCCAGCGATTGCGAGCGTAACGGCGATTGCGCAGGAATGGCAATCCGGAGTCGACTCGACCAGCGCGCGGCCCCGCGGCGGCTACGGCCCGATGTTCGAACGCCTGCGTAACCTCTGCGTCGGCGCAGGCGTAGAAATCGTCCAGTCGTGTGTCGCTCGGAGGCTTGCGTGGCGGCGGGGGGCGGTCACGGTGGACGCGCGCGATGCAGACGGTGAGTTACGGACGCTGCGCGCACGAGCCGCCATCCTGACGCTTTCGGTCGGCATCCTGCGGGATGGAGGCGAGGAAAGCGAGTTCGTCTTCGACCCGAATTTGCCGGCGACGAAGCGCGCAGCGCTGGCCGGGATCGAGATGGGGCACGTCGTGAAGGTGGCGTTATGGTTTCGCACCGCATTCTGGGAACGCGCGGGTGGCGGCGCCTATCGCGATGCAGCCTTCTTTCGCAGCGAAGCCGGGCCGTTTCCAGCCTATTGGACGCAGTTCCCGGTGCGCAGCTCGCTGATCGTTGCGTGGGCCGGCGGGCCCAAAGCGCTCGCACTGAGCGGCGTGTCACAACGGGAAATCATCGAGCGCGCGCGCGATGGTTTTGCGGGATTGCTGGGAGAGCCGGAGCTCGCGCGAAAGGAGTTCGAAGGTGGCGTCATGCACGATTGGAATCACGATCCGTTTGCCCGCGGTGCATATAGCTACCTCGCTGTTGGCGCCGGGAACGCGCGCGCGATCCTCGCGAAGCCGGTCAATGCGACGCTGTTCTTCGCGGGTGAAGCGACGTCCACCGACGGCCAAGGGGGCACGGTGAACGGCGCATTGGAAAGCGGCGAGCGTGCAGCGACGCAGGCCGCAGCTTCACTGGGCGTGCGAGACCGTGGTTGAATCCGCGACGCCGTTCTTGGCGGCGTGGTCGAACTTCTACGTGATGATCGGCTCGTCGGCCGCTGCGCTAACGGGGCTGATGTTCGTCGTTATCACGCTGGTAACGCGCGCCGAACAAATGAGCCGAACCGAGGACGGAATCGCGTCGTTTAGTACGCCGACGGTGATGCACTTCTCGCAGGCGTTGCTCGTGGCGGCGATTCTCACCGTGCCCTGGCGATCGGTTCTCGTGCCCGCCGTGTTGGTTGGACTCGCCGGTCTCTACGGTATCGCGCTCATCGTTCGCCTGATCTTGCGGACGAGAGGCCTGACGATGTACAGCCCGGACCTCGAGGACTGGATATGGTACATGGTCATGCCGTTCATCGCCTATGCTGCGACGTTGTGTGGCGCGATGGGCCTGTTCGTTCACCCGGCGGCCGCCCTCTTCGCTATTGCGGGCGGTGTATTGCTGCTCGTGTTCATCGGTATTCGCAACGCCTGGGACGTCGTGACGTTTCTGGTGATTCGGAGCGTACCGCCTCCAAGCTAAGCGCGATCCGCTTCCAAAAACCCTTCGAGCGCGCTTAGCGCTTCGGGAAGATTCGCGCGACCGTAGCCAATACGAAAGCGTTCGTCGCCGGCGTCGAACGCGGCGCTAGGCACGAGCAAAACCCCTGCGCTTTGCGCGAGGCGCAAACAGAAGGCCTCGCTGCCTTCCCCGAGCAGCCGCGGAAAGGCGGTAGTCCCGGCTCGCGGCCGCGTCCATTCGAAGCGGGTCGAGCGGCGCGAAAAGAACGCGTCGAGCCGATCGAGGTTTTCGATCGTAATGCCGCGGACGCGCTCGATCAGCAATTCACTGTGACGCAACGCCAGCGCGGCAAGGAGTTCGCTGGGCGCGCTGTTGCAGATGGTGAGGTAGTCTTTTACGGTGGCGATGCGCTCGAGAAGCGATTGGTCTTGGCTGGCGATCCAGCCAATGCGCAGGCCGGGGAGGCCGTAAGCCTTTGCCAGCGCGCCGAGCGAAACGCCTCGCTCGTACAGATCGCATGCCGCCGGAAGCCGTTCGGCTTCGCGTTCCAGCCCGCGATACACCTCATCGACGAGCAGCCATAGCCCATGCCGCCGCGCGACTTGCACGACGCCCTCCATTTGGGTGCGATCGAATGGAAAACCGGTCGGGTTATTCGGAGTCGTCACCACGATTGCGCGCGTCGCCGGTGCGATCAGTTGCTCGAGCCGCTCGACGTCGGGCGCTCCTTCCCGCATAAGATCGCAGTTCCATCGTGTGACTCGCGCGCCGAGCGCCTCGGCGATCGAATAATGAGACTGATAGCTCGGGGCTTGGACCACGATATGATCGCCCGATCCCAAGACGGCATTCATGAAGGTGAAGATCGGCTCTTGCGCGCCGCTGTGCACGAGGATCCGGTCCGGCTCGGCGTGCGCGTAAAGCGATGCGATCGCGTTTCGCAACTCTTCGCTTCCACGTGAATCGCCGTATCCTAGCCGAAGGTTTCGGAGGCGTTGTTCCGATCCCGCTTCGAGCGATAAAAGATCCGCTAGCGACATCGTCTCCGGATCGCTTGAGCCAAGAAGGTAGCGCGTGGTGAACTCGTATTGCGCGAAGTATCGCTCCAATGCAAACGGCCGAAGGTTCACAAGAGCCGCCGTTGTCGTTGGCGAGACCGAGCTCCTTCGCTTGGCCGGCGAAGCACCATTCGGCCGGCGGAAAGCAAGTTAAAGAATAGATGAGATTGAAGTTAACTCACCCTCATAACCGGGCAAGAGTCAGGTACATGCGCAAGGCCGTCGGCCACCCGCGAAGCGAAAGGCCTCAAGATAACGATGCAATATAGAGCCGCCTGGTACGCCTTGATTGCGGTCGCCCTGATCGTGATTGTCTTCGAGCTGTTCTTCCGCTATCGCTACGTGCACGCGGGCGATCAGGTTTGGCGCATCGACCGCGTTACGGAGCAGGCATGCCTCGTGCGCGTCGGCAGCGCGGTCTGCTCGTCATCGCCGCCCGCACCGGCTGCAAGGGACGCCGCGGTGCGTCCTGCGGCTAGAAATCCCTATCTTGCGTCGCCGACGCCGGAGCCAAACCCGCCCTAAGCCTCATACGGCCGGGGCGCTGGATGCGATCAGCTCGATCGTGTTGCCCGATGGGTCGCGAACGTACAATGAAACGCCCCCGTCGTCCTCGACGCGCTCCTCGACGATGGGGACGCCATGCGCCGCGAGATGACTACGGAGCACCTGCACGTCGCCGTCGGCGAGCCTCAGCGCAAAGTGGTCGATATTGCCGCTCCCCGTGACGGCGCGCTTAGCCCACGCGCCTTCCGGTGCGGCGACGTCAACGAGATCGAGATGCGAGGCGCCGGCGCGCAACTCGACCATCCCGTAGCGCGGCAGGCGCGATTCCACCGTGCAGCCGAGTACGCCCTCGTAAAAGCCCAGCGCCTCCGGCATGCCGCTAACGATCAAGAGGATGTGATCGATGCGGTCGATCCTAAAGGGTCTTGGAGTCACCGCCATCGGCCGTATTGTAGCACGACGAGACACGCCGGCCTGCTCGAGTACTTTGGAGCCGGGAAAGCGGCGTGGTTGTCGAACGGGAGACTCCCGCTTTGCAAGCTATGAGGAGGAAATAATGGCTCGGAAGTTCATCGATTGCCGCGAGCACCCCAGCGAGATGAATTGCTCGATCGCACTTTCTGCCGACGGAGACGACGAGTTGGTCGAGGCGGCCGCACAGCACGCGATCTCGGTCCACAAACACGCCGACACGCCGGAGTTGCGCTCGATGCTGCGCTCCGCCGTTAAAGAGGGCGCGCCAGCCTAGGTGCCTTCGTCCGCGCCGGCATGGAACACGTACTTCACGATCAAGCGGTTTAGCGTCGCGCCGGCGGCCGGGCTTCCATAGTTCACGTAGAGCTCGTTGCCCTTGGGAAAGCGCTCGTGAAACGCGACGGCGAGATTATTGCCGATCTGCGTCGCGAAACCGCCGCGGCCATTGATGTCGCGCAGCTCCAAGGTCACGGTGCTCTCGGTGCTGAGATTGTAGCCTAGCGAAATTCGGCGCAGCCACTGCGAGTCGAGCACGCCGTCATCGAACGCGCGCTCGTAGGTTCCGTCGTACTCCAAACCGAGGCTGATGCGTCTGCCGATTGGGCGGCTCGTCACGATCGTGAACAGATGGACGTAATCGTTGCCGAACGGACCCCACGAATAGTTGACGTCGATCGGCGTCGGTGTGCCGTCGCGGTAGCCGATCGGAAGCTGATAGAGGTTGAACGGTTGCGTCACGCCGTCGAGGTAGCAGGGGTAGCCCGTGAAGCTCGATTGGAAGAGGATCGGCCCGCTGCATCCGGGTCCGGCCGGAATACCGTAAGAACGCAGCTGCCCCACTTGTTCTCCGACGCCGTCGAGCGACAGAAGATCCTTGAACGTGGCGTTGACGAAGAACTGCGTATCGGCTTGATGCACGGCGCCGGAGCCATCGAGGAATCGGTCGGCGGTGAAGAAGAGCGAATAATTCTTGATCGCGGGAGTCGCCCCCTGAAAATCGGTCTCGAACTGCGGTCCGCGAATGTCGGAGTTTGGCGTAAAACCGTCGATCGGATTGTAGTTCGGCGAAACGTCCATATAGCCGGCGTTGACCTCGAGATTATTCTTGTGCCGATCGACGAAGAACTCGGTGAAATCGGCGTGGCCTTGCGGAACCCACGTTCCGTCTTCAAACGAATGATCGAAGAAGTAGATCATACCATTGGTTAGGTCGCGCGCCTCCGCACCGGCTTCGATCGTGTCGTCGGTGCCGGCGATGCTATGGTTTGCGAGAACGCCATCGCTCCAGTAGATGAAGGAGCCTCCTTGGAGCGCGTGCTCGTAGCCGTAGGCCTGATCGCTGAACGTATTGTTGGTCGTCTCGTCATACCCGTGAAAGGTTAGCGCGCCAAAACTCTGATCGCCGAAGGTGCCTTCAACTTTGGCACCACTGTCGAACGGGCCGATCGAGGGCGAGTAAAAGACCAGATAGGCTGGATTGACGTTCGTTCCGGTCGGCGTGCGCGGCCCCGACGCGGCGTTGATGAACGCCGCGCCTTGTGAGAAGAACGGGCGGTACTCCACCAGTTGGCGTTGGAACTCTTGCGGCGCGATCGTTTGCTGATCGATCTCGACGTTGGAAAAGTCCGGATTGAGCGTGCCGACGAAACGGATCGTCGGCGTCAGCGGATAGCTGACGTCGCCGCCGATCATGCGAACGTTCATGGGCAAAAACGTGCCGTTGGCTTGCTGAAAAAGATTACGATCTCGCCCAATGCTTGCGAGCCCATAGATATCGGCGCGCGGCTTGGGCCGGGTGGCGGCGGAAGCTGCGAGCAAAAGCGCGCCGGCGGCCCAAAAACGGGTGTCGGCAAAAGTTGGCCAGGTCCCCGCCGGCGCGTCCTGCATGATCGGATCCCAGACCCAGGATATGTGCTCGCCGCGGGCCGCGATGCCGCGAACGAACTGAAAACGCCACGTTTGTTTGCCTCCGTGCGGCACGCGCAGCACCGCGAGCGGAATAATCAGAACCGCGCTCCAGGATCCGTTGCCCGCGCTCCCGGCGGCGCTCCAACGCGCGCGAAAGCGCACGTTTTCATTCGCTTGTTCGTATCGTACGCCGCGTGGCGTCGTTTCAAAGTAGTAGGCCTGGCTTCCGGCGCCGCTCGTATCCAACCCGATGCCCACGAAATCGTCCAACCCAAAGCCCACGTCGTTGGTCGTCTGGGAGGCTACGATCGGGACGCCGGTCTGCTCGGCTTTGAAGCCCACGTATAGATTCGTATCGTCATAGAGCAAATAGGCGGAGGTGTCCAACGTGGCGCGGGAGCGCGTCGTGACGTTCTCCCAGGGCCCGCTTCCGCTAGGTACTTTGGCGGCCGCCCAGGCGGGATCGGCCAGGGTAGGATCGAGCGGCAACGGATGTGGCGCGCGTGGCACCGTAAAAGAGAAGCTCCCCGTCACGGCGGCTCTGACCGGCGCGCCGAGCAGTGCGAATGCAACGAGCGTGCAAATGACCAAGCGGAGCAAAGCCCATCAAGTCTAACATCAAGCCATCCGACGCGCCTTCAAATCGCGGCGATTTGATTGTTCGCTGATGCTAACGATTGCGACGTTCGGGCATGGAACGGCCGGCGAAATCGAACTGGCCGGCATGATTCGCGGGGCCGGTTTGGAAGCCGTGATCGACGTGCGAAGCGTGCCGAAGAGCCGAGCCCATCCGCACGTCTGGGCGGACCGCATGGCGCAGTGGGTGCCGGATCTCGCGGGCGCGAGCTACAATTGGCGTCCGCAACTGGGCGGATTCCGTAAGCCCCGCGCGGACAGCCCAAACACCGCCTTGCGCCATCCCGCGTTTCGCGGGTACGCCGACTACATGCAGACGCCGGAATTCCGGGCCGCGCTGGCCCAACTCATCGAAGACGCCGCGCAGCGCCCCACCGCGATCATGTGTTCGGAGACGCTGTGGTGGCGCTGCCACCGCCGGCTGATCGCCGACGCGCTGGTCCTCGCGCATCACGTCGGCGTGCTCCACGTTATGCACGGGGGCGCTCAGCAAGCTCATCGCTTGACCCCCGGAGTGCGGCTGCTGCCCGACGGCACGTTACGGTACGACGTGGAGTGACGCGTCTGTGGAGTGACGCGTCTAATGATGGTCCTCGCGCGCCGGCGTGTCCCGAACGAGGAGCTCGTCGACGAGCTCGATCAGGCCGTTGGCTGCGGCATCCAAAAGCGCGCGCCCCTTTTCGGCGGATGCCTTGGTCGGATCGCCCATCACACCGCTCCGGCTGAGCCGGCTCCAATGCTCCATCATGACCAACGGACCGTCACCCGCAATCAAATCGGTCCAATAGTTTTTCGACGGACGGTGAGAAAGCTCGCGAACCGCCGCAGGCATGTCCACCAAGTCGGGACGAAGCGCGAGATAGAGCGACGTTTCAAACTCGCAGGCATGGTTCATTCCGCCGATTGCATCCGACTCGCGTAGCGCATCGGCGGCTTCACGCACGCCCGGCGCGGACCAATAGTTGACGGCAGCCGTGCGCGCACCGGTGCGAACGACGGACTCCCGCGCGATGACGTCCGCAAACGGCGTGTTGCTGCCGTGTCCGTTGACGATGAGGATGCGATTGAATCCATGGTGAGCTAGGCTCTGGCACACATCCAGCCCGTAGTCGATCAACGTGTGCGGGCCGATGGTCAGCGCGCCGGGGAAGTCCATGTGGTGCGGACTGTAACCGTGATTGATCGCCGGCACGAGCACGGTGCGGTCCGATGCGCGCGAGGCGGCAAGCTCGCAAACGCTCGAGCAGAGCATCAAATCGGTGTCGATGGGCAGGTGCAAGCCGTGGTCTTCGAGAGTCGCGATGGGCAGGATGGCAACGCAGGGGCGTTGTGCCGCAGCTCTGACCTCGGGCCACGTCATCTCGCCGTAGCGATATTTTTGCGCCATGCTCGCGTATTTCTAAGGGCGAAAGTAACTTCATTGCGGCGCCGGGAATATCGGCGTCATGCACGGTCGAGCGTCGGCGATGCTCGGAGCAGCCCTCGCCTTCGCGGCCTGCTCGGGACCTCAGGGCGCTGGGACCGTGCCCTCGCGCGGTGCCGCACAACCTCTTCGGCAAGCGGCCGCCCTCACCGGAATACGCGTCTCCGGTAACCAGTTGGTGGACGGCGGCAGTAACGTCGTGCATCTGCAAGGCGTGAATCGTTCGGGCACCGAGTACGCCTGCGTTCAGGGGTGGGGCATCTTCGACGGCCCCAACGACGCCGCTTCAATCAGGGCGATCGCATCCTGGCACGTCAACATCGTGCGCGTGCTTCTCAACGAGGACTGTTGGCTCGACATCAACGGAATTAACCCGAGTTATGCCGGGAAAAATTACCAAAATGCGATCGTCGCTTACGTCAACCTGCTGCACCGTCACGGAATGTATGCAGAGGTATCGCTGATCTGGGGAGCGCCGGGCAAGTATAAAGCTACCTATCAACCCGACGCCCCGGACGAGGACCATTCGCCGGCGATGTGGTCGAGCATGGCGTCAACGTTCAAGAGCGATCCGAACGTCATTCTGGCGCCCTGGGGCGAAACGACGGTCGGCTGGAAATGCTTCATGCGCAGAGGCTGCGACAACGAAGCGACGTACGGCCCGCATAATAAATTCTACCGCACCGCGCCGATGCAGCAGGCGGTAAACTTGATGCGTTCGGCCGGGTACGACGGCGTCATTTCCGTTCCGTGCATCGACTACGCCAACGCCTGCGGCAAAATCAACGGCTCGGATTACAACGGCTCTACGTGGCTGAGATCCCGACCGAGCGATCCCGCCGGCCAACTGATCGCCGAGGCGCACGTTTACGGAAAGAATCTGTGCGACACCGTGGGCTGTTTCGATTCGAGCATGAAACCAATTACCAAAGTCGTGCCCTTGATCTTCGGCGAAACCGGCGAAACCTACGACGCGTCGGATTGCGGCTCGAGCTACATCGCAACGTTCATGGATTGGGCCGACGCGCACGGCGTGGGCTACGAGGCGTGGACTTGGGACGCTTGGGGCGGCTGCGGCGTCCTCATCAAAAATTACCAAGGCACGCCGTCGTCGGTCTGGGCGCGGTGGGTGAAACACCACTATCTCTCCCGCTAATCGCCTGCTCATGAAGCTCGACGCGAAGCGCATCCTCCGCTTCGTCGCGATCATGGGCATCGTCAACCTCTTTGCGGACATGACCTACGAGGGCGCGCGTGGCGTCGTCGGTGCCTTTCTCGGCCATCTCGGAGCGAGCGGAGCGATTATCGGCGCGGCTGCGGGCGGGGGCGAGCTGGCGGGTTACGCCATTCGCTCGCTTTCCGG
Organism: Vulcanimicrobiota bacterium; assembly: GCA_963713685.1. GTDB lineage: Bacteria > Vulcanimicrobiota > Vulcanimicrobiia > Vulcanimicrobiales > Vulcanimicrobiaceae > Cybelea. The sequence continues at coordinate 2,587,087 of CAVQMS010000001.1, read as the reverse complement.
CGCCATCGCCGATCGCACCGGGCGCTATTGGCTCAACGCGTGGGTGGGATACGCGATCAACGTGCTGTGCGTTCCCGCGCTCGCGTTGGCCGGGAGTTGGCCCGCGGCTGCGGGGCTCATGATCGGCGAACGCGTCGGCCGGGGCATCCGCAAGCCCGTGATTGCGTCGGTTCTTTCCGAAGCCGGGCACGAGATTGGGCGCGGGTGGGTTTTCGGGCTGAACGAAGCTCTCGATCAAATCGGCGCAACGGTGGGGCCGCTGATCGTCGCCTTCGCCATCGCTCGCTCCGGTTTTCGGAGCGGATTTGGAATTCTGATCGTCCCGGCGCTGTTGACGATGGGGTTTTTGCTGGCCGCGACAACCGCTGGCCGCGGAATCGTCCCCAGCGAGGCCGATCAACCAGAGGAACCCGCCGTGCACGATTGGCCGGAGTTTCGGCGCTATGCAATCGGCGGCGCGCTGGTCGCCGCCGGCTACGTCGACTTCGCGCTGATCGCGTTTCGCTTTGCCCGCGATCACGTCGTCGGCGTGGCTGCGATCTCGCTTTGGTTCGCCGTTGCGATGGCCGTTGCCGCACTCGCCGCGCCGATCCTCGGCCGGCTTTTCGATCGAGTCGGCAAGATCGTCGTCGCGCCGGCGATCGCGATAACGGCGGTGGCGACGCCGCTTGCTTTCTTGGGAACCGGCGCGCTCGCCGAAGCGGGAATCGCGTTATGGGGTGTCGGCACGGCGGTTCAGGATGCGCTCTTGCTCGCGCTGGTTTCCGGCGTGATCGCTCGTCGCCGGCGAGCGACGACGTTTGGTTTGTACGATCTTATTCTCGGCGTCGCATGGTTTGCCGGCAGCTTGATCTCGGGGATCCTGCTCGACCACTCGATTCTGGCGCTGGTGCTCTTTTCTGCGCTGCTTCAGCTGCTCGCTATACCGTTCTTCGTTGCAGGCTCGCGCGCGACAGAGCGCCCGCTTCCGATTAGCGATTCCAACAATGGGAATTAGTGAAGCTATGAGAGCTTTGTTTATCGTTTTTACCGGCGCCGTGGGGCTGGCCGCTTCAGGAGCGGTCGCGCTCGCGCAAGGAGCCCCGCCGCCGCCTGCCGCGCCACCGTACGTCGATACGCAGTGTGGGGCATGGCAAGGCGACACGTGGGTCCCCAACGGCGATTGTCCGACGATCGCGTATCGGCACCAAATCGTTACGGGAACGATCATCGCGGTCAAGGGACACCTCGTCACGCTCCAGCAAACCAAAGGAACGGCCGTCATCGACGACAGCGCGGCACTCAATAATCAGCTGACCGGAAAAGTCGCGGTGGGCCGGCAGATCGTTGCGCATGGTTATTGGCAGGGCGATAACTTCTACGCGACGGCCATCACGAGCGGCCAGCCGCCACCCTAGATCTTCTCCGAGCCGGTGGCTCCTCAAATAGACCGGGCCGGCGCGTCGCCGTAAAGCGATTGCGCCGGCCCGGGTACTTTCGCGCTATTTTACGGTGACGTTGACCGATTTGGACGCGATTCCGTTGGCAACCACGACGAGCGTGCTCGCACCGGTTTCCATCGTCTTCGGTACGTCGAAGTGCGTCGAAACGACCAACGATCCGGTGGCCACGCCCATCGAACTATGGTCGTGCGTGCGCGCGTAGAACACGTGCCCGCTGGACTTGTTGGTGATGCGGACCAACGGATAGTTCGTCGCGTTCTGGTACTCGTCGCCGAACGCTATGGCTTGCGACAAGCCGTTGAACTGCGTGCCGGAGATCTTGTAGCTCTTTCCGCGAGTTACCGAGCTCGGCGATGTTTTGATCGTCGGCGCCCAGTTCGCTTGGGGCGAGCCTGACGGAGTGAACAACACGATGCTGGAGTAGTTCAGCATCATGACCTGTCCCGTGGGCAGCAACAGCGGCGGCCCCGACGCGCCACCGTCTTGCGCCCACGACGTACCGTTGAACTCGTACATCTCGCCGCTCACGCCGAATACCAAGACGTTTCCGCTGGGCAACAGGATGGCCCAGGAATCGCCCGCGTTGTCGCCGTTGGGAAAATCGGGACCCACGGTCCACTTGCCAGTCTGCGTGCTGTAGACGGCGGTATGTCCGGTTCCGGTGCCGTTGGGCGCCGAGCCGGTGGCAAAAACCGTTCCGTCAGGCCGCAGCATCGCGGGGCCGATCTCGCCCGGCGGGTAGTAGCAAAGGTTGGGTCCGTACAGCAAGCACCCGTACGGCGAGGGCGAGTGTAAGTCGACGATCGTGGAACCAGCGGTGGTCCAGGTTCCCGTCGCGGGATTGTAGATCTCCGAGTTGGGAGCGTTCTTCACATCGGCTGTCAGCACGCTGCCGTTGGGAAGCAGCGTCCAGCCTTCCTCGGCGTTGAAGTCGGCTTTACCCTTGTCGCCGATTTTGGACCAGCGCAGCGTCTTTGGATTTAGCGTCGCGTCCTTCATGGTCAGCTTTTGCCCCAGCAAATAACGTCCATCGGGTAGGACGCTCGAAGGCGAATCGCCGATCGTCTTCCAGCCTCTGGGGTGTCCCAGCTTCGTCCATGTGCCGGCGACAGGATCGTAGACCGCGGCGAGATTGACGAGCTGGAGTTGGTAACCGTTGCCGGGATAGTTGTACTCACCGCCGGCCATTATGAACCGGCCGTCGATCTGCGTCGCTGAGGCGGCGGCGGACGGACCGTAGCCGGCCTGCATCGTGCCTGTTTGTTTCCACGTTCCGTTGGCGTAGTTGCCGGATGCGTCCGGCGTGTACCGGTACCACGTGTTATTCGAATAGGTTTGCGTGAGCACCGTGCCGTCGGTCATCAGGAACGCGATCTGCATTCCGACCGGTGGCTGATTCTTGATAACGGTAAACCGCGCCATGCGGCCTGGGCGTAAATCGTTGGCGATTTGCGGACCAACGCCCGGAAGCATTGAATGACCGCCGTTACATGCGGCCAATCCAAAAGCAAGGGAAGCAGCGACCGCGACAGTCGCTGATTTGAAGAACAAGCGAACCACGAGAGACCTCCAAGCTTCGAGCTACGAGCAAGACCCGCTTCCTTTTGAGGTCCAGACCGCGTTTCCCGCTAGTCTCGCTTGTTGCGGCGTTTGCGGTCCTCTTCGATCATCTTGAAGGCGCTTTTTCGCGAACAAGTGCCGTCGAACTCGATCCTGTTGCCTTCAACCGCCGAGTACTCGACCAGGAAACGTTCGATGCCGTCCAGGGTGTCCTTCGGCACATCCCTTAACCTTTCGAAGGCATCGGTGTTCAGCGTCACGCCGGATTGCCGCTTGAGACAGGCCACGAGGCGATTGTTCACAACACCGTTCTTCTTTAAGAGAATCGCTCCCAGAATGCGCACTTCGAGCAGACAGCCTGAGAAGGTCGGCGAATCGTTGATCACCAGAATGTCGGTCGGATCGCCGTCGTCGGCGAGCGTTTGCGGAACGAAGCCGTAATCGTACGGCCATGCCAAACCCTCGGCCAGGGTTTGTTTGAGCAGCATGATGCCGTACTTTGGTTCGAAGGCATACTTGTGCCGCGTCTGCGCCGGCGTTTCGATCACCGCGTACGCGAGTTTCCCGCCGCTGCCGGGAACGTACGCCGGGATCGCGTCGTAGTTCGTCGGGTTGATCGCCGTCTTTGCCACGTTCGGCTCTTACCACGTTTGGCGGCCCGGCGAAACGGCGAGCGCTTGTAAAGGGAACGACGCTGCCGTAGCCCAAAGCCTTACTTAGGAGGATTCGGCCGTGTTTTCAATCTCTTCTCGGACTCTCGCCGCTGCATTCGTCGGGGCGCTCGCCATCACGGCGCTGCCGAGCCAAGTGGTAGCGCAAAGCGTCACGGTTACGATCAACGGGCAGCCGCTGTATCTCAGCCCGGGCCCCATCGAGCGCGCCGGCCGCGTGTTCGTTCCGTTGCGCGGAATCTTCGAGCGCCTCGGCGCGACCGTCGTTTACGCCTCCGGCACGATCAACGCGACCAAAGGTGGCACGACGATTTCGCTGCAGATTGGTTCGACGCAGGCCACGGTCAACGGACAGCCCCAGACGCTGGACGTCGCGCCATTCATTGTCGGAGCAACTACCTACGTGCCGCTGCGCTTCATCGCGCAATCGCTTGGTGCGCAGGTAGGATACGACGGAAACACGCAGGTCGTGGCGATCAACCTCGCGCGGGCCATGCCGCCGATGCCGCCACCGCGTCCTCCTCGCCCTCCGCTGCCGCCGCCGAATCCACCGCCCTCGAGCGTCGTGCGCTTACGCGCGCAACAGCCCGAGCCGGATACGACGATTCGGGATCGGTTTGCGGTGATCGCGGCCGAGTTCACGCTGCGGGTCAACGCGGCGAGCGTGCGCGTTTTGCTCGACGGGAACAACGTCACGGGGCGCAGCGGCACGTCCTCGACCGGCTTTTCCTATAAACCGCCGGCTCCGCTCGATTTCGGATCGCACACCGTGCGTGTGACCGGCCGCGCTTTGGACGGCGCCCTATTCGACCGCGCTTGGTCGTTCCGGGTCGCTCGGGCGGGACCGCCCCCGGCGATGCGCTTGACGATCACGCAGCCGGCGCCGAACGCTCCGATCAGACCTACCTTTACGATCGTCGGAAACACGGTCGCGAACGGGCACGTCGTGGTGACGGCCGGCGCTCGGCCGTCCTTCACCGGTCAGTTCCGCGGCGAGACCGACGCGGGGCCCAAAGGCAACTTCCGGTTGACGGTGACGCTGACGACGATGCCCGGTCAGCAAGCCGTTTCCGTGAGGATCACGGCTACCGATCCAGCGACGTCGCAGAGCACGGAAACGACCCTACAGCTGCGCCTGAACCAGTAAAAGGGCGCCGGCGCGGGGCGACGGTTTAGACTTTCTTAACCCGCCGCCCCTAGGCTGAGACCATGGGCAGAAAATTGATTGCGCTGGCTGTCGCGCTCGTCGGTCTCGCCGTGAGCGCGTGTGGCGGCCGTATGACCGGCAGCAACATCGCGTCGCCTGCCGGCGGCACCTACGTGCTTCCGCCGCTCGATTCGGATCTCGTTATGGTGGCGGTGCTTCCAAAGGACACGATCGGCGAGGAACGCCCCGACGAAGGGCTCGGCTCAATCAAGTCCGGGAAATGGAAAGCAGTGTTGGGTGGATACACGCAACAGCGTTATTCGCAATCGCTCGGTTTTCCGCCGGGAACGAAGATCACGATTCGCAATCTCTCGCATAACACCGAGCACACGTTGGACGTCGTCAGAGTCATAGACGGACCCCCGGCAGTTTTTCCAAAAAATCCAAAGCTATCGATACCCGCGCATGGCAAAGGCCGGCTAGAAGCCGGATACGCAAGCGGTCCGATCAAGCCCGGAAAATCCATAACGGTGAGGCTCGCGAAAGGCGGCATCTATCTGATCGGCTGCGCGTTCCACTATCATCAGGGGATGCACGACGTGCTCGTCGTCCGCCCGAACGCCGGTCCCGGGCAGCAGGCCACGGCGCCTCCGACCTCGCGACCCACGCCAACGCCGCGATCCAGTTACGATCCGTAAATCCAGCTAAGACGCAAGCGCGGTCTTAAGAACGATTTTTGTCGATTGCCGGGTCGAAAAAATTTGCACGCTGTCCACGAACGCGTGCATGAGGTCGATCCCGCGGCCTCGGTCGCCGCGCCGGACGAACGGACGCCAGCGTCCGAAGTCTTCAACGGTCATCACGAGCTGGTCGGCTTGATTCTCGAGCTCTAATCGAATCAATCCGCCGGCGGCGCCGCGGTACGCGTGCTCGATCGCATTGGCGATAGCCTCGCCGAGCGCGACCAGCACGCCGAAGCGGCGCTCGTCATCGATGCCAAGATGGGAAATCTCGCGCTCGACGATCGCCCGAGCAATCGGCGCGGCGATCGGCACCGCGGAAAACGTGTAGCACCCGACCGGATCGCTGCGCGACAGCAGCAGCACCGCGGCGTCGTCGCGATTCGACGCACCGCGAAAAACGCGGTCTTGCACGGCCATCGCCGGATCGTTTTCGGGAGGCTCATTGCGATCGCAGCAAAATAAGCCGCGCACGACTTCGAGCAAGCGCTGTTCGCCGCTCACCGGCTCGCGCTCGTTTTCGATTAGACCATCGGTATAAAACAGGGCATGCGCACCGGCGGGTAGCGTGAAAGTCCAATCCCTAGTCCCGAGCGTCTCCACGCACCCAAGTGGGAGACCTCCAGCGGGGAGGCGACGCACGAGGCCGTCGGGGAGTGCCAACAGCGGCGGCGGGTGCCCGGCAACCGCGTACGCAAGCGTGCTCGCCTGCGGATCGTAAACCGCAAAGATAGCGGTCACCATGCCGATGGATTCGCGCAGCGCGACGAATCGGTTGACGTAGTCCAGCACCGCGGCCGGACTGGCCGCCGAAACGGCTGCGGTTCGAATCGCCAGGCGCACTTCGCCCATGCTGACGGCCGCGTCGAGCCCGTGTGAGGCAACATCGCCAACCGAAATCGCAACGCGCTGGTCCGGCAAACTAAACGCGTCGAACCAATCTCCTCCGACATCGGATTCGTTGCTTGCGGGACGATACGCGGCATGGAATGCCGCGCCGGGAATCGTTGGAAGCCGCTTGGGAAGCAAAGCACGCTGTAGGCGATCGGAGACGCGGTTTAGCCGCCCGTCCGAGCGATCAAGCGAGCGCACAACCTGTCTTTATCCATCTTGCCGCAAGCCTAAACGCGCTCGAGCGCCGCTGACCCCCTTAAAGCAGTGCGTGGCCAGCTCCCTTGTCGGCGATTCATTCGCCGGATTGGCTAAAATCCGGGGGCTCGGCCGAAAGGGAGCCGCAGCCGCGGCTAGAACACGCGCGTCCTTATCCCAGGACGCGTCGATCGAAATCCGGCGGTTGCGACGGCGCGAATGCCACCTCTCAACCATTGCTATAGGAGAATTTCTCTTGCGAATTAAGTCAGCACTTTTGCCGGCTGCTCTGGCTTCTGCGGCTCTCTTGGCCGCATGCTCGGGCAACGGGTCGGGCACGCAATCGGCGCTGCCCGGCAGCACCATGCAGAGCCAATCGCACGTCCTCTCGATGGCCGCGCGTTCGGGCATCGCACCCCAGTTTCTCTCGATCCTGCACGCCGCGACCCCGGCCAGGCACAGGAAGCATCAAGGGCTCAGGGAGCTCGTGGTTTCGGACGCCGGGCTGGGCGAGCTCGTCGAGTTTAACAACAAGTACGTCGAGACCGGCGACATCGTGGACTCCGGACCGGATGGCGACTGGGTAGACAATAAGCAAAACGCCTACGCGGCCAACTACGCTAGCATCGACGCCACCGAGTACAGTAAGACTGGGTCGCTGCTCGCGACGTACAGCACCAGCCTCACCGACCCGGTCGACGTGACGACCGACGTGCACCAAAACGTCTACGTTGCTAACTACGGCAGCTCGGGCGCCGCCGTCGTGGAATACCCGCAAGGCAGCAACACTCCGAACAACACCTGCAACACCGGTCTCAACAACGAAGGCATCGCCGTCGACAATAAGGGCGACGTCTTCCTTTCCGGCAACAACCCGAACACCGGCTCCGGACAGCTGCTCGAGTACAAGGGCGGACTCTCGGGCTGCAACGCCACGACGCTCGGCGCCACGGTCAGCTTCGCCGGCGGCATTCAGATCGACAACAAGGGTGAACTCATCGCTTGCGATCAGCTCGCCGGCGTGGACATCATCCCGTCACCGTACACCACGATCAGCAAGACCATCACGGTTAGCGGCGGATCGGACTACTTCCACGATGCGCTCGACCAGAAGAACAAGACGCTCTTCATCGCCGACGCTGGCACCGGGGAAGTTTACATCGTGACCTTCCCGGGCGGCACCCTAACCAAGACGCTCAACTCCTCAAACGGGCTGTCGCTGCCCTACGGCGTAGCGAGCTACCCCTTCGAGAAGTAAAGAACCAACCACGATCGACCCCAAGGGCGTGCCCGTCAGGGCGCGCCCTTTTTTGCCCAAATTTCGCAGCGATGCCGTATAATGAGCGGCACGGAGGTTTCCCGTTATGCGTATCGGCAGACTCATTCTTTGCGTTGCGATGCTCGCCGGCTGCTCGAGGATTTCCGGTACGTCACCGCTTCCATCCAACTCTTCCAACCTGGGCATGGCGCCGGCCGGTTCGGCCACCTCCGGCCGCTATCTATCGCTGTATAGTTTTCGCGGCCGGACGAGCGGCGGCTGGCCGCACGCTGGGCTGGTGGCCTACAAGGGTTCGCTTTACGGGACGACGACGTCGTTCGGCAGAGGCTACGGCACCGTCTTTGCGATCAATCCTTTCGGAAAATTGCGCGTGCTTTACCAGTTCCGGGGTTATCCCGACGGGGCTTACCCGCTAGCCGGACTGATTTGGTTCAAGGGCGCCCTATACGGCACGACCTCTGAGGGCGGCACGCATAACAACGGAACGATATTCGCCGTGGCGACAACCGGCTTCGAGCGCGTCGTCCATAGCTTCGGAAAACCTCCCGACGGCGCAGCGCCCGAAGCCGGAATGATCGCTGAAGGCGGCGTGCTTTACGGCACGACGCACGATGGCGGAAATCGCGCCAAAGGAACCGTGTTCGCGTTCAATACGCAAACGGAGCAAGTGATTCACAGCTTTAGCGGCGCCCCGGGCGATGGCGGACACCCCAGCGCGGGGCTCATCGCCCTCAACGGCGTGCTTTACGGTACGACGCGTGCGGGTGGACAGACCAGCGCAGGTGGAACCGTCTACAAGATCACCCCTTTCGGCAAGGAGCGCGTCATCCACAGCTTTGGTGTGCGCGCGGGTGACGGCGCGAACCCCGCGGGACCGCTCGTCGAGGTCAATGGCGAGCTCTTCGGTACGACGATCAACGGCGGAAACGACAACGAGGGCACGGTGTTCGCCACCGACACGGCCGGGGTCGAAGAAGTGCTCCATAACTTTGGATTCGGAAACGACGGTAAGTATCCGCAGGCCGGTCTCATCGCGGTCAGCGACGTGCTGTACGGCACGACCGCTGGAGGCGGCACCTACCCTAAGAGATCGGGCACATGCTTCGGCTACAGCACCTGCGGAACGATTTTCAAGATCAGCGAGTTCGGCCAAGAGCGCGTGCTGTGGCGCTTTCAAGGCTTCCCCGATGGAGCCAATCCCCAGGACGCGCTGACCGACGTTAACGGCGCGCTGTTCGGGACCACGTATTGGGGCGGCTCGGGCGGCTCTTACGGAACGGTGTTTCGCATCTTCGTGCGCTGATCGCGCACCGCTCCATGGCAATATCCGCGGCTGAGCTTAGGCCTTTCGTAATCAGCGCTTAAGAATCGCTTGGTAGCATGGCTTGCGCATGCTCGCCTTCGATCACGAGACGATCGAACTGCTCGTTTCAAAGCGCCGTTTGCACGAGGCCGCGGCGCTGCTGGCCTCATGCCGCGCGCAAAACCCCGATGCGGCGGCCAGTTTTGCGCGCCTGCATGCCGGAGTGGCAGCGATCTGCGGCGACGAATCCGTGCTGGCTACGATCGTCGCTCCCGAACTGATCGTGTGCCGTACCGCCGCGGACGTAACGGCGTATTACGCAACGCTCGACAGCGTTGGGTTTCAGGAAGATCTCGCTGCGGGCATCGTTCTGACTTGGGCGGCCGACGCACACGGCGCGTACGATTTCTTGCGGCAAGCCCACGCGCGCGCCATGTCGGAAGGACGATTTCATTTTGCCGTAGCGGCGCTGGAGCGGTTGTCACATCACGCGCTGCTCTTCGGCGACGTCGAGATCGCGCGCGAAGCGATCGACGAAGCGACGCGCGTCGCGGGGGCGCAGCATTTAACGGAGTGGCTGCTATGCTGTTTGACCGCGACGGCACGCCTCGTGCTCGACGCCGGCGATCTCGAGGCGGGGGCGGAGCTTTTGGATCGCTCAATCCTCGAGGCACGCTCGCCCACGATGCCGATGTTGTGCGCGCCGATCGGCGCGCAACTCGCCGTCGAGAGGAGCGACGATGCGGCGCTGGAGCTCTGGACCGGACCCGCGGTCGTCGCAACGGCGCTTCACTCCGAAGTAGCGGAGCTCGCCATCGCGGCAACGCTTGCCCTGCTGATCGCGGCCGGCGTTGCGGGCGCCGATTTCCAAGCCCGCGCTGCCCTGCGCCGCGCCCTCCTCGCCGCCGACAGCGCGGCGACCTGCCCGGAACTTTTTGCGATGGCCGCGCGCTTCGGCGATCTCGACGAAGCGCGCCTCGGCATGCGAGCGCTGGGGGCGGTGTTCGCCTCCGATCGCGCGTATCTGCACGCTCATCGCCTTCTGGCGCGCGCGCATCTCGCTTTCCGCTACGGCAACCGGGCGGCTTGGGCCGACCACGCAAGCGATGCCGCTCGCGCGTTCAATGCGATGGGTTTGCGCCGCTGGACGAATGAGGCGATGCTCCTTTTGGTCCGGCAGAGTGCAGGCGAGCGGCACGCGGGACAAGGCCGCCCCACGAACGCAACGCTGACGGAGCGCGAACAGCAAGTCGCCGATTTGATTCGGCGCGGCGCGCGCAACCGCGAGGTCGCGCTGGCGCTCCAAATCAGCGAGCACACGGTAGAGCGCCACGTCAGCTCGATTCTCGGGCGCCTCGGGTTGCGTTCTCGCTGGCAAATCGCCGACGCGCGAAAAAGCGAGGAACGTTAAGCCAAGCTGAAGGTCCTTAGGCCAGCTTAACTTCCGGCGCGGAAAGCTTAACTGCGGCTCCCAAGTCCGGGATGCATCGGACGGTCCCATCCCCTAGCATCGGTTTTGAAAGAAGTCGGCTCAAATGCCGGGCTCTTCGTTGCTGCTGGGAGTAGAAGTTGATCGGAAATGTCCTTCGCATCGCGAAGCTGGCCGTTCTCGCCGGCTTCTGGTGCACGGCGCTGCTGCCGATGGCGGTGCCGGCGGAAACCGCGGGGATCGTTTCGGGCACGGTCACCGACGATCGAACGCATTCGGCGATATCCGGGGTCGAGGTCGTCGCCAAGTCGCCCAGCGCGACGTATCGCACGGTAACCGACGCACAGGGTCGCTTCCGTTTCCTCAGCGTCCTGCCCGACAACTACTCGCTGTCCTTTGCGTACGGAGGCTACGCCTCGTACTCGATCTCCGTCGTCGTGCTCAACGGCTCGCAGCAGACCGTCAACGTTCCGCTCTCCCGGACGCTCAAGACGATCGCGTCGACGCACGCGCGCTCTTCGGGGAGCGCGTTTCAGCGCGGCATGACGATCGACACCTACACGGTGACGGGGTCGCAGATCGAAACGGTCCAGGGCAAAGCCTTTAACGCCAACGAGCAAGACCTGCTGCGCAGCATTCCCAGCGTTACGATCGACAAGACCGGGACGGTCTCGATTCGCGGTGGTTTTGCCTTCGAAGCGGCCTACGAGTTCGAGGGCATCGATTACACGACTCCCTCGGCCAACTTGCAGAACACGCTGCAAAACGTCGCAAATTTCAACCTGCTCAACGGCGTTGGAAGCGTGCAGCTCATACCCGGCGGCGGGGATGCGACGCACGGCGATACCGGGACGGGGCTGATCCTCTTCACCGCCAAGCACGGCACGTATCCGTCGTATCTGCACGTCGATACGGAGGCGCTGATGTTTCCGTACCTGCATCAGCTGGGCCTCGAGTGGGGCTGGGCCGATCCGTCGCAGCGGTTCTCCAACTACGCGGGTTTTATTGGGATCCGCCGCGCCTACCAGTACGGCATTCCAGGAACGGCGGCCAACACGTTGGGAACGCTCGGCACCAACGCCGCGACGCTCGGGAGCACGATCGATCCGAACCTGGTCTACTACGCGCCGTCGTTTTTGAAGTCGAACGACTTCGTGGACAACGCGATCTACCGGTTCGGCCGCAACCAGGGGCAGCGACTGCAGTTCTTCATCCAAGATCAGGCAATCACGCAGACGCTCGACTACGGCGGCTTTCAATTTCTTCCGTACATCTCGGGCGGCACCACGGCCGGCAAATGCGCCCCCTATCCCGTGATCGGCCCGTTCGGCCCGATCAACACGTCGCAACAGAACTACGCCTGCGACGCGCTGATTCCGCTCTTCCCGGGGCAGCCCAACACCTACGCGTTCGTCTCGCAGGCCGACCAGCTCAAGAGCCCGTTCTTGGCGTACAAAGTGGAGTACGGCGTAAACCTCGGCGCGTCGTCGTTGTTGACGGCGCGATATTTCCGCACGTTCACGGAGCAGTCGCAGGACATGCCCGCGCAGGGAATTTTCGCGGATCCTTTTGGTGGAACGCGCACCGGCGGACAGATCGACGTCACGACGCAGATCGGCAGCAAGAACCTCTTCAAATACGGCGGCATCTATCAATTCGTCGTTCCGTACGGCAACCGCTACGATTTCACGTCGTATACTGCGTTCACGACGCCCGCGTACATCGTGACCTACGCGATCACGCACCCGCTGCAGCCGTTGCCGCTGCCCTACACCTATCAAGGCTTGCTGCCCAACAACAACCCGAGCGCGCAGCAGGGCTTGGAACAAGATTTTTTCTCGCCGGGGTTTTGCGCGCAGGTCAACCTGCACTCGAACTGCGGCTATCTGAACTCGTATTTTCCCGGCGGCGTGCGCTTCCCGTTTGAAGAGGACGTGGCGACGGTGGGGCAGCAGCAGTACGGCGCGTATCTCCAAGACACCATCGAGATGTCGAACCGCTGGAAGACCGAGCTCGGGTTACGACTGGACGGTTACAACTTCCAGATTCCATCGCAAGTCGGTGCGCCGGCTTCGATTCCCGCCGTCGAGCATCAGCGGCTCTACGAGCCGCACATCGACCAGTCGTTCGCACCGGATCCGCGCGATACGTTTCGGATCGGTTTCGGCCACACGCTCTCGATGCCGCTGCCGAGCCTGCTCGGGGCCGACGTCAGCATGGCCCCGTACGCTCCATTTGCGAGGATTCCGTCCTACGACAACTCCACCGGTAAGCCGGCGCAGTATTGCGGGCCGCTGGCGAACCAGCTGTGCGGCAACTATGCCGATCAGCTCTACTGGCTGACGCGCGATTACCGCTTTGGCAGTTCGACGCTCGAAGCGCCGCTCGTCGGCGCCACCTTTACCAATGTCGATCTTTCGTGGGCGCACGAGTTTCGTGACGGAGCCGCGATGAAGATCACGCCGTTCTATCGCCGCGGCTACAACGTCATCGAGCAGACCGCGCAAATCATCGGGTTCAACTATCAAACGGGTTCGCCGGTTTTCGGCGACGTTGCGTACTCGAATCTCGGGATTCAAAAAGCCACCGGGATCGAAGCGCTTTACACCAAGGACATGCCTCTCGGCGTTTCGATGCAAATCGGCGCGACGTACATCAGCCAGTTCGGGAACGAGCCTCCCGGCGCGTTCTTGCAGCCGGCGGCGCTGGCGCTCGGCGTGCAGTATCGCTCGCCCGACCTTTCACCTTTTCAGCTGAACGCCGCGTTCAACTGGAAGAACAAACACGGTTGGCGCATCAACCCGGTGATCGCGTTCAACTCCGGCTATCCTTACGGGGCCGGTTACTACACCGCCGTGTATTGCAACGGCATACCGGTGATCGTGCCGAGCACGAGCCTCGCGCTCATCTACTCGCAATCGCCGGGCTACATCGATCCCCTCGATCCGGGCACGTGCACCAAGCCGAACATTGCGGCGACGCGCGGCATCCACGAGGCGGGATTGGCCGGCGGTTTTATGACGACGCCGCGCGTCGACGCCAACGTCACCGTCGAGTACCGGCCCCCGGCCAAAGGCGCGCTCGGCCAGTCGGTCTTCGGTCTGCAGATTCAAAACCTGCTCAACCAGCTCTACAACGTGCCGGTGCTCAACGGATGCTACGGCGCGCCGGTGACGAGCGGCCTGCAAAGCGGTACCGCGCCGTGCACGTACTCGACGGCTCCCTACGCGCCGCCCGACGTTGCGGCGCACGGATCGCTGCCGTATCTGACTTACCCAAACGAGCCGCCGATTTCGTTTCGCTTCTACTATCAGGTGACCTTATGATGATGCTCGGCACTGCGCGCCTCGCATGGCGCTACGCCACGCTTTCGGCACTTGCTGCCCTGTTGGTTGGGTGCGGGAATGGCGGCGCTTCGGAACCGCCGGTGACGCAGTTCGATCCGGCGGCGACGAGCAAACTGCAGTTTGCGGTCGGCGTGGCAACCATCGCCTTCAACGGCGGGCAGAGCGTCGCGTACGGCCTCAATGCGACCGAGACGTTGCGTCAGCGCAACGGTTTGTCGGGAACGCTGTTCAACCAGCCGATGATCATCGGGCCGTCGAGCTTCGACGTGCTGATCTCGACTCAAACCGGCAACGAGGTGCAATCCGCCGGAGCGGACCTCGGCACCAATCACATTACCTGGTCGACGCTCAACCAAACGCAGTGGACCGGCCCGCCGCGCGGGCCCAAGGCATCCACTACCGGCGCGTTCGGCTACGGCTTATGCCCCTGCAACTCGGATTCCGGCCCCGGCAACGGGTTCACGCCGCTCTTTCAAGCATTCAACTTGCCGGTCTACGGAAACAACGAGGAGCGCTTTTACGGCGGTCCGCCGGCGTTTCCGGCGGCTGGACCGTCGGTGATCGCGCTCGGCTGGGAAGGTTATTCGCTGGGCTTTACGGATTTTGCGATCACGCCGGTGCTGGGCGCGTACCATTTTTACGCGGCGGTGCCGCCGTCGTATGACACGCCGCAAGATCCCACGCCGAGCCCAAATCCGAACGGATCCCCGACACCGCCGCCCGGGATCCTCGCAGCCACCGCGCAGCTAACGAAGCTCGCGCCCCTACCGGCTTTCGCAACGCCGGCGTTTCGCCCGGATCGCAAAGGCGGCGGCACGATTACGGTTCGCGTGCCTCACGGCGCGTCCGAAGCCATGGTGGTCGTGCGCGCGCTAGGCGGCAGCGGCATCGGCATCTGCGTGCTGTCACACAAGAGCGACAGCTTTTATACGGTCGTCGCGCATCATTCCGGGCAATCGCTGCTGCCGCTCGGAGACGATCTCGGCCCGCTGACGCAATCCGGAAAGAAGACGCGAACGATCTGCCCCAAAGGCAGCTATCAAGTCTATGCCGTCGGCGCCGACTACCCGGCCTACGAGGCGTCCTATCCGCATAACCTTTCGCAGCTTCCGTTGATTACCGGGCCTAACGGTCAGGCCGATGTCACGACCTCCGATCTGCTCAACGGCTCGTATCCGCGATGAAGCGCCACCGCGTCACCATTGCGGCGATTGCGTTCGCCGGTTTGTCGGCGGTGGCGGCCTGCGGCGGCATCGGTACGCCCAACGGTCCGACGGTGAATTCGCCGGGTGGTCCGACGCAGCCGCCAACGCAGCTGGTGAACGTCGACGTCACGGTAACGATACCGGGTGTTCGGCCTGGATACGTCTCTCCGAATACAGAATCTCTCGTGATCCAGTTGGCGTCGGTCGACGGCGGCGGCGTCACGGGGGTCAGCGCAACGACGATCGAGACGCAGCCCCGCGCCAAGGACTGCAAGCAACAGGCGAGCCAAACGGTATGCAGCGCAACGGCGTTGGGTTCGCCGGGCGATGACGTCTTCTCGGTCACCACCTATGCGGGAACCAACGCGACCGGACCGGTCTTGTCGGCGGGCAGCGTGCAGGCGAAGATCGACTCCGGCGGGGGCGGCGTCCAAATCAGCAATAAGCTCTCCCTGACGCTCAACGGCGTCGTCGCATCGCTGCGTCTGTCGCTATCGCCGAACGACGCTAAGCGCGGCGAACCGGCAAGCTCCTCCGTTGCGCTGGACGCTTTCGATGCGACCGGCGCGCAAATCGTGGGACGCAGCGACTTCCTGGCGCCGATTGCGCTGACGATTCAAGGCGACGCGCAGCAAGCATTTCGTTTGCGTGCCGGCGCAAAGTCCGGTTCGTCGCTCGTAATCGTGAGGCCCACATCGGGCATTCGGCTCACGTACGACGGCAACGCGCAGGCATCGACGGTCACGGTGCAGGCCGGCGTGGACGGTCCCAGTTCGATCAGCGCGCACGCGCGCTTTACGCTGCATGGAAAGCAGCCGCCGCCGCCGGTCGGCACGATCTACGCGCTCAATCTCGGAAGCAACGACGGTCTGGCCGCAACGGTAACCGAGTACGACGGCAAAGCGAAAGGTAACGCCGCGCCCAAACGCACGCTGCAGCTCAGCGCGAAACTCTACGCGCGCAGCATCGCGGTCGATTCTAGCGGTAACCTCTACGTAGGCTTCTTCGATAGCCAGTTTGGTTTCTCGCCCTCGAATGGAATGCCAGACGCCGGGAACCTCGTGGCCATTTACGCGCCGGATGCGAGCGGAAACACGAAGCCGACCGCGCTGCTGACCGCCAACAAGAAAACCAACACGACGCTCTTCCCGCTCTTCATGAGCTTTGATCCATCCGGCGATCTCGTGACCTACGGGGCGACGAGCGTCGACGGCAACACCGGCGACGCGGTGCTCACGTATCCGCCCGGAAGCAAAGGTTCCCCCCCGCCGGCACATGGCTGGAACTTCGGATCGCCCACGATCGAGTACGCCGGGCCGACCGGGCTGGCGCTCGATTCGGCCGGAAACTTCTACGTTAATGGCGCGCTGCACACGACGCTGGGACCGTCCTACGGGTTGTTCGTAGCACCGCAGTCCGATCTCGGCAATCCGCAAACGAACGCGTCGCGGACGCTTCCGTGGGATACGAAGACGCAGCTCACGCAGGGATTAACGAGCAACGTCGGGCTGGATTCGAGCGGCGAAATCTTTATCGCGAATACGCTGCTCAAAGGCGCCAGCAGCTCGCGAGCGTGCCAGGGACTTGCCAACGTCTATGCCGCCGGTTCGGGCGGCGGCGTTACCGACGTCCCGCCCCTGCGG
This sequence comes from Vulcanimicrobiota bacterium, assembly GCA_963713685.1. Lineage (GTDB taxonomy): Bacteria > Vulcanimicrobiota > Vulcanimicrobiia > Vulcanimicrobiales > Vulcanimicrobiaceae > Cybelea. Next base: position 2,570,232 of record CAVQMS010000001.1, on the reverse strand, counting down.
GTTCTTTCGCTCGATGGCGTCTTCACGCAAAACTCGCTGTGCAGTTCGCTGCACGACCCGCGGCCGTTCTTCTTCCCAACGATCACGCTCTACGGCACGACGCTCTTCGTCGGCGACGATTTCAACAACGCAATCGATGCCTATCCTGCCGCTGCGAGCGGAAAGGTCAAGCCGACGTTGACGATTTCCGGTTCGGCGACGCAGCTCGATGCGCCGGTCGCGCTGGTGATCACGAAAATTTCCGGTCGGGCCAAGGCCGGGCCGGTCAACCGCCACTCTGACGCACTACACGCTCAATGAGGATACTTCACATGAAAAGAAGCCTGGCCAGACTGGCCTTGGCAATCGCGCCGGCGCTGATCTTCAGCGCTTGCAACGGCGGCGCGAGCGGAGGGCCTCCCGGCGTCTCTGCACTTCCCGGTACAACGCAAATGTCGCACCATCGGCACGTGCGCGGCCTCGATAACGGCCCGCAAGATCTTCACGCCGGCGGTTCCACGTTCGCCGCTTACGCGTACAACCTCGGAAACCAACCCGTCGGCCTCTATTCTCAGCCACAGACGCCGCCGGCTCAGGGTTCGCTCTTCTACGCCGCCGGAACGAAAGGTACTATCTACTACTGCCTGACCGGCAGCGGCTTCGGCCGTAAAGAGTTCGAGGCCAACAACGGCACTGGCACCCTGGCGTGCGCGCCACTCGGCGCGTCGCCGACGGGATTCGGGGGACGCCAAGATCCGCTCGACTTCGTCGGCAGCGACGCAGCGATGTCGTCGCTGGAATGCTGCGCATCTGGCACCACCTACTACAACGGCCGCTTGGTGGGCTCGGTGACGTGGGGACAGCCTTTCGAATTCCCCGTCTTCGGCGGCCCGATCGTCTACGGCTATCGTCCTCAGGACTTCAAGGCTAACGTACCGGACATCAAGCTCTCTAGGTGGACGTATTGTGCCATCGCCAACGGCACCGTAAGCAACTGGAACGATCCGGCGATCACGCAGGACAACGGAAAATCCGTTACCGGCGGCACGGCGGAGACCATCACTTTCTTCTTCCGTTCGGACAGCAGCGGAACCACGTTCATTTACACGACGGATCTGAACACGCAGTGCAACGGCACCTGGAAGGCGCCCTACAACAAGCCGCCCTACCAGTCGTCTGGGCACAGCGCGGCCTGGACGTTCGGCATTAATTCGACCTGGCCGGGTCCTGGCTCGTCGGGTGATCCGAATCCGAACTTCATCGGCGAAAGCGGCAACCCGGGCGTCCTCGCGGGCGTGCAGTCGACGCCGTTCGGTACCGGATATCTCGAGGGGGCTTGGGCCGCGTCCGCTAACCCGCACGTAGGCCAGGCTCTCTTGCAGAATGGTACCGCACGAGGGGTTCCGGTCTTCGTAAATCCCACGGACAAGAGAGCCGTGAAGAAAGCGCTCGCGAAGCTCACCGCCGCGAACGTTACGTACGGAGGGGGCAGCGACGGGAACCCGCTCCAGTCGTCCACCCCATGGTGCCAGCTCTACATCGATCCTTCCAAGTACGACTCACCGCCGAAAAAGACGTACCCGCTGGTTGGCCCGACGTACTTGCTGTTCTACGGTCAAAACAACGGCGTTCATCTTTCCGATAAACAAACGCTGATCAAGTTCCTCATGTCGGCGGCCGCGACCAAGATCGTCGGTAAGCTGGAATATGCTCCGCTTTCTACGTCGCTCCAGACGGCAGTTCTCAACGCACTCAACGGACAGCCGAGCAAGAGCCAAGCGGCCTGTCTACAGTAAACTCGACTCAGTGGAATTGCGCGCGCCGCGGTGATGCGGCGCGCGCAATTCCTTTTTCTTGGGGGTCTTTTGCATGATAATGCGTTGTAGCTTTAGCATTTTCGCGGCGATAATCGTCTTAGCGGTGAGCGGCTGCGGGGGATCGAGTTCCTCGTCTTCGGCGCTACCCTCGCAGTCCGCCAACGCGTCGGTGCGGTTTGCGGATGGCGCACCATCGCTTGAAGCGCTCATCGGCGGCACGCCACAATCAATCTGCGCTGGGTTGAGCGCTCCTTGCTATCTGCAAGCCAACGGAGAGACGGTATCGCAGCTCTTCTACTACGGCACTATGACGTCGTTCGTGAGCGTGCCTACCGGTACGCTTTCGCTCGTCGCGCGTGATGAAGCCGGCTTTGCGGTCGGCCCCCTCAAGACCACCATGCTCACGGCGGGGAAGCGCTACACGCTGGTCGTTGTTGGAGCGTATCCCTCGTATAGCGTGCTCGCATTCGAAGAGCCGAAGAACGCGAACGGCGTGCAGCTGTCCTTCTACCAGGCTTCGCCGTCGGTTCCGTCCGCCGATTTTGGACGGTTTGCGGCGTCGAGCCGCTCGAACTTCACGAAGCTGGGTAGCGCGCATTTCGGCAGCGTTGCCACGGTTGCGCTCGGCAAGAGCGCTTCAAACCTTGGCGGTTACGTCGGCAGCAGCGCCGCGCCGCTCGGGGCGCTGACGCTGAAGCAAATCAACTCGTTCGATCGGCGCGACGTTTTGCCGTTTCACCAGGCTGCTCGCCTGTCGCTCTTTCTGTTCGATCCGAAAGGCAGCGGCAGCCCTGTCTTTGGGAGCCTAGACCGATGAAAATTTCCTCGATCTTTGCAATCCTAGTCGCCGCGGGCGGCGCGGTCGCGGTGATCTCGGGCTGCGGCGCGACGGGTCCCGCCGCGATCGGAATTTCGACCAACCAACCACCGCCGACGACGACGCCGGCCGCGGGCCGGCTCTACGTGGACCATAACGGAACGCTCTACCAGTACGCGTTGCCGTTGACGCCGCGAGCCAAGCCGCAGCGCAGGCTGCGCGAGTGGCCGGGGCTCGGCTTCGCCCCGCAGATCGCGGTCGATGCATTTGGAAACGTCGCGCTCGCCAGCTCGAAGAGCATTCGCCTCTTTCGCGTGCCGATCGTTTCCTTCGCTCGCAGGCGCGCGCGGTTGGATATCACGCTCACGCCCGCAATCACCGAGATCGGCGTTTCCGGCGCCGACTTGGTCGACATCGAATACGATCCGAATCTGAACCTTTGGCTGCTCAACAATCTCGGCGGCGAGGTTTCGGAGCTGCGCGCGCCCCTCTCGAAATCCAGCGTCGCCGCGGTCACGATACAGTTCGGCGCCCCGGGTTCGAAGACGGCCGGCTTTTCGACGCTGGTTCAGGCGCGGTTCGACGTCAACGCAACGTTGTACGTCTACGCGGAATCCTCGCAGCGCGCGCGGCTCTTCAAGATCGGCTTTCCGTATGCCAAACCGCCGGGCTCGCTCGGCATCAACTTAGGCCAAGCCGATTTCGTGGACTCGAGCCAGTGGCCGCCCACGGCTCCGGAGCAGCCTTCGTTGCTCGTCGGGCAGTATTTCGGGGCGCTCGCCTCGCCCCATCCGGGCTCACCGCCATCGCCGCCGGTCGACGTGCTCGGCCAGTTTCCGCAGCCCCTCAATCCGCAGCTCGGCCTTTTTCCCGACGCGCACGTCGACACGATCGTCGGAGCGCTGATTGCGGATCCGGCGCGCAGCGTCTTCTACACCCTCGACGCCGGCGACGGCAGTCTCGACGAGTATGGTTTGCCGCTGAAAGGCCACGCCAAGCCGCGACTATCCCTGCCCTGCCTCGGAGGCTCCGGCAACTGCAGCCAGAAAAGCGAGCATCTTTTCTTGGCGCCGTAGGAGGATCGGCCGATGACTCGAGGCTTTTGGGTGCTTGCGCTCGTCGCGCTTTGCGCGTGCGGCGGTTCATTCGACGAGCGCGTTCACGAGGAGTTCCATCAAACGCTGAGCGCCGGTACGGCGCCGGCCGTGCACGTCGACAATATCGCGGGCAGCGTTCGAATCGATGGCTGGGCGAAACCCGACGTCGACATTCACGCGACGAAGTACGGTTACGATGCACGGGAACTGCGCTCGGTTACGGTCGGCATTCGCAACGAAGGCGGCGCGATCTCCATAGCGACGAACTACGATGGCGGGATGCATCGGGGCGGCGTGCGCTATCGGATTGACGTGCCGGAAAACGCATCGCTGAATGTTTCGAACGTCGCCGGAACGGTGGACGTCGCCGGCGTACGCGGCGACGTCACGGTTCAAACGCAGGCCGGCACGATCGTCGCGGGTCTCGGCACGGTCAGGTCAAATCGCTCCGTCAATCTTACGGCCACTACCGGCGCCATTGCGCTAACGATCGCGCGCGACAGCGACGCGAGCGTCGAGGCGCAAAGCACGGTCGGCGCATTCTCCAGCGACGTGCCGGGCATTTCGGCAAGCCGCGAAAACGTCCTCGGCGTGCGCGCCGCGGGCAAGATCGGCTCGGGTAGCGCCCAGATTCGCTTGAGCACGACGACCGGCGCCATCGCGCTGCGATTTTAACTCAACGTTTGGCCGGCGTTGACGCGTTAACGCGGCGATCTTTGCCATAATGGTCTTATGAAGTTTTCGGTAACTGCATTATCTGCGGCCGCCGCCGTGGCGTTCCTCGCAGCCTGCTCCCACAGCGTCGGCTTCTCGTCCGCGAGTTCTGCACTCCCCGCGGTCAACGAGGCGCCGCAATCGTCGGATTTTGCTACGGTCGTCCCGCCGCAGCTGCGTCCGGTGGGCGGCGCCGCGGCCCTACCGCTGAGCCTAGAGCCGAGCGCGACAGCCGCGAGCGGCATTTACGCAAGCGAAGTCTACGCTACCGACGTTTGGGGCTTTCCCATCAAGAACAACCACGATCGCAAGGCGATGTGCGTGATTAAAGGCGTGAGCGGAGCCAACGGCATCGCGGTTGACGCCAGCGGCAACCTCATCGATCCCGACGGCGGAACGAACACGATCCTCGTGTTCAAGGGTCCGCGGATGTGCGGATCGGAGCTGGGTTCGATCGGCGATCCGTACGGTCAGCCCTCGGATGCTGCGAGTGAGAATGCGGCGACCGGAACGATCGTCATCGCGAACATCTTCGACAAGAACAAGACGCCGGGTAGCGTGTCGCGCTGCACGCTGGCACACGGCTGCAAGACGAATCTCCGCAGTAAGAACATGGACGAAGTCGCGGCCGTGGCGCTGGCAAAAAACGGCGACTGCTGGGCTTCGGCGACCAACGTTAAGGGCGTGGCAACCTTGACCTATTTCAAGGCTTGTTCGGGATCGGGGAAAGCTGCCAGCGGCTATCGGAATGCCAACTACGGCGGCCTCGATATCGACGACAAGGGCAACCTCGTCTCGCTGAGCTATCTCGACCAGAAGCTCTACGTTTACAAGGGCTGCAACCCGAGGTGCTCGCTCGTCGGCGGCCCGTTTACGCTCAAAGGTGAAGCCACGTTCGGCCACCTGAACGCGACCTCCACCAAGTTCGTGGCGGGCGATTTCCAGTACGGCCGGATCGACGTCTACAACTACAGTCCCAGCAAGGTCAAGTTCGCGTACAGTTTCAACAAGGGCTTTAGCCCCAGCGAGCTCGTTGAGGGGGCCGCGTTCAACCCCCGTTCGACCGAGTAGCCCCAGGGAAAAAAAGTGACCCGGATGCAGGATTCCGGGACCTTGAACCAAAGGACAGGCCTCCCTAGGTTCGTTAGGAGTTCTGTGGATGTCCCCACCCCTGGAGTGCACCTCGGTTCTATTACGGGGCGTCCGCTTAACCGCCGCGGCGGAGGCTCAGAACGACCTAGTACTTCCCTAACTACAAGTAAGGAGAATTCTCCCTATGCGTTTGTTATCAGCAGCGGTCTGTACCACAGTCGCTGCAGCGCTTCTCGCCAGTTGCTCCGGAGGGAACATGGGCTCCATGACCTCCTCAGTACCGGGCACCCAAAGCGGCGCATCCAAGGTGCAGTCGCTGCACCACGCCGGGCCGGTTGCGTTCATACCGCGCTCGGTTCTGCCGAAAGGCCACGTGAAACTCAAGGGACGCCAGGCCCCATCCTCAGCGATCAAGGGCAGCTACGCCTCGGAGTTCTACGGCGGTTTCATTAACGGTTACACCAAGAACAACAGCAGCAACAACCCGTCGATCTGCACCGTGAGCGACGCCAGCGTCAACAACTTCGGCGTCGACACCCAAGGCAGCTTGGTCGTTCCCGACGCGTTCTCGGGCGTCCAGGTCTTCAGCCCCGGCATGTGCGGATCGCTGGCGGCCACCATCACCGATACGTACGGTCAAGCCTCGGATGCCGCTTCGGTCAACGCGATGACCGGCCCGATCGTGGTCGGCAACATCCTCGGCCCGGGCTTCGCGGTCGTCTGCACCGTGTCCAGCCTATCTTGCACCCAGCTGACGCCCAGCTCGGCTGGCATCGGCGAAATTGCGGGCGTTGCGATGGACGCGGCCGGCAACTGCTACGCTGACTCCTACAACGCGGCGTTTACCGCCGTTATCCTGACCTACTGGGCCGGCTGCACCGGCACCGGCCAAGCTGCGACCGGCTTCCTGAACACCGGCTACGGCGGCGTGGATATCGACAACCACGGCAACATCGTCACGTTCAACTGGCACGGTTCGGCCGGCACGGACCTCTGGGTCTACTCGGGCTGCAACCCTGCCTGCACCGATGTTAGCGACAACTCGCTGACCAACAACAGCGCCCTCTTCGGCCACATCGGCAAGCAGGGCCAGCGCCTCATCGTCGGCGCGTATCTCGCGGGCCAAGCCGACATCTATCAGTACAGCCCGACCACGCTGACCTACTACTATAGCTTCAACAACGGTCTGACCGCTTCGGGACTCGTCGAAGCCGCGGCGTACAGCCCGTCCTCGAAGAAGTAAGTACGAGTACTTCGGTCTCACGATAGACCAACAAAGGGTGGCCGGCTATGCCGGCCGCCCTTTTCTTTTCTCACACCGAAAGGAGCATGTTCACTATGCGTTTGGTATCGGCAACAGTCACTGCCTGCATCGCGACAGCGCTTCTTAACGGCTGCTCGGGCGGCAACCCATCATCGGCGAGTTCCTCCGTACCGAGCATCGGAAGCGGCGCAACGAACACCTCGATCCGTCACGGTGCGCCCGTCAGCATCATTCCCCGTTCGGATCTGCCGAAGGGGCCGGCGAAACTGCACGGACGCCGGGCGCCGGCCGCCGCCATCAAAGGTATTTACGTAGCCAACTTCCTTGCCAGCACCATCAACGGCTACATGAAGAACAACAGCGGCAACGATCCGGCCATTTGTCAAATAACCGGCGTTTCCAGCGTGAATAACGTCGCCACTGACACCGTGGGCAACCTTATAGCTCCGGATGCTTTCAACGGCGTTAACGTCTACACAGGTCCCACCATGTGCGGACCCCTGATGGCAACGATTGCGGATTCGTACGGTCAGGCCTCGGATGCCGCTGCGGTCAATGCTACGACCGGGAACATCGTGGTTGCGAACATCCTTGGCCCCGGTTTCGTGGCGGTGTGCACGGTGGCCAGCCTTTCGTGCACCCAGCTGACACCTAGCTCCGCCGGTATCGGCGAAGTTGCCGGCGTTGCCATGGATGCGGCGGGCAATTGTTACGCCGACTCATACAACGCTGCGTTTACGGCCGTCGAGCTGACCTATTGGGCAGGCTGTGGCGGAACCGGAACGGCACTTTCGGGCTTTCTGAACACCGGCTACGGGGGCGTCGACATCGACAACAAGGGGAACATCGCTACCCTCAACTGGCATGGCTCGGCGGGTACCGACCTCTGGGTATACTCGCTGAGCGGAACAACCTTGACGTCGGTTAGCGACAATCCGTTGACTAATGACACGGCGATCTATGGCCACATCGGCAAACAAGGCCAGCGGCTCGCAGTAGGCGCGTACCTCTTCAGCCAGGTGGACATCTACGCGTACACCCCGACAACGCTGACCTACTACTACAGTTTCAACAACGGTCTGGGCAGCGGCGATGTCGAAGGCGCGGCGTACAGCCCGTCCTCGAAGAAGTAACCTCGGTTTTCCTGCGCTGGCGTCGCGTTCTTAGTCGTCGCCGAAGAATCCCGGCGGTCTCGCACGCCAGCGCGGAAATCGATCCTGCAAAATCCAGTGCGCTGACGGTTTTGCCCCGGCGAATTTCTTAAATTTGCGAGGCTGCTGAGCAAAATCGAAGGCATCGCCTGCCGGATCTTTCGCGCGTGCATCGGCCGCCGCGAGTGGCGGCAACCCGAAGTTATCCTCGATAAATTTCAGGACGCTCGCAGTTTCGTATTGAACGTGCGTCACGTAGCCGCTTTTTGCGTATGGCGAAATCATGATCAAGGGCACTCGAAAGCCGAGGCCGGTGTAATCCTTATAGAGCGGTTTTACCGGATCGAACCACCCGCCCCAGTCGTCCCACATGATGAAGATCGCTGACGAATTCCAGTATTGGCTCGTACCAACCGCATTGACCAATGACGCCACCCATTCTGGCCCACCGCTCGAGTTGACCCCGGGGTGGTCGGAGTTCTCGTACGTCGGCGTGATCCAGGTAATGTTGGCGAGCGTCCCGGCGGCGATGTCGGTAAGGAACTGCGACTGCGGATTGATGACGTCGGTGGACCAGTCCCGACCCTTGTAAACGCTCTTAATCGCCTGGTACGACGACCACAGACCGCCATCACCAGTGACGCTGCCGGTGTAAAAGCGCCAACCGATGCCTGCAGTATCGGCCTCTGAGCCGATCGTCGGATTGTCGAAACAGGCAACGATGCGCTTGCCAGGCGTTCTTTTATCGGTGATCGTAGGAACGGTGTCGCCTCTCCCGCCGTCGCAGCCCCACGGTCCGTCCGGTTCGTCTGCGGCTCGAGACGCGTAAGCGGCGACCGAGAACTGGTGCGCGATAAAACTGCCGTCGAAATTGGACGAAAAGAGGTGGTCGGCGAGTACGTATTGCTGCGCCATCTTCCAATAGGGATCGACTTCGGTTTCCGGCACGTATGCATAGGCAAAGTTTGCCGGGGCGCCCAGAGTTGTGTGCTCGTTGTTCCAGCCATCCATCTTGCACTGCGTTCCCGGCAGTTTTCCTTGGCCATCGCAGGCGGCGAAGAATGAGGGCGAAAACGGGCCGATATCCCAAGTGCTGGCTAGATCCTGCGCATGCAACGCGATCTTATCGCCCGCGGTATCGTAGCCGTAGCTCTGCGTCTTAGCTCCCGGATACCCCATAAAAAGATTGTTGAACGAGCGGTTCTCCTGAATGATAAAAATCACGTGTTGGATCGGCGTCGTTGCGACGCGGTGGAGGTTGCCGCGCGTGACGCGCTGCGACGCTGCGAGAAACGGCGAGCGTGGAGAAGTATCGGCGCCGCAGCCGGCCGCACTCGCGGTTAGCAGTAACAAGACGCCGTATTGCCAGCGGACGTTCATTGACGGGGCTTTCGCGATAAACGGCCGGGAACCCCGTTGCTTAGTCGTCCCCCATAATGTTCTTCGGTTTTGGGCGGCCACGGCCGGCTCGATCCTGCGACGACCAAAACGCCGGCGATTTGGCTCCGGCGAACTTCTTGAACGGGCGCGGCTTTTGCGTGTAGTCAAAGGCGTCGTTGGTCGGGTCGTTGGCGCGCGCATCGCTGTGGGCCAACGGCGCCAGATCGAACGTACTCTCAATAAACTTCAAAACGCTGGCCGTTTCATACTGAACGTGGGTTACGTAATTCCGTTTCGCGTATGGTGACACCATGAGCAGCGGTACGCGAAAGCCTAGACCGGCGTAATCTTCGTGCACGGGCGAAACCGGATCGAACCAACCTCCCCAGTCGTCCCACATGATGAAGATCGCCGATGATTTCCAGTACGGGCTCGTGCCTATCGCGTTGACCAGCGAGGCTACCCATGCCGGCCCGGTGCTTCCGCCGATGCCTGGGTGATCGGAGTTCGCGTACGTCGGCGTGATCCAGGTGACATTGGCCAGCGTCCCGCCGGCGATATCGGCGAGAAATTGCGACGGCGGATTGATCACATCGGTCTTCCAGTCCGGCCCTTTATAGATGGCGCGGTTGGCCTGATACGACGACCAAAGGCCTCCGTCGGCGTTAATCGCGCCCGTGTAGAAGCGCCAGGTAATGCCCGCGGTGTCGGCTTCGCTGCCGATCGTCGGAATGTGGAAGCAAGCTGGGATGCTGCGCCCATAGGTTCGCTGCGACGTCCAGGTTGGGACGACGTCGTGCGGTCCTCCCTCGCAGCCCCACGAGCCGAACGGAGAATCGGCGGCCTTGTCGGCGTATGCAGCGATTGCATACTGGTGCGCGATAAAGCTGCCATCGAGGTTTGACGAAAACATCCGGTCGGCCAGCACGTATTGCTGCGCCATCTTCCAATACGGATCTATTTCTTTTTCAGGCACGTAGGAATACGCGAAGTTTGCCGGCGCCCCGAATCCGACCAGCTCGTTGTTCCATCCGTCCATCTTGCATTTGGTCCCGGGAAGCTTACCTTGCCCGTCGCATGCCGCGAAGAATGCGGGCGAAAAGTGGTCTATGTCCCAGGACGTCACGAGGTCTATGGCCTGCACGGCGATCTTGTTGCCTTTGGTATCGTAACCGTAGTTTTGCGTCGTCGCGCCGGGATAGCCCAGGAAGAGATTGTTGAACGATCGGTTCTCTTGAATGATGAAGATCACGTGCTGAATCGGAGTAGCGCTTGCGCGAAATGCCGTGTGGCCCGGCGGGGTTACGGGCGCGCCGGAAAACGAACCATTCACGTTGCATGCCGCAACGGCGAGCGTCAGCGTGAGAGCTGTGGCAACCTTCAGTGGCACGTTTAACGAAGCTCCTTTTCCTAGAAACCCTTAGAAAGCCACTTTTCGCACGCCGGGGCACTACCCTCCGCGGCAGGTGGGAGGAAGACCGAATGACCCCGGCATAGCCACAATGCGCTATGAAGAAGCGGTTCGTTGTGCGGACTGCGGGCTCGCTGCTCGCGCTTGGCTTGCTTGCGGCTTGCTCGGCGGGATCGACGGCGAGCGTGCCGCCGGTTCGCGAAGGCGAGATGTTGCGGGCGCTGAGCGGCAGCGGCGCCGGCAAGATAACGCACGTCATCTTCATCGTTCAAGAGAACCGCAGCTTCGATAATCTCTTTCAAGGCTATCCGGGCGCGGATACGGTTCCGAGCGGCAAGAATTCGAAGGGGCAGACGATCACGCTGCAACCGGTGAGCCTTGCGCACGCCTACGACATCGACCACTCGGCGCGTGCGATGTTCGCCGCATGTGACGGAACTGGAAAGCTTCCCGGAACGAAATGCCGGATGGACGCGTTCGATCGGGAGCGCAGCTACTTCGGGCCGCCAAATCCGCAGTACGTCTACGTTCCGCACAACGAATCCAAGCCGTACTTCGACATGGCGCACGAATGGGTGGTTGCCGACCGGATGTTCCAGTCTCAGCTCGACGAGAGCTTTGTCGCGCACCAATACATCATCGCCGCACAGGCGCAATCCAGCGTCGACATACCGGGCGGCGAGTGGGGATGCGAGGGCGGCTCCGGCGACACGGTGCAAACGATCACCCACGCGCGCCGGTACGGCGGTTATCAGCAGGTTTGTTTCGACTATCAAACTCTGGGCGACGAGCTCGACGGCGCCAAACTCAACTGGCGCTTCTACACGAGCAAGTACGGGAGCCCGTCGAGCGGCAGCGGCGGCGATTGGTCGGGGTATCAGGCGGTCAAACATATCTACAAGGGACCCGATTGGAGCAACGTTATCACGCCGCAGAAGAAGTTCATTAGCGACGTTGCCGCCGGCACGCTCGAAAACTTCACCTGGATCACGCCGATCTGCAAGAATTCCGACCACCTCGACTGCGGCAGCGCTCTAGGACCGTCGTGGGTCGCGACGCTGGTCAATACCGTCGGCGAGAGCCAGTTTTGGAACAGCACCGCGATCTTCGTGATCTGGGACGACTGGGGCGGCGAGTACGATCACGTTCCCCCGCCATATAAGGGCTACGACAGCCTCGGTTTTCGCGTGCCGATGCTGGTGATTTCCCCCTACGCCAAGCAAAACCGCGTTTCGCACGTACACTACGAAACGGCCAGCGTGCTGCGCTTCGCTGAAGATCTTTTTGGCTTGGGCCAGCTGGCGGCCGCGGATCGCCGCGCGAAATCGCCCGCGGGCGATTGCTTCGATTTCAACCAGGCGCCGCGAAAGTTCGTCCCGATCAAGGCGCCGGAAGGCAAACAGTTCTTTTTACATCAGGCCAACGACTACCGTGCCCCGGATACGCAATAGCGCCGCGCCCGCGCTGTTGGCGGCTTGCACGCTCGCGGGGTGCGCGTTCGGCACGCAGCCGGTTCCAGCCATGCGCGAAGAGCTGGTTCTACGCGGTCTGCGCGCGAGCGGCGCCGGCGCGATTACGCACGTCGTCTACATCGTGCAGGAGAACCGCAGCTTCAACAATCTCTTCGAAGGGTATCCCGGCGCGTATACGGTTTCGAGCGGCAAGGATTCGAAGGGCGAAACGATCCCGCTCAAACCGGTGAGCCTCGCCGTCCGCTACGATATCGACCACGGTGCGACCGCGATGTTCGCTGATTGCCGAGGAACCGGGAAGCTGCCCGGAACGAAGTGCCGGATGGATGGATTCAATCGCGAGCGGACATACGGCGGCCCGAAAGACGTCAAGTATCCGATGTACGTCTACGCGCCGCACGCAGAGACGAAGCCGTACTTCGACATGGCGCGCGAATGGGTGCTCGCCGACAACATGTTCCAATCGCAGCTCGACGAGAGTTTCGTCGCACATCAATACATCATCGCCGCGCAAGCACAGTCGAGCGTGGACATCCCGTATGGTCCCTGGGGATGCGTGCCGGGCCCGAGCAATTACGTCAACATGATCACGCACGATCGCACCTACAGTGGCAAAGAATCGGCGTGTTTCGATTATCAGACGCTCGGCGACGAACTCGATTCGGCGCACCTCTCGTGGCGCTTTTATTCCAGCTGGTATGGCAACCGCTCCAGCGGCGACGGGGCGATATGGTCGAGCTATCAGGCCGTCAAGCACATCTACACCGGCCCCGACTGGGCCAACATCATCACGCCCCAGAAGAAGTTCTTCCGCGACATCGATGCCGGAAAGCTCGCCAACTTCACGTGGATTACGCCGGTCTGCGACGACTCCGATCACACGAACTGCGGCGGCGGTTACGGGCCGTCGTGGGTTGCTTCGCTGGTCAACGCGGTCGGCGAAAGCAAGTTTTGGAATTCGACGGTCGTCTTCGTGCAGTGGGACGACTGGGGCGGCCTCTACGATCCCGTTCCGCCTCCCTTTAAAGACTACGACGGCCTGGGCTTCCGCGTTCCGCTGATCGCGATCTCGGCGTATTCCAAGCGCAACTACGTTTCGCACGCGCAGTACGAAACGGCCAGCGTCTTACGCTTCGCGGAGGATCTCTTCGGTTTGAAGCAGCTTGCCCGCGCGGATCGTCGCGCGGCATCGCCGGCTGGCGACTTTTTCGACTTTACGCAGAGGCCGCGCAAGTTCGTGCCGATCGAAGCGCCGAAGGGCCGCGGCTTCTTTCTCGCGCAGCCCGGCGATTACCGCGCCCCCGATTACGAATAAAGAGAGGCGGGGGCTTTCGCTCCCCGCCTCCGGTTTGGTTTAAACGTCGAGGGTCCTAGAAGGCTTTGTCGCCTTTGGGGGTTCCCCAACCGGTCGGGCCATCGTAGCCAACGCCTGCGGTGCAGAGGTAGCTGCCACCGCAGGAGCCGTTGCTGCCGCTGGTGATGTCCCAGAGATCGCGGTCGTTGTGGCGGTCACTCTGCGACCAGATTTTCTTGGCCGCGTCTTGCGAGCTGGCATTCTGAGCCAGACCGAAGATGCCCGCAATGTCCGGTGACGCGGCGCTTGTGCCGCAGACGCCGAACCAGCCGCCGTCGTGTGCATCGTATTCCGCGACGCCCGGCGAGCATCCGGCTTCCGCCGATACGTCGCTATCCGTGCGAGAGGTGCACCCGCTGTCGTGCTGCCACGAGGGCTTGGTGACGCCCGTCGCACAACCTGAGCCGGCGCCGTTCCAAGCGGTTTCGCTGTAGGTGCTGCCGCTCTTTGCGAGCTGCGTGCCGCCGACCGAAACGACGGTCCCGAGCGCTTCCGGAGCGCCATTCTGGTTGTAGCCCGCATCACCTGATGCGGCGAGATATTCAACGCCTGGCGTGCTGTAGTCGGCGGTGTTCACGCAGTTGACCGAGCCGTAGCAAATCCAGCTGTTGCTGATGATATGCGCGCCGAGGGTAACGGCTTCGGCTTCGGCGGTATCGAGATCGGACGAAGAGGCGCTGTTCGCTTCGACGAGATAGATCGTGCATTTCGGGCAGGCCGCGGAGACCATCTCTACGTCGAGAGAGATCTCGACCGACCAGCCGGTGTAACTCGGATAGTTGCTCTGTTGTCCGAGCTGATTGTATTTGTTGAATGTCGTCGTACCGAGACTGAACTGAGTGCGGTACGTGGTGAGGTCGGTCGCGACGGTCGGGTTGTCGCCCGCGTCAACGATCGCGACGATCTGTCCAGCGCCTCTCGTCCCAATTAGGGACGTAAGGTGGTAGCGCGTTTCAAGATCGATCGGCGCCCAACCGCAGGTCGCGCCGGTGCAAGCCGGCTGGATGCCTTGTTGGGTCAGCGCCAAACACGTTGGCTGGCCGATGACTTGCGGGCAGACGTGGCGCGCGAGGCCTTGCGCTTCCCACAGCGGCATCACGTGCGTTGCCGAGGATCCGGTCGTTCCTGTCTGACCGGTGCTCGGCATGTTGGAAGAACCGCCGCTACACGCGGCGATTGCAAGCGCCGCGACGAGCGGCGCCACAAGTTTTATGGTTCCGTTCACAAATGCTCCTTATCGTTTTGAGGGGGTCTGGGACTCTGGGAATACGGGGAATTAGGTTTGGGTGGCGCGACCACCTTCCGTCTTAGGGGAGCGTTTAGCCGCGCGGTAAGGCCGCGCGGCTAAACGCTTGCCTGCTCAGTAGAAGAGACACCGGTAAAAGTAAGAGGCGGGCGCTCTCGCACCCGCCTCCATGTCGGTTGAACGTCAAGCGTTCTAGAACGCGTTGATTCCCTTGGGCGATCCGAAGCCGCCCGGGCCGGAGTAGGTTTCGTACTGGTTCGTTCCCGCGGTGCAGAGGTAGCTGCCGCCACACGAGCCGTCGGAACCAGAGCTGATGTAATGGAGCTGGTGATTGACTTTCCGATCCTTCAGCTTCCAGAAGCGCTCGCCGCCATGCTGGCTGGCGGCGTTGCCCTTGAGGCCGATGACTCCGGCGAGGAACGGGGATGCAACGCTCGTGCCGCAGTATTCGCTCCAGCCGCCGTAGAGGTCGATATAGACGGCAACGCCGGGCGAGCAGCCGGACTCAGACGATACGTCGCCGTCGGTGCGGTTGGCGCAGCCCGTATCCGTCTGCCACGAGGGCTTCGGGACGCCGGGGCTGCCGACGGTGGCCGTGTTCGCGCAGCCGGCACTCGCGCCGTTCCAGACCGTTTCGTGGTAGGTCGAGCCGCTCTTGGTTAGCTGCGTGCCGCCGACGCCGATCACGTTGCCGAGTGCTGACGGGCCGCCGATGGTGTTGTAGCCGGAATCGCCGGTCGAAGCGAGGTACGCCACGCCCGCCGTGCTAAAGTAATTCGCGAAGTTCGGATCGCCGCAGTCCCAGTTGTTGGGGCAGCTCCAGCTGTTGCTGACGATCGTCGCGCCGAGCGTAACGGCTTCCTGTTCGGCCGTTTCGAAGTCGCTGATCGAGGAGCCGTCCTTGGCCTCCATCAGATAGATCGTGCACTTCGGGCACGCGGCAGAGACCATGTCGATATCGAGCGCGGTCTCGCCGCACCAGCCGTAGTCTTGGCAGGTGGGTGGATAGTTGGACTGCTGTCCGGTCTCGTTGTACTTGAAGAAGCTGGCCGTTCCGAGGCCAAACTGGGTGCGGTATGTCGCGACGTCCGTCGCGGCATTGGCGAGGTCGCCCGCCTCAATGACCGCGACCTTCTTCCCCGATCCGTTCCCTAACGAGGGGGTAAGGCCGTATGCGGCCTGGAGCTCTGCCGGCGTAAAGCCGCAGGTTGACGACGGCGAGCACGGCGGAGGCGCACCGCCGCCCCTGGTAACTTCGAGCGCGAAGCAGGTCGGCTTGCCGACGACCTGCGGGCAGGTTGTCCGCGCGAGATGCTTTGCCTGCCACTCGGGCACCCGAGTAGATGCCGACCCTACCGTGGATGCGCCGGACGCCGGCACATTGGAAGAACCGCCTGAGCTACAGGCGGCGATTGCGAGCGCCGCAACGAGCGGCGCCACAAACTTAATGGTTCCGTTCACAAAATGCTCCTTGTGTTTTCTTGTCGTGTTCTGGAATGCGAGGGGTTCACCCTGAGACTTTGGTGACCTCCTGCTTTGCTAACGTCAAAAAGCGGCCCGACGTTCACGAGAAGCTCCTTTCTCATTTTGCTGGGCCTGGAAGGGCGTCGGTTCCCGAAGGGAATCTAGGGAGGCCGGTGGCATTGCGCGTACCGTGAAGCGGCGAATTAGCATGCTCGCGGCCTGCGCGGCCGCCACCGTCGGCCTCGCTGCCTGTTCGATCGGGTCACCGCCGCGCGAGGACGGCGTGCTCGGCGGCCTGGGCGCGACCGGCGCCGGCAAGATCGAGCACGTTGTCTACATCGTGCAGGAGAACCGGAGCTTCGACGACATGTTCCAAGGCTATCCCGGCGCCGATACCGTTTCGAGCGGTAAGGACTCGACGGGAGGCCGGATTAAGCTGCAGCCGGTCAGCCTGGCGACTCAATACGAGATCGACCATTCGGCGTTTGCAATGTTTTCTGCGTGCAACGGGACCGGCAAGCTCCCCGGAACAAACTGCCGGATGGATGGCTTCGATCGCGAGATTCAGTATGGCGGCCCCTACCACGGACAGTACGCATTCGTGCCCCACGTCGAGTCGAAACCCTACTGGGATATGGCGCGCCAGTGGGTCTTGGCCGATAAGATGTTCGCGTCGCAACTGGACGAGAGCTTCGTCGCACATCAATACATCATCGCGTCTCAGGCTCAATCGAGCGTCGACATTCCCGACCTCTACTGGGGCTGCGGCGGCGACAAGACCGACGCGGTTCAGACGATCACGCATAAGCGCGCGTACGGAGCGGTGCAGCGGCCCTGCTTCGACTACGAAACGCTTGGTGACGAACTCGACCACGCCGGCTTGACGTGGCGCTTCTATACGAGCCACTACCGGATGCCGACCAGCGGACTGTGGTCGGGATATCAAGCGGTCGAGCACATCTTCCACGGGCCCGATTGGAAGACCGACGTTATTACGCCGCAAAAGCAGTTTTTCACCGACGTTCGCGCCGGGAAGCTCGCGAGCTTCACGTGGATAACGCCGCTTTGCCCGGATTCCGATCATCCTTTATGCGGCAGCGGATTGGGACCGTCGTGGGTCACGTCGATCGTCAACGCGGTCGGGAAGAGCAGGTTTTGGAGCACCACCGCGATCTTCGTCCAATGGGACGACTGGGGCGGCCTCTACGACCACGTTCCCCCGCCATACAAAGACTACGACGGCTTGGGTTTCCGCGTTCCGTTGATCGTGATCGCCCCGTATGCAAAGAAGAACTACGTCTCGCACGTGCAGTACGAGACGGCGAGCGTTCTGCGCTTTGCGGAAAACCTTTTCGGCCTCGGTCAGCTTTCCGCCGCCGACGCGCGTGCGACCTCACCGGCTGCCGATTGCTTCGACTTCTCGCAGCGGCCGCGCCGGTTCGTGCCGATCAAGGCATCGAAGGATGATGCGTTCTTCCGGAGCCAGCCGAACGACAACCGAATTCCCGACGAGCAGTAAGCGAAGACGTAAAAAAGGGAGGCGGCGCTGTGCGCCGTCTCCCAGGTTTAGTTGCCGCTGAGGGCTCTAGAAGGCGCCGATGCCGTTGGGCGTTCCCCAGCCGACCGGGCTGCCGTAGGTCTTGTACTGACCAGTGTCGCCCACGCAGAGATAGCTGCCGGAGAGGCTCGACGGGCAATGGAGCACGCCGCCCGCGATCGTCGTGTGGAGCGAGTGCTTGAGCTTCTTGAGCTTGAGCGTCCAGAAGTGCTTGCCGCTCTGGTGCGTGCTCGCATTCCCAGCCAGCCCGAAGACGCCGCCGAGCATCGGCGACGAAACGCTGGTGCCGCCGATGGTGATCCAGCCGCTGTAGCCGTAGTTGTCGTATTCCGAAACGCCCGCGGCGACCGCAGCGACGTCGTTCCCGGTGCGCTCCGAGCACTTGGGATCGTGCTGCCACGACGGCTTGGTGACCACCGAGCATCCGCCGCCCGTAAGCGGCCAGACCGTTTCCTTATACGTCGTGCCTTGTTTGCTCAGGTTCGTGCCGCCAACCGAGACGACGGTCGCGTAGTCGGCCGGATCCTGCATGCCGTAGCCGCCGTCGCCGGCGCTGGCCAGATAGGTCACGCCGGCGTGATCGAAGGCGCCGCCCGAGGAACTGCCGCCGCCGCCGCCCCAGCTGTTGCTGACGATGTGCGCGCCCAAGGTGACGGCCTCTTTCTCGGCAGCGAAGAGGTTGATGGTGGAATTATCATTGGCCTCGACCAGAATGATCGTGCACATCGGGCACACGGCAGAAACCATCTCGACGTCGAGGTCTATCTCCACGCCCCAGTTCTGGTTGCCGCTCGGATAGTTCTTGGTCTGGCCGGTTTGATTGTACTTGGTGAAGTTGGCCGTTCCCAGGCCGTAGTTCGTGCGATAAGTCGCGAGGTTCGACGAAACGTTGGGATTGTCGTAGGCATCCACGATCGCCACGACCTGGCCTGCGCCTTTAGTGCCTGACGGCAGATTGTATGCCGTCTGGAAATCGGTGGGCCCCAACCCGGGGACGTTGGGTTGAATTTTGGTTGAGATCAGCACGTCGCAGTTCATGTAGCCCGCGCGGGTATCCGAGCAGGCGCGTTGATAGCCGCTCGCGCGTATGGCCGAATCTTGCGGTGACGTGCCGCCGGAGGGTCCGGCGGCGCCGGGCAGGCTGGACGAGCCGCCGGCGTTGCACGCGGCGAGTGCGAGCGCCACAAGCAGCGGCGCCGCAATGTTCCTGGGTCCGTTCACGAGAAAGCTCCTTTTGTTTTCTTTTTTGTAGAGTCTGGAAGGATTAGTTTCCCGAAGGGAATCCCGGGGGCCTGGTGGCATAGCAGCGCCATCGTGAAATGGCGCTTGCGCACCGTCGCGGCCGCCGCCGCGCTTACCCTCACCGCGTGTTCGATCGGATCGCCCCCGGCCATCGCGCCGCCGGCGGGCGAAGGCACGGTGCTGCGCGGGCTGGTAGCCAGCGGCGCCGGCAAGATCGAGCACGTCGTTTACATCGTGCAAGAGAACCGCAGCTTCGACGACCTCTTCCAGGGCTACCCCGGCGCAGACACCGTTTCGAGCGGAAAGAACTCGCTGGGACAGCGGATCAAACTTCAGCCGATAAGCTTGGCGACGCCGTATGAAATCGATCACTCGGCGCACGCGATGTTCTCGGCCTGCGACGGAAAGGGCAAACTGCCGGGAACGAGGTGCCGAATGGACGGCTTTAACCTCGAGCAGCCCTATGGCGGCCCGCGCAACGGACAGTACGGCTACGTGCCGCACGCCGAGACGAAACCCTACTTCGACATGGCGCACGAATGGGTTCTGGCCGATCGAATGTTCGCATCGCAGTTGGACGAGAGCTTCGTCGCGCATCAATACATCATCGCGGCGCAAGCCGACTCCGCCGTCAACGTCCCTGCTTCGTACTGGGGCTGTGAGGGACCCGGCGGGGACGAAGTTGCAACGATCACGCAGCAGCGCACCTACGGTAACTCGCGACGCCCCTGTTTCAACTACCCAACGCTGGGCGATGAGATGGATTCCGCCAACCTCGAGTGGCGTTTCTATACCAGCTCGTACACGAAACCGCTGAGTGGATTTTGGTCGGGGTACCAGGCCGTCAAACACATCTTCAACGGTCCGGATTGGGCCAAAGACATCGTCATGCCGCAGAAGCGTTTCCTGCACGACGTCGGCGCTGGAAAGCTCGCAAAGTTCACGTGGATAACACCGCTTTGCCCAGATTCCGATCATCTCGCCTGCGGTGGCGGGTTCGGGCCCTCTTGGGTGACCTCGCTGGTGAACGCGGTCGGCGAGAGCAAGTTTTGGAACACCACGGCGATCTTCGTACAATGGGACGACTGGGGCGGCATGTACGATCACGTTCCGCCGCCGTATAAGGGCTACGACAGCCTGGGCTTTCGCGTGCCCCTCTTGGTGATCTCGCCGTACGCCAAGAGCGACTACGTCTCACACAAACAGTATGAAACCGTCAGCGTGCTGCGCTTCGCCGAGGATCTCTTCGGCCTGGATCAGCTCACCCCGGCCGACCGGCGCGCGACCTCACCCGCTTCGGACTGCTTCGACTTTTCCAAGCCGCCGCGCAAGTTCGTCCGGATCAAGGCGCCCAAAGGACCGGAGTTTTTCTTAGCGCAGCCCAACGACGAGCGCATCCCCGACGAGCAGTAAAATCCACTTCTGGTCAATCCTGCAAGAGAGGCTCGGTGGATGGGCTCAGGACGACACTACAGCTGGGCAGCCTCCGCGCGTTGCGATGTGTTCAGTCAAGGGGCCCAAAGGACCGGAGTTTTCTTAGCGCAGCCCAACGACGAGCGCATCCGACGAACGATAAAATCCACTTCTTGTCATCCTGAGCGCAGCGACACTGAGCTTGCGAAGTGGAGCGAAGTCGAAGGACAATAAAGAGGCTCGGTGGATGGCTCGTCCTTCGACTACGCTCGCTGGCGCTCGCTGCGCTCAGGATGACAAGGGGTCAGAGGCTACTCCGTGTCGACAGGGAGACCCGATGGGACCTGGCGCAAGAAGAACGACTCCGAGTATCTAGACTGGATTTTCTTGAACGCCCGCGGCGATTGGCTGAAGTTGAAGGCGTTTCCGATGCTGGCGGCGCGCGCGTCGGGCGTTGCGGGGAGCGAACCCAGGCCCCAGTTGTCTTGAATGAACTTTAAGACGCTCGCACTCTCGTACTGCGTGTGCTCGACGTGCGCTTGGACGTACGGCGAAACGATCAGCATCGGAATGCGGAAGCCCAGGCCGCCCTGATTGTCGTAAAACGCCGGCGGCTCGTGATCGTAGAACCCGCCGGAGTCGTCCCACAGAATGACGATCGCTGACGACTTCCAATACTTACTCCCGCCGATTGCGTTCACGACGGACGCGATCCAGGATGGACCGTTGTCGGTCGGCACTTTGCCGATGATCTCGTTTGGGTGATCGGAGTTGGGCGCATCGGGGGTCACCCACGCGACCGAGGGCAGCTTACCGGCCCGGATGTCGCGGAAGATGACGTTCGGGCTCGTCGTGACGTTGGAGTGCCATTCCGAGCTATGCCGCACCGCGGCGATCGCGTCGAAGGCGTTCCAGATTCCGGCCCCCCCCTTGTTCGGAGCGACCGTGTAGTACTTCCAAGAGATCTTCTTGGCGTCGAGCTGATCGCGGATCGTTTCGTACGTGAAGCACGGATACGGCCCCGCAGTCGGGAGGTATTGACCGGCGGTCGTTATCAGCGCGGTGATCGTGCCGGAGGGCGAGTCGCAGCCCCACGGCATGTTGTACGGGTTGTCGATGACGCTGTTGTCGCCATATTTCGACAGTTCGTAGTTCACCGCCGTTCCGCCGGCGATCAAATCCTGATGCCCGGTGAAGCTCGAGCTGCCTTGCGTGTCAAACATGTGATCGGCCAGCACGTATTGCTTGGCAATATCCCAGTACGGTTTTATGTCCTTCAGATCGACGTATTGGTATGCGTAGGTGCACTCCGCCTGAGGGCCGACACCGTTCGCGCCGAAACGCACCAAATCGAAGCCGTCCATCTTGCCACTGTCGAGCTCCGTAACGTAACCGGGGTCGTAGATGTGGTCGAGATCGTTGTCCGCCCCGAAGTTGTGAGGAAACCCCGCGCCAACCAGCGAGACCTTCGTCAAAGGAACGGTCGTGGGCTTCGTGATCACTACCGGGTGCTTCGGATTGCTGGCACACGAGTAGGCGATCGGCGACGGCATCGCGGCGGCTTGGCCGGTTGTGGCGCCGTCGGCGCCGGGATACGTCGCGAAGAAATTGTCGAAGCTGCGATTCTCTTGAATCAGCACGATCACGTGCTTGATCGGCGTGCTGCCGCTGGGCGAGCGCCCCCCGGGAATCAGTCCGCTCGAGAGTCCTCCCGGAGAACCGCCGCCGCCGCAAGCCGAGATCGCTGCACCGGCGAGGAACACGAGGACCCAATACAGACGGTTCACGACACCGCGACCTTCCTTGCGATTGCGTCGACGTCGTAGCCGAACCTGCCGGCGACTTCGCTCGTTGCCGAGGTGATCGCCGAAAGCTGCTCCGCATCGAACTTCGGCTTGTAGTAATCCGGAAAGGAGAGTTTCTGATTGTAGGCCTCGCGCGTCGCGGCGAAGGTCTCGGGCTGCAACTCGGTGTGGGCGACGATTCGATCGATCGTCGCCAGTGAATCGGTGCAGAGATCTTCGTAACGCACCACGCAAACGCGCTTGGCCAGGTCCGGGTCGTCTTGCAGCTGTTTGGCGACGAAGCCGTAGACGTACGCCCAGTAGCGGGCGCGTGACTGGGCGACCTGCCCGGAATCGAAGAGCCGGCGGATCTCACGCAGCTCTTCGGGGTTTCCGACGTTGGCCATCACTTGGTGCGGCCCGAACTCGTGGTGGCCCGTGAGCTCGATGATTTCGATCTGGCGCGGATCGCTGTGCTCCAGCTCGGCCCAGATGCGATCTTGCTTGATCAGCGAAGCGACGTGGTCGACTGGGTTGCGGATGTAGAGGAGAAATCTCGCATCCGGAAAGAGCTTGCGCAGGTACTGCATCCGCACGACGCACATGATCGCCTTGCTGACGTAGCGCGAGCGCCCTCGCACCAGCTCCAGCTTGCGCAGGTGTTCGTCGTAAAAACGCTCGAACGCGGGATTCGACGTCGAGCCGTCCAGCACGCTGTAGTTCGCCTCGGCGTGGATGTGCGGAAAGAAATGTTCCCAGAGAATTTCCTCGCCCATCTCGGCGCTGTCGCGCGTCACCTCGATGCGGTCACGGTGGATCCGCGGCACCGGCTTGCGCATCGCGTCGACCGGAATGCGCGGGAAAACCTTGTTCCATACGTACGGCATGTACGGCATCAAAAAGTCGGCGTATTTGTGCGTCGCGACGTCGGGATGCTCGCTGAGCATCTGCAGCGTGATCGTCGTGCCGGCACGCGGCAGACCGCAAATGTAGACCGGCCGGTCAACCCGCTGCGAGGCCAGCCGGCTCGCCAGAAAACGCGACTCCAGGTTCCCGAGTCCCACGAAAAGCGGCGCCGCCGCATGCACGCCGCGCACGCTCCAATAGAACGGGCCCGGCACGGAGAATCTCTGCTGTGTCGAAGAGCTCATGTCCCCCATCGCTCGTTAAGAAGTTAGAGTTTTTCGAAAAGGGCGCCGATGACGGTTAAACCCGGCCCGAACGCCATGCTGAGGACCTTTGCGCCGCGCGGAATCTCGGGCGACTCAACGATCAGCTGCCAGATGTGCGGCGCGGTGGCCGAGGCCATGTTTCCGTGCTCGTACAGAACCTTGCGGCTCAGCTCGATTTGGGATTCCTGTATTCCGAGCCGACCGCGGATCTGATTCAGAATCGCCGGGCCGCCGGGATGGATCGCGAAAACCATCGTCGATTTCTCGCGCTCGAAATCGAGCCCGACTTGATCGCAGATCGCGGTGACGAAGTCGCCGATGGAGTCGCGGATCATAAACGGCACGCGCTTGGACAGCGACATGTCGAACTGCAGCGGCCCCGGGCGCAGCGTCATCTCGGGCAGCGAATCGGGCAAAATGTACTCGTGGAGCGCCAGCACGCGAAGGCCGCTGCGCCCCGTCTTTTCGAACTCCGGTTCCGGATACGCCGCGTATTTAATGAAGCCGTCGGCGAAGAGCGTGGACGTAACGAAGTTGTCCGGTTCGTCGCCGAGCAAATCGAAGTGCAGCGAGAGAAACTCGGTGTGGACCAAATCCACGCGGCGCTTGCGTTTGGGCAGCGAAACGTACGAGGAGCCCACCAATCCCAACGCCGTGCGGATCGCGGGGAACGCGCCGTAGCAACCCATGTGATACGAATGCGTTACGCCGACGCCGTACCAGCCGCGGCGCGAGAGAAAACTCTGAACCGGGCTCGGCGAGAGATACCCCGAGCAGCTGACGTGGATGATGTCGTCGGGGGGCTGCGCCGTTTCGTCGCGATAGACGCGCTCGAAAACGTCGGAAGCGATTTCCTCGAACAGGCTCATGCGCTGGTCGAGCGGCTCGCCCGTGCCGGTGCGCAGGTCACCGTAGCGCTTGATCGCTTCGTCTTCGCTATCGGGATCGTGCTTCACGAAACGCGAGGTGAGAACGCTTACCTGCCGGCGAGCGATATGTTGCGACGAAGCGCCGTAGCGAGCCATGCGCTCCCGCAGCGTACGGCCGAGGCTTTCGCGCTCGACCGGCGCCGTGATGCCGCGCGCCGCGCACTGCGCGAGCGTCATGAAGTGGGCCTGAATCACTTTGAGCTCGTCTTGCGGGCGCGGCGCGGTTACGCCGATCCGCTCGAAATCGGACAACACGACCGGCACGGCCGCCGGGCGCGGTTGCGCGGCGATCGTACCGGCTGCCGTCGCGGTGCGTGCGGATGCCGAATCCACGGCTTTCTCTAACGTGCGCATATGGAACCAATCCCAGCATTCGCCATTTGCTTTGCCGTTCCATGCGAGCAGCCTATTTCATGCGTTGATTTTGACGGCATCGATAATCGCGGTTATTTTTACTCGTCGTCGACCGGCAAATTCGACGGCCTTTGTTCCAAAAAGTATACTTTAGAATACTTTCCGGCTGTTGGCTCGAACTTCCGCGGCGGTTGAGTGAAGTCAAAAAAGTCGTCGACGAAATCCGCGGCCCGCACGTCCGTGGTTCCAAGCCGCGGCAGATGCCAGTTGTCTTCCACAAATCGCACGATGCTTCCGAGTTCGTACCGGCGATGCGAAACGTAGCCCGCTTTTGCGTACGGCGAAACGACAATCATCGGAACGCGAAATCCTAGACCGCCATACCGGCGCGGGCCCGGCGGCGCTACGTGATCGTACCAGCCGCCCCAGTCGTCCCAAACGATGACGATCGCGGTGGTATTCCAGGCGGGGCTTCGTCCGATCGCGTTGACGACTTGCGCGACCCACGAAGGCCCAGTATCGCTGGCGTCGCCCGGGTGATCCGAATTCTGGAAATCGGGAATTATCCACGAGACGGCCGGTAGAGTGTCGCGTGAGATGTCCTCGAAGACTTTGGTTTCGGGTGTGACCTCGTTCGTCGACCACTCAGGCCCGTATCGTACGGCTTTGATTACGTCGAACGCGTTCCACAGGTTTCCGCCGAAACTTTCTCCGACGGTTGGCGCGTAATAGCGCCACGACAGCTGCTTGGGATCGAGCAGGTCGCGCAACGTCCGATACGTCAGACACGGGAACGGCCCGATATCTTTATATTGTTGCCACTGATTGTCGGCCGTGATCAGCGACGTAGTCGTACCCGTCGGCGCGTCACAACCCCACGGCGCGCGCGTTGGAAAATCGATGATGTGGTGGGATGCGTCGATCTCCGTGCCGCCCCGAATGAGATCTTGATGCGCGGTGAAGCTTCCGCTGCCTTCCGTTTGGAAGGTGTGGTCCGCGAGCACGTAGTGTTTGGCCAAATCCCAATATGGCCGAATCTGCGCCGGATTCACGTACTGATAAACGTACGTGCCGGGAGTGCGGCCGATCGGATCGAGGTCGAAACCGTTCATTCGCCCGTGATTGTAGTCGCGTATCCAGTGGGCATAGCCGTTGCCGGGTGAGATAGGGCTCTCGAGGTTGCTCTCGCGCAGCCGCATCGTCCCGTTGTGCGTTTTGCCGACCGTCGTTCCGTCCGCTCCCGGAAAGGTCGCGAAGAGATTATCGAAGGTCCGATTTTCCTGAACGATGATGACCACGTGAGTGAAATGCTTGCCCTTCTTTGCCGGGGGTGGCGGCGGCAAGTTGGTGGTCGGGGGTGGTCCGGCGGCGCCGCCCCCGCAGCCGCTCACGGCCAGGGACAGCAGGACGCTCAAAATTGGGGCCGCTCTCATACAGGACCAAGTGTATCACCTGGCCCCGGGCATCATCCCTTCCCTTACAGGCGGTCGCTCTGCCGGGGTTCCGGCGGCGGGCCGCCAAGGAACGGCTCCGTGCCGCTTCTGCCGGCGACTCCGGAAAGCATCGCTCGCGCCACCGCGCTTCTGCGCAGCGGCGGTGTCGTGGCATTTCCAACCGAGACCGTCTACGGCTTGGGAGCGCTGGTATGGGACTCGCCCGCCGTGGCCCGGATCTTCGAGATCAAGCGCCGCCCCGCGTTCGACCCGCTGATCGTTCACGTGCACGATCGCGAGACACTCGACCGCGTTGCCCAGCGGATTCCCGAGGCCGCCGAGGCGCTGATCGAGCGATTCTGGCCCGGCGCCCTGACGCTGGTGTTGCCGAAGCGCCCGAGGGTCCCGGGTTTGGTGACGGCCGGGCTGTCCAGCGTTGCCGTGCGCATGCCCTCGCATCCGACGGCCCGGGCGATCCTGCGCGGTGTCGGCGATCCGCTTGCGGCGCCGAGCGCCAATCCCTTCGGGAGCTTGAGCCCGACTCGCGCCGCCCACGTGGCGCGGGCCTTGGGAGCGAGCGTAGACCTGATTATCGACGGCGGGCCGAGCCAGCTCGGCATCGAGTCCACGATCGTAGCATTCGAACCGCGCCCGGTGCTCCTGCGGCCTGGCGCGATCCCGGTCGAGGACATCGAAGCGGCGATCGGCCCGCTCGCGCGCGCCTCGTCGAGCGTACGCCCATCCGCGCCGGGGCAGTTGCCGGTGCACTATGCGCCCCGAACCCCGCTCCGCGTCATCGAGCCGGGTTGCGTGCCGGTGGCGGAGCGCGCCGGTGCGGGCGTGCTAACCCTTGCGGAATCGTTCGAAGGCTACGCGGCGATGCGGGCATTGTCACGCCGAGGCGATTTGCGGGAGGCGGCGGCCGTGCTTTTCGAGATGCTCCACGAGCTCGACTCGCTCGGACTCGAACGGATCGACGCCCAACCCTTCCCCGAACGCGGACTAGGCCTCGCGATCATGGACCGGCTTGCGCGGGCCGCCGCCGCACACTAAAAACTAATCGGGCTTGCTATGCGTTTGGGTTATAGGAAACGAAGAGGGGATTTATGATTCGACGTTCTGAGGTCTTCGTGCGCGTTACGGCTGGCACCGCGCTGGCCGCGCTGGTTTGCGTCGGTACGACCGCCGCAGCCACCACGCTGCCGAACCAAGTCGCCGCCGACGTCGGCGAGAGTTATCGGCTCTTGACGACTACCTATTATGACACCGTCGATCCGCAGGTACTGCTTGCGGCGGCAAGCGATGCGCTCGCGGCTGCGGCGCGAAAGCACGGCACGACGATCCCGCCGCCGGCGCTGCACGTTGCGGCGGACCGGGAAGCCACGCTCGATGCACTCGAAGGCGCGATCGCCGACAGCGCGCGCAGTGCGCACGCCGCGCCCAGCGATTTCGCGTACGTCGCCATCACCGCGATGGCGAAAGCGACCAACGATCGCTACACGCAATTCTTTACGCCGGCGGAGTTCAAGGCGTTCAACGAAGCGTTAGACCCCCAGCGCATCGGCGGCATCGGCGTCATGATCGAACCCGATCCCACCTCGGGCTTCGTGCGCATCTCCTACGTTTTGCCGACCACGCCCGCGGAGCGCGCGGGGTTGCGCGTCGGCGACGTCATCGTCGCGGTCAACGGATCGCCCACCAAAGGTTTGAACGTCGAAGGCGTCAGCGGGCTGCTGCGCGGTAAAGCCGGCACCGTCGTTGCGGTCGGCCTGCGGCGCTCCGGAGATCCGCTGGCCGTTTCGATCACGCGCGAAGACGTCCAGCCCCCGACCGTGGTGTTCAAAATGCTGCCGAATGGAATCGGTTACGTGTGGATCATCGCGTTTGGGCGTGCGACTCCCGGAGAGTTCGACACGGCGATCGCGCGCCTGAACGAGTTGGGCGCCAAGGGCTTGGTTCTCGATCTACGCGACGACGGCGGGGGTTACGTCAACTCGGCGCTCGACATCAGCTCGCGTTTCATCGCCAACAAGGCGTTGGTGACGGTTGAGGAGCGTGGACAGCACGCCACGACGATCGACGCCGATGGGAATCCTTCGATCAACGTGCCGGTATCGGTGCTCGTGAACCAATACACCGCGTCGGCCTCGGAGATCACGGCCGGTGCGCTGCAGGACGACGGCATCGGGACGCTGGTCGGCGCGCGCACGTTCGGCAAAGGCGTGATGCAGACGTTGACGCCGCTTCCAGACGGCGCCGCGATCAAGATCACGACGGCGCACTATCTCACCCCAAACCGCCGCGACATCAACCTGCGCGGGATCGATCCGGACCTGCGCGTGGACGAGAATCGCGACGCACACTTCGGCGAAATCGACAAGGATGCGCAGCTGCGCGCGGCGATCGAGTTGCTGCAGAAGAAGATCGCGGTAAGAAATTAGGGGGCGATTAGCTCAGCTGGGAGAGCGCCTCCCTTACAAGGAGGAAGTCGCAGGTTCAAGTCCTGCATCGCCCATGTCATCCTGAGCGAAGGCTCCTGAGTCGTCAGGAGCCGAAGTCGAAGGGCCGTCATCGCCCATGATCAAACGGAGGTTCGGAATGCGCGAGCTGCTTCGTCTTTTCTTGGCCGTCGCCATTGCCTGCGGCTCGAGCGCCTGTACTCATAACAACTTCACGCCCAACGTGATTCAACTCAACCCCCACGGAACGGCCGCGAGCCCGGTGAACGAATCGATCACGTCGACGTTCACGTTGACCGCCGTGGAGGATGGCTACACCGGTCTGTTCACGGCTCAGACGATCGTCGGTACGTGCTGGGTCGTTCAGACACCAACCACGACGAGCGGGGCCTTCACCGTCGCTCCCGAGGGTCTAACGTGCGCCAAACACGATACGGATAAGATTCAAGTCAAAGATGCCAAGGGCAATTCGGCCACGACCTACATTCACTCGGTGTAGCGCGATTGCCCCTTGCGCTATCTGGCTCTAACCCGGCCGCTATCTCCGACACCGTGTTTGAACTGCTCGAGAAAAACGCGGCTAGAATGAAAGCGCGCGATTATCGCGCGCATGCGGCCCTCTTCGCCGCGCGTGAAATAGAACAGCATGCGGCTTTTGAAGTCGCTGCAGCCCCGCGCGCTGGTGACTTCGCTGCCTAATACCGTTCCGCGCATGACGCGAGCGTGCGACTTGATCCGGAACTGTTCTTGAAACTCCCACTCATTTTTCCCGACCTTCCACGTTCCATAGGCGGTGAACGTTCCGGTTACCGGTCCCATGGCATCGCCCTCGGCCACGAATTGCAGGTTAGACTTCGTGCAGCTGGCGTTGTACGTGCCCGAGAGCACCTCACTGTCCAGTAAGGCGCCTGTTTTAAACGTGGACGGCCCCATCGGAGAGGTGTCGTTGGATGGCGCGACCCCGATCGGCGCGCCGGGCATTCCCATCCGGCCGCCACACCCGGCCAGAAATAAGATCGTAAGGCCAATGCTTAATGCATGGTGCCCAAAACGTAACATCATGAAATACTGCTCCCTGCGCCACATGCGCAGCCTTCTGACGGCCGAACGTTCGACGCCGAAGGCCGGATTCCAGCCGGCCACTTATTGTGAATGCGCCAACCGCTAGGAGGCTGGAGCGCCGCCTATGGGCGGTTAAGGGTTCCGGCTCGCCTCGCCGGAGCGGTAGCGATAGACGATGCGGCCCTTCGTCAAGTCGTAGGGGGAGAGCTCGATGTCGACTCGGTCGCCCGGAAGTATCCGGATGCGGTGCCGGCGCAGGCGTCCCGCGATGTGGGCGAGGACGACGTGGCCATTCTCGAGTTCGACGGAGAACGTCGTGCTTGGAAAGACCTGCTTGATCGTGCCGGCAACCTCTAAGGCAGCTTCTTTGACGACCTGGGTAGGCTTGCTCTTGGGCACACGCTTAGTTTTTGGTCTTCGATTGCGAGGGGCTATTGAAGTACTCCCTTGGAGGCGGACGAGAAGTTGGGTAGGTTGTGAACGGGCGCCGGGTCCAAGACCACCGTAATCGTCAAAAGGTTGCCTCCAACGCAACCTTTACGCTTTTTCTACAGTTGACTATGCCATGATTACTGCTCCCTTGCCGGTTGCCGCCCTCGCCATCAACAAGCAGGGCTCTTCGGAGTTCTCCGAACCGGTCTACGGCGGCTATGCGAATGCGCGCGGTGAGATCGTTCTGTTCGCAAAGGAACTCGCCTACCGCGTTAACTTCAAGAACCAAACCCTCCAGCACCGCCCGCCCCTCAACCCCGGCGCGCAGGCGCGCTACGATGCGACCGAAGCCGGCGAGCAGTTCGAGTATGGGAACAAGACGTTCCGTCGTCTGAGTCACGAGCAGATCGCGGCGATCTGCACCGCGCACCGGTTCAAAGTCAGTTCGCGACCCATCTAAGACTCGGGCGTAGCGTTCACGTGGACATGGTCGATTTAGAACACTGCAGGATCGAGCGCGACGGCCAGATTGCGCTGATCACGATGGACCGAACCGAGAAGCGCAACGCGCTGTCGCTGCAGATGATGCGCGAGCTCGACGCCGCGCTAACGGAGCTAGCGCAAGATTCCCAAACGCGCGCGATCGTTTTGCGGGGCGAAGGGCCCGCGTTCTGCGCCGGCCACGATCTGCGCGAGCTGGTCGATCGCGACGCCGAGGCCTATCGCACGATCTTCGACGCCTGCGTGAAGCTGATGGCGAGGATCGCGGCGATTCCCCAACCGGTTATCGCCGAGGTCGCGAAGGTCGCCACTGCCGCCGGTTGCCAGCTCGTGGCGGCCTGCGATCTGGCCGTCGCCTCGACCGAAGCCACCTTCGCGACGCCGGGCGTCCGCATCGGTCTCTTTTGCAGCACGCCGATGGTGGCGTTGACGCGCGCGATCGGGCGCAAGCGCGCGATGGAGATGTTACTCACCGGAGACCCGATCGATGCGGCCACGGCGCTTTCGTGGGGCTTGGTGAATCACGTTGTTGCGCCGGAGCAGTTGCACGCCGAGACGATCGCTCTTGCTCGAAAGATTGCGGCTTCCAGCAGCAGCGTCGTCGGCCTCGGCAAGGCGGCTTTCTACGCGCAGATCGATCTCGATCAATCACACGCTTACGACTACGCGAAGGATGTCATGACGTCCAACGCACTAGAGGCGGATGCTCGCGAAGGCATCACCGCGTTTTTGGAAAGGCGTCCGCCGCAATGGCGTTGAAGCCCAGCGATCCGCGCCGCTCGACTCGTGGGCAGCGAGTGACGCGATAAACGTACGAGCGTCGCCCACACCCGGTATGCGTGACCCGAAAAAAAGGGACCCGCGCATACGCGACGGCAGGGGGGCTCGCCTATGGCGAGCCCTTCTGTGATTGTGGCGGCAGAAAAAACACCGCCCTCATCGAACTACTGGCGATTCGTGACCTTCTTTACAGCGCGCACGCGCTTTGCCGCCTTCGTCTTGATCGTTGCCCTGATCGCCTCGCTCGCGGTCGCGGTCTTTCGCGCGCGGACCGAGTCGCATGCTCGACGCGTCGAGCTGGCGATGGATTTCTCGGATTTCGACGCGCTGGCTCGCTCCTACGACTATAATCCGGCAGCCTTCCTGATCGCGCTGCGCCGCGCCGGCCTGACCTCGCTGGCATTGACCGAAGAGCTGGGCGCGAACGTGGGCTACGACGGCAAGGCTTTTGCGACCACCGGCGCGGCGCTGCTCAATCAAGCGCGAATCGCCCCAGTTGCCGATCCGCTGCTCGCGTCCCTGATCCGTGCCGGCCGAATCGACCGGGGCGCCATCTACCTGCTGGTTTCGGACGCCTCGACCTATCACCGCTACCGCACCCAGCTGGCCCTGCACTTCATGCCCAAGAGCGTTCGCATCTTGCGCTCCAGGCGTCCGTGGCTCTTGGAAGTGCACACGCAGATCGATTACTTCGACGCGATCGCGCTCGGCATTCCGACCGGCCAGATCGAGTTGGCGCGGCGGCTGGGGCTGCTCGTCGTACCGCGTTTTCAAAACGACGAACGTTTCGCCTTGCCGCAGATCGAAGGCTTGTTCGCCGAAGTGTTGCGTTACGATCCGAAGGTTTCGACAGTCATATTCTTTGGGCTGAGCAATCAGGTCGTCGGTTATCCGGATCATTTGCAAGACACGGCGGACGCTTTCAAGCGCCATATCTTCAACTTCGGTTCGATCGAAACGTACGACCCGAGCCAAGTTCAAAAGGGAAACGACACGCTCGCCAAGCTGATTCCAGGACGAACAGTGCGGGTTCAGGCCATCGCGAAGACCGAGCTCGACAAGCTGAAGCTCGACGAAGTCGTTGCGCGATACGTTCTCGGCGTGCGCGAACGCAACGTGCGGGTGGTTTATCTGCGCCCGTGGGGCCACCAAGACGGAGATCTTTCGATCGAAGCGACCAACGTCGAAATGGTCAAATCGATCGCGGACCAGCTCAAAGCCGCGGGCTTCCGGCTGGGCCGAGCCACACCGATTCCTCCGTATCACGGCAATAATCGGGTGCTCGTCGGCGTTGCCGCGCTGGCGGTTCCCTCGATCTTCATCCTTTTGCTCGAGGCCTTTGGCTGGTTTCGGCGCCGCTATGCGATCGCCGCATACGCGCTCACCGTTGCGCTTTATCTGGCCGGCATGCTCGTGCATCACGATGCCTTCGCGCGCTCCGTGATCGCGCTTGTTGGCGCGTTGCTCTTCGCGACGGCGGCGTTGCTGAGCTTGGCTCCGGCGTGGACCGAAGTACCGGCGAGGGGCTACGGCACGCAAATATTGCGCAGCCTTGGATGGATGTTGCTGGCAACTGGCGTGGCGCTGCTCGGCGCGTTGGTCGTGGTCGGCGTTATGAGCTCGCCGCTAGCCATGGAAGAGATCGAGCGTTTTCGCGGGGTGCGCCTCGTGCTCGCGCTCCCACCCTTGATTGCACTCGTGCTGTATCTCTTCGATAAGCGGTTCGGCTCGGGCATCGAGCGCCCCGGGGAAGTCTTTCTCTCGCCCGTGCGGACCTATCAGCTCCTGGCCGGCATCGCGATCGTTGCGGCGGGCGCGCTGATGCTCATCCGCAGCGGCAACGAGAGCGACGTCTCCCCGTCGTCGTTCGAGCTGGCGCTGCGCCACGGGCTGACGGCCGTACTCAGCGTGCGTCCGCGCTTCAAAGAGTTCTTGATCGGCTTCCCGGCAATGATGCTGTTGCCGGCGCTGATGCTGCCTCACCGCCGTCCCGTCGCCTGGCTTCTGGCGCTTGCCATCGGCGTCGGGATCGGCGACGTGATCGACACGTTTTCGCACTTGCACACGCCGCTCGATATCTCGCTGCTGCGGGTCATTTATGGGCTGGTGATCGGCGCGATCATCGGGGGGATCCTGACTTGGATCTACCGACGCTTTCCGTCGACCGCCCCGTGACGGCGCGCGTGCTGCTCTCGGGTTATTATGGCTTCGGGAACCTTGGCGACGAGGCGCTGCTCGAAGTGATCGTCGCCCAAATGCGCCGGCGCTTTCCCGCTGCGCGGCTCGAAGTGTTATCGGCGACGCCGCAAAAGACCGCGGCAACCTATGCAATCGAAGCGACGCCGCGCTGGGATTGGGGCGCCATTCGGGGAGCCATCGCGCGGGCCGACGTCGTGCTCTCCGGCGGCGGCGGCTTGCTGCAGAACGGAACGAGCCTTCGGAGCCTGCTTTACTACGCGACGATTCTGCGCACGGCCACGCGCGCGCATCGCAAGACGATGATCTTTGCGCAATCCATCGGACCGCTGGATTTCTGGGGGCGTTTGGTCGTGCGTCGATGCTGCAGAGGGGTAGATCGCGCAACCGTCCGGGATGAGCGCTCGCGCCGCCTCTTACAAGAGTTGACGCCGCGTACGCCGATCGAGCGCACCGCGGATCCCGTCTTTCTGTACGATGCGCCCGAAGGGCAAGACGATCTCGCGGCCGAGGGCCTCGGGCCCGAGAGCGGAGCCTATGCCGTCGTCAGCGTGCGAAAGGCCTCGGCCTTTCGCGACGGCAAAGCGGTCTTGGCTCGCGCCGTCGATCGTCTCGCGCAGGAGCATGGGATTCGCAGCGCGTTCTTGCCGCTCGGTGGGGCCGCCGACGCGGCCGTCTCGACCGAAGTCATTCGCGCGTGCGCATCCAACCCGGTGCTCTTGCCGGAGTGCACGTTAGCCAAAGCCGCGTCCATTCTGCGTGGGGCGCGCGTGGCGATCGGGATGCGGCTGCACTCGCTCGTTCTCGCGGCGCGCTACGGCGTTCCGTTTCTCAGCATGGCCTACGATCCCAAGGTAGCCGCACTGTGCGAAGACTTGGAATATCCGTTGGAGCCGCTCTGGACGCCCGGGAAGCAACGACTGAGCGAAAGCGCAGCCGACGCTCTGGTCGACCGGCTGGTCGCCGAGCGAGACGCGATATCGGCGCGGCTGACGCGGCAGCGTGACGTCGTGCAAGCCGCCGCGGCGCGCAACTTCGACGTGCTGGGCGAGCTTCTGAGCAACGCATGACTTCGATGGATTATCGCGCGACCCTGAACCTACCCAGAACCGACTTCCCGATGAAAGCCGAGCTGCCGAAGCGCGAGCCGCAGCGAATCGCATGGTGGCAGGAGCGTCGGACGTACGAACGGCGCCTGGAGCGCAACGCGGCGAACGGGGCCTGGATACTGCACGACGGGCCGCCTTACTCCAACGGCGATCTTCACATGGGCCATTTCCTCAACATGGTGCTCAAGGACATGTTGGTGAAGATCGCGCTGCTCGACGGTAAATTCGCCAAGTTCGTTCCGGGCTGGGACATGCACGGGCTTCCCATCGAGTTCGAGACGCTCAAACACTTGGGCATCAAGGATTTCCATGCAATCGACCCGCTGGAACTGCGCGAACAGTGCAAGCAGCGCGCGCTCTTCTGGCTCGATCGGCAGCGCGATCAGCGCGTGCGGATGGGCAACTTTGGATTCTTCGACAAGCCGTATCGCACGATCGACCCTTCCTTCGAGGCGACGATCGTCAACGCGCTCGCCGACTTGGCAGAGCGCGCCCAAATCTACAAGGGCTTGCGTTCGACGCTATGGTGCGTCCACGACGAAACCGCTTTGGCGGAAGCCGAGATCGAGTACGAAACGAAGGTTTCGCCGTCAATCTACGTGCGCTTCACGGCTAACCCGGAGCAGCGACGGCGCATCCTCGACGTCATGCCGTCCTTCGACGGAGCCCGCCCTGAGCGAAGTCGAAGGGCTCAGGATGACACTAGGAGCGATGAAAACGTCCCCGTTTCGTTTCTGATCTGGACGACGACGCCGTGGACGCTGCCGGCGAACGTGGCGATCGCTCTGCGCCCCGACGCAACCTATGGGCTCTACCGCGTGGGCGACGAGGCGGTGATCGTCGCCGAGGCGCTCGCGCCGCAGGCCTTAGGTGAACGCCTTGCCGAGTCGGTGTTGATCGGAAGCGCGCGCGGGGAAGCGCTCGACGATTTAGCGGTGCGCCATCCCTTCATGAATCGGGATTCGATCGTCGTGCTTGCGGACTACGTTGACTTGGAAACCGGAACGGGCGCGGTGCACACCGCGCCGGGACACGGCGCCGACGATTTCGATACCGGGATGAAGTACGGCTTGCCGATCCTCAACCCGGTGGATGCAGCGGGCCGCTTCACGGCAGAAGCGGGTCCCTACGCCGGCCTGCAGATTTTTGACGCAAACGCGAAGATCGTGGAAGATTTGCGCCAATCGGGCGCGTTGTGGAGTGCCGGCGATTACGAGCACTCCTATCCACACTGCTGGCGTTGCCACAACCCGGTCGTGTTTCGAGCGACGGCGCAATGGTTTCTGGCGATGGATCAAAACCTGCTGCGGCAGCACGCCATCGACGCAACGGAGGCCGTGACGTATACCCCCGAGTGGGGTCGCGCCCGTCAAGAGCAGATGATCGAAACGCACCCGGAATGGTGCCTATCGCGGCAGCGCACCTGGGGAACGCCGATCCCGTCGCTGATTTGCCTCGAGTGCGGCGAAGCGCTGCTCGATCCGCGCGTCGCGCGTCTGGCGGCGAAACGCTTCGGCGAGGTTGGCGCGAACGCGTGGTGGAGCGATCCGGTAGAGGCATTCCTGCCCGAAGGCTTCGCCTGTGCGAAGTGTGGCGGCACGCGGTTCGAAAAAGAGAAGAACATCGTCGATATCTGGTTTGAATCCGGCGTGACCCATTTGGCCGTCCTCGGGCGCGACGGAATGCCGTGGCCGAGCGATCTCGTCGTGGAGGGCGGCGATCAATTCCGCGGCTGGTTTCGCAGCTCGCTGATCACCGCGGTCGCGCTCAAGGGGCGCGCGCCCTATCGTCACGTCATGAAAAACGGCTGGGTCAATGACGAGCAGGGGCGCCCGATGTCGAAGTCGCGCGGAACCGGCATCGATGCGCGCGATGCGATGGCGCAGTACGGCGCCGACGTGCTACGGCTGTGGGCCGCCTCGGTCGAACCGATCGACGACGTTCGTTTCGGCCCGAACGTTATCGAGCAAGTCGGGCGCGTGTACCGCAACGTTCGCAACCGGCTCCGCTTCATGCTGTCCAATCTCGAGGACTTTGCGAAAGGCGACGTCGCCGGGCGCGAGGTGATGGAGCCGATCGATCGCCTGGCGTGCAGCGTGACCGACGCTTTCGTTGCAAACGTCAAGGCCGCGTACGACCGCTGCGAGATCCACGATGCGTACCTGCACGTCGTCGAATTCGAGAGCGCGATGTCCGGGCTTTATTTCGATGCGCTCAAAGACCCGCTCTACTCGCGCGCGGCCGCCGACCCCCGCCGGCGCAGCGCGCAATCCGCGTTGCTCTACGTCCTCACCCACTTCCTCACGGCGCTGGCGCCGGTGCTCTCGTTTACGGCCGAGGAGGGGTGGCAGTTCTTGCCGGCGTTCGTGCGCGAAGATGCGGAGAGCGTGTTCGATAGCTCCTTCGACACGCAGCGGCATCGCAACGCCTCCTTCGAAGCCGATCTGGCGCTCTGGCAACAGCTACGCTCCCTCCGCGGCCGGGTTGCGGCGGTCGCCAGCCCACGCGATTTCGAAGCGCAGCTGCACTTGACCGTGACCCCAAACCTCTACAAGCGGCTCCACGCGCTCGGCGACAACCTGCGCGAAGCGCTGGTGGTGTCGCAGCTTTCGCTGCACCAAGCTGAGCGAACCAACGGCGACGGCGGCGACGGCGGCGACGGCGTGGTGTCTTTCGAACTCGTTGCCGCGGATGGCAACAAGTGCGTACGCTGTTGGAAGTACCGCGAGCTTGGAGTCGATCCGAAACATCCTTCGATCTGCGCCGAGTGCGCGGCCGTCGTGGCGCAATCGCCCTGAGGTTGCATTGTCCAAGGATCCGTGGCCATTTTTGCTTCGACCTCTTGTTTGTCGGATGCTGCGACGACGCGCAGAACGCGAGGCGCCTCGTTCTCCGTTCCGAACGGACCAGGCATCCGCGCTCAGTTCGGCTCCGGTAATGCGCTAAGCCTGCGCTGACGAAAGCCTGGCCACTCGCGCGCTTCGATCGCGGCGCGCGCGTCGCGCAGCAGCGCGTTGACCAGGTACACATTGTGGTATGAGAGCAGCCGCGGCCCGAGCATCTCCTTGGCGCGAAAGAGATGCGCGAGATAGGCGCGAGAGAACGAGACGCACGTGGAACAGTCGCAACCCCGATCGAGCGGCGAAAAGTCCCGCATAAACGCGGCGTTGAAGATGTTGATCTCACCGTCGTGCGTCATCGCGCGACCGTTGCGGCCGCAGCGCGTCGGATAGACGCAATCGAAGAGATCGATCCCGCAATCGATCGCCGCGAGCAGATCGCGCACCGTTCCGACGCCCATCAGATACCGGGGTTTCGTTTGCGGGAGGAGTGCCGCGGTCGAGCGCGCCGTCGCGTGCATTTCGTCGTGGGTTTCGCCGACCGAAAGGCCGCCGATCGCGTAGCCGGGGAAGTCCAGTTCGACGAGCGCGTTGGCGCTTTGCTCGCGCAGCTCGTCGTCGAGCCCACCCTGCACGATCGCGAAGCGAGGCGTTCCAGCCACCTGCGGCATTTCAACTGAGCGCCGCGCCCATGCGGTGGTCAAGCGCACGGACTCTTCGAGCGTTTCGCGCGTCGCCGGGAGCTTCACGCAAACGTCCAGCACCATCGCCACGTCGGTGCCGATGGCCTGTTGGAACTCGATCACGGTTTCGGGAGTGAAGCGACGTTGGCTGCCGTCCAGGTGTGACGCAAACGTCACGCCGTCGTCGTCGAGCTTTCGGCGCCCCTCGAGGCTGAAGACTTGAAACCCCCCGGAGTCGGTGAGAATCGGGCCGTTCCACGCCATGAATCGGTGCAATCCGCCGGCCGCTTCAATCACCTCGCGCCCGGGGCGAAGCCAAAGATGGTACGTATTCGCAAGCACGATCTGCGTCTGCGCTTCCCGCAGCTCGGCGGGCGTCAATCCTTTGACGCTCGCCGCGGTTCCGACCGGCATGAAGCTGGGCGTCTCGACGATGCCGTGCGCTAGACCCAGCCGGCCCCGCCGCGCCGTGCCGTCTTGCGTCAGCAGCGTGAACATTGCGCCGCTCGATGGGCAACCGTCACGACGAGATCAAAGCGCGGGCGTGCGCGTAGGCCGGTGGGGGCGCCGATTCAAATTGCATGAGGTCGCCGGTTCGCGGGTGCTGGAACTCCAAGCGCCACGCGTGTAACGCCTGTCCGGGGAGCTCGAAACGCGCCTCCTTTCGTCCGTATACGGGGTCGTTGAGAATCGGATGACCGGCCGCGGCGAGGTGCACGCGTATCTGATGGGTTCGCCCGGTTTCCAGGCGGAAGCGCAGCTCGGCATGCTGCGCAAAGACTTGAAGAACGTCGTAGTGTGTGATCGCGGGCTTACCTTGCGCCGTGATCGCAAACTTCAGGCGATTGCGCGGATCGCGTCCGATCGCGCCTTCAACGATGCCGCGCCGATGCTCGGGCACCCCTCGGACCAGGCCCAGATATTCGCGAACGATATGCCGGTCCTTCATCGCGGCGCGTAGCGCCTCGAGGCTCTCGGCAGTCTTTGTGATGACCAGTAGCCCCGACGTGTCGCGATCGAGACGATGGATCAGCCCGGGGCGAAGCGCGTCACCCGGTAGCTGCGTTCCGACATGCGCGAGCACGGCATTGACCAGCGTGCCGCTGCGCGTGCCGTGCGCCGGGTGCGTGACCATGCCGGCGGGTTTATCCACGACCAGAAGATCCGCGTCTTCATAGATGAGATCCAGGGCGATCGCTTCGGGCGTCGCGGCGAGCGCTCGAGGCTGCGGTATTTCGAACCTGATGACGTCCCCCGTTTCCAAGGGGCGGCTCGGCTTGGCCGGAGTCCCATTGACGAAGATGTCCCCGCGCCGTGCACTCTCCGCGACGCGCGAACGTGATGCGCCCGAGAGCGAAGCGACGAGAACGTCGGTTCGCTTTCCGGCTTGATCAGCGGTGACGACGTGTAACAAGGCTGGAAAGTAGCAATAGGCCGACGCCGACCGTGATGCACGAATCTCCAACGTTGAAAATGTTCGGCCAAATGCGGTAAAAGTCGACGAAGTCGATGACGTAGCCATGGTGGAGCCGGTCTACGATGTTGCCGATTGCGCCTCCGACGATCATTCCGAACGCGACGCGCACCGTACGCGAGCGCGCGGCCGCGTCGCGAAAGCTGAACCAAAAGAGCACGAGCACGACGATGGCCATGCCGATGAGCACGACGGCATTATTGCCGAATAAACCGAACGCGCC
The DNA here is from genome assembly GCA_963713685.1 of Vulcanimicrobiota bacterium. Classification (GTDB taxonomy): domain Bacteria; phylum Vulcanimicrobiota; class Vulcanimicrobiia; order Vulcanimicrobiales; family Vulcanimicrobiaceae; genus Cybelea. The sequence goes on along the minus strand of CAVQMS010000001.1, from coordinate 2,530,330 downwards.
GTGGATGTTGCGCTCGTACGTCCATCGCAGGAAGTGCGGAATGATCGTTCGGCATGCCGGAAAATCCGGGACGCAGTGCGTCGTGATCCAGCGTTTGCTCAGCTGATCGGCCCAGAGGACGAGAATTGCGACGCCCGCGATTACGAGCGTGTTGACTAAGTTAGAGGCTTGGTTGCGGGACAAATTGATAAAACCATCCTGCGACGTTAAGGAATGCATTGTTGACGAGAACCAACCCAACCAGAATCAAAAACGCTCCAGAGACGAACTCGATCGCCGCCATCGAGCGTTTCATCTTATTGAGCCACGGCAGTACGCTGCCGATGGCCACCGCCGTTGCCAAGAACGGCAGCGCGAGACCCAGGCAATAGAAGGAGAGCAGCAGGGCGGCTTGGGTGCTGTGCTGCTGAGATGCGATGGCCAGGATGCCGGAGAGAATCGGGCCGATGCACGGCGACCAACCCGCGGCGAAGGCCATGCCGACCAATCCCGACGTCCAAACCGTTCGACGATCGTGCACGACGTGGACGCGGGCGTCGCGCATCAGGTACGGGATGCGGATCATGCCCATCATGTGCAATCCCAAGATCACGACGAGCACGCCGCCGATCTGGGCAATCAATACGCGATTTGCGTCCAGGACGCCGCCGATCGCGCTGGCGCCCAGGCCCAGTGCGACAAAAATCACGCTGAATCCCATGACGAAAGCGATGGCGTGAGCGAAGGTTTGCGCGCGCGCCTTCGCGCTCGGGTTCGACTTGAGATCCTCCAGGCTCTCCCCCGTAAGCAGGGAGAGGTATGCCGGTACGAGCGGAAGGACGCACGGCGATACGAAGGAAACGAGGCCCGCAAGGAAGGCGATGCCGGCGGTAATATGTGTCGTCGCGCCCATGCGCCGAAAATGATTAGGAATGCAGCACTGGTTCACCTATCCAAATATCGATCCGGTCGCGATTCATCTCGGGCCGCTCAAAGTTCACTGGTATGGCATTGCCTACTTGGTGGCGTTTGTCTGCGTCTATCTGTGGATGAGTCGCCCAGCCGGCCGGCGGCGCCTGGGACTGACGCGCGAGCAGATCCAGGATTTCCTGTTCTACGCGTTGATCGGCGTGCTCGTCGGCGGGCGAACCTTCTTCGTGATCAACGACATCATCAGCAAGCACGACGCGTCGTTCTATTTTTCGAATCCCCTCAATTTTATCGCCGTCTGGAACGGCGGCATGGCGTTTCACGGCGGCCTGATCGGCGTGGTCGTGGCGATCTGGCTCTTCGTTCGTAAGCACCCGGGCCTGAAGTACATCGTCGTTGGGGACGAGGTCGTGATGATGCTGCCGATCGGCATCACGTTGGTCCGCCTGGTGAACTTCATCAACGACGAGCTCTGGGGCGACGTCTGCCGGCCCGATCATCCATGGTGCCTGCGTTTTCCCAGCGCGCCCGACCAGGGCGTGCTGTACCGCCATCCATCGCAGCTTTACGAGGCGATTCTCGACATTCTCACGCTGCCGATTCTGCTGATCCTCTATAGGCTCAAACCCAAAGACGGCGTCGTCGCTTGGACGTGGTTCACGCTCTACGGGATTACGCGCACGATCGCGGAGGTCTGGCGCCAAGCCGACTTCACGTGGATCGGATTGACGGGCGGACAGCTCTACGCGCTGCCGATGGTCATCATCGGCGCCGTTGGCGTCATCTACTGCGCGACGCGGCCCGGGAGCCGTACGGAAATGGGCTTCGCTCCGGCCCGTCCGTCGTCTGGATGACGCACGGCGTCGCCGAGCGCTATCTAAGTCTGCGTCAGGAAATCGAGCGAGAACTACGCGAGTGCGGCCGCGATCCGAGCGGCGTGACGCTCGTCGGCGTCACGAAGGGTCAACCCGGCGAGGTGGTCGCCGATTCGATCGCTGCCGGACTCCAAGATATCGGTGAAAACTATCTCCGGGAGGCACTGGACAAATTCCCGTCCTTGCCGCCGGTACGCAAGCATTTCATCGGACACCTTCAGACCAACAAAGCCAAAGGAATCGCCGCTTCCTTCGACTTCGTGCAAAGCGTCGACCGGGCCGAGGCCGGGATTGCGCTCTCGAAGGCGGCGCGCGACCTCGGCAAGACGCTGCCGGTGCTTCTACAGTTGAACATCTCTCCGAGCGAGCGCTTCGGCTGTTCTCCGGCGGATGCGCCGCGGCTTGCCGAAACGCTCCGGGACCAACCTGGCCTGCGTCTCGAGGGGGTAATGGCGATCGGGCCGCTCGATGCCGATCGGGAAGCTACTTTGCGCGCTTTCGAGCTCGCCGCCATGACGTTGGCCCGTATAGGTGGAAGTACGCTCTCAATCGGCATGTCGGGCGATTGGCGTGAAGCGCTGCGAGTCGGCTCAACGATGCTGCGCATCGGAGAGGCGCTCTTTGGCTCGCGTCCCCGCAAAGGAGGCACTCGTGAGCATGTTTAGCAAGATCGGATCGTTTTTCTCGATTCGTGACGACGAGGAAGAGTTCTACGGCGAGGACGTGGCATCGTCGCGGGTCGTACCGCTCTCGAGCGCCGGACGCCGCGGTGGAACGCAGGTGAGCGTTTATTCGCCGCGCAGCTATCAGGATGTCGTGGAGATCGCCGACTCCTTGCGCAACCGGCAAGTGGTCATCGTCAACCTGCAGAACGCAGACCGGACGCTCTTGCAGCGGGTCGTCGACTTTACCTCTGGCGTGGCGTATACGATCGACGGCAAGATACAAAAACTGGCGGAGTCTATTTACCTCGTCGTTCCCGCAGGCATCGTGGTAAATGCCGCAGGTCTGCGCGAATCGATGATGGCCGACGGCACTTTTGATTTCATGGCAAATAGAACGTAGGACGGGGAGCGATGGAGAAGATTACACCGGTCGACATTCAGCACAAGAGCTTCAAGAAAGCGCTGCAGGGCTACGACCGCGCGGACGTGGACCAATTTCTCGACGAGATCATCGAAACGCTCGAGGACGACGCGCAGCAACGCGCCGCTCTCGAAGCGGAAATCGCCGATCTGAAGGAACGCATCAGTCACTTCAAAGCGATGGAAGAGTCCCTGCAAAACACCCTGGTGCTGGCGCAGCGCACCGCGGACGAGGTCAAAGCCTCCGCGCATAAGGAGGCCGACCTGATCCGCGATCAGGCGCGCTTGGCGGGCGACCGCGAGATCGCCGGTTACAACGACGCGATTTCGGAAGTTCGCCGCGAACATCAGCGATCGGTCGACGCGGCGGAAAAGGTTCGCAGCGAGCTGCGCAGCTTGCTCATGACGCATCTGGCGCTTCTCGAACGAGCCGACGGCGGAACCGTCAACGGCGAGCAGCAGAGCCCGGCGACCGTCAATCCCAACGCCTTGGAGGAGTCCCCGCCCAAAGCCGACACGACGCGCATCACGGTGTATTAGTCGTCTCCAGCTAAGTCGAGGGACGAAGGATGACGCGCGTTGCGGTGCTGCCCGGCGACGGCATCGGCCCGGAGATTACGCATGCCGCGGTGGCCCTCTTGGGCCGCGTTCGTCCCGACGTCGATTGCCCGCTTGCACCGGTCGGCGGCGCCGCGCTCGCGCTGGGTCTGCCGGCGTTGCCGCCGCAAACGCGCGCGCTGTGTGAAGAAAGCGCTGCGATTCTCTTTGGAAGCGTCGGCCTTCCGCAATACGATGGCAAGCCGCTGCCGGAACGGCCCGAGTACGCGCTCTTTTTGCTGCGCCGCGACTTCGAGCTCTACGCGAACTTGCGTCCGGTTAGGGTCTTTCCCGGGCTGGAAGAGGCCTCGTCGCTGCGGCCGGAGATCGTACGCGGCCTGGACTTACTCGTCGTGCGCGAGCTGACCGGCGGCATCTACTACGGCCGGCCCAAGGAACAGCGCCGAGTCGACGGCGTGGACGAAGCCGTCGATACGATGATCTACCGCGCACCGGAGATCGAACGTATCGCGCGCGTCGCCTTCTCCTGCGCGCGGACGCGGCGCCGGCACGTCACGTCGGTCGACAAGCAGAACATTCTCGAAACGTCGCGGCTCTGGCGGCGCGTCGTCAATGACGTCGCCCGCGAGTTCGCCGACGTAACGGTCGACCATCTGCTGGTTGACAACGCGGCGATGCAGCTCGTGCGCCGGCCCGGCGCGTTTGACGTCATCCTCACCGAGAACATGTTCGGCGACATTCTCTCCGACGAGGCGGCGATTCTCACCGGTTCCCTCGGCACGCTGCCCAGCGCGAGTCTCGGCGCGCGCTCGGCGGGCCCCACGCCGGGCCGTCAGTTTGGCCTGTACGAGCCGATCGGGGGAACGGCGCCGGATCTCGCGGGGAAGAACGTCGCCAATCCGACCGCGTCGATACTCTCCGCCGCGATGCTCCTCCGTTACTCACTCGACGACGATGCCAACGCGTCGCGCATCGAGCGGGCCGTGGAGCGCGCCTATGCCGACGGCTTGCGCACGGCGGAGCTCACCGCCGACGCAAGCCGCACACTTTCGACGCAAGCATTTACCGAGGCCGTCATCGCGAGGCTCGGCTAGGGCTCCTTAAACGTTTGTCGATTCGTCGGCGACGCGACGGCCGATGAAGTCGATGAAGCGCAAGTGCAAGGCTCCATGCTCGTGGGGGTGCTGCGCGATCCATGCGGATCGCCACCGTGCAAGCGCGTCGCGTTTCAATGCGTCGACGGCATCGTCGTCCATCTCGATATAGTGCTGCAAATCGAGGCTGACGATCAGCGTGTTTTTAGCGCGCAGGTCGAAGCCCATCACGATGTCGGGATATTGGCGCCTCAACCCGGCGAGAGCGTCGAGCTCGGCTTTGTTGGCGCGCTGCTGCGCGGTCGGCGCGGCGCAGGCCGCAAGAAGCGCGGCGAGCGCGATGCGCGCAAAGAAACGAAGGTCGGCCATCGTTCGGAAACGATTCGGCTACGCCGGTCGGCTACCATGCGCGCATGGATGGAATTGCTTGGGCCGGCAGCGCGATGGTCGCCGCACGAACGCGGCTCGAAATCGCCACGCAGAATCTTGCCAACGTTTCGACGGACGGCTTCCGCAGCGTGGCGGCGCGTGGTTTCATGACGGCGCTGGGAGTCAGCATCGCGCGCCGGCCGGCGGTTCGCCACGGGGCATTGCGACAGACCGGCCGCGATTTGGATCTTGCGATCGTCGGCGACGGCGCGTTTCGCGTTCGCGATGGCGCCGGAAGGATCCACGAAACTAGGGCCGGCGCGTTCGTCCGGGAGAGCGACGGTACGCTGCGAGACCCGCAGGGCCGAACGTTGCTTGGCCGCCACGGCCCGCTACACGTCGGAAGCGATGCTCGTATCGCCCCCGACGCCCTCGGCCTTCCACGCGGCAGCCGCCTGCAAAGCGGATTCCTCGAAACCTCAGGCGTTGATGCGATTGCCGAAATGATCGACGTGCTCGCCGCCGAGCGTTCGTTCGAATCGGCGCAGAAAGCGGTCACGGCAATCGATGCCTCGCGCCAAAAATCCGCCGAAGCGGCTCGGATCAAGTAGGAACGCAGACGTGGATCGGGCGCTCTTCGCGGCCGCAACCGGCATGTCGGCGCAACAACGCAACCTCGATACGATTACCGATAACTTGGCCAACGCTTCGGTAGTCGGCTTCAAGGGATCGGCACAAATGTTTGCCGAGCTGATCGCACCGGGCGAAGACGGCCTCGGCACGGTCGCGCTTGGCAAGCGGGTTCTCTTCGCCCAAGGCAAGCTCGCGCGCAGCCCCGGTCCGTTCGATCTCGCTATCGACGGCCCCGGGTTCTTTGCGCTGCTCGGCCGGCACGGCGAACACCGCTACACGCGCAACGGCGAGTTTTCCCGGGCCCCGGACGGCACGCTGCGCAACGCGCAGGATTTGGCGCTGGAAGGCGTTCGGATTCCGGCCGAGGCGCTGTCCGCAGCGGTCTCGAGCGATGGAACCGTTGTGGCGACGTTTGCCAACGGCAGGCGCACCATCGGGCACATCCGGCTTGCGGAGTTTCCCTCTCCCGAACGGCTGCGGGACATCGGCGGCGCGATCTTCGAAGCCACACGCGAATCGGGAAAACGCCAAGACGTCGTACCGGGATCCGATGATGGTCCTAAGCTGTGCTTCGGAATGCTCGAGCAATCGAACGTCACCGTCATCGATGCGATGATGCAAATTCTCACCGCGCAGCGCGCGTACGAAGCCAACGCTAAGGGCGTGCAAGCCGCCGATGAGATGCTGCGGATCGCCAACAACTTGCAGCGTGGATAGCCCGACCGCGCGGCGCGCTGGTGAGATGCTCGAAGCGATGCTGCTGACACCGATCCTTCGGCCGGTGATCGCCGGTGCCGGAACGCTAGGCGACTACGAGCTCGATCTGTTGGCGCACGAAATTGCCGCGCGCGACGCGGGCGGCTTCGCGGCGCTGATCGCCGCGGGTTTGGAAAACGCACGATGATCGACGCAGCCGAGCGCGAGCAGCGCGTCCGCAGCTTGATGCCCTTGACGCGAAAGCTGGCGCGGCGCCTCAAGCGCCTGGTGCGCAACCTCGATGCGGACGATCTCGTCGGCGATGGTTGCGTCGGTTTGATTCGCGCGGTCGATTCATTCGATCCGCATCGCGGCCCGCGCCTGGACGAGTACGCGCGCCGGTTGATCGTCGGAGCGATGCTCAACGGCATCCGCCGCATGGATCCCGTTTCCGAACGGGCGCGCCGCACGGTCCGCGACGGCGAGAACCAGCGCTACACGATCGCCGCCGCGCGCGGCGACGTCCCAAACGCGCAAGAGATGGAGCGGCGTTGTCCCGGATACCGGCGCGCGTGCGCCGCGGCCTATCGCGGCCAGCCGCTTTCTTTGGATGCGCCCTTGCCGATCGGCGAGTCGCTGTCCGGCGATTGGAGCGACGATCCCGGACGGATCGTCGGGGATCGTTGCGAACGTGCGTGGCTCGCCGAGCTGATCTCCGGTTTGCCGCCGCGTCAGCGTGAGGTGGTCGTGTTGCATTATTTCAACGGCAAGTCGCTGCGCGCGGTAGGCAAGCAGTTGGCCATTTCGCCCCAGCGCGCTTCGCAGCTGCACATTAGTGCGATTGCGGGGCTCAAGCGTCAAACTCATGTTGCGCCGTATTGACCTCGAGGAGCGTTCCTCGGCGCTACCGCTGCACGTAGGCGCGAACCGCTCCGAAGCGATCTTGCCCGCAGTTCCCGAGGCGGAGCTCGAGACTGCGTTACTACCGCGCGACCATCCGCGCTGGGTAAAGGACGCCCTGGCAGTGTCGCAGCGAGCTCGCGAAATCCTCGCCAACCTGCGTCCCGTCGCGCTGCAAGTTCTGTGTTTTTGGGATCATCGCATGCGTTCCATCGTGATCGGGGATCGGCGGGTCCAGGTCGATCCCAGTGGCTGTTATCGTACCGATGCATAATCACTGCGATACCTAGCGTAGGTGCGCCGCGAGGGCGACGGCGACAGTTGCCATACCGGTGAAAACAAACCAGATCAGGCCTTGCGCGAACACGAGTACGTCATGAACATCGTTGAGATGGCGCTGCATATTGGGTCCTCTCTAACTGGCTGTTCCCATATGCTCTCACGCGATGCTGATAGGAGGCGTAAAGGCTGCTGTGATTCCTCTGAACTTTGCAGGGAGGCCCGATTTAGCCGATCTCTTTGTCGCCTCGGGCCTTATTTACCGTAGTAAACTTCAGCCCCTCGGCTCCTCGACCTCGGCTAAATCGGACCTCCCTGCTCCGATGGGGCGAAGAGGTTCTTTCCGGTCATGCGTTCGGGAATTGGCAGGCCCAGGATCGAGAGCAGCGTGGGCGCGACGTCGCCGAGTTTGCCGCCGCCGGCGAGCGTTCCGTGAAGATCGTTCGCGATGATGACGAAAGGCACCGGGTTTGTCGTGTGCGCGGTGATCGGATTGCCGGCGGCGTCGATCTCTTCTTCGGCGTTGCCGTGGTCGGCCGTGATCGCGAGCAAGCCCTTCGCACTAAGCGTTGCATCGACCAACCGTGCGAGGCACTCGTCGACGATCTCCACGCCGTCGATGGTCGGTTGCCACTTGCCGGTGTGCCCGAGCATATCGGCGTTCGCATAGTTCATCACGATGGCGTCGTACCGGCCCCCGGCGATCGCTTTTACGGCGGCGTCGGTGATTTCGCGGGCGCGCATTGCCGGCGCCAGATCGTAGGTGGGCACCGAGCGGTCGGATGGAATCAATTCGCGATCTTCGCCATCGAACTGCTGCTCACGGCCACCGTTAAAGAAGTACGTCACGTGCGCGTACTTTTCGGTTTCCGCGAGGCGCAGCTGACGCAGCCCTTCGCCAGCCAGAATTTCTCCGAAGGTATCGTACTGCGGACGAGGTCCGAAAAGCACCGGGTTGGTGTATTCTTCATCGTACTTGGTCATCGTCGCAAAAAACGGATCGCGATACGGCTTTGAGGGGAAGACGCCGAAGCCGTCGTCGTAGTACAGCGACGTTCCGGCATTGAAGGCCGTCGTTAGCTGCCGGGCGCGGTCCGGGCGATAGTTGAAAAAGACGAAGGCGTCGCCGTCCTCGATTGGACGCGGCAGCCCGACGATCGTCGGCACGACGAACTCGTCGTCCTCGCCGCGCGCGTAGGCCTGACGAACTGCGTCCCTCGCATCGCTCGCGTGGTGCTCGGAGCGGCCGTTTGCCAGCAGGTCGTAGGCGCGCTCGGTGCGCTCCCAGCGCCGATCGCGATCCATCGCATAAAAGCGTCCGGTAACGCTGGCGATCGAACCAGACCGTCCGACTCCGGCGAGCTTCGTTTCCAATTGCTCGACGTAGCCGGCCGCCGACCGCGGCGGCGTATCTCGCCCGTCGAGAAAACAATGAACTGCGATTGGCACGCCGGCGGCGACGGCCGCATCGATCAGGGCGAACAGATGCTCGATCGAGCTGTGCACGCGTCCGTCGGAAAGCAGCCCCATCAAGTGAAGCGTCGCCCCAGTGCGCGCAACATGACGGGTGGCGCGCAGCAACGTTTCGTTGCGCGCAAACTCGCCGGAGCGGATCGCGGCGTCGATCACGGTGACGCCCTGAGGCACGACCCTTCCGCTGCCCAGGTTCATGTGCCCGACCTCGCTGTTCCCCATGACCCCTTTGGGAAGGCCGACCGCCTCGCCCGAGGCCTGCAGCGTCGTATGCGGCCAGCGTTCAAAGATCTCGCGCCAATGCGGCACCGTAGCGGCGGCGATAGCATTGCCGTTCGCGCTATCGCGGCATCCCCAGCCGTCGAGCACCGCGATAACGACGGGCCGATACTTCAAGAGCCTCTTCACATCAGGATGGGCTCGCGTTGGCGATGAGCGCCGCGAACCCGCCCGCATCGAGCGATGCGCCGCCGACCAGTCCACCGTTGATGTTCGGGCGCTCGACGTATGAAGCGACGTTCTCGGCCGTCATGCTGCCGCCGTAGAGAATCGGGGTTTCGTCGAGGCCAGGCAGGCATCCACGTATCGCCGCCATGACGCGATCCGCTTCTTCCGGGGCGCAGTTGTTGCCGGTGCCGATTGCCCAAATCGGCTCGTACGCAATTATCACGCGAAAGAGTTCGGCGGAAGAAACGCCGTCTAAAGCCGCGAGGGCCTGCGCCGTCACCCGCTCGTACGTCGCGCCGGCGTTGCGCTCGTCGAGGGTTTCCCCAACCGCGACGATCGGCGTGAGCCCCTGCTCGAGCGCCGTGCGAACCTTCAAGTGAACCGTGCGATCCGTTTCGTTGCAGAAGGCACGACGCTCGGAATGACCGAGGATGACGTGCGACACGCCGAACTCGCGCAGCATCGGTGCGCTGATCTCTCCGGTGAACGCGCCTTCCAACTCCCAATGCATGGTTTGCGCGCCCAAGCCGATGCGCGTGTCTCGCAATCGCACCGATGCCGATGGGATCGACAGAAACGGCGGAGCGATGACGATCTCGACACGATCCGGCAGCGTCGCGGCCCTCGGGAGAAAATCGTCCAAGAAAGCGGCGGTTTCTGCCGCGGTTTTGTGCATCTTCCAATTACCGGCGAGAATCAGCCTACTGCTCAAGCGCCGCAACTCCGGGAAGCACCTTGCCTTCGAGATATTCGAGCGTCGCGCCGCCGCCGGTGGAAACGTGCGTCACTTTGGATGCAAATCCGAGCATGTGCGCGGCGGCCGCGGCGTCGCCGCCGCCGACCACGCTGGTCGCGCCGGCCGCGGTCGCGCGTGCGATCGCGTCGCCCACGACCTGGGTTCCGTGCCGGTACGCGGGCAATTCGTAAACGCCCATCGGGCCGTTGAAAACGATGGTCTTGGCGCGCTCGATCGTTGCCGCGTAGGCCCGCGCCGTGTCGGGACCGATATCGAGGATCATCTCGTCGCCGATCGCGCCGATCGCGGCGACGCGGGCCTGGGATTGCGCGTCGACGGCAGGCGCGACGACGGCGTCGCTCGGGAGTTGCAGATCGACGTGCCGTTCTTTTGAAAGCTCGAGGATTTGTCGCGCCGGTTCGAGATCGTCGTCGCGCAGGGAGCGCCCGACGTCGACTCCCGATGCGGCCAGGAGGGTGTTCGCCATTCCGCCTCCGACGCAGAACGCGTCGACCAGGTCCATCAGATGTTGTAGGATACCGATTTTGTCTTTGATCTTCGCGCCGCCGATCGCGCAGACGAACGGCTTCGTGGGGTGATCGACGAGCCGCGATAGGGCCGAAAGCTCCGATGCCATCAGGAATCCAGCGGCGTTGGGCAGCAGGTGCGCGAGCGCTTCGGTCGAGGCGTGAGCGCGATGGGCCGTCCCGAACGCGTCGTTGACGTAATAATCTCCCAGCTTTGCGAGGCGTTGTGCGAAAGCCAAATCGTTGCGCTCCTCTTCCGGGTGGAACCGCACGTTTTCGAGCACCAGGATGTCGCCGTCGCGCAGATTGGCGACGGCCCGCTCCGCCGCATCCCCGACGGAATCATCGGCGAAAGCGACCCGGAGGCCCAGGAGATCGGAGAGCGCCTGCGCCACGGGTCGAAGCGAAAGACTGGCCTGCGGCGTGCCCTGCGGGCGTCCTAGGTGCGACAGGACGATCGTTCGCGCACCCTGCTCGTGCAGCCAGCGCAACGTCGGAAGAGCAGCCTCGATCCGCCCGGAATCGACGATCCGTCCCTCGGATAGCGGCACGTTGAGATCCTCGCGCACCAATACGCGTTTGCCTCGAACGTCCAGCTCTTCGAGTTTGCGGAAACTCATCGTTTGCGCGAGGTTAGGCGTTTGCGGGAATCGTCGTCAAAACCATCGCGGTCAACTCGGCGAGGCGGCACGAGTACCCCCATTCGTTATCGTACCAGGCCGCAATCTGCACGAGGTCTCCGTTGGCATTGTTGAGCTTTGAGTCGATGATCGAACTGTAGGGGTTCTTCTTGAAGTCGCTGGACACGAGTTCTTGTTCCGTGTAGGCAACGTACTTGTGCATCTCCCCTTCGGCTGCGGCGCGCAAGATTGCGTTGAGCTCTTCTTTCGTCGTGGGCTTTTTGGTCTGCGCGACCAGGTAGATCATCGAAACGGTTGGCGTCGGTACGCGCAACGCGAATCCGTCGAAGGTTCCTTTGACCTCTGGAATCGTTAGATAAAGGGCTTTGGCGGCTCCCGTGGAGGTCGGCACGATGTTGGTCGCGGCGTTGCGGGCGCGGCGCGGATCCTTATGGGGGCCGTCGAGGACGTTTTGGTCGTTGGTATACGAGTGGATCGTGGTCATAAAGCCCTTGACCCAGCCCAACGCGTCCACGACCGGCTTCACCGCCGTCGCCAAACAGTTCGTGGTGCACGACGCATTGGAGATGACGTTGTGCTTCTCGGGATCGTAGCGTCGATCGTTCACGCCTAGGACGATGGTGATGTCCTCGCCGGTGGCGGGCGCGGAGATGATGACTTTCTTGGCGCCGCCGCTGTCGATGTGGGCGCGGGCTTTGTCGGCGTTGGTAAAGAGCCCGGTCGACTCGATGACGACGTCGACCCCCAAATCCTTCCACGGAAGCCGGCCAGGATCGCGTTCGGCAAAGACGCGAATGCGCTGCCGATCGATCGCAAGCGTGCCGTCCTGCGCGGCTACGCTGCCCCCGTACGTCCCGTAGTTGCTGTCGTATTTAAAAAGGTGGGCGCATTGCTGCGCGTCGATCAGGTCGTTGACCGCCACGATTTCGATGTCCGGATGTCGCTCGACGATCGCTTTGGTGAAGTTTCGTCCGATACGGCCGAAGCCGTTGATTCCAATGCGCATGACCGCGTTTACCTGGCCGCTTTCGCGCTCCCCTGCACGCCTCGGAGGTGTTCGGCCAGCCGGCTGAGCGCCCCGAGCCTGCCGCTCACCGTCGGCTTTGCGATGGGCGGATTGCAACGGCGCCCCAGCTCGGCGAGGGATTCGTCCGGATACGACAACCGGAGTTCCGCGACTTCCCGTAATGCCGGCGAAAGTTGCGGCAGGCCGTAAGCGCTTTGCAGATATTCGATGACGCGACGGTGCGCCGCAGCGGCTTGCGCCGAGCGTTGGAGGTTCGCCGCCTCGGTGTTGACGAGGCGGTGGATGCGATTCTTCGTCTCGCGTAAGGCGCGAACGTCTTCAAGCTGCAGTACCGCGCCGAATGCGCCGATGCGGGTGAGCAGCTCGGCAATCGCCTCAAAGTCTTTGAAGTACAAAACGGCGCGCCCCTTGCGGAGGGCCCGCTTCGGGATCGCTGAGGCGCTTCGCAACATCCAGGTCAGGCGCTCAGCCACCTCGTCGCTGCGCGCCACGAACTCGAGATGATATCCGTGCGCTCCCGCGGCCAGCGAACCGCACGCTAGAAACGCCGCACGCACTTCAACGAGGCGATCGCATCCGCGCGCGGGCTTGTGCGGCGTCGCGGCCAAGCGCTCGGGGAGCGAGATCGCAAACGTGGGAAGGCGTTGGAGCCGCGTCGGCGCGCGCGTCTCTATCGGATGCGACTTGCGCTCATCCAGCAGCGACCAAAAGAGTCGCGCGACGGCGTTTCGGTGAGTAACGAATTCGCGCTCGGTCCTCCCATACAGCGCGAGTCCCGCGAGCAGCGCCTCGCGGCAATGGAGCTCGTGCGGAACCTCGCGAGCCAGTGCATCTTTTGTGTCGGCGGAAACTACAGCCACTCCGCCTCGTCCTTGACCGAATCGAGAACTTCGTAGAGGGCGGCCGCGTTGGTAGCCGGCGTTACGCGGAGCGGGACTTCAAGGACGCGCACGGTGACGAGCTTGGTCGAGTAATGAATGGCGAGCTCGTCTCCCGGCTTGACCTGATAACCCGGTTTGAGCGGTTTGCCGTCCTTGGTGATGCGTCCGTGCTCCAACGCCTCGTGCGCTTCACTGCGCCGCTTGGCGAGTCGCGAGACCTTCATGAACTTATCTAACCGCACCGTTCGCGGATTCAACGCGCCCACGGCCGCGGCATGGCGGATGCGGCCATTGACAGTATATCGATATATCGCTTAGTATCGTGATGCAGTATGGGAGGTGGTCGCGTGGATATGGGTTTTTGGCACGATCCTCGGTTCGGTTGGTGGGGCCGGCATGGGCCGGGTCACGGCCGGCACGCCGGGCGACGCTTGCGGCGGGGCATCCTGAAGTTCGTTCTCCTGAAGTTTTTGGCCGACGTGCCGCGCCACGGCTACGAGTTGATCCGCGCCTTCCGCGAGAAAGGCTGGGGGGCGGGAGCCGGCTCCGTCTATCCGCTGCTGACTGCACTCGAGGCGGCCGGCCTGATCGCCGGTCGCGACGAGGGCGAGCGGCGGGTCTACGAGATCACCGACAAGGGCCGTCGATTGCTTGAAGAGCACGCCGTCGAGCTGGGGCGCTTTTTCGAAGAGGACGACCAAGACGAGGATGCCGGCGGAAATACCGACGCGGCGCTGCGCGATTCCGTGGACCGGTTGCTCGTCTCGGTATGGCAGCTTGGGCCTTCGGCGAAGACCCAGACGGTCGAGCGCGTGCGCGATCTTCTCGATCGCGCTCGAAAAGAGATTTACACCTTGCTCGCGCAAGAGTAAGGATGGCGCAGGCGCGCGCGGCGCAACGCCGCGGAGTAAACGTTTTCGAGGAGGGGAAGCCGATGTGGCAGATCCTCCTCGTCTTTCTCATCCCATTGATGCTCAGCAACGTCTTGCAATCCGCATCGCAGACGATGGCGAGCATTTGGATCGGCCGCTTGATTTCAACGCAAGCGCTCGGGGCGGTCTCGGCGGTCTTCCCAATCGTCTTTCTCCTATTTTCGTTCGTCTTCGGCGTGTCGAGCGGAAGCAGCGTCCTCATCGGGCAGGCATTTGGCGCGCGCGATCATCACAAGGTGAAGAAGATCGCCGGCACGGTCTTGGGCGCGGCGCTCTACCTAGGCATTATCGTTGCGGTGCTCGGCGCCGTCGGCTCGCCCACGCTGCTCGGGTGGTTGGCAACGCCGCCCGACATCATCGCGCAATCCGATGCCTATGCGCGGGTGATCTTCTTGACGATGCCCGTGTTTTTCGTCTATTTCGTTTACGCCACGATCCTGCGCGGGACCGGCGACTCGACCACGCCGTTTTACGCGCTGATCGTTTCGGCCGTGCTCGCAATCGCTATTACGCCGCTCTTTATCCTCGGAATTTTCGGGTTACCCAAGCTCGGGGTCGTGAGCGCCGCGGTTGCCGGATTCATCGCCAACGCGGCGGCGCTCGGCTGGCTGATTTTCTATCTCGACCGCCGAGATCACCCGTTGAAGCTCGATCGCGAAACCCTTATGGACATGCGGATCGATTGGACCATTTTACGCTCCGTGATCCGCATCGGCGTGCCGACCGGCCTGCAAGTGATGATGGTTTCGCTCGCGGAGATCGCGGTAATTTCGTTCGTGAACCGCTTCGGATCGAGTGCCACGGCCGCCTACGGCGCGGTCAATCAGGTCGTCGGATACGTCCAATTCCCGGCGATCTCTATCGGCATATCTGCCTCCATCTTCGGAGCCCAATGCATCGGCGCTCGTCGCGAAGACAAGCTGGGGAGCGTGATTCGCTCGGCGGTAGGCCTGAACTACCTCATCGGCGGCATCATCATCGGCGTCTGCTACATCTTTGCCTGGGACATTCTGGGCTGGTTCATCACCGATTCGCACACGCTCGACATCGCGCACAAGCTGCTGATGATCACGCTGTGGAGTTACGCAATCTTCGGCAACTCCTCCGTGCTCAGCGGCGTCATGCGGGGCAGCGGAACCGTGCTGTGGCCGACGGCGATCGGCATCTTCGCGATTTGGGGCGTCGAAGTCCCGGCGGCGTACCTGCTGATGCATCGCATCGGACTCGACGGCGTCTGGCTCGGCTACCCGATCGCCTACTGCACGGCGCTCGTGCTGCAATTCTGCTATTACGAATTCGTGTGGAAGCGCAAAACCCACGAACGTCTGGTGTAAGCATCGCTAAATCACATCCTCCTGACATAGGCAATTCGAAGACGCCCGTCGCTCACGTCCTGTTCGCTCCTGCTTGTCCACTTTTTCGGGAAAACGAAGTTTTGAAGCAGCCATCCGTGGCTGGCCCGAAAAAGCTGGACACTTCTCATCGCCTACGTCAGGAGGATGTGATCTTCGGCGATGCTTAGGTTCTTTTTTTGGCCTTGGGGGTGACGCACGTACCGGTCGCGCGGCACACGACGACCGGCGGGTCGAGCGCGTCGGCAGCGCTGTCACCGAGTTCCGGGCGCGCCGCAATGACCTTGCGCGCTTCGAACTCCATGCGCCGCGACGTCTTGCCGAGTTTGACGATACGCCCTCGCGCTTCGATGAAGTCGCCTGCGTACACCGGCGCCAAGAATTCGACGCTCTCGTAGGCGGCGAAGAGCCCCTCGTCGCCGTCGAGCCGTATCAGGAGCTCGGTCGCGACATCGCCGAAAAGCGCGAGGATGCGCGCCCCGTCTACGAGCCCTCCGCCATAGTGCGCGTCGTGCAAACTCATCCGCACGCGTAGCGTCGAGGTCAAGCCTTCGCCAGTTTCCATAATTCCTCAAGCTCGCCGAGCGAGAGATCGGACAGTTTTTTGCCGCTCGCGCCGGCGCGTTGCTCCATGAACGTGAAGCGTTTGTAGAACTTTTCGTTGGTTTCCCGCATCGCGGTCTCGGCGTCGATGCCGAGCGCCCGCGCGAGATTGACCAGGGTGAAGAAGACGTCGCCCAGCTCTTCACGCACGCGAGGATCGTCTTGGTGAAGCCGGCGCGCTTCCGCGAGCTCTCGCAACTCCTCCGAGAGCTTGTCCAGAATGCCCTCGACGTTGGGCCAGTCGAACCCGACCCGCGCCGCCTTTTCCTGCATTCGCTGACCGCGCTGCAGCCCCCCGAGATGCTTTGGAATTCCATCCAGGCGGCTCTTGCGCTGACGTCCGGTTTTTTCGAGTGACTTTAGCCGCTCCCAATTTCTCCACTGGGCATCGACGTCTTCGATCACCGCGTCGCCGAAGACGTGGGGATGGCGCCGGACCATCTTATTGGACAGCGCGTCGACGACGTCGGCGATGCTGAACTTCCCAACCTCGGTCGCAAGCTGCGCGTGGAACAGCACCTGTAACAGCAAATCGCCAAGCTCTTCGCAGAGGCCCTCGAGCTCAGTGAGTTCGATCGCCTCGACGACCTCGTACGTTTCCTCGATGAGATACGGAACCAGCGTACGGTGCGTCTGCTCGCGATCCCACGGGCAACCCATTCGGAGCCGAGCCATGATTTCGACCAAGTCGTCCCACGAGTAGTGTGAAGATTGCGGGGGAAGCGGCACGAGCGGCATCGTGATCGACGCCGAAAGCGTAGCTCGCGGTACGCCCGGGACGATTTCCGTGGAGACGTCTCGCGCCTCCAGCGCTCGAAGCAGCGACGGCAGGCCGGGAAAATCGGACAGCGGGTTGCCGAGCACGCCAAGGCCGAGGGCGCCGTCCTGCAGCGCCGCATCGAGGCGCTGGGTAAAGCGAGCGATTTCCTCGCGGCTGCCCCGAACCAACAGCGCCGGGTCGTCGACCATTCCGCGGACGATGCTGACGCCGTTGCGCTCGAGATAAGACGTCAAATCGGGCGGTGCGAGCAGGACCACGGCTTTTCCGATCGCTCTCAGCGCATCGAGGCTGCCGATCGTCAGTAACCCGGGATCCCCCGGACCGAGACCCGCGATGCGGACCAACACGCTTAGGAGCTTGCCCGGCTGGGGTCGATTTCGGTGATGCTATCCTCGCTCTTGAAACTCATCCGAAACCGACCCCAGCAGCGTGCACGGGCCCTATTTTCGGGAACGCCGCCGGCGTGCCCCGTGCGGCCCGCTTTCGAGCGGCCCTACTTGGTGCTGCTCGGTGCCGGTGACGCCGGAGCAGACGTCGCAGCCGGCGCTTCCGACGCCATCGGCGTCGGGAAGGCTCCCGCGAACTGCGGGTCGCTGGCTACGATGGTCGCGCGCTGCTGCAGACCCTGAAGGAACGGCTGCATCAGTGGCGCCTCTTTCTGCTGGCGCAAACCGACCACGATTTTCGAACTCGCGCTGGCAAGCGTTGCCTTTGTCCCGGGCGTGCGGGACTCGACCTGAATGATGTGATAGCCAAACGGCGATTTGATTGGTGGGCTGATCTGGCCGATCGGCGCGGAAAACGCATACTTGTCGAATGCCGGAACCATCTGTCCGCGCCGGAAGCTGCCCAGATCGCCGCCCTTGTCCTTGCTTCCGGGATCGGTCGAATACTGCTTGGCAAGCGACGCAAAACTCTGTCCGGCCTTGAGGTCCGCTTCGATCTTCAGCGCCAGCGGGAGGCTCGGCACGAGAATGTGACGCGCCGTCACCATCTCGGGCGTGTCGTACATCGCGTGATCTTTTTGAAACTCTTGCTTGATCTCGGCGGGCGTGACGGTCACCTCTTTGGACAGCGCCTGATCGAGAATCAGCTGTTCGCGCAGCGCGGCGCGCACGTCGGTTTCGGTAAGACCGCGCGCTTTCAGCATATCGTCCCATGCGGCGCCCGGAAAGGCCCCTTTGATCTGGTTTTCGCGCGCGTCGATCGCGGCGTCGCTCACGACGATGTTGTTATTCTTGGCATACTGCTCGATAAGCATTTCCTGCACCATTTGTTGCAGCACGCTTTTCCCCATAGGGCTGCTTTCGAGGCGTTTGTTGAATGCCGCTTGACTGATCGGTTGGCCGTTCACCGTTGCGACCGTACCACCCGAGCACGCCGTGAGTGACGTGCCCATGAGAAGGGCGGCGAGGCCCACGGTAATGCGTAGGGCGTTCGACATCAATTGCTCCGTAGATAAGGTTGAGTGCGTAGGAAACGGGGCCATTGGCCCCGCGTTACGGCGGGCAGTTTCGAGCGCGGGCTTTGAGGTCCTCCAGGAAGGCGCCCTGGTCAGACCGGCGATTCCGCCATGGCGGGTAAGGCGCCGGCTGCGTTCCCCGCCTGCCCAACCGGCGCAAAAGAGCGCAGAATCGTGAGTATGGCGACGTCGTCGCGGCCGCGCCGAACGCCTAGGATCCGATTGCCGATGGTCGCCGCGGGCCGATCGGCGCGCTCCCCAGTGGGCAGCGACGTAAGCACCTGTCGGAGACGCGCCTCGCCCTCCACGACGTTGCGCTCGTTTTCGATGATGCCGTCGGTGTAGCAAACCAGCAGCTCGCCCGGGAGCAGCGCATCGCGCCGGTCCACGACGTCCAGGCGTTCGGTCACACCCAGTGGGGGCGCCCCGCTGCTTAGTTCGCGAATCGTGCCCTCGGGCGTCACGATAAGCGCCGGCGGATGGCCCGCCGAGGCGAACGCAATGGCGCCGTCGCGTGCGTCGATCGATCCGCAAAGCGCGCTAACGATGAGGTCGTCGCGCTGGCGCAGCAGCCCGTTGGCGCGCTCTAAAATCACCGCGGGATCGCTTTCGATCGATGCCAGCGTCGAGATCGTTTGCCGCACGCGACTCGTGAGGATCGCCGCCTCCAGACCATGACCGGTGACGTCGCCCATCGAGAAGACATAGCGTTGCCCATCGAGCGTGAAGACGTCGTACCAGTCCCCACCCACCACGGCGACCTCTTCGGCGGGAACGTAGGTCGCGTCGAAGCTCAGTTGCGGTGACGACGGCAGCGCTTGGGGAAGCTGCGCGCGATGGAATGCATCGGCGACGCGCTGCAACGATTCGATCTGCCGCTCAGCACTCGCGTAGACGATGCGCAGCCGGTTCTGATGTCGCAACCAGGCGATGGACGCCAGCGCTACGAGGACGACGAGCGCCAGCGATATCTCCGAAACTTCTCGCAACTTGGCAAAGAGCGCGTCGAGCAGAGAATCCGAGCGCGCATTGAGCGCGGCGTCCAGCTGCGCGGACTCGCGGCGGAACGCTTCGATGATCGGCCTCCCTCGAATTTGCAGCTTGGCGGCCCGGGATGGGGGTCGGGCCAGGAGCGAGGGCCGTGCGATCGTTTGCTCCCACAACGCGTTTAGCGCGGCCAGCCGCGTCGCGCGGGATTCGAGCGCGAGTTCCCCCACGGCCGCGATCTGATCCTGCTGTGCGGCAAGCGTTCCCGGCATTCGGCTGCGGGCCGAAAAGTACGGCGACAGCAGAAGGGCGTCGCCGGTAGCGACGTAGCCGCGTATACCGGTCTCCTCGTCGAGCTGCAGACGTACGACGGTGTCGTGCGTCGTCATCGCTTGGCGCAGCGTGTGGTACGTGCGTGTCGATTCGGCCGCTACGCGCGCGTTGAAGAGATCTGCGACCACCAGGATCAACAGAATGACCACCGCCATCGTGGCGATTGCCAGCGGAACGAATCCGCCAACCTGTTTCGAGTGCATCTTCCTTTATGTAAGGTAGCTTGTCTTAGATTGCTTCGAGGAGCTGCCTCAAAAGCGGCATCCAACTCGCCGAAGAGCCCCTCTGCGTCTCGCGGGAGGCTCCCCTGAAGGCAGGCAGATCGACGACGATGCGTCCTTCGCCGAAACGAAAGCGATTCTTCGTCAGGGATCGGAACTTCGGCACCGCCGCCGGATCGAGCTGGAAACCCGTACCGACGCCGAAGATCAAGCGATGGTCGTCGACGACGACACGCGTGACATGTTTTTGTAAGGCGATCGCGCGCAGCTTGGTAAGTTCCACCAGGTTGCGCAACGGCTCGGGGAACGCGCCGAAGCGGTCGCGCACCCCGGCCTCCACTTCCTCCACCTCGGCCGGCGTGCGCGCCTTGGCCAACTGTTGATAAACGGCGATCTTCTGCGAAACCTGCGAGATGTAGTCGTTGGGAATGAACGCGTTGATTTTGACGTCGATGACCGCTTCTTGACGCTCTTGGAGTGAGGCCGGCGCTCCCCGCCGCTCGGCGATGGCCTCGGCGAGCAGCTCGCAGTACGTTTCGAAACCAACCGACGAGATGAAGCCCGACTGCGCCGATCCCAACAGATTGCCGGCGCCGCGGATCTCGAGATCGCGCATGGCGATCTGCAATCCCGAGCCGAGATGCGCAAACTCCCGGATCGCTTCCAGACGAGCTTTGGCATCTTCCGTGAGCGCCTTGTGCCCTTGGTAGAGGAGATAGCAATAGGCTTGATGGTTGGAGCGTCCCACTCGACCGCGCAATTGATAGAGCTGCGCCAGGCCAAAACGGTCCGCGTCGTTGACGATCATCGTGTTGACGTTGGGAATGTCGATACCGTTTTCGATGATCGTGGTCGCGACCAAGACGTCGACCTCGCCGTCGATGAACCGCTGCATGACCGGTTCGAGCTCGGCTTCCCGCATCTGCCCGTGGCCGACGCCGATGCGCGCGTGCGGCACCAGCTGTTCCAGCGCGTTACGGACCGCATAGATCGATTCGATGCGATTGTGCAGGTAATAGACCTGCCCCCCGCGGTCCAGCTCCGCGCCGATCGCTCGCTGCACGACGGCATCGCTTGCGGGAACGACCGCGGTCTTAATCGACATTCGGTTTTTTGGCGCCGTCTGTATCAACGACAGGTCGCGAACCCCCATCAGCGACATGTGCAGCGTGCGCGGAATCGGCGTGGCCGAAAGCGTCAAGACGTCGACGCTGGCGCGATACTCCTTCAACCGTTCCTTGTGCATGACGCCGAAGCGCTGCTCCTCGTCGATCACGATCAAGCCCAGGTCGGCGAAGGCCACGTCCTTCTGCAGCAAGCGATGCGTCCCGATGACGATGTCGACTCTTCCCTCGGCGAGGTCGCGCAGGATCCGTTTTTGGTCGGGCTTTGGGGTGAAGCGCGAGAGCTCTTCGATGCGAACCGGAAATGCGCCAATTCGCGCTCCGAACGTGCGATAGTGCTGGTCGGCAAGTAGCGTCGTCGGCACGAGCACGGCGACTTGTTTCTTGTCGGCGACTGCCTTGAAGGCGGCGCGCATCGCGACTTCCGTCTTACCGTAGCCGACGTCACCGCAAATCAGGCGGTCCATCGGGCGCGCGCGTTCCATGTCGACTTTCGTGCCGTCAATGGCTTTTTGCTGGTCCGGCGTCGGCTCGTACGGGAAGGCTTCTTCCATCTCGCCCTGCCACGTCGTGTCCGCGCCGAAGGCAAAACCGCGACTGAGCTCGCGCTCGGCGTAGAGTGCGACGAGCTCGTCGGCGATCTTGGCGAGCGATTCCGAGACCCGTGTTTTGGTGCGGGCCCAATCCGCCCCGCCCATCTTGGAAAGTCGTGGACCGTGCCCGTCGGACGCGGCATACTTCGCGATCTGATGCATCTGCGTGACGGGCACCAGCATCCGATCGCTGCCCGCATAGCGCAGGTCGAGATAATCCTGCGTCGCGCCGAGAACCGTCTCGGCGCGCAAACCCTGATACTGGCCGATTCCATGAATTGCGTGAACGACGTAGTCGCCGACCCGCAGATCGGCTAGCGTAACCGGAACGCCTTCCTTGAGCGCGCGCATTTTAACGCGCTTGGGCGGCGCTCCGAAGATCTCGCGGTCGCCCAGCACGCGTAAATGCAGGCGCGGGATCCTAAAACCCGCTTCGATCGATCCGTGATCGACGAACACGCTGCCGCGGCCGCCGGCACTTTCGGGCCACCGGGCCGAAGGCGAACCGTCCGCCGTGCGGATACCCGCAGCGCGCAGCACGTCGATCGTTCGCGAGACGGCCGAGCTGACGATGAAGATCGTCTCGCCCGTCGCTACCCATTCCCGCAAAGCTTGCGAAAACAGCGACACTTGCCGATTGAAATGTTCTACCGGGAGGCATTCAAACACGAATGAGTCCAGCACCGGCGGTACCCAATCGATCGCGGGCGAGCCGAGCTCGAGCGCTCCGGGCAACACGAGCGACGCGTGCGCTGCTACGGCCACGCCGACTTCAGCGAGCGATGCGGGGGGCGGCGGCCCTTCCGTTAACAGCGTTTCGGCGGCGTGGTCGTCGCCGAGCAACGTGTGCCGCTCCCGCGCGCGTTCCTCGTCGAGCGCTCCAGCCGTCGCCGCTATCGTGGCTGGCTCCTCGAGCACGATCGTTGCATCGTCGGGAAGATAGTCGAACAGCGTGGCGCTCAAATCGGATTCGTCGGCCCAGGGCGTGACGCGCAAGGCATCGACGCCGGCGTTGCTGCGTTGCGACTCGATCGTAAACGCGCGCATCGACTCGATGGCGTCGCCCAGGAATTCGATCCGGACCGGGGCATCGGCAGTCGCCGCAAAGAGATCGATGATTCCTCCGCGGACCGCGTACTCGCCCACGGCGCTCACCACGTCGCGGCGCTCGTAACCGAGGCGAAAGAGCCTTTCCTGCAAACGCTCCCATCCCGCTTCCTCGCCGCTCTGAAGAGTGAAGCTCGCGCCGTAGAAGTGCGAGCGCGGCATCAAGCGCTGGCGCACGGCGCCGATCGGCGCCAAAACGATGCGCGGGCGGCGATCGGAAAGATCGGCCAGCAACGTCATGCGCGCGCTGCGTTCCGACGGGCTCTCGATCGCACCGAGGGCCTCATCGCGCGAGCGAAGCAAAGCGACGCGATCGCCGGGCTCGTCCAAATAATACTGAAGGTCGGCGAAGGTGCGTTCGGCCGCGTCGGGCGTTGCGTCGACGTAAAGCAGCGTGCCCCCGAGCGCGTGGTGCAGCGCGGCGAGCAGCGCGGGCCGCGCCGCGCCGATCGTCTCGTGCAGCGCGTAACCGCCCGGTTTACGTCCCGGTAGGCTTCGTAAGGCGCGGAGCCGTTCGAGCGCGTTCTTCCAGGCTCGGCTCGATTCGGTCATCGAAGCGAGCAGCTCGCGCGCGAGTCCAGCGCGAGGCGCCGCGTCAGCCAGAGCTTGTCGAAGGACCGTCATGTGAGTCGCTCATTATACCAGGCACCAGCACGAGCAGCGGCAGTACCGCCGCTACGCCAAGCGCGGCGGCAAACGCCGGGCTCGGCGTCCCGACCGCGTCGGGAACGTAGCGCAGCAACGAACTGAAAGACAGCAGGATTGCGGCGGTCGCGGCCCGCGTCCGCGGCGCCAGGGCGGCCAGCGCGACGAGCCATATGCCGTACCACGGATACGGATTTGGAACGAGGACCCATGCGCCGATGCCCAGCCAAAGCCAGCCTTCGATACGGCCCCGCCGCAACCGCGCGATTCCGTTAGCGGCTAAGACCAGACCGATCGCGACGGCGATGCCGATCGCCCCGATGGGAGAGATCGGCGCGAGGATCGCCTGCAGTGACGCTTGCGGAGCGTATTGTCCGTGCGGGGCGAGCCGCGTTCCGATGCCCTTCAGCAAGGGAATCGAAAGTATCGCCGCGAGCACGAGGCCGATCGCCGCGCCCGCGCGAGCGCCGCGCTGCAGGAAAGCAAAAGAAACTGCCGCGGCGGCGCCGGGCAGCTTGATGAGTGCGGAAAAGGCGACAATCGCCGCTCCGATGCCCAAGAATCCCCGTCGCGCCACCGCGAAGCCGGCCAGAACGGTCGCCAGCGCGATTGCGTCGTTGTGTCCCTCGGCCGCGCACCAGATTGCGGGAGGATTTAGAGCGATCGTGACTGCGGCGCGCAGTTTTGCCGCGCGATCTCCGGGAAAGGCGGCGTACGCCAAGGGTGCGCCGAGCAACAGCGCCGCCGAAGCCAACGCGCGCAGCCCTTGCAGCTGCGCGAGCGTTCCGAGCGGCGCCACCACGCTAACGACGGCGCGGGCCAGTCCGACGAAAGCGGGCCCGTACACGCATATCGGAAAGGCGCCCCCCCATTGCGACCGCGCCGCTTGCAGCAATGCGTCGCGTAACCCACCTGGCGCGAGCGAGTAAGGATCGAGACCCAAGCGTGCGAGCTCGCCATAGGCGGCATACGCATACACGTCGCTCGAGAATAATACCGGCGCGCACCACGCGGCCGCCAATGCCAGCGTAACGACGGCCATGAGGCCCGGTACCGAAAAGGAATCGGCCCGCGCAAGCGCGCGCCAATAAAAAAAGGCGGCCGCGGCCATCGCAGTGAGAAACAGGCCCAGAAAGATCGCGCCCTGGGCGGCCCAGTTCGTTACGACAACGAGGGGCTGTTCGGCGGCGCTCACGCGTGCGAAGAAAGCGCTGCGGCGGCGATTCCGATCAGCAGCCACCACGCGCCGCCAACCTTCGGATAGAAGACCAAATAGTCGGCGACTTGATGCAGCGCGAGCGCGACGGTCGAAGCGAACGCGGCCAGCACCCACGGCGAGCGGTCGCGGAGCTGTGACAACACGCGTTTACCGGCGAAGCTCGCGACGATCGCCGCGATCAACGCAAATGTCGCGGACAGCAGCACGATTCCGCCCTCGGCGAGCGACTGCAGGTACCAACTGTTGGCATGAGTGCGTACGCCGAAGACGCCATACTGCGGCAGATCGAGCTCGAAGTTTCCGGCGCCGACGCCGAAAATCGGACGATCCCGCCACATGCGCCAGGCCGCGCTCCAAAGCTCTGCACGGTTTCCGACACCACCCGCATAAAGACTCGGCTCGAGCGAGACGCGCAAGATGCCGGGCGTATGGGCGTAGATCGCCCACCACGCCGAGCCCGCGAGCCCCGCGACCAAGCCGTAAACGGCCGGCCGCAGCGCGGGCCACGCCGCCCTGCCGGCGACGATCGCCAGGATCGCGGCGACGACGATCGATCCGAACAAACCGGCGCGTGAAAAAGTGAGTGCGTCGGCGCAAACCACGAGGGCGAGAGCTGCATCGAGCAGCGCCGTTCGGCGGACGATCGCCCACGCTCCCAGCGCAGCGATCGCGATCTCGCAGTAAGCTGAAAGCTGGTTTGGGCCTTCGAGCAGACCCGCGATGCGTGGGACGATCGCCGAACCGACGTAAAGCCCCGAGGGCGCGCCGACGATTTCTTGCGCGAGCGCCGAAAGAGCGACGACGATCGCGGCGATCGCGGTCGCCCCGACCAGCGGCGCGTCGTCGGCATCCAACCGATAGCAACAAAACGCCGCGACGAAGACGGCGGCGTACTCCACGACTTTGGAGGTTTCCCGAATCGACGGCCCTCGATGCGCCGCGTCGATCAGCGTTAGCGCGCTCGCAACGAAGTAAAAGGCGAGCGCACCGAGCAGCAAGGGGGCGGGGTGATTTCGCAGCGTCTTAGCCGCGCCGGCATATCGAGTGAGCCCAAGCAGGACGCCGAGCAGAACAACTTTTTGCAACGTAAGGCTCGTGCCGAATATGTCGTGCGCAAAGGCGATCGGCGTCGCCAGGATCAGCGCCGCGAGTCCGTAAGCGGCGCGGCGCGACGTCAACACCGCCGCGGCCACGAATGCGGCGACGAAAAGGGCAGCCGAAAGGGGATCGAGCGGAACGGGCGCGACGAAGTGATCGACGACCGGCCGGTAAGTCAGACGTCCCTCAAGATCGTTCGATGTCGCTAATGAGGTAGAGCGGCCGGCCCTTCACCTCGTCGTAGACGCGGCCCAGATATTCCCCCAGAATGCCCAAGCTCATCAGTTGAACGCCGCCGAGAAAGAGCACCGCCACGATGGTCGAGGCCCAGCCCGGCGTATACGCCGGCGGTTTGAGGCTGAAGAGTTTGAACGCAATGATCAGCAAAGCATAGAGAAACGCTACGGCGCTCACGGTGAAGCCCAGATAAGATGCGAAGCGCAACGGTATGTCGGAAAACGACGTGATACCGTCGATCGCAAACCGGATCATCGTTGGTAGCGGATATTTTGACGTGCCGGCGTGGCGCACGTCGCGATCGTATTCGATAGCAACTTGGTTGAAGCCGACCCAGCTGACCATTCCACGCAGAAAGCGATGCCGTTCGGGCGAGCGGCGCAGCGCCTCGACGACGCGTCGGCTCATCAAACGGAAGTCGCCCGTATCGAGCGGGATCGCGACCTTGGTGAGGCGTTTGATGATTCTGTAGAAAGCGCGTGCGGTGAGAACCTTGAAGCGGCTGTCTCCCGGGCGCGTCCGTCGAACCGCGTACACCACGTCGTAGCCCTCGCGCCATTTGCGCACGAAGGCATCGACCAGCTCGGGCGGATCTTGCAAATCGCCGTCCATCAACACGATCGCGTCGCCCCGGGCGATTTCGATCCCCGCGGTGGCGGCGAGTTGATGCCCAAAGTTGCGGGAAAGATTCACGAGCACGATGTGAGGGCGCCGTTGCATCTCACTGCGGATCGCGGCGAGCGTCCCGTCGGTGCTGCCATCGTTGACCAGCACGATCTCGAAGGCGAAGTCTTCCCGCAAGCGCTCGACCGTCGCCCCAATGCGCTCGAGCAGGGGCGCGACGTTTCCGGCCTCGTTGTAGAGCGGAACGACGATGCTGAGAACAGGACGCTTGACATCCGCCATTGAGGGCACAGCTTTCAACGCGCAGCCCGGTCGCGCTTCCTCGGTTAGTCGAAGAGCCAGCGGAATGCGTATTGCCCTCCAGAATCCTCATGCCATGCGCCGCGCCCTCTCCATCGCACTGACCGCCGCGTCCTTGGCGGCCCTCGTAAGCTGCAGCCGCGGCACGCGCGCGACGAATCCCGCGCCAACGCGGCAAAACGCGGGCGTCCACGAGACGACGCCGGCGCCGAAAATCTCCTCGGCGGCGACGCTCTCACCGACCGCACCACCGCCGGTGATGACCCCGACGCCCGGCGCGTCGCCCAGCCAGGCGCCGGCGGCCCCAAAGATCGCGAAGCGCGCGCTGCGCTTGGCGCCCGACGCGGCGCCCCAAATTCTCGCCATCGCGGTAAGCGAAACAACGGTTCAACCCGGCGATCGCGTTTCCGGAAGCGTCGTCACGAGCTCGAACGTCGCCAGCGTCGAAGCGCGCATCGGGGGATACGCGGTGACCCTTTCAAAAGTTGGCGTCGGCCGATTTGCGCTCACTTACACCGTCGGGCCGCTGCCTTGGTTCGTGCGCGGCAACTTCACGATGCAAGTGATCGCGCGCAACACGCGCGGCGAAGCCGCAACGCGTGCAATTCCGTTGAACGTGCGTTAGCACGTTAAGGCCAGCTCCTTAGCGAGTCGGCGCTCTTCCCTGTGGCGGCCGTGGCGGCGGGAGGCCGGGCGGAAGATTCGGGAACGGCGCGGGATTATACGGAGTAGGCATGATCTGCGGCTGCACCTGGTTGACGCCGCCGTTCACTTGATCTTGCCAGGCCGCTACGGTATCGCGGATCACCCGTACGTCGGCATCCGTAACCACCAGATTGCGCGGCGTGCGCTGCAAACCGTTCTGCGCGATCTCGGCCGACTGAAACGAGCCGCGGTCGTAGATGTAATGGAAGATCGTGCCCGAGTTGAAGCGCCGCGTGATTTGGTAGTGCAGCGCATCGATGCGGTCCATCGGGATCGCTTGCGCGTTCCATCCGCTGGCGTCGGTCGTGATATAAACGGCCGCTGTAAAGGGCGTGACCGACGGCACCTGTACGATAAACGTAACGAGGACCGGGCGGCCGGAAAAGTGCTGGGTGGTCGCAAGGGCTTCGCCTGGAGCGGGCGTCTCCACCGCCTTGAGCAAATCGGGGTTGGGCGCCGGCGAGGAAATTGCCACGGCAAAGCGCGCCACGTTCGCGAAGTCACCTTGCGGCGGCAGCGGCGCGCGCGAAAGATCCAGTTCCGTAACGGTTCCGCTCGCATCGAATGTCGCTCGCACCCAAATGCGAGGCACCGGTTGGAGCGGCGTCGCCGCGCCGGTCTTTGCATCGTGAATCACGACGTCGTGCGCGACGCGGAAGCCGTCGCCGGTCGTGAAGAAAACGAAGCCGTCTTGATAGGCCAGCAGCTGACCGCTAACGACGACCGGCGAGCTCGCCGCCACCAGCACGATTGCCAGGGCTACCGCCGCAAGCGAAAGCGCGCGTCGTATCATATCGGCAGAATCTGCACGACGGTACTCGGCTGCCAGAACTGGGTCCGATAGGGATTGCCGTACCAGTACAGCGTTTTCGAGATGTCGACGAGCGCGTGCGGAAGGATCTGAAACCGAACGTCGGCGGTGGCATCGTACGGCGGCTGGCCCAGAAACCACGAATACAGCGGCTGGCCCAAGATATTATTGGGCGGCAATCCGAACACGTTCGGCACCGGAACCGGAAAGTCGACGTGATGGCGCACCAGGAGGGAGAAATTGAACTCCGGAGTCGGCACGAGGTTGATTCCGAGACTCGTCGTGCGCAGCGTCGAGACGCCCCGGAACGACGTAAAGCTCAAGGGGCAGTAGAACGAGCCCACCGGTTCGCAAGGCAGGTAGCCGCCGTTGATGTAGTGGTCGCCGGTGTTCTGGATCTGATAGCCGACGTAGGTATTCAGGCCTCGCGTGAACTGCCGGCTGATCGTAAAGTTCTCCGACGTCGTGCTGATCCAGTGGGGCAGCGAGTTCCATTGGTACTGCTTGTTGAAGCTGGCGTTGAAATAATAGGTTTGATACGGGCTGGGCGGATTGTTGAGTTTCATCGCCGGCGTGAAGAAGTTGACTCCGAGCACGGTATTCCAAATCGTCGTGTAGACCGGGCAAAAGTACACGGGAGGATTCTTCACGCCGTATTGATTGGGGCACGGCGCCCCGTAGGCTTGCAGCCCGGGAATCGGTATCGGCGGCCCGTGCCCCGGCGAACCGTTGAGGTATTGGGTGCCGCCGACCGTGTCGTGGTTGAAGCCGTAGCCTTCGTAGATCTGCTCGAAGAGCGGCAGGTCAGCGATTTTGTTTTGGAAGCTCGTCGCGGTGATTTGCACCTGCGTCGGGTGCGACAAGTTGCCGCCGATCGCGTTGGTCCCCTCGAGCGAACCTGGGCCGAGAACGTTGTAGTTGGTCAGCTGCGACGTGGCTTGAATGTAGGAGTGGGGCATGGCATACGTCGCGTTGAGATACGTCGTCTGCTGCGCCGCCGAAGGCTCGCGCAGCCAGTTCTGCTGGGTGTACAGCTGCGTGAACGACTGGATCTGCAAACGGCTGCCGAGCTTGTCGTAGAGCTGCAGGTTCCACCACTTTTCCGCGCGGGTCGCCGGATTCACGGAAAAGACCGCGTACTCGTGGGCGCCGACGAGATGCTGTTCGACCGATAGATACGTGTGGTACGTCGGATCGTAACGCAGGTGGACTGCGGTGAGCGAGTTCGCATTTCCAGCCAGGTTCCACGTGAGGTCGACGGTTGCGCCGGAGAGCGAGTTCTGGGCGAAATACTGACTCGACGAAAAGTTGACGACGTCGGATCCCAGCGGGATCGGGGCGCCGGCTAAGTACGTGTGCGAGTTGACGAACCGAACGTACGTCTTCGTTCCGATGATCGCGCCGGTGGCCGTAATACTCGGTTGCGCGGGAACCGCCGGAAAGTAGAAGGCGTCGCCGGGCATCTCACGCCCTTTGGCGGGATGCGCGAGGTCGCCGTCCAGGAACGTCCAGCGATCCGGTGCGGTGGTAACGGGGACGAAATAGATGCGGCTGAAGTCCAGGAAATCTGAGATCGCCGCGCCGCTGACCTGTCCGGTCGCATCGTGAAGCCTGACGTGGCCGGCGACGAGAAAGCGATTCAGCTTCAGGTCCATCGAGAACGCGTCACCCGTGACGGTGAAACCATCGCTGGTCCGAAGCCGTACGTTCCCATCCGCCTCGAGCAAGAAGCGATCGTAATAGAAATCGATTCGGTTGGCGTTGAGATAGAGGATCGTCCGCGGCGGCGCCGGCGCCGGTGTGGCGGTCGGCTGCGGCGTTGCCGCGAGAGTCCCACGGCACGCGAGGACGAGCATCAGCGTCGTGAGCACCGCCGATAATGCGATTCGTGGCACGGTCGCACGGTTTTTGGTTGCCGGGCCTTCTCTCCTATGCGGGAGGCGTGTCTTAGAAGAACCCGAAGCGCGGTCACCGATGAAGCGCGTGGTTACCATCGTGATCGATTCGGGAGGCGTCGGGGCACTCGCCGATGCGGCGGAATATGGCGACGCGCCGGGAGCCAACACGATCGGCAACGTGGCACGCCGTCTGGGTGCCTTGCAATTGCCGCATTTCGAGCGCTTGGGACTGGGGATGCTTACCGAAGTTCGCGGCGTTGCGGCGGTTCGCCAACCAAGCGCGCGCGTTGCGCGGCTTCGAGAGCGCAGCCACGGTAAAGACACCATCACGGGGCACTGGGAAATGATGGGGGTGGTGACCGAGGTCCCCTTCCCGACCTATCCCAACGGATTCCCAAACGACGTTGTCGAGGCATTTACGGCGATCGTCGGCAAGCCGCCGCTCGGAAACAAGACCGCATCCGGTACCGAGATCATCGAAGAACTGGGAGCCGTTCACATGCAAACCGGACGGCCGATTCTTTACACGTCGGCGGATTCCGTATTTCAGATCGCCACGCACGAGGAGGTCGTTCCGCTGGCGAGGCTCTACGAATGGAGCGAACGCGCGAGAGAAATGCTCGTGCCGCCGCACGCCGTCAATCGGGTCATCGCCCGCCCCTTCGTTGGAAAACCGGGGGCTTTCCGGCGGACGCCGAATCGACGAGACTATGCAATCGAGCCGCCCGCGAACTTGCTAGACGAGCTCAGAAGCAGTGAGATCGAGGTGCACGCGGTAGGAAAGATCGGCGACATTTACTGTGGGCGCGCCATCTCGACGTGCGTTCGAGTGACCGACAATCGCGACGCCGTCGAGAAGACTTTGGACTTGCTGGAGAAGATCGACCACGGCTTTATCTTTACGAACCTCAACGACTTCGATTCGAAATACGGCCATCGCCGCGACGTGCGCGGCTACGCACGCGCACTCGAAGAGCTCGATGCGACGCTGCCGGGCCTGGAGGCCAGGTTGCGGCCCGGCGACGAGATGATCTTTACCGCCGACCACGGCTGCGATCCGACGGCGCCGGGCTCCGATCACACCCGAGAGTTCGTCCCGTTCCTGCACCTCGGCCCCGAAGGAGGGAGCATGCTGGGCGAAATCGAGGGTCTCGACTACGTCGGGCGAACGGTCAGACAGGCGCTCTTGCCGTGCAGATAGCTATCGGCGCTCCAGTGGAGCGCAGCGTTCCGGAGTCGTGGTCGATGCTCAAGCGGTCGATCGATGTGATATTGGGCAGCTTGCTGCTGGTCGCAACGGCGCCGATCGTGGGGCTCGCCGCGCTGGCTATCGCCTGCGCCACCCGTGGAACGCCGTTCTACGCGCAGGTGCGGGTCGGAATCCATGGCCGCCGCTTCAAGATGTTCAAGCTGCGCACGATGGTAAATGGAGCGCACGCCATGCGCCAGAGCGTCATGCATCTCAACGAGGTGGACGGCCCGGTCTTCAAGATCAGAAACGACCCACGCTTGCACCCGCTGGGCCGCTTCCTGCGGCGAACCAGCATCGACGAGCTGCCGAACTTGGTGAACGTCGTGCGCGGCGAGATGTCGCTAGTCGGTCCGCGTCCCGCCCTTCCGAGCGAGGTCGAGCACTATGACGCCGTCGCGCTGCGCCGGCTCAGCGTACCTCAGGGCGTGACCTGCCTGTGGCAGATCAACGGACGGAGTGAGGTTTCGTTCGAACATTGGATGGAACTGGACAATCGCTACGTCGACACTTGGACGCCGCTAGGGGACCTGCTGATCATTTTACGGACGGTGCCGGCCGTTTTACGGAAGGACGGAGCGCATTAAGGGCTCCCCGTCTCATCTCAGGGTCGTTCCCCATCCGCGCCGTCCGCGCCATCGCATCTCAATTGCGAGCTCGACGTTCTTCATCATGGGCGCGACCTTCGCGTCGACGCTGCTGGGGTTCATGCGTGAAGTCGTAAGCGCCAGATATTACGGAACCCGCTGGGAGATGGACACGTTTCTCGCGGCGGCCACGGTCCCGACGATACTCTTCGGAGTTTTCAACGGCGCGCTGGTAAGCGCGCTGGTCCCAACCTTTTCGGAATATCTCGCTCATCGCAAGGAAGACGAAGCGTGGCGCCTCGCCAGCACGACGCTCAACATTCTCGCGATCGTCCTCACGACTTGCGCCGTCATCGGATTCTACAC
Organism: Vulcanimicrobiota bacterium; assembly: GCA_963713685.1. Taxonomy (GTDB): domain Bacteria; phylum Vulcanimicrobiota; class Vulcanimicrobiia; order Vulcanimicrobiales; family Vulcanimicrobiaceae; genus Cybelea. Next base: position 2,497,966 of record CAVQMS010000001.1, on the reverse strand, counting down.
CGCAAAATGGTACGTGCCGCTGATCGCACACGGATTCCCGGCGCCGCAGATGGGCGTCGCGATCCGAATGACGCGCTGGCTCATGCCCAGCATCGTTGCCGTGAGTCTCAGCGGCGTTCTCTCGGCGATGCTCAACGCATATCAACGCTTCAGGTCAGCCGCGCTGGTGGGCGTCGCGGTAAATATCGTGACGATTGCCTGCGTCGTGCTGCTTAGCCACGGTATTGGAATCTACGCGTTGGTTTTGGGAACGGTGCTTGGATTGACCGCCCAAATGATGGTCCAGCTTCCCTCCTTCCTTTCGATCGGAAAGTACCGCCCGATCATCGATTTGCACCATCCCGGCCTTCGGAAGATTTGGGTTTTGCTCGGGCCGATCATGGTTGGCTCCGCGGCCGGCCAGCTCGCGCTGTTCTTCGATCGCTTTTTCGCTTCGACGCTGGCGCCCGGTTATATCGCCGGGATGAACTATGCAACCAAACTGGTCAACTTTCCGCAGCAGATTTTTGCGGCGGCCATAGCGACGGTGATTTTCCCTCTGCTCGCCGCGCAGTTTGCGCGCGAAAATCGGCGGGGCGTCGCGCGCAGCGTGGTAACCGGACTGCGGCTCGTAAACTTCATCACGATTCCGGCGGCCTGCGCGCTTATCGTGTTGGCCCATCCTATGGTGCAAGCGCTCTTCGAACGTGGCACGTTCGAGGCGAGCGCGACCGATCTGACGGCCGGGCTGTTGCCGTACGCCGCCGTCGGCTTGATCGCGCTAGCCGCAAACGTTGTGTTGACACGCTGCTGTTTTGCCTGTCACGAGACGGTATGGCCGGTGACGATTTCGGTGGTAACCGTCGTCCTCAACGTGCTGCTCTCGTTGGTGTGGCTGCCCGGCCTGGGTGGGCGCGGCCTGCTTCTCGCAAACTCGGTCAGTCAAACGGTGCAGGCGCTTCTGCTGTTGATGTTGACCGCGCGGTTGGTTGCTGGAATCGATTGGGGCGCATTGCTGCTGTCAACGAGCAAAGTAGTCGTGAGCTCGCTTGCAATGCTCGCGGCGCTGGGCTGGATCGGTGCACTCGGCGTTACGCCGGAAGCTTCGCTGGCTTCGCGTGCGTCGTTCCTCTTCGGTCAAATCGCAATCGGAGGGACCGTTTTCGTGGCCGTCGCGCGTATGCTAGGCGTTGAAGAACTGGAACTGGCATGGCGCACGATCGTTGCAAAGTTCGAGCGGAACGTCATGAGCCCACCGGAAAACCGCGAAGCGCCGATTGCCTAGCGGAATCCCTCGGCCCGGGGTTAAGAAATTTATTGACTATGATCAATTATTTTGGAGCAGGCTGGCCATTTGGGGAGAGCCAACCTTCGAAGCCCATGCTCTCGATACTCATGCCCGCTTACAACGAGGCGAGTTCGATCGCCGAAAACGTCTGCGAGACGGTGGAAACGATGCACGAGCTTGGCATCGATTTCGAAATTATCGTTATTGACGACGGAAGTTTGGACGGCACCGATGCGGCGGCCAGCAATGCCCTGCGCGCGTGGCCCGATCACGTGCGCGTCGTGCGCTGCAAGCGCAACGAGGGAAAAGGCAACGCGCTGGTGTGCGGTGCAGCGTATTCGCGCGGCGATTACGTGGCGTTTCTGGACGCCGACATGGATCTGCATCCCGAGCAGCTCGCAAACTTTTTTGCGATTATGAACGAGCGCAGCGCCGATGCCGTGATCGGTTCAAAATTTCATCCGCAATCGAAGGTCGATTACCCGCCGGCGCGGCGCGTATACAGCTTCTTTTACTACATGCTGGTCCGAGCGCTCTTTGGATTGCCGGTACGAGACACGCAGACCGGCATCAAACTGTTCCGACGCGAGGTGCTGGATCGCGTGCTTCCACGAGTTCTCGTGAAGCGCTTTGCATTCGACCTCGAGCTTCTCGCCAACGTTCACCACTTGGGCTATCGCATCGTCGAAGCGCCCGTGATGCTGAATTTCCAACGGCTCTCCAGCCGGGTTCGCCTGCCCGCGGTGTGGAACGTCTTCCTCGATACTTTAGCGATATTCTACCGTATGCGGATTTTGCACTATTACGACCGCTCCGAGCGCCCACCGGCGAAAGTGGATTTTGCTGCAAGTTCGCACGAAATCGTCGTCCCTGTCGCGATCAGAGACTGAAACCGCCTCGCCCTCGGGTTCGGCGCTGGTGCTTTTGTTACCAGGGCTCGGCGACGCGCTGGCCGCGAGTCCGATTCTACGCGGCCTGAGCGGCGACGCGTGGGAGACCGACGTGATGACGTGGCAAGCCCCCGTTACCGAATACGTCCGCTCCCTGGGCATCGCAAGGGACGTCATCGAGCTGCCGCTGCGGCCGAGCGCGATGCAAATGCTGGGCCAGTTCCGGCGCCTCCGCCGGCGTCATTACGATCGCTGCATTCTGCCATTTCCCGCGACGCGCTGGCAGTACGCGATCGTTGCCCGCGGCGCAAGCGCCGCGAGGTTGTACATGCACGAATACGGTGGAGTTTCATCCATCATAGCCCGCACCGCGCGCGGCACGCTCGTGCCGCTGCGCGGCGGTCACCGCATCGCGGAAAATCTACGCATTGCGCGGGCGCTTGGGCTGCGGCCCTCCAAAGAAGATCTCGAATATTGGGTACCGGGGACGTGGCGCAGCGAGCCCATCGCCGGTACCTTGGGAATCCATCCCGGTTCCATGGCGTACAAGGGAAACGAATCTAAACGCTGGCCCTACGAGCGGTTCGTTGCATTGGCGCGCTTGCAGGCCAAGCGTGGACGAAGCGTGCGGTTCTTTCTCGGGCCCCACGAGCAGAGCGAAGCTTCGCGAGCCGAGGAAGATTTTCGAGACGTCGAGGGAATCAAGATCGTTCGAGAGCCGCTCGCGGTCGCCGCACGGCGGTTAGCGGAGTGCGAGGTCTTCGTCGGCAATGATGCCGGTTTCAGCCATCTTGCGTCAGGGCTCGGCGTAAAAACCTTAGCGCTCTTCGGTATGACCAGCGAAGTTCGAGGAGTTCCGGTTGGACCAACCATCGCGTTGCGGCCGTCGCTTTGCCCGGCTTGTCACGACGAAGGGTCGCACGGATTCGGTTGCGTTCGGCGGCTCGATTATCGTTGCATCCTGCGCGACGTCGAGTTCGACGACGTGAACCGGCAGGTCGAGCGGCTCTTCGAGGTTCCTTCGGTTAATCAACGTTTAAGCTTAGAAGGCCCGTTCAGACTCTACGGAAAGGCGTATCGGTGAAAGAGCAGACGGTGCGAGCGCCGGCGGACACGCGTGCGCTGGCGGCCGCGTGGCCGATCCCGGGATTGTTGCGCAAGGCGTTGATTCCCGGGCTCTTTGTCGCGCTCGCTCTGCTGGTCACGTTCGGATACGGCAGCGGCGTGCAGCTCAACGACGGTCAAGCTTCACTCCATATCGATCCGCTGAAGTTCCTATGGCAGCTGATTGGGGCGTGGAACCCGGCGCTGCACCTCGGCGTCCACACCGGATACTGGTACCCCTACGAATCGCCTTACGGCTGGGCCTACGGGGCGGCGCAGCTGTTGCACGTTCCGCAAGATTTCGCCCAGCATGCCATTGTTTTTGGGGTCTACCTGGCATGTCTTTCGTCGATGTACTATTGCCTGCGGCAGGTGACGCCGTGGCTTGACGACGTTTCGCGCGTCGCCGGCTCGTGCGCGTACCTTTTCAATATGTACGTCGCGCTCAATTCGCAGGCGCAGATCGTGTGGCTGCTGACGTACGCGACCCTTCCGGCGATGGTTGGGGTGACGGTCCGTGCGATCCGCGGCGATATGAATCTTTGGCGCGCGGCGCTCTACATCGCGCTGCTCGTCCTCTTTGGCGCCGGCATCAACCCTCCGCTGGTCGCCATCAACGCGATCATCCTGGGGATCTTCGTTGTGGTGACGATTGCTTTCGATCCCGTACCGCGCGCTGCGGCTCGGCGGGCCTGGCCGTTTATCGCGGTGTCGTCGGTCGCCGTCATCGCGATCAATCTCTACTGGTTGGTGCCGTTTGTCGATTTCTTTCGCGATGTGTACATCAACGGCGTGCTTAGCGAGGCACCCTCGATGCACAACGCCGCTACGTCGTTCGATAACGTGCTTCGCGGCCTCGGTCACTGGGCCACTTTCGTTTCGTTTGGGGGCCGCGCGTACTTTCCGTGGGCTGCATCCTACGCGTCGGGTTTGTTCGGGGCGTTGTTGTGGTTCGTCCCGATCGTGGCGCTTGGCGGTGTCGCATTCAAGCGCAATCAGCGCCCCGCGACGTTATTCTTTCTGATCGTCACGATCGTTTCGGTCCCAATCGTCGTGGGCTACTACCACGACGCGCTCGGCGATGCGGTTACCGAGCCGGTGTACAATCTGTTCTACCGGAGCTTCCCTGGATTTCAGATGTTTCGCTTCTCGTACAAGTGGGTCGCAGGCGTCGAGTTCGGGATCAGCGGACTCTACGCCGTTGCGGCGTTTGCGATCCTCGGATCGCTGCGCGAGAAGCTGTCGAAGGCGCAGACGCAAACGCGCGCCGGCTGGGGATGGATCGCGCCGGCGGCAGCAGCGGCCTTCATCGCGGTGCCGATCTTCGTTTTCGTACCGGTATTAATCAACAAGATGAACTACGCGGGCGCGGTGCTGCCCAGCTGGGAGTATCGGGAGAAGGCCTTGGCCGGAGACGACCAGCGCCATCGGGTTGCGCTTTTTCCGACGCAGTATCTCGAACAGTTTGACTGGGGATCGCCCCAGTTCTACATCGAGGATTCTCTTGTGAACCGTCCGATGATCTACGGATTGCTCGGGCCCGAGCCCTCGGAAGGCACGGACGTCTGGGTGCGGCGCAGCTACCGCGCGGCGCGCGAAGGATTGCCGTTTGCGACGGACATGCTGCGCGTTTTAGGCGTGGACACGATCCTGCAACGCGACGATTTCATTCCGGCAATCGACTTTAGCTCACCGGGAGAATGGCGCTTCAACACGACGACCCTAACGCACGATCTGCTGCATCGCGTGATCGGCGCGTCGCCGGCGCGCTCGGACGGACCGCTGCGCGTCTATCACGTTGCGGGAGCCCTGCCGTTGGTCTATGGCGTAACCCATCCCATCGTCAGCACCGTCCCGACGTTCTCCGATGGCTACCTCGGCGACGTCGATGCGATGGCGCGAGGAAAGGCGGTGTTCGATCCGCCGAGCCGTTCGGCCGATGAGTTCTCTACGGTGCTGCAGACGCTTTCGCCAATACTGCCGGCGTCGGCGGCGCAGATTCGCGATTTGGCGGTCAACGAAGCACTGGCCCATGGCGGAATTCGAATTCATCCGCCGTCGGCGGACGTCGGATGGACGACGCCGTTCGACGTCCGCAGCGGCGGCGTCTACGAAGTCTTTGCACTCGAGCAATCGCTCCTGTTTGAAAAGGCGCCCGCACAGAACCTCGGCGTCGATGGAACGTATTTTTCGCCGCAGACGACCGACGGCGCGTGGACCCAATACGGCCAGCTGGACCTGCCCGCCGGGAGTCATTTCGTTACGGACGGTTATCCGGATCCAGACTTGGTAGTCGCGCTGGTAAGCGTGGACGATCTCAAAGCCTGGGAGGATCGCATCGTCGCGCTCGGGCGGGCGCTGCCTCGGAATCGCGCGACGCTGAGCTTGGTCTACGGGGCCAAGACGAGCCTAACGGTGCCATCCTCGGGTAAATACCGCATTCACGCAAGCGCCGTCGGCCCGTTGGGCCCCGACGGCCAGCTGCGCGCACACTTCGTTCGTGGTGCGGCCTACCGGGGCGCCTTCCCAGCGAGCCTGTCGGACACGCTTCCGTACGTTTTCGGCGCGGGCGTGATCGGAACGTCTGCGCTCATGCTGCCGCCGCACTGGTACCGTGAGGACCCGACCATTTATCAGTGGCAGCGCGGCGATCCGGCGTCCTGGTTCCTGTTTAGTCGGGATGCCCACGTGCGCGTGTTCGTTCCGGGTACGGCGCCCGTTCGCACGCGCGCGACGATGCGGGTCAGCCGGCTGCAGGTATCGCAAACCGTGGCCGTGACAACCGACGGCACGGCTGCGCAAAACGTCGTTCTCGGCGGACCCGCGGCAGACGGGCAGGCCTACGACACGATCGCCAAGCTCGAAGGCCCGGTGCCGGTCGTTGCGCAGTTCGGCCTGGTATTGCATCCCGGGTGGAACGACATAAGCTTCCGCTTCAGTTCGGGCAACGGCGAACGCGAGGACTTGGGCTCAGACGTGATCTCGGCTGCCGTGGCCCCGGATCTGTCCTTCACCCGGATCGGGGGGTCCGGCGCGTCGCAGGCACGGGCGACCGACAACCAGTTTACCGCCCTCGCGCTGGCTAAGCCGCCGACTCTCGCGGGCGATCCCGAAATCGCCGGAACCGTCGAAAATGTCGGGAGCCGTCCCGTCTGGTTGGCCGTCGCGTTGGCGGATCGCAGAAACGTCGCCTATCGAGTTTTTCCGATCTCACAAAACGGCGCGTTCGACATTAACTTCATGCACGCGTTTCCCAATGATTGGAGCGATGGTTCCCAAAGCGTGGCCGGCATCTGGTTCATCACTCGCGGTGCTCGTCCGAAATTCTCCGCCGTCTATTACAACCTGCACGCGATGCCGGCGCGAGACTTACGCAGGCCGCAGTCGCTGACCGACCTGCCGGTTCGCGTGGACGGAAAAGTCGTGGGATCGCAGCCGGTGTTGTTGAGCGCGGGCCGGCATTTCGTCAGCAGCGCCGATCGGCAGGTCAAGATCACTCTGCTAACGGTAGATCCCGTCAATCTCCCACACACGCAAACCCTTGGGCTTGCGTGGGAGCGACGGTCGCCGACGGCGCTCAGCGTTACGGCAAAGAGCTCGGTGAATCCGTTCTTGCTCGTATTCGGTGAGGCGTACCACCCCGAGTGGCAAGCGACGCTTAACGGGAGCGAACCGCTGCCCCACGTTATGGTCGACGGTGTTTTCAACGGTTGGATCGTGCCGAGCCTTCCGGACGGCGGTGAGATCGCGCTAACATTCGCCGGACAACGCTACTACGCGATCGCGGCGGCAATTTCGTTGATCGCACTGATCCTATTGATCGTGCTCGCCTGCGTACCGAGTTTGTGGCCGATTCGCGTATCCGAACCTTGAGCGCGTGCGCCTGGGCGCTAGGGCGAGCCCTCGCGTACGCGATCGCCACCGCTGTGGTCGCACTCCTGCTGGCGACGCTTCTTTCCGGAGCCGACGCGGAGCGGCTTGCGACCACGGCCTACGTTGCGACGATCGTCGCGGCACTGGTGCTCGCGATCAAGTGGTTTCTGCGGGCAGGTTCGGCGAACGCGCCGGAACGCGCACGGGGACCGCTTTTTCCGGTGATCTTTACGTTTGCGGCCGGCGTTGCCGCGTTTCTCTTGCTCGGTGCGGCGCTGGTCTCGCAACCAGGAACCGAGGTGCTGGCCGTCGCGGCCTGCTTCGGCCTTATCGGGTTTGCGGCTCTCGCGCGCGGGGGCGCGATCGTCGCCTTCAACGCAAAGCTAGCTCGAGGCGATCGTCTTTTCGCGGCGACGCGCTACGCCGCCGTCGCCGCGACTGCAGCGCTGGCGGCGAGCGCGCTGTTTTCATCCCAAGGCGCTGCGGGCTTTGCAAAGCTCGCGTACGTGGCGGCAGTCGTCGCGACCCTGGCTCTTGCGGCATCGCTGATCGCGCCCACCCGCGCCGGAGCATTCGTTCGACGGACTTACCTGGCCGGCTCGAAGCTGCTGCAAGACCCGGCTGGTTCGTGGGTGTTCGCGCGCACCGCCGAGTACGCGGTCGCCACCGCCGTTGCCGGTTTGATTCTTTCGAGCCTGGTGCCGGCGCCGTATGCGGAACGATTTGCGGCGACGGCCTACCTGGCGACGCTTTTCGCCGCACTCGGGATCGGCATGAGTTGGCGACTTCGCGCGTTTGCAGCGGAGCAGGGCACGCGGCACGGCCGCACGCTCAACCAATACTTGCAATTTGCAGCGTTCATCGGCGCATTCTTGGCAGTCGGGTCCGCCCTGCAGTTTAGCTTCGCCGCCGAAGCGGTCGCCATCTGCGCCTGCCTATACCTGATCAGCTCTTCGATCGTCAAACGCGCCGCCTGAACCACTGATGGCACGGGCCTTTGCTGTCGCGGCCGCTCTCGCTTTTGCCGCATTCGTAACGGCGAAGGGCATTCCAACGCTTCGCCACGACTGGAACTGGCCCGTGAGTCGCCTGGCGATTCCGTCCTTCTTCAACGAATCCATCGGCGGATGGATGTCAACCGGATTCGGAACGTTCAATGCGCATCCTACGACGTATGTGATCGGCCTTCCAATCACCCTGGGGATGTGGCTCTTGGGTCCGCTTACCGCGCTCGTTTTGCTGGCGATCGCTATCGGATATCTCTGCATGCGGGCCGCAGCGGGGATCTCGCAACATTGGAACTGCGGCGCGCCGGCCGCGGTAGGAATCGGGCTGTTCGCGTTATTCAACCCGTGGGTCTATAACGAAGTCGTCGCCGGGCATCTCGTCATGGTCCTGGCTTACGCGGGCATCATCGGGCTCTTTGCCGAGATGCTGCGCGGCCTCGAGGCGTCGCCGGTGCGGATGGCACTCTGGCTAGTGCTGGCGGAATCGCAATTGCAGTTCTTTATCGTCGCGATGCTGGCGCTCGTCATCTTCGCGTTCGTAACGAAGAAATGGCTGCCGCCGATCGCGGGTGTGGTACTCGGGCTCCCATCGGCTGTCGGGCTGATCGCGGAGCGCGGCACGATTTTGCGAATTCCGTACAGCCTCACGTGGCAGGCGAATCAATCCGTTGCGCCGGGCGCGCTGTCGGCTTTGGGTGGATATTTTCCGGGTTACGCGGACCGGCTAGGTATCGCGGCGGCCGTCGCGGTCTGGGGCATTCTCGCGCTGGCGCTCGCCGGCGTGGTTGCGGGACGCCGCTCGCGCGTGGTCCTCGCGACGACCGGCACGGTAGTGCTGATTTACGCGATAATCGCGGGCGTGCACGGACCACTCGCCGTTCCCTACGAGTGGGTCGTTCGGCGAATTCCCGAAAGCGCAGTCTTTCGCGAACTGTACGACTTGGCCGGAATCCTCGCCGCGTTGTTGGCGGTCCTAGCCTGCGCGGCCGTGGCGGCGGTCCCGCGACTAAGCTATGTCGCGCTCGCCGCCGGCGTAGCCTTACCGGTGACGTGGTTGACCGCGCCTCCGAGCAACCTTTGGGTTGGGGCAACATCCTACCCCCATCCGGAGATTGCGGCGCCGCCGTTTACAAGGGTTGCGCTCTTGCCGGCGTTTCAACCGTTACAATTGCGCGGCGACGGCGGCGACGGAGCCGACCCCGACCTTCATAGCTATCCCGGTGCGATCGCCTCGATCAACGAGTACTTCCCAACCTATCCCGTCGACGTGGCGCTGGCGCGCTACGAGCAGAGCGGCGACGTCGCGGCGTTACGCGCGTTAGGCGTTTCGCGAGTCGTGCCGCGGACGTGGCTAATCTCGCGTTCCAACGGGCGCATCGGGTTTGCAGCGTCGTCGCTGGCGCCGCAACGGCGACTTGCTCCCAGCGACGTGCGTTATGTGGCAGACCCGACGCCGCTCATTTCAACGTGCGAGACCCCACGCGTCGTTGAGATGGCGGACACGCTAGGCGCCTGCGACGTCTTCTTCGGCGACGCCGGAGCGGGCTATCCCGCAATCGTCTCCTTGCACGCCGGCACCGACACGATCGATCCCCGAACCGGTTGGATCGATGCACGACTCGCGTTCGCCGAGGCGCCGGCACTCGCGCAGGGCCTCGGAGGCGTGCTCACGCAATCCGACGTTTCCTATCCGGTAGAGCCGGGCTCTGCGCTGCTCGCATACGTACGCGGCGCATTGATCGGTTCGGATGGGAGAACGCTCATAAAAAGCCCGGGAGGCTCGCGCTGGCTCGCGCTGCCCGCGGGCGTTACCTCGGTCGTTTGTAGCGGATTGTGCGAGCTCGTGGCCGAGTCGCGTTACCTGCCGAAGGTTAATGCCAGTTCATCCGCGGGGGAGGTTTCCGCCGCACGGTTTCGTGCGATTTTGCCCTGGTTGTACGTCGTGAACGGTAGCCTTAACACGGCGCCCCTGTTGCGCTTGAACGAACGCTACGACGCTGCCTGGACCGCAATCACCGAGTGGCGCGTGCTGCCGCACCTTCGCGTCGACACCGCGGTGAACGGCTGGTTTCTCGGCGAGCGGCAATCGGGTACGATAATACTCGTACAGGTAACCTCTTTCTTGCAGATGGTTGCGGAAATCTGCGGGATCGTATGCGTCCTCTGCTTGTTGAAGGCGGTGCCGCGCGAGCCGACGAAGCGCGCCCCGTGATGGTAGCCACGCAAATTCCGTTCGTCGATCTGAAGGCGCAGTTCGCGGCGTTGCGTGAGGAGATCGTACCTCGTGTCATGCGCGTGATGCAGGACGGCAGCTTCATTCTTGGACCCGACGTGCGCCGTTTCGAAGAAAACTTCGCGAGCTACGTGGGCGCTCCGTATTGCGTGGGCGTCGAGTCCGGAACCGCGGCTTTGCAGCTCGCATTGGAGGCTCTTGGCGTCGGGCCGGGCGACGAAGTGATCATCCCCGCAAACACCTACATCGCTTCGGCCATTGCGGTGTCGGCGACCGGCGCGAAACCGGTCCTCGTCGAAATGGACGAAACCTACTTCCTCGACGCGTCCCTGCTGGAGCAGGCGGTGACGCCGCACACGAAAGCGATCATGCCCGTGCATCTCTACGGGCAAGCCGTCCCAATGGAGCCGATCTTGCGCTGTGCACAACGGCACGACTTGCGAGTGATCGAAGACGCCAGCCAGGCGCATGGGGCGCGCTGGAACGGCAAGGTGGTCGGAAGCTTCGGCGACGTCGGATGCTTTAGTTTTTATCCGGGCAAGAATTTGGGCGCGTACGGCGATGGCGGCGCGATCGTGACCGGCGATGCGAGCCTGGCCGACGAGCTGCGCCTCCTGCGCGATTTCGGCCAGCGCAAGAAGTACGAACATCTCGTCAAGGCGGGCAACTGCCGGTTGGATTCCATCCAGGCCGCGGTCCTCGACGTCAAGCTCGCCCATTTGGATAAATGGAACGATGCGCGCCGCCGTAACGCGCGGCACTACGACGAAAAACTCTCGAGCATTGGCATCCTACCGCCCCGACGGCTGAGCGATGAGGGACACGTTTACCATCTCTACGTGATCGAAGTGGAGAATCGAACGCACGTGCAGGAGGTTCTCTCGGGGCGCGGGATTGCCACCGGCATCCACTATCCGATTCCGATTCATTTGCAGCCCGCCTACGCCGACTTGCAGCTTGGCGCGGGATCGTTCCCCCGCACCGAGAGCAGCGCGAAGCGCATTCTTTCGCTTCCGCTGTTCCCGGAACTAACGGAAGAGCAAATCGACCGCGTGGTGGGCGCAATCGAGGCCGCCGCGGACCTCGTTCACGCTTAGAAGAAGCTCAGACCGTGCCGGCGCAGCTCATGGCAGCGGTTGTAGGAGCGGGCTACTGGGGCCCCAATTTGGTACGCAACTTTCACGCCTCGGAAGAATGGCGAGTCGCTTGCATTATCGATAGCGATCCGGCGCGGCTCGCCAAATTGTCGCGACTCTATCCCCACATCGCCGTCCATTCCAGGATAGAGCAGGCCTTGGAAGATCCGAACGTCGACGCCATTGCCATCGCCACGCCGCCACGTACGCACCATACGTTGGCGGCGCAAGCGATCGAAGCCGGGAAGCACGTTTTGGTCGAAAAGCCGCTGGCCGAAAGTTACGGGGCGGCCTGCGATCTCCAAGCGCGCGCCGAACGCCGCGGCGTCCGTCTGATGGCCGATCACACGTTTCTCTACACCGGCGCGGTTGAGAAGCTCCGCGCGCTGCGCGAGGGCGGCGATCTCGGCCACGTTTACTACATCGATTCGGTTCGGGTCAACCTGGGACTCTTCCAGGAGAGCAACGTACTTTGGGATTTGGGGCCGCACGACGTTTCGATCACCAATTATGTTTTGGGCGAGGAACCGAACGGCGTTTCCCTGCAGCTCGCGGCCTGCGTGCATGCCGAAACACCGGACGTCGCCTTTCTTACCATGTGGTACCCTAGCGGATGCATCGCGCACGCTCACCTGAGCTGGCTGTCGCCCGTGAAGGTGCGCCGCACGATGATTTCGGGAAGCCGAAAAATGGCGGTCTGGGACGACGTGAACCCGAACGAAAAGATCTATATCTACGATAAGGGAGTCGTGCTGCACCCCTCGAGCAAGACGTTGCAGCAGCAGATGGTCTCGTATCGCCGGGGCGACCTCAACGTGCCGCTAGTCGACGAACGCGAAGCCCTCGGAAAACTCGTTGACGATTTCGCAAACGCGATTCGCACCGGATCTCCGACTCGGTCGGACGGCCGTTTTGGCGCGGGCGTCGTGCGCGTCATCGAGGGCGCGCTGCGTTCGGCTGCGTCGCAGAGCGCGAGAGTCAACCTGTGAGCGCTTCACCGCGCGTGCGCTTTTCGCTGATCGTTCCTACCCTGAATGAGGAGGCGCGGTTGCCCGCGCTGCTGGAATCGATCCGGCGGCAGCGCTATCCGAGCGAACTGATCGAGGTGCTCGTCGCGGACGGTGGGTCTAGCGATAATACGGTAGCCATCGCGCAATCCTACGGCGCCAGCGTCGTGCCGAACCCGATACGCCGCGCCGAGCCGGGTGCCGGAATGCTCATGGAGCGTGCCACCGGCGACGTAGCGGTGATCGTTGCGGCGGATAACGCGCTCAGCGGCGAATTTTTTTTGGACAGGCTGGCGCGCCCATTCGGCGATCCCGCAATCGAGGCGGCTTTCCCGGCGCTCGTAAGCACGCGAGTCGACGGGGCGACGACTCGGTATTTCAATGCCTTTAGCGACCCGTTTAATCACTTCGTCTATGGCGGCGCGACGTCGCCCGTGTCGTACGACCGGACATACCGCGTGAAGCGGCGCACCGACGACTACGTCGTATACGACTTTCGCTCGGGGCCGACGCCTTTGCTGGCGCTGGCTCAAGCCTTTGCGGTTCGCCTGCCGTACCGGAAGCCGCCCGGAACCGACGAGGACGACGTCGCGCCGGTCGAAATGCTGATTTCGGCGGGCAGAGAAGTCGCTTTCGTGCCAGGCGCGGCGGTGGAGCATCACACTGTAGGCGGGATTGCCGATGCGCTGCGCAAGTTTGGACCGCGGTTTCGTGCGCGTTTGACCGATGCGGAGCAACCCATGTGGGGGCGTTTGCGGAACTCGGGGCGGGCGCAGCGCTCGCGCGCCTATGTTTGGCCGTTCTATTCCGTCAGTTTCGTATTTCCGGCGGCGGCGAGTATTTATGGATTGCTGCGCGATCGCCGTCTCGAATGGCTCTATCATCCGTTTCTGAGCGCCGCCTTCGGATTCGAGTTTTGGCGGCAAGCGACGATCGTCGCCTTCGAACGACTGCGAATCGGGCCTAGCCGTGCCCATTGACGATCGCGTGGTGCTGGGCCTCGACGTGCTGATTTTTCACCCCGACCTCGTGAATCTCTATGGCTGCAGCATCGGGGATGAGACGAAGGTCGGCGCGTTCGTCGAGATACAGAAGGGCGTGGTCATCGGAAAACGCTGCAAAATTTCGTCGCATAGTTTTATTTGCGAGGGCGTTACGATCGAAGACGAGGTCTTCGTCGGACACGGCGTGATGTTCACCAACGACGCGTATCCGCGCGCGACGAATGCTGACGGGTCGCTGCAAACGCAGGCGGACTGGGTGGTCTTGCCGACCAAGGTGTGCCGTGGCGCTTCGATCGGAAGCCATGCCACCGTTCTGCCGAACCTGACCATCGGCGAGGGCGCGCTGGTGGGCGCCGGCGCCGTGGTTACCCGCGACGTCCCTCCGTTTGTGGTGGTTGCCGGTGTGCCGGCACGAGTCGTGGGGCACAGGGAGGTTCCCTAGCCGCCTCTCGGGATCAGGTTCCCGATAGCGACGAGGCGTCGTGCGGCATCCAATGCAGCCGGAGATCGTTCACTCGGATCGATCCGGAATGATGGAAAATGAAAAAATGGTTATCCGGACCAACGTACACCGTGTCGTTCGTGAGCGGATCGCGGCCGTAAAAGACCAACGCATTGGTTTCGGGATTGTAAACCGCCCGCCAGCGATAGCCTGACGGTAGATGTGTATAGTCGTACTGGGCGACGGGGGCACAGCTCGCCAGCGTGATGGCGAGGCTCGATAGCAGAAGAAGTTTTACGCGGGCCGTTAGTACGACCTGACGTTGCGGAGGCCCGCAGCCCTAAACGCGATTGCGACCGCGGCCGCATCCGTCCCGGCACTGGGGTAAAGCACGACCGATCGGCCCTCGGTCACGGCTTGGTCGAAGTTGTCGACCTCGTCCTGCGGAATCGCAAAACCGACGAAGTAACTTGGCGAGCCGCCGCCTCGAGAAGAAAAGGAGTCGAGCTTGGCTTGGCGGCCGCCGATTCCCGGAACGCCCGTACCGCCCGAATCGCCCATGATTCCCATTCCGCGCGTCATTTCGTCGGAGAGAGAGTTCGATTCCATATCGTTCGCGATGTCGACGAACTCGAGCGCAGAAGATCCCGCGTCGCCGGGGCTGCCGCTGACGACCTTGACCTTGCTAAGATCGATCTGTTGCGCCGACAGCGCGCTCTCCAGCGCCTTCGCATCGGATTGAGGAAAGATGCCGACGACCAAGCCTTCTGCCACGCGTTCGGACTCCTGTACCGGCCTGCAATGCCACTAGCGGTTGTAGACTCTGATGGCGTAGCCGAGTCGTTCGACGCCTATACCGATATTCTTTTCCGAAGCATTGGAAAAGTTCAGGCGCATGCCGTCGTGCACGTCGCGTCCGGGATAGAAGTTGACGCCCGGCACGAAGACGACTTTGGATTCGGCGCAGATGTGCAACAGTTCGGACGTGTCGATGTCCGGGACGGTTACCCACAAAAACATTCCGCCGCCCGGTCGCGTGAAGCTCACGCGTTCCGGCATGTGCTCGGCAAGCGCCTCCGCCATCACGCCGCGGCGCGTCGAATAGGTCGTCGCGATTCGACGAATGTGCGCGTCGAACGCCGTACCGTCGGAGGCGTATTGATAGAAGACGTATTGCGCGAACGTGCCGCTGTGCAAGTCGGCGCCTTGCTTTGCAAGCACGATCTTTTCGCGGATGTCTTCGTCCTCGATCACGAGCCACGCGATCCGCATGCCGGGGGCCATGATCTTGCTCCCCGTGCCGGAATAAATGATCGGCGCGGTCGTCTCGTACGATATCAGCGACGGCAGGTCCCTGCCCTCGAACCGCAGCTCACCGTAGGGATCGTCCTCGACGATCGGCAAATCGAAGTGCTCGCAAATGCGCACGACGCGCTCGCGACGCGGTCCGGAGAGCGTACGTCCCGTCGGGTTCTGAAAGTTCGGAACGAGATAGAGAAACTTCGGAAACGGATCGGCGCGTTCCAGGACGCGCTCGAGCGACTCGGGCAGCAGGCCGTCCTCGTCGGTATCGACGGTGAGATAGCGCGCTTGATAGGCATCGAAGGCCTGAATGGCGCCGAGGTAAGACGGATCTTCCAGCACGACGTGATCGCCAGGATCGAGAAACACTTTGCCTACCAAGTCGAGGCCTTGTTGCGAGCCGTTGACGATCGTGACGCTTTCGGCGTCGAAGGCCTTGCCAAAGCGCCGGGTGAGTCGTTGCGCCACCCACCGTCGCATCTCGGGAATTCCCTCGGTGACGCTGTACTGCAGCGCGGCCGGCCCGTGCTGCTCCATGACGGTGCGCGTCGCATCGGCGATGGCCATCGTTGGGAAGAGTTCCGGCGCCGGCAGGCCGCCGCCGAACGAGATGACGTCGGGCTGTTGCGTGACTTTCAGCATCTCGCGAATCGTCGAGGCCCGCAGGTGGGCCGTGCGCTCTGCGAACCTTGCGGCCCGCGAGATGATAGCCATTGCCGGTTCTTATCCGGCGGCCATTGGGGGTCCGCTTAGGGGCGCGTGCGGTGAAGGGGGTCCGGCACTAACGGGCCCGGTGAGCGAGTCGCCGGCAAACGACAGTATCGTGGCGCCCAGGCCGATGAGCCCCACCAAAATGAGGACCAGCGTACCGACCACGGGCACTAGCTCCGCCGCGGTGATCAGCGCGATGCCGACCAGTAGCGCGACCAGCGGCGAAGGCGTCGTAGCGGGGCTGAGCAGCTCGCAAAGCCGTCGTCCGATCAACAGCGCCAGCGCAGCCGTACCGAGAAAGGCGCTGGCGAGAACGAAGACGAGCTCGAGCAGGATCAGCGGTATCAATAGGATCGTGATCGCGAGCAGCACCGCCAGCGGAATCACCGCGACGCAGCCGAGTAGACCGGCGGTTACGGAGAGGCCGGGATGCCGTTCCAAGCGATCCAGCACCATGCGCGTGCGCAGCGGAAAGATCAGGAAGACGAGCAGGGCCAGCAAATTCCAGGACAGGCGCCAGAGGAGCCGATGGTCGGGCACCAACGGATTGTACGCGGATTCGCTCGGAGCCCATGGAACGACCGCCTGGGTGACGGCTCCCCCGATCTGATTTACTTGCCCGGTGACGACCCCGCCGGGGCGCGGATCGTAGCTTCCCCCGACGACGTTGACGTCACCCTCGACGATTCCAGCGATCGTCGCATCGCCGAAGATGACCGTCAGGTCGCCGTCCACGACCTGACCGGGCTCGACGACGACCGATCCGAAATACGTGCCGCCGTGGTAAGCGGCTTGCGCCTCAGCCAGCGCGGACGCGGTCGAAAGCGCCAGCGCAACCGCCAAAGCTCCTAGAATGAGGTGAAGACGCAGGTTCACGGTCGGGTTCCTCGCGTGAGATAAAGCATTACCAGTGAGTGCACGCGGCGATACCCGTAGAAGATCCCGCACAGCAGCACGACGTCGAGCAGAAGCACCAACGTTACTGCGGCCGCCGCCAGAGGCGTCGCCGGCGCCAGGGCGCGCATCGCTGCGCCCAGCGCCGCGATGCTCCGCTGTTCGGTCAGCGCGATGTTTGCAACCACGTTCGTCAGAGCGTTGGAGCGCAGCCAGACCGCCGTGAGGGTCCACGCGATGACGAGATACGCCAGAAGCGGAATCCACAGCGCAGTGCGCCGGCCGGAGTGCGGTGGCGCGAAGCGGGCTGCCGTAACGACCGAAGCCGTAAAATCGGACGCCACGCCCGGAGGACGAGTCGTGGTCAGCAGCGCGTCGGTCACGCGCAGCTCGCGCAGCAAGTCCGCGCAAGCGCCGCACGCTTGCAAATGTTTGATGACCGCGCCGCCCTGGCGCCGTGAAAGACTCGCTTCCAGATAGGCATCCAGCAACGGCTCACACGAGGAGCAGCGCATTGGTGCCTCCCTTTTGGGCTGCATAGGGCAGAGATTTTTGCGCGGTCGCTTCACGCTCGCGCAATTTTTTGGTGAGCGCGATTTTCCCGCGATGGATCAGCGTTTTTACGTTGCCGAGTGAAAGGCCGAGGGTGCTTGCGATGGTTTGGTATTCCATGCTGTCGAAGTAGCGCAAGGCCAAAACGGTCCGCGTGCGCTCGGGCAGCTCGGCCAGTGCCGCGCGCAACTCGCGCTCGGCCTCTTCGCGCAACACGCCGCCCGCCGGATCGGCTTCGCGCGACATATCGGGGAGGGCGCTCTCGATGCCGTGCTCAGGCGAAAGCTCTTGTAATTGCGGCGCGCGCAGGGACTTTGAAAGATAAGTACGGATCACGTTTCGAGCAATTTGGTAAATCCAGGTCGAGAACTTTCCGAGTTGCGGATTGAACGTTCCGAGGTGCGCGTACGCGCGCAGGAAGGTTTCTTGCGAAAGGTCCGCCGTTTCCGACGAGTTGCGTACCGTTGCGCCGATAAAGTTCGCGATGCCGCGTTTGTAACGATCCACTAGCACGCCGAAGAGCTCCCTTTCCCCGGAGCGCACTCGATGCACCAGAGCTTCGTCGCTCTGATCACGGAATGCCATCCCTCCTCGATTCTGTTCCTTTGGCGGCTCTTACCTAGGCGCGCCCGCGTTTGTTACGCATGGCGCCGCGAAGGCAAGGTCGGGCTGGCCGCATCCCGATCGGAGAGAATCGGCTGACGCCCAGCGAGCGGCCACTCGATCCCTAAATTGGGGTCGTTCCAGGCAATTGAGAACTCTTGAGCTGGGTCGTAGGGCGCGCTTTGTTTGTAGGCGACTAACGTGCCGTCTTCGAGCGCAAGGAAGCCGTGAAGAAAGCCTTTTGGAACGTAGATCTGCGTGGCTTTCTGTCCGTCCAGCATCGTGCCGAACCAGCGGCGGTACGTGGGGCTTTGGGGCCGCAGGTCTACCAGCACGTCGAAAATGCTCCCCCGCAGCACCCCGACCAGTTTGGCCATGCGCGCGTCTCCGTGCAGCCCACGCAAGACGTTGCGCCGGGAGAGCGAAAGGTTGTCTTGCACGAACGTCTCTTCGACGCCGCACTGGCGATAACGATCGAGCGAGTAAGTTTCCGCGAAGAAACCTCGCTCGTCGGTGAAGATCCGTGGTGTAAGCATCAAAGCGCCGGGGAGAGGTAAATGCTCGATCTCCATGAGAACGAGGGTACTATGAACGGCAGTGCGAGTCCACCGGGCACGCTGGTGCTGCGGCGTGGACTCGAGCGCCTTCGCGCGAGCGCGATGCTCAAGCAGAGCCTTCTCGTTTTTTCCGCAGGCATGGTGCTCAATCTCTGCGGCTTCGTCGCGCACGCGATCGCGAGCCGCGAGCTGGGGGTTACCGTCTATGGTGGATTATATGCGTTAATAAACGCGGCAATAATCGCCGCGCTTCCGGCGGCCTTCGTGGCGCCCGTGGTCGCGCAACTCGCCGCCGAATTTCGCGCGCTCCACGACGACGGGCATCTTCGCGGGCTCACCGACAGCGTAGCGGGCGGATTCGCAAAACTCGGAGTCGTCTATCTCGCGGTAGCGGCCCTCGGCGCGCTTCCCTTCGCGCATTTCCTGCACGTGCCGGTATGGACGATACCCTTCGTCGGACTTCTCGCCGGAGTTTCGCTTTTCGTGAGCGCATTGCGAGCCGTCGCGCAAGGCACGCAAGATTTCTTCGGATACTCGGTATCCAACTCGGTGGAAGGCATCGCAAAGGTCTGCGGCATCGGCCTGCTCGTCGCGATCGGGCTCAAACTCGGTGGCGGCATCGTCGGATTTTTCTTGGGGCCGCTTTGCGCATTGTTCTATCTCGGATGGCGGCTGCGGAAACGGTACGCTTCCGCGCGACCCCATCGCGTGCGTTACGACTGGCGTCGCATCCTCAACGCCGGCGCCGGCGCCGCCGCGGCGACGATCGCGACGACGCTCATGGGCTCGGCCGACGTCGTCCTGGTGAAACACTTCTTCGATGCGCATGCCGCTGGTCTCTACGCCGCGGCTTCGCTCGGCGGAAAGATCTTGCTCTATATGGTCGGATTCATTCCGACGGTGCTCCTGCCGCAGGCCGCAGACCGTCACGCCCGCGGCGCGCAAACGCGTGAAGTTCTAGGCGGAAGCTTGCTGATGTTCGCGCTCGTCGCGCTGGTTGGACTCTTCATCTTTCGTTTCTTCGGAACCGCCGTTCTGCACGCACTGGTCGGCCATGCGTTCGATGCCGCCGCGCCGCTGCTGGTGACGTACGGGCTAGCGATGGTCATGCTCGCATTGACGAATTCGCTGACCTACTACGGTATAGCGACGCACCGCCTCGCCTTTACCGTGCCGTTGCTCATCTGTACCTTAGGCACGCTGGGAGCGATCGTTACGATTCACACGACCCTCGCGACGGTCGTGGAGATCATGGTGGTTGGAAACTTCGTTGCCGCAATCGCGGTCGCGCTCGCATTGCTCGCTCAACGTAACTCAACGGGCCGGCGGTCGACGGTGTGAAGCGCGTTTTGTTGATTGGCGGTACGGGGCAGCTCGGGACGGCCATTCGACAACGCTGGACCGATTGCGAGATTGTCGCACCGGCGCATCAAGAGCTCGACATCCGGCAGACCGGCCGCCTCGCGGACGCACTGGCGCGGATGCACCCGGACCTTCTCGTGAACGCGTCGGCCTTCCACGATGTCGACCGGTGTGAAGCCCAGCCGCTGACGGCATTTGAGACCAACGCGATCGCGGTCGGGGCCGCAGCTTGCGTGGCGCGCGACGCCGGCGCCGTTTTCATGACCTTCAGCACGGATTACGTTTTCGACGGCGCGGCGAGCTCGCCGTACACCGAACGCGATGCGCCGCATCCGCTATCGGCTTACGGGGTGTCAAAACTCGCCGGCGAGCTTTTGGTCGAAGGCAGTCGCGCTCGTGCGTTCGTCGTGCGCACGTGCGGGGTCTACGGTCCGGCGACGCCGGGTTCGAGACGCCGTCCCTTCATCGAGCGGGTGCTTTCCGGGGGCCAAAACGGTGAGGCGGTCCGCGTGGTCGCCGACGTGTGCGCGTCGCCGACCTTTGCAGGGCACCTCGCCGATGCGCTCGCGCGCTTGACCGGGACGGAAGCCTACGGCCTCTATCACGCCGTCAATGCCGGGCCCGTGAGCTGGTACGAGTTCGCCCGCGAGGCCGTGCGCCAGGCAGGGGTCGAGGTAGCCCTGGAGCCGATCCCGGCCCAAGAGTGGAAAGCTCAGGCCGTCCGTCCGCGCTTTTCGGCGCTTTCCCCGGCCAAGCTCGCGGCGCTGGGCATCCCGATGCCGCCGTGGCGAGAGGGCCTTGCAGCGTATTTGGGGGTTTCGCGGGGCTTCGGATAAGATAGACTGACCGTGGAACTCAATATCGATCGGGAGCGCGTCGATCGCTGCCGGGAGCTGGCTGCGGCTATTGTCGCGCCGGTGGAGGGGTTCATTGCCGCGCACTCGACCGTTTCGGTAGAGCGCGCGGTCCTGCGTCTGCTCGGGGTCGACGGTATCACGCCGCAGGAAGTCCCGGTCCCCAACGCCATCCTCGATACCCTCCCCGAACACGAACGCCGGCGCGGGGTCGCGATGGCGTTCGGGAAGGCGCTGGCGGAGACGGGGCTCGACCCGGTGGCGCTCGGTGAGTCCATCGGCCTGCAGCACGTCTCGCTCGAACAGTTCGCGGCAACGCCCGAAGCGGCGGCTCGCGGCGCGCTGCGCCCGCACGTTGAGGCGGCTCTCGCGCGCATCGAGATTCAGCGCGATGAACGCGCCCGGCGGCTGACGCGCCTCCCGCAGCTTCCCGCGCCCTTGCTCTACGTGATCGTCGCCAGCGGCAATATCTATGAAGATCGCTCCGCCGCGGTCGCCGCGGCGGAGGCCGGCGCGCAAGTCGTCGCCGTCATTCGCTCCACCGGGCAGTCCCTGCTCGACTTCGTGCCGTTCGGCCCGACGACCGAGGGCTTCGGCGGCACGTACGCAACGCAGGCCAACTTCAGAATAATGCGCGCAGCGCTGGACGAGGTCGCTGAAAAGCTAGGACGCTACGTGATGCTGACCAACTACGCCAGCGGGTTGTGCATGCCCGAGATCGCGTCGATGGCGGCAATCGAACGGCTCGACATGCTGCTCAACGATTCGATGTACGGCATCCTCTTCCGCAACATCAACATGAAGCGGACGTTCGTGGATCAGCATTTCAGCCGGATGCTCAACGCGTATTCCGGCATCATCATCAATACCGGCGAGGACAACTATCTCACTACCGCCGACGCCGTCGATCAGGCCCCCGCCGTGTTGGCCTCACAGTTCATCAACGAGGAGTTCGCACATCGCGCCGGTCTGCCGGACCGGCAGATCGGCTTGGGCGACGCCTACGAGATCAATCCGGAGCTCGAAGACAGTTTTCTCTATCAGGTCGCTCAGGCGCAGCTGGCCCGCGAAATTTTTCCGGACGCCGCGCTCAAGTACATGCCGCCGACCAAGCACATGACCGGCGACATCTTCAAGGGCCATCTGGTCGACGCGATGTTCAACCTGACCTCGGTCATGACCCGGCAGAACATTCATCTCTGCGGCATGCTGACCGAAGCAATTCACACGCCGTTTTTAGGCGACCGGGCGCTGTCACTCGAGAACGCGCGCTATATCATGAACGCGGCGCGTCACCTGGGCGACGAGATCGTGTTGCGGCCGGGGGGGACGATCGAACGACGGGCTCGCGACGTTTTGTCCGCGTGTGAGACGCTGCTCGAGCGCGTTGCAGAGACTGGTTTGATGCGCGCGATCGAGGCGGCGACCTTTGCCGACGTTTCGCGCGCCCCCGACGGTGGACGGGGATTCGAGGGCGTCTTCGCGCGCGCCGAGGATTACTTCAATCCGTTTGAAGAGGCGCTTAAATTCGCCATGGCGTCGTGATGAGACTGGTCAGGCCATACGGTGACACGCAAAACGACGGCAAAGTCCAGCTTTCCTTCACCCTGCCGGTGGAATGGAGCGAGGCCGCGGACGAAGCGGCGCGTCAGCTTGCGGGCAGGATGGGTTTCACCGACGTGCAGGTGGTCGACGGCCGCCGCATCGCCTCGGGCTTTTCGTTCTTCGTGCTGTACGCGAGCACACCCGAAGGCGTGGACGTCGAAAGCATCCACGCGTCGTCGGTGCAAACCCACGCGATGTCGATGGACGAAATCGACGCGTTCGTGGCGGAACGGCTCGGCCGAAAGATTCGCGTCGCCGGCGCCTGCATCGGAACCGATGCCCACACGGTCGGCATCGATGCGATCTTGAACATGAAAGGCTATCAGGGGGACTACGGTCTCGAACGTTATCGCATGTTCGAAGCGTTCAACCTCGGCAGTCAGATCGCGCCTGAAGAGCTCGTCCGCTACGCCGCGGAGCGCAAGATCGACGCGCTCCTGGCGTCGCAGGTAGTCACGCAAAAGGGGAGCGACATCAAGAACTTCACAATGCTCGGGGAGCTGCTTGAAGCCGAAGGCTTGCGAGACCGCATCGTGCTGATCTGCGGCGGCCCGCGCGTGAACAATCGTCTGGCGAGCGAGCTCGGCTACGACGCGGGGTTCGGCCGGGGAACGCTTCCCAGCGAAGTGGCCGCGTTTATCGCGGTCACGCTGGCCGATCGTCTGCGCGAAGCGGCGCGGCGCTAGGAATTCGCGCCGTGGAAAAGACCGCGCTCGTCACCGGAATTACGGGTCAGGACGGCTCCTATCTCGCCGAGCTCTTGCTGGAGCGGGGCTATCGCGTCGTCGGGATGACGCGCCGCACCAGCACCGAGGTTCACGAGCGCATCGAACACATCGTGGACGACCTCGAGATCGTCTCCGGCGACCTCTTGGATCAAAGTTCGATCACCTCGATCGTCAACGAGGTGCGCCCGCGCGAAATCTACAATCTCGCTGCCCAGTCCTTCGTACCGGCCTCCTGGAGCCAGCCCGTGCTTACCGGCGAGTTCACGGCGCTTGGAGTGACCCGCGTGCTCGAAGCGATTCGCCATGTGGACCCGACCATTCGGTTTTACCAAGCCTCGAGTTCGGAGATGTTCGGCAACGCGGTCGAGTCGCCGCAAAGCGAGCGGACCGCGTTCTATCCGCGCAGTCCGTATGGTGTCGCAAAGGTCTACGGCCATTGGATCACGGTGAACTATCGCGAGTCGTACGACCTGTACGCCTCCAGCGGCATCTGTTTCAACCACGAGAGCGCGCGCCGCGGCAAGGAGTTCGTGACGAGGAAAATATCCGACGGCGTGGCTCGAATCAAACTCGGGCTGGCAAAGGAGTTACGGCTCGGAAATCTCGACGCACACCGCGATTGGGGCTACGCCGGCGATTTCGTACGCGCGATGTGGATGATGCTTCAGCAAGAATCGGCCGACGATTACGTGATTGCAACCGGGAGAACGCACAGCGTGCGCGATTTCGTGCGCATCGCCTTTGAAGCGGCCGGCCTCGGTTCTTTCGAACCCTACGTCGTGATCGATCCGCGCTTCGTGCGCCCCGCCGAGGTCGACATGCTGATCGGCGACGCGAGCAAGGCTCGGCGCGTACTAGGCTGGGAACCCAAAATGAGTTTCGAGCAGCTCGTCGTCACGATGGTCGAGGCCGATCTCGACCGCCTCTCGAGCCGCGCGCGCGCGTAATGCGCGCGCTGGTGACGGGCGCCAGCGGCTTCGTCGGCCGCTATCTCGTCGACGCGTTAACCGAAACGGGAGCCGAAGTGCTGGCCTGCGGCGGCCCGCGCGACGCACGCAGCGAGCACCCGAGGATCGACTTGGCCGATTCGCGGACGCTGGATGGCGCACTCGAAGCGTTTCGTCCGACGGTCGTCTTCCATCTCGCGGCGCAGACCTTCGTGCCGGAATCGTTCGACTCGCCGATCGCTACCTACGAAACCAACGCGATCGGAACGGCGCGCCTCGCCGAAGCGGTCAGGCGGTACGCGTCGGGACCGGCGCCCAGGATCGTGTTTACGAGTTCGGCGGAAGCGTACGGGGCTCGGGAGCCCGGGGAGCTGCCGTTGCGCGAGACCTTGGACCTGCGGCCGGCCACGCCGTACGGCGCGAGCAAGGCGGCAGCCGAAGCGATGCTCCTGGCGGCATCGCGCAGCTTCGGCCTCGACGTCGTGATCGCACGTTCTTTCAATCACATCGGAGCCGGCCAGGGGGACCGGTTTGTGGCTGCCTCGTTGGCCGCGCAGCTGGCGCGCATCGCGGCCGGCGGCGCGCCGCAACTCGTCGTCGGTAATCTTAGCGCGGCGCGAGATTTTCTCGACGTCCGCGACGTGGTGGCGGCATATATCGCGCTCGCTCGCGCCGGCGAAAGCGCCCAAGTCTACAACGTCTGCAGCGGGCGAGCGGTGAGCATTCGCGATATCCTGCGAGAGCTGATTGGCATGGCGCGCGTCGCCGTGGAAGTGATCGAAGACCCGGCGCGAGTGCGTGCCAACGACATACCGCTGTCCGTCGGTAGCGCGGAAAAGCTGCAAGCTCGCACCGGATGGTCTCCGCAAATACCGTTGATGCGTTCCTTGCGCGACGTTTACGACGACGCTCGGCGTCGCGTCACGCTTGAACTGAGTCCCCTCGAAGGGCGACCTGGCGATGACGCGTAACGGCGATGGATGGCCGATGTGAACGATCGGAAGCTGGCGGCGTTCGTGTTCAAGAACCGCGGACTGCTGCTGAGCCTGCCCGGGGCGGCCCTGACGATCTTCGGCCGCCCTAGCGCAGCAGGCATCGCGCTGGGTTTGCCGCTGGCGATCGCCGGCGAGCTGGTGCGTTGTTGGGCGGTCGGATACTCCGGCGCGACCACGCGTAACGACGTCGTAACGGCGCCCAAGCTCGTCACCGCCGGTCCCTACGGGTACGTGCGCAACCCGCTGTATATCGGCAACTTCATCACGGCCGTCGGGTATGCGATGGCGTTTACCGGCAAGAACGCGCCGCTCGCGCGGTTCACGTTGATTGGCGCGTCGCTCGCCGCCATGGCCGCCGTGTACGCGACGATCGTGCCGCACGAGGAAGCTTTCTTACGTTCCGAGTTCGGCGAGGAGTTCGAACGTTATTGCCGGCGCGTGCCGCGACTCGTCCCACAGCTCGAGCCGCTCTGCGACGGCAGCGGGGCGTGGCGCGCGGAGACGTTATTGGAAGCCGAGAGCAAGACGTTCCTACTCTTTGGCGCGATGCTCGCCGCCCTCGCGCTGAAAGCTCGCGGCGCCCAGGAGTGACAAACTCGCGGGCTTTCATGCAGACGCAACGCCGCTTGATCTTGGCGCTCGTCGCGACGGCCTTCGTGGCGGGATTCGAGTTTTGGGGCGGCGCGGCTTCGCGTAGTTTAGCGCTAACCAGCGACGCCGCGCACGTCTGCATGGACACGTTTGCGCTGGGGCTCGCGTTGCTGGCCGCGATCGGCGCGGCGCGGCCCGCCGACCCGCGACGTACCTTTGGTTACGGCCGAATCGAGGTGCTCGGTGCGCTCGCCAACGGAACGCTGCTTTTGGTTGCAACGATTGCCATCGTCTACACCGCCGTGCAGCGCTTTACGCTGCCGGTCGAGCCGCACGCCGCGACGATGTCGTTGGTTGCGGCGGCCGGTCTGGCCGTCAATGGCGGGGTCGGGATGCTGCTCCGCGGTCAGAGTAAACGCGACCTGAACGTTCGCGCAGCGCTCTTCCACGTGTTCGGCGATGCACTCGGCGCCGTCGCGGTGATCCTCGGCGGAATCGCGATCGGGTTGACGCGGCAGGCGTGGATCGATCCGCTACTCTCGCTTTTCGTGGCCGGGATCATCGTCGTCGGCGTGGCGCGCGTGATGCGCGACGCGACCGAAGTGCTGCTCGAAAGCGTTCCGGGAGACGTAGACTCCTCGAGTCTCGCCAAGCACATCCGGAAAATCGGCGGAGTAACCGGCATTCACGATCTGCACGTTTGGTCGATCGCCAGCGGCTCCCACGCGCTCTCGGCTCACGTGCTTCTCGACGACCGGCGTTTGAGCGAGGCCACGGACGTGCTGCGCGAAATTGACGACTGCGCTCAATCGCACTTCGGCATCACGCACGTCACGATTCAGTTTGAATGCGCAGCCTGCCCGGTGGTGGTGAGGCATTGATGCCGCGCCCGCTCGTAGTGCTGCTCCTGGTGTGCGCGATGTTTGCGGGGTGTTCCTCGGGAGGCTCGTCGAGCAGCACCGGCTTCGTTCCGCCCCCAAACGGCGGGCCGCCGCCGCCGACTCCCCCTCCGGGCCTTCTGAGAAAGTACGTGAAACACGTCGTGATCCTGGTCCAGGAGAATCGCAGTTTCGACAATCTTTTCCACGGCTTCAAGGGCGCGCGCACGGCAACGTACGGCTACATGCACGACGGCACCAGAGTGCGCTTGCGGGCCACGAATTTGTTTGGGCCGGACATTTTCCATGGCTGGCACGAGGGACTATTCGATTGGGACAACGGCAAGATGGACGGCTTCGATTTGAATCGGCTGGGGCGCGGCGGCACGGCTGGACGCATCGCCTACCAATACGTCGACCGTCGCTACATCGAACCGTACTGGCGGATGGCGCAAAGCTACGCGCTCGCCGACGAAATGTTTCCGACGATGCTGGGCGGCAGCTTCACCGCGCACCTCGACTTGATCGCGGGTACGACGAACTTGAAAAGCGGCGTAGCCGAATCGGACACCCCGTTGGCGAATCCGTGGGGCTGCGACGCCCCGCCGGGAACGCATACGTCGATCGTTAACACGGCGCGGGCGGAAGCCTGGGGCGCCGGACCCTTCCCCTGCTTCGATCAGTTCGAAACGATGGCCGACCTCTTCGATGCCGCGCACGTTTCGTGGGCTTACTACGCACCGTTGGTCGGCGGAAAAAATCTCGGGGGGAAGGTTTGGTCGGAGTTCGATGCGATCGCAGCCGTTCGGCATGGCCGGGATTGGGCTCGCGATGTGATCTCGCCGCCGGGTAGAGTGATCACGGACGCGGCTGAGGGCCGGCTTCCCGACGTCGCATGGGTGATTCCGGACTGGGGCGACTCCGATCACTCCGGCGGGCACACCGATACCGGCCCTTCGTGGGTTGCGAGCGTGGTCAACGCCATCGGCGAAAGCCAGTACTGGGACTCGACGGCGATCGTCGTGCTCTGGGACGACTGGGGCGGATTTTACGACAGCGTCCCGCCGCCGCAGCCCGATTTTCGCGGGCTGGGCGAGCGCGTGCCGTGCATCATCATCTCGCCGTACGCGCGCGCCGGCTACGTGTCGCACACACGTTACGAGTTCGGCAGCGTGCTCAAGTTCGTCGAAGAAGCATTCGGGTTACCGCATCTTTCGTCACTAGGCTCCGGCAGCGGTTACACCGACGAGCGCGCGTTCAGCATCGGCGACGTTTTCGACTTCAAACAAAAGGCGCGAAGGTTCAAGCCGATCGGGGCACGCTATTCGCGGGCCTACTTCCTTTCGGAACGCCCCTCGCTGCGGCCGCCCGACGACCAGTAAAGCGCAGGTCGGGCATCGGCGCCCGCGAAGTCAGCCCGTCCTATGAATACGAATTCCAAGACCGTTGTGCTCGGAATGGCGCGCACGCCGTTCGGCAAGCTCGGGGGAGCGCTCGCTCCGCTTTCCGCCACGACGCTAGGCGCGGTTGCATTGACCGCCGCCATCGAACGGGCGAAGATCGATCCATCCGAAATCGAGCACGTCACTTTCGGTGAAGTGCTGCAGGCCGGCGTCGGGCAGAATCCCGCGCGTCAAGTACTGTTCAAGTCGGGCCTGGCGAAAACGGTGACCGCCGATACGCTCAACAAGGTATGCGCGTCGGGTATGCTTGCGGTCGTCAACGCGATGCGCTCGATCAACGCGGGCGCCAATACCGTCGTTGCGGCCGGCGGGATGGAATCGATGTCGAACGCGCCGTACCTCTTGCGCGACGCGCGCTGGGGTTACCGTTTCGGCGACGGCGCCTTGGTTGATGCGATGATTTACGACGGTCTTTGGGATCAGTATTTTCCCATGACGATGGCGACGCAGGGAAGTAAGGTGGCATCGGAGCTGGAGTTGACCCGCGAAGAGCAGGATCGCTTTGCCTTCGAGAGTCATCGCCGCGCCGCGGAGGCGCACGCCGGCGGTCACTTCGCCGACGAAATCGTGCCCGTCAAGGTCGCGAGCAAAGCCAAAGACAAGGTCGTCGTCGAACGCTTGCCGCGCCAGGGTAAAGTTCGCGTTCCCGTATCGGCCGGTGCGCCGAGTCGCGTCTGGGAGCACGAGCCTTCGGAAGAGTTCACGCTGGACTATGCGGCCTACGCGCCGTTCGTTACCGGCGATCAGCCGCACGTCGTCGCCGACCGCGACGAATCGGTCCGGGCAGACGCGAGCCTCGAAGCGCTGGCGAAACTGCGCCCGCTCGAACGCAACGGCACCGTGACGGCGGGCAATGCGCCGGGAGTCAACGATGGTGCGGCGGCCTTGATCCTTGCGGATTCCGACTACGCAACGCAGCACGGCTACGAGGCGCTTGCGACGGTCGTCGAGCACGCCACCGTCGCGTGGGACTCGCCGTATATAAGCTTGACTCCGGCGATGGCTGCGCACAAGCTGCTCGATCGAACCGGATACCGCGCGTCGGACATTGCGGTTTGGGAGATCAACGAAGCCTTCTCCGCCGTTGCGATCACGTCTGCCCGCCGGCTCGAGCTCGCGGAGGGCACGGTCAACCAGTTCGGCGGAGCGGTCGCAATGGGACATCCGATCGGCGCGTCGGGTGCACGCCTCGTCGGCACGTTGATCAACCAGTTGCGCAAGCGCGGCGGCGGTCTAGGCATCGCGGCTATTTGTTCCGGCGGCGGCCAAGGCGACGCGTTACTCGTCCGCGTGGACTAAGAGCCGATTTCACAGTTTGAGCTGACCGAGGAGCAACGCGCGATCGGCGCGCTGGCGGCCGAAGTCGCGCAGCGCGAAATCGCTCCATTCGTCGCGGCGTGGGACCGGGACCACGTTTTTCCGCGGGAACTGTACGGCAAGCTGACGGGCGCGGGCCTCATGGGAATCCTGGTTCCGGAAGAATACGGCGGCGCGGGCGCGGACTATCTCTCGTACGCGCTCGCAATCGAGGAGTTGGCGCGCGTGGATGCAGGGACCGCCGTAACGGTTTCGGTGCATTCGATGATTTGTTCGGCGATTCTGAAGCTCGGAACGGAGCAGCAGAAGGATCGCTGGCTAAAACGGCTTGCCGCCGACGACGTGATCGCCGGATTTGCGCTGACCGAATCGGATGCGGGATCGGATGCGGCGGCCATCCGCGGAACCGCGAAACGATCTGCCGGCGGCTACGTCTTAAACGGTCGAAAGCAATGGTGTACGACCGGAAGCTACGCCGGCGTCATCATGGGGATGTTTCGCACCGGCGGGGCGGGAGCGCGCGGCGTCAGCGCGTTTCTCATCGAACCCAATCTGCCGGGCGTTACGGTGGAACGCGTCACCGAAAAACTAGGCATCCACACGAGCAACACGTGCGATCTCGCGTTCGATGACGTGGGGCTCGACGACGACGCGCTCGTGGGCGAGGAAGGTGCCGGGTTCGGCAACGCCATGAAGGCCCTGACCGCGGGCCGCATCGGCATCGCGGCACAGGCTATCGGGATCTTGGCAGCCTGCCTCGACGAAGCCGTGAAGTTCGCGAAAGAACGCGTTGCTTTCGGCAAGCCGATCGGCGCGTACGAGGGCGTCTCGTTCAAGGTCGCGCAGATGGCCGTCGATCTGGACGCGGCGCGCTTGCTCACGTATCGCGCGGCGTCGCTCGCCGACGCGGGAGAGCCGTTTGCGCTCGCCGCGAGCAAAGCGAAACTCTTCGCCTCGACGGCCGCTCGCAAACACGCCGCGGAGGCGTTGCAAATTCATGGAGGCTACGGATACACCAGCGAGTTTGCGGTCGAGCGGCATTATCGCGACGCGAAGATCACGGAAATCTACGAAGGGACGTCGGAAATCCAGCAATTGATCATTGCCCGCTCGCTCCTGGGTAGGCTGGAATAAATAACGAGAGGCATCATGTAGGTGCCTCTCGCGATGTTGACAGAGGTGCCGATAACTCACTTCCAAATCTATCACATCGAGTTGCGCAACCGCGAACCGACTGGAGCGGGCGGGAATCGAACCCGTAGCGGATGGAAGTTTTCGGCTTCGTTCACGGCTGCGACAGAAATAGCAAGGGGCGCAGCGTCGGTGTGAGCGAACCTTGCGGCCGCGATGAATCTGATGGAGCATCAAGGCAAGGAGCTTTTCAAGCGCGCAGGAATTGCGGTCCCGCGCGGTCAGCATGCGCTGACGCCGGATGCGGTTGAAAGCTTTATTGCAGCGACACCCGGCGAATGGGTCGTCAAAGCCCAAGTGCTGATGGGCGGCCGCGGGAAGGCCGGCAAAATCAAGATGGCCGGCAGTGCGTCCGCCGGGCGCAGCGCGGCGCAAGAAATCATGGCGACGCCAATGCCGCCCAATCGGCAAAATCCGCAGGGCGAGCCGGTCAAGTCGGTGTTAATCGAAGAGAAGCTCGCGATTGCAAAGGAGGCCTACTGCGCGATCACCATCGATCGCGCCGCCCGCAAACCCGTGTTCATAGTGAGCCGTTTCGGCGGCATGGAAATCGAAGAGGTTGCGGAGCACCATCCCGAGTCCATCGCGAAATCTTACATTGACACCGCGATGGGTTATTCGCCCTTCATCGGACGCGAGCTAGCCTTCAAGGCGGAACTCGATCCCGGTTATCGCAAGCAGTTTCCGGCGATCGCGGGCGCCCTGTACGACCTGTTTTTCAGTTACGGAGCGAAACTCGTCGAAATCAACCCACTGGCGCTGACGTCGGACGGCCGCGTCGTCGCCTCGGATGCGAAAGTCGAACTCGACGACGACGCCTTGTTCCGAAATCTGGAGTTCGACGAGTGGCGCAAGAGCCTTCCGCTCGATGAAGACGAGATCTTAGCTGCTCAGGCCGGCGTGGGCATTCGCAACTTTCGCCGTTTTCCCGGCAACGTGGGAACGATGGCCAACGGCGCGGGCCTCGCGATGGCCACGATGGATGCGGTGGCCAACGCCGGCGGGCGGATCGCCGATTTTCTCGACGTCGGCGGCGGTGCAAACGCGCAACGCGTGCGCAGCTGCTACGAACTGGTCGTCAACAACACCGGCGCGACCGTGTTCTTCGTCAACATCTTCGGCGGCATTACCCGCGGCGACGAGGTCGCGCGCGGAGTCGTCGAAGCGATGCAGCAGACGACGTCGCGGAAAATCCCGCTCGTCATCCGCTTGACCGGCACCAACGAAGAAGAAGGACGCCGCATTCTCGCGCAGGCCGGAATGAAGCCCGTCGAAACCATGGACGAGGGCGCGCGTGAAGCCGTTCGGCTCGCGGCGGTGTGAGCGCTATAGCGGAGGAGCACAGGACGTGCGACGACGAGCGGTTCTGCGGACAACGGGGTGCGCTCACATCGCCGCAGGACGAATCTGAAAAGGCAAAAGATGTCGATTTTTTTGGATAAGAATAGCAAGGTCATCGTGCAGGGCATCACGGGCGCCGAAGGCTCCTATCATACCGAGCGGATGTTCAAGAATGGAACGAACTTGGTCGGCGGGGTTACGCCCGGCAAGGGCGGGCAAAAGACACCCCAGGGCCTGCCGGTGTTCGACACTGTGCGGGAAGCGGTGGAAGCCACCGGCGCCACGCACAGCTGCATCTTCGTCCCACCTCCGTTCGCCGCGGACGCGCTGTACGAGGCCTATGACGCGGGCATCACGCTCGCGGTCTGCATCACCGAGGGCGTTCCGGTGCACGATACGCTCAAAGTTGTCGGAGTCACGCCGGGAATGCGCATCATCGGCCCCAACTGTCCGGGTCTGGTGTCGCCGGGGAAGGCCCTCGTGGGTATCATGCCCGGCCACATCTTCAAGGAAGGGCCGGTAGGCCTGATGTCGCGCTCGGGGACCCTCACCTACGAGGTCGTGGAACTGCTCACCCGAGCCGGCCTTGGTCAATCCACCTGCGTCGGCGTCGGTGGCGATCCGATCATCGGAACGACCTTCGTCGAGTGTCTGCGCGAGTTCAAGAACGATCCGCAGACGAAGGCGCTCGTAGTCTGTGGCGAGATCGGCGGCTCCGACGAAGAGGATGCCGCGGCGTTCATCGCCGGGCACCTAACCGAGCTACCGGTCGTCGCCTTCATCGGCGGCCGTAACGCTCCGCCCGGCAAGTCGCTGGGTCACGCCGGCGCGATCATTTCGGGGAACTTCGGCACGCCTGAGAGCAAGATCGCGGCCTTCACCGCGGCCGGCGTCCCGGTCGCCGATCGCCCCTCGGATATCCCTCGCCTAGTAGCCGAGCAGCTCGCCGTTCGCGCCTAGGGCGCCACGCCCTTACCTTTAAGGCTGCCTAAAGGAACCGACCCATTCCTGAGCAAATCCTTGGCGCAGTGGGTCACTCTGTGAAGCTCCTGAGGCCATTTGGCTGCGAGCAGTCAGGGCGGCTCGCCTTTTGACAACTCAACTACATACAGAGGGTTAACGAACAATGAGTTCACAACGAACCCTCCGTCGCGCGGTCTTATCCGCAACGTTACTTGTGGCTTTCCTTAGCCAGGGAACATGGGCACTGGCAGGCGTCACCGGTAACTTAACGGGTAGTGTCAAGGATGCGAACGGCGCGCCAATTGCCGGAGTTCAGGTACAGGCAAGCGCACCTTCGGAGACTCGCACCGCAACGACGGACGCGGGAGGACACTTTGTTATCCTCGCGCTCAACCCCGATACGTATACGGTCAATCTCACCCGGGAGGGATACCAAAGTGTCTCGTTCCCGGGCGTTACGGTCTTTGCCGACCAATCGCAGAGCGTCGCGTATACCATGGTCAAGACGCTCAAGACGATCGCGCGCGTAACGTCGCAAGCCGGCGCATCGCTGGTGAAATCCGGCGTCGGCAGCGATCTTTATAGCGTCAACGCCGCACAAGCGTCCGCAGCCGCGGCGCTCGGCGGCGGCGGTAACCTCAACAATGCCTACTCGGCGATGGCGTCGGTTCCCGGCGTTCAGACCTCAGTGGGCGGCATGGGATGGGATTTCAACGCGGCCTACGTCCGCGGTCAAAACTCCTATTTCACGGGTTACGAGTATGACGGCATCCCCGTCAACCGTGCCTTCGACAACTACAACTCGTCGACGGAATCTACTTTGGGTCTCCAAGAGCTCCAGGTGTACACCGGCGGCGGTCCCGCGTCCGTGGCTTCGGCCGGCACGGCGGGCTTCATCAACCAAGTCATCAAGACGGGCACCTTCCCGGGTTTTGCAACGGCGAATCTCGGGCTCGGAACGCCGACGTTTTATCACCAGGCAGAAGTTGAAGCCGGCGGCTCAACGCCCGACCGGACTTTCAGCTACTACGTCGCGCTGAGCGGTTACAACCAACAGTACCGCTTCCTCGACAACAGCAACGGCGCGGGCTACATGACCCCGGGCGGCATCTACTCCGGTCCGGCGGCCATCGGCTTCGGGATCGGTTACGTTTGCACGACGCCCAACTGCCAAGGCGTCAAACCGTCCTGTCCGGTCGGGGCCCCCCCGACCAACTCGACCTTTGGCGCAGGTGCCGGCTGCTGGGAATACTACAGCGGCCTGGACGCGTTCCCGCAGGGTGTCAGCGATCGCGAGAGCGTGATCAACCTGCACATGGGCATCCCCAAGCACAACGGCTTACGGGATGACGTGCAGATACTCTGGAGCGGTTCGGCGCTCAACAACTACTTCTACCAATCGCCGAGCGACATCGGTGGGGCAAACCCAGGCCAGGTCTCCTGGGCGCTGTTCCACGCGCCGGGCGCGGCACCGACGTGCGGTGTATCGCCGGTCGTAGTTTGGGGCACCCCGACGACTCCGGTGCCCATCCTATCGGCGAACCAGTGCAACTTCAGCCCAAACAGTACGTACGGGATCAATGGCTACTTGGGCTACGGCGACAACGTCGCGTACAACGTGCCCTTCGGTAGCCCGATCGCGAACAGCGGGACGAACTTCAAAGCTCCGGGCCTCTATTACGCACCCGGCACGCCGCCGCACGCCTTCCATGGCGCGCTCCCGCTGACCGACAACAGCATCAACGTGATCTCCAACGATACGGGCATCACGAAGGTGCAGTACACCTACGCGCTGAGCCAATCGGCGTATCTGCGCGCGTATGGCTACACCTTCTACTCGGATTGGTTGCAAGAAGGGCCGGTTTTCGGCGCTTACCCGGCTCCTGAGGCGGTCGGCTCGAGTCCGGCCGCGGAATACACGCTTCTCACGCACACCGCGGGTGGAGCGTTGGACTTCAACGATCAAATCAACGACCAGAACCTGATCACGCTGGACGGCAACTACACCACCGCTTCGGTGAACCGCTTCAACAACACGTCGGCGTACTACTCATGCTTGAGCTCGTGCTCACCGATCGGCTACATGGCCAAGGGCGCCGGCGGCTTCAAGTGCTACGATCCGAGCACCGGCAAGGGAACGATCTGCTTGAGCAGCAGTTATTTCGACGTTGCCTCAGGCGGCATCGTCCATCCGAGCTGGGTCAGCAACGCCGCAGCCGGACCTCCGGGATGGCCCAACAGCTTCGCGCCTGCGGGTTCGCCCGCGGCAAACGCCGGAGCTTCCTGGGATTCGCTCTGGAACGGCAACGTCACCGGCGCGTCGAACACGGTTGGACCGCGCTTCACGAACTTCTCGCTAGGCGATCAATGGAGGCCCAGCGATCGGTTCTTGCTCAACGCGGCGATCCGTTACGACAACTTCACCTACAACCTGCCGAACTCGACGAGTACGGCCGACGCGTTCTTCGCAAACATGACGTCGAACTACACGTGCGTTCAAGCATCCACCAATCAAGTCTTGACGCAACCGCTGCCGCCCGGCGTACCACCGCCGGCGGGCGCGCAGTACGTGGTCGGCGACTGTAACAAGGCGGCCGCGGCTCTAAATCCCAGCGGACCACGCACCGGCTGGGTGCACCCCAACGGCACCACGCAAGACGGCGTCGCGGCGCCGCACTTCACGGCCGCCTCGCCTTCGTCATACTCGCTGAACTACTGGCAGCCGCGTTTCTCGGCCACGTACACGTTCAACCCCGATACCGTTATTCGGGCATCGGCCGGACGTTTCACGCAGCCGCCGATCTCGGCCTCGACCCAGTACCTTAGCGCCAGCGGCGATAACCGCTCGCTGTGGAACAACATGATGAACCTCGGGTTCTACTCGCCGTTCCACCCGATTCCGGGAATCTCGTCGGCGCAGTACGACCTGTCGCTGGAACACCACTTCAAGGGAACCGACCTGAGCTTCAAGCTCACGCCGTACTACACGTGGGTCAACCAGTGGCAGCAGCAGACGTTCATCGGTGCCGGGTTCGTAACCCAGGTTCCGGTCGGCGTCAACCGCGACTACGGCGTGGAACTCCAAGTCAACAAGGGTGACTTCAGCCGCAACGGCCTGTCGGGACAGTTCTCGTTCACGTACACCAACTCCAAGGTCCAGTTCCAGAACGAGACGCTCGCCAACGGCGGCACCGTTCCCAACACGACGATCGCGCTCAACCAGGTGATCGCCGCGTACAATGCCCTGACCAAGGCGGGCGGCGGCAGCCAGTGCTACCGCGGAATCCGCGGCGGCGGCAGCATACCGGTATCGTGCACCGCTCAGTCGCGGCAGTGCGGCTCGGCCAGCGCTCCGCAGAAATGCGACGTGATCGAGAATCCGTACTACAACGATCCGAAGCAGTCGCTGCTCGATCCCAACGGCTGGTACAATCCCTACACCACCGCAATCGCTCCCAACCTGAGCGGCGCGGACACCAGCTACATCTCGCCGTTCGTGAGCTCGTTGATTCTCAACTGGCGTCACGACAAGCTGGCGATTACACCGAGCTTCGTGTTCCAGACGGGTGGTTTCTACGGAAGCCCGCTGGACGTCGAAGGGCTCGACCCGCGCTCGTGCACGCTCAACTCGGCGGCCACGGGAATAACCTCGGTATCGCCCAAGACCAATCCGCTCCAGTGCAACTACTTGTACGCGCGGACGATCGGCACGGGCGCCTTCGGTTATCTCTACATCCCCAATCCGCAAACCGGCGTGTTCTCGGCGCTGGGATCCTATCAGAATCCATCGGTGCTCGCGGGTAATCTCCAGGTCTCGTACGACGTCAGCCCGCGAATCAAGCTGACGATCCTGGGCGCCGACCTGTTCCACACTTGCTTCGGCGGTTCGTCGGAGCCGTGGACTCAGGCGAATCCTCCGGGCTACTCAACCTGCGGATACCTGCCGGCGGGTGCTTCACTCAACAGCACCATCTACCCGAGCAACTTCTACAATGGCACCGGGATCAACGACTTCGCAGCCAACAAGGTCCACCCGTTGTACACGCAGAGCTACTATCCATCGACCGGTATCAACGGTGCGATTGGCGGAGGGCCGCCACCGATCAACGTCTACTTCAACGCACAGGTGAAAATCTAAACGACCTCACCTACGCGCTAACGTAGAAAAACAAAGCGGGATCCTTACGGATCCCGCTTCTTTTATTGCCGGCAGGCGTCGCGAGCGCGCCATCGAAGCGTTCGGCGATGCAGAGAATGCTTCTGCTGTCGGCATGCGCTCTAACGTGCGCCGGCTTCCTTCCGCTGCCGGCTCGTTCCGACGGAAGTGCGGGCAGCGCCTCGAGCACCCCGCCGCCGCAGATCTATCACGTCGTCACGACGGCACTGTGCGCGCGCCTTCACGAGCGCGTTCGGCCGGCGGTGGCGATGATTCTCCAAAACGATCAAACAATCTCAAAAAGCCCGCCGCTCTTCAACAAGTACGCGCGCGGCGCGATGACGGCGATCGGCTCGGACGCCCCCAACGGAAATGGCGATCCGTCAAGCGGCGACTCGATCTACAGTCAGTCACCTGAAACCAGCATGGCGCTGCAACAGATGTCCTACCTGGTGTTGCCGATCGCTCGCAACATCATTGCGGCGCAGACGCTCCTGGACGACGCCAAGCTCGTCGAAGGTACCGGAAGCGCGGCCGACGATCAAAAAATCGCCCAGATCAAGCGCCAGCTTCTGGAAACCATCGCCTACCAAAGCGCTTCGCTGGACCTGATCAACGGGTTCGTCCAAACCCTGCAGATGGGCGAGCTGCAGCATGTCGGGACGGAATACCTGGGAGCCATACAAGGCGGCAATACCTCGACGCAAATGGTCCAGGCCACGCCGAATCCATGGCAAGACACGAATGCGCCCGGTTTGAAACCCAACCCGTACGCCTTCGACGTTACGACGGTCCCCGGATTGGCCGTCGGCTACAATCCGATCTCCAAAATCCTGGACGGCCTTACGTGGGTGCGAGCCGAGACGGGCAAGCGCGAGGATCTTGCCGGCAAGACCATCGCCGCCGCGTTGAGCCAGTGCGGCAAATGACCTACAATGCGAGATGAGGCGAATCACATGACCAGATTAGGTCGATTTCTTTCGATCGCCGGTATCGCGGCGATCGTTTCGGCACCGGTTGCGTCGCGGGCCGATTCCACCATGGGGCAGCTCGTCTACGCGTTCACGTACAGCGCGAATCAGAGCGTAAACGCTCGCGACTCGTCAAACCAGGCTGAAGCGTACGGCCAGGCAAGCGCCTCCAGCGGAGGCAATAATTTAGCGCAATCCAGTGGAATCAGCCACTACGGTGGTTCCCTCAACGATAAGGGAACCATGACCGTGCAGCTGGTCCACCAACAGCCCGATGGCGCGCTGGTCGTCATGATCAGCGAGCAGGGCCAGGAAATTAGAAGGGCCCCGCCGGCAGAGTGCGTTGTGTACGGTAACACGCACGTCATCTGCGATCCTAACAAGACGGTGTACACCGAGGAGTACACGCTGCTGCGTTTTCTCGGGAGAAATTTCGTCGATCCAAGTCAACTCGATGCAACCCGTCATTGGACCATCACGCAGGATAGCGGAGGGCTCAACGTGCACGCCGACTACGTTATCAACAGCAACAACAACGGCAAAATGCAGATCAGCGAAACGCGCAGCCTTCGGCAACCCGGGGGAGGCAGTTTGACGACCGACATCCAGACGAAGGTCGGTTATGACTTCGCGCAGTCGCTGCCCACCTCAGTCGACGAATACGTGACGCAGCGCCACGATAACGGTGCGGTCGGAACGTCAACCACGATCTACCAAACCACGCTCAATCTGGTGTCCGATACGATGGCGAAAACATAACCCAGTACGGCTATCGGTGCGAGGACTGCGAAACCGCGATTTTTCCGGTTACGACGCGCAGCGAGTTGCAGTGGCTCAAAGACCGGCTTCACGTCGTACGCGAGGTGGCTCGGCACTCCAGTGACGGGCTCGATTCCTGGATGATGGATGGGCTTAGGTTTTTAGACGAACATCAAGGGCACGGCGTCGTGCTCGTCTCACGGGGCCGTTAGGAAAGGGCCTTCCATGACCTACAATGCGAGATGAGGTGAATCACATGACCAGACTAGGTCGATTTCTTTCGATCGCTGGTATCGCGGCGATCCTTTCGGCACCGGTCGCGTCGCGAGCCGATTCCACGATGGGGCAGCTCGTCTACGCGTTCACGTACAGTGGCAATCAGGAAGTAACCGCTCGGGACTCGTCAAACGGGGCTGAAGACTATGCAAGCACCGCTAACGGCCCCGAAGCAACGCAGTCCAACGGGATCAGTCACTATGGAGGCGTCCTCGAAGATAAGGGAACCATGACCGTACAACTGGTCCACCAGCAGCCCGATGGCGCGCTGATCGTGATGATCAGCGAGCAGGGCCAGGAAACGAGAAGGGCTCCGCCGGCAGAGTGCGTCGTGTACGGTAACACGCACGTCATCTGCGATCCCAACAAGACGGTATACCCTGAGGAGTATACGTTGCTCCGTTTCCTTGGGCGAAACTTTGTCGATCCAAGCCAACTCGACGCGACCCGCCATTGGACCATTACGCAGGATAGCGGAGGGACCAACGTGCATGCCGACTACGTTATCAACAGTAATAACAACGGCAAGATGCAGATCAGCGAAACGCGCAGCATTCGAGAGGCGGGGGGAGGCAGCTTGACGACCGACATCCAGACGAAGGTCGGTTACGACTTCGCGCAGTCGCTGCCCACCTCAGTCGACGAATACGTGACGCAGCGCCACGATAACGGCGCGGTGGGAACGTCAAGGACGATCTACCAAACCACGCTCAATTTGGTATCCGATTCGATGGCGAAAACATAGCCCAGTACGGGTATCGGTGCGAGGACTACGAAACCGCGATTTTTCCGGTTACGACCCGCAGCGAGCTGCAGTGGCTCGAGACCGGCTGCACGTCGTAGGCGAGGTGGCTCGGCACTCCAGTGACGGGCTCGATTCCTGGCTGATGGATGGGCTTGTGCTCGTCGCTCGCCGCTACGAAAGCTTTCCTAGCTACTCCGGGGCTACTCCGGGGCTACTCCGGGATGCGCAGATGCTGACCGGGCTGCAGGGTGCCCGTCTGGAGGTGGTTCGCGTCGCTGATGCGATCGACGACCTCCTGGACGTCGGCCGTAGGCGCGGCATGGGCCGATGCGATCGACCAAAGGGTGTCTCCCGGATGCACGGTTACCGTGGCGTAGCGCTGCGCCGTTGCCGCATACAACCGGACGCTCGAAAGCGTTGGCAGTGCGACCATGAGGCCCAACGCGGCCAGCGCTATCGCCGGCATGAGGGTGAACCGTTTACGCCTACCCACTCTCTTCACTCCTATATGTAGTGCCAAACGCCTGTTCGTCCACTACATTTTAGCATGGTCCGGCCAAGAGCTGTCAAGGGATTCCGAACATATGTTTGCCTTCCGCCGGGATTCATGCTAGGCTTATACCCGCCGCGGGTGCCATACGCTTGGCATTCTGGGTGCTGCGGGAGAACCAATGGCCAAAGAAATGATGGAAAAGCCGGCTACCGAAAGACAGCGCCGCATTCTCGAGGTCATCCGAGAGTTTACGGCCGAGCACGGCTATCCGCCCTCGGTCCGGGAAATCGGCGAGCTCGTCGGGCTGTCGTCCTCCTCTACAATCCACGCGCATCTGAAAGCGCTCGAGCGGCGCGGCCTGATCTCGCGGGATCCCACCAAGCCGCGAGCGCTGCGCACCGGTACGTTGCCGGCCTCGCACGATGCGCTGGTGGTCCCAATTCTCGGCCGGGTGGCTGCCGGCGTCCCGATCACCGCGCAAGAGGACGTGGAGGGCGAGTTTCTCCTTCCCTCTGGCTACGTGCCGCGCGCGTCGGATGCGTTCATGCTGCGCGTCCAAGGCGATTCGATGGTCGATGCGGCCATTTTGAACGGCGACCTCATCCTGGTGCGCCCCCAGCGGACTGCCGACAACGGCGAAATCGTCGTTGCGATGGTCGACGGGGAGGCGACCGTCAAGCGGTTCTATCGCGAGGCGGGCCGAGTTCGCTTGCAGCCGGAGAATCGCGCGATGGCGCCAATCTACGCGAGCGATGTCGAGATCGTCGGTCGCGTCGAAGCAGTGGTTCGCCGCTTGTAGGGAAGCCTCGGTTTTGGTCCGGCCTTGAGGCAACAATGGCCGGGACTAAAGCGTGGCTTCGCTTCTTTCGAGCGGCGCGCGGTGCCGGTAATGCGGCGCGTCGGCGAGCTCGCCTTCGTCGCTGCCGTGCGCGACGCACTGCCCTGGAGCTTTGTCGGCCTGGCCGCGGCCTTCGCCGTGATCCTCGGCGTGCAGCTTGCCGCCCGCGCGCCGGAGTCGCCCTCCTTGGGATTGCGCCTGGCCGCAGCTTTGCTTCCCTCCTTCGGGATCATGGCGGCGGCGCTGGTCGTGGTGCTGGCGGTGCGCATGGCGCGCGTGGCGCACTACGGCGTTGCGCCGATGCTCGTCGGCAGCGTGACGTCGTTCGCGCTGTCGCTTCCGCGCCCGTTTGGTCCCGAGCCGATTGCCTATCTGCGAACGCTCGGCGCCTCGGGGCTTTTCGTGGCGATCGCCGTTTGCGGGATCACGGCCGCGTGGATCGCGCTGGTGCGCCGCCGCTTTGCCTCACCGGCAGCGGATTGGGCCGGCGCACTGCTCGCAATCCTTACCTTTGCAGCGCTCATGGCGTCCCATTTCTCGCTCGCGGGCGCGATTTCGAATGCGATGCATCCGATCGCGCGCCTGGGTGACACGTATGTCGCGCTGATCGTAATCGTTTTCATCGAAACGCTGTTGTGGACCGCGGGCGTCCACGGACCGGCAGTCCTTGCGGCGATCGTGACGCCGGTCTATCTCACG
The DNA here is from genome assembly GCA_963713685.1 of Vulcanimicrobiota bacterium. Lineage (GTDB taxonomy): Bacteria > Vulcanimicrobiota > Vulcanimicrobiia > Vulcanimicrobiales > Vulcanimicrobiaceae > Cybelea. Next base: position 2,456,212 of record CAVQMS010000001.1, on the reverse strand, counting down.
ATGCAGATGCAAAACACGCACGCGTTTACGTTGCACGCGCCCCTGCCGTATATCGTCGTGGTGTCGCTCTTCCTGTTCGTCTTCCCGGGCGGCGCCGGCGCGACGTTGCCGCTGGCCGCGCTTTTTGCGATCTCCGCAGTTCCACGCCTACGTCGCGTCGGGCGGATGACGTTCATTCCGGCCCTCTTCAATCTGAACGAGCCGCTGCTCTTTGCCGCGCCGGTCGTGTTCAACCCGCATCTCGTCGTGCCGTTCGTGGGCGCGCCGCTGGTGCTCGCGACGATCACCTACGCCGCGGTCGCGACCGGATTCGTATCGCGCGCGGCTTTCTACGTGCCATCCTCGGTTCCCACGTTTGTTTCGACCTACCTCGCAACGCAAGACCTGCGCGCGATTGCTCTGGCGGCGCTCAACGTCGGCGTCGCCACGCTGATCTATTATCCGTTCGTGCGTGCGTACGAGCGCCACGTTTTGGAGCAGCCGTGATCGCGGAGCTGTGCCGGCGGTTCGGTATCGAAGGCAGAGTTCGCGCGGCGGCGCTCGCCGCGCAGTCGCGGACGGCGACGATCGCATACGGTGCGCAGCAGTGCGTGCAGCTCAACGTGCTACAGGCATTCCTTGACGAGGGCGTTGCCGAAAGCGATCTCGCAGGTACGACTGGTTACGGCTACGACGACGCGGCGCGCGCGCGCTACGAATCGCTGCTGGCGCGCGTGCTCGGCGCCGAGCGCGTCCTGGCGCGCCCGTCGATCGTCAGCGGAACGCACGCAATCGTTACCGCGCTGGCGGCCTGCACGCCGCCCGGGCGGACGTTGCTTTCGATTTCCGGTGCGCCATACGACACGCTGCGCAACGCCATCTGCGATGCCCCGCACGCGCTGGTGAATGAAGGCATCCGTTACCGCGAACTCGCGCTGAATCGCGACGGCGGCATCGACCTGGGCGGCCTCGACGAAGCGCTGGCGGCCGGCGACGTTGCCAGCGTGTTCGTTCAACGCTCGCGCGGATATGCGCCGCGCCGCTCGCTGTTCGTGGCGGAATGCGAGCGCGCGTACGCTGCGATCAAACGCGTCGCACCGGAGGTCGTCGTGCTGGTCGATAACTGCTACGGCGAACTCGTCGAAGAGCGGGAGCCTGCGCGCGCGGGCGCGGATCTCATCATGGGCTCGCTGATAAAGAATCTCGGCGGATCCCTGGCGCCGGCCGGCGCGTACGTCGCGGGACGCTCCGAGTCGATCGAGCGGGTCGCCGCCCGGCTCTACGCGCCCGGATTGGGCGCGGCGCTCGGACCCTCGCTCGGCCTCGGGCGAACCTTCATGCAAGGGCTCTTTCTAGCGCCGTTCGTGGTCGAGCAGTGTCTGCGCGGGCTCGATTTCATGGCGGCCCTCTTCGAAGGGTTGGGCTACGGCGTCGATCCGCCGGCGGGGGCGCCGCGCACCGACATCGTTCAAGCGATCCGGCTCGGGACGCCGCAACTGCTCGAGCGATTTGCGGCCGGGCTCCAGGCGGCTCTTCCGATCAACGCCCGATTCAGGCCGGAGCCCGGTGCGGTGCCGGGCTATGCGGATCCCGTTTTGATGTCGTCGGGCGCGTTCGTGAGCGGATCGACGATCGAGCTCTCGTGCGATGCGCCCTTGCGGGAGCCGTTCGAAGTCTACGTTCAGGGCGGCGTGAGCGCCGCCCACGCGTATCTCGGGGCGCTCTTCGCTGCGCGCGCGCTGGAAGGTTAGCCCGTTGCCTGCGAACCGAGGAATCCGTAAAAGTAGTATCGGCGCCCGTCAGCGGCGACGATCGTGATGCGGGTGTCCTCGATCGAGGCCTCGACGACGCTCTGGCCGACCAAGCCTCGGAGAACGTCCTGGGTCTGCAGGAACTCCGCCGTCCGGAGCGCCTCGGGTTCGCCTTCGATGAGGCGGAGCAGCTCGTCGATTCGGTCGTTCATGGTTCCTTTTAGTAATCGTCCGGTTCCGGTCGATTACTTAGGCGCCAGGAGGCGGCTGCAGCGCCTAGAGAAGGGCTGGCGGCCATGTACCTGCTCGAAGTGCTCAGCGGCCCGTTCGACGGTAAGACCTGGACCTTCGAGCGAGAGATTACGATCGGTCGCGACGATGCCTTGGCAGAGGCGTGTCTCGCGCTGGACAGGTACGTTTCCCGTCAGCATGCCCGCCTCCATATTCAAAGGGGCGCGATGCGCCTCACGGACTTGCGCAGCCGCAACGGCACTCGGCTGGGCGGCGAGACCGTCGTTGGAGACGTCGCGTTGCCCGTGGGCGTGCCGTTCGTCGTGGGCCGAACGATTTTGCGCGTAACGCGCGCGCAGCGGACCACGTAAAAGGCTCGTATTTCATGGAAACGGTACGTGCGGTCACGCAGGCGCGTGCGCTTTTCGGCGCGGCGCCGCGCCCGCTTGGATTCGTTCCGACGATGGGCGCTCTTCACGGAGGCCATCTGGAGCTCGTCCGGCGAGCGCGTCGCCAATCCGCTGCCGTGGTCGCGTCGATCTTCGTAAATCCGCTGCAGTTTGGAGCCAACGAAGATTTGACGACCTATCCGCACGACGAAGCCGGAGATCGAGCCAAGCTGTCGGAGGCCGGCGTCGACCTGTTGTTCGCACCGGAACCCGGGACGATGTATCGGCCGGATTTCACGACCTACGTCGACGTCGGGCCGCTCGGCACGGTTTTGGAGGGCGCGCAGCGTCCGCAGCACTTTCGCGGCGTTACCACCGTGATCGTGAAGCTATTGAACATCGTGCAGCCCGACGTGCTTTTCCTCGGACAAAAAGACGCTCAGCAGGCGACCATCCTGCGAAAGATGATCGAGGATCTGAACGTCCCAGTGGAAGTGCAGCTCGTGCCGACCGTGCGCGAGCCCGACGGTTTGGCGATGTCGAGCCGCAACCAGTATCTCGACGCGGAGCGGCGCGCGCAGGCGCCAACCCTGTACCAAGCGCTGCTTGCGATGCGCGAGGCGCTGCAAGCCGGCGATTCGAAGCCCGATGCGATTGCCGCGGGAACCGCGGCCTTGAGCCCGGATGCGAAGCTCGATTACTTGGAGCTGGTCGACGCCGACACGTTCGTTCCGCTCGAGCGGCTCCAAACGCCGGCCTTCGTTCTTGGTGCGGCCCGATTCGGCAGCACGCGCCTGATCGATAATTTGTGGTTGACCTCGTGACGGCGCCCCGCATCTTCTTGGGGGTATGCGGCGGCATCGCGGCATACAAAGCCGCGGCGTTGACGAGCACGCTCGTGCAGCGCGGCGCGCTGGTTGACGTCGTGATGACGGCGAACGCCGAGCGCTTTATCACGGCGCTCACATTTGCGTCGTTGACCGCCCGACCGGTGTACACGTCGCTTTGGGACTCACCCGAGCGGATTCCGCACATTCGCCTCGTGCGTGAAGCGGACGTTGCGCTGGTCGTTCCGGCGACGGCGAATCTGATCGCAAAGTTGGCCTCGGGCATCGCCGACGATCTGCTGACGACGGCCTTGCTGGCTGCACGTATTCCGCGCATCTTGGCGCCGGCGATGAACGAAGCAATGTACGAAGATGCCGCGACGCAAGCAAATCTCTCGGTTTTGCGCGCGAGAGGTTACGAGATCGTCGATCCCGAGGAAGGCTTTCTCGCCGAGCGCGAAATCGGCGCGGGGCGTTTGGCTGCTCAAGAGCGCATCCTCGAAGCGCTGGATCGAAGCGTTGCGCGCCGGCAGTCGCTGCGGAACAAGCGCGTCGCGATTACCGCCGGTCCGACGCGCGAGGCGCTCGATCCGATACGTTTCTTGAGCAACGCATCCAGCGGCGCCACGGGCATCGCGCTCGCGCGGGAAGCCGCGCTGCGCGGCGCCTCCGTGACCTTGCTGCTCGGGCCGACGCTCCTCGAGCCGCCGGCCGGAGTCGACGTCGTGCACGTGACGACCGCCGACGACCTGTACGCGGCCGCGCTGCAACATGCGGTCGGCGCCGATCTCACGATCGCTACCGCAGCGGTTGCCGACTGGCGCCCGGCCGATCGTTCCTACTCGAAGCTAAAGAAGAGCGGTCAAGAGCTCACGGTGCGGTTTACGCCGAACCCCGACGTTCTCGCGGCGCTTGGAGAACGAAAGGGTTCGACCTTTCTGGTGGGGTTTGCCGCCGAAACCGAGGATCACGAGGAGCGCGCGCGGGCAAAGCTCGTTGCCAAAAATCTCGACGCGATTGCCGTCAACGACGTGCGCGGGGAACGCGGCTTCGGCACGGGCGACAACGAACTCGTACTGCTCTGGGGCGGCGACGGTCGCCGGGAGCTGGGCCGGGCCGAAAAGGCGACACTCGCCGCGCGACTGCTCGACACCGTCGTGGAGCTGATGCAATGCTCTTGACGATCGACGTCGGAAACACCGAGACGAAACTCGGCTGCTTTGACGACGCCGAGCTGAAGCACACTTGGCGCGTCACGACGGAGTTGCGGCGCACCCCCGATGAGTATGGCGTCTTCTTCACGCAGCTTTTCGCAACCAGTGGCGTCGCCGTCGACGTCATCGATGCGGTCGCGATCGCCAGCGTCGTGCCGAAGCTCGATCCGGTGCTGGAGTCGGCGTGCAAGCGATTCTTCAAGGCGGAGCCCACCTTCTTGAAGCCGCAGACGCAGCGCTTGATTCCGATCCTTACCGAGAGCCCGTCCGAGGTCGGCGCGGATCTGGTCGCCGCGGCGATCGGTGGGCGCGAGCGGTTCGGCGCGCCGCTGATCGTCGTGAGCTTTGGCACGGCAACGGTGTTCATGGCGATCTCGCCGGCGGGTGAGTACTTGGGTGTAGCCATCGCTCCGGGCATCACGGTTTCGCTCGACGCGTTGATCGGACGCACGGCAAAGCTGCCGCAAATTGGGCTCGAGGCGCCGGGGAAGACGATCGGTCGCAACACCGTCGAGGCGCTTCAGAGCGGCGTCGTTTATGGCTTCGCCGGTCAGACGGAAGCGCTCGTCTCGAGGATGCGCGCGGAGATGCAGGTCAACGCGAAAGTCGTTGCGACCGGTGGGCTCGCCGAGATCGTTGCCAAGCAGGCTCCGGTCGTCGACGCCGTCGCCCCGCACCTCAGCCTCGAGGGACTGCGACTTTTCCACCAAGCGACGCATCCCGGCGCGCGAGGCGCGACGCGGCGCGTCGTTAAATAGCATAGCGCCATGCGCCCTGCACCACTGCGGATCGGTTCGATCGAGATTTGGCCGCCGTTGATTTTGGCGCCCATGTCGGGCGTGACGAATCGAACCATGCGTGCGCTGTATCGTCCGTTCGGGCTGGGCCTTACCGTCACGGAGTTCGTGTCGTCCAACGCGCTGGCTTACGGTAGCCGTCGGACGATGGAGATGATCGATCAACACGGGCTGGAAAAACCGGTTGCCACGCAGCTCTGGGGCGACGATCCCGCTACCATGGCGTTGGCTGCGAAGGTCGTCCGGGAGTGTGGGGCGGACATCGTCGACATCAACTTCGGGTGTCCCGCACCGAAGGTCACGAAGACCAACGGCGGATCGGCATGCTTGCGCGATCCCGATCGTTGTGAAGCGATCATGCGCGCGGTGGTCGAGGCCGTCGACTGCCCGGTAACGATGAAGATGCGCTTGGGCTGGAGCGAAAGCGCGTTGGTCTACATTGACGTCGCGCGCCGCGCGCAACGCGCCGGCGTGCAAGCGGTGACGCTCCACGCGCGCACGGCAAAGCAGTTCTACAAAGGTGAAGCCGATTGGGATCACATCGCCCGCCTCAAGAGCGCGGTTGAAATTCCCGTAATTGGCAACGGCGATCTCGACGATCCGCATGACGCGCTGCAGCGCATGCGCCGCAGCGGCGTCGACGCCGTCATGTTGGGCCGCGCGACGCTCGGAAACCCTTGGCTGATCACTCAAGTTCGCGACCTCATGGAGGGGCGGGACGCGCGACCGCTCCCGAGCGCCCCCGATCGCCTGCGCTTCGCGCTCGTGCACTATCGCACGATGGTAGAAGAGCTCGGCGAGGCGCGCGCGGTGCCGCAAATGCGCAAGCATCTCGCGCTCTATCTCAAGGGGATCCCGGGCGCGGCCATGCTGCGCGAACGGATCATGCGCATGGATTCCGCCGCCGATACCGTCCACACCATCGAAGAGACCATAGCGCGCCTGGAATGCGCGCCGGTCGCGGCATGATCGACGAGCGCGCGGACCTTTACGGCGCGGATTCGCCGCAAGCGCTGGCCGCGGAAACCTACGAAAACTACAAGAGGTTCGTCAATCCGCCGCTCGCGCGGGTGATGAAGCTCTCCGGTTCGCCGGTGGAGGTGCGCGCGAGCGGGTGCACGATTTGGGATGAGAACGGCAAAGCCTATCTCGATTTTGCCGGTGGCTACGGCGTGTTCACTCTGGGGCACAGCCATCCGCGCGCCGTCGAAGCCGTGCGCGCGCAGCTGGAGTTGATGTCGCTATCCGGGAAGACGATGTTTAACGTGCTCCTCGGCCGCGCGGCGCGGCGGCTTGCCGAGCTCGCGCCGGGCGATCTGCAAATTTCATTTTGGTGCAACAGCGGTACCGAGGCGATTGAAGGCGCCATCAAGCTGGCTCGCGCCGCGACGGGGCGCGCCAAAATCGTCGGCACGATCGACGCCTATCACGGCAAGACGCTGGGCGCCCTTTCGGTCAGCGGACGCGAGAGTTTTCAGTCGCCGTTCCGCCCGCTGCTTGCCGACGCGCTCGCGATACCCTACGGGGAAACCGGAGCGCTCGAGGAGGTCTTGCAGGATGCCGCAGCGTTCGTCGTCGAGCCGGTACAAGGCGAAGGCGGCGTCAACGTGCCCCCCGCAGGCTATCTGAAAACCGTGCGCGAGATCTGCGACGCGACGAAAGCGCTGTTCGTCGCGGACGAAGTGCAGACGGGTTTGGGACGCTGCGGATATCGCTTCGCGTGCAACCGCGACGACGTCGTGCCCGACGTGATGACCCTGGCCAAGGGGCTGTCCGGGGGCGTCGTTCCGGTTGGAGCGTTCATCGCGCGACCGGACGTCTGGAAGCGCGCGTTCGGAAACGCTCCGCTGGTGCACACGTCCACGTTTGGCGGCAGCGAGCTGGCGTGTGCGGCGGCGCTGGCGGCAATGGACGTGCTGGAAGAAGAACGGCTCGCGCAACGGGCCAAGGAATTGGGCGAGCGGCTCTTGAGCGGCGCCCGAGCGATTGCCGACGCACATCCCCTAGTCGTGCGCGAAGCGCGCGGGCTGGGGCTCTTGGTCGGCGTCGAACTGACGCACGAGGGCTACGGAGGTTTCATCATCCCCGAGATGCTCAAAGACGGCGTGACGGCCGCGTGGACGCTCAATCAGCAGCGAGTGATTCGGATGGAGCCGCCTTTGGTCGTCAGCGCCGCCGAGATCGATCGTGCCCTTGCCGCGCTGCGCGCCGGCGTCGCGACGGCATTCGAAAAGCTAGGGAATTTATCCACCTAACGCGATGCCCTATGTCGAGAGCAGAATCGTGATTGCGGCCCCCGCGCGAGTCGTCTACGAACTGGCAAAGGACCAGGAGCGGTTTCCGCAATTCATGCCGGACGTCGAAACCGTAACGGTCCTCGAGCGCAGCGCCGCAGGCGCGATCTCGCGCTGGAAGACGCTGGTCGAGGAGGCGCCGATCGAGTGGACCGAGGAGGATCGCTTCGACGACGCGGCGCTGCGCATCGACTACAAGCTCATAGAAGGCGATCTGGACAAGTTCGAAGGCGCCTGGACCTTCGAACACCGCGACGGCGCAACCCACGTCGTGCTGGGCGTGGATTACGATTTTGGCGTGCCGACGCTGGCCGAGCTCATAGGACCCACATTGCAGAAGAAAGTGCGCGAGAACAGCGAGATGATGCTGGCCGCGCTCAAACGCGAAGCGGAGCAAGGATGAAATACGAACGGTTCCTGAATTCCCCGATGTTCAAGCGGTTTGTGCGAAGGAGGCTCTTCGAGCCGGGCTCGCTCTTTAGCAGAATGCTGCTCCTCTGGTTTGGCGCCCGCGGCATCGGCCAGCGCCTGCCGCGCACGGCCGACACCGTCCGAGAATCGGAACTTTACAAACAGTGGTGGTATTACAGCTTCGAGCTGGCGCCGGGGGCGATTACGGCGTCGTCTTTTCCCGCCGATTTTCCGCTGTTGCCCCGGATGCTGCTGCGCAACTGCGAGTTGGCAGGCTGCGATTGTCTCGACATCGGCAGCGTCGAGGGGTTGATGCCGATCTTGATGTGCAGGCAAGGCGCCAAAGACGTCGTGGCGACGAACCCTCATCTTTACAACTATGAGAAGATGCAGGCCGTCCGCAGGCTCTTCGGCGCCCACTTTAGGTTCCGCCAGATCGGGTCGCTGTACGATTTGAGCAAGAAACTGGGGGGCAAGCGGGGATTCGACCTGATCAACTTGTCGGGCGTCCTGTACCACGTTTATTCGCCGATGCACGTCCTCGCCGGGCTTCGGCCGCTGCTGAAAAAGAACGGGTTGATGATCGTTTCGACAAACGTCGTAAAACGGAACGATTTTTCGATGGAATTCAACGATCGTGGAAAGCTGCAGCGAGAGGCTACGACCTATTGGTATCCGTCGATCCCCCTTTTCGACTACCTGTTGCGATACTTCAAGCTCTTGCCGATCGATTGTCTCTATCATCCGTACGGCGGCGACGATTCGACTCGGTTCACCGCGAACTTCGAGTCGGGATATCTTTCGGTCGTTTGTCGCGCGACCGACGAACCGTCATTCGACCCGCAGGACACCTGGGCGCCGGAATCCATCGCCGATTCGTACGAAAGCATTCTTCTGTGGGACCAGGAGCGGCTCGCACAGCAGCCCGTCGCGAAAATTGGCTATCGGCGCGAACCGGACGCGCGGTTGTTACACGATAACAAGCGCTCGTTGGACCTCTGGAAGGCCGTAAACGAATTTCCTCCGGTCGGCGCGGTAGGCCGTTCGCAAGATACCCATACGTTACTGCTCGCCGACCGGATATGACGAAGCGTGAACAAGTTCTGCTTCGTCATCCACCCGCTTTCATTCGAGGACATCGCCCGCTACGAGCCCGGCGCCAAAGGCAAGGGCGAACCGATCTTACGCAAGATCATGGAGTGGATGCCGTCGTATGCGGCCGTGCACGTCACCGGCGTTCGCACGCCGGACGGGCGCGAAACGGAAGGCTGGTTCGTCGCAGCCCCGCTCTTACCGCAACAGCTCATGGACTTTCCGCGGGAGGAAGTCTACCTGCGCGTCCTGCGTGCAATCGAGATCGGCGCGGAATTGGGAGCCGGCGTCGCTGGGCTCGGGGCGTTCACCGGCGTGGTGGGCGACGCCGGGGTTACGATCAACGCGCGTTCGCCGATTCCGGTGACGACCGGCAATTCGCTGACGATTGCGGCCGGCGTGCAAAGCCTTTTTCGGGGAGCGGACGAGATGGGCGTCGACCCGCAACCGTCGACCGCCGCGGTAATTGGCGCGACCGGCTCGATCGGTGCGGCCTGCGTTCGGCTGATTGCGCAACGAGTCAAACGTCTGATCCTCGTGGCGCGTAACCAAACGCGCTTGCGCAAGTTTCACGAAACCATCGCCGAGACGCTGCCGTGCGAGAGTGAGTACACCACCGACATCTCCTCCGCGGTTCGTCGCGCGCGGCTGGTGCTCACCGCCACGAGCTCGACCCAGGACGTCATCGAACCGGAGGATCTTCAGACCGGGGCGGTGGTCTGCGAGCTATCGCTGCCGCACGACGTCGGGCGGCGCGTTGCAGAGCTTCGGCCGGACGTTTTGGTGGTCGAGGGCGGAAACATGCTGGTGCCGGGAAATCCGCGCTTCGAACGGGTGCGCGAACCCGGGACGGAGTTCGACTTGAACCTGCCGCCGCGCACCGCATTGGCCTGTATGAGCGAGACGATGATCCTCGCGCTGGAAGACCGTTTGGAACCCTACACGCTGGGCCGCGGCATCGAGCTCGAAAAGGTCGTCGCGATCCAAGCGATGGCGGAGCGCTGTGGCTTCAGACTGGCCGACATGCGCGCCTTCGACGCCGCGATCACTCCCGAAAAGCTTGCCGCGACGCGCGCCGCCGCCGCCGCGGCGCTGACAGCATCGTGAAGCGCGTCGTTTCGGTCTCGCTGGGATCGAGCAGCCGGGATCATCGCGCCGCCGTCACCTTCATGGGCGAGGAGTTCGACATTTCCCGCGTGGGGACGGACGGAAAGCTCGACATGGCGCTCGCAAACGTACGCGATCTCGACGGTAAGGTCGACGCGATCGGTTTGGGCGGCATCGACGTCTATCTCTACGCCGGGCGCCATCGTTACGCGTTGCGCGATGGGCTGCGATTACTCGAAGCGGCGAAGGTGACGCCGATCGTGGACGGCAGCGGGTTAAAGAACACGCTCGAGCGTGAAGCAATTCGTTTTATGCAGGACGAGCTCGCCATCGATTTGCGCGGCAAACGCATCTTGATGGTGAGCGCGCTGGATCGCTTCGGGATGGCGCAGGCCCTGGTGGACGCCGGCGCCGACGTGCTCTTTGGAGACTTCATCTTCGCGCTGGACAAAGACATGCCGGTTCGCGATCTGCACGCATTCGAAACACTGGCGGAAAAATATCTCCCGGATGCCTGTAAGCTGCCGTTTCAGTTCTTCTACCCTACCGGGAAGAAACAAGAAAAGCCGCCGGAGCCGAAATATCCGCAATACTACGAGCAGGCAGAGATCATCGCGGGCGATTTCCACTTCATGCGTCAGTTCATGCCGGATCGCTTGGACGGAAAGATCGTCCTGACGAACACGGTCACGCAAGGCAACATCGAGGAGCTCGCCGCGCGCGGCATTTCGATGCTGATCACGACCACCCCCGAAATCGCGGGCCGGTCCTTCGGAACCAACGTTCTCGAGGCCGCGCTTTTGGCGCTGCTGGGGAAGCGCTGGAGCGACGTGGTGCCCGCCGACTACGAACGCCTGCTGCGCGCCTTGCGCCTGAAACCCCGCGTCGTTAAGATGGATTAGCGCCTGGGTATACTCCCCTGCGGCGTGCAGGAGGCCTTGGAGCGGCCTATTGAGAACCAAGCGCGCCAGCGTTGGATAGCGCGATCACGTGCTGTGGGGTTTTGCCATAAACCCCGGTGAGGATCTATAGGTTGAACGACAAAGAGATCGTCCTGACCGCCGAGGGTCTAACGAAGTTGGAGCACGAGCTCGACGAGCTCAAAAGCGTCCACCGGCGTGAGGTCAACGATCGCATTCGCCAAGCCAAAGAGTACGGCGATTTGAGCGAAAACGCGGAGTACGAAGACGCCAAGCAGGAGCAGGCGTTCATCGAGGGGCGCATCCTCAAGCTCGAGGCGATGATTCGCAACGCGCGGATCATCGACGAGTCCGAGTATGTCGCGGACGAAGTCCATCTCGGCGCGATTGTCAAGGTCAGGGACCTCAAGAACAACGAGACCTACGAGTTTTCGATAGTCGGTTCGGCCGAAGCAGACCCGTCGAATCGCCGCATCTCCAACGAATCGCCGCTGGGCAGCTCGCTGATGGGCCATAAGAAGGGCGTAACGGTTGACGTTGCCACGCCGCGCGGCCTGGCGAAGTACAAGATCGAGTCCATAAAAAGCAACGCGCCGAAGAAGGCCGCAAAAAAGGCGTCCTAAGGAACGTCGTTGGAAGAGCTCGGTAAGACCGAAGCAGCACTCGTAGCGGCCAGACGTGAAAATCTGGCCGCTTTGCGTTCGCGAGGCAACGATCCGTTCGCGCAGCGGCGCTGCGACGTTGACGCGACGGCTTCGGAACTGCTGGAGCGCTATGGATTCCTGGTGCCGGGCCAAGACGCTTCGGCCGAGGGCTGGAGCCTGGCCGGCCGGCTTCTCACAAAACGCACGATGGGCAAAACGATCTTTGCCGACCTTGCCGATCGCACTGGCAAGCTTCAGATCTACGTTCGTAAACAGGACATCGGCGACGAGGCCTTTGCCGACTGGCACGATCTCGACCGGGGCGATCTCATCGCCGTGCGCGGTTACATGTTTCGCTCGAAGCTCGGCGAGCTAACCCTGCACGTTACGCGGTTTACCGCGATCGGTAAGGCGCTGATGCCCCTGCCCGACAAATGGCACGGCTTGCAAGACGTTGAGAAGCGCTATCGTCAGCGCTACGTCGATTTGATCGTCAATCCAGACGTCCGAGACACGCTGATCATGCGCAGCCGATTGATCGCGGAGATGCGCCGCTTCGTAGACGGTCTGGGCTTCTACGAGGTCGAGACGCCGACGCTGCTGCACGTCGCTGGCGGGGCGGCGGCTCGTCCGTTTGTAACCCATTGCAACGCGCTGGACAAGGTGATGCAGCTGCGGATCGCGACCGAGCTGAACCTCAAGCGCTTGATCGTGGCGGGCTTGGAACGCGTCTACGAAATCGGCCGCATCTTTCGCAACGAAGGCATCGATACGACGCACAATCCGGAGTTCACGATGCTCGAGCTTTACGCCGCGTATTGGGACGTTTCCGACATGCTGGAATTCAACGAGGCGCTGATCGCGCATCTTGTCGGGATCGCGACCGACGGCGGCACCGATCTTCCGTACGGCGAGCACACGATTTCCTTCCAGCGACCCTTCGCGCGGATCGAATATTTAGACGCGATGGCGCGCTACAGCGGCGGAAAATACACGCGGGAACGATTGCTCGATGCGGCCGCAGTTGGGCAGATTCTCGGTGAGCTCGGCTTACCGGCTTCGCCAACCCACGGGCATGCGCTCGATAAGATCTTCGAACGCGTCGTCGAGCCGAATTTGGTGGCCCCGACCTTCGTCAGCGGCTATCCCGTCGTCATCTCACCGTTGGCAAAGCGCCGGTCCGACGATCCGGAAATCGCCGACCGGTACGAGCTCTTTTGCGCGCACATGGAGATCTCCAACGCCTTCACCGAGCTCAACGACCCCGACGATCAGCGCGCGCGATTCGAGGCCCAAATCGCCGAACGGCTTGCGGGTAACGAAGAGATTCCCGAGCCTGACTGGGATTACGTGCGTGCGCTCGAATACGGCATGCCGCCTACCGCGGGAATCGGCATCGGCGTCGATCGCTTGATCATGTTGTTGACCAATCAGCGTTCGGTCCGCGACGTCTTGCTCTTTCCGTTGCAACGCCAGCACGGATAGTGTTGCCGAGGGTTGCCGGCCTCGTACTCTTTCTCGTCGTAACGGCCGCCGGGGCCGCTTCGGCAGCGACGCCGGGTGGCTATTATTATCTCAACGCCCATCGGCTCGATCTTACGGTTTTGCTGCCTCCACCGCCCGATTTGGGTTCGGCCCAGGCCCGCGCCGACGAACAGCAAGTGGCTGCCGCGATTTCGACGCGCAGCGCCGCGCAGCTGACGGAAGCGCAAGAAGCCTCACGGCGCAGCGTGTTTTTCTTTGCGGGCGCGATCGGTCCGAACTTTACGGCCCAGCGCCTACCACTGACGGCGCGGTTCTTCCAGCGCATCGCCTCGGACGTGCAACGGCTGGTACTTTCGGCCAAGGCCTACTGGGCGCGCCCCCGCCCGGGCGGCGGCGGGAGGAAACAGACCTCGTACCCGAGCGGGCACGCCGCATTCGCGGCATCGAGCGCGATCGTGCTTTCGCAGTTGCTGCCGGCCAAAAGCGATGCGATCTTCTCGCAAGCGCGCACGTTCGCGGAGAACCGGATACTCTTGGGCCTGCACTATCCCACCGACGTCGCAGCAGGATGGACCGCCGGTACGCTGGCAGTTTTTGTGATGATGCACGACCAGGCGTTTGCGCGAGACTTCGCGCAAGTGCAGGTCGAGCTGCGCCGGGCACACCTCTTGCCGGCGGCGCACGGAAAGTAACCGCGATCGCTTTGCGCGTCACCGTCGAATACGACGGTACCGACTTTAGCGGATTTCAGTGGCAGCCGGCGCTGCGCACCGTGGCCGGCGTCTTGGAGGCCGCGCTCGCGACGCTCTTCGAGCAACGCGTCAAGCTGACGAGCGCGGGGCGAACCGATAGCGGCGTCCACGCCAGCGGACAAGTCGTGGGCTTTTCGACCGATCATTCTTTCCCGTTGGAACGGTTGTGCGTCGCGCTCAACGCCCTCTTGCCACGCGATTGTGCGGTTCGCCAGGCCGCAGCGGTGGGAAGCGATTTCAGCGCTCGCTTCTCTGCGCGCGAGCGCACCTACGTGTACGCGGTCCTGAACCGGCCGCAACGCAGTGCGTTGTTGGCACGATACGCAAGCCACGTCGCCCGGCCCCTCGACCTCGCGGCCATGCGAGCCGCCGGAGTTCACCTCGTCGGCGAGAACGATTTCCGCGCATTCGGCACTTCCGAGACCGCGGGGTCGACGGTGCGAACGATTACGCGTTTGAGGGTCGAGCCGCGGGGTGAGCTGATCCGGATCGAAATCGCGGCCAATGCGTTCCTGCATCACATGGTCCGGGTCATCGTCGGTACGTTGCTCGAGTGCGGCCAGGGGCGGCGCCGGCCCGAGGAGGTAGCCGCGATTTTAGGGGCTGGCGACCGGGCGACTGGCGGCTCGACGGCGCCAGCCCAGGGCCTCTGCTTGGCCGGCGTCCGCTACGACGACGGGTACGACTCCTTTGCGGAGCACCCGCTGTTCCGGCGGGATGCTGCGGCGCTGCTTGACGGGGAGCAGCCTTTCCCGTAGGATACCTTGGTTGTGCGCACCTATCAGCAGACAACGGCGCAGGCCGATCATCGCTGGTATATTGTTGACGCGGCCGGCCAACGTCTTGGCACACTGGCCGTGCGAATTGCGCGCGCCCTTTCCGGTAAGCAGAAGCCGACCTGGACCCCGCACATCGACGGGGGCGACCACGTCATCGTCGTCAATGCAGAGAAGATCGAGCTGGGCGGACGGAAGTGGCAGCAGAAGGTTTACTATCGCCACAGCGGCTATCCGGGTGGGCTCAAGATGCAGACCGCCCGCGAGATGGCCGACAAACATCCGACTCGCCTGATCGAGAAAGCCGTACGCGGCATGCTCGCGACCAATCGCATGCGCGACGCGCAACTACGGCGTTTGAACGTTTACGCCGGCGCCGAGCACCCCCACAGTGCCCAGAGCCCGGCACCCTTGCCGGATCCGCAATAGGAGCGTCGTTGAACGAAGCGAGCGAAGTCATTCAGTCCACGGGGCGGCGCAAACGCGCCGTAGCGCGCGTGAAGCTCACGCTCGGCCAGGGCATCATCACGGTTAACGGCAAGGCTGCCGACGAGTACTTCCCGCGGCCGCAGTTGCAGCAGATCGTGCGCCAACCGCTCGAGGCCACGCAGAGCCTCGCGCGATTCGACGTCACCGTCAAGGCGGAAGGTGGCGGGATCGCCGGTCAGGCCGGCGCGATTCGCCACGGCATAGCGCGCGCGTTGCTGGCCGTCGACGAGTCGCTCAAGGATCCGCTTCGCAAGAACGGATTCCTCACACGCGATCCGCGCGAAAAAGAATCGAAGAAGTACGGGCGCAAGCGCGCACGCAAGCGCTTCCAATACAGCAAACGCTAAAGAGCGGCCTCAAGCTCGTCGCGATCGCGCTCGGCGCGATCGCGCTACTCTTTCAACCACATCCCGACTGGATCGAGCGCGTCTATTCCAACGGCGCGTATCCGTCGTGGGAGCACATCGCGTTCGCAATCACCCATCCGCTTCCATGGTCGCTGGGAGATCTCGCCGCGCTGCTCGGAGCCGCCGCGATCGTTTGGCAGATTGCGCGATTTGTTCGAGACCCTTCGCGCCGGCGTCGCGACGGCGTCGTTGCGCTGATTCTCAACTGCGCCGCGATCGTGGCGCTCTATGGGCTGTGGTTCGAGCTGAGCTGGGGTTGGAACTACGCACGCGCGCCGCTGGAGACGCGCGTGAAGTTCGATCCCGCGCGCGTAACGCCGAGCGCTGCAGCGCTCTTGCGCACTCGCGCGATGGCGCAGATGAACGCGCTCGCAGCTGCAGCGCACGCTCGGTCCGCGCTCCCGCTCGACGTGCCGGCGTTACGAGCGGCGTGGCTGCCGGCGGTACAGCGAGCCGGTGATACCTGGGCGCCGAACGTCGGCGCTCCCAAGCCGACCATCGCCGATCCCTTCATGCTTGCGACCGGCACGAGCGGATTCATCAACCCGCTGACCCTCAACGTCGCGATGGCGTCGGATCTTCTGTGGTTCGAACGCCCCTTTGATTTAGCGCACGAGTGGAGTCACGATGCCGCGTACGCCCGCGAAGACGAAGCCAACTATCTTGCTATCTTGACCTGCCTGCGCTCGGACGACCCCGCGGTCCGCTATGCTGGATGGTTCGAGCTGTTTTTGTACCTGCCGCAGAAGCGGCGCTATTCGCACCGCGAGTTCGTGCCGCTGGTGTGGCGCGATTTCGCGGCGCTGCGGATGCGGAACGAGCGCCACATCAACGTTATGCTCGCGCACTGGTCCTGGCGCACGTACAACGCGTACTTAAAGAGCAATCGCATCGCGTCGGGTGTGGCGAACTACGACGAGGTCACGCGCCTGATGCTCGGCGTACCGCTGGACGAGCAGCAACTGCCGCTGACCCGATAAAACGAAGCAGGGACCCGAAGACGGGTCCCTGCGATTGTGAACGGATCTTAAGCGCGAGGCGGTTTGTTTTTGTCTCCGCCGCCACCCGAGGGAGGCTTGCCTTGTCCGCCGGCCGGCTTGGCTTGACCGCCCTGCGGCTTGCCGGCGCTTTGCGCGTGCATGTTGCCGCTGGGTGGTTTCCCTTGGTTAGCCGGTTTCTGATGATAGGCGTTGCCTTGGGAGTGCATCGCGCCTTGGTTGTGCGTGCCGGTCGTTGTCGGCTGCTTGTGCGCGCTCTGCATTTGCGTATTCGACTTCTGTTGCGTTTGCGTCTTCGGCGCGCTGACCGGTGCCTTGTGTTCCATTGTCTGGTTGGTGGCGCCCTTATTGGTCGAAGCGCCCTTGTTAGTCGTGGTCATCGTGCCCTTGTTAGCCGAAGCACCCTTGTTAGTCGTGGTCACGGTGCCCTTGTTGGCCGCGCCCGCGTTCCCGTTCTTCAGGTTGCCCTGTGCCGCTTGCTTGTCAGCCGCCGTCACCGGGGCGTATTTGGGCAGCTGTTTCGGATCGGAGATCGGTTTCGCTACGGCCGTCACCGGGGGTTTGCCCTTGTTGACGTTGGCGTAGAGGTTCCGATCCTGGCCGGCGACTGTTGCCTGGTTCCTCTGAACCGTCGTCGGCGCGATGCCGCGCCGGCGCGCGTCGACGTCCGCTGATGTCGGCCGTGCGGAGATTCCGCCGTGGCCGCCGTTGTAGCTGACGCGGGAATGGTTGTAGTTGTTGATGACGGTCTTGTTGTAGGTGTTATGGATGACCGTCCGGTTGACGTTCACGACGGCGGTATTGTAGCGGAAGGCATTCCCGGCCCAGACGCCACCGGCGAAGCCGGTGCCATAGTAGCCGAAGCCGTAGTTAACTCCGCCGTAGAAGCCGACGCTCGACCCCCAATAGCCGTTGTTCCAACCGTAGTAGCCGCCCGAGTTACCCCAGTAGCCGGGCGTCCAGTAGACGCCGACCGAGGGCGGGGCGACCCAGGTCCCGGGGACCCAGTAATAGCCGGCCTGTCCCCAGGCCCAGTATCCAGGCGTCCAGGCCCAGTTCGCATAGGGGCATGCCGGCATCGCGTAGACCGGCAGTGCCGGGGGCGCGATGCCGACGTTAAAGCCAACGCCGACCGAAAATTGTGCCGGCGCGGGCAACGGGGCTGCGGTGATGAGTAATGCCGCGATAATTGCGGGAAGGGTTCTAAAAATTCGCACGTTTCCTCCTTAACTTCCGAGACCCATTATAGCCTACGGACCGGTACTCTCTACCCGCCAATGCGAGCGTCCCGAGCGGTTTCAACTGATTCTTACCCGTTCGTGAGCGGTTTCCAACTCGATCTTCACCCTGTTCTCACCCTTCGGCAAGCTCAGGGCAAATGTCACATCTCGTCTATCTTTAGTACGTGCGGCAGTCACTCTCCCTCATACACTGACTGCATGTTTGATGTGGGCGATAGTCTTCGCGATGCGGTCGATGCGGCGCGCGGCCGCCTCGAGGATGCTCAGGCCGCGGTGGCGCGGGCAAATTCGGGCGTCGCGGCGGGTCGCTCCGCGGACGCCGCGATGGCACAAACCGCGCAGGCGGCGATCTTCACCGAGGCGTTGCTGGGCGTGGAGCGCGCGCGCTTCGAGGAGATCAAGGGGGTCGCGAAATGACGATCGACTTACTGGATGCCGCTGCCAGCGGCATGGACGCGCAACGCGCCGCGCTCGACGTCGCAGCCCGCAACGTTGCCGCGGCCGAGGCGGCGGGACCAAATGCCGATTATTCTCGCATGATTCCGGAGTTCCGTGTCGTGGATTCGGAGGATGGCGGCGTTCGGGTACAGTTCAGCGGTACGCATACCGAGCGCGGGACCAACGTGGATATCCTGACCGAGATGATCGCGGTGATGAACGCCTCGCGCGCATACGAGTCGGATGCCTCGATTTTCGACGTGGGCAAAACGCTCGCCGAGAAAACCCTGGAGCTCGAAAGGCTATGAGAGTCGAGCCCCTCCTGCCGGATATGGCTCCAGGGCCGAATGCGAACGCGCAGGACTCGGCCGGTTTCGCCCGCGCGCTTGACGCACTTGGCGGCGGCCTGACGGGCGCGACGCGCGCTGAGGACGCGTTTGCCTATGGCGCGGGAACGCTCGAGGAGGCGGTCTACGAGCGCGCGCGGGCCGACGTCGCCCTATCTGTAGCCACGGCAACGGCACAGCGCGTCGTGCAAGCGGTTCAGTCCATTCTCAACATGCAAATCTAAGGCCCGGGTTCTTTCGCGATGCAGGCGCTGACGCAGCTACTGACGCGTTGGAACGCTTTACACAAGTTCGCGCGGCTGGCCGTCGCCGCGACGGCAGCGATTGGGATCGCTCTTTCGATTGGCGGAGCGATGCTGGGGCACTCCGGCCGATCGCCGTTGTTCGCGCAGCCGCTCCATCCCGAGCAACTTACCGAGGTCGAGGAACGATTGGCCGGCTGGAACGTCGCCTTCACACCGACGGCCGATAACGTGATCGTCGCAGCAGGTCGGCGCAACGACCTTTTGCTGCGACTGTCGCTAGCCGGCGAACCACATCAACATCTTTCGAGCACCGGCGAAGCCTTGGCAAGTATCGGCGTCCTGACACCCCAAGCCGTCGTGGACGCTCAGGCTCGCGTCGGCCTTTCGGGTGATATCGAAGCCGGCTTGCGCGGAATCGACGGCGTCGACGACGCACGGGTCATCGTCGCACCCGCGAAGCCACCGGAATTCGCCGATCAAACCGCTCACGACGCGAGCGCGAGCGTGCGGCTCCGGCTGCGCGCCGGCGCACAGCTATCGCGTCAGGCCGTGGCCGGTATTCGCGCGTTCGTTGCGGCGAGCGTCCCGGAGCTCCAACCCGCGCGGGTCACGGTTCTGGACGATCGCGGCATCGCACTCGGCGACGATTCTCGCGGGGGCGACGACGCCAGCGAACTGCAGCGATCGCTGCAATCCGCGCTCGACGCCGCGTTCGGGGAGGGGTCCGCGATCGTGCGGGTCCGTGCCGAATACGATGGTTCGCAATACTCCGAGCGCGACGTGCGCCGAACGCCCGTCGGGGTCGCCGCGATCGAACAAACGCGTCGCAGCGAAGCCTACGACGGCGGCGGCAAGCGCTACCGGCAGCTCGAAGAAGGTCAAGATCGCGGCAGCGAAACGCACGAACTGGTTTCGCAAGTCCAACCCGGCGGAATCAAACGGCTCTCGACGGCCGTGTTCGTCGACGACACGCGCGCGCTGGATCTCGCAAAGGTGCGCGAACTGGCAGCCGCCGCGGTTGGCTACGACGCGCGGCGCGGCGACACGTTGGCAGTCGAGGCGATGAGTTTTCATCGGATCCCCGCCGTTCGCAAGGATGCCTGGTGGCTGCTGTATGGGGCACTCGTCCCGCTTGCGCCGGTGCTGGTCGTAATGCTCGGGCTCGTTGCGTGCGCGCGTCTGGCGCTGCCGCCGCTAGTCTCCCTTGCGCAAACGCTGACCGAGCGCGCGATGGTTGCGCGTGCATCCAACGCCGCCATAGGCTTTGCGCCGGGCCGAGTTCGTTCGATGCTCGAGCAGGAACCGCCGCACGCCGTCGCGGCGATTATAAGCGCACTCCCGGCAGCGACGGCGACGGCGGTGCTCGAGCTCTATCCGCCGCACGAACGCGAAGCGATAGTAAGCCGGATGCAGCGGCGCCATTCACCGTTGCTCAACGATACGCAGGAGTTGCTGCGCCGTCGTGCTTGACGAGTTCGTCCCCCTGGACGAGTTTTTGCGTCCACCCGCGACCGAACCGGCTATGCCGTCATCGCCGGAAACGAGCGCCGACCCGGTCGTGCCTGTGGACTGTGCGGAAGCCATGCGGGCCGCGCGTCGGTTTCGCGCCGCACTGGCCGATGCGATCGACCTTGCGCTGCAGCAGATGTTGCCGGAGATTGCGCGCGAGCTCGTCGCCCGAGAACTTCAGCTCGGCCACGCCGACGTCGCGGTAATCGTGGCCAACGCGATGGAAAGGTTCAGCCAGGAACGGGTGCTGTCGCTGCGCGCACATCCGAGCGAACTCGAAGCACTCGCCACCCTCGAGATACCGAGCGTCGCCGATCCCTCGTTACAGCCCGGCGATGTGATTCTCGAGTTGCACAGCGGCACGATCGATCTGCGAATGGAGGCGCGTTTGGAAGCCATCCTAAGCGCGTGCGCGCCTTGCTAGCGGCTTCGAGTTGCAACTTAGGCACATGCGCACTCGGGCGTGCCATCGACGCATACGGTGCTCCGCTGGACGACGGGCCGCGCTTGTACGGCAGCCGCGTGCCTTTGGTGCTGCACGCGCCTCGACCAAGCGAACGAGTGGCGATCACGGCACCGCTGTGGACGGGAATTCGTGTCGTGGACGGCCTGCTTACGATCGGTCGCGGGGCGCGCGTCGGAATCTTCGGCGCCGCCGGAAGCGGTAAAAGTGCATTCGTTGAAGCGATCGTCGCCGGCTGTGCCGCAGACGCGGTCGTCGTATGCCTCGTCGGCGAACGAGGTCGCGAAGCGCAACGTTGGATCGCGCTACGCAGCGCACGCAATACGATCGTCTGTGCGACGAGCGATCGACCGGCGCACGAACGGATCGCGGCAGCCCATGTCGCCGTAGCGCATGCAAATGCGTTGCGCAAGCGAGGCCTGCACGTCGTGTTGGTTATCGACAGCATGGCACGCGTCGCGGCAGCGTTGCGCGAAATCGGCGTAGCAGCCGGTGAAAGCACGGGGCGCGGAGGATATCCTCCCAGCGTTTTTGCGCAACTCGCTCGGCTGGTCGAGGTTGCCGGTGAAATGCAGGCGGCCTCGATGACCTTGATCGCCACCGTGCTTGCCGACGGCGACGATCGCGATCCGGTCAGCGAAGCCGCGCGATCGTTTTTGGACGGGCACATCGCCCTTTCGACGAGGCTTGCGCAAGCGGGTAAATTCCCCGCCGTCGACGTGCTGGCCAGCGCCAGCCGAACGATGGAATTTGTGGCCGACCAGACCCACCTGCAGGCCGCGCGGCGGTTGCGCCGCGCGATTGCATTGCTGGATCGCATTGACGACGCGCGCACGCTGGGAATCGAGCCGGTCGATCGGGCGGCGTTGAGGGCAATAGCGGCAGAACCGCGGTTGGAAAGCTTTCTGCGTCAGGGACGCTGCGTCAGCGACTCCGGCACCACGCTGTCGCAGCTTTGCGAAATCGCCGGTCTTTTAGAAGACGATGCTGGAGATCGTTGACGAGCTCGCCGCGCTTAGGCGGCGGATCGAAGCCGTTGCTGCCGGACCGCGCATCGCCGCGTCCGAGTTCGGGGCGTCGTTGGACGAAGCGGTCGCAGCGCAACCCGGCGCAGGCGTACGAGAACGCAATGCGCCCCGCGCCGCAATCGATCGTCTCATCGACGCCAACGCGGCCGCTTTTCAGGTCGATCCGGCCTTGATCGAGGCGATCGTTCAAAACGAATCGGGCTTCGACCCGAACGCAACCTCGAGCGCCGGCGCTCGCGGCTTGATGCAGTTGATGCCGCAAACCGCCGCAAGTCTCGGTGTCAGCGATTCGTACGATCCGGCGCAGAATGTGCGCGGCGGCACGCGCTACCTACGCGGTTTGCTCGACCGCTTCGGCGATGTGGAGCTTGCCGTTGCAGCATACAACGCCGGTCCGTCCGCCGTCGCGCGATATGGCGGCGTGCCGCCATATGCACAAACGCAAGAGTACGTGCGAAACGTCATGGCGCGCTATCGACAGCTCAGAGACCGCGACGCCTAACGTTCTCAACTCGGCAATCTCGCGATGACCGACGGATCACGAGACGCTGCCATCATCGTGCCATGATGACGCAGCAACTGGAGGTCAGCATTCTGGCGGCGCCGCTCGCAGCCATCGATCGCCGGGTGCTTCCTCAGGCTTGGTATTCCGCGCTGCGGCTGGCGCGCGAGACGCCGAGCCTTTCCGTCGCGCGCGCGCACCGCGGCGGCGGCGTAGGCAATCCCGCTTCGCGCCCGTTCCCCAAGCCAAGTTTAACGGCAACTCTGCGGCGCGTTCCAGTGCGTTCGGCGCACTTTTCTGAGGCCGAGTCGTTGCGGGTTTTGGGCGACGAGGATTGGGCGCGCCTGCGCGACGATCGCGCGCGGCGATGGCCTCTGGCCCGAGCCATCGAAAACGCGTTCTCCGATCCCCGCGCGAAATTGAGGCGCGCGACGTTCTCGATGGGCCGCGGCAGCGCTAGAATCCACGTCGTTCTGCAAACCAAGGGACAACGTGCCGCGCTGGTCGCGCTCTGCAGACCCGAACTGAGCGGACTCGTCGCGCGCGCTTTGCTGCAGGCGCGTCGGGCGTTGGCGGCTCGCGGAGTCGACGTCGAGCTTCGCGCTAAAGGTGTGCAAACGTGTTCTTGAATGCAGCGATGAGCGCCGCGCTCGATCGAATAGCTGAGCGCGCGGCCGACGTGCGGCGAGCCTTCACGCCGGGAGCGCTTCCGCAGAACGACGACGTTGCAACCGCCGGCGAATCCGCCGACTTCACGCTAGATCCGCTTTCCGTCAGCGCGCCCGAAGGCACGTACTTCGTCACCACGGATGATCGAGGGAAGACCCGGTATACGCGAGACAGCTCCTTTTCAGTGAGGGGCGGCGCGCTCGTTGACGGCAGCGGACGGCCGGTCTGCGGCATGCGCGAAGCGGACGCGGCGCCCGCGGCGCTGCGCGTCGATCCAGTCGACGAGTCGCTGGGGCGAATCCGCGACGCCCGGATCGAGCGCGACGGGAGCTTTGTCTATCGACGCGAGACGATCGATCCGCGCAGCGGTCTGAGAGAGTCGCGACGCGTGGTCGTCGGCCGCGTCGCGTTGGCGCGCTTTCCCGCAGGGACGAGGCTTGAAAGCAACGACGCGAACGACTTGAACCCGCCGCCTGGCATCGCGCCGCAGGTCGGGCTTCCCGCCGATGCGAGCTTCGCGCCCGTCGTGCCGATGCGACGGGAGCGCAGCCGAGTGGGTGTAGACGAAAGTCTCGTGCGGCTCAAGGAAGCATACATTCATTTCGACGCGCTTGCAGCAGCGGAAGCCGCGAAGTCGCACTTGGGAAAAAGTGCGATGGATCTCGTCAAATGAAGACACTGGCGTTTAGCAGTTTCGCTCAGGCCGACCTTGGCGGCGGAAAACGCTTGAGAGAAGCGCGCTTTGAGCGGCGCTCTTCCTTGCCCGCCAGCGCCGCCTGCGTCGTTGCCAACGGCGTTCGCGAGACGCTTACCTCGTTGCTCGGCGCGGCAGCGCTCGTGCGCCTCTTCGAGCCGGCGCTTCCCGACGCACGCGGATGGGAAGCCATCGTTCGCAGCGCGATGCTGTATCGCGTGCGCGGAAGCGTCGCCGATGCCGCGATTGTTTTTCGCGAGGAGGACGCGAGCGCACTTGCGAGCGCGATTTTTAATGAGCCGCCAAGCCCTGCTTTGTCGAAACGCGCGCTCTCTCCGATTGAATGCGACGTCCTCGACCGCGTCGCGAACGCGATTGCGGCAAATCTGGTTGCGGTATGCGGGGCTCGTGAGGCCTGTCACGCGGAGCGCGTCAGCGCGATCGACGAGTTCGTCACGTTTTTCGAACTCCAGGTCGAGCGGCCGGTCGAAGCTCGGATCGGCATCGCGCTTTCGCGCGATCCCGCGCCCGAACCGCGGGGCGCTCTCGACTTCGCTCACATTGCCGATGTGCGGATTACTGCGGTTGCCTCACTGGACTTAGGCAGCGTGCGTGCCGCCGCCGTCGCCGGGCTCGAGCCGGGCGCAGTGCTTCCCATAGACGCGGACGATTTGCGGCGCTGCAGCTTATCCACCTCCGGCCTGCGGCTGGCGCGCGGTAGATGCGGTGTTCGAAACGGCCGCTTCGCCATCGCGGCGCCATCGATTCGCGAGACGACGTGAGTGGATCCAAAGAAAGCGGGAGATCCGCAAAACCTTGGGCTGCTCATGCACATTCCGCTGCACCTCACCGTTGAGTTGGGCAGCTGTGCGATGTCGGTCTCCGAAATCCTCAAGCTAGGTGCAGGCTCGATAATCGAGCTCGATCGTGCGGCGAATCACCCGGTGAACCTGCTCGTTAACAACCGGCCGATCGCGCGCGGAGAGATCGTTGCGATCGAAGAGAACTTCGGTCTGATTATCACCGAGCTTTTCTCCGTCTGAGCGGTGCCGGTGGATGCGCTCTTAGGGTCGGCGAGCCGGCACGCGACGATCCCGCTCGATCTCCTCGTCGGCTTGACGGCGATTTCACTCGCCCCGCTGATTCTGGTGATGTGCACCTCGTTCGTGCGAATCGTCGTAGTCCTTTCTCTCGTACGCTCCGCAATTGGAGCTTCGGCGCTTCCACCCAATGCCGTGCTGACCGGTTTGGCGCTCGTCTTGACGCTCGTCGTCATGGCGCCGACCGCGCAGCGAATCGAACACGATGCGATTAGTCCGTACTCACGCGGGGCGATTTCGCAGTCGCAGGCGCTGGCGAGAGCCATCTGGCCGCTGCGAGCTTTTATGCTGCGCCAGACCCGCGCGGCCGACGTGGCGCTGTTCGAGCGCGTCGCTCGCCGCGGGCTCGAACCGCAACAGCGCGCGCCGATCACCGTATTGATCCCGGCTTTCGTCGTAGGCGAGCTGCGCAACGCATTTGCGATGGGCTTCGCGCTCTACCTGCCGTTCGTCGCGATCGACCTGGCGGTCGCGGCGATGCTCATGGGGCTGGGCATGATGATGCTGAGCCCGCCGGTCGTTTCGCTCCCGGTGAAACTCCTGTTGTTCGTGATGGTCGACGGCTGGGCGTTGCTCTGCGGAGGCGTTGCGGCAAGCTTTCGATAATGGCTGCTCATGGAAGCTCGGGTTTATCAAGCGCTCTCCAGCGCGCCTCGATCCGCCGCGAATCCGTTCGCCGCGATCGGTGCGGCGGGTTAATCGCGGAATCGTATGCGCATCAACGACGCGCTCGCGACGCAGCGGCCGTTCTTTTCGTTCGAGTTCTTTCCGCCGAGAGACGATGCGGGCTCCCAACAACTATTCGCGGCAATTGCTGCGCTTGCGCCGCTGCGGCCGTCCTTCGTTTCGATCACGTACGGGGCCGGCGGCTCGACTCGCGCTCGGACGGTCGCCCTTGCAAAACAGATCCAGCAGCAGATCGGCCTGACGGTCGTAGCCCACGTGACCTGCGTCGGTGCGAATCGATCCGATTTGCGGGTGCTGTTCGACGACTTGGCCCGCGCGGGTATCGAGAACGTGCTGGCGCTGCGCGGCGATCCTCCGGGCGGCGTTCCGTTCGAGGCGCCCTCGGGCGGTTTCGCGCATGCCAGCGACCTCATCGCCATGCTCCGGAGAAACTACGACTTTTGCATCGGGGCGGCGTGCTATCCGGAAAAACATCCGGAAGCTCCTACTTTCGAGGACGATCTGCTCAAGCTGAAGATGAAGGCCGAGGCAGGCGCCGATTTCTTCGTCTCCCAGTTGTTCTTCGACAACGCGCACTTTTTCGACTTCGAAAGGCGCGCCCGCGCGGCGGGAATCAGCGTGCCGATGCTTCCCGGCATCATGCCGATCACCAACTTTGGTCAGATCCGGCGCTTTGTTGCGATGTGCGGCGCGAGTATTCCACCGAAGTTGAGCGTCGAGATGGAGGCGCGCAAGGGTGACGTCAAGGCGGTTGAAGACCTGGGCGTTGCGTATGCTTCAATGCAAGCGCTCGAACTATTACTGGGCGGCGCGGCCGGAATTCATTTCTATACGCTCAACCGGTCGCCGGCAACGCGCGCGATAGTCTCTTCACTCCTCGCCGCCAGCGCTTGGCGACCGGCGTTCTCTTTAACAACGCGATAACTCAGCGGTAACGGCACACCTGTAGCGTTGAGCGGTGGGCGCGCTCGACGGACTCTTGCACGATGCCCTCATCACGACCGCGGCGATAGCGTTACCGATGCTGACGGTTGCGGCCGTCGTGGGGACCGTGGTCGCGGTGTTGCAGGCCGCGACCCAAGTGCAGGAGCAAACGCTGACGCTGCTACCAAAAATCGTGGCGATCGGTTTGACGGTGGCGTTTTTCGGCGCGCCGGCGATGCACCTTCTGGGCGCATTCTTCGATCGCGCGCTGGCAGCGTTCCCAGCCCTCCTAGGTCCATGACGGAGCTGCTCGTCTTTGCACGATGCGCCGGCTTCGTTTTTCGTGCTCCGGGGTTTTCACATCCCAGCGTACCGACGACGCTGCGCGGCGGATTCGCGTTGCTGCTGACGATCGCGGTCGCACCCGGCGTCACCGTATCGCACGGCGCCGATGGACTGGAATTCATCCTAGGGCTGTGCACCGAGTTCTTGCTAGGCAGCGCGATCGGCATGGCTGCGTCACTGGTATACGATGGCGCGTATGCGGGTGGCCGTGTAGTAGACGACTACGTCGGCGTCAAGGCGATCGCGCCCAGCCTCCAGCTCGTGGCGCCCAGCGGATTCGGTCGCGTATGGTCGGTGGCATTTACCGGCGCGTTTTTTCTTTCCGGAGCGTATCGGGCGGCGCTGCTAGGCTTCGTCAAGAGCTTTACGAGCATGCCGCCGTCCAGCCTCTTGCAAGCCGGCAGCTGGGGTGAATTTGCTGCCGCTTTCGCGACGACGATCGTCGCCGTCGCCCTTGCGGTCGCGGCGCCGGCAATCGGTTTGGCGTTCGTTATGCAAATCGCGCTTGGCACGCTGTCGCGAGTGATTCCGCGCTTCGGCAGCTTCACGCTCGCATTTCCGCTGGCTTTTGCGGCGGCGCTCATCGTGACCGCGATCTCCGTGCCCTGGGCAGCGCAACACGTCCCCGAACCGATTCTGACGATCCCCTAGGCGATCGAAATGAGCGATGCTGCGGAGAAACCCTTTGAAGCTACGCCCCATCGCATCCGCAAAGCAAGACGCGAGGGCAACGTCGCGCGATCGACCGAGTTTGCGGCGAATCTTTCGTTTGCCGCGGGCGGATTGACTCTGATCGCGATCGCTCCGACGCTGGGTGCGCTGATCGGCACTTCGCTCGAATCGTACGTAACGAACGACCGTACGGGGCCAAAATTCGCGCTCATCCTCGTTATGGCGCTAGCCCCGGTCGGCGCTGCATCGTTAGCCGGCACGCTGGCCGTCGTGTTGCAGGCGGGTGGCCTGAGGTTCGCTGGAACTGAGCCAAAGCTCGAACGTCTGAATCCAGTCGAGGGGTTCAAGCGCATTTGCTCGCGCGATACGTTGGCTCACACCGTTCGTGCGGCCCTTGCATTCACTTGCGCCATCCTAGCGATGGTGCCGCTAATCGGCATCACCGCCGCAAAGATTTTCGCGGCGGCGAGCTGGCGAGATGTCGCGGCTGCCGCCTGGAAAGGGGCGCAGGCCGTTGCCGTGGCGGCCGTCACCGTCGGACTGCTCTTTTCAATCGCCGAGTACGGCGCTGCGCGCAGCGTTTGGCTCCGAAAACTCCGCATGAGCTTCGAGGAGCGCAAGCGCGAGGCCAGAGAGGAAGAGGGCGACGCCCTCGCGCGTGGACGCCGGCGTGCGCTGCACCGCGCGCTGCTTGGCAGCGGGATGCGGCGCATCAAAGATGCGTCCTTCGTCGTCACCAATCCCGAGCACGTCGCCGTGGCCCTCGAGTACCGCCCCCCGACGGTGCCGGTACCGCGAGTGCTGGTGCGCGCATTGGATGAAGCGGCCCGGCGCGTTCGAGAGATCGCGAGCAGCTACGGCATTCCGATCGTGGAAAATGCTGCGTTAGCTCGTGCGCTCTATCGCGACGGTCGCAGCGGCCGACCGATTCCGCACGAGCATTACGTGGCTGTTGCCGAAGTCGTGGCTGCGCTGCTGCGCTCGCTCGAGATCGCGCGATGAGCTCGCCGAAACGGGCGGTGTACGCCTTCGCGGGCCTTTTGCTATCCATCGTCGCGATACTGATCGTTCCGCTGCCGCCGTGGTTGCTGGACTTGCTCCTCGGAATCAATGTGTTTGGCTCGGCGCTGGTGCTCTTGCTCTCGGTTACCGTTGACGATCCGCTCGAGTTTTCCGCATTTGCGCCGGCGCTGCTGGTCGCGACGCTTTTTAGGCTATCGTTGGACGTTTCGGCGACGCGATTGATTTTGACGGCGGGCGCTACTCCCGGCGCGGTCGGCGCCATCATTCCGGCATTCGGTGCTTTCGTCGTGCACGGAAACCTGATCGTCGGCTTGATCGTCTTTTCGATCCTCGTTACGATCCAGTTCGTCGTGATCGCGAGCGGGTCGCAACGCGTTGCCGAAGTGGCCGCACGCTTCACGCTCGACGCGATGCCCGGCAAGCAGATGGCAATCGATGCCGACGTGCACGCCGGAGCCCTGGACGCCGAAGGTGCGCGGCGCAAACGCGAGGTCGTTCAGCGCGAAGCAGATTTCTACGGCGCCATGGACGGCGCGGGGAAGTTCGTCAAGGGCGATGCGATCGCAGCGCTGGTGATCGTGGCGCTCAACTTGACCGGGGGAGTCTTAGTCGGAATCGTCTATCACGGGCTCTCACCGCTTGACTCGCTCGACACTTTCGCGCTGCTCTCGATAGGAAACGCCCTGGTTACGACGCTGCCGGCTTTTCTCATTTCTACGGCCATGGGAATGATGGTGACGCGCGTAGCGTCCGACGGAGCGCTGGGCGCGGATCTCGCGGCGCAGCTCTTCGCGCGCCCCGACGTCTTACGCGGCGCCGGCGGCTTGCTGTTGGCGCTCGCGCTCGTGCCGGCCTTGCCGCGTCCGCTCTTTCTCGTTTTGGGGGGCAGCGCGTTTGCCATCGCCTATGCGTCGCAGCGCCATCGCAAGCAGTGTGAGAGAGACGCGGTCGATGCGCGTGACCGCCTCAAGCGCAACGCGATGCGGCGCCCCGAGCTCGCGCTGGGTCTCGTCGGCGTGGATCCGGTCGCGATCGAGATCGGAGCCGATCTCGCGCAGCTGTTGGGGGCGCCGCTCGCGGATGCGCTGCTGGATCGAATCGGTGAGGTTCGCCGCGCCCTCGCCGCCGACATCGGCATCGTGCTGCCCGGAGTACGGTTGCGCGACGACCTGGCTCGCGATCCGCGCACGTACGGCATCCGGGTGCGCGATCGTTTGGTCGGGGCGGGACGGTTGGAGCTCGAGAGATTGCTCGCCGTCGCGGATGAAGCGGTTCTTTCGGCCTTGGGCGCCAATATCGAGCCCGAACCCGTCTACGGTTTGCCCGCAGCCTGGATTGCGTCGGAGGCGCGGGAGCGTGCGGCCAACGCAGGCGCGCTGGTTTTCGACCCGATATCGGTTCTTGGATCGCACCTAGCCGAGATCGTGCGCACGTATGCCGCCGAACTCGTTGGACGTCAAGAGCTGCACACGTTGCTCGAACACCTTCGCGCCACCGTGCCGGCGTTGGTCAAAGAGGTCGGTGGCGATGCGCTGCCGTTCGGTTCTCTGCACCGCGCGTTTGCGCTATTGCTACGCGAAGCGGCATGGCCGCGGGATCCGATCGCAGTCTTGGAGGCGATGCTGGAAGCCTGCACGCACGACCCGTGCGAACTTGCCGAAGCCGCTCGCCGCGCCATCGTTCCGGATTTGCTGCGGCGTCGCGGTGTAGTCCGGCTCGAGCCCGTCATCTTAGATCCCGAGTTCGAACGAAGTCTTGCCGCGAACTGGTCGCGCTACGGTTCGGGCGCGAGCGAGCTGGCGACGGGCTTGGCGCTGCGCGCGCGCATCGAAGCCTATGCCGCTCGAACGCCGCGCGATCGCGCCGCGGTCGTGTGCACGGCGGCGCTGCGGCCGATGCTGGCCGATTTCCTGTTGCGTTCGGGCCTGCGAATCGGCGTCTATGCGTACGGTGAGTTACCGAACGAAGTGGCGCTCGTACCGGCCGAGGTCATCGACGCGACCGAACCGAACGCGCTGGCTTCATGCACCTGAAGGCGCTCGACTGGCTGATCGTCGTCGTTTCCTTGGGCGTGAGCTTCGTTCCGGCGATCGTGCTGGCGCGGCGGGCCGGGCGCAACATCACGGAGTTCTTCGCCGCGGGACGGCAAGCGCCATGGTGGCTCATCGGGATCTCACTGGTGGCCACGACGTTCTCGACCGACACGCCGAATCTCGTTACGAATCTCGTGCGCGACGGCGGCGTCGCCGAAAACTGGGTTTGGTGGTCGTTCTTGTTGACCGGTATGGCGACGGTCTTTTTCTTCGCGCGCCTGTGGCGACGCTCGGGAGTGCTGACCGATCTTGAGTTCTACGAGCTGCGGTACGCCGGGCGTGCGGCGTCGTTCGTGCGCGGCTTTCGCGCGATCTACCTAGGCCTATTCTTCAACTGCTGGATCATCGCAACGGTCAATCTGGCGCTGGTGAAGATCGCCGGCATTCTTTTCGGCTGGCCGCGCGCCGAAACGCTGGCGATCTGCGTGGTCGTGCCGATCGTGTTCGCCGCCACCGCCGGGCTGTGGGGCGTGATGGTCACCGACATGATTCAGTTCTTCATCACGATGAGCTCGGCGTTTGCGGCGGCGTATTTCGCGATCCACGCGCCGGGCGTCGGCGGCTTGCATGGGCTCATCGCCCACATCGCGCACGGCAAGGCCGGCACGCTCTCGATTCTGCCGAACTTCGCAGATTGGCGCACGGCGCTGGGGATCTTCGTGATTCCGATCACGGTCTTGTGGTGGTCGGTTTGGTACCCGGGGGCCGAGCCCGGCGGAGGCAGCTACGTCGCGCAGCGCATGCTGGCCGCGCGAACCGAGTCCGACGCGATGTTCGGCACGTTCGCGTTCCAAGTGATGCACTACGCGCTTCGTCCGTGGCCGTGGATCGTCGTCGCGCTGGCTTCTACGATCGTCTATCCCACGCTGCACGATATCCAGCGGCAATTTCCTGGCGTGCCGTCGAGCCTGATCGGCAACGACATCGCGTATCCTGCCATGCTGATCTTTTTGCCCTCGGGCTTCGCGGGGTTCATGGTGGCCGGCATCTTCGCCGCGTATCGCTCGACGATCGAGACGCATCTCAACTGGGGCACGTCGTATCTGGTGCACGATTTGTATCAGCGCTTCATCCGCCCCGGCTCGAGCCAGCGCGAGCTGGTCTTTGCCGGGCGTTTGGTCACGGCGCTGCTGATGGCGCTCGGCATCGTCTTCACGTTGGCCCTCGACAACGCGAGGAATGCCTTCAACTTGCTCCTATCGATTGGAGCCGGAACGGGATTGATTTACTTGCTGCGCTGGTTTTGGTGGCGCATCAATGCGTGGAGCGAGGTCAGCGCCATGCTCGCGTCGTTCGTCGTATCGCTGGCGTTCTTCGTTTCGGCGAAGCTCGGCCACCCCGTCGACAACGTCAGCGCGCTGCTGACCACGATCGGCATCACGACCGTCGTGTGGGTCGCCGTCACGTTCCTGACGCCGCCCGTGGAGGCCGGCGTGCTGGCCAAGTTTTACGCGCTCGTCAGGCCTGCCGGTCCGGGATGGGCGCGGATTCGCCGGCAGAGCGGCTTGGGGGCGTCGCCCGATTCGATGCCGCTCGCGCTCCTCGGCTGGGTGCTCGGTTTGGCGTCGGTGTACGGCGCTCTGTTCGCGACCGGCGCCTTCATCTACGGTCGGCAGGCCCAGGGTATGCTGTGGAGCGCGATCGCCGCGGCCGCGATCGTGGGACTGCTCGCCATCGGGCGTCAGCTTTGGCGTCCGGCGGCAGGCCCGGCGCCGCTGGAAGGCTAAGCTTCCGCGGCTCCAATGAACTGGAAAAACCTGAAGGCGCCCTTCAAGGCGCTCGTAATCGTCGCAGTCTGTGCGATTTCGCTCTGGGCCGTGCTGCCCGTGCAAAAGACGATCCATCTCGGCCTGGACCTCCAGGGTGGAGCGCGCTTACTGTTGCAGCTCTATCCCACTCCGGAAGTACCCACGATCACGTCGCAAATTCAGGCCCAGACGCGCGAGGTCATCGATCGCCGTATCAACGGGCTGGGCGTTGCCGAGCCTTCGATCAGCAACGTCGGAACCGATCGCATCCTGCTTGAGCTCCCAGCCGTCAAGGATCCGGATCAAGCCGAAAGATTGGTCAAGCAGGTCGCCGTGCTCGATTATAAGATCGTGCCGTTCGAGGTGATGCAAAAGGGCGACGCCTACGTCGCGCTCCTCGCGCAGCCCAACCTGTCCGCGAAGCAAAAGGCCGAGGCGGAGAAGTACGTCTCGCAAACCGTATACGCCCTCAGCGGTCCGATCGTGTATTCGGGCAAGGATCTCAAGGGCGCGCAGGCCAGCTACGACCAAGCCGGGCGCCCGGATATCACCTTCCAGACCAAAGATCCGGCAAGATTTGGAAAGCTGACCAGCAGCAATCTGCAAAAACCGCTCGGAATCTTCCTCGACCATCGTTATCTGTCCGCGCCGATCATCCAAAGTCCGATCTACGATAGCGGTCAAATCACCGGCAACTTCACCCAAGAAGACACGGTCACGCTGGCCAACGAGCTCAACGCCGGCGCGCTTCCGGTTACCGTGAAAATCATCGAGAAAGAAACGATCGGCCCGACGCTGGGGAAGATCGATTTGATTCAATCGATGCGTGCCGCCGCGCTGGGGCTGGGCCTGGTATTGATCTTCATGATCGTGGTCTACCGCCTGCCGGGTCTTCTGGCCGACATCGCGCTTGCGATCTACGTCCTGGTGATGATGGCGATTCTCGCGCTCTCGCACGCGACGTTGACGCTGCCCGGAATCGCCGGCTTCGTGCTCTCGATCGGTATGGCCGTAGATGCCAACGTGCTGATCTTCGAACGCATCAAGGAAGAACTGTGGAATGGCAAGACGATGCGCGCCGCGGTGCGGGTGGGCTTCCAGCGCGCGTTCTCAGCAGTGTTCGACAGTCACTTCACGACGATCGTCGGCGCCGGCGTGCTGTACATGCTCGGCACGGGAACGGTCAAAGGTTTTGCCTTTACGCTCTTTTGGGGTACCGTCGTGTCGTTGGTGACCGCGGTCTTCATCACCCGGTTCTTTGTGGACACGCTCGTCGACAACGAGATATTGACAACTCCGGAGCTCTACGGCATCAAGCGTAGCGAAATCGGCATCTTCGCCAAGGCGAGCTCGTAAGCGATGCTGTTTCGCAGGCTGAACTGGAACATCGTCGGCTGGTTCCGCGTCGTATCGACGATTTCGTACTTAGTGATCGCGCTGGGCCTCGGCTCGATGATCTACCACGGGTTCGCGGGCGGCAACGGCTTTCAACCCTCGCGCATGCTGCGTCTCGGCCTTTCGTTCACCGGCGGTACCGACATTGCCGTGCAGTTCACGCAACCGACGACCGCCGACCGCGTAAAGCAGGCCCTCGCGGGCCTGGGCATGACCGACGAATCCGTTACGACCGCCGGTAAGGACGGCAAAGGCTTCGTCATTCAGACTCAGACTGCGTATGCAAACGATTCGGCCCCGGTCTGGAACGCGCTCAACACCGTAGCTCCGGTGGATCGCGCCGCGTCGCAGATCACGGCGGTCGGGCCGTCGCTCGGGCGCGAGTATCTCACCAAAGCCATATGGGCGTTGATCATCGCGCTGAGCATCCAGTTCATTTACATCGCCTTCCGCTTCGGCTGGAACTACATCTTCGGCTTGGTCACCGTCATCGCGCTGGTGCGCGACGCCGCGATGATGATCGGCATCTATGCGCTGGCCGACCGCCGCGCCGACGACGCCTTCCTGGCGGCGGTGCTGACCGTGATCGGCTATTCGGTCATGGACACGATTGTAATTCTCGATCGAATTCGTGAAAACACGAAACTGATGGCGGGGGCCCCTTACGATAAGATCGTCAACGAATCGATCAAGCAGACCATGACGCGCTCGTTCAACACGCTCGCGACCGTGGTCATCACGCTGGTAGCGCTGCTCGCATTAGGCGGCGCATCCCTGAAGAACTTCGCCTTTGCGCTGCTCGTCGGCATCTGTTCGGGCGGGTACCATTCGATCTTTTACTCAGCGCCGCTCGTGCTGGGCTTCCGCAAACGGCAGCTCGAAGCGGCGGCGAAACGGCGCCACGCGGGCCTCTCGCAAGATCGCACGGTGACGGCACGCGGCCGGTCCGAATCCGCGGCGCTGCAGAGCCGCAGCGGCGTGGCGCGTGAGGACATCGTCGCGGCGCGGCGCGAACGCCGGCAGAAGGCCAAAGCGGCTCGCAGCGTCGCACCGAATGGTCCGGCGCGTTACCGCAAAAAGCGCGACGACGCCGGCGGCGCCATCGCGGTCGAAGAACCGCAGGCCGGCGACGAGACGTTGATCGACCCGCTGGACGCGCAGAACGCCGGTCTGCACGAAGCGGCCATGGAGCAAGGTCACGAAGAAATCGCGCTCAACTTCGAAGAGCTCGACGAGCCCCACGAAGAGAGCGGCAAGCCCTAAAGGGCTGCCGCCGCCAACGCCTTCGGAGGCGGCCTTCGAGGCTGCACTTGCCGCGGATTCCGCCGAACCAGCGCTCGTCGCGGATTTCGCCGAGCCGATGTTTGTCGCGGACGCGGCCGACGAGTTCGTCGAGCGCGTCTTCGCCCACAGCGACGGCTACCTGCGCGATCCATATGCAACGATTGGGGACGCTCCGCGCTTTCACACGAAGATCGCCGGCGTGTCGTTCGAAGGGCGCCAAGACGTCATCGCCGGGCTGCGCGCGGACGCGGCCCTGGAGCTGCGCCGCGAGCCGAACAATCCCCACGACGCCGACGCAATAGCCGTGCACTACGGCGATCTCCAGCTCGGCTTTTTCAACAAGCGGCTCGCCGCGCACATAGCGCCGCTGATCGATGCGGGCACGCGTTATCGCGCCCGCGTCGCGTCCTTGACCGGTGGTCCTTCAGTGGGCAAGCACCGCGGCGTCAACATCTTCGTCGAGCGCGACAGCGTTGGGGCGCTGCTCGCGCCGCTGCGCGACGATGGCGGCCTGCGCAATCGTCCCGGCGGCGCGAGCGAGGTCGGCGAGCTGGTGCGCCGCGCCTTGATCGGGGACTCGCAACCCCACGACGCACAGCTCGCCGTGCTCGAACGGGTGGATGCCGGACGCAACACGCTCGCGGTGCTCGGAACCGGGCGCGGCAAGTCGTTCTGCTTTCAGTTTGCGGCGGCGCTGCGAGCCTTCGCCGGGAGAGGCAAAACGCTCGTCGTCTATCCGCTCCGCGCGCTGGCCAACGATCAGTACGAGGCTTTGCGGCGCACGCTCGATCCGCTTGGATTGCGCTGCTTTCGCGCGAACGGTTCCATCGACAACGAAGAACGCGAGGATCTCTTCCGTGCGCTGCACGAAGGCGCATGGGACGTCGTCCTAGCGACGCCGGAGTTTCTCGAGTTTCACCGCGACGCGCTGCAAGGGGACAGCACGCCGTCCTTCGTCGTCGTCGACGAGGCGCATCACGTCGCGGAGTCGCGTCACCGTCCGGCTTACGCGCGGCTAGCTTCGACCATCGCCGGCCTTGGCGCGCCGCAGATTCTGGCCCTGACGGCGACGGCCGGCGAGGACGCGTTTCGACGCATCGTCGAGGACTTGCGCATCGATGCTTGGGTAATCGATCCGACGGTGCGCGAGAATCTCGAGGTCGTCGACGTGCGCGGCACGAGCGACAAGATCGGCTATTTGACGGATCTCTTCGGTGCCGCAAGGGCGGGGACCGAGAAAGGCATCGTTTACTGCAACTCGCGTCCGGAGACGGCGAAAGTAGCGCAGCGCTTGCGCAAAAAGCTCGGCAACCAGGTGCTGTTCTACCACGGAAAGATGCCGAATTCCGAACGCCTCGAAGCCGAGCGGCTCTTTCGCGAGGGGCGGCTGCGCGTCGTGGTCGCGACGTCGGCGTTTGGGGAAGGCATCGACCTTCCGGACGTGCGCAACGTCGTGCTGTATCATCTCAACTTCGACTTCGGTGAGTTCAATCAGCAAGCCGGCAGGGCCGGCCGCGACGGGGCGCCGGCGCGCATCCATCTCCTCTACGGGGAACGCGACCGAGCCATCAACGAGTATCTCATCGACGTCGACGCACCGCCGCTCGGGCGGCTGCGCGAGATCTACCGGGGGATGAAAAGCCTCGCCCGCCCTTCGACGGGCTCAGGACAGGCTTCAGGGCAGGGTGCCGTGCGAGGCGACAATGCGGAGATCGCCGGCATCTTGCAGATCGATCGCGTCGTGGATCGGACGATCTCGGCCGCGCTGCGGATCTTCGCGGACTCCAACCTCGTCGCAGTCGGCGAAGACGACGAGGGCCGGTTCGTGCGTTTCCTACCGGTCGGCGATAAGGTCCAGATGGAACGCAACGAGCGGTACGCCGAAGGCGAAGCGACTCGGGAGGCGTTCGCGCAGTTCTGCAACCTCGCGCTGAGCGCGCCGGCGATGACGCTGCAGCGCGTGATCAACCGGCCGATCTATCCCTCCCGAGTCGAACTACGACGTTAGCTACTCTGTATCGACGGGCCCATCCGCATCCGCCCGCGGCATGGTCAGGAAATACTCCGCCGGATACTTCGCGTGAATCGGCGTGAACTTGCGGGCTGGCTGCGTGAAGTTGAAGCTGTCGTCCAGGCTGTTGGCGCGGGTGTCGGTGTAGCCTTGCCACGCAGACGATCCTGACAACTGCGACAATGACGGAAGGTTGTACACTTCCTCGATGAACTTCAGGATGCTGCCGAACTCGTAGTTCGTCTTCGATACGTAATTCGTCTTTGCGTACGGCGAGACGATCAGGCACGGAACGCGGATCCCCAGGCCGCGGAAGTCCTCTACCGGCGGCTTGGCGTTGTCGTAGAACCCGCCCCAGTCGTCCCAGAGGATGACGATGGCCGTGGAGCTCCAGTCGGGACCGTTTCCTACCGCATTTACGATCGACGAAACCCAGGCCGGCCCTTTGTCGGTGTGCGAGCCGGGATGATCGGAATCGGTCTTGTTTGGCGTCACCCAGCTCACCTGGGCGAGTGTGCCGTTCGCCGCGTCCGTGAGCACCTGCGTTTCCGGCTGTGCCATGTCTTTCTGATAATCGGGTCCGCGGCGCACGTATTTGATGGCCTCGAAGGGCGACCAGATACCGGCGTGCTTGATTTTGTTCACATAGTATTTCCAGCTGATGCCGTTCTGGTCGAGGTCCTCGGCCATCGTGTTGAACTGCGTGAAGCACGGATACGGACCGGTAAAGTAGCTCTCCTTGCCCTGCTGGTTGATCACGTCGGTCTTGCTGCCGCGCGGCGAGTCGCAGCTGTTGTAGGCGCCATCCGAGAAGTCGACCAGCGCCTGGAGGGGGCTCTGAATGACGTTATCGGTACCGGCGATCAGCGTGAGATGCGCGGTCCAGCTCGGCCCGAACTCGGTCGGGAACATGTGGGCGGCGAGCACGTATTGCTGCGCCATGTCCCAGTACGGCTGCACCTGCGAGCGTTCGATGTACGCGTACGCGGCGTCGTTGCCGTTCATGCCGTATTTGCTAAAGCCGTCCATCTTACCGTTATCCCAATCGGTGATTGCGGCGGGATAAAGGTGCTCCAGGTTTGGCTCGATTTCGAACGTGTCCTGATGCAGCGCGATCTTGACGCGTTTGCCGTGTTTCACGCCGTAGCCCCACGTGGGCGCGTCGGCATTTGGGTAGCCGGCAAAGAAGTTTTCGAAGCTGCGGTTCTCTTGGATGATGACGACGACGTGCTTGATGTAGTTGCTGGAGAGACTGCGCTCCATTGGTGATATCCCCGGCACGATGGCCTGCGGAAGGGCGCTCGAGGACGTGTTGGAAGCGCAGCCCGCACAAAAGGCAACTAGCAGCGCGGAAATAGCGATGAAAGGTTTGGCGGCCATGAGTTCCTCTTTAGAAGTAGGTCTTAACGGCTGTCCGGCTGCAGTTCCGCGCTGCAGGTGCCCTTCCTCCGGGTCCGAGGGGCCGCTTGCCTTAAGTGATGACGCGAGTCATCGCATCCTCGTCGACGGCGTCGTAAAACGCGTTGTCGGTCTCGGTCACGCCCGCGGAAGCCCACGGGTCGATCTCGCGGCGCGTGGTCGGGAGATGTACCGTCGGCCCCACCGCGTCGGAGTAGTCAGATCCGCCAAATGGCTTAAAGTCGTCGCTCTCTCGGTGTGAGAGTACGAGCGAGCGCACCGAGTCGGCGGCGTCGCGTGCATCGCCGTGCACCCGCTCGCTCAGCCGCGCGTCGCTCGCGAGCTTGTCGTAGAACGCGATCGCAGGACGATCGGCACGCCAGGGCATGTCCTTGGTCGCTTCGGGGAGACGCACCATGCCGTCGATCCCGCGCGCGTCTTCGCGCACGGCGTTTCGCACGTTCGCGTCAGCGGCGTGCGAGGCGACGTCGTCGTTGAGTCGCTTGATGGCCGTCTCGGCGCGCGCGACCTTTGATGGATCGAGGTCGAGCACGTCGAACGCAGCGGCGGGTCCAAAGCCGTCGAGATCGCCGGCATCGTATTTGGTCCGCATGACGTCGTTGACAACCGCTTGGGACATCGCCTTGGGATCCTGCTCGTGCGAGGCGATCGCGTGCGCGACGTTGCTCGGAACACCGGGAGCGAGCATCGTTTCGGGGCTAGCGGCGAGATACTTCACCCCCGCGTGCGAAAGGGCGTCGGCAAACCCCATGGTGTCCATTAAGCATTGATTGGCGACGACGCCGTCGACGTTGCGGCCGGTATCTTCGGGATGCTCGCGCGCGTGGAGTGCGACGCCGTCGGCGATCGCTTTGCCGATGTCGGGCATGGACATCACGGAGCCGTCCCGCGTTTCCAAGCCGCCCCCGTCGCCCCCGCCATGATCGACGAGATCGATCCAGGTCTGGTGCGCGCCGCTCGCCTGGGCGTTGTCCAGCGTGTGGGCCACGAACCTTGCGAGGTTCGCTTCATTGCTCATGTCGTGGGCCTTGGTAACGTGCACGCGCGCCACGTCGCCGTCGGCAATCGTGTACTGCTCGGTGTGCAGCGCTCCCGACGAGATCGCATCCCCATCGGCTCGAAGCCGCGTCGTGTCTTCAACGGTGAACTCGATGCGCGGATCGTGCCTGCTCGTGCGCAAGGCCTGGGAAAGCGTCGATTCCTGGATCGCGTCGAGATTGTTATCGCCGTCGCGATAGATTCCGAATTCCAACGAGCGCCGCGCGGGCGTGGCGGTAACGTTCTGCAGCATGGAGCCTCCTGACGTGAGTTAAGTCGGAGGGCTACTGCGACGACTCTCCCGATCGACTAGAGCGTGCGCGAACTGCCGACGATCTGGAGCGCTTAATTGCGGGCGCCGGCGCAAACCCGCTACGAAACGCATATCCGACGGCGCCTAGGGCCCGTATGATGTTGGCGCGGATGGACGATCGGCGAACACCCGTTCGGAATGTAGGGGCGTCTTTCTGGGAAACTACAGGCTCGTGGCCGTACTGCCGGGACATATTACGCAACTGTGCGGTTGGGATGAAATGCAAGGAGCGATGAGCGACAAAAGCAGGGCTTTGCGAGCGACGGGGTTATGACGCACGATCACGACGTGCTGGTCTTAGGGGCCGGGCTGGCTGGGATGCGAGCGGCGCTCGAGGCCGCAAGAGACGGCGCGGACGTCGCGATCGTTACCAAAGTCCATCCGATCCGCAGCCATTCGAGTGCCGCGCAGGGCGGGATCAACGCCGCCAT
Source organism: Vulcanimicrobiota bacterium (assembly GCA_963713685.1). Classification (GTDB taxonomy): domain Bacteria; phylum Vulcanimicrobiota; class Vulcanimicrobiia; order Vulcanimicrobiales; family Vulcanimicrobiaceae; genus Cybelea. The sequence goes on along the minus strand of CAVQMS010000001.1, from coordinate 2,416,030 downwards.
CAGCGAGACGGATAGCTGGGAATCGCACGCTTTCGATACGGTAAAGGGCAGCGACTATCTCGCCGATCAGGACGCCGTCGAGGTGATGTGCCAAGAGGCCCCGAGCGACATCATCGAGTTCGAGCACATGGGGGTCATCTTCTACCGCGGGCCGGATGGAAGGCTCGGAACGCGCGCGTTCGGCGGCGCGTCGCAGGCGCGCACCTATTTCGTCGGCGACATCACCGGTCAGGCGTTGCTGGTAACGCTTTACGATCAGATCCTCAAGGCTGGCGTCAAGGTCTACGAAGAGTGGTTCGCGACGAGCCTCTACATGGAAGACGGCGCGTGTCGCGGAGTGGTAGCGCTCGAGATGATCACCGGCGAGCTGCATCTGTTGCGCTCGAAAGCGGTCGTCGTCGCGAGCGGCGGCCTTGGCCGGCTGTACGAGCCGAGCACGAACGCGCTGATTTGCACCGGCGACGGATACTCGCTCGCCTATCGCGCGGGCGCGCCGCTGATGGATATGGAGATGGTGCAATACCATCCCACGACGCTGGCCGGCAGCGGTTTCTTGATGACCGAAGCAGCGCGCGGCGAGGGCGCGTACTTGCTCAACTCCGAGGGCGAGCGGTTCATGAAACGATACGCTCCCAACAAAATGGAACTCGCCGCGCGCGACGTGACGTCTCGCGCCGAAGCCACGGAGATCGCCGAAGGCCGCGGCATCAACGGCAACGTGCTGCTGGATTTGCGTCACCTCGGCCCCGAGGTCATCCTCAAGAAGCTCCCGCAGATTCACGAAATGGCGGTCGACTATCTCGGCATCGACATGGTCAAAGAACCCGTTCCGGTTCGGCCCGGTATGCACTATCAGATGGGCGGGATCAGAACCGACGTCCACGGTGCGACGGCGGTTCCAGGTCTGTATGCGGCGGGCGAAGTGGCCTGCGTCAGCGTGCACGGGGGAAATCGCCTCGGAGCCAACTCGTTGCTCGATACGATCGTTTTTGGACGGCGCTCGGGAAAAGCGTCGGCTGCCTATGCGAAGGCCAATCCGGCTCCGGCGGGCGGCGAAGATCTGCTGCGCGCCGAGCAAGCGCGTCTGCAGCAGCTGCTCGCGCGGCCATACACCGGCGACACGCCGGCCGGCCTGCGCCTGGAGCTGGCGATCATGATGGACAAGAAAGTCGGCCTCTATCGCACGGACGCCGGGCTGCACGAGGCGCTGAACGATCTGCAAGGCTTTAAGAAGCGCTACGAAACGATCGCGGTCGGCGACAAGGGCCGCGTCTTCAACCAGGCGTTGACCTTCGCGCTCGAGCTGGGATACTTGCTGGACTGCGGCGAGACGATCGTTCGCAGCGCGCTCGAACGCAAGGAGAGCCGCGGCGCGCACACGCACGTCGAGCACCCCGAACGCAACGATGAGGATTGGTTGAAGCACACCGTCTTGACATGCGTCGACGGAGAACAGGCGGAGATCTCATTCGTTCCCGTCACGATCACTCGCTGGAAGCCCGAGGTACGCACCTACTAGATGCAGTTTACGATTGAAGTCGGGCGCTACAGCCCCGAAGGCACGTACGCCGAGAACGCCGTCCCCGGCAAACCGTTCCCGGCGCCATGGGATCGCTCGCCGGCGCGCCGCTACCAAACCTTTACGGTCGATCTGCCGGAGCATGCGGTCGTGCTCGACGCGCTCATCGCGATTCGCGAATATCAAGACCAGTCGCTCGCCGTACGCTGCGCCTGTCGCAGCGCGATCTGCGGGTCGTGCGCGATGTGGATCAACGGCCACGCGCATTTGGCCTGCAAGAGCAAGCTGCTAGATTTCACCAAAGACGGGAAGACGCGGGTGGAGTCGCCGCCATCAATGCCGATCATTCGCGATCTGGTTTGCGATATGAAACCGTTCTGGGACAAGCACCTGGCCGTGAAGCCGTGGCTACAGAACAAGCAGCCGGTGCCGCCGTCCAGCCAAGAGTATCGCGTGCCCAATGCGTCCATGGAAGAGTTGATTCAGGAAGTGAGCTGCATCAGTTGCGGCGCATGCCTGATGGATTGCGAATCGTTTGCAGTGAATCCCGATTTTCTCGGGCCGCAGGCGCTGGCGCAGGCCTATCGCTACGCCGGCGACCCGCGCGACGCGGAGACGAAAGAGCGCTTGGGCGAGTACAGCAAGAGCGGCGGAATCTGGGATTGCACGCATTGCTACGAGTGCGTTACGCAGTGTCCGAAGGGCGTCGCACCGCTCGAACAGATTCTCAAGCTGCGCAAGATGGCGGTCGACGCGGGCTTCACGAACAACGCTGGGACGCGCCACGCCGACGCCTTCGCAGAATCGGTTCGAGACAGCGGACGGCTCAACGAGCTTACGCTGATGCCGAAGTCGATCGGCTTCTTCAACGTGGTCGAGCAGCTCAAAACGCTGCCGAGCGCGTTCAACCTCGTGCGTGCAGGCAAATTGCCGCCGCTCATCCACAAAAAGATTCCCGGCGTCAGCCGTATCAAGGCGATTTTCGAACGTGTCGGAGGGCGGTTTAAGTGAAGGTTGCGTTCTATCCCGGGTGCGTGTCGAAAGGCGCCTGTCCGGAGCTCTACGTTTCGGCCAAGCTCATCGCGGAGCCGCTGGGGTTGCAGCTCGAAGAGCTGGAACAGGCGCCCTGCACGGGTGCCGGTGTGCTCAGCGAGCAGAACCCAGGGCTTGCCGACGCTCTCAACGGCTTGACGCTGGCGATGGCGGAATCCGAAAACGCCGACTTGATGACGATTTGCAGCACCTGTCAAGGAGTGCTTTCGAATCACAACTATCATCTGCAGCGCGATCAAGGCCGCATGGACCGCGCCAACGCGACGATCGCGGATCAGGGTTTCAGGTACGGCGGCACGACGAAGGTCAAACACCTGCTCTGGATGCTGTTCGAAGATATCGGCATCGATCGCGTCGCCGGCGCCATCAAGCGCAAGCTCACCGGCTTGAAGATCGCGCCGTTCTATGGGTGCTATATATTGCGTCCGATCGAATCGCTCGGTTTACGCGAGCGTCCCGAACGCAAGGGCTATCTCGAGCGGCTGATCGCATTGCTCGGCGCGGAACCGGTGGAATATCGCGGTTCGACCAAGTGCTGCGGCTTTCCGATGCTCACCTTCAATCGCGAGAAGGCGCTCGCGATGGGCGGCAATCACATCATCGAGGCGAAGGAAAAAGGCGCCGATCTGCTCGTCACGCCGTGCCCGCTCTGTCACCTCAACCTGGACGGACAGCAACCGGACGCTGCGCGCGTCCTCAAGCAAGAGATCGACGTCCCGATTTTCCATCTGCCTCAGCTTTTGGGTTTGGCGTTCGGCTACGAGCCCGAGCAGTTGCGCCTCAACCATCACGTCGTGCCGACAAAAGGCGCGCTGGAAAAAGTCGAACTCAAAGTCTAACCGCATCCGCGACGAGGGGCTCGCTACGCAACAGCGAACCCGCGGTGATCCCTTTTACACCGCAGGAGGACTTCGCTTTGCTTCGCAGTTTTTCTATTGGTCGCCGCTGGACGGCGATCGCTATCCTCGGCGCTCTGGCCTCGGGCTGCTCGGCGGCCGGAACGTCAAACGCCCCCTCGCTTGGAACGGCGCAACCGGGCGCGCAACGCACCCTCAACGATTACCGTACGCTTGCGAACGGACTCGGTGCACCTTCCGCCGCGACCGGTTCCCGCCCGAATGGTTGGGTCTCTCCAGAACGCAAACGCAAACATAAAACCACGCTATTCTACTGGGGCAACTTCGATACGAGTACGATTACGATTCTCTCGTCGAGCGGCAAGGAGAAAGGCCAAATCACGGCGGGTTTATATAATCCCGAGCGCCTCTTCGTCGACAAGAAAGGCGACGTGTACGCCACGAACATCGGCTACAACGGCAGCAGCAAATACTCCATCACGGGCTACAAGCCCGGGCAGACGACGCCGTTCATCACCATCACCAACGGCGTAAACAGGCCGACCGGGCTGACCGTGGACGGAGCCGGAACGGTTTACTGCGCCAACGTCGGCAACAATACGATCACGGTCTATCCGAAGGGGCAGACGTCTCCGTCGCTCACGATCCCATACTTCGCAGAGTACCTCGCCACGGACGCGCAAGATAATCTGTATGCGGCCGGCACGGCCGTAGAGAAGTTCCCGCCGGGTTCGACGACGGGCACGGACCTGGGCCTTCCGGCTTATCCGGGCGCGTTAGAGGTCGATCGCTCCGGCAACATCATCGTGCTCTACGGCGCCGACATCGAATACTTCCCGGCGGGCACGACCATTCCGTCGAAGGAGATTCCGGTAACGGCCGGTTCTCCGTTCGCGCTTTCGCTCAGCGCTAACGAGAAGACGTTATACGTCAGCGTCGAGGCCGCCACGCCGTTCATCGTCCAGTCCGTCGCCTATCCGAGCGGCTCGACGCTGAGCAACAAGTTCACGACCAACCTCGGGGATTGGCCGATCGCCGTCAGCCCGGACAACGCGCTGGGCGGCTAGTGAACGCCGGCTGCCGGCAGCGGACAGTCGCGTAAGAGGGTGAGTCCGTCCGCCGTGCTATGCGCCATCACGTATTGCACGAGCGGCGGCTCATCCACCGCCTTGCGTTGCGGCGGCTGCTGGAAGCGCGTCGGAAAGTTTGGATCGCGCAGGTTCTGGTCGGACCACGGGTTCGCGGCTTCGCTGGGATAATACCAGGGATAATCGAGGATCATCGACTGCGCCGTGCCGTCGGCGAAGCGCACCGACATCCGAATATCCACCCAGAATCCGCGCGTGCGCGCATCGTACGCGGAGCCGTGAGGATCCGAAAAGGTGACGAACCCGCAGGGCTGTTCTCCAGTCGTGGCTCCGGCGTCGGCGCCGTTTCCGGCTGAGCCCGCGCCGTCGCTGGCGTTGCCGGTGCCACCGGCGGATGCGAGCCGCGCGCCGGCGTTCGTGCGCGCGGATGCGGTGTCCCAAACGGGCTTGGATGCTGGGCTTTGAACCGGACGCGCGCCAGCCGTGCTGGTCCGGCTCGCAACGCGACGTACCGTGCGGTTCGGAACCCGGCTTCGAGACGCGCGGGCGTTAGCGATGACCATCTTCCGTTGCTTCGCGAGCCGCGTGGGTTGCCGCGATGGGGCCGGCGTCGGGACTTTGCGGATTGCAACGCGCAGGATCGCGGCGTGCGTCACCACTTCGTCGCTTGCCGGCCCATGAGTTAAGCCCGGCGGAATCAGCCCCGCTACGACCTCATGCAGTGCGATCGAGATCGCGACGGCGAGGATCAGCCGGTCCTTGGGCTTCAAAGCCTAAGGAAACGCCGAGCCGTTCCTTGCGGAAAGGCTCGGCGCCCTCGTGACGTTTACCGCTATTGCGGGCTCGTGTTGTACGTTTGCACGTACCATTGCCTGAACTGGTCGTAGGTCGGGTAATAGCCGTACTTGTGGTAGAACCAGTCGCGATAGGCATCCTGTCGGCGCGCTACTTCCTGTTCTTCCAGGCGCTTCGCGCGCACTTTGTGATTGTAGTTCACGATCAGCGGAACTGAGCCGACGGCGGCGGCGCTGAGGACGATGATCGTGGTCGTGCTGCCTGCACCGTTGGCAAGCGCGGGAGCGACCGCGCCCACGGCGAGCGCTGCCGCCATGGCGGCAGCCAAGGCGTGCGGTTTCTTCATGTTCATCCTTTCTGCAGGCCATTCGATCTCCCGACGTTAACCCGGTCCCCCGTGGAGATCGAAACCCTGATTCGAGCGATCCCGGATTTTCCGATTCCCGGGATCCTTTTCCGTGACATTACCCCGTTGTTGAAAGATAAGCAAGGCTTTCGCAGCGCGGTCGACCTTTTTGTGGAACGGTTTATCGGACGCGGAATCGACTACGTCGTCGGTATCGAGGCACGCGGATACATTCTCGGAGCGCCGATCGCGTACGCAATCGGCGCCGGATTCATCCCCGTGCGCAAGCCCGGCAAGTTGCCGTACGAGAAGCTCAGCGAAGAGTACGCGCTGGAATACGGCACCAATTCGCTGGAAATTCACGCGGATGCCGTGGGCAAGGGAGACCGCGTTCTGGTTGTCGACGATTTGCTCGCGACCGGAGGCACCGCGGCCGCAACGGCGCGGCTGCTCGAGCGGCTCGGCGCCGACGTCGATGCATTTGCCTTCTTGGTCGAGCTGACGCAGCTGCGCGGGCGCGAGGCGCTCGGCGCCGCCGAGATCGTCTCGTTCGTGGCCTATTAGCTGGTCGCGCATGAAGCTGGCGGTGCCTGCCGTTACGGCCGCAACGGCCTTGATCGTGGCGTTATCCGCGGCGCCGAGTTGGTCGCGTCCGCACGCGCCGCCGCCGCCGTCACCCTCACCCACGCCCGTAGCCGACCCGGTAATCACGAAGCTGGCAAAGCAGCAGTTCGTGCAATGGCAGGCCGGCTCGGTGAACAAGAGCCTGTACGCCGAACAGGTTCTGGCGAAGCTTTCCGATGCAAAAATCGCCGACACCTCGACGGCGCTCGGACAGCTCGGCGCGTTGACCGACGTCGTCTATCTCGGGCCCTGGATTGCAGCCGATTTTCCGCCGGGGGCGCGCGGGTACGTCTATCAAATGCGCTGCTCCTCCGGAAACATCTACTTGTGGCTCGCGCTCAACGCCCAGGGCAAAATCGCCACGATTCTCTTTAAGAGCCGGCTTGACGTAGAGACCGTCACCCCCGCGCCTTCCCCAAGCCCGTAGACGCCGACCCGCGAGGCGAGCGAGCGCGAGCCCGGGGGCCTGCGTTATAATGGCGGGATATCCATGACGATCTCCGCGCTCATCGAACGAGTCCGCAGCTACGACCCCTCCGCCGATCCGAAGGCGCTGATGGGCGCGTACGAGCTTGCCGTGACCGCTCACCAGGGCCAGCGCCGGGCCTCGGGCGAGTCGTACATCGAGCATCCCCTGGCGGTCGCGGGGATTCTGGTGGATCTCGAGATGGATCACGAAACGATTGCCGCGGCACTGCTGCACGACGTCGTCGAAGACACCTCGATTACCGTCGAGCAGGTCAGCGCGCAGTACGGCGAAGAGATCTCGCGCCTGGTCGACGGCGTGACCAAGCTCACGCGAATTCCTTACCAGTCGAAAGAAGACGCCCAGGTCGAAAACCTTCGGAAGATGTTTTTGGCCATGGCCAAAGACATTCGCGTCATCATCATCAAGCTGGCCGATCGGTTGCACAACATGCGGACGCTGGCGAGTTTGCCGCCGGCCAAGCAGCAAGCCATCGCTCGCGAAACGCTCGATATCTACGCTCCGATCGCGCACCGCCTGGGAATTTGGAAGATCAAGTGGGAGATCGAAGACGAATGCCTTCGCTATTTGGATCCCGCCGGCTTTCACGATATCGTCGAGCGCGTAGCGAAGACGCGGCGCGAACGCGAGGCCGACGTCGCGAAGTCGATCGATCGTCTGCGGGACGAGTTCAAAGAGCTGAAGATCAACGCCGAGATCCAAGGGCGTCCGAAGCACTTTTATTCCATCTATTCCAAAATCAGCAAAGGGCGCGAGTTCTCGACGATCTACGATCTCACGGCAATTCGTATCATCGTCGATAGCGTGAAGGATTGCTACGCGGCGCTCGGGGCGGTGCACGCGATGTGGACGCCGCTGCCGGGGCGTTTCAAAGATTACATCGCGATGCCGAAGCCCAACATGTATCAATCCCTCCACACGACGGTCGTTGGGCCGAGCGGCGATCCGCTCGAGATCCAGATCCGCACGTGGGAGATGCATCGCACCGGAGAGTACGGTATCGCGGCGCACTGGCGCTACAAAGAGGGCGGCAAGGCCGATCAGTTCGAGAACAAGCTCTCGTGGTTGCGGGCGCTGCTCGAGTGGCAGAAAGACATGCGCGACTCGCGCGTCTTCATGGAGAACTTGAAACTCGATCTATTCGATTCGCAGGTGTTCGTCTTCTCGCCGCGCGGCGACGTGTACTCGGTAACCGCCGGCGGCACGCCGCTGGATTTTGCGTATCAAGTTCACACCGACGTCGGAAACCACTGCGTGGGCGCCAAGATCAACGGACGCATCGTTCCGCTCGACTACGCGATGCAAAACGGTGACATCTGCGAGATTCTGGTCAACAAATCGAGCGGGCGGCCCTCGCTCGACTGGCTTTCGGTCGTTAAGACCTCCAGTGCTAAGCATAAGATCAAGCAATGGTTCCGAAAGGAGCGTCGCGAGGAAAACGTGCTGGCCGGGCAAGAGGCGCTCGAACAGGAGCTCGCGCGAGCCGGTCTTCGGACCGACCTCGCGCGGGGCGAGCTGCTCGAACGCATCGCCGGTCGCCTCAACTATCCGACCCCCACCGATCTCTACGCCGCCATCGGCTTCGGGGACGCATCCGCGCAGGCGGTTGCGAATCGCGTGCGGGACGAGGTCAAACACGACAACGTCGTCGATTTCACCAAGATCGGGCGCAAGGCCGCGGTGCGCAAAAGCGTTCGCTCGTCGAGCGGCGTCCGAATCGCCGGCGTCGACGACGTCTTGGTGCGGCTCTCGAAGTGCTGCTCCCCGGTGCCGGGCGATCCGATTATCGGATACGTGACGATCGGACGCGGCGTCAGCGTGCATCGCGCCGACTGTCCCAACGTCGCCTACATGAGCGCAACCCCGGAACGGATTCTGCAGGCGCAATGGGTCGGCGACGCCGGATTGACCCATTGCGTAGACGTCGAAGTCGAGGCTGACGATCGAGCGCAGTTGCTGCAAGACATCATGGCGGTTTTCTCGGAGCTGAAGACGCAGGTGAGCTCGGTGAACGCCCGCGTGCGTCGAGACGTCGCCGTAGCCAGCCTCACCGTGCAAATCCGCGACCTCGACCATCTACACAAGCTGCTGACCAAGCTCGAAACGCTCAAGAACGTTCGCCGCGTCTATCGCGTTACCAAACGCGAGCGCACGGCACTGTAGCGAGCCCTAGGGGACGTGTCGAGCGCGCACGTTCTCATTCCCGGCTTTGCGGCCTTTGTCGCCGGCGCGATGAACAGCGTCGCGGGCGGCGGCAGCTTCCTTTCTTTTCCCTCGTTGGTTTTTGCCGGCGTGCCCGCGATCTCGGCCAATGCGACGAACAACGCTGCGATGTGGGTGGGCACGATCGGCAGCGCGCGCGGGTACCGGGAAGAAATCGCGGCGCATCGCGGTTTGCTGCTGCCGGTCATTTGCGTCAGCATCGTCGGGTCGCTGATCGGTGCGTGCTTGCTGTTGGTTACGCCGCAGGCACTCTTCGAACGGTTGATTCCGTGGCTGCTGCTGTTAGCGACGGTCGTTTTCGTGCTAAGCCCTCGCATCACGCGCACGCAGGCGAAGCCGCGTCACGCACCGTGGCAGATCGCGGCGCAGTTCGCCGTCGCGGTGTACGGCGGCTATTTTGGAGCGGGCATGGGGATCATGATGCTGGCTGTTTTGGCGTTCTCCGGGTTGCCGAGCTTCAACGCGCAAAACGCGATCAAGAACGTGCTTGCCGTTTCGATCAACGGAGTTGCGCTGATTCCGTTCGTCATCGCGCGCATCGTGGATTGGCGCTTCGCGCTTCCGATGGCCGTCATCGCGCTGGCGGGCGGCTATCTCGGCGCGCGATTTTTTCGAAGGCTCCCGCAGCCGCTCGCCCGCGGACTCGTAGTAACCATTGGTGCGGCGATGACTATAGTTTTCTTTGTAAGAACTTTTTCGTGAAAGGTGACGGCGGTCGCTCGCTCTAGCAGGGCGAGCAAAAAGGCGATTCGAAGGGCGGCCTGTGATCACTGCGTTACCAGCGAGGTTTAGAATGCCTTTTTTCCACAATCGCGCGGCGTTGCTCGCCGGCGCGCTTCTCGCGACGTCGGCGTGCGGCGGCAACGGTGCCGTACCGTCCAACGCCGTTGCGAGCAACCCGTCGTTACAGGTGGGCGTGCCACAAGAGCGCGCGATATCGCCCGACGATAATACGTCGATTCTCAAGAAGCTGAAGAAGGACGTGGTCGTCGGTTCGACGATCGATCCTACGAACGGCGACACCGGTCCTCGTTCCATTTCACGAGTTATCACGAGCTATGGCAAACTCAAGAAGGGGCAACTGGTCGTTTGCAACTTCGCCGACTCGTCCGGTACCGCCGGCAACGGAACGTCGATCGACGTGCTCGCTTCCACGCCGGGATCGAAGCCCACAACGTTCATTCAAAGCAGCAAGATTCAAGGCTGCGACGGTAATGCGCTTAGCTCTGCAAATAACACCTACGGCGCCGGCCTGACCAGTCACATTGTGGTCAAGTACGATCAAAACGGTAAGTACGTGAAAACGTACGGGGCGCCGATCAACGCACCCATGACGACCGGCGACGCTTTCTGCGGTCAGCCGTACGCACCTGAGGACATCTATGCGGGCGATTCGGAGGACGGCGGGGTCACGAAGTTTGCCGCGGGCTTATACGGGAATCCCAAACCGGTAGAAGTGATCACGGGCTTCGGCGTCAACAAAGGATCCGGTTGGGGCGTCCTTGGTCCGTCGGGAATCCAATACAACGGCACCCGCCACGGCAGCCTTTGCAACGACACGCTGTACATCGTGGATGGCGTCGACAACACGATCGTGGCCGTTTCAAAAGCCAGCAACTTGCTAACGACGGGCGAGATCGTCGTGCAGCCCGGAGGAAAGACGTTCAAGTGTAAGCAGAAGAGGTTTACGTGCGCGACGCTCGTTTACAGCGGCTCGCCGCTCAACGCTCCGGTGGCGCTGGCGATTCTCCCCAACGGCAACCTCATTGCAGCGAACACTCAGGGCGGGAACAAGCTCGTCGAAATCTCGGCGGCGGGCAAGGTCCTTGCCGTGAAAGCCGTGGACAAAAGCTCCATAGCGCACGTGTTCGGGTTAGTCGCGAGCGGCTCGAGCGACAGCAACACGGTGCTCTTCTATACCGACACGAAGGACAACAGCGTCCACGAACTGGAGCCCTAGTTTATTCCGTGTCCACGGGCTCCTGTGAGGGCCGCTGGTGCAGGAAAAAGGATTTTGAGTATTTCGATTGGATCGGCACGAACGGCCGAGGCGCCTGCGTGAAATCGAAGCTGTCGTCTAGCGGGTTGGCGCGCTCGTCGGTGTAGCCTTTTTCCGGCGATCCGATGTATGGGAGGTTATATGCCTCCTCGATGAACTTGAGAATACTCCCAAACTCGTATTGCGTGTGCGAAACGTAGCCTGGCTGACTGGGCGACGTTTCGCGCGCGTAGGGGGAGATGATGAGACACGGCACGCGGATGCCGAGGCCCCGGTAGTCGAGGTTTGGCGGGCTCGCGTTGTCGTACCATCCGCCCCAATCGTCCCACAGCAGGATGATCGCTGACGAGTTCCAGTACGGGCTCTCGCCGATCGCGTTGACGACCGACGCCACCCACGCCGGCCCGAGAGGGCTGTGATCTCCGGGATGGTCGGAGTTCGGCTTGCTCGGCGTGACCCAGCTCACCGATGCCAACTTGCCTTGGCCCGCATCGTTCAGAACCTGCGTCTCCGGAACGACGATTTTTCTATCCCAGTCGCGCCCGTAGCGCACGTATTTGATGGCTTCGAAGGGAGACCAGAGGCCGGCATCGCGGCGTTTGTCCACGTAGTATCTCCAGGACACGTGCGCCTTGTCGAGCACCTCGGCCATCGTGTTGAACTGCGTGAAGCATGGGAACGGGCCTTGAAAGCGGTGCACCTTGCGAGCGGTGTTCACGTAGGACGTGGCCGTGCTCGGCGGTGCGTCACAATCCCCAGCGGCGTTCGGAAAATCGACCTCCGACCGCGTTGGCCGGTAGCTGATCGAATCGGTGCCCGCCACCAGTGTGAGGTGTCCCGTGAAGCTGCCGCCGAATTCGGTGGGATACATTGCGTCGGCGAGGACGTACTGGTTCGCCATCGTCCAATAGGGCTGGATCAACGATTGCTGTACGTAAGCGTAAGCGGAATAGATGCCGCTTTGCTGGCCAAACTGCCAGAAGTCGTCCATCTTGCCGCCGTTGTAGCTGGTAACAGCCGAATACCAATCGTGACGCAAATCCGGACCGTTGAAGGTGATCGGATGGAGCGGGACTTGCTGATCGCTCGGCGGACAGCCGGAGCTCGTTCCGCGCCGCGGTTGGGCCAGGGCCGGCGCTTTGCGCTGTAGGCTGCCGGTTCCGATGCAGCCGTACATCGGAGCATTCGCTCCCGGATAACCGGCAAAGAAGTTCTCGAAGCTTCGGTTCTCCTGAACGATGACGATGACGTGCGAAATGTACTGGCCCACGGGATGGCCGGTCGCGGGTCGCATTTCCGGGAGCGCCCGTAGCGCGCCATTCGACAGCGAACCGCCCGATAGCGCGCCGCCCGACGGCGCGCCGTTCGACGCGCATCCCGCCGACATCAACAGCGCCAGCGTGGCAATAACCAGCAGCGGCTTAGCAGGCATCGTTTCTCCTCATAGGGGGTCCGCCGGTACCGTAGTCCCGGAGCTTCAAAGCGCGCACAAGGAGTCCTTGAAGCGGCGCCGGCCGCGCCCGGCGGGCGAGCGGTGACTCGTCCTGCAATGGGCCGCACAGGCTGAGTAGGCGAGCGGCTCGAAATACGCGCCCGATGAATGACTATGAGGTAACGTATATTTTGCGGCCCACGCTCGAAGAAAACGAAGTCGAAGAGCGGGCCAACGCGATCGCCGAGATCGTCAAGAGCCAGGGCGGTGAAGTAAACGCCGTCGAGCGGCTTGGCAAAAAGCGCCTGGCATACGAGATCAAGGACGTGCGCGAAGGTAACTACGTCGTGATGCAGTTCAAGGGTGAGCCGGCAGCTTCCAAAGAGCTGGAGCGTCTGTTGAAACTGCGCGAGGACGTGTTGCGCGCCATCGTCGTTCGCTTGGATGCGAAGATGCTCACCCACATGGCGGCGCTGGCCGCAGCGGCGCCCCCTCCACCGGCGCAGCTCTGAGCAGCCTTTCGGCAACATCTGTGCCATACAGTTGACACTCGGGGGCCGTAATCTCGAAACTCCAGAGTGCACGCATCGGCGAAAGAGAGTAGAGCATGTCAGCTTCGTTCAACAAGATTATTTTGGTTGGAAACCTTACCCGCGACCCCGAGATCCGCTACGTCAATTCCGGGTCGGCGGTCACGAAGTTTCGCATCGCGGTCAACCCCAACAAACGCGACGCTAAGCCGGAAGAGACGATGTACGTGGACATCGTCGCTTGGGAGCGGCTCGCGGAGACGTGCAATACCTATCTCAAGAAGGGCAGCCCGGTGCTCGTGGAAGGGCGCCTGTCGATACGTTCGTATGACGACACGAAGCTCAAAGACGAGAGCGGCCAGCCGATCCGCCGCACTGCAACGGAAGTGGTGATCTCCGGGATGCAGATGCTCTCATCGCGCCGTGATGACGCCGATTCCGGCGATCGGGGATACAACGGCGGCCGTGGCGGCGCGACGGCTTCGGCGTCCGCGCCGGCGAGCAGCGCGACCGGCTCGGGCGACGAACTCGAAGACGAGATACCGTTTTAATGAGGCCCGCGGGCGTTTCTGACGCCTGAATCGTCGCGCCGTCCCCTCGCGACGCGCGAGCGTGGCTGGGCAAAGGCGCTGGCGCGCGGCCTCAATGCAACTGGGATTTCCCCCGACACAATTTCGCTGGCCAGCCTAGTCTCCGCAGTCGCGGCCGGCGTCGCGTTGTGGGCGAGCGGCGCGAGCGGCGGCGGCGCACGCATCGCCGAGCTGCTCGCAGCGGCGGCGTTGATTCAGCTGCGGCTGCTCTGCAACATGCTCGACGGCATGGTCGCCGTCGAAGGCGGCCGCGCAACGGCCCACGGCGAGATCTTTAACGATCTACCGGATCGCTTTGCAGACTCGGCGATTCTGCTGGGAGCAGGTTATTCGCTCGCGGCGTTCGCTTGGGGGCGCGATCTGGGCTGGCTAGCCGCTACGTTGGCGATTCTCACGCGCCTACGTTCGCGTTCTCGGCGCCTCCATGGGGGCGGGCCACTCCTTCATCGGTCCGATGGCGAAGCCGCAGCGCATGGCGGTGATGACAGCTGCATGCGTGCTGTCCGTCGTCGAGCCGCTGCTGGGCTGGCGGGGGCAAATCATCGCCATCGCGCTCGGAGTTATCGTGCTCGGTTCGGTCGTGACGCTGATCCGTCGCACGGCGAGCATCTTCGCCGCGGTGAATCGGCGTTGAAGCTGCGTCCGCTTGCGGGCGTCGTCGCCGCCGGTGCGCGGCTGATCAGCGGCGTGCAAGTGACCTGGCGCGACGGCTTGCCGCCGCAACGGCAGAGCGTCTTTTTCGCAAACCATACGAGCCATCTGGACTTCGTGGTGCTCTGGTCGTCCTTGCCGCCCAATCTGCGCGCTTGGACGCGTCCCGTCGCCGCCGAAGACTACTGGGGCCGGGGTCTGCGGCGAAGCCTGGCGGTGGGCGTTTTCAACGCGATTCTCGTGCTGCGCCACCGCGGAGAAGCGGGCCGTGACGCGCATGCCCGCGATACCATCGAGCGCATCGCCCGCGACATGAGCGAGCGCTACTCCCTGATCATCTTCCCCGAAGGCACGCGGGGAACGGGCGACGAGGTTGCCCCGTTCAAGAGCGGCCTCTACCATTTGTGTTTGCTCAAACCGGGAATTCAGCTGGTTCCCGCCTACATTGAGAATTTGAATCGGATTCTACCGAAAGGAGAGTTTCTGCCGGTGCCGTTCATCAGCCGCATCACTTTCGGATCGCCGACATTCCTCGAACCGTCCGAGTCGAAGGAGTGCTTTTTGCAGCGTTTGCGCGACGACATGTGCGCGCTGCGGCCTCGATGATGCGGGACATGCACCGCATCGACCCGGCCTTGGTGTGGGCCTTCGGAGGCATCCTCGGAGTGCTCCTCATCGCTGCGATCGTCGGAGCGATCCTCAGGTGGACCGTCAGCGGAGCGCCGGCGCGGAAAGCCGTTGACAATCTCAACGCGCGCATTCGCGCCTGGTGGGTGTTGTGCGCGATCTTTGCATTTACGCTGGCCGTCGGGCCGGTCGGATCCCTGGTGCTCTTCGGCTTAATATCGTTTCTCGCGTTACGCGAGTACGTTACGCTCGTGCCAACCCGCCGCGCCGATCATCACACCTTATTTTGGACGTTCTTCATCTTTACGCCGCTGCAGTACTATCTGCTCGGTCTGCGGTGGTCGGGTTTCGTCATCGTCATTCCGGTCTACGGGTTCCTGTTTTTACCCGCCGTAATGGCGCTGGCCGGGGACACGCAGTCGTTCCTCGAGCGCGCGGCCAAGATTCAATGGGGCTTGATGATTTGCGTCTATTGCCTGAGCTACGCGCCGGCATTGCTGACGTTGGATATCCACGGATACGGACCGACCGCGAAGCTGTTACTGTACCTCGTCATCGTAGACCAGCTCAGCGACGTGCTCCAGTACGTCTGGGGCAAGCTCGCCGGCCGCCACAAGATCGCGCCGTCGGTCAGCCCAAACAAGACGTGGGAGGGATTCGTCGGCGGCGTCCTCAGCGCCACGGCGATCGGAACCGCGCTGTGGTGGATGACGCCGTTTACGCCGCCGATCGCGGCAGCGATCTCACTCATGATTACGCTTCTGGGCTTTGCCGGGGGGTTGGTGATGTCGGCGATCAAGCGCGATCGCGGAGTAAAGGACTACGGAACGATGATCCCGGGCCACGGCGGCATTTTGGATCGCATGGATTCCATGATTTTCGCGGCTCCGGTTTTCTTCCACGTCGTTCGCTTCTTCTACGCGCTATAAGAAAAAGTGTTGGCGCGGGATGCTTGAGAGCAGTTTGGTTGAAAGGAAACGAGCATGACGGATCGATGGATCGTTCCCGGAAGCGAGCGTTCGCATCTTCCCGGCACAGAAGTCCTCGGCGATGCCGATCCCAACGCGGAGACGACGGTTACGTTGCTCGTACGCTCGAAAAGCGCCGGTGTGCCGCCGCCCGGTGCGCTTTCGCGCCAGGCATTCGCCGAAACGTACGGTGCGGCGGACGAGGACTTGCAAAAAGTCGATGCGTTCGCGCGCGCGCATGGTTTGGCGGTGGTCGAAAGCAGCGTCGGCCGTCGCAGCGTCATTCTGCACGGAACCGTCGCGCAGATGAATGCAGCCTTCGGCGTGTCCCTCAAGCGTTGCCAAGCCGGCGACGTGACGTACCGGGGGCGGCAGGGCGCGGTCAGCGTTCCCGCCGACCTCGCGGGCATCGTTGAAGCGGTTCTCGGCTTGGATAACCGTCCCCAGGCGTCGCCGCGCGTGCGCATCGCCGCCCAGCCCACCGCATCGTTCACGCCGGCGCAAATCGCGCGAATCTACGATTTTCCGGCCGGCGTCGACGGGACCGGCCAGTGCGTCGGCATCATCGAGCTCGGCGGCGGTTTTAGCCAGACCGACTTTGCCGCATACCTATCCGGCATCGGGATCAAATCGCAAACGGTCACGGTCGTTCTGGTCGACGGCGCCACGAGCACACCAGGCCAAGACCAAAATGCCGACGTCGAAGTCATGCTCGATGCGGAGATCGCCGGCGCGGTCGCGCCCGGCTCGCGTCTGGTCATGTATTTTGCCCCGAACACCGATCAAGGGTTCATCGATGCGGTGACCACGGCGGTGCACGATCGCACCAACAACCCGTCCGTTATTTCGATAAGTTGGGGCGCGGCGGAGTCGAACTGGACTCAGCAAGCGCGCGACGGCCTCAACTCGGCAATCGGCGCGGCATCGGCGATCGCCGTCTCGGTCTGCGCAGCCTCGGGTGACGGCGGATCCAGCGACGGTGTGAGCGACGGCGCATCGCACGCCGACTTTCCGGCCTCGAGTCCGTACGCGCTGGGCTGCGGCGGTACGACGTTGAGTGCGTCCGGCCAAACGATCGCATCCGAAACCGCGTGGTCCGATTCGGGCGGCGGCGTGAGCGATTATTTTGCCCTTCCCTCTTGGCAAACGAAGGCAAACGTTCCACCGCCCCCCGCCGGATCCGCGGGCGGCCGCGGCGTCCCCGATGTCTCGGGCGACGCCGATCCAAACTCCGGATATCAAATACGCGTCGACGGCGCCGATATGGTTGCCGGCGGCACCAGCGCGGTTGCGCCGCTCTGGGCTGCACTCATCGCGCTGATGAATCAGCAGTTGGGGCGGCAGCTCGGCTTCATGAATTCCGCGCTCTATTCCGTTCCCGGCTATCCCAACAATCCGGGCCCGCTTCACGACGTCGTCGCCGGCAGCAACGGTGCTTATGCCGCCGGGCCGGGCTGGGATCCGTGCACGGGTCTGGGGACGCCCGACGGCGCGCGCTTGGCCCAGGCATTGACTCCGCCGGCCTGAACGCAAAGCTTCAAACGGTTTACCATTTGTACAAAGGCCCGTGCCGCGGGTTGTGCAAGCGTTGCAGCAACACGCACGCGTAACAGCACGAGGAGACCGACGGATGACTTCGACCGACATGCCGATCAGCGCCGAGCTGCGCGATTTCCTGACGCTCCCCTACTCGGAACTCGAGGAACTGAACCTGCGCGCCAAGGCTCAGCGCCAAGAGCGCGTGCCGCTCCATGCCCTGCAGGAAGAGCGCTTGCGCTACCTTTCCGGAGAGCCTCGCGTCAAGGCGTTGACCGTGCTCTTCAGCGATCTCGAGGGGCGCCTGCACATGCTGGACTACGACAAGAAGTTCTTGCTGCGTTCCCACGACAACCTCACGTTCGACGGCTCCTCGATTCGGGGCTTCACCGCGCAGCGCGAAAGCGACCTGCGCCTCTCGCTCGACTGGAGCGCCTTTTTTTGGGGCCCGGCCGATATCTTCGGGCCCGGTAAAGTGCTCGTATTTGCCGACGTTTTCGATCGCGATGGCAAGCCGTATTCCGGCGACATCCGCGGCTCGCTCAAAAAACTCGCCAACGATTGTTACGCCAAGGAAGGCTACGCTCTCAACGCCGCCAACGAGATCGAAGGGTTCCTTTTCCAAGGCTTAAATGCCGAGCGGCGTTATCACGAAACGGGAAAGTTCGAGTACGTCAACACCGGCGGCTACTACCATTCGCTTCCGGGCGATCCGCTGCGCAACTTCATCGACACGGTCGCCGAGGTGCAGCGCGCGATGGGCTTTCAGAACGAGAAAGACCATCCGGAGGTCGCGCCGTCGCAGTTCGAGATAAACTACAACTACGGGGATGTCGTTGCCGCGGCGGATCAAATTCAGCTCTACAAGCTGATTTGCAGGCAAGTCGCCACGCGGCTCGGCATGACGGCAAGCTTCTTGCCCAAACCGGTCGTGGGAGTCAACGGAAGCGGCATGCACACCAACGTTTCCGTCAGCAAAAACGGGAGAAACCTGTTCTGGGATCCGAAGGGGCAAGAGCAGCTCAGCGGCTTCGGCTGGAAATTCGTCGATCGTATTCTCACGCACGGCAACGACGTCTGCCTCATGCTCAACTCTAGCGTGAACTCGTATCGGCGGCTCGATCCGCATTTCGAGGCGCCCAATCAGATCAAGGCTTCGGCGATCGACCGCGGATCGATGATTCGCATTCCAATTGGAAACGAGCGCAGCATGCGCACCGAGGTGCGTTCGGTAGCGCCGGACGCGAACCCATACATGGTGATGCTCGCGGTCTTCAAGACTGGGCTCGAGGGCAGCACCAGCAGCCTGAAAAACCTGCGGCAAGCCGATCGCTACCTGCCCGACAACATCTACGACGCCCTCGCCGCATTTCGGGCATCAGAGTGGACTAGCAAACTCCTTGGCGAGGACGTCAAAACCCGCTACGCCGACCTCAAACAAGCCAGCGCCGATCGCTGTCCGCGCCTCCTCGGAACGTTCGTCAAGGCGCAAGAAGTGCAATACCACCACGAAGTCTACAACCAGTACCTCTGGAATTTATTTTAGAGAAGAATTCTGGAGGCCGTTCGACGGACCGCACTGGGGACTCCATAAGCGAGGCGTGCGGCTTTTTCGGGCCAGCCATGGATGGCTGCTTCAAAACTTCGTTCTCCCGAAAAAGCGCGCGAGCAGGAGCGAACAGGATGTGAGCGACGGGCGTCCGAGCGATGGAGTCTCCAGTGCGGTACGTCTAACATCGTCCGATAGCGGGAATTCTTCCGTGCGACCGCGGCGGCCTTCAATCGCTGCGCTGGAGGTAGACTGCGTGGATGGCCTCGATGACGGCGTTTGGGTCGTCGAACTCGACGTATTCGGAACTATGCGGCGGAAATATCTGCTTGGCGTTGGACGATAGCGTGAGCCAATAGGCCTGTGCTAGTGCGATCTGATGCTCGTATTCGATGTGCTTGGGGTCTTGTGCGTCTCGCGCCGGCAAATGCCCGACGCCATGATTGCCGGTTGTGATGATGCGAACGGGACGCGAACCCAAGTAGCGCACGTGCTGCTGGAGCCAGGCTTCATCCCACGGCATTTGCTCCATTTCGGAAATATATGCGTCGTACATCACGGCCTTAGTTTGCGCGATCTGTAACAGCTTCGCGTTCAGTTCCGGCGACCACTCGGCTTCGGGGAGCCCGCGAAAGAACTGCTGCGCGCAAGTGCGATCGGGCTGCCCCGGTCGCGAAGGAAGCGGCGGCAACGGTGTCCCCGCGGCGACGGCGTCGCGGCATTTTCCAAGCTGCACGACATACCGGGCGTTGCCACGGTGATCGTCTTCTTGCAGGGCCTTCGGCTCGACGTCGCTTGCATCGGCCTCGACGAGCACTAGGCCGGCGAGTTCCGCCGTATAGAGATCCGCAAACGTTCGCGCGGGATCGCCGCCAAAGGCGTTGCCGACCAGAATGTACGGCCCTTTTATTCCGGCGTTGTGGAGCGCGCTGTGCAGCTCGCTCGCGATGCGAACGCTCGTACGCGGCACTGGGCCAGGGCTGCTGAAGCCCGCACCCGCGCGGTCGTAGCTGCAGGCGCGCGCCCACTTCGCGACCTGCGGTTGCACGACGGCCCAGGCCGGCGCCCAATCCTCCCAGCCCGAATCGAACACGACCGTTGCGGAGCCGCTTCCCATACAGTAGAGGTTCAGACGCGCGCCGTCGGAGGCGCCCACGATTTGTCCAGGGCGCGTGTAGACGTCGTCGCCGGGAGCCGCCCCTGCCGTGAGTTGCATCCCGAGAAGCAAACCCGCGGCGAACGCACAAAAAAGAACCTTCATCGTTCTATGGAGCTTAAGGGTCGTGTGCGTTGCGGATGTCGTCCAACGGCACCGCGATGACGCTTCCGGAATCGCTGCCGATCACCAGCGTCTGCCCAACGACGATGGGAGAACCGACGTTAAACGGCGTGTGCATCAGCTTGTCTCCGACGACGCGTCCGGTTCGCGCATCGAGCGCCCAGAGATAGCCGCCGAGATCGCCGAAATACATCGTCCCGTCGACTTCGACGATGCCGCCCTTGACTGCGCCGCGAGTCGGCATCTCCCACACCAACATGCCGCTGGTTGCATCGAGCGCGTGCATCCAGGGGGCGACCGCGCTGCCCAGGTACAGCAGACCGTGGGCCAGCAGCGGGATCGCGGCCTCGTTACGTATCGGTAACGAGCCGCTCTCGAGCGCGACGTCCCAAACCGGAGCGCCGCTGGAAAGATCGAGCGCGTAAACGCGCTGGACCGTCAGGTTGCCGATCACCGTCGACGTGTCGGGGAACACCGGCGAAACATAGTCACAAAAGACGCGTGCGCCGTCGCTTACGGGAGGGCAATCTCCGATCCCCGACGCGCCTTTGGAGAACGGGCTGCGCCAGACGAGCGTTCCATCATCTGCGTGTAATCGCCATGCTGCATTGCTGCCGACGCCCATCGTGATGTAGTCGCCGTTGCCGACAGGCAGCATCGCGGTCATCGATGCCATCGAACCGATCGAACGCGCGTAGCGCTTCTCACCCGTCGCCGGATCCAGCCCGCTGATCCAGCCGGCGCCGTCGTGATGCACCAGAATCCCGTCGATGATTGCGGGCGTCGGCATGGCCGATCCGCTCAGCGGCGCTTGCCAGCGAACCTCGCCGCTGAAGCGATCGAAGGCGATCAACGCGCTCGGCCCTTGTCCGACCATGACCGGCTCCGACGGCGAGGACGTGCGGCTAGTCGGGTCGCCTTCACCGACGATCACCAGGTCGCCGAAGACCAGCGGGGCGCTCATCAACGGATTGGGAACGTGCGCGGTCCAAAGAACCTGTCCGCTTGCGGCGTCCAGCGCGTAAAGAGCGCCGTTGTTGTTTCCGATGTAGAGCGTTCCGTCCGCGATCGTCGGGCTTGCGGAGATTTGGCCGCCCGTTTCGATGCGCCACGCAGTATGAAGCGTACCGGCGACCACCGGATTGTTCTGCGGACCCATACGAAACTGCGTCCAAGCCACGACGGCCATCGTCAACGAGGCGACGAGGCGTTCGAGCAGCACGGTCATGCAGACCGTGTCGGAACGCTTACGCGCCGCGGCTGACCTGGCTGGCGCCAGGCGCTAACTCGAGCAAAGAGCCGATCGGCATGCGCTCCATTGCAAACGCCGGTTTTGCTCGATGGGTCCGAGCTGACATCAGGCACGTTGTTGTGATCGTCCAAGAAAAATCGCAGCGTCGCCAACCTCTTCAGGAATCTTCAGGGTGCCGAGTCGGTAGGTTTCGGAGAATGACCGAACGGTCCCGTTTCCTTGCTTAGAGCGTCAGCTCCATTCCGTCGTGGGCGACGTCGGCCCCGAAATCGCGTACCTGGGCGTACTCGCGCGAGCGTTCGTCCAACATTGGATTGGAATTATTGAGATGCGTGAAGACGAGCCGCGTCCGCACGTCCCGGAGCTGCGCTAGGGTTCCAGCAGATCCCCCGACCGGCTGATGGCCGAGCGCGTGCGCGCGCTTGCGCGCCAGGTTTTGAACGATGAGTTCGTCATCGCTGTAAAACGATCCATCCAGAAAAGCGACGCGCGCCGCGTCGATGGCCCGCTCGAGCCGGGCATCGACCTCCGCGAAAACCGGCGCGAAGAGCAAACGCGCATCTTGCCCGCGCTCGGAAATCTCGTACGCCACGACCGCTCCGGCCACGCCGCGGCGACCATCGTAGCCCGGGGTCGTGCCCGCCACGGCAATGGCCCGAACGCTCAGCTGGTTGCCGACGAGATCTTCATCGTCTTGCGCGGCACAGGCCGCATCGAGCGGTATCTCCACCCACCGGTGCGGTGCGCGCGCGAACGGCGCGAAGGGCGGCTGCGCTAGCGCGATCGCTCGAACCGCGGCGCTCGACCTCAAGAGAAATCCGCGATCGCCATGCTGGCGCAGCACCGACAATCCGCCGAGATGATCGACGTTCGCATCGGTAAAGAGCATGCCGGCAATCGGCGTGCCGCGACGTTGCACGGGCTGCAGCGCGGCAAAGGATTCGATTTGCGCACCGACGTCGGGCGAACAGTTCAATAGGAGCCAACGCGCACCATCGGCGCTAACGGCGAGGCTGGACTGCGTGCGTCGCGGCTGCCGCCCCGCGCGTGCGTCCGCGCAGTTCGTGCACGCGCAGTTCCATTGAGGAACGCCGCCGCCCGCGGCGGACCCAAGGACGCGCACGATCACGCGCGGCGAGCGACCAGTGCGCCTTCCGCGGGCGCGTCGCGCAGCGCGACGACGAGTGAATGATCGGCGCTCAACGAGCAGGCCGGATCGGTAGCGCCGGCATCTCCGGTGAGAAGGAAGGCTTGACAGCGGCAGCCGCCCCAGTCGATTTCGCGCCGATCGCAGGAGCGGCACGGCTCCGGCATCCAACCGGTCCCGCGATACCGCCGGAACGAGTCCGAATCGCGCCAGATTTCCTCCAGCCGGCGCTCTCGGACGTTTTCGAAGCTTAGCTGCGAAATCGCGGCGGCCGCGGGACACGGCAAGACGTACCCGTTCGGCGCGATCGTCATGAACTGCCGTCCCCATCCATTCATGCACGGCTTCGGAAAATCGTCGAAGTAATCCGGCGGCACGTAAACGATCTCCATTTTTCCGCGTAAACGCTCGCGAGCGGCCGCAACGAGCGCTTCGCCGGTGTCGACTTGCAGGCGGGTCGGCATCAGAGCCAGGCGATTGCGATACGCCCAGCCGTAAAACTGAACGTTGGCGAGCTCCAAGCGAGTCACGCCGAGTTCCTCCGCAAAGGCGATGACGTTGCCGATCGCAGCGTGGTTCAACCGGTGCAGGACGCAGTTGAGGGTCAGCGCGACGTCGCGCGGGAGGACGCGCTGCAGCGCTTCGAGCTTGCGGGCGTGCACGGTCGCGCCCGCGATCCGGTCCGCCAGCTCGGCCTCCGGCGCCTGAATGCTGATTTGAATGTGATCCAGGCCGCTCGCGAGCAGAGCGTCGAGCAGTGCGTCGTCCAGGAACGTTCCCTGCGTGATCAAGTTGGTGTACAGGCCCGCGCGCGATGCGGATTGGACGATCTGCGCAAGATCCGCGCGCAGCGTGGGTTCGCCGCCGGAGAAGTGCGCTTGAACGACGCCTAAATCGGCAGCTTGCCGCAAGGCGGAGCACCACTGATCCGTCGAGAGTTCGTCGCGGTATTCCCGAAGCGCCAGTGGGTTATAGCAATAGGGGCATTGCAGATTGCAACGGTAGGTCAACTCGCAAAGCATCGACAGCGGGCGTCCTTCGGCGAAGGACGGAGCGTTCAGCATAAGCTCCGCGCAAGGGTGATGAAACCTCTCGCCTCCAAACGCTCGAACAGTTCGCGCAGATCGGCCGCCGCGCACTCCGGCGTTACCTCGAATCGCTCCACGATGGCATCGACGAGCTGCGCCAGGCTGCGCTTGCCGTCAACGAGCTCCAACGCCGCCGCGGCGGGAGGATTCAGAACCAGCGCGCCTTCGGGAACGAGGAGAATCATCGTGCCGTCTCCGACCCGGCGCAGCCGCACGCCTTTGCCCAAGTTCGGTCGAGCTTGCGCGTTCATTTGAAAACCTTACATGCCAACGCCGTGGCGTCCAGAATGGACCAGAGAACATCGCACTTGAAGGCGAGCGCGTCGACGCACCGCTGTTCGATCTCGGGCGTCGTGGCTTCTTGCATCACCCATGCCAATGCGTAACCGGCGTCCCGCTTGGCCAGCGGAATTCGCTTTTCGAAATACGCCAAGCCGGCGGGATCGATCCACGGGTATTTCTCGACGATTGCCGCGATACGCCGCTCCATGACGGGAGGCCCAAAGAGCTCGGTGAGCGACGAGGCTACGGCTTCGATCCACGGTTTGGTGCGAGCGAACGTGACGTACGCGTCCACCGCAAACCGCGTGCCCGGTGCGACGGCTCGCTCGGAACGCACCTCGGCTTCGTCGAGGCCGACTGCTCTAGCGAGCGCCAGCCATGCGGTCGTGCCGCCGGCTTCGCCGCTCCCGGTGCCGTCGTGATCGACGATGCGCGTCATCCATACCCGGCGATGGTCGGCCGACGGCAGGTTCGCTAAAATCGCGGCGTCCTTTGCCGGAATTTGCTTCTGATAGTAATAGCGATTTGAAACCCACGCCTGCACCGCGGCGCGGTCGAGCGTGCCGGATATGAGCCGCTGATGGAACGGATGCTTGTCGTGGTAACGCGCCTCACCGACGGCGCGGAGTCGGGCGGCTAGGGTTTCGGTGTGCGTATCGACGACGTCAGGTAAGCCGTAACCTCGGCGCCAAGCGGGTGCTCTTGGAAATCGGGCCGCTCCCAACGCTGGCGAGATTGTTTCATACAGTACTCTCCCGGTGATGTGCCACTGTAGTATAGCGTATTCCCGTTGGGGGCTCCACCTATGCCCCGGGGCTCGAACAGTCGGCCCGGACTTTGAACGGAGCGACGGCCGCGTAGGCGAGCTTGCGCCGCATCAGGGCGCTCGGAATCCGAATGTGGTCGGCCAGCCGCAGAAAGGCCAACAGCCTGACGTGCCACCAGGTCATGTCGATCTCGAACCAGCGCAAGCCGTGACGCGCCGAGAACGGAAAGGCGTGATGGTTATTGTGCCAGCCTTCCCCGAACGAAATCAGCGCCACCCACCAGCAGTTCGTCGACTGATCGCCGGTGCGGTAGGTGCGATAGCCCAGCATGTGCGCCGCGCTGTTGACGAGCCAGGTCGAATGGTAGCTGACGACGAGCCTGACGAAAACGCCCCACACGAGCCAGGCCCAACCGCCGAAAAAGAACAGCACCGCCGCCAACACCAACTGAAGCGGTGCGCCGAGATACTGGAGCGCGCGGTAGAATGGGTCGGCGTAAAGATCGGGCGCGTATCGCTCGACTTCTTCGGCCGACGGCAACGCGACGTTATGGCGATACAGCCAGTCCACGTGAGCCCACTTGAAACCCATCCGAATGTCGTGCGGATCTCCCTGGTGGTCGGCGTGCGCGTGATGCTTTCGATGCACGGCGACCCAGCGAATCGGGTCGCCTTGGAGCGCAAGGGTGCCGAACAGGGCGAAGAGATATTCGACCGGTTTTCGCAACCGAAGGCTGCGATGCGTGAGAACGCGGTGGTAACACAGCGTAATCCCCAGCGCGCCGGTCAGATACGAAGCAACTGCCATCACGACGATGTCGGAGAAATGAAACAGGGCGGGCAAAAAGGCCGCCAACGCTCCGACGTGAATCACCGCGAGTCCAACGCCGGTGCCGTATCTTGCCACTTTATCCATCGCTAATGCGGAGTTGTACGACAAATGAAAAGAGCCTGCCGGTTCGGCAGGCTCTTGACGCTTTCGCGCGATCGCTTATCGGTATGAAGAGCGACGCGTAGCGAAGCAGTCGCGGCAGTAAACCGGCTTATCTCCGCGCGGCTGAAACGGGACTTCCGCCACACCGCCGCATTGGCTGCAGGTGGCTTTGAACATCTCGCGGTTGCCGGCGCGGCTTCCGCCGCCGCCATTCGGTGAGCGTCCGGCTTTGCGCGCCGCGCGACAGTCCGTGCAGCGGCTGGGCTTGTTGGTAAAGCCCTTCATTGCGAAAAACTCTTGCTCTCCTGAAGTGAAGGGGAACTGCTGTCCGCAGTCAACGCAGGTGAGCATTTCGTCTGTATACATGAAACGAGCGAATCTCCTAGATTTGAGTTAGTTTGTTCTCCGGATCCGACTCGCTCAGTGTTTTGGAACCTTGCGGACTTCGAAACCTGGTAACCCAAGCAGTATACACCATTGCGGGCCACTCGTCATCGAGGGGGCAGGGCGCGCCCGGCCTTCACCGAACATACGTTCCAAACCCGTCCCCGGCCGCGACCCTTGTCACCCGCAACGAAGCGAGCAAGCGAGCGTAGTCGAGGGCGGTGGTGGGGCGAACCTGTCGCACCACCTGGCTAGGGTTTCGGCCCTCTACCCTGGGCTAAAACCGCCAACCACCTAGTCGAGAGGATTTCCATGCCTGCCAAGATCAAGATCAAGCGCGCCCTCAAGGAGCGGCGCACCAAGCGCAAGCCATGCAGTTTTTGCACGGAACGCGCCATCGCGGTCAGCTACCGCGACGTACCCCGGCTCAAGAGGTACGTGTCCGAGCGGGGCAAGATCGTTCCTCGCCGGATTTCGGGCAACTGCGCCAAACACCAGCGGATGCTGACGACGGCGGTCAAGCGCGCCCGCCTGATCGCTTTCCTGCCATTCGGCTCGGAGTAAGCCGTTCGTGCGACTGATTCTCTTACACGACGTTACGGCGCTCGGTAAACGCGGCGACATCGTCGACGTGGCAGACGGATACGCGCGCAACTTCTTGTTGCCGCGCAAGTTGGCTGGCGAGGCCGACCGAGGCGCCCTGGCGCAGCACGACGCGCAGAAGAAGGCCCACGAACGGCGGCGGTCGCTAGAGCTGGCCGAGGCCCAGGAGCTCGCTTCGCGACTGGAGTCGGCGAAGCTCGCCGTGAAAGCGAAGGCCGGCGGCAACGGCAAGCTGTTCGGCGCCGTCACGAACGCCGACGTCGCGGCGGCAATCGCCGGTGCGCTCTCGGTCGAGATCGACAAGCATAAGATCGAGCTCAACCGGCAGATCAAGGCGCTGGGGTCCTACCCGGTGGAGATTAAGCTGCACCACAGCGTCGTCGCGAGAGCCGTCGTGGACGTCGTGCCCGCCTAACCCAGGACTTCCTACGATGCAGCAGGTCTACGCGGCGCGTTTTCGACGCAAGTTCGGCGTCGAAGACGAGCTGAGCCGATACGTGAGCGCCCTCTACGAAATGCTCTCGTCGGTCATCGGTCAGGACAAGGTCGTGCTGCGCGCCGGAAAGGTCAACGCACTGAAAATGATGCGTTCGCAAAACCTGCCCGACCGGCTCTGCGGCTTACAGCGCCTCGTTTTTGAAGATCCTACGCTGGAACGCGCCACCACGCGCGCGCAGCAGCGCAAGGCGCTCGCCGAGATCGAGGAGGCGATGGCCGACGTGATCGCTCAGCGCCACGCCGAGGACTCGATCGAACGGCGAGTCAACGAGAAGATGGCCGAGCGCCATCAAGAGTACGTGAAGGATCTCAAGCTGGAAGCGCTGCGCGAGAGCGGCGGCCCGGAAACGCCTTCGTCCCAAGCAAAGCTCGAGGAGCTCGAAGCGCTTTCGCAGCGCAGCTTAGCGGCCTCCGCGCTCCAGCAGCTGCGCCCGCAGGCGCTGCGCGACGTCGTCGGGCAGGAGGCGGCGATCCGCGCCCTGCTGGCCAAGATCAGCTCGCCCTATCCGCAGCACACGATCCTCTACGGGCCGCCGGGCGTCGGGAAGACCACTGTCGCGCGTCTCGTTTTGGAGGTCGCGAAGTCCCGGCCGTACACGCCGTTTGCAAAAGACGCTCCCTTCGTCGAGGCGAGCGGAACGACGCTCCGATGGGATCCGCGCGAAACGATCAACCCGCTGCTGGGCAGCGTGCACGATCCCATCTATCAGGGTAGCCGCAGGGAGTTCGCCGACGCCGGCGTGCCCGAACCAAAGCTCGGCTTGGTGACTCGAGCCCACGGCGGCGTGCTTTTCATCGACGAGATCGGCGAGATGGACAGCGCGCTTCAGTTACGGCTGCTCAAAGTGTTGGAAGATAAGCGCGTGACCTTCGAATCCTCGTACTACGACGAGAGTGCGCCGAACGTTCCCGAGTACGTCAAGCGGCTCTTTCGAGAGGGAGCGCCGGCCGATTTCATTTTGATCGGCGCCACGACCCGCGAGCCGGACGACATCGATCCGGCGATACGCTCGCGGTGCGCGGAGATTTTCTTTGCGCCGCTCACGCAGCATCAGGTTCTTTCCATCGTTGCAGGCGCGATCAAGCGACTTGGGGCAAAAGCGGCGCGCGGCGTCGCACAACTCGTCGCATCCTACACGATCGAGGGAAGAAAGGCTGTGCAGATCGTCGCCGACGCCTACGGCCAGGCGCTGTACCGGCTGCACCCCGGGCGCCGCGCGGAAGCCAAGAGCCCCTCGATCAACGAGGACGACGTGCACGCCGTCATACGCGCGAGCCGTCTGGTTCGCCACACGCTGGTGAAGGGGCGCGCAACGCGCGAGATCGGCAAAAGCTTCGGCCTCGGCGTGCTGCACCATTTGGGCAGCATCATCGAAATCGAAGCGGTAGCTTTTCCCGCGTCGCAGCAAGGCAAGGGAACGATCCGCTTCAACGATACGGCCGGCTCGATGGCCAAGGACTCGGTGTTCAACGCCACGAGCGTGCTGCGAACCGTGACGGGGTTCGACATCGCCGACTTCGACCTGCACATCAACGTCGTAGGCGGCGGGAACATCGATGGTCCGTCGGCGGGGCTCGCAATCTTTCTCGCGCTGTACTCGGCCGTCACGAAAACGCCGCTTCCGCAAGACATTGCGATGACCGGCGAGCTGTCGATTCAAGGTAAAGTGCGCGCCGTCGGCGGGATCGTCGAGAAACTGTACGCCGCGCGCCAAGCCGGCATGCGGCGAGTGCTGGTTCCCAAAGAAAACCTGCGCGAGATCGACGCGGCCCTGGCCGGGCTGGACGTCGTCGCGGTCGGGAGCGTCGAACAGGTGCTTCGAGACTTGCCGAAGGGCCGGCGCCGCCGCTAATCCGCCATTCGAGTGTGCCACCACGTCTGGCACACTGTCCTCATAAATTCGTCGCTATGCACAAGCCGCTCACAAGGCGTTCACCGACGCGGCGCCGGACAGCGGCTCGTCGATGACCGCACAACCAATACCGACGTCGATCGATCGTATCCCGCCCAGCAATCTCGAAGCCGAGATGGCGGTGATCGGCTCCGTTCTCGTAGATCGCGAGATCTTTGCGGCCGTGGGAGAGATCGTTCGCCCGAGCGATTTCTACGCCCACGTCCACGAAACGATCTTTGCCGTGCTTTTCGAGCTCTACGAGCGCGGCGAGCCGCTCGATAAGATCACCGTCGGCGAAGAGCTGCGGCGGCGCGGAGCTCTGGAGCGTGTCGGAGGCCTGTCATACATCAGCGCGTTGATGGACACCGTGCAGAGCGCCGGCTCGGCGCGCTATTATGCCACAATCGTCCGAGAGAAATCCGTGCTGCGCTCGCTGATTCACGCGGGAACGCAGATCACGCAGCTCGGCTTCGAAGGCGAAGAAGACGTGCCCGAAGCGCTCGACCGCTCCGAGCAGCTCGTGTACACGATCGGCGAGCGCCGCGGCATCACGGATTTTATGCCGGTCAGCCGATTGATGAAAGATGCGTTCGACCACATCGACCGTCTCTACCACATGCGTGGCGATCGAACGGGGCTTACTTCCGGTTTCCGCGATATCGACGAAATGACCACCGGTTTTCAGCCAGGGAATTTCGTGATCATCGCCGCTCGGCCAGGCATGGGGAAGAGCTCCTTTGCGCTGAACATGGCCGTTGCGGCAGCCCGCGAAGAGAACGCTCCCATCGCATTCTTCTCGCTCGAAATGTCAAACAGCGAGCTGATCCAGCGCATGATCTGTTCGGAAGCCCGCATTTCGATGAACCACATGCGGCGCGGCAACATCCAGCCTCACCAGTGGGAAGGTATGTCGCAAGCGATGGGCGCGCTCAACGACCTTCCCATCTACCTCGACGACATGGGAGCGTTGACGGTGAGCGACGTCCGCAGCCGCTGCCGGCGATTGAAGTCCACGGTCGGACTAGCCGCGATATTCATCGACTATCTGCAGCTCATGCGCCCGGGCGTGCTCGCGCGCGGCGCCAACCGAAACGAAGAGCTCTCGGAAATCTGCCGATCGCTGAAGATCACCGCCAAGGACCTCGGGGTGCCCATCGTCGCGCTGGCGCAGCTAAACCGCGGCGTCGAATCCCGTGCCGGCGACAAACGCCCGCTGCTTTCCGACCTTAGGGACTCTGGGTCGATCGAGCAAGAATCCGACGTCGTCGCGTTTCTCTATCGCGACGGCTATTACAACCCGGAGACTCCCGAGCCGGACCTGACCGAGTTCATCATCGCCAAGCATCGCAACGGGCCCACCGGCGCGGTCAAACTGCGCTTCCAGCGCGAGTACACGCTGTTTCTGCCCTACGGAGACGATTCACACTTCCCGACTCCCTAAGAACTCGCCCCGCGCCGATGGCTTGGAGGGGCGCTAAAGCTTAACCGCCAAACCGTTAACCATGGTTAGCGTTACCCATGGCTAACGAAAGTAAGCGCGACCTCTTGATGGTGGGATCCGATCGCTCGCACGCGCGCGCTAGAGAAGATTACGTAAAGGCGATCTACCAGCTGGGAGCCGGGGAACCGGTGCGGGCCGCTGCTTTGGCGCGCTATCTCAAGGTCAGCCGAGTGTCGGTCAGCAAGGCGAGGCGCCTTCTCGAGCGCGACGGCTTGCTCGAAACAAACGCGGTGCCCCTGCGCCTGACCCGGCAAGGATGCAAGCTCGCCATCGCGATGGTTAGGCGCCATCGAATCCTCGAAACGTTTCTACACGGCGCCTTGCGCGTGCCGCTGGAGCGCGTGCACGCCGAAGCGGAACGCATCGAGCACGTCGTCTCCGATGACGTCGCGTTGCGAATCGCGACCCTACTGGGACGCCCGCAATCCGATCCGCACGGACACCCAATTCCATATGACGACAAGGTTCGGGGCACAAAACCGCTTTCGACGTTGGCTAGCTTAGCGGTGGGAACGCGGGCTCGCGTCGTGAGCCTCGACGACCGAGACGATGAAGCCGTCGCGGCTTTTGCGGCGGCGGGCATATTGCCCGGCCTGTCGATTCGCGTAGAGCGGAGCGAACGCGGCAGCGTAACGGTGCGTCACGGCAGACGCACCATCGCGTTACGTCGCGGTCACGCGGCATTGGTGCGCATTGCAACGTAGCTACGGCGTAGGGGCACAGAGCGCGCGCGTGGTTGCCGCCGCGCACGACGCGCTGGCCGGGAATCGCCGGGGACTGCGCGCGCTGCTGCCGTTTACGGGCCCGGCGTTCGTAGCGTCCGTCGCCTATGTGGACCCTGGCAACTTCGCCACCAACATTCAGGGAGGCGCGGCCTTCGGCTATCGACTCCTTTGGATCGTCGTCCTTGCAAATCTGATGGCGATGCTCTTTCAAGGCTTATCCGCCAAGCTGGGGATCGCGACCGGAAAAAATCTGGCAGAGCTCTCGCGCGAGCAGACGCCCAAACCGGTGGCCCTTGCGATGTGGGTGGTCAGCGAGTTTGGTGCGATGGCGACGGACCTTGCGGAGTTTCTCGGCGTCATCATCGGGCTCTACCTGCTTTTCCACATTCCGATGCTCGTGGGCGCCATCATCACCGGAATCATCACCTATGCGATTCTCGCGCTGCATCGGTTCGGGTTTCGCACCATGGAAACCGTGATCGGCTCGCTCGTCGGGGTAATCGCCGTATGCTACGTGGTCGAAACCCTGCTCTCGAAACCTAACTGGAGCCAGGTACTCTATCATTCATTCGTGCCGTGGCTGGGCGGCTCTTCGAGCGTTTTGCTCGCCGTGGGCATCGTGGGTGCGACGGTGATGCCGCACGCGATCTACCTCCATTCAGCGCTCACCCAAGACCGGATCGTGCCCGTATCGAAGAGCCACCTGCGGCGAATCGTGGGCTTCTCCTACGTGGACGTCATCATCGCCTTGACGATCGCCGGGCTCGTGAATCTCGCGATGATGTACATGTCCGCAGCCGTATTTCACGCGAGCGGACACTCAAACGTGGCCGACATCGCGACCGCTTACCGAACGCTGACGCCCCTGCTTGGGAATTTGGCGGCGCTGGTGTTCCTCATCTCGCTGATGGCGTCTGGAATTTCGAGCTCGGTCGTCGGCACGATGGCGGGGCAAGTCATCATGCAGAGCTTCGTGGGATTCACGGTACCGCTTTGGGTTCGCCGCGTGGTAACGATGCTGCCCGCGATCGCGGTCGTGAGCATAGGGCTCAACGTGACGCAGACGTTAATCGTCAGTCAAGTCGTTTTGAGCTTTGTCCTGCCGGTGCCCGTGATCGCGCTCGTCGCGCTCACGGCGCGCACGAACATCATGGGCTCGATGGTCAATCGCCGCTGGGTCACCGTTCTCGCCGCCGCCGCAACGGCGATAATCCTCACGCTCAACGGGGTCCTGATCTGGACGGCGATTCATCCGGCGTAGGAATGCCGATGCCTTGCGCGAGGTACGATCGCGAGAGCTCGACGTACACCTCGGACGATACGTCGATCCAGGCCGCCGCCTCCCCTTCGAGCGGTTTTTTTACCTTGGCCGGCGCCCCGGCCGCAACGACTCTGGCTGGAATCGAGGCTTTCTCACCGACCACGCTGCCCGCCGCGATCAAGGACCCCTCGCCGATGGTGCATCCGTTGAGCAGCGTCGCGTTGCTTCCAATCAAAGCGTGGCGCTCGATCGTGCAGTCCTCCATCACCGCGCAGTGGCCGATGGTCACGTCATCGCCGATGAAGGTCCCCCCGCGTTCGCTAACGTGCACGACGGCGTTATCCTGAACCGACGTGCGCGCACCGACCCTAATAGGTCCGTTGTCGCCTCGGAGAACCGCGCCGAACCAGATGCTGGACTCCGGGCCGACCTCGACGTCGCCGATCAGCACGGCGTTCGGAGCGACGAATGCGGACCGCGCGATCCTCGGCCGCTTGCCTCGATATTCAAGGATCATGCAGCGATGCTTCGCAAACGGAGGCGGCGAACCTCGCCGTCATGCATAAGCACCGAACGGCGTTGCGCGGGGTCAAGGCAACGCCACACCCAAAACCGGACGATCCCAACTATACCGCTATCAACTATACGTATGCCGGACGCACCGGTCACGTGCACGAGGTCGTTGAAATCGGCGGACGTTCGCTAGCCAAGATCGGCTTTGACGACCGTAAGATCGTCTACTATTTCCTCGACGACCTCGAGCTGGACGAGGGCGCCAAACGCGGCACCTTCCACGACGCCGACCCCGCGTAGAATGCAGAGCTCCTAGGGCGTTACCGTCGGATTCTTATCGGCAAACGCACCGTTCGGATTCGGCTTGACCCAAACGATCAAGTCCCAGATCGTGGGAAAGTGAAAGATCGTCGCGACTTGATCGGCGTTGCTAACTTTCTTCATGGCCACCAGAGTCGTCGCGCTGGGACGCTGCAGGTTGCCGCCGGCGGCGACAAACGCTTTCTCCAACGCCCAGTTATCGTAGGTCAGCTTCCCGGTCGCCGCGTCCCGCGTCACCCAGTGAATGTGGCCGTCGAACTCGACCCACCGGCCCGCATTGACGCCCCACAACTGCGGCCGCGACGAAGTCGTGCTCACCAACACCGAGTAATCCGCGCCGAGGAGCAGGCCGTTTTTGTCGTACCAGAGCTGGCTTGGATGGCGAACGTCGCCGGATTGCCACTGGAAGTTTGCGTAGCTGATCGCGCCCGTCTCGTCCTCCGTAGTGTAGCGGACGTAGCCGGCCTTTTCCGCATCGCTTGCCGTGGGAAAGCGAGCCATGAGATCGGCGGCCATCGACGTGACGAACGCCTTCTCCGACGCGTTGAGCGGACCGTGGTAGGTAGCGTCTTGGTCGGCGAGCGCGCAGGCCGGCGCGGAGAACGCCACGAGCAGGCCAAGCAGTAGAATGCTTTTCATGGTATCGAACATCATCCCGCGAAAGCGTGCGGCGCGCTATCAAAGAGCGCTCAAAAGGCGCCGGGCGACGGCTGCATTTGGGGAAGGGGCGCGACCGGCGCCGTGGAAGGACGGCCGGCCCGGCCGACGTAGCTCAACGGTAGAGCAATCGCTTCGTAAGCGATAGGTTATCGGTTCAAATCCGATCGTCGGCTAAACAAGACGCACGCTGCGTTCCATGAACGTCGGACACGTATAATCGACGCCTGCATAGGGCTCGCACTCGGTAAAGCCAAGCGATCGATACAAGCAGTATGCCGCGCGCAACCGCTCCTTGTCGGTGTCCAGCACCACGCGGCCGTAGCGGCTCCGGCGCGCAAACCGCATGGCCGCGTTGACGAGGACGCGAGCCGCGCCCATCCCACGGTTTGCCGGCCTGACAAACAGCCGCATCATCACCGCCGTGCCGGCGTCGAGTTCCGCCACGGCGACGCAACCGATGACTCGGCCTTCGGCCGCGGCCACGAAGGCCGCGCTTCGCTTAGCGTAGATGCTTTTCAGCGCGGTTGAATTTGGTACGCTCCCGTGCCGAAGGTCGGGCGGCAAACTCGCCTCATATTCGCTCAATAGAACCCACAAAGCTTCGAAGTCGGCCGCGGTGCGTGCCCGATGCGTCACGATCGCCATCGCGGTTACGTAACCGGATACCGAACGTTACGGAGAGAGCGTTTCACGCTGCGCGGCGGTACTCTGCACCGCGGCATCGCTAAAGGGAAGCGGCCACAAGCGTCCTTGCATCCAGGCCGTGGCCTCGTCCGTGTAATGCCCCGAACCGGGTTCGCCGGATTCTCCTTGCGGCAGCGTGATGCCGCCGGCATCCCAGTTGCCGACGTCCCACACCGCGCGAAAACTTTGCGAATATCCCGGATATTGCACGTGCAGCGTCAGCGCGTCGCCGTATCCTGCGAGCGTAACGCCGTCGAGGAAGCCGATGCCGAGTGACGAGAGTGGGTGAAACACCGGCACGGCACCGGCGATTCGCCAAGGCTGGGGCGACGGCACGGCGATCGTGCGCAGCGCTTCCGGCGTGACGCGTCCGTCGCCGAGCAGCGTCGGCATGCGACCGACGTGCCGATCCGTCAGCGCTACGCGCAGGCCTTCAACGACCGTCGCTATCGTCGAATCGCCGCCCATTTCACCGTTCCAGGCTGCCAGCTGACCGGCAAGCGACGCATCCCGCGCGCGCATCTTCGGCGCGAGGTCGCCGGCGAGCTCGCGTTCGGCTAGTGAAAGCGCGTCCATCTGCATCGCCGTGAAATACTCGACGTCGTACGTGCGCCGGGCCAGAAGCAGCTGCGCGATGCGATAGGCGCGATACGGCGGGGCGAACTGCGGACTCAATTGCAGCGCGTACGTGCGCCCATACATCTTGTTGTTCGCCGTCCACACGACGGCATCGCGCGAGGGTGCGACCTTCGGAAGCTGCTCGAATCGCAGCAAAGGATATCGGCGCGTCAGGTCCGTTGCGGGATGCAGCCAGCGCCCGCGCACCGGGTCGTTTGGAATTTGCCCCGCCAGCAGATAGGCGGCGCGCCCGCTCGTATCGGCCAAAACGAAGTTCTGCGTTGGGCCGGGGAATCTCGAAAGCGTTGCGGTCGCCGCTTCGATCGACGCGGCGCGGCCGAGATCGATGAAAGTCTGAGCCGCCGAAACCGGTTCGTCGTACGCACTCCAGCGCACGAGCACGAGGCGGCCGTCCGTCGTCCACGTGCCGAATTCGCTCGGTGTACGATAATACTTTTTCGTTGCGCCGCGCCCGAGTCGCACCGAAAAGCGTTCGCTTTGCCAATCGCTCGGGTCGAGGCGCTGCGGCGGCAAGAAGGCCGAAAGCGACGTGACGGTACCGTCGGTTGCGCCCCACGCGACGCGCTCGTTATGGCCGAGCACGATCGCCGGGCAGCCCGGCAACGTCGCCCCGGCAACGTGATAACCGGGGGCGCGTAAGTCCAGCAAATACCACACGCCCGGCATTTGCAGCGCGAGGTGCGGATCGTTGGCTAAGAGTGGGCGACGATGCAGGCTGCGGTTGGCGCCGGCAGCCCACTCGTTGCTTCCGATCGGTACGCGCTGATCGGAAAGTTCGCGCTCCAGCGTGGCGGCGTGGCGCACGCATTTTGGGCCGGGCGCGATTTTTGCGAGTCCATCCGTGACGGGTGCGTCGTAGCAAGGGTCCGTAAACGGGAAACGCGCGTCGAGCAGGGCGAGGCCCCCTCGGCGATAGGCGGCATCGCGTCGCGCGATTGCGTTCCAGTCGTCGATGAGGTCGAGCACGGTCACCATCGCCACGGCCAGCGAATCTCGAGGTGTCCAGGGTGCCGGCCGATAGGCCAGGATACGAAACTCTACCGGCAGCGGTTCCCGTTCCATGGCCGCATTGACGCCGTCGCTGAACGCACCCAGGATCTCTCGCGAACGCACGTCGAGCCGTTGCCATTGCGCCTGCACCATTGCGCGCACCGGCACCGCGCGCTCCGTTTCGTCCGTCGCGAGGGCCCGCCCGCCGTAGATCTCGGCGAGCTCGCCAAGGATGAATCGTCGCAGCAGATCCATCTGAAAGAGGCGATCGGAACCTTCGACGTATCCTTGCGCGAAAAACATATCGTGTTCGTTACGCGCGAGGACGTGTGGAACGCCGCGGTCGTCCCGGAGAATGGCAACCGGTGCCCGCAAGCGCAACCCGGAGATCGTGCCGGTCTCTCGGGCGTGCGCGCGCATTCCGAGGTCGACGTTTGCCGCGAATCCCAGAGCGAGCAGCGCGACGATGCCGAGCACCACGGCGATTAGCCGGGCGAACACCTTCACGACTGGCGCCTACACGTCGACGAAAACGTCGTCGCCCTGCACCGTCACGTCGAACGTCATCAGTGGGATTACTGCGGGCAGCGTCAGCGCGTCGCCGGTCCGAACGTCAAAGGTCGCGCCGTGGCGCGGGCACACGACGCACTCGCCCTCGAGCGTTCCTTGGTCGAGCGGGCCTCCGTCGTGCGTGCAGACGTCTTCGATGGCGTAGATCTTGCCGTCGACGTTGCACAGCAGGATTTCGACGGAATTTAAGACGACGCGCCGAGTCGTTCCCGGCGCAATCTCCGAAAGCTTTGCAACGTGGTGTCTGGCCATTGCGAGCCCGTTCTACGTCACGAGCCGCGGGGCATCCCGGTGGCGCTTAGCCGACGGCGCCTTCCATCTCCATCTTGACCAGGCGATTGAGCTCGACCGCGTATTCCATCGGAAGCTCCTTGACGAAGAAATCGAAGAAGCCGTTGACGATCATCGCGGTTGCGTCGGCTTCCGAAAGCCCGCGGCTCATCGCGTAAAAGAGCTGCTCTTCGCCGATTTTGCTGACGCTGGCTTCGTGCTCGACCGTCGAGCGCTGCTCGTGGATCTTCATCGTCGGTTTGGTGTCGCTCGACGACTCCTCGTCCATGATCAGCGCGTCGCAGCGCACGCGAGTCTTCGCGCCGACGGCGCCGGCATGCACTTCGACCAAGCCGCGATACGTCGTCTTCCCGCCGTGAGCGCTGACGCTCTTGTTGGTCACGACGGACGTCGTGCGCGGTGCGACGTGAATGACTTTTGCGCCGGCATCCTGATGCTGGCCCTCGCCGGCGAACGCCATGGATAGAACCTCGCCGCGCGCGCCCTCGCCCATCAGATAGATCGACGGATACTTCATCGTCAACCGCGACCCGATGTTGCCGTCGACCCACTCAATCGTCGCATTCGCGTGCGCGACGGCGCGTTTGGTCACGAGGTTGAAAATATTGCGGTACCAGTTCTGAATCG
Organism: Vulcanimicrobiota bacterium; assembly: GCA_963713685.1. Taxonomy (GTDB): domain Bacteria; phylum Vulcanimicrobiota; class Vulcanimicrobiia; order Vulcanimicrobiales; family Vulcanimicrobiaceae; genus Cybelea. The sequence continues at coordinate 2,378,246 of CAVQMS010000001.1, read as the reverse complement.
TTGTGTAGCGAATCGACGCGCCGTCTAGCGCGATCAGCTCGACGACCGCCGAATGCAGCGACGACGTGGAAAACTTCGGCGCGGTGCAGCCCTCGATGTAATGGACCTTCGCGCCCTTATCGGCGATAATCAGCGTACGCTCGAACTGGCCCATGTTCTCGGCATTGATCCGGAAATAGGCCTGCAGCGGCATCGCGACCGTAATGCCCGGCGGCACGTAGATGAACGATCCGCCCGACCACACCGCCGAATTCAACGCGGCGAACTTGTTGTCGCCTGGTGGAATAATCGTTGCAAAATACTTGCGAACGATCTCGGGATATTTTTTGACGGCCGTGTCCATGTCGCAGAACAGGACGCCCTGCTCGTCGAGCGCCTTGGTCGTATTGTGGTAGACGACTTCCGACTCGTATTGCGCGGAGACGCCGGAAAGAAATTTGCGCTCGGCCTCGGGAATCCCCAGCCGATCGAACGTCCGTTTAATGTCATCGGGGACGTCGTCCCAGGACCGTTCGGTTTGATCGGTCGACTTCACAAAGTAATGGATGTTGGAAAAGTCAATCTCGTTCAGCAATGCCGTATCGCCCCACGTCGGCATCGGCTTAGCCATGAAGAGTGCGTACGCTTTGAGCCGGAACTCGCGCATCCAGGCGGGCTCGTCCTTCATTGCGCTGATTCGCTCGACGATCTCGGGCGTCAGCCCCTTATCCGACTTAAAAACGTAATTTTCGGGGTCGTGAAAGCCGTGCCGGTAGTCCTCGACGAGGTCCGCCGGGGCGACCGGGGCTTGCAGATTAAGTGCCATGGCTTACTGAGCGTACCGCCGAGGCCCCATATAGTCAAGATAGTAAAGTAAGAGCTTCACTTTCTCTGCCAAGAGGCCACTCCTCGCAAACCTCTTTACAGCGGGGGGGTGAGGGGGTATGATTGGCGCCGGTCCCTTCGACTACGCTCAAGACTGCGCGCCTACGGCGCTCCGCCAAGAGGTGGTTTTCGAAGGGGGCGACGGGTCTGCGGACCCACGGTTTTTCGGGAGGCGCGCCCTTACGCGCCATAGCGGCGAGTCGCCCGCGCACCGCTCAAAAGCGCCGGCACGAGCTCGTCGATAGGTCGGGGGAGGAGGCTGCATGGCAGCCGCCAGCCGACGAAGTCCGGAGGTGGGATTCCTCAAGGGTCAAGGAGACCTGTACAAATTGAAGGCACTCGGCAGGCACATTGTGTGCGAGCTTTCGGGCTGTCGTCCATCGTCGCTTTCCGACATCAACGGCATCGCCGCAATGATGATCTCGGCTGCCAAAGCGGCGCGCGCTACCATTATGGAGAGCGCATTTCATCGGTTCGAGCCGCAGGGCGTTTCGGGGACGGTCATCTTGGCCGAGTCGCACCTTTCGATCCATACCTGGCCTGAGAAGGGCTACGCGGCGATGGATTTCTACACTTGCGGCGACCATACCGACCCCTGGCTCGCTTGCGAACTTGCAGCCCAAGCGCTTGGCGCGTCGAGCGTGCTTGCAACCGAACTCAAACGCGGAATCGAGAAGAGCGACGGCGAGTTCACGCACGTGTTCAGCCGCGATCACGACATGCGCGTCTTGAGTGCGTAGCTTTCGCTTACTTAACCGTCATCATCAGCAATTATCACCTTTGTGAGAGCGCGATTCGGCAGGCTCGCAGGGGCTGCCGTCCAATTCTTTAGTTGAAATAATTTCTGCTCTCTCGAGTGAGGTAACAAACGAATTCCATGCGTTTATCTATGATTCGTGCGGCCGCGGTTTGCGCGGCGAGCGCGTTCGCGCTAGCGGCCTGCGCAGGTCGCGGCATCGTTCCGCCGTCGCAGAGTGCGCTCAGTCCGTCAAGCGCGCTCAATCCGACGCTGCAGGATGACGCGCTATCGCCGCTCGCCACGTCCTGCGCAACGAGCCCTCCGCAGTACCAATGGATCTTAAAGGGCGCTTGCACGAAGATCACGCTGAAACCGACCGGCGCCACCTTCGCGCTCGCTAAGTATCAAAATATCACCGTAAACGGATCGATCGGCGCCAACAGCCTGAAGGCCCCGGCGACCGTCTATCTCGCGGACGCAACCGACAAAGGCGACATCGCGAACTGGAAAGGCGGCGCGTTTCCCAAGTACAAAGCCGCAGGAACGACGTTCGTCTACGCCGCTGCCGTCAATCAGAGCAAGAACTCGATCGTTCCGAAAGCTAGCAATAAGCCGATCTTCGAATATGACATCACCGATACGAAGGGCCTACCCGGCAAGGAGTGCGCTGAGGCGGTGCTCACGACCGTCCACAACAAGCCGGTGTGGAAACCGCTCCCCGGCAGCTTCCCGGTGAAAGGGAAGACCGTCTCCCTGAAGCAGTACAACGCCCCCAAGGGGATCGACCTTCCCTCCAAACTCCCGCTGTATTTCGCGGTCAACTGCTTTCAGTAAGTAGCGTTTTCGCCAAACCTAAAGAACCCCGCCGAAACGGCGGGGTTCTGCTTTCGCGGCGCCAATCTACGCCGCACATGCCCAAGACGCAGCAATGGCAATGGTACGTCGAAGAGTTCTCGCCGGCCGAGCAGCACCACCACGCGCTCGACGAGCTGTTGTTTTCGGGGCGTTCCGATTTCCAGCAAATCGCGGTAGTCCGTTCGCCGGTCTTCGGCAAGATGCTCGTTATCGACGGCGACACGCAGAGCTCGCAGGCCGACGAGAAGATTTATCACGAAACGCTCGTGCATCCGGCACTTGCGGCTGCGTCCGATCGCCGCGAGGTCCTGATTCTGGGCGGGGGTGAGGGCGCGACGCTGCGCGAGGTCTTGCGCAGCCCCGAGGTCGGCCGGTGCACGATGGTCGACATCGACGCTATGGTGCTCGAGCTTTCAAAGAAGTATCTCAGCGAGTGGTCGGACGGATCGTTCGACGATGCTCGGGCTCGCGTGATCGTTGGCGACGCGCTGCAGTTCATGCGGTCGAACGAAGACCGGTACGGCGTCATCTTATCGGATCTCACCGAGCCGTTGGAAGACTCGCCGAGTCATCCGCTATTCAACGACGAGGTTTTTTCGCTGATCAAGTCTCGGCTGGTCGAGGGCGGCATCTATGCGCTCCAGGCCAGCACCGCCGCTGTGCACAACGGCGCGCTGCACTGCAAAATGGCGCGGACGCTGCGCCGGCATTACGCGCACGTCGCCTCGTTTGTAACGCACGTGCCGGCGTTCGACACGCAATGGGCGTTTCTCGCGTGCAGCGATCGCACGGACCTCGCGACGCTCGACCCAAGCGCGATCGACGCGTATTGCGCGGGCTTGCGCGGCAAGAGCTTCTTTTACGACTCGGTAACGCATCGGCGGCTCTTCGCGCTGCCGCTTTACCTGCGCCGAGTGCTCGCCGCCGGCGGGGATACGTTTTAGGCACACGAAAAACCGCATACTATGACTATCGATTATTCGCACGCCCCGCACGCCTGGGAAAAAGAGAAGAGCAACTTTGTCGCCCTCCTGGACCTCAAACTCGAGGAAGTGGAGCGGGGCCGGGCGGTGATGCGAATGCCGTATCGCTCGGAAATCACCAACGGCACGGGTGCCGTACACGGCGGGGCCATCGTGAGTTTGTGCGACACGGTGTTCTACGTGGCGCTCGCTTCGATCTTCGGGCGCGAGCAAGAGACCACGACCGTAGCCCTGCAGTGCAACTTTCTGGCCCCCGCCGGCCCACCGCACGACCTGATCGCCGAAGCCCGCGTGTTGCGAGCCGGCCGCCGAATCGTTTATGGCGAAGTCTACGTTCGCAGCGGCGAGAAGATCATTGCCCACGCCACGCTGGATTTCCTCAACACCTACCCGGAAGAAAAACCTAAGAAAAAGTGAAGCGCACTGCCCTTTACGACGAACACGTGCGCGCCGGTGCTCGAATGGTCCCCTTCGCGGATTTCGAGATGCCGGTGCAGTACGCGGGCATTCTCAAGGAACACGACGCCGTGCGCCACCGGGCCGGGCTGTTCGACCTTTCGCACATGGGGCAGTTCCAGCTGACCGGCGACATGGTCGCGAGTTGGGCCGACACGCTCACGATCAACGCGGTCGGCACGATGAAGCCGCTGCAAGCTCGCTACAATCTTTTTTGTAACGAAAGCGGCGGCACGCACGACGACACCATTTTCTATCGCCTCGAACGAGAATGGCTGCTCGTCGTCAACGCCTCGAATGCCGATAAAATGTGGAACCACCTCAACGCGCATCTGCCCGAAGCCGGCGTGGCGCTCGAAAACCGCCATGGGCGGTACGCGCTGATCGCCATCCAGGGTCCGCGCTCGGTCGAGATGCTGCAGCCGCACGTCGACGTCGATCTTGCCTCCATGCGCTACTACTTCTGCGCACAAGGCCGCGTCGACGGCATCCCCGCGCTCGTCGCGCGGACGGGATATACCGGCGAGGATGGGTTCGAGCTATTCGTTGACGGCCAAGACGCCGGCGCGCTCTGGAGCGCTCTGCTGCGGGAGCATCGGGGCGAAGGTCTGGAGCCATGCGGGCTAGGAGCGCGCGACGTGCTGCGCCTCGAGGCGGGCATGCCGTTGTACGGACACGAGCTTACGGAGATGATAACTCCCGTCCAGGCCGGCTTGAATTGGGCGCTCAAGCTCAACAAGCCCGAGTTCATTGGAAGACACGCCCTCGCGCGGCAGCTCGAGCGGGATGACTATCCGCGCGTTGCGGGACTGGTCATGGAAGGCCGCGCGCCGGCGCGCGAGGGCTACCCCGTATCGCTCGACGGACGCGTGGTCGGGCAGATTTGCAGCGGATCGATCGCGCCATCGGTTGGGAACAAGAATGTGGCGACGGCGCTCCTGGAGCGCGACGCGGCAACCGTTGGTACGGCCGTGGCGGTTCAGATTCGGGGCACGCTGCACGACGCAAAGGTCGTACCGCTGCCATTTTACAAACGCGCGCAATGACTATCGAAAGGGGCTCATAGGTGGCGCAGCCGGAAAATCTGCTCTTCAGCAAGGAACACGAGTGGGTGAAGCTCGACGGAGACTCCGCAACGATCGGCATCACCGACTACGCGCAAAATGCACTCGGCGACATCGTCTATGTCGAGCTGCCAAAGGTCGGCAGCTCGATCCGGCAGTTTTCCAGCGTCGGCGTGATCGAATCCGTCAAAGCCGTGTCGGATCTCTTTACGCCGCTATCCGGCGAGATCGTCGAGGTCAACGCTGCGCTGGAGAACGATCCTGCGGCCGTAAACCGCGAACCGTACGGCGCGGGCTGGCTGCTCAAGATCCGCGTTTCCGATCCGAGCGAAGCGCAGGCGCTGCTGCCTCCGGCTGAATACGAAAAGATCGCCGCCGACTAAGTGAAGCACGACATGTCTTGGATTGTCGCACGCCGCGTGGCCGTCGCAATCGCTTTGAATCTCGCGGCTGCGTCGTGCGCGCCGGGCCCCTCCAACGGAGCCGGCGTGCCGTTTCGCGGAGACGCGACGGACGCGCCAGCCGGAACACGATACATCGATCACGTGATCGTGCTGATTCACGAGAATCGCAGCTTCGACGATCTCTTTGCGACGTTCCCCGGCGCCGACGGAGCAACCGAGGGCAAAATGTCGAACGGAAAAACCGTCAAGCTCAAAAAAAGCGATCTGGACTATCCATACGACCTAGGTCATTCATGGCCGGCTTTTCTAAGAGATTACGACGGCGGTAAGATGGACGGGTTCAACCTGGAGAACGGCGGCAACGGTCACCCGGCGGGCACCGCGCCCTACCAGTACGTCGATCCCCGGCAAATCGCGCCCTACTGGGATATCGCCAAGGCGTACGTGCTTGCCGATCACATGTTTCAGACGCAAGGCAGCGGCAGCTTTACGGCTCATCAGGACTTAATCGCGGGCGGCACCGCGATCGACTCGACGAAAAGCCTCATCGACTTTCCGTCGGCCGCACCGTGGGGATGCGACGCACCGACAGGCACGGTGACGACCGTCCTGACGCGCAAGCAGCAATACATCGCGCAAGGCGGCCCCTTTCCTTGCTTGCGATATGCAACGCTGCGCGATCTGCTCGACGCCAAGGGCGTGTCTTGGAAGTACTACTCGCCGCCGGTCAAAGGCAGCGTGGGCGCGATTTGGAACGCCTTCGATGCCGTCAAGGCCGTGCGCTACGGCCCAGAGTGGCAACGCAACGTGACGCGCTCCAACAAAAAGATCTTCGCCGATATCTCGGGCGGAACTCTTCCAGCCGTCTCGTGGATGGTTCCCGACTCGGTAAACTCCGATCATCCCGGCCATCGCTCCAGGACGGGACCGTCGGCCGTGGCGGATTTGGTCAATGCGGTCGGGCAGAGCCCGTATTGGAAATCCACCGCGATCGTCGTCCTCTGGGATGACTGGGGCGGCTTTTACGATAACGTGCGGCCGCCTTTTCGCGACCGCTCGGGAGGTTTAGGCTTTCGCGTCCCGATGCTCGTCGTCTCGCCATACGCGCGCCAAGGATACGTATCCCATACGCAATATGAGTTCGGCAGCATCCTGCGATTCATCGAAGACAACTGGCGCCTGGGACGGCTCGGAACCTCGGACGTTCGGGCGACGAGCATCGCCGATTGCTTCGACTTCACGCGAGCGCCGCGCAGGTTCGAACCGATACGCGCGACGTACGGCCGAGCATATTTCGAGCATCAGGCCCCTTCGTACGAGGCGGTCGACAGTGAATGAGCGGGGACGATAGGCGTGTACGCACCGCACACTGAGCGCGACGTCGCCCAAATGCTCGACGCGATCGGCGTCGGCTCGCTCGACGACCTCTTGCGCGTTCCCGACGCCATCGCGCTAAAGACGAAACTGGAAGTCGTCCCCGCCCTTGCCGAGTATTCGATTCAGCGCCGATTCGATCGATTCGCGGAAAAGAACACCGGCGTCGAGTACCGCTCGTTTCTCGGTGGGGGCGCGTATCGCCACTACGCGCCCCCGGCGATTGCGGCATTGGCGATGCGGGGCGAATTCCTGACGGCGTACACGCCGTATCAAGCCGAGGTCTCGCAAGGCTATCTCCAAGCGATTTACGAGTGGCAGACCTATATTTGTTTGCTGACCGGCATGGAGATCGCCAACGCGTCGGTCTACGACGGCGCGACGGCTCTGGCCGAAGGTGCGATCATGGCGCTCGGCGCGACCGGGCGGCACAAGCTGCTCGTATCGCGGGCAATTCATCCGAACTATCGCGCCGTGCTTCGAACGTATTGCGACGGACTCGACGTCGCAATCGACGAGATTCCGATAACGAACGCCGGCACGACGGATCTCGATTGGCTCGCGAGTGCCGGCCTCGAGCAGTATGCCGCCATTGCATTACAGTCACCTAACTTTCTCGGCAACGTGGATACGCTCACGCCGGACGCGCTCGCGCGCATCGCGGACAGCGGAATCGTTCCGATTGCCGTGGTCGCCGAAGCGCTGTCGCTGGCGGCGCTCGCCCCGCCCGCGGCATGGGGAGCGCAGATCGTCGCGGGTGAAGCGCAGAGTTTCGGCGTGCCGCAGGCGTACGGCGGTCCGTACGCGGGTTTCATTGCCTCCACGCAAGCCCACTTGCGCCGCATCCCGGGACGCCTAGTCGGGAAAACGCTGGACAACAGCGGCCGCACCGCGTACGTCCTGACCCTTCAAGCCCGCGAGCAGCATATTCGCCGCGAACGAGCGACGTCGAACATCTGCACGAATCAGGCGCACTGCGCGCTGATCGCGACCATCTACCTCGCGCTGATGGGGGAAACGGGATTGCGCGACGCCGCGGCGCTGAACCTGGCGCGATCGCGCGAGCTGGCCAGCGCGGTCGCGAACGTGGGCGGCGTGCGCCTGAAGTACGAAGCGCCGTTCTTCAACGAGTTCGTCGCGGATTTTGGGCGTCCGGCGGCCGCCGTGCTCGCGGCCCTTCAAGAGCGCGGCATTCTCGGCGGCATCGATCTCGGCCGCTTCTACCCCGAGCTGGGGTCGTGCGCCCTCATGACTGCGACGGAGCTAACCACCACGGCCGACATCAACGCGCTGGCGGCCGCTCTGCAGGAAGTGTTATATGTGCCCGCAGGCGTCTGACCCGCGAGGCGCGGTTCCATTGATATTCGAGCTGGGGCAGACCGGACGCGCGAATCGTTACCTGGATCCGGGTAAGCCGCTCGATACATTTCTGCCGCGCTCGGTCCTGCGTGAAGACCTGCCGCTGCCCGACAACAGCGAGCTCGACGTGATGCGCCATTACACGAAGCTGTCGCAGCGAACCTTCGGCATTGATTTGGGATTCTATCCGCTCGGCTCGTGCACGATGAAGTACAACCCTCGCGTCAACGATGCCATTGCCGCGCGGCGGCACTTCGCCGACTTGCATCCGTACACGCCCGACGAGCTGGCGCAAGGTGCGCTGCAAGTGATGTACGAGCTCGAGCGATCGCTGAGCTCCCTGTTCGGCATGGCGGCGTTTTCCCTCAATCCATCCGCGGGCGCCCATGCCGAACTGGGCGCGTTGCTGATCGCCAAGAAGTACTTCAAAGAGCGTGGAGAGCTGCAACGCGATAAGGTGATCGTGCCGGATACCGCGCACGGCACGAACCCCGCCTCCGCGGCGATGTGCGGCTTCAAGGTCATCTCGTTGCCCAGCAACGCGCGCGGACGCGTCGGGGTTGACGAGATTCGCAAGGTCCTAGGCCCGGACACCGCCGTCTGCATGATGACGAATCCGAACACCCTCGGCCTGTTCGAGGAATCAATCGCCGAGATCGCGGCTGCGGTCCACGAAAACGGCGGCCTCATGTATTACGACGGGGCCAACGCCAACGCGATCATGGGTTACACGCGTCCGGGCGACATGGGTTTCGATCTGATGCACCTCAACACGCACAAGACGTTTACGATTCCGCACGGCGGCGGAGGTGCGGGACACGGGCCGCTCGGAGTTGCCGCGCATTTGGTCGATTACTTGCCGACGCCAATCGTAACAGCGGCGGCGCACGCCAACGGAGATCCCAATGCCGCCCCCAGCGATCGACTGACGTTTCGTCTGGATTTCCAGCGGCCGAAGTCGATCGGCCCGATGCGCTCGTTCTGGTCGAACTTTGCGCATGCGGTCCGCGCGCTCGCGTACTTGTACGCCAACGGCGAGCCCGGACTGAAGCGCGTCTCGCAGCTTGCCGTCCTCAACGCTAACTACCTGCGCGTCAAGATCGCGGATTTTCTCGAGACGCCGTACCCAGAAATTTGTCGCCACGAGTTCGTCGCTTCGGCACAGGCCTTGAAGCGCGAGAACGGCGTACGCGCGCTCGATCTGGCTAAGGCACTGCTCGATCACGGCTACATGGCGCCGACGATCTACTTCCCACTCCTGGTACCGGAGTGTTTGATGATCGAACCGACCGAAACCGAATCAAAGGAAACGCTGGACGGCTTTGTCGAGACGCTTCGCGGCATCGTCGAAGAGGCCAAGAGCAGCCCCCAAGCGCTCTTCGACGCCCCTGAGAATACCGTCGTCGGCCGGGTGGATGAAACCCGGGCGGCCCGTCAGCCCGACCTGCGCTGGAAGCCGTAACCCAGACGAAGGGGTTAGCCCGTCAGCAGAAAAATAACCAGAGTCACTTTTTCTGAGAGGGCGGAATGCTTCGATACCTGATTGAGGGCCTGCGCGAGCAGCCGCCTCTTCGGCGCAGCGAGTCCGAAATGGCGGCGCTGCTGGATCGCGTCTGCGCCGGCTGGTCGCTCGACCGGCCGCTGTTGTCGCGGGCCGCGGATTATACGCGGACCTGTGCTTATAGCGACGACCTTTTCGAGGTGCTGTTGCTCAACTGGGCGCCGGGATCGGCGTCGCCCATTCACGACCATGGGCGGCAGCGCTGTTGGATGCTCGTGCTCGACGGCAGGTTGCGAGTCGACGATTACGTGCGCCTAGACGCCGCCGACGTTGCCGGTTACGCGAGGGTTCGGCCGGGCGAGTCGCGTGTGTTGGAAACGGGCGGCCTTGACCTTCGGTCGCGGCCGTTCGATCTTCACCGCGTCGCGGCATCGGGTGAGACGAAGGCGATCTCGCTTCACGTTTACTCGCGGCCGCTTCGCACGTTCTCGGTTTACGACGAGTTGGCGGAGCGATGCGAGAGCGCGCTCGGAACCTACGACGCCATGCTTCCCGCTTACACGAGCCTGCTGCGGCGATGATCGACCTCGACGTCGCGATCGTCGGCGGAGGGTTTAGCGGTTGCGCCGTGGGTTTACAGTTGGCGCGACGGGCCACGGCCGGCTTACGGCTCGCGCTTTTTGAGCCCGCTCAACTGGGGCGTGGCGCGGCGTATGGTACGCGTCATCGCGAACATCTCCTCAACACGCGCGCGCATGCGATGAGCCTATTTCCGGACGATCCGGATCATTTCGTTCGCTGGCTGGGCCCGCATGCCGATGGGGACACTTTCCTGTCTCGCCGGCTCTACGGCGAGTATGTGGCAGAAAATGTCTGCCGCGCGTTTCAGCGTGCGAGCTTTTCCGTGGTTCCGCATCGGGTGCGGCGCGTTTATCGCGGCGAGAACGACCGATTCGTCGTGGAATCGGCCTGCGGCGCTCGCTTCGAAAGTCGGGTCGTGGTTTTAGCCACGGGGAATCCTTTGCCAAACGACGCGTTTCTGCCGGAGGAGGTGCTGGTCCATCCCGGCTACATCGGCGACCCGTGGCGTCGGGACTACGCCGGCGTCGGCGGTGAGGTTCTCGTCATAGGCTCGGGGCTTACCGCGCTGGACGTGTTGGTCGCTCTCGATGCTAACGGTCATCGCGGAGCCGTCTCGATGATTTCGCGCCACGGGCGCTTTCCGGAAACTCACGCCGGCATCGCGCCGTACGATGTAATTCCGGCGCTCGACACACGCGACGCGCGAGCGTTGCTGCGCAGTTTTCGTCGGCACGTCGAAGAAGCGCGCCGGCGCGGATTCGACTGGCGATCGGTGGTGGATGCGGTGCGCCCCGAAAGCGAGGCGACGTGGAGACGCTTACCCTTTGCAGAGCAGCATCGCTTCGAGCGGCACCTTCGCGGGCTTTGGGATCGGCATCGACATCGCGCTCCCGAAATGGTTGAAAGCGTTCGGCGCCGCTACGAACGTTCCGAAAGGTTTTCCAGCTATGCAGGCGTGCTCGCGAAGATGGAGCACGGAAAAGCGACGCTCGTCTTGCGCGGAGGAGAAACGGTCAAGATTCGGCCGGACTTCATCGTGAACTGCTCGGGAATCGGACGCGCGGCGCAAATGCTAAACGATCCGCTGCTCGGTGGGATGCTGGCGGACGGCACGATAACCGCACAATCCCAGCGCTATGGCTTGCGGGTCGACCGAAGTCTAGCCGCGATCGGGTCGAGCGGAACTCCGACCCGGGGCCTCTGGATCGTGGGACCGCCCGCCCGCGGCGCGTTTTTCGAAGCGATCGCGGTGCCCGAGTTGCGGCTCATGGCCGAGCTGGCGGCCAGCGAGGTCCTCAAAGCAACCGAGCCACAAGCCCGTTGGGCTTAAAAAAAGGCGCCCCCTGTCGGGCGCTGCTTCTTGGGGCCGGACGCTATAATGGAAGTAATCAGGGGGCTCACGTGGCCCCCTTCCCCATCCCGGAGACGGAGCGCCATGCGGGTCAAATACGAGGTGTCGGCGGGCGGATTGCTGCTGCGCCGCCGCGATTCGAGCTACGATGCGCTATTGATCGGGCGCGGTGCGCCGCCGCGCATTTGGACGCTGCCAAAAGGACACGTGGAAAACCGCGAGTCGACCGAACAAGCCGCGCTGAGGGAAGTTCACGAAGAGACCGGCTGCTGGGCGGAGATCGTTACGCGGCTGAACGAGATCGCGTATTGGTTTTACGTCGGAAAGGCCAAGCACCGCAAGTCCGTCACCTTCTTCCTGATGCGCTACCTTTCAGGCGATCCGGCAAATCACGACCACGAAGTGGACGACGCCCGCTGGTTCGACGTCACGCAGGCTCGTAAGACGCTCAAATATGTCAACGAGAAGCGGCTGATCGATCTGGCGATGGAGTTTCTAGCGGCTAATCCCGAAACGCTGGGTGAACCTGCCATCGCCGCCCAAACGTCCTAGTTGTCGAGCGACACCGTTTCCGACGCCGCCTTTCGCGTACGCCTCGACGCGTTCGACGGCCCGTTGGATCTGCTGCTCAGCCTGATCAAGGAACAGCAGCTCGACATTGCAACGGTTCCGCTCGCCAGCGTCGCCGAGCAGTACCTCGACTACGTGCGGGTGATGCGGACCCTCGACGTGGAGATCGCGGCCGAATACCTCGTCATAGCCGCAACCCTGGTCTTCCTGAAATCCAAGGCGCTATTGCCGCCTATCCCGCAAGAGTTTGCCGAGGACGGCGCCGAGACGCCGGAAGAGGTCGAGGAGCGTCTGCGCCGTCGACTGATCGCGTACTCGAAATATCGCGAGTTCGGAGAAGAACTCCGCGAGCGGCAGGCGGAGGCCGGCGCCTTCTTCTATCGCGAGCCCGGCGATCCGGCCGGTCAAGTCGTTCAGCGATACGACATCAATCCCGAAAGACTTAGGCTGGCGTTCATTGCGATGCTCACCCAGGCTCGCCCGGAGAAGCGTTCGATAGCGCGCGAGCGCGTTTCACTGCTGGCGTCGATGGACTACATCATGCGGCGCATCAAGGAACGGGGCGAAGTGTTTTTCTCGCAGCTCTGCCACGAACTCGGCATGACGCGCGACGTTGTCATCGTCACCTTTCTTGCCATCCTCGAGCTCATACGCCGGCATCGGGTTCGCTTCGAACAGCCCGAGGCGTTCGACGACATTCGGCTCTATGCGAAGGGCCCAGTATGACCGCCGAGCTTGAAGAAGCCGTTCGCCGGCTGCAGCGCCCGGTGGAAGCGCTGCTCTTCGTCGCAAGCGAAGCGCTTTCGATCGCGCGGCTCGCTAAGCTCTTGCGCGCGCAGGAGTTCGAGATCGCCGCCGTTTTGCAGCGAATCGAAGCCGAATACGGCGATCGCGGCATCGTCCTGCGCGAGGTGGCCGGCGGTTATCGCTTTTCGACCTCGCCGCTCGCGCGCGATGTGGTCGAGGCCTACCTGCTGCCGCCCAAGACGACCCTCTCGACGCCGGCAATGGAAGCGCTGGCGATCGTGGCACATTTGCAGCCGGTCACGCGAAGCGAAATCGAGGCGATTAGAGGCGTAAACTCTGACAGCGTCGTCAGCACGCTCCTGGACCGCGGCCTCATCGCGGAGGCCGGCCGAAAAGACGTCGTCGGTCGCCCCATGCAGTACACCACGACGCCGTTTTTTTTGGAATCCTTCGGATTGCGCTCGCTCGACGATCTTCCCGAACTGGAGCTCGAACCGGGGCAGCCGCTCGAGTTCGATCTCGGAGGCGCGAAGGTCTCTTAATGCGCTTCGGCCTGCACGTGCGCGTCGCGGGCGGCTACGTCAAGGCGGTGGAGCACGCGAAGCTCGCGGGCTGCACCGCGATGCAGATCTTCTCGTCGAATCCGCGAGGCTACCGCACGAGCCCGATCGATCGCGTCGCGCTCGAGGCGTTCGCGCAGCTGCGACACAGCGCCGGTTTGGATCCGTGCGCGATTCACACGCCGTACCTTATCAACCTCGCAAGCGCCGACGCTAAGATCGCCCAAGGCTCGCTGCGGCTGCTGCAAAACGATTTAGCCGTCGCCGCGGTGGGCGGGATGCATTTCGTCAATACGCATCTCGGTTCGTACGGCGAGCGCGACCGCGCAGAAGCGGTTACCGAAACCTGCCGCGCGCTGGAAGCCGCTTTGTCGGGAATCGAGCCCGGCGTTTTCTTGGTACTCGAAAACTCGGCCGGCGCCGGCCAGCTGATGGGTGGAACCCTCGAAGAACTAGGTACCTTGGCGCGAAGCGTCGCGCATCCGCAGCTCGGCATCTGCCTGGACACCGCGCACGCGTGGGCGTCCGGCTACGAAATCAACTCGAAGGGTGGGGTGGACCGCTTCCTGGAGCAGGCTGAGCGGGAAATCGGGCTCGAGCGTATTCTGATGTATCACTTCAACGACACGCAAGTGCCGCTCGGCGCGAGCCGCGACCGGCATTGGCACATCGGTGAAGGGCTGATCGGATTCGAAGGCTTTCGGGCGCTGCTCGCTCACCCCGAGCTGCGCGAGCGCCTCGCAATTCTCGAGACGCCCGGCAGCGATGACGACGATATTCGGAACATGCAGACGATCCTCGCCATCGCGCGGGGCGTCGGGCTATGATACGCGCAGGTGCGGGAGCCTGAGGTTGGACTCGAGGAACAAGGCGGTATCTGCGCGGTTGACTTTTAGACGGAGTCCGATGTCGGTGACGTCGGAGACGAGTGGAGCAGTGCGGACGGGGTCGCGAAACATGTGAAACCTCTTGACGGATTGGTAACCTTCAAGCATTATATAGTGGTGACAGTAACTTGTCAACCGATTTTGCCGGTGAAACGGGGTTAGGCTGGATGCCCGCAAGCTCCGAGCACGCCCCCGGCGCGCTGGATCTCATCCGGCACTTTGAGAACACTGTCGACCTCCTCGATGGAGCCGATCTGCTCGATGGCCTTGAACATGCCAGCCAATGGTGCCTTAGCCACGGCCTGCCCCACGTTACGAACACGGCCTCGCTCGAGAGACTGCGAAATTTCCGGGAAGCGCTGCGCGACGTGCTCTTTGCAAACAATCACGAGGCCGATCACCGAACCGCCTGGGAGGGTCTGCGCCCCTTCGTTTCGTCCGCTCGGCTCGACCTAACGATCGATCCCGAGCGCGGGCTCGGGCTGAAGCCCGCCCAGGAGGCAACCGAAACCGCCATTGCGTCCTTGCTCGCGGTCGTCTACGAAGCGCTCCTGGATGGGACGTGGTCGCGCCTGCGCGCGTGTCGCAAGGCCTCCTGCCGCTTCGCCTACTACGATCACACGAAGAATGGGTCCCGCGCCTGGTGCAGCATGGCCAGCTGCGGCAACCAAGCAAAGGCGCAGCGGCGCCGCCAGCGTGAACGGCACGTGTCACCCTGAGCCCTTCCGAAGGCTTCGTCGCGCACTTTGACGTCGACGCTTTCTACGCCAGCGTCGCGGTACGTGACGATCCGGCGTTACGCGGCAAGCCCCTTGCAGTCGCGGGAAGCAGCCGTCGCGCGGTCGTCTTAACGGCTTCGTACGAAGCGCGTCCGTACGGCGTCCGGTCCGCGATGCCGCTGTACAAAGCGCGCATCGCCTGCCCGGATCTCATCGTCGTCCCGCCCGACATGCAAAAATACAAGGCCGTATCCCGGGAGATATTTGACGTTTTCGCAAGCCGCGGCTTCGCCGTCGAAGGGCTTTCCATGGACGAAGCCTTCATCGGAATCGGCACGACGACGCTGGAAGAAGCACGCAGCTGTGCGGTCGCGATCCGCCGCGAGGTCTTGGAGAGAACCGGCCTCACGGTGAGCGCCGGAGTCGCAACGGGGAAGATGATTGCGAAGATCGCCTCGGATTCGTGCAAGCCCGATGGATTGCTGGCGGTCGTGCCCGGAGAAGAAGCTGCGTTCCTTGCGCCTTTGCCCGTGGGACGCCTTTGGGGAATAGGCCCGAAGATGCAATCCCGGTTAAGCGTTTTTGGGCTCACGACAATTGGCGAGCTGGCAGCGCTCGACGATGCGCGCATGCACGAGCTTTTTGGATCTTGGTGGCAAGAAATGCGCGATCTCGCGCACGGGATCGATCGGCGCCCGGTTGAGACGGACCGCGAAACGAAGTCTATTTCGACGGAGGAAACGTTCGAGTACGACGTCCGCGACGAGCGGCAGCTCATCAACGTGCTGCGCGCACAAGCGATCGAGCTGGCGGAAAAACTCGAACGCGAGCACATTCTCGCCGCAACGATCGGCGTGAAGATTCGGCGTGCGGACTTCACGACGGTGGGCCGGCAAGCGCATCTGCGCGAGCCGACCCGGGAGGTGCGCCGAATCTTTCGCACGGCGGTTCACTGCTTGCGGCGAGCCGGTCTGAACGGAGCTGCGGTGCGGCTGTTGGGTACGCGCGTCGCCTCGTTGACGGAAGGCGACGCGCTGCAGACCAGCTTGTTTTGATTAGCGCTCGAGCACCTGAACGTTGTTGTCGTTATCGTCGTTGAAGTAAACCTTGGTGTCGGCGGCGTTCGTGCCGGTGGCGACGAGACCAAAGATCGCTCCGGCCGCGCCCGTGTCGACGTTGCGCGCGTCCAGAACCTTGCCGCCCGGCGACAGTTCGATCAGCAAATTCTTGCCAGCGGGATCGAGCGTATTTCCAACGACCAGATTGCCGTTCGGTAACAGTGCGGTGCTGATGGGACCGTTGAGCGGTTTACCAACGAAGACGAGCCGGGCGTCGGCGGCCGACGGTCCGCTAAACTTCATGCCGTCGTTCGTCGCGTGTATTCCGTGCCTCGGAATCGCCGAGACGTTCTTAAAGGCAACCACCGTGTCGTTCTGGCCGTCCGCGAAGTACAGGGTATCTAGCTTTGCATCGTAGGCAAGCCCGGACGGGGCCAGCGCAGTTCCCGGTTTTCCATGATTGACCGGGAAACCCGTGGCGATGACGTCGTAGGTGAACTTCGAACCCAAGTTGATTCGGACGACGCTTCCGTTGCCCGCGTTCGTTTCGTAGAAGACCGCCGGGGCCGCCTTGGGCTGGGCGAAAATCTGGCCCCAGGGCTGCGTGAATGGTTTTCCGGAGATATTGACGATCAACTTTCCGGTGACGTCGATCACGGGGTTATCGTTGGCGACCATCGAGGCGGCCCAAATCGTGTCGTCGCTGCCCAACGCAATCGCGTCGCAACCGCCGAGCGTCTTGTCGGAAGAAACGTGCATCGGGCTCGAGTTGGGAACGGGATGAAGGGCTACGATCGATCGCCCCGTTCCCTGCACGTTCGATTTCGCATTAAAGTTGCAGACGACCAAGTCGCCCGCTTTGAGTTTGCCCGCGGTGATCGGGGCAACCGTCAAACCGTACGGATTCTGTGCGCCGTTTGCGGGGTCGACGGTCGAGCCGATTACGACCTGTTTTTTCAACTGCTTCAGCACCGAAACGTCCGGCGAGAAGTCGGCCAGCGTGCGATCTTGCAGCAACGGAGTCTGACCGGTTGGCGGCGACGGATTGACGCCGCTGGAACTGCAGCCGCCTATGCTGAAAATGGCGGCGACCGCAGTTGCGAACAATCGCGTCGCTGATATTCGCGCATCAAGCATCGAAACACCTCAAGGTTGCGTTGGCGAAAAGTGATTTGGTCGCACGTTAGGCGTTCGATGTAAAGAAACTCTGAAAGCATCACACACCGGCGATTCAGAGATTCTTCAGACTTTTAAATGTGGTCGGTAGCCCAGCAAAAGTCGGTCGTCGATCGCTCGTAAGACACTTCGATCAACAGCTCGCCATCGCGACTCAGCGGCGCCATCATGAGCAGTGCGCCGTTTCTCTTACGCGTGATGCCTTTCGGCAGCGCTTGCCGGGCGCCATCCGGCGGAAGCCAACCGGCGATGCGGCGTAAATCGCCGGCAGCCGCGCGCAGCAGAGCCGGGACGATGGCGGCCGCGCGATCGTCGGCGAAACCGAACTCGTCTACGCGATAGGTGTCGCGCTGCGCGACGCGCACGCCCAAAACGTACGCACGGAGGCGCCGCCCGCCACGCACGACCAGATTGGTTTCGTGGCCGATCCGATGTTCGGAACCGTAACGCATCCGCAGCTCGATCCACTGCCAGAGCGCAGGGCTCCGCACGAACCCGGCAGGCCGCCGCATCTCGCCGTGTTCGAAACATCGCCGTACGCCTGCCCAGTCCTCCGGGGCGAGCGGTGCAAGCTGCAGGCGTCGGGACGGCAAGGCATCCGCGCGAAGGAAGAGCTCGCGCGACGGAAACGCGCGAAATCCTAACGCGGCATAGAACTGCGGATGGATGTCGGAAAAGAGATACGCGACGTCATACCCATCCTTGCGGGCGCGGTCGAGCGCGGATGCGAGCATGAAGCTGGCACAACCTCGACCACGATAGTCGAGCGGCGTAAACACCGCACCGAATCCGATCGCGCGAAGCCGGCGCGATGCGTGGTGCAGCGTACGCTCGTAACGCTTGAACGACGCAACCAGCGTGGGGCCGTCGTACAGCCCCACGGTTCGATGATGGCGCCGGCCGTAGGCGCTGCGGGCGAGCGCCAGCGTTTGCGCGACGTATTGCTCCGCGCTGCGGCGCCCCGCCCAGAGCGGCGCCGTGAGCGGCAGGACGTCGCGCGCGTAAGCGTCCGGTGAAATTTCACGCAGGCGCATTGACGCGAAGCTCTTCGAGAAACTCGGGGGCCGTAATACCGCGAGTGGGCGTGCCGGCAGCGGTCACCAACGCGTCGCATCGCGCTCGGCGCAGCGCGTAGTTAAAAGCGCGCCGTTCGCCCTGATTGTAGCGTTGCGACGCCTTCGCCCGGAACACATAATAGCTGAACTTCGCGGTTCGCGCCGAGCGTGCGTCGCCCGAATTCTCCTTGGGAATTATCCCAAGGTTCGGGCTGAAGAGGAACGACTCGGGAGCGTACCATAACGGAAACGCGCCGGGGCGCACGTTCGCAACGATCACCTTGTCGAACTGGCGCCCGCGAGCCGCCTCGACGCTGAGCAGTTGCACGAATCTTCCGTCGTTCTCTAACGGAGCGCACGTCTCCAAATCGCTTTCCATCCGTTGTTCGGCGTACACGAGAAGGTCTGCGAGCGAGGCATCGGGGTTGCGCCGAAGAAATTCGTTCAGGCGCGCCAACAAACGGCGGAGCACGACCTGCTGGGCGGCGGCTCGCGCCGAACCCGGGCTCCCCTCGCGCGCAAGCCCTTCGCGCCAAACCGTTCGCGCAAAAGCTTCGAGCGGGAGCGTGCTGAGCGCGTCGAGCCAGCGCTCGCGAAGGCTTCGGAAGCGTTGCACGCGCGCCGCCGCATCGTCCTCCAACGCGCTGTCCTGCTCACCGCGAACGACGTTCCAGCCAAGCCGCAAATCGCGTCGCGGATCCCATCGGCTGGCGCGTACGGTCGGCGCGGGCTCGTCTTCGAACGCGAACAGTTGGCGCTGTGGATCCGCGGGCTCGCTGCAGAGGATCGCGAGGGATGCGTCGGAGAGCCCGACCGCGCGAGTGGTCAGCGTTCGCAGGAGCCAATCGTGCCGAAACGGATCGTGCACGTTCCAGAGCAGGGCGAGCGCGTCGAGCGCTCGCCGATCCTCAAAAAGGTTCGCATCGCCTGCGATGGTCGTCGGGATGTCGTGGTCGAGCAGCGCCGTTTCGTACAGCTCGACGTGGCAAACGGAACGAAAGAGAACCGCGATTTGCTGCGGCGCGACGCCTTCATCCAGCCACGCGGCTACGCGCGCAACGATGAGCGGCGCTTCTTCGCGCGTCGTCGAGGTGCGAGCAGTCTCCACGCGAGGTAGGCGCAGCTCGCGGCGCAGCTGGACGCTCGAAGCGGCGCGCGCGAAGGTTACGTCGGGCTGCGTTCTGCGAACCAAAGAGATCGCCGCGGATGGATCGCCGCAAAGCGTCACGCCCGGCATCTGCTCGCCAAAAATTGCGGCGAGGAGCGCGAGTTGGCCGTTGGTCAAATCTTGCGCTTCGTCGACGAAGGCGACGCGATGACGCTCACGCAAACGCCGGGCCCGCTGCTCGTCCTGCCGCAAGCACCTTCCCGCCGCGATCACCGCGTCGCGCCCGGTCATTTGCCCCGTAGATTCGACCAAATCTACGTACGTTTGATAGAGCTTCGCCAGGATTTTGGCGAGGTCGAGCTCGCGCAACCGTTGGCGCGCGAGCTCGTCCGGCTTCACGTCGAGCGAGTCGTGGAACGAGCTCTTCGTCGCGGCGAGCAGCTTGGGATCGGCAAAGTTTGGTGGCTTGGCATAGAATTCGGTGGCGCCACGCAGGGCGGAGGAAAGAAACGCCTCCGGCGCTACGTCGGCATCCCGCAATCGCCGGATCAATCGAAAGGCGGACGCGAGGAAGCGCTCGGGCGTGCGCAGTCCCGGCACCTCCGGATCGAGCTGATCCCGCGCGAACTCTTCCCATTCCAATGCGAACAGCGGCGCGCAAGCCTGCGCGAACGCTAACTCTGCCGCGACGTCGTCAACGAGCGCTACGTCCGTGCCGCATGTGGCCAAGAGGGCGGTGGCGTACGCGTCGAGAGCGGAGTCCGCTTCGATCACGAGCGGTTCTGCGCTGGGAAAAACCGCGCGAGCCCGCGCGACGCGTTCCAGCAGCGCGGTAGTCTTTCCGGTAGCGGGCGCGCCGAGGATGGCAAAGCATCCGTCGTAAGGGGCTTCGACGGCGCGGCGCTGCTCGGCAGTCAGTTCAAGGGCGATCAACTTCCGAAACGCCGGCCCTCCGACGGCGGTTTACGCCAACATGCCGTCGCATAGTTGCAATACGTACATGCGGTGCCGTCCTGTGTGGGTTCGAAATCGCGAGTTTCACCGGATGCGAGCCTATCGCTCAGCTCGATCATGCGAGCGCGCGAGCGTTGGAGCTCGTCGAGCCCGATCGTACCGTGCGGTGCGCCGTTATCGCGCGACCGTTTTCCGGAATCGGTCGTGACGTCCAGCACGATGGGGCGTACGTCGAGCAGTGCGTCCTTGAGAGGGATCAGCGCGAGCTGCGCAACACGATCGCCGGCGGCGGTGCGCGCCCAGTAGTAGAAAGGCAGCTGAAAATCGCGAAAGCGGCGGACCTTGTCGCGGTATTCGCCCGCGCTCAGGACGATGCTTCCGGTCTTGTAATCCACTACCCGAATGTCCCCGGAACGCTCGTCGCGATCCAGCCGATCGATGAACCCCACGAACGTTCGACCCTCGAGGTCGAGGTTGGTTGCGACTTCTCGTCCGAGCACTTCGAAGGGCGCTTCTTTTTCTTGCACCAGGAGCCAGTCGACGTAGCGTTGCGCGGTGCGCTGCGCGCGCCGTACTTGGAGCTCGAACTCGACGGTCGTGTCGAAGCCGTCGCGATTGCGTTCGAAGGCCCACGTAACGCACTCCCGCATGCGTCGACGCATCGCCGCTCGATCGCGGCTAACCGGGCGCGGGAAATCGGCATGAAAGTCTTCGAGCGCGAGGTGCAGCGCCGTACCGTATGCGGAGGCTGCCGAGCCGCGATCTTCGACGGCAGCACAGGTATAGCGATAGAACCATTTCCGGGCGCATTCGGCGTAAGCGTTGAGCGCGGAAGCGCTGAAGTGCCGCTGCCAGGGCGGTACTCCGCGCTGCGGTTCGGGCTCGACGGGGTCCGCCAGTTCGATCTCCCCCGCGGCGGCGGTCACCTCGTCCCGCGCCGAGCGGGCGCCAACCGCCGAGACCTCAAATGTTTCGGCGACGAGCGCGCGCAGCTCGTGGTCTTCCAGGTCTTGCCGGATCGAGCGAATCCGCCGCGCGCGTTGGGAAAACCGCAAAACGCTGTCGCGCTCTGCAGCCGGCAACGCCAGCATCCCGCGATCGATCGCATCGAGGAGAACGCCGGACCGCTCGGCAAGCGTCGCGTACGCCGCGCCGACGTCGTGTCCAACCCCGGAGAAGGAAGAGCGAATGAGGCGCCGGAGGGCTGGCTCTTCGCCGCTGCGATGCCACTCGACGGCGTCGTCGACAAAGGAATGGAATTGCGCGGCATCCGGCACCACCACGTGAAGTTACAGCTTCCACCAGGCGCCCCTGCAGTCAACGTATAACGGCCCCCCGATGCGGCGCATCATCATCGGCGTAAGCGGTGCCAGCGGAAGTCTTTACGGTTATATGGTCCTCCAAGCACTGCGCGCGATCGGCGGCATCGAGACGCATTTAGTGCTGACGGCGGCCGCGCGTCGAACGATCGAACTCGAAACGGAGATGACCGCCGAGGACTTCGAAGGCTTGGCCGACGTCGTGCACCGCGACGACGATCTCGCCGCAGCAATCTCGAGCGGTTCGTTTCTGACCGACGGCATGTTGGTCATTCCTTGCTCGATGAAGAGCGCGAGCGCAGTCGCCTACTCGATGAATTCGAATCTGCTGGTTCGTGCCGCGGACGTCTGCCTCAAAGAAAAGCGGCGATTGGTTCTAGTGATCCGCGAGACCCCGCTCCACCTCGGCCATCTCCGCACGCTAGCGCGCTTGGCCGAGATCGGCGCCGTAATTTTGCCGCCGGTTCCGGCCATGTATGCCAACCCGCAGAGCGTCGACGATATCATCGCGCACACCGTCGGAAAGGCGCTCGATCAGTTCGGTATTGCGAACGAACTCTTCAAGCGCTGGCGTTCGCCCTAGCTACCAGTTGTTGCGCCAGCGCGACGTCGCTGACGCGGTCGACGTTGACGGCCGTTTCGGGATACGGAGATATCAACGCGCGCACCGGTGCGCCTAAAATCCTCGCGGCTCGCGCCTCTGCAGCGGCGATGCTAAGCCGCCCAACCGCATAGCGGGCGAGCATGTCCCATCCGAAGAGTGCGGCCAGCCGGAACGGATGTTTGCGGGCCGCGCCCAACCGCTCGATAAACCGTTCGAGCAGCGGCAGCGCGCGCGGTTTGACGCCGACGATGCCGCCGCCGCAGAACGTGCCGTCGCGCATTCGCGCCCACGTATGCGGAACGTCGGGAAAGCGGCTCAGGTGAACGCTCTTCTCGACGCAGCCGTAGGCGATGTCGGCTTTGAGTGCCGCCAGACGAACGACGAAGTCCTCGGTGGCCGCTCCCGTGAGGACCGGCATATCCGACGCGACGACCAAGGCGTCGTCATCCGGCGCGAAACCCTCCAGGCCGTTGCGTAAGCTTTCGGTGATGCGCACGCCGTCCGGACGCAGCTCGTCGGCGAGCGCTAAATCGGCATGGCCGCGAACGCTCGCCGGAGCGACGACGACGATGCGACCGACCAACGGCGTTGCGCGCAAGGCGGCGAGCACGCGCCCAACCAGCGTCACGCCTCCGATCTGCACGAAGGCTTTGTTCGGGGCACCTGGCTGCAGCGCGGCAACGGCGTCCCCCGGGCCCCCCGCCAGTACGACGGCAACGATCATGCAAGCCACTGCGGCGTCGTTGCGAATCCGCTTGAGAAGCGTTGGAAGCTATCCGGCAAGTCGAGGCGAGCGGAGATCGCATCGATCTGCGAGCGCTGCGGCGCGAGCGTAAACACGCACGAGCCGGAGCCCGCCAGCAGCGCGTTGCGCGCCCCTGCGGTGCGCAGCGCGCTGACCGTTGCCGCAACTTCCGGGCTTTTCGATGCAATGACCTCATGAAAGTCGTTTTGCAGCAACGATTCGACGCGCTCGAAATCCGCGCGCTGCAGTGCCTCGAGGGCGCGGATCGAAACGCAGCCGCTGCGCGGGCGCTGAGAGCGCTCGAACTCGTCCAAGGCGGCGTATGCAAGCGCGGTGGACACGGCAATCGGCGGTTTAACGATCAAGGTATGCCAGGACGGCAGCGCTCCAACCGGCGTGACGCGTTCGCCGGTGCCCTCGACCAGCGCACCGGTGCCCGCGAGAAAGAACGCCACATCCGATCCGAGCGCGCGCGCGATCTTTATCCAATCGCGCCGGCCCGAGGGGCCAAACGCACCGCTCATTGCGGCGCGCAGCACCGCCGCTGCGTCGCTGGAGCCTCCGCCCAAGCCGGCTTGCACCGGGATGCGTTTGCGAAGCTCGATCCGCACCGGGGGCAGGTCGCCCAACGCGCGCAGCGCGGCCACCACGAGATTGTGGTCGGCGTCGAGCTGGCGATCGTTGCACGTGAAGCTGAAGCGGTGGCTTGGTTCGATTGTCAGTTCGTCCGAGAGGTCGAGCGGTACCATGACGCTGCGCACGCCGTGGTAGCCGTCCTCGCGGCGCGCGAGAACTTCCAGCGTGAGATTGATCTTCGCCGGAGCTCTCAGGATGGCCATCGCGAGTCTGTCCGTTTGCCACGGCGCGAGGAGGCGCCTTTGCGCTCGATGCCGCAGTAGGTTCCCTGAAGACATGGGGTCGAGTTATGACGCGCAGCGAAACGAATTTTGCGCCTACGTCCTGCACGAATCGGAGACGCCCTACGGGCTCTTGCTCGGCAACTTCAAAACGTACGCTCAATCGACGGCAAAAGGGGGCGTGCGCGGGCTTTGGGACGCCGATACCGATCAGATCATCTTCGGAACCCATCACATTGCCTATCGGCTTGGGGATCGCACGTACTTCCCACACCAAATCGAGCGGGATCTCACGTTTCTTCCCTACGCGCAGATTTCCGAGTTTACGCTCGATCACCGCATCCACGTAACCGAAGCGTTCTTCGTCCCGCATGGCCCGGCATTCGACCGCGCGGTTTCGTTCGTCGTGGACGTGACGCTGTACAATCCTGGCGGACAAGAGACCGAGGTCGCGCTCTTTCCGTGGGCAATGCTGGTCGGGCAGCGCTTTTATGGAGAGCCCGAGCACCAAGTGCGCGCGTGGAACGACGGGCGGTTCATTTGCTCCAAGAACCTGGAAACCGGGGGGGAGCGCTGGTGGGGAGGATCGCGCGCTCCGGTCGCGGTCGAGCTTTCATTGCGCGAGCAGGTGTTGCTCGAGGCGATGCGTCGCGCGACGCTTGCCAAGGAAGAATCGCCGCAGACCCTCGGCGACGTCACCCCGCAGCAGGCCGAGCTGGTCAGCCGCCGGATCTTCGGCGCGTTCGAATACCGCATCGCGGTCGCCCCGGGGGCTCGCGAGTCGCTTCGCCTGGCCGTCGTCTACGACAAGGGCGGGACCGAACGCAGCCGGCCCGTTCTCGAGGCGTTACTGCGCGACCAACGGGCCTTGCACGATACGCAGGGTTATTTTACGGAGCGTCTCGCGGACGCCCGGTTTCTCACGCCGTCGCCGGAAATCAGCCGCGGCATGGCCTGGGCTAAGGCCAACATGCTGCGGATCGTCAAGGAGTATCCGCACGGGTGGGGCGCCACCAACTCTCCTCCCTCGGATATCCTCGTGTCGCGCGACACGTCGTGGCTGGTGCACGGCTTCGACTACTTTTGGCCCGAGTTCAGCCGCAATGCCCTCGAGGTCTTCAATCGCGCGATGGAAGACAGCGGCCTGATGGTCGAATACGTTCGCGGCGTCAGCGGGTACAAGACCGACTACGATTTGAACATCAACGACGACACGCCGCTGCACGTGATCGCGATGCTGCACCACTACAATGCGACGCTCGACGACGAATGGGTGCGCCAACACATCGCGATGGTCGTAAAGCTGACCGATTACATGCTGACGCAGCGCGACGATAAGGGGTTAGTCTCGTGCCGCGCCAAAGGCGTCGATCTGTACGGCATCTCGTCGTGGCGCAACATCATTCCGTATTATACGCTCGACGGCGCGGTGACGGAAATCAACGCCGAAGCGGTTTTCGCGCTCGAAGCGGCGGCAATGCTTTGCGCGGTCGTCGGAGACAACGATCATTGGGAACGTTATGGAGCCGAAGCGCAGCGGATGCGCGAAGCCGTGATGGACTATCTGTTCAACGACGATACCGGCGCGTTCGTGCTGAACTACGATCAAGACGGCAACTATCAGGATAACTTTACCGCCGACGAAATCTTCCCGGTGCTCTTTTGCATCTGCAATCAGTCACAGCGCCAGGCGATCCTGGCGCGCCTGCAGGAAGCAGATTTCGTGACGGCTGTGGGGCTCCGCACAATCTCGACCGCCGACGCGTGGTACTTTCCATCCTACGGATTTGGATTACTCGGCGGCATCTGGCCCGATCTGACGCTGTGGTGCAGCGTCGCGCTGGCGCGAAACGGCATGACCGATCAGGCCGTGCATTTTCTGAACATCTCGTACGCGGCGATGGAAGGAGGAAGCCCGCGCAACACGGTCCCGGGCGAGTTCGCGGAATGGTTCGACGGCGGCTCGTTGAGCAACCGTGGAATGTATTTGTCGCCGTGGACCGGCGCAAAATATTTGTGGGCCGTCGCCGAAACCGTCGGTGGTCTTAACGGCTACCGCACGAGCGGGAGACCGCACTTGGCACCCTTGCGGCCCAAGGGATGGAAGTGGGTCGCGGCGGCGCGAGTGCACTGGGGAGGCCGGCGTTGCACCTACGTCGTGGATCTGCAAAACGATACGATCTACGGAGACATGCCCGAGCTTTCGGCGGAAGAACCGTTCAAGTGCATCTTCGCCGGACGGGACGTGAGCGATGAGGTCACGACCTCGCCGGTAGAAGTCGGCGCGATTGCCTTTGAGGACGAATCCGGCGCGGTAAGAATCTTTGTAGGTAATCACCTCGACAAAGCGCGCGACGTGCTTCTCGAGTTTCGCGGGCACACGGCCCGCGTCGAGATGGCCGGCGGCGAGCTGCGGGAGGTTCACCTGATCGGCAAGCCCAGCGACCGGCGCGCGCGCGCCGCAAAACTCGACGTCGTGCGCCCGCTCGCGCGGGTATGAGACTCCCGACGATAGTCCTCGCGGCCGGCGCGCTGGTGCTGTTGATTGCGGTTGCCATCGGCGAACGCATGGGCGACCGCGTTATCGGCCAGGCGACCGAGCAGACACCCCAATCGGTCGGCCCGATTTCGATCAGCCCGTCGCCAAGCGCGGCGTCCGGGCCGTACGGGCCCGACTGGAAACGTTCCCAGGCGCTGTCGGCGGCAGGCGATCCGCGCTTCCCCGATCCGCGCGTTCCGCCCCAGCCGCTGCCGACGCCGCTGCCGACGCCGAAGCCGCGGCCCACCCCGCTTCCGACCCCGACGCTCAATCCGAACGTGCCGATTTGGCGCCAAAAGCCCTTGCCGACGCTCGCGCCGTCGAAGGCTCCGGCCGAAGAGCCGTCAGAATCGCCTTCCCCGGCCGGCGCGCAGGGGTCCCCGAGAGCGAGCGCGGCGCCCCCTTCCTAGCGCGGCGTTCCCAATGTTCTCATTGGGAACGGTTGGTATGATAGAGACATGGAAAGCACGGGAACGATCACGGTCAAGCGCGGGCTCGCGCAGATGCTCAAGGGCGGCGTCATCATGGACGTCGTCACCCCCGAACACGCCGCCATCGCGCAAGAGGCCGGCGCGGTCGCCGTTATGGCGCTCGAGCGCATCCCGGCGGACATTCGCGCCACAGGCGGCGTCGCTCGGATGAGCGGCATCGAGCTGATACGCGGCATCATGGACGCGGTCACGATTCCGGTCATGGCCAAGGTGCGGATCGGCCATTTTGCGGAGGCGCAAGTTTTACAGGAGCTGGGCGTCGACTACATTGACGAGTCCGAAGTTCTTACGCCGGCCGACGACAAGTATCACGTCGACAAGCGCGCGTTCACGACGCCGTTCGTTTGCGGTGCGCGCGATCTGGGTGAAGCTTTGCGCCGAATCGCCGAAGGTGCGGCAATGATCCGCAGCAAGGGCGAAGCGGGTAGCGGCAACATCGTCGAAGCCGTCCGGCACATGCGTGCCATCGGCGATACGGTTCGAGAGCTGAGCGTCGTTCCCAAGGAAGAGCTCGTTGCACGCGCCCGCGATTTGGGCGCTCCGTTGGAACTCGTTGCCGAGGTCGCGAACGAAGGCAAGCTTCCCGTCGTGCTGTTCTGTGCCGGAGGCGTTGCGACGCCGGCGGATGCGGCGCTCATGATGCAGTTGGGGGCCGAAGGAATCTTCGTCGGAAGCGGCATCTTCAAATCCAAGGATCCCAAGCGCTTCGCGCGAGCGATCGTGGATGCGACGACGCACTTCACCGAGCCCGCCGTGGTTTTAGAGGCTTGCAGATCGCTCGGCGTTTCCGAGGCTATGCCCGGGTTGGACGTGCGCCAGCTCAGCGAAGTGGAGCTCATGGCGCCGCGTGGCAATTAATGTCGGCGTTCTCGCCTTGCAGGGCGACGTGGTGGAACACCTCCACGCGCTCCAAAGGGCCGGCGCCCACGCCGTTGCGGTAAAGACCCCGCGCGATCTCGCCCGCGTTCGGGCACTCGTCATACCCGGAGGCGAGTCGACGACCGTGATGAAACTGCTGGCGCGCTCCGGCCTGGAGAAACCGATCGTCGATCGCGTGCGCGGTGGAATGCCCCTGTGGGGGACCTGCATGGGAATGATCGTGGCCGCGCGCGAGGTCGTAGATTCGGATCAACCGACGCTGAACTTGATCGACATCACCGTGCGTCGCAACGCGTTCGGGCGCCAAAACGATTCAGCCGAAGTCGAGGTGGCGATTTCGGCTCTCGGCGAAACGCCCTTTGCGGCGATCTTCATCCGGGCACCGTGGATCGAGCGTCGCGGGCCCGGGGTTGATTTGCTCGCCGAACGAGACGGCCACGGCATCATGGTACGCGAGGGTAACGTGCTTGCGACCGCTTTTCACCCCGAGCTCACCGCCGATCAACGCGTGCACCGTTACTTCATCGAGATGGTGGAACGGCAAGAAAAGGCTTCTGCGGCGGCGTAACAGTCGCCCGAGATGTCTACGCGGGTCACCTCTCCCGACGCGGAGGGTGGATTTCAAGGCCAGATCCCGCCCGTCGAGCCGTTGCTCAGCGAGGTAATTGCCACGCTTGCTCTGGCCGCTCACGCATACCTCACCGAGGGAGAGGGTCACGAGCCGGATCACGCATCGGCGGAGCTTGCCATCGACGTAGCGACCGTCGCGTTCGAACGGGTCAAGGAGAGATTACGTCCCGAACAGCGGTTGGCAATAACGCAAATGCTGACCGAGACGCGAATGACGTTCGTTCGGAAGCGAGGCATATAAGTTGCCTTGTTTTATATGTCGGCACAAAAACGGGGGCGTGGAGTGCCGAGCTCACTAGGGGGACCCGCGCCGAGCAGTCGGCGCGGGGGCGCGCAGCGGAGATTTCGGCGCTGCGAATGCAAGTGCCGAAAGCGGAGCGTAGCGCCAGACGAGGCGCGCAGTGCCGAGTCTTTCAAATGAGCGAAGTACTGGTACTGAACTTTACCTACGAGGCGTTGAACGTCACGAGCTTCCAGCGCGCCGTAAAATTGATCTTTGCCGGAAAGGCGGAGATGCTGCACGGTCGAGAGCGCATCCTGGCCTCACCCTCCTTCGAAATGCGCATGCCGTCGATCATACGCATGCTCTACTATATTCGACGCCCGATGCAGAAAGTCGCGTTGACGAAGAAGAACGTACTGATTCGCGACGATCATACTTGCCAATATTGCGGCATGCACGGCGAACGGCTCATGACGGTCGATCACGTCATACCAAAGAGCCGCGGCGGCGATTCAACCTGGGAAAATCTCGTGTGCGCCTGCATGCGCTGCAATAATCGCAAGAATAATCGCGTGCCGCAAGAAGCCAACATGTCGCTGAAGCGCAAGCCGCGGCAGCCGAAATACATTCCCTGGATTCAGATCAAGCGCAACACGCTGCCGGACGAATGGGGCAAGTTCCTCTTCCTGTACAACGTTTCGATCGAAGAGCGCGTCGAAACGTAGCCGGAGCCTGTCCTGAACGGACTGCAAAATAGAGTCACGCCGTTTGGGGAGATCGTCGCGCTGCCCGGGCGCGGCCTCATGATGGGCAATCGAGGCGTTCTGCACGACGCGGATCGCCGCATCGTGCGTTCCTCACAGGTACGTCGCTGGATCGCGTGCGTTCTCGAGTTCCGCGGCCGGCATCGAATCGTCATGCAGCCCAACAGGTATACGGAACTGTTTTTTCTCGACGAAGCAACCGCGTTCGGGGCCGGACATCGCCCCTGCGCGGAATGCCGCTACGCCGATTACCAATTATATCGCTCTCTATGGGAACGTTGGTCCGGGGCGAGCGCCAACGCCGACCTCATGGACGCGAAGCTTCACGCCGAACGCGTCGCCGGGGGACGCAAACGCACCTATCGCGATCGGCTCGCGAATCTGCCCGACGGGGCCTACATCTCGATTGACGAAAAGGCGTGGCTCGTTTGGGGTTCCACGCTCTTTGCGTGGTCTGATTCCGGCTACGCGAGTCGGCGGCCGCGGCCAATCCGCGACGAAGTCGAAGTTCTCACGCCGCGCGCGAGCGTGGCCGTGTTAAGACTTGGTTATCGTCCGACAATCCACCCCACGGCCGAATAGGTTTCGAGTTTTTCACGTTGTTCACGATCGCGAGCTAGGCGAATCCGAGCCAAATCCTTCAGGTTCGTTCTGCACTAGCGCGAAGCCGTCAGCCTAAACGGGAGGAGCCCGGCGGCTACCGAAGCCGTTGGCATGCCCGTGCTAATCGCTGCATTCTTGTTGGGATGCGTCGCCGGACTGCGAACCTTTACGGCACCTGCCGTGCTTCTGCTCGTGCGAAATCGCGCGCCCCTCGCCTACGTGCTGGGTTTGCTCGCGGCGGTCGAGTATCTCATCGATCTCAATCCAAAAGCGCCGCCGCGCACCAACGCCATGGGTCTTGGCGCTCGGGCGGTGAGCGGCGCGTTTTGCGGTTGGGTGCTCGGCGGTGCCGCGGGAGCTTCTCCACAGGCGGGGGCGGTGGCAGGCGTCCTGGGCGCCGTGACCGGCGCCTACGCCGGATTGTCGGCGCGTACTAAGGCGATCGAGCTCTCCGGCCGCGTCCCCGCCGCGATCGCCGAGGACCTGTTGGCGATTGCTGGAGCCGTTTTGATCGTTGCCTTCGCGTAGATCGCTCGAACGGTGAGCGCACATCTCTGGCTGCCGTTTACGCAAATGCGAGATTTCGACTCGCGCACGAAAACGTTCGTTCGGGGATACGGCAGCGTGCTGGAAGACGCGCTCGGCAATCGGCTTTACGATGCGGTGAGCTCGGTTTGGACGATCGTGCACGGCCACTGTCATCCGCGCATCATCGAGGCGATCGGGCGCCAAGCCGCGACGCTCGACCATGCGACGCTCCTCGGTGCCAGCAACCCCGTCGCCGAAGAACTGGCCGGCCGGCTTTGCGACCTTTCGGGCATGGACCGAGCATTCTTCGCAAGCGACGGCGCCAGCGCGGTAGAGGCGGCCGTCAAGATCGCCGTTCAGTATTGGCGGAATCTCGGCCAGCCCCAACGATGCCGCTTCATCCGTCTCAGCGATGCGTACCACGGCGATACGGTGGGCGCGATGAGCGTTTCGGATATCGCGCTCTTCAAGGAGAGCTTTGCAAGCTTGACGTTCGAGACGCGAGCCCTCGACGAGCGAGTGCTTTTCGAGCCGGACGTTGCGGCCGTCGTCGTCGAACCGCTGGTTCAGGCAACGGCCGGGATGCGTCTGATCGATCCAGGAGTTTATGCTGCCCTGCGCGACATCGAGCCGCTGGTCATCTTCGACGAGATCGCTACCGGCTTCGGCCGCACGGGCACGTTGTTCGCCTTCGAGCAAACGGGCGCGCATCCGGACCTGCTGTGCCTGGGCAAAGGCCTTACGGGTGGCGCGCTCGCGCTGTCCTGCACGCTCGCGCGGCGTCGCATCTATGAGGCGTTCATCGGCGATCCCCGCGACGGCGTGCACTTCCTTCACGGGCATTCATATGCCGGTAACCCAATCGCGTGCGCGGCGGCGCTCGCGTCGCTGGGCCTTTTCGACGAAGAGGGAACGCTCGAGCGAGCGGAGCGGATCGCGAGCCGAGTCGCCATGCATTTGCAGCGTGTTCGCGCGCATCCGCTCGTGCGGGAAACTCGGCAAGCCGGCACCATGATCGGCATCGAACTCGCGGCCGAAGCGATCGATCGGCAGCACGCGCCGACGCCCGGCTGGCGAATCGCGGGCGAGCTCTACGACGCCGGCCACTTTACGCGGCCGATCGGTAACGTGCTGCAACTCGTTCCGCCGCTCTGTTCGACCGATTGCGAAATCGACGCGTTTTTCGATGCGCTCGACGGTACCCTAAAAGTGTCGGCATGACGTATCTCGATCGCGTCGGGACGATGCTCGATCGAATTCGAGCCGAGCATCGCTACCGCGAACTCCCCGAACGGCAGCTCTCCGGAGTCGTCGACTTTTCGTCCAACGACTACCTCGGGCTTGCGACCGCCCCGCAGGTGATCGAAGCGCTCAAGCGCGCCACCTGCGTAGGCTCGGGCGGCGCGCGGCTTCTGGCGGGACGCCATCGCGAGCACGCGCTGCTCGAGGAGGAGCTCGCGGCGTGGCTGGGACGCGAGCGGGCACTGCTCTTTTCATCCGGCTATCACGCTGCCGTCGGCGCGATTCCGGTGCTTGCGCAGTGCGTCGAGACGATCTTCTCGGACCGGTTGAACCATGCGAGCCTCATCGACGGCATTCGTCTATCGCGCGTGCCGCACGCGATTTACGAACACGGCAGACTGCCCGCGAATCGGCGCGAGCGCAGCCTCGTCGTGAGCGAGTCGATCTTCAGCATGGAAGGCGACGCGATCGACCCCGCCGGGTTGCTGGCGCGCTGTGGAGGCGACGACGTCCTGCTCCTCGACGAAGCGCACGCGCTCGGCGTCGTTGGCCCCGGAGGCGCGGGCGTTGCGCGCGCGCTCGAAGACTCGCGGATCATCGTGCTCGGCACGCTGTCGAAGGCGCTCGGAAGCCACGGTGGATTCATCGCCGGTCCGGCGCCGGCGATCGAGTTACTCGTTAATCAGGCGCGAACGTTTATCTTCGACACTGCCTTGCCGCCCGCGCTCGTTCTCGCAGCGCGCGTCGCGCTGCACTTGACGAGCCGCGCCGACGACCGCCGATCGCGGCTGCACGCCAACGTTGCACGGCTGCGCGACGGCCTTCGCGCGATAGGTTTCCCGGCGCTTCACCCTGCCGGCGGGATCGTCTCGCTGCTTCTGGGCGCCGAAGAGCGCGCGCTGCGCGTCTGCGCGTTGCTGTTGGAGCGGCGCATCTTCGTGCCGGCGATCCGTCCGCCGACGGTACCGCCCGGTACGTCGCGGTTGCGGTTTTCCGTGCGCGCCGATCACACCGCGGAGCAAATCGATCGGGTCGTCGAAGAACTGCGGCGGTGCATCGCTATTTCGTAACCGGAACCGACACCGACGTCGGCAAGACTCGCGTCACGGCCGCGCTGGCACTGGCCCTGCGGGAAGCCGGCGAGTCTCCGACGATCGTGAAGCTCGTGCAGACAGGCCTCGCTCGCGGGGCCGAAGGCGACGCAGCCCGTGCCGCAGCGCTTGCCGGCGTGCGCTTTCTCGAGTTGGCCCGATTGGAAAAGGCCGCGGATCCTTGGTCCGCGGCGCGCGAGCAGGGCACAGCGTTACAAGCTGCTGAGCTGGTCGCCGCGCTCGACGCGCTCGAGGGCTCGGTCGTCGTTGAAGGGACCGGCGGCATGATGGTGCCGCTGAACGATCGCGAGCATCTCGGAAACGTCGTAGCCTCGGCAAAACTGGAAGCGATCATCGTGGTCGGCCTGCGCTTGGGATGTCTCAACCATACGCTCTTGACGCTCAATCTCTGCCGCGAGCTGCGCGTCCCCATCGCCGGCGCGGTGCTGGTGGAGCGCTGGGGTGCCACCGATTCGACGTACCGCGAAGACGTGACGAGCGTGTTGCAGGGAAAATTGCCCATACTTGGCATTCTGCCGTTTGCGCCGGTGGAGGCGGAATCCGTTCGAGCCGGTGCAAAGCTTTTGCGCTCTCTGGTGAATCGAGACCGATAACGATGTCTTCGTCCACGATCGATCGTGCGCGCGCGCGCGTGCTGGGGGGCGGTCTTCCCGCCGATGCAGCTTTGCTTGCCGCGCTCGCGGTGTTGCCGCAGGAAAACGTGTCGCAGCTTTTGGGGTTGGCCGACGACGTGCGCTCGCATTACTGCGGCAACGGAATCGCGGTCGAAGTCCTCTACAACGCGAAAAAGGGCGGCTGCTCCGAGGACTGTAATTTCTGCTCGCAGAGTGCCCGCTACGCAAGCGACGTCGAAGCGGTACCTCTCGCGCAGGTCGAGGACTTCGTGCGCGCGGCGCATGCGGCGCAAGCTCGCGGCGCCGGCGAGTTTTGCATCGTGGTTGCGGTGCGCGGACCCTCGGAACGCCTGCTGGACCGCGTCTGCACGGCGGTCGTCGAGATCAAGTCCGCGCTCCCCTTGACCGTCGCCGTTTCGCTAGGGATCCTGACCGACGGGCACGTCGAGAAACTCGCCGAGGTAGGCGTCGATAAAGTCAATCACAATCTCGAGACCTCGGAGCGGTATTTCTCCTCCATCTGCACGACGCACACGTACGCCGAGCGCTGGGAAACGTGCCTGCGTGTAAAGCGCTACGGTTTGGAGCTTTGCTGCGGAGGCATCATCGGCATGGGCGAGGACGTCGACGACCGGATCGCCTTCCTGATGGCGCTGCAGGAGCTTGCGCCGCAAGAGGTACCGATCAATTTTCTCAATCCTCGGCCGGGTACGCCGCTTGCAGCCCAATCGCTGTTGGATCCGGTAGAGGCGCTGCGTTTCGTCGCGATGGCCCGCCTCGCGCTGCCGCACGCGCTGGTGCGCTTTGCGGGCGGCCGCGAGATCACGCTGCAGGGGCTTCAGGATCTCGGTATGCACAGCGGTGCGAGCGGCATCGTCCTTGGCGATTATCTTACGACGCAAGGTCGTCGCGATGCCGAGGATTTCAGCATGCTCGATCGTCTGGGCTTTGAAGTGCTGGCGTGACCGTTGGATCAACGTAGAACGCCCTACTTTCAAGCGCTGCTCGACTACGTCGATGCCGGCGTTCTTCCGTTCCATACGCCCGGCCATATTCAGGGTACCGGCATGGATTTGGCTTTTCGCGAGTTCATCGGCGACAATATCTGCGCCATCGACCTGACGCCGATGCCGGGGATCGACGACCTGCTGCAACCCACGGAGTCGATTAAGGAAGCACAGCAGCTCGCAGCCGAGGCTTGGGGAGCCGATAACACGTTTTTCCTCATCAACGGCTCGACGAGCGGAAACCAGTGCATGATGATGACCGCGGTGAATCCGGGCGACAAAATCGCGGTTCCCCGAAACTCGCACAAATCGATGCTCGGCGGACTGGTCATGAGCGGAGCCGAGCCGATCTACATGCGGCCGGAATTCGACGAAGAGCTGCGCATGGATCATTGCGTTACGCCGGATACCGTTTCAGCCACCCTGCGGGAGCACCCCGACGTCGCCGCGGTTTATCTCGTCTCCCCGACGTATTACGGGGTCGCAGCCGACCTCGATTCCATCGCTCGAATCGCCCGCGATGCCGGGAAGCTGCTCCTCGTGGACGAGGCGTGGGGTCCGCATTTCCATTTTCACCCGGACCTGCCGCTATCCGCGACCGGTGCGGGAGCCGATCTCTGCATCAACTCGACGCACAAGATGCTTTCCGCGTTTTCGCAGTGCGCGATGCTGCATCAAAAGGGCGATCGCGTGCGGCTCGACCGGCTCAAGTCGGTTCTGAAGATGTTCCTTTCGACGTCGCCCAATCTCCCGATGGTTGCCTCGCTCGACGTTGCGCGCAAACAAATGGCAACCGAGGGCACCGCATTGTTGACGCGCACGATCGCGCTGGCTCAAGAAACCCGGTCCCGCATCAACGGCATCGGCGGCCTGTACTGCTTCGGAGAGGAACTGCAAGGGCGCAAGGGCATCTTCGACCTCGACCCCACGAAGATCACGGTAACGGTCAAAGGGCTCGGCTATACGGGATACGAGGCCTCGGAGATCCTGCGCCGCCGTTACAACATTCAGGTCGAGCTGGCCGATCTTTTCAACATCGTCGCTCTCTTCACGATCGGCACGACGCGGGATGCGGCCGAGCGACTCGTCAGCGCTCTCGAAGAGCTCGCGAGTGACCATCGCGAGCTCGACATGTTCGCGCCGTCGGGAATTCTGGAGCAACGTTTACGCCGCGGGAATTTCCATCTTCCGCCGGTGCCGCCGATGCGCATGCGGCCGCGCGACGCCTTTCTCGCGGACACGGAGTTTTTGAAGCTGCGCGAATCCAAAGGACGCATCTGCGCCGAGACGATCACGCCCTATCCGCCGGGCATTCCCGTTATTGCCCCAGGTGAGGAGATAACGCCCGAGATCATTGATTACTTGCGGCTGGAGCTCAAGGCCGGAGTACGAATTCAAGGCCCGTACGACGACAAGCTGCGCGTGATTCGCGTCGTAAAGGAGTAGAAGCGCATCCCGCATAAGGGTGACGAAGTGCCTTGGCAAGGCGCGGAAACGGGGATCAGTATTGGCGGTTAGAGTTAATGAAGTTTCCCCAAGTTGGGAACTTTCTCAGCTGCTCGACATCTTCCCACTCGCGATTCGGCAGGCGCTCGTCCGCCTCCATCACATCGAAGACATTATCGAAGTCGTGCTCGATCTCGGGCGCCCTCCTGAGGCACGCTTCGAACACGACTTCAAATATCTTACGGACACTCCGGTAAGTCACGAAGACGTGGCCCACGTCTGCTCGCGGATTTCGCCGTTCGGCGCCGACAATCGCGCGGGGATCGAGCAGACTTTGCACCGGATTAGCGCGATCCGCAATCGCACGGGAAAGATCGTGGGCCTTACCTGTCGCGTCGGGCGCGCCGTGTATGGAACGATCGACATCCTACTCGACGTCTTGCGAAGCGGGCATTCGATTTGTCTTCTGGGCCGCCCCGGCGTGGGCAAAACGACGATGTTGCGCGAGTGCGCGCGAGTGCTGTCCGAAGAGCGTAAGCGCGTGGTTATCGTCGACACGTCGAACGAGATTGCGGGCGACAGCGACATTCCGCATCCCGGCATTGGCCTGGCGCGGCGAATGCAAGTTGCCGATCCGGCACTGCAGCACGCGGTCATGATCGAGGCGGTCGAAAACCACATGCCGGAAGTCATCGTGATCGACGAGATCGGTACGGAGGCCGAGGCCGCCGCCGCGCGCACGATCGCGGAACGAGGCGTGACGCTCATCGGAACGGCGCACGGCCAGACGTTGGAGAACCTCCTGATGAACCCGACGCTCTCGGATTTGGTCGGCGGCATCAGCGCGGTGACGCTGTCCGACGAGGAAGCCCGTCGCCGCGGGACCCGTAAGACCGTGCTGGAGCGCAAGGCGCCCCCAACGTTCGACGTGGTTATCGAGATCCACGACCGCGACCGCCTGGCGATTCACAAGAACGTTGCCGACGTCATCGACGCGCTGCTGCGCGGCTACCAGCCGCAGCCCGAGATCCGTCAGCGCGAGGCGAGCGGTGCCGTTACCGTCGTTCAGGAAGCCGACACGGAATCGATGCCGCGCTTGGCCGACCGCTACGACCAGGAGCGGGAACGCGACGAACACGAGCGTCCACTTTCCATCTTTGCCTACGGCGTGTCGCGCAATAAGATCGAGCGCGCCATCGCAAACCTGCGCGTGCACGCGGCGATCGCGCGGAACTGGGACGACGCGGACGTCGTCCTTACGCTGAAGACGCTCGAGCGAAAAGAGCAGCCCAAGCTCAAACAGATCGCTTCGGACAACGTACCGATCTACTCGATCAAGACCAACACGACGACGCAGATTCAAGCGGCCTTGCGCGACGTCTTCAACCTGGGCTCGATCGATCACGAAGAACTGGCCTTGCGCGAGGCCGAAGAGGCGGTCTACCAAGTGCTGCTTACGAATCAGGCCATCGAGCTGTCGCCCCAAACCTCGTACGTCCGGCGCATGCAGCATCAGCTGGCGGAACGTTACCGCCTTCAGTCGCGCAGCACCGGCCTCGAGCCGAATCGCCGCGTCAAGATTTTCAAGACGACCGACGCGTAGTGTTGTCGCAGCCTCTGCCTAAGCCGGGATACATACCGCTCCTGCGGCCGCTTGCCTCGCGCATCCCGCGCTCGGCTGCGCTTGACCTCTGCCCTGCTCCCGCCATCCATGGCTCCGCAGGGCATTCACACACCGCCGGAACGGTACGTATCCCGGCTTAGGCCGAAGCTCTCATGTTTGTCGTCATCGAGGGAATCGAAGGCAGCGGCAAGAGCACGCTGGTATCGGCTTTGGCCGAGCGCCTACGCGGTGAAGGTCACGACGTGCTGGTGACGCGCGAGCCGGGGGGCACCCCGCTCGGCGATGCAGTTCGTAAGATTTTCCTCGATCGCCAGATTGCGATCGAACCGCTAACGGAAGCACTTTTGGTCAACGCCGCACGCGCCCAGCACGTGGGAGAAGTGATTCGCCCCGCACTCGCGGCGAATAAAATCGTCGTGTGCGATCGCTTCACGGATTCGACGATTGCGTATCAAGGATACGGCCGTGGTCTCGACCTCGTTTCGATCCGCGCGATGTGCGACACCGCGACGGAAGGACTCGAGCCCGATCTCGTGCTGTTGGTCGACGTGCCGGTAGGCCTCGCGCGCGCGCGCCTGCAGGAGCGATCGCAGGCGCTCGACCGGGTCGAGAGGGAGAACGATCGCTTCCACGAGCTGGTTCGCCACGGCTATCTCGAGCTTGCGCACTCGCCGCGCCATCGGGTCCTGGACGGTGCGTTGCCGCGCGAGCCGTTGCTGGAACGAGCCTTGCGGGAAGTGCGCGAGTGGATGAACGTTCGAGTTCGGTGAGCGAGCTGAAGTTCGAGGTCGTCGGAGCGCAAGGGCCAAAACACTATTTTGGCGCGCTGACACCGGAGCTACTTTCGCACGCGTATTCCTTCGTGGGGCCGGCCGGCGTCGGAAAGAAGACGTTTGCTCGCAGGCTGGCTCAGTCGTTGCTCTGCCTAGCGCCGAAGGACGGCGTCATTGGATACGACGGAACCTGTTCTTCGTGTGCGCTGTTTCGTAGGGGAAGCGCGCACCATCCCGACTTTCTCGAGCACGAAGGGGTGCTCAAGATCGGCGACCGCGACGCGCCGGCCGGTTTTTACGAAAGCGATCAATTGTCGGCCCGCGATCTCGTTCGGCAGCTTTCGATGCAATCGTATAGCGGCGGGCTGCGCGTATTGCTCCTTGGGGACATTGATTTTGCGACGCAGCACGCCGCCAACGCACTCTTGAAATTTTTGGAAGAGCCGCCGCGAGGAGTCGTCATGATTTTGACGACGCCGGCGCCGGGACGGCTCCTAGCGACGATTCGCTCGCGCGTAATCGAAATTCGCTTCCCGCTGCTTTCTAAGGCGGAGGTACGAGAGATTCTCAGTCTCAAGCACTACGAGCACAAGGATGCGGAGCTCGGAGCGTCGCTGAGCGGCGGAAGCGTGACGCGAGCGCTGGCCGTCCTGGAGGGCGAGGAGGAATCGCTTCGCGCCGCCGTCGTGCGCTGGTTCTTCGAAAGCGTCGAAGGCAAATCGCCGCAGGATGCCTGGGCGACGCGCGAGACCTTAAGCGAAGGCTTGGAAACGGTAAAGACGCTCGTGCGCGATTGGATCGTAGCCAGCGGTCACGACGGCGTGGCGCTGACCTCGGTCGATCACGCGGAGCGGCTGCGCCACCTGAAACCGCTGGAGGGGCGAGAAGCCGTTGCGCTCCTCACAAAACTCGACGAAGCCCAACGCCTGGCGCGGACCAACGTCAGTGCCGCGTTGATCGGCGAATACGTGCGCATGGCGATCACCAGTAGCCGGTAAAGGCGATGTCGTCGTACTGCTTTGCAAATGGAAAGGCGAGATAGGCGAGGACGATCGCTTTTACGGCCGCCTGTATCAGAAGGTATCCGGTCAGGCCGATCCCCAAGGCGAAGCGGCCGATCACCAGCTCGGGGAGCCCGATCCATAGCGCCACGAAAACGATCGCCAGGATTGCGGTGCCGGGCAGATTCGCGCGAGCCGCGCGAAACGAAGCGCCGATCGCGAGATTGCCCGGCATGCCGCCGATTGCCGCCGCCGGTATCGTGTAGATGAGGAAGAAGGCGACGACGAGCTGCAGCACGATTTGCAGGATGCCGCTGCCGACCAGAGACCCAGCGTAGGCCGCCACGTAGAGTAAAAAGTAAAACCCGATGGTTGCGATGAGGATGCCCCCCGCCTTTTGGCGGCCTTCCTCCCAAGCTTCATCGAAGCTGCCCCGACGCCGTCGCCAAACGTTGTTCGCGCCGATTACGGCGACGCCGAAGCAGAAGCCGTAAACGACCTGCACGATGATTTGAAAGAGAAAGCCTCCCGCACCGCCCACTGGATTCGTAAAGAACTCGGATAGCCGCCCGAGGAGCAGGTCCACGACGGCCGCCAAAAACGGCATGGCAAAAATGTACGGGTGGCGCAGCAGTAGCGGCACCGCTTGCACGTACATGGCGAGGTCGACCCCGGGCCGCCGGCGCTGCATCGCGATTAGAAGCGCGCGCCCTCGAGCGCGTGCCGGCACGAGCAATCGGCCTCGAGCGGCACGTTTTTCACGATCGTGCCGATGGCGCTTTTCACACGTTCGTTGTTGCGGTTGAAGACTTCGATGACTTCGTGATGCGA
Organism: Vulcanimicrobiota bacterium; assembly: GCA_963713685.1. Classification (GTDB taxonomy): domain Bacteria; phylum Vulcanimicrobiota; class Vulcanimicrobiia; order Vulcanimicrobiales; family Vulcanimicrobiaceae; genus Cybelea. Next base: position 2,338,048 of record CAVQMS010000001.1, on the reverse strand, counting down.
CACCGGCGGCATGCCCTCGATGCCTACGTCGAAGTCCGTTATGAGCGAGATATTGACGTAGCAGATCTCCAGCTCGCGTGCCAGGTACGCCTCGGGATACTGCGTCATGTTGATGACTTCCCAACCCTGGCTCTGGAACCACTTGGATTCGGCCCGAGTGGAGAAGCGCGGGCCTTGGATAACGACGACAGTGCCGCGCTCGTGCGTTTCGACCCCGATCGACCGCAGCGCGTCGATCGCAATGGGACGCAGCGTCGGGCAATACGCGTCGGCAAAGCTGACGTGCGTCGTGATCGGCCCATCGTAAAACGTGTCCTTTCGCCCGCTGGTCCGATCCACGAGCTGATCGCACACGACCATCGATCCCGGTCGCACGCTCTTTTTGAGCGAACCGCTCGCAGTCGGCGCGACGATCCACCTCACGCCTAGCTGCTTCATCGCATAAAGATTAGCGCGATAGTTGATCGACTGCGGCGGAAAGCGATGGTCCTTGCCATGCCGAGGAAGAAACGCCACGTGCCGGCCCGCGATCTCGCCCAGCGCGACCTTGTCGCTCGGCGCACCGTACGGCGTCTCGATCCAAGCTTCTCGCGGGTTCTCCATGAGCGAATAAAATCCGGATCCGCCGAAAACGCCGATGTCGGCGCGCAAATCATCTGCCATATTTTCTACAACTCTTCAAGAAGTTCGAGGAATCCTGTCGGCCTGCGACGTCGCCCTTCGTCCTTCGACTTCGCTCAGGATGACAGCGTAAGGCAGGATGCATGCGACGTGCTGTTCCGGCGGTGTGTGAATGCGCCGCGGAGCCATGGATGGGGACCCGACGGACTTTGCTCGTCGGGGCGCGGAGCGCGAATGCGCGGAGCGCTATATTAACAACGGGGCCCCCAAAGTGCGAAGCATTTTGGGGAGCAGCGGCGCAGAGGTCAAGCGCAGCGACGAGCTGGAGGCGAGGAGTAAGCGGCCGCAGGAATAGTATGTCGCGTGCATCCTGCCTCAGCGCGTGAATGGGACTCGCTAGCGATTAAAGTCTGAAGGCTTCAAGTCGTCGAGAAACTTCTTGAAGCGCGCCATCTCCGTGTCGTTGATGGGCTTTCTTTCCGCGGTCGCCTCTTCGAGGACGATTTTGTCGGAGACAAAGATCGGAGCCGGAACGCGAAGCGCCAGCGCGATGCCGTCGGAAGGTCGCGCGTCGATTTCTTGCAGTTCGCCGTTCGTGCGAACGATGAGCTTGGCAAAAAACGTGGAGTCTTTGATGTCGTGGATGACGACTTGCTCGAGGTTCACGTTGAGCGCATCGAGGATGTTGCGCATGAGATCGTGGGACAGAGGTCGGGGTACCGGTGCGCCTTCCAAAGCGAGCGCGATCGCGGTAGCCTCAAACGGGCCGATGAGAATGGGTAGGTAATGCGAGCCGTCCATGTCCTTGAGGATGACCACCGGATCGTGGGTCAGCAGGTCGATGCCGAGTTTGTCGACCTTCATTTGGCGCATACTGGAGACGTATCCGACACGTCCGCCGAATTTTCTTGCCGCCGCCGTCGCGATGGCGCAAAGGGCGGCCAGTACGAGCAGCCGAACGGGGGCGCCTGAAGTGACGGGTCACTAGTATGCCGCTGAACTGCGGAATCGTCGGTTTGCCCAATGTCGGGAAATCCACAATTTTCAACGCTCTCACGCGGTCGGCCCAAGCCCTCGCCGCAAACTATCCGTTTGCGACCATCGAGCCGAATGTCGGTGAGGTTCCGGTGCCGGATGAGCGGCTGCCGGTTCTCGCCCGACTGGTCGGCACCCAAAAGCTCGTTCCGGCGACCGTTCGCTTTGTCGATATCGCCGGACTGGTGCGTGGTGCCAATGAAGGTGAAGGACTCGGGAACGCATTCTTGAGCCACATTCGCGAAACGGATGCGATCGCGATGGTTCTCCGATGCTTCGAAGACGACAACGTGACGCACGTCGAGGGCCATCCGGATCCGCGCCGCGACGCCGAGATCGTGGCTATCGAATTAGCGCTCGCGGATCTTGCCACCATGCGGCGGCGGTTGCCTAAGCTCGAGCGCGAGGTTCGGGCCAATCCCAAGCTGCGCGAATATCTTGCCGCGGCGCAGCGGCTCACCGCGGCGCTGGAGGAGGCCCGTCCTGCGCGTACCTTCCCGCAGTCTTCGCTCGAGGGCCAGGTTTCTGCCGACTCGTTTCTCCTTACCGCGAAGCCGATGCTGTACGTCGCCAACGTCGGCGAAACGCAGGCCGCTGGCGATGCTCAGGTAGGAATCGTTCGCGAGATTGCGCGCGCGGAAGGCGGACGCGCCGTCGTCCTTAGCGGAAAAGTCGAAGCGGAGCTGGCAGGCCTCTCGGAGAGCGAAGCGGCGGAGTTCCGGCGAGAGCTCGGCATGGAGCGCACCGGGCTCGACGAGCTGGCCGCGGCCGCCTACGACTTACTCGGCCTGATGACGTTCCTGACCGCCGGCGAGAAGGAAGCCCGGGCTTGGCCGATAGCGCGTGGGACCAAGGCTCCGCAGGCCGCCGGGACGATTCACGGCGATTTGGAGCGCGGTTTCATCCGGGCGGAGATCGTTTCGTTCGAGGACTACGTGCGATACCGGACGATGGAGGATCTGCGAGCGGCCGGTCGAGTGCGCAGCGAGGGGCGGGACTACGTCATGCAAGAGGGTGACGTGGTGAACTTTAGATTCAACGTATGAATCAAGGGGCTGCGTAGCAGAACCGACAAACCCTAGGGCATGACCACTGCGCTGCGCGAAGCCTCCGTGCGCGACGTCTCGGTTTTCGGTGACGCTATCGCTTATTTCAATGAGGCGGCCGATCTGCTGGAGCTCGACGGGGGAATGCGGCGCATTCTCACTCACCCGTCCCGGCAGATCATCTTTTCCATCCCATTTCAACGCGACTCCGGTGAGTTCGAAGTCTATACGGGATATCGCGTTCAATACAACTTCGCGCGAGGTCCCGCAAAAGGCGGCATCCGATACCATCCCCGCGTGACGCTCGATGAGGTCACGGCGCTGGCATTCTGGATGACTTGGAAGTGCGCAGTCGTGGATTTGCCGTTCGGCGGCGGCAAAGGCGGCGTAACCTGCGACCCGGCAACGCTCTCCTCCAACGAGCTCGAGCGCATCACTCGCCGGTACGCGGCGGAGCTCGTCGAGGTGGTCGGCCCGGATAAGGACGTTCCCGCGCCCGACGTAAACACGACGCCGCAGGTAATGGCGTGGTTCATGGACACGTACTCGATGCACGTTCGCCAAAACACGCCGGGCGTCGTGACGGGTAAGCCCTTGGAAATTGGGGGTTCGCGCGGGCGCGTCGAAGCGACCGGCCGCGGCGTGACGATCTGCGCCCTCGACGAGATGGCGGAGATGGGTCTGCGCCCCGACCAAGCCACGATTGCGATTCAAGGATTCGGCAACGTCGGAAAGTATGCGGCCAAACTTTTTGAAGAGCGCGGCTGCAAAATCGTGGGTATCTCCGACGTAACGGGCGCGTATTTTAACGAGAACGGCATCTACGTCAACGGAGCGATGGAGCATGCCGCCAAGAATGGAACGCTGGAAGGCTTCAAGGGCGGAGAAAAAATCACCAACGCCGAGCTGCTGGCCAGTCAGTGCGACGTTCTCGTCCCGGCGGCGTTGGAGAAGGTGTTCACGCCCGAAAGCGCGGCCAAAGTCCGGGCGAAACTCATCGTAGAGGGCGCGAACGGACCGACGACTCCCGAAGCCGACCGAATTTTCCGCGAACGCGGCGTTGTCGTCATTCCGGACATCATGGCCAACGCAGGCGGCGTAACCGTTTCGTATTTCGAATGGGCTCAAGATCGCATGGGCTATTTCTGGAAGGAACCCGAGGTCAACGAACGCCTCGAGGACTTCCTTCTGTCAAACCTTCACCAGATACGCTCGATCGCCAATTCGCGCCACGCGACCCTGCGAACCGCGGCCTACACGCTGGCGATCGATCGCGTCGTCAAAGCGTCGAAGCTGCGCGGCATCTACGCCTAGCGCCCGCCTAGGCAGTTTTTTGGACGCCGATCAGACGCCCGATCCGCGTCACCGCTTCCGCGTAAGCGGTGGCTCTATCCAGCATAAAGCCGTGCAGCGGCGCAAGGGCCTGCGCTAGGCGCGGATCCACGCGCGCGCGGCGGGATTCTCGCAGCGCGTGCGCGAGTTCGACCAGCTGATCGTCGAGGGCTTGGGCGAAAGGGGCGAGGGCTGAACCGTCGCGCATGGTCGTCTCACCCTCGACCGCCGTTTCCATGGCGAGATTGGCCAAGCCGAAACGCTGTGTCGCCGACAGGATGCGCAACGCTCGGGCGGCACCGATCGTGTGCGGACGACGTGGTTCATTCCGCGTACGATCGATCGACGTCTCCGCCGCGGTGCGGGCTTCCCACGCCGCAGTACGCGCTCGCTCGATAGCGAGCCTCGCGTCGTTCGAGGGGCTGAAGTACTCGCGCAAAATGGCGTTTGCGGCGCGGCGTTGCGCGTCGATCAAGTCGGCCAGCAAAGCGCGCGTACGTTTGCGTTCCCAAGTCGGCCACACTAAGTAACCGATCATTGCGAGCGCCCCGCCGGCCAGCGTGTCCAGCACGCGCGCGTCGATCGTCGTCGTGCCTGGAAGGCCACGCATGCCGAGCACGATCACGACGAAGGACGTGATGGCGATGCTAAAGAGCGCGTAGTTTGGGTTGAACGTCACGTATGCCGCCGCTGCCGCGGCGATGAGGCCGGCGACCTGGGCGACGGGGTGTCCGCGCACGAGCGCGATGACCAGCGTGGCGACGACCGCGCCGATGAGGGTGCCGGCGATGCGTCCAAAGCCGCGCACGAACGTTGTCTGAAAATCCGGCTTGAGCACCAGAGCGGCGGTCATCGGAATCCAATAGCCGCGGTCGGCGGCGAAATGCCGGCCCAGCGCCATCGCGACCGCAAGGACGATGGCAAAGCGCAGTGAGTCTGGGCTGCGCCAGGAGACGTGATTGCGCACGTATGGGCCGGGCTGGGGCTTCGAGAGCAACGCAAACCTTGGAAGCCGCCCGCTCGACAGCATGCTGGCTGCGAGCGCAGCATCGGCGACGTCGTGTGCGAGGGCGCGCGTACTCGCGGCGTGCGGGTCGTCGTCCGGCGGCATCCGCTCCGGCACCTCGATGCCCCTTTTCAGGCCCATCAGGACGTTCGCAATCTCGTCGAGCTGCGGAGCGGTCGCGAGCACGAAACCGCGAACCGGGCCGGTGGCCGCAGCGCTTTGCAGCGTACCCGCGAGGGCCCCGAGGCGTTTGCGAACGGATTCGGAGTCTTCCAGCAGGCGCTGCAAACGCGCCAATTCGGCCGCGCCGCCGAAGGGCTGCGGATCGGCCAAGATCTGGCGCGCGGTGGCGAGCGGCGTGATCGGAGGGAGATTGGACGAGCCCTCGGCGACGGCGCGCGCGTAGGCGGCGAGATTTCGGTAGACGTTCGCTAGCGCCAACCGTTCGGCGCCGCATCGTGCGCTCGGCCAAGCGGCCAGCAAAAGGAGGGCTTGGATGAGACCGCCCGCGAGCACGAGGCCAGACTGTTGCAAGGCGGCGGCCGGCGCCATCGCTTGGCTTGAGAAGAGCACGAAGGCAACGAGCGAGTTGAGCGCGACCGTGGCGGCGATCGGGCCGAGTTGCCCGATCGTTCCGCTCGCGTAGCCCACCAACGCCGTCGCGGCGATGATGCCCGGCGTCGAACCGGCCGCGACCGCACCCACGAAGCTTGCGGCCGCCATGCCCAGCGCTGCGATGACTATCGCGGTCAAACGCGTTCGATAAACGCCCTGCAGCGACGTGAAGCCGGTGATAAACGCGCCGACCGCGGGCGCAACGCCCAAAGCCGGCCGGCCAATCGCTGCGGCGAGCGTGAGCGGGATGGCGACGCCGAGCGTGCAGCGCAGCGCGAACCCTGGTTCGAGCGCGGAACGGTCGAAGAAGCTCACCGTTGCGACGAGTTCGCGTAGCCACAGAAAAAACGGAGAGTTTCGCATCACGTGAGAGCGCCCGAAAACGAGCTCGTCACGGAGCGGTCAGGGCGCTTCCATGGCGCCGCCGGCGCAGGCTACGGAATGTCGTTGGGTGGGGCGTACGGATCGGGGAAGCAGTACTGCTTGTTGGAGCAGCGCGTACCGCTGTAAACGGCTTGCACGTCCACTTCCGGAATTTGCGTGCCGTACGCCTTATTGATCGTCTTGATGAAGTCGTAAGCAATCAGCGCGTATCCCGTGTTTGAGGGGTGCAGGCCGTCGAAGCTGAGGATCCCGTAAAGGAAGCCCAGCGTACAACATTTCCCGGGGTTGATCGAAGCCGCCTCCGCGAAATAGGGATTGGCGGGGTCGCCGCTTGCCAGACCGTCGAAGATCGCGGTAACGTCGACGAGCGGGACGCGTGAAGATCGCGCAGCATCGTCGATGCCGGTGTTAACGGCATTGTTGAGCGATTGTACTTTGCCGGCGAACTCCGGCGTGATGTAGTTCATTCCCAGCCCGCTCCCGGGAACGCTCTTGCAATGCGGTGCCGGCTTTGCGCAATCTAGGTTCGGAATTTGGCCGGTCGTGCTATGGTAGCTGATAACTTCGACGACGCCCGGAAGCGTCAGATATCCGCAGGGTTTCGACAGCGAGGTCGGCTTGCAGCCTTGCGGCGTCGCAAGGTGATACCGTTTGGCCAACTCGCTCACGACGTTGGTGCTGAAACCCTGCTGCGCAAGCAAGCAATAGGCGTACGTCGCGATCTTGCAGTCGGCCAAGCGCTTGGGGATCGTGACGCGTTGAAAAAATCCGGTCTCGAGAATGCTCGGGAGATTTGCAACGACGACGCGCGCGCCGGCGTGTTGCAACGTGCCGATGGCCGCACGAAGATCGCTTTCGGCTTGCCCCGCGTTGCGATCGCCGCCCACGAACCGGCCGCCGCTTCCCATGTATTTGAGCACGTCGTTGGCGCCCAGCCAGATCGTCGCCAGCGTCGGGTGGCGCGAGGCGGCCGCGTTGACTTCGGTGAGGTGCGGGCCAAGATTGGTAAAGTTGCGCAGCACCGGCCAAAACGTGCCGCTTTCCTCCGCGACCACGTCGCTCAACAATCCCGGAATTCCGGGTAGGGGGCTGCACGTGGTCGTCTGGGGCTGATGAATGACGTTGGCTTCATGCAGCGTGATGCCGGGGACGCCAACGTTGCGAATCGTCGTCGACGTCGGGTTCATTCGTACGCGCGTAGATCCGCGAAACAGATATCCCGCTTGATTGAAGCCGTGATTGTCCGTGCAGACGTCGCCCGTCTTGAGCTGACCGAACGGGAAAAAAGGACTGGGGCCCGCCGGAACGATCTGATTGTCGAGGCCGGGGCCTTGGATCAGCGGCAGCGGGCTGATGCTCGGATCGTAGATCTGCGCGATCGCCGTCTCGAGCGGTTTACTCGAAGCCTGTTCGTCGAGAAGCGCCCACCAGCCGTTTTCTTGCGATGGATGAACGTGTTTCCCCGGATACAGCGGATTCTTGACGCTGGTGGCGCCGAGAAATCCGTCGGCTTGATAACCGGCGGTCAAGCTATCGCCGGCGGCAACGATCTGCGTGAGGACGGCTCCCTGGCGCGCTGCCGCCTCGCGCCCCGGCAAAACCGCGCTCGGGCCGCCGGCACCTCCGCCGCCACACGCCGCAAGTGCGGCGAACGCGGCCAATGCAATGGCCTTGTGCACTGAAGAAAGTTTCATCTCTCTAGCCTCTGAGATCACAACGGGAAAACGCTCGGCGAACCGATGCCGAACTGGAGCTGCAGCTGCGTCGCCTTTAGGCCGCCGATCGCGAGCCCGCACGCGTTGGTCAAGGCTTGCTGTACCGTCACGCACTTGATCGCGGTGATGCCGTCGGGGCCGCGATTGGTCGGGTTACCGCTGTTGAGCACGACCTGAACGAACGCGTATTTGCTCAACCGTTGCGACGCTCCGAGGAAGTACGCGAAGAGGTGTTCGGGGTATGGGTCGGTCGGGAGATAGTCGCGAGCACTCTGCGGCTCGACGAAGATGGTGGTGCCGTGGATTGGCGTGTATTCGAGGTAGATCACCTGCGGGAGCTGCATCGAATTGCCGACGTTGGCTCCGGCGGTGTGCACGAGCCACTGCGGCGCCACCGTAAACGTTCCAAACATCTTAGGGGTTTTCAAAAACGGAAACGTGAACGCCACCGCATAGTATTGCGCGGTTCGCACGGGGATGTTGACGACCGGGCCGTCCGGCAAGTTATAAGTAAACGGCACGACGTCGTTGTTGTTGGGTGAAAAGCCGATCTGACCGCCTCGCGTGACGTAGGTTGGCGTCACGACGATGGGCACCGGCCCGGGCAGCTTGTCGGACCTGATAACGAACATTTTTTGCAGCATGAACACGCCGAACGTGTCCTTGGTGCGCACGTTGATGTTTCGCCCCGCGCCCGGGCCGCACGCGTTTCCGTTCGTGAGATCGGCGCAGCCGACGGGGTTTTTAAAACCGGCCAGGTAAACCGGCGCGAGCCCGCTATTGAAACCGTAAGGCCAATGCTGCAGCTGAAACATGCTCGCGACGAGGCGCGTCGACCAGTTAAATCCGTAGCCCACCGAGGCATCCATGCCGCCCATCAACCAGCCTTTTCCGTAAGAGCCGATGTTGCCCCACGGATACGCGGCCGAAACGTCCACGCGATACTCGAATCTGCCGCCTGGAAGTTCCATTTTTGGTCCGACGCGTTGCTGCCGAACCGGCGGTACCTGCCCGACGGTTTTATCGTTGACGGATGCTTGGCGCCGCGCTTTTTCGCGCTGCGCTTGCTGCTGAGTCATGATGCTCTTGATGGCATCGTTTGCACCTGGGAGGATGCTTCGCTCGTAAACGTCGGCAGTGCCGTCAGCAGCAGCCGGCAACGCAAAAGCGCAAATCGAAACCGCCGCTACAGCGGCTGCCACGGCGGAAGCGAATTTCCCGAGCATGCAAGCAACTCCTAAAAGGGCCAACGATGACAGTGGTTATTAAATCTATCAATCGTTCAACAATGAGTTGCCCTTGCGCAAAATTAGTTCCTCCTGGAGTTTATTGCTCGGAGAACCGCTGGGGTGTTGTCAGGCGAAATTTGCGACGAGCGCGGACCAGCACAGGATGTGCAATTCGTTCAGAGCTTGCTCGTCCGCGCGAGCGCATAAACAGGAGGAGCACAGGAGGTGCGACGACGAGTGCTTTCGCAGACAACACCCCAGCGGTTCTCCGAGCAGTAAACTCGCCTTATACGCCTACTTGTGGTGCTACCGTCTCTGGTTGAACGCCGCCGAGCGTCTGTCCGTCGCCTCCCGCGTGGCTGCCGCGCAGCTCGAACGACTTAATGATCACGTAGAGTACGGGCGTGATCCCGAGATTCAGTATCGTCGACATGAGCATTCCGCCGAAGACGACCGTTCCGAGCGAATGACGCGCCGCTTCGCCGGCACCGGTTGCAAAGACAAGCGGTGTCACAGCGATTACAAAGGCGATAGAGGTCATCAAAATCGGGCGAAGCCGCGTCTGCGCGCCGCGCATGGCGGCCTGCACGATGCTCGCGCCCTGGCGCATCTGCTGGTTCGCGAACTCGACGATCAAAATGGCGCTTTTGCTCGCCAAACCGATCAGCATGACGTAACCGACTTGTGCGTAGACGTCCTGCGACAAAGTCGGATCGAAGAGAAACGGTATCGGAAAATGGCGCAGATTAATGAAGAGCAGGGCGCCGAGTAGGGCGGTCGGCACGGCCAGCAGCACGATGAGCGGATCGATGTAGCTTTCGTATTGGGCCGAGAGAACGAAGAAGACGAAGATCAGCGCCAGGATGAAGATTTCGATCGTCAAAGGACCGGCCGCAATTTGGTCGAGCTGCAGGCCGGTCCACTCGAAGCTAACGCCCTTAGGCATCACGTGGGTGGCGATCTGCTGCATTGCCTGAATTGCGGTCCCGGTGCTGGTCCCGGGTGCGTTGCTGCCGCTGAGCTCGATGTTGCGATACAGGTTGTAGTGGCTGATGATCGGCGGCCCGAGCACCTGTCGGATCTGCATCAGGGACGAAAGCGGCGTCATCACGCTTCCGGTCGAGGTCGTCCCCGAAGTGGCGTCGCCGGGTGCGGGGCTCGCGATGGAGCTCGGAACGACCGTGGTGCCGGGTGCGCTGCTGGAGTGGACGTACAGATTCCCGAGCGACGCGACGCTATTGCGAAATGGGGCGTCCGCCTGCACGTCAACCTGCCACGAGCGGTTCAGATAGGTAAAGTTGTTGACGTAGAGCGAGCCGAGATCTACTTCCATCGTCGTGAAGACGTCTTGCAGCGAGACACCGATCGACTTAGCCTTGTTGCGATCGATATTCGATTCGATTTGCGGTGCGTTGATGCGGTACTGGGTGAAGACGTTCTGCAGCCGCGGATCTTTGGCGGCCGCGCCCATCATGGCGTAGGTCGTGTTCATCAAGGTCGGCAGGCCGACGTTGCCGCGGTCCTCGAGCTCGAACTGGAAACCGCCGAAGTTGCCGACGCCGTTGATCGCTGGTGGATTGAACGCGAAGATTTGCGCCTGCGGAATTTGAGAGTAAAAGGCGTAGTTCAGCCGCTGCTCGACGGCAAATGCGTTGTGCTGCGTGCATGCATCGGGGTGGGCGAACAGGAAGATAAGCTGGCACCAGCTAGGGGATTTTCGGTCGCCCCATGGGGTCAACAGGGCGAACATGATGCCGCGGTTAGGTGCCGACCCCGAGAAACTGAAACCGCCGACGTCGAAGAGATGCTGAACTTCCGGTTGCGACCGAATGATGGCCTCAGCCTTTTGTGCGATTTTCTGCTCGCCCTGGAGCGAGGTTCCCTCCGGGGTCTGCACGAGCGTGATGAAGTAACCGAGATCTTCGTCGGGCAGGAAGCCCTGCGGCGTTTTCGAGACCAGAAATAGGGTGACGAGCAACGCCCCGACGAAGACGCCGGCAACCGCCCAGCGCCTGCGGAACAAGTTGGGAAGCGCGCGCGCGTACCAATCGCGGAAGCGCTGGAAATGGTAGTTGAAAAGCCGGAAGAACGCCGCCTTAGATTCGGACTCTCCGGTGAGCAGTCTCGCCGACAGCACCGGCGCGAGCGTCAGGGCCATGAAGAGCGAGATCGTGATCGAGGCTGCGATCGTAAGCGCGAACTGCTTGTAAATCTGTCCGGTGGTTCCGGGCAGAAATCCGACCGGAACGAACACCGCGAGCAGCACCAGCGAGGATGCCACTACCGCGCTCTGGATTTCTCGCATCGCCTCGGCGGCGCTGGCGACCCCGCTCTGCTTGCCCTTATTCAGTTCCATGTGGCGCGCGATGTTTTCGATCACGACGATGGCGTCGTCAACCACCAGCCCGGTAGCGAGCGTCAAACCGAAGAGGGTGATCGTATTGATCGTGAAGCCGAATAACTGCATCACGAAAAACGTTCCGATGAGGGAAACGGGGATCGTCGCGGCGGGAATGAGGGTAGATCGCGCGTGCTGTAAGAAGACGAAGATGACCAAAATGACGAGCCCGATCGAGAGCAAGAGTGTCAGCAGGACCTCTTTGATCGACTCGTTGACGTAGGTCGTCACGTCGAACGCCACGTCGTAGTGCATCCCGGCCGGGAACTGTGGTGCGAGTTGCTGCATCGTGGCGATCACGCGCCGCGAGACGTCGATTGCGTTGGCGGTGGGATACTGCAGCACGCCCAGGCCGACGGTCTGCGATTGCCCGTCGAAGCGTAAATCCGTCGTGTAGCTCTGGGCGCCGAGCTCGATGCGAGCGACGTCTGCGAGCCGAACGTATCCCCCGTTGGGGTTCGCCCGAAGAATGATATTGGCAAACTGGGATGGATCGGAGAGCTGCGTAAGCGCGTTGACCGTGTAGGTGTAGGGTTGATTCGCGGGTGCCGGGGGCGAACCGATGCTGCCCGCTGCCACCTCGGCGTTTTGTTCCTGTAGGGCGCTGACCACGTCGCTCGCGTCGAGGCCCTCCTGCTGCAGCTTGACCGGATTGAGCCAGATCCGCATCGCGTACTGGCGCTGACCGAAGATGATGACCTGCGAAACGCCCGGAACGCGCGAAAGATCGTTGACGATGTTGAGTTGCGCGTAGTTGCTCATCGTGAGCGTGTCGAGATTCTTATTGTCCGACGTCAACGCGATGCCCATCACGAAAGCCCCTGAGTTCTTGGCCACGGTGATGCCGAGCTGTTGCACGGTTGCGGGCAGCTGCCCGAGCGAGGACTGCACGGCGTTTTGGACGTCGGCCGCAGCGATGTCGAGGTTGACGCCAAGATTGAAGGTGCACGTGATGGTTGAGGCGCCTTGGGCGCTCGTCGAACTTATGTAGCGCAGACCCTGCACCGTGTTGACGGCCTGTTCCAGCGGCGTCGTCACCTGGGCCTCGACCGCCTGAGGGCTCGCACCGGTGTAGATGGCTGAAACCGTAACGACCGGTGGTGCGATTTGCGGATACTGCGACACGGCCATCGCCGGCAAGACCACCAGGCCGGCGATGAGGATCAGCAAGGAGCAAACCGCCGCGAGGACGGGCCGGCTGAGGAAAACCTTCGTCACGCTAGCTGTACTAACCTAAGGAAGGTACGGGCGGTTTCAGCCTTGCGGGTCGTTCGGGAATGCTTGCTCAGCGTGGTAGGAGCTGCGCGACAGCGGGCTCGAGACCACCTGATGAAAGCCCTTGCCCGCGGCAAGGCGCCCGAGTTGCGCGAACTTTTCCGGCGTCACGAACTCGGCCACCGGCAAATGCTTTTTGCTCGGCTGCAGGTACTGGCCCATCGTGAAGATATCGACGCCCACGGCGCGCGCGTCGTCCATCGTGCGCTCTACCTCGTCGTCGGTCTCGCCTAAGCCGAGCATTACCGATGTCTTGGTGAAGCGATGCGGTGCGCGGCGCTTGACGTGAGCGAGCACCTTGAGCGATTGGTCGTAGCCTGCCCGCTTGTCCCGTACCGACGCGGTCAGACGCCGCACGGTTTCCACGTTGTGCGCAAAGACGTCGGGGCTGGCGTCCACGACGATATCCACGGCGGTCAGATTGCCGCGGAAGTCGCCACTCAGGATCTCGACCCGCGTTCCGGGCACGCGCTCGTGAATGGCCCGCACGGTGTTTGCGAAAATCAGCGCACCTCCGTCGGCCAAATCGTCGCGGTCCACCGCCGTCAAGACCAGATACTTCCATCCCAGGTCGCGCACGGCTTCGGCAACGCGGAAAGGCTCCAGCCAATCCACCACGCCCCGCGGATTGCCGGTCTTCACGTTACAAAAACGGCAGCCCCGCGTGCAGAGATCGCCCAAGATCATGATTGTGGCCGTGCCCGCGCCCCAGCATTCCGCCAGGTTGGGGCACGCTGCTTCCTTGCAGACAGTGTGCAGCCCGAGCGCATTGACCTTTGCCTTCACACGCTCGTAGTCGTCCCCGATCGGCAACGATACGCGCAGCCACGGCGGCTTCCGCTTTACGTTGTCATCCTGAGCCTGTCGAAGGATCTCGATTGCCATGTTACGCCACCGATAACCGCGCGGCGTCGCCGAACGTTACGTCAAACGTGTGCGCCAGCTCTTCAAGCAACGCACGCTTGGCTTGCTCCATCTCGACCGTGTGACCGGTCTCCGCGGAGAGCGACGTGATGCCGCGATCGCTCATGCCACATGGATTGATGAGGCGATCGTAGTCGAGGTCAGTCGACACGTTGAGCGCGAGGCCGTGCAGAGAAACCATGCGCTGCACGGCGAGGCCGATCGCGCAAATCTGGTTTCGGCCAACCCAGACACCGGCGTGTTCCGTCCAGCGCTCGCCCCGCACGCCGAAGCGCGAGCAAAGGCTGATGACGGCGGACTCCAGCGCCCGCACCAGCGGCACGACCTCGCGAAACCGCTCGAGCTTTCGAATCGGATAGACGACCAACTGCCCGGGGCCGTGATACGTTACGTCGCCGCCGCGCTCGACGGCCACCACGTCCACGCCGCGCAGCGCGAGCTCCTCCTCGCGCAGCAACACGTTCTCGCGTTTGGCTTGGCGCCCCAACGTGATGACCGGCGGATGCTCCACGACGATCCAAGTATCCGGCTCGCGTCCTTCGCGTACGGCCTGATGTAAGCGATGCTGAAGCTCCCATACCTCGCGGTACGGCCTCATCCCGAGATCGAGCAATCGCACCACTTGCTTCATCTTCCAGCCAAAACGCTTAGGAGTTGAGGCATCTGATCCTTGTCACGCAGAAATTGCGACGAGCGCGCGGTCGCACAGGATGTGCACTTCATTCAGAGCTTGCTCCCGCGCGCGAGCGAGATAGCAGGAGGAGCACAGGACGTGCGACGACGAGCGGTTCTGCGGACAAGGGTCAGGTGCCTCAACTCCTCAGCTTTTTGCCCCCACCGGAGCCTTGGACTTGGGATTGAGGATGTGAATCGCTTTTCCGTGCGCGGCCTCCGCGGCGTCCATGATTCCTTCGGTGAAGGTCGGATGCGGATGGACGGAGAGACCGATGTCTTCGAGCGTCGCGCCCATTTCGAGCGCCATGACGCCTTCACCGATCAACGACTCGGCCTGCGGCGCAACGATGTGCATGCCCAGGAGCAGATCGCTCTTCGCATCGGCGACGAGCTTGATCAGGCCTTCGTTTTCGTTCATCGTGCGCGCGCGGCCGCTCGCCGTGAGCGGAAACTTGCCGACGCGCACCTCGTAGCCGCTCGATTTGGCCTCTTCCTCGGATAAACCGACGGTCGCGACCTCGGGGTCCGTATAGATGCAGTTCGGCACCGCGACCGGATCGAACGCGGCGGATTTGTCGCCGTTGATGACTTCCGCGGCGATGACGCCCTGTTTCATCGCGCGGTGCGCCAGCAAGGGTGCTCCCGTGACGTCTCCGATGGCAAAGATGTTCGGCACCTTCGTCCGCTGCTGACGATCGGTTGCGATGAAACCTCCCTCGCCGGTGCTCAAGCCTGCCGCTTCCAAATGAAGATTGTCGGTGACGGGGCGCCGTCCCACCGCGACCAGCACCATGTCGAACTCGCGGGTTTCGTTTTTTCCGCCGGTGCCTTCGCCGTTGATCGTTGCGCGCGCCGTCTTTCCTAGTTTTTCAACGGCGCCGACCTTGGTGTTGAGCATGATCTCGATGCCTTGCTTTTTCAAGATGCGCCCCAGCGTTTTCCCGATTTCGGCGTCGGTACCGGTGAGGATCTGCGGCATCATCTCGACGACCAAGACCTGCGCGCCCAGGCGCGCGTACACGGTCGCAAACTCTAAGCCGATCACGCCGCCGCCGATCACCAAGAGTTTCTGCGGGATGCGTGCGAGCCGCACGGCATCGTCCGAGTTGACGATGATTTCACCGTCGCGCGGCCACGCCTTTACGTCGACCGGGGCAGATCCCGTCGCAACAACGATATAGTCGGCCGTGATTCGATCGCTTCCGCCGTCTTTTTTCTTTACGCTCAGCGCGTTGGCGCTCGTGAACGTTGCTTCGCCCGCAAGATACTCGACACCGTTGGCCTTGAACAGCGTCTTGACGCCGTTGACGTTCGCGTTCACGACGTCGGTCTTGAATTTTGCGACGGTTTCACGCTCGATTTCCGGTTTGGGAACTTTGAGCCCAAGCGTTCCGGCGCGCTCGATGTGGCGGATGACTTCGCCGACGTGCAAGAGCGCTTTGGTCGGTATGCAGCCCCAGTTGAGGCAAACGCCGCCGACCTCGTCGCGATCGACGCAGATGACTTTTTTGCCCAGCTGCCCGAGACGAATCGCCACGTGATATCCGCCCGGGCCGGCGCCGATAACGGCTACGTCGACTTGCTGTTCCCCACTGCTCATACGCCAGGCTTCGCCCTATCGAAGGCGTTCCCCAGGAAGATGAGCGAAATGGAATCATCCATGTCGAGGATTGGCTGGTCTGGGCTCTTGCCCGAGCTGGAGCGCGAGTCGATCGTCCCGCTCTACCGCCAGATCTACGAGCATCTGCGGGAGGCGATCCTGACCGGGACGCTTCCGGAATCCACGCGCTTGCCCCCCGAGCGAACCCTCGCCGAGCGCCTTTCCGTGAACCGCAGCACGATCGTGCGCGCGTACCGCGAACTCGTCGGCGACGGCCTGATCGAGCAGCGGGTCGGCTCCGGCTCGCGGGTGGTACCGCAGCTACGCGGCGGCCAGCCGGACCGGGTGGCGGGCGTCCCGTGGTGGGTGACCTTGCCGCCCTGGCGAGTCGGCGAGTTTCCCAATGTGCTCGGCGAGCTCGCGGCCAAGCCCGAGGCGGGACGAATATCGTTCGTGCAAGGGGTCGCTCCGGACGAGCCGTCGCCGCTCGCCGAGCTGGCGAAATCTTTCGCGCGCGTTGCGCGAGACCCGCGCTTCGTGCTCTCGTACGGCGATTCGGAAGGATACGAGCCGTTGCGCGCCGCGATTGCGGCGCGAATGAACGCGCGGGGCGCCGCGACGATTACGCCGGGCGGGATCATCGTGTTGACCGGATCGACCCAGGGGATCGCCATCGTCGCGCAGAGCTTGGCCGAGCCGGGCGATGAAATCATCGTGGAGTCTCCGTCCTACCCGGGAGCGCTGCAGGTCTTTCAGATCAACGGCTTGCGCGCGATACCGGTAACGGTCGACGAGGACGGCATGCGCGTGGACCACATCGAAGCCGTCCTGCGCACGCGCCGTCCGCGCTTCATTTACACCATGCCGTCGTTGCACAACCCTACCAACGCCACGATGAACGCGGACAGGCGCGAGCGGCTTGCGACGATCGCCCGGCGTGCCGGCGTCCCGATCGTCGAGGACGATCCGTACGGTCCGCTCGGGCCGCCAGGAATCCCGCTCGTCGCGCTGGCTCCGGACCACGTCGTTTACATTTCCACCTTCTCCAAAACGATCGCTCCGAGTCTCCGCGTTGGCTGGCTTGCGGCACCGCGAACGGTTTTCGAACGCCTGCTGCTCCGCAAACAAGCCTACGACATGGCGACGAGTCTCTACGTGCAAGCGGCGATCGCCGATTATCTCGGCCGCGGCTACGACGCGCACGTGGAGCAGCTGAGAGGCGAGCTGCTGCGGCGGCGAGCAATCGCCGATGCGGCGATTGCGAAGCATTGGCCGGCAAGCCTGAAAGTCAGCCGGCCGTCGGGCGGATTCTACTTGTGGACGTCCACGCCGCGCGAGTTGCGCGCCCGCGCCCTGTTGGACGCGTCGGAGCGGTTGGGCGCGTCGTTTTTGTTCGGCGAAGCGTTCTTTGCCAATTCCGGCGGCGACCATTACTTTCGCCTCGCGCTGACGGCGGTTGCGCGACAGGAAATTGCGGAGGGCATTCGGCGGATCGGCGAAGCCATCTCGACGCTGCGTTCGTGACCGGGATGCAGCGGCGTCTGCTCGGCTGGTACGGCAGGCACGGTCGCGCGTCGCTTCCTTGGCGCGCTCGGCGCAGCCCCTACCGCACCGTCGTCAGCGAGTTCATGCTCGCGCAGACGCAGGTGGATCGCGTCGTGCCCAAGTTCCAGGCTTTTACGGAAGTCTTTCCCGATTTCGCTGCGCTCGCGCGCGCCTCGCCGGCTTCGGTGCTGCGGCAATGGAAGGGATTGGGCTACAACACCCGCGCCCTGCGTTTGCAACGCCTCGCGCAGGCGCTCGTCGAGCGCTACGGCGGAGCGCTGCCGATGCAGCGCGAGCCGTTGCAAGCGTTGCCCGGCGTCGGGCCGTACATCGCGGCAGCGATCCGAGCCTTTGCGTTCGACATCGACGATGCGCCGGTGGATACCAACGTCCGGCGCGTCGTCCACCGCCTCTGCTTCGGGCTCGAACATCCGCCCCGAGCCGGCGTACGCGAGCTGGACGCGCGGGCGCGCGCACTCGTTCCGGCCGGCCGCGCGCACGATTGGAGCTCGGCGCTAATGGACCTCGGCGCAACAATTTGTACCGCGCGTGCGCCCGAGTGCGGGTCGTGTCCGATGCGCTCCGATTGCGTCGCGGCGCCCATCGACCGGGCGCAGCTCGAGAATGCCCGCAAAACGAGCCGGAAACGGCTCCCACCGCAGGAAGCGCTGCCGTTTAAACGCACCGTCCGCTACGCACGCGGACGCATCGTCGATCGGTTGCGCGATCTGCCGCCCGGTGAGCGCATCTCGTTAGGGGCCCTGCACCAAGCCGTCAGCCCGCTGATTCCGGAGCGCGACATCGAGGAAGTGCGCGAGTTTGTGGCCGCTCTCGAGCGTGACGGGCTCGTAACGCGCGACGGAGACGGCGTCGCGTTGCGCGAATAGCACCGCGTGCCCCGCATCCCGTTTCCGAAAAAGAAGGTGCCGCGCCAAGTGGCGCTTGCGGAACTCGCGATCATCGAAAAGGCATATCCAAATGCCGTGACCGCGCTGCAGTATCGCAACGAATTCGAGCTGCTCGTTGCCGTGATTCTTTCGGCGCAGTGCACGGATGCGCGGGTCAATATGACGACGCCCACGCTTTTTGCGAAGTACCCAACACCGGAAAAGCTCGCTCGCGCGCGCCCAGAGGCGGTTGAGAAAATCATTAAGTCCTGCGGCTTCTTTCGCATGAAAGCTAAGAACATCATCGCGTGCGCGCGCGATCTGGTCGAACGGTTCGGCGGACGCGTACCGCGCGAACGCGAAGAGCTCGAGTCGCTGGCGGGAGTCGGCCGCAAGACGGCCAGCGTCGTCATGGCTGCCGCATTCGAAGAACCCGCGCTCGCCGTGGATACCCACGTCTTTCGAGTGGCGCATCGGCTCGGCATAACGCTCGGAAAGACGCCGCGCCAAGTGGAAGAGGATCTCACCGCGCTCGTTCCCGCGAACAAATGGGGCGACGCCGCGCATTGGCTGATTCTGCACGGTCGCTCGATCTGCAAGGCGCCAACGCCCCAATGCTCGCGCTGCCCGGTCAACGAGCTCTGTCCGACCCCGGCGATCATCGCGAAAGCGGTGACCGCCAAGGCGAAGCGAGTCTCTTCGGCCTAAAAGAGGCTAGAAGTCGTCGTCGGGATCCCGGTTCGAAATCGGCTGGGACAAGAAGTAACGGGGCGGCAAGGGCGCGGGAATCTTCTTGAAGGCGCGCGGTCCCCGCGAGAAGTTGAAGCAGTCCGCGAGGTCGTCGGAACGAACGTCGGTAGTATCCAGTGAGCCCAGGCCGAGCGCTCTTTCGGCGAATTTCAAAATGCTGCCGAACTCGTGCTCCCGGTGCGAAACGTAATGCGACTTCGCGTACGGCGAGATGACGATCAGCGGGACGCGGAAGCCCAACTCGTAGGAGTTGTATTGCGGCGGCTTCACGTGATCGTACCATCCTCCCCAATCGTGCCACGTGACGAAGATCGCCGTGTGGTCCCAGTACTTACTCTTGCCGATCGCATTCACGACCGACGCCACCCACGAGGGTCCCGAGCCGTCCGTGTTTCCGGCGTGATCGGAGGCGGCCAGCGTCGGCGTCACCCAGACGACGTTTGCCAACGCCCCTCGATCGATATCGCGCAAAACCTGCGCAGGCGGGTACACGACGTCTTGAGAGAATTGGGGGCCGTACCGAATGTGACGGATGGCGTCCGGGGCGTTCCAAAGGTCGGCGCCGCCGTGGGCTTGATAGTAATGCCACGTTAAGCGCTGCGCATCCGCGAGGTCGCTGAGCGCGGGCCGATCGAAACAGGGCCGCGCCTGGCTATTCTCGGCTCCATCGTCGTCAATCAGCACCACGAGCGAGCCGGCCATCGCGTCGCAGCCGCCGGTCAACTCCTGCTTCGGATCGTACGGGTTCTCCGCCGCCCGAAGGGGCGAGCCTTTTTCGACCGTCGAGGTGCCGCTCAGGATGTACTGGTGCGCGGGAAAGCTCGGCCCCGAATTCGTCTGAAACATGCGGTCGCCAAACGCGTACTGCTCTGCCATCGTAAAATACGGCTGTACTTCGTCCCGCGGCACGATCGCATACGCGCGCCCATATTTGCGCGTACACTGCTTGCGCCCACATGCCGAACGCTCTAAGTTAAAGCCGTCCATGTTCCCGCCGTCGTACTCTACCTCGAAGGCGCGGTGTTCGTGGTCGACGTCGTAATCCGCGGTAAGCTTAACCTTGAGCAACTTCACGCGGCGCCCCGCCGAGTTTAGGCCGAAGTTCACCGTGTCGGCCCCCGGAAGCCCGTTGAACAGATTATCGGTCGTGCGGTTCTCTTGAAAGATGATGACGACGTGGGTGATTTTCCCGTTACCCAAAAGCGTCCGGCTGTCCGCGCTGCGAAGCAACGTCGCCGCGCGAGGGGCGCCGGATGGGTTCACGGTCTCAGGCGTCAGCCCCTGGAACGAACTTCGTCCGTTGGGTTGTTGAACGCATCCCGCGACGAGGAGTAGGGCGCCGCTGGCACACGCCTGTAACTTTCTCAACCTTCGATCCCTCCGAATTCGAATTACGCGCCGGCCCGCGCTTCCATTGCACGCGAGCCGGTCCGTTGTCTGCTCCAATAGGCAATGCCGGCGAGCTCCGAGATCGCCGGCGAGGTCCTAGAAGTCGTCGTCGGGGTCTTCGTCGGACATCGGTTGGTTCAAGAAGTAACTGGCCGAAAACAACGCGGGAATCTTTTGGAACGCGCGCGGCTTCTGAGAGAAGTCGAAACAATCGGAGAGATCGTCGGAACGAACGTCGGTCGTGCCGAGCGATCCCAGCCCGAGGGCTTTTTCGGTAAACTGAAGGATGCTGCCGAACTCGTGTTGCTGGTGTGAAACGTAGCTTACTCTCGCGTAGGGCGAGATGACGATCAGCGGGACGCGGAAGCCGAGCTCGTATGAGTTGTATTTAGGCGGCTTTACGTGTTCGTACCATCCGCCCCAATCGTCCCATGTGATGAAGATCGCGGTATTGTCCCAATACTGGCTCTCGCCGACGGCGTTGACGACGCTGGCCACCCAGGATGGTCCCGTGCCGTTGGTAACGCCCGCGTGATCCGACGAAGCCTTATCCGGATCCACCCAAACGACATTCGCCAAATTCCCGGCGGCGATGTCAGAAAGTACCTTTGTCTGCGGGGCCACGACGTCGGTAGCGTAAAGGGGACCGTAGCGGATGTTGCGGATGGCATCGGGCGCATTCCACAGTCCGTGTCCGAGATGGGCCTGATAATAACGCCAGGTCAAGCCGGCCGTGGTGATGCGGTCCATCAGCGAGAGCCGCGTAAAGCAGGGGAACATCTTGCGGCTCTCCTCGCCATCGCGATCGATGAGGCGAACCGTCGTTCCGCGTCGCGAATCACAGCCGCCCTGCCCGCCTCCGGTACTGAAGTTGGGGTTTTCGGCGGCGCGCAGGCTGGACCGATTCGAAATGGTTGACGTTCCGCTCACGAGGTACTGGTGCGCCGGGAAACTCGGGCCCTCGTTGGTTTGGAACATTCGATCCGCCAGCACGTATTGCAGGGCCATCGCCCAGTACGGCTTTACCTCCCAACGCGGAACGTACCCGTACGCGTGCGTGTCGCTAGGGCGGCAGCTGCCCTTGTCCTGGTCCTGGTTGCACCGCGATTGCGCCAGGTTGAAGCCGTCCATCCTTCCGTGGCGGTATTCCACGGAAAAAGACTCGTGGCTATGGCTGATGTCCATCGGCTTGGTGAGCAGCTCTGGGACCAGCTTCACCGTGCCGCCCGTCGAGGTCTTGCCGTAGTCGGCAGTGTCGGCTCCGGGGAAGTGGTGAAACATGTCGTCAAACGAGCGATTTTCTTGAACGATGATGACGACGTGAGTAATCTTCCCGTTGCCGAGCAGCATCGAGCCGGGAGCACCTTGCGGCGTATCCGCGACGCTCGACGTGCCGAAAGCGCGCGAGGTCTGTGGCGTGAGCGCTGGGGAGAAATTTCGACCGGCCGGTTGTTGGCCGCATCCCGCAGCCCACACCATGGCAAAAACGAAGAACAGCCCAAGCTTTCTCAACAGCAACTTACCTCCTATCGGCAAACTTACGCGCTCACTCTTGCTTCCCTTGCGGGCGAGCCGCGGACTACGCCCGGCCGACCAACCCCCGCGAGATGACGAGGCGCTGAATCTGCTGCGTACCCTCGTAAATTTGGGTGATTTTTGCGTCTCGCATCATGCGCTCGACCGGATAGTCGACTGAGTAACCAAAGCCGCCAAGCACCTGCACGGCATCGGTCGTCACCGACATCGCGACGTCGCCGCACTTCAGCTTGGCCATGGCTGCCCAGAGGCTCATGTCGGCGGTGCCGGCGTCGCAGCGCCGCGCCGCTTCGTAGAGCAGGAGACGTGCGGCTTCCACTTCCGTCTTCATATCGGCGAGCATGAAGCCGACGCCCTGATGCTGACCGATGGGCTTCCCGAAAGCGATGCGCTCCTTCGCATAGCCGATTGCATAATCGAGCGCACCCGCCGCAATGCCGAGCGCCTGCGCGGCGATCCCCGGACGGGATTTATCAAGAACCTTCATCGCGATCTTGAAACCTTCGCCTTCCGCACCCAAACGATTGGCTGCCGGAATCTCGCAGGATTCGAAGATCAGCTCCACCGTCGGCGATCCGCGGATTCCCATCTTTTTCTCGACTTTTCCAACGGAGAATCCGGGCGTGCCCTTCTCGACGACAAACGCCGTAACGCCGCGAGAGCCCGCCGCCGGATCCGTAACGGCGAATACGCAGACGACGTCCGCGACGCTCCCGTTGGTAATCCAAATCTTTTGGCCGTCGAGCACGTAAGCATCGCCGCGCTTTTCGGCGCGAGTTCGCATGGAACCGAGCGCGTCGGATCCGCTGGAAACTTCGGTAAGCGCGTAGGCGACGATGTGTTCGCCGGACGCAATCTTCGGGAGGAAACGTTGCTTTTGCTCTTCGGTGCCCCCGATGACGATCGGAAGCATGCCGAGTTCTTGAACGGCGACGATCAGCGCGCTCGAGGCGCACGCCTTGGCAATTTCTTCTACGACTTTGACGTAGGTGAGAAAAGTTCCACCGAGTCCCCCATAATCGGCGGGAATCGGTATTCCAAGGAGGTCGTTTTGTGCGAAGAGCTCCTTAACGTCCCAAGGGAACTCGCCCGCGGCGTCGATTTCGGCAGCGCGCGGTGCGACTTTCTCGGCGACGAGCTCGCGCACCACCGCGAGGATCATGGTTTCTTCGTCGCTGTCTGCGATTTGGGCCGGTGCGGTGGTCATAGCACCGGTACGTTCCACGGAGGCGGCGCCCGTTCCGTCGGCGCATTAGGGCGGCATGGAGAAGGTCTACGTCTCCTGTGCCGAGGCGGTCGCCGATATTCCCAGCGGAGCCTCGATTGCCGTCGGCGGATTTGGGCTCAATGGAATACCTCACAACCTGATCGAAGCGCTGCTCGAACAGGGAGCCTCCGACCTGGTCACCGTGTCGAATAACTGCGGCGTGGATGGCTGGGGATTGGGCGTGTTGCTCGATCACAAACGAATTCGCCGCACCACCGGGTCGTACGTGGGCGAAAATCGGGAGTTCGAGCGCCAGTACCTGCATGGCGAACTCGAAGTAGAGCTCGTCCCTCAGGGCACGCTGGCCGAGCGCTTACGTGCCGGGGGTTGCGGCATTCCGGGGTTTTACACGCCGGCCGGGGATGGGACGATGATCGCCGATGGCGGGTTGCCGTGGCGATACAACGGCGACGGCAGCGTTGCGGTCGCGTCTCCGAAGAAAGAAACTCGGCTGTTCGGCGGTCGCGAATACGTGCTCGAAAACGGAATCGTTTGCGACTACGCGCTCGTACGAGCGTCGGTCGGAGACCGAACGGGTAATTTGCTTTTCCACAAGGCGACGCGTAATTTCAACCCGCTTTGCGCGATGGCCGGCAAGATCACGATAGCGGAGGTCGAGGAGCTGGTGGAACCGGGAACGATCGATCCGGAAGCCGTGCACTTGCCCGGCGTATTCGTGCAGCGAATCGTGCACGTCGGACCTCAGGGAAAGCGCATCGAGCGCGTAACCACGCGAAAGCGCTCGGCGTGAGGGTAGCATGAGATGGCGCTAACGCGAACGCAACTCGCCTCGCGCCTCGCGCAAGAGTTGCGGGACGGTCAATACGTCAACCTCGGCATCGGCCTGCCGACGCTGATTCCAAACTACGTACCATCGGACGTAACGGTGACGCTGCAGAGCGAGAACGGCATCCTTGGAATGGGCCCGTATCCGTTGGAAGGAGAAGAAGACGCCGACTTGATCAATGCGGGCAAGGAAACGGTAACGGTGCTTCCCGGCGCATCGTTCTTCGATTCGTCGCTTTCATTCGGCATGATCCGCGGCGGGCACATCGACCTCGCGGTCTTGGGCGCGATGCAGGTTTCCGAACAGGGCGATCTCGCGAACTGGATGATTCCGGGAAAGATGGTCAAGGGAATGGGCGGGGCGATGGACTTGGTTCACGGCGCAAAGCGCGTGATCGTCATGATGGAGCACGTGGCGAAGGGCAACGATCACAAGATCGTGCGCCGGTGTTCGCTTCCGTTGACGGGGAAGCGCGTCGTCCACCGGATCATTACCGATCTCGGGACGATCGACGTCGGACCCGATGGGCTGATATTGCGGGAGCTCGCGCCCGGCGTTACGGTCGAGGAAATCCGCGCCGCGACCGAACCGAAGCTGCACGTTCCGGTCGAACCCATGGTAATGGATATCCCCCTCGCGTCATCCTGACCGCAGCCGCGCAGCGGCGTCCCTACTTTGTCATCCTGAGCGCAGCCGCGCAGCGGCGTAGTCGAAGGACACGGGGCACAAACCAACAACAAACAGTTAGAAACTCACTTGCTACGGAGGTATTTTTACATGCAAATTTCTAAGCTGCGTTTGGCCGCGCTGGCCATCGTGTTCGCAATCTTTTTTGGCGTCGTCGGGGCCGGCACCGCGCTGGCGGTTCAGGGGCACATGCTCAACGCGCGTTCCGACTTGAATTCCGCCCTGGTCGAGCTCAATGCGGCCACCGCCAATAAGGGTGGCTATCGCGCGAATGCGATTAATTTGGTGAGGCAAGCGATCACCCAGGTAAACCTCGGAATTCAGTACGCGCAGTAACGCGCAGCCTGGCCGCGGGTAACGCGGCTAGGCCGACAGATCCTGAAACTGAGTACGATATAGTCGAGTGTAAAGGCCGCCGCGTGCGAGCAGCGTCGCGTGGCGGCCCGACTCGACGACGCGCCCCTCATCGACGACGAAGATGACGTCGGCGGCGAGCACGGTAGAGAGCCGGTGTGCGATCACGAGACTCGTCCGGCCGCGCATGACGATATCGAGCGCTTTTTGGATGGCGGCCTCGTTCTCATAGTCCAGCGAACTGGTGGCTTCGTCTAGAATGAGAATGCGCGGGTCTTTGAGCAGGACGCGCGCGATCGCCAAGCGCTGGCGCTCGCCGCCGGAAAGTTTGTGCCCGCGCTCACCCACGACCGTCGCATAGCCGTCCGGAAGCGCGCCGATGAAGTCGGCGATGTTGGCTGCGTGCGCCGCAGCCTCGATCTCCGTGTCGGTCGCGTCCGGCTTGCCGTAGCGCAGATTGTTGGCAATGGTGTCGTGGAAGAGATACGTTTCTTGCGTCACGATTCCGATATGGCGACGGAGCGAATCGAGCTTGACGTTCCGAACGTCGTGCCCGTCGACAAGAACGCTTCCGCCCTGCGGATCGTAGAAGCGCGGCACGAGCGCGGTAATCGTCGTCTTGCCCGCACCGGAAGGGCCGACGAACGCGGCCACTTCCCCGGGCCGCACGTGGAATGAGATGTCGTTGAGGATCGTGCGCGAGCCGTCATAGGAAAAGATGACGTTGTCGAACCGAATGTCGCCGTTTACGCCGGGCAACTCGATGGATCCGGGAGGGTCGTATTCCTCCGGGGTCATGTCGAGGTAGTCGAAAATGCGCTCGAACACCGCGAGCGCGCTGACGATCTGCACTTGAATGCCCGCCAGCGCCGCAGCCGGCCCGTAAAGTCGCCCCTGGATGAACGAGACGAACGCCACGATGACGCCGACCTTCAAGGTCCCGGCGATCGCCATCCATCCCCCGCCGAACCAAATCAGCGCGGGGCCGACGACGACCATGGCCGTAACCGAAGCCAAGAACCAGCGGCCGACCATGGCGAGATCCACTTCCAACTGCATGAGCCGCGTCCCGGCCCCATAGAACCGGGCTCGCTCGTAAGCTTCCCGCGCGAACGATTTGATCAGCGTGATGCCCGAGATCGAGAGCGTCTCTTGCGTAATGGACTCGATTTCGTCGCGTTTCTCCCGCGTTTTCTTGCGGATCTGGTACATGCGCCGCCCGACGGGGCCCAACGGAAAAACCATGAGCGGCACGATGATGATGGAGAGCAGCGCCAGCCGCCAGTTCCACAGGAACATCGCGATCAGGGTGGTTGCGATAAGGACGACGTTCGTGACGATCGTCGTGAGCGTTCCGGTTACAACGTTGTCGACGTTGTCAACGTCGTTGCTCACGCGGTTCATGATCTCGCCGGTTTTCGTCCCGGTGAAGAATTGCAGCGGCATTCGGTGGAGATGCGCGACGAGGCTGGTCCGAATGTCCCGCATGATGCCTTCGCCGACCACGGAGTTCAAGTAGCCTTGAAGCACACCGACGCCCGCCGAAAACAGCGCCGAGCCCAGAATGATTCCGACGTCGATTCCGAGCTCCGAAAGATTGCGGCCCGGAATCGTGACGTCGATGATGCGCGCCGTAACGAAGCCGGGCACGAGGCCCAACCCGGCGACGATGACGATGCAGGCAAGCACCGTTGTCTGCTGGCGCCAATAGGGCGCAAAAAGCGCGCCCATCCGCTTCCAGTTGATCCGGCGCCTTACCTTAGGTTTCTCGGGCTGATAGATATTCGACCACATCAGCCCGTGGCCGGCCATCATCAGTGTTTAGTGTGGGACCGTAACCTGATGCAGCGAGACCTTGTTGCCTTCGGCGTCGTTGAACGAAGCGATCTTGCAAACCGGCGTGGCGTAGGGCTCCTCCACTTCGACGCCCTTGCGGCGGAGGTCGCCGCAGGTGTCGTCAATGTTATCGACTTCAAAGACGATCCCCGAGGCGCTGCCCGGCTCGCGGTCGGCCCACTCGTGCGTAAGCACGCTGAAATAGCCGCCGCCGACCTTCGCCTCGTTGTACTTTTCCACGCCATCCTCTTCAAACGGCGCGCCGAAGCTCAAGCCCAGTTTTTCTTCGTACCACTTGCGCAAACCGGCAACGTCCTTTGCAGGATACGCCGTAAACGCGATCTCTTTGATCATTGATTCTCTCCCGACGAAGCGTAATAGTGATGGCTCTGCAGATAAACCGTCCAAGCTTACCCGGAGTTGCTCGGCGACGGCTTGACAGGGGGCATCGAACTCGGATCCGGCCACTTGGACGCCACCTTCATGGCGCTGGCCGACCCCACGCGGCCACAGATTAGAAGTGACGCTGCCGAGCGAGCGCGAGATCGTAATCGCGAAGCTTAGACCTCGCCGTTTCGCAGCGACGAGAGCTCCTTAAAGAGTTTCTTCTCTTTATCGGAAAGGTTCTGGGGCAGCTGGCCGATCAAGCGAACGTACTGATCGCCGCTGCCTTTGCCTTTGACTTGCGGCATTCCGCGCCCCGAGAGACGCAGCAGGCGATTGTTCTGCGTTCCGGCGGGAATCTTCATTGCAACTTGGCCGCTCAACGTTGGAACGTTGACTTCGCCCCCGAGGACGAGATCGTAGATGCTCACGGGCAAATCGACGTACAGATCTGCACCCTGGCGCTTGTACGTGGGGTCGTCTTGCAGCTTGACGACGAGATACAGGTCGCCGTTGGGGCCGCCGTTCACGCCGGCGCCGCCCTGCCCCGCAAGCCGGATGCGTTGCCCGTCGCCGATCCCCTTAGGAATCGAGACTTCGAAGCGGCGGTTGAGAAGGACGCGCCCCGTGCCGTGGCACTGCGGGCAAAGGTGGCCGCCCTCGGTGCCGGTGCCGTGGCAGCGCGGGCAAAGGTCCTCGATTTGGAGCGAAACGGCTTTCGTGCCGCCTTCGTAGACGTCACGCAGGCCGAGGTCGATCGTCGTCTCAAGATCCTGTCCGCGTCGCGCGAGCCGTGGGCCCTGTGCCGTCTGGCGGCGACCAACCCCGGAGAAAAAAGTGTCGAAGAAATCGGAGAACCCGCTTGCGCCGCCCGGACCGCCGAAATCGAACTCGAACTCCTGTCCGTCGACATTGGTGTGGTAACGGCGCTGCTGTTCGGCTTGCTGCGAGGCTTGCTGCCAGTTCGGGCCGAGAACGTCGTACTTCTTGCGCTTTTCGGGGTCGCCTAAGACCTCATAGGCCTCGGCTATCTCTTTGAATTTCTCCTCGGCCTCTTTGGGGTTCTTCGGATTGGCGTCGGGGTGCCATTTTCGCGCGAGCTTGCGGTATGCGGACTTGATATCTTTCTCGGCTGCGTTCTTTGGAACGCCCAAGATCGAATAGTAGTCCTTAAAGTTCATTCGTTGCTTCGTTTGGCGACGATCACCTTGGCCGGCCGCAGCAGCTCGTCTCCGAGAGTGTAGCCTTTTTCCGCGACCTCTACGACGGTGTCTTCAGCCACGCCGTCTGCGGCAGACGTTCCGATGGCTTCAGCAACGCGGGGATCGAACCGCTGGCCCTTGACCTCGATCGCCTTCACGCCTTCACCCGCCAGAAGGGCTTCAAAACCGCGCAGCGTCTGTTCGACGCCTCCGCGCAACGTGTCGCCTCCAGCGTTTGATTGTAAGGCGCGTTCGAGGTTGTCCAGTACCGGCAGGAAGCGTTCCAGCAGCATTCGGTGCCGCGCCGAAACCATCGAATCGAAGTCGCGTTGGATGCGCTTCTTGAAGTTATCGAAATCCGCGACTGCCAACAAAAACTTCTCATAGTTTTCATCGGCACGAGCGTTTGCCGCGGCGAGCTGTTCCTCTAGAGAGGATTGCGTCGCCGCGGCCTCGTCGATGACGGCCTCGCCGGCCTCGGTCTTCAACAGTGGATCGTTAGACATTGAAACGGTTACCGTTCGAAACGCTACTGGGCTTCCTTGAACTCCGCGTCGATGACGTCGTCGCCGCCAGGACCGGCGGCTGCGCCGTTCCCCGAGGTCGCTCCATCACCCGCGCCGGGGCCCTGCTCGCCCTGCGGCGCCGCCGCCTTGTACAGCAGTTCCGCCATCTTATAACTGGCCTGTTGCAACGCCTCGATGGCCGGCTTGATTTCGGCAACGGTACCGTTTTCGCTGACGCGCTTGAGTTCGGCCAGTGCGCGCTCGACTTCGCCGCGCGCACCCTCGTCGAGTTTCTCGCCAACCTCCTTGAGCGACTTCTCGGTCGAGTAGATCAGACTCGAGGCATTGTTGCGGACCTCGGCTTCATCGCGCTTCTGCTTGTCGGCAGCCGATTGCAGCTCGGCGTCGCGGACCATGCGGTCGACTTCCTCTTTGTTGAGGTTGGTCGACGCCGTGATCGTGATCGCTTGTTCCTTGCCGGTGCCGAGATCTTTGGCGCCCACGTTGACGATGCCGTTGGCGTCGATGTTGAACGTGACTTCGATCTGGGGCACGCCGCGTGGCGCTGCTGGAATGCCTTCCAGCCGAAACCGCCCGAGCGTCTTGTTGTCGGGCGCCATCTGACGCTCGCCTTGCAGAACGTGGATGTCGACCGACGTCTGACCGTCTTCGGCGGTGGTGAAGATTTGCGACTTCTTGGTCGGTATCGTCGTGTTGCGATCGATGAGCCGAGTCATGACGCCGCCCAGCGTCTCCAGCCCGAGCGAAAGCGGGGTGACGTCGAGCAAAACGACGTCGCGGACTTCACCCGAAAGCACGCCGGCCTGAATGGCCGCACCCACCGCCACGACTTCGTCGGGATTCACGGTGAGGTTCGGTTCCTTGCCGGTCAGCTTGCGCACGAGCTCTTGGATCACCGGCATGCGGGTCGCACCGCCGACCATGATGACTTCGTCGATCTTAGAAACGTCGAGCTTTGCATCGGCGATCGCGTTGTGGAACGGTCCCACGCAGCGATCGGTGAGATCGCTCGTCAGCTCTTCGAACTTCGCGCGGGTCAGCGTGTAGTCGAGATGCTTCGGTCCTTCTTGATCCGCCGTGATGAACGGCAAATTGATGGTGGTTTGCACGACCGACGAGAGCTCGATCTTGGCTTTTTCCGCTGCCTCGGTGAGACGCTGCATCGCCTGTTTGTCCTTGCTCAGATCGATGCCCTGATCGCGACGGAACTGCTCGACCAGCCACTCGACGACACGATGGTCGTAGTCGTCGCCGCCGAGGCGCGTATCGCCGTTGGTGGCTTTGACTTCGAATACGCCGTCGCCGACCTCGAGGATCGAAACGTCGTACGTGCCGCCGCCGAGATCCCAGACGAGAATCGTTTCGTTGCCCTTTTTATCTAGCCCGTAGGCGAGAGCGGCAGCCGTCGGCTCGTTGATGATGCGCAGAACGTCAAGCCCCGCGATCTTCCCCGCGTCCTTCGTCGCCTGGCGTTGTGAATCGTTAAAATAGGCGGGCACCGTGATGACCGCTTTGGTCACGCGCTCGCCGAGATAGTTGCTCGCGTCGTTCACGAGCTT
This sequence comes from Vulcanimicrobiota bacterium, assembly GCA_963713685.1. Taxonomy (GTDB): domain Bacteria; phylum Vulcanimicrobiota; class Vulcanimicrobiia; order Vulcanimicrobiales; family Vulcanimicrobiaceae; genus Cybelea. Next base: position 2,307,483 of record CAVQMS010000001.1, on the reverse strand, counting down.
TTGCAGAATCATCGCCGAGATCTCTTGCGGCGTATAATCTTTGCCGTCGATCTTGACGTGATAGTCGCCTTCGCCCATGTGACGCTTGATCGAGCTGATCGTGCGATCCGGATTCGTGATCGCCTGGCGCTTCGCGAGCTGTCCGACGAGACGTTCGCCGGTCTTGGTAAAGGCGACGACCGAAGGTGTCGTACGCGAGCCTTCGGCGTTGGGAATGACGACGGGCTGCGAGCCCTCCATTACGGCAACGACGGAGTTCGTCGTTCCGAGATCGATGCCGACCGTTTTAGCCATGAAAATCAATACCTCGCTTCTGTTGTGAATGTACCCAACTGCACGGGACCAGCTATGCCGAAACGATCGCGCTTTGGCCGAGGTGAAAGCCTGAGCGCCGGACCGCCGGCGGCGCCTTGCCGCTTACGGACAGTCGGATTGAATACCGCATCATCATACACGATGAACGGCAAGAGTTGTTTCGCCTACTCAGACACGAACGGAGCGCCCCGGGTTGCAGGGCGCTCCTTTCGACTCGGCCCCGTGGGGCCTCGATCAAGACTTCGCGCCTACGGCGCTTGCCGGTAAGGAGTTCTTGCTAGGGTTGTTGCTGCTGCGGCTGCTGCTGCTCCGGCTGCTGCTGCGCCGAGACCGGCTGCTCGGCCGGTGCTTCGACGAGCTTGATCGCGACGAATTTCTTCATCCCCTGCGACCACACGTTCAGCCGAATGGTATCGCCGGGCTTTTTCGAGCCGATGTAGTCGTGGAGCGTCTTGACGCTATCGTACGATTTTCCATCCACCTCAAGGATGACGTCGCCGGGTTGTATCCCGGCCTGGTCGGCCGGGGAGCCCGAGAAAACCTGTTGCACCGCAATGCCGGCGCCGCCCGTGTAGCCGATCTGGTTCTTTACCCCGGCGGTCAGGCTCGCCATGTAGATGCCGAGGAAGCCGGTGTCGGTCCCCTGGTGCGCCCCGGGATTCTTCTCGAGCGAGGCTACGACGCTGCGGACGGTGTTGGATGGAATCGCAAAACCGATGCCCTGCGCGTAAGCCGACTTAACGGTAGATTGATTCATTCCGATGACTTGGCCGTCGATGTCGATCAGCGGGCCGCCCGAGTTGCCCGGGTTGATCGGCGCGGAGGTTTGCAGCAAGCCTTTGAAGTCGATCTCGCCGCCGTTTTCGGTGGGGATCGGCTCGGAGCGGTCAAAGGCCGAAACGACGCCTACCGTGACCGTCTGCTGAAGCTGTAGCGGTTCGCCGATGGCGATCGCCCACTGGCCCTGTTCGAGCTTGGTCGAGTCGGCGAGCTCCAGCGGCGGGGGCAGTTTCGCGTAGTTGTCCACGCGCAAGATTCCGACGTCCGCCGCGAGGTTGTACGCGAGGACGTGTGCCGGCATGTGATCGCCGTTGGCAAAGACGACCGTTAGCTTCGTCACCTTTCCGCCGGAAGGCGGCTGCAGCACGTGCGCGTTCGTGACGATGTCGCCGCTCGAATCGATCACGAAGCCGGAGCCCGAGGCTTCACCCCGGTACGGCTGTACGATGCCGGGGCCTTGTCCGCCAAAAAACTGCTGGAAGAACGGGTCGGCCGGGATCACTTGCTGGCCGTTGACCTGCTCGGTGATTGCCACGACCGACGACTTGGTGCGCTTGACCGCGCTGACGATGCGATCTTGGTCGCTGACGCCGCTCAGCGGTACGGCGGCGATTGCCGGCGGCGTGCGGTCGGGCCCGGTCGCGCCGCCGAAATGGCTGCTGGCATAGAGCATCATAAGGAAGCTGCCGATCACGGCGCCGACGAGTCCCACGATCAGCGTGGGAAGTACGCGATTTTTCAACATCTTAAACGCATTCCGTAAGGTTGTAGGGGTTTTCTCTGACCATCTACCTCACTAACGGAAAAAAGTCGCAGATGGTGTCAAAGTCCCCGCAAGCAGGCGTCGGAGGCGGCGGAGCTCCAGGTGGTGGGCTCTTGGGGCCGCAAGGCCGGGGGGAGCTGACGAAGCAGCGCGGCGCGCACGCAGTCCAATCGTTCGTTGCGGAATTGCAGCATCCGCATCTGGATCAGGAGGCGCGCGCGGCGCAGGGCGCGGCGTGAGAACAGCGTGTCGGGCGAGATCGGAGCCGCCGGCGAGGGGCGGGCCGTGGGGTGCGCGGGCGTCCTGGAAGGCTCCGCGCCGGGGTTCGAGGCGAGCAGCAGCATCCACAGAAGGGCTAAGAGTTTCATCGTGACCTCCGTCGCACAATTCACCTCGAGGGCGCGGGGGAGCAAGGATGAAGGGCCAAACCACCGCGGGTGAGCTCAGACGCCCTGACCGTGCCCGCGCCCCCCTCGCAACCCTTCCTGCGCATCGTCCCGTTGGGCGGCTGCGGGGAAATCGGGCGAAACATGACCGTTATCGAGACCAACGAAGACTTGGTCGTCGTCGATTGCGGCCTGATGTTCCCGGACGACGAAATGTACGGCGTCGACATCGTCATCAACGATTTCACGTACGTCCGCGAGCGCGCCCATAAGCTGCGCGCGCTGCTCGTTACTCACGGACACGAAGACCACATCGGCGGCATCCCGTACTTCGCGAAAGAGTTTCCGGACGTGCCGATCGTGGCGACGCCGCTGACGATCGCGCTGATCAAAGCCAAGTCGCGCGAACAGCATCTCGGCGATGCGCAGTTCGCGGAGGTCCAGCCCGGCGACCGGGTGCGCTACGGCGCTTTCGACGCCGAGTTCATCCACGTTAACCACTCGGTAGCGGGCGCCTGCGCGCTGGCGGTGCGCACGCCGGTGGGGACGATTTTTCACACCGGTGATTTCAAGTTCGATCAGACGCCGATCGACGGCAGACCCGCAGATTTTCCGCGAATCGCCCGCGTCGGTGATGAAGGCGTGCTTTGCATGCTCTCGGATTCCACCAATGCCGAACGGCCCGGCCACACGCTTTCCGAAAGAATGGTCGGCGAAGCTTTCACGTCGATTTTTTCGCACGCCAAGGGGCGCATCATCGTCGCGTCGTTTGCCTCGAACGTTCCACGGATCCAGCAAACCGTGGACCACGCCGTGCGGTTCAATCGAAAGATTGCGTTCCTGGGCCGCTCGATGCGTAACGTCGTGCACTTCGCCGGATCGCTCGGACATCTGCGAATTCCCGCCGACACGCAGGTGAAGATCGAGGACATCGACGCCTATCCACCCGAGCAGATCGTCGTGATGACGACCGGATCGCAGGGTGAGCCGATGAGCGGACTAGCGCGAATGTCGGTGCGCGACCACAAACAACTTCGCATCGTTCCGGGCGACACCGTCGTCATCAGCGCGACGCCGATACCCGGCAACGAAAAGAGCGTGCACAAGACGATCAACAACCTTTGCAAGCTGGGCGCGATCGTGATTCACGGAACCGACGGCCGCTCGCACGTATCGGGCCACGCCTCGCAAGAAGAGCTGCTGCTGATGCTCAACCTCGTGCGTCCGGAATTCTTCGTTCCGGTGCATGGCGAGTATCGCATGCTCGCGGCGCACGGGAAGCTCGCCGTGCAGACGGGCGTCGAGGCGGGCAACGTTTTTGTGGTGGAAAACGGTGACGTGCTCGAGTTCACGGACGAATATGGCGACAAGGTCGGCAAGACGTACGGCGGCCACGTCTTCGTGGACGGATCCGGCATCGGGGACATCGGTGAGGCCGTGCTGCGCGACCGCAAGGCACTTTCAAACGACGGCATCATCATGGTCGTCGTGGCCATCGACAGCGAAGAGGCGCGAGTGATCGCCGGCCCAGATTTGATTTCGAAAGGGGTTTTCTATCTGCCCGAGGCCGGCGGCGTGCTGGACGAGCTGCGCGCCGAGCTAACCACCATGATCGAAGGAATATCCGTCGATGCGATGCGCGACGTGAACACCGTGAAGGAACATATTCGCAGCGCGCTTGCCCGCGCGGTGCACACACGCACCAAAAGACGCCCCGTCGTCATCCCGGTGGTGATGGAAGTCTAATCTCCTATGCCAAGGGATTGGGGGACAAAACGCGATCGATCACGGCGTCGGTGAACTCGCTGGTCGTGGCGTGTCCGCCGAGATCGGCGGTTGCGATCCCGTCGTGAACCGCGGCGAGCGCCGCAGCGTAGATCGCGCGGGAGGCGGAGTTGGCGCGGGGATCGTCGACGTACGAAAGCACCGCCGCCGCCGCCAGGATCATCGCCAATGGATTGGCCACGTTTTTTCCTTCCAGACGCGGCGCGGTTCCGTGCGGCGCTTCCGCCATTACTACTGAAGGCCGCAGTTTTTCGTCGAACGACAACACGACGGATTCCGCCCCGGCGATCGAGCCGAAGAGCTGCATGACGAGGTCGGAAAGGCAATCGCCGTCGCGATTCAGCGCGGGAACGACCAGCGGCGCATCTCCCGCAGCAGAGAGGAGCAGCGCGTAGGTGGCGTCGATGAGCTGCGGGTCGTAGTCCACGCCGGGATGGCGCGCCGCCGCGGCATCCATCTCTTCTTTGAGCATTCCTTCGTAGATGGGGCTCACGGTGTATTTCGGGCCCCCGAAGACCGTTGCGGCGGTTTTTGCGGCGTGCTGGAATGCATATTCCGAGACGTAGCGGCAGACTCGGCGCGAGATCGTTTCGGTGCGGCAGGCGATCTCGTCGATGCCCGTCCCTTCGCGCCATTCCTTAGCGCCGTACGCGTCTCCGACGGCCATGCGTACCACGGAGATCGGTGCGTGAATGCCGCCGACCGGGCGCACGCGCGGCAGTTTTCGACCCGTGCGAACGATCACGCTCGCTCCGATCGCTTCCCGAAGGATGCGGTTGGGAGAACCCACGTCATCTCGGCCTTCCGGCGTGATCGTCGCGGCCTTCAGGCCGAGACGGTGCCGTTTCATCGCATTGGCCGAATCGAAAACGACCGCATTTGCCGTTGCACGACGGTTCGCAAGCGAAAGATCGTAACGCTCGAGTGCCATCTGAAAGCCCGTGACGGCAGGATCGAGCACGCGCAGCGCTTCGAGCAGCAACTCTTGTCCGGTCTGATCGCCTTTGAGGACGACGAGCGTCGGCATGGCCAAAATGAACTCCCGGTGTGACGAAGAACAGGTAGATTCCATGGCACGGACGCGCCCGGAGCGGCGTCGAAAGGCGAATGCCAGGGCGAGGCTCAACCTCGAGATCGTTGGGATTACCGCGCTCGCATTCGCGGTCCTTTGCGGCGTTGCTCTGGCCTTTCCTCATGCTGCGGGCGCGATAGGCGGCTGGACTGCGTCTCTGCTACGCCGTCTCTTTGGAACGGCTGCGCCGCTCTTCCCGGTTCTCGTTGCGCTCGTTGGCGCGATCGTGTTCTTGGAAGTGAACGTCCCGCGCATGATCGCCGGTTTGGGCAGCGCCGCGCTCGCGTATTTCCTCATCATCAATGCGATGTTCGGGGCCCGCGGCCCAACGCACGGGGGAATCGTCGGCTCGAACATTTGGTGGGCGCTGCGCGCGCTCGTCGGAGGCGCCGGAGCCTGGATCTTGCTCATCGTCGCGGCGCTTTCGTTGACGCTCTGGCTTACCAACGCCAGCATGAAGCAGTTGATTGGGCGCGTCATCGTTTTCTTCGGGGGATTGCGACCGCCGCCGATGCCGAAGCTGACGGGCTTGCGTGAGGCCTTTGCGCTCCCGCTCCAGCACAGCGTCGCTGCGCCACCCGTCGAGCAAGAAATCGTCGTCGTCGAACCGGCCATCGTGGAAGAGCGGCCGGTCGCCGTTCGAGAACCCGCTCGCGAGCCGGCGCCGCCCCTCGCGCTTCGACCGCTTCAGGACAACGCACCGGGTGATACGATTTCCTATCGCCTTCCCGATTTGTCACTGTTCGACGTGCCGCCGAGCCAGGTCGTGGACCAATCCAATCGAGCGCACATTCTCGAAGACACGCTCGCCAGTTTCGGCGTCGGTGCGAAGGTGGTGCACATCGAGCGCGGCCCTTCGATCACGCGCTACGAGCTCAAACCCGAACGCGGTGTCAAGATTTCCCGGATCGCATCCCTGGCTGACGATCTCGCCCTCGCGTTAGCGGCGACCAGCGTGCGCATCGAGGCGCCGATTCCCGGAAAATCGGCTGTCGGAATCGAGGTGCCGAATCGAACGGTCTCGGTCGTCGCGATTCGCGAAATCCTCGACGCCCTGCCCAATCGCGGCCAGGTGCCGCCACTCTGGATGGCGCTTGGCAAAGACATCACCGGCCGGCCGGTCTTCGGCGATCTGTGCATGATGCCGCACATCCTGGTCGCCGGCGCGACCGGCGCCGGTAAGTCGGTCTGCCTCAACACGATCATCGCTTCGCTGCTCGTCAGCGCTACGCCGGATCAAGTGCAGATGCTCATGATCGACCCAAAGCGCGTGGAGCTAGCGGTTTTCAACGGCATCCCGCATCTCATCAAGGACGTTATCACCGATCCGCGCTTGGCTGCCGGGGCGCTCTTCGAGATGACCAAAGAGATGGAATCGCGATACGAGCGTTTCGCCAAGGCCGGCGTTCGCAAGATCGAAGAGTACAACATCAAGTATGCGCAGGAGCGTCTGCCCTACGTCGTTATCGTCATCGACGAGCTCGCCGACCTGATGCTGGTGGCGCCGGCCAAAGTTGAAACGACGATCATGCGGCTGGCGCAGTTGGCCCGCGCAACCGGAATCCATCTCGTCGTCGCGACGCAGCGGCCTTCGGTGGACGTGATCACTGGGCTGATCAAGGCAAACGTTCCGTCGCGCATCGCCTTCGCGGTGAGTTCCCAAACGGATTCGCGCGTCATTTTGGATATGAACGGCGCAGAGCGGCTGCTGGGACGCGGGGACATGCTGTATCTGCCGATCGATGCTCCAAAGCCGATTCGCGCGCAGGGCGCGTTCATTACCTCCTCCGAGGTGAGCCGGCTCGTGGAGTTCTGGGCGCGTCAATCGCGTCCCGATAACTTACTCGACGTCGAGGTCGTGCCGGTCGGCGACGACGAATCGGCGCGCCGCGACGTGGACCCGCTTTGTTACGAGGCGGCAAAGTTCATCATCGAAACGAATTATGCGTCAACGGCGGCACTCCAGTCGCAGTTTTCAGTCGGTCATCCGCGCGCCGTACGCTTGATGAGGCTGTTGGAAGACTTCAAAGTCGTCGGCAAGCACGAGGGAACGAAGCCCCGGAAGATTTTGATCGGTCTGGGCGAGCTCGAAATCATGTCGCCGCGCCTGGGCAAGGACCAAAACGGGCAACAAGATCTCTTCACGGGCAATTCGTAACGTGCTGCGCCGCCCGGGGTTCTCATTACGCTGCGGTCTGATCGCGGGCGTGGCGTTCGGGTGCTTCATCGCGCTGGGAAAAGAAGTGGTCGCAAACGGCGAACCGCCGGCGCTACTGGCCTGGCAGCAATCCTTGGTGAATCACTCGACCCTGATCGCCTGGTGGCTGACTTGGACGTGCTACCCCGATGCGTTGATCCCCATCGCGATCGTCCTCTTGGTGGTTGCGTGGCGCGTGCCGGCTTGGCGCTCGCGGATAACTCTGAGCGTCGTCGTGCTGCTGTTGTGCTGGCGTGGCGCCGACTTCTTCCAGCATGTCTTTTCGCGGCCGCGTCAGTTGGACTGGGTAGTCAAACACGAAACGTCGTTCTCGTATCCCAGCTCGCATGCGACAATTGCTACAGGCTTTTACGCGTTTTGGGCGCTGATGCTCGCCGGCTCGGAGTTGCCGCGAACGATCCGGCGTCTCGCTGCCTCCCTTCTCGTGCTGCTGGCCCTTGCGATCTGCTGGGCGCGCCTGGCCCTCGGGGCTCACTACGTGACCGATCTGATCGGCGGCGCGCTGCTCGGCGTCGCGATCGTCTCCGTCGCCCTCGCGATCGTTCCGGTGAACATCTTTGCTCCCGTTGCGGGGCGCGCTTCCCGGGCGGAAGAATAGACCGGCCATGCCACTTTCGAACGGCGTGCTGGGGGAGATCGAGCGCAAGGTCGATGCGAACGTACCGCTTTCCCGGGAAGATGGGCTTGCGCTCTATCGCACCTGGGATCTCCACACCCTGGGGCGCATCGCGCGCAAACAAAAAGAGCGTAAGAGCGGCAAGAAAGTCTTTTACGTCCTGAATCGCTACATCAACTCGACCAACGTTTGCTTCGCCGCATGCACGTTCTGCTCGTTTGCCGCGGACGAATTCAAAGAGCCCGAGCGCGTCTTCCGGATGACCGCCGATCAAGTTTTTGCCAAGGCGACCGAGACCGGGACGAATTTCAACCAGCTGCATATTGTGGGCGGCCACGATCCGCGCCAGTTGTCCCTCGACTACTGGCTGCCTCTGATGCGCCGCTTCAAGCAATTGCTGCCGCACGTGCAGCTCTCGCTCTTTACCGCCGCCGAACTCGAGTACATGGCGAAACGCCACCGGCTGTCGTTTCCGCAGATTATCGGGATGCTCAAAGAAGCCGGCCTCGACAACGTCAACGGCGGCGCGGCGGAGATCTTTGCCGAAGCGACGCGCGCGAAAATCTGTCCGCACAAGGTTTCGACTGCGAACTGGCTCGAGATCCACGAGGAGCTTCACCGTCAGGGCATCGCGAGCAATGCCACGATGCTGTACGGACACATCGAATCGCTCGAAGACCGCGTCGATCATCTGATTGCGCTTCGCGAATCGCAGGTGCGCTCGCCCGGCTACAACGCCTTCATTCCGTTGGCCTTTCATCCCGACGGCAACGAACTCTCGTATTGCGGTTGGACGACGGGGCTGGACGACGTCCGAACGTTCGCCGTTGCCCGCTTGATGCTGAATAACTTCGACCACATCAAAGCGTATTGGATGATTCAGGGGTTGAAGGTTTGCCAGGTGGCGCTACAGTTCGGCGCCGACGACATGGATGGCACTCACGGCTCGACCGACGAGGAGATGATCTATCACTCGGCCGGAACGAGCTCTGGGCAATACGTCGACGATCGTGAGTTCCGGCGTTTGATCGAAGAGGCCGGGTACGTACCGGTACGGCGCAACTCAACCTACGAGGAGTTCGCCTGGGACTGGACTCCCGCCGTTCGCGACCTTCTCCCAGCGTTATGACGCTGCGTTGCGGCCGGATCAAGTATACGAATGATTTGCCGATCTATGCCGCGTTCGATGCGGGAGCGACCGCGTACCCCGGCGTGCTGCACGCCGACGTGCCGGCGCGCTTGAATGCGATGCTGCTGGACGGCGCCTTGGACCTGAGCCCTATCAGCGCGTTCGCTTGGGCGACCAACGCCGAGCGGCTCGTTCTGCTGCCGGACCTGTGCATTGGTGCGCGCGAAGAGGTCGTTTCGGTGGTATTGGTCTCGCCGGTGCCGCCGCCACTCCTCGACGGCGTTCCCATCTTCGTTAGCGAGGAGTCCGCCACCGGGCGTTCATTGCTGCGCATCATCCTCGAGCGGCGCTATCGAATCCGCGCGACGTACGTCGACGAGCGGGAGCCATTCGCGCGGGCGCTCGCGGGCGATCCTACGCTGCTGATCGGCGATTCCGCCATCGATGCGATCGAACGATTTCCCGCCGGCGTCGTTTACGATTTGGGAAGACTCTGGCACGAGTGGAGCGGACATCAAACGGTTTTCGCGGTGTGGGCCGCCCGCCGGGATGCCTACGCACGCGATCCTGCCGCGGTGGATGCGTGCATGCACGCGCTAACCGACGCATATACGTGGTCGCGCTCGCACGGCCCGCAGGTCGTGGCGCTCGCACAGCGCAAGATCGCGCGACCGGCGGGTTTCTACGAAAGCTACTTCGGGAAACTCAACTTTATGTTTCACACCGCGGCGCGCAACGGACTAGCCGCGTACTGTCGCGAGCTGGTCGCAATGGGTGCGATCTCCGCGGTTCCCGCCGGGCTTCAGGAGGCCGCCAGTGCCCTCGCTGGCTAGTTTGCTCGACCGGGCCGCATCCGGCGGCCGGCTCGATTTCGAGGAAGGCTTGCGGCTCTACAAAGAGGCCGACATCCACGAGCTGGGCGCTGCCGCGCACGCGCGTCGGATGCAGATGCACGCTTCCGACGTAGTGACGTACGTGATCGACACGACGATCAACTATACCAACGTGTGCAACGTCCACTGCACGTTCTGCGCGTTCTTTCGGCCCGAGCATCACAAAGAAGGTTACACGATGTCGCACGACCAGGTGCTGGATCGTGTAAAGTACGCCGTGGATCAAGGCGCGACGCAAATCATGATTCAAGGCGGCGTGAATCCGGAACTGGGCATCGATTGGTTCGAGCGGCTCTTCGAGCGCGTGCGCTCCGAATACTCGCAGGTCGACCTTCATTCATTATCGGTTTCCGAGATCGTCGGTCTCGCGCACGTCGAGGGCATCTCGACGCGCGACGTTCTCGCGCGCCTGAAAGACGCAGGCATGAAGTCGCTGCCCGGCGCGGGCGCCGAGATTCTGGTGGAACGGGTGCGCAAACGCATTTCCGCGCGCAAGGTTCAGCCGCAGGCGTGGCTGGGCGTCATGCGCGAAGCGCAGCTGCTCGGCATGCCGACCACGGCGACGATGATGTTCGGCTCCATCGAAACGGCCGCGGAGCGCATCGAGCACTTGCACGTTTTGCGCGAGCTTCAGGACGAAACCGGTGGATTCACGGCTTTCATACCGTGGTACTATGTGCCGTTCAAAACGCCATTGCGCGGAAAAGAAGCCAGCGGGCTCGAGTATCTGCGCGTATTGGCGATTTCACGCCTCTACCTCGACAACTTCGCGCACCTGCAAGCGTCCTGGCTCACACCCGGCCTGAAGATGGGCCAGCTGGCGCTGTTCTACGGTTGCGACGACATGGGCGGCACGATCCTCGAGGAGCGCGTGGTGCACGATGCGGGCAGCACCAACGAAGCGACGCGCCGCGACCTGGAAAATCTCATCGTTAGCGCCGGCTTCAAACCGGTCGTCCGCGACACGTACTGGAACCTGCGCGACGACATGGCGCTCGCCGCCCGATAAAGTCCTTCGACTGCGCTCAGGATGACAGCGTAATTGTCGCTGCGCCTAGCACTTCGTCGGTGCTGACGTCGAGCAGCGCAACGAGCTGACCGGGCGAGACGGCGCGTTGGGGCTTTTCGAAGCACAAGCGTAGCGAGCCGTCACCGATCGTCGCTAGGGCGGGCGCCGGAGCGGCGCGATAACGGATCATCGCGCGCACCGGAGTTTTATCCGAAGCGAATCGTTCCGGCCGAATCAAATTGAGTTCGCCGGCCTGCAGTTCGCTCGAGAGCAGTTCCTCTTCACGTCCAACGACGATCGTGTTCGTCGCGGAGTCGATCCTCGTTACGTAGCGCGGTCCTTCAGCGCTTGCCGGAAGCCGCGTACGCTGCCCCACCGTGTAGTTCGCGACACCGGCGTGCTCGCCGAGCCGCTCGCCGGTCGTTGCGACGACGGTCCCGACTACGTTGAGCTCGGGGCGCATTCGCGTCAACACGTCGCGGTAGTCGCCGCCCTCGACGAAACACACGTCTTGCGATTCCGCCTTGTCGTGCACCGGAAGACGCAGACGTAACGCATGCCGGCGCGTCGTCGCCTTGTCGAGCTCGCTTAGCGGAAGCAGCAGGCGCGAGAGCTGCGCCGGCGTGAGCTGAGCCAATGCATACGCCTGATCTTTTGCGTGAGGGCTTCGGAAGAGATGGGGGCCGTCTTCGCGGCGCTCGATGCGCGCATAGTGACCCGTCGCAACGTACCGCGCGCCCAAACGATCGGCGTATTGGGCGAGCGTCCCGAGCTTGACGAAGTTGTTGCACGACACGCATGGGTTCGGCGTGCGCCCGCGGGCGTAGTCGTCGACGAAGCGTTCGACGACGTTCCGCCGAAACGTTTCCTCGAAGTCCAAGACATAGTGTGGAATGCCGAGCACCGCGGCGCTGCGTCGAGCGTCGTCGAAATCGTCGATGCCGCAACAGCTTTTTGCGTGCGCCGGCCTCGACGGCGTATACATCTTCATCGTGATTCCGACGACGTCGTAACCATTTTCGAGCAAGAGACCGGCAGCAACGGCGGAGTCAACTCCACCGCTCATTGCCGCAACGACGCGCTCCTTTGCCATATGACTTTGGAACAGGATAACATTAGAGCGAAGCTAACTCCAAGCCCAAATGCCAGGAGCGTCTGAAGCGCTAGGTCAGCGGTTTCGCGCGGCCCGCGAGGCGCGCGGCATGTCGCTCTCCGATGTCGCTGAGCGGATTCGAATTCGCTCGCTATATCTGGCTGCCATCGAGGAAGAAAACTGGAGCACCATCGGGGCGCCGGTCTACGCTCGCGGCTTCCTTAGAACGTATGCGCGGTTCCTCGGGTTGGACCCCGAAGAGGCCGTGGCGGCCTTCAATCGCACCGAAGGAGCGCCGCAGCCGAGCGGTCCCCCGGCCGAGGAGCCGGAACCGGGCCGCGGGGCGCCGGCGTGGGCCGGCTCGGTCTTGCTCTGGGGTGCCGGCATCGTAGCGGTGCTGTTGATCGCCTTCGTCGTTTTCACCGAGTTGACCATGCGCCGCGGCGGCGCGCCAGCGATCGTGGCGGCAAGCGCCGTTCCGGTGCCGGCGTCACCGGTTGCCACGCCGCAGCCGACCGCCAGCACGCCCGGCACGCCGGCTGCGGGAGCTGCGGATGGGCCGAAGTCCTTGGCGCTGGTCCTTTCCTCGCCATCCTGGCTGCGGGTCACGGTTGACGGAAATGTTAGTATGGAAGGCACGTTTCCGGCCGGAACGTCGAAGACGTTCCATGGAAGCAGCGCCCTGGTGCGTATCGGCAATGCCGGCGGTGTTGAGATCTACGTGGACGGCAAAGACCTAGGTAAGTTGGGCGGCCCCGGCGCCGTCGTCGAACACGCGTTTACGCTTTGAGAGGAGTACGGTAAGTCTTGGCGAGCGAATCTTCGTTCGACGTCGTGTCGCGCGTCGATGGGCAAGAACTCGACAACGCCCTCAATCAGACGCGCAAGGAAATCGAAAATCGCTTCGATTTCAAGCACAGCAAAACCAGCATCGAGTCCGACGGCAAGAAGATCACGCTGATCTCCGACGACGAACTCAAGATGCGCAACGTCGTGGACGTCCTTCAGACGAAGGCGGTTCGGCGCGGCATCGACGTCAAAGCCTTCGAATTCGGTTCCGTAGAGCCGGCCGCCGGTAGCACGGTGCGCCAAGTCATTACGCTGCGCAGCGGCATTTCCAAAGATCAAAGCCGCGCGTTGCTGGCCCACATCAAAGAATTGCGGCTCAAAGTGACCGCGCAGTTTCAAGACGAGCAGATTCGCGTGTCGGGCAAGAACAAAGACGATCTGCAAAAGGTGATCACGTCCTTGCGTTCGATGGAGTTCGAGCTGCCGCTTCAGTTCGTCAACTACCGGTAGGACAAGTATGCCGAGCGTTTCGTTCGTTAGCTTGGGGTGTGCGAAGAATCTCGTCGACACCGAGGTCATGATCGCCAAACTCGGCGGCGCGGGCTGGCGGCTGGAACCCGAAAGCAGCCGCGCCGATACCGTGGTTATCAATACGTGTGCGTTCATCGATCCCGCCAAGGCCGAATCCACCGAAACGATCCTCGAGCACGCGTCGCGTAAACGCCCGGGACAACAGCTCATCGTTGCGGGTTGCCTCGCGCAACGTTACGGCGCGCAGCTGCAGAGCTTGATCCCGGAGATCGACGGTGTGGTCGGCACCGGCGCATACGCCGGCATCGTCGAGCTGCTGGCCGAAGTGGAGGCCGGCCGCAGGCCGGTACGACTGCATCTCGAAGCCGAGCCGGAGCACGACTTCTTGCCACGTCTCGTTACCACGCCACGCGCCACAGCGTACCTCAAGATCGCCGAAGGCTGCGATCATCCGTGCACGTTCTGCATCATCCCGGCGCTACGCGGAAAATTCAGAAGCCGCAGCATGGAATCGATTTGCCTGGAAGCGGCGGCGCTGGTTGCGGGCGGCGCAAAGGAGCTGATCCTGATCGCTCAAGACACTTCGATGTGGGGACGCGATCGCGGACTGCGGCGCGGCGGCCTCGCGCAGCTGCTTGAGCGACTGCACGAGATCGCTGGCTTAGAATGGATTCGGCTGCTCTACCTCTATCCGGCGACCGTTGATCGCGAGCTGATCGATGCGATCGCGCGGCTTCCCAAGGTTTGTAAGTACATGGACATGCCGCTGCAGCACGCGCACCCCGAGGTTCTGCGAGCGATGCGCCGGCCGAGCAACGGCGAGCGCTATCTCGAGCTGATCGACGAGTTTCGTTCGCGCGTTGCGGGGATCACCATGCGCTCGACCTTCATCGTTGGATTTCCCGGAGAGCGCGACGAGCACGTCGCTTATCTCGAGGAGTGGATCGGGCGCGCGCAACTCGATCGCGTCGGCTTCTTCGAATACAGCGCCGAGGAGGGCACGCCGGCGGCAAAGCTCGCCGATCGGGCGGGCGTTCGGCGGCGTCGCCAACGGTTGATTCGCTTGCGCGAGGCGCAGCGGCTGGCTTCGGAGCGCGCGCGCGGTAAACGCTGCGGTACGACCGTGCGCGTCCTCGTGGAAGAATCGCGGCGCTTGGGCGAACGCGACGACTTTCGCCGGCGCCTGGGCGAACGTCGAGCATGGTTCGGACGCTCGGAGGGTGAAGCGCCCGCGGTTGATGGCGGCGTTTATTTCACCGGGCAAGCCAACGTGGGAGAATTCGTCGACGTGCGGCTCGAGGGGCACGGCCCGTTCGACTTCTTCGGCCGAACGATACACGAGGGGCGCAACGTCATTTGAGTAGGCGCTTCCTTACGATCGCCGGCGTGATTGCGCTCGGGCTGATCGCGACGCTGGCGAGCTACGCGGTATTCGAACGCAAGAATCCGGTCACCGCGATCAGCCGGATCTTTCTTCCGTCCCCACAGCAGTCTTTCGGTAAAAACAACCTGCTCGTGCTCGTCGAAGGTTTGGATTACGACTACACGGCAAAAGACGAAGAGTTTTCGACCAACTCGCGCAGCGACGTCATTTGGGCGGTCAACCTCGATTTCGTCAACAAGCGCATCTACGAGCTCTCCGTGCCGCGCGATATGATCGCCACGATGCCCAACGGCACACAGGCCAAGATCAACCAAGCGCAGTCGGACGGCGGCGTCAAAGAAGCCAAGGCGGTCGTAGCGCAGTGGCTCGGCATTCCAGGATTCGATCGATACGCGGTGTTGCGCATCGATGCGACCAAGCAGTTCGTCGACGCGATTGGCGGCGTGGACGTCGTCGTGAACTCGTCCAACTGCCTGCGCTACAAGACCGACTGCACCGGCGGCACCCTCGACTACGACGACACCTGGGGCCATCTGCACATTCATTTGAAGCAAGGACTGCACCATCTCGACGGTGAGCATGCGGTCGCGTACATGCGCTTTCGACACGACTGGTGCAGCGATCCATGCCGCATCATGCGCCAGCAGGAAGTTCTGCGTGCGCTGGTTGCCAAGCTCAAGGGGGATCGCGTGAATACCCTCTTCCATCTCGGCGATTTGCTGGCAGTGTTCCGGAAGTACGTGCAGACGGATTTTACGGATAGCGAACTGCTTTCGCTTTCGTCGTACTTCCAAGGAATGCCCGAGTCGGCGGTAGTCAGCAATCAGGTTCCGTACACCGACGACGTAGATTTGCCCGGGTACGGCGATTCGCTGGTTCCGGACACTGCTGCCCGGGCACACTTGGTGGCGACGATGCTGACGGCGCCGCCGGTGCCGGTAGCTTCGGCCGACGCGGTAACGCTGGCGGCCATTCCGCCGGGCACGCTGCGCGTGGACGTCGAGAACGGCAGCGGCATGAGTGGAGCCGCTCGCCGCGTTGCGACCGCGTTGCGCCACGCCGGCTTTACGATCGGCGACGTCGGCGATGCCGAGCGCTCCGACTACGGCACGACCGAAATTCACGAACACTCCAACGTGACGTTTGCGGGAGCCAAGGTCCGAAGCGCGCTGCCGCAAAGCTTCCAGCAGGCGGTCATCGTTCCGGATCCGTCGCCGAGCAGCTCACCGCTCGCGACGGCGACCCCCGCCAGTGACGTCACCCTTATCGTGGGCAGCGATCTGGCGAAAAAATACTCGTCGGTGTTGCCCAATCATTCCTGAGCAGCTAATGTCTCCGTACGCCAAAGGTATAATTGCGATCGTTGCCGCTGCCGGGCTGGCCTTCGGCGGCTGGCGAGCGGTCGTGCATCGCAGCAGCGTGCCGCCGGCATTGGTCACGCCCAAGGCCAACGTTGAGCTAGAGCTTTCGAACCGCGTCGCAGCACGCTTCTATCGCGTGATGCACGAGCTTCCGACCGAAGATCGCTCGAAACGCCCGCGACTCATAGCGTTGACCTTCGACGACGGACCCTATCCCGTTTTCACGCCAATGCTGCTCGACGTGCTCCACGATCTCGGCGTGCCGGCAACTTTTTTTCTGATCGGTGCGGACGCGCAAGAATGGCCCGACCTAACGCGCCGAATCGAAGCTGCTGGAAACGAGATCGGCGATCACACATATTCGCATCCCAATCTCGACCAAGAAGCTCCGGACACCGTCCGCAAAGAAATTCTCGAAGGGCGCGACGTTCTGTGGACGCTGAGTCACGATCCGGCCGTGCGAACGCTGATGCGTCCACCGCATGGCCGTTACACCGAACGCACCCTGCGCATCGCGCAGGCGCTCGGATACTCCGTGGTGCTCTGGACCGACGACGGCGGGGACTGGCGCACGCTTACCGTCGCGCGACTGCAACGTCATTTGCTCGAGAATGCCACGGCGCCTGAGATCGTGCTCCTGCACAGCGGCAAGCTTGCTACCATCGAAGCCCTGCCGTACGTCGTCGAGCGGTTCAAGCGGGCGGGTTATCGATTCGTTACGGTTGGTCAGCTCCTAAAGCTCGTGCAAACCGACGAGCTCAACCATCCGCTGCGCCACGCGGTTTAACGGAAATGCCACGCCAGATCATCGACACCGAGTCGAGCCAGCCGGCCTATAACCGGCGACGCCTGCGCCGCCTAATCGTGGCGCTGGCCGTGCTCATTTTGGTGGCAGCGGCCTGCTGGTTCCTCGCTGGGCGCCTGCGGGGCCAGGAAACTGGGGCCTCTAGGGGAAGCGCAGCACCGCAGTACCTGTCAGAAGAGAAAGGGGTCCGCAGCGTGATACTAACGTTGGGGGAAAAGAATGCTGCCTAAGCTGACCGCGGCTTTTTTTGGGCTTGCGCTGACCGCTGCAATTGTCGCATGCAGTAACCTCGGGAATACCAGCGGGGTCAACGTCGGTCCGAACTTTCCGTCGAAGACGCTGTATGCGTCCAACAGCAATCAGAACGCCATCAGCATCTATAGCAACGGTACGAAAAACGGCGGCGGCCCTGCCTTTCAGATCGGCGGCTCCAGCACGACGCTCAACGGCCCCCAATATCTCGCTTTCGATCGCCACAGTAACCTGTGGGTGACGAACTATAATCCGAGCACGAACCACGCGCTGCTGATCGAGTTCGAGGCGCTGGCAACGGGCAACGTCTTGCCGTTGAACTCGGTCGGGTTGATCGGCCGCCCGCGCGGTATCGCCTTCACTCCAAAAATGACGAAGCCCGAGGCTTCCAGCTCGGCGAGCCCGATCCCGAATATCATGGCAGTTGCAGATAACGACCCCACGATCAACTACCCCAACCGGGTCTTTCTGTTTGCCGCAGGCAACACGGCGCCGTTTCAATCGATAGGAGGGCCGCGTCCGCACCTGCGGCTCCCGAGCGGCGTCGCGATCGACAGTCAAGGGCACCTGTACGTAACCAACATTCAAGGCCAGAACGTCGAGAGCTTCGTTTTGCCGACGCCGTCGCCCACGCCGAAGCCGACCCCGACCCCGAAACCGACCCCGACGCCGACCGGCTCGCCCAGCCCGTCACCGACGCCCTCGCCTACTCCGACGCCCATCAACGTCTTTCCGCGGTTTACCATCGGCCCGAAGAACGAAGTGATCACGCCGTATGGCATCTCGCTCGACCAAAGCGGGAACATCTATATCGCCGATCAAGGGCGTCCGAAAGCGAGCTGCAACTCGCGCAACGCACCGGCGATTCTTGTTTTCCCACCATATAGTAAGAAGGTGCCGTACACGAAGCCCATTCGTAAGATCCAAGGATGCAACACGAAACTCAGCGCGCCGACGGACGTGAAAGTCGATTCGGCCGGGATAATGTACGTGGCGGATACGACCGCGACGGGCAGCGGTGTCATCTACGTCTTCCAAGCCGGCGCAAAAGGGGACGTCTCGCCCACGCAATACACGTCACCCGGCGCCGTGACCGGACTGGGGATCGTGCCCTAGGCGAGTATGGCGTTTCTCAAGACCATCATTGACGGCAACGAGCGGGAAGTCGCCCGCCTTCGGCGCACCGCTCGAGCCGTCAACGCGTTCGAAGCCACGATGTCGGCGCTTTCGGATGCCGAACTGAAAGCCAAAACTGCGGAGTTCAAGAGCCGGCTAGGGCAAGGCGAATCGCTTGACGCGATGCTGCCCGAAACCTTCGCGGCCGTGCGCGAGGCGAGCGTTCGCACGCTCGGCATGCGCCCGTTCGACGTGCAGATCATGGGCGGTCAGGTGCTGTACGAGGGTCGCATCGCCGAGATGAAGACGGGCGAGGGCAAGACGCTCGTTGCGACGCTTCCGGTTTACGCGCGCGCACTCGAAGGGCGCGGCGTGCACCTCGTCACCGTCAATGATTACCTGGCCCGCCGCGACGCCGAGTGGATGGGGCCGGTCTACGAATTCTTGGGTTTGAGCGTCGGCATCATTCAACACGGCTTGGATTCGGCGCAGCGCCGGGCCGCCTATAACTGCGACGTCACGTATGTGACGAACAATGAGGTCGGGTTCGACTACCTTCGCGACAACATGGCCTGGCAGGTCGAAGATTTGGTGCAGCGCGAGCTTTACTTCGCGCTCGTCGACGAAGTCGACTCGATCCTGATCGACGAAGCGCGCACGCCGCTGATCATCAGTGGGCCTTCCCAAGAATCGGGTGAGCTTTACGATAAGTTCGCCCAAATCATTCCGCGGTTGAAGAAGGGTGAGGATTTCACCGTCGACGAGAAGGCGCACGCGGTTCCGATCAGCGAAGCGGGCGTCGCGAGGGTCGAGAAGATGCTCGGCATCCAAAACTTGTACGAGCAGCGCAACATCGAGCTAACGCATCAGCTCAACGCCGCGCTCAAGGCCTGGAATCTCTTCCACCGAGATCAGCAGTACATCGTCAAGGATGGCGACGTCATCATCGTCGACGAGTTCACCGGGCGCCTGATGTACGGACGCCGCTACTCTGACGGCATCCATCAGGCGATCGAAGCGAAAGAAGGCATCAAGGTGCGCGGTGAGGATCAGACGCTCGCCACGATCACCTTCCAAAACCTCTTCCGGCTTTACGATCACCTCGCTGGGATGACCGGTACCGCCAAGACCGAAGAGCGCGAGTTTCGCGACATTTATGGTTTGGACGTTGTCATCGTCCCGACGAACATGCAAATGGTCCGCAAAGATAACTCCGACATCGTTTACAAATCGGAGAAGGCCAAGTTCGACTGTGTCGTGGACGAGATCATCGCCGAACATCAGAAGGGCCGTCCGGTTCTCGTTGGGACGCGCTCGATCGAGAAAAGCGAGCTGCTGGCGACGATGCTGCGGCGCAAGGGCGTCGAGTGCAACGTCCTCAACGCGAAGTATCACGAGCAAGAGGCCGAGATCATCAAAGATGCCGGCCAAGAAGGCCAGGTGACGATCGCCACCAACATGGCCGGGCGAGGCACCGACATCAAACTCGGTGAGGGCGTTGCGCGCAACGGCGGCCTGCACATCATCGGCACCGAGCGACACGAATCCCGGCGCATCGACAACCAGCTCCGCGGCCGTTCTGGCCGTCAGGGCGACCCAGGCTCGTCGCGCTTCTACGTGTCGCTTGAAGACGAAGTGATGCGCCTCTTCGGCGGCGAGCGCATGACCAATATCATGGAGCGCGTCGGCTTTACGGACGAGCAGCCGATCGAATCGGGGCTCGTTACGAAATCGATTCAGCGCGCGCAGGGCAAGGTCGAAAATCACAACTACGAGATTCGCAAGCACGTCCTCGAGTACGACGACGTGATGAACAAACAGCGCACGATCATCTACGCGGACCGTCGCGCGATCTTGGAAGGAACCTTTGATTCGCGGACGTTCATGCTGCAGACGTTGGAAGCGAAAGTCGACGAAGCGGTTGAAGAAAACGCGCCGGAGAACGCCCACCCGAGCGAGTGGGACCTCGATGAGATGCTCAATGCGCTGGAGCTGATTTTCCCGCTCAAGCGCACGATGTCGGTTGAGGACTTGGCAGGAAAGGATCGCGAAGAGATCCGTCGACTGCTCCGCGACCGCGCGCGCGAAGCCTACGAGACGAAGGAGAACGAGGTAACTCCGGAGATTCTGCGCGTCGTCGAGCAGCGCTATCTTTTGTTGCCGATCATCGACCGGCAGTGGGTGGACCACCTCTACGTAATGGACCACCTTAAAACGGGCATCGGGCTGCGCGGCTACGGGCAAAAAGATCCGCGCGTCGAGTATGAAAAGGAAGCTTTTGAAATCTTTGAGTCGCTCAAGAACAATATCGCGGACGAGGCGATCAAGGGCGTCTTCCGCGTCGTAATCGAGCACGGACCGCCGCAGCCGCAGATGATGCCGGGCACACAGCAGTTCGAGCCGATCCCTTCAGGCGAGCTCGTCCCGCAACCGGTCGCCGCGGGACGCGTGCCTCAACAAGAAGTAGAGCAGATGCTCGGACCGATGCCCGGCACCGGACGCCGCCCGCAACAGCTACACACAAACAAGGACGAAGAAGAGCCGGCGAAGCCAGTACATCGCGATCAACCCAAAGTCGGTCGCAACGAACTTTGCCCATGCGGCAGTGGCAAGAAATTCAAACGCTGCCACGGAGCCGCCGCCTAAAATTTTCGCGTCAGGCTGAGTCCCCACTTGTCATCCTGAGCCCCCGCTTGTCATCCTGAGCTTGTCGAAGGATGACGACGCCGAGACCCAACGCAAGTTTAAGAACTGCCACGGTCGAGCAGCCTTAGGGGATAGATACCGTATTACGCGTCAAGCGTAATTCGCGTCATAAGCGACGCCTGAGCGAAGAATGCCATAGGCGAGAACCAAGAGTTTGCGCATGACTGCGCCGATGACGAGCCGCTTATGCTTTCCAGCAGCCAGTAGCCGTTCTGCGAAGATCCGGAGAGTCGGGTTGAAGCGAAGAGCAACCATCGCCGGCATGTAGAGTGCCTTGCGAACGCGAGCGTTGCCGGTTTTGCACAACCGCGTGCGGCCGTGAATGGACGTTCCAGAGCGGCGCTCGCGCGGTGATAGTCCCGCAAACGCCGCGACAGCTTTGGCGGACTGGAAGCGGTCGAGATTTGGGATTTCCGAGAGAATGGATCCCGCAGTTGTCTCACCGATTCCGGGAATCGACGTTAGGAGGTCGCGCCGACGCTTGAGGTCAGGATGATCGTCGAAGTGCTGGCGGATCTTTCGCTCGACCTGCGCGATCTGCTCGTCGAGCGTGGCAATGACCTCCCGAATGGAAGCCGTGACGATGGCTGCCTCCGAGGATTGTGCGTACACTGATTGCTGCGCGCGGGTCGTCTTCAGATGCTCGTAATGGCGCATAAGCGCTTGTAGGATACGGATTTCCGCTGGTGGCGGAAGCCATGGCTCGGGGCTCTGGCTCTTGCAGAACCGTGCGATCAATGCCGCATCAACCTCGTCGGTCTTGGTCCGTAGCAGCTCGCTCTGCGCGAACGCCTTGATCCGAGCTGGATTCACGACGCTGACCCGATGCTCGAGCGTGTGAAGATACGACGCAAGCGCTTCCCAATACGCGCCCGTTGCTTCCATGCAGATGCGCAGATCATTCGCGCGACGATTCTTAAGCCACGCCGTCAGCTGCTCGAACCCTTTGGATGTGTTCGGAAACGCTTTCTTTGCGTCAGTGTGATCGCTTAAAAGACATGCGTGAAAGGTTTCCTTCGACAGGTCGATTCCCAAGAACGATGCCATCGAGCGTACCTCCGGTAACGGCGCCCTTCGCGATCGACCTTGTGCATTCGAGCTAACCGGCGATGCGGTGCTCACGATACCGTCCGATCTCCGTAGGCGCCAACGGGCAGACCGCCTATCTATCCCACGGGTTTACGACCCAAGGAGCTCAACCAGCGTGACCTGCCCTACCGACATCATACAAGGAGCTAGAGCCGCAAAGACGAGACAAGCCAAGAGCCTGGCTGCTCAGCCCTGCCACGCGATCGAAGCCCGGCTGAGCCCCCTCCGCTGCTATGCGATTGGCGCCGCTATGCTGCGCAGCTGCGATGCCCGCAAAGCCAATGCCGCAATGCCGTGCAGCGACGCGATGCGGCCTCGCGGGCGGGGAAAACGCCTTATTTAAAGGCTTTTTCAGCTTTCGGGATCCACGTCCGCGCATCGCCGATGTTGCAGCGCGCCTTTGCAAAAACCGCTATGCGTCGAAAACGCTATATGGTATAGGGCTTTCTCGTGCTTGTCGGCGATGCATCGTCAAGGAGGGTGCATCAACGCGTATTGCGCGGTCGCCAGGGAGCGGACGAGACGGCGGCTAGGTCGGTGATTTCAGACTAATGGCGACGCCAAACGGTAGATCAAGTCCGGTGGTGATCTTCGCGATGGGCGCACCGCCGGCCGGATATCCCCAGAAAAACACCTCTGGGTAGTCGTAGCTGCTCACAGTTCCAACGACTTGCGTTCCTTGCGAGCCGCGGCCTGGCGTGAGATGGGCTCTTGCGATCGCGAGCTTGGAGCTAAGGCGGACCACTGGGCGCTAGTCCTGACTGCGGCGCGCGTTGCCTGCAATGTCTTCGTTGCCAATGGCGAAAGCGTTTAACGGCTCGACGAGCCGCGGCCTAGGATCACCGAACCGAGGACTGCATCGATTGCAGCTGCAGCCTCATCGGGGTCAGGTTGACGGTCACGAACCCGTTCTTAGGGCGGTCGTAATCTACCATCATCTCGATGACGACTACGTACGCAATGACGTAAATAGCGCTCAAGAGGAGCGGCCGGGAATTGTCGCGCGCGAAGCGAACGCCGGTCGCGAGCGTTGCCAGTACCACTAGACTTAACGCGAGGACGATGATGGCCGTGGGCACATGACTGCTCAGCGCTTGGAGCTGCTCGACAGAAACGTCAATCGTATCGTTGAGTGATCGCATCAGCAACGAAAGCCCAAGATTCATTTCGTGGGAACGCAACGCGGACGACGCAATTGACCACAGCAGTGTCTGATCCCGGGCGTTCTCCGCCATCGCTTGCCGGTATCGCGCAGGGTCAAACGGCTTTTCATAGACGTTTAGTCGGTTGGCGGTGTATTCGATCAAGGTCTGGCGGAACCGTTTCGCGGCTGTTCCCTCGAGTTGGCTTGCGCGAAGCCATGTCGTTCCGATGGCGTTGGCTTCTGTAACGACGAGCGCGCGGCGCGCGTCAAAGCGGGCCGATGCCTGAGCGAACGACAGACCTAACACAAAACTCGCCAATGTGAGAAGTCCGGCGTGCACGATATTCCAGGCATCGTCCTTCACCAGTTGGCGGAGAGGCAACAGTTTTCCGAGGCGATACGGCAGCTCTATCAAAGATGCTAACACGACGAGCATCACGCTCGGAAGCAGCCACGGACTCGAAAGAAAGATAAATTCAGTCATTGTCGGTTCGCTCTACCAGGCTCGTTCGCACTTCCGTTGACTCGAAGCGTGTAGCCTCACGAGGTCCGTTCATCGTAAGCTTTTGGACGTACGAGATCGGCGCCTCGATTGCGATCGGGGACTGTGATCGACATTCACGGTTACTCCTTGCTTCGAGTTCGGGGCCTACTCCAGGAACCTTTAAGGTTTTGAACACCTTCGTGACGTACAATCGCGGTAGAGAGCGATCGACGGGAGAAGAACCATGACAAGCGAGTCAGGAGCCCAACGCAGCGAGCCGGGGACAGCCGCCTCAATGGACCGCACCGTGCTGCCCATTCCACCGCCTCAGTATCCGCCAATCACCGAGCTTGATGCGCACAAAGCTAAAGCCCCGCCGCGGTTCGAAGTGAAGGCGCCGAAAGGTGCGCCCAACGTGGTCGTCATCCTTCTAGACAACATGGGCTTCGGCGATATATCGACGTTTGGTGGCCCGATCCAGATGCCGACGCTGGACCGTCTGGCCAAGACCGGGCTGCGCTACAACAATCTTAAAGTCCCTCCGCTGTGTTCGCCTAGCCGCGTTGCGCTTCTTACCGGCCGCAATAGCCATAGCGCAAACTTCGGCGTGATCTCGGAAATTGCTACCGGCTTCCCCGGGTACACCGCGATGCGTCCCAGCAGCGTCACGAATCTGCCTGAGACCTTACGGCTCAACGGCTATAGCACCGCGATGTTCGGCAAGTGTCACGAGCTGGGACCCTGGGAAGCCAGCGTTGTCGGGCCGTTCGACCGCTGGCCGGTGCATAGCGGGTTTGAGAGGTTCTACGGCTTCATGTCCGGTGAGGCCGACTGCTTTCATCCGGTCATGTACGACAACATGACCAGAGTGGATATGCATCCCGATGTCAATTACTACGCCAGCACGGACGTTACCGACAAGGCCATCCTCTGGCTGCGTTCGCAGCGTTCGTTGGTCCCCGACATGCCATTCTTCGTCTACTACTCAGCGATTGGTACACATGGCCCGTTCCAGGTGCCCGAGTCGTGGCGCGACAGATACAAGGGCAAATTCGATCAGGGCTGGGACCAGGTGCGCAAAGAAACGCTGTCCAGGCAGATCGAGCTGGGGGTGGTACCGCCGGGCACAGATCTGGCGCCCAAACCGCCGGGAATCCAGGAATGGGACGAGTTGACGGCCGACGAGAGAAAAGTCTTTGCGAGATATATGGAGATCTATGCGGCTTTTGCCGAGGTGACCGACTACGAAATCGGGCGGTTTCTCGACGAGATTGAGACCCTGGGCGAAATGGACAACACGCTGATCTTCTACATCACCGGTGACAATGGTTCGGTTTTCCAAGGCGGCCTCAACGGCGCCTTCAATGAGTTGTCCGTGTTCAATGGGGTGCCAGAGCCCCTAGACGTTGCACTGAAGAACTTCGACGAGATCGGCGGCCCCAAGTCCCATATCTTGTACAACAATGGGTGGGCTTTCGCCGGCGCCACGCCCTTTGGTTGGGGCCACCAGGTGGCCTCCTACGGCGGAGTCTGCCAATCCATGGTGGTCAACTGGCCGAAGGGCATCACGGAGAAGGGCGGCCTGCGCACGCAGTGGATGCACATGATCGACATTGCGCCGACGGTGTTGGAGGCAGCCGGCGTGCCCGAGCCCGCGGTCGTCTCCGGCGTCCAGCAGAAACCACTCGAAGGCGTGAGCGTGCTAGACACCTTCAATAACGCGGAGGCGAAGTCGCGCCACACTTTGCAATACTTCGAAATGGCGGGCAACCGCGGCATCTACCAGGACGGCTGGTTCGCTACGACGGTGCACCGCCCGCCGTGGGAGCCCAAGCCGCGAGCTACGTTTGAAAACGACAAGTGGGAGCTTTACAATGTACAGGAAGATTTTAGTTGCGCGCACGACCTTGCGGCGAAGTACCCCGACAAACTTGAGAAACTAAAGGGAGTCTTCCTGGAAGAGGCCGTCAAGTACCACGTGCTTCCTCTTGACGACCGCGCTTGGGAGCGCTTCAACGCCGCTCTGGCGGGCCGTCCGGATCTGATGGAAGGTCGCACCGAGATAACGGTTTATGAGGGAATGAAAGGAATTCCCGAAAACGGCTTCATCAACATCAAGAACCGCTCTTTCGTGGTTACGGCTGATATCGAAGTCCCGCGGGCCGGTGCAGAAGGGGTGGTCATCGCCCAAGGCGGGTCAATGGGCGGCTGGAGCCTCTACGTCAAGGACGGTGCACCTCGGTTTGCTTGGAACTACCTCGGCCGCGAGATTTACAAGATCGCCGGCTCCGCTCGTCTGCCGGCAGGGCGGGTTGCACTCCGCTTCGAGTTTGCTTACGACGGCGGTGTGGGCGCGGGCGGTAACGGTGTGATCTTCGTCAACGATAAGGAGGTCGCCGCAGGTCGGATCGAGCACACGCAGCCGTTCGCATTTGGCGCGGAAACGACCGACGTGGGCGAGAACCTCTATACGTGTGTTAGCGACGACTACAAAGTTGGCGCTAACAAGTTCACGGGCAAGATTCACAACGTTACCGTCGCGGTCGGAAAGTCCAACCTCAGCGAGGAGGCGCAAAAGGCCCTCGCAGAGTTACGAATGAAGAAGGCGCTCTTCGTCTAGTCGTGCATCGTCGGCGCTGTCTATTTCGCGTTTAGCGCCTAGGCGTCTCAGGCAGCAATGCGATGCACGGTGATGCATCCCGCATGAGCATGCATTGCGGCCTGCCGCGAAAACGTCTTATACCGTATAGCGTTTTCGACGCGCTGCGCGTTTTGCAAAACGCCGCTGCAAAGTTTGCACGAGCCGCAGCACCAGGTCGACCGGATCGCGAGAGTTGAAAATGCTTTATTTTACAGGCTTTTTCCGCATGCCGGCGGCGGAGCGATCGCGAGCGAGGGTGGCCGGTTTCGACCCCCTTCCCCTATGCCCGTCGAGCAGCCTTAGGGGATAGGAGTTGGCCGCAAAAAGATGGCGCCCCCCCCTGGCTGCCAGGCTCTAAGCGATCCGCGATCCAAGCCGCAACGCGTTAAGCGCCGCGATCTAAGCTGCTAGAGGGCGAGGCTGCTGCGAGGCTTAGCAGCCGCGATGCGAGGCGCTCGCAGCTGCAATGCGAGCAAAGCCGCAGGGCAACAACCGTCTCGCAAGCGCGAGCGCCGTGCAAAGTGCGGGCGGCGGGGGCGGTTACGGTGTCAACGCAAAACCGTTCCACATCCGAGGCCGAAGCATGCACCCACGCCGCCCGCGTACGTCGTGCCGTACAACTTGCCTTTCACGTCGATCAAACTTCCCAAAGGGCCCGATCCAGCGTAGCCTCCGCTGAAGCGATGCACAACCTTCTCCGAGCCGGTTGTCGTTACGTCGTAAACTGTTCCGTTTTGGTCGCTTCCTCCGCCCTCGGTCGTACCGTATAATGTGCCTGTAACTGAGATCAGGCGCGCATAGGGTACCGAGCCGTCGTTGCGGCCACTGAACGAGTGAAGTACTTTTAGCACGCCCCCTGTTGTAATGCTGTACACAGTTCCACCATCATGTTTACCTCCCGACGAAGTCGTGCCATACAGGGTACCCCTCACATCGAGCAACCCCGCCACCGGTGCGCTCCCGTCGGAGCCGGCAAACGCGTGAAGCACTTTCTCCGTGCCGCTCGTCGTGACGGTGAAGACGGTCCTGCATCCGCTGTTACACCCCGATCCGCCCCCTGCGTAGGTCGTGCCGTACAACGTGCCCTTCATGTCGATCAACGCCGCGTTCGGGTTCGCCCCATCCGAGCCGCCCACGAAAGCGTATAGGACCTTCTCTGTGCCGCTCGTCGTGACGGTGAAGACGGTTCCGCATCCGCTGTTGCATCCCGAACTGCCACCCTGCGATGTCGAGCCATACAGCGTCCCATTCACATCAATCAAACCCGCCTCGGGATCCGCTCCGTCCGAACCGCCGGTGAAGTTGTGCAGCACTTTTTCCGAGCCGGTCGGGCTTACGCTGTATACGGTGCCGCAGCCATAGCGCGAGGCGCATCCTAACACGCCACCCGACGAAGTCGTGCCGTAAAGCGTACCGTTTACGTTAAGCAAACCTGAGTCGGGGAACGCACCGTCAGGGTAGCCGAGAAAGCTGTGGACCACCTTCTCCGTGCCCGCGAGACTGACGCTGTAAACAGTCCCGTCGCCATACTCGCCGCCCTCTTGCGTCGTGCCGTACAGAGGCATGGTTCACGCGCGAGATCACGCCAAAGCTAGACGCCTTCTCGCTCAAGGAGATTGCGAAGGCGACGGGCTTGTCGTTGGCAGCCTGCTCGCGTATCCGTGCGGGCGCAAGGGCTCCGCATCCGCGCCATTGGGACGCTTTGCTAACGTTGGTTAAGGAATAGGCGAGCAGCCGCGCTTCCCAGCCTGCAGGCCGTTCCGTTGCTTGTCTTTGCGCTTTTAGGATACAGGCCGAATCGAGACCTCTGGCATACTTAACTTCTATGCCAACCAGCTGTTGATTTTAGAAAGACGGGTCCGCAAATGGCGTATTTTACTGACGACTCACTTTTGCCAGAGAACATGGCACCGCTCATGATCACCGCGGCACCATACGGACCGATGTGGATGCCGCAGGATGGACCGCCCGGCTACATTCCTACGACGTGGGACGAGCAGGTTCAGGCCGCAGTGGACTGCTTCAATGCCGGAGCAACCCTACTACACATCCACGTCCGCGATCCAAAGACGGGGCATATCTCGAAGAACTTCAAGGAATACGGCGAGCAGATCGGGCGTGTGCGTGAAGCCGTGCCAAAGATGATCCTACAGATCGGCGGATCGATCTCGTTTGCGCCGGAGCCGGGTGAGGTCGGGAAATTCGGCAGCTATGAGGAGCGGCACAAACTGACGACGATCGACCCTAAGCCGGATCAGATCACGGTTGCCTGCGGCACTACGCTCTACGATTTGACCGCGCTGCATCCAATGGAAGACTCGTTCGAAGGGACGCATCTAGCCAATGAGGACGCTATGCGCGGGATCTCCAACATGGTGGCCGATTCCACACCGGATTTTTACATCGAGGAGACCAAGCTCTGCGTCGAGCACGGGATCCAGCCATACTTCGCGCTTTCCCAAATTTCTTCACTCGAACTCGTGGAGCGTATGGTTCGGCGCGGCGAATACATGGGGCCGATGAATGGGTTTTTCAGCACCGGCGGCGGTGGTATCCTCGGCGCGAACCCATTCGACCTGATGGAGCTTGTACGCCGAACGCCGCACGGGTCGTTCTTCACGTATCAAACGACGATGCGTTTAACGCACACGATCGCCATGATGATGATCGCCCTAGGCCAGCACACGCGTGCCGGCATTGAGGACAACCTCTGGGACACCAAGAAGGGCGTGCGAATGACCACGGTTCAAATGATCGAGAGACACGTCCGGATGGCTCGCGAGATCGGGCGCGACATCGCCACACCCGAACAAGCGCGGCAGATGCTGAAGATCGGCGTGACCTACAAGAGCACGGAGGAAACGCTCGCGAACCTCGGCCTTCCGCCGAACCGCGAAGCCGGCCACCAAGGCTTCTTGGTGCACAAATCAGATGGGAGGTTGAGGGAACCGCTCGTGGCGGGCTCTGACGGGCACTATCTAGCATAAGGCCGCCGGTGGCGGAACAGGCAGCGGTTCGGGTCCTTGGAATTTGTGGTAGCCTTCGACCCGACAGCTGGACAAGAGTTGCTTTGAAAATCGCTCTCGCCGGCGCGGAAGAGATGGGCGCGACCGCAGAGTTTGTGGATTTGCGGGATTACGACCTTCCATTCTGCACCGGCGAAGACGGCACCGCAGAAAAGCCCAGTGTTCAACGTCTACGTCAACGGGTTTCGGAAGCGAGCGGCATCGTCTTGGCAACTCCGAACTATCACGGGACGCTTAGCGGCGTGCTGAAAAATGCTCTCGATTTGATGAGCATGCGCGAGTTCGAAGGCAAGGTGGTCGGTCTTATTGGCGTTTCAGGTGGGCGAATGGGCGGAATGTCCACTTTGAACGCCCTGCGCGCAATTGGCCGAACGCTGCACGCGTGGGTCAGCCCCTCGGAAGCGTGGATCTTCGATGCTGATAAGGCCTTCACCGCGGACGGCCAACTCAAGGATATTCGTTCTGAACAGCGCGTAAGGGAAGTTGGGCGAAAGGTCGCGCGCCTGACGCGCATGCTCGCCTCGAAGCAAGCGCGTGAGTTGCTTCACCTGTGGGAGGGTGACGAGGCCGACATGCCAGGCGCGGAGCAATAATACCTATACAATGAGGCTACAATGACGATCGATAAACCTGGACCGTGGGATGCTGCAACGCTCGACACCCTGGAGCAATGGGATCCAGCCTGGGCCGACGCGTGCGTAAAGATGTCCACAAATCCATGGACGAGCGGAGTGCTGTCGCGCAAGCTCGTCGAGTTAATCAGTCTCGGGCTGAACGTCGCATGCACGAATCTCAATCCCGACGGCACGCGCCGTCACACTCGAGCGGCGCTGGAGGCTGGGGCCACTCGCGATGAGATCCTATTCGTTATAAAGGCCGGCGCGCTCATGTCGATCCATGCGTTGGCCACGGGCGCTCCCATATTAGCGGAAGAAGCTAAGGCGGCTGGGGTCAAGCCTGAGCCACGGTCGAACGCCGTTGCCACGCCAGCATGCGATGCGATGAAGGCCATGGGCCAGTGGAACGCCGTCTGGGATCCTCTCGTCGCCCTGGACCCCAAGTGGTTCGATGAATTCATGGCCGCCGCAGCCGCGACTTACAATACCTGTCCGCTGCCGCCAAAAGAGCTTGAACTGCTCAGCATCGCCTGCGATGCTTCTTTCACGCACATGTACGCGCCCGGCACGCACCGCCACATAAAACGGGCATTCGAGGCCGGTGCCAGCATGGAAGAAATCGTCGAGGTTCTCAAGCTGTGCGTTGCCCAGGGCGTGCAGGCATGCAACATGGGTGTCCCGATCCTGGAAGAAGAGTTAGCAGATGCGCCTCACGCCATGTAGGCGCGATTTACGAACCCCCCGCCCCGGCGGGGGCTACGGCGTCAACGCGTACACGGTTCCTCTGTCATACCTGCCGCCCATGGAAGTCGTGCCGTACAGCGTGCCGTTATGGTCGAGTAAGCTCCCTTCGGGCTTCGCTCCATCGTAGTCGGCAAAGGCGTACAACACCTTCTCCTTGCCGTCCGTGCTGATGCTGTACACGGTTCCGCAACCGAATCGGAAACAGCTTTCACTACCGCCAAGAAAGGTCGTGCCGTACAGCGTGCCGTTGACGTCGATCAAGCCCGTGTAGGGGCCATCTCCGTCGGAGCCGCCGCCAAAGCTGTGCAGCACCTTCTCGGTGCCGTCCGTGTCGACGCTGTACACGGTTCCTTTGTCCGACGTGCCTCCTTTGCCGGTCGTGCCGAAGAACTTGCCGTACCCGAGGGTTAAACCTGCCTCGGGGTGCGCTCCATCGGAGCCGCCTTGAAAACTGTACAGCACCTTCTCCGTCCCGTCTCTCCTAATACTGAACACGGTTCCTTTGTCCGACGTGCCGCCTTCGTCGGTTGTGCCGTAGAGCGTGCTGTACCCGGTCAAGCCCGCCAAGGGCCTCGCTCCGTCGGAACCGGCGCCAAAGCTGTGCAGCACCTTCTCCTTGCCGTCCAGGCCGATGCTGTACACGGTCCCTTTGTCCGACGTGCCGCCTTCGTATGTGGTGCCGTACAGCGTACCGTACACGTCGGTCAAGGCCCCAAAGGGCTTCGCTCCGTCGGACCCGCCACCAAAGCTATGCAACACCCTCTCGGTGCCGTCCGTGCGGATGCTGTACACGGTCCCTTTGTCCGACGTGCCGCCGTCGCGAGTCGTGCCGTACTGCGTCTCATCATCGGTGTCAGACAGTTGGAGCAAGCCGGAGAAGGGGAAGATTCCGTCGGAGCCGCCGGCAAAGCTGTGCAGCACCTTCTCTGCGCCGTCCAGGCTCACACTGTACACGGTTCCGATCCTGTGCGTGCCGCCATAAAAGGTCGTGCCATACAGCGTGTCGTTCATGTCGTACAGGGCGTTCAAGCCGCCTCCCGGGGCCTCTCCGTCGGGATCGCCGTCAAAGCTATGCAGCACTTTAAAGGACGACGCGGGCAGGGTGCGATGCACGAGAGTGCTAGCCGATGCAATCGCCGAGGTTTGCGGCATCGAGCCGGGGGCCCCGAGCGACGGCTGCGATCCGCTGCAGCCTGCGAGCATCGCAACAGTCACGCAAATGCTAAATGCATAGCGACCAAGGTTGGAAATCTCCATCTGGCGGTTTGCTCCTTCGATGCATGAACGGTCCGGCGGCTTGGAACGTTCTATCCAGCCGCTCCGTTCCCCCATCGAGACTAACGCAAGGTTCGTGCGAGCTAGAGGCGATCATCGGTGACGAGCGCGAGCAAGGCGCCCCAGTGCCGTGGATGCGGCACCTGCGTGCCGGCGCGGATACGCGAGCAGGCTGCGAGCGACGAGCCTGTCGCGGCCGCGATCTCCGCAAGCGTGAACGTGTCGAGCTTCGGGCGCGACCTCGCACTTGAACCACGCCCCGTCGCGTTGGCCCGGGTGCCCGCGAGTCCAGCTGCGATTGCGGCGGTGCCCCTCGCTGACTGCTTCGCTTCGCATGCGATTCACCGCAGCGCTGCGACGCGGATCGGTGCCCGCAGCTGTTTGCGCCGCAAGCGCCTTGCGGGCCCTCTCGATAGCGCGGAGACCGTGCTCGCGCCGCGCCTTGGGCATGCACGCCTCGCAGTGTCGCCGCCTGCGCTTGAGCACCGGCTCGCCGCAGAGCGCGCACGCGATCGGATTAGCCGGCCGTCTACGCCGCAAACGCAAAATGGCAATATTCCGCCGATCCAAACCATCAGCGGCTCGAAGACCGGCCTGACCGAACCCCTCGGCATCACCGTGCATTAGGTCCCTTGCACACGGGCCTTTCAAGACGGCGCGATCTTTCCAACGCTTCAGGATATCGACACAATTCTAGGAATGACCGGCCCGGGCGCTACAGTGCCGCTTGCGGTCGAGCGATCCGGAACAACGCTCAACGTTAAGGTCAAGGTGAGCTCAGCAGCCCAGCCAGCTTCTCGGTAAACGTGACGCCGAGTATCAAGCAGTTCATGCGGCTTCGATCGGAGCCAGCTGTACAGCGACGAGGGGCAGCCGATCGGCGGGGTTGCCGCGGAACCGTGGGCTGAGGCGGCGCTGGTTGCTGCGGCTTGGCTACTACGCTGGGACTGAGCCTCGCTGCGCCGAACACAGCCAAACGCTGCCGAGCACGTGCAACGTGAGGAGGAAAGCGATGAAGATTCCAGGGATTGCCCATGCGTTTAGCATTAGCGTCTCCGCAGCATTGCTTGCCGGCTGCGGCGGATCGCAGCCGCTGATCGGCACGCCCGGAGCGATGCCGCAGATGCAAGCGAATCGGCAGATTGTCGCCGAGGCGAAGGGCTTGAAATCAGGTTCGCGGCCAGAGGTCCACGCAACATGGTATGTCGATGGGGTCCACGGCGACGATGGCAACAACTGCATGACGAAATCCACGGCCTGCGCCACCATCGGACATGCGATCTCCCTTGCGGCGTCCGGCGACGCCATTCAGATCGCCGCGGCCACCTACCAAGAAAATTTAAGCATCCCGTTTAACCTGACGCTGAAGGGCGCCAAAGCGGCGACCACCATCGTCGATGGCACCAACACCGCCAACGTCTTCACGGTCGGCACCGGCATCAGTCTTACCCTGTGGAATCTCACCATCAAAAATGGTGTCGGCTATTCGGGCGGCGGAGGTGTCGACAATTCCGGTACGCTTACCGTCAACAAGAGCAATTTCTATGTGAACACTGCGCTCTCTGGCGGTGCCATCTTGAACACCGGGATGGCGACCATCCGCAATACCAACTTAAGCGGCAACAGCCCTTATTTTTTCGGACACAGCGCGAGCTGCGGCGCCATCGACAATCGCAGCACGATGACAATCTCGGCTTCGACCTTCTTCAACAACTACGCGAATAATAATGTCACCGCGGGGGGCGCCATCTGCAACGGCGGGACGTTGGCAATCAGCGGCACCACGTTTAGCACCAACTCGTCGCAGGGGAACAACTCGGGCTCCGGCGGCGCGATTTATAACTATGCGGGGATCCTCTCCGTTACGAACAGTACCTTCAGCCAGAACAGCGCTACGACGACCGGCGGAGCGATCTACAGCAACGGGGGGACCGTCCAGATCAGCAATTCGACGTTTGGTACCAACCCCGAGAATATCGGCGGCGG
Organism: Vulcanimicrobiota bacterium; assembly: GCA_963713685.1. Classification (GTDB taxonomy): domain Bacteria; phylum Vulcanimicrobiota; class Vulcanimicrobiia; order Vulcanimicrobiales; family Vulcanimicrobiaceae; genus Cybelea. The sequence continues at coordinate 2,273,474 of CAVQMS010000001.1, read as the reverse complement.
CGGGGCTCTCAGCAACGCAGGCAGCTCGGTTCTCATCCAAAACAGCATTGTCGCGAACAGCGGGAACGGCGGGAACTGTGCCGGCACAATCACGTCCGACGGCTACAACCTGAGCAGCGACAGTACATGCAATTTTACAAGTAATGGGGATCTCAACAACACGAATCCCAAGCTCAGCGCGCTTGGCAAGAACGGAGGTCCCACGCAAACAATGGCGCTGCAGATAGGCAGTCCAGCGCTTGACGCCGGCAATCCCGCCGGCTGCCGTGACTTCTTTGGGAAGCTTCTGAAGACCGACCAGCGCGGTAAGCGGCGTCCTGGCGGAAGGGAGACCACCGGCTGCGATATGGGCGCGTACGAAAGCCAAACGTATTGACTTAAGGACATGTGCTAGCCCGACATCGAGTCGATGTTGGCGGCCGTTCCGGCTGCCGCCGAGAAGATCGTCTTCGACAAGTTCCACATCATGCAAATGTTATTTGCCAGGCTGCTTAGCAGCGGCGAGCCTCTCGACATGGGGCGAGCAACCGGCGAGCAACGCTACAGCTTTGAGCCCTTCGACTCGCCGCCATATTCCGTCGTGCCGTACGGCGAGCCGTGTACGTCGGTCAAAGGCGCCATCGGATTGAACCCATCGCGGTTGGCGGCGAAACGATACAACACAGTCTCCACGCCGCTTGTTTTTGATCGGGTCGTCGGTCGAAAGCTAGCAGCACACAGCAGGGACGCGTTTCTTAATCAGCTAGCAGAAAGCACCTAACGGAAAGACAAAACGCCTTCGTCAGAGGCGGCTTCATTGTCGCTCCGGAGTTGCCTTAATCCCCTTTGGCTTGCTCGTCGTGCCGGTAACGCGTCTCCATTTCATCTCCGAGACGGCGCAACAGTGCTTGGGCAGTCGAACTAGCGATGCGTCCTCCAACTACCAGATCGAATGCCGCACCTGCGATACCCCCCGGAGGACGATATGATCCACGCAGTTCAAGCCGCGACGTTTCCCATGTCTCGTCCGCTCGCACAACGAGCTCGCCTTCGAACTCTGGATAGGGCCCTCCCTGCGGCTTCCAACGAATACCCCAGGGCTGATCGAAGTGCATGGGATCAACGGCGGAGCTAAAGCTTACCATTACGCCCTTTGTTAGTTCCATTCCGGGTCCCGGCGCAGTTAGGGCGAGGGGGCTCTCCTCACCCGATGCTGCACGTGCGCCTACATTATCGGCAAGGTAACGTTGCGCGAGGTGGTACGGGAGGCGTACGATGTGGGACTCAAGCAGCTCGGACATGACGCAATCTTATCACAAGCACCCGGAGAACCCCAGTCGAATGCGACGCAGAGGTGTTGTCCGACAAGCTAATCTGCTTTTGCGGGTTACCATCAAGAATCTAACTATTGCCGGACGCGTCACTTGATCGCCTTCACGTCCTGCACGGTCACCGGCCCCGCATTGTTGCCCCACGAAGATCGAACGAAAGTTGCAACCGCTGCAATGTCGCTCGCCGCTAGTTGACCCCGCCATGACGGCATCACATTTCGACCTTGCAAGATCGTAGTCAGCATCATGGTCGGATTGGCGATATTAACGTGCGGGTTTCCCGCGAGTGCAGGACCAATCCCACCTTCTCCGTTGGCCTGGTGGCAAGCTGCGCAATTCTTGGCGTAGATAGAAGCCCCGACTTGAACCGAGACGGGCGAGCCGATGGCGGCCACCTCTTCCTCCGTCACGGGGGAGGCATTGTTTCCCCAGGCAGCGCGAATATACGTCGCGACCGCCGCAATATTCGCATCCGTGAGCTGTCCTTTCCAAGTCGGCATTTGGTTATTGAACGTCTTGCCGTTGACCGTGAGCGGCCCCGTGCGCCCATTGACGATCACGCCGATCATCCCGTTGGGGTCCGCCGCGATGACGACCGGGTTGCCGGCAAGCGGCGGATACTTGTCGGTTCCTTGACCCGCGGATTGATGGCAGGTCGAGCACTTCGCAGCAAAGAGTTGGCCACCGCTCAAGGCTTCCGGCGCCCGTGCGGCCGCTACTTGATCTTCAGAGACCGCCGGCGCGCTATTGTGCCACGCCGTTCGCACGTACGTAAGCACCGCCGCAATCTGGGCATCCGAAAGCTGGCCACGCCAGGACGGCATGTTCCCGCCGTATTGCGTGTCATTCACTGTGATCGGACCCGTGCGCCCGTTTAGAACCGTCTGGATGATATTAGCGCTGTCGACCCGATTGACGTCGGGATTTCCGGCCAACGGCGGGTAGGGGCCGCCGCCCTGGCCCGTAGCCTGATGGCAGACCGCGCAATTGACAACGAAGATCGCTTTGCCGTCGGGCCCCTGGGCACCCATCACCGTACTGTGGAAATTCGCCAGAATCAATCCCGCAAGGACGATTCCGGCAACAAAGACGAGCCTCACGTAGATCTTCAAGCGCGCCCTCCATCCAGCGGTAGTAGTCCGCTTAGAGTAATAGTCGGTTTCAACGACTCAGATCAGCAACCTGTTCCTACTTTAAGCCTGCTACCTGCGCTTCGGTTACGGCGTCAGCTTTGTTGCCCCAGGACGAGCGAATGTAAGTAATAACGTCGGCAATGTCGGCGTCGCTCAACTTACCCTTCCACGCCGGCATCGACCCGTTGTAGGACTTACCATTAACGGTTATTTGGCCGCTGAGGCCATTTTTAACGGCAGCGATCACCTTATCGGGCGAACCCGTCACCATCGGATTGCCGGCAAGCGGCGGAAATACACCCGACTGGCCGCTCCCATTGACGTTGTGACACGCGGAGCAGTTTGCGTTATAAACCTTTTGACCCGCCGCCGCAGAGCTGGTGGCGGCGATGGCGGGGGCTCGCATTTCAAATAATATTGGCACGAGCGAAGTTGCGATAGCGGCTATAAGACCAAGTGTTATCCACCGTTTTAGCATTTCAGCCATTCTCCTCGGAGCAGTCGGGATATGCTAAAGTTGACCATTTTTTGCCGTCGACCAATCATACCACGAAGGGTTCAACCAAGCTAGCCCCGAAAATGCCATCGCTAACCGGAGAGATGACTATGCGAATCCCTGGCAAGATTGGAATTTTTTCGTGCATTAGCGTTCTCGGTCCCGCTGCGTTAACGCTCGCCATGAGCAAACCAGCGGAGGCGATGCCGAACTTCGCACAAGCGTATGGCATCAAATGTTCCGAGTGCCACATCCAAATTCCGGCGCTCAACGCCTACGGCCGTTACGTTCAGCGGACGGGGTACGCCGGCTTAAATCCGCACGTACTAGAGCGCGAATCTCCGATCTGGGTCGACTATCCCGTAGGCTACTCGCAGCAGTCGCCAAGCGCGGCTTCGTGGGACATCGGCAGTCTGGGCGTGCACGCCGACGGCGCGTTCGGAACTCCTGGGAGCGAATGGACGTATCACGTACAGCAGTGGATTTGGCAGGGGAGCCAAGCCGGAGGCCTCGACACCGCGTGGTTTGCCTACAACAACTTTTTCAATGGTGCGGGACACATCTTCATAGGCAAACTCGAAATGCCGGCGCCATCGGAATTTAGTCAGTGGCTAGACGTTAGCGGCCTTACCGTCAACTCGCAGGCTGAGATCACGGTCGGCGAGCACGCTTACGAGTTGGACGCCAACCGGTGGGGAGAAAAGTTTGCGTACATTCGGGGCTCCCTGGATGCAGAAGTTTCATACGTCGCTTCCAGCGCCGACCTCAACGGATTCAACGATTACGACTGGACACAGGACAAGACGCTGCAGTACAAGCTTGCCTTCGCGAACCAGGGCAATCCGCTCGAGTTCGGTTATTACGGTGCGCGTGGTTCCTGGCCGTTGGCGGAAGGCGGCTTCGATCAGTATTACACCAATGGCCTTTACGCACAGCGCGACCCGACCAACGGCGTGCCAGGCTTCCTCGCAACATATCAGATGAATCACGACGGCAATCCGGGCCTGGGCGCCCCCCCGGCGGCCAGCAACGGCATTTCATATGAACTCTACGACAATATCGGCCAGCGCGGGCTCGTCTCCGTCGGCGAACAGCTGACGAACGATGGACTGGGCAATCACACGCACATCGGGAACATTGATGCCTCCTATCACGTTACTCGCTTCATCATTCTCTACGCCGAAGAGGCTCTAGGCGTTGGGCAGAAGCCGACGTGGAACGGACTGATCTGGTTCGCGCTGCCGACGGGTCCACTGTGGCCGGCCTTGTCGCAGTGAAGATGCTCTTGCGCAGCGGGCTGGTGAAATTGAAACACTCGCGCGCGGGCTAAGCTTCAGCACTGTCGAGGCATTCGCAGCCGCAATGCAAGCAAGGCTGCAGGGCAACAACCACCTCGGAAGTGCGAATGCCGTGCAAAGTGTGTGCGGCGCGGGCGATGCGGCTACAGCGCTAACGCGAATACCGTGCCACAGCACGTACCCTTACCACCTCCGCCACCGTAGTAGGTGGTACCGTATAGCGTGCCGTGAGCGTAGATCAACGAGCCCAGCGGGTACAACCCGTCCGAAGGCGCGCCGCGAAAATCGTGAAGGACCTTAACCTCTCCGGTCGTGCTTATGCTGAAAATGGTGCCGGCGTTAAATGCGCCGCCTTGTATCGTGGTGCCGTAGAGCGTGCCGTTCACGTCGACTAGGCCGGTCTCGGGGTCAATCCCGCGGGCGGAGTGGCGCTCGCTAAAACGGTAGACTATCTTTTCCGAGCCGTCCGTGTTGATGCTGTAAGCGGTCCCATAATACCCTGAACCACCACCGCTACTGGTCGTACCGTAGAGCATTCCATTGACATTGACCAAACCTGCGTCGGGATACGACCCATCGGAGCCCCCCGTGAAGCTGTACAGCCAGTTCTCTTTGCCGGCGGTGGTTATGCTGAAAACGGTGCCGCAGCCGTTATGATAGTAGCATCCCCGACTACCACCCAGGTTAGTCGTGCCATACAGTGTATCGTTTATGTGGAGCAGCTTTGAGACGGGCAAATCGGCCCCGTCGGAGCCGCCCTTGAACCGGTAAATCGCATTCTCGGAGCCGGTCGTGGTTATCCGAAAGACGGTTCCGCACCCGGTGCTGCCGCATCCCGAGCCGCCGTACGGTGTCGTGCCGTACAGCGTGCCGTTCACGCCGATCAGGCCGCCGCCCGGATACCACCCGTCGGCTCCGAGCCTGAAGCTGTGCAGCACTTTCTCCGCGCCAGTCGTGCTTATCCGATAGACGGTTCCGCAACCGCCGCTAGCACCGCCGCACCCCGCTGGCCTGAATGAACCGCCGCTGCCGGTCGTGCCGTACAAGGTGCCGTTCACATCAATCAAGCCGCCGGACGGCCCTGCTCCGTCGGAGCCGTGTCCGAAGCTGTGCAGCACTTTCTCTCTGCCAGTCGTGGTTATGTCGTAAACCGTTCCAGCGCCGGCTGAACCGCCCCGAGTAGTGGTTCCATATAAGGTGCCGTTGACGTTGATCAAGGGATCTGCCGGGTGGATCCCGTCAGAGTGACTTTTGAAACTGTACAGCACCTGGTACATGGGCGCATTCGCGGGATGCACCAAAGAACGAGTCGGTGCGACTGTGCGGCTTTGCGTTGAGGCTTGTGCTACTTGGCCCGCCGAGGGAATTGCGCTTTCTCCACCCCCACCGCAGCCTGCGAGCAGTGCGACTGCAACGCTCGCACTGAGGGCGGACCTGCCGAGTCTCAAGCTCTTCATGCTCCACGCTCCCCGGATCCACGCAACGGATCGCCGGGTAAGGAGTTCGGCGCTAACGCTCAGTTCCTAGCTTCGACCGGCGCCGGGACTGCCTCCCAATGTCTCGCTCTTGCTGTCCAGTTGTCGCTATTTGCATCAAAATGGCATAGGCCATCGAGTTAGCCGGACAGCAAGAGCAGGTCACGATGCTACGCCGCCTGCACACGAACCGCTTCTGCGGCCCTACGGATAACATCGACTACGATATCGGGATGGGAGAGCATTGGCACGTGACTCGAATCAATCTCAATTGTGGTGGCATTCATGCGTTTTGCCGCAGCGCGCTCGAGATCAGGGTGCACGGTGTGGTCTTGTTTGGCCACGATAAACCAGCTCGGCTTCGTTTTCCAGGCCGTGCCGGGCGCGTTGCGGCTGAAGAGACCGGCATCGGGCGCGTAGTGGGTCGCATACACGACCTTTTGCTCTTCCTCCGAAAGATCTCCGCAGAAGTACTTGACGCCTTCCGGACGCATCCAAACGCGCCCGCCCGCAACTTTGATGTTCTTGAAGATGTCCGTTTGGGGGAACTTGTTCTGCTCGCTCTGCGACGTTTCGTCGGCGTCGGGTGCAATCGCGGCGATGTAGACGAGCCCGATGACGCGGTCATCGGTGCCTGCCGCCGTAATGACGGCTCCGCCATACGAGTGCCCGACCAGGATCGCAGGGCTCTTGACGCGGTCCAGCGTGCGCTTTACCGCTGCGACGTCGTCTACGTTTGTATCGAGCCCGTATTGCGCTGACATTACTTCGTGTCCGGCCGATTGCAGCGGTGGAATTACCTTACTGAAGCACGAGCCGTCTGCCCAGATTCCATGGCAGAAGACGATGCTCGGTTTTCCTGAACTACTCATGTCGCGTTCACCGCCTTCATGATGAAGTCGAGGACTACGGTCGGTTGCGAGAGCATTGGGCAGTGACTCGAGTCCAGCTCGATCGTGTGCGCGCCCATGCGTTTTGACACAAACCGCTCGAGGTCCGGAGGCACGGCCCTGTCATTTTTGCCGACGATGTACCAACTCGGCTTCGTCTTCCATGCCGGGGTACCCATAGGGGCGTTGAACAGGTCCGCCGCGGGAGGATAGTTCGTTGCCCAGACAAGTTTCTGCTCCGCTTCGGGAAGATCGCCACAGAAGTCCGCGATGCCCGCGGGTTTCATCCAGACGCGACCGTCGGCCACTTCGATTTGCTTGAAGACGGGGGTCGTCGGAAACTTACCGAGTTGCTCTTGCGCGGTCTCGCCCTCGTCGGGGCCGAGCGCGCAGATGTACACGAGCCCGCGAACGCGATCGTCGGTGCCGGCCCCGGTGATGACCTGACCACCGTACGAGTGTCCTACGAGGATGGAGGGACTGCTGACACGGCTCAGGGTCTTCTTGACGATGGCGATGTCGTCGGCAGTCGCGTTAAGCGGGTACTGCGCCGAAATACATTCATATCCGGCGGCTTGAAGAGGCTGAATAGCTTTGCTGAAGCACGAGCCGTCTGCCCAGATTCCATGGCAGAAGACGATACTAGGTTTTCCTGAACTACTCACTTTCGAAACCTCCCCGGCTTCGCAGCCGGAACGAAATTGCGTAAGAACGCGTAATAAAATGAGGCACTTAGCAATGCCGAACTCGTTGACAGAAAGCCTGATCGGACGCTGCGCGGTGTACTCATGATGATACTCTAGAGGTCGTCGACGCGCCTGACCACCGACATCACTATTTGTCGGAGGATTTGTAGGGGTTGTCAGTGGAGCCTCCGACGCTCGGCCCGTATCATTACTGCATAGTCACCGACTCTGGAGGGCACTCCATGTCACCGTCGATGTCACGAAGAACGATAGAGGTCACGCACGTCGTCATAGAATCGCAAAAGGCGGCCGCCGATGTCCGAGCGTCTCTGGAAACCGTGATCCCCCCGATCGACGAGGAGATCCCACTGCTCCTAAGCGATGGAGTCACGGACAGGCTAAAGCAGCGCCTTGAGGCAGCAGCCGAGCTCTCCATCTTTCTTAAGCGCGATCATGGGGCACTTCTCGGCCTGTATGACAAAGTTCGCGACGCCGTACAATACGAAATCGGCAATCCGCTCACCGCTTCGAAGATGACGCGTTACCAACTAGCTGCCGGACTGTACGCGCCCTTACGCGTGATAGTTTATGAGAAAAACGGTGGCGGCTCCCGCATCGAGTACGACCTTCCGTCGTCGCTCTTCGGTCAGTTCGGAGATGAGCGAATCACTGACTACGCTCGTGGACTCGACGTCGCGCTTGCGCGCGCGTTGTCCGCGGCAGCCGGCTGACCTAGGAACTCTGCAAGCACCTCGTATAGGTCCTCAGCCTCGCCACTGCGGCGCAGAGCTTCGGCGCGCTCGCGAGGAAGGCGTGCCTCGATAGCATTCGTGGCAAGCTCGCGCGATCTGGCACCACTTTCAAGTGAGGACAAATTGCTGTCTCGATCGCAGACACCGAGTAGCCGCGCTGCAAGCTCGACCTTTCCGGCATTTGCGGAAAAAAAAGCGGCATACCGCCCGAGATCAGCGATGCCAGTGCTCAGCCAAAAGTCACGCGTCTCTACTGCGGCGTTTAGCGCTTCGCGGAGCGCCTCTTCGGCCATCTCAGTGTTTCCGAGCGCCAACTCGTATATCGCGAGATTTCCACAAACATTTATCGTTAAATGATTTGCGCTATAGTACCGCCGCAGATCCGGCTTCACGTTCCGCAAAATCTCGATCGCCTTCCCCGGGCGGCCTTCGCAGAACTCGATCTCCGCAACTAGAATGCGAACGTCCACCTCAGATGCATCACCCGGCGGTATCTCCAGGCCGTCCAGCAACGCCCTTGCCCCCGCAAAGTTCTCGAGCATGCAACGCACGTACGCGGCGTGAGTTGCGAAGGAAAATCCGGCGTGCGACCGGCGGCGATCCTCGGAACTTAGCAGAGCCTCTCCGCGCATGAGATGGTTTTCCGCTGTCGCCGCGTCGCCGCGCATGCATTCGGCAGAGGCGCAGCGCGAGTGCAGCTCGGCAGCCAGTGCACTATGTCCCGTGTCAGTTAGTAGCGGTATAGCGCGTTCGGACAGTTCCAAGACTTCGGAGCCGGTCAGAAAGCCAACCATCGCATTAACGAGAAGCCCAACAAGCTCGGGATTCTCACTCTCTTTGAGAAGCTCGAGCAATCGGAACCCCAGCGCGCGAACCTCTACATGACGGCCCGAAATATACCACACGAGTCGAAAGCCGATCAGGACTTCCGTTACGGCAACGATAGCCGGATAGTGCATGGTCGACTCAGCCCAACGAATCGCGAAGCGCACATTGTCCAACTCGATGCGCTCATCCGCCAGCAGTTGTGATGGCGGCACGGAATCGATGAGGGTCGCTTTGCCTTTGAGCCATCCTATAAAGCGGCACATCGCAGTTTCGAGCTCGCCGCTCTGCACTAAAAGCTCCCATGCAAAGGCCCTAACGGGTTCCAAGAAGCGATACCGGATCGAGGTTCCGATGTGCTCGCTATTGATCAATGATTTATTAACCAGTTGCGACAACGCTTCGGCAACCATGTCGACCGGAAGCGCTTTATCAGCGCAACTCTCCTCCGCAGCCTGCAATGTAAAGCCGCCCATAAATACGCTCAAACGACGGAACAGCAATCGATCGTGATCCCTCAAGAGGTCGTAGCTCCAAGCTATCGTTGCGGCCATCGTCTGATGGCGGTTCGCGGAATCCCGACCCCCGGACAGATTGATCCCTCCCTTGAGTCGGGAGCGTACAGCTTCGAGTCCAAGGGTTGAAACCCGGGACGCGGCAAGCTCGATTGCGAGGGGAATCCCGTCGAGCTCTTTGCAGATCTCCGTAACAACAGCGAGTCGCTGCACATCGGCGTACCATCGTGGATCGGCTGCCCGCGCGCGCGCAACGAACAGATCGGAGGCAGTGGTTGCGTTCATGGGCGGAAGATGAAAGGCGAGTTCGCCAGATAGCCCAAGCGCCTCTCGGCTTGTTGCGAGAACCGTAAGAGCGGTAGACTGGTGAAGAAGCTTTTCCATATTGAACGCGATCTCGTCGACAATGTGCTCGCAGTTGTCGACAATGAGCAGGGCGGTGCGCGAACGAAGATGCTGAACGATCGCCGACAAACCGCCTTCACCGTTAACCGGAACGTTCAGCCGCGCCGCTATCTGTGCTGTAACCTGTGCGCCGTCGCGCACCGGTAATAGATCAACGAACCACACTTCGTCGTACAGGCGTTCGACGCGCCGCGCCACCTCGATCGCGACCCGCGTCTTTCCGATTCCACCGGAACCGATGATCGTTAGCAGTCGATGGTCCGCCAAGAGCCCTTCGATTTCGTTCACTTCGTCGCGTGCGATAAACGAGGTCAACGACGCCGGCAGGCTGGAAACTTCACGAGGCTTGCGTCCGCGCGCACGCGCGGCTACCTCTTCAAAGTGTCGGCGTTTTGACTGTGGTATGCCTAGGGCATCGGCAAGTGCCTTGACCGTGTCGCGGTGCGGGGCGCGGCGTAGGCCTTGTTCGAGGGACCCAATTGCACTGACACTCAGGCCGGCGCGTTCGGCTAGGTCTTCCTGCGAGTATCCGGCCGCGCGCCGTTGCTGACGGAGAAGTTCAGAAAACGGGGCCTCGCTCGACATAGCGATGGCTTCGCTAGCCGCCGTATCTGACCTCGACCGGGATCGGCCGGCCCGTCGCTGCAATGCGCCGAGGCGCTCGAGGCTTAGTCCCAGCCGCGATAACCGCCGTACGCAAAGACCGTTGGCCTAGAATCCCGATATCGAGTAGATCGTCCCCTCGTCCTTGCTTCCGCCCGTTGCGGTCGTGCCGTAAAGCTTCCCACCGACGAGGGTAAGGTTTGACGACGGCTTCGCGCCATCACTCCCTCCGCTAAACTGAAAGATGGTTTTTAGGGAACCGCCGGTCGCAACGGAAAACACCGTTCCATGCTTACCAGACGGACCTGCGCTCATGGTGCCGTAGAGCGTGCCCCCGACGTTGGTTGGGCTTGCCTTAGGATAACCGCCAGCGTCGCCCTTTCCGGAAGCGCTGTAGAGCGTCTTAAATGCGCCACCCGGTTTGATCGAAAAGACCGAACCGAGGCCATCCTTTCCCCCGTTGTATGCGGTGCCGTACAGCGTTCCGCCGAGGTTGGTCAAGTAACAGTTAAAACCGCATTGTCCGTCGGCGACGCCCTTAAAGCGGTGGAGGACCGTTTCTGTACCGCCGGGCGTCACGCTGAAGATCGTGCCGTTACCAGGAAACGCGCCGACCCCACCCAGGATGGTCGTCCCATTAGAGTTTGGTCGAGCGATAGCGCACCCGGCCACTCGACTGCTCTGGTGGGACAGAGCGCGAGCCTGCCGAAACGCCAAAATAATAACAAATTGCCGAGAAGTACTGTTGCCGCGAAGTACGGAGTTCGGCGACCGAACTCCACCCGTAGCTTCAGGCTTTCTTCATGAGTTTGATCACATATTTAAACCTGGGAGGAACCGTCATGATCGTGCGTGTGCTACCCATTTTAGCCGTTTCGCATTTCGTCGACCCCTACGAGCAGCGTCGACTTGCCAAATCCGCGCGGTCTCCTTCAAGGAATAACCCGCGAATTGTCTCTATGCAGAAAGGAGTAGCTTAATGAACGCCCCTGGTTTGCTTAAGTGCGGCAGCGCTGTCGTTGCACTCGTAATTGTTTCGGCGTGCGGGAGCGCCCTTCGACAGGCTCAGGGTCCCATGCCGGTCGCGCCGTCAGCCGCTACGGTCAATGCGACCTACGTAGGTAGGACGCTGTTTGTGAATGGGAGGCCGGTAACGGCAGCGCGCCTAAGTCCGCTCCCCCGTTACGCGACCATTCTTCCTGACCGGCATAGGAAGTCCAAGTTCTTTGAGTACGTCATCAACTACTACGGTACGTACGCCAGCATTTTCGACTATCCGAAGAGCGTTCAGCAGATCGGTACGATTAATGGCGCCGGCGGCCAAGGGTGCACCAACGTTTTGTACGGCTATGGGAAGAAGATTATCTGGAACCCCGGGCGTACGAACGACCTGATTGACGAATACGAGGTTCCAAACAAGCTGCTCAAGACGCTGTTTCTTAACTACACGTTCACATCCAGCTGCGCCATGAATACTAGCGGCGATCTTGCAGTCGGAATCCTATTGGGTAATTCTTACGGTCCCGGCGGTCAGGTCGTGATCTTCAAGAACGCAGCCGGCTCGGGTACGGTGTACAATACGCCGTTGACCAAAGAGTACTTCGACGGCTACGATCCCGGCGGCAATCTCTTCGCCGACGGTTTCGGCCCGTCGAGCGCTAGCTTTGCACTCGTCGAGCTTCCGAAGGGCAGCAGCAAATTCGTTACGATCAAAACGAGCAACTCTCCGCAGTTTCCTGGCTCGGTGCAGTGGGATGGCACTTACCTCACCGTGTTCGATCAGCAGACGAGTCAGACGTATCAGTACACGGTTAGTGGAACGACGGCGACGTTGAAGAACACCGTACAGCTCACCGGGGCTAGCGACTGCGCGCAGACGTGGATCGTTAAGGGCCTGCTGTATTGCGGCGACGCGGGAAATAACGATGGCGAGGTTTTCAAGTACCCGGCCGGCGGTTCGCCGATTGCGGTCTTCACGGGCAATTTCGCCGAGCCGCTCGGCGTGGTAGCAGCAAAAAATTAGTCTGCGTTACGGCTACGTCGTCTAAGGGGTGACTGCGAAGACCGTGCCGTCACCCTTGGCACCACCGACGCTCGTCGTTCCATACAAAGTACCGTCCACGTCGATTAGGGGGGAACTCGGTAGCGAGCCATCACGGCCGCCTTTGAAGCTGTAAAGAATTGTTTCTTGGCCGGATGGAGTCAACTCGAATACCGTTCCACATCCCGGAAAGTAGCAGCTGCTGCCCTCGTTACCTCCGCTCTGTGTTGTTCCGTAAAGATTACCACCGACTGCAACAAGCCCATTTGGGGATTCACCATCCTTCTTCTCGCCTTTGAAATTGTAGATGACGCGCTCCCGGCCAGACAGCGTCAACGTAAAGACAGTTCCGCAATGTACGTAATACGTTAGGCCACAGTTGTATTTGCCGCCGTCGTCCGTCGTTCCGTAAAGAACGCCGTCGATAATGGCGAGTCCGTCCGGAAGGGCGCCGTCGTTCGGGTAGCCCGTAAACTTGTGGAGGGTTGTCTCACTTCCAGATGGAGTTATCTTAAAAACCGTCCCGCAGCCGTAACTGGAATAGCACGCGTGGCTGCCACCAGCGAGTGTCGTGCCATAGAAGGCACCTTTGTACCAGACGAGACCTCCGTCTGGACTCCCGGCGTCTTTACCACCTTTGAAGGTATAAATAATGCTCACGTGCCCGGACGGGCTCATTTTGAAGATCATTCCACAGCCGGGATAGTCGGCGTAATAACACGTCCCGGTGCCGCCGGCTGACGCTTCACCGTAGAACTCGCCTTTGAAAAGCGTAAGTTGAGAACTGGGGAGCGCTCCTTGCGCATGACCGTGAAAACGATAGAGCACGTGCTCTTGGCCCGATGGCGTGAGTTCAAACACCGTACCACATCCGGATGTGTACTCTGACTTGCACCCTGACGTCCCGCCGTAAGTCGTCGTGCCGATGAGGTTGCCGCCTACGTCGATCAAGCCGTTTGGGGCTTCTCCATCGGTCCCACTCTTAAAAACATGGAGGATGCTCTCTTGGCCTGACGCGTTCAGTTTATAGACGGTTCCGCAACCGGGAAGGGCGTTGCATCCGCCGTTACCGCCCAGAGCAGTCGTACCGTAAAATTCCCCGTCGACCGAAATCGGCGCGGCGTCTGGATATTGACCATCATTACCGCCCGCAAAGGAATACAGAACTGTTTCCATCGTGCTGGAATCGACGCGTGTTGCGACGGCGGCGGTTTGTGGCACCATGCCCGGTGCGCCGATCGGCGGCTGCGTGTCATCCTGACCCTTCGACGGGCTCAGGGGAAGGGCACCGCATCCGGCGAGCAATGCAGCCGCCGCACTGATGCTGAACGCATAGTGGCGTAATCCAAAATGTTTCATCGACGGTTCACTCCTTGAAGCCGGAACGGATCGGTGCCTAAGTAAGTTCGCCGTGCGGAGGCTCAGCCCCAGCGAAGCGAGCGCCAATCCTTTGCACCCGCTCGAATTGAGCAACTAGGATGACCGCGATAAAATCCGAAAATCGCCCGCGAGGGAAATCTTATGAAAGCTGCCGTCGTTAGCGCTCCCAACGCCACACCGGAATACGGTGAATTTACCGAACCCCAGGTTGACGACGGCTACGAACTTGTAGAGCTGGTAGCTGCAGGGCTCCATCCTATCGTACGATCGCTGGCAGCCGGGCGGCATTACGGAAGCACGCAGTCGTGGCCCCTCGTCCCTGGCGTCGACGTCGTCGCTCGTACCCTGGCCGGCGATTTCATCTACACGGGTCTCGTGCGTCCCCCGCACGGCACGTTCGCGGAGCGAATGGCGGTACCCCAAAGGATGCGCATCTCGCTACCCCCCGGAGCCGATCCCGTGAAGGTCGCCGGCGGATTGAATCCGGGTCTCGCATCGTGGTTGCCGCTCACGACGCGCGTTCGCGAGATTGGCTCGCTCGCGACAGTCTTGGTTCTCGGCGTGACCGGTATGGCCGGGTATCTTGCCGTCCAACACGCGCGACTACTCGGCGCAAACCGCGTCGTCGGCGTGGGGCGCAATCCGGCACGTCTTGCGCGCGCCGCGGCGGTTGGCGCTGCAACCGTTGCCCTGAGCGGTGATCGCGACGCCGATGCCGTGGCAATCGCCGACGCTCAAGGCGGTATGATACCGAGCATCGTGCTCGACTTTCTGTGGGCGTCGGCAGCCGAGACTGCGTTCGCTTCGCTCGCAAGGCGTGGGCTTGAAGAAGACACCGCCGACATCGCCTACGTGCAAATTGGCGCTACGGCCGGTCCCGACGCAGCCGTGCCGGCGGCGCTCTTACGAAGCCGCCGCATTCGCATCTCCGGCAACGGAGCGGGTTCCGCGCAAATTGCCGATATCATGGCCGAGGTCCCCGTCTACATGCAGCTTATCGCAGACGGTAGCGTCGACGTCCCGACCAAAACGGTACCGCTTTCGTCGATCTCGGAAGCTTGGACCGCATCGGCAGACGGCACTTGCAGGATTGTCGTCGTTCCTTAGCTATTATTCCGCGACGAAAGCCACATCAGCTGGCGGACAAGGCCAGGCAGCGTTCAAATTAATTGTTATGGTTCGGCACGTCCGTGACGGCGGTCTGGTGAGCTCTATTGCTCGAGTTCTTGCAGCGTGTTCGTTTTGGTATCGGTATAGAACAGCGCCGTATCGCTATCGCTCGTGCCGGTCGCAAGGAGTCCGAAGACGTGAGCAATCGTGCTCTTGTCGATCGTTTTGGTGCCGAGTACGCGTCCCGTCGGCGTCAACTCCACAAGCTTGTTTCCACCTTGTGTATTCGCAACGATGAGGTTTCCGTTCGGTAGAAGGGCCGAAGCTACGGGCGCATTGAGCGGAGAGCCACTATAGACGAGCGTCGCGCAGGTCTCTTTTGGGTGAGCGCATTTGAATTTTTTCCCACCGGGTTGCACGACGATCTCGTCCTTCCCAAGTAGGTTGCTGGCGTTCGAAACCGCGACGACGGTGTTATCGACCCCATCCACGATATAAAGCGTGTCGTTGCAAAGACTACCGGTCCTTGTGCTATTGTACTGTATTCCGGATGGGCCCAAGACGCTCCAACCGGAGCCCTTATTTACCGCGAAACCGGTTATCACTTGGGTCATTTTCACCTTGCCACTAACAGCGATGAATGCCAACTTGACAATCGAGCCGGTCTTGGAATCCGAAATGTAGATGTCCTCAGGCGCGTAAGCCAATCCGCAGAATGCATCGGCGTCGACGAATGGAGCGCTGAGGTGCGATCTGTAACTCTTCTTGAGCATACCGGCTTGGTCAAACTGCGAAACGAGACCGCTGAGCATCCCCGTGCCCCAGACTTTATTTGCCTCAGTGATCGCATCGCCGTCGCATCCCTCTATCTTGGGGCTTTGCGTAAAGGTCACCGGCTTGGAGTGCGGCTTTGGATTGAGTACCTCGATCGTGCTACCTTTACCAGCAGTGCCCGCGGAATCTTCGAAGTTGCAAACGAGCAGCTGTCCCTTCTTGAGCCCGAAGGTCGATCGGACCAGCGAGATTGCGCGCGGACCCATGTCACCATTCTTACCATCGACTGTCGAGCCGATTTCGACGTCCTTCGTAAGTTTTTTCAAAATCGAGGTCGTGTCGCGTGGAACGACGGCACCCGCGCCTAGCGCGCTTCCCGCTGCTGTGGTTGGAACTGTGGTGATTCCCCCACACGCTGAAGTAGCAAAAAGCGTTCCAGCGATCAGCACAAGCACGCGATTGTTGAAAGTTGGCATCCTAAACCTCGCTCCTGACGCAATGATGACGAAGTTGGGTTCGAAGTGCTTCTTTCGGCGCCTGCAAGTGCGAGTAGGTCTATTGTGGAGCCGAGCTCGCGATAAGCTTGATCTGGGGGTAAGACCAAGCGTGAGTACGTTCCCCTACGCGTAGCGGACGTGAAAGCCCTTTATCTGCGCGTTCCTTATCGTATGCTTATGGCAGTCTTATCGCGGTAACGATCCTCTGCTCGGGTGACGCGTGCAAGGTCGGCAGCACTAGTGCGATTAAAGAAGCTCTCCTAATCATTCGGTGAGCCGGAGCTTCGCCGACAGCGACCCTACAGGCGGCTTCGACCCGCCGGACGGCGCGGTCTCGGTCGAGAAGCTAACCTGCGATCGTTTCTACTCAGAAGGGAGTAACGTAATGAATACGACTGGTTTAGTGAAATACGCCGGCGCTCTGGTTGCACTCGCGATATGCTCGGCGTGCGCAGGCGGCTCGGCGGTGGCGCCGTCAAACGCTGGGACCAATGACCGATACATCGGTAGGACGCTCTCAATGAACGGCAGGCTGGTAACCGCAGCGCGCCCGAATCTGAGTGCGCTGCCCCGTTTCGCGACGCTTGTTCCTGACCGGACCGCGATTTCGAAGCACTTCGAGTACGTCATCAACTTTTACGGCACCTACGCCAGCATTTTCGACTATCCGAGGAGCACTTCGCAGATCGGCACGATCAATAACGTCGGCGGCCAAGGGTGCACGAACGTCCTCCACGGCTATGGGAAGAAAACTTTCTGGATCGTCGCGGCCTACAACCAGATCACAGAGTACAAGGTCCCGCAGACGCCGATCAAGACGCTCTCCGTTTCCGACGGTAGTATGCCATCGAGCTGCGCCATGGATCAGGCCGGCGACCTTGCAGTCGGGATCTTGACTGGGCCGTCTACGGGCGACATCGACCTCTACGCGAACGCTAGCGGCTCGGGCACCCTCATCAAGACGCCCTTGGCTAGAGAGTACTTCGACGGCTACGATAACAAGGGAAATCTCTTCTTCGACGGCTTTACCGGCGGCTCTGCCTTCCAGCTCGACGAGCTCCCGAAGGGTAGCAGTAAAGTGCAAACGATCACGACAAGCAACACTGTGGAGTTCCCTGGGTCCGTGCAGTGGGACGGCACGTACCTTACCGTCTTCGATCAGCTGAAGAACAACCAGTATCAGTACACCATCAGCGGCACGAAGGCGACGTTGAAGGGCACCGTTTCGTTCTCGGGTTCCAACGACTGCGCGCAGACTTGGATCGCGGAGGGCGTTGTCTATTGCGGGGACGCGGGTAACAACAACGGCGAGGTTTTCAAGTACCCGGCCGGCGGTTCACCGATTGCGGTCTTTACGGGGAATTTCGCAGAGCCGCTGGGCACGGTGGCAGCAAAGAGATAATCTGCGTTTCTTCTCTACGACGAGGAGTCCACAGACGAAGAGCACCGGCTTATTGCCGGTGCTCTAGTGGCCCTCGGGCTTGAGGATTTTTACCCGTTCTTAGCGGCCCGAATGGCCTTGATCCGGCACGCGATGACGGCCCGCAGCAAGGGCTCGGAGATCGGAGAATCGAGCGGGACGCGAATCGCTCCGCTGCTGGTTTTGTATTCTTTCAGCCGGTCGCGGAGTTCCTTGACTACTTGCGCACTGTAGGGATAGATACCGATGTGGTGCGCGTGCGCGTTGAAGCCGAGAAACGGCTTCCCCTGATACGTCAGCGTCGGCATGCCGTAGCTGATGATTTCTTCCGAGGACGGCACCGCTTTCTTGGCGAGCGCGCGAATGCGCTTCAGCTCCTTGCGCTTCGCGGGCTCGACCTTCGATAGATATTCGTCGATAGGTGTCATGAATTCTTAATTAAGTCGTTGGAGCGCCATTGTCCCGCCCTCGCCTGACGATCCCGGCGACGAGACGCAACCTTAGGGGGCACTCGCGCCGCAGTCGCTCTCGAAATTGTGCGCTGGCGGATGCAGCGATTTGAGGCCCACCCGTCCGTGCACCGCGTCGAAACTGATTTCGTTGCGATTGTAAAACGTGATGCCGGTGTTGACTTGAGGCGTTGCGCTCGGTTTGGGCGTTGCGACGCGCACTTCGTTCCAGTTCTGCGTCACGCCGGCGGGGAACATCGTCAGTAGCGCACCGCTCTCGCCGGGCGCGTTTGCGGCGAATCGCTTGCGCGGCTTGAGAATGGAACCGCATCTCGACTTCTCGGTTGGAAGCTTACTGGCGTCGTCCGTCTCAAAGGTCACGCCCTGTTCGGTACCGGTATCGAAGACCGTCGTCATGCATCCATTGAAGATTGCCCCTTTAGCTATCGAGTAACAGACGCGAACGTCGCGCTTCCAGCTCTTCGCGCCATTGGGCAGGCGTTGGTTCGTCTTCGGCCCGGGCAGCATGTCGAGCGTAGTGAAGCCGGTCTCCGGCGGAGACGCCAAGACCGCTTTCGGCGTCACCGCAAAACGCGTCCAAACGCCGCCCAACGCAAAGAGCAGGTTGTACAGATCGCTCTTGTTCGCGCCTTGCGACACGGGCCTCGGCTCGAGATCGGCGCCCATCGTGCCCCAGAGTCCGCGCTCTTTTTCCAAACGCAAAATCACGTTGCCCTTGCCGTACAGTTTCGTGCAGGCGCTCGTCACGCATGTGGCCTTCTCGACGCGCACGAGCGGCAGCGTTGCCGAAAGTCCATTTCCGAAATCGGCTGTCGTTTCGACCACGTCGCCGTCGTAGTGCAGCCCGCTGCCGTAGGTATCGTCCGTTGCGATGTGGAGATCGCGCACGGGCTTCTTGGGCTTGGCGATCGTATTCGCGTAGACCCACAAACCGCCCGAGCCCGTATCGAAGAGGAAGCTCTTGGTCGGCGTTCCTGCAATCGATAGCCGCACGTGGAAGCCCGACTTTTTGCCGGTGTTGGCGGTTAGCGGAATACTCGTTGGCTTCCCATTCGTAAGCAGCGCAGTCCCGGCGCTGCCGGCGTTCGGCAGGCCTGCAAAACCGGTGTGTGCCGTGCACGCCGCGACGCCAAGCGCGCAAAAGACAAAAACCAGTAAGCTCTTGAATCTCACGAACGCACGCTTCGGGCTTAGAAGAACTAGGCGCCCGGACGGGCCGCTTCTACCGTTAGTTACCATATTTGCACCCCGCTATGAACGTGACCGCTTTACCTTCTGCCTTGAGGGCTTGGTTTCATGGCGTTGAGGCGAATCGCGGATAGGTTGCTACGATGGAACACCGGGCGCTGTCCCGAATGTTATTAGCCGGTCTGATCTCAGAGCGAGGAGCGAGGCAAATGAAGAACTTTGGTTTCAGCAACTACACCTTAAGCGCAGGCTTGGCCACAGCCTTAGCGGGTTGTGCTGCGTCGCAGTCGCCCATCGTTACGCCGGCTGCGACGCCAGCGGGGTTGGCGTCTCACGTCACCGGCTTGGACCGTCTCAGCTCCGACACGTCGCTCGTCGAGGTCCTCACGGCGACGCAGGTCAAGATCACGATGGTCAAAGGCGATTGCAGGCAGCATCCCCCCGTCGTCGACACGTGGAACTTTCGCACGAGCGGGACTGCATCGGGAGATATTGCTGGAACCTTTTCCGCCGCAGGGGCATGGAGCTACTCAAAAGCCCCACCGCCGAACCGGGGGTGGGGTTTCGTTGAGTCTTTTACGATATACGGGACCCACCAGTATTTCGGCACCATTTCGGCCGGGTCGCCCCAGCCCAAGCCGGGATTTAGCTGCAAGCCGCCAGCGCTCACCGGCCCAATCACATTCCGTTACTGGATTGCAAGTGGACACGGGAAAGCAAAGATCGACTTCATCAAAGCGAACGGTTTCCGCGAGAGGTTATTCAAACCGCTATAGCGTGATCCCGGCAGCCGCCGCCGCACTCACCTCACGGCGATCTAAACCCCGTGGGCGAGCCGAGGCAGTTACGCGGAGCCCGGCCCAATCGGTCCATGGCGATCCTAGCTTGGTTGCGCGGAACCGAGCCCCCGAAGGCGAACCCTTAAACCACCGTCGCATTCATGGATCAAGGGAGCAAAGCAAATGAAGATTTCAGATTTGAGCCGCTATGCTTTAGGCATCTGCGCGGCCATTGCTATACCCACAGGCTGCGGATCGCAGACGCCGATCGGAGCGCCCGGAACGATGCCGCAGATGCAAACGAATCGGCAAATTGTTGCCCCCGCAACGAATCCGAATCTCTATGTCGCAAACCCCGGCAATAACACCGTGACGGTCTACCGCAAGGGCGGCCCCTACGTGCTGCGGACGATCTCCCAAGGCATAAACGGGCCCCCTACATTGGCGTTTGGCAGTGCCGGCTATCTCTACGTCGCAAACGACGGCAATAACACCACAACGGAATACGCTCCGGGCAAGACGAAGCTGTTGCGGACGATCTCTAAGGGGCTCGACGGCCCGGATGCGTTCGCGTTTGACGGCTTCCATAATCTCTACGTCGCGAACTTCTCCGCTAACACGGTGACGGTCTACGTCGAGGGAAGCACGAAGGTGCTACGGACGATCTCTCAGGGTATGAACGGACCGTCCGCGCTGGCGTTTGACAACTCCGGGAATCTCTATGTTGCGAACTATGGGTATAATGGTGGCGGTAAAACCGTGACGGTATACCCTGCGTACGGCAGCACGCTGCTGCAGACGATATCCAAGGGCGTTTCCGGTCCGACTGCGTTGGCGTTTGACGGCTCCGACAATCTGTACGTTGCGAACTATCGCGGCAACACCGTGACGGTCTACGGGCCGGGCAGCGTCCCGCTGCTGCGGACGATCTCCCTGGGCGTTTCCGGTCCGATTGCGCTGGCGTTTGATGGCCCCGGCAATCTCTACGTCGCGGACCTCCCCGTTAACGCGGTGACAGTCTATGCTCCGGGCAAGACGAAGGTGCTGTGGGCGGTCCACCAGGACGTCGACGGCCCAGAAGCGCTCGCGCTGAGCAGCGCCGGCGACCTCTTTGTTGCAAACGTTCTGAATAACACCGTGACGGTCTACTACAAGACAACGCTTAAGCGCATAATCAGCAAGGGCGTGAGCAGACCATATGCGCTGGCGTTCGGGCCGTGAGGCCCACGCCTCGGCGCCCAGTTACGTTCGGCGTCAGTTAGGCGCGTTGATCGGAACGAAGGGTCGCGGCACCTGATAGAAATTGAAGCAATCTCTGGCCGGTGAATTTGCGCGTTTGTCGGCCACAGCGAGCGGCTCGAGGCCGTAAACGTCTTCCGCAAAGCGCAAAACGCTAGCGGTCTCGTAGTGCACGTGCGAAACGTAATTCTGCTTGGCGTACGGCGAGATCACCAGCAGCGGCACGCGGAAGCCGAGTCCGTCGTAATCCAGGAAGGGGGGCGGCACGTGGTCGGCCCAACCGCCAAACCCGCTCCACATGATGAAGATCGCGGTCGAGTTCCAGTACTGGCTTTCGCCGATGGCATTCACCAGCGATGCGACCCACGCCGGTCCGGTCGCAGAAAGGGAACCCGAAAGATCTGAATCCGAAAGCTCCGGCGTGACCCACGTCATCGCGCTCAGATGGCCGTTCGCAACGTCCGTCAGGAACTGTGATGGCGGATGCGTACCGGCCGAATACCCTTTGACCCATCCGAACGCGTCCCACGTCGGCTCGGAACGGCCTGAGGCATAGTAGGCCCAGGTCAGGCCCGCTGCCGTGAGCTCGTACGCAAGCGTCTTATACGTCTCGCACGCCGGGCGCGGTGGATGTCTGAACTGCCGAACTTTGGCGCGGTAAACGCAACCGTCGGGCGGAGTCCTCCCAAATGGTTGATCCATCGCGTTGTCTGCCTGCGCAGCGATAGCGAATTGATGCGATTCGAACGTCGGGTTCCCCGTCGAGGAGAACATCCGGTCGCCGAGTACGTAGCTCGCCGCGATGGCGCGATAAGGCTTCGTCTCGCCCGGCGGCACCGTCCGATACTCTGGGCGAGTGTAGCCCGGGCAGTCGGCCTTCTCGTGTGAGAAACTCCCGGTCTTTCTGTCGCGTTCGAAATCTTGGAAGGTGTTGGACAGCGTGCAATTCGCTTCGAGCGGAATTCCCTTTGAGCGAGCCGAGCATTGCGCTGCATCCGCGCCGGGATAGCCGCAGAAGAGATTGTCAAAGCTGCGCTGTTCTTGGACGATGAAAACGATGTGCGCGATCTTCCCGCTGCCGGTCCCGGTAAGCGGGCGCAATGGCCCACCGCCTGCGGTTTGCGGCATCGCGCCCGGCCCGCCGATCGGCGGCTGCGGGGCGCCGCAACCTGCGAGCATAGCAGCCGCGCAGCTGCTGAGCGCGTACCGCCTAAAATCTGAAAGCTTCATCTGCCTCGCCTTCTGGGAGCGCTTCGACGGGCTAGGATCGTTCGGCGCAGCCCGCTCAGCCGCCTCGGCTATCCCAGCGCAGCCGTTTTAATGAGCGCAGCGACTGCGCTTGGATTCGACACGTAGATCGCGTGACTGTCCGGAACTTGCGTAGTCGTTGCGCCGGCGCGCTCGCACATGAATTGCTGCGCGGGTAGCGGGATCATTTTGTCATCGGTAACCAGCAGATACCAACTAGGGTTGCTCTTCCAGGCCGGAGTCGTAATCGTGCCGCCGAGCGCGTTCAAGCCCCATGGGACCTGCGAATCCGCCATGAACTTCGCGGTAGCGGCATCCGCGTCGGCTGCAAACGAAGCCGCGAACTTCTGCTTGTCCAAGAAGAGGTAGCCGTCAATTGGCGGGAGGATCGGCGGAACCGGCGCGCCGGGTGGCGGATTCGCGATGAGCGTGTTTACGGACTCACCGGCGTCGGGCGCAAAAGCGGTGATGTAGACGAGACCGGTGACCTTTTTATGCGTGCCTGCTTCAGTAATCACCGCGCCGCCGTACGAGTGACCGACTAGAATGACGTCCCCCGGCTGCTGGTCGATGATCATTTTAGCGGCTGCGACGTCACCCTCGAGCGATATCGTTGGATTCTGGACGACGCTCACGTTTGAATCCGTCCGACTCGAGGATACCATAGACGCCCATCCAACCGGAGCCGCCTACAAAGCCTCCGTGGACCAGAACGATGTTGTTAACCCGGTCTGCCATGTTAAAAACCTCCTAACGATGATGCTGGAACCGATCGGCGGGCCCTCGGCCAGCCAAGGATTCGGGCTTCCATCGGGGCTATTTGGTAGAGCTGTGAAAACCGCGGATCCTCCCGCTCGGCTAATCACCGGCGCTGTCGTAGCGGCTATCTTCGGCGTCCTGCTGCCTGTGTCCGTATGGGGCGCCCGCTTCCCCAACGCTGTGGAAAGGCAGATCGTATTTAGCGGAGACGCGGCAGTCCCGGTTGCAACGTTGCTGGGATTATCGTCGTCCGGTGCGTCTTCGATTTCGCTGCAACTAGGGCAGAGCGATGCTTGGGCAGTGTATCTCCTCAAGCACGACACGAAGAAAGAGATAACGAACGGTAACGGCCCCGCGCGGTACAATCTCGTGAGGTTTTCAGCGGTTCCAGTTGCCTCGCTTACGATCGGGCCCTATTGGCTCGATCTGGCGACGCAGTTACCGGAGACTAGAGCCGGCTACTACTCTTTTGGCTCGCCTTTCATATCCGAAGATTTGAAATCGAACGATCCGTGGGCGCGACTCGCACGAAGGCTCAAAAAAGAGCCCGGTTGGAATAGTAGTGGGCGGCCGCAATTCCAGCGTTGCTTCACGTCAGTAGAGAAGAACGAACTTTGTATCGACGTGTACGGTGCCAAGGATTACGCGAGCCAGCCTGAACGGAATGGATACCTAATAACTATCACCGCACGTCCATCAGCGCGATAAGCGCGATTGCTCGTTCCATCGTGGAGCGTTCACGCCGAACGCGAGGAGCCACAACGTCAGCGCCCCTTCCCCGACGAGGCCCGTGATCATGAGGTAGGGGAAGAAGAGATGGTTTCCGAGCGCCGGCGAGAGATACGTCAGCCAACCCAAACCCGTAATCGCCAACAGCAGGCTTAGAAATCGAGGGAGGAAGGTTGACTTGAAAATGAGGTAGGCGAGCAGCAGGCAATAGCATCCAAAAAATACGAGCTCGTTGACGTTG
Organism: Vulcanimicrobiota bacterium; assembly: GCA_963713685.1. Taxonomy (GTDB): domain Bacteria; phylum Vulcanimicrobiota; class Vulcanimicrobiia; order Vulcanimicrobiales; family Vulcanimicrobiaceae; genus Cybelea. Next base: position 2,249,211 of record CAVQMS010000001.1, on the reverse strand, counting down.
ATCGAGGGGAGGTGCAGCATGCGAAGAACGCCTACCGCGCATCCCGCCAGACTGAAGAGCGCCGCGAGCAACGAAAGGCCCCTGTTCACCGGCTTAAGCAAGTCGTACAGGATCAGAGTCACGACGACGTAGCACGCGCTTCCGATGAGATTGGCTGCAAGGCTAACGCTGCCGGTCGCAGCAGACACCGCGAATATGCCCGCGAGTATGGAGAACAAGTAGAACGCGCCGGCAATCCGGGCCTTCAAGAGCGGAGACCCCTCCGCAAACCATTTCGTCATCTCATTCTATCCGTTCTCCTAGAGCTAGCTACGTTCGAGGCCTCCGGCCGCTGTTCCATCCACGAGGTTTTCGGCCCGTCCGGCACCAACGAAAACCTCGAAATGAAGAGACGCTGCGCGGTCTTACTGTTCGTCGCCGCGATTCTCACCGCGTGCTCCCCGCCACCGGGGGCGCGCGCCCCGCTGACCGCCGAGCAGATTTCAGCGATCGACGCGTTCGTGACGACCGAGATGGCGCGCTCGCACGTTCCCGGCGTCGCAGTCGGGATCTACAGTCGCGGCAACAATCTGCTTGCCAAGGGTTACGGGCTCGCGAACGTCGAGCTGGGGGTCCCAGTAAAGGCTGAGACGATCTTCCAATCGGGCTCCGTCGGCAAGCAGTTCGTGTCCGCGGCGATTATGATGCTGGTTGAGGAGGGCCGGGTTTCACTGGCCGACAGCATCGCGAAATATTTTCCAGGCGCACCGGCGAGTTGGAAACCGATACGGATAGAAAACCTGCTTTCTCACACCTCGGGTCTGGCGGAGTACGAATCGCCCGAAAGAACGGGCCCGAAGGGGCCGTTCTACCTGCGCCTGGATTTCACGGAGAGCCAGCTCCTTCGCAACATCGAAGCGCTGCCAATCGAAAACGCGCCCGGCGCGAAGTGGAACTACCGGAACACCAACTACGTACTGCTCGGGATACTGATACATCGCGTGACCGGCATATTCTATGCGGATTACCTTGCCAAACGCATTTTTAAGCCACTGAATATGACCTCCACGCGCCTTATCAGCGACGCGGATATCATCCCAAACCGTTCGGCGGGGTATCAATGGGAAAGCGGCGAGCTCAAGAATCAGGATTGGGTTTCACCAACCTTTAACTCCACGGCCGACGGCGCGTTGTACTTCAACGTTTTGGATTTGGCCAAATGGGACGGCGCGCTGTACACGACGCAGTTGCTTACGCAGTCCAGTTTGAACAGAATGTGGACGATCTACAAACTCAACGACGGAAAGCCCAATTCCGCGGACTATGGCTTTGCATGGGCGATCGGCAGTCTAAACGGACACCGCGTTATCGAACATAGCGGCGCGTGGCAAGGCTTCACTTGCGATATCTCGCGTTACGTGGACGATGCGTTGACGGTCGTGGTGCTCACCAATCTTGACGCGGCGCGGCCCGACTACATGGCGCACGTCATCGCCGGACTTGCCGACACGCCGCTCCTGCCGCCGAAGCTGGTGACGATCCCGGATGCTCACCCTGGAACTGCGGCATCCCTCGCGTCTCTGCTCGATCGCATGGTTGCCGGCGCAGATCTACACCCCTTCGTTTCAAAGGAGCTCGCTCAAGCGATCGATTCTGCCGCCACCGGGGCGATTCGGCGGCGGCTTGCACCGCTATGGCCGGGCGGTACGCTTGCGCTCGTCCTGCGCCAACCTTCGCCCGACGACGCCTCGTTGACGATCTCGCAATTTCGCCTCACGAAGGGTGTGGATTCAATGCTGATAACGTACGGCATCGACACTCATGGAAAGGTCGATACGCTCTACTTCGAACCGGATCAAGAGTACCGCTCGCAATGAGCCTTGCAAGCCGCGCCTATGGTTCGGGCGTCGCAGGCGGCTCGGGACGCTCCTCGATCGGATGCGGCAGCGGCGTCGCGTTGTTGGCATAGCCGCGCATGAACGGCGTCCCAGCTCGCCACGTCGTCGCGTCGGCGAACGTTACGCGTTTCACGAGAACGGTTTCGCGGGCCATGAGCCTCACCACGCGATCGGACCACAGTCGACCCTGCCAACAGTGATCGTCGATGTTGATCGGCGGCGTGAACGTGCCCCGGTCGACCTGGCCGAAATCGGCTTCGACCCTGCCGGAATGACTGGTGACCACGAAAGAAAAATCAACGTCGGTCGCCGCCTTGGTCGAGACGTTCCGGAACGAGACGCACTGCGCGTACGAGCGGCCGGAGTAGCCGTTCTTCAGCGTCGCGGCGTAAACGTAGATCGGGCTCGAGGCGTTGTTTTCCACGCGAACGCTCACGTTGAGACGCTCGGGCGTCGGCGTCGGCTCAGGGGTCGGCGGCGGCGGTGTGTAACTCCCCGAGCCGCGCGACCAGAACGTCCCATTGCTCCAGCTGATCCTACGCAGATCTTGCGAGATGACGCCGCGGATGTGACGCCCTCCCATGTAACCCCAGTCGGTGTCCAGGGTGCTGGGGTCGAGGAAGGTTCCCCGCGCCGTCTTCCCTTGTTCGTTCGTCACCGTCACCGACGTGCCGCTCTGACTGATCGTGCAGCGCAACGAGCGATCCCCACTCGCATACCACGTTCCACTAATATCGGGAAGCGTACCGGCGCTGATGAGACTTGGAGTCGCTAGGATGAAAACCACGATCGCGGTAAGGGTCGCAAAATAGAGCTTCATAAAAACTCCCGTACAAAAACGCGGCATCAAAGCAAGACCATCGCCTCACTCCATGCGAGGCCTCGGATGCCTAGCCCATAATATCACCGAGCCCGGTATCTCGAAAGCGCTTCGGAGAGGTGTTGCCCCGCTAGGTTTGCCAAGCGCTAGGATCTGGATGGCGGCAGAGGGGTCGGGGCAGAAAGAGAGTTCGGTGGCCACAAAAGCACAGGTTGAAAAGGCGATCTTCGAACGTGAGGGGTTCCGCGTAGAGCTCGAGCTTTTCGGTGAGAAGCGCCAGGCTTTGCCGCCCTACGATTTTTCCGCGATGGCGCCGCAGCGATGGAAAGTCTCGGATTGGAAGAACGCGCGCCTCGACGCGTATCGCCTGCTCGCGAAGGGCGCGAAGATCTACCTTGGAGACGGAACTCCAATCACTCGCGACCTACAGCTGGGCAAGCTGCGCGATACTTACTATGAGGCGGCACACGGGTCGTTACAGCCGCCATCCGCCGACACTGAAAAGATCGCATCGGTCACACTACTGCGGCCGCGTCGGGAGCGGTAGTGGCGTTCGCAATCAAAGCCGAGGTTTGCGATCCGCGGGCGAAAACATTCGCGTTCGCGGCGCAAAAGACGATGTATGGCGGTAAGCATATCGCTGAAGGCGACGCCGTTTTCGTGTTCGCGAGCGAGAACGAGGGCGGCCAAGGCCTCATCGCGCGCGGTGTCGTCGTTTCCGCAGATGCGATCGCGAAGAAGCGCGGCATCGCCCGGCAAACGCCGCGCGTGAGCGTCTCCGTCAAGCGAACGGCGCTCGCGAAGCGGCGGCTGGGGCGGAGCGAGCTCAAACGTTTCACCGACTGGAACGACGGTCAGCCCGGAACCGAGCTCAATTTCAAATTCTATCGTCAGGCAACCGACAAGATCGTTGGAATCTCGGATGAGGCGGCGACGTTCCTCAGCGAATTCTTCTAGCGCCCGGTCTTGGGTTTTGGTTTGGATTTTTTGGAGGCGTCGCGATTGTAAGAGATCGCAGCAACTACAAGCGTTTTTAAGGCGCGCTTGTTAATCTTGTCCTTTTCGTAGAAATCGATGGCGCGTCTCTGGTTCCCCTCCAGGCTCGCATTGAATAATTTGTTTGGATCCGGAAGTCTTGCGCCCTGCTGGAATGTGATCTCACTTTGTCCTTGAGTGGATTGGCACATGCGATTATCCCATCGTGATACCAGACCGGAGTTCCCATCCATTTCCACTCCTCGATCACCTCTGGGTCAGCTTCTTGAATTATTCTGCGAAGTTCGGAAAATGTGTCGTGACGCCAGTCATCCAGTTCTGAAATGAGCTCGTCGATCTTTTGCGATGGGCTTTTCATTTTTGCTCCTTCGGGAATTGTCGCAACCCCGCGAGCGAACCGTTGGCGTCTTTGACGCTGGCCACCAGCAGTCCGTAGGCGACGTCGGTAATCTCTTGCACGACCGTGCCGCCCGCGGCTACGAGCGCTTTCACGCTCGCCGCGATGTCGCCCACGGTCCAGTATGGGAGCGCGACCGGTTCGCCTTTACCTCCGGTCGGAACGAGCCCGATTTCCATATCGCCGCTCTTGTAGCCGACGTACCTGGGGCTGTCGACATAGGGGTCGGCACCGATGAGCTGGCCAAAGAATCGCTTGGCCTTGGTAATGTCGGCAACGGTATAGGTAATAAGGGAGACGTCATTCACGATTTCATACTCCTTCCGTCTGTATGACGGACCGAGCGGGGTAAAACGTGACGGGCGCCTCGGGAAGGCGATTGATGAAGGATGCGGAGTGGCTCGCGGGGCGCTTCGAGGTAGCGCGGCCTCGCTTGCAGCGGATTGCGCTACGGATGCTCGGGTCGGCTGCAGAATCCGATGACGCGCTGCAGGAAAGCTGGCTGCGCGTCAGCGGCGCGGACATTGCGCGTGTTGCGAACCTCGAAGGTTGGCTCACGACCGTTGTCGCGCGCGTCTGCCTCGATGCCCTGAAGCGGCGCGAAAGCCGCCGCGAGCAATTGACGCCGGATGATCCGCGCCGCGACCTTGCCGCAATCGCCCCCGGCGAACGCCCTGAAGAAGAAGCGATGCTCGCCGATTCGATCGGCGTGGCCCTGCTGATCCTGCTCGACGCGCTCCCGCCGGCAGAGCGGGTTGCGTTCGTGCTGCACGACATGTTCGACGTGCCCTTCGACGACGTCGCCGCGATTGTCGGAAGGACGCCGGAGGCGGCACGGCAGCTCGCAAGCCGCGCGCGCCGTCGCGTGCGCGGCGCATCCGCCGGCCATGATGCCGTGACGCGGCGGCACGATGAGCTCGTGCGCGCGTTTCTCGAAGCCTCGCGGTGGGGACACTTCTCCGCCCTGCTCGCGCTGCTCGATCCGGGAGCGACGCTTCGCGCGGATGCGGCGGTGGTGGAGATGGGCGGTGCGGCGTACTGGCAGAGCGATCGTTTGCGGGCTGGTATCGAAGGCGCGGATGCCGTTGCCCGGACGTTCGCCGGGCGTGCGCGCGCTGCGCAACCCGTATTAATCGACGGCGAACCCGGAGCCGTGTGGATGCATGAAGGCGAGGTGCGCGTCGCGTTCCGCTTCAAGATAACGAACGAGCGCATCACAGAGATCGATCTCATCGCCGATCGCGCCGCGCTCGAGCGATCGGTCATCGAGCGTTAACGAGAAACGTGCCACTGCGCGGTCTGGACTTGCGTCATTGCAGGTTGGACACGCTCTCCCGGTAAACGGGATTTCGATGATGCGGCGTCAGCTTGTATAAAGGCGCCTTCGGCAGGCTATCCTTCTGCGTGCTCTTAGCCGCGTGCTCGACGCAGGTTGCGCCGATGGCGCCGCGGCCGCAGCCGACGCCGAGCCCCGCGCCGGCTCATGCACTCGTTTTGCTGGGGCTCAATACCGGAACGAAAGCCGGGCTGAACGTTTCCATGAGCGTCGGCGGCGCATCGACGCGGCGGTTTCTGCTGGATACGGGATCGACTGGATTGTGGGTCTATCCTAAGGCGATTGGCCACTATTCAAAAACGCGCTACGCCGTGATGAACTCCTACGGCAGCGGCTTGGTGTACGAAGGCATCCTGGTCTACACGACCGTCGATTTTGGCAACGGTCTCGCGACGGGAAAAGTGCCGGTCGCGCTCGTTCAGCGAGCCACTTGCATGAAGGGCGTCACATCGTGTCCCGCAACCCCAAACCAGCACAACTGTCCCGGCGTCAAACCGGGACGTAATGCGGGGATTCGTTGCTTGGAAGTCGGACGTAAGTTGTTCGGCACGTTTGGCGGCGCGCTCTTAACCAAACCCGTTCCCAAAGACCGGCCGGTTACCGAACTCTACAACGTTCTTTTTGGAATCGCGCAGCCATGGGCGGGTTCGTTCATCGTTACGCCCCAGGCGATCGAAGTTGGTCCCTACTCGACTGACGGGTTCAACACGATGCCGATGACGCTCCAGTCGCCGGCGCCGGCTCAACCCATCCCCAGCGGCGCGCACGGCTGGTCGAAGGGCGTTACCCTATGCTTTAGGGTCGGGAGGCTTCGGAACTACTGCATCGAGACGACCTTCGATACCGGCGCTACGAGTGTCGACTTTCTCACGGACGTCAAGCTCCCGCTGGAGCAAACCCAGTGCGGCGAACGCGTAAAAAACGGTACCCCCTTCGAGATGCGCGCGCAAGAGGGCACGGTGCTGGCCGACTTCGATGCAGGTCAAATGCCGAACTGGAACGTCATTACCTCTCACGGGCCAAATGGCCCCTTGCGAGTCAATACCGGCGTTACATTTTTCAATCGCGACGAGGTCTTGTTCGACGCGATCAACGGTCGCCTAGGCTTGCGAAAGCTGACCACGCCCGGACAAATCGCCCGCAGCGGCTGCGGCGCTGCGCCGAACGACGGCGAAGATAGGTGATTGGGACCTACTCGAAGGGAAATATACGTCGCCAGTCGTTTTTCATATCTGCGATCGTCCAGCCTCGCGTTTTAGCTTCATCGAGTGCCTTATCGAGCTGCCCAACGGACGATTTGCGGTCATAGGCCCATTCGCGAGTCTCGTCCGTGTGGTGAACCAGCATCGCAAAGCGCGCGCCCTTTCCGGCGACGGTCCATTGCAACATCTCCAGATCGCCGTCGGAGTTGCCGAAAGATGCGATTGGCCGCCGGCCTATGTGATTCTGAATGACGGCGGGCTTTTCTACCTTGTCGTCGATCACGGCTATCTCACTCAGCTTTACCAGAACGGGTCCGTCGTCTCGCATTTCGAACTTTAGCTTTACGCTGCTGCCGATAACCTGCTCCGGCGGTACGCCATACGTTATCTCGGCAAACGTTCGCATAAACTCTATGCCGCCGCCGGAAACGATGAAAGTCTTGAAACCGTTCGCGCGGAGGTACGCGAGCAGCTCCAGCATCGGCTGAAACACCATTTCAGTGTACAGCCGGTTGGTTTTCGGATGGCGTTTCGTCGCCAACCACTCGCGCGCCACGTTATCGAAATCTTCCGTCGTCATGCCCGAATGCGTGGCGATAACCAGCTGCATGAGCGCCGGCAACCCTCCGGCGAAGACGCTCTTGACGTCGCCCGCGAGCACCGATTTGAAGGGCTCCTGGTCGATCCATTCCGGGTGTTGTGGCGCCAAAGCCTCTATCTGATCCAAGGCAAAAGTGAGCTGAAAATAATGAGGTTGTTCGGACCAGAGCGTGCCGTCGTTCCAAGAGGGCAGTGGATTATCGGCCACAGCGTGATTTTCCATACGATCGTCCAATTCGAGCGGCCGCCGAACGATTCCGGCGTGGCTACATCGAGACGATTTCGTGCGCGCAAACCTCAGGCCGGAAGATCGGGCGCCAGGCAGAACTTAACAACGCACCTGATGTGGCCAAATTGGAAAAGCACCAACGGTTACCCAATAGCCGTCTTTAGCTGGTAACGACGCTGGAGACGCTTTGGAGTCTGGGAGCCCGCTACTGCGCACGGCAAGACGCGCACGCCTTCATGTGGCTGTGGGGCCTATTTTTGGCGCTCGCCGGCGCGGCATTGATCGTTCGCCGGCGCGGAAGGAATTTCGAGGCGGCCGTTCTTCTGTTTTTTGCGGTCTGCACCGGGGTGCTCGGTTTCACTATCTTCTACGCGTGTTACGCTTGGGCGCCGGCCTCGATGGGCCTCGGCGCGCCCAATGTTTCTGCTTTAAGCTTTACCACGCTCATGTGCCTGAGCCAAGACGCATTTTCGAAGGCCACTGGATGGACGGTTGTCGTCGTGTCGTGCAGCGGCGCTCTCGGATTAGTGGCCTGGGGCCGATCGTGCGGCAAGGCCGCGGCGCTTCGGGCTTGCTACGTTGGTGCTGCACTCTTGCTCCTCGTCGCGGCCGCCGACGGCTTCGGTGCGTTTTTCGTTTTCTCTTGGTGCTCGTCGAGCCGTTTGTTTTAGCCGATGACACCGGGATACGCGGTCGTTCTCCTCGCGGTCGATGGCTTACAGACGGCCGTTGCGCAGGAGCTGTCCTCGCGATATTGCCCGCACAGCAAAACAGCCTTCCTCATGAGATCTTGCGTGCTTTTTGCCGTGTTCGCAGCCGCGGCGCTGGCGCTGTTCTTAGCCGCCCGCAGTGCGAAGCGCCCGTCGGTTAGAACGCGACTGTATATCGTGGCCGGCGCGTTGCTGCTCTTCGCGATCGGCAGCGGCGCGCTCGTTCTTTACGGATTATTTGGCTGCAGTGGCGCGGCGGCGGAAGGCCTCATTTGGGACTGGCCTTAGATCTCGTGTCGGACGACGGCTTCGAGCGCATCCCGTTTCGCGATTGACGCAAGCCAGGCAAAGGTCAGCGTCGCGCTTGTTGCCCCGAGAAGTTGCGCGACAACAAACGCCGGAACGTCCGCTGGTCGGATGCCGGCAAACGTGTCGGAGAGCGAGCGGGCGATGGTAACGGCGGGATTGGCGAACGACGTCGACGACGTGAACCAATACGCTGCGACGATGTACGCGGCCACGGCGAACGGAATGATATCTTTGCGAAATCGGACGCATCCCCAAATTACGAAGATCAGCCCGAACGTCGCCAGAAACTCCGAGAACGCCAAGGCCGGGCCGCTGCGGGCGCGACGCGAAAGCAGGACAACTGGAAGACCAAACATCGCGTTCGCCGCAGCGACGCCGGCCGCGGCCCCTAGGATTTGCGCGCCGACGTAGAGCGGCAGCTCGCACCACGAAAGTCCACCTCGCATTGCGTCCGCAATTGAAACGGCAGGGTTGAAGTGAGCCCCGGAGATCGGTCCAAGCGCAGCGATCAGACACAACAGCGCCCCTCCCGTCGCGATCGAATTCGCAAGCAAGGCGATGGCCACATTGCCATTGTCCAGCCGCTCGCCCATAATGCCCGAGCCGATTATTGCCATGAGCAGAAACGCCGTCCCGATCGCCTCGGCGACAACGCGTCTGCTTAGCGGCGGCATGTCTGCACGCAGAAGGCATCGACTCGGTCCGCGATCATCTGGCGTATCGGCCGCACAGCTTCTAACCGTTCCTCCCACGTGCCAGCGAGCGTGGCGGGATCCGGGATGTTCCAATGGAGGCGCGTGACGCTGCCTGGAAATACCGGGCATCCTTCAGCGCTTGTCTCGTCGCAGACGGTGACGACGTACGAGAATAACTTGCCCGATCGGTAGACATCAAAAACGCTTTGCGTAGAGTTGGACGAAATGTCGATGCCGACTTCCTTCATGGTGGCGATCGCGAGCGGGTTTACGGCTCCGCGCTCCAAGCCCGCGCTCTCAATTTGAAATTGAGCGCCACAGGCTCTTTTCAAGAACGCTTCCGCCATCTGGCTTCGCGCGCTGTTGCGAACGCAAATGAATAGAACATGCGGGGCGCTGGCGTCGCTTACCGCGCCCGTCGGCTGGCTCATCCCTCCACGCAACAAAACCGCGCCGCGACGTCGAAGGCGCAACAGGCCCCGTCCGCGCTGTCGCGATCGTCAATCTCCTCGTGGACCGTGTAGACCTCCCAGCGCCGCCCCTCAGGGTCCGTCGCCCAAACCTTGGTCTGGCTGGCGTAGCAGCACGTTTCCTCGCGCTCGATTGACGAGTCCAGCCCGGCTGCCGAAAGGCGCTCGATAGCGCGCTCGACTTCACGCGTTGTATCGACGTTGATGCCAAAGTGCGTATCGGTTGCAGGCCGAACGCTTTCGCGCAGACTAAGCGCAAGTTCGATCCCAGGGTCGTCGATCACGAAGAGCGCGTAGTCCGGCAGAACCTTAGTGGGCGCAGCATTGAGGAGCGTAGAGTAGAACGAGATGCTCCGATCGAGCTCCGTCGTTCCAAGGTTGAGATGTGTTTTCATGCAAGAACCTCCTGTTCAAAAACGCTGCGTGTGGCAGCTTCGATTCGATCGGCTGCACCGGCGGCGAGCCGGTAGTAGACCCATGTCCCGCGTCGCTCACATGTGACGAGCCGCGCCTCACGTAGAAGGCGAAGGTGGTGCGACACCGTCGGCTGGTTCAGCGGAAGCGCGTCGGTGAAGTCGCAAACGCAGACTTCCCCGGGCGCGCGCGCGAGCGTCGCTAAGATGCGCAGCCTATGCGGATCGGCGAGAGCCTTTAAAAGCGCTGCCGCTTTTTTGAAGGAACAAGAAAAGATCTCGGCTGGAGGGCAACAGCGTTGCATCGACATTCTTCGATACTAATGCCTGTATCGACGCGTGTCAATACTACGTATCGCCAATGGCGCAGTGCGTCAGCCCTTCGGCCGTGGCAGGCGGAGCTCGCAGACTGACATCGTGCCCGGCACCGTGGTCCGCCACTGACCGTCCCACACGCCGCCCTTTGCGTTTGCAAGCTCGGCGCATTTCTTATCAGCATCCCCCTGGTTCCAAATCGGACCGGCGTCGACTTCCTTAACGACATATTTGCCCGGCCTGCCGACGTACTTGACTTCGCACACCGACATCGTGCCGGGCACGGTTGTCCGCCATTGGCCGTCCCATACACCGCCATAGCTCGCGGCGACCTGCGGGCATTTCTTCTCGGCATCGGCCTGGTTCCATATGGGTCCCGCATCGACGGCGGTCTTCTGGGTTTGTGCCGAGACACCGGGAGGCAGCGCGAGACCAAGCATTGCCGCGCCGATAACAAGGCCGCGGGCAATCGAACGTAAAGAAAAATTCGCGTGCATCGGATATCCCCCGTTCACATAAAGCCGTTTCAGGGGGCTGTTGGCGGCTTGCTCGTCTTCGCCTTTTCGTCGTCGCGCCTAAATACTCGAGGCTACTAGTGGTCAGAGACGCCGCGAATATAGAGGAGCACCGGATCGTCTTGGTAACGCGCGTCCTGCCAGAATCGGAAACCGCACTTTTGGGCCACGCGTACAGAAGCCGCGTTTTCGGGCGCTATCATGCTCGCGATCTGCGCAGACGGGGCGAAGTGCGTCTCCGCCCAGCGCACCGCCGCTTGAACCGCCTCGGTTGCGTAACCCTTACCGTGGGCGTGGCGCGCCAATACCCAGCCCAGTTCCGGTAGACCGTCGAGTGAGGGTTGCATTGCGCGATGGTAATCTGCAAAGCCGACCTCGCCGACGAATTCGCCGGTCTCGCGCTCCTCGACAACCCAATAGCCGTAGTTGAGAAGCGTCCAATGCCCGCGATATCGCAGGATACGAGCCCAGCTCTGTTCGCGAGTTGCCGGCACGCCGCTGATATGTCGAACGACTTCCGGGTCGGCCCACATTGCCGCACTTGCGTCGAAATCCCTGACTTCGTGGAGGCGCAGCACTAGCCGCGCGGTTTCAAGCGTCATCGGGAAGCCTTCGGCGGTAGCTCCGGCATACTTTTCTCGCGCTACGGAGACCATTAATTACGGGTAAACGGTTATCAGGTTTTTGCGCGGCCATGCCGACATCGTTGAAACACGCCGAGCTTCCAGACTCCACATACCTGGCCGGGCTTTATTGTTATCGATCGCAACTCAAATGTGAACAAATTTCTTTTTAATTTAAGAACACACTAAGGTGTACGGGCGTCGTCCACCTTTTTTTGTTTTTGCAACGCTGAAGACTTTCGAGAACCCGATGACAGATCGCGGCTCTGACGGTACAGTGTACTCGTAAGTCGAGAGACCTTCTGTTCGTTTCAGCCGATTTGCTTCCCGAAGGAGTGCGCATGTTGATCTCTTCCAAACGAATCTACGCGTATGCATGTCTTGCGCTAATGCTGCTCGAAGCATCTTGCGCATCTGCCGGTAGTGGCGTAGTGCCAGGCAATCTGCCCGCTAACAATCCTAGCCTCGCGAATTTTGGCGCTGCGGCGCCGGCCGGAAAATCCAAAGGGCCAACTATCATTGGGTGCAAGATCGTGACACCCAAGCGACGGATAGTGCTGAATCCTCTGCCCCCGCAAACCTTTAAGCTCCCCCCAGGCTTCGACCCCTCGGAATACGTATTCTATTTCGAGATCGGAATTGGCAACTGGTGTTACTCGCTGCCCCAGCCGCTGTATACAACGGTACCGGGAAGAGCAACGAAAAGTAAGGTCCGTTTCGAGGGCGGGCACAACAAACTCGTGCTCAACGGGGGAACCTCGTACGTTTACGCCGCGTACGCCGTACCCGCGACGCCGGGCCGCTTTATTTACGTCATCGATCATGGGACCTCGAACATCTCGGTGTGGCCGACGGGCGCCAACGGGAACGTCGCCCCCATCTATCGGATCATGAACGTCGGCGGCAGTGGTGGCGCTCCGCAAGGAATTGCTGAAGACGCAAAAGGCTATATCTACGTGACGACTATCGCGGCCGACGGCATCACGACGTCGTTGCTCGTGTACAAACCGGGCGCGCACGGCAACGCAAAACCCATACGCGCGATCACGGGCCCCGACACGACGCTTACCAATAATTCGAGCGATACCGGCGTTGGCCCGGACGGCTCGGTTTACGTGAACAATGGGAACGGGATCGCCGTGTTTGCTCCGAATGCTGACGGAGACTCGAAACCAGTGCGGCTAATCGCGGGTCTGAACGGCGGAGGAGCTGCCGTCTCGCCAAGCAACTTTTTGTATACGTCGACGGCTGTCGGGTCCAGCGGCAGCCAATCAGCAATCTACGGCTTTGGGCCGAACGCAAACGGCAACACGCCGCCGCTCGTGACGCTGGAAGGCAAGCGAACCAATATAACCACCACTCATATAACCGGCGTTGATTCACAAGGAAACATCTATATGTGCGATGACACGGCCGTAATCGAGTTCGCCCCGTTCCAACAAGGTAACGTCTTTCCGATTCGCAACGTAAGTTCCAAAACGAATTTTGTTGGCTTGCAGCCAATTGCGATCGACGGAGCCGCAAACGTCTTTGTCGGGGACGAGGACGGTGCTCGCCTCTTCCGGTTCGAGCCCTACGCGGACGGTGATGCCGCGCCGGCGGCGACTATCGCAGGGAGTAACACCGGCCTCATTAACCCCGCTGCGATGGCGGTCGGCCGGTAGCCTGCCCGTATGGCTAGACATCGGCCCAGCCGATGTCTAGCCGTCTAAAGCCGTGAATGTTGACCAAAGTAACCTTGCGGTCTCTCAGCCTGCGTTGGGGAACGCATGCGATGCTAGTTACGTTACCACGTTGACAACGGAACGGAACTACATGCGCACTTCAATGATTGCCGCGGTGGCCTCGGTTGCTATGTTAACGGCATGCACCGAGGCGACGGGCTCGCTTCCAAAAACGTCGGCCGCGGCATGTGTGCCGAAGACTCAGCAAGGCATTTCGGCTGTGTCGGCACAAAACGCAACAGCCGCGCCGCAGCCTGCAATGGTCACGCCGCAATCTGCAACGGCCGCGCAGTTAGGGCTCTGGCCGCGCCGAGGCCGATCTGTCCGCGTCTGCGGCGATGTGGGAAGGGGTTTTGCGCGCTGCCAAGCGTGGCTGCGCACCGACGTTCAGGGAGAGATTCAGCCGAATACGCCGGGTGGTTACGCTCCGAGCGACCTGCAAACGGCGTACGGGCTGACGTCGGACAGCAAAAATAAAGGCGGCGGAGAGACCGTCGCAATCGTCGATGCCTACGACGATCCGAGCGCCGCTTCAGATCTCAACGCTTATCGATCGCGATATGGGTTGGCGGCGTGCACGGCCTCCGACGGATGCTTTACCAAAGAGCAATATACCTCGCGAACGAATACTGGATGGGCCGGAGAAGAATCGCTCGACGTCGATATGGTTTCCGCCATCTGTCCGAACTGTAAGATTCTCTTGGTCGAAGCGGCGTCGCAGAGCATGGCCGACTTCAGCACCGCCGAAAAATACGCAACGGCCCATGCCGACTACGTAAGCGACAGCTGGAGCGGAAACGAGGGAACGACAACGTACGACAGCGACTATAAGGTCAGCTGCGGAGCGATCGCGGCCGCGACCGGCGACCGCGGTCACAACGCCGCGGCTCAGTGGCCGGCCATTCTTCCGAGCGTCATCGGCGTGGGCGGAACGAGTTTGGCGTCGATTAGCCCGCGCATGGAAACGGCATGGTCGGGTGCGGGTAGCGCCTGCAGCAAATTTTACACCAAGCCGAGCTTCCAGAACGGCCTGAACACCGGCTGCTCGATGCGGGCGCAGTCTGACGTTTCGGCCGACGCAGATCCCTCCACGGGCGTCGCGGTTTATGATACCTTCCACCAACGCGGATGGCTCGTCTTTGGCGGAACGTCAGTTGCCACGCCGATCGTGGCTTCAGTCTTCGCACTTGAAGGTAAAACCAGCTTGGATCCTCCTGGAAACCTTTACTCGCGCACTTCAGACTTCAACGACGTCACCTCTGGAAGCAATGGTTCGTGCGGGGCACCGCTCTGCACCGCCGGTCAGGGCTGGGATGGTCCGACCGGACTGGGGACGCCGAAGGGCATCGGCGGATTATAAGGCACAACTATGTCGAATATGGCAAGGTTGTCGAGCTGCATCCTGGACAGTGAATAACAATCTGATTTTCACCTGGCTCTAAATCGAAGATAACGACCTCACCGGCGCGACCGGCGGGAATTGCATTTGACTGATTTATTTTCAATGTCTCCGGTGATGCCCATAGTGCGATTCCAAAATGCAGCCGAATGGGGGACATTATCTCGAGTGCCAGCAGTTTTTTGGTAACGGCTGCTGTTTTAAGCTTCGGGAAATCTGCACCGGGTAGAGATGCCAGCGGTACATTATACTTTGATACCGGATCATCTGCATATCGAAATGCGCGAGTTGGTAGGGTATGCCCGGCCAAAAAACTCATGCCAATTTGCGCGTCGTGATAGTCGATTGTTGCCGGGTAGACCGTTTGCCCATTTACAATTGACGATGGGATGGCGTTACCGCCAGGAATAAAGGGGAATGCCACGGCTCGTGGTGCTGCCGAAAACGTTGCGGCGTCACCTGCGACCTCTGCCAAGGTCTCGGTCTTCATGCCATCCCGCTTTGCCTGATTGTACAATGCAGCTAGAACTTCGGGGTCACCAGGAGTTGTATTGTTGCCGTTACTTTCTTGTTGCGACATCATCACAATCGGTTGGGTTTCACCAGCCGCTGCATACGCATCGGCTAACTTGCGAATGTACTGCTCGGCATCAAATGTCGAAAACCCTGCGCGCTGCTGCAAATCATCAGGATCGGTTGAAAAATAATCTTCGTCTCCGCTGATGTATGCGCGAGTCAGGTCCCTTGCCGTCCACTCTAGTGCAAGTAACGAACATTGACCATTTGGCTGTGGGCGTTTATATGAACTCGGATCGGCACAGTAACTCCCCCACGGCGCGCCGTAATCGTACGTTCCATCGACGCCGTGGCTGTTCCAAGCAATTCCCCAAAAGGCGTGTTCGTTTAAGGCTAGCAATCCGGGAATATTACGCTCATGCCCCGCGCCTTCGACACTTACCGTTGGAACGTACCAAGAAAAGTTACGCTCCAGGTAATGAACAAGCCGAGGGGTACTTGAGCCCTCGATATCATCACCATTGTCGTGATGATATAGGCCATATAAATCACCAGCGCCAGCAACAAAGGCTATTGCCACCGCCATCCACGACACCGCTAGTTTATTTTGCCGGGCAGCCGCCTCGATACTTTGCATTCCACCAGATATAAAATGTGCTTGTTGCAAAGATGTCGCCACGAAGCGTGTCTGCGTTTGGCCATGCGGGATGGCCCAACTTGGACGTGGAGGTGCGTCGATTGTAGAAAGACCATTTGGGCAATGTGCCTGTTTTACATCAATTGGGGAGAACTGCCCAGCAGGCAACTGATACCAAATAGCTCCTTCATAAGAAACGCTGCACGTCGATGAACTTTGATCGAACACTGTTGCTCCTGGTGTCGTTCCACCAGGAACGGATGGAACAGCCCCAAGCCCCGCTGCAGCACACCCAGAAAGACTATAGAGTAGTACAAAACCTAGAAGATCAGAAGCTTTTATAGGCATTGTTTTTCTCATTCAAGACGCCGTTGGCGGCCTTAAGGCCGGTATCGAGACTTTGACCCGAGCGACCCAACCTCCGTTGTGGCGGGAGGCATCGGCGAACCGGTAACGCGTCTCCCGGCGATAAGGCTGTCCAGAGTCCAGCGAGAGGAGCTCGCAGCGGCGAGCATCGTGGCGCCGGCAGACGCGGTGAATACGGAATACTGAAATGCTGCTCCGATTCCCGAAGCGATGCTGATCGTTAAAGCAAAAACGAGCAAGAGCCAAGCGCTGATCCAAGCGGAGACCTTGGTCCACAAGCCGAGGATGAGTGTCAAACCCAGCGCCAGTTCCAGGACTGTATCCACCCATGCGAAAGCCGGAATCGACCAGCGCGGCGCGTACGTTCCCCACGATACAGCGTTCGCGCGGGGCC
The DNA here is from genome assembly GCA_963713685.1 of Vulcanimicrobiota bacterium. Taxonomy (GTDB): domain Bacteria; phylum Vulcanimicrobiota; class Vulcanimicrobiia; order Vulcanimicrobiales; family Vulcanimicrobiaceae; genus Cybelea. The sequence goes on along the minus strand of CAVQMS010000001.1, from coordinate 2,232,668 downwards.
TCCGAGCAGGCCGAATCGATCCGCAACGGAGTGGAGCTATGCTCTTCGCCTTAGGTTGACGCGCGCTGTCAACGCTTCACTTCTGACGGCTACGGGCCGGGGACGACTGCCGGGTCCGCCGCTATGCCGAACGAGCTCAGCAGAACGTTGGGGTACCACTGGTTGTGCACCCTGCCGAACCCGTCGCGCGTGATCGCGCTGACGACGGCCTGGCTCCCGGTGGCGACGTAGAGCCGGTTCGTCGGTGAGAGCGTCGCCGCCAGGCTGCCTTCCTGCACGAAGACCTTCTTGCGCAGCTTATAGCCCTTGTGCGAGTAGATGAACACGTCGTTGTAATAGAAGTCGCAGACGTACACGTCGCCCGTCGGGCCGATCGTGAGGCCGAGCGGCTCGAGCAGATCCGTCTGGCCGAACTGCTTCGACGGCTTGGTCGCACCCGGCGGATACACCGACACGAACGCCGCGGTCGAGTTGTAGTTCTCGACGTAAAGGTTGCGCTTGGAGTCGACCGCGACGCCGAGCGGATTCAGTCCGCTGATCACGGTCGACGGCGTGGTCTGCCCGGCGGGAAACTCCACCACGCTGCCCGCATCACTGCCCTCCTCGTTCGAGACCCACACGTTGCCCTTCTTGTCGACCGCCACGGCGGTGGGCACCGTAAGATCTTGCGACAGCGTCATCGACGGCGTCGTGGCACCGGGCGGATAGATTGTCACCGTGGGGGGAACGCCGTTGGGGTTCGCGACGTACAGATTGCCGACCGCGTCGACCGCGAGGCCTTGTGGGCCCCCGACGCCGCTCGTGATCGAACCGACGGGGTTACTCCCCGCGGCCGCCGGAAAGATCTCCACGGCGTTTGAGTACGCATCGGCGACGTAGACGAAGTTTTTCGAAGTGGTGGCGATCGGGCGCGCCTGCGTCCGCGCGACGGCCTGCGGCGCAGCCGGCGCGACCGGCGACGTTCCGGCCGCGGAGCACCCCGCGGCGGTGAAAAGGGCGAGGAGAACGGTAACCGCGGAAAGCGGCTGACGGGAAGCCATTGTGGAATCTCCTTGGCGAAGATGACGGGTTTGCCGCAGATCGTATCGCCCCCGCCGCGGCGCTCACAAGCGTAATTACCTAGGCGCGCGATGATCTCGAGCCGCTTTCTTGAAGCGGACCTGCTCTACCAGATGGGTGCGACCGAGCTCGCCGCGGAGCGCCTCGAATCGCTTGCGCGCGAAACTACGCCCGAGACCGCGCGGCTCGCCGCGCTATGCCGCCTCACCGAGATCGCTTGCGACGTTGGCAACCTCGACGCAGCGCGCCGGAATTTGGCTGAAATGCGCCGCTCGTCCGAGCAGCTTGGCGCCGAGCTCGCGCCTGCCGATCGCGCCGAGCTCACCTACGCGACCGCGCGTTATGCGTACTCTCGCCGCGACGGCTTGGAGCTGCGGCGATTGGCGCACGAAGCCACGCTTGCCGCGCGTCAATCGGCGACGAACGTACGCACAGCATCGCTTGCGATACGTATCAACTCGTATTTGGCGGTTGACCGCTATCACCGCCAGGATCTCGCCGGTGCGGGCGAAGCGGCCGAGACCGCGACCAGGGCGCTGTGCCGCACGCCGGGCGCTCTTCCATACTTCAAGACGCACGCGCTGACGACACGCGCCGTGATCGACCTGCACGATCCATCCCGCGCGCATCTCGCGGGCGCCGAGAACGTCGAGGCGCTCGAGCTCGCGCTGGCCAACGGCATGCTCTCGACGGCGCGCGACGCACTGTTCAACATCGCGAACTCGTGGCTGTTCTGCGACGATTCGGCCGCGTCGCCGCACGAGGTGTGCGCCGTGCGCGAGAGCCTGCAGGACGCGCTCGTCGGTCCGTCGCGTGCGGACGATCCGGTGCTCGCCGCTCTCTCGCTGTGCTCGTACGGACGCTACGCCGAGGCGGCGGACCTCATCGACCACATCGGCCAGAGCTTTAGCGGTACAAGCTCGGACTGGCTGCCCATTTTCTTCGGCCCCGTGACCGCGACGAAGCGCGCGCGCATCCTCTTCAAGGCGGCCAAGTTCGCCGACGCCGAACGCGCCGCGACCTACGCAATCGAAGCGTGGGAGCAGTCGCGATTGGGCGGAGACGGCACGGCCCTACGCGTGCGCGCCGAGGCGCTTGAGGCGCTCGGCGACACGCACGCGGCGACCGCGACGATCGAAGACGCCATCGCCGCGCTAGAGCCTATGCGGCCGGTGCACCATCTCGTCGGCGCCTATCAGTGCGCGCACCGCCTGACCAAGAAACACGCGTATCTCGATCAGGCGCGCGATCTGGTGGCGGTGTTGAAGCGCGCCGATCTCGCCAGCGCCGACGCGCGGCTGACACCGCGCGAACGCGAGATCGCGCACCTCGTAGCGCGCGGCTACAGCAACAAATCCATCGCCGCGCGCCTGAACATCAGTGCGCGGACGGTCGAGAACCACGTAGCCTCGATCTTCGGCCGGCTTTCGATTCGCGCGCGCTGGCAGCTGACGCCCGACCTTCTCGAGGGATAGCCATTAGGAACGACCTTCAAGACCTAGCCATGAGTTATGGAGAAATTTGGAAGATCGTTCCGCATCCGGTGTACCCGCTCGCGCTGCAGTTACCGGCGCCGCCCTCGCTGGTGGTACCGTAAAGGACTCCCTGGACCTCGATGAGCGGAGCGGCGGGATATTGACCGTCCTTGCCGCCTTTGAAATTGTAAAGGACGCTTTCTTTTCCCGACGTCGTAATCTCAAAGATGGTCCCACAGCCAATCACTTTCGTTCCGTACGCGCATCCGTTGCTGCCGCCGTTGCTGGTCGTGCCGAAGAGTGCTCCGTTCACTGCGGCCATCGCAGTGGCTGGAGCGGCGCCATCGGTTGGATAGCCCTTGAAGGCGTGGAGCTGTTTGAACTGGCCAGAGGGGCTGATTTTAAAGACGGTGCCGTAGCCATAGGCGCGGTGGTTCCGTACAACTCACCGTTGACTAACGTGAGCGCTCCATATGGGTAGTATCCGTAGGGAGCGCCGGCAAAATTGTGCACTACTTGCTCTTTACCGAACTTCGTAACGTTAAAGACGGTCCCGCCACCGCGCGACCCGCCATAGCCGGTTACTCCGTAAAGTGTACCGTTCGCCAAAGTTAGGCCGGCGTACGGCCATACTCCATCTTTTGGAGGAGCACTGCCTCGAAAACTGTAGATTACGCGCTCCTTGCCTGACAAGCTAACCTTGTAAATGGTCCCGCAGCCAGTGCCGCTATAGCAGGCGGAACGAGAGGCACCGCCATACCTCGTTGTACCGTAGAGCGTGCCATTAAGAGCGATGAGGTCAGCCGTCGGGGCTCGGCCATCGGCTCCGTTTGCAAAACTGTAGAGCACTCGTTCTCGTCCCGAGCTGTTAATTTCATACACGGTACCGTTCGAAGCGCTCGGTGTCGCGCCGCCATGGCTCGTCGTACCATAGATATTCCCATTCACTTCTATCAAGCCTGCAAACGGGTATGAACCATCGTGCGGCGCGCCTGCGAAGCGATGAAGGATGCGCACTGCGCCTATCTCGCTGGCTTTAAATATTAGACCGCAGCCGTAAGCAGAAAGGCAGTGCAGGTTGCCGCCCGAGAAAGTCGTCCCGTACAGCGTGCCGTCGACGTCAAGCAATCTCGATTCCGGCGACGATCCGTAGATACCGCCCTTGAAGCTGTACAGAACTTTGTAGTCGGTTGTCTGAGCGTGAACCGAGTTGCCGGTCCCAAACTGGCTCGGGTCTGGCGTTATCGCTCGTAGGCCGGCGCAACCCACGAGGCTGACGATGATGGCAACGCACAAGACGAACCGGCAAGAATGCTTGGGTTCTCGTTTCGACACAGGGAACTGGGTTTCTGATTTTACGCCTGCCGCCCTTTTCCCGACGCGCTTTGTTCGCGCTTCTCGATGGCCTCAGCAGCATTCAGACTTTCCTTATATGCTCGGCGTACTTTTCAATTCGCTTACCAGGCTCGGAGAAAGATGTAAATGAGGACTCGATTCCTGTTCTCGGCGTCGCTGTTGCTCGGCGTGGCCGCGGCAGGGTGCTCGTCCAACGGCAGCGGCTCCATCGCAAATCTCGCACCGCCCACGCAGGGCGCTGCGAATGCGCGCGCAGTCAGTCCGTTCAGGGCGCAGACACCAGAGAGCCACAGCGAAGCAAGCCGCGCGGTGAACTGGTTGGAGTTCGGCTTTGTCCCCTCCGGTGGCCGGTTTAACCGCCACGAGCAAATCCTGTCGCCACGCAACGCGCACCGGCTGCACAAGCGCTGGTCCTTCTTCACCGGCTGCGCCGGGTCGATCTGCGGCGGCTCGTCCGCCGCGGTAGCCAAAGGGGTGGTCTTCGTCGGTTCCTACGACGGCAACGTTTACGCCCTCAACGCCGCCACGGGCGCCAAGCTCTGGTCCTTCCCCACCGGCGGCCAAGTGTTCTCTTCGCCGGCGGTGGCCAACGGCGTGGTCTACGTCGGCTCCAACGATAAAAACGTGTACGCCCTCAATGCCGCCACCGGGGCCAAGCTGTGGTCCCACACCACCGGCTACGACGTGGTCTCGTCACCTGCGGTAGTCAAGGGAGTCGTCTACATTGGTTCCGAGGACGGGAAACTGTACGCGCTCAAAGCCACCACCGGGGCAAAGCTGTGGGCCTACGCTACCCGCCTCGTCATCGATTCGTCACCGGCGGTGGCCAACGAGACGGTCTACGTCGGTTCCGAGGACGGCAACGTGTACGCCCTCAACGCCGATACGGGGGCCAAAGTTTGGTCTTACACCGCCCAAAACGAGGTGTATTCGTCGCCCGCGGTGGCCAACGGCATCGTCTACGTCGGCGCCGAGGACAGCAACGTGTACGCCCTCAACGCCGCTACGGGCGCCAAAGTCTGGTCTTACACCGCCGGCGACCTTGTGAACTCGTCACCGGCGGTGTCGAACGGCGTGGTTTACGTCGGTTCCATCGATCACAACGTGTACGCTCTCAACGCCGCCACCGGGGCCAAGCTCTGGTCCTACACCACCGGCAACCTCGTGCTCTCGTCACCGGCGGTAGCCAACCACGTGGTGTACGTCGGGTCCGAAGACGGCAACGTAGACGCCCTTGATGCTGCCACCGGGGCCAAGCTGTGGTCCTACACCACCAGCAACCAAGTTTTCTCGTCGCCGGTGGTGGCTAACGGAGTGGTCTACATTGGCTCCGGCGACGGCAACATGTACGCGTTCGGGCTATGATGCCTACGGGCCGAGGGCAGCGCCAATGGGCAGCGCCAAGTACGATCCCGTAACGACTTGCCGCGGAGACTGCGTTCCTTTGTGCGCGTCGAGTACGAAAATGGAAGGTGGTCCATCCAACGTAGAGCCACTCGTCGAGTAAAGCACCGATCCACTGAGCGCTACGCCGACCGGCGCAATGAGCGGTGGATTGCGAGACACGATCGTGCGATTCGGACCGCTCTTGCCATTCGCGGTGGCGGAATAGCCGAGAATGTTGTTGTCGCCGGCGTTTGCGACGTAAAGCTCGCCCGAATTATTATTCGGCGCCATGCCGGTCGGAGAGCTTTGCTGACCCGTTCCGACGATCGCTCGCGCAAGCGTCGGGTTTGTAACGGGCGTCGTAAACTCGCTCACTTCGTTCGAGTCAGAGACGAACATATCGCCGGATGCATCAACGGCAACGCCGTTCACATCAGGGTGGCGGTCGGGAAGCGCGATTCGCTGGAGCGTTTTAGCGTTGCCTTTCGCACCGGGTCCGTAAACGGCAACATACCCGTTCGAAAAGCCCCCGACGAACTCGTCACCTGAACGGTCCACCGCGACGCAGCTGGGCACGAACGGCAGGACGAGCTCGCGCTTGGGCTGGTCGTAGCCCGTGGCGCCCTTGGCATAAACGAAGAGTGACTGGGCGTCTTCATCGGTAACGAGGAGATCGCCGTTCGAGCCGATGGCGATCGGCCCGGGATTGTAAGGAAGCACGAGCGACGAAACTGCCGGCGTCTGTAACGTGCCATCCGCCTTCCGTTCGAAGCGGAAGACCGATTTTCCGTACCAGTCGCTGACATAGAGCGCATTCGCTGCTAACGGCTGTGCACCCGATCGCATGAAAGTCTGTGCCGGGGAATTCGCTCCACTCGGCAGCGAGCTTCCGCCGCTGCAGCTCGACACAATGAGCCCCAAGAGCACCGAAAAAGCGGAGATTTTTGCGAACGACTGTTGGAGATTCACCGCGCGCCTCCCATCCGACGACTGCAACCTGCGCAAGAGGTTTTCGTCTCGAGAGCTTAACCCCTAGAGGGCCTGTGGTCGCTCGCCTATGCGCCGGGTTAGCGCCAAAGCAGCCGGAATGGCCTGGTGACTCGAAGATAACTTACCGTGCGCGAGCGACGAAATCTCAAAATCCGCGGTGGCGTTCAAGGCGTATTCTTTCGCGAAACGGTCCGCCGCACTGCCGCGCGCTACGGCGTGAGAGGTTTCGTGCGGAACGTTGGCTTTGACGCGCTAGAAATCGAAGCCGAAGGCGAGCCCACGGCCGTGAATTCGTTCATCGAAGAGATTCTGGCACATCCCCCTCGCGGGGCCCGTATTGAAGATGTGCGATCGACAGCGGTCCCACCGCGAGGAGACGAGGGGTTTTCGGTCACCCCCAGCATCCGCTGATTTTGTAGAGGCGGTCGCTCGTCGGTGGTCGCATCATCCACCGCATGGCGCCGGATGCGAGCGGCGGCGAGTATCACCTCGGCAACACCGATGCAGAGCACGAACGCCTGATCCGGCAAGCGGTTCGGCTCGCGCCGGTTACCGAACGATTCTTTCGTGAAGCCGGGATCGGATCGAGGCAGCGGGTCTTGGATCTCGGGTCCGGTGTCGGCGACGTGGCCATGCTCTTGGGCGGCCTGGTGGGGCCGTCAGGCCGCGTCGTTGGGATCGAGCGCGATGCCCGGACGATCGGCCGCGCGCGCGGTCGCGCCGCCGAAGCGGGCCTCGCCAACGTCACGTTCGTCGAGAGCGATATCGATGCGTATGCGCCGGACGCCGCGTTTGATGCGGTCGTTGGACGCTACATTCTGCAGTTTCTTCCCGATCCGGCCGCGACGCTGCGTTCCGTAGCGAAACACGTGCGGCCCGGCGGCGTCGTCGCGTTTCAAGAAGGGTCCTGGATTCCGTTTCTTACTCTCTCGGCGCATTTGCCGCAGTGGTCTGCCGGCGTTGCGTTGCTCCGCGAGGCCGGCCTTCGGGCCGGCGTGAATCTGGAGATGGGGCCGGCATTGCACGCGGCGTTCCGTCAGGCCGGCCTGCCCGCACCGCGCATGCGCTTGGAAATGGAGTTGGCGTGCGATCCCGACTTTACACGCTGGCTTTCCGACTCGTTGAAGAGCGTGCTTCCCGCGATTCGGAGGCTCGGCTTATCTTATGAAACGATGGGCGACATCGACACGCTTCAAGAGCGTCTGCAGCGCGAGGTTGCAGACTCCAACACGGTGGTTCCGTGGATCGCTCTCGTCGGAGCCTGGTGCCGCACGCCCATGGCGAGCGGCACAGTAAGCGAGTTTTAGCTACGGTGCTTCCGTGAATGTGCTGCTGAACGACGTCCCCGGGTCAACCGTTGCGCCGTTCTCGAAGAAACAGTCGCCGCCGAACGACAACCCAACCGATTTGACATTGGCTACGGCGGCGTAAAAATCGGCCGGATCCGAGGTCCCGGTTTGCCCATCCCAGTCAGACCACTGGCTCGGGTCAGTAAGCGGTGCCGTCAGCGTCGCCGTTCCGTTTGATGCCAACACGTACGACACCGGGTTGGACCACCAGAAATTCGTATAAGCAAATTTCCCGGACACATCGAAATAGAAACGAACTGCCGGCGGATTATTACACCCGCCGCCGTTTTGAGTAACGAAAGTGCCGCCGGTCGGTCCAACCGCTACGGTATCGGTCAGCGTTTCTCCGGTGAGGTTGCCGGTCAGCGGTTTGTCCATGGTCGTCATCAGCGCCGTGAAGACGCCGGGAACAAAATTGAAAGTTGCCGTTCCGCCCGAAACGGAGGCCTGCTTTCGCGACAGCGTTTTTTGGTTCGGGTTGTAATTGTAATACGACCAAGACTGATCCATAGCCGGCCGCACGTGCCTCGTTTGCTGCGTTGGGCCTTGGGGGGCGAGCTGTGCCCCGTTACCACCGCTGCTACAGCCGGCGAAGACTAAAATGACCGTAGCAAGGCCTAACGCGGGCTGAGTCGAGCTAGAGATCTTCATGAGCGAATTCCCCACCTTCCTTATTTGTGTGTTCTGAACGAGTAGCAACGGCCTCGTGTCACCAAAATTTCAAGGACGAGACAAAAAATACGAGTGCGTCGATTTTAGAGCGTGTTGGCGACGTTGTTGAACAGCGAGCTCAGGTTCGTGCCGAGAGTTGTGACCGCAGCCAGCGCTACGAGGGCAATCAAGGCGACCAGCAAGCCGTATTCGACCATCGTGGCGCCTTCTTCGTCGCGGATCATGGACATCAGAGTGGTGAGCATCCTATTTCCTTTTTAGTTGTTTTAACTTAAATGACGACAAAAAATGCTTGGCTCAGCAAAAGCTAGCCATGCTCGTTAACGCTAACAAAGTGCTCGTCCGCCTGTCAAACCGTTTGACCAAGATTTCCGCACAGTTTATCACACAGTTGCTTACACACTAGCGAGAGCGTGGTCGAACCCGAGCGCCCAGTCGAGACAAAAGGCGGTGTTCACAATAGGTAACCCCCTTAGCCCCAGGTACGAAACATTTTAGAGGCGCCGACGTAGCTGCCAACATGAGCACCCTTAAGGTCGCTGCGAAAGCAGTTTTGATTCCCTTGGCCCTGGCGGCGCTCTCGGCGCCTGCGCTCGCCGACTCGCAATCCGACGTGATCATACGGGAGTCGGCCGCGGCGATGGGAATGCCGGCGCTCCCGGGTGTCCGTACGCTCCGCCTCGACGCGACGATCTCGGCCGTCGGGCTCTCGGGAACGGGCAGCCAGTGGATCGACTTCACAGATGTGCGCTTTGCAGAGCATGCGTCGCTGCCCCCGCTCGTACAGGACGATGGCTATGACGGCAGGGTGTCGTGGAGTCGCGATCGCTCCGGCTTGGTTTGGAATGACGGAAGCGACGCGGGTCAGTCGGGAGAGATCGACACGGCCTACGTAGCGCGCATGGCGCTGTGGCAGCCTCACGCCGGTAGTGCTAGAGTAACGTCTGCGGGGACACGAACCGACAAAGGCCGCACGTACGACGTGCTAGCGGTTTTACCGCCAAAGTCAAAACTGCCGATGGAGCTTTGGTTCGATCGCGTTACCCACGTATTGAACCGCGAAGTCCTCGCTGCCGGGCCGCTGGTTACGACGACGACCTTTTCCGATTACCGCCGCGTCAATGGGACGATGGTTGCATTCGCGGTCCATACCGCGGGCACCGACGGCAACACGGAAGACAGCAAGATTGAACGAGTCGAGCCGAATCCAGCCGATGCCGCTGAGCATCTGACGCGACCAGAATCGAGCGTTCGCGACTTTTCCATCGCAACCGGCGCGACGTCCACAACGATTCCGTTCACGTTACACGAGAACCACGTTTACCTCAACGTGATGCTCAACGGCAAAGGCCCCTATGTCTTCATCTTCGATACCGGCGGCCAGAACGTCATCGACCCGCAGGTCGCGCAAGAAATCGGCGCAACCGGTAAGGGCTCGGCGCAAGGCGGCGGAGTAGGGTCGGCGACGCAGTCGCTGAGCTTTGCCGACGTAGATACGTTACAGGTTGGCGATGCAGTCCTCAAGGATCAGCTGTTCGCCGTCGCTCCGGTCCGGATGGGCTTCGGCGTCTCGACCGGCAAGGGCGTAGACGGTTTGATCGGCTGGGAGGTGCTGGCGCGCTTCGTTACGAGCTTCAACTACGCCGAAAACCAGGTCGTGCTGACGCTGCCCGATCGCGCTACGGTGCCCGCAAACGCTCACGTAATTCCATTCGTCTTAGCGGGAATGCAGCCACAAATCAACTGCGGCATCGATGGCATCCCTTCGCAATGTACGATCGATACGGGGGCGCGCGATACGCTTACGCTGTTCGGTCCGTATCTCGCGGCGCACCCGGAGGTCCGGCCGGCGACGGTCACGGCGGTTGGCATCAACGGATTCGGCTTCGGTGGTCCGGCGCTCGGAACGCTCGGGCGCCTGCGCGAAATCGAGATCGACGGCATGCGGTTGAATGATCTCGTCGCGGACTACACCACGCAAACGCAGGGCGCGCTAGCGGCGCCGTTCATCGCAGCGAATCTCGGCGGCAACCTATTGCGTCGCTTCGACATCACGTTCGACTACGGTCGCCAGACCATGGCGCTGGTTCCGAACGCAGCCTTCAACGATCCCGACCACTACGAGCGGATCGGGCTGTTCCTTATCATGAAAGGCGGAAAGGTCACGGTCGTTGACGCTCGGCCGGGCACGCCGGCAGCGTTTGCCGGAATCGCGCGAGGTGACGTCATTTCGACCATCGACGGCGCTCCGACGAGCACGATGTCGCTCGAAGACGTACGTACGATCTTCTCAAAACCGGCCGGGACCGTGCTTCACCTTGGCGTCGTGACGAAGGACGGTACGCAACGGACGGTTAACGTAACGCTCCGCGACTTCGTTTAGCGCGTCAAACAGCGATAGTTTAGCGCCGAACTCAGTCGGCGATGAAAGCGTTGGTTGCGTAGGAGGCGTTGAGGAGGTTGTGTGCCTGTTCCGCTCCCGTGACCGGCAACCCCGACCGGTCGAGCAGGCCGACTTGGACGAGCAGGGAGGCCTGATCCCAGTAGATATGCTCGTGGGCGACCTTCCCTTCGCAAAATTTCACCACGACGACTACGGGAAGAGCGACTTGCTTCCCACTAGGTGGCACGCCGGGTAGCACCGCGTCCATCACGACGTCGTGCGTAAACGTCATGACCAGCTCGTCAACGAGCTGATCGTCACCGATCGTCCGCGAGATGCGCGTTGTGGAGGTATCTGCCGGCCACTTGGTCACAAAATGATCGCGATAGAACCTCAAGATCTCGTCTCGATCGTTGCCGCCCGCCATCGTCGGAACGTGATAGAGGTGAGGTTCTGCGCTCATGGTGTTCATCGTGGCCGCTGCATCGTGCAGCTCGAATTCGTCGCGCAAGTGTTCGTCGAATATCGCTGCGAGATCGTTCGTTCTTGACATGCGCTCCTATCCTAGCACCCGAGCATCGACCGCGGAAGCTGCCGTGGCCGTTTCAGAAGTGCCGTAGTTACCGTTGCGAGCTAAGGGCAAGACCTCCAACGTGGCCCGGGACCGAGAACGTGGTCGTGGGCCTCTTGGCGCCCGGCGCATACTCCGAGACGCTTGAATATGTTCCGGCATAGAGTTCGCCGTTGGCGTCGACTGTGAGCGCGGCGACTTCCTCTTGTGAGGTGATCGTCCGCGATGGCTTCAGGGAGTTTGGCGCATACACTGCGATGTTGGTACCGCCGACATAGAGGTTCCCGGCCGCGTCGACTGCGATGGCTCCGCCTGGAGCCTTATGGAGCCCTAAATTCGTAAAGGTTTGCGATCCCGCCGGGAGGCGGTACACCGCACCAGTGATCTTGCCGTCGAATAGGTTTTCGCCAACGAGCAGTGCGCCGGTCGAGTCGAACGCAAGGCCTCCCGGACCGCCCAACCCGGTGTGGGGTATCGTTAGCGTTTCCGACGGGCTAAGCGAGCCCTTTGGATAGATTTCGAGGAAGAACGATGCGTTTGCGGTGTCGATCCCCGTGACGTAGACGTTGCCTTTTTTGTCGACGGCGACTTCGCCACAGTTGACGATGCCGTCCGTAATGGTTCTGAATGGGGTCGTCGCGCCAGGGTCGTACTCGGGAAGGGATGTTTGGTAGTACCCACCTGGCACATTGACGGCGTAGAGCAGGCCATGTTTGTCGACCCAAATGCCACCCGGGCGCGGAACGCCATCGGTAATCGTTTGCAGGAGTGTCGGGTTTCCGCCCGCCGAGTAGACGACCACGGAGCCACCGTCGATCGTCGAAACGTAGAGCTTGCGAGTGGACCGCGCGGGGCTCGCGCTTCGAGCCTGCGCCGTAACGCCGATCGAGTTCGCGGTCGGCGGTGGCCCGGCGCTGCCGTTGCATCCGGTTGCGAGCAGGAATAGCGCGACGCTGCCTAGCCGAACGACAGGGCGCGAGTCTTCAATCTTCATGAGTCCGCCTCCATGTGCATTCCGGCTTGCGCATGCCAGCCGGTTCCTCAGTAATCGCAAACGATTCTAAAGAAAGTATGAATGACGCAAGGGTACTCGCCACGCCAAAGGAACGCCTCACGATAATGGACGATGCCCGAAGGTTGGCCGGCGCGCTCAACGTGCTCGTCAAGAGCCCTCAGTTTTCGAACTCGAAGGCGCGCGGCGCGGCGCGCCAAGAACCCGCCGTGAACTGGCCGGCCACCAAAAGGCTCAACGAAGAGTTCAATCCGGAGGTCGACGGGTTCGAGTCTTTTGTCATGAACGACGGCAGCGTTTGTGCCTGGCAGTCGGGACAATTCCGCTATGCGGCACAGCGCGCGGGTCGCTAAATAGCTGCGCAAACTGTGTTAGCTAACAAATGGTTAACGTTGCGAAGCCGTGGGCGCGGCTGGGTACGAACCGTCCCTCCTCAACGACGCAACGGAGAGACGGTCTTCGCCCTTTGACCAACCTGCGTCAGCCGCCATTCTGTGCGGCAGCTGGGCTAAGTTGCACGTCGTACTGCTGGGTTTGGTCTGCATAAACCGGATAGCCTGAAAGCGAGCGCGTGTTGTAGCCCGCTTTTTCCGCGGTCAACGTGTAGTCGTCGGGCTGTAGAGAAAAGACGACGAAGTGACCGTGGGCGTCCGTGGTCGTCGTGACTACTTGAGATCCGGACGCTATCTCTAAACGCACGCCTGCGACCGGCGTTCCCGTAGTAGCATCGCGTACGACGCCGGCGATGTTTCCGCTGGTGCCTGCTAGCGCCCAGCTTGACTGACTCATAAAAGCAACGAGCAGCCCGAGCAGGCTCAACGAACGTCGCAAAGATAATGTTTTCAACATGTTTGGTTTAACCTCACCATAGAGACTAGGAATGAACTCTCGAGGTTAAGCGTGCTCCCGAGAACAGGGTGAACACAATGGGAAATACATCAAAAGCTTCTAACGCAAGCGTTTGATGTATTTTAGAAGTGCGGCGTGCCCGTTGCAAAAAGCGATCACGTCACGGGCAGCAGACGTCCGATAGCCGTGTTGACGGCATCCAGCAGCCACGTCGCTCGGCCAGCAGAGTAAGTTCTCTGATCGGGAATATTACGGTTTGAACTCGAAAACGACGCCCTGCCCGGAATTGCCGCCGGCCACGGTGGTGCCGTAGAACGTATCGCTTGCATCCTTCGATAATCCGTAGTACGGATATGCGCCGTCCGTGCCGCTGCCAAAGACGTGCAGCACCGCTTCCTTGCCCGACGCGGCATTGACTTTGAAAATCGTGCCGCAATCGCAGCTTCCGCCGCCGGCGGAAGTAGTGCCGTAGAGCTCGCCGGATCCGCCAAAAATCAGCGTACTCGTGGAGGAGCTCCCATCGCTGCCGCCCTTGAAACTGTAAAGCACGCGTTCCCGGTATCTGCCTTTGGCATTCGGGCTCAACTCGAAGACCGCGCCCAACCCGTTGGCGCCGCCGTAGTACGTCGTTCCATACAGGTTACCGGACGCGTCCGCGACCAAACCGCCGTAAGGCGAAGCGGCGTCGGGCGAGCCCTTGAACGCATAGAGCGTGGTCAGCTTCCAGCGCCTCTTCGAGGCCGGAGACAATCTGAACGCCGTGCCCGCGCCGTGGGCGCCGCCTTCCTCGGTCACGCCGTAGAGACTGCTGGACTCGCGCAGCAACAGGCCGAGCGAACCGACGCCGCCATCGTTACCGCCGGTAAAGGTGTGAATGATCCGCTCGCGGCCACCTCGCGAGACTGCGTAGACGACGCCCTGGGAGTCAAGGCCGCCGTCGGGAGTCGTTCCGTACAGATCGCCCGAGGCATCGAAGACCACGCCGCCGCCCGGACCGAAACCATCTTTTCCACCGGTAAAGCTATGCAATACGGTCTCGGTCGAAGACGTGAGTTGAAACACCACACCGCATCCAAAGCTTCCGCACGACGGTCCCGCGCCGCCCGAGACCGTAGTACCGTCGAGGTTACCATTCGGATCGAACGTAACGCCGCCGTGGGGATTCTTGCCATCGCTGTAGCAGCCGAAATTATAAAGCACCGTTTCCGGCCACGGCGGGCTGGCTTGCGGGGTTAGCTTGAAAACCGCGCCGCACGTGAACTTTCCACCGATGACGGTCGTGCCGTAGAGGTTTCCGTGGCGATCCAAAACGAGACCGGTCGCCGCGTTGCCGCCGTCGTTGCCGCCGGTAAAGCTGTAGAGGACCTGTTCGGTGCTTGCGGCGACTCGCGCCGGCGACGCCGGGAGCGCGGCCGTGGGCGCTCCGGCCGTCGACGAACCGCTACAACTTGCGAGCATTGCTGCCGCAGCGAAGACACCGAGTGCGTGGCTGAAACGAAAACCCTTCACCGCCGTGCTCCTTGCGCTTGTACGTAGAGTGTTTAAGCGCCGATACTCCACGCGGAAGAAAAACCCGCCTTGCACGTGCCCGATGGTCGCATTGCGCGGCAGGGAGAGCGTCCATAGCGATACCGCACTAGCGAAGCGCTGATACTCGGGGCGGCACACTGCGTGCAGTGTGCCGCCCCGAGCCTATCCCGATGCCCTAAAAGTCGTCGTCGGGGGTACGGTCGGAGTTCGGTTGCCTCAAAAAGTATTCGGCGTCATGAGGCGCCGGAATCGGCTTGAACTTGTGCGGGGCTTTCGAGAAATTGAAGCAATCCGAAAGGTCGTCGGCGCGCACGTCGGTCGTGCCCAGAGAGCCGAGATTGAATGCCTCCTCGGTGAATTTCAGGATGCTGCCGAATTCATGCTGCTGGGTCGAGATATAGCCCTGTTTTGCGTAGGGTGAGATGACCAGCAGCGGGACCCGGAAGCCGAGCTCGTACGAATTATATTGGGCGGGAGAGGCGGGATCGTACCAGCCTCCCCAATCGTCCCAGGTTACGAAGATTGCGGTGTTGTTCCAATACTGGCTTTTCCCGACTGCATTGACGACCGATGCGACCCAGGAGGGTCCGCTACCGTCGGTGCTACCGGCATGATCGGATGCAGCCGCGGTTGGTGTTACCCAAACGACATTCGCGAGATTTCCGGAGCCGATGTCGTTGAGTACCTGCGAGGGCGGCGTCACGACGTCGGTGGCAAATTCCGGGCTGTTAAAAACCGGCTGAATCGCATCCGGCCCGTGCCATAGCCCCGGTCCGGGACTCGCCTGATAGTAACGCCAGCTCAGCGACTTCGCCTCGATCAACTGGATGAGCGAGTTGCGATCGAAGCATGGGTAGGCTGTTTGGTTTTCCTGACCGTACTGATCGATGAGTTTTACCAGCGAGCCCTTCGGAGAATCGCAGCCGCCCGTGTTCTTTTTCAGAGGGGTTTGCGGGTTCTCCGAGGCGCGCAGCGACGACCCGTCCGAGATCGTCGACGTGCCGCTCAAGATGTACTGGTGAGCGGGGAAACTGGGCCCTTCATTCGTTTGGAACATGTTGCTGCCAAACGTGTAGTCCCGTGCCATCACGAAATAGGGCTCGACTTCATGTTCCGGAACGTAGCCGTAGGCGCGAATGTCCTTGGGTGGGCACGACTTCGCTTTGCAGGTCGAGGTCACGAGGTTAAACCCGTTGAGCTGCCCATTTGCATATTCGGTTTGGTAGGCGCTGTGCGCGTGGCTGATGTCGTACGGCGCGGTGAGTAACCGTGGCAATAGTTTCACCGACTTTCCGAAGGAATTTTGGCCCACTCGTACGGTTCCGGCACCAGGAAGGCCGTTGAATAGGTCGTTCGTCGTGCGGTTTTCTTGAAAGATAATGACAACGTGCTGGATCGGTGAGCTGCTTGAAAGCCTTCGCATTGTGCCGGCCGATCTAGTCGCGGACGACATCGACGAGCCAGGCGCGGATGGCATCGAGGGGGCGATCGTCGAACTCTGCGCGCATCCGGCGAACGCTACGATCACAACAATGGCCGGAAGCCGTGTGCAATTCATTCTGCCGTCCTCCAAAAGTAGCTGGGGCGAATAGACCAAGTCTATAAGCGCAGCAGCATAGTGGTCAAGGCAACGTGAAGCGAATTTCGAACAAAGATGATCGTAGTGCAATAACTTTCGTCAACCTAACCTCGCAAATCGCTAAACAAGGCTCGATCGTGAATCGAGGCTCGCTAAAAATCGTCGTTACAGGACGCAAACCGGACCGGGCCTAGGTTATCAATAGCGAGCCGGGAAAAGGTGATGCCTCGGCCGACGTTGACGAACCTATCGCGAACGGGACGAAAGGAAAGATGACCACGAACCGCGGCACTACGCACGAGGTCGCCTTTTCCAACGTGGTCGAAGGTCGCGGATTCAGCATGTCCATGGCGGGGCCGCCACTTGCGTCGATCACCTTCAGCTGCGAAATCACGCCCAACGGAACGGGCAGTACTATCGCCCAGAATGTTACGATCGCCGGGCCCTTAGCGTTTCTTTTTGGTCCGATGATGGGCGCCGAAATGGCGAAGCACTTCATTCCGGTCCTCGACGATCTCGCGCGGACCGCCGAGGCCGGAGCGCTTTAGTTAATCGAGCGCGGGACGCCCAGGGCGATCGCTACATCTTGACGTGAGCGATCGTGATCATCGTCTTGCCGCCGGATGTGCTTAGGGTTACCGACGTCTGCCCCTTACCCGGGTCTCCGATCGTAAAGACGGCGCTCTGTATCGGCGACGTAACGTGCGATTTTTCGGATCCAGCCGGCATGTTTTGTTGGTACCACGTATAGACTTTGTCGAACGAATCGTCCGTCGTCAGCACTTGGCCTGCGGCGCTGGAACCCATGTTCGAGCTGCTGCCGGAGGCTTGCGTGACGGCGCCTGGGTAGCTTGGCGCTTCGCCGGCGGCAGCCGTCGTGGCGGCGGCACTAGTGGTTTCGGCTCCGGAAGTCGCAGCGGCGGTCGTTGCAGCCGCATTGGATTGATCCGAAGAACTGGACGAGGACTTGCTGTTGCACGCGGTAAGCGCCGCGAGTGCCGCGACGATCACCAGCGATGAAGTGATATAGCGCATCGAAATCTCCTTAATAGAGGCGAGGAAGCCTGCGGGCCTGGGCGAGCGCCCGTTTGGTACGCCCCTGACTATAGCAACAACTCGCTATGCCGTCAAAACTGCATCCGCAAGATCTGAAGGGACGGGCTTACTGCGGCGACCGGCCGGGCGCGTGACGACTCGAGGTAGATATACTCGCGATCGTCGGGTCCGAGGCCGTCGAACTCCCACTGGCTCACGCGCGCGTCGGGGTAGTTCGACTTCGCAATGGCATCGCGAGCAGTCTGCGTGAGCCGCGCAAACGCAATCCTCGTCGGATCAAAGGCGCGGCGATCGACTACCGAAGCAGTAATCGGACCTCCGTCGAGCGACATCAATTTCACCGGCGTTGGCCCTGAGATGCTTCCGTCGGGCGCCACGACGTAGTGGTCGACGTTGATGTGACGTGCGGGTTCCTGCACGTCGACGCTCAGTCCGTTGAGGCTATCCGCTCCGATCTCCGTGACGCGCAGCGGCTTACCCCAGCGCGATGCTATCGCGTCAAGCGCGTGCAGCACCGCAGTTCCATCGGTTAGGAAAGGATCGATGGGGCCCCCGCCGGGATTCGGAGCCGCCAAGTTGGGGTCGCCCGAGCCGTAGGAACCTCCGCCGGATGACCCATGAGCGCAGGCAGCCAGCGCACAGGCGAGCGCGGATACTGCAAAGCAGCGAAACGCATTCACACTTCCCCGCTTTCCGGCCGGCCGACCTTTTCCCCGCTCGTCCCGACTTATGTCGGAAGTGCGAGAAAGAGAAGCACGACGTACAGAATCGTGAGCACAAGCGCCTGAGCGGTAATCCATTCCTGCGCGCGGCGAGAGCGCAACAGGAACGCTACGACGATCACAGCGTCGAACAGGACTAAGAATCCGAAGTTCAGCGGTGAGGCCATGCGTCCGGTTCGCGCGATTTCTTCGGCGATGCTCAACGCCGGCAGAAAAAACATGATTGCGAAAAACCAGGCACGATTGTGAAAATACCACGCACCGAGATCGAGCTTACCGTTTTCGTCGCGCTCGGGCAATGCGAGCGTGGAAAGCAGAAATAAATCCACCGGCACCAGCAGTCGCAGCCAAAACGTGCCGAACGTCCACTGGGCCGTGTGCCGCACGCCCCATTCGGCCCACCAGTGCTGCACGCAAATGAAGAAGATCCATATCGCCCAGGCAACGGGCGGCCAATAAAAATCAACCCGCCCCCGGGCCGTAATGACCGTCGCCAGCCGCGTCAGAACGTTGGCGATGGCTAGTCCGAGCACGATCGATATGAGAATCGTGAGGTAGTCGAACGCGCTCATCGTCCCGGTCACGCTGGCGGCCTTCGGCGTTAGACTATCGAGTCCTCAGAGAATGCCCATGGCGGAAAGGCGCGCCCATTCTGGAACGCGCCTTCGGCCTGCCTGGACCCGTCAAGACGCGCAGGTAATGCGCGTCAGCGCTTCACGGCTGGGTGTTAGTGGTCGACGAAGAGTTACTTTTCTGCGTTCCGCTGGTTCCGCTCCCGGGTTGGGTGATCGTCGTCGTGCTGTTGGTTGTTGACGTCGTGTTCCACGGATGCCAATAGAACAAGACGAACAAGACCGCGGCAACGACGATGACGACTCCCGCGACCCAGGCAATCGGCCCCGCGGAATCCCCTTTAACAACTACGGTTCGATCATCGTGCATATTCATACCTCGCCGACCATTGTTCCCCAAGCTCGGCGCTTCTTAACCGCAAGGCGATGAGAGAACGATGAAGGGCCGCTAGATTCTAGCGGCCCTTCGAGTTGGTCTCCTGCGATCGCCTTGCGGCGTTTAGGTCCTACGGGTAGGTGTGCACGCAGGATTGGGTGGCGTTGCTGAACATCGGTTGCGAAGAGTACAGCTTGCTGCGGAACGGATCGTTCAGGACGTTCGTCCACGCGCAGAGGTCGCCGATTTCACCTTGCGGACTGTTCCAACCGCTGAACGGATTCGGATCGGTAACGGATTCGCCGTATTCATGGCCTTCCACAATCGTCACGCCTTCGTCCGTTCCACTTTCATCGGACGGCGGAGTGATGAAGTTTGCGCCACAGTTTGCGCCGGCGTCAGGCATGTACGGGAGATTCGTGTATGAAACGACTTTGCCGTTGCTGACGGTTGCGCTGTGATAGGCACAGTACGACGTGCCGAAGCCGGCACTGCTGTGACCGTGCGGTGTTGCGACAACGTAAGAGCCGTTGGGGTCGTATCCAAAATGCGCGACGCCGTTGAGCGCCTCGGCGGCAACCTGCGCGTCGGTCGGGTTGGTCGGGACCGGGTTCACGTCGTCTTCCCAGATCCCACCCTTTTGGTTGCGCGGGTTTTTGATGTACGTGGTGACGCTGCCGACTTTCATGTAGTATTGGGTATAGATATTATTGAGGTGGCTATGCCCGATCACGTGCGAGTAATTCGTGAGCAGCGGTTTCACGCCGTCCGCATCGCCGTACGTGTTGTAGCCCCAGAAGATAAGATACATCTTGGGCTTCACGAGTACCGGACCGTTGCCGTACGATAGAAGGATGGCTGGTCTCACCTTGCTGGCCGCTTTAACGGTGGCCATATAGTGGGGAACGTGGTAGAGAACGCCGTCCTTTTCGATCCATCCCAGACCCTGGGGAACGGCTCTCTGCGCTTGCTGTTGCGTCGTCGCACCGGTCAAGGGCGTGACGCCGGAATTATTCGCGCAGCCTACCATTGCGAGCGCTGCCGCGCATCCTAAGATGCCGACAAGCCGCGAGCGCTTATACATACGCAATCAACCTCTCGTAAATGGAGTAGCTAGAGGGAACCTAGCAGGGAAAGCCGCCCCATTCCGTCAGAGGGGAAGCCTTCCCTGTGCGTATGCTGAGATTTTAGCCGGAGGGAAACTCGCGCTCGCTTCCTCAGAAGAGCAATTAGGTACCGTTATATGCGCCGGGTTTATATACGCCGGGTTGCTGCGGGTCGACCGACTGCGCCGGATAGGGCGCGATAATCGGGTTGGACACGATCGGCGCGGAAATCGGATTGGAGACGATCGGACCGGAAATCGGATTGGAGATGATCGGACCGGAAACGGGTTGCGGATCGGGATCCCGTTGCCGCTCGAAGCCGTTGACCAAGGCGCCTCCGAGATCGACGTCGTGGGCCGTGACGTCCACGTTGACGCCGTTTCCGTGTGGCGAAAGCGTCGTGTCGATTCGCCCGCCCGCGCCGTTTTGGGCGCAGACTTGAAGCGAGCCATTTTGTTCGTACGTGACCGACGCGCCGTCGCCGAGCTGCAAAGTCTGACCACGAGCGATCGAGACGGATTGACCGTTGCTCGTGATGGACGGCTCTCCTTTGTTGTTCATGCCGATCGTTGTTGAGCCGTTATTCAACGAGACCGTTGCAGATTGGTTCCACGTCACGCCCCTGCCGTTGGGCGGCGTGACCTGCGTGGAAATCTGAAAGCCGCCTGCAAACGAGTTCGAATTGAGCAGGTCGGGCTGCGACGTCATGTTATTCCATTTCGCGCCGTTGAACGAGAGGTGAGGATCGCCGTCGCTGGCTCCGGTAGCGTTTTGGAAGTACCGTTCGTTGCCGCCGGGAGGACAGTTGCCGCCGCTGTAGGGAGCGTTGCAGCCATATCCCATCAAAGACTGCAGCATCTGCATGAGCTGCTGCAAAACGCCCATCAACGGTCCGAACATCCCCTGCAGGGATCCGGAGTTGCCGTAGCCGTCGGCGTAAGGCGTGGCCGCGGCAGTTCCGTTGTTGAACCAGGGTGGAACGAAGCGGGAAATATTGTCGCCCGCGGCCGGGGCCAGCGTTCCCTGCGAGAGCGCGCCCTCACCCTGGGCGATTCCATTCGGCGCGGAAAGCGAGTTCGGCCCGAGTGGGCCGTCGAGCGGTTGAACGTACATGCTGAACCTCCGTCGTAATAGGTGCGCATCGATCACGACGGGCACGTTGGCCGACAAGGGGAGCCGCGCAGCGATAGAAAAAGGCAAACGCAACGAACATGAGCGACTCGCAACTTACCAGCATCGCGCGCCTCGCGGAACGCCTCAACGCGCTCAAGGAGCGTCTTTGACGACGCATCCACGCGCCGCCGCATAGCCGAACTCGACGAGCGTTCCCGCGCGGAAGCGTTCTGGAGCGAGCCCGAGGCGGCCCAGCGGGTGATGAAGGAACTGGCCGAGCTTCGCGAGCGGGTGGAAGCGGTGGATCGGATCGCAACCGCCTTGCGAGACGCGCGTGAGCTCCTCGAGCTCTTCGCCGACGATCCGGCGGCCGAGGGCGAAGCCGAGCGCAGCGTCGAATCCGCGGCGGAGTCCATCGAGACCCTCGAAATGGCGGCTAGTTTCAGCGGCGAGTTCGACTCCCACGATGCAATCGTCAGCGTTTTCGCGGGCGCGGGCGGCGTCGACGCCGCCGATTGGGCGCAGATGCTCGCGCGCATGTATTTGCGCTGGGCCGAATCAAAGAGGTTTCCCACACAGATTGTGGACGAATCGCCTGCCGAAGAAGCGGGCCTCAAATCGATCACGTTTTTCGTGCGCGGACGCAACGCGTACGGCATGCTCGAGAGCGAGCGCGGCGTCCACCGCTTGGTTCGACTCTCGCCTTTTGACGCGGCACACCGCCGGCACACGTCGTTTGCCGCAGTCGACGTGATCCCGGAAGTGCGCGCCGGCGAAGGGCTCAATGTGGAGATTAAACCGGAAGACTTGCGCGTAGAGACCTTCAAATCGGGCGGCGCCGGTGGCCAATACGTCAACAAAACCGAATCCGCCGTTCGGGTGATTCACGAGCCCAGCGGTATCATCGTAACGTCGCAGCAAGAGCGCTCGCAGGCGCAGAATCGCGACGTTGCCATGGGCATTCTGCGCGCGAAACTCGTGGTTCGCGCGGCTGAAGAGCGTGATCGAAAGCTCGAGGACCTTCGCGGCGAACGCCAAGCCAACGAATGGGGATCTCAAATACGCTCGTACGTGTTGCAGCCGTATCAGCTCGTGAAAGACCATCGCACCGATGTCGAGACGGGCAACGTCGCCGACGTTCTCGACGGCGGCATCGACAGATTCGTCTGGCCGTACTTGCAGCAACGTCGCGCGCTGCTCTCCTCGTAGCGCGTGCGCGACCGGGTTCTGTGGTTAGGATGCCTACTATACGCCCTGCTTTTTACGTTGCTCGGCTGGGCGAAGTACGCGGTTCACCGCAACCTCGTCGACTTTGGAATTTTTAGCCAGACGATCGCTAGCGCGTTCGGCTGCTTCTGTAACCCGATCGAGGGCAGTCACTGGGCCTTTCATTTTTCTCCGATTCTCTATCCGATCGGCGTTGCCGTTGCGCTGGCGCATTCGCCGCTCACCCTGATCGCTCTTCAAGCGATTGCCGGAGCCCTAGTCGCGCCGCCGATCTACGCCCTGGTGCGCGCCCGCGGCGACGCCGGTGCGGCGCGGCTTGCGGCTCTGGTTACATGGCTCTATCCGCCATTGGCGGGACTGGTCTTCGGAGACTTTCACGAAAACGGGTTCGCCCCGGCTGCCGTCGCGTGGACTCTCTACGCCTTCGATGCGCGGTTGATGCTCTGGACGATCGCCGGCGCTATCGTCACGTTATGCATCAAAGAAGATCAAGCGGTCTTTCTGGCAATCGGCGGCGCACTTGGGGCGTGGCATTTCCGCGGCACGAAAGCGGGTCGCGTGGCTGCCGCGATTGCGGCGCTCAGCGCACTGCTCTTGATTTTGTTCTTTGGATTCATCCAACCGCATGCAGCCGCAACGGCACGAATCGCCTGGCAACCGGAACGTTTTTACGCTTGGACCGCCGCCGATGCCACCACGATTCTGGGGGGCGTTGCGGCGCGCTTGGGCTTCTTGTTGCTGATCTTCGTGCCCCTGCTCTTTCTCCCGCTGCGCACGCGGATATTCTGGCTGGCCGTCGCGCCGCTCGCAGAAGTCGTTTTTTCGCGAATGCCGACGACGTTCACGCTGGGCACCCATTACGCCGGTGCGTGGATTGGCTACGTGCTCGCGGCTTTCGCTTTTGCCGTGAGGGAGTTTGAGCCGCGGCGCGCTCGCATTACGCTTGGGGTCTGCGTCGCGTTGAGCTTGCTGGAGTTTGCCGTAGCCGACCCGCTCCATCCCGGCATCAATCTACGAGCGGTCGAGTCGCGCGACGTCGCACTCGACGAATTCTTGCAGACGCTGCCATCGGAAGCGAGCGTTGCTACGCAAGAAGAGGCGTACACGCACCTCGCGCTGATCGATCCCTACGCGCGCCTGCTCCCCGAATCGCGCCAAACTGAGACGCGCGCGTGCTTCGTCCTCATCGATAACGATTTTCCCGACTCGGCGCGATTGCAGGAATACGGTGACACTTTCCAGCGCTTATTGGAAAATGCGCGCTATACCGAAGTCGCACGTTCCGGCGGCATCGAGCTCTTTCGACGAACGAGTCGCTGCCTTTAAACGAGTCGCTGCCTTTAAGTGATCGAAAGCAGATTCACCACTGCGTCCGCAGTGCGGAGCGGCCAGCCTTCGCGCGAGTCCACGATGCGGTGAGGTGCGGCCCAAGGGGCCCAGCGCGCGGCCTGCAGCGCGTACGTTCGCCCAGCCGGAAAGACCGCCGCGACCGGCGTGCCGGTCATGCCGGCAACGTGTATCGCTCCGGAGTCCGGCGCAACGAGCGCCGTCGCCGCGGCGATGGCGGCTTTCCATTCGCTGAGGTCGCCGAAGTAGCTCACCCGCATACCGGTGGCGTCCGCAATCGGTTCGGCGAAAAGCCTTTCGGTTTGCGCCGACACGAGATGCAGCTCACCGCTTCCGGCGAGGCGCCGAACGAGCTCAACAAGCTCGCCGGTTGCGATTCCCAGCTGCCTCCATTTTTCGGTGATTTGCACGGCGATGCGTTCGTCTGCCTCCGGCTCGCTCTCGAGCACGAGCGGGCGCAGCTGCGTCACGTCGCGGGTAGGTTTGTCGTCGCCGGTCAGCGGCGCAGCGAGCCGAAAGAGCACCTCGCACTCGTTCTGGGCTCGCGCATCCAAGCCGGCGCTGCGAAACACGCGTTTGGTGAGGAAGCCCCGCGACCAGAGGGTCTTGAGCGGTTTGCCCCAGCCGTTGGTGAAACCGACCCGCACGGGTGCCGCAACGGCGCGCGCGAGGCGATAGCCGGTGGGATCCTCGGTTGCGACCAAAACGTGCGAATACTCTTGCGTGCGAAGAGTTCGACCCAGAGCGACAACTTGCGCGAGGTTGGATTTCCCGGTCGAGCGCAGCTGAAAGTCCGCAGTGACGACCTGCCGTGCCGCGCGTGAGGCGAAGATGCCGGCATTGGATTTCCGCAAGACGATGTCCACGGGAATCGCACGGCGGTGCAGCGCAGCGATCAGCGGTGTAAGCGCGAGCGCATCGCCAATTCCATCGAGGCGGATGATCAGGACCGACGGTGAAACCTTCGGCATGCCCGTTCTTTCCGACCGGCAATTCAAACTCGCCTGCTTTCCCCGAGCGCGCCCCGCGTGATCGACGACGTGGTCACCTTCGACCAGCTCGACGGTTACCGCACCGCGCGGACGTTCGGATACGTCTCGGGCAGCGCGGGCAGACCGCGAAATCGGCTGCGCTCGACCTTTCGCAGCCTCGGAATGCTGATCGGTTTAGCCAGCGCGGAGTTTCTCAGCGATGCCGAGCAGCTGCGTAACGAGGCGCTTGAAGCGTTGCGTAAGCGGGCGGACGCGCTGGGCGCCAACGCCGTCATCGGACTGCAGTTCTTCGTTTCGGAAGGCAGCGACGGCGCGTGCGAGGTCGTGGCGTTCGGCCAGGCAGTTTCGGTAAGCAAGGCGGAGCGGAAGCGGTGAACGGCCCCGAGGCATCCCCCCGCGAACGGCTGCTGGCTGACGCCGCGATCGCCGCCGACGCGTGTCGAAAGTGCACGATCGGATACGAACGCCGTAAGAACGTTTATGGCGAAGGAGATCCGTTCGCACGGCTGATGGTCGTCGGCGAAGGGCCGGGCGAAACGGAAGACGAGCTCGGACGGCCGTTCGTGGGACGCGCCGGCCAGCTCCTCGATCGGATGCTCGCGGCCATCGGCTTGCCGCGCGCACAAGTCTACATCTGCAATACCGTCAAGTGCCGGCCAACCGTGCCTGGCCCGAACGGTCCTCGCAATCGTGCGCCCGACGCGCAGGAGATGGAAAACTGCCGGCCCTTTTTGGAAGAACAAATCAACATCATCGCGCCCGAAGTCATTCTCGCGCTTGGCTCGCCGGCAGCGAAGTGGTTTCTCGGCGCCGATTTTCAAATTACGCGAATGCGCGGCCGCTGGTACGTCGGGCCGGGCGAGACGCCGCTGATGGTTAGCTTCCACCCGGCATACATTCTGCGCCAGACCGGCGGCCAGATCGAAGGCGTGAAGCGCATGGTTTGGGACGATTTAAAAGCCGTGCGCGCCAAGCTTGACCAGCCTCAGGAACGCGAGATAGAGGCCGTTGAAGTCACGCAGGCGGGCCTGTTCGAATGACTCGCCAGCCCGCATCGATATGGCTGCGCGACATCGTCAAGCGGGCCGGATTTTCCGGGGCGGATGATTTCGTGGAAGCCTACGGCCTAAAACCGTACCGGCTTCGGCAACTGTACCACGCCGCGACGAAAGAGCTGCTCGGGGACGTTAGCGAGATGACGACGCTGCCCAAAGAGCTGCGCGCTAAGCTTACCCAGCGCGGCATTGCGTTCACCGCGATCGAGCCGGAGACGCTGCAACATTCCGCCGACGGACAAACGACGAAGGGAGTCTTTCGCCTGCACGACGGTAAGGAGGTGGAGGCGGTCCTAATGGAACACCGCGGCGACCGGACGACGATCTGCATATCGTCTCAAGCCGGTTGCGCCTTCGCGTGCGCGTTCTGTTCCACGGGGCAGGCGGGCTTCAGCCGGAACCTCACCGCCGGCGAAATATTCGATCAAGCCTGGTTCTTCGCGCGGCAGCTGCGCGCGCGAGGCAAGCGCATCACCAACGTCGTGTTCATGGGCATGGGGGAGCCTTTCCACAACTACGGAGCCGTCATGGACGCCGTCGCGCTTCTCAACGATCCCCAGGGTTTCGGCCTCGGGCATCGGCACATCACGATTTCGACGGTCGGCCTCGTGGACAAGATCGATCGCTTCGCCGGAGAGCATCTGCAGGTCAACTTGGCGATTTCGCTGCACGCGCCCACCGACGAGCTTCGGTCGAGGTTCATGCCGGTCAATCGGCGCTTTCCGCTTTCGGAGCTCATGGGGGCCTGCGAACGGTATGTCGCCGCGACGCATCGCAAGGTATTCTTCGAGTACGTTATGCTGGCCGGCGTCAACGACGATCGCGCATGCGCGCAGGCCCTGGCCAAGCTAATGCGGGGCCATCTGTATCACGTGAATCTCATTCCGTACAACTCGACGCCCGACGCGCCGTTCGTCTCGACGTCCGAGGCCCGAATCTGGGAGTTCGCGGGGATTTTGGATGCGGCGGGAGTGCCGGTAACCGTACGCCAGAACATGGGCCGCGATATCGCTGCGGCCTGCGGCCAGCTTCGGGCAGCGACTCAGCCTAAGGTACACCACGCCGCGGCCGGCGTTCAATAACGGACCGATGTGTTCGCAACGCCGCTGGCTATCGTAGCGCTTTATAATTTCGCGGCGACGCCGCAGAGCGCTGCTATCTTCGCCTTGTATGCTGAGCCGAGGAACCCGCCTGTCGTTAGGCGCGTAAACGTCGTTGGCCACTATGCGGAGGTGTTAACAAGCGGCGGAAGGATCGAAGGCGATCTCGTCAATGAGCCGATCCTCGTCGAGCATTTCTCATTCGGATGGCAGGCCCTGGACGTGGTGGACCTCCGATGCCGACTAGAAGCACACGAGCTTGGGCGAACCGTTGATGCCGCGCTGATGGCCGGCATGCCGCGCCCCAAGGATGACCGCCCGTGCCACGGCTATTTTAGGGATTCGGGTCCCCGGGAGGACGTTGAAAATGTGCGCGTCTTGATGCGTGGTCCTCTTGTACCGTACGTTCTCGTTTCCGGCAATTGGGCAATCGGTGAGTGGTACGGCGGTGGAGGAGGCGAGTCTCTTTACCTCAAGCGGGGGGATCGTTGGCATCTGGTCCGCAGCGATGGTGGAGCGATGGGCACGGACGACATGCGAAAATATGGCGTGCCCCAGACAGCCTGGTGCAAACTTGGAATCTTTGATGCAAAATGTTCGGGAACGCATCCTAAGGCTATATGACACTAGAGGCGTGGAGCGCCCTCGCTTCGTTCGGCACTTTTTTTGTCATCGCAGCGACCGCGATCGCTGCGTTCGTACAGCTGCGGCACATTCGGCGTTCCAATCAACTTGCGGGCCTCCAAAGTACGTTTGGCATGCTCGTGGATCCCACGGTGCGCGAATTGATCAACTACGTGCGCTACGATCTTGCAGAGCGTATGAAAGACGAGAACTTTCGCGCCACCTTACTCAAGATTCCGATCGATCGTAGCGAACACCCGGAGCTGTATTTATGTGATATCTACAATCACATCGGGTCGTTCGTTCGCAATGGCTTGATCGACGAACGAATCTATCTGCAGACCGAGTGGTACAACGTCAACCTTTATTGGGGGCTGCTAAGCGGGATCATAGCGGCGGCCCGCACGAATCGGCCGTTTATCTTCGAGAACTTTGAGTGGCTGGCGGCGCGGGCGCAGCGTTGGGTCGACGGTCACCCACAAGGCGACTACCCCAAGGATCAGTCGCGGATGCTCGACTCTGGGGGTAGTTGACTCGTGGCTTCGTGGCGTGACGTGCGCCGAATCGCGCTCTCCCTGCCCGGCGCGAGCGAGGAGGCATCTTCTAGTGGTAAACCCGCTTGGATCGTCAATAAGAAATTCTTCACGTGGGAGCGGCCTTTGCGGCGCTCCGATCTTGCGGCGCTCGGCGATAAGGCGCCGATCGGGCCGATTTTGGGCGTGTGCACCGCCGACCTTGAGATGAAGGAAGTCTTCCTCGCCAGCAACCCAAAGGTTTTCTTCACGACGCCGCATTTCGATGGTTATCCCGCGATCCTGGTACGGCTGGACAAGATCGCGACCAACGAACTCAAGGACGTGATTCTCGAGGCCTGGCTGGCACGCGCTCCAAAACGCGTTGTGGCGGCATATCTGGGAGAAAAGAAGCGCAAAGGTTGACGCGTCGCGCGCGGGTAAATCTAGAGCCTCGATGGAAACCGCGGCGTCAGCTCAACGCGCGAGCATGGAAGACATCACGGCGCTTGCCAAGCGCCGCGGCTTTATCTTTCAATCCAGCGAGATCTACGGCGGAATCAACGGCTTTTGGGATTACGGTCCGCTCGGGGCGGTCCTGAAGGCCAACGTCAAGCGGGCATGGTGGCGCGATACGGTCGAACTGCGCGACGACGTGGTTGCGTTCGACTCGGCGATCGTCATGCATCCGCTGGTTTGGAAGGCGTCGGGTCACCTGGATGCGTTTCACGACGTGATGATCGATTGCAAGGTTTGCAAGCACCGGTTTCGTGCGGATCAACTTCGGGATCGTTCGCAGTGCCCCGACTGCGGGACAAAAGGCTCCTTTACGGAGCCCCGCAACTTCAATTTGATGATGCGCACGTCGGTGGGTCCGATGGAGGATACGTCGTCGGTCGCGTATTTGCGGCCCGAGACCGCTCAAGGCATCTTCGTCAACTTCAAAAACATCTATCAAAGCGCGCGCAGGCGCCCTCCGTTCGGCGTGGCCCAGATCGGCAAGTCGTTTCGCAACGAGATCACACCGGGCAATTTTACTTTTCGGCTTCGCGAGTTCGAACAGGCCGAGCTCGAGTATTTCGTTCCCAACGACGGGAAAGACATGGAAGCGTTTCGTGAGTGGGTAGAACGGCGCAAGGCATGGTATTCGAGCTACGGTATTTCGTCCGAGCGCCTGCGCTTCTACGAGTTGAGCGAGGCGGAGCGCCCGCATTACGCCAAAGCGGGAATTGACGTGGAGTATCTCTTTCCGTGGGGCTGGGGAGAGCTGGAATCGATCGCTCACCGAGGCACCTACGACCTGGACGCCCACATGCAGCTTTCCGGCAAGGATCTCCGGTTCTTTGATGATGCCGCCAAGACTCATTACACGCCGTTGCTGATCGAAAGCTCGGCCGGAATAGATCGCACCGTGCTGACCTTCATGGTCGACGCGTACGAACGAGAACGCAGCGTCGATCCTAACGGGAAAGAGACCGAGCGCGGCGTGCTGCGTTTCCACCCGCAACTCGCGCCGGTTCAAGTCGCCGTCTTTTCGCTCGCGCGCAACAAGCCGGAGCTGGTCGAGCGGGCGAGGAACCTCGAGGCGGGTCTGCGTCCCTTGCATCGAACGCAGTATGATGAGGGAAATATCGGGCAGCTCTATCGCCGTCAAGACGAAATCGGCACGCCGTTGTGCGTCACGATCGACTACGAAACGCTGGACGACGGCAGCGTGACCGTGCGATCTCGCGATTCGATGCAGCAGGATCGCGTCGGCAGCGACGCGCTGCAAACTTACCTCGAGGAGAGACTCTAGGAGAGCGAAAAGCGTGCAGGTTGGAACTAAGTACGTTTACTTTTTCGAGGAAGGCAAGTCGCTGCGGCCGCCCTCCGGTACGTCGATTCGCGATGTCCTCGGGGGCAAGGGCGCCGGCCTGGCCGAGATGAGCGCCGCGGGCTTACCCGTGCCATCCGGCTTCACCATCACGACCGACGCGTGCCTGCGCTTCTACGAGGCAGGACGCGCGTTTCCGGACGGTTTGGAAGAGCAGATCGACACGGCGATGCGCGACCTCGAGGAACGCACCGGAAAGCGCTTCGGGTCGGTCGAGAACCCTTTGCTCGTCTCCGTGCGCAGCGGCGCTCGCGTGTCGATGCCCGGCATGATGGACACGATCCTGAATCTCGGGCTTAACGACGAAACCGTGGCGGCGCTCGCGCGACTGACCGGCAACGAACGCTTTGCGTGGGACGCTTATCGCCGATTCATCATGATGTTTTCCAACGTCGTTTTGGATATCGAAAAAGAGCGTTTCGAAGAGCTGATCGACGCGGCTCGAAAATCGCGGGGGGCAAAAAGCGACGCCGAGCTCGACGCCGCCTCCTGGAGGGCGCTGAGCGATAAGTTCAAGGCGGTCGTGCGCGAGCAGACCGGTCGCGAGTTTCCGCAAGAGGTGCGCGAGCAACTGCGCAGCGCCATCGAGGCGGTTTTCGACTCGTGGAACTCCAAGCGCGCGGTGGACTATCGTCGCTACAACCGGATCCCGGACGATTGGGGCACTGCGGTGACCGTGATGGAGATGGTCTTCGGCAACATGGGAGAGGATTCGGGCACCGGCGTTGCGTTTACGCGCAATCCGAACACCGGCGAGCGTACGCTCTTCGGGGAATACTTAAACAACGCGCAAGGTGAAGACGTCGTCGCAGGCATTCGAACCCCGGAAAAAATTACCGACCTGGCCCGGCGGCAGCCCGAAGTGTACGCGCAGTTCGAACAGATCGCGCAGCGATTGGAACGTCACTATCGAGACGTTCAAGATCTCGAATTTACCATCGAGCGCGGCAAGCTTTTCATGTTGCAGACCCGTAACGCGAAGCGCACCGCGGAGGCGGCCGTGAGAATCGCGCTCGACCTTGTCGCCGAGGGGCTGATCGATCGGCGGCGCGCCGTCGCCATGGTCAACGCGCAGTCCCTAGACCAGCTGTTTCACGCGCGCATCGATCCCAACGAAAAAATCGGGGTGGTTTGCAAGGGCCTCAACGCTTCACCCGGCGCGGCCGCCGGTCAGATCGTCTTTTCCGCTGAAGACGCCGTGACGTGGAAGGAAGAGGGGCGTAAAACGATTTTGGTGCGAACCGAAACGAATCCCGACGACGTCCACGGCATGATCGCGGCGGAGGGCATTCTCACGGCGAAGGGCGGTGCGACGTCCCACGCAGCCGTCGTTGCACGCGGGATGGGCAAGCCGTGCGTCGTGGGTTGCGACGTCCTGCGCATCGATCGCGCGAAAAAGCGTGCCAGCGTTGGTGCCGAGGAGCTCAGCGAAGGGGATTGGATTACGATTGACGGCACGACCGGCAACGTCGTCCTCGGGGAGCTTAATTTGATTCGTCCGCCCAGCCGCCTGCCGGAGTGGCTCGCCACGTTTCTATCTTGGGCCGACGAGCTGCGACGGATGGAAGTCTGGGCCAACGCCGACACGCCGGAAGATGCCGTCAGGGCCCGGGAGCTGGGCGCGCAGGGCATCGGCTTGTGTCGCACCGAGCACATGTTCATGCAGCCCGAACGGCTGCCCATCGTCCATCAGATGATCATGGCGACGAGCCGCACGGAGCGCTCGCAGGCCCTCGATAAGCTCTTACCGTTTCAGCGCGAAGACTTCACCGGAATTTTGAAGGCGATGAAGGGCTTGACGGTGACGATCCGCTTGCTCGATCCACCCTTGCACGAGTTTCTGCCGTCGTTGGAACAGCTGCTGGTTGAAACGACCGAGTTGCGCCTCACGAGCGGGACGGAATCTCCGGAGTATCGTGCCAAGGAAGCGATGCTGCGGCGCGTGCAGCAACTTCACGAGCAAAATCCGATGCTCGGCTTGCGCGTCTGTCGCCTCGGCATATTGTTTCCGGAAATCTATGAGATGCAGGTGCGCGCGATCTTCGAAGCCGCCTGCGAGCTCAAACGTCAAGGTATTGATGCGCGGCCGGAGATCATGATCCCCGGCGTCGGCACCAAGGAAGAGATGCAGATGACGCGCGATGCGGCCAAGCGCATCGCGGACGAGGTGCTGGAAGAGCGAGCAACCACGCTCGGGTACCGCATCGGCACGATGATAGAGCTTCCGCGTGCCTGCGTGGTCGCCGACGAGCTCGCCGCCTGCGCCGATTTTTTTTCGTTCGGTACGAACGACCTCACCCAGACGACGTACGGTTATAGCCGTGACGACGCCGAAGCATCGTTCATACCGGTCTACCTCGAGAAGCGGGTCCTAAAGGAAGATCCGTTCCAAGTCCTCGACAGGCGCGGGGTCGGCGCGCTGATGGAGCAAGCCGTAAAGCTCGGCCGTTCGGTTCGCGAGGGCTTGAAAATCGGCATCTGCGGCGAGCACGGCGGCGAGCCCAGCAGCGTCGCGTTCTGCGAACGCCTGGGTCTCGACTACGTCTCGTGCTCGCCCTATCGCGTGCCGATCGCGCGTCTCGCCGCTGCGCAGGCCGCAATCGGCACGTTAACCTGACGCGATCACGTCGGCACAAATCCGGCGCGCCTCTCCCACGTCTACGTTGCTGCGGCGAACGAACAATTTGCGCCAATACGCTTTTCCGCTGAGCTTAGCGATCAAGTCGGACGCTTGGCGAGTATCTACGGGTCCGCCGGGACGGTCCACCCAGATGGTCTGTTCCTGACCGATTCCAAACGGCAGCCGATGCAGAAGCTGCGATTGGGAGTCCGCCCAGACGTTCGTTCCGCCGAAGCGCTCGCATAGCGCCGCTTCGCAGGCCTCAAACGCGCGTAAGTCTCGCTCGGCGTTGAACTCAATCGCGAGCGCGTACACGCGCCTGCGGTTGAGCAACGCATCGCCGGCGGCGCTGTGCTTGCCGGCCAGCGTATCCATCACGTGAGAATCGTCCCAGAGCAAGAACTCCTCGATCGGATCCAAGACGCGCGGGTCCGGCCACAGTTCGTGAAGCGCCTCATGCAAGATGTGCTCGAACATTCGCGTCGTATGATGGAAATATACAGACGCAAACATCATGTATCGAGCCATGACGAAGGATTCGAGGGCCACGATGCCACGGCGGTCGATCCCGATGACGAAGCTCCCGTCGCGCTGCAAAATGCGCAGCGAGGCGACGAGCTGTTCGGCATCGTAGCGCCCCGTAGCGACGCCCGTAAAGTAGGCGTCTCGCTGGAGGTAGTCCATTCGGTCCGCATCGAGGTTCGGGCCGCTGACCAGCTCGCGCAACGCCGGATAACGGCTGTGCGGATCGCCGACGATCAGCCCGAGAACGTCGTTTGCATCCACCTCGAGAGCCGCGATTCGCTCGCCGAGCTGCGGTAGGGCGAGCAGCTCCATCGTGCGCGCTTCGTGCCGAACCCCGAGTACCGCTTCGCACGAGTG
Organism: Vulcanimicrobiota bacterium; assembly: GCA_963713685.1. GTDB lineage: Bacteria > Vulcanimicrobiota > Vulcanimicrobiia > Vulcanimicrobiales > Vulcanimicrobiaceae > Cybelea. The sequence continues at coordinate 2,199,277 of CAVQMS010000001.1, read as the reverse complement.
GCTAAAGGGCCCGTGGCCTACGTCGTGCAGCAGCAACGCGGCTCGAAGGAGCCGTCGTTGGTGCGCCGCGTCCTTGGCGTTTTCGAAAAAGCCGGGAGTGCGCTGCGCCAACTCATCGAAAGCCCTCGTGCCCATGGCGAGCGCGCCCAGAGCGTGGCTGAAGCGCGAATGCTCCGCCGACGGAAACGCCAGGAACGCCAGTCCGAGCTGGCGCAAACGGCGCAGCCGCTGCATCACCGGCACGTCGAGCAGTTCAGCCTCCGCTGTGGATAACTCGATGAAGTGATGTATCGGATCGAAGATGCGCTTCACCGACGACGATTTCGCTCGTGTCCGCCATTTTCCGTTGCGTGTGGCGAGCGGCGAATCCGACGGAGAAGCGGAGCCGCGCGAAGAAGAATCGCCCGCGGAAGGCAAAGTGAGATACGATCAAAGCACGCTTCGCGAAATCCGCGACCGCGTCGATATCGCGAGCTTCATCGGTCAGTACGTTCCGCTCAAGAAGCGGGGTAACGACCTCGTCGGGCTCTGCCCGTTTCATTCCGAGAAGACGCCGTCATTTCACGTTCACCCCGACCGCGGCTTCTTCAAGTGCTTTGGCTGCGGGTTGGGCGGGGACGTGATTACGTTCGTGCAAAAACTCGAACAAGCGGGATTCGCCGACGCGGTGCGCATGCTCGCCGCGAAGGCCGGTGTCGAACTCGAACCGGAGAACCCGCGCGAAAACCGGGCGCGCAGCGAGCGGGAGGCGATCTACGAAGCCAATCGTGTCGCGGCGGGCTACTTCGCTCGCATGTTGGCGGCGGAAGCCGGTACGGCGGCGCGAGCCTACTGTCAGCGGCGAGGCTTTTCGTCCGAAACGATCGAGCGATTCGGTCTCGGGTACGCGCCGGATTCTTGGGGCAGTCTCACCGCCGAGCTGGGGCGCAATGGGTTCGATCTCGCGCTCGCTGCCAGCGCCGGTCTCGTCAAAAGTGGTCAGCGCGGCTATTACGATTTTTATCGCGATCGCCTCATGATCCCGACCTACTCGACGACCGGCGAAGTGATCGCGTTTGGCGGCCGCGCCCTCGGCGAGGCCGAGCCGAAGTACCTCAACACGTCAACCACGCCGGTTCACACCAAAGGGCGGCACCTGTACGCACTGAATCTGGCGCGCCGGGCTGCGCAGGGCGACCGCACGCTGATCGTCGTCGAAGGCTATCTCGACTGCATCGCGCTTCATCAGGCCGGCTTCGAAAACACCGTAGCGGCGCTGGGGACGTCCTTCACGGCGGAGCAAGCGGCCGAGCTCCGAAAGTATGCCGAGTATGTCTTCCTTTGCTTCGACGGGGACGCGGCCGGCAGTGCCGCCGCAACCAAAGCGGTCGACGTGGCGTCTAATGCAATCGAGCACGCGGGGTTGTCGGTGCGGATCGTAATGCTGCCCGCGGGGGAAGACCCGGACAGCTTCGTCCGTTCCCGCGGACCGCAGGAGTTCCGTCGTCTTCTCGACGAGGCGAAACCGGCGGTTGCGTTCAAGATCGATGGCGCAATCGAGCAACTGCGTGCCGGATTCGATTCTCCGGCCAAGATCACGCCGAAGGCGGAAACCCTGATCCGCAGATTAGCGCCACGTGAGGAATGGGACAGATGGCGCGTCTACGTCGCGGCTCGCCTGCAGGTGAACGTAGACGACCTTCGGAATAGCCGGTTTCTTGCCGACAGCGCAAACTTCGCGCCTCGCGCGCGGGTGCCGCTGTCCGAAAGCCGTCACGTCAAGACATCGGTGGAACCGTTCTCGTTGGAGCGCGAGGTCCTGAGCATTCTGCTCGAAGAACCTGCGCTCGGGGCGGAGTACGGGCATCGCATCTCCGCGGCTCGCTTTCGTAATGAGGTGTACCGTCGGATTTACGAAAGGATCCTCGCGGCTTCCGGCCCGCTGCCGACCACCGCGGATATCTTCGGACTTTTTGCGGAGGACCAAGCTAGCCTTGACGTGCTGGCCGAGTTGAGCCGGCGCGATCGCAGCTCGGCGGTGCGGTACGGCGATTCGGAAGATCGGCGAGCGCATCTCGAGCGGGTGGTCGAACGATTGCAACTCGAAGAGGAGCGGCAGCGTTATCGAGAGCTTTCCGACCTCATCGACGATCGGCTCGCCGGGGGCCAGGCGGTCTCCGAGGAGCTGCGCGGAGAATTCGAAGCACTCGTAGCAAAGCTAAAGCGCTGATGGCGAAAATGGGAAACAGAGAAGTTTGGTGAGAGAGGGGGTGAAAACGAAAACGATGGCGCGGAAAAAGGGCGCAATGCCGGTGGCTGAGCCGGCGCCTGTGGCTACGCTCGACGAGCTCAAGAAGAAGCTCCTCGCTCGAGGCAAGGCGCAAGGCTCGCTAACCTATGAGGAAATCAACAGCACGTTCGACGTGCTGGATGAGGTAAGCCCCGAACAGCTCGACGAGTTCTTCGAAGAGATTACCGCGGCCGGCATTGAGATCGTCGACGAGCAGAAAGACGAGAAACCCGAAGCGGAACGAGAAGAAGAGGTCGAGGAGACGATCCCCGACGGTCTTTCGCTCGACGACCCCGTTCGGATGTATCTCAAGGAGATCGGACGTGTTCCACTGCTCTCGATGGAGCAGGAGAAGTCTTTGGCTATGCGCATCGAGGCCGGCGAATTGGAATCGCGCCGCGACGGCACGGCCGATTGGAAGATCGTCGACATCGGCGAAGAGGCGAAGCGCCAACTGACGGAGGCAAATTTACGGCTCGTCGTCTCAATTGCGAAGAAATACGTCGGGCGCGGGATGCTGTTCCTCGACCTGATACAGGAAGGCAACCTCGGTTTGATCCGTGCCGTCGAGAAGTTCGATTATCGCAAGGGCTACAAATTCTCGACGTACGCAACCTGGTGGATCCGCCAGGCCATCACGCGTGCGCTGGCCGATCAGGCTCGTACGATTCGGATTCCCGTGCACATGGTCGAGACGATCAACCGCCTGATCAAAGTATCGCGCCAGCTTTTGCAAGAGCTTGGCCGCGAGCCGTCGGTGGAAGAGATCGCCGAGTCGATGGCGCTAACGCCCGAAAAGGTTCGCGAGGTAATGAAAATCTCGCAGGAGCCGATCTCGTTGGAAACGCCCATCGGAGAAGAGGAAGACTCGCACCTGGGCGACTTCATCGAAGATCAGGAAGCGGTGGCGCCGGCCGAGGCGGCGTCCGTAATGCTGCTCAAAGAAAAAATGCAGGACGTGCTGCAAAACCTCACCGAGCGCGAGCGGAAAGTGCTGGTTTTGCGCTTTGGGCTCGAGGACGGACATCAGCGCACGCTCGAGGAGGTCGGTCAAGAGTTCGGCGTGACGCGCGAGCGGATACGTCAGATCGAAGCGAAAGCGCTGCGCAAGCTGCGCCACCCGTCGCGCGGCAAGGCGCTGAAAGACTATTGGACGAACGAATAATTCCGCCTAACGGCAGCCATGTTGATTTTCAAACTCTTGCCGGCGCTTCTCGCCGTGGTGATCCCCGCTCCGTCGCCGACCGCTCAGCCGCTCAAGACGATCATTACGGTCGTTTCGTCGCCCTACTGTAACTCGCTCGCCGATCACTTCAACGGAGCGCTCGTTCCGATGCTCGCGAACGATCGCACGCTCGACGGCGTCAGCGTCCAGCTCGACGACATCAACACGCTATTCAGCCAACTCAACTACGAGCAGCAATTCTTGCACGTTCGCGACGTGCTTGGCCGACAGGAAACGACGCTCAACCAGTCGCTCGCGGCGATCCAGCGAGAGATCAACCAGCTACGCGACGGCAGCCGGCTGACGACCGATCCGCAAGCAGTAGCGCAAGTGCATGAGGCCGCGCAAGACTTGCAGACCGCCTACGATAAGCAGCGTCAGCTCGCGATCGACCTTCAAGGCATGTACCAAGCGATGCTGACATATCCAATATCGCGCGTTCATCCCGCGCTCGGCGGTTTCGATCCGGAAGAGATGCGGATGCCGGCCGACATGCGGGACGTCAAAAGCTATTTGAAGTTCAACTCTCAGCGCGGCACCATTTCCGCCTCCGAAGACAAGGCGGTCGACATCGCCTACTCCGCCGCGCAGGCCAACTGCACGACGAAGAAATAGCGGTCCTCGCATCGCTTTGTCAGGAAGACAGTGGGGGTTACATGTCCCCTTTGTCGGCGTTAGCGCTGGGAATCACGAGCGGGTTCTTGTCGGCGAACGCGCCCAGCGGATTCGTTTTCACCCATACGATGAGATCCCAAATGGACGGAAAGAGAAAGACGCGCTTCACGTCGGCGGCGTTCTTGACCACGCCCATCTTGACCAACGTGGCCGCTTGTGGATCGTCGATGCTCCCGCCCGCGGCCGCGAACTTCTTGACTTTCGTCGCGCCATACGTCTCGGTGCCGTTTGGCCCGGCTAAGATGTAATGGACGTGCGCCCGAAACGAGATCCAGCGCCGGTAGTCCACACCCCAGATCGCGGGCGGCTCGGGCGAACTGCTTTGCAGCACCGAAAAATCGGCCCCGAGTAGGTTCCCATGCACGTCGTACCACAGCTGGCTGGGCTGTTTGGGACTGCCGCTTTGCCAATGCAGGTTCGCGTAACTGATCGCGCCGTCTTCATCCTCGTTGCCGAAGCGGAAATATCCGGCGTTCTCGGCGTCCTGAGGCGTCGGGAAGCGGGCCGTCAGATCTTTCTGAATTTGCGCGACAAAGGCCACTTCCGTGCCCTGTGGCCTCGGGGGCAGCGTTGCTTTTGGGGAAGGCGTGGCGGCGTAGCCGGGCATCGCCATCAGCGTAAAAATCGCGAGCGCACAGGTTATGCGAACGAACAAGACCGTTCCCTCACTTTCTGCTACACGTCTTCGGGGAGTTCGCCCCCAAAGCATCGTGGCTAGGAGCTTGCCGGCGAGGGTGTCGGCAACGGCGAGGGTGTCGGCAACGGCGAAGGCGTCGGACGCAGGGGACGGGGCTCGGGCGTTCCGCCTAACGGAGTTGCCAGCGGTATGATCGGGAAAGCCGAATTCGGTGTCCCGGAACTCAGCGGCAAGGGCGGCGGTGTCAGGATCGCGATCGTGCCGTTGGCCTGCGCTGCGATCGTGGCTTCGGTCCGCGCCGGAATTTCCGAGCCGGCTCCCAACACGAAGTTTTTTCCCTTGCGGAAAATTTGCCAGAGAACGTAGTACGGCACGACGATGTCGCCGACGGTATCTTCGGCCCCCACCGTGGATTCATGGCCCGAGGAAACGCTCGGGGAAAGCCGCGCGACCGGAGCGCGCAACGGCAAGACGCGTCCGTCCGGCAAAGCCAGCGGCTCGAAGAAAATGTCGACAAAGCCGTAGACGTCGGTGATCTCGGACGGCGATGAATCGACGATTCGAATCTGCCCGGGCGTTCCCGCCGGCGCGATGACGCGGCCGGCCACGACGATCGCGCTCTTGAGGTGCGCGCGAATCAGTTGGCCGGCTTTGGCGCCTTTTGACGTGATCGGTTCGTCCAATACGAAGAGCAACGTCGAGTCGAACGGCAGGACGTTCCCCGGTGCTGGGGCTGACGGGCTCGGAGTCGGTTTCGGCATTGGGGTAGGGGGCATCGGATATGCCCCTGCAGTGCCTACTCCGATGGTAACGAGGGCGAAACCAAAGAGGCTCAGGCTCGCCCAGAGCCGATGAAGGTTAGCTGGCCCGCTTTTTCTGTGCGATCGCGGCGCGCTTGCCTTCTTCGATGAGCTGTTTGACTTTTTGCCCACCTTTTTGTCCGATGCGTTCGTAGAAGTTCGGGCCATAGCGGTCCCGCGTGGCTTCGCCGCCTTTCTTTCCACCCTTTTTGCCGATCTGTTCGTAAAATTCGTGGCCGTGGGCTTGCTTGGTTGCCAATCCGCCCTTACGACCGATCTCTTCATAGAACTGCGCGCCGTACTTGTGCTTTACGGTCTCGCCGCCTTTTTGGCCGGCTTCCCGCACTGACATCCCACCGCCGCCGCGCCGGTTCTCGTCCGTGGTCCCTGGCATTATTCTTTTCACCTATGCTTGTCTGCCACCAAAAATGTGGCGGCTTTGCTATCCATCTCTTACAACGCGGGTGGGGGCCTGAAAGTTTGGGCGAAAAATTGAGTCCGGATGAGAGTCCGCACCCAGGCGGCGAGTGCTCGCTTGCTATCATGCCCCGCTTCGAGGTTAGAAGGCGCGCTTGGTGTCGAGCAAGATCGTTACCGGCCCCGTATTGACCAACTCCACGTCCATACGTGCGCCGAACCGGCCATACGCCACGGCGAGTCCGCGGGCTTCCAGCGCGGCGCCGACCTGCCGGTAGAGTTCGCTCGCCTGCGGCTCCTTCGCCGCCGCCGCGAACGAAGGGCGCCGCCCCCGGCGCACGTCGCCGTGCAGGGTGAACTGCGAAACGAGCAGCACGGCTCCCCCAGCCTGCCGAATCGATCGGTTCATCAATCCGCGATCGTCTGGAAAGATTCGCAGCTCGGCGATCTTCTCGGCCATCATCCGCGCGTCGCCTTCGTCGTCGTCAATCCCGACGCTAACGAAAACCAGCAGGCCGCCGGCGATCTCGCCGACGGTATCGCCATCCACGCAAACGCGTGCCCGGTCAACGCGCTGAATGACGGCTCGGATCCTTCACCGCGAAAATATCGACGATAGGGCGAAGAGCGCGTTCTCGCGCCGCTCGACGACGCGGCGAAAGAAATAACCCGCCCAATGAGTGCCGAACGGCACGTAGATGCGCAAACGATATCCTTCGGCTACGATCTGCCGCTGTACGCCGGGGCGGCATCCGTACAGCATCTGGAACTCGAAGCGATCTCGCGCTATGCGCTCGTTGGAAGCAAACTGCTTGACGGCCGCGATCAAGCGGCGATCGTGGGTCGCGATCCCCGGATATTTTCCTCGCGACAAGAGCTCGCGCGCGAGATCGAGGTAGCGCGCCCGAATCTGCGGCATGGGCTTGTAGGCGATCTCGGGCGGTTCGTTGTAGGCGCCCTTACAGAGGCGAACGCGCGCTCCGAGTTGGATCGTCCGCTCGACGTCCGCGGCCGTTCGCTTCAAGTAAGCTTGCAGGACGGGCCCGACGTTGGGCTGCTCCGCGAACGCTCGCTCGAGGATTCGAAGCGTCGCCTCGACGAGGCCCGATCCTTCCATATCGATGCGCACGAATGGATCGGCGTTGCCCCGCGCATGCCCCACGATGGCCATGAGGTTCTCGAACGCAAAGTCTTCGTCCACGAGCAAGCCGATCGCGGTAAGCTTTACGGAGACGTTGGAATCTACGCCGCTTTCGCGGATGGCGTCTAGCATCTCGAGGTAGGCTTCCCGCGTCCGCAGGGCTGCGTCGTGCTCGGTCACGTCCTCGCCCAAGAAGTCCAAGGTCGCGGACATGCCGCGTCCGTTGAGCTCGCGCACGGCGTCGAGCGCGGAACCGATCGTTTCACCCGCTACGAAACGCCGAGCGAGAAAATAAAAGTTCTTCTGTAACAAGTCGGGCTTAGTGTACGACGCCGCGACGAAGAATCCAGGCAACCGCGAGTACGATAGCGGCGAGCACGACGAATCCGTAGCAGAGGGCCAGCGCTTCACGCACGCCGGACGCCGAAAGTGCGACGTAGAGCGCGACCGGCAGCGACGTGGGGTGAAATGCTACGATGCTGGTCGCCCCGTATTCACCGATCGCGCGCAGCCACGCAAAGGCGATTCCCGCGCCGATGCCGCCGGCGGCGGCTGGGAGGGCAATGCGCGTGAAAATCCGCCACTCGCTTGCGCCCAACGTACGCGCAGCATCGCCGTACATCGAATCGATCGTTGCGAAGGCCGCGGTGGCTGCGATGGCGACGAACGACCCGGACACGAAAAACTCCGCGACCCCGACGCCGAGCAGGGAATCCGGCACGGTAACGCCGTGCGCGGAGAGCAACGCCCCAAACGGCGAGTTCGTTCCGAGCGCATAGATCAGCATCAAGCCCGAGGCCACGGGGGGGAACGCCAGCGGCAGCGCCAGCAAGAACAGCGCCGCACCGCGCACGCGGGGGGACTCGAGCGAAAGGTAATAGCCGGCCGGGACGCCGAGCAGCGTTGCGGCAAAAGTCGCGCCGGCCGAGGCGATGATCGACACGCGTAGGGCCCCACCGCCGATCCGTGCGAAGGTCGCGATCGCCTCCCCGGGCGGGAGCGCGGCGACCACCGAGGCGACCGGATACGCAAGCGTGACGAGCAGCAAAAGCGCCGCGAAAAGAAAGATCGGACCGGGCGCCGCTCGTCTCATGCAGGAAGCTTCACCAACGTCTAGCGCAAAGCGTGCCCATGACCGGCGCCATCTTCAAAATTTTCATCGTCGCGCTGGCGCTCGCATTGGACGTCTTCGCGGTCGGCGTCGGCGTGGGCGTCCGAGGCATCAGCAGGCACCACAAGGTGCGCATCGGCATTGCGTTCGCCTGCGCCGAAGTCAGCATGAATATCATCGGCGCCGGGCTGGGGTTGCTGGCTGGAAAACTGATCGGCGACTTCGCGGGCTATATCGGCTTCGCCGCGCTGTTTGGCCTGGGCGTCTACATGATCCGCGAGAGCCGCACCGGGATGAGCGAGTCGTCGCGACTGGATCTCTCGCGCGGCCACGGCTTGCTGCTGGCATCGCTCGCGATCAGCCTCGACTCGTTGGGAATCGGATTCTCGATTCTCTACATCGGCGTCCCGATGCCGATCTCGCTGGTGATCATCGCAGCGACGAACGTCGCGTCCACGACGCTCGGCCTTACCTTGGGGCGTTGGCTCGGACGACACGCCGAACGAAACGCGGCCTTCATCGGGGGCGTGTTACTCGCCCTAACCGGCGTCCTGTTCGCGGTGCTCAAGGCTCTGCACGTCGGCTAGCTGAAGTGAACCCCGTGCGAGTCGGCCTGGAGATTTTAGAGCTCGCGCGATCGATCGGCGCGCGCACGATCTTCGTCGTGGGGACGGCGCGGGACGTCGGAAAAACGACGACGTTGCGGGCCGTCTACGAGGCCGCCTGCGGCGCCGGTATCCGAACCGGTCTCGCGTCCGTCGGCCGCGACGCGCCGCAGCAAAGCCGAGCGCCGGCAAAGCCACGACTCTGGCTGCGGCCGCAAACGGTCTTCGCGACCGCTCGTGCGTTGCTGCCGTCGTCTCCGGCAGTTGGAATCTTGCAGCTGTCGTCGTTGGAAAGCGCTGCCGGCGCTCTGCTCTACGCGCGTGTGCAGACGTGCGGGTTCTACGAGCTTGTGGGACCGCCGACGGCCTCGGGCGTGCGCGAAGTCGTCGACGAGCTCTTAACGCGAAGCGAGATCGGGATCGTCGACGGCGCGGTGGACCGGGTCGCCGCACTAGCCGGCTCCGAAGGCGCGATCGTCGTCGCCACCGGCGCGGCGACGGCCGCGACCCAAGATGAGGCGGTTGCCGAGATCGCAGCGCTGGTGGCGCGATTGCGGATCCCTGCGTTTGAATCGAAGGCCGAAGCGATTCACGTGGACGGTGCGCTAACGGCGGCCGATGCGGCGGCCTTCGTTGCGTGCGGCGAGACACGTCAGATCGTCGTGCGTGACCCGACGCAGGTTGCGATGAGCGGCAGATCTGCCCAAGAGGCTTTTGCAAAGCTAAGGATTCGCTGCCGCCGGCCGCTGCGTGTCGTTGCCGCGACCGTTGCATCGATCGGACTCGAACGCAACTTCGAGCCCGTGCAGTTCGCCAACGCCGTCGCACGGGCGACGAAGCTCCCGACTTTCGACGTGTACCGCAGCGCGCAGGCGGCGTGAAATCGCTGCAGCTGCTCGACGAGGCGAGCGCGGAAGTTCTTGCGCTAAACTGGCTCGTCGAAGCGGTTGCGCCCGTTTCACCGTACGGCGAGCGCTGCTTCGAGGAGCAACGTGCTTTTCGGCCGGGGGAAGAGGCGGCCGCACAATCTCGCGCGGATATGATTGCCGAAGTGGCGCAGCGCTTCGATCCGGGAGTTCTCGCTGCAATTGCGCGCGCTTTGGCCCAGACGCCGGACGCCGCCGGCGCAATCGCCCGTGCGTCGCTTGGCGAGCACCTTTCCGACCCGTCCTTCTTCGAGCTTCGGGCCTTCTGCGAAACGATCGATCGTGTCGATGAGTTGTCCGCCGGCAAATCAAGGCTAGAGAAGCTTTCGAACGAAGCCGTGCGCGCGCTTCGCGAAACGCTGGCAACCGGACAACAAGCGCAGCCCGAATTCTATCTCGCCGACGCCTTCGATGCCGAGCTGGCGGCGGCGCGCTCGCGCTTGGCTCGCGCGCAAGCCGAGCTGGAGGCGCTGCGGGGCCGTGAGAGGGAGCGCGTGGCACGCGAGCTGGGGCGCGACGACCTTGGTGGCGACGAGTTCATCGTGATGCGGGCGGAGTTGCGCGGTGCGTTGCCCGATTGCATACGAATCGTGCGTGAAGCACCCGCCTATTTTCTCTGCACGCTCGACTATGGTGAGGCCGGCTTGGTCGCGCTCGAACGCCGGGACGCCGCTGCGGCTGCCGTCGCAGACGCGGAAGAATGCGTGCGTCAAACCCTGTCGGCCTTCGTGCAGAAGAACGCGCACGAACTTCTCGACGTGGCAAACGCATTGGGTCAGCGCGACGTAGTGGTGGCTGCCGCGCGCTTCGCACAGCGCTATGCTTGTCACCCGGCCTCCGTGAGCGACGAGCCGGCGGTTGCGTTTGAGCAAGCGCGCTTTCTGCCTTTGGAATCGGAGCTCGCTTCGGTCGGGCGGCAGTTTACGCCGCTGGATCTCGAATTGGACGATGCCGCGGTGCTGACCGGCCCGAATATGGGCGGCAAGAGCGTGTGCTTACTGACCTGCGGTTTCGTCGCGCTGTGCGCGGCGTTCGGCTTGCCGGTGCCGGCCGCACGAGCGCGGATCGGGCTGTTCGACCAAATCGGCTGGCTCGGCATGGGGCGCGAAGCCCACGTCGGCGGCTTGCTCTCGTCGTTTGCCCAAGAAGTCTTGATACTCAAAGAGATCCTTTCGCGCAACGCGGAGCGGCTCTTGATATTGGTCGACGAATTCGCGCGCACGACCACGCCGCACGAGGGGAAGGCGTTGTGCGTGGCGTTGCTCGCACGCCTGCGCGAGCGGCATGCGTGCGCAATTTTGGCGACGCATTTGGAAGGTCTGGCGGCGGCGGCAGGTGCCCGTCACTTTGCGGTGCGAGGATTGCGCGGAATTCCCGAGCCTTCGCCCACGAGCGACGTTCGCGAGGTGCTGGCGGCTCTTGCGGCCTCGATGGATTACCGGGTTGGCGAGGTGAGCGGCGAGGACTCCGCCCGGGGGGACGCCATCGCGTTGGCCGCGCTGCTCGGCATCGACGGGCGCTTCGTCGAGAGCGCCTATCGAGCGTTGTCGCAATGAGCGGGCGAACCGCGGTGCGAACTTCACCCGAAAGAATGGAACCGCTCGTAATCACGTGTGCGCCGGTCGGAGCCGAGCTGCGCCTCGAACAAACGCCGCATCTTCCCCATACGCCGCAACTTCTGGGTGAAACCGCGCGAGCGGTGCGCGAGGCGGGTGCTTCGATCATTCACGTGCACTGCCGCAACGACGACGGCAGCAACACGCACAGCATCGAGCGATTCGGCCAGGCGTACGATGCGATCCGGGCGCACAGCGACCTCATCGTGCAGTTCTCTACCGGCGGAGCAATCGGGATGACGCTGCAAGAACGCTCGGGAGTCCTGGAGCTCCGTCCGGAGATGGCGACGCTCACCTGCGGCAGCGTGAATTTCGGCGACGATATTTTTGAGAACAGCTTTCCCATCATGCGCGGCCTCTTGAAGAAGATGAACGAGTTTGGGGTGCGGCCGGAGCTCGAGATTTTCGACAAGGGCCATATCGCCAACGCGCGGCGCCTCGCCCGGGAACGGCTTCTGTCGCTTCCGCAGCACGTCGATTTGGTGCTCGGCGTTCCGGGCGGCCTCGAGGCTACCGTGCAAAACCTTTGCGATCTCGTGGACGATTTGCCGGAGGGCTGCACTTGGTCGGTGGCCGGAATCGGACGCCAGCAGCTGCCCATGGCAATGGCCGCGATCGCGATGGGCGGCCACGTACGCGTCGGATTGGAAGATAATCTGTTCTACAGCCGAGGACGCTTGGCGCGCAACGAAGAGCTGGTGGCGCGGGTAGCACGCGTCGCGGCGGAGGCCGGCCGGGCCGTCGCCACGCCCGACCAGGCCAGAAAGCTTCTTGGATTGCCGATGCCTGCAGCGAGGGGCGAGCCCGCGTAAGGGCCAATAACGCCCGCGACAATTGTTCACCTACGTCGTGCGCCGGACGCTTCAAGCGATTCCGCTGCTGCTTGCCATCTCGGTCATCTTGTACGGCATCCTTTACAACATGCCGGGCGGCCCTCTCGCGCCCTATCTCCAGAATCCGCACATCACTCCCGCCGACATCGCGCGCCTCAGGCACAACTTAGGGATGGATCAACCCGTTCCCATCCAGTATCTGAAGTGGCTAGGGCACGTCTTGGTCGGCGACTTCGGCTACTCCACCAGCAACTCGGAGCCGGTCTTTCAAGCGCTCATCGAACGCTTCCCCGCCACGCTGGAGTTGATGGGAGCATCGCTGGTGATCGCGATTTCCATCGGCATCACCGCCGGGATCGTCTCGGCCGTTTACCGATATTCGGTCCTCGACTACGCGATCACGACCGTCGCGTTCTTCGGGCAGTCGATGCCAGTCTTCTGGTTTGCGCTCATGGTGCAGCTTGCATTTGCCGTGCATGGAATTCCGCTGCCGTTCGGCTATCAAATCCAGTTGCCGTCGGCCGGCATATCTAGCAGTGATACGTTCGATCTCGGTGATCGTCTGCAACATCTGATTCTGCCGGCGGCGGTCCTTTCGCTGCTCAATATCGCGCTGTTCAGCCGCTTCATGCGCTCGTCGCTGCTGGAAGTGCTTGGCACCGACTACATGCGTACCGCCGCGGCCAAGGGGCTTGCATTCCGGACGATCTTGTTCAAACACGGCCTCAAGAACGCGCTCATCCCGGTCGTCACGGTGACCGCGCTCTCGCTACCCAGTTTAATTGCCGGCGCGATCATTACGGAAACGATTTTTGCTTGGCCGGGCATGGGACGGCTTTTTTACAACGCACTCACTCAGAGCGATTTGGCCCTGCTGATGGGCTATCTGCTCCTAGTGGCATTTCTGGTGGTCTTTTCGAATCTGCTCGCCGACGTCGTCTACGCGTGGCTCGATCCGCGCGTGAAGTACGACTAGAGGATAGCGAACGTGGCCGTACCGACGCTCCCGCTGCCCCGCGCTATCGTCGAAGAGCTCGAGTATTCCAAGGTCACTTTCTGGACGCGGCTGCGGCGCCACAAGCTCGCGATCGCCGGACTGATAGTGCTCGGCCTGATGGTGCTTGCGGCGGCGTTCGCCGGACAGCTCGCGCCATTCGACCCGAACTTCATCGACAACGGAACGACCGCGGTGCCCCACTGGAACGGTACGCCGCTGCCGCCTTGCTTCGAAGACAAAACGCAGTGCTGGGGGCACGCCTTGGGCACCGATGAGGTTGGCCGCGACCTCTTATCGAGGCTGCTCTTTGGAGCGCGTATCTCGTTGACCGTCGGTCTTTTCGCGGTGATCATGGAGGTGCTGATCGGCGCGACCCTGGGCGCGATCGCGGGGTACTACGGAGGCTGGGTCGACTACGCGCTGATGCGCCTGACCGACGTCTTTCTCTCGATTCCGCTGCTGCCGCTGCTGCTGGTTCTGACCGCCATCGTGGCGGCCAGCTCGACCAAAGCGGCCTTGAGCTTCGGCGTGATCGTGATCATCATTGGCGCGCTCTCTTGGCCTCCCGTCGCACGGTTGGTGCGAGCCTCGTTTTTGAGTCTGCGAGAGCGCGAGTTCGCCGAGGCGGCCCGGGCGATCGGCAACAACGATGCGCGGATCATTTTCCGCCACCTCCTCCCCAACGCCGTTGCGCCGATCGTCGTTCAGGCGACGCTCGACGTTGCCAACGTCATCATCTTAGAGTCGACCCTCTCATTTCTCGGGCTCGGCATCCAGCCCCCGACTGCGTCGTGGGGCAATATGCTAGCTAACGCCCAAAGTAATCTGTCGATCGCGTGGTGGGCTGCCGTCTTCCCCGGGCTGTGCATTCTCGTGACCGTGCTCGCCATCAACTACATCGGCGACGGCCTACGTGATGCGCTCGACCCAAACATGCGTTAAGGGCGCTTAAGCCGCTTCATTTTAGGACAGCGATCGTCGGCATGCCAGTAGGATCGGCGTTGGCGACGGGATCCCACAAAAGCCAGACTTTTCCGTAGGTATCGCTGAGCGCGGCACTTGAGCATAAGGTGTTACCTCCGGCAGTTCTAGCCTCGGCCAAGCCCGCCGAGGGGTCTCCTGCTGGCCAGCAGGGCGGCGCAACGCCCCACCCCGAACCGGCATGGCGAGCCAAAAGGCTTCCCCGTGCGCAAGTGGCGGAATTGGTAGACGCACTAGCTTGAGGGGCTAGCGGGAGCAATCTCGTGCTGGTTCGAGTCCAGTCTTGCGCACCACCATCGCTTCGTGAGCACGAGATTGCTCCCGCAGCGGAGCGCGTTAGCGCGGAGCGGCTCTTGAAGCTATGGGGCCCCCGGCCGCGAGAGCGGCTGGGGAATGGCAATCTCGTGCTGGTTCGAGTCCAGTCTTGCGCAAGTTTTTAGCACCAAAAGCGAGCTCTGGCCCGTGTCAGCGCCAGCCGATGGAGGGCCTTAGGATGACAGGCCGGCACGGCGCCAGGTCCAGCGGCTAGTCACCAGAGAATTATTTTGAAACAGTCGGCTGGTTTGCGGCGTAGAGCTAGACGAATGGAGCCGATGGAGTTGTTATCGTGTGGTTAACGCGCTTCGCCATTAGCCGCCCGGTGATCACCGCGATGGTGTTCATCGCGCTCGCTATATTTGGCACGATCGCTTTTACGAAGCTCGGACGCAGCTCTAATCCACCTGGAACCGACTTTCCAATCGTCGTGGTCTACTCGTCCTATCCCGGTGCGTCACCGCAAGAGATGGAACGGCTGATCGTCAAGCCCATCGAAGATCAGCTCGACGGGATCGACAATCTCGACCAGCTTAATGCGACCGCCCAGGAAGGCAACGCCACGCTGATCGTGCAGTTCAAGCTCGGAACCAACCTTGACATCGCCGCGATCAACGTGCAGAGCGCGGTCGACGCGGCGCGCGTTTACCTTCCGGTCGATCTCGATCCGCCCACCGTCGAGAAGAACGGCGCGTCCCAACCGCTGATGGATCTCGCCATCAGTTCCAAGACGCTCTCGCAGACTCAGCTCGCGGACTTCGCCAACAATCGGCTCGAGCCGATCCTCAAGGCGATTCCCAACGTGCAGACCGTCGACATCCGCGGGGCGAGCGATCGCGAGTTCCACGTCGAGCCGATTCCCGAGCGGCTGCTCGGGGCTAACGCCACGCTGGGCGACGTATTCGCGGCCGTGGCCACCAACAACGCGAATCTCCCCGGCGGCATTTTGCGTCAGAAGACCCAGGAGACAAGCGTTTCCGTCCACGCCGAGATCAACAGCGCGAGTGACCTGCTAGGGATTCCGTTACCAATTCCGGGCAGCTCGAACAAGAACATGAAGATTGGCGACGTGGCTTACGCATTTGATAGCCACATCGAGCCGACGTCGATCTCGCATTACAACGGGCAGCCGCGGGTGTATATCGAGCTCGGCCGCAGCATCAGCTCCGACGAAATAACCTCCACGGAAGTCGCGCGCGAGCATCTCAAAACTATTGCGACGCAGTTTCCGGACCTGACCTTCAGCGAAATCGACGCGCCGGCGGACTATACGCTCAAGTCGCTCAACGGCGTCTGGCAGTCGCTGCTCGAGGGCATCGCCCTCACGATGATCGTCATGCTGCTCTTCCTGCATGCCTGGCGCAATGCGATCGTCATCATGATCGCGATTCCGTCGTCGATCTTGGCGACGTTCGTGCTGATGAACATCTTCGGCTTCCACCTCGACACAATGTCGTTGATGGGACTTTCGCTAATCATCGGCATTCTCGTGGACGACTCGATTGTCGTGCTGGAAAACATCACACGCCATCGAGACCTCGGCGAAGAACCGGTGGACGCGGCAATCAACGGCCGCAGCGAGATCGGCGGCGCCGCGGTCGCCATTACGATGGTCGACGTCGTCGTCTTCCTGCCGATCGCTTTCTTACCGGGAATTGTGGGCGCCTACCTTCGTGAGTTCGGCGCGGTGATCGTCATCGCAACGCTCTTCTCGCTCTTCGTATCGTTCACGCTCACGCCGCTGCTCGCCGCGCGCTGGAGCGTGCGGGAACGCTCGTTGGCGCGTCCGAAATGGATGGTCGCGCTGGGCTCGTGGAAGGTCGAGCTCGCGCTCCTCGCCGCGGCACTGCTCGCGTTCGTGATTCCTTGGCCGCTGGCGGACCTGCGCGCCATCATCCCGATCATGCTGATTGCGGTGCTCTTGCTCAACGCGTTCGTGCAGCGATACGAGCGGATTTTGAACTGGTACAAGAGCGTTGCGCTGCCGTATGCGTTGCGGCATGGCCTGTTCGTCGTTTTCGTCTGCGGAGTGCTGTTGATCAACGCGCTCACGCTAGCGGCCGGGGCGGGCAAGGCAACGATTACGATCGACGTCTTGATCCTGGCGCTGACAGCGACTTGGCATGCCGTCGGTTTTGTGCTGCGCCGCAAGATCCCCGAGAAGAATCTCGACTACCGCTGGACGCCGTCAGCCAACGGACATTCCAGAGGCGCGCTGTTGCTGCGACGCGGCATCGACATGCTCCGGAACGTCCCGCGGATCATGCTGCGCTGGTTCTATGCGACCGGCCGCTCGAGGCGCCTTACCCTCGCGACGTTCGCCCTGCCGATCGTGCTGGCGGTGCTGTTCCCGCTCTTGGGTCCGATCAACTTCGACTTCGTACCTCAAGTGCAAACCGGCGAAATCAGCATGACCGTGACCTATCCTCCCGGCACGCCAATTCTCGTGACCGAAAAATACGTCACGCAGCTCGAAGATGCCATCATGAAAATCGACGGCATCAAATCGGTGAGCTCCACCGTCGGCCGCAAGCCGCAAGGCTGGGGCAGCGCGATCGGCGATAACTACGCCCGGCTCGATGCCCAGACCCTGCCCGAGCGCAGGCACGATACGTATAAGATCATCGACTCGATCCGCAAACTGTCGTATCTCACGCCAGGCGGCGACTTCCAGGTTTCGGGAGATAGCGGCGGCGGCTCGGGCGCGACGATCTTCTATTCGCTCTCCGGGCCGGAAAGCGAAATTGCGTCCGCGGCCGAGAAGGTCGCGCAATTCCTGCGCAGCACGCCGGGCAGCGTCAACGTCCAAACCAGCAACGAAGCCGCCGCGCCGCGGCTCAACGTCAACATCGACCCGCAAAAGGCCGAGGTTTTGGGCATCGCTCCGGCAGACGCCGCCAATGCCGCGCGCTTCGCGATTGACGGCGCCGTCGCCACTCGCGTGCGCTCCGAGAACGGCCTAGTGGACGTGCGCGTTCAGTTCCCGCTCTCCGACCGCACCACGGTCGATCAGCTTCAAGACGTGCGGGTTCGTGCGCAGGACGGAACGCTGATTCCACTTGCGGACATCGCTAACTTTCAGTGGACGAAGGCCCCGCTGCAAATCAAGCGGCTCAATCGCCAGCGCGTCGTCGACGTGTACGGCGACACGCTGCCCGGGTATTCGCTGGGCGCCGTGACCGGGCCGTTGGAGAAGAAGCTGCACGAACCGGGCTTCCTACCCGAAGGCGTGCAGTTGACGGCTCAGGGCGACACGCAATACATGAACGAGACGATGGCCAACATGGGTATCGCGCTACTCATATCGTTCATGCTCGTATACATGCTGATGGTCATTTTGTACGGCTCCTTCCTCGAGCCTCTGATCGTCATGTTCTCGGTTCCGCTGGCCATCATCGGCGCGCTCGTAGCGCTCTCGTTCATGCACCTCGTCGAACCGAATGCCGGCCAATCACTGAACATCATCTCGATGATCGGCATCATCATGCTCTTTGGGCTGGTGTCGAAAAACGGGATTTTGCTCGTCGATTATTCGAACACGTTATGCCGTCGAGGCATGCGGGTTCGCGACGCGGTGATTCAGGCAGCAGGCACGCGCTTTCGGCCGATTCTCATGACGACGTGCGCGATGATCTTCGGCATGTTGCCGCTCGCGCTCGGCTTCGCCGAGGGCGGCGAATGGCGCCAAGCGATGGGTACGGTGATCATCGGCGGCCTCATAAGCTCGCTAATCTTGACGCTATTTTTGGTTCCACTGATCTACAACACGTGGATTGGTTGGCTCGAACGCCGCGCCGATTGGCGCGCGGTTAAAGCCGAAGGCGAGCCGTTTGGTGCCCAAGAGGTCGCCGTGGTCGTACGCGGGGGCTAGCGGCCTGAATCGGCGCGCGCTGGTCACCGGAGCGGCCAGTGGTCTTGCCGCCGGCATCGCTCCAACGCTCGCGCGCGACGGCTTCGAGCTCGTCGCGATCACCTATCGCTCGACGCCACCGGAAACGACGCTACGGGCCATTGAGGCCGCAGGCGCCGGCTCGGGCGCGATTGCGGTCGATTTTCTGGACGATCCTCACGTCGTGGAAAGGGCGCTCGGCGAGGCGGTAGCCAGGTACGGTCCATTCGATACGTTGGTGCACGGCGTCGGACCGATCGTCGTCAAGCGTTTTGCAAATGCCTCGCTCGAGGATTACCGGGAAGTGCTGGATGGCAACTTACGCAGCGCCGTTTTGGCTGCGAAGGCGACGCTGCCGGCAATGCGCGCCGCGCGTTTTGGGCGCATCGTCTTCTTCGGAATGATCGGATCCAGCGACACTCGCCCGTTTCGCGGCTTCTCGTTGTATCAGCCGGCAAAAAGCGCACTGGTTGCGTTTGCGCGCTGTCTCGCCATCGAGGAGGCGAGCAACGGCATCACCGTCAACGTCGTGTCCCCCGGCGACATTCGCGAAAAGACGCTCGGCCGCGCGCACGCGCTCGAACGTGCGGCGCGCAATCCTCGTGGGCGCATCGGCAGTTTCGAAGACGTGGCCGACATCGTGCGGTTTTTCGTCGCTCCGGAGCGTGATTTCGTCACCGGAGCAGTGATCGAAGTGGCGGGCGGCCTTCAAAGCGCCGCCGAGCGAGGGGCACAGGACTAAGAAACGTTCGGCTCGTAAGCTCGGCCTGACACGATGCGCGACGACACCGACGAACATCAGGCCTTCGCGCTGCCCGGCGCGCGTCCTCAATATGGGCCGGACAAACTCGTCGCGGTCGAGCACATCGATCTTCACCTTACGCCAAACTTCGCTGACCAATCGCTCGACGGCGTCTGCACGATGACCGTGCGCGCGCTCGACGAGCCCGTGCCGCGCTTAACCCTCGATGCCGTGGATCTCGAGGTTTCCCGCGTCGAGCAGCTTTCCGGCGAATCGGGGAAGCCGCGCGATTTGCGGTTTGCGCCGCGCCAAGGGAAATTGGAGATCGAATTCGAGCCCGCGATCGCGCCCAGGGAACGGGCGACGTTTGCCGTGCGGTATCGCGTCTCCAAGCCGCGGCACGGCTTGTTTTTTGTCAAACCCACCGCAGCGCATCCCGAAAAGGTCGAACACGTGTGGACGCAAAGCCAGGACCAATATGCGCGGTATTGGTTCCCGTGCCTCGACTACCCGCACGAAAAGCAGACGACATCGACGACCATCATCGTACCCGAGGGGATGTTCGCGCTCGGCAACGGCGAGCTGGTGGAGCGCCGCGACCAAGACGGACGCACGATCTTCCGGTATCGCCAGGACGTCCCGCACAGCACGTATCTTATGACTATGGTCGCAGGGCCGTTCGTGGAAGTCGCGAGCGGAGCCGCGGGCCAGAACGGTGTTCCGGTCTTCTATTACGTGCTGCCGGGGCGTGAGAAGGACGGCGAGCGTGCCTTTGGCACCACGCCGAAAATGCTCGAGCTCTTCGAACGACGCACCGGTACGCCGTATCCGTACGCGCGCTATTCGCAGATTGCGGTGTCGGATTTCATCTTCGGCGGCATGGAGAACACCTCGGCGACGACGCAAACTGATCGGACGCTCCATGACGAAACGGCGCACCTGGATTTTTCGAGCGATCCGTTGGTTTCACACGAGCTCGCTCATCAGTGGTTTGGCGATCTATTGACGTGCCGGGATTGGGCCCACGCGTGGCTCAACGAGGGTTTCGCTACCTTTATGGAAGCGGTTTGGCGCGAAGCCGACCTTGGCTACGACGAGTATTGCTACGATATTTTCGAATGCCTGACGGCGTATCTGAAAGAAGGGTCGGATCGGTACCAGCGGCCGATCGTTTGCAATACGTTTCGAGATCCCATCGAGATCTTCGACCGCCATCTCTATCAGAAGGGCGCGGCGGTGCTTCACATGTTGCGCGGCGAGCTAGGAGAGGCGCGCTTTTGGCGCGCCATCGCCCAGTACGTCGGTCAGAACGCGCAGAAAAGCGTCGAGACGATCGATCTCGTGCGAGCGATTGAAGAAGCCACGGGTCGTAACTTGCGCGGCTTTTTCGCCCAATGGGTTTTTCGTGAGGGCCATCCAAAGCTCGAGATACGCGCAGCCTGGGATCCTGACCGCAACGTCGCCACGGTTACCATCGATCAGAAGCAAACCGTCGACGCGGAGCATCCACCCTACGAGTTCGACGTCGACCTCGGCTTCGCGCCGGTGGAAGGTTCCATGGAGCGAACGGTTCGCGCCCGCGTCGAGCGAGAGCACGAGACCATTGCGGTGCCGCTGGATTTCACACCGGAACTCGTGCGATTCGACCCGGGCGCCTTTCTTTTGGCCGACGTCACGTATGCGCTCGGCGTCGACTTCGCTGCGGCGGCCTTGCGCAGCGACTCGAACGTTGTGGGCCGCATTCGCGCGGCGCGCGAGTTGGCCAAGGACGGTGGCAGAATCGCGCGCGAAGCGCTGCAAAGCGCATTTGCAAACGAGCCGTTTTGGGGAGTGCTGGCCGAGACGGCGGCAGCCATCGGCGCGACCCGGGCAGCTTGGGCGCGCTCGATGTTGATCGACGGGCTTTCGCACCGCCACCCGAAAGTCGCACGCGCCGCTGCGACCGCGCTCGGCAACTTTCGCGATCCCGAAGTTGCGGGCGCGCTAATCCCGATCGCCCAAAACCACGCTTCCTATTTCGTGCGCGCCGCGGCCCTCACGGCTCTGGGGAAAACTCGTGACGCTCGCGCCTTCGACGTACTCGCCTCGGCGACGAAACAGCGGTCGTGGAACGGAGTCGTCGAGTCCGGCGCGGTGCAGGGTCTTGCCGAACTGGCCGACGACCAAGCGCTCCCGCTCGTTCTCGATTCGTGTCGCCCCGAGCAGGGCGAAGCTGTGCGCCGGGCGGGCGTAGCGGCGCTGGGCCGCATCGGCGCGCTCGTGGAGGGCCAGCGCACGCGCGTCGTCGAGGAACTGCGGGAGCGGCTCGATGACGACAGTTTTCTCGTGGCCCTAGACGCCGTCGCGGCGGCCGAAACCCTCGCCGACGTTCGGCTGCTCCCGGCGCTCGACCGTGTCTCCGAGCAAGCCTTTGATGGACGTTTGCGGCGCGATGCGATGGAAGCCGCCATTCGTATCCGAAAGGGCGCCAAGGTCCCGACGCAGGTTACCGGCCTGCGGGATGATATCGATGAGTTACGTCAACAGCAGCGCAGGATTCAGGAGCAGATCTCGGCGTTCGCGCGTCCGTAAGCGAAGACGGACGTTTGCGATCGCGCTGCTGCTGATGGTAGGCGTATTTGCGCTGCTTTCAAAGCTACATTCCGCTTCGGGGGCGCTCCCTCCGGCCGTCCTGGCCTGCGGTCGCTCATCTCGATTTTCCGGAGAGCAAGCTTTGAAGAACACATCCTGTGTTGCCGGAAAATCGAGAAACCCCTCAGCGAAACGTAGCTTTGAAGCAGCGCAACCGCTGTCGTGGAGCGCAGGCGATCGCAAAAAATTATGGGGGGATCTGCGAGGCGCGTTTTCTCCCGCGGTCGCCGGTGCTGCGTCCTGGAGTCTTGCGGTCGTTGCGGCCGACGGCAGCACCGTATTTGACGATCGCGCCGAGCGAGCCGTCGCAGCGGCGTCTACGCAGAAGCTGGTGGTTGCGGCGAGCGCTCTCGACGCGCTGGGTGCCACGTATCGGTTTCATACGTTATTTGCCGCGCGCGGAGGGATCGGCGACGACGGCCGGCTCGACGGTGATCTGTGGCTCGTAGGGTCGGGCGATCCATCCTTGGAGACCACCGATCTTCGCAACGGCATCGGCGTCCTGGCGCGTTCGGGCCTGAGGCGGATCGATGGCCGCGTTATCGTGGACGCCACCACGCTGACTGGCCCTGAACTCAATCCGCATTGGGACCGCGACGACAACGGCCAAGATTATGCCGCTCCGGTCAGCGCGATCTCGCTCGACGGCAATACGATCGAATCACAGGAAACGATCGATGGGGTCGAACAGAAAGTGTGGACTCCAATGCAGAATGTGGCGGCCTACGTGGCGACGCAAACGAGAGCGATGCTGGCCGCACGCGGAATCGCGACGGGGATGGCGCCGAGCGTCGGGCGATCGCCGCTCGCTAGCGTCGTTCTGTGGGATCACCGCTCGGCGCCATTAGGAGCCCTCGAGGCGCACATGCTGTTCGTTTCCGATAATCACTACGCGGAACAGTTGTTGCGGACCGTAGGCGAAGAGGCCGCCGGCGCGCCGGACGATACAGGCGGCGTCGATGCGGAACAACGCTTTTTAGAGCGGCTGGGCGTCCCAACGCCTGGCCTGCGCCTCTTCGACGGCAGCGGTCTCTCCGCAGATAATCGCGTCGCCGCCATTACGCTTGCGCGACTGCTCTACGACAAGCAACCCTCGCTCTATCTGCTCCTGCCGTTAGGCGGGCGTGAAGGGACGCTGGAAGACTACGATTTCACGACCGCCCTCGGACGAGTGCGCGCAAAGAGCGGGCATCTATCGAACGTGTCGGCGCTTGCGGGATACGCGAACACGCTGCACCATGGGCGGGTCGCGTTTGCGTTTGCGATCGATGGATCACCGGCCGATCCCGACGCCGCAATCGTTAGCGCCGTCGATCGCTTGGTCGAGTTTT
Source organism: Vulcanimicrobiota bacterium (assembly GCA_963713685.1). Classification (GTDB taxonomy): domain Bacteria; phylum Vulcanimicrobiota; class Vulcanimicrobiia; order Vulcanimicrobiales; family Vulcanimicrobiaceae; genus Cybelea. Next base: position 2,176,136 of record CAVQMS010000001.1, on the reverse strand, counting down.
AGTGTTCGACGAGGCGCTGCTCTCGCGGCTGATTCACCGGTCGCTCCAGCGCGGCGGTGATTTCGCCGATGTTTTCTGCGAGCGGCGCCACACGCTCTCATATCGATTACAGGACGGCCGCATACACGATGCGTCGTACGGCGTTGCGCTCGGCGTCGGAGTTCGTGTCGTCGTGGGAGAGTCCGCCGGCTACGCGTATTCGGACGACCTGGGCGATGAAGCACTGATGCAGGCCGCCGAAGCCGCATCGCTCATCGCGCGCAGCGCTCCGGCCGGACACGCGGGCACGAGCGATCTCCGCCGCGAGCCCGTTGCCTCGCTGTACCACCGTGAGCCGTCAGACTCGATAGACCCCGAGCGGTACGTCGCATTATTGGAGCGCGCCGATGCGACGGCTCGGCGTTATGACGCCAAGGTCGTTGCCGTTAACGCGTTGCTCACGGACGACGTGCAAGAAGTTTGGATCGCGACGAGTGAGGGCCGCTTCGTCTTCGATCGACGCCCGCTCGTAACGCTGGGCATCCAGGTCGTCGCGACCGACAAGAAAGAACGCGGCTCCGGCTACGTCGGCGATGGCGGGCGAACGACGATCGCCTACTTCGATCGCGCGACGCCGGAGGAGCTTGCGTCCGATGCCGCACGCATCGCGATCGTCAATCTTGGGGCTTCGCCGGCGCCGGCCGGCGAGATGGAGATGATCGTCGGCGCGGGCGGCGGCGGCGTCTTGTTGCACGAGGCCGTAGGGCACGGTCTGGAAAGCGACTTCAACCGGCGCGGAACGTCGCTGTATAGCGGGCGAATCGGGGAACGCGTCGCCAGCGATCTCGTAACGATTTATGACGACGGAAATTTAGAGGAGGAGCGCGGCAGCCTTAACGTCGACGACGAGGGCGTCCCTGGCCAGCACAAAGTCTTGGTTGAAAACGGCGTGCTGCGTGGATATATGCAGGACCGGATCAATGCACGTTTGATGGGCGTCGAATCCACGGGCAGCGGCCGGCGCCAATCCTTTCGATTTTCGCCCCAGCCGCGCATGTGCAACACGTACATGCCCGATGGCGACGCGAACTTTGACGAAATACTCTCGTCGACGCAACGAGGCATTTATGCGAAATCTTTCGCCGGCGGACAGGTCGAGATCAGCAAAGGCGACTTCGTATTCATGGTCGGTGAGGGTTATTTGGTCGAGAACGGCAAAATCACGGCCCCGGTGCGCAACGCGACGATCGTGGGCAATGGACCCGATGCGATGATGAAGGTCGTAGCCGTCGGAAACGATAGCCGTTTGGCGCGGCGCCACTATACCTGCGGCAAGGGCGGACAATACGTGCCGGTTGGCGTCGGGATGCCGACGGTCAAGATCTCGTCCATCACGGTTGGAGGCACGCAGCATGAATGAAGCGGCGGCGATCGACGCTGCGCGCCAGGCGGTAGAGGTCGCGCGCGGTTGCGGAGCGCAGAGCGCCGAAGCGGCCGTTTCCGTAGCGCGGCGCCTTCACGTCGAAGGTCGCGAAGACGCGGTTGAGCGGCTGGAAGGATCCACCGGCAAGGGCCTGCTGCTGCGCGTCTTTCGCGACGGTCGCCGCGCCACGCTTTCGACTTCGGATTTTTCGGCGGAAGGGATTCGCGAGGCAGTGAAGCGCGCGGTTGCTCAAGCCGAGCTGGTTGCGTTCGACGAATGTGCCGGCTTGCCGGACGAGGTTTCCGTCGCGACGGAAAACCTCAGCCTATGCGACGACGCGGTCTCCCAGCGCGACAGCCTCGAGAAAATCGAGGAGGCATTGCGGCTCGAGCGGCTCATCCGGGAAGCCGACTCGCGGGTAGTGAATTCCAGCGGTTCACACTATACCGAGTCGGTTGCGGTTACCGCGCTTGCGAATTCGAATGGTTTTGCGGCCGGATACGCCTGGACTCGCGTCGGCCGGTCCACCGGTCCAGTTGCGCTCGACGGGGGCGTCAAGCGCATCGCCCACTACGGAACCGCGGCGCGTCATCTGCGCGACCTAGAAACGCTCGAATCCGTGGCGACGACCGCGGTGCGCCGCGCCGTCGAACTTTTCGGCGCTCGCAAGCCGCCGACGATGCGCGTGCCCGTTATCTTCGAACGTGACGTCGCCGCGTCGGTTCTCGACGACGTTTTCGCGGCCGTTTCGGGCGCGAACGTCGCGGTGGGAAACTCGTGGCTGAGCGGAGGCGTCGGAAACGCGATCGGCAGTCCGCTGGTAACCGTGATCGATGACGGGAGATTAACCGCCGGTCTGGGGAGCGCCCCTTTCGACGGGGAAGGCGTCCCGACGCGGCGCACGCCGGTTTTCGAGCGCGGCGTCTTGCGTACGTTCCTGTACGATACGTATTATGCTCGGAAGCTGGGTGTGGCCAGCACCGGGAACTCTACGGGCGGCGGGGTCGGGCCGAGCAACTTTTATTTGGAACCAGGCTCGCTCTCGCTTCAGGAGATGATCGCGGCAACTCCGCTCGGCGTCCTCGTGATGGATACCATCGGCTTTGCGACCGAGCATGCTTCGGGAACGTACAGCCGCGGGGCGCGCGGTTTTTTCATCGAGGGCGGCGAACTAGCCTATCCAATCGATGAATTCACTGTGGCCGGGCAGTATGCCGACATGTTGGCGGCTGTCGACGCCGTCGCAAACGATTTGCGCTTCGACGCATCGGTCGCGTCGCCGTCTTTTCGCGTCGCCGAGATGACGGTCAGCGGAAATTGATGATGAGATGATAGCGCAACCCACAATCAGCTTGACCCTAGTATTGCGCATCGACATGCCGAACGAGCCGGGGGCTTTTGGAGTTCTCGCCAACGCGATTGGAGACGCGGGTGGGACGATCGGCGCGGTGGACATGCACTCGGTTGCCAAGGGCCGCGTCGTGCGTGACGTCACGGTCGGCGTCGCGTCCGACGCCGCGGTCAACGATTTGCGGCGAGCGGTCGAAGCGATTGAGGGCGCGCGCATCGTCTTTGCCAACGACTCCACGTTCCTGGCGCACGTCGGCGGAAAGATTCGGATCGATCCCAAGACTGCGGTGAAAAACCGCCAAGATCTCTCGACGGTCTACACGCCGGGCGTGGCCCGCGTCTCAATGGCCATCGCGGCGGATCCGACCAAAGCCTTCCAGCTGACGATCAAGCGTAACACGGTTGCCGTCGTGACCGACGGCACCGCGGTACTGGGGCTGGGCGACATCGGCCCGCTGGGAGCGCTGCCGGTCATGGAAGGCAAGGCGATGCTGTTCAAGCAGTTTGCCGAAATCGACGCGTTTCCGATATGCTTGGACACCAAAGATGTCGACAAGATCGTCGAAACCGTCGTGCACATTGCGCCGGTGTTCGGCGGGATCAACTTGGAAGATATCAGCTCGCCGCGATGCTTCGAGATCGAGGATCGCCTGATCGAGGCACTCGACATTCCGGTCATGCACGACGATCAGCACGGCACGGCCATCGTCATCCTGGCCGCGTTGATCAACGCCGCGCGCGTCGTGGGCAAGCGTTTGGAGGATCTCCAAGTCGTCGTGTCCGGCAGCGGCGCCGCGGGAACGGCGACGATCAAGATGCTGCTCGGTGCGGGTGTCGGCGACGTGATTCCGGTCGATCGCGGCGGTGCGCTCAATCGTACCGATCGCTACGAGAATCCGCACTGGAGATGGCTCGCGGAGCATTGCAACAAGGAAAATCGCCGCGGGCCCCTTCACGAGGTGCTCGAGGGAGTCGACGTATTCATCGGCGTTTCCGCACCCGGAATCTTGCAGGCCGAGCACATCGCCAAGATGGCGCGCGACCCGATAGTGTTTGCGATGGCCAACCCGACGCCCGAAATCATGCCCGACGTCGCATCCCCGGTAGCGGCAGTCATCGCCACGGGGCGTTCCGACTTTCCTAACCAGGTCAACAACCTGTTGGCATTTCCCGGGGTCTTTCGGGGAGCGCTCGACGTACGGGCGCGGCGCATTACGGACCGGATGAAACTTGCGGCAGCCTACGCAATCGCAGAGATCGTGACCGAAGCGGAACGCAGTCCTGAGTACGTGATTCCGAGCGTCTTCGATACGCGCGTTGTGGACGCCGTAGCGAAGGCAGTCGCGATAGCTGCAGCGGAAGACGGGGTTGCGCGCAGGACGCCCTCAAAGAACGAAGGGGAGGATCTCAGCGCGCGCGTCTGAGCGATCCGGCGCAATTTTCAAATCGTTGAAGCTCGAACCGAGCGATCCGCGCCCGCTCTACGTGCAGCTCGCCGACCGCATCGTAGAGGTGATCGAACGGGATTTGGTCGCGCCCGGCGATCGCCTGCCGGCCATGCGCGATCTCGCCCGCACTCTGGGTTGCGCGTTAGTCACGGTTTCGCAAGCGTACGAACTTCTTGCGGCGCGCGGGCGCGTGACCGCGCGCCCCGGAAAAGGAACTTACGTAGCAGCCGCGCCGGATCGTAACGAACCCTTCGCGCGACGCTGGGAACCCGACGTCGGACGCTTCGTGCGTGACGCCCGTTTGGAGGGCGTCATGGAACGCCTCACGCGCGCGACGGAGCCGGGGGCTATCTCGCTGGCGACCGGCCATCCTGCGCCAGAGACGTTTCCGCTGCACGACTTCGCGCGTGCCTTTCACCGGACGTTGTTGGACGATCCCCCGGAGATCATGCAGTACCGTTCGTCTACGGGCGACCCGGAGCTGTGCGCGAGGCTCGCCTCGTTCCTACGGCAGCGCGGATGCAGCGCGGACTCCGGCGACATCATCATTTGCTCCGGCGCGCAGCAGGCCGCGGACATCGTTGCATCGGTCGTCCTGGACGAGCGCAGCGTGGTTGCGAGCGAAAGCCCGACCTATTGGGGAAGCCTCGGCGTATTCGATGCGCGGGGGGTTACGTACGTCGAAGTCCGCGGAGACGACGACGGTGTGCGCCCCGACGACGTGGAACGCGTTTTTTCCGAATATCGCCCGCGGCTTTTCTACGTGAATCCGATCGCTCAGAACCCCACGGGCGCCGTGTTGCCCGCGCGTCGCGCCAAACAGATCGTCGCACTGGCGCGGCGCTACGACGTCCTAGTCCTCGAAGATCAGACCGGCTGGCAGCTGACCTACGACGCGCCCGCCCCTCCGCCGTTGGCCGCATACGACACCGACGGGCGCGTGATCTTGATGGAGAGCATCTCCAAGTCGATTTTTCCCGCGCTGCGGATCGGCTATCTCTACGCCAAGGGCGGCGTCGCCGAAGTGCTCGAAGCGGCGAAAATCCGCGCGGACGTCTTTACCTCGACGCTGACGCAACGCGCGCTGTGGCGCTTTATGGATAGTCCCGCGTATCGGCGCCATTTGCGCTCCACGCGTGCGCTTTACAGCAAACGGCGCGATGCCTTCGTTGAAGCGCTGACGGCCGTGGCAACGTGGACGGAAGTGCGCTCGCCCGGCGCCGGCGTAAACGTGTGGCTCGCGCTGCCGCCGCGCATCTCAACGCAAGCCGCGTTCGATGCCTGCGCGCGCGAGGGCGTGCTGGTGATGCCGGCGGAGCCCTTTTATCCGACGCGCAGTGGGCCGCCGGCCCTACGCCTTTCGTTCGGGCACCTGACGATCGAAGAAGCGACGGAGGGCGTCGCGCGCCTTGGGCGGGCCTTCGCGAAGCTGCTCAAGTGGGCCGACTACGCCGCGCGATGAGCGTGCGTTCTTCTACGCGGATGCGCCACGACAAAAGCGATGCGTTCAAAATCGAGAACACGATGGCAATTTCAACGTTTCCGAATGCCAACGGCAATATCGCGATCTCGGTACAAACGATGACGTAGTTCGGATGGCGGACGAACCGGTACGGCCCAGCCCGAACGAGCGGCGCGCCCGGCACGCTGATGATGCGCGTCGTCCAATACGGCCCTAGCGTCACGATCGTCCACAGGCGAAGCGGTTGCAACGCGGCGTAAACGCCCAGGAGCCACCAGTTGGGCTGCGTGGAGGCAGGGATGAGAACAACCATGCTGATCAGCCACGTCCCGTGCAGCAGCACCAGGAACGGATACTGCACGGCGCCCGCTTCCGTGCCGCCGCGGGCGCGCAAACGGCGCGTATTGCGCGCCGAATATGCCAGCTCCGCGATGCGCTGTACGGCCACGAGCGCTAGAACGATCCAAAGAGCGCTCACGCTCGATCGTTTTCGAGCAGCGTAAACCCCGCGGTGAATCCCGGCCCGAGTGCGCTTACGAGCGCGCGACGCCAGGGCCTGGAGTCCCCGATCGTGCGCTCCAAAACAAACATCACCGTAGCTGCCGACATGTTGCCGTAATCGCGCAGCACGTCCCGCGCCGTCACGAGCTCGCCCGGCTGCAACTCGAACGCGACCTCGAGCGCGTCGAGAACTTTCGCCCCACCCGGATGGCAGACGAAGCAGTCGATGTCCCGTAAGGTCAAGCCGTGCTCGGCGAGATACGCGACGGCAACGTCGTGAAGCTTGGTCGTCACGAGCTCGGGGATGTCGCGCGAAAAGATCGCTTTGAGACCGTCACCCGTAACGTCCCACCCCATTACGTCGAGCGAATCGGGCCAAGTATATTCGCCTCCCCCGCCGATTCGTGCTCCGTACTCGCCGGAACACGAGATCAGCGCTGCCGCCGCGCCATCGCCGAAGAGCGCAGTCGCGACGATGTTGCTCTTCGAAAAATCGTCCCGGCGGAAGCAGAGCGCGCACAGCTCCACGACTAGGAAGAGCACCAGTGAGTCGGGACGAGTGCGGGCCATCGCCGCGGCACGCGACAAACCGATTACGCCCCCGGCGCATCCAAGCCCGAAAATCGGCAAGCGCTGCACGTTTCGGCGTAACCCCATGCGTTCCATGAGCAGCGCGTCGAGGCTCGGCGTCGCGATGCCGGTGGTCGAGACTGCCACGATTGTGTCGATCTCATCGGCACGACGCCCTGCACGTTGGAGCGCGAGGCGCGTGGCCGATTCCAGCAAGGCGAGCGACGAATCGAGATAAACGCCGTTGCGCTCGGGCCACTCGTGCAGCTCTTCGTACCATTCGATTGGAACGCAGGAATAGCGGCGATCGATGCCCGTGTTGCCGAACATCGGTAGCAGGCGCACGATTTCACGGGAACGCGGGCCAAGCGCGAGTTCAATGCGCCGCATTACTTCGGCTTGACCAAGCACGAAGGGCGGAACCGCCGTGGCGACTGCGAGCACGCGCGCAGGCCGGGTCATCGAGCGCCGTCTCGCCCATTTGGCAGGGTACGCGCGTCCTTCATGGTAATGCCATACCTCCCGTGTCGTTGAGACTATGTGTAGCGGCGCTCTTCAGCGCCGTCTTGTTAGGTGCCGGAGTTCGCCCCACTCCTCTAATCGTCTATTCGGCGCCGGCCGGCGCCCGCCCGACTGGTGCCGATCGAATTCATCCTACGAGCGCAATTCTTCCCAATGGCCGCATTGCGGCACCGGTAGGCGTGAGCCTGTTTGTCGGCGCGAATCCATTGGGGCTGGCCCTTTCGCCGGATGGGCGATACGCCATTCTCTCCAACGACGGAAACGGCTCCTCGGCGATGACGCTTGGCTCGGATGGAACGTTGGTGCGCGGCTACTCGCTGGCCGTCGTCGACACGCGAAGCATGAGAATCGCCAGCGTCTACCACGATCCATCCGCTGCGTTTTTCATGGGCGTAGCCGCGGCCCGCGATCCGAACGACGCGTCGCGCACGATCGTGCTCGCCTCCGATGGCGGCGCCGGCCTCCTGCGCGTCTACGATCTCGACGGCAGCGGTCAGCTTACGCCCGAAGCGCAGTCAATTCGTTTGGCGATGAGCGACAACCGCCGCGCGTTCCCGGCGGGCATTGCGATTTCGCCAGATGGCCGCACCGCATACGTCGCAGATAATCTCGGCGATGCCGTGATCCCAATCGAGCTCTCCACGCGAACCGTCCAGCGTTCCGTTGCCGTTGGTGACTTTCCGTTTCACGTCGCGGCGGGAAGCCGTGACGTTCTGGCAACCGGCAGCGGCTTATCCAGTTATACCGCGATCGATCCTCCCGCGCGCCAGCCGCTATTCGGCGCACCCGCGTTCGATCCGGCGAGGTCGTCCTCGCTCACCGTGTTCGCGCTTGCGGGAGAGAACCTCATCGGGGATCCGTCGACCGTCCCCATGGACCCGGCTCCCGACGGTACGCAAATCGTCGGCGGCGCCGCGCCGGGTGCCATGGCTTTGAGCAGAGACGGGGCGTTCGCGTACGTCGCGCTCGCCAACGTCGACCGCGTCGCCGTCGTGTCGCTGCGCGGTGCGCCGCGCGTCGTGCGGGGGCTCGACCTTCGCCTGTATCCCGGCGCACCCTACGGCGCGGAGCCCACGGCCGAACAACTCAGTCCGGACGGAAGCCGCCTCTACGTCGCGCTGGCCGGCCTCAACGCCGTCGCGGTGCTCGATGCCCGCAAGCCGGCACGCTATCGGTACGGTCTCATTCCAACCGCGTGGTATCCCAGCGCGATGGCGCTATCGAGCGACGGGCGCTATCTCTACGTCGTCGCCAGCAAGGGCGTCGACGGCTGGGGCGTTCTCCAGCGAATCGATCTCAAGCACACCTCGTTGGTGAAGGCGACGCTCGCTGCCCTTCGCTATAATCGTACGCCGCACGTCGCGGAGTTCAATCCCGTGATTCCGCCCCTGCGCTCCAACAAGCGTAGCGAAGTAATCGATCACGTCGTCTACATCGCGGTCGGGACGCAAAGCTACGACGCCATGCTGGGCGACCTCAAAGACGACTCGGGGAATCCGCACGGCAGCGGCGATACGTCGCTGCTTCGATATCCCGAAAGCGTTACGCCTAACCTTCACGCGCTCGCGCGCTCCTACGGGCTCGCCGAGAACTTTTACGCGTCGGATGCGGATCTCGACATCTCGAAACAGTTCGCCACCGCGTCCGACGCCACGCTCTACCAACAGCTGACCTCCGCCGCGGGAACGAGCCGCTCTCCGATGGACGACCGCGGTGCCGATCCGGAAGACTACGATCGCACGGGCTACCTCTTCAATGCCTTCGCGCGGGCCGGGCTGTCGTTTCGCGACTACGGCGGGCTCTTGCGCCTCTCGGGATACGACGGCTCGCAGTATCACCTTAACGTGCCCGCACTCGCGGCGCTCGACGGGAATGTAGATCTCGCATACGCGGGATGGAACCCGAAAGTCGAGGACGCGGCGCGCGCCGACGAATTCGTTCGCGACATGCAGCGATACGTGCAGGCAGACCGCGCGCCAAGCTTTACTTACGTTCTGCTTCCGACCCAGGCCGATCAGGCGAGCGTAAACGATGGCGACCGTGCGTTGGGCAAGATCGTCGATTATATCTCGCGCACGCCGCATTGGAGTTCGACCGCGATTTTCATCGTTCCCGAAGGACTGGAGGCCTCGGCGGTCGATCACGTAAATTCGATGCGGAGCTACGCGCTTGTCGTTTCGCCGTTGGCGCGGCGCGGTTATGTGGGCGCGGAGCACCTGAGTGCGGCGAGCATCGTCAAGACGGAAGAAGAGATTTTCGGCCTGCCGCCACTGACTCTGAACGACCTTTTGGCCTCCGACCTGAGTGCTTTCTTTACGAGTGCGCCCGCCCCGGAGCCGTATCAGGCTAGGGGCCTATGAAGACGCACGACGGGTTGAGCTTCGCTCCGCAATTGGTGACCGCGCCGACCGGGCGCCTGCGCGCCGCCGTGTTGGTTAGGCCGGGTGCGAGCATCGAGAACGCCAGTCCGCTCATCGGCGAGCCGGGAGCCGTCTACGAGCGAGCGCTCGAGCAGCACGGCGTGCTGCGCAAGACGCTGGAGTACTTTGGAGTTGAGACGATCGTACTCGAGCCGCATGGAGACGAACCTTACCAAGTCGCCGCTGCCGACGCGGCCGTGGCGTTTGCGGGCGGAGCCGCCTCGATGCGACTCACCGCGATGTCGCGCCGGGCCGAGGTGGATCGGATGGAGACGCAGTTCGCAAGGCTGGACGTGCCGCTTGCGGGCCACATCGAGGCGCCTGGACTGCTCGACGGAACCGACGTGATGTTGGTAGGCGAGACGGCGTTCGTTGGAGCCGGCACGCGTGGAAATGAGTTGGGCCGGCGTGGTTTCGCCGAGCTCGCGCGCAGCCACGGATATCGGGTTGTCGAGGTGCGCCTTGCCCCCGGTGTAGCGCTGCGCGCAGTAGCTTCTGCGGTTGCGCCCGATACGGTCGTGATCGGAGCCGCCAAGGTTGACGTCGGAGCGTTCGCGGGCTTTCGAACGGTCGTCTTGGAGCGAGGCGAGGAGTTGGGCGCCGGCGTGCTTTGCTTGGACGAGATGCACGTGATCGCGGATATACGCTATCGGACGGCTTTTTCGATCATGCGTCGCGCCCGCATTGCGGTCGAAGCGATCGACCTCTACGATTTCGCCAAGGTAGGCATCACGCCGTCGATGTTGACGCTCGCCCTGCGCCGCGGGTGACCGCGACGCGAATCGCCGTCCTCTCCGACGTTCACGGTAATCTCCTTGCACTGGACGCTTGTTTAGCCGATCTAGCTTCGCAAGGGGGTGCGGAGGGGATCGTGGTTGCGGGCGACCTGTGCCTGGACGGGCCAAAGCCCAAGAAAGTGCTTCAGCGATTGGAGGAAATCGGCGCTGCGTGCGTTCGAGGCAACACGGATCGCTATCTCGGCGAATCCGACTCAGAGGAACGTTTTAGCCCGGTTGAAACCGCGCAAATTGCTTGGACTCGCAACGAGCTGGGGGAGCGTTGGAGATCGTGGTTGCAAGCCTTGCCCTTTGCGCTGAGGATCGGCGAGGACGACAACCAGCTGCTCATCGTTCACGCCAATCCCAAAACGGACGACGAGCATCTCTGGCCGGATGCGGACGAATCCGTTTTACAACGCTTGATCGGGGACGAGGCCGCAACGGCGATCGCATTTGGCCACCTTCACCTGCCGTACGTTCGGATGTGGCGCGGGAAACTGCTCGTGAACGTCGCCTCGGCGGGCTTGCCGAAAGACGGCGATCCACGCGCGTGCTACGCGATTCTTACCGAGCGCGAGGGCGGCTGGCAGGTCAAGCATCGACGAGTCGCGTTCGACACGAAACGGGTTGCAACCCAACTAGCGGCTTGTGGGATTCCGGAGAGTGCAGAGCTGATTGCCACTCTGCGCCGTTATCGGTACAAAGGATTAAAGAGTTTCATTCCATAGCCCGACAGACGCCCTAACTCCGGCGATAGAGGTCGACGACCTGGTGAAGCGCTACGGCACGTTTACGGCCGTGGATGGGATATCGCTGCGCGTTCGAGCTGGTGAATTTTTTGGTTTTCTCGGCCCCAATGGAGCCGGGAAGACCACGACGATCAATGCGATCGTCGGCCTGGCGCGTAAGAGCGGCGGCAGCATCCGGATCTTCGGATACGACAATCAGCGGCAGTGGCGCCAGGCCCGCCGGCTTATCGGGCTCTCACCGCAGGAGTACAATTTCGATCGTTATCTGTCGATCCGCGACGTGCTGATCTTTGCCGCCGGATATTACGGATTGCACGGAAGGGATGTTGCCGAACGCGCCGATATGCTGCTGGATCGTTTTGGCCTCACGTCGCACTCCCATCTCGAATACACTAAGATTTCGGGAGGGCAGAAGCGCCGGCTCTCGCTGGCGCGCGCGTTGATTCACCAGCCGAGGCTGCTTATTTTGGACGAACCGACGGCCGGCGTCGACGTCGAGCTGCGCATCGAGCTCTGGCGCTGGCTGCGCGAGCTCAACCGTGACGGGCTCACGATTTTTTTAACGACCCACTACCTGGAGGAAGCCGAGGAACTCTGCCGGCGTATCGCGATCGTTCGCCACGGGCGGATCGTCACCGAGAAACCGACTGAAGAGCTGGTCGCCGACGGGGCATCTCTCCAGGACGTCTTTTTGGAGCTAACGCGAAATTAATAGCTTTGGTCTTTGGACGCTGGTCAAGCGTGAGATCATTCGCAGCCTCAAGATCATCAACCAGGTGATCTGGCCGCCCATTATTACGACGCTCCTTTACGTTTTCGTTTTTGGCGTCGCGATCGGCAGCCGCATCCCAAGCATACAGGGCGTGACCTACGCGCAGTTTCTCATTCCGGGCCTGATCATGCTGCAAGTCATCGACGCCTCTTACGGGGAATGCTCGAGCTCGCTGTTCCAGGGCCGTTTTATGAACTCGATACAGGAGTTGCTGATTGCGCCGATGTCCGCGACCGAGATCGTTGCGGGATACGTCTTGGGAAGCTTGGCGCGAGCGTTGCTCATTGCGGGGCTGATCACGCTACTGGGCGTGTTGCTCGTCCACACCGTTCCACACGATTGGGCGCTGTATCTCTGCGTTATCGCGCTCGTTTCGATCCTGTTCTCGGCACTCGGGCTCATCTTCGGGTTAGTCGCCGACAAGTTCGACCACATCGCGATCTTGACGACTTTCGTCATCACGCCGCTCACCTTCGTGGGCGGCGTCTTCACCGACGCAAAGATGCTTCCCCCGCCGCTGCGAACGTTCGAGCTTTTTAATCCGATTTTCTACACGATCGATGCTTTCCGCCGCAGCTACACGGGGGAAAGTTTCCTTTCTCCGGTGTTCTCGATCGCGATGATCGTGCTGCTTTCCGCCATCGCGCTCGGCACGGTGTTGCGCATGACCGCGATCGGGTATAAACTGCGTACTTGATGCAAATACTTTTCAGCGTCGCCATCACGCTTGCGCTCGCACAGCCCGCGACGCATTTGGCGATCCAGCCCTGGACCGGTGCGGATCTTCAGGCCACCAGCGCGGATGCCGCGAAGTATCGTCTCGAGGTGAGCGGAAGACCCAACGCGATGATCCGCCTGAAAGCTTCGCGAGTGGCACCCGGTTGGCTGGCCGCCTTTTGCACGCCGAGGCTTTGCTCTCCGGAGCACATCGACGCCGAGCTGCCGCGGTCCGGGCAAGCGGTTCTGCAATTCGAGCTCATTCGCGAGTCGACGGCTGCACCCAAACAAAGCGGCGCAACGATCAGTGGCGGCGACGGGGCATCGGTCGCCGTGCCGGCTGCGTATCGCCCCTAGGGGTGACGGATTGGCGATGACGCGGGCGCAACAGTACGAACGCGGCCGGGCGCTACGGAGCGCTTGTCCGCGATCGGATCACGCGACCTGGAATCCGCGCGACAGTTCAAACGACGCCCTGGCGCTCATTGAGGAATCCAACGTCGGCCGAATCGCGGGACTGGTCCCGGTGCGGTATGGGCGAATGGCGCAATCGGCCTTTGCATTCTTTAGGGGCTCGGCGATCGTTCAAGCGCGAGATCTTGCCGACTCGCCGGTCAGCGGAGTGAGCGTTCAGCTTTGCGGCGACTGTCACGTCATGAATTTCGGTGGTTTCGCAACGCCGGAGCGAAATCTGATCTTCGACATCAACGATTTCGACGAAACGTTGCCGGGGCCGTGGGAGTGGGACCTTAAACGGCTGGCGGTGAGCATCGTTCTCGCGGCGCGGAGCCGCAACTTCTCCGAATGCGTCGCGCGCGACGCCGTGCGCGAGGCCGTTGCCTCCTACCGGATGAGGATGTCCGAGTACGCGCAGCTATCTCCGCTCGACGTCTGGTACACGCAAATCGGATTTGCGGATCTGAGCGCATTCTTCCAAAGAAATGCCGGCGTCGTAGGAGATTTGCAGGATGCCGAACGCTTCGCTCGCGGGCGGACGTCCGAAAGCATTTTCCCGAAGCTCACGGCGGTGGAAGACGGACGCGCGAGGATCGTCGACAACCCGCCGCTGGTCTATCACCTTCACGAATACGTGAAGCAGTGGGAAGCGATGACTCACGCATTCTTCGAGCGCTATCGCGCGTCGCTAGCGGCAGATCGCAGACAACTTTTCGACCGCTACGTGTTCGAGGACATCGCCATAAAGGTCGTCGGTGTGGGCAGCGTCGGCACTCGCTGCACGATCGCGCTCTTTTTAGCCGACGACACCGACCCGCTATTCCTTCAGGCAAAAGAGGCTCGTCGCTCGGTGCTGGAATCGGCGTCGACGAGCAAGACTGGTTTCGCACACCAGGGCGAGCGAGTCGTAGTCGGTCAACGGTTGATGCAGGCCGCCAGCGATATCTTCCTCGGCTGGGCCGAGGTTCCGGGATCCGACGATTATTACGTGCGCCAGCTTCGCGACATGAAGGTCTCGGTCGACATCGCGACGTTTCGCCGGCGCACCTTGATCGACTACGGCGTCGTCTGTGGATGGGCATTGGCCCGAGCGCACGCCAAGTCCGGAGACGCAGCCACGATTGCCGGATATTTGGGCACGAGCGATCGTTTCGACCGCGCCGTCACGCGATACGCAACGGCGTACGGCGATCAGGTGGAGCGAGATTTCGCCACGTTCTCGGGCGCGATTCGATCGGGGCGGATCTCAATCGAAACCGGCGACTTCGGCGCCGTCGAATTTCTACCTTAGCGCCAGCGTCGCTAACTAACGATCGCGGCGATTATCGCCATGATTCCCAGGATGGCAATCATCCCCACAACGTAGCCGGCCGTCGAGCGCGGGACTTGCGGATACGTCTTCCGGAACTGTCGCAGTTCGTAGAGGGACAGCAGGAGCGAGAGCAACCCGAACGCGATCATCGTGATTCCGATCGAGCGGGGGTTCAAGAAAAACGTTGCTCTCACATGGCTGGGCAAGCCTTCGAAGAACTTGTCGATCGTGAACCCGAAGCCGATCAGCGCTAGCGACGTACTCATCCACGCCAGCGTCGTGCGCTCGTAGGCTAGGCGCAGATTGTCGAGCTCCGGATCGGGAACGGTCGGCATCTCTCCCCCTTTGCCGCAAGCGTTTTAACCCCGCGCTTTTTCTCCCTGGAATCGAGGTTCGAGAGTGGAGGCCGTTGACAGGCCAGCAGGAAGGCGCATGGCGGCTCTGGGATTGGGACGCCAAGGAGGAACGCTGTGATGAACCGACTCGTCATCGTTGCCCTAACCGCCGCATTGATGTGCGTCTGCGCGCCAGGGAAGGCCGCGGCATCGGACAAGAGCGACGTTATGGCGACAATCGCTCATGCCCTCGCAGCGTTTAACCGAGGCGACATGAAGGCGTGGGTGGCCGCGTGCGCTTCGCCGGCATCGGTTATCGATGATTTCCCGCCGCACGAGTGGCAGGGTCCGACGGCGTGTGCCGATTGGGCGAGCGCATTTGCCGCTTACTCCAAGAAAAATGGCATTACGCCAGGGCCTGTGACCCTGGGGACCCCCTGGCACGTCGTCGTGACCGGCGCGCGCGCATACGTCGTGTATCCGGCGAGCTTTAACTACGAGCAGAACGGAAAGCCGGTGAAGGAGTCCGGCTCGGTCCTCACGTTGGCGCTGATGAAGGCCGCAGGCGGTTGGGTCATTACGGGCTGGGCCTGGGCGCAGCACTAGACGCGAGGTAGGGTCTTCGCCGCCGATATGAGATGAGGACTAAACGCCTCGCGCCAGAATAGTGGTGCGCTGCTCTTACGCACAAGGGAGGGGAATCATGCCGCGATTCATGGTCGAACGAAGCTTCCCTGAGGGGCTTCACATCCCAACGAACCCGAGCGGGGCGCAAGCCTGCCTTACGGTTGTTGGACGCAACGCAACCAACGGCGTCACGTGGGTGCATTCCTACGTGTCTGCCGACAAGAAGAAGACCTTCTGCATTTACGACGGCCCGGACGAGGCAGCCATTCGGAAGGCCGCGACGGAGAACGGAATACCCGTCGACGCCGTGACCCCGGTGACGGTCCTCGATCCCTACTTCTATCAAGACTAAAAGAACGGGTTATGCTGTTTTTCGAGCTCGATCGTGGTCGGCGGACCGTGGCCGGGCATTACTACCGTTTCGTCGGGTAAGGTGAAGAGTTTGCTGCGCACGCTGTTGAGGATGTCCCCGTAGGTGCTCGCGTCGCCGTACGCGCCGCCGACGCTGGCCGCGAAGAGCGTATCTCCGGAGAAGAGCGCATCCTTGAACACGTAACAGGACGAACCATCGGTATGTCCGGGTGTGTGCAGCATGCGAATTGAAGAGCCATCGCCGAACGGAAGCGTTTCGCCGTCGCGGAGCAGCATCGCAGAACGCGCGAGCGAACCGATGGCTTGCACGTCCAGCGCATGCATGACGATGCGCGCCTGCGGGAAGGCCGCCGCGACATCCGCGGTGGCATCGCAGTGATCGGGGTGCTTGTGCGTGATCAGCACGTACTGCAGATGGTAGTCGCCGTCGCGCAGCACGCGCAATAGATTTTGAGGGAGACCGGCGGGATCGACGAGGGCTGCGTGACGGCCGCCCTGCAGAAAGAAAACATAGCCATTGCTGGGTTGCGGATCCTGCGGATGACGGCGTACGTCCGGAAGCTCGATGTGCGGAGGCGACCAGCGTTGGGCGGCGCTGTCGGCGAGCTTTCCCCCATCGAGACGCAGGACGGTCGCAAGCTCGCGCGCCTGCGCGTCGCCGGCAGCCCCCCTTTCCTTTAGCCAATCGCCGATCGTAGGCGCGGGGATGCCGGTGGCGCTCGCGAGTTGATTCTCGGTAACGCCGACGCCGCGCATCGCTTTGCGCAGAATGTCGGCGAAGGTGTCCTCCAGCGGTATCTCCTGATGCCTCATGCGCCCCCGGTTCGACGAGGCGCGAACGAGATTCTGCAACCGGGATGATGGCGACGGAGTCGAAGAGACCTGGGATGGAACGCGTGATCGTCATCGGGTCAGGGCCGGCCGGCCTTACGGCGGCAGTCTATGCCGCGCGAGCGAATTTGAAACCGCTTGTGCTGGGCGGCGGGCTCTACGGCGGACAGCTGATGCTCACCACCGACGTCGAGAATTACCCAGGCTTTCCCGACGGAATCATGGGCCCCGAATTGATGATCCGTTTTCGGGAACAAGCCGAGCGCTTCGGCGCGCGCATCGAAAACGTCGACGTCACCGCGGTGGATTTTGCGAGTCACCCGCTGATCGTGCGAACGCCCGACGCCCAACACGAGGCCGAAACGGTCATCGTGGCCACGGGCGCCAGCGCGCGCTGGCTGGATATCCCCGGAGAAGAGCGGCTACGTGGACGCGGAGTCTCGAGCTGCGCAACCTGCGACGGAGCCTTTTTTCGAGATAAACGAATCTTCGTCGCGGGCGGCGGCGACTCGGCGGCAGAAGAGGCGCTTTTCTTGACGCGCTTTGGACGGAGCGTCACGATAATCCATCGCCGCGATCGGCTACGCGCGAGCAAGATCATGGCCGACCGCGTGCTTTCGCACGATAAGGTTCACACGATCTGGAATAGCGTGGCCGAGGAAGTGTACGGCGACAAGCACGTAACCGGCTTGCGTCTTAGGAATCTCGTTGACGGCAAGGTGCGCGAGGTCGAAGCCGACGCGCTCTTCGTGGCAATCGGTCACACGCCCAACACCGCCGTCTTCGAAGGCCAACTGGACCTAGACGAACGCGGCTACATCATGTCGCCGGACGGCACCTCGACCCGCATCGACGGCGTTTTCGTTGCCGGCGACGTCAACGACTTCCGCTATCGCCAGGCCGTGACCGCGGCGGGTGCGGGTTGTCGTGCGGCGATGGACGCCGAAAAATATCTCGAGGCGCTCGAGTTCAAAGTAGATTCGCTAGCGCGCCTTTGAGCTCGGCGAACTCGAAGCGATAGCCGATTTCCTGGGTTCGGCGGGGCAGCACGCGCTGTCCGGCGAGCAACATGTCGGCGCCTTCCCCGAGCAGCACGCGCAACGCAACCGTGGGAACCGGAAATACGGTCGGACGGTGCAGCGCTTCGCCGAGGTCGTGCGTAAACGTGGCGTTCGTGACGGGATTCGGTGCGCAGGCGTTTAGCCCGCCTTCGGCGCCGCCCAACGCCGTTAGGTAGATTCCGACGAGATCGTCGACGTGCACCCAAGAAAACCACTGACGTCCGCTGCCGATTCGGCCGCCGATCCCGGCGCGAAACGGCGGCAGAATTTTTTCGAGCGCCCCACCGTCTTTCGCGAGCACGATTCCGGTTCGAACGATCGCAACCCGCATGCCGAGGCCGGCTGCGCGGCTCGCGGTCTGCTCCCAAGCGGCGCAAACGCGCGCGAGAAATCCGTTCCCCGCGGGGCTGTCCTCGACGAACGTCTCCGTCTCGCTCGTACCATAATATCCGACAGCCGAGGCGCTAATATAGATCGTGGTGCGACGAGAGCGCCGTGAAAGCTCTTCGAGAAAACGCCGCGGCGCGTCAACGCGACTCTCTTCGACGCGTCGTTTTATCGTCGCATTCCAGCGCTGCGCGATGGGTTCGCCGGCGAGGTTGACGATGGCATCGCATGCCGCCGCCGCGTCGGCGGCACTGGAAGCGTCGCGCAGGGAGGCCACCGCAACGTCGTGCTCTCGCGCGCGCAGGGCGGTTGCGAGATGGCGTCCCACGAATCCCGAACCGCCCAACAGCACGACTCTCACGGGCGCTTAGATTCCGCCCACAAATCGGCCGGGATTGAGCGTGCGGTGGGGGTCGAAGCGCGCTTTGAGCGCACGCATCTGCTCGATCGCCGCCGGCGCCTCGCCCCAAACGCGCAAGTAGATGCGGTGGGGATGCCGGCCGGCAACGACCTGGGCGCGCGGCTCCAATTCGTGAAGGGCATCGTCAAAGATTTCGACCTTCGATCCGAGCGCGCGCGTGTTAAGGTCGCTAACGCGCAGCACGACGTCGCCGTTCATCACGTCAACGATCGTTTCGGCACGAAGTGCGCAGCCAGCGGCTACATCGCGCAGGCGCGCCACGCACCGCTCGGATTGCTCCGGGAAAGGATAGATCCGGTACGTGATCGAGCGCTCCCCCAAGCACGCGACGTACGCGTCCAGGACGCGCTCAAATGCTTCGCGCGCTCCTGCATCGACGACGCGCGTTTCGGGCACGCCCGCGCGGCCCAGGGCCGAGCGCAAGTCGCGCGTTGCACGCTCGAGCAGGGCTTCGCTGCCCTCCAACAGCACGACGATGCGCCCCTCCGGACCGCCGTCGCCGTCAACGGACTTGTGAAATCCCTCGATCCAAAACGCCGCCGCGGGCCGAATTGGCAGCGACGTTAGTTGCGCGCAGGTGCGCCCGCGCGTGTGCTCGGGGAGCGGTGCGAAGAAGAGCCGCGAATGCGGAAGCAGCGGCGCGGTCTTGAAGTTGGTTTGCGCGAGGACGCCTAGGGTACCGAAGGAGCCGAGGTACAGCCGGCTCATGTCGTAGCCGGCCACGTTCTTCACGACCATTCCACCGGCGCGCGCGACGGTTCCGTCGGCAAGAACGATCGTCGAGCCGATAACGTAGTCGCGAATGCGGCCGTGCAGATGCCGGCGCGGCCCCAGCCAGCCTGCCGCCAACGTGCCTCCGACGGTCGCATAGTGCGGTTTCGGAGCATCGAACGGAAGAAACTGTCCCTGCGCGGCGAGCAGCGTTGCGACGTCTTGAAGCGGCGTTCCGGAGCGCACCGCGAGGGTGAGGTCGGCCCGCTCGTTTGCGACGATTCCCGTTAGCGCGGTGGTAACCAAGGTGAGGTCGCAGGTTTCGGGCGGAAACCCCATGCCCGCGAGCGTGTCGCCGCCGACGATGTGAATTTTTTGCTCCGAGCGGTCGCAGCGCGCAACGATCTCGCTTAGCGCTTCGGTGCTTTGGGGCGTGACGCGTTCTTGCGTCGCAGTCACTGTGGCGCTACCTCGGGGCATTGCGACCCGCTGGGAAAGATCTTCTCGGGATTGAGCACGCGTGCCGGATCGAAGACGTCGCGTACGCGCCCCATCGTCGCGAGATCGGCGGTCGAATACACGGCAGTCATGGCGTCGCGCTTCTCCCAGCCGATCCCGTGCTCGCCGCTAATTGTTCCGCCAAGCTCGATCGCGCAGTGCAGAATTGCGTTGCCGGTCTCGACCACGGCCGCAACCTGCTTACGGTCGCGTTTGTCGTACATGAGCAGGGGGTGGAGATTCCCGTCGCCCGCATGAAAGACGTTGCCCACGGTGACGCCGTTTGCGGCCGCGGCGCTCTCTACCGCGCGCAGGGCTTGGGGCAGTTTGCTGCGCGGAACGCACACGTCCTGGGTGTAGTAGTTCGGCGCAATCCGGCCGGTGGCGCCTGCGGCACCCTTTCGGCCGGCCCAAAGCGCGGCACGTTCGGCCTGCGTGCGCGCGGCTCGCCAGGATCGCGCGCCGTGCCGCATTGCGATTGCATGGATTGCAGACTCGGCGGCTTCCACGTCCTCTTCCAGGCCGGCGTGCTCGACGAGCAATACGGCTGCCGCATCGAGCGGATAGCCCGCATGAAAGGCCGCCTCGACCGCTTGGGTGATAACGGTGTCCATCATCTCGAGCGCAGTCGGTACGATCCCCGCCCCAATGATGGCCGAAACCGCTTCTGAGGCCGAATCCACGTCGCCGAAGGCCGCGACCCACACGCGTACCGCTTGCGGAAGTGCCAGCAGCCGCAGCCACGCCGCGGTTACGATGCCCAGCGTTCCTTCGCTGCCCACGAGCGCGGCCGTCAGGTCGTAACCCACGTCGTCGATGCTGGTTGCGAAGACCTCACCGGACGGGTCGACGACCTCGAGCGCGATCACGTGGTTTACCGTCGTGCCGTATGACAGGCAGTGCGGTCCGCCTGCATTCGTAGCGACGTTACCGCCGATCGTCGCGATTTGCTGTGAGGAAGGATCGGGCGCATAGAAAAGCCCGCTCGCAGCCACGTGGCGCGAAAGGTCGAGATTGATGAGTCCCGGTTGCACCCGTGCACGACGATTGCGCTCGTCCAATTCGAGCACGCGGTTCATCCGCGTGAAGGACAGCACGATGCCCCCGACGATTGGAACCGCGCCGCCGCACAGCCCGGTTCCGGCACCGCGCGCCACGATCGGCTCGCCGCAATCGCGAGCGATCTTCACGATCGCGCTGACGTCGCGCGTCGATCCGGGCAAGACGACCGCCGAGGGGACTCCCCCCTCCGTGTATGCGTCGAAGGCATAGACCGCCAGATCTTCGGGCGCAGTCTTCACGGCCTCGATTCCAAGGGCGTCGACCAAGCGTTCGCGGAGCACCTTGGACTCTTCGCCCTTGCGAGCGAGCGCTGCTGCCTGGGAGGTAACCGAAGAGCCCAACGCGCCTTGACAATCAACACCAGGTGTGATTGCATAGTCGGACATCATGTGGACGTTGAACTCGTACGTGTATTCGTCTTACTACTGCCGCCTTCGAGGTCGGTGAGGGAAGCGCTTTGCACGGTACTGGCAAGAAACAGCAATCGACAACGCAAACCCCCGCCGACTCGGCGGGGGTTCGTGTTTTCCGGGGAATCCGCGGCGCGATCACGGCCGATGCGGACGACACGGCAGCTATAGCGTGTGCCACGAAGCGTCTCCTGGGGGAAATGACGCTGCGTAATCAGATCGAGCTGGACGACATTGCCTCGGTGCTTTTCAGCCTCACACCGGACCTTCGTGCCTGCTTTCCGGCGTTGGCTGCGCGCGAGATGGGATGGGTGCACGTCCCGATGCTGCATTTTTCGGAAGTGGATGTTCCCGGAGCGCTGGGCCGCTGCATTCGCGTGTTGATGCACGTGAACACGGCGCGCGACGCGCGCGAAATCGAACACGTCTATTTGGACGGCGCAAGGGCGCTCCGGCCGGACTTGATTCAGGGCGCGACGTGATCGGCGACGTCCTAGGCATCCTGGGCGTCGGGGTAATCGGCGGCTCGATCGGATTGCGCGCACGTCGCAAGGGCGTTTACGTGGTCGGCTCGGACTGCAACGCCGCGGCGCTGGAGGCCGCCCGTAAGGCGGGAGCGATCGACGCGAGCGCGCCTCCCGAAGCATTGGCGACGACGACCGACGTCCTGGTCTTGGCCGGGCATCTCGACGCGACGCTGCTGGAGCTCGAGCGTCTGGCGAGCCGAAGGACGACGGCACCTGCGCTCGTACTCGACGTTTCCTCCGTTAAGGTCGACGTCGTACGCGCCGCCGAGAACTTGAGAAACTTCGTCGCGACCCATCCAATGGCGGGAAGCGAGCGCAGCGGGGCCGGCGCTGCGCACGCCGATCTTTTCGAGAACTGTCCTTGGGCCTACGTTCCGAGCGGCGACGACGTACTCGACGCTCGCGCGCGCGATTTCATCCGTTGGTGCGGCGGCACCCCGATCGCGATGGGCGCGCAACAGCACGATCGCGTCGTCGCTCTGACCTCACACCTGCCTCAGATCGTCGCCTCGTGCTACGCAGCTTTGCTTAGGGAGAGCGAATCGAGTGCGCAGCAGCTCCGCGGACCCGTGGCGCGCGAGTTGCTGCGCATTGCAGACATGAACGCCGCGATGTGGCGCGACATCTTGCGAGCGAACGCGCACAATATCGAACCGCACCTTCGCGAGCTTGCGAGCAAGCTGAACTCGGCTGCGGATGGTCTGACCCCTAATACAGTAGGTAACGTTCGCGGAGCGAGCTGAACTCGACGACGCGAGGAGTCCACTGAGCGAGGATCGCGTCGGCGGTCTTCCCGGCGAGAAAAGCCTGGCGGAACGAGTCGTTGCCCCAGTCGCGATCCACGCCCGCGACGCTCTTGATGTTGATGACTTCCGGAAAGAGATCGCGAACGGCGACCAGGATCTCGACGGCCGTGCGCACCGCGAGGAACGGTCGCGGGTCGAACAACTCGAGCTCGACGCCGGTGAGCTCGTGATTTTGCCAGAAGCCCGACGGCGGCGACCATTGGGTGGGGCGAAATCTAACCCCGGGAAGCTCGCGCGCGTTGAGACGTTGTGCAAGTTTGGGGCCGTCGATGCCGACCATGCCCGCGAGGAAGAACGGATTCGTGAACCCGCTGCCGTTGTTGACGCCGACGGTATCGATGAGTCCCATGCCGGGATAGACGATCGTCGTTTGCCAGCGCGGGATGTTCGGCGACGTCTGAACCCACCGTAGCCCGGTGTCGGGCCAGATCATGGAGCGCTGCCAACCGTTCATCCTGACGACGCGCAGCTTGGCGTCGATGCGGAAATGCTCGTTGAAAAGCGTCGCGAGCTCGCCGACCGTCATCCCATGGCGCATTGCGATCGGGTACAGCCCGATGAACGATTCGTAAGCGGTTTCCAGCACGGGGCCTTCGACGGTCGTGCCGCCACCCGGATTGGGGCGGTCCAACACCCAGAACTCCCTGCCGTAGGCTCGGGCG
Organism: Vulcanimicrobiota bacterium; assembly: GCA_963713685.1. Lineage (GTDB taxonomy): Bacteria > Vulcanimicrobiota > Vulcanimicrobiia > Vulcanimicrobiales > Vulcanimicrobiaceae > Cybelea. The sequence goes on along the minus strand of CAVQMS010000001.1, from coordinate 2,152,966 downwards.
CTCTGCATCGCATAGGCCATCGTCGAGATGTAGGTGTAGGCGCGCGAGCCGACGTCTTGGATGTCGAACAGCAAAACGTCCACGCCTTCCAGCATCGCAGCGCTCGGATGTCGCGACGAGCCGTAGAGGCTGTACACCGGCAGACCGGTCCGCGCGTCAACGTAGGATTGGATCGACGCTCCGGCGGCTTGATCTCCGCGAAAGCCGTGCTCCGGCGCGTAGATCGCCTTGATCCGAATGCGCCCGTGGCGGAGAATGGCGTCCACTACGGATTCCGAGCGGGACGTGACGCCGCTTTGATTAGCGATCACCCCGACCGTGCGTCCGGCGAGATCGCGCCAGGTTTGGCGCAGGAAGACATCGTCGCCCAGCTCGATTTGTGCGTGCGGCGGCGACTCGGCCGCTATGCCACAAGTTAGCGTGGCGCCAAGCGCGGCGCTACCCGCGATAAAACGCGCCCGTTGCATTACGCGAAACGCGGCTCCGTTTTCACTCTCAAAATTCCCGCCGTTTGCGCGCGCGCGAAGAGTGCGTTCACGGCATCGCGACCCGTTTCGCCGAGCTGGTCGGTGAACTCGTTGACGTAGAGAGCGATATGGGCTCGCATGACGTCGTCGCTCATCTCCGCTGCGTGCTCGCGGACGTAAGGCATCACCGCCTCTTCGTTGGCACGGGCGAACGCGAGGCTGCGCCGAATTCCATCCTGGATCCGCCGCACGTCGCCTGCATCGACGTCGTCCCGCACGATGACCGCGCCGAGCGGAACCGGCAGGAGGGTCATGTTTTCCCACCATTCGCCAAGGTCTGCGATTGCAATCAGGCCGGCATCGCGGTACGTGAACCGCGACTCGTGGATGATAAGCCCGGCGTCAACTTCGCCATTTGCGACCGCGTCGATGATCCGGTCGAAGCGCATCTGCACGGTCTTCGGCCGCGCGCCGAGCGCCAACTGCAACAACATGTATGCGGTCGTGCGTTCTCCCGGAATCGCGATGCGCTTGCGCGCAAAGTCGCTAAATAGCGGAGGCGCGGCCGCGGGACGTGCGACCAATAGCGGGCCGCAGTTGCGTCCGACGGCACCTCCTGAGGGCAAGATGCTATAGCGATCCATCAAAAATGGAATCGCGCCGTAGCTCACCTTCGTCAGCTCGAACTGCGAGCGGGCCGCGGCGTTATTGAGCTCTTCGATGTCGGCGAGATGGACGCGTACCTCGGGTACGTCGTCCAGCAGCCCGTTCGTCAAAGCGCCGAAGATGTAGGTGTCGTTCGGGCACGGCGAATAGGCGAGCGTGAACGCCATCAAGCGACCTCGAGCAACGTGCGCGTGATACGTGCCAGCCCCGCGATTCCCGCGTCGAAGTCCCAACCGCTAGAGGCACGCTCCCCGCACCGGTTGGAGATGCCGCGCAACTCGATGGCCGGCACGCCCATGCGTTCGGCCGCCCGAAGTGCCGCAAAGCCTTCCATCGATTCCACCTGCGCGCCGAGCTCCGCCGCCAGACGGCGCGCCGTTTGGGCCGTGGACGTGACCCGAGAAACCGTGATGCCGCGCACCTTGAGAAAGTCTTTGGCGCCGAGGCGCGCGACGAGTGCCGCATCCGAGCGCGCCGTGTCGAACGTTCGTTCACCGTTCGGCAGGCTCAGCGGCGCCCCGCTTTCAAGCCCGAGCTCCATCATGTCTTCCGCGACGATGACCGCATCTCCAACTCGGGCGGTGCCGTCGAACGCACCGGCAAGGCCCGCATTTACCACGAGCTCGTAACGCTGCCGGCAGAGCGCGGCCGTGAGTGCGCAGGCGGCCTCGACCGGGCCAACGCCCATCACGAGCGTTGCGACGTCGTCGCGAGGCTCCCAGAAACGCAGCTCGGCTTCTACGGCACAGGCGAGAAGGATCACGGCGCGCCGATGAACTTATGCGTCTGCAACGAAAGGCGAAAGCGTTGCGGATGGGCCTTCGCATAGTCGAGCGCCAGCGCAACGTTGGCTGGTTTATTCCCTTCCGGCTGCAACAGGATCGTCGGCTTTTGGGCGAAGAGCGCGACGTGTTCCTCCGGCACGCGTCGGTCAACGATGAGCTTGGCTTCGTTTGCGCGTGCGGCCATGCGTTGGTCTACGCGCTCTTTGGGCGAAACGCAAAGCCAAACGTCCTCCGGAAGCTCCGTGAAGATCGTGCCGTTGGATTCGATGTGGACGCGCCGCCCGTCGCGCCGCAAGGCCTCGATCAGCGCCGGCGTCTCGGCTTGCGCGAGCGGCTCCCCGCCGGTAAGGACGACCATCGGACAATCGCCGCCCGACTCGCGGACCATCGCCACGATCTCTGGGGCGCTCGCAAAAAACTTCGTGGAATAATCGGTGTCGCAAAAATCGCACGCGAGATTGCAACCGGCCAGCCGCACGAAGACGGCGGGCGTCCCCGTCCACGTTCCCTCGCCCTGGATGCTGTAGAAAATTTCAGAAAGCGCAAGCATCATGCGAAGTCGCCGCGGCGAAGGACGGCGCAGGCGGTGGGAGTTTCCCATAGCACGAGCTCGTCCAAGCCGCGTAGGTCCCTCTCGAGCTGCTTCCAAATCCAGAGCACGACGTTCTCCACGGTCGGGTTTTCGATCGAGTCATTGAGATGGTGATGATCCAACGCCTCGAGGACGCGGTCTGCTACGATGCGTTCCACCTTGTCGAAATCCTCGATCATGCCGCGCGCTGGGCCGCGCGAACGAACCTGGCCGCGGACCGCAACCTCCAGGCGATACGAGTGGCCGTGCATTCGCGCGCACTTTCCGGGATGGAATGGGAGCACGTGAGCCGCTTCAAAGCGGAAATGCTTACGAATCTGCGAGCTACAACTCTCCTTGCGGGCCCATGGCCTCGAGGCGCCTTTTCAGCTCTGCCAAGAAACCGCTGGCAACGTAGCCATCCACGACCCGGTGGTCGAGGGAGAGACACGAGTTCATCATGCGGCGTATCGCAATCGAGTCGTCGCCGCGGACCACGAGCTTCTTGATCACCGCCTCCATCGTGACGATGCCGGCCTGGCCGCCGTTGATGATCGGCGCCGAAGCCCACGAACCGTTGGCGCCATTGTTGTTGACGGTGAAGGTTCCACCGGCGAGTTCGTCGACGCCGAGTTTTCCTTTGCGCGCCTTTTCGATCAGCTCGCCTGCTGCAATGGCGATTCCCTTGACGGAAAGCTGGTCGGCATTCTTGATCACCGGGACGACGAGGTTCGTCGGTAAACCGATCGCGATGCCGATGTTGACAGCTTCATTCACGTAGATGGCGGCCGGGCTCGACCCCGTTGCCGATACGAACTTTGCATTCATCAACGGAAAGGCGTCGAGTGAGTCCACCACCGCGCGGATGAAGAACGGCAGGAGCGTCAGCTTATAACCGGTCTCACGCTCGAAGCGGTCCTTTTCGCGAACGCGCCAATTCCAAACCTCGGTAACATCGATCTCAACCATCGACCATGCGTGCGGAGCAGTGTGCCGGCTTTCCACCATACGCTCGGCAATGATGCGACGCGCTTGCGTCAGCGCAATCATCGTACCGCGCACGGGTTGTGCGTAGGTCGAGGTGCGGCCCGGCAGTGGTATCGGCGGCGGTGCAGTCGACGGAGGTGCCGCCACGACGGTGCGCGCCGCTGCGAGCACGTCATCGGCGGTCACACGCCCGTTCGAACCGCTTCCCTTGACGGTGCGGATGTCGACGTGATGTTCGCGCGCCAGGCGGCGCACCGCCGGGGAAGCGGCGGTTACCCCCGCGGCGCCGTTGGGTGAGGGTGTCGTCGCGGACGCGGGTGCAGATGCAGCCGCGGTTTCCGTCCGCGCCGCAGGCGCGGCGGCCTCTGCTGCGGCCGATGCCGCCCCTACTTCCTCGATGATCGCGATCGGCGTGCCGGTCGCGACCGTTTCGCCTTCCTTGACGAGAAGCTCTCGGATCGTTCCGGTGACCGGGGAAGGAACGCCCGCGTTGACTTTATCGGTGGAGACCTCCACGAAGTCTTCGTACTTTTCAACGCTGTCACCGATACTCTTCAACCATTGCGCAACGGTGCCTTCGGTTACCGTCTCGCCGAGCTGCGGCATCGTAATCGTCGTCGCCATCAGAACTTCACCATTTCTCGCATCGCCTCGCCCATCTCGGCCGGCGAGGACATAAACTCTTCTTCGAGGGGCAGCGCGTAGCCCATCGCCGGAACGTCGGGCCCGCACAGGCGCCGAATCGGCGCGTCGAGGTGGAAGAGCGCTTCCTCGGCCACCATCGCGCTGATTTCCGCACCGATGCCGCCGAACTTGTTGTCCTCGTGAACGATCAACAGCTTGCGCGTCTTTTCGACGCTGCGTAAGATCGTCGTTTTGTCCATCGGGCGAATCGAGCGCAGGTCGATGACCTCAACCGACATGCCCTCCTGCTCGAGGCCCTGCGCGGCTTCGAGCGCCCAGTGGACGTAAAGTCCGTACGAAACCACGCTGAGCTGTTTGCCCACTTTCAAAACGTTGGCCTTACCTAGTGGTATCGTGTAGTGACCGTTGGGCACTTCACCCTTGATGAGCCGATAGGTCTTCTTGTGCTCGAGAAAGAGGACCGGATCAGGATCGTCGATGGAAGCGTTGAGCAGTCCTTTTACGTCGGCAGGGAACGACGGTACGACGATTTTCAGCCCCGGCACGTGATAGAATAGCGCTTCGACCGAGACCGAATGGGAAAGCGCTCCTCTTACGCCGCCGCCGTAGGGCGTACGGATCACGAGCGGACAAGTGTACTCGCCGTTGGATCGGTAACGAATCTTGGCCGCTTCGCCGACGATTTGATTGAACGAGGGATAGATGAAATCGGCGAACTGGATTTCGGCGATGGGACGCAAGCCTTCCATCGCCATCCCGACGGCTATGCCGACGATCGAGGCTTCGGCAATCGGCGTGTCGATGACGCGTTCGGGGCCGAACTCGGTGATGAAATCTTTCGTGATCAAGAAAACGTTGCCGCGAGCACCGACGTCCTCGCCCAACACCAGCGTGCGATCGTCGTTCTTCATCGCCTCGTAGAGCGTCGCGCGAACCGCTTCGACGTTGTTCATTACGGTCGAGTTGCTGCTCACGACTGCCACGGTTGCCAAGCTCCTTCGTAGACGTGCGTGTAGAGTTCGGTCGACTCGGGATAGGGCAAGGCTTCGGCCGCATCGGTAGCCTCGTTCGTTTCGCGCAAGACGTCCTTGCGCATCGCCGCGACGTCCTGGGCACTCATGATCGCGCGTTCCAACAGGGACGCTTCGAACGCCGGTACGGGATCCTTCCGGCGTCGCTCGAGGACTTCTTCGCGCGTCCGATAGGTCATGTCGTTGTCGTCGGTTGAATGCGCCAAATAGCGGTAGCACGTTCCTTCCACTAACATCGGGCCACTACCGCTGCGCGCGCGATCCATCGCTTCCTTGACGGCCGCGTAGGTGTCGAGCGGATCGAAACCGTTGAAACGGCGTCCCGGCATGCCGTAACCGGCGGCCCGCTTCCAGATTTCCGGCTGGGCCATCTGTTTTTCGAGCGGCGTCGAAATCGCCCATTCGTTGTTCTCCACCAGCATGACGAACGGCAGCTTATGGACCGCCGCGAAGTTCATCGACTCGTGCCACTCGCCTTCGCTCGTCGTGCCGTCGCCGCAAGTCGCCAGCACCGCGCGGCCTTCTTCGCCGCGATACTTGATTGCATACGCCGCTCCGACGGCGTGCGGAAGGTGCGCCGCTAAAATCGAAGAGAACGACATCAAGCCGGCGTCCTTCGAAGAATAGTGATTCGGGAACTGGCGGCCGCCGTTGTGGTCGGCCGCGCGCGCGAAGATCGACAGCATGATCTCATACGGCGAGAGACCGATGCCCAAGCAAAGCCCGAGATCGCGATAGTAGGGCGCGAGGATATCCTTTCCGCGATTGAAGGCCATCGCCGCGCCGGCTTGCAGCGCTTCGTGGCCCTCGCTGCCTAAGGCGAACGGAACCTTTCCTTGACGGTTGAGTTGAAAGCCGCGGTTGTCGAGCTGCCGCTGGAGCAGCATATTGCGAAAAATCTCGCGCAACTGCTCGTCGCTCAAACCGTGCCGTTCGAACGTCCCGGTTGCTATGTCGGTGCTAGCCATCGTTCTCTTCTTTTACTTTCGTCATTCGAGCCACGGCTGCCACCCCTCGACGTAAACTCTCTCGTAGAGGTCCCCTGCCGCGGGATAGGCCATCGCCTCAGCCCGGTCCGTGGCGTCGTTGATTTCTTCGAGGATGGAGCGCTTCAATGCTTCTACGTCCTGCGCGGTCAGAATCGAGTGTTCGAGCAGCAGGCGTTCCAACCGCGGCACGGGGTCGTCCTTGCGGCGTTCCGCAACCTCCTCACGCGAACGGTAGGTGCGGTCGTCGTCGTCGGTCGTATGAGAGAGAAAGCGATAGCATTTGGCTTCTACTAAGGTGGGGCCGCCGCCGGCCCGAGCTCGCTCGAGCGCCTCCCTCACGGCGGCATAGCAGGCGACGGCGTCCATTCCGTCTACGACGACTCCCGGAAGACCGTACCCGTCCGCGCGCTTGTAGACGTCGGGCTGTGCCATCTGCTTAGAAAGAGGCGTGGATATGGCCCATTCGTTGTTTTCACATAAAAAAACGATCGGTAGTTTATGCACCGCGGCGAAGTTGACCGACTCGTGCCATTCGCCCTCGCTGGTAGCGCCGTCGCCGAAAGTCGTGAGCACGGCTCGGTCACGCTCGCGACGGTACTGCAGAGCGTAGGCAGCACCGACGGCGTGAGGCAGCTGCGCCGCGATGACGGAGCTGATCGTGTGCAACCCAAGGCGGCGGCTGGCGTAGTGGTGAGGAAACTGCCGCCCCGCCGAGTGGTCGGCCGCTCGAGCAAAGAGCGACAGCAGCACTTCGTACGGCGTGAGTCCGATTCCGAGCTCCAGCCCCAGATCGCGATAATACGGCACCAAGATGTCCTTGCCGCGCTCGAACGCCATCGCGGCGCCCGCCTGAACGGCCTCGTGCCCCTCGCTCGCGGACGCGAAGGGGATCTTTCCTTGCCGGTTGAGTTGGAAACCGCGATTTTCGAGCATGCGCTGCATCAGCATCGTGCGAAACATCGCTACGAGCTGCTCGTCGCTCAACCCATGACGCTCGAAGGCGCAGCCCGCCTTCGATTCAGTACGCTCGACGGCCACGATGCTTCCTAGTGCCGTTCCACGGGGAAATCCTGCGCGGAGAAGTGGCCGCAGGGTACCTGCCCGAAAACATCGGTACATGACGAGGTTCCCCAGGCTGAGCGCCGCCGCTCTAGCAGCGCTGGCAGTGCTCGTTGCGCAAGCGGCCGGAGCGGCGGAGCGATACGCCCCCGCGACGATTACCGTCGCGCAGCTCTTTGACCGCAACAGCCACTCGGCCGGATCCGTCGGGCCGGGTGCGTATCATCTCGTGACCCGGACCCTGTCGCACAATGGCGACGTTTGGACCTCCGAGACATTTTCGAACGGGCGCGACTTCCGTACGACGGTGCGGCAGGGACGCTTCGTTTCGTCGTACGGCTCCTACGACGACCGGCACTGGCAGCAGGACGCCAACGGCCTCGTGCTGCCATCATCGAATCTCTACCAAGAGGTCGACCCGTTCGCCGTTTCGATTCGGCAGCCGGATGCCGCGACAAGCGGCGTGAGATTGTTGGGAATGACGACCGGTGTCTCGCCGAACTTCGTCGTCGAAGTGGCGCCGAGCAACGGCCTCGTCGAGCGCCGCTACTACGATGCTCGTACGTATCTGCTAAACCGCCTCGAGATGACGGATTATGACGGCCACGAGCAGGCGTGGCAGTACGGCGATTACCGCGCGGTCTTCGGAGGTACGCTGGCGCACCGGATCGACTACGAACGCGAAGGCACGCTTTCGGCGAAGACCGAGGTGCGCAGCTTCGAGCCGATCACGTCGGGTACGGTTGACTTTGCGATTCCGCCGTCGCGCCCGCTGTTCGCCGTAGGCGCCGCCGACGCGGTCGCCATCCCGGCGCGCTTCACGAACAACGGCATCCTCGTCCCCGTTTCGATCGCTGGGCGCGGCCTGGACTTCTTGCTCGATTCCGGCAGCTCCGACTTGCTCATCGATCCGCTTGTCGCGCGCGAGCTCGGAATGAGCCTCAGCGGCCTCGTAACGCTCAGCTTCGCGGGCGACATCACCCTGGAGAACGCGCTAGCTCCCGACCTCACCGTGGGGGGCCTCACCGCGAAGAACGTGACGCTCTCGACCGCGGCCTTCGAAGAGCATCTCCCCGAGCAGCGTGTCGTCGGACTGCTCGGGACCGATTTCATCGGCAGTGGCGCGCTGGAAGTCGACTTCCAGAAAGAGACGCTGACGTTGTACCGCTCGGCGCCCCCCAACCTCGCGGCGAGCGGATGGTCCGCGCTGCCGCTGCGGCTCGACTGGGGCGTTCCGGTCGTGAAGGCGTCATACAGCGGCGTCCCGGGCTACTTCATCGCGGATCTCGGCGCGGACTACTCCACGCTGTACCCGCACTATTTTTCGCGATTCCCCAATCGAGTGCCGCGCGGCGCGCCCGATCAGGAAGAGATGGTCACGCTGGGCGGCAAGCCGTTCGGCATCAAGCACATTACGATGAAGAGCCTCGTGCTCGGGGACTGGGTTTTCGGCGACGTCCAGGTCGTGGTGCCGTCGGCAAGCTACGCGCAGGAGCGCGACTACGACGGCCTTATAGGACGCGACACCCTGAGCGACTTCAATCTGATCTTCGATTACTCGAACGGTCAGCTATGGTTCAAACCGATCGCGGCGGACGCAAAGTAATGAGCGAGCTCGTCCGGTACCGGCGCCACTTCCACGCCCACCCCGAGCTGTCGATGGAGGAGCATGAGACGGCGGCCTTCATCGAGCGCGAGCTGCGCGGCTTCGGCGTCGATGCGATTCGGACGGGCGTAGGGAAAACCGGCATTCTCGCGACGTTGCGCGGGTCGCGGCCCGGTCCGGTGACGCTGCTGCGCGCCGACATGGATGCGCTTCCCATCCAGGAGCTCAACGATGTGACCTATCGCTCGTGCAACGAGGGCGTCATGCATGCGTGCGGCCATGACGCGCACATGGCCATTCTATTGGCCGCGGTGCGGACGCTCTGCGACCGGCGAGCCGACGTCCACGGCTCGCTGGTCTTTTGTTTTCAGCCGGGTGAGGAAGGATTTTCGGGAAACAAGTTTATGATCGAAGACGGCGCGCTGGAAGACCCGCACGTCGATCGCTCGTTTGCATTGCACGTGTACAGCGGACTCGACGTTGGCAAGGTCGGCGTGCGCGACGGCGCCTTCTTCGCGTCGTCGGATCGTTTCGAGATCGAGCTAATCGGCAAAGGCGGTCACGGCGCGATGCCGCAGTCGGCGGTCGATCCGGTCGTGGGAGCGGCACAACTCGTCGTGCTCCTGCAGACGATTGCGAGCCGCGAGATTGCGCCGCAGCAGCCGGTCGTCGTAACCGTCGGTTCCTTGCATGCGGGGACGACGTTCAACGTCATCCCCGAGCGCGCGCACTTGCAGGGAACGGTGCGCGCCTTCGACGAGAGCGCCCGCAAGGCGCTGCCCGAGCGCATCGAGCGCATGATACGCGGCGTGTGCGAAGCGATGCGGCTCGAATACCGCTTCGACTATCACTGGGTCTATCCGCCCACGATCAACGACCCCGCAGTCAACGCCATCGTGCGGAACCTCGGGCGCGAGTTGCTCGGATCCGCCAACGTCGTCGACCCGCACGAGATCGTGATGTGGTCCGAGGACATGGCGTTCATGCAACAGGTGCGGCCAGGCGCGTATTTTCTCGTTGGTGCGCGCGGATCCAAACTTGGCTTCGAGCCGCAGCATAGCGCGCGTTTCAATATCGACGAGCACGCCCTCGAGGTGGGACATGAAATGATGGTTGGATTGGGCCTGCACGCATGACGAACTCCGACGCCCGCAAATACGTGATCGTCGGCAACGGCTTTGCGGGAACGACGGCGGCCGAGCAGCTGCGCAAGCACGACCCGTCGTGCGAGATCACGCTTTTTGGCGACGAGCCGTATACGCTCTATAATCGCATCTCGCTTCCTCCGATGCTGCGCAGGCAAATTCCGGAGGCAAAAGTGATGATCCGCAACCTGGCGTGGCACGAGGAACACCGGATCGATCTGCGCTTGCGAACTCACGTCGAGCGAATCGTCCCGCAGGAGTGCGTCGTGGAAGTCGACGGCAAGTCCTTTCCCTACGATGCCCTTCTGCTGGCGACCGGAGGACGACCCAACCCGACCGGAAAGCCGGGCTCGGAGGGCGCCGCGAACCTGTTTCCGTTTCAGTACCTCGACGATACGCGTGCCATCTCCGAGCAAATCGATCGCAGCCGCGCCGGCGTCGCGATCGGAGGGTCGTTCATCGCCTACGAGCTGGCCGAAGCGTTTGCATCGCGGGGGCTGGAAACTCACTGGTTAATGCGCGGCCCAAGAGGCCTGAATCGTATCATCGACGAGGAGGCGGGAGAGCTGCTCCACGAAGCGGCCGCCGCCGACGGCGTGCACATGCACTACGGCGAAGAAGTTGCCGACTTCGTGCGCTCGAACGGCGTTATTACCAAGGTACGCACGAATACGGGCAAGGAGATCGCCGCCGAATGCTATGCTTATGGTTTCGGGCTGACGATGAACACCGAGATTTGCGCGGGCTCCGGCATCGAAACTGGCAAGAACGGAATCCTTTGCGACGATCGTCTGGAAACCAACGTCAAGGGAATTTACGCGGCCGGCGACGTCGCGGACTTTTACGATCCGATTCTCGAGATCCGCTATCGCATGGGAACCTGGAACAACGCCGGCGCGCACGGCAAAGTCGTCGCGTTAAACATGATGGGCGGCAGCGAGAAGTATCACGACGTTCCCGAGTACTCGTCGCTGCTCTTCAAGGGACAAACGATTACGCAGTTCGGCCTCGGGACCGATTTGCGCCAGGACCTCGAGGTCACGCGCAAGATCGATCGCGAAAGAAAGTGGTACCGCGCTCTCTTTTTTTGGGAGGATCGACTGGTCGGCGGCCTGATGCTGGGTAAGGGCAACCGCGCCGGTAAACGAAAATACGTCGAAGCGATCAAGTCAAAGCAACGCTTCCCCAAACCCGAGTGGAACGCGATGCTGGAATGGACGGCCTAGGAATGTTGCAACGACTTTGCTTGCCCGAAACGTACTTCTGGTCCGCTCCACTCGAGCCGCAGCCTGCCGTGGCGAATAGCTACCTGTTCCGCACCGAGACGGGGAACGCCGTCATCGACCCGTTGCCGCTGGACGAGCCCGGGCACGCCGAGATCCAACAGCTCGGCGGCATCTCGCGCGTGATCGTCATGTCCTCCGATCGCGCAAGCGCGGCGCAAACGTTCGCCGCCCGCTACGGGGCGACCATCGTTGCACGGGCGCGGCATCGCGAAACGTTGTTTGAGGGCGCCGTCGCGATCGCGCTTGAAAATCAAAAGCGGGAGCACGAGTTCGCGATCGGCATACCGGGCCTTCAAACTGTCCTCGCCGGCGATTGCCTGTTCGGAGCTCCGGCGGGTGCCTTGTCGATGCGCTCGAACGACGAATACGCGGATGCAGAAAGTGCGGCTCTTGGGCTGCGCCGGATCCTCGCGGTGAATCCGGAGGTGCTGCTCGTGAGCTACGGGCAGTCGATCTTCGCCAACGCATACGCTTCGCTGTACCGGCTTTTGTACGCGCGCGTCGGCGCCGAAGTGCACCGGATCAACGTGGACGACTTGGACTTTCGCGACGAACGCGCCGAACGCGAGGTGCAGCCGGGCCGGTTTCATTGCCTCGACGCGGAAGTAGGCTTTGCGATCGGCGCGCGCAAGCTGGGATACCGCGTCAGCACCCTCGAACCCGGGCAGCGATTTTGCCCCATGCACGGCCACGCTCGCGAAGAAGAGCTATTCTTCGTGCTCGATGGCGCGCCGAGCGTGCGCACGTTGGCAGGAACCGTTCATTGCCGGAAAGGCGATTTCATCGCCCTGCCGGTTGGCGCGACGGGAACGCACCAACTCCTCAACGAGAGCGACGCGCCCGCCACCGTGCTCCTATTGGCGCGCACCGAAGAGGTCGAGTCGTGCTACTATCCGGATTCGGACAAGCTGCTCCTCGATACCGATACGCCGCTCGTCGGTCACCGCCGTAGCGTGATCGTCAAGGCAAGTCCGCAGTTGGACTATTTCGAGGGCGAAGCTTAGCTAGCGGCGCGCCGTCGCGGCCTCGATGCAGGCGGCAAAATCCTCGACGTCTTGCGGCGTCGTCGCCCAATGAGTCATCCAGCGAACCTCCGGCAGCAACTCATCGAAAACATAAAAGAAGAATTCGCTTTGAATGCGCTCGATGGAGCGGCGGTCGAGCGTCGCAAACACGGCGTTACAACGCACCGGCCGGGTGATCCGCACGCCCTTGACGTGGCGCAGCCGCTCGTACAGACGGGCGGCCATCGCGTTGGCATGCGAGGCGTAGCGCGACCAGCGATTCTCGGTCAGCAACGCCTCGAACTGCGCCGCGACGTAGCGCATCTTCGAACTCAGCTGCATCGCTTGCTTCTGGACGAAGGGCGCGGACTGGGGCTGCGAGCCGAAAAAGCAAATCGCTTCGCCGAGCATCAATCCGTTTTTCGTGCCGCCGAACGTCAACACGTCGATGCCCGCGTCGACCGTCGATTCTCGTAAGCCGGCCTCCAGGGCGACGACCGCGTTTGCGATTCGCGCTCCATCCACGTGCACGATCAGTCCGCGGTCGTGCGCGAAAGCGCACAGGGCGCGCAGTTCTTCGATCTCGTAGACACCCCCGACTTCGGTGGCTTGCGAGATCGAGACGACTCGCGGCTGAGGGAAGTGAACGTCATGCCCGGCATGCAGATAAGGCTCGAGCTCCTTTGGACGCAGTTTTCCATCCGTCGTCGGGATCGGGATTACTTTTGAGCCGCTGAAGCGCTCGAGGGCGCCGCATTCGTCGGTCTGCAGATGCGCGCTCGAAGGAGCGAGCACCGCTTCCCACGGGCGCAACAGCGAGCTCAAGGCGGCAACGTTTGCTCCCGTGCCGTTGAACGTGAAATAGACGTCAGTGCCAGGGCCGAAATGTTGGCGGAAGGCATCGACGGCGCGAGCCGTCCAGGCATCCTCGCCGTACCCTACTGCGTCGCCGTCGTTTGCCGCGACGATCGCTTGCATGATCTCCGGCGCCACCGGCGCGTTGTTGTCGCTGGCAAAGCTGCGGCGAGATAGAGCATTCATGGTTTTTGAGGATTCTGCTTCGGTCTCGTTTAACTAGCAACACGCCATGCCTGAACGCGATCGACTCGAAGTGGACGTTCTCTTTGTAGGCGCCGGACCCGCGAGTCTTGCAGGGGCGATTCGGCTCGGGCAGCTGGCCCAAGAGGCAGGCCGGGCGCTCGAGATCTTGGTGATCGAAAAGGGCGGCGAGATCGGGCACCACGGACTCTCGGGTGCCGTGATGGATCCGCGAGCGCTGGACGAGCTGCTTCCGAGCTGGCGCGACAGCGCACCGGTCGAATCGCCCGTGACCACCGACCAACTCTGGTTCCTGACCAAAAGCGGCAAGATCAAAGCGCCGCTGGTGCCGCCGCCGCTCCAGAATCGCGGCAAATACGTGACGTCGTTGCAAAAGTTGTGCAAATGGTTGGGCGATCGAGCCGAAGAGACCGGCGCACAAGTATTTCCGGCATTTCCCGGTCAGGAGCTCCTGTGGCACGCCAATCGCGTCATCGGCGTACGTACGGGCGACAAGGGCTTGGACCACAATCGGCAGCCCAAGTCGAACTTCGAACCGGGAGCCGACATCCTCGCTAAGGTCGTCGTGCTCGGTGAAGGGCCACGCGGTTCGCTTGCAAAACAGGCGGCGGCGCGACTCGATCTCCATGCCGGACGCGAGCCTCAGGTCTACGCGGCGGGGGTCAAAGAGCTCTGGCAGCTGCCCGACGATCGCTTCGGAGCTGGCGCCGTGATTCACACGCTCGGGTACCCGCTGCCTCCCGAGACGTTCGGTGGTGGATTCATCTACGGAATGCGGGACAACATCCTTGACATCGGCTTCGTCACGGGACTCGACTACAAGAACCCCACGACCGATCCTCACAACGAGCTACAGCGAATGAAGGAACACCCAGACATTCGCAAGATGCTCGAGCGCGGAAGCCTGATTCGCTATGGGGCGAAAGCGATTCCCGAAGGCGGTCTCTTTGCGATGCCGCGCGCCTATGCCGACGGTCTGCTCATCGTCGGAGACTCGGCAGGCTTCTTGAACGGAATGCGTCTCAAGGGGATCCATCTCGGCATGAAGTCCGGGATGATGGCGGCCGAAACGATTTGGGAGGCGCTGCAAGCCGGGAACTGCGATGCGGTGGCCCTAGAATCGTTCGAGCACCGCTTCAAGGAATCGTGGGCTTATGCCGAACTGAGGACGGCACGCAACTTCCATCAAGGTTTTAGTCGGGGTCTGCTACCGGGGCTGATCAATGCCGGGCTTGCAACCCTCACCGGCGGCGCGGGATTCGGATGGATCGACAAGCTCTCCGGCGAGCCGGGCTACGAGCGTATGGTAAAGATGGGCTGGCCGCCAAAAGAAACGCCGCGCGCGACGATCGATAACGTGCTGACGTTCGATAAGTTGACCGACGTGTACAACAGCGGCACGATGCACGAGGAAAATCAGCCGTGCCACTTGATCATTTCCGACACGAATATCTGTCGCGATCGCTGCACCGTAGAATACGCTAACCCGTGTCGATATTTCTGTCCGGCGGCGGTTTACGAGCCGCTGTTCGAGAAGACCGACGGCAAATTCGAAGGACGCCTGCAGATCAACTTCACCAACTGCGTGCACTGCAAAACGTGCGATATCGCCGACCCGTATCAAATCATTACGTGGGTGCCCCCGCAGGGCGGCGAAGGCCCCGTTTATACCGGCATGTAGCATGACGGGGGAGCGAGGCGGAGACGTTGTCGTCGTTGGTGCGGGCGTAATCGGGCTCGCAATCGCGTTCGAGCTGGCGACGCGCGGCGCGAGCGTTCGCATTTTCGATCGAAGCGAACCGGGAGGCGCGGCGTCGTGGGCGGCGGCCGGAATGCTCGCTCCCTACACGGAGGCGGTGCGAAACGAGGCGCTCTTGCGGCTTTGCGCGTCGTCGCTGCAAGCGTACCCCGCATTCGTCGCGAGCATTTTTGCGGCGGGCGGCGTCGATGCGAATCTCCGCCTGAACGGCGTCGTTCATGCGGCTTTCGATGCCGCGCAGCTTGGCGTCGTGCGCCGCCTCGCGAGCACGCTGGAGGGCGAACGCGTGCGGTGCGACCTGCTCGATCGCGAGCAGTTGCTCGCGGCAGAACCCTGGCTCGGCGCATCGGTGATCGGTGGCATAGCGATACGCGGCGAGGGCTGCGTCGACAACCGCCGCCTCGGGCGTGCGCTCGTTGCCGCATGCGAGAACCGCGGCGTACGGGTCGAGCGAAGCTCGTTCGTTCGCGTCGAGTGCGACGGTCGCCGCGTTCTCGGCATCCATACCGATTTGGGATACGTCGGGGCTCGCGCCGTCGTCAATGCGTGCGGGGCTTGGGCCGCAACGCTATCCGGCGTTCCAGCGCCGTGCGTGCCGCCGATAGCGCCGGTCAAGGGACAGATGATCGCGTTGGCAGCACCGAGCGGGTTCGTACGGCATGCGACCTGGCTTCCCGACGCGTATCTCGTGCCGCGCGAGGACGGGCGTTTGCTGGTCGGCGCCACGGTGGAGTCGGTGGGCTTCGACGAACGGGTGACGGCGCAGGGTATGCACGAGCTACTGCAAGCCGCTCTCGCCGCGGCACCGGCGCTGGGTGATTTTGCGCTGACCGAAACCTGGGCGGGGTTGCGGCCGGGCACGCCCGACGGATTGCCGTTTCTTGGGCCTACGCCGATCGATGGATTTCTGCTCGCCACGGGGCACTATCGAAACGGCATTCTGCTCGCCCCGGCAACCGCGCGGTTGATCGCCGATACCGTCGAAAGAGCCGACCTTGCGGCGAGCGAGCCGTTCCAGCTTGCCCGGCTCGGCACGGAAGAAGCGTTCGCGGGACGAATCACCCACGCGTGAAGGCAACGATCAACGGCCGGCTGCGGGAGCTGCCCGGAGAAATGACGGTGGGGGCGCTGTTGGAGCTCCTCGGCTCGCCGGCGTCGGGCGTCGCGGTCGCGCGCAACGACCGCGTGGTGCGGCGCAGCGAGTACGATCGCGACCGCATTCACGAGGGCGACCGCCTCGAGATCATCCACGCCGTTGCCGGCGGATGATCGGAGTTTGCTCGTGAGCACCGATCCGCTGCGTCTGGGCCGGTATGAGTTCGGTTCCCGGCTGATCGTCGGTACCGGCAAGTATCCGTCTCTCGAAGTTATGCAGGCCTCGCATGCCGCCAGCGGCGCGGAGATGGTGACCGTGGCGATTCGTCGCATCGGCTTGGACAACGCCGACGGGCGTACGCTACTGGATTACATCGACCGCGGTCGATATACGATTCTCCCGAACACGGCGGGCTGTTATTCCTCCGAAGATGCCGTGCTCACGGCGCAGCTGGCCCGCGAGCTGCTCCAGACCGAGCTGATCAAGCTCGAAGTGATCGGCGACGCGCAAACCCTGCATCCGGACACGCGCGAAACGCTCGCGGCCGCGGAAAAGCTCGTCAACGACGGCTTCACGGTGCTGCCGTACATCGGCGACGATCCCATCGCTTGCAAACAGCTCGAAGAGTTGGGATGTGCGGCCGTGATGCCGCTCGCCGCTCCGATCGGCAGCGGCTTGGGAGTCTGCAATCCTTACTCGATCGCTATCATAAAGGAGCGCGCACGCGTCCCGGTGATCGTGGACGCCGGCGTCGGCACGGCCTCGGACGCAGCGATCGCGATGGAGCTGGGCGTCGACGGGCTGCTGATGAACACGGGCATCGCCCGCGCGCGCGATCCGGTGCTCATGGCGGCGGCGATGAAGCACGCTGTGATCGCGGGACGGCAGGCATTTCTGGCCGGCCGCATGGCGAAGCGACTCTATGCCGACGCGTCGAGTCCGATGCAAGACCTGATCTCGACGAGGGCGCGGTAGCCGGATGCACCACCCGCTGCGCTATATCGTGCCGCCGCTCATCGTCGTCGCTGCGATCCTTGCGGTTTATCTGCCAATACGCCGCCACGAGATCGCCGTGCGCACGCGTCCCCACGAAACGCACCATCGGCCCGTCACGCATGTGACGGCGGCCGGCGTGGTCGCTGGCGCGCTCATCGTCGCGTTCATCGCGGCGTTCATCCTGCCCTAGAGGCGCGGCAAGACCCTAGCTCGTTCGCGCGATCGCAAACCAGTGCACCGCGCCCGACAGCGGCACGTCGCGATGCGCCCAGGATCCTGCGAGGGCATCGACCGCATGCTCTTCCAGATATTCGATCGAAAAACGCGGTTCCAGGATCGCGCGGAGCGCGTCGCGATCGAAGAAGGCATGGGCTACGCCGCATTCGGCGCCTTCCGTCGGCGCAAAAGTGAGCGCATCGATCCGCGATCCTTTTCCGAAGCGTTCGTCTCGACGCGAACCGAACGTCGCGTAAAGCAGGCCGAGCGGCTCGAGATATTCGGCGATTAGCCTTACCCTAGCGGAGATGGCCGCTGGGGTGCCGTGAAGCAGCCCGTGGGTCGAAAGCGCCGCCGCAAATGGCGCGGCGATGCCCTCAAAGGGTTCCGTTGATTCGGCGGTCAGGTCGTCGATGGAAACGACGCTCAATCCGGCGGCACTCAACGCGCGAGCGTTACGGCCGCTCCCCGACGCAAAGTCGAGGACTCTGCGATTCCGGCGCTCGCGCAAGCCGTCGATCAACCGTTCGGCCAGCGGGTGCGCGGGTACAATGGTGTCTGCGCCTTGTGGCGAAGCAGGCGGTTTGCGCATACCTAGATGCTTCGAGAAAGGGCGAAAAGATGCTTCGCGAAGGTGACAGACTGCCGGCGGTAACGCTGCTCGACGACAAGGGCGCTGAGGTTACGACAACCGATCTGCTCGGCGGCCCACTGGTTCTGTATTTTTACCCGAAGGACGATACTCCCGGCTGCACCAGCGAAGCGTCGCAGTTCCGCGACAGCTACAAAGAGTTTTCGGACAAGAAGGCCCGGATCGTTGGCGTCAGCCGGGATTCCGTCGAGTCGCATCAGCGTTTCAAAAAGAAGTTTTCGATTCCGTTCACGCTACTTGCCGATACGGATTCGAAGCTCTATCAAGCGCTGGGGGTGACGGCACGCTCTACTTTTTTGATCGATGGCAGCGGTCAAATCACAAAAGTTTGGCCGAAAGTAAACGTGAACGAGCATGCCGAGGACGTGCTGGCGTCACTGCCTTGAGCCGCAGCCTGCGGCTGCGTGTGGTTGGCTCGAGCCCGGCGATGCCTCGGCCGGGGAGCGCTTGCAGCTCCTACTTGGTGCAAACGGAGAACGCCGCGGTCTTGCTGGACCTCGGCAGCGGCGCCCTTGGAAAGCTGCAGCTGGCGATCGATTACGCCCGGCTGGACGCAATCGTGATCTCGCACATGCATGCGGATCACTTTCTCGACCTCGTTCCGCTGCGCTACGGCTTGAAGTACGGGGAGCCGGCGCGTGCGGAGCGCATGCCGCTCTGGCTTCCGCCCGGGGGTTGTAGCCGGCTGCAAGCGCTGCGCCAAGTGATCGGGAGCGACGACAAGCGCGACTTCTTCGACGGAGCTTTCAGGATGCGCGAATACGACCCAGCCGAAGCACTCGAAATCGGCGATCTGCGTTTGAGTTTCTCGCAAACGCGCCACTACATCGACGCGTTTGCGATCCGCGCCGATTTCAGCGGGCGTGGCGTTACTTATTCCGCCGACACGGCGCCGTGCGGCGAGGTCGAGCGACACGCGCTGGGCAGCGCCGTTTTTCTTTGCGAATCGGCGCTGGGACTCGACGAGGAAGAGGGCGAGCGCGGCCATACCTCGGCTCGCGAGGCCGGCGAGATGGCGACCCGCGCGCGAGTCGAACGCCTCGTGCTGACTCACTATCCCGCGTCGTGTCCGCCCGAGGCGCTCGTCGCCGCGGCGCGGCAGCAATTCGCAGGACCGGTTGAACTCGCGACCGACGGGTTAGAAATCGCGCTCTAGTTTTCGGTTTTTGGTTGCCCGCGGGGAAGCGAGAACTGGATGAGCGCGCGCACCGGCGCGAGCCCGCGACTAATGATGGCGTAGGGCGTCACTATTAGGCCCAGCTCTTGGAGCCGCGACACGGCCGTCATCAGCTCGCGTCCGTTGGTGACGACGTCCTCGAGCAGCAACACGCGCTGAGCCGATTCGTAGGGACCTTCGACGTACTCGTTGGCAAACGCGCCGTAAGCTTTGGGCTTCTTGCGTACGGCCAGCATCGGTAGGCCCGACATTTGCGAGACCGCCGTGGCAATCACCACGCCGCCCAGCTCCGTGCCGGCCACGAGGTCGGGATTCACCTCCGCAAGTACCGGCGTGAACATCCGGGCGATGCGGCGCAGCACCTGGGGGTCGGCGAAGAGGCTGAACTTGTCGATGTAGTAGTCGCTGCGAGCGCCGCCGGCCAGAACGTAATCACCGCGCGTCAGTGCGCGCTCGACGATGATCTTGCGGAGCCACGCGAGCTCCGTGAGGCCTATATGGTCCATTGCCAAGCGTTCCAGGACTCGACCACGGGGTTCGGGTCGAACCCTTTGAAGTCGACACTGATCGGCTCCATCTGACGCAGCCAATAGATGAAGATTTGCGGGTTGTCGCGAGCCAGAAGCTGCTGGATAGCGAAATAGGCGGCTTGACGAGACGGCCGATCGTAATGCGAGAGGGCCATCTGCTGCAAGCGCTGCATCGCTTGACTGCAATAACGCGAGTAGTTATACCCGCCGGGAGGGAAATTCTCGCAAGTGAATTGCGTGCTGTCATCCGGATCGATGCCCGCGTACCAGCCGGTGATCGAAAGGTCGAATTTGCCTAACTGCAAGATGCCGCCCATGCCCGCGGGAGCAAAAAGCACGTCGCCGGGATAGTATTTGATCTCGGTGTCGATGCCTACTTCCCTTAGCATTGCCTGGACTTCCACGCTCTGCCGCCTGCGGGTTGCGTTCGAGTTGTTGCTAACCACTACCAGGGCGAGATCTTGCCCGTCCTTACGCATCACGCCGTTGGGGCCCGGCGCCCATCCCGCCTCGCGCAAGAGCGCGCGCGCCATCGCCGGATCGTGGGGGTGGGAACGCACTGCTGGATTGAAGGCCCACATCCAGTCCGGGATATCTTCGGTAGCGACGGTTTGCGTATCGAACGTCAAGGTTCGAACGAGCTCCTTCTTGTCCAAGGCGTAAGCGATGGCGAGCCGAACGCGCGGGTCCTTCAGGTACGGTCTCGAGCAGTTGAGTTGAATGCTCGCGTAGCCGTTGATGTTAACCCAAACGATGGACACGTCCGGCACCGATCGCAGTGCGTTGTACGTTTCCTGGGACGCCTGAAACATATAATCGACGGCGTGGGATCTCAGGAGGTTGACGGAAGTCTCTTCGTCGGGAATGATCTTGACGTCGATGCGATTCAAGCCCGGCCTACCCAAAAAGAACCTTTCGTTGCGAGTCAGAGTAATGTGGTCGCCACGTGCCCACTCCACGAACTTGAACGGGCCGTCGCTGACGGTAGGCCGGCTGTTGAACGGGATCTCGTTGATATTTGAATAGCGTGCCAGGACGTGTGCCGGCGCGAGCATATACGGTTGATCGCTTTCGGCGAAAAAACTGTCGACGAACGGCGAGAACCGGCGCTTCAGATGAACCACGGCCGTGTAGGCATTCGGCGTATCGATGGCCGAGATATAGTCGTAACCGTGCCGCGAAACGACGTTGTTGTTCGGATTCATGATGGCTTGCCACGACCATTTGACGTCGCTTCCGGTAACGGGAACGCCGTCGCTCCAGTGCGCGTCGCGTCGCAAGTGGTACGTGATCGATAAGCCGTCGCGGCTAATCCCGCCGTTTTCGATCGTCGGCACCGTGGCAGCGAGGATCGGTACCGGATTGCCCTTGGAATCGGCCGCGAGCAGCGGTTCGAACATCAGGCGATCCACGAAGACGTCGGTCGTGTTGGAATTGAGCAGCGGATTGAGATTCTTCAAGTCGGATTGCACCGCGACGCGCAACAGCCCGGGATGCGTCCACGAGTGCCGGCCACCGACCGCACCGTTCGAAACCTTCGAACACCCCGCGATTGCCAATCCGACCAGCGCGCCGATCGCGACGTGACGGACGTGGGTGCTGAGAAGTCTCCAGCTTTTCCGCAAAAGACAGGATGTCGTATTCCTTTGGCGTTGCGGAAAAGTGGAGAAGTAGGAGCGAGCACGGATGCGAGCGACGGGCGTCTTCGAAGCACCCATGTGCGTCACCGGAGCGATCGCGAGACCCCCCTACACCGCAGCCTTGGGTGTGACGCGATTTCCGGGCACGGGATCGTAGCGTTCGTGACGCCAGGAGTAGGTGCCCAGCCCCTGCGTTCCCGTGCGCAGCTCCGTGATGTAGCGTGAAAGCTCGACGGCGGGGACGTACGCCTCAACGACGTCGAAGCCGATGCGCTCGGCGGGGTTCATTCCGAGGATTTGTCCACGCTTGCCGGTGAGTTGCTGAATCACGGTTGAGGTGTGGCTGGTCGGTACGATGACTTGCACGTGGGCGATCGGCTCGAGCACCACGGGGTTGCATTTCGGAAGAGCTTCGCGCACGCCCATG
The DNA here is from genome assembly GCA_963713685.1 of Vulcanimicrobiota bacterium. Lineage (GTDB taxonomy): Bacteria > Vulcanimicrobiota > Vulcanimicrobiia > Vulcanimicrobiales > Vulcanimicrobiaceae > Cybelea. The sequence goes on along the minus strand of CAVQMS010000001.1, from coordinate 2,131,173 downwards.
CCGGCGGCGGTCTTAAAGGACTGCTCGCTGGAATCCACGTCGTGATACTGACCGTCATAGAGGGTGACGTGCAAGTCGGTCACCGGATAGCCGCTCGGCCCGTGGACGAGCGCTTCGCGGACGCCTTTCTCGACGGCCGGAATGAACTGCCGGGGAACGACGCCTCCGACGATCTTCTCTTCGAAGGTTATGCCGGCCCCGCGTTCGCGGGGTTCGAAGCGCAACCAGACGTCGCCGAACTGACCGTGTCCGCCCGTCTGATGCTTGTACCGAGAGTGGATTTCGGTTCCATTGGTAATCGTCTCTTGATACGGAATCGTAGGCGCCGCCGTAGCGACTTCAACCTTGTACTTACGCGCGAGCCGTTCGACGGCGATGGAGACGTGTTGCTCGCCGCTGCCGAGCAGGAGCATTTCGTGCGTTACGTCGGCGCGCGACAGCCGCAGCGCCGGATCTTCGTCCACGATGCGCGCGAGCATCTGTGAGATCTTGGCTTCGTCGATGCGTTCCTTGGGTTTGATGGCGACGGCGAAGACCGGCTCGGCCACGGGCACGCGCGGCAGGAGCACTTTGTGGCCGTTCGACGTCAGCGTATCGCCGGTTGCAACCGAATCGAGCCGGGCGAGTGCGACGATCGAGCCCGGACCCGCTTCGGCGATCGGCTCTTGCTTCTTGCCCTGCAGACGGTAAAGGCCGCCGAGACGAACCTTCTCGTCGCGCTTCGTGACGTTGGCAAGGGTTGCGTCGGCTTTGAGCGTTCCGGAAAGAATGCGGACGATCGAGATCTTGCCGCTTTGTGGATGGATCGACGTCTTGATGACCCGCGCGACGACCGGTCCGGCGGGATCGGGCGCGATCGGCCGGCCTTCCGCATCGAGAGCGGGCGCCTCCGAGGGTGCGGGAAACCACTGTTCGATTGCACTTACGAGTGCGCTAACGCCTGCGCCGGATATACCCGCTGTAACGAGAACGGGAACGACTTGATCGTGTGCGCACTCGCTGCAGAGATCGCGGTCGATCTCTTCGAGCGGCGGTTCGACGCCTTCCAGCAGCTCTTCCATCAGGTGATCGTCGAAGTCCGCCATGGCTTCGAGCAGCTCGACGTGCTTGCGATGCGCAAGCTCGCGCGAGTCGGCGGGAATCTCTTCCTCGCCTTTGTCGAAGCGGTACGCCTTCATGTGAGCGAGGTCGACATAACCCCAAAACTGCTCGGCGCTTCCCAACGGCCACTGTTCGGCAACGACGTGACGGCCATACGCTTCTTGCAGCGCCGTCAGGGTTGCGGGGAAGTCCGCGCCGGGCCGGTCCATCTTGTTGATGACGAAAACATGGGGCATGTGCGTCGACTCCAGGTGATCCACGATCGCCTGCGTCTGAACGACGCGCGCGGGATCCGCTTCCACGACGACCACGGCTGCGTCGACGCCCGCGAGGGCCTGTTTAGTCTCTTCGAAGAAATCGATAAACCCGGGGGTATCGACGATGTTGATCTCGATGTCGTCGGCCGTTGTGTGCGCGAAGCCGGCGGTTGTCGATTGTAGATGGGCAGCGTCTTCGGGCTCGTGATCCGTCACCGTCGTCCCGTCGCCGATCGACCCTCGTCGTCCGATCGCCCCGGTGTGCGCCAGAATCGCTTCGACGAGCGTCGTCTTCCCGGCATGATGTGGTCCGACGAACGCAATATTCCTCAAGTGCACGGTATCTGCCAATGCCTTTGTCCCCCTAGAAAGGATTGCTAGCGGCGCTTCACGCCGCTCTTTTTCTTTTTCACGGTTTTCTTCGCGGAGCCGGCTACCGCGCGCTTCGGCTTCGGCTTCGCGGGGCGCCGCAATGCCGGCTTTTTGGCCGGCGCTTTCTTACCCGTCGCTTTCTTCGCACCAACGGCTTTTCGGCCGCCTGGTGCACCCGCGGACTTCTTCCTTGCGCCGCTGCGAACCGGAGAGGTCTTCTTACCGCGCGCCGCGACCGGTTTCGGCGCGGGCTTCTTGGGTTTGTTCGGACGCGCCGGCGAGGCGAGCTTCTTACGAGCGGGCGTAGTAACCTTAGCGGTTTTCTTTTTGACCGGCGGCGGTTTGGCGGCGCGTGCCGCCTTCGCCTTCGTCGCCGAAGACGAGGATTCGGCCGTGCGCCGCGAGGTGCTTGGCGTCGAAGAGGATGCCGCACGTTTTTTGGGTCCGGAATCGCGAAGGGTGCGGCTGCGCCCAGAGACGAGTTCGGCTTCTTCCGGCAAGCCGAGCTCGGCGCGGCTATAGCCCGTAATGCTGCTTCCCGGTGTGAGCGGCTGGCGGCGTGCTTGGTCCTGGGCTTCGAGATGTTCGCGCGTGGCGCGCAGGGCGACGCGCGCGAGGCGCCCGGCAACTGGAAAAACGACCTCGTTGATTTTCGCATCGTCCAGCATTTTGAGGACGACGTCGAAAGCATTGCCCTGGTCCTTTGGACTGTGCGCGTCCGAGCCGATCGCAATGCCGACGCCGCGCGCTTTCGCCTTGCGAATGAGTCTCGCGTTGGCGTCCATCCATTTCTTTCTCCGGTCCTCGGCGTGCTCGCGGTAGAGAAACCGCGTGTTGATCTCGATCGCCAGACCGCGACGATGGGCAACCTCCAAGACCCGATCCTCGTACTCTTCGAGCTTCTTGTGGGCCGGCCAGCGGCCCAACGTGGCTGGGGCGTAGAAGTGCCCGACGACGTGGGCCGGCAGCTTTTCGAGGTCGTCGAGCAGCTTGGCTACGTAGAGTTCCCAAAGCAGGTCCGCCTCGATCACGTCGTGCAGATGGGCGAATTCCTCGTTGTCGAACGGCCATAGCCAATCGGCGCCCTTTTCGGGGTGGTGAATCGAGACGAAGTGCACGGAGCGAATGATCCCGTCCGGGCGCAGCGCGTCGATGATGTTCTGCGCGTCGGGCCGGGCGCGCGGATCGTTGTCCATCTCGGCGCCGATGGAGAATCGCATGCCCCGCCGCAATCCCTCGGAAACGAGCGCCGCATGCGTAACGTCCACGCCCGCGGTCTCGGCAGCACCCAGCAGATCGCCTGCTTGGGCCAGTTTCAGGGCGCGCCGCACCGTATTGACGGCGCCGGGATCCTCAAACGTCAGGTAGTTTGCGTGATCCGCGACCATCAAGAAGCGCGGCGAAGCGCGCCGGCATGCGTGGTAGAACCAGAGAAATAGCATACGCGCGGAATACGCAATCGGGCGTTCCTCGGTATACGGCCGATGTTCGCCCTTAGCATGACCGTGAACGTCCGGTATGGCCGCTATCCGAGGATCGCTCATTTAGGAGTGGCTAAGGTTGGCGTCTAACGCCGGTAGCCCTCCATTTCGAGAAGCCGAGCTTTCATCTCGAGGCCGTAATAATAATCGTGCAGTTCGCCGGAGGAATCCACGACGCGGTGGCACGGAAAGAGCAGCGGCAGCGGGTTGCGCGCCATAACGCGGCCGACGGCGCGCGCCGCCCGCGGTCGACCGATCTGCGTCGCGACCCACGCGTAGGAGCGAACCTCTCCGGGCGGAATGCGCGCCGCAGCCCGAAGCGCCGCCTGTTCGAACGGAGTCAGATCGCTGATGTCGACGATGGCGTCGTCGACCGTCCACGTGCTGAAGAAGTTATCCAGCGCACGCACCAGCCAGAGCGGCGCGTCGCCCCACACGATGTGACGGCGCAACCGGCGCTCGGCCCGCGTGACGACGTCTTCAACGGGTTCCCCCGCGTCGAGGGTGAGGTACGCGATTCGATTCTGCTTGAAACCTACATAGAGGCGCCCCACCGGGGTGGTAACCGCGGAAAGGACGACGGGTGAATGCGTCTTTCCCTTCAGCGCGGCGATGTGCTGAACGACCTTTTTGGCCAAATCGCACGAGGGCTCGGGGCGAGGCAGGCACGAGAGGCAATACGCCACCCCTTCGTACTGTTCGTACATTACTTGACAGTGTGGGCAGGCTCGCAAATGCGTGTGAACGGTCTCTTTGAGCGAGGCTTGGCACTCGCCGCGGAGCTCGTCCCACAGCGCCTCTACGTCACGACAACGCATGTATGGAGACTCCTTCGGGGGTAAAGCGTCCGATCTGCGGGCCGAGGATACGCCGTAGTATGCGCACGGCCCGGTGGACGTGAGATTTGACGGTGCCGATCGGCTGATGAAGTATCTCGGCAATCTCGGGATGGCTACGGCCTTCGATGAATCGCAGGGTCGCGGCAGCGCGAAGATGCATCGGCAACTGCAAAAGCGCCCGTTCCACGAGCGCGACTTCCGTGTTCTGCTCGACGATCGTTTCCGGCTGCAGCGGTCCTTCGTTGGATCCCCTCAAGATTGCGTCCGGGTCGGCGAGCGCGTCGAGCGCCACGTTCGTCGGCCGCTTGCCCCGCAGCCGGTTTCGCGTAACGTTCAGCGTGATGGTGTAGAGCCAGGGCTGCAGCCGGAGATCCGCGCGCTGGGCGGCCGACATCTTGCCGAGGGCACGATATGCCCGCACGAAGGCGTCCTGTACGATCTCTTCGGCGTCTTCGCGATTACCCGTCATACGCAAGGCGAAGCCGTAGAGCCGCCGCTGATAATCGTCAACGATTGCCTCGAAGTGCTCCACGTTTGGCGCCGAGTCGGCCGCGGACTGCGTCCTCGCGGGCCGTCCCGACGTAGTCGCTGATGGCACGTATACTCCCGTAAGGAGTGGTGCGAGCGCGCTCATACAGTGCCCCGGACCACCACTGCTAGGGCCGTGGTTTCACGCTCGCGCCAAAAACTCCTCAGCGACCGGAAGCCTGTATTGCGCCCGCAGGGGTTTGCTGGCGCGTTTCTAATGCATCGCCATGGCGCTTTTGCTGGGCCGTCGCGCCCGGACCTGATATCAAGCCGCTTTGCCCGCAAGAGCAAGCGGTTTTTGTTTTCTGCCAATTCGCCCTACGAAAGGTCGAGAGTCTATGCAGCAAGCCATCGAACCCACGGAGATTTCGCTGGACGCATACACCATCTGCAGCTTCTTGCCGAAGATCGACTCTGCTCGAGCGCTGCCCCTGGTGCTCATTGGATACCGTCAGAGCGAGGATCCCTGGTTCGTATGGCTCGTTCCGAAGGAAGGCGTCGATCCCAACGGACTAACCGACGATCCCTACTACGCGAAGGTCCTCGCCGATCCACGGGCCTATTTCAAAAAGAAGCTCGCTAAGTATGTAGAGAAGACGGGGTCCGTCAAGCGCGGGATCGAGATGCTGATCGACTGCCACCAGAATCATTTGGCTTTGACCCCGCTGACGGAGCTGCGCGAGCAACCCTTCCGGCATCCCCTCCAGGTGGAGCTCGTCGAAGCGTTTTAGCCTGCGAGCTAGCAAGCTCCCTAACGTCGCGCCTCGGTGCTGCTTTGGGCGGCACGAATCGAGCGGCGGTAGGTGATGCGAACCGGCACCGAGACCGATGGCCGGCTTTCGCTCAGGCGGGCCTCGATCGTCAGGGTCACGTTGAGGGCGAGTAGCATCGCATCGTCCAGCGCATAGTAGGCGGTCCCGTCCATGCGCATCTTGCCCGCAACGGTCGCGTCCGCATGCCCCGGGAGTCTGCCGTTCATGGGCCCGGCCGCTTCGAAGCGCACGGCGACGGTCGGATGTCCGTCGATCGGCCCGTTGACTCCGGGTCGAAGGTAGCCGTGCAGCACCGTGCTCGCACCCAACGGCGACGTGGCGGCGAATGGCACCGGGTTGCGCAGCTCACGGACGTCGAGCAGCGTCGCGGAATCCAAACGCGCGGCGAACGGCTGGTTTAAAATCGTCAAGAAATCCGGATCGTCGTCGAGGCGATCCTCAAAGGCGCCGTCCGGCCGCAACACCTGAACGAACGACGCCTCGGCGCTGCTCTTCCCATCCGATGCAATCCGAGTATACCGAGCCTGCGCTTTGAAGCGCAGCGACCCGGCCTCGCGCGTTACGGATAAGCGTTCGGTACCAACGTAGGATACGCGAGATACCGTCTCGCTCGAGGCAATGCGATAGATGTCCTCACCGGCGGTGTCATACTGCAGGTCGGCATACGCCGGTGCTGCCAGCGATAAGACTCCGGCAAGCAGGGCAACGCCAAGTTTAATTGTGGAGCTCCGTTTCTTCCGAGGATATTTTCTTCTACAGTATCACCCGCTGCAAGAGCGAGCCGCTCTCTTAGGCTCGGTTGAGCGCCCCGCGTCGCCGCGGGCTGAGGAAAAAACGAACGTCGGCGGTGAGCTCGCATACGACGATTGCGTCGGGGTCGGTGAAGGTGCGGCCGTTGATGCTGATCGTGAAGTCGCCGGCGGCGAGTCCCGCCAGTGTGCGGTGTAGGCTGCGCGAGAATTTGTCCGCCGGAGCGCGCGAGCCGAGCGCCTCGCGGATGGCAAATCGGAGCAGTTCGCGGATGCGAACCGGCGTCGCGAGCGCGAAGGCACCCGAGCCGCCGATCACGACGGCGTGGAGATCGAGCGGGACCTTCACGCGGATCATCAGCCGTCATTTTCTGCCGTATCGAGGAGCTGCCTGCTGCCGGGGATAAATGACTGCGCGAATGTCCTTCGGGAACGTGCCGGCCGACATGCTGGCGGGCGCAGTCGAGAAGCTTCTCGCGAAGATGGACGAGACGGATCTCGCCGTTTTCTACGAGCGCGAGCTTTCCACGATGCCGTCGGATGTGTTTCATGCGTTCGTCGAAGCGCTTTTTGCCGCGTTTCGCGAGCGGGGCGAATCGTCGGAAGATGCCGCCGAAGGCGCGGGCACGACGCTCGACGATATCACGCGGCGCGAAGCCGGCGCACCTCAGGCGCTTCTCGCTTACGCTCGCAGCAGTCCGGACCTGATCAAGGAATCGACGGCGTTGTTCGTGCAGCAGCGGCCCGACTTCGTTACCGCGTTGCCGGCGGCGCTGCGCGCAGCGCTGGCCGAACGGCTAACGCGCAGCGCAACATGAAACCGTGAGAGAATCTCCGCGACGCCGGCGGCGAGATGATGAGCCGAGCGGCGGCGGCCTGCCCCTCTTCCCGCTCGTTCTGGTCGTGGTCTTGGCGGGGCTTCTGCTCGGTGGAGTGCTCGCACACTTTTACGGCGGTTCCGGTGGCGCTGCAAAGCTGCCCCCGGCAACCGTTGCAATAGCGGTGACGCCGTTACCGACGGCAACCCCGGCGCCCGTGCCCGCGTCACCGTCTCCGACCATCGCGCCGACGAAGCTCCGAAGCCCTACGCCTGCGCCTTCGGTTACCCCGACGGTTCACCCAACGCCGACGTTGCAGCCAACGCCGAAGAGCCAGCCAACGCCGACGCGCGTCGCGGCTTTGCGCGTGCAGCCTAGTGCGACGGCGGCGAGTCCCACGCCGTCTCCGGTTCGCGCTGCCATCACGCACAAACCGATCGTCGTGGCTAAGTCGCCGGTGACACCGCCGGCCGCGCCTGCGCCCGCCTCGACCCCCGCGGCGATCGGCGATGACCGCGCCGCAGCCGTCGTGCGCTCGTATTTGGAAGCGTTAACCCGCGGCGACCGGCCCGCCGCCGCAGCTTACCTTTCCCACGGCGTTCCCAGCGAAACGTTCGTTAACTCCGGCTCGCACATCCAATCGATTCGATCCGCCAGCGTGGGCGCAGACCACTACAAAGTCACGGCCGACGTCCAAACGGCTAGCGGCGAGTACTACGTCACCTTCACGCTGGAGCCGGGGCCCGCGGGATTAGAAATAACCGACCACTACGCGATAAAGACGCAGTAACGCGCTAGCCGCCGGTTCGTTAAGCGACGCGCCGTTATACTTCGGCTCCAAGGCCCGTGTTGGCGCGAACTTGCAGTTGATCGAACATTTGCTCGGATTCACGATCGCGCCACAACAACGTTCCGAGAATCGCCCCGATGAAGCCGATGGGGATTGAAACGATCCCCGGGTTCTCGAGGGGAAAAATTGCGCGGCTACCCATGAACACCGGGCTCGCCGCAATGAGCGCGAGCGACGCCACCAGGCCTGAGAGCATACCCGCCATCGCGCCCGAACGCGAGAAACGCCGCCAGGATAAGGCCAGCAGAATGACCGGAACGTTTGCGCTGGCCGCGACGGCGAACGCGAGGCCGACCAGAAATGCAATGTTGAAGCCGCGCAGCAAGATTGACAGGACGATGGCAACGACGCCGACTGCAAATGCGGCAGCGCGCGCCACGAAAAGATGTTCGCTTTCGTCGCCGCTGCCGTTACGTAACAGGCTGAACCAAATATCGTGCGCGAATGTCGAGGATGCCGTGATCGTCAGGCCCGCGACGACGGCGAGAATCGTGGCGAACGCTACGGCGGCCACGAATGCCGTCAGCAACGAGCCGCCAAGAGCGGCGCCCAGCAGTGGAGCGGCCAGGTTGCTATCGGGCTTCGGGACGATATACGCCTGGCGCGTGAGCTGGTCGTTCAGCTGGTCTTGCTGTTCGGGATGATGTGCGATGTACGCGATTGCTTGACCGGCATACATGCGGGGTCCGATGCGGTCTTTTCCGACGATCGTCGCGGCGCCCAAGCCCATAAATGAGGTCGACAGGTAGAAAACGCCGATCAAGACCATGGCCCACGCAACCGAGGTACGCGCGGCCTGGGCCGAAGACACGGTAAAGAAACGCATCAGGATGTGCGGCAGTCCGGCGGTTCCGAGCACGAGCGCTAAACCGAGCGATACCAAATTCCAAGCGCCCGGCGCACCGTGAAAAAGCAATCCCGGCTGCAGCAAGTTGGTGGCATGGGCGCCTCCCGGTACGGAAGAGGCTGCTCCCAAGAAGTTGCCGAGCGAAAAGTGATAGTGTGCGACCACCAAGAGCGACAAGCCCACCGCCGCGGCGAGCAACAGCGCCGCAGTGATGATCTGTACCCACGTCGTTGCCAGCATGCCGCCGAAAAGAACGTAGATCAGCATCAGCACGCCGACGACCACGATCGCCGCGATGCTTCCGAGGCGCGGGAGAAGGAGGTTGACCAAAGCGCTGACGCCCACGAGCTGCGCGATCAAGAAAAACAGCGTGATCGCCAACGTCGAGAGCGCCGCCGTGGCGCGCACGCCACGCCCGCGCAGGCGGAACGAAACCAGGTCGGCTAGGGTGTATTTACCGGTGTTGCGTAGCGGTTCGGCAACGAGAAAAAGGACGGTGAGGTACGCGACCAGCCATCCCACCGAGTACATAAAGCCATCGAAGCCGTAGAAAGCGATGAGACCGGTGATTCCTAGGAACGACGCGGCCGAGATGTACTCGCCGGCGATGGCCCAGCCGTTTTGAAGACCACCGATGCGTCGATTTGCCGCATAAAAACCGCGCCGGGTAGTGCTCTGTCCCGAAGCCCAGTACGTGACGATCAGCGTGATGCCGACGAAGATGGCGAACATCACGAGGGTTTCCTGCGTTCTCATCACGATTGCGCGTCGTACAATTCGCGTGTCTCATGCTTGCGAATTCGCGCCGCTTGGAAATCGTATTTGCGGGATCGGCGCAGATAGACGGCAAGCAGAATCCAGGCCATCGCAAATTGGGATAAGGCGAAACAGTATGCCAGCGTCAGCGGGCCGGCGACCGGCCGGCTCATGACCGCAGGCCAGAATCCGACGGTAATCGGCAGCGCTAAGTAGTAGGCGATGAAGAAGAACGTCGCGGGTGTCACGAACCGGCGGCGGGAGCGCACGAGTGCCCGAAACTCGGGTTCGGCCGCAAGCGACGACCAACGGCTAGTCTTGATATGATGCACTAGTCTTCGTCGGGCCAGCCGGCGAGCTTACCGATGGCCGCGGTCTTGAGCACTCGCAGGCCCAGCATCGCGCACTTCATGCGCGTCGGGCTTATGCCGATGCCCACGTTCTCCAAGACCACGTCCTTCGAGAGCTTTGCAACCTCGGAGAGTTTCATGCCCTTGACCGCCTCTGTAAGCATCGAGGCAGAAGCCTGGCTAATAGCGCAACCCTTGCCGGAAAATCGCAGGTCCCTGACCACGCCGTCGTCGACCTTCAGCTGCATGCGAATTTGATCTCCGCAAAGGGGGTTGAGGTCTTCCGCTTCGACGTCGGCGTTTTCGAAAGTGCCGAAGTTGCGGGGGTTCCGATAGTGATCTAGGATATAGTCGCGATAAAAGTCGTCCATCCGGGCTTTCTTTTAGACTCCGAAGACGCGCGCGGCTTTCTCGATCCCCCCGCAGAGCGCGTCGACGTCTGCTTCGGTATTGTAAATGTAGAACGAAGCGCGCGCGGTTGCGGCCCACCCCATCTTATCCATGAGCGGCATGGTGCAATGATGGCCGGCCCGTATACAAACTCCTTCGGTGTCGAGAATCGATGCAAGATCGTGAGCGTGTATGTCGGCAAAGTTGAAGGAGATTACGCCGGAGATCCGCGCCGGGTCGCGCGGGCCGTAGATTGCCAGCCCGCGCGATTCGAACTCCGCGAGGCGCTGGAACGCGTATCCGGTCAGCTGGCGCTCGTGCTCGCGCACCCAGTCCATGCCGACATCTTGCAGATAATCCGCGGCCACACCGAAGGCGATCGCGTCCGCGATGTTGCTGGTGCCGGCTTCGAATTTGCGCGGCGGTTCGTTGAAGGTCGTGTGCGCGTACTCGACCTTACGGATCATGTCGCCGCCCGAGAGGAACGGCGGCATCGCTTCCAGGAGCGCGCGTTTGCCGTACAGCACACCTATCCCCGTAGGGCCGAGCATCTTGTGACCGCTGAACGTATAGAAATCGGCATCGAGCGCTTTGACGTCGACCGGCAGGTGGGCCGCGCCTTGGGCCCCGTCGACAAGGACGACGGCACCCGCGGCGTGCGCGCGCGGCACGATCGTTTCTAACGGCGCGATCGTCCCCAGCGTGTTGCTGACGTGCGCGATCGCCAAAAGTTTACAACCGTCGAGAAGCCGGTCCAGGTCGTCGAGAACGTGCACGCCGCGATCGTCGACGGGAAGGAAGCGTAGCTCCGCACCGGTGCGCTCGCACAGCAGCTGCCACGGAACGAGGTCGGAGTGATGCTCGAGTTCGGTGACCAGGACGGCATCGCCGGCCTTCAGGTTTACGCTGCCCCAAGAATAGGCGACCAGATTGATGGCTTCGGTCGTGTTCCGCACCCAGACGACCTCCGGGACGTCGGCGCCGATAAAAGTTGCCAACTTGACCCGAGCTCGTTCGAACTCGGCGGTTGCGCGCTCGGCGATTTCATAAACTCCGCGATGGATGTTCGCATTATACTGCTCGTAGTAGTCCACCAAGGCTTGGATAACGACCCTGGGCTTCTGCGACGTTGCCGCGGAATCGAGATAAACCAGCCGCTTACCGCGCGAGGTTGGGCGAGCTAATATAGGAAAGTCCGCAATAATCGCGTCAACCTTCGGCTGCATTGCCGTCGCGCTCATGATAACTTTGCTGCTAAGGCGGTACGGATCGCCTCGCGAAGATTTGCGGTCGGAAAACGCTCGATCGCCGGTTCGAAGAAACCGAGCGCGATCATTCGCTCCGCTGCGCCGCGTTCGATGCCGCGAGTCTCCATGTAAAAAATCTGCTCTTGATCGATCGCGCCGACGGTCGCACCATGATAGGCTTTTACGTCGTTCGCGCCGATCTCCAGCGCCGGAACCGAATCAACGTGGGCCGTCGTGGACAACAAGAGCGCATCGTCGCGCAGGCGGGCATCGCTGCCTTGCGCGTGGGGCGCGATTCGGATGTTGCCGAGGAAGCGCGCCTGTCCTCGTTCTGTGGCAGCTGATTTGATCAGCGTTTCGGAGGTCGCCTCGCCGGCGCGATGTTCGACGGTGCTGACGACGTCGACGTGCTGTGATGCTCGCGGAAAAAACAATCCGGTTATCTGCGCCCGGGCTCCCGGGTGATCGAAAGACACCGAAACGTCGGCGGCGGCGAGTGCCCCACCAATGTCGGCCGACGCCCAGGCGACCGATGCATCGCGTCCGGGGTGCGCCGCGCAACTTGCAATGACGCGGCCCTCGTTACCTATCTCCTGCAGCGTCGCGTACGTTACGTCGGCATGCTCCTCGGTGACGATTTCCGTCGCGCCGCAGATAAAGGCTGCGCCGTCTCCGCCGAGGTGTTGGATGACCGTCAAACTGGCGCCGCGCTCGGCCAGCACGACGTTCCACGGAAAAATCGCCGCGCCGGCTGGGGCGTTGGCATGTATGACGATCGGCTCGCCGGCCGCGTAATCGGCCCGCACGTAAATGAAGGCTCCCAGCGACGCAAACGCGGTTGCCAGAGCGCCAAACTTGGTGGCCGCGACGCCGGTCGTGCCAAAGACTCGCGCGAAAAGATCGGGGTAGTCGCGTGCCGCGGTAGCCAAATCGCAAACGAGCACGCCGGCGTTAGTATTGTCCACTCGCAGGTTGCGGATGCTTACGTCGATCGCCGCGGCATCGGGCAGAATCGTTTCGAAGTCGACTTTCCAGAAGTGACCCGGTCTTTCACGCCCACTGGGAAGCGAGAAGAAGCGGTCGAGCGCAGCCCTTCGCGCGCTAAGGTCGAGCGGCCACTGGTCGAACGATGCGAGTTTTTCGTAGAGCGCGTGGGCGGGGATCGTGAGCGTGCTAGACAACGACTCCGGACTCCTCGCGAATCTTGTCGTATCCCTCGCGCTCGATGACGTGCGCGAGGTCGTGACCTCCGGTCTTCACGATGCGTCCGTCGATCATTACATGCACGACGTCTGGAACGACGTACTGCAGGATGCGTGGATAATGCGTGATGATGAGGAAGCCGGTGTTGCGTCCCTCGTCGCTCGCGCGCAGCGCCGCAATGGAGCCGCCGACAGCCTTGAGCGAGTCGATGTCGAGGCCCGAGTCCGTTTCGTCCAGGATCGCGTACTTCGGAGCGAGCACCGCGAGCTGGAGCATCTCGAGCCGCTTTTTCTCACCGCCGGAAAAGCCGTCGTTGAGATAGCGTCCCATGAACGAGGGGTCGATATCGAGCTGCTCCATTTTTTCAAGCAGCAACGCCCGGAATTTGGCCGGCGGGAGATCGCCCGGTCGCTCGGCTTGTCGGGCTGCGTGGAGAAAGTTTGCGACTTTGACACCCGGAATGGCAGCCGGATATTGAAAGGAGAGGAACAAGCCGGCGCGCGCGCGCTTGTCGGGCGGCAGGGCCAGTACGTCCTCGCCATCGAGCTCCACGCTGCCGCTTACGTCATACTGCGGATGCCCGGTCAGTGAAAAAGCGAGCGTGGACTTCCCGCTGCCGTTCGGCCCCATCAGGGCAGCGACGCGAGCGGGTTCGACGGTCAGATCGATGCCCTTTAATATTTCATTGCCGGCGACTCGGCAGCGCAGGTCGCGGATGCGAAGGCCTTGTTGAGACATGCGATTTATCGTAGCCGAGGCTCTCTTAGAAAGTCAAGGAAAAACTTTACTATCTAGCGGGGTTCATGCTAGGATTAGCGCCAAAGATGCACGAGGATCGGTTCTTTCAGACAACCCGCGGGAAGATCGTCAGCGAGCTGCGCCGTCACGGATCGGCTTCGGCGGCGGACTTGGCGCGTACGTTTGGCCTGTCCCCGAACGCGGTTCGGCAGCAGTTGATGGTGCTCGAGCGCGATGGGCTGGTGGCCGAGCGGTCGGTTCGGCGGGGCCCCACCAAGCCGACCTACGAGTTTTCACTTACCCCCGAAGCCGACAAGCTTTTCCCGCAGGGCTACGACAAGATGCTGAGTGCGGTGCTGCGAGAGCTGCGCGATCAGTTCGGCGAGGCCGCTGTAGGGCGGATCTTTGACGGGCTGTCCCGGCGCGCCATCGAGCGCGCCCGCCTCGAAGTGACGGCCGACGACCCCGAGCAAAGGGTGGCCCAGCTTACCGAAATGCTGCGCAAGACCGGCGTTGTCGCCGAATACAGCTTGATTGACGGCGGATTCGCCCTGCACGAACATAGCTGCCCTTACTCCAGTGCGGCGAAGGAGAACCCTGAGGTTTGCCAAGTCATCCATCACGTGATCGATGAAACGATTGGCGGCGAGCACACGCAAACCGAATCGTTGGCCCACGGCGGAAAAGAGTGCCGCTTCGAACTGCGCCCGAAGGAGATGGTCGTCTAAATGGATTTTCCCAAGTTTCAACGCCTCGTCGAGGAGCGAAGCGGATTTCGCACGATGGAACACCCCACCGCTAGCGGCGAATATTTTAGCGACTCATGCGGCGACATGTATAATTTCTTTTTGAAAGTCGGCCCGGGCGCAGTCATCGAAGACATCTCGTACTTCACGACCGGATGCGGCTTCGGCACGGCGACCTGCAGTTTGGTCGTCGACCTCGCAAAAGGCAAGACGATCGACGAAGCGGCGGCCATAACGCCAAGCGACATCGAGGAACAGCTCGCCGGTTATCCCGAGAAAAAGAAAGACTATCCGGAACGAGCGCTGGAAGCGCTGCACGTGGCTCTGGACGACTATCGCGGCAAGGTTACCGCCGGCAGCGTTCCCGATTACGGCGCAGTGCCTCGCCCCGCGAGCGCGCCGGCACCCGAGCCGGTAGCTGCGTCACCTTCGAGCAACGGCGATAACGGAAAACTGCTGATCAAACTACGATAACCGCCCTCGGTGTCACCCTGAGCCTGTCGGTGACCCTGAGCTTGTTGGCGTCACCCTGAGCTATGTCATCCTGAGCGCGAGCACAGCGAGCAGTCGAAGGACGAAGCGTAACTGCGAGAACGCCTTCGCATTCCCAGCGTCATGCTTCGACAAGCTCGGCATGACATTGGGAGAGCCTCAGCACGGCAAGGTCAGCGGCATGGACTCGAGGGTCTCATATCGCGACGTGTTGTTCGCACGGTCGGGCAGTGATTCGAAGAGCGTCAAGGCCTCGATGCGCAGCGTTATCGGAGCAAACTCGATTAGCGGGAGAGCCCGGCTTGGCGCTTTGACGCGTCCGATCGTCACGTGCGCGACGGCGTCGTCCTTGAACGCAAAACCCAGAGCGACGTAGGCGTCCCGCACCCGAGCGGCGAGCATCCGGAACGGCGCGCCTTGCTCGCGTGCCCCGACGTAGACGATGCGGGGTCTGCGCTCGTGCGGAAAACCGCCGAGCTTATCGAGCGTAACGGTGAAGGCCGCGCTGCACGCCGCCGCCGGTTCCAAGGCCGAAACGACCTCGGCGTAGCTCTGCCCCGGGATGTAACCGAGGAACGCGACGGTAACGTGAAGTTTCTCTCGCGCCTCGTACTTTGCCGCAAATCCGCTCTTTTGCAACTGCTGCGAGGCTCCCGCGCACGCGTCGCGCGTAGCCTCGTCGAGTGCGATTCCGACGAATAGCCGGCGCTTGCGGTCATCCACCGAGGTACGGGTTCGAGCGGCGTTCGACGCCGATCGTGGTAAATGGTCCGTGACCCGGCACGACCGGTGTGGGATCGGCGTAGGGCAGAAGTTTCGTTTCAATCGAATGCACGATGTCTTCCATCGAGGTGCCGCCTAGGTCCCAGCGGCCGATCGATCCGGCGAAGAGCGTGTCGCCGGTGAGGAGCCTGGTGCTGTCTCCTTCGTGGACCGCAAAGCAAACGCTGCCCGGGGTGTGTCCGGGCGTGTGGAGCACTTCGAAGCGCATCGATCCGATCCGAAAGAGCTCGCCATCGTGCAGTTCGTCGTCGAGCGCGACGAGCGGGGGGGCTCGGTGGATCCCGAGCAGGCGCGCCTGCCACGCAAGCGACTGATAGAGGGGCAGGTCTGCGGGGTGAAGCAGCCCGGCAGCCCCGGTGAGCGCGCGAAGTCGTCCGAGATCTCCGATGTGGTCGATGTGCGCATGCGTATGGAACAGTAGCTTCGCTTGCCAGCCGTTGCGCTCGAGCACCGCAACGACGTCATCCACGCCGTCGCCTCCATCCACGACGATGGCTTCGCCGCTTCGTTCGTCCGCTACGATGGTGCAGTTGCAGGCCAACGGTCCAACCGGAAACGTTTCGACGATCATCGCTAATCCACGTGGATGCCGAAATCTTGAAAGCCGCCATTGAAGTATCCGAGTGGCGAGCCGGGGCGCGCGCTGCAGGATAGCACGCGTCCGATCAAGATCGAATGCGAGCCCACCGCATATTCGTGGACCAGCTCGCAATCGAAATGCGCGATGGTATCGTTCAGCACGGGTGCGCCGGTGGCGTCGACCGCGTAGCCGATGTCCGCGAATTGCCGGTCGCGTACCTTGCCCGAGAAGCGTTCGGCCAGCTCGCGCTGAGCGCCAGCCAGCACGTTGACGCAAAAAACGCGGGAGGTAGCGATGAACAGATAGCTGCGTGCCTCGCGATTGATGCAGATCAAGAGCGACGGCGGTTCGAGCGAAACGCTAGCAAACGCGTTGACCGTGATGCCGCGCGGTTCGCCGTCTTTCAGCGTCGTTACGACGGTGACGCCGGTCGGAACGCGGCGCATCGCATGCCGAAAAGCCGCGGCACTGGTCATTTCCGGCGAGCGCCGATTCCCGTCCCCTCACCGAGCGGTAGAATCGTTGCATCCAGGGCCGGATGCGTCAGAAAGCGTTGGACGAAGTCGCGAGCGGGCAGACAGTCGCTGAAGATCGCCAGACCCGAAAGCTTGAGCATCGGGATCACCAGCTCGAGGTATCGGCAATAATCTTCGTTTCCGGCGGCGACGAAGACGATGTCGAGGTTGCGTTGTGGAAAGTTTTCAAGCAGCTCCGTTGCGGGCGTATTGAAAAGTTCGATGTAGTCGTCCTCACCCGCGCGCCGGAAGTAGGACAGGGCAACTTTCCCCTGGTCAGCGTCTCGCTCGATCGTCCAAATGTGACCCATACGAGGTTGCGCCAACGCCATCCACAGCGTGGAATAGCCGTAGCCCGTGCCGACTTCGAGAATTCGATTGGCTTGCATCGCGGTGACCATCGTGGAGAGGAAGCGACCGGTCTCGCGTGAGATGAGCGGAACGCCGTCTTTACGAGCGTGCTGCTCCAACTCGAGCAGAATTGGATGGGGTTCCACTCACGTCGCTTTGGGCGCGGCATAACGACCGACCTGCGAGCGTTCCGCCGCCTTGACGACGTTACGGAGCAGCGCGACGTTGGTCACCGGGCCGACGCCGCCGGGGACTGGTGTAATGGCTCCGGCGACTGCGACCGCGCTCTCGAATTCAACGTCGCCTTTGAGGACGCCGTCTACGAGCGTAGTACCGACATCGATGACGGTCGCGCCCGGCATCAAGTCTTCGCCGCGTATCAGTCCCGGAGAGCCGGCAGCAACGACCACGATGTCCGACATCTTGACGTAAGGTTGGAGTCCCCGCGACTCCTTATGAAGGATCGTGACCGTCGCGTCTTGCGCGAGCATCAGCATCGCAACCGGCGCTCCGACGACGATCGAGCGCCCAATCATCGTCGCACGCCGTCCGCGCAACGGCCAATGGGGGCTGCGTTCGAGCAAGAGCATGACGGCGGCCGGCGTCGCGGGCAAATATTCCGTTCCGCTGCCAAAAGCCAAATGCCCCTGATTCATCGGATGCGTGCCGTCGACGTCCTTATGGGCAGGCATCGCGTCGGCGATCTCGCGGATTGGGAGATGCCGCGGCAGCGGCTGCTGCAGCATGACGCCATGCGTGTTCGGATCCCCGTGGAGCTCCTCGAGACGAAAGCGAATCTCTTCCAGCGTTGCCGTTTCCGGAAGCCGAGCCACCGCGACCTCTACGCCGACCCGTTCGCCGGTTCGCGCCAGGTTGCGCACGTAGGCGAGGCTCGATTCGTTCTCACCAACGAAGACGATGACGAGTTTGGGATGAATCCCGCGCTCGCGTAGCGCACTCGTACGGGCGACGAGTTCGGTGCGCAAGTCGGCGGCGAGAGCTCTTCCGTCGAGGATCAAGGCAGGCACGCCGTCGCCGATTCGTCCGTCGAAGGAGGGGCACCTACGCTACCGGGCTCAACAACGTACCGCTACGTCGTGTGGCTGATCGCGATTCTCGCGCTGGCTCTGGTCGTCGTTGTTTTAGAACCATTCTTCGCTTCGCGCCCCGCCAAGGTCGCCGGTCCGGCCGGCCTGGCGGGTGAATCGGCGCCGATATTTGCGCTGCGGGACGATCGCGGCTCGGACGTATCGCTCGAACGATATCGGGGGCGGCTGATCGTAATGAACTTGTGGGCATCCTGGTGTCCGCCGTGCCGCGCGGAAATGCCCGACCTGCAAAGGCTCGCAACGCTTTATGCGGGACGCGGGATCGCCGTTTTGGGCGTTAATGAGGGGGAATCGGCGGAGCGCGCTCGAGCGTTTGCGGAATCGCTGCAAATTCGTTTCCCAATTTGGATCGACGGCAGCGAGCAATATGGGCGGACGTATGCCGCGCTGGGTCTTCCGACCACCATCATCCTGGATCGGCACGGCGTCGTCGTGCGCGGTTTCGACGGCGCGATGACGCTCGATCAGATGCGTGCCGTGGTCGGTCCGCTAACGGCGAAGCGGTGAAACCGTTTTTGGCCGCGGCACTCCTTGCCGTGGCAGCGGTGATCGTGCAGATCGCGCTGCCCGGCCGTGCCATCTACCATGCCGGCTGGTACAACGTGGCATTGGCTGCGCTGGTGATCGTCGCGGTAAACGCGGCGCGCAACCGATTTCGTCGAGCCCCGTCGATGCGGGCGCGAGCGGCGGTTCTTGCGCTGGCCTTCGGAACGGCCACGGTTGCCATTGCCGGAATCGCGAGCGGATTGCTGGGGCCCGACGACCAGACGATCGTGGGAGCTCCAGGTCAGCGCGTTCGCGTCGAAGGCCTTGGCGTGCTCGCGTTTCCGATCGTTGCGGCGCAACTTTCCGTCACGCCGTCCGTATTGCTCGAGCGCCCCCTTCACGCCGTGATGCAAATTGGGGAACGCCCGCGCGATGCGGGCAGTTTCATTCTTCGCGGGCTGCCGAGGAACGTCGCCTACGTAGAAGTACGCGACACGCGGGGAGGTCGCCTGACCGTTACTCAACCGATGGGTGCGGCGTTTCTTTCGCCGGTGCTCCTGATGGAACATCGGCAAACCATCGCCGGATTGGATCTGCCCTTCGACTCGTTCAACGTCCCGGCGGCGCGACGCGTCGTCAAGGCGGTCCTCTTTACCCCGGCGCAGGCCGGCATGGCGTTACAAGGCCGCGCTCGCGCCGGCCAGCCGGCGGTGTTGTTTGCCGTTGACGATGAAAACGATCGGCTGCTGCCGCACGGGATCGTGTTGAGTGACGGAGGCAGCGCCGTCCGGGCGGGGGGGTTGCTGCTCCGGGCCACCGTCGCGACATATCCGGCGGTCGAAGTCGTGTCTGCGCCCAACCTCATCGCGTCGGGAATCGGCATGCTGCTGGTCCTCGCCGGCATCGCAGCGCTCGTAACCTGATTTGGCGGCTATTGCCCTGCAACGATTGCGC
Source organism: Vulcanimicrobiota bacterium (assembly GCA_963713685.1). GTDB lineage: Bacteria > Vulcanimicrobiota > Vulcanimicrobiia > Vulcanimicrobiales > Vulcanimicrobiaceae > Cybelea. The sequence continues at coordinate 2,111,858 of CAVQMS010000001.1, read as the reverse complement.
GAACGTTTCGTAAAGTAATCGTGCCTTCGGAGAGCTCGATTCCCTTCGGACGCAGGACGTAGATCGAGACAAGCCGCACCGCGTTCGCGTCGGCTGGAAAATGCACGACGACGTTTCGCCAGCCGGGTTCGCCTAGCTCAGCGGCGGAGACGAGCGTGTCCTCGTTGATAGCGTTGCGCACCGCGACGCGTACGCGTGCGCCGCTACCGTCATCGTGGAGATCGAAGGCCACGCCGATCGTATCGTCGGGAAGCGGAATGTCGGCCATCGCATATGCGGCGCGTTCGTTGCCGCTAAACGAAAAGGTCAACGCGACGCAACTACCGCAACCGGCGCCTTTGCTCAGCGAGCCTTGTCCCCCGCGCGGTTGCGTCGCAAAGCGCGCGTGTCCGGCAAAGGCCAGCGCCACGTCGTGCGACCCTACGGTAACCCGCGTGCCGGCGACGGTGACACCGATGCGTACCGAGACGTGCGCGTCGTGTGAGTTCGCGCGATACTCGCCGTGCGCATCGATCGACCCGGTGCTCGCACTCCACGCAAGTTGGGACGGCAGAGCGAGCGAGTAACCGTAGCGGTCGTAAGCGCGAGCGTCGAGTGCGATTGTGGCGTTCGGGTCCACGTTCGGTCGAGACGGCATGATTCGTGCGCGCGCGGGAGCCGCATCGACCTCGATCGGCACCTCGCCGCGCAGCTGGTTGCTGCGGAGCACGAGCCGACCGCTGCCGGGACGGAGCGCGACGAAGCTTCCGCTTCGGAAAACGCCGAGCCAAGAGGGCTCAACGTTGGCCTGCGGGGCTGCGCCCATCTGCGCGACGTGGTTGGCGGCATCCACCGCGGCAATGCGAAGGGGCACGTCTGCGCCCGGCATCGCCCGCACGACGCCGGGCCGCGCGACCAAGCGGGTCGGCGGCCCGGAAGGCGCCGTGCTGTAAACGAAGATGCCGTCAGCGACGGGCCGTTCTCGCCCGTCGGAAGGCGAGTTCATCACGTCCGCCTCGCTGTCGCCGAGACGCCGCGCGACGATCGTCGACGATCCGCCGCCGTCGAACAACAGCCCTTCGGCGGCGCCGAGCGCGCGCATGAGCGCGGCGAATTCCATTCGCGTGACGCCAACGCTGAGCTCGGACTGACGCCCGTCAACCTCCACGAGAAAGAGCCGGCCACTAGGCGTGATTGCCGCGCCGGAGCAGGGCATGCGCTTGAAGTTTTCTGCGCGATAGGGAGCGTCGGAATCGTCATACCATTGGCCGTCGTGAAGGACTAGCGCACCGCCCCCGACCGCGGCGCTAAGCGCATCGAGCCCAAACGGCTGAAGATTTCCGCTGACCGACAGGATGGCTCCGACCTCCGGAACGTTGATGAAACTGTAGTCGTTCAGGCCGATCGCCACATAATACCCCGGTGGTTGCGGAGAGAGGTTGTCCACGACGCCGGCTACGCGATAGCGCGTCAAGGGCGGCGTGTCTCCGAGTGGCTGCACCTGCACGATCGTGACGTTGTCCTGGGGCCGTACCCGGCCGTAGAGCGGCGTCAGCAACGAGAGGCCGCCATTCGCGGGCATCTCGTCGATGCCGTCGAGCGGCATCGTGCGTTGATCGATGTCGATCTCCCCGGAAAACGTGAACTCGGCGATGTGCGGCAATCCGTCGCGAGTAACCGCAAGCGCGTAGCGCTTGTACGGCGGCTGGACGAGCGCGCCGTCGCGAACGACGATGCTGATCGGCCGATTGGTACTGCCGATATCGAAGAAATCACCGTTGATTCCGGCAACCGCACGGGTTCGTCGCGCCATGGAGCCGATCGTTTCGCCCCGCGATTCCAACGTGTCGTCTGCCAAGACGGCCCCAAGCCGAACGTCGCTGCGCTTGGGCTGGATCGCTACGACGTGGATCGACAGCGGTCCCACCGCCGTCAGCAGCTGGTAATCCGCATACATGACGCCGGGCGCGATGCTCTCGATGGTTGGCGCCTCTTGCAAGATGCGCGGAAAAGGTGGGTCGGGTGCGATGCGTGTCGGCAAAGCGTCTTCGTGCGCCGCCGCGGGCGCACCGGTTACGAGCGCCAGAATAACGCCAACGAGGAAGGTTCTCATCTTGAGACTGGGTGCCAGACCGCCACGGCGAGCGGATACCCGCCGGTCGCGAACGGCGCTCGCCTACTGCGGCGCAGCGTGCGCGTATCGAAGACGTCAACGGTGTTCGCTCCGGCGCACGGGACGTAGAGCCGCCTATCCAGGGCATCGTAAAACGGCTTCCAGGGTGTTTCGCAGGTTACCAGCGGCGCGCGTTTTGGATGCAGCGTCGCAGCATCGAGCACGTCTACCAGGCCTAGCTCCTCGTCGGTAACGAAGAGCGTTCGGGTCGCATCGTCGAGCGCTGCGCCCAGCGGGAAAGCGAGATCGGGGCTGCGGGCGACGACGTGCGGCGTCGACGCACGCAATTCGATTGCGACCGCTGCTCCCGCGGCCGCAAACGGCGACCCCAGGCTTTCGTTCGAGATGGCGTAGAGCCGGGTGCCGTCGGGCGACAGCACGAGCGAAAAGACGCGAGCGATCGCTTTGAAGCGCCGGACGATCCGCATGGAACGCGTGTCTATCGCGGCAACCGTTCCATCGTTGGTGTTGGCGACGTAGACGATGTGGCGTGAGGCGTCGATCGCGAGCCCTTCCGGCGTCGCACCGGTAAGAACTCGGGCCACGCGCCCGTCGAGTCCCACTCGCGTTAGCGCGCCGCTTCCGTCGAGATCGCGGTCGGTCACGAAGATCGCGTGCGTCGCCGGGTCGATGGCCACGTCGTCGCCGAGCACGACCCCCTCGACGTGGAGAACGTTCCACGGCGAAAGCGTCGCAACGGTCAAAGCCGAGCCTTGGGTATCGGTCGCGACGATTCTCCCGAGTGAATCGATGGCGGCGTCGCTGGGCGTGCCGCCCGTCGCCAGCACCCCCGTTACCGAGAAATCTCGAGCGTCGTGAAAGACGACGCCGTCGTCGTAGGACGCGACCACGAGAAACGGACGCTTTGCCGTGGGCGGCGCGGCGATGCGCAGGTTAGCTGCGGCGAGTCCGTGGGTGTTTCCCGCGACGAGCAACGCGCTGCCCGGAAGCGCTCCCGGCGGGATATCGTAAACGCCCCCGGCTGAAAGGCTCCCCACACCCAGCAACGCGGCATGATAGGGTGCGGCGAACCCGTCAACGCGCAGCGGTAGGCTGCTGCCCGGCAGGTATGGCCACGCGCTCGCGGCGATCTTGCCGGAGGCGATGCGCGTGCAGGGTGTCCGTGCGACGCTTCCTTCCAACGTCAACGACGCCGTCAGGAGCGCGGCGAGGCGGATGAGGCTTACCAACTGCCGTTACCGGCCTTGCACGAGCCCGGTGACGAAGAGCACGAGACCGAACGCGCTCAAAACGCAGCCAAGCGGCAAGAGCAGTCGAGCTCCGGCGAGCGCGGAAATCGATACGAGGACGATCGATATCTCAAATGCGGTCGTCGCAAACTGCAGCGTTTCATAAGACTTCATGATCTGATCGGAGCGTTCGTCTTCGTGCAGGGCCTGTTTCTCGAGGTCCTTCGCCCTTTGCAGAACGGGCGGTGCCGAGACGCTTTCGCTTTCCGCCACCGATTCCAAGCGCGCCCGAGTCTCGGCCTTGCGGACCAAGTCGCTCGCGAGCAATGCGCGATAGATGTTGTAACGAGTTTGTTTCGCCTCGTATGCGTTGTACGTGTCGCTCGCGCGAGCTTGCGTGAGAATCGCTTGGTTCTTCGATGAAAGTGCCGAGATCGAACGATGGTGCGCGAAGAGCGTGCCCAGCGCCGCCAGCACCGCGATGATCGCGGCAGCCAGCGAAACCAGCCGGCTGCCGAACCTGCGGCTCACGCGGTCGATTTCGCGGGCCTTTCCGTCAGAGCCGCAACTCGCTCGAGGCCCTCGCAAATATCCGTGCCTGGTGCGACTGTGGTTTGCAACGTCTTTCGCGGATCGAGGGAGAAGCTCGCCAACCGATAATCGGCAAACGTGCCGGCTAGGATCGCTCCGTCGGGATCCACCGCAAAAGCGCGGCGAACGGCGCGATCGAAAACGACGAGATAGATCTTCAGCTCGAGCGCGCGCGCCCTCGCAATGCGCTCCGTCCACTCGCCGGCCAGGTCGGTTGTCCAGCAGACCAGCGGATATCCCGCTCGACGGTACGCTACGAGGCCGGCCGGGTCGAGCGCGGTAGCGTCGTCCGTGCACGCGACCGGGATCGTGCGGTCGAGCAGTGCAAGGCGTTCCGCGTTTTCGGGCGATATGGCGTAGTCGTCGTCGAGGAGCTCGAGTCGCCGGTCGATGTCTTCTGGAAGCGGATCGAAGGATATGGCGATGCGCAGTGACCGTTCGCTAAACTTGGCACGCCGGGCGGGCTGCGGCGACGGCGCGCGGGTTGGGCGCCGGCCGCCAAGCTCGACGGTCGCGAGCAGCGTTTCGGGCTCGTGTTGACCCGCCAGCGAAAGCATTTCGCCGCCCGCGCCCACGATCTGGCTCTTACCGCAATACGCTACCATTGCGAGCTCGGCCCCACACTTGTTCGCGGCAACGAAGGGAACGCGATTCTCGTAAGCGCGCACGCGTCCCAAGAGATCGGCCTGAACGTTGTCCAAGGCACGAGGATCACGCCCGCTGGTAACCCAGGCAGTCGGCATGACCAACAGTTCGGCGCCGCGGTCGACGAGCCCACGCGCGATCGTAGGGAGCCGTCCATCGGCGCATATTAACACGCCGAGGACGCCGATGCTGGTCTTGATCGGAGCCAGGCACTCTCCGCGGGAAAACCAGTGGCGGTCGAAATGCCACAAGAACAGCTTGTCGGCACGCCCGGCGAGCGAGCCGTCCGAATCGATCACGAACGCACTATTGCGTACCGCGTTTTCGACCGCAGCCGCCGCACCTGCGACGATTACCGTCCGCGTTGCCTTCGCAATATCGGCAAGACGGTCGAGCGCGTGGGAGACGCCCGAATCATCCAGCGGCGTCTCGCCTAGAACGTAACCCGGAAACGTCGCTTCGGGCAGCACGATCAAGTCGGCACGCCTGCAAGCCTGCAGCGCTGCGTCGAGCGAGCTTTCAAGCGAGCGCGCGAAATCGCTGCGATCTCGCGCGCGCAGCTGCAGCGCCGCTGCGCGAATTGAGCGAGTCATTGCTTGCCGCTGTTCGCGGCCGCGAAAGCGACGCCCCTCGTCGGCATCGGTGTGGGAGGCCGGCAGCCCGCATGCGAGGAAACACTCGTTCCCCAATGGACTTTACCGCGCGCAGCGGTAATCCGGAGGGAGATTTTTTCACACGTGAGACGTACGCTACCAACGTTATCGCTTACGATTGCTGTTGCGAGCACCGGTTTATTGTACATGGCGCCAGATCGTTTCGCATCGGCCCTGGCAGCAACACCGGCGGCGGCATCCACGGCGGCACCGAAAGCATCGGCGAATCCCAAGAAGGATCCGTGCGACGAGACCAAGAGCAAGTGGGCCCACCTGCAGTGCGAGCAATTCAACGGTTCCGCGCCCGGAGACGAATACTTCGGCCGCATGAAGCTCAGCTATCTCGGCATCGACAACACGTACAAGGACGGCGCCGTGAGTGCTGGGGGTTATACGACGGATCCGCGGCTCATCTCTAAGCTGGACTTTGCAACCGAAGCGCTGCAGCGCTGGGCTGCCAAATACCCGAACGACCCACAGCTGCCGCGCTCGTACTTCTTGGGCATTCAGGTATTGCGCAAGGTGTACACGCAGTCCGAACAGCAAACCGCTTGGGAGTTCATACAGCTTCTCGTCACCAAATACGGGAGCTCGTACTTCGGCAAGGTGATGAAGGCCAGCTTGAGTCGCGGCTACACCGAGCACTGGTTCGCGCTAGCGGAAATTTGCCCGTCGGCGCTGCCGCTGGGCGTCGGCGTCAGGCCCGAAGTAACGCCCGACGTCACGCCGACGCCGTCGCCGGGGCCGGGCCAGCCGGCCGTCGTTCTGATCACGCCGCCCTGCGTTCAGCCTTCAGCCGCACCGGAATAAGCGGTCGAGAATAACGAAAGCCCCTGTGTTAACAGGGGCTTTCGATTTGGTATGAAGCGCGAAGCTTAGATCTTCAGGCCAATACCGGCGTACGGGCCGCTTTCGGAGAATCCGATCGGCGCGGCGTTGGTGTTGTATCCACGATCTCCCAGGAAACCAGCCTCGATAAAGAGCGGGAATCCTTGGAACGAGTAGGTGGCGCCGATGTCATACTTCAGGACGTTGTAGCCGACGTTGTACGTGCAGCCGGTCGCTATCGTGGGAGTTCCACAAGCTAGCGGCGAGCTCTGGTAGTTGCCGTTTACACCGAAGAAGTACATGGCGTGGCCATAGAACGAGAACGGCCGATCGAGATCGGGCAGCTTTTCAAGCCCGACGCCGGCGCCCGTTTCCTTCGGATAGCCGTAGTTGTTTCCGCGCCACATGTAGCCGCCGACCAGATAGATGCGCGGCTTGAGGATCCTAAGACCCAGCCGTGCGTCGAAGTCATAGTCGCGTCCGATGAACGTCGGAACGGACGATTGTCCGAGTCCGCCGATCGTAGTAACCAAGCACTCCGGATCGCCGCCGCCGCCACAGTGATGCTGCCAGTTCCACTGGCGGTAGTCGACTTCGACCATCCAGGGCAGATTAGCGATGGCGAACTCTAGTGCGCCGTGTAAGCGATACGAGAAACCGCCGCTATTGTTGTTGCTGGAGCTCCCCGGAACGAATTCGTTGTACACCTTTGGCGAGATAATGTAGTCGCCGGCGACGTAGAAGTCGTTGTAGGGTGCCACCACGGGTACCGGCGTCGGGGTCGGCGGCGGTGGCGGTGGCGGGGGTGGTGCCGGACTCGGCGGTGGGGTTGCCGGGATGTAACGTACGACGACGAGACGGCGATCGGGTACCCACTGTACGTAGGCCCCCATGCCTTCCGAGATCACACGAACCGGCACGAGAATGATACCTTGATAGACCATCGGCGGCACGTCCAGAGGACGTGATTCGCCGTTGATGATGACTTCCGGTTTACCGACGGTCACCTTGACCTCGGCACCGGCTTTGCTGACCGTCACGGTCTTGCTGCCCGCGTCGTATGACACGGTCGCGCCCATTTGCTCGAACATGGAGCGAAGCGGTATTAAGAGCGTTCCGCCCCGCACCAGCGCCGCGAGCACGCGGCCCTGCTTCAGGATGTCGGGCTTGGCATAGACGTGGTGGTCATTGTAGAGAATCGGGTACTGACCCGACGGCGGCGAACCAAAATTCGCCGGCGGAGCAGCCGTCGCGCCCTGATCCTGCGCAATCGCGTTGGGTCCAATGTTGCCATGCGATCCGCCGGGATGGGCCGCGACTGCGTTGAATCCAAAACCGGCTGCGATCAGCGCGGTCAGGACCACAGTGCTCAGTCGCTTCAATGTGTCCTCCTAAGCTGGTAATTGAGACCTGAGGCTTGCCCACCGAGGGCCCGGAGGCCTGGGGCGCAATCCTTTGGCGTCCTCTTCGGGAGGGGGCGATTGCCTCCCCTGCAGTGGGAAGCTGGTCAGGCCAGCTTTTCTTGGAGTTTTGCTAGGAACTTGGCCTTCTCGATGATGTACCGCTCGTGGGTTCCCTCGGCCACGGCTTCTTGCTCGTCGAAGACTTGCACCGCGAAGCTCACCCGGGGTCCGTCGAGCATGACGACTTCGACTTCGGTGCGCACGATAAACCCGACGGGGACCGGTTTCTTGTGCTCGAGGTCGATGTGCGTTCCAAGCGTAATCTGACTGGCCTTCAGGATCGGCGAGATGCAATGGATCGCCGCACTCTCCACCAGCTGAACGAGCATCGACGTGGAGAGGACGTCGACTCCCTTGTTGCCGGCTTTCTCGGCCGTCATCCACTCCTCGACGCGGCTCTGAAGGCTGTACGAGCGGCCGATGTCGAGTTTTACGCTCATGCCGTTAGGGAGATACGCCCTGCAGCCGATTACTTCATGCCGAGGTTTCTGCTACAGGCTCCCCAAGCGGACGCTTTGAATCAAAAGCCGTTGGGCGCCGTATATCAGACTATGAAGGATGGCACTTAAGAAACAGATGCTTAAGATAAGATTTGCGAACGCGTCGCGCACGACGCTGTTAGCCGTGTCGGCCGCCTTGCTGCTGCCGGCGTTGGCGGCCTGCGGCAAGAAACCGCTCACGGGACCCATGCCCTTGGCGGTGGATGCGGCCGCGGCCACCCGCCAGAACCTGGCGACGTACGTTACGCTAGACGGCCAGATCGCGCCGCTCGAGCAGTCGACGCTCGCGTTCCAACAGAGCGGAACCATTACCGCGATCAACGTGAACATCGGCGACATGGTGCATCGAGGCGCGCTGCTGGCGAGGATCGATCCCTCGACGCTGCAGGCACAACTGTCGCAAGCCCAAGCGCAAGCGGCGCAGTACTCCGCATCGGCGCAAGGCGCCGTCGTGGGATATCCCGTGCAAGTTCAAACCAACGAAGCCAACGTGCAAAGCGCGAAGGCGTCGCTCGCGAACGCCAAGCTGGTCTACGATCAGAACAAACAACTCTACAAGCAGGGGTACGTGTCCGAAACGCAGCTCCAGCAGTCCCAAGCGAACTACGTTCAAGCGCAGCAGACGTATAACAATGCCGTCGTCGGCTTGCGCAACAACGCCGTGAGCGCTCAGAACGTCAAGGCTCAGCAGGCGCAAGCGGACTCGGCATCGGCGCAAGCTCACGTGCTCAGCACGCAACTATCGCAGACCTATCTCTACGCGCCTTACGATGCCGTGATCGGGAACCGTTTGGTCGATCCGGGAGCATTTGCATCGCCTTCGCAGCCGGTTCTCCAAGTTGCGCGGATCGACAACGTGTGGATCAACGTCAACGTTCCGGACGAAGACCTCGCATACGTGCGCCCGGGGATGTTCGTCACGTTCCAATCGACATCGCTGCCCGGACGGACTTTCAACGGTCCCATTCAAACCGTCAACGCCGTTCCGACTTCCGGCACGCTGTCGTATCTGGCGCGGCTCGAGCTGCGCAATCCGGGCTACGTCCTGCGAGGTGGCATGCTGGTCGCGGTAACCGTCACGAAGTCGCGCGCCGTCGGCGCGGTCGTCGTTCCACGCAGCGCGGTCGCCCAGACCCCGAACGGCAATATCGTTTTCGTCGTCGCTAACGGCAAAGCACAGGCCGTTCCGGTACGGGTCGGGGTGCAGACCGACACGATGGCCCAAATCATCAGTCCGCGGGTCCAGCCCGGCACGGTCGTCGTTACGACCCGGCCCGACGCGCTAAAAGACGGGAGCCTGGTGGCAGTCAACAACGCCAGCTCTAGCTCCTCGGCCAACGGCGCGGTGCATTAACGATGAATCGAGGAAAGATTCCCGCGCGAGGGCTTTTCGCGGCGCTCGCGATGGCTTCGCTCGTGACCGGGGCGGCTTTGGCCCAAAGCTCGCCGGATGATAGCGTGCCGGGCGTGCAGATGCCGTCACCGATGCCCCAGCCGACGATCAGAGGCACGCCGATGCCCTATCCGGCATACGGAACACCCGCGCCCGACGTTTCGCAGCTTACGCCAAAAAAAGGCGTGCCGCAGTCGATTTCACTTCCCGACGCCATCAGGATAGGCGTCGCACTCTCCCCGACCTTTGCGTTGCAAAACGCGCAATGGGCCGCGATTCATGCAAAGTACAGCGCGTCCGTCCAGGCATACTATCCCGGAATAAGCGGAACGGCTCAGACCGGGAAATCCTACAGCAACGGCACGACCGCTTCGACCGGCGGCTCCGCGAGGCCGACGAGCAGCCCGGCCATCAATCCCGCCGCCGCGTTTGGCCTGGCGACGCCGTCCGCGTACTCGCAGGCCACGGTGACCAACGAGACCGCGGGGATCACGATTACGCAACTCATTTATGACGGCGGCCGTACGATAGCCAACATTCGGTCGGCAAAGGAAGCCGACTTGGCGGGTCGCGCGACGTTGCTGCGCCAGCTGCAAACGCTCGCGTTCAACATCGCCAATACGTATTACACCGTCCTCGAAGACAACGCCACGGTAACCGCGGATGCCCAGCTCGTGCGCGAGTTCGAAGTCAACGAAGCCTCGGTTGCGGCCCAAATTCGAAACGGGGCGGCCCCCCGATCGGACATCGCGGCGGCGCAATTCCAAACGGCGCAGGCGAGGGGCAATCTCGTGACCGCGCAGGGCACCGCAATCGGCGCTCAAGCCACTTTTGCGACGACGCTGGGCGTCGACGCCGACACACTGGTCGTTCCTCAGCAGGTCATGGGGCAACCGGCGCCGCCCAACGCCAGCTACACGGCCGCCCTTAACCGAGCGTTGATCATGCGACCGGATTTCATCTCGGCGGCGTACAACGTACAATCGGCGCGGGAAAATTTACGCTACGCCAAGCTCGCGCGGTTTCCGGTTCTCTCGGCCGGCGCGACCGACGGGGTCAGCAGGCAATTTATCAACTGCTTCTCGACGACGGGGTCGACCAAGAAAGGAGTCGTCTTTCCGGAGAGCGCGTGCCCCGGACCGTCCAGCTGGTCGAACGATAAAACCCTCGGGTTGAACCTCACCATTCCGATCTACGACCAGGGCGTCACCAACTACAACGTTGCGGTGGCGGCCTCGCAACTCGATCAATCCGTGGCGACGCTCAATTCAACACGTCTGACGGTCGAATCCGATGTGCGTTCGGCCCTGGCGACGTTGATTTCGGCCCGCGCCTCCCTGGTGCAGGCGCGCTTGGAGCTGCGATCCGCGCAAGTGACGCTCGACGCGACGCAGGCACAGTATAAAGTAGGCGCGACCACAATTCTGAACGTCGTTACCGCCGAGGCGAACCTATCGACAGCGCAGTCCACGTATATCACCGCGCTGTACGGCGTACAGACGGCCCAACAGAACTACCTGTACGCGACGGGCATCAGCGACGTTCAAATATAATTGAAGCCGGAATGACTCCGGGAATCTCGGAAGCTCCGGCAAACGTTTCAGATTCCGTCAATGCGGCGATCCTCGCGGTATCCGAGGATCGCCTTGCCGGTTTTCAAACCGATCCCTTCGGCGAAATCGCAGCTCGGACCGGCCTTGCGGTCGACGTCGTCATCGAGCGCATCGCCGCGATGCTGAAGGCCGGAACGATTCGGCGAGTGCGCCAAACGCTGCTCTCGACCAGTTTAGCCGGAGGAGCGCTGTGCGCGTGGGAGGTTCCGGAGGCCCGGCTCGATGCGGCCTTCGATTACATGTTCCGCGACGATCCATTCTCCGGCCACGTCGTAATCCGCACCACCGATGCCGTTTCCGCGGGCAGCACGTACCGATTGTGGACGACCCTCAAAGTGCCGCAAGGCTTTTCGCTGGACAAGCACGCACGATGGCTGGCCCGCGAAGTCGGTGCGCGGCGCTTCCGCTTGATGCCCGCGAAGATGCTCTTCACCCTGGGCGTCGGGCACGTTCGGCGCCGCGGATTGCCTCCGGGCGCGCGCGCAGACGAGCCGGGGCGACCGCTCGATACGGCGATCGTCGAACTCTCGGACCTGCAGTGGCGCGTTCTGGTCGCGCTCAAGCGAGAATTTTCACCGGCAGAAATCGTACGGGACCTCTGGGCGCCGCGCGCCGTCGAGGCCGGAGTTGACTACCCGACTTTCGTGGGCGTCGCCAACTCGCTGCAAGAGCGCCGCGTCATCGGGCGTTTTTCGACCTTTCTCGAACACGTGAAGCCGACGGCCGGAAACGAGCGCGTGACGCGGTACAACGCGCTCTTTCATTGGGCCGTTGCGCCCGGCCGCGAGATCGAGGTAGGCTCCGAGGTCGCGCGCCACTTCGTCATCACTCACGCCTACTGGAGAGAGGGCGGCCCGGAATTTCACAACGTCAACGTCATGGCCGTCGCGCATGGAATGGAAAAGGCTGCCGTATTGGCGCATAAGGCGGCCATCGACGAGCACCTGCGGGAGGCCGGCCTCGATTTTACGTATACCAACGTGTTTTGGGGCGGGCGCAGCGAAATCAAACCATCGGAGATTGCACCGAGCGCTTACCGTTCGTTTTGCGAAGCTCGCGGGATCGATCCCGAGACGATGCGCGCCGATGGCGAGGAAGGAGCGTCTGTTTGAGCGTCAAGACCTGGTGTGCCGCCGCCGCAGTTGCCGGGGCGTTACTCGGATGCAGCAAGGTTGGTAACTCGGGGACCGCCGCCGGCGTGCATTCGTGGACTCAACCGGGTGTTTTGAGGTTCTCGGAGGCCACCGATCCGAAGAACCTCAACCCCATGCTGAATTCCGCAACCCCGACGCTCGATCTGTCGATGTTCATTTATTCATGGGCAATCCGCTACGACGCGCAGGCGCGGCCGGTTCCCGATGCGCTCCGGGAGATCCCGACCATCGCCAACGGTGACGTGAGCAAAGACGGCTTGACGCTGCATTATAAGCTTCGCACTAACATGAGGTGGCAAGATGGTCCGCCGGTCACGTGCCGCGACCTGAAATTTACGTGGCAGGCCGTCATTAACACCCACAACAACGTGACGACTACGGACGGTTATAAGGACATCGGGAGCATCGACTGCACGGATCCCTACGTTGCCGTGATCCACATGAAGAAGCTCTATGCGCCGTTCCTGCAGCAGCTATGGGGTGTCAACAGCAACGCACCGATACTCCCCGAACACCTGCTAGCCAAGTACAACGACGACAAAGGCTCGTTCAACACCGCTCCGTACAACGCGCTTCCGATAGGCAGCGGACCCTTTAAAGTGGTGGCCTGGAACAGGGGTCAGGACGTGCGAATGGTGGCGAATCCATATTTTTATCTCGGCAAGCCGAAACTCAACGAAGTCGTCTATAAAATTTTGCCCGACGAAAACACGATGCAGACGCAGCTGCAAACGCATGAGATCGACATGCTCGCGACGGGGTCGGCCATGAAGTGGCCGCAATATGTGGCTCTCGCCGCCGATCCCGCCAATGGCCTGACCGCGGTGCGGGTCAATTCCTTTGTGTTCTCGCACATCGACTTCAATCTCAGGCATCCGATCGTGGCCGACCGCAACGTGCGCGTGGCCCTGGCGTACGGGACCGATCGTGAGGAGATCATCTCTAAAGTTCTGCACGGCTCGGCGATCCCGGCCGAGACCGACCAGCATCCGGTGCTCTCTTGGGCTTATACCAACGACATCACGCACCACGCGTACGACCCGGCCAAAGCGCGCGCCATTCTGGAAGCCGACGGCTGGAAGGTCGGACCGGACGGAATTCGAGTCAAGAACGGCCAGCGACTGGCGATTACGCTCAGCACGCAGACTGAGTCGAACTACGGCAAGGCACTACAAACGCTGGTGCAGCGCCAGTGGCGCGAAATCGGAGCACAGGCCGATATCAAGAACTATCCTTCGAGTCAGTTTTTCGATAACTCCGCGAACGGCATTTTGCAGGGGGGTCACTACGACGCTGCCGGATTCAGCTGGGCCGCCGCGGCCGATCCCGACGATAGCGCGATCTACTCGGCCGATAACATGGCGCCGCGCGGCCAAAATGCCATGTTTTGGGACAATCCCGTCGCCACGGCGGCGATGAACGACGCGCTTTCGACGATCGATCAGGCACGTAGAAAGCGCGACTATGTCATCGTCCAGCAGCAGCTGACCAAGGACGTTCCGACCATCATCATCAACTTCGCCCGCGTTCCCTACGTGTACAATAACGACCTCAAGGGCTTCGACCCGTCACCCGTGATTTCGGCGTTTTGGGATCCTTGGAACTATTCGATTTAGGAGCTTAGCAGCATGAAGGTACGGTTCTTTCCGGCTATCGCTTGCATCGCTGTGGCGGCAAGTCTCGGCGCTTGTACGAAAGCTACGTCCGTCAGCGGTGGCGGCGGCCGCCTGAACTCCTGGACGCAGGCACACGTATTGCGATTCGCTGACGCCGGAGACGTCAATACGCTCAACCCGCACCTGGGACAGTTTGCCGACATCGGCTACCTTTCGTCCATGACGATGGCTTATCTGATTAAATGGGACGAGAACAACAATCCGTATCCCGAGCTTGCGACCCAGGTTCCGACCCAAGCGAACGGAGGCGTCAGCAAAGACGGCCTCACGATCACGTATCATTTACGCAAGGGCGTGCGCTGGTCGGACGGCGCGCCGTTCGACGCCGACGACGTAATATTCTCGACCAACGTCGTCAACAACCCGGCGAACAACGAGGTCGGCCGGCTCGGATGGGATCAAATCACGAAGATGGACGAACCGGATAAATATACCGTCATCTACCATTTGAAGAAGCCCTATTCACCGTTCATCGAGACGTTTTTTTCTACCGCGGGCGCCAACCCGTGCATCCTGCCAAAGCATCTCTTGGCGCAGTACCCAAACATCAACCACGTTGCCTACAATGCGCTTCCGGTCGGAATCGGACCATTCAAGTATGTCCGCTGGGAACGGGCGCAGGACATCGTGTTGGTTCCGAACCCGCTCTACTGGCGAGGTCGTCCCAGGCTGCAGCAAATTATTTACAAGATCGTGCCGGACCGAAACACGGTCCTCTCACAGCTCCAGGCGCATGAGATCGACATGTGGCAACTCGTCCCTGGCGCTTACCTCGCTCGAGCGCAGGCCATTGCGGGAATCGACATCCTCCGTCAACCGAGCTACTGGTTCAATCACCTCGATTTCAATACCCAGCGTCCGGCTCTCAGGGATCCCGTCGTTCGCGAGGCGCTGCGCTTGGCGATCGATCGGCGTACCTTGATCGATAAGATCGGCCGCGGCGTCGGCATCTTGCAAGAGGTTACGACGCCGAAGAACGCGCCCTATTACGTGACTTCGATACCGCCGGTGCCCTTCGACATCGCGCGCGCCAACGCGATGCTCGATCGAGACGGCTGGACGCGCGGCGCCGACGGAATCCGGATGAAGAATGGGGTGCGGCTCGCGCTCGACTACGCCACGACGGCCGGATCGCAGGACACGGACGAGGCAATCGAGCTGGAACGCTCCTGGTGGAAGCAGATCGGCGTCGATATCAGCGTGCGCCACTATCCACCCGCTTTGATGTTTGCGCCGTTACAGTCGGGAGGCATCGTCTATTCGACCAAATGGGACATCATCGGCTTCGCCTGGCAAAACGATGCGATCGGCGATATGTCACCATTCTTCTCGTGCCACTCGTTTCCGCCAAACGGGCAGAACGACGTTCGCTGGTGCAATCCGCGCGCGCAGGCGGCGATGGACGCCCTCTTCGGTCACTACGATCAGGCACAGCGGAACAAGGACGTTCTCGTAGTACAGCAGGAGTTCATCAAAGACGTTCCCGAGGTAGTCACGTCGTTGCGCGAGGATATCTTCGCGCACAACAGCGATCTGAAGAACTTCCACCCCAACGCCATCACGCCGTTCGACAATATGTTGAATGTCGATATATAGCAAACGCGAGCAGCCCGCAGCCTAAGAGCGACAAGGAGCGCAGGAGCGCCCACGCCGGGACGGCCGCGAGCAACCCGCTAGCGCGCTGTTCGCCGAGCCACACCGCCGCGACCGTCGCGTGGACGGGAGCGTGGAACTGCGCCAGCGTGTCGGGCCAGATGGGTACGGGATAGCGGGTCGCAAGGATCGCCGCACCGGCGAAGAGCGCGGCCGTGGCGGCGCCTGCCGGCGCAACGTAGCGGGCGCCGGCGTTGTCGCCGAGCGCAACGAATGCCGCGAATGCGGCGATCGCGAGCAGAAGACACTGCGCGATTCCGCTGGGCCGCTGCGCGAGTCCCAGCCAATCTATACCGACCAGCAGCGTTCCAGCCAGCGCGACGGTCCGCACCGCCGCACGCGTGCGCAGAGCGCACCACAGGGCGGCGGCGTAGGCAACCACGAGGTCGTGCTCGTGAAAGAAGCCGGCGACGAAAGGCGCTAACGCCGAGAATATTGCGAAGCGGGCGAAGCGATCCGTCACGCGCAACGCCGTTGCGATTGCGCTTGCGATTGCAAGCAGGGCAACGAACGCTCCAAAAAGGCGTGCCGCCCACGGATTTGCGCCGAACCCATAGGCGATGGCGGCCGGACTGAACTGAATCGCGACGAATCGTTCGGCGGCGCCGTGTGCCGCCAAAACGCGAGCGTACGCAAGCGGCCACGCCCAACCCGCCGCGACGACGCCGAGCGAGAACGTTGCCAAAGCGCCGAGAACCATCGCCAACGTCGCGCGATTCCGCCCGAGTTGTGAAAGCAAGCCGAGAGCGGCATTGGGTTGTGCGAACGCGAGGCACGCGCACAGCGCGGCGCCCAGCACGGAGCGATCCGCGAGAACGGTGAGCGCCGCGGCGCCCAGGAACGCCGGCAACGCCAGCTGTCCGAGCGCCAAGTTGCTCGAAATCGGGGCGAACGCCAGCGCGAGCAGCAGGGCGCCCAAAAATGGAAGAATCCTAAACGGCGTGCCGCTGCCGCGCAAAACCGTTGCGACGAGCGCAAGGAGTGAAAAGCCCAGCATCGTCCACCATGCCGCCGTCGCGATCTGATAGGGCCATCGCGCGGCGATGCTCCAAACCAGCAGCGTCGCCGGCGGACCAACGAAAGGCAACACCTCGTCCCTTCCGGCGTCTACGCCTGCGATGCCGCGCTCGGCCTTCCAAATCGCACGCCCGTACGGATTCGCCTGCGCGTTCCACGCCGAGCCAGCGGCCCAGTAGGCCTCAAAATCTCGCGCGAGGGGTCCGGGAGTGTGGACCGGCCGGGCCGCGAGAATTGCAATCGCGATTGCAACGCAGGCGAACGTCACCAGCCATCCGCGCGTCACCACACCGGGGTGCCCGCGGATCCGGGTGTCGCAATCAGATGCGCCTGCGCCATGACGAAGAAGAGCCCCAACAGCGTTGCGAGATACCAGACGCTAACGCGCAATCGAGCCGGGAAGGTCATGCGCGCGGCGCGGGGATCGACGTGGCCTCTCCAGGCGGCCCACATCGCCGGCAGTCCCAATACGCCGATGACGATCACGAAGACGATCGGGATGTGGAAGAACACCGCGAAGGCGACGAACAAGGCGAAGCCGACGATCCACAGCGGCGGCCAAAGCGCACCGATGATGCGCCCGCCGTCAAACGGCGGCATGGGAATCATGTTGAAAAGATTCAGAAATGCCGACAGGTCGGCGCAGGCATACCAGAACCGGTCCCCCGTCGCTTGGCCGAGGCCGTAGCAAACCGCAGCGAGGCCGAGTCCGGTGAGCGGTCCGGCCAGCGCGATGTACGCATCCTGCTCGAGATCGTCTGGAACCGCGCCCGCCGTAAACGCACCGAGGAGAGGAACGAATGCCGGCAGGCGTGCCGGCAATCCGTAGGCGCGAAAGGCGAAATAGTGCCCCAGCTCATGTGCCAGCAAAAGCAGCATCACGACGACCGCGAGCTTCCACCCGAAAATCACGACGTAGATCCACAGTGAGAGCAGGAAAGTCCAGCTCAGTCCGATCAGTTTGGCGCCGATCAGAAACAGGAACTTGAACTTGAGCGCAAACGCGACGGCGGCTGCGAGAATCGCGCCGATGCCGCCTTGCCGGC
Source organism: Vulcanimicrobiota bacterium (assembly GCA_963713685.1). Classification (GTDB taxonomy): domain Bacteria; phylum Vulcanimicrobiota; class Vulcanimicrobiia; order Vulcanimicrobiales; family Vulcanimicrobiaceae; genus Cybelea. Next base: position 2,094,284 of record CAVQMS010000001.1, on the reverse strand, counting down.
GACGCTGCACGGCCTTCGGGGATTCCGGCTCTTGATCTGGTGACGGGGGCAGGTATTCCACGCAGCCCTCTTCAACCGCGTCGCGTGCCGGTCATCGTGATCGTGGGCGGAGGTTTTGCGGGCATTGCCGTGGCGCGCCGGCTGGAGCGCCGGCTCAGGCGTGACGAGGCGGAAATCGTCCTCCTCTGCCGGGACAACTACACGCTGTTTACGCCCATGCTTCCCGAGGTGACGTCGGGTGAGCTGGAGGTGCGTCACGTCGTCACCCCGATTCGCGAGCAACTGAACCGCACGCGCTTCGTGCTCGCCGATGTGGACAGCATCGACGTGAGCCGCCGGGAAGTGACGTACCATCACGTGTTGACGGGAACGAATATCGTCCAACCCTACGATCAGCTCGTCATAGCGCTGGGCTCGTCGACGTCGACGTTCGGTCTTCCCGGGATTGCCGAAAATACGTGGCCCCTAAAAACGCTCGAAGATGCCGACGCGCTGCGCAATCACTTGGTCTGGCTCTTGGAACTTGCCGATACCATCGGGAGCGACGAACGGCGTCGTCGTCTGCTCACGCTCGTGGTTGTCGGCGGCGGCTTTACCGGCGTCGAAACGGCGGGCGAAATCGTCGAGCTGTTTCGCAGCGTCATGCGATTCTACAAGCGCTTGCGCACCGATGAGGTGCGGATGGTCTTGGTCGAGGCGGGGAAATCGCTCCTCGCCGGCCTCCCAGCCAAAATGGGCGAATACTCGCGCCGCATCCTGGAACGGCGAGGCGTCGAGGTGCTTCTCGGTGACGGCGTTGCCGCCGCGGACGAAAACGGATTGACGCTGCAAAGCGGCCGCCGCATCGAGTCGGAAACGATCGTTTGGAGCGCGGGCGTGAAACCGTCTCCAACGGTTGCGACGATGGCATTGCCGACGACCAAACGCGGCGCACTCGTGACCGAACGCAACATGCAAGTGCGCGGATTCCAAAACGTTTGGGCGCTGGGCGACTGCGCCTCGATTCCGGACGGATCCGGCGGCGCCTACCCGATGACCGCGCAACACGCGATCCGGGAGGGGCCCGCGCTGGCAGACAATATCGTCGGCACGCTGCGCGGAAAGCCTACGAAACCATTTCGGTATCGCTCGCTCGGCATGATGGCGGCGCTAGGCGCTCGCAAGGCCGTCGCGCAACTGCCCGGCGACATCGTGATCACCGGCTTCGTCGCTTGGTTTTTTTGGCGAACGTACTACTTGCTGCGTCTGCCGGGCCTCGATCGCAAGCTGCGCGTCGCCTTTGACTGGACGCTCGAGCTGCTCTTCCCGCGCGACACGGCGGAGCTGCGCTTTGGGGAGCGCGAAGGCGAGAAAGCGGCCACCAAGAGATAACCGAACCTGCGTAGAATGCTGGCATATGCTACGCGAGCCGATCGAGCGCCTCATCCGCGATCCGAAGGAATTCACCGGTAAAGTTACGTTCCCCGACCCTTCAGAAATCCGGATCTACGACGAGACCTTGCGAGATGGCGAACAGATGCCGGGCGTCTGCTATACGCCGGCCCAAAAGCTGGAAATCGCGGCGGCGCTCGCGGACATCGGGGTCCACATTATGAGCGTCGGTTTCCCGGCCGCGTCCGAGGGAGATCGCCGCACGCTGCAACTCGTCATGGAGGCCAAACGCCGCGGCCAACTCGGCGACGTCGAAATCGTCGTAATGTGCCGCAGCAACCGGAACGACATCGACGTTACGGTGCGGACGCTGCGCGAGGTTGGCGTCGCGCCGCGCGACGTGACGTTCTTTATCTTTACGAGCGGCAGCGATCTGCACTTAAAATACAAGATCGGCAAGACGCTGCTGCGTTACGAGGGACGGGACGAGCGCGAATGGCTCGATTTGCCGCTCTCGTTCTACCGTGCCGCGAACATCCGGCTGCAATGCGATGCGATTGCGCACGCGCGCGATTGCGGAATCGAGCGCATCGAATTCGGCGCCGAGGACGGAAGCCGCGGCGACGTCGACTACTTCATCGAGTATTTCAAGGCGGGCCTCGAAGCGGGTGGTACGCGGCCGGCGTGGCCCGACACCGTCGGCACGTTGACGCCCGAAGCGGCACGCTGGTATTGCTCGCGAATCGTCAGCGCGCTTCCGAAGGGGCTGCCGATCGTCGCCCACCTGCACAACGACTACGGCCTCGGGACGATCAACGCGATCGTCGCGACTTCCTGCGGTTTCAAGGTCATCTCGGTGACCGCGAACGGATACGGAGAGCGGGCGGGAAACGTGAAGCTCCACGAGTTCGTCGTCGCGCTGCGCGTGCTCTACGGAATCGAGCTGCCGGGCTTCAAATACCGCAAGCTGCGCGCGCTGGCGCGCTTCATGGAGCGCGTGAGCGGCATCCCGCTACAGCAGCACGAGCCGATCGTGGGTTCAAAAGTCTTCGCGCACGAATCCGGCATCCACACCCAAGCGATGCTGATCGACCACCGGATGTACGAAGCGGTTCCAGCTGACTTGGTGGGCGCGGAGACGAGCTGGGTCTTCGGCAAGCACACCGGCGCGGCGCTCGTGGAAGATACGCTGCGCCGGCAGCACGAGCGTTTGGCGCGTGCCGGCGTCGCGCCGAGCTCGGAGCTCGCGCATCGCGTGACCGACGAAGTCAAACGCTTGCGCGAGGAGCGCGCCGCCTCGAGCAAGAGCGAAGAAACGATCGAGCTTTACGAATCCGCGATGCGGCGGCTCTCGCTCAACGAGGAAGACGTCGTCGAAATCGCGATCGCGTTGGGTACCCCGGCGAAAGCGTCGTAGAACGCCGGGACGCTACGCCAAAGCGCCGAGTCGCCAGCTCGCGACGAAGGCTTTGAAGACGACTCCGAAGTCGTCGTGCGTGAATTGCACGCTGCGAGAGCCCGTGCGTTTAAAGCCCGGGATGGTTGCAATCAGATGCGCCTGCGGCGCGGTGACGAGCTGCACGTCGAGTACGATCGGCGGTTTTAAAGAGTAGAGCTGCGCCGCGGCGGCGTCGCGCACGGCGTTTTCAGCTTCGCGCCGGATCGCCCGGCACGCGGCCGCAGGGGTCATCGAAGCGGCGGCGCGATTGCCGATCGATGTCTTGACGATCGCTCCGTGCACCCACGGCATTTGAGCTTGAACGCCTTCAACGGTGGTGCGATCGCCGGTCACCAGTAAGAGCGGCACGCCGTAATAGCCCAAAAGCGCGGCGTTGAGCGTGGCTTCGCTGCAACGTATGTCGTTGAGGCGAAGTTCGTAGATCACCGAGGGAGTATACGTGTGGCACAAGACCGCGTCGGCATCTCCGGCCGCGCCGTGATAGCCCAAGAAGAACGCGCCGCCAAAGCCGCCATCTGCATCTTGTACCATCGAGAATGGCTTGCGGTTGCCGAAGATGACGCGCACGTCGTCAGGGAGTTCCTCGAGTACGAGATTGCGCATCGGGCCGTGCGCGTCGTTGACCACGACGTCGGTCGTCCCCGCGGCTCGAGCCCCCTCGATCGCGCCGTTCAGCTCGCGAGTGTAGTAGCGACGATAGATCGCGAAGTCGGGATGCGGCGTCCGAGCATCGACTTGTTCCCACGCGCACACGCCGGCGACGCCTTCCATATCGCAGGAGATGTAAAGCTTCATGTTGCGTCGGCTGCGGCGGCGATGCGGGTCGCGGCAATGAAGGCTTCCAAGAGTGCCGGATACTCATCCGCGCCGAAGCGCACCGCCCGGGAGCCGATCCGCGTAAAGCCGGGCATGAGCTCGATGAAGTCCGCGTGCTCGACGCCGGCCGTTTCGATCGTAAGGTCGAAGGGTGCCTCGAACGTGAACGGTCGCGCCTGCGCGATTCGCCCCATCGCTTCGCGCGCGCCGGAGCGTATCGCGGCACGCGCAGCCTGCGGCGTCAACGAATTCACCGACGAGTAGCCGACGGCATCCTTGACGGCGACTCCCACCGCCCACGGCAGCGCTCGAATCGTCTCGTCGACGATCGCTCGATCGCCCGTGATCAGCACGACCGGCACGCCGTAACTTCCGGCTAGTGCCGCATTGAGCAGCGCTTCGCTGCAAGCCGTTCCGTTGACCGTCACGCGGTAGATCGCATCGCTGAACGTGTGCGCTAGCGTCGCGGCATCGCCGGCTTTGGCATGATATCCGGTAAAGAACGCCGCCTTTGCGCCGGCGTTCAATCCTTCCATCATGCTCCATGGCTTAGGCGCTCCGGAGATGACCTGGAGCTCGTCATCGGTGGGGAGCTCGTCGAAAAGGAGATTTCGCATCGACCAATGGGAATCGTTGACGAGCACGCGGATTGCGCCGGCCTCGCGCGCGCCCTCGATCGCCGCCCGTACCTCCAGCGTCATGAGGCGCCGAAAAATTGGATACTCGTGTGTATCGCTGGGATCGCACTGCTTCCACGAAGATACCCCCGCGGTTCCCTCCATGTCGCATGAAATATAGAGATTCACTGGCTAGGGCGCGCCTTCACGTCGAGCGGCGCGGGCCTGACTGAGGCCGGTTTGTGCTGCGACATTTCTCGGATTTGCGCGCAGCGCGCGCTGGTAAAGCGGAATCGCCTGATCGAAGCGATTCGCTGCCAGATACATGTCGGCGAGCTGCGTGAGCGCAACGTCATCGTTCGGATGCGCCGCAATGCGCTGGCGCAGCGTCTGCAGTTGCGCCATAACGGGCGCGGGCGGCCCTCCTTCGACGGCGTTCTGCGAACCCTGCCGATCGGCCGAGGCGTTCGTTTGGGATTGCGCCGCCTTGCCGAAAACCGATCCGGTAACGCCGAATCCGTCGGCGACGAGATAGGCCATCGTGCAAAGAAAGACTGCCGCGATAAGGACGACGATCGGCACGTAGATGCGAGGTGGAAGGCCAGCGGAGGGGTCGGGCGGCACGAAGATTCGGTTGGACGCACGCGGAAGAATGGCCTGTGCTTCCGGAGGCCGAGCTGCAGTTGCTCTTCGCTCGCTTGAACTACGAATTTTTCAACGGCGAGGTCCCCGACTGCCGTATCGCCTATAACGCCCGCTTCTCTAATTCGGCCGGCCGCATCACCTACGGCGCGCGCCCCTTGCTCATTGAGCTTTCGCCCAAGCATTTTCGCCAACGCCCCGCGGCGCTGACGGAGACGCTGCTTCACGAGATGGTGCACGCTTGGTGCTACGTCAACTTTCGCGATACCGGCCACGGACCTCGCTTCAAGCGAAAACTGCGCGAGTGCGGGCTGACTTCCATCTATCACGATCTCGGCAACGCCGCTCCCCTCAAAGAATCGAGTAAGCGCTACATCCTTCGTTGCGAGCAGTGCACGTTTGAAGCGCTGCGTCGAAATCGCCCTCGCAAGCCGTCGAGCTGTCCGCGCTGCAACAAACGTCGCTTTGACGCCAGGTATCCGCTAACGATCTATGAGATCGTAGAGATGCGCGCCGCAGGCACGACGCTCGACGTGCTGCGGGCCGCGCGGAAGGGCAGCGCTCGATGACGAAGATACAAGCTGCAATGACCACTACGAAGACGACCGTAAAGCAACCCGCCACGCGGGTTGAGAGCGACTCGATGGGCAAGATCGACGTTCCGGCCGATAAATACTACGGCGCGCAAGCGGCTCGCTCGCTGGTACACTTTGACATCGGCGACGGTTCTTGGCCGCGTGACGTCATGCCGAAGCAGGTGATCGCTGCGATGGCGGTGCTCAAGAAGGCCGCCGCACTGGTCAATAACGATCTAGGTAAGCTAGATGCCGACAAAACGCGCCTCATCGTCGCCGCTGCCGACGAGATCGTCCAAGGAAAACTCAACGACCATTTTCCGTTGCGCGTCTGGCAAACCGGGTCCGGCACCCAGACGAACATGAACGTCAACGAAGTCATTTCAAACCGAGCCATCGAGCTCGCGGGCGGAGAAATGGGCTCGAAAAAACCCGTCCATCCCAACGACGACGTCAACATGTCGCAATCGTCCAACGATACGTTCCCCACGGCGATGCACGTGGCCGGGGCACAGGCGATGGTAGCGATGTTGCCGGCCGTCGAGGCCTTGCGCGACGCGTTGCACGAAAAGGCGCTGGCGTGGTCCCGGATCGTCAAGGTGGGACGAACGCACCTGCAGGATGCGACGCCGCTCACGCTGGGGCAGGAATTCTCCGGATACGTTACCCAGTTGGATCGCGCAATTTCTGCGTGCAAAGAAGCGCTCGTGCCGCTATACGATCTCGCCATCGGCGGAACCGCGGTCGGCACGGGTCTCAACGCGCATCCAGAGTTCGGGGAAAGGACCGCGCGTAAGATTGCCGAGCTTACCGGTCTGCCGTTTCGCTCCCATCCGAATAAGTTCACCGCGCTCGCGTCGCACGACGATTTCGTGTTTGCCTCGGGGGCGCTAAAAATGCTCGCAGCCGCATTGATGAAGATCGCCAACGACATTCGATGGCTGGCATCCGGTCCGCGCGCGGGGATTGGCGAGCTCGTGCTGCCCGAGAACGAGCCTGGAAGCTCGATCATGCCGGGAAAGGTGAACCCCACCCAATCCGAAGCCATGACGATGGTGTGCGTGCAGGTCTACGGCAACGACCTTGCGATCAGCTTCGCCGCGACGCAGGGAAACTTTGAGCTCAACGTGTTCAACCCGGTGATGATCTATAACTTCCTCCACTCTACGACGCTGTTGCGCGACGCCTGCACGATGTTCCGCGAACACGCCGTCGAGGGATTGCAAGCCAACGAGGAGCAGATCAAGAAATATCTCGACGAGTCGCTGATGGTCGTCACGGCACTCTCACCGCACATCGGCTACGACAAGGCCGCCGAGATCGCCAAGAAAGCGCACCACGAGAAAACGACGCTCAAGAAAGCGGCGCTCGGGCTCGGCCACGTCACCGAGGAAGAGTACGACCGAATCGTCGTCCCAAAGGAAATGACGTCACCCCGATAGTTCAAACGCTCCTTTGACCTATAACTGGCGCCAGATCAGCGTGACGGCGGCGATTACGAGCGCGATGGCGACGACCAGCAGAAGTTGCGGCGAGCGAAGCCGCATCGAGAGGCGCGCGCCGATCGGGCCGCCGAGCAAGCCGCCGGCGACGAGCGGAACGATATCGCGCCCGATGATGTCGCGCTGCAAAATGTGGACGACCAGGCCGACCGGCGACGTGAGCAGGATAGCGAACTGGGACGTCGCGCTGATTGCGTGTGCCGGGAGCTCCGAAAAATACAGAAACGCCGGAACCAAAATGATTCCGCCGCCCAAGCCGAACAGGCTGGAAAAGATCCCGACCACGAAGCCGAGACCAAGGGCCGCGCGATACGACATCCCCTTGATCGATGCGACGCGGTGGTGTTCCGCGCGGCCGGCGATTCGCCGCTCGGCGTTCCAGGCCATGTCGATCGCCACGGCGACCAGCAGCGCGGCGAGGATCGTATCGAAGAGCCGCGGCGATATGCGCAGCGAGAGTACCGCGCCGAGGATGCTTCCGGGAAGGCCTCCCGCCGCGATCAACCACCCGATCTTCAAGTGGACGCGCCGTTGCAATAAGTACGTGAACGCGCCGCTGGCACTGTTGGCGACGATCAATACGAGCGACGTGCCCGCGGCATAGGCCGGCGAGAAGCCGAGGAAAAGACGAAGAATCGGAACGAGCACGAAGCCTCCGCCGAGGCCAACCATCGAACCGAAGATGCTTGCGAAAAATGCGGCGACGAAAAGCTCGAGGGCGAAGCGCACGCGCCGCTAGCTAGTTACGGCCCACTGGCCCGTCCGATGTAGCGGCGATCGCGCGTATCGATGCGGATGAGGTCGCCGCTTTCGACGAAGAGCGGGACCGCGACGGTGGCACCGGTTTCGAGCCTCGCCGGCTTGGTCGTGTTCGTCGCCGTGTCGCCCCGAAAACCGGGATCGGTTTCAACGATGCGGAGCTCGACGTGGGCGGGCAGGTCCACGCCGATCGGCGTTCCGTCGTGAAACTGTACGTCGATCACCATGCCGTCTTTCAGAAAATCGGCGGGCTCGCCGATGAGGTCACGCTGCAGCGTGACGTTCTCGAACGTTTCCTGATCCATGAAATGATAGCCGTCGGCGTCGTTGTAAAGCATCTGCATTTGGCGGTTATCCACGGTTGCCCGCTCCAGCTTTTCCCCCGCGCGAAAGGTTCGTTCCAACGTCGTGCCGGTCTTGACGTTTTTCATGCGCGTTCTAACGAAAGCCGATCCCTTTCCCGGCTTGACGTGGAGGAACTCGATGACGGTCCAAAGCTGGCCGTCTACCACGATGGTCACGCCGTTGCGAAGATCGTTTGAGGAAATCATGGCTGCTGGGAGTACGGGCCGGAGCGGCGCGAGCCCTTGCCGATCGGATCCTCCGTGCCGTTTCGTAGGCGAACGATGTTGTCGCGGTGCCGAAGGAAGATGAGCAAGGCCGCAAAGATTCCGAAGAGCGTTTCTGGTAAGGAGCGGGTGAAAGCGTAGATTGCGATGGGCGCGAGGGCCGTACCCAGCAGCGACCCGACCGAGGAATAGCGCGTCAGGCCTGCGCCGACGATCCAACCACCGGCGGCAACGAGTCCCGCGGGCCAGCAGAGTGCGAAAACGGCTCCGAACGACGTTGCGACGCCTTTCCCGCCGCGAAACCTCAGCCACGGCGAAAAACAATGCCCGAGCACCGTTCCAGCGGCGACGAGGCTGCCCATCAACTGATCGGTCGGCGGGAAGTTATCCATGTCAAGGCGTCCGCGAAAGAACGCTTGCGCCCAGAGGGTTGGGCCGAAACCCTTGAGGCCGTCGAGGAGCAGTACCGCGATCGCGCCGGCTTTGCCGAGCGTGCGCAAGGCGTTCATCGCTCCGATGTTGCCAGAGCCTTGTTTGCGGACGTCGACGTGATAGAAAAACCGGCCAATCAAGTAGCCAAACGGAATCGACCCGATCAAGAACGCTCCGATAAAAACGGCGATGACGATCACGAACAGGATTACGAACAAGCCAATCGCGGTGGATTCGGGAATCCCAACGTCCATCAGTCCGACTCCTCATCTGCGCGACGGCCTTGAAAACGCAGGGTTAGCGGCACCCCTTCAAAATCGAAGCGTTGTCGAATCACGTTTTCCAAGAAGCGCCGATAGTGAGTCTGAACGAGCTCGGGATCGTTGCAGTGGAGGACGACTATTGGCGGATGCGTTACCGGTTGCGACACGTAGTAGATTCGCAACAGCCGTCCGGCCACCGTCGAAGGAGGGTGCGCTACGACGGCGTCGCGGATCGCCGTGTTCAGCGCGGGCGTGGGAACGCGCCGGTCGAGGTTTTCCGCAACGCGCGTGACCAGCGGCATGAGGCTTCCGAGCCGGCGATGCGTCTTGGCTGAGAGAAACGTAATCGGTGCGAAAGCCGCGAATGGGATCGCTTCTCGTATGGCCGAGACTAGGTCGGATTGGTTGAAGTCGCCCGCCTGCTCCCGAACCAGATCCCACTTATTGCCGACGACGATGAGCGCTTTGCGCTCCTCGATGGCAATGCCGGCCAGCCGGCGATCTTGCGCCATGATACCCGTCATCGAATCGAAGACCAACAGTGCGATGTCGCAACGCGCTATGGCGCCGAGCGAGCGGAGCGCCGCGTAATATTCGATCGCACCATGCGCTTCGGGCTTCTTGCGGACTCCGGCGGTATCGACTAACCGGAAGGCGTGCGTCTGCCAACGGAACAGCGAGTCGACCGCGTCACGCGTCGTCCCCGGCACTTGAGAAACCAATGCCCGTTCTTCTCCCAGCAGCGCGTTGACCAGCGAGCTTTTGCCGACGTTTGGGCGCCCGATGACCGCTAGTGCGAGCTCTCCTTCGACCGAAGCGTCGGCGGCGTCGCGCGGCAAGAGCTCGACGATGCGGTCCAAAAGGTCGCCGGTTCCCTCACCATGGATCGCGGAGACGGCGAGCGGTTCTCCGAAGCCCAGCCTGCCGAACTCGGCGTACACGCCGGCTGCCGCGTTTTCGGCCTCGGCTTTATTGGCGACCAGGACGATCGGCCGACGCTTGCGGCGCAGAATTTGGGCCACATCGTCGTCCAGCGGGTGAAGGCCGGTCTGCGCGTCGACGACCATGAGCACCACATCCGATTCTTCCGCGGCGGCTTCGGCTTGCAGGCGAGTCGCCTCCGCTAACTCGGCGCCGTGCGCGACCGCGGCGGTCGGATCGATGCCGGCGGTGTCGACGAGGCTGAAAACGCGCCCTCGCCAATCGCAGAGCGCGTACAGTCGATCGCGGGTTACCCCGGGCGTGTCCTCGACGATTGCGAGGCGGCGGCCGATCAAGCGGTTGAAGAGCGCACTCTTACCGACGTTTGGGCGCCCCACGATCGCCACGGTCGCCGGATGCAGCGCGCCCTCGGCGGGGGACGTCTCCAACTCATGCACGAGCTTCCCTTCTGAGTAGGGGGTAGCGGGACCCGGGCCGGAACGGCCGAGGCGTCGAGCGAACTGCGGACCAGCAGAATGCCCAGCGTCTACATTGAAACCTTCGGCTGCCAGATGAATGAGGCCGACTCGCGGTATATCGCCGAGCGCGCGCTCAATGCAGGATACAGCGTTGCTAGCGCGCCGGAGGAAGCCAACGTCGTTATTCTCAACACCTGCACGGTTCGAGACAGCGCCGAACGCCGAGCCTACGGACGGATGAATCATTTCAACGTGCTCAAGCGCCGCGACCCGGCGCTGCGTTTGGTCGTTACCGGATGCTTGGCCGAGCAAGACCGCGATCGAATGCAGAAGCTGGCGCCGCACGTCGACGCGATTTTCGGCACGCGCGAGCTTGCGCTATTGGGCGATCAACTCGCGGTCTGGGAGCCGGGCCTTCGCGAGGCCGCAGAAACCCTCGACCTCCAAGACGACGGCCGGGACAGCATGTTGCGATTCGCGATGGGCGGAACCGCCGACGGCGTAACGGATTCCTTCTCGCACCTGCGCGCGTTCGTCACGGTGCAGCGCGGCTGCTCGTACTACTGCACGTTCTGCATCGTTCCGCAGGTCCGGGGCCGCTTCGATCATAGGCCGCAATCGGAGATCCTGGCCGAAACCAGCCGGCGGATCGCAGAGGGCGCACGCGAAATCGTTTTGGTCGGGCAAACCGTCAACGCATGGTGCGATCACCCAGGCGGCGCCGACTTCGGCGATCTCTGCCATGAGGTCGCGCGGCTGCCGGGTCTGGAGCGCCTGACGTTCATCTCGCCTCATCCCAAGGACTTCACGGAAAAAATCGTCGAGGACCTTGCCCGCATCGACAGGCTCAACCCGCGAATCCATCTGCCGCTTCAATCGGCCAGCGATTCGCTCTTGCGGCGAATGAATCGAAAATATACCTTGGCGCAGTTCGACGAGAAAGCGCAAATGCTGCGAAGTCGCATCCCGCAGTGCGCAATCACGACGGATATCATCGTCGGTTTTCCTGGGGAGACTGAAGAAGATTTCGCTGCGACGCTGAGGTACGTCAGGACCGGAGTCTTCGCCAATGCCTTTACCTTCATCTATTCGATACGGCGAGGCACGCCCGCCGCGCGCTGGGAACAGGTTCCCAGAGACGTAGCGCACGAGCGTTTCCAGCGCCTCGTGGACGAACAGAACCGAGTCACGCGCGAGTACCACGAGCGCAAGGCCGGCAGCATCGTCCGTGCGCTGATCGTAGGCGACTCGAAAAAAGACCCAACCCGATTGACCGCCAAGACGCTCGACAACGTTACGGTCGTCGCGCCCAAGCCGTACGATTACGCGCCGGCCGCGCCGGCGGGACCGCACCCGTATGCGCAAACCCCGTGGCTCGACATCGCGGTCGAGAGCGGTCACGTCTGGGGTTGCGTGGGAAGAGTTGTTCGGCGCGCGGCGCGCTTCGCGGATGCGGGGGAGCCGGCGATGCCTGTGTTCGTCGATTTGACCACGCTCCAACTCGAATTGCAGGGGCGTTGACCAGCCCGCGGATCGCGTTGAGCTTTGCTCTGTTCGCAGTGGTGGCGGCCTGCAGCTCCGGAAGCCCTAGCGCGGTCGTGCCCTCCGGAAGCGCGGCCGCATTCAAAACTCTAACGAATGGACCGCCGTCGCTCGAATTCGTCGGATTTTGGGAGTCGTGGTCGGATACCGACGGACAAGACGCTTTTCACCGCCTCGGCGGCGTCCCGGCAAGCGTCACGACGACCGACGTCGCCTTTAGCACCGCCGATAGCAACGCGATCTCTCCACCGCAGAACACCTATCCGTTAGGTCCGGGCGCAAAGCGCATTCACGTGCGCGGCGGAAAACTGCTGCTCTCCTTCGGCGGCGCTACTTCGCCGTTTGCGATCGGCGACCCGAACCTCTTCGCCAAGAACCTGGAAGCGTACGCGCATGCCCACCCGCATCTCTACGACGGTTTCGATTTCGATGACGAAGTAGTTCCGCAAAACGGCCAGCAGCAGTTGATCGACGTGCTGCTCGCCGTCCGCAAAGCGTTCCCGCGCGTAGCCATTACCTTCGACGCATTCATCGACGGGGCCGATCCCGGCCCCGGCAGCTGGCACCAGGGCGAAGACATCGCAATCATCCAGCAGGCCGGATCGGCGATCGATTACGTTAACGTCATGGCGTACGACGAGTACGGTTGGCGCCCCAGCACCAATCCCGACTGCAGCTATCGGCAGGGTTCTCGGGACGATTGCCGCCTCGACGTTTTGCGCCAGTTTGCCGCTATCGAGACGCGAAACGGCACCTTTCCGAAAAGCAAAATCGTCCTCGGACTGATGATCGGCCAGGCCGACGATGGTGTCGTTGTTACGCCTCGGAATGCGGCCGGTTACGGACGTGACGTCGCACGCGCAGGCTATCGCGGCATCATGGTGTGGGATCTCGACAGCGACAACCCGCAAGCGCCGCCCAACGGTACGGGCCATCCCAAGGGAACCTACGTGCGGGCAATCTCGAAGGCATTGGGAGGATAGGCTTGTCCAAGTACTCGCCGATGCTCGAGCAGTACTTCGGAATGAAGGCCAGGCACCCCGAAGCGATCTTGCTTTCCCGCGTCGGCGACTTCTACGAAGCCTACGGTGAAGACGCGGAGGTCATTGCCCGCGCGCTGCAGATCGCACTGACCAGCAAGGAAGCCGGCGCCGGCAAACGCGTCGCGATGGCGGGCGTTCCACATCACGCGCTCGCGCAGTACCTTGCGCGCCTCGTGCAACAACGGTTCGTCGTTGCTCTGGCGGAACAACTCGAGGTCCCTCAGCCCAACCGTTTGGTGCGCCGGGAGGTCGTGCGGCTCGTTACGCCGGGGACCTTGATCGAAGAGCAGTTCCTCGACGGCAAGCAGAACAACTACCTTGCAGCGATCGCCATCGCCGGTGAGACATTCGCCCTGGCATACGCCGACGTCTCGACGAGCTATTGCGCGGCGACGGCGATCGCCGGGGATAGCTCTTACGACGAGCTACTCGCGGAGTTGGCGCGGGTCGGACCGGCCGAAATCGTCGCCGACCTTCCAGCGGATTTGCGGGCCATAATCGCCACCGCCGTCGAGACGATCGGCGCGCGCTTCGCAACGCCCGGCTTAGGCTTGGTCGAAACGCGTGACCGAGCGGCTTTCACGGGTTTTTCGATGGACGAATCGCAGGCCATCCATCGCGCGCTAGACGCTCTCGGCGCCTTCGTAAAGCGCACCGGAGTCGCCAAGGGCGAACGAGGGCTCGGCCAACCGCAGCTCTACCGGCGGCAGCAATTTTTGTCGATCGACGCGGCCACGCGCAAACATCTGGAGCTCACGCAGGCGCAGGGGCAGAACCCGCGCGCGACACTCCTCGCGACGCTCGATCGTTGCTCAACATCGATGGGATCGCGAATGCTCGCGCGCTGGATACTCGCCCCGCTCGTCGATCTCGAGGGCATCACGATGCGCCACGGCGTCGTCGGCGCGCTGCTCGACGAGCACGCTCGTCGCGATGCGATCCGCGAGGTGCTCAAAGGGGCGTTTGACCTCGAGCGAATCGCTCAGAAGGTGCGCTTTCGCCGCGCGACGCCGCGAGATCTCGGCTCGTTGCGCCGCACGCTCGAAATTGTGCGGCCGCTGCGCCAACTGGCGTTCGCGGCGATTGTCCCCCTGTTCGATCGCATCGGCGACTTTAGCGAAATGCTAAACGACTTGCACCAAACGCTCGTCGACGACCCTCCGGCACAGGCCAACGAAGGCGGAGTGATACGACCCGAGGCGAGCGGGGAACTGGCCGAGTGCGTCGCCCTCCGCAGCGATGCGCGTTCGAGTTTGTCGGACCTGGAGCAGCGCGAGCGCGAGCGAACCGGCATCAAGACGCTGAAGGTGAAGTACGCGAGCGCGTTCGGCTACGCGATCGAAGTTAGCAAGAGCTACGCGCAGGCGGTTCCACCGGATTACGTTAGAAAGCAGACCCTTACCAACGGCGAACGCTACATCACGCCGGAGCTTAGGGAGCTCGAGCTTGCGATCTCGACGGCGCAGGCGCGCCAAGAACGCCTCGAGCAGCAGCTCTTCGATGCGCTTCTAGAACGGCTCGCCGGCGAAGTCGAAAGGCTGCTGGCCGCCGCCAATGCCGTTGCCGAGATCGACGTGCTTGCGGCGCTGGCACAGTGCGCCGCAGAGCGCGGCTACGTTCGGCCGGATTTTGTGGAAGAAAGCATCGTCGATATCAAGGAAGGCCGCCATCCGGTCGTGGAGGCCATTTTGCATGCCAACTTCGTGCCGAACGATCTGCAATTGCGCGCTTCGGAGCATCGCTTCATTTTGCTCACCGGTCCGAATATGGGCGGTAAATCGACCTATCTGCGCCAAGCCGGCCTGCTGGCGATCATGGCGCAGATCGGTTCGTTCGTCCCAGCCAAGAAGATGCGGCTCGGCCTCATCGATCGGATTTTTACGCGCATCGGCGCGAGCGACGATCTCGCCTCCGGGCAGTCGACGTTTTATATGGAGATGGCTGAAGCGGCGAATATCTTACGGCGGAGTACCACGCGCTCGTTACTCTTGATCGACGAGGTCGGTCGCGGCACCGGGACGCTCGACGGTCTCGCGATCGCGCAGGCGATCTGCGAGTTCCTTTTGGGGTTAGAGGAGCAGGCCCCCCTGGTACTCTTTGCGACGCACTTTCACGAGCTCTGCGCCCTCGCGGAGCACTGGAGCCTGGTTGCGAACTATCACATTACGGCGGTCGAAAACACCGCACGAGACGGTTCGCCCGTTTTTTCGCATCGCGTTCAAGGGGGAAGCTCCTCGCGTTCCTTTGGCATCGAGGTCGCGCGCATGGCGGGCTTGCCCGAAGCCGTGATCGAGCGCGCGCAGGAGATCGCCGATGCGCTTTCGGGCCACGCCGACATCGAGGCCCGCGTTCCGTTGCGCAAAAAGATGCCGAAGCGAGCGCCGCCCGAGCGCCAACTCACGTTTTTGCAATCGTAGCAGCTCCAAAAGGGAGCGCTCCCACCTCGCGGGAAGAGCCGGGATGTTGAGCAAGGCGCCGATTCGATACGGGTTCTGCTTAGCGCTTGCCGCAATTGCCGCGGCCATCGCGGATCCCATCGTCGAGTTCGCTTCCAATGCCGGTTGGTTTGGGCACGGAAGCTTCACCGATCATAGCAATCTCGACGTCGTGCCCTCGCTCCTCGCGGGTGTTGGGCTGATGGTGATCTTTCTCGCCCGGCGTGCGCGAGCGGTCTTGGCCGGTCAAGCATTTCCTCGCGGCATCGCTCCACTGTTCCCCACGATCTTTGCGTTGCAAATTCTTACGCTGTTCGTCATGGAGACGGGCGAGCAGGTCATCGCGTGGGGGCACGTTCTCGGTCCGGCCGTTTGGCTGGGCGGCCCTTTGCCGGCGAGCTTGGCCATTCACGCGGCGATTTGCATCGCGCTCACGTTTTGGATCTCACGATCCGTTCGGGTGCTCGCCGCGACGACGCTTCGAGTCATTCGGCTCCTGCGCGCGATCGCGACGCTTGCCGTGCGACCGAGCCCGGCGGGTTCGTTGCGCTTCCTCTATGTCGGCTGTTTTAAGCAGCGTTCGCCCGTCCTCTGCCAAATCGGAGAACGAGCACCCCCTATAGCTGCCGCCTAGGCGCTACCGCCTCGTCTCGCGGGAGCGAAGCGCGCCGAGCGCGTTTTCTGCGAGGCCGCCGTTGCGCTCGTTTGTAGCAACCTAAAACAGCTATAGGGGATACGTATGTTTTCCAGACCGTGGTTTCGTGTCATCGCCGTCGCAATGGCCGCCGCGTTGTCACTGACGGCAGGCTTCTTGATCTTTCGCAACGGGATTCGGCAGCAGATCGTCAACCAGACGGCCAGAAGTTCGTTCGGGCAGCTCAAACTGAACGTATTGATTTTGGGGTATCAAGCCGACGAAGCAACGACGGATACGATCATTCTCGCGCACCTGGACGTCGGTCGGCGCACGGCGACGCTGGTTTCGATCCCGAGAGATACGTGGGTCTCCGTCTCGGGGCAAGGACCCATGAAAATAAACGCTGCTTACGCGTTTGGCGGCGCGCACGCCACCGCAAAGGTTACGAGCAAACTCATGGGTGGAGTCCCGATCGACGCCATCGTCGCGCTGCAACCGGAAGGCGCCGCGGTCATCGTCGATGCGATGGGCGGGTTGGACGTCAACGTGGACGAGCGTATGGACTACGACGACAATAACGGCGAGCTGCACATCCACCTCAGCAAGGGTGAGCAGCACCTCACCGGCGCTCAAGTAGCCGGATACGTGCGCTTCCGTCACGACGCTACGTCCGATTTCGGTCGCGTGAAGCGGCAACAGCAGATACTGAAGCTGATGATGAATCAGCTGAGCGAGCCGCAGAACTGGACGAAGCTGCCCCACATTCTTGCACTTGGGCACAAGCAGATCAAGACGACGCTAAGCAGTCAACAGCTCGCGTCGCTGTTGACGATCTACCGCAACGTGCCGGATGTGAACGTGCGATCCTTTACGCTGCCGAGCAAGGCCGGTTGGGTGGGCGACGCTTCGGTCGTCTTCGCCGACCAGCGCTGGGCGAAGCTGATCGGCACGCTGCTCTTTGGGCGGAGCGATCCGCCCCAGGACGAGGTGCTGGTTGTGAATGCGACCGGGAATGCCGCGTTCGATAACACCATCGTCGGCGCTTTGCGCGGCGCAGGCTGGAACGTGCCTACCTTTGTCGACGAAAAGGCAAAACGCACGAGCGTCGTGGTGGGCAAATCACCCGCCGCTGCGAGCTTGGCGAGAACCTTCGCAATGGCAATCCGGCCGGGAACGACGACGGCGCTCGTGATCGGAATGGATCTGGCTCCGGACGCTGAGTAGGCGTGCGATGAGCGCCGCTTCAGCTGCCCAGGGATGGGAAGATCAGTTGCAGCGTAGAGATGCCGGTGAGTATCGCGACGATCACGACGGTCGCCCAAGCGATCGAGTTGAGTAGCGCGCTGTTGACGTACGTCCCCATCAGTTTGCGGTTGTTGACGAGCAGCAACATCAGCACGAGGACCACCGGGAGCAGCGCGCCGTTCATCACCTGCGAATAGAAGATGATCGCCAGCAAAGGCGCGCCGGGCACGATCACCGCGCCGGCGCCGATGAGAATGAGCCCTAGGTAGAACGAGTAAAAGATCGGCGCCGCGCGGAATTGATGATCGACGCCCCGCTCGAAGCCGAAGGCCTCGCAGACGTAGTATGCCGTAGATAGCGGGAGTATCGAGGCGGTGAACACCGCCGCGTTGAGCAGGCCCAACCCGAAGAGCAGCGCCGCAAACTTTCCGGCGAGCGGTGTGAGGGCCACCGCGACGTCGCCCGCGTCGTTGACCTGGATCTGGTGTGCCGCCGGAACGTGCAGGTTGTGAACGTAGATCGTCGCCGCACACGCGACGATGATGAAATACGCGATAACGTCGGTCCAAATCGCGCCGGTGAAGACGTCCAGCCGGGAGTATTTGTAATCATCCTCACGGATGCCTTTGTCGACGACCGCCGCTTGAATGTAGAACTGCATCCATGGCGAGATCGTCGTCCCTATAACGGCGATAATCATCAGGACGTACGCCTTAGACGGCGCAAATCTAGGAATCAGGGTCTGATGAATAACGTCGTGCCAATCGGGGTGAACCAGGAACGCGCTGACCACGTAGGCGAGATAGACGAAGCAGAAGGCGAAGAAGATGCGTTCGATGACCTTGTAGTTTCCTCGCGTCACCGTCATGAACACGAAAAGAGCCGCACCGGCGACCAGGGCGATCTTGAACGCTTCGGGATTGGCCAAATGCAGGTAGCTTCCGAAGATCGGAGCAGAGGATGCGACGCCCGCGAACTCGGTCGCCGTATTTCCGATGTCACCCAGCACGAAGAGCAAAAGGCACCAGAACGTGACCTTGACGCCGAAGTTCTCGCGGATGAGATCGGCCAAACCTTTGCCGGTGATGGCGCCCATACGCGCGCACATTTCCTGCACGACGACCAGCGCGATCGTTACGGGCACGAGCGTCCAGAGCAGTGAGTAGCCGAACTGCGCACCGGCCTGGGAGTAGACGAGAATCCCGCCAACGTCGTTGTCGGCGTTCGCGGTGATGATGCCTGGCCCGACGATCGAGAGAAACATGACGACCGACCGCCAGACCTTTGGTCGCGCGGCGCGGGAAACGGAGATGGTCTCGCTGCTCAACTCACAATCCCCACTCTGTTATAGGTGAATGCGCTGATCGACGATGAAAGCGGTTCCCCGCATCGTTGGAGGCAATCCGCCGGTCATGGAAGGAACGCCTACCAACGCGTAGCGCCTTCCTTCCACGAGGATGGCTGTGTTCGGGCCGGTTGCGAACTGCACACCGGCAAAGCCGATGCCGTAGATGGCGTCCACCGGCGTTGTGGCCCACGTGCCGATGGCTTCGTAGCGCCCGTAGCCCCCGACCGCAACGAGCGATTTCGAGAAATGATGTGCGAAACTCGCAACGAACTCGGGCGCGCGGATCGCGACGGTATCGACCGCGTGTCCCGGATCGGCATCGCGATTCAAGTAATCCTCGACGCCATCCAATGCGAGGTCGTCGTGCGGAAAATGCCAGGCGAGGTAGAGACCGACCTGGCGGTCGTGCCCGATCGTTCCAAACCCGTTCTTCTGCAACAGAAAGAAACCATCGACGAAACCTTCTTGCGATGCGTTAGCGACGGTTTCGGGCGCCAACTGGGTCCAGTCGCCGTAACTGACGTGCGCCTCGAATTGCTTGCCCGGATGATCGTACTTAAAGTGAAAGCCCGCGCGATTTGCACCGATGATGGTGTTGTCGACCAGCTGGTAGGTCGACTTCAGCCAGACGCCGGGCCACGACCAGGCCGCGCTCCAGACGTTCTCCGGGACGCCGTACGGTAAGATCAGCGTCGCGTACGACGGATCGAAGCGGTGGTATTCGAGGGTGGCGAGGTCGCTCCCGAGGTGGCGGGCGACGCTGTAATGCTCGTAGTTTCCGAAGTGCGAGGTCCCGGGTTGCGCGACCAATCCGGCATCGTACCACGCGCGCCCCAGTTCGACGAGGGCGTCCCAGGTTTTGGCGGGATGAAAGAAGGCGCGAGCGCCCGCGATCGTCTGCTCCTGGTTGGCGAGCGTGCTCGTAAAGAGACGTCCCTGTACGGTATGGTAGATCTGTTGGTTGACGCCGAAATACGTCGTCGTCAAAATCGGATCGCCCGACGTCCAGAGGTGCGCGACCTGAAACGAAAAGCGCCCGTAGTCGCCGCGATCGAATACCAGCGATCCCATCGTCAACCGCACGCTGGTTCCCGCTAGCGACGGGAGCAGAGCGTCGGTGAGCTCGAGCGATGCGGATCCGTCCTTGACGAACGCGTCCGCGCCGAGCAGCGGAAGCGTCGAGGGGCTCGAAGGCCAGCCGTCGATGGAGGGCATGCCCGGACCAAGCGTTTCGGACGTGACAACGCCCAGCGAGGGCGTGACGCTGGTGAGCGGCGGCGGAGCGAAGACGAAGCGATCGCTTTGCGCGAGGTCGAAATAGCCTCCCCGCACGCGCCAACTATCGTCGGCAGCGGAGATCGATGCCTCCAGAACGTTGGCATTCAGCACGGAAGCATCGTCCTGCCCGGCGTGCGTCGGAAAGACGATCGCATACGGGATGGCTCGCGAAAGCGCGTGGATGTCGAGATTGGGGATCAACGGCTCGCTCCAGTACGCCGCGTTGGTCGTACTTCCGGTGACTCCACCGATGCCGATCGTTGCCTCGGCCTTCAGGCCGACGAAGCTGTACTGGCCCGAAAGCGTATATTGCGCGATGCCGGCAACGCCCGGGGTAACCGGCGCGGTCGTGAACCAGTCATACGGCGACATCGGCGACAGCGGCGAGCCTTTGGCAAAGCCCGGACCTTCGGGCGGCGTGATGCCGGGGCCGCTTGTCGATTGGTCGATGAAATCGTTCGATCCGTTAACTATCAACGCAAAGCGTGGCGTCGCGGTAGGCGCCGGCGACGCCGCCGGCGCCGTGGCGACGGCGCTTTGGAGCGTCGCAAATAATAGAACCGCGAGCACCATGCTCTTGCGTTACCTAAAAGCGCGTTAGCTGACGAGAGCTCGCCAGAAACTGAACTTGTACGCGGGATTCACGAACTGATTCGCGCGCAGCGTATCGTCGTGGAACGTATCTGGGTTCCGCCCAACTCTGCTCCGGGCAAAACCGAGTAGAGCGGCGAAGATCTTCTTCATGACACTTACCTCCTCGTGTTTACGGTTTGCCGCGCCCAACGAACGGGCGCAGCAGGCATACATGGCTCATCGCGAGCCTATGGCAAGATCGACTACTTGGTCCGTCGTCCATGGCGAGGCATCACCCCCTTCCCAAATAAAAAAACTGTCGCCGCTCCTCGCAGGTCGACAGTTCGAGAACCTTCGCGCGGCGAACCGCGCTCGCTCCCTCAGTGTCGAGCTTTAGCACTGCACAACCTAGACCCTTCGTCCTTCGACTTCTCTCAGGATGACAGGGTCAGCCGCATTAGATTCCGCCTTGATTCGGCGGGATCTGGTCACCCGTTGGGGTCTCTCGACCTTTCCGGGCAGCGGCATCTCTTCGTGCAGACGCCTCACCTAACGAGGAATAATCCTTACCCAGGATACTCGCGGTCTGCGCTTTGGTCAACCCCGAGCGAGCATCGGCGCGGATCTCCGCTCCGATACCCCCATAGGGTATAGCCTGGGGCACGCGAAAGTGCCGGCCGCATGAGTCATACCGTTGCTAATAAGGGGAAGCTCCTAAACCGCATTCGCAGAATCCGCGGCCAGCTCGAAGCGGTTGAACGCGCCCTCGATACCGAGGCGGGCTGCGGCGTCGTGCTGCAACGCATCGCGGCGGCCAGAGGAGCGATGAACTCACTGATGTCGGAGGTGCTGGAGGATCACGTGAGGACGCACGTCCTCTCGACGAAAGCGCGAGCCAACGTCGCCGCCGCCGACGAGCTGATCGAAGTAGTCAAGACGTACTTGAGGTGACGCCCGGACCGGAACTCCTTCTCGTCCTCGCGGTCGTCGCCGTCGGCGTTTTGCACACGCTCGTTCCGGATCACTGGGTGCCGATTGCGGTGGTCGCCCGCCAGTGCCACTGGACGCGGGCGCAAACCGCTCGCGCCGCGGCCATCGCCGGGCTCGGCCATACCCTTTCGACGCTTGCCATCGGCATCGTCGTTTGGCTCGGCGGCGTAGTGCTGGCGGTGCGTTTCGGCAATCTCGTTTCGATCCTCGCGAGCGTCGCGCTTATCGCCTTTGGTTTGTGGATCGCCGGCGCTTCGCTACGCGAACTGCGCGAACACCGATTTGACGAGGCAACGCACGGGCACCAGCCTCAGCGCAACATGCGCACGCCGTTGCTTTTCATCCTCGGCTCGTCGCCGATGGTCGAAGGGATTCCGGCGTTTCTCGCCGCGGCGCGTTTCGGCGCCGGGCTGCTTGCCGTGATGGCGGCTTGCTTCGCGGTCAGTACGATTGTCACTTATGTCGCGCTGTGCGTCTTCTCCCACGTCGCGCTGGAGAATCTATCGTTCGGACCGTTGGAGCGATACGGTGAAGTGCTCAGCGGGGCAGTCATCGCAATCATCGGCGTCGTTTTTCTGATCTGGTCCGCTTAAACCGGTGTCTTCGCCGGGACGGCAATGCGCCAATCGCGAACGAACCGGCGTGAGCATCATCCGCGAACTCGACGCGGTGACGATCGGTCAGATCGCCGCTGGTGAAATCATCGACCGTCCGGCCTCCATCGTTAAGGAGCTCGTCGAGAATGCGGTCGATGCCGGCGCGACGCGCATCACGGTCAACGTCGAGCATGGGGGCCTCGAGCTGATCGAAGTGATCGACGATGGGGCCGGAATTGCGACGGGAGATTTGCGACTCGCGATGCGCCGTCATGCGACGAGCAAGCTCCAGGCAGCGGTGGAGTTGGAGTCGATTGCGACGCTCGGCTTCCGTGGCGAAGGCTTGGCCTCGATTGCTGCGGTTTCGCAGACGGAGATCGTTTCGCGGCGCCCCGACGACCCGATCGGCGCCCGCATTTCGGCGCACGCAGAAAAGCTCGGCATTGTCGAGCCGGCAGCGGCTCCGGTCGGCACGCGGGTTCGTGTTTCCCGGCTCTTTGAAGAGCTGCCGGTGCGCCGGGAATATCTTCGTTCGGCGGGCGCCGAGTTCAATCGCATCTCGTCGTGGCTTTCCAGCTTCGCACTCGCCTATCCGCAGATCGCGTTCTCGCTACGCCACGACGCGAAGGACGTGTGGGTCATGCCGGCGAGCCGAGAGCCGCGCGAGCGCCTCGCGATGGTCTTTGGGCGGCAGGCGGCGGAGACGCTGCTACCCCTCGAGGGCGCGGCGGCGCGCACGCTCGATGGGCGATTGAGCGGGTTCGTCAGCGCTCCGGGACACGATCGCCCCGATCGCAGGATGCAGCTGCTCTTCGTCAACGGGCGCCTCTTGCGCAGCGCGCTGCTGGCCGGTGCGTGGGCCAGCGGGTATTCGACATTTGCAATGCTCGGACGTCACCCGTACGGCGTGGTCTTTCTTGCACTTCCGCCCGAGCACGTCGACCCGAACGTCCATCCAACTAAGAGCGAAGTTCGCCTGCGCTACGGTAGCCAAGTCTTCGATGCCGTACGGCGCACGATCGCGGCAACGCTAAGCGATAACGCCAAGATTCGCGCCCGCCAACACACCGCGGGGGGAACGAATCCCAGCCTCTCTTTTTTTGCTCCGGACGCTAGTCCATCGGGCGAAATGGCCGGCGAATCGCTGCCGCTGGTAGCGGTCGAAACCAGAGCCGATCGTCGCGGCGGTAATTTACAAGTGCTCGCTCAACTCCATCGGACGTTCATTCTCGCCAGCGACGGTGACGCGCTGCTCTTGGTCGATCAGCATGCCGCGCACGAGCGCATTGCATACGAATCGATCGTAGCGGCTGCCGGCAATCGTACGGAAAGCGAACCGCTGCTCGTCCCCCACGTGGTCGAGCTCGATCCGGAGCGCAGCGCGGCGTTGGACCAAGCACTCGACGTGCTGCGCGAGGGCGGTCTCGAGATCGAGCCGTTCGGCGAGCGGACCTACCGCATCATTGCGACCCCTGCCGGCTATGGCGCGCGCCCCTTTGACCTCGCGGGCTTTCTCGACGATTTGAGCGACGACCCGAAGCAACGAGGGGTGCGTGAACGCCTTTGGGCATCGCTCGCCTGTCATTCGGTTACCATCGCCGGCGAGCAACTTGCGCACGATGAGATGACGAGTCTCCTGGGGCGCTTGGAGGCCTGTCGCAATCCTATGCATTGCCCCCACGGTCGCCCCACGATGGTGCGGTTCAGCCCGGAGGAAATCGCGCGCATGTTCAAACGTGTCTAGCTCTACCGTCCTGATTCTGGCAGGCGCGACGGCCAGCGGAAAAACGCAACTTGCGATCGATCTGGCGCGCCAGTTCGATGCCGAGATCGTTGGAGCCGATTCGCGCCAGATCTATCGAGGGATGCCCATCGGCACGGCCGCGCCCTCAGCGGAGCAGCTTGCGACCGCGCCGCACCATCTGATCGGCTTTCTCGATCCGACAGAACGCTATTCGGCGGCACGCTATGCGAGCGACGCCCTCGATGCGATCGATTCGATCCACGAACGCGGCAAGCGCGCGATCGTCGTTGGAGGTACCGGCTTTTATATTCGCGCCCTTACCGGCGGAATTGCGCTCGCGCCCCAATACGATGAAGCGATGCGCCAACGCTTGGCCCGTGAAGCGCAGCTGCACGAGCCGGCCTTTCTTCACGCCTGGCTCGCGCAGCGCGATCCCGCGCGCGCAAGGGCGCTTCATGCGTCCGACACGTATCGAGTGCTGCGTGCGCTCGAAGTTGCATTGGCGGACAACCAGGTGGTGCGGCAAGGACCGCTGCGCACGCTCGCGAGCGACGGTCTTGCGGGGCTGTTGGTGTTTCTTGACATTCCCTGGGCAGTCATCGATCGGCGCATCGCGGAACGCACCAAAGCGATCGTAGAGGGCGGCCTCGTCGACGAAGCTGAGCGAATCGGGATCGACGCGATCGCCGCAACTGCCGTCGGCTACCCGCAGGCGTTCGCGTACTTGCGCGGGTGGAGCACGCAGCGCGAGCTGTGCGCCTCGCTCGCACGAGCAACGCGGCGCTACGCCCGCAGGCAGCGAGCGTGGTTTCGCAGCGAACCCACGACGTCTTGGCTCGCGCCCGAGCTCGTAGCATCTACAGTACGGGAAAAGCTTGGCTGGTCTGCGAAGCGCAAATAATGCGCGTTTCCATCACCAAGATGCACGGTGCGCGGAACGATTTCGTAGTCCTCGATCAGCGCACCGCACGGCTTGACGACCTGGTGTCATTCGCGCGTTGGGCATGCGATCGCCATGCCGGCATCGGCAGCGACGGTCTAATTGCCCTGGAACGATCGAATCGCGCCGATCTGCGCATGCGTACGCTCAACGCGGACGGAAGCGAAGCGGAAATGTGCGGCAACGGCGTACGTTGCGCGGCCCGCTGGTTCGACGAGGCCGGTGGAGGCGGTCGTGTCGCGTTCGACACGCCGGCCGGCATCGTCCGAACGGAGATCGTGGCCCGCAAGCCTGAATATCTGGTTCGCGTTGCGATGGGACGCCCGCGCATCGAGGCGATCTCGCTGCCGGGGCTCGAGAATGCCACGTTTGTCGACCTAGGCAATCCGCACGTGGTGCTGTTCGTTTCCGGGATCGAGGACGTCGATTTGGAAACAACGGCGTTGCGGTTGCAGACGGAACCGAGTTTTGCGGGCGGCGCGAACGTGCATCTAGCGGCGACGTTGGGCGAGCATGCCATGCGCGTCCGACACTGGGAGCGCGGCGTGGGTCTCACGATGGCGTGCGGGACGGGCGCCACCGCGTGCGCCGCTGCCGCCGTCCAAAGAAACATCGTAGACGGGGGGCCGATCGACGTGTTCGTCCCGGGTGGAAAGCTCGTCGTCGAACTCGACAGCAGCGGAAACGCAAGCCTAATCGGTCCAGCGGTTCGCGTCTTCGACACGGAAGTAGACGTTGGGCTCGACTCGGTGCCGTGAGCACGTGATCGCGGGGCTCGCGTCCTGCGACGGCGCAGGCAGAATTACCTATGATTCGCGGTACGTGCCGCTCGCCGACGGGGGCCTCGTGCGCGAGGCGCTTCCCGGCGAATTGCTGCCCGCGCCGGCTGGCACGCTGAAAATGATGCTGCCCCAACGCCGGCCCCTGACGACCATAGGCCCAATTTCGGGTCGAACCGCTATGGCGGTTGCGTTGCCCGCCGGCTATACGCGTCTGCTGCTTCCGGCGTACGCCGCGGCGCTCGACGCGCCGCCGCTTCCGCTATTCGGCTATACGTTCGCCGCCGTTGTGGACGAGCGGCTTCACGTTGCCGCGATGCGGACCGACGAAAGCGACGATTGGAAGCCGCGCCGTTTCGCGAAAGGCAAGCTCGAAACGCTGATTGCGGAGCGCTTGGCACGGGATTCGAACAACGGCGTGCTGAGGCAAGTAGCCTTGTGCTCGCGTGAATACGGCTGCTTTACGGCGCAGAACGTCTTTCTCGAACGCGGGGAAGCGGCGTTACCGATTTCGCCCAAGTGCAATGCACGATGCATCGGGTGCATCTCCGAGCTCGAGCCTGACGCCGGAATGCCGTCGCCGCAGCTGCGCATCGCGGACGACGCAACGGCGCAAGATCTCGCGGGCGTCGCCGTGCATCATCTGGAGCGCGTTGAAGAAGGAATCGTCTCATTCGGGCAGGGGTGCGAAGGCGAACCGCTGCTGCGGTCCGTTACGATCGCGCGCGCCATCGGTGCGATCCGCGGCTCGCTTTCCAATGGGACGATAAACCTCAATACTAACGGCAGCCAGCCTGCCGCGCTCGCGCGATGCATCGATGCCGGCTTGGATGCCGTTCGTATCAGCCTCAATTCGTTTCGCCCGCGTGTGTATGCTGCATACTATCGCCCGCTGGGGTACGGGCTGAACGACGTATTCGAGTCCATCCGGATCGCGATATCGCGAAAGCTGCGCGTGAGCTTGAATCTGCTCACGCATCCAGGCGTAACCGACGATGAGGATGAGATTACGGCAATGGAAGACTTCCTAAAAGGCTGCCCGGTCGCGATGGTGCAGACCCGCACGCTCAATATCGATCCAGCGATCTATTTCGAAGCGGTCGGGCGCCCACGGGCGCCGCTGGGCATGCGCCGGGCGATCGAATCCATCCGCGATCTCGCCCAGGTGGGCAACTTCACGCACACCCACTAAAGCATGCAGCGTGAAGTTCTGGCAGATCATCGTTGTCGTCGGGCTGGGCGTCCTCTACGGCCTCATCGCGCCGGGGCGGCTGGCATACGCGCTCGGTCACGCGACGCTGTACGTTTTTTTGCCCGCGCTGCTCTTCGAGGCCGCGTGGAACCTCAACTATAGAGCGATCCTACGTCACTGGCTCCCGATCGCAGCGCTCGCGGGGCCTGGCGTACTGCTCACCGCAGCGATCGTGGCCGGCGCCCTGTCGATCGTACGCGTGCCGTTCGGCCCGGCGCTCCTCGCAGGTGCGATTCTCAGCGCGACCGATCCGATCGCCGTCGTCGCCGTTTTTCGACGCTTGAAAGTGTCTCAGACGCTCGTCACGATCGTGGAATGCGAGTCGCTGTTCAACGATGCGGTCGCGGTAGCGCTCTATCGTGGCGCGCTGGTCGCGCTGGCCGTAGGAGCCACGAGCGTCGGCGCCATCGCACTGGTCGCGTTCGATACGTTGGCGGGAGCCGTGGGCGGAGTGGCGCTCGGCATCGGGTTAGCATTTGCGGTTGCACGGGGCCTGCGCGGCAGCCGCGACGTCAGGCTTCAAATCGCTGCAACGTTTCTATGTGCCTATGGCGCATATTTCGCGGCCGACTACCTTCGGCTCTCGGGCATCTTCGCTACGATTGCATGCGGGATCGCGTTGCGCTATTTCGAACGCGCCTGGATTACGTTGAGCATCGCCGAAGACGTGAACCGCTTCTGGGACATCGGAGCATTGGTGGCAAACGTGCTCGTGTTCTTTATGGTCGGCGCAGCCTTGCAGATCGGCCGCGTCGCGCAGGAGCCGGTCTTTGCAGTCGCCTGCATCGTTGCCGTCGCCGTCGCGCGTATCGTCGTAGCGGGCTTCCTTTTGCCCGGACCGTATCCGCGCGAGTGGATCGACGTGGTGCGCGTCGCGGGGATGCGCGGCGGTCTCTCGCTCGCGCTCGCCCTTGCGATTCCTCCGTCCATTCCTTATCGAGAAGCGATAATCGACGCGACGTTTGCCGTCGCGATTGCAACCTTGGCCGCCGGCAGCCTTACGCTCGTGCCCGCGGTGCAGCGCGCGGTGCGCGCTCGCGGGGGGCTCCCGAGCTAGAGAACGTTAAAACGTCTTCCCTTGGTAGAGCTCGAAGTGCTCGGCGATGGGGCCGAGCAGGTCGGCCGGAAGAAACGTGAGCGCCCCAACGAGAAGGATCACGCCGATTAGCAGAGCGACGAACAACGTATTGTCGGTTCGGAACGTGCCGGCGTGCGACAGGTCGTTCGTCGGCCGCGCGGCGAGGCAGCCCGCGAGCGCGAGCGTCGGGATCATCACCAAGAAGCGGCCGCCCAGCATCACCAAACCGATCGCCACGTCGTAGAAGACGTTCGGTCCGAGACCGGCAAACGCCGAACCGTTGTTCGCCGCTCCCGAGGCGAAAGCGTACAATATCTCCGAGAAGCCGTGCCGCCCCGCGTTGCCGAGCGTCGCCGTGCCCTGCGGAATGACCACCGCGATGGCCGTAGCAAACAAGATCATGCAGGGAAAGATGAGGATGGCGAGCATCGCGAACTGCACCTCGCGCCGTTCGATCTTCTTTCCGAGGTACTCCGGCGTGCGCCCCACCATCAATCCGGCCAAAAAAACCGTAAGCACGGCAAAAACGAGCATGCCGTACAGCCCGCTGCCGACGCCGCCGAAGACGATCTCCGCCAGCTCGAGATTGAGTAAGGCGAAGAGACCGCCCAGCGGCGTGAGGGAATCGTAAGCGAAATTCGACGACCCCGTGCTTGAATCGGTGGCGACCGCGAGCGAAAGGCCGGCATTTGCAACGCCGAAACGCGCCTCCTTGCCTTCCATGTTTCCGCCGTGTACGCCAATCGCGTGCAGGATCGGGTTACCGGCCTGCTCGGCAAACTGGGCGCCGACGAACGATGCGATGCCGAGCACGAGCATCGCTGCGAGCAACGTGCGGCCCGCGCGTTGATTACCGATCATTCGTCCGAAGAGCAAGGGAAACGCCGCGGGAATGAGTCAGATCGCCAGCAATTCGAACAGGTTCGTCAGGCCGTTTGGATTCTCGTTGGGCGAGATGGAGTTGGCGCCAACGAAGCCGCCGCCGTTCCCTCCTAGCAGTTTTGGCGCTTCTTGCGATGCGATCGGGCCACCGGTAATGCTTTGCGCGAAGTGTTGAGCGTTCGTGGCCGTAACGTAGTGTAAGAAGTTTTGCGGGATGCCTTGTGCCTCGAACAGCAGCGCAAAAACGGCGCATAGCGGTAAAAGAACGTAGAACAAACTGCGCATGCAGTCGACCCAGAAGTTTCCAAGGGTCGCGGAGCTTTTGCGCGCGAATCCGCGAATAACGGCGACACCGGCGGCGAGTCCGATCGCGCCGGCGACGAAGTTCAACCATGCAAGGCCGGCCATTTGCGAGAGGTAGCTCATCGTGTTTTCGCCGGCATAGAACTGCCAGTCGGTCGTCGTGACGAAGCTTACGGCCGTGTTCCAAGCGATCCACGGGTCGACGTCGGGAAAGCGCTGCGGATTGAAAAAGCCGCCGTGCCACTGCTGCGTGCGCATAATCGCATAAGCCGCCAGCGTGGCCACCAGTGAAAAGACGAGCGCGGAGACGGTGTACTCGGCCCAGCCCATCTCGTGCTCCGGATCGATGCCGCACCATCGGAAGAGCACCGTCTCGGCTTTCCAGCGCAGCCGTCCTTCGAAGACCACTTGCATGTATCGCGCGAGCAGTCCGACTGCGACCAGGAGCAGCGCTAGGAATACGACTGCGTTAAGCCACGGCACTAGGGCGCCATTATAGGATAGAGCGGCTCAATCCGGCAGCCGCCAAACGGATCGTCCATTCGGCGGCCGCCATCCTCGACGCTATACGCCGAGGGGATAAGCCTCCTCGCCGTGGAGGGCTACATCGAGGCCCCGCTCCTCGGCCGTCTCATCGACTTTGACCCGCGTCACGAGGTTGATTAACCATAGCATCGCGTACGTGAAGACGAACGCCCACGCGCTGCACACGAGCGCGGCGACGAATTGCTTGCCGAGAAACGCCGGGTTGCCCCGAAGCAGACCATCGGCGCCGTTGGGATTCCAAAGGGTTGATGCAAAGACGCCGAGCAGAACGATGCCTAAGAATCCGCCGACTCCATGGACGCCCCAAACGTCCAGGGCGTCGTCCCAGCCTAACTGGTTCTTGAGCGTGACGGCAAAATAACACACGATGCCCGCCGCAATTCCGATGATGACGGCCGTCGTCGGTGAGACGTAACCCGCGGCAGGCGTGATCGTCGCGAGTCCGGCAACCGCGCCCGTGAGCAAACCGACGAACTTAGGTTGGCGTCCGCGCGCCCACTCGATCAGCAGCCACGCCACGGCCGCGAATGAAGCTGCAACGTCCGTATTGAGAAAAGCCGCCGCGGTCACCGCATCGACCCGCAGCTCGGAGCCGGCGTTGAAGCCGTACCAACCGAACCAGAGCAGCCCGGTGCCAAGCGCGATGAGCGGAACGTTATGAGGCTTGTTTTCGACCACGTGGCGCCTTCCAACGTAGAGCACGGACGCTAGGGCTGCAAAACCCGCGGAAGCGTGCACGACGATACCGCCTGCAAAATCTAGGACGCCCCAACTCGCCAAAAGGCCGTGCGGGCTCCACAACATGTGTACGAAGGGGAAGTAGACAAAAATAAGCCACCCGGTCAGGAACCAGAAATATGCCTTGAAGGTGACGCGATTTGCAAACGCACCGGTGATCAGCGCGGGAGTGATGATTGCGAACATCATTTGGTAAGCAATATGAACGACTAACGGGATTCCGGCATCGTTTCCGGTGAACATCGTGTGCAGCGTCACGCCACGTAAGAATGCATACGTCGCCGGATTGCCGATCAGGCCGTGCCAGTCCGGACCGAAGCTCTCCGAGTAGCCGAAGGCAAACCATAGAACGGTAGTCCATCCCAGTGACATGAAGCTCTGCATCATGATGGTCAGCACGTTCTTGCGCTGGACCAAACCGCCATAGAAAAACGCGAGCCCTGGGGTCATCAGCATGACCAGACTCGCGCAGAGCAGCATAAAGCCAGTGTTTCCAACGTTGACCGGGACCTGAGTCGCTCCCATGGACAATCCTCCGTTCAGATACGGGCGGAGAACGGATTCTAGTTCATAAACGAGAGTCCCGCCCCCACGTAATGCTGCGTCTGGCCACCCACGAGCGTCGGCGAAAACCCGTACTCCACATCGAACTGTAGGTGAGAACCGAAGTCGCGCTGATAGACGAAGTCGATGAGGCTCTTAGCGCCGAGGCCTGGACCGGCCGCGGAAAAGTAGGCGTACTCCGCCGAGATCTGCGACGGGCCGCCGGGAAGCGCCGCGCTGAGTTCGAGGCTGGGAATAAAAGCGAAGTACGATTGCGCCGAACCCGCCGAGTTGCTCCCGCTCAGGGCATTGAAGCTGAGGGTCCCGGCGAGACTGAACTCCGAGTTGATTGTGTAGGCTCCGTTGAGATTGCCGGTAAATTGTGCATTGCCTACCGTAAAGACCTTACTCCCGGTGGGAAACGTAACGACGGCGTTGACGCCCCAATCGGCGTTCGAATTATAGCCGGCCTCGTATTTTGCCCCGAGGTTGACATCACTCGATCCAGTAATGGTCTGTTGACCGATCGACGACGTCTCGTAGCTTGGAGGACCAAACTCTAGATCGAAATGCGGATCTGCGGTTCCCACTCGAATGAGTGATTGAGGATAGTTTGCATTGCTGCCGCCTCCGGGGCCGGTCACCGTAGTGTTGGTGTAGCCGGTTTCGACGTCGAAGTGTCCGGTGCGCACGGTGCACACGCCCGTCGACACGGTCGGCCGGTTTACGATCGAGAGAATTGATCCGCAAGGATCACTTGGCGGACTCGGCGCCGGTGAAGCGGAGGGGGAAGGCGAACTCGCGGGCCCCGGGGTGGGCTGCCCGAGCGCGACGCCGGTCGTCGCCGCGACGTGCCACGCGAGTAACGCCAGCCCGGCGGATCGTGCAAGAACCATAACGCCGCAAGTATACAAGCCGCGCACTACGTCCGCAAACCCTCATGAGGATGGTCCAATCGGATCATCCCATCGGATCATCCAGTTGACGGCTGGCACCGTATCGGCTGTGCGCGCTATGCTAAGCTCATGTTGCTCGAGATAGGGATAGTGGCTCTCTCGATCGTCTGCTTCGTCGCGCTCGATCTCTACGTCGTCGGCTGCGAGCGGGTCTAACGCGTTCCCATGGTCTTTGATGACGTCCTGGGTCTGGTTCTGACGATTGCGGGACTAGGTTATCTCGTCTTCGCGATGCTGCGTCCGGAGAAATTCTGAGAACGCGATGACGGCGATTGGATGGCTTCAGGCCATCATTTTCTTCCTGATCGTCCTGGCGATTACCAAACCGCTGGGCTCGTATATGGCGCGCGTCTTCCAAGGCGAGCGCACGTGGCTGAGCCCCATCTTCGTTCCCTTCGAGAAGTTGATTTATCGCCTGTGCGGCGTTCGCGAAGACGAAGAGATGACGTGGTACGCCTACGCGCTTTCCATGCTAGCCTTCTCGTTGATCGGGCTCGCCTATCTCTATATTCTGCTGCGCACGCAGAAGTGGCTCCCGTTCAACCCCCAGCACATCGACAACATGGCGCCGGATCTGGCCTGGAACACTGCGGTCAGCTTTACGACCAACACGAACTGGCAATTCTACTCCGGCGAGACGGCGATGAGTTATCTTTCGCAGATGGCCGGCCTGGCGTGGCATAACTTTGTCTCCGCCGCGGTGGGCATCGCGATCGCCGTGGCCGTCGTGCGCGGGCTCGTCCGCACGAACGTTAAGACGCTTGGAAACTTTTGGGTCGATTTGACGCGCTGCTCGCTCTACGTGCTGCTCCCGATTTCCATCGCTGTCGGGCTCTTCTTCGTATCGCAGGGGGTGCCCCAGAACTTCCACGCCTATCAAAGCGTAAAATCCATAGAGGGCTTTAGCCAGTCCATCACCGGCGGTCCGATGGCGTCACAGGAAGTCATCAAGGAGCTCGGCACCAACGGCGGCGGTTTCGTCAACGCCAACTCTTCCTCGCCCAACGAAAACCCCACGGCGTTGAGCAACCTCATCGAATTGCTGCTGATCTTTTCGCTCGGCGCGGGCTTGACGTACATGTACGGGAAGATGGTCAAGGACACGCGTCAGGGTTGGGCGATCTTCGCAACGATGGCGATCCTGTTTTTCGTGGGCTTCACGGTCGCATACTGGGCGGAAGCCGCGGGCAACCCGATCGTGCACCAGATGGGTGTAGCGGGCGGCAACATGGAGGGGAAGGAATGCCGATTTGGCGTTTCGGCGTCGTCGTTGTTCGCGACCGTGACGACCGACACGTCATGCGGCGCCGTCAACTCGATGCACGACTCGTTCATGCCGCTCGGCGGTCTCATTCCGCTCGTCGACATGCAGCTCGGCGAGATCGTGTTCGGCGGCGTCGGGAGCGGTCTCTACGGGATGATCGTCTTCGTCGTATTGACGGTCTTCATCGCCGGCCTCATGGTGGGGCGCACGCCGGAGTACCTCGGTAAGAAGGTCGAGCGACGTGAGGTGCAGTTCGCGATCCTCGCGGCTCTGGTGACGCCGGTACTCTGCCTCGTACCGACCGCGATCGCGGCCGTGCTGCCGGCCGGCGTGGCGACGCTCAACAACGGCGGGCCGCACGGATTCTCGGAAATTCTTTATGCGTTCACCTCGACGAACGCCAACAATGGCTCGGCGTTTGCAGGGCTCGGGCCAAACCTCTTCTATAATGTCATGACCGGCGTGAACATGATGTTCGGGCGTTTTGCCGTGGCGGTTCCGGCGCTCGCGCTTGCGGGCGCTCTTGCCGGGAAGAAAGCGATCCCGGAAAGCTCGGGTACGTTCACGACGCATTCGCCGATCTTCGTGGCGCTGCTCATCGGCGTGATCGTGATCGTCGGGGCGCTAACGTTCCTGCCGGCCGACTCACTCGGGCCGATCGTTGAACACCTGCTCGTTTTCCAAGGAAAAACGTTCTGATGCTGAGTCAGCGACGACTGGAGCGCCGCCCGAAGGCGCGCTCGCTGTTCGACCGAGCCATTATTACGCGAGCTTTTGCGGACTCGTTCAAAAAGCTCGACCCGCGATGGCAGGCGCGCAATCCGGTCATGTTCGTCGTCGAGGTCGGAGCCGCAGCAACGTCGATTTTCTTCGCGCGCGATCTGTTCAAACACACCGGAATGGCGGGTTTCGACTTTGCGATCGCGGCGTGGCTTTGGTTCACGGTACTCTTTGCCAACTTCGCCGAGGCGGTGGCCGAAGGGCGCGGCAAGGCGCAAGCCGAGGCGCTGCGCCGTACGAAATCGGACACGTACGCGCGGCGGCTGCACGACGACGGGACCGAGGAACGCGTAGCCAGCACGGGTCTGCGCAAAGGCGATCGCTTCGTCGTCGAGGCCGGCGAAATCATACCAGCCGACGGCGACGTGTTGGAAGGCGCCGCAACGATCGACGAGTCCGCAATCACCGGCGAATCGGCTCCCGTTATTCGCGAGTCCGGCGGGGATCGTAGTGCGGTCACGGGCGGCACGCGCGTGCTCTCCGATCGCATCGTCGTCCGCGTTACCGCGAATCCGGGCGAGAGTTTCCTCGACCGCATGATTCGACTGGTGGAAGGCGCTCAGCGTCAGAAGACACCCAACGAGATCGCACTTTCTATCCTCCTTGCGGGCCTTACGATCATCTTTCTGATCGCCGTCGCCACGCTCGCTCCGTTTTCGCTCTACGCGCATAAACATCAGAGCGTCACCGTCCTCATTGCGCTGCTGGTTTGCCTCATCCCGACGACGATTGGCGGTTTGCTCTCCGCAATCGGCATCGCCGGGATGGATCGCGTGATGCAGCGCAACGTTTTGGCAATGAGCGGCCGCGCGGTCGAAGCCGCAGGCGACGTCGATACGCTGCTACTCGACAAGACCGGAACCATCACGCTGGGAAATCGGCAGGCCGTCGAGATCATTACGTCCGACGGGATCGACGCACGCGACGCGGCGCGGATCGCTTATCTCTCTTCGCTGGCCGACGAGACCCCCGAGGGCAGGTCTATCGTTGCGCTCGCGCAGCAAGTCGGAGCGCGCGATGGCGAGGCTCCGGCGGGAGCCGTCTTCATGCCGTTCAGCGCCTACACGCGAATGAGCGGGCTCGACCTGGCTGATGGGACCAAGATTCGTAAGGGCGCGCCGGACTCGGTGTTGGCGTGGGTGCGGGAGGCCGGGGGCGCTCCATCGACGGAGCTCTCGCCGGTGATCGAACGAATTGCCCGCAGCGGCGGCACGCCGTTGCTGCTCGCGCACAATACGCTCGTGATCGGCGTCATTTATCTCAAGGACATCCTCAAACCCAACATGACCGAGCGCTTCAGCCGTTTGCGCGCCATGGGGATTCGCACCGTCATGATCACCGGTGACAACCCGCTGACCGCCGCGACCATCGCGAAAGAGGCCGGCGTCGACGATTTTCTCGCCGAGGCTACCCCCGAAACGAAGATGGACCTGATCAAGCGAGAGCAGACTTCGGGCAGGCTCGTCGCCATGACCGGAGACGGCACGAACGACGCGCCGGCGTTGGCGCAATCCGACGTCGGCGTCGCAATGAACTCCGGCACGCAAGCCGCCAAAGAGGCTGCGAACATGGTCGATCTCGACTCAGATCCGACGAAGCTGATCGAGATCGTCGAGATCGGCAAGCAGCTGCTCATGACCCGCGGCGCGTTGACTACTTTTTCGATTGCCAACGACGTGGCGAAATATTTCGCGATTCTGCCCGCAATGTTCGCCGTCGCCTACCCGGCGATGGGAGTGCTCAACGTGATGCGCTTGACGACGCCGCAGAGCGCGATACTGTCGGCCGTGATCTTCAACGCGCTCATCATCGTCGCGCTGATCCCGCTCGCTCTGCGCGGGGTGCGGTACGAACCCAAGGGCGCGAACCGCGTGCTGTTCGAGAACGTGATGCTTTACGGCGTCGGCGGGATCATCGTACCCTTCATCGGGATCAAGCTGATCGACATGATCCTCGCGGCGCTCCATCTGACGTAGGAAGCCAAGATAATGATTAAGCACTTAGGCACCTCGCTGCGCGTCACGATTTTTTCGGTGGTTCTGTTGGGACTGATCTACCCGCTGGTGATGACCGGACTCGCTCAAGCGATCTTCCCGCGGCAGGCCAACGGCTCGCTCGTCACGGTTAACGGTAAGGTCGTCGGCTCGGCGATCGTCGGTCAGCTCTGGACGAAGCCGCAATACTTTCAAGGCAGGCCGTCAGCCGCGGGCAAAGGGTACGACCCGACGTCGACCGGTGGAACGAACTACGGGCCAACCTCGAAGAAGCTGATCAATTCGACCAAAAGCACCATCGCGCAGCTGGAGAAAGACAATCCCGGCGCCGGCGGTCCGCCGCCGATCGATCTCGTGACCTCCAGCGGCAGCGGAATCGATCCGGATATCAGTCCGGAATCCGCGTACTGGGAGGCGCCGCGCGTTGCGAAAGCGCGGCACATGAGCATTTCGGCGGTTAACGCGATCGTCGCGGAACACGTCCAGGGAAGGACGTTCGGCTTCTTGGGTGAGCCCCGAGTCAACGTCCTCGAGTTAAACCTTGCGCTCGACGGCCTAAAACCGCAATAACCTACCTAATCTCAGCCCGAATTGCCGATGTCATTCTGAGTTGTCAATGTCATCCTGAGCGGAGTCGAAGGATGACTCGCCGCGATACCTCGATGCCGTTTCATTCACACATTCCGCAAGGCCATGAATGCGGTTCCAGTCGTTTGCGACCAGGGCTGACTTCTTAGCACGCGACCATCCTTTGAGCTGCTTCTCCCATGCGATCGCGTCGTCAACGTTGCGAAAATCCGAGGAGTGGATGAGCTTTACCGGCCGACGCGAGAATGTGTAGCAGCTTGAATCGAGTCCAAATTGATGCTGGCCGAAACGGATTTCTAGATTGTTCGTAACGCCAACGTAGAATGAACTATCCGAGCAGAGCAGCATGTAGACGTAGTAGGTCTTCATCACAGCTAATTCTGCGCATTAGGCCCGTGGCGGCAATGCGATGCTCCCTGCGCCTTTTCAGAAATCGAAGGCAGCGTTCTTCGTCACCCTTCGACTCCGCTCAGGGTGACAGTACGGCCCCTACCGCGTATTAGGGCTGTGGCGGCAACAAGGGTAGTGTTCGGCCGCTAGTGGCGGTGCGCCAGCGCTGGAGCGCTACGATCGCCCAAATCGCCTCGATGATTCCGAAGGGCCACGCACCCTGTAAGAAGCCGTAGATCGAACCGAGGACGCACGCTCCCGCGAACGCCAGGATAAACCATAGGCTCCGCTTTTCGAGCGTGTAGCTCACAAGCATTGCGGTGACCGCGAAAAGCCCGAACAGCGCCAACGCGCTCACCGTTACTCCTCCGGCAGCTCGGCTGCTGCGGGCTTGGTGGATGGCGCAAGGACGAGCAGTTCTCGCGCGCCGGCATCGAGCAGCCTTCGAGGGAATGCCGGGCGCGCAAACAGACGCGGAGCGCGGCGCGCTCCTCCCACGGCGATCGTAGTCTCAGGGCGAGCGCGAGCGATCTCGATCAATCGCCGCGGCACGTCATCGGCCACTTCATCGATGAATTCGACGTTCGTCTTGCGAGCCTCGGCGCGCAGCGCATCGACGATCGTGGGATCGACGCGCCGCTTAGGG
The DNA here is from genome assembly GCA_963713685.1 of Vulcanimicrobiota bacterium. Classification (GTDB taxonomy): domain Bacteria; phylum Vulcanimicrobiota; class Vulcanimicrobiia; order Vulcanimicrobiales; family Vulcanimicrobiaceae; genus Cybelea. The sequence continues at coordinate 2,056,769 of CAVQMS010000001.1, read as the reverse complement.
GCAACGACGTGTGCGATGGCAAACTCGATCGCCAGCCGCGCGGCGATGCGGCCGGCCCGCGAAAGCATCGCAAGGTCCACGGCGCGGGAATCCACTGCCAGTAGAATGCGTTCGAAAGGCGAAGTGATTCGCTCCCGGTGACGAGCGCGCAGCGCCTCGCGCAAAGCGAGCTCTCGCAGAGCGAAGAGATTTTCGGTTCGAAAGAAATTCGCGAGCGCCGTCTCGCAACGTTCGGGTGGGTAGATCTTGCCTTCGCGCAAGCGCTGCCGTAAGGTCTCGGGAGTGACGTCGATGAGGATGACCTCGTCGGCGAGAGCCAGGATGCCGTCGGGCAGCGTCTCCCGCACCACCGTGCCGGTGAGACGCAATATCGTATCGCCCAGCCCCTCGAGATGCTGGATGTTCAGCGTCGTGATCACGTCGATGCCCGCGCGGAGGACCGCCAGCACGTCGTAAAACCGCTTTGGCGCCACGGATCCGGGTGCATTGGTATGAGCGAGCTCGTCGATCAAGGCCACTTGAGGCTTGCGTGCGATGAGCGCGTCGCGATCGAACTCCCGGTAGGTAATGCCGTTGGCGCTGACGACTTTTGGAGGCACGATTTCCAAGCCGTCGAGAAGCGCCGCGGTTTCCTTCCTCCCGTGCGTTTCCACGAAGCCGACGACGACGTCGACGCCGTCGGCGAGGAGCTGATGGGCGCGATCGAGCATCGCGTACGTCTTGCCGGCACCCGCAGCCGCGCCAATATAGACCGTGAGTTTGCCGTAGCCGACGCGCAATCTGTCTCCGGCGGTCTGTGAATAGGGCGAACGCGCCGGATTTTCGCCGAGATACGTTTGAGCTGCAGCGACGACGAAGAGATCGTACGGAAGCGGCATGTTTGCCAACTTTGCGGCGATTTTCCCGTTGGGCAGGGCGACGAGTGAGGCGCGCAGCGCATCGTCGGGAACGATTGCCGGATCGACGATTTCGTGCAGCATCTCCCCGCCGAGCTCCCGGGCGATCCGTTCCAGTGCGTTCGGATCCACTCCGCGGGCCGGTATGACCTCCAAGCCTAGATCGAGCGCATGCGCGATTGCGGCGGTGCGCCTGAGATAGGGCGCCTGATCGAAGTTCGGGTAGACGAACGCAGCCGCCATCGACGTGCGGCCGGCTTTGACGGCGGGCAGGGTCAGGTTGTCAACCGTGCGCAAGAGAAGCTCGCGGAGCATATAGAGCGTCTGCTCTTTGAAGGCTCCGCTGAGCGCTCGATCGATATCTTGTTCGTTGACGATCTTCCCGGCTCTCACCCGGCTTTGCAATAGCTGCGGCGAAACGTCGAGCGCGACGACCTCGTCGGCCGCCTGCAAAAAGGCTAGCGGAACGATTTCTCGCACCGGATAGCCTATGAGTGCCTCGGCGGTCGGCGCCACCGTTTCCAGATGCTGGATATTGAAGGCGCCGATGACGCTGATACCGTTCTGCTTTAGCGCGAGCGCGTCTTGCCAGCGCTTGGCGTGTGCGGCGTTGCCAAGGTTATCGTGCGCGAGCTCGTCGAGAATCACGACGTCGGGTTTTTCGCGCAGCGCTGCTTCGAAGTCGAAGTCCTCGAAAGTGCGCTCACCGATCTGCACTTGGCGTGGGGGGATGCGGGGCAGGCCTATAGCGATGCGTTCCAAATCCGGGCGCCCCTTCGTTTCCACCCAGCCGATGACGGCGCGCTTGCCATCCGCGGCGAGCCGGCGCGCGTCTTCCAAAAGCCGGCGCGTCTTACCGGAGCCGGGAGCGCTTGCGACATAGACGACAAGTCGCGCGCGCCCGCCGAGCTCACGTAACAGCTCCTCTGCTCTCGCCGCGCGGTCCATCGCGGCAGCCTTCTCCGCTTGAGGCAAGGCGCCCCCGCCGCTCGGCCAGAAAAACGCGCGCAGTGGCCTTACTTTGTTACGGGTTGCTCGTCGCCGCGTGGATCGTCGATATGTTCACTCCGCAGCTTTTCATTGCGGCAATTCTACTCAACGGCCCGATCGCGCTCAGCAGCCTGGCGTTACAGAGCCGCCTAACGACGAATCTGGTCATCGCCGCCGAGATCGCAAATCTCATTGCAGGTTATTTCAACGGCGTTCAGGCCGGCCACCATTGGGATGGGATTGCGATCGGAGATCGACTCCTGTTGGCGGCATCTTTTGTATTGGTTGGCTACCTTAGCATCAGGACCCAAGAGTACGCGCGCGAAGCCGGAGTCTCCGCCGGCCGGATGCGGCAGGTCGAGATCGAAAAGGCGCTGCGCGAAGCGACGGGCCGGGTGCGCGAAACGCTCAACGTCGAGCTCGTCCAGCGGACCATCACGCGCGAATCCGTTGCACTCCTCGGCGCTTCGAAAGCGATGCTCATCGCGCGAGAAACGCCGTTTGGACTCCCGCTGGTTCTTTCGTATTGCGCGGGCGACGCGGATATCTCGGTGGAGCGGCACGCACTTTCCACGGAGCTTGCATCGTTGGTTGCTCGGGCCGAGGCGGGCGACGTCTTTCACATTACTGCCAGCGACGTACTCGGGCGACTGACCCTGGAGGCCCTCGGCGCTAGCGAAGCACTCGTGACGTCGATCGTGACGAGCGGCACCGTGGCGCACGTCCTCATCGAGTCGGTGAGCGACGGAAAAGCCTTCGTTCCGGATGCGCTCGCCACGCTGCGAAGCTTCTCGGAGCAGGCGGCCATGGCGCTCGAACAGGCGCGGCTCTTCGCCCAACTGGGGGAGCGAAACGAGGAGATCGCGCGGCAAAAGGACGAGTTGGCCAATCGCAGCGACGTGATTCGCGACATCGTCTACGCTTTAGCGCACGATCTTCGCACGCCGCTGGCCGCCGCGCACGTGACGATGAACCAGGCGCTCTCGGGCGCCTACGGCGACCTTCCCGAGCGTTATCGAGGCATTCTCAGCACGACGCTGGCGGCAAACGACGACGAGCGGCGCATCGTCGAGACGTTGCTGCTGGTGGCTCGTTACGAAGCCGGGGAGTCCTCGACCGTTCATGAGAGAATCGCGTGCGGCGAGCTGGTGACCAGCATTGTCGATGAGTTCCGACCCGTCGCGGAGATCAAAGGCATCGAGCTTCGCGCTGACGTCGCCGGGCGGGCCTTGATAACGGTTGGCGATCCGCATGAGATTCGTCGCGCGATCATCAACCTTCTCGCCAACGCGCTGGATGCAACGCCGCGGGATGGTCACGTCGTCGTCCGGTGCAGCGCGGGAGCGTCGATTACCATCGCCGTGGAAGACGACGGCTACGGCGTACCGCAGGAACGCCGCGAGGGCCTCTTTCAGCGCTTCGGAGGCGGCCATTTTCGTGGAGGAACCGGCCTCGGTCTGTACATCGTCCGGCGGATTATTGAGAAACATGGTGGAACGGTCACTTATGCGCCGCGAGAACCGCGTGGAAGCACGTTTACGATAACACTCCAGAGGCTACAGGATTAATGGAGCGCGAGACTCGTATCTGCGTCGTCATCGTCGAGGACCACGCCTTGACACGCGCCGGGCTGCGCACCGCGTTGCAAGATTCGTTCGACGTCGTGGGCGAGGCTGCCGATGGACTCACCGGCTGGGAAGCGATCGCTCGCGAGCGGCCTGACGTCGCGGTCATCGATATCGGCCTTCCGGGGCTCGATGGCCTCACCCTCACGAAAAAGGTCCGCGCCGAACTGCCCGCGACGCGCGTGGTGATCGTCACGATGGTCGATCTGGAAGACGAAGTGCTCGCCGCGCTGGCTGCCGGCGCGGACGCCTATTGCTTGAAGAGTTCCGACCCCGAGCGCATCGTGGATGCGGTCCGTATTGCCGGCGAAGGCGGCGCGTACTTCGACCCGCTGATCGCGCACGTCGTCTTGGCACGCTTTTCCGACGCGAAACGCAACGATTTAAGCTTCTCGCCGTTGACGCCGCGTGAAACGGAAATTCTACGTTTGATTTCCGACGGACATGCGAACGCCGAGATCGCCGAGCGCCTGCACATCGGCCTTGGTACCGTGAAGGGACACATTCGGGACATTCTCGAGAAGCTTTCGGCGTCCGATCGCACGCAGGCCGCGGTCACGGCACTAAGAAAGGGCTACATCTAGAAGGCGAGCTAGGCGCCCAGGATTGCTCGGATCCGTTCGGCCGCGCCGTTCTTAACGATGACGATCATCGCGTCACCCGCGCGCAGCGTCGTATCTCCCGTCGGGATTTCGAGGTCGCGGTCCGGACGATCAACCGCGACCACCACGGAATTATGCGGGAAATCGATTTCCGCAAGCCGCTTTCCGTCAACCGGGGATCGCTCCGGAATCGCAACCTTTACCAATTGCATGTCGCCCTTGCCGAACAGATGCATCGTCTCGAGCATCGACCGGTACTTCGAAGCATTGACGTGTTCGTTGAGCACGTCCAAAATGAGCTCTGTCGAGGAAATGACGATAACCGGATCTTCGGTGTCCAAGGAGTTGAAGATGAGTTTGTTGGCCGGATTGTTGACTCGTGCGATGCAGCGGGCTTTAGATTTTCTCTTGGAGAGCAGCACGACCACCAGATTGTCTTCGTCGTCGCCCGTGTCCGCGACGACGACATCGGCGCGGGCTACGCCGGCGGCGTCGAGCACCAGCGGATCGCATCCGTCACCGACCACGCTTACGTGGCGATCGATCAACCGCTCGAGCATCTTGGCCTTGCGCTCGTCCTTCTCGATAACCACGACCTCGTGGCCCTGGTTGAGAAGCGCTCGGCTCAGGTACGAGCCGACCTTGCCTCCGCCCACGATGAGGATGAACATTCGCTAAGCTGAGACCTTCGATCGCGTTGCCGAGTCGCGGAAACGTTCCGCGAAGTCGCTGATTGCGTCCGGCGCAACCACGGCGCTAATCTCGTCGCCTTCTTGAAGCGACAAGTCGTCGGAAGCAACGATGACCTCGCGCTCTCCACGCCGGACGGCGGAAATTCGAATCTTTTCGGCTCGCTCGAGGTCTCTAACCCGTTTGCCCGCGTCGGATGGCCCGATTATTGCCGACACGGAGGAGAGCTTTCCTAGATCGAACGTTTGCGTCTCCCACGGCGCCTTTATCAAGACGTCCCGGATTAGCTTTGCGCCGACCGTCGTGGGGCAGACCGTTTGCACGCCCAGCTCGCGGTACATCTGACCACGCGGCGGGTCGTAGATGCGCGCCACGATGCGTTTGATCTTGAACATTCGCTGCGCGATCAGAGCGGCCATGATGTTGCGATTGTCGCCGTTGGTGACGGCGACGAAGCCGTCGGCGGTCGCGGCACCGGCGCGCTTGAGGACGTCGTAGTCAATGCCGGTACCGACGACTTCGTGTCCTTTGAACTTCGGCCCCAGGCGCTTGAACGATGCCGGATTTTCGTCTACGACGATGACCTCATGTCCGTCGGCATCCAGCAGCTTCGCGAGCGCCGAGCCGACGCGTCCACACCCGACGATTAGATATCTCATGAATACAAATGAAGCTTTACAACTTTCTCCGTTTTACCCTGGTTTTGGCGAACCCTTGCAGGAGGGGTAAGGGGTAAAAGGAAGGCGCCGCGGGTCTGCGAAACGTTCGGAGTTCCTCGGGGCGTGGCTCAGCTTGGTAGAGCGCTTCGTTCGGGACGAAGAGGTCGCACGTTCAAATCGTGTCGCCCCGAAATTCTCTCCTCCCTCCGGGGACCCAGGAGACCGCTTGTTCTCGAATTTCAACCCAGCGGCGCGACGCGTCCTACGCGTGGCCGAGCAAGAATGCCGTAACCATAGCCATTACTACGTCGGTGCTGAACACTTGCTGGTCGCCTTGCTCGAAGAGCGCGATCCCGCGACGCTACATGCCCTCGATGCTGCCGGAATAGACGTACCCGAAGTGCATGCGGAAGTTCGCCGAGCGCTTGGCACCGGCGAGGAGCGCCTTTGGGAAGGAATCCTCATCACGCCGCGGGTTCGACGGATTATCGCGCTCGCGGAAGAACGCGCGACTGGGCGTGAAATTGGCCCGATCGATCTTTTCGAGGCCATGCGTTCCGAAGGCGGCAGCTCGGCCGCCGAGATCCTGCGCCGCGCCGCGGCCCGAAACACCGCCTCTACGGTGGAGTAACGAGCTTGGTGGAGCATCTGCAACAAGCCGCCGTTTCGCTCATAGATCACTACGGATATTTTGGGCTCTTCCTCGGTTTGGCGCTGGGTAATCTCGGTGCACCGATCGGCACGGAAATCATCCTGCCGGTAGCGGGGGCTTTGGTGGCGACCGGACACTTGAGCAGCCTGTGGCTCACGATCCTGGTAGCAGTGATCGGCGAGTTGGCCGGCGGCTCGGCCGGCTACGCCATCGGGCGCTTCGGAGGCGTGCCGATCATCGACCGCTACGGACGTTACATCCACGTGACCCACGAGCGTCTACTGCGCATGCACCGTTTCTTCGAGCGTTGGGGAACGTTTGCGATCTTCGTTTGCCGCTTTTTGCCGGTCCTGCGCGGCATTGCGGCCATTCCGGCGGGAATCGCCGAAATGAATCTTGGGTTGTTCTATCTTTGGACGTTCCTCGGATCGCTAATTTTTTGCAGTCTCTTGATCCTGCTGGGGAACGCTCTTGGGGCGCATCTCGACGCCGTGCTGCCGCTTTTCCATCGCGGCGCATACTTCGCGCTCGGCATCGCGGTTCTCGCGGTGGTGATCGTCGTTTTGGTGATGCGTGCGCGGCCGCGCCGGGCCTGGTGACGCCGCTCCCTAACCTCGCGCAGATCCCGGACGCGCCGGGCGTGTACCTCATGATCGGCAGCGACGGCGAGATTCTCTACATCGGGAAGGCCATCTCGCTGCGCAGCCGCGTGCGTTCGTATTTCCAAGAGGCGGCGGTACTGCATCCGCGGACGACCGCGATGGTCGCGAAGGTTGCCGACGTTCGAACGATCGTGGTGACGAATGAGGTCGAGGCGCTCATACTCGAGGCAAACCTGATCAAGCGGCATCAGCCGCCCTTCAACGTGAGGCTGCGCGACGACAAGCGTTATCCGTATTTGAAAGTCACCAACGAATCGTTTCCACGGATCGTCTTTACCCGAATGGTTCGCAACGATGGCGCGCGCTACTTCGGCCCCTACACGAACGCACATGGGCTGCGTGAGCTTATCGATCTCGTGCGGCTGGTTTTCCCCTTGCGCACTTGCCCAGAACCTATCGATGGCCGCCGCAAGCGGCCGTGCCTTCAATACCACATCAAGCGGTGTTTGGCACCCTGTGTCGGGTATCAAACGGAAGAAGACTACGATCGAACGATCGACGAGGTCGTGCTGTTCCTAGAAGGCAAGCAAGAGTCGCTGCTCGCGCGATTGCAGCACGAGATGTCCGAGGCGGCCGAGCATTTGAATTTCGAGGCGGCGGCGCGGCTTCGCGACCGAATCGTGCAAGTGCGTCGCGTGACCGAAGGACAGAAGGTCGTTTGGCGGTCGCGGCTCGACATGGACCTGGTGGCGATCGCTCGAGCACAGGGTCAGGCCTGCATGCAAGTCTTTCTGGTGCGCGGCGGCAAGCTGATCGGGCAAGAGCACTTCATTCTCGAGGGCGTCTACGAGCAATCGGACGAGCTGCTTACGGGCGAGTTTCTCAAGCAATTTTACACGGCGCGCACGGCCGGAGCCCCCGAGGATAAGACCCTCTCGCTCGCGCGCATCGCGCGCGACAATCAGGCGCCCGTGCCGGAAAAGCGGCGCCCGAGCAAAACGCAGGCCGCCGCCGTTCCGAAGGAGCTGCTCGTTTCAGCGCTTCCGGAGGAACGCGCGACGATCGAATCGTGGCTTTCCACGATCAAAGGCCAGCGGGTTCGCATTCTTAAGCCGCAGCGCGGCGTTCGCGCCGAATATCTGCGCCTCGTGCAGAAGAACGCCGAGCAAAATCTCAAGGCCTTCCTGGCACATCAAGAGGTGCAAGAGACCGCTCAGGCGCGCGCGCTCACCGATCTTGCCGACGCGCTGGAACTTCCCGAGCCGCCGCACCGCATCGAATGCTACGACATCTCGAATATTCAAGGTACCAATCCGGTGGCGTCCATGGTCGTCTTCGTGGAAGGGCGCGCGAAAAAGAGCGAATACCGAAAGTTCAAGATTCAGTACGATCGGGGCCCGAACGACTTTGCGATGATGCAGGAAACCCTCCGGCGGCGCCTACGCTATCTGCGTCGCGAGACGGACCGTACCGACACGCCGATGGAACGCGCGCTAGCGAAGAAAGAGAAATTCAATCAGAAGCCGGATCTACTGCTGATCGATGGCGGGAAGGGGCAGCTCAGCGCGGTAGTCGAGGTACTGGAGGAGCTCGACATGACCGGTCTCGCGGTCGCGGGGCTGGCGAAGGAGCACGAGTGGCTCTACCTTCCGAATCAGTCCGAGCCGATCGTTTTGCCGCCCAACTCCCCGGCACTGCACCTCGTTGCACGCATTCGCGACGAGGCTCACCGTTTTGCCGTCACCTACCATCGCCAGCGGCGGGCAAAATCCATGACGCGCTCGGCGCTGGACGCGCTCGCCGGCGTGGGGCCGGTTCGCCGTAAGCGCCTCCTGACGGCTTTCGGCTCGCCGGCCGGAATCCGCCGTGCCGCCCTCGATGAAATTGCCGCCGTCAAAGGGATGACGCCCACGTTGGCCGCAAAGGTCAAGCAAGAACTCGAAGGAGGGTACAGATCTTGAGCTTGATACTCAGATTTTTGGTCAATGCGCTCGTCCTTTACCTCATTGCTAAGTACGTTCCGGGCTTCAACCATGGCGTAACGGTTTGGACGGCAATCGTTGCGGCGATCGTCTTCGGCTTAGTCAATATGCTACTCGGGCCGATCCTTCGGCTGATTTCGCTCCCGATCACCTGGATCACGCACGGCCTGTTCTCGTTCGTCATTAACTACCTGCTGTTCGTGATCACTATTCACCTCGTTCATTTCTACGACCCGAGCAGCGGCGTTAACCCCTGGCTTGCCGATCTCTACGGCGCGATCATCATGACGATCGTTTCGACGATCATGCAACAAGGGGCCAAGGCCGAGGCCCGCTCGAACCCGTAGTTCTCCGCGGCGAGCGGCCCCCGCCGTCCCCGAAACTCGGAGCTTGCTTCGAGGTGTTATAATGTTTTGTCGCGACATGGGGCTGAAATAGGTTCGACAAGACAGTCCTTGGTCGGCGTCAGCAGGCGGAGTTGCGAGCACTCCTAAAACGATCGCAACGGCAATATCTGCCAATAACGAATACGCACTGGCTGCCTAATCTAGGCTAGTCACCGGACGCGGAGAGTCGGCCCGAACCACTCCGCCTTCCGGTCATCAACTCGGGCTGGCACGCGCGCGTGATTCGACGCTCGTGCGAGAACAAGGATCTGCAGCGAACGGTAAGCTACGCTTCGAGGCGTCCGTTCGATCAAGATAAATTCGAGGCTGAGCCTGGAGAACGCGCCGGTCAGACTGCTTGGACTCGGGGGGCAGTACCCCGACAGCTCCACCAACTCGCTGCTCTGTTCCGGAAATCCAAATTGTCGAGGTATTTCTTGAATTCAGGATCGGCGGAAATGGATTTCTTTAATTACTGCAATTATTGCTTTGGCGGCGAGAAGCTTCGATCGTCTCTCGCTCCAGAAATTCCCGAAACGAACGCTTGTTCGCTTCCCGTCACAGCTTCAGGGCTAGGGTGCGATACGGGTAAATCCGTTGACTCTGAACAGAAGTGCTGTGAGAAGTCCCGGCAGAAGGGCGCCTCTACGGGACGCCGCCGCCAACGCGCGATTCGTGGCCACGTCCTACGGGCGCGCTTAGCAAATGGGGGAGTCCCACTATTCCGACATGTCTGATTTGTATTGGCTACGAGTCGTCGCAGATTCCACGAGCAAGTCGAGCCAGCTGTTTGCTTGGAAGTAGCTTATTCCGCACTGTGCCGAATCCAACCATTAATCGAAAATCTTCCGTCACGGAAGGCTTGCGACTTGCAGATGATGGGTCTTACCTCGTGCAGAAGCCCGCTGTGAAAGAAGATGATCGAATTGCTCCTTGGTTCGATAACAACGGCCGTCTCAGGATCGACATCTAAGGCATCACCATCATAAAGCACAAGTTCCCCGCCCATGAACATTTTGGGGAAACCATGTAAATAGTATACATACGAGATAGTGCGACTTAGCGCGTCTGAGCTTCCGTTGTCATTGTGTAGTTTGTAGTAGTGGCCGTCGTTATGTGCCGTTATTTGCATCTCGACGTTGGCGATCCGCTTGGGGGCTATCCCGAGCTGGTCCAACACGCTCGGGAGTACTTTGAAGATGGCCATCCGAAACCCCTCGCATTGCTTTAAGGAATCATGAAGGACTAGCGAGCGACGATAGTCGGGTTCACTAGTGCTTGTAGTCGAAGGTACGAATAATGGTTCCATTAGGAGAATGTCGCCAAGGATTTTAGCGGCCAATTCTTCGTCCAGGAAATCGACCATCAGGACATTTGCTGGAGTTGTCTGCTTCATTTACGATGTGTTGATCGCCTCAACTCAAATCTGGTCATTGGACTCGCTGATACCACCAGGACTTGTTCGTATTCACCTGTGTGCAGTGCGAATCGGCCGCAAGCGTTACGCCGTGCCAATCGGTGTTGTCCACGCGCCAATGTAAAGTACCGGACCAAAAACCGTGATCGGATACGAAGTCGCCCGACACGTCCCCGTCCATTCGCTCGAGGCGAAGCCCATACTGCGTTCGCCGAATCAACCAGTAGTAAGCGCCGCCTGGGCGCTCAATCCACCGGCCTGTCAAGCATGCTGCACGTTGATTTGAGGGAGAACCTCCAAAAATTCGCACCAGCGTAATATCTTGGCTCGGCAGATACGTTGCGAGAACCACTGTTCTTACAGCGGACCGTTCATACTGCGGTGCTGTTGCCCACAGAGAGGCAGTCCGTCCATCGTACGACCTCGGTAAGACGGTCGAGAAATCGCCTTGCGCGTCTACTGGAATTGTGGTGACAGTGTCGAGCCTAAAGTATACCGTCGCATCTGGAATCGCGGCCGCCTCGTTGCCAGCTTCGTACACTCGACCGTAAACTTTTAACCTAGTGCCGGATACCATGAGGATCTGAGAAATGACGTATCCGAAAAAACCTAAGAGGATAGAGCATAACGCGAGGATGAACAAATAACGAACAACGCGCTCGGTTCCGCCGCCCGATAATCGCGTGGCTCGACGAAGAAGTTGTCTGTAAAGGAGGAAAAGTACCGCCAGAACGACGGCTGCCAGCGCCAGCGGCGTTCGGATGTCGCCGGCCTTCGAAAAGATATCGGATACGCTGCCAGCCATCATCGTTGATGCTATGAGGTAAAGTCACCGAATCCGATACAGCGAACCCCGTCGCATCAGTGCTCAGTGCCGGAGTATGTCGTTGAGACTAGTTCTGTTTGTTCCCGGCGCCAGCGCCACCTGGAGTTGGAGTTGGAGTTGGAGTCGGTGTCGGAGTTGGAGTCGGTGTCGGAGTTGTGACGTGCAGCCCTGAGTTATGCCGCAGATAGCTGGAGAGGTAGCATGATTTGCAGCCCTCGAGCGAACTCCTCGGGGGTACGGTTTTTTAGGGCCTGATGAGGTCGATCGGTGTTGTAGTCGATCCTCCAAGCTTCGATGATGAGGCGAGCCTGGCCAAGCGTGGCGAACTGGTGCTCGTTCAAGCATTCGTCACGAAAACGGCCGTTGAACGATTCGACATACGCATTTTGTGTCGGCTTGCCGGGCTGGATGAAGTGAAGACGCACCTTCCGATCCCGAGCCCAACACGCCATGGCGATACTCGTTAGCTCGGTTCCATTGTCCATCACGATGGTTTGCGGAAAGCCTCGCACTGAACCGATTGCGTCAAGGACACGCGCAACACGGTGCCCCGAAAGCGATGTGTCCACCTCAATGGCAAGGCATTCTCGTGTGAAGTCGTCGACGATGTTGAGCGTTCTGATTCGCCGGCCACTCTCTAACGTATCGTGAACAAAATCCAATGACCAGCGCTCGTTCATCGACACAGCTACTGCGGCCAAATCGCCGCGTCCAATGGCAACACGCCGTTTGAGGCGCTTGCGCACCTGCAGATGTGCCTCGCGATAGACCCGCAGGACCCGCTTGATGTTGACCTTCCAGCCATCTCGGCGCAGGAGCACGGCCAATCGCCGATAGCCGAATCGTCGCCGTTCCGCCGCCAGTTCTTCCAGACGAGTACGAAGTGGCACATCGTCTTTAGGAATGCGAACATAGCGGATCATCCGTCGATTCGCTCGGATGTACCGACAGGCTTGGCGTTCACTGATGTCGAGCTCGTCCTGAGCCGCCTGTACGACTCGACGCTTCTGCACAGGCGTTAGAAGTTTCCCGAGGCGGCAATCTTGAGCGTGTCGATGTGGAGCGCCTGATCGGCGACAATTCGCTTTAAACGGCGGTTCTCGTCTTCGAGCGCACGCATCTTCGCGACGTCGCTAATTTCCATTCCGCCGAACTTGGCTTTCCAGGCATAGAACGTTGCTGGGCTAATCCCGTGCCGTCGGCAAAGATCTTTCGTCGGCGTGCCGGCTTCATGTTCTTTGAGGACACCGACAATCTGGCTTTCGCTGAATCGAGACTTCTTCACGGTGGTCTCCTTTGAGGCCGAAGGCCCCTGGATTCTCCACCTATCGTTGGGTCACTTTACAGGCTGCACGTCATGAGCTGTCCACCATCCGCAGGTCTCGCATACGAAAAGCTCCTTACTGAACGAACCTTTCCCTTTAAGGTGCGACCGATCTTCGCTTACTACTGGAGTAATGCTAAGGTTAGACTTGCAAAAAGTGCAGCTACCCCGGGACCAAACATATTTCGGCTCCCTAGAAATGCTGTCGTAAGACCAAATTGACATTTAGACGTATCAACCCCTGGGCGATGGCAAGCTCCAGCGTTTCAAGCTTTACGTGCCCGTAGCGAGAGCAAAACAGAGACAGCTACGGACCATATGGCCAAAGCGACGAAGCTCAAGTTGACAGCTATGAAAAGAGATTTTACTAAATCGAGATCTAGGTAGGCGAATTGAGATCCGCTGATAATGCGGAAAGAGGCGGGAGCCAACAGGAGAGTCAGCAAGAGTGACGGTACGCCAATTGGTGCGACGTCCACAAAAAGGCAGCGTCGCTGTCTCTGGCGAAAACTCGCACGATCGTCTGGGCGATCGGCGGCCGGAAGCGCTTCGTTCAGAGCACGAGCGACGTGCTCGTATTTTAGACCGAACACAACTGACAAAAAGGCCAGCAGCACTGATATAACGGTCGACGCATCAACCAGGCTTTGCCTGAACGCGCTTTCGCTCACTTGCCCTTTTTGGCTGGACCGATTCCTAGCTTCTGACACACGGCATCGAAAGTATCCTTACGAATTTCGTAGACTTCAGCGGTGTCTTTCACGCGTCTTATCGGCGACAATCGCCCAGCACTCAGTCCAGCGATAATCTCCTTTAGATAGTCGACAACAGCCTGAGGTGCGTTGAACCTGTACAGGTTTCCCTGCTCATCCTTTGCTGCTTCCTTGGCGTCGAAGGCAGCTCTGACCGCATCTATCCAACCTTGCTCAAAATCGTTACTGTATCTTTTCGACACGATGAGTATCATGCCGGTAGCGCGTCGCTCTGTGACTCCGAATATACGTCCAACAACGCCTTCAGTCGGGATTCTGCCATTAAATGCGTGTTTGATAAGCCGGTAGAGGCGTTGTAACGGGGTATTCGAAGCCGAATCCTGACGACGCATTAAAATAGCGTCCGCGGACTCAGCGACGGCCGCGCGACAAAAGGCGGCAACGGGGTCGCCTGTCACGCCTGCGAGCAACTCAGCAATCTGTTTGCGCTGGTCATCCGTCAAGACACCATCCAGCGATATCGTTACGTCCACAGTTACCTGCCTTGCCGGAAGTAAGCCGTTCGGCGGCACTCCCAGTTACCGTTCCAAAAGCTGGGTTAGCAGTTCTTAGCCAGGCCCCTTCTTTGCTCGCGTGCCACTGCGCTGACCCTAAAATACGCGCTGATTTGCCTCGATTTACCGTGGTGAGTCTAAAATGCCTTGGTTGCCGCTCGCACACAGCTTCGGCGGTGTCCAATCACGTAGATATGGTCACGGCGGCGGGGTGGCTAAGTTAGTTTCCTTCGACCTCCGCATCAGTGTGCTTGGTCTATGAATCATAGATTTGAGCGGTTATTTGCGACGCTGACACCGTTTGGACTTCAAGTTCAGATACCACCGAGGGGTCGAAGTGTCGGGAAAGCCAAGAAAGGTCCCGCCGCCGAAGGCCGGGTCATCCAGAGGTTCCTACCCACGATCGCGCTAAGCACGATTTGCGGAAATTGAACCGCGTGATCATTCCTTTATATTGTCTAATGGCCGGGGTACGTGAGGATTGATTTTGACTTGAAGCTCGGATTCACTTACGAGACGTATTCCATCGAAAGAAAAATCACGGTCAGCAAAATCGACGCGTTTGTTAAAAAGATGCTCGAGTGTGACGAGCTTGTGGATATTTTCTAAGAGCATCGTCATCAACGCCTCGTTGAGGCGAGCGCAGCCGACCGCCGTAGTGGCGGCAGCCAAGATAGCAGCGATAACGGTCTCATCCAGCGTTGAAATGGCTTGATCGATCTCATCACCGTTAATAAAAGTCAATCCCTTAGGATAGATCGGCACGGGATCGCTCTTGCGCGCACGTAATCGAATAAAAGGGTATCGGCGTTTGCTTGACGACGGCACCCCTTCGACCTTGCTTCTGTACCTAAAGATCTCGGCAAAAAGTTCGAGTTGCTCACGTTGAAGAAGCGTCACACGTTGGGCGGATTCCGGCCACGGTTTTTCGGCCGTTAGACGCTTTTCATTGAGTTTCTCCGGAACATAGAGCTGAAGAGCCATCTCTTCCGTTCGGGCGAAGTTGCGGCGGATCGAGTAGGCTTTGTCGGCAGCGACGTTCTTAGCGTCACTGAGAGCCTGTCTGGACCGTTGGACTACGCCAGGGAGGTGGGGACCGTCGCCGGAGCCGAGTCCCGTATCGAGGGTAACATCCACTCCGCCGATGAGCCCCGTCACGTCGCCCACACCAAAATGCCGCTTAATCATCGTGCATATGGGCCGCCAAGCCGGTAGCGGATTACCGAACTTGCGATTTCTCGAATTTGCGGATGGCATACTCGGCATTTGATCGGAGTCAACGAGTATCGTCCGATCAATTTTTTTGCCGGGCATCGCGCTCAGAGCGATCATATGGGATATATTGTCGGCAACTCGCTCGTCCGCGAATCGCGTGCAGAGCGTCTGCAGGCTCGGCGCTCGTCCATACCATGCGGGAGCAAGCCTAAAAAAGCGCATATCTTTGCATAGGGCGTTGAGTAGGCGCTCATAACTACAATTAAGAAAAACCTTCATGGCAAGCGCGTAAATCACGGCCTCGAGCGGCAGCCCAATCTTGCCATGAGTTTGAATCGGCTTCGTGTGACCCTCGCAAAGTGCTGCCATGATATCCGGGACGCGCTCGGGTACGTCGAGTCGCGCGTTTCGCCGGCGCGTTTCCTCGCAGGGCGGTTCGCCGCACAGCCAGATCGTTCGGGGGCGTCGCTTCGCAGTAGAATAGGGTCCCTGGGTAACGCCGAGCATCTCCTTTACTATCCGAATATGCCGGCATTCCGTGCCACCGACCCATCCTGGATGGCTGCAGGTCCACAGGCCGTTAGCCAGGAGTTCGACCTTGCACTTTCCGCGCTTGCGGCAGGTATGAATAGCGCTCACGTTTGGTCTCCTTTCGAAGCTTTTCGAACTGCCTTCGAGCGTGTGCTATCGGGTTTGGCCGCAGCACAGCGGCAGCGGTGAAGGTCGACGAGCCAGGGGCCCTCCACGGGGCCCCTGATCTCGCGCGACGAGGGTTGCCGCGGGACCGGTGCCGCGGAGTGTTCGAAGCGAACAGGGCCGCGAATATGAGCCCTTCGAAGCTTGGCCTTAGCGGCGCCCTCTAGGCGTCTGCGCTTGGAGTTCTTCCGGACATGCGTCGGGTGCCTATAGGGATAGGCATCGCTGGGCCGTGGAGTGTCGGTTTTGTCGATCACGATCGGCCTTAGCCGGACTGACCGGTTTGATCGTCGTCTGGGCTATCGAAGTCGAGATAGAAGGTGGGCGTGGTCCCGAGCCCTAGTCTGTTCAATGACGCTTGAACAAGCGCCACGATCCAGACGTGTCGACAGGATTGGTCGATCCGGTAATCCTCACACGTGCACCGGGCTTGACGCCGACCGTCCTGTACATAGACCCACGCCACAGGAGGTGGCTCGGTAGACCGCCGACGGGTGAAATGCCGCGATCCTAGCGGCTCGTAGGAGTTGAACATGCTTGACCTCGTTGGCCTCCGATGCTAATGTGGAGGCAGATCGAAGTTGCCGCGCTCGCCTCTAAGCGAGAGACGCGGTTGCCGACCTCTATCAAGGAAGCCTCGCGGTCGTTACGCGGGGTTTTCTTCCGTTTCGGGCGCGCACGTAGGGTCGGCCCCGCCGTACCCGCCTAACACTTCAAAGAGGATACTACTCGATGTCGCGCTCCTTCTTACTCCGCGGGTTGCCTTCGCGGGATGGCGCCAATTAGTGTCCAACGCCCAAGAACGTCACGGGTGACGGCTCCAGACCGTCGCCGAAGGTTATACAACGTCCAATGTACTGAAGCTATTGGATCTTTAACGGTCATCAGAAGCCCCTGCTGGCGAAGCGCTGCCACAATTTCCGGCTCGGAGACACCCTTTTCGCCTGCAGCCTGTAGAAGGGCGACAACTCGGTCCGCTTGTGATCCAGGGCGAACAGCCCAAGGGCGAATATCCTTGGGCAACGACGGCGGCAGCGTGACGGCTGACGCGACGTCTGGGAAGTTGTTGTCTGAGACCATCGCGGACTTGGCATAATCAATAACGTCAATGCGACGCTGGAAGTCGGCGCGGAGCTCGTTAAGGGAGGCCAGCGCTTTTCGCTTACCCGCCGTACGGTCATGGCCGTTGGGCATCGGGACTCCGTAATGCACTACTAGGACCTGAGCCGGTCACTGGCCGAAGCACAGCCGGAGCATAGCCCTGCGCTAGGCCTGTTGACGAGACGAATGCCATCGGTACGCGACTTGACAAATGCGAAAACAGCGGATTCGTAAGCAGCAACCCTCGCGGCGGCGCGCGCCTCAGTCAAGACATGCCGGCGGGGATCGCGGCAGTCTATGGAGCCCAGAACCTTACCGGCCAGAGCTTCCGGTACGAGCGAAAACCAAAGAGGTTCTCAAGTGGCTGACCGATCCAATCGACCGATACGGCCGCGGCGCAATTACGGCCAAGACCATCGCCGACAGCTGGCCCTTGGACCCCATTGACGAGTCAAGCATTAACCGATGGTTGAAAGGTAGACAGTGTCCAAGCGACGAGAACTTATGGCTTCTCGGAAAAGCCTTATCGAAAGCCGGTCGACCGTGGTGCTCTAGCCTGGGCCTGCTTTGGGCCTGCGGAAGATTAGCGCGCTGCGTCCAGATTGTTGCGATTCTGACAGCGGACGAGCTATTGGACGATCGCCACGTTGACATCCTATGGCAGATGTTGGTCCACGCTGAAAAACTATACGAAGCGACTATTCATGAGAAGTTCGATACCGAAGCCTTTTTGGAGTTCCTAACAACGGCGAAGCCGTCTCGACGAGGAATTGAGCTGGTAGCCGAGGTGCTTCCCGTCGCCAGGGAGGAGACAGCGTTCGACCTTCTCAAATTTATCGAACGAGAGATCACAAAGATTTTCTTTATTCCGTACGAAGATGTGGAACCTGCGCTTGAAGTAGCTACCGCGCGCGCTTTCTTGTATAATCCACTGACGCCGCCCGAGCGAGGAATAGACGACGAATTGCTCGATGCCACCTACCGCGTTGCGACATCCCGAGCGCTGCGTCTCGATCACAGAAGGCGCGTGCTGCTGTCGCTGATCGCACAGCAGCTGAACTCTTATGAGGTCAAGGTGCGCCTCCAGCCCTACGTGCGGCCCATAAGGAGCCCCTACGATAAAGATGTTTACCCAGATTTGTTTACGATCGAAGGCTTCGCGCAGTGGCGCGAGCGCGTGTAAGTTCTTCAAAGTACTGCTGTAAGCAAAATCAGAAACGGTAGGCTTGCTGGCACGCCCGATGGCGATGTGCCAGCAAGCGATGACGAAGAAGTTGCGAGCAGTATTTCTCGCGATGAAATGTAAAGAGTCCGCTGAGGAATACTGCATGTATGTTGACTCGGAAGGTCGTGAGTTAAACTCTGGCGATCTGACGCGAATCGACCGTGCATTGTACCGTCGTATCATTAGACGATTTGGTTCCTGGCAAGCCTTTCGCGCGCAATTGCCTTCGTTGCGCGCCGCGATTGAGGCCGATCAATGTCTAACGAACACTAGCGACTCTATTGATTGATTCCGCGGCCGGGAAGTATAATCGTATCAGCAAGGGATGACTTATAAGACAAGATCAGGCGAGAGAGGCTCTTGAGGCAGCTTGGCAAGGTCTGGAGGCCTGCTTGGCATCGGAGCGGAGAGCGATGGCAACCTACCGCGCGATCTGCCAGCCTTTCCGGCCGGCTCTCTCGACACACCGAACCTGAGCTGCAACTTCGTCGAGCATTGCATAAGCTTGGTCTCCGGTTCAGGCTGCACCGTCGCATCGAGAGCACTCGCCTGACCGTCGACATCGTCTTGCCCCGGTACCGGCTCGCAGTCTTCTGCGACGGATGCTTTTGGCATCGGCACGACTGCAGAGCGCCGGCGAGGATCACGCCGGCTGGCGTGAATGCGGGAGCCTGGAACGCCAAGAACGCTCGGGTCAAAGAAGCCGAGAGTCGAGCGAAGCGACTACTTTTGGACGCCGGTTATACCGTGCTGCGGTTCTGGGAGTGTGAGATACTACGTTCATCGGATCACGTTGCATATCGAGTCCGCTTTGCGGCCTCGCAATCTGCACGAGTCGGCGACAAATTGTATCAGGGCTGAATCTCATTAGTGTCCGCGCCACCGAGCCGGCGACGGTCACGCTCAAGCGAGCTGTGCAGTGTCAGAAACTCCTGTTTAGTAAATGGGCGAATCCGAATCCCTCGAGATCTCTTATCTTTTACCAGGATGCCGATGATGTTCGCCAGAAACTCGTCGAGACGCGCTACCAGCTCGCGAGCCCAGATTTTCACCGTGTCATGGGCGCGTGAAACCAGCTCCGGTAGGATTTCGAGGGTGCTTCGATCACGATACATGCTGTGTTCAGACGACACTGTAAAATCGCTTTCGCCAAGAGCCGCAAGAGCGCGACCCAAGTGTACCTGCGCCGTATCGTGCGAATCGAAATCACCGTAGACGTCCGCGGGTAAGATGAACTCTACGCGAGGTAGATAGCGCTCGAACTCCAACCGCGGAACCGTCGCGATGAAGCAGCTTGCGTATGCAACATTCTTAAGCATCTGCACGTAGTGGTCAGCGGGTCCGCGGAACGTTTCCCAAAAAGCAGCGCTACCAAACGCGCCATCATACTCTGACGCTCCGACCTCTAGCTTACGTAGCTTCTCGATCAGATCGAGTGGAGTGTTCTCCAGTGTAAAGCGTTTGGCAAAATTGGTGGTTGCGTGAAAAGGTCGTATGACGAGAGCCGTGCGCGCCCACGTATCGCCGGCTGCGCGTTCAGCGGTCAACATGCGGGTCAGCATCATTTGATCGGGAACAGCGTTGAGCGCCCGCATCGGCCAGGTCTCGACGGGCCCCGTTTGATTCAAGGCGGCTTCTCGAGCGACGTACCAGTTGATGATTGGTCCGAAGACTCGCAGGTTCGCGGTTTTTACGATGCCGACGACGGTTTGCTCGTCGTCGCGGCACTTTTTAACGATTTCCCAGTTCAGCGCCATCATGTCGCGGACGATTTGACCGTATGACCCGTCGTTACGATAGTGACTGAAGTCGCGATCTTGCGGAACGACCGTGCCATCGCGTAAGACAACATCGGCCGGCGACATCTCAACCGCTCCAGGGTTGGTATTCCAGCGGCCGAGGATTCGCTGCGTCGTGCGTGTCTCCAACACGTCCATTCCATTCCACAGCGCATGCATGTATTCAGCGTCGCTGAGATCCGGGAAAAAGAGTTTCGCCATCACGGTATACTTATTGTCGCGCTGCTGCATGTCTTCGGGCTTCTCCGGCAGCCTGGCGAACGCCGGATATTCTTCGCCCTTGGCAATCCTTACGTTCCGGTTCATCTGTCCGATCGCGGTGTTGACGGTGATCATCGGCGCATGGCCGACATAGAAGTCGCTTTCCTCCCCCAGGAACGACATAACCCCACTTCTGCTAGAACCATCGACGGCTCCAATCAGCATCTTGACAGAGCGGTCAGGAACTGCCGCGCGGATGAACGCTCCATCTTCGATACGCGACTCGAGTTCTCGGCGGAGCTGATGCTCGTTGTATCGGACGGGAAGCGAGAGCGGATTCTTAGCTCTCTCCTGCACGGCTTGTTCGAATTGGCTGGGCAATGTTACGGCTTCGCGGGATAAACCCAAGCCAAACTGAACCACGCCGCGTAGCAGCGATACAGCGCTTCGTCCCTCTTCACGCAGTCGCTGAATATCTCGATGGTCCCAGCCGTTCTGTTGAGCGTCAATCAGCGTATCCACCAGGGCAGCGAGGTCATCGCAGTAGCTAGTAATGGCCCGTGCGAACAGATCGCGCGCGTTCTCGTGTTCAAGCTTCTCCCGAAGAAATGCCCACCAGGCTTCGGGCACCTGTTGGATTTGCCGCATGGACTCTTTCCACACGGGGATTGCGAGAAGCGGATACTCCTCGCCGACCATGGCGGCGAGATCTTCCTCCTCCAGCCAGTATGCGTCGACGCTTTGGCCGAGGCGGTATCGGGTGGGATGCTCGCTGGTCTGGGCGATTAGGATTCCTCGATGCACAAGACGGCGCGCGAGGTTCTGAAAAGCTTCTTTGGTAACACGATCGCCGTCGGCTACAGCTTGTTCGAAGACCGCCGGCGCCGTTGTGCCATCCGGCGCGCCGGCCAGGCGCATAAAAAGCTCCTCACGCTCGCGGGTGCTAAGCATCCTCACGTCCCGTCCCGCAGACAGCGTCCATCGGAGCTTTCCGTCGACCGGCAAACACCTTCGGAGTGGCTCCGCCGACCGGAGTCTTGCGCGTGCGCACCGACAGAAGGAAGCCGTGCCGGATCAACTCGCTCGAGCCGGAAGCGGCGCATACGCCTCTGGGCAACTTCGGCAACTGGGCAATGAGCCGTTCGTCGAGGTCGGCGGTGACACCGTGGATCGCCCGCAACTGGTCTTTTTCCAGCGCGAAGATGAAACGCGTTTGGAGCCGCTTCAACACGCTCGTATTGATATCGCCGGGGGACTGACTTACCAGCACGAGGCCAGTGCGCACGTGCCGCCCCATTCGCGCCAGTTCGAACATCACCTGACTGCTGACAACGTGTTCATCGTTCGGGGCGACCTGATGCGCCTCGTCAACCATAAGAAGCGTGAACCAACTTGCTGCCTCGGAGTCCGCAGGAGATGCCTTACGAGCCATGTCGCGGCCCTTGCGCTGCAGCTCGCGGGCGGCGGCGGCGGCGATTAAGCGGGTTTGCCGCAAACTCAGGAAGCGACAATCGAGGACGACGAGACGATGCCGCAAGAGCTCTTTAATGAAGTCGAAACTGCCGCCGATGATCGGATCTCGCTCTAGTGCTCTAACGCGGTTCACTGCGATTCCAAGACTGGGCCCCTTCACATCCTGGACTTTGGCCAGTTCGACCATCTTCTCTTGAAGGTCATCGAATGTAAAGTGGCCGCCTCGGCGGTCGGTGCGTAGTCGTTCGTGCGCAAGTTCAATCAGCTCGGCATAGATGGTACCCTCTTGAACGTTTGGCGCAATTTGGATCAGCTCCGAAGACGTTATGAGCCCGAGCGACAAGCCAAAAGCTCCTGAGTCGGGAAGTGTGATCACGCGCCCGCCGAGCGACTTGGCCGCTTCAATCATCTCACCGTTGATGTCCAAGAACAAGTGTCGGAATATTCCAGCGCAGCGCCTCCTCCATTACCACGCCCGAGTGATAGGATTTCCCCTTGCCGGGTTGACCAAAGATACCCACGTGCATCTGAAGGACGTCTGGTTTGAGATTTACGGGAACCCCCGGCGAACCGTACACGTGACCGAGCTCCAGCCCCGCATCGGCATCGGGCTCCGAGCCGATCGTGCGCGCCACAAGATCGTCGGGAAGTGCTACGATCAGGTCGCCCGCTCGAACGAGTAGTTCGGGAGAGCCGCGTTCAAGCCGTACGTTCCCCGTGTCGGCGTCAACCTCGAACTCCTCGACCGTGGCCCCCTCGAGGAGCCGGAAGATGCGCGTGGAGATGCCCTCGACGGCGTAGCTCGCGCTCAATCCGAGGCGGTCCCGCGCGACCGCGAGCTCGGGTTCCTCGTTCGGGTTGACCTCGCGGCAGTTCCCGACCTGGACGACCGTCAGAACTGGGCGATTACGCGCCCCGTGCCAAACCGCAACAAACTCGCCGGGCTTAACCTCGCCTTCTGAGTTCAGCAAGCCGGCTACCTCGTGAAAATCGGGCGTACCCTCCCAATGCACGACGCGACCTAACGTCTCAAACCGCGCCGGAAGCGGAATGCCGCCGTTCGCTTGCCTACTATCTTCGACAAGCCGTGGCAACCGCTCGGCAAGCTCACCGACTGAATCTGAACCCATTTCGACCTCCCCAATATAACGCGTAACTGTTATTAGTTATTATTGGTGGCCGGCTGCAGTCCTCCTCCCCCAGCGCCGAAGCCCAGCGTCGCGCGCCCCTGGCGGGCATGGGACGCGCGACGTTCGCAAAATACAGACTACGTGGTGACGATGACGATTACACGCGCCGCGCAATGCGCGAGCGATTGTTCCGCAAATCGCAGAACCGGGTGACGCGCTCTACACTCGACCGTTTCAAGATCGTCGACCTATTCTGTGGCTGTGGTGGTCTTTCGTATGGCTTGGAGTCAACCGGGCGCTTCGAAACGATTTTGGGAATCGACTCATCGAAAGACGCAATTTCCACGTTTGCGCGAAATCATCGGCGCAACGGTCATGCTGCCAAAACCATTCTTGCCGACATCGCCGAGCTTGATCCAAAGATGATTCGTGCGGAATTGCGCCGTCAAGGGATCCTGACGGGTCAACTGGACTGCCTGATCGCGGGACCGCCGTGCGAAGGCTTCTCGCAGAATCACGGCAAGAAGATGGCCGGCAGAGGTAACGTCCATCTCGTCACCAATGGCTACTCGACGAAAGGCTGGTATCGGCCCTCGGCATCATTGAACGCTCAGGTCAAGCGACTCAACCGCGCCCAACTCGACGATGAGCGCAATACGTTGTTCCGAAAGATCCTTAGCGTCGCAGCGTTGATTCGCCCGAAAATCGTCCTTATTGAGAACGTACCGGAGTTTCTTACTCACGGTGGTGGCTCGATCGAGAAAGAAATCGTTAACACGCTGTCCGCGAGTGGCTACCGCGTCGAAGTGCGAATCCTAAACGCCGCCGACTACGGTGTACCCCAATATCGCAAGCGCGCCTTTGTCATCGCTGCGCGCAAGGAGATCGCGAAAGCCTTTGGCCAGTCACTCTTCCCCCAAGCCACTCATCGTGAGCGAAGGCCTGGAGATCCTATTGGCCTTGTGGGAGACATTGGCATTCACGTCTCGACCCTTGAGGCGATCGGTGATCTGCCGCCGGCTAGTAAAAAGCAAGCCTCAAAGCGGAAAGGTTCGCTTCCAGAGCCTACCGATTTTCGTAGATTCGTGCGTGGACGCTCGCGCGGTATTCCGCAGCAACACATCGTGAGGTCGGTCACGCCGACTGTACTCAAGCGAATCAAGGCCCTCAAACAAGGGATGAAGGTCCGAGACCTCCCGAGTCATTTGCGAACGAAAAAATTCTATGCAAACGCGTACGCTCGGCTACGGTGGCGCGAACCAGCTAACACCATTACGAAAAGCTTCTACAATCTGGGCTCGGGAAAATTCTGCCATCCAACCAGTAATCGCGGGATCACCATTCGAGAGGCGGCGCGCCTACAATCATTTCCAGATCGTTTTGAATTCATCGGATCATCTCTTCGATCGCTCGGCGCGATGATTGGTGGCGCAGTTCCTCCACTTCTTGCGCGTTCATTCGCCCTGCGGTTCGCAGATTTGCTCGACCAAGCGATCAATCGGTCCGCTTCGGCAAAGAAGAAACGAATGAGCAAATGACTAGCGAGACAATCGATGCCTTCCACAAATCGCTGACCCTGACGGAGCGAGCCATCATCGATGTTCTAGCCAATGCGAATGGAACAGTCGTGCCGCGCGCTACGCTGCTACGAATGCTTGCTGGGCGTTCGCCTCGAACACTCGATACGTATATGAAGCAGATACGAGCGAAGCTACGCGCTTCCGGACTCGATGACAAAGCTCTGATTACGCGTGTCGGCGTCGGTTACGGACTTCAACTAGACGGCTGAGCAACCAGTTAATGAGTTGGTAACAACACAAAGCCAGTTTGCAGCGGCCGATTAACACTAACGCCGCAACCTTGTCGTGAATTCCATGATGAAGCTGCGGACATGGGGAGAGGCCGAGTCCCAGGGAACTCGCGCTCGGCTAGCTAATACAGGCTAACTAGCCCTTTCCCCTCCCGCCGGACACATGACGTCCGGAGCCAGCAAAAAGGGACAGCGGCGTACTAAAATTCTGATCCTCAAAGTGAGTAAATGGGGAAAATAGGTAACTTCTTATCGTGAGCTGGCTCTCAGCGTGGCGCTCGCTGGATCCAAAGATTCGCGCAGTTCGCTTTCCAGTGACGATCATAATTATCTACTTGTGTATTGATGTCGGCGGGCGGTACATCGGCCTTAGTACCCAGACATGGCCGCTTGCCATATTCTTCATCAGTCTGCTCGCGGCTCTAGTCGTCGAGGTCCTGATCGCACGCTTCGCGCCGCGCAATCCCGGTTGACTGAAAGAACGCCGGTGAGTCATCTGAAAGCCACGCTCCTCGCGATTTTAACGGCAGCAAGTTTTGCGCTCGGCAACGCAGTGGCGCAGGCGCAAGCGGTGCCACCAGCGGACTTCGGGTCGCCACCATCCGGTCAATACCAGATTCTCTACAATGACCGTCATGTATACGTTAAGCCGGATAGCCTCAAGAACGGCCGCATCCTAGCGGGTCTAGTGCGGGGTGGATCCCTTTTGATCCCATTACGTTCGATGTTCGAGCAGATGGGCGCTACAGTATCCTACGACGCAAGCAGCAAAACCGTCACGGTAAGCAAAGCCGGAGCCGAGGTCCGCGTGACCGCGGGCATTCCACAAATCCGAATCAACGGCGAATTGCTCCACCTCGATGTGCCACCAATAGTTTATCACGGCGTTATGCTCGTCCCGGTCCGCATTATCTCGCAAGGGATGGGTGCATACGTGCAATGGGTTCCGGAGCGCCGTATCGTCGTCGTGCGTTATATCCCGGCGAGTCCACCCCCATCGCCAGCACCACCACCGCCACCACCGCCACCACCACCGACCGCGGCACCGGTAAAACGATCGATCACCGGGATGTATAACTCCGGGAACCCTGAGCGATGCAAGAACTGCCCGCAATTCGGGAGGTACACGTATGTGATCCTCACGAACAAAAGCAACCGGAGTCTGGCGCTACTGACTACGCTTATAAACGGCGGATCCTCGGCCGCCGCGCCTTTGATACAGAGTACCATCGCGCAACTTGGTAATGGTCGGGAGTACAAGAGCGTTAATATCTTTCTGCTTCCGGCAGTTGCGGGCGTCAACATTGCGGAGATCTCCACACCAGAGCAAGCCAGGAACGACTACGACGTCAATGCAGCGGGAACGCTGCGTCAGAAGTATTGTGTGCAGCGAAACAACTCGATGTGCCAAGGGCAATTCGACGCTGGCCCCGTGTTGCTCATATTTCTACAACCGGTTAGCGAGATGTCATTTGGCGTAAGGCTCCCCAACGCCCTAGCGGTGGACTTGACCAACGTCCCGGACGCCCAATTCGCGCACGTCGTCGACGAGGTCGAGCAAGTGATGAACGTACCGAAAGGCTATGCATGGGGCGACCAACTGTTGCCTCTCTCGCCAACTGATACGACCGTCGCATCGTTCATGGACCACCTTCAAAATACACTGTCGCAAATACCCGGGGCGAAAGCGTTTCTGGATCTCCACAACTTGGCTCCTTAGTCGGACTTTTAAGGCATTCAAATCACCGCTGTAACCGGCTCATCCTTGTATCCGTTGCGATCAGAGCACGCATTTCAGCGCTCCGATTACGGCCATGCCGGATTTCGAACACTTGGAGGCGGAGGGACGCCGACGATTAACTGATCACCAGCTGTAATGGGCATCCTCTCATCCATTAGGCGTTGGGAGAAAATCCCCGTCTCCGCAGCATCTTAATCGGAATTAGGAAATCGCCTCCGCCTAGAGCTTCGGCAAAGCCCTAAAACCCTTGGTTAGCTGCGCCTTTACATACTTCGGTGACCTCGCGACGTAACATGTTCGGTTGTGCGGCGGCGTAAAATCGCTAAAATATTTCGAGTAGTCAGTAGCATTTGGAAAGTCGTTGTAGGCGCTAGCAGCGCGTTGTTCGGTCCGAAGCGCAAGCACCCAGTCTCCCATTTCGGCATATGCGCAGGCTAAGGTATCGAGATTATCGGCAAATTCGAATGTCGCCACCGCCTTCTTAGCGGCAACCAATGTCGCAGTGCTCCGGCGTACTGCCTGGTTGTCGCTCATCACACCTGCCCAAGCGATGGCATTCCAGGCGTCCGGGAGTGTTGGGTAAAGCGCGGTCGCGTAGAGTCCGACGTCACGTTCACGGACGTAATCGTTGATGCTGCTCCACTTGCCTGCGAGAAGCGCCGCATGGTATCCGAGCGTTTGTTCACGCGTCCAAGAGCTCATAAAGAGACCGGCCTTAACGGACTCCGGCGTCTGGCCATGGTGATCATAGCTGCCCGGCGCAATTTCCTGACCCGTCATCGTTTCGAAATCCAGAAAGTGCCCGTTGCCAAGGTTCCAGCGTATAAAATCGTGATCCGGTAAATTAACCATTGCGATCGGCATTTTAAGAGCATCGCCGACACCCAGAAACGGAAAGGACGCGATATCGCAATCGACGAGATAAAACGGCCCGGGCGCAATGCGCTTAATGTCGGGGAGCCGACGATCATTGTAACCAACATCCTCTATGGAGGTGACTTCGGCGGCGTAGAGAGTGCGCGGAGTTAGCCCGTCGCTGAGGAGATCCACCCAACCCATCGTATACCCCGGGTATACGAAGCCATGAGTGTAGAGGACCTTATCGATAGCGGTTAGCACCGCAAGTGCTTGATCGTGCGTCAGGTTCGCATATTGTGAATCAGTTCGAGCTGGTACCGCAGCAATCGACCAGTCTACGATGTTGTCCAGCATATCAAACATCGATTTGTCGACGATGCCGAGTGCCACTTCATCATCGAGAATCTCATGGGCGATCGTATGGTACTTTGCGTGGTACTTGTGAGATAGGGAGGCTGGTCGAATCGTCTCCGTTGGTTGTGGCACCCCAACCGCCCAGACAGTGGTCGTAAGAGCAAGCGTGCACCCTAGGATACCAATAAGAGCAAAGTTTATGAGTCTGCTTGCTCCAGACGCCTTCGCAACTCTAGCTCGGACGCTCCGAATCATGGGAAGCCTCAAACGACGCCTTGGAACCATCTAGTGCGCCGTTTCTCCGACTGTCGGTGTTGCCACGATGAGCACGTCGCGAAAGTTCGACAGATTGTAATAATCGAGATCGCCGAAGTAATAGGTTCCCGGGCTTAGCGTGAACGTCTGGGAGTAGCACTGCTGGCTCACGGGCGCGTTGATGCGGCCAGTCGACCAGAGCTTGCTCGTGCTCACTGCTGTTGCCGTTGGTGAGGCTGCCGCACTCGGGAATGTGTATGGCGTCCGCGGGAACGAGTCACCCTTGAATCCGACGGCCGAATGGAGCGCACCGCCGGAATCTACGTTTGTGAACTGCAACACGTTTTTCGATGTGATCGGCGCCAGCACGCCCTGGCTGAGCCACTTGTCGATCAGCATGGCTTGGCTCGAGAAACTGCCGCCTTCCACGACGGTATAGCCGTTGATCGTACCGTAGTTGGGATCCGTGGTCGGGCCAACGTTGTTGCCCATCGCAACCACGACAAGGTTCGTGTTGGTCGTGGGCGTACCGCAGACGCCCGGAGTTGGTGACGTCGTCGATGAGGACGTCGGCGTCGGTATTGGACCACTCCCGCCCCCGCCAAGATTGAGCTTCGCACAAGCCGCGAAACCGGCAATCGCCATGACGGCAATCCAATAACGTGCGAGTCGTCCGCTTCTCATGGGTTCAGCAGCGATAAGGGAATAGGCAGCGCAACGGTCGCGCCCATGCCGGTCGTAGCCGTGAGCGTCAGGGTAACCGAGGCCTGACCGATTGGCAACCCAGCGGCCGAAAACGGGAAACTTCCTTGCCACTGGCCTGCACCAACGCTTTGCAGCGACGCCATCGGCAGCAGCGAGTTCGGTCCAAAGGTCAATCGGGCGACATTGGTCGTCGTGATAGCCGCGATCGTCATGGGTTCTCCATTCTTTACGACCGATGGTGAAACTTGAACGTAGAAAATCTGCGGCGCCGCATTGGGCGCAGCGTAGTTGTTTTGAGGCGCCTGACCAAACGTGTAGACGTTGGTCTGCGAAAACGCTGACGGCAACGGCGCCGGCGTCGGTCCGGTGGGCGATGCGATCGGCGAAGGCTTCGCGGTGGCCACTCCACCCGGAGGGGGCGTGTTGGACTGCGGCCGGATTGGCGGCGTCGGAACGCTGACCGGCTGCGGCTCGGGTGCGGGAGCCGGGCGCCCCGCTGGCGTTGGTAGCTCGGCGGTCGCGCGACGCGGAGGCGGCAGTTGCGTCCCGGGCGGCAGGGTTGGAAGACCCTCAGGCCGCGGAATGCCGAGTTTCGTCGATCCGATTCCCCCGCTCTCCCCCGGGAGCACGATGTGCGGCGTAACCGTCACGATCAGCTCGTTTCGGGTTTTCTGCACGTTCTGATACGTGAAGAGCGCCCGACCGATCAGCGGCAGGTCGCCTAAAAACGGAATCTTCTGAACCGATCGAGAGTCAACGTCTTCGATGAGGCCGGCAATGACGATGGTTTGCCCGTCATGTAGGCCAACCGTGGTGGTCGTGTCGCGCGTCTGGATGTTCGGCACGCCGGCCGCGCTAATCGCTGCAATCGAGTTGACCGATGGGTGAAGCGTGACGGTGATGTAGTCGCCGTCGTTAACCACCGGCGTGATGTCCAGCGTTACGCCGGTCTGGAAGCTCTGGACCTGCGTGGTCGCGACGGTCCCGGTGCCACCGCCGGTTGTTGTGAGGATATTAACCGTTTCGCCGGCCCGCAAGGATGCCGTACGGCCGGATACCGTCGTGATGCGCGGATCCTCGAGGATTCTGGCCTTGTTGTTGGCGATGAGGAAGTTCAGCTCGGCTGCAAACGAAATCGGCGTGCGAATGAGCGGAAAGAAGTTGAGATAGGGAATCTGCTGGCCCGCACCCGGCACCGTGTTGCCAGGTGGATAGAGCGGCGGCACTTCGGTAAAGGTCGTGCTAACGGCGGCAGCCGGAAACTGGAGCCCGAGCTGCTTGACGGTTCCTTCATCGACCTCCAGCACTTCGGTATCCATCGCCACCATCGTTTGCGGGCGATCGAGTTTGTCGATAAGCTCTTTGGCCAACTTGATGCTGTAGGGACTTCCGGTGAGCACCAACTCCGTCGAGTTGGGCGGCACGATGATGTGCAAGTCGGAAGCCGATCCTTGCAGCGCCTGGGTCACCGTGCTGGCGATGTCGGCCGCAGTCGTGGACGGACCACCCTGCAGCCCCGGTACGGCAGCCTTGAGCTCCACGACTTGGATGCCGGACGCGGCAGGACCACCGCCCTCGGTTCCCCCCGCACTGGGTGGCGGAACGTCGAGCTGGCTGACCGCATCAGCGATCCGGCGCTGCGTCGTAAGATTCGAGGTTACAGTGATCGCGTTGAGATCCGCGTCAACAGCCATCGGCAAGCCTGGAAACGACCGTCCGAACAACTCGGCGACCGATGCAGCGTCGATGTACTTGAGGCGATAGACTTGCGTGTACTGCGTGCCCATCTGAGGCACATCGAGCTCGCCGATGAGCTGCTTGGCGTGCTCGACGTCGTCGGATGGCCCCGACAACAAGATCTCGCTGCCGGAAATCGCCACCTTGACGTTAGGAGCCTCGTTGGCCACGGCCCGCGCGACTTGCTTGACGTTGCGTTGCGTGACGCGCACGGCCTCGGCCGGATAGCGCGGCTTGGGCGTTGGCGTCGGCGGTGCTGTATCGATCGCTGCGACGATGGCTTTGATCTGCGACATGTCGGCGGGCGAGGCCATGATGATGATCGTGCGGTTTGGTGCCACGACGATGCGGGCTTGTGGGAACACACCGCTCAGCCGGCCGGCGACGGTTTGCGGCGAAAGCACTTTGAGCTGATACGTATCGACTGCGGTGGCCGTAGGGTTCTTGGTATCGATGCCACTGGCGATGGTGCGCATCCCCTGCTCTTCATAACCGGGTGCGACGACGATCACGGCGTTGGCGTGTGCGTCGACGGTCACGCGCGCCTGCGGGTACACGTTGCGTAAGATTGTTGCAGCGCGTTCGGCCGAGATGATCTGGAAGGTGATCACGATAGGCGGATTGGGGGTGGGCGATGCGGTTGGCGTCGCCCTGGCGCGGCCCGATGCGTTCAAGGGAATCACACCGATTATCGAAGCGCAACAGAGAAGGACGCCGCCTGCCAAAATCGCGAGGCGGCCTGCCCTCGGAAAGGCTGGCGGGAAGACCGGAGCCACAGGCGCGCATCATTCATCGACCGAGCGATCGTCGCCTTTTTCGATTAGCTAATTTGGACTGGCCAGGATGGGCTAGCTCGTCGGGCGAAAGGAGGCGGCCGGTCGCAAGGGGATTCAGCGGGCGGGTTGCCGCCGATACGCTTGCCGGCACGATCGCTTGACGTTACGGAGGTTGCTCGAGTGCGCCGTTACCTAGCTGGGTTGCTTCTTTTGCTGCTGGCCGGTCAATCGTCGGGCGTAGCCTTGGCCGGGACTGCGAGTTTCTCGGTGCCAACTTTAAATTTGGCGACGCTCGTTGACTCCTTGAGGTCGATGGTTGCCATTGGTGGGTTCTCCTCCGGTGGTCTGCACCCGATGGTTCATCATACGCCCGTGCCACGTAGACCGATGACGGATTACGATAATCCCCATCGCTACGCACGCCTCATTCCTAAACCTCAAAGGCCTGCAATGCTCGTGCGTGCCGCACGACCCATCGATCTGGTCAAGCTGCGACGCGAGGAACGACGTGAACACCGGGTTGCCCAAGGCGAAGTGACCATGTTCCGGTCGCGGACTAAGTTGGGTATGCATCGTGCCGGGAAAACGGTACTGGCCCCGTCGGTGACTGGCATCTTGCCATGGTGGACATACGAAGCCCGTGCGATACCCGGCGTGGGGCGGGCAATGGTCAATGTAACCAACCTCAATTTTCTGCTCGAGGCCAACGACGTCGACATTCCAGCCGGAGGACTCGACCTTGCCTTTCGCCGGATCTATAACTCCGAGTCAGGGCACGATGCGGTCAATACGGACGGGTCGGGGCCATCCGTATTTGGCAACCGTTGGACGAACAACTTCGACGTTCACCTTGGGTGGACGCCAGGCGGGCAGAACACCGGAACCGTAAGCGTTTATACCGGTGACGGCGCTCGTGACGACTATAGTTGCACGATCAACCTCGTCAAGACTTGTGTGTCGCCGACCGGTGTGTATGACATTCTGGCGACGACCCAGCTTGGTAGCAATGGGATTGCGTGCCAGTTGCAGTTGACCAAGAAGTCAGGAACGAGCTACATTTTTGACGCGCCCTACTCCGACTGCCCGAGTAATCAACCAGGATATTTTGGGCGGCTGCTGACGATCACCGGGCGCAATGCGAACTTTTATATTAACCTAGCATATAGTTGGAACCCCGACGCTACCAAACCGGAAAATATTGCATCGATCGTCGCGACGCACGAGCCTGACGGCGCCCAGCTAACGATGACCTTCGGCCAGATTGCTGGGTCTAATCCCGCCATTACCGAGTTGCAGTCGATCGAACTTCCCGATGGCGAGGTGATCGATTACAAGTACAATACCACGGGCGGTCTTAATGGGGTCGACAAGCCTGGAAACAACCCCGTGTTGCAAGTCAACGAAAACATACCCGGGCAATGGGGCGACGGGACCAGAATTCCCACCGGCAATCTTCCCGAGCTGTACGATATGAGCCAAGCCGGTTTACTTGAGGCCTGCGGACCCCGAGCGACCATTGGAATCCTCGACGGCTCGCCCTCGGATGGTGCTTGCGTCGATTTCGACTACACGTCCAATCCAAACCAGCTCACGGACTGGTATACGCGCGGCGTGCTTAACCCGACACCCCAGGACAATGTTTTAACACCCTCGGCAATTCAGAGCGGTCCGACTGGCTTTGTACAGTGGGACGACACGCAATTCTTTAACGATGTCGTCCAAGGATGCGGTGGCCTCATGGCCGAGATGGGTGACGCCTATGGCCATCTAGCTCAATGGTGTTACGACGGGAGCAATCGTGTGATTCAGACGTCTGTTGCTGTCTCGGCGTCGAGCTCGCTGACGACCTCTCAGACGTGGGATGCTAACAACAACCTCACCAGCACGACCGACGCGCGTGGCTACACGACAAAGATGGGCTACGACGGCAACGGTAACACCGTCGAAGTGGTCCTTCCTAAGATGACGACGTACCCGGGGGGATTGATAAACCCGACGAGCTTTTACGACTATGACGCTTATAACAACGTGACGTATTACTGTGATCCGGCCAACAACGGCGGCAATAACGGCTGGCAGCCGCCGGCGGACAACTTGTGCGAGACGTACGGCACAAACCACGCCAAGTTTATCTTTAATACGACGTACGACGCTGCAGAACCGTACGGCTGCCTAATCGAAATGGACACATTCGGCGGCTACGCGCGCACCATCGACTATTCCGACTCGATCTGTGGAACGGGTCTTCCCACTGATGTCAAAGGCGCTGCGATCGGTCAGGACAACAATCGAACCCCACACCAAAAGTTTGCCTATAATACCGCCGGCAACTTGAGTACGTACAGCAGTTACCCCACGAGCAGTACCCAATGGGTGTTCCAGTACACCAGCGACGGAATGAACCGTGTGACCACGCGCACAAATCCCGATACGTATTTATCATCCAATATTTGCTACAATCTTGATGGGAGCGTCTTCTATAGCGAAACTGCATGGCAGTATCACCTCGACGGCGGACCATCGTGCCCGACCGATCGACAGCTGAAGTCGGGTGCGACACCACCGAAGTACGCTGTCGCATATGGGTACGACCCTGACGGTGACGTCGCAACCGAGGCGCGTCACCATAACTGCACAACTGGAACTGGAAACTGCGAGGCGGCCGAGGCGACGCCATCATGGTGCACACCGAGTGTTTCTATTGGCGCCGGAACGAGCTGCAAGTACTACGACGGCCTCGACCGCCTTGTCGAAGTCAAACTCCCGCAAGCCGACAGCGACGCCTATAAATACCCATGGGTAACCCGCTACCTATACGATTTGGATGGCAGTCAGAAATCCTTTCACGGAGCGCAATTTCAAGCCTATGGCAACCTTTATGCAACCCAAGAGCTCTTAGGAGGTACTGCGAGCATCACCGAAGGTGATAGCCCTCATACGGTTATCAATAACCTCTATCAAAATACGAAGGCAACCGCATACGACGGCATCGATCGACCTATCGCGAAGTATTCCTTGGTTAGCCAATCATTGAGTACGGAGACGCTGACTTGGGATACCAGTCCTCTGGGAAACGGAAACGTTGCAGGTCTGTTGGGAACAGACTGCACTACCCCAAACACGACGCAAGTGTGCCAGGAGTTCGACTATCGAGAAGATGGGAAGGAGCAAACGTTCAAGTCCACCGATGCAAGCTACGCGATGAAGCGCGGCTACGAGTATGACCAAGATGGACGGACGACGCAGATTACGTCGACAGACTACAACAACCCACAGCAGTACACGTATAATATCGATGGGCGGCTTTCAACATCGACCGATCCCAGCGGCGAAACAAGTGGGAGCGACCAGATGTCGCCCGCCGTTCTTACGCATAACTATTATGCCGACGGAACCCTGGAGAGCCTTGACGTTTCTTCGGCTGCGTTCAAGCAAACAGGGCTCTTCAGCTACTCTTACCGTCAGGATGGCCTTATCCAAACGAAAACCGTTAATGATGGAAAAGTTCCTCAAATCATTAACGCGGGAGTAACAAACATTCTTTACACGTACGACTACACGGGACGGATGAACAACCGCTCGGAAACCGGCGTCGCTAAAAACACGACCGCAACAGCCATAACCTACGACGGCTATGGACAAGAAAGCAGCTACAGTTCTCCGGCTACCAGCCTTTCAGATTTTTTGTACAGCGCAGAAGGCGAGCTACTCGGCACGACCATTGTGAATATCCTGCCCGCTGTGACCTGGGGCTATAACTTACGTGGGGAGCTCGTGTATCCGCCGGGTAGAGGGAGCACCGTTGGGCCTACATATACGGCCAACGGCGTGATTATGCCAACGCAGGTTTCCAGTTTGACCAACTACTCGTGGGACCCGAACATGAGCGTGCAGACCAAAGAAGTCCCTCCGTGCATTGGGAGCAGCTGCAACCCTATAAACTCTAGCTGGGCTTATGACAATGCAGGACGAATGATCGGTCAAGCGGCGCCGTTTAAGTACGCGGATCCCGAGTCTTTTGTGGCTACCTTCGTGACTCGAACGTATGATGCCGAAAATCACTTACGGTCGACGATTATGTCCGGCCAGAACATCATCACGGTTGAGGCGGACGTAAGCTGGGGGCCTAACGGTCATCCGATTCTCATAGGCACCCGCCAGTCTGGGAACCTAAAGAACGAGGTTCTGCACTGGGACGGTAATCAATTGCTTTTTGCCAACAGCGGAGGGACCGGCTCGCTTGATGACATCAAGGTTGATGTGCAGGGCGACATCTTGCCAAACGACAAGACAGGATATCAGGACTTAACATTCTATGATCGTGGCCCCGGTGGAGCTGTCATAGGCTGCCATAATGCTACCGGCTCCAGTTTCGCTGGACTCAGCGACAGTTGGAATCAAATATTCTTCCGGAGTCAAGTCACAATCTATTACTCGCCATGCTCACAAGGTGCGACGGGCAAGGAGCCTGACTCGATTGACTGGTTTGGGTCACCATATACGGGCACAGCAGACTCGAAGCTGGGCGAGCCGATGGGACAGGGCGGTGTGCTAGGGATGCCACGTACCGACGGATTGACCGATGGCTTCGACACGATCCAGGGCGTGCGCTCGTATGACAACACTTCTGGAGCATGGACGAGCCCTGACGCATATGCCGGCGATGTGCATAACCCGATGTCGCAGAAGTCTTACGTTTGGAACGGTAACGATCCGGTGGGTTATAGCGACCCTACGGGATACGACCCGTTGTTTGAAGTTGATGGCGGCATCAACGCCCAACCAATAGGCACTGACTATTATGGAGGAGATCCCCACGCGCTGCAAGCGGTTTCCAACGCAGTTATTCAAAAAGTGAAGCAAGACTGTAGCGGAGGAGGCTGTAGAGAGCCATGGGAAAGCGCATATGGCGCCGCCGGCGAGATGAAGCAGATACAGCAAAGCGGCGATACGAACGAGTTAGGCTCGACCGTGTATATAATGAACCAATTGTTCTTCCACACTTCTCCCTACGATGGAACGCCAACCGCAGTCGATCCGGCGGACGATCCAAATGTGGGCGGCAAGGATGCCGTCGGCTTCGTTCATTCTCATCCCGGATTTACTGGCGGTGCAGCCTCGTATGAGATACAAAACCATCTCTATGGGAAGGATAACTTCTTCAATGATAGTCAGGGAAGACCGGTTAACCGTAACTTCACATTGTGGACTGTCCAGAATGGAGCAGTCTATCAGCAAGGGTGGAGCGCCGGCCAACCCTATACTTGCGTGGCAGGCACTTCCGCCTGTCCATAGGAGGTAGCTATGATTCGCATCGTCTGCATGTTGTTGACCCTAATCCTATTCTCGTTCGACGTGTCCTTAGCTCAGGGAGCGGCCAGCTCGCTCGACCTGGTACGCGTTACGATCATAGCTTGCCCCGCGGTGATCAAGGGCACATCCGATGTGACCGCAACAATGTTTGGACCAACGGGGGAGCCCAAGAAGGTGGCCTTAACGCAGGATCAACCCGGCTTTTATATCGGGCAAGTTGCGATTGTACCGGGACACTATTCACTAGCTGCCCAAGGCGGGGCCTGCGAGGGCGGTGTTCGTTTAACCGTACTTCCAGCCCATAGTCGTAACTTAACCGTTATTCTTCGCGAACGTGGACGTGCGTTTTATGATTTTTCGGCTTACGCCGCAGGCGCACTTCCTTTCGAGGGTGTTACGAGCGCATACCTTACGGCCAGGGATGGTACCACCATACCCGTTACGCTCGATGGAATGGCCTTTTACGCCGAAGGATTGCCGCTCGGAGCTTACACATTGAGCTTAAGTTTCTATGACCAGAATCTTCTCTGCAGACTACCGATAAACGTTGTTACGCCTGGTTTGATACTAAATATTAGCGCGCGCGATACGAAACGATGCTTGGGTAGATTGGTGCGCGTTGGCGGACGGTCGCAGCACTTTCAGGCGCTTTGGCCAGCAACGAACCCTTAAAAGGAGATTAATCCACGCCGCAGAGATGAAGGCTGAATGGAGCTTTCCGTGTACCGTTCAACAGCCTTCTGCTTACACACCTTAACTGGCTTGTCCGATAGCTGGTCTCCGCTATTGATTGCTAGCCATTGGATTAACGGTCTGGTCTGCGGCGCGGCACTGCATTATGAAATCGGAGCTGATCGCCGATACGTATAGCATCGTAGGGAGGATAAATAAAATGCTCTCGAGGATTCTCAGTATGTTGAGCCTCCTTCTGTCAATTGCCGCGAGCCTTTCGCCAGCGCAGGCCGCGTGCGGCCAGGGTAAGGTACCTACCTACGGTGACATTGACGCGATCCGATACGAACGTACTAACTGCTTCGGTAAGTGCCCGGACTATCAGGTACTTTTTGCGAGTCGCAACGAATGCTATTACGTCGGTACTCAGTATGTTCCAAAGCACGGAACGTATGAAGCTGTATGTTCTCCTGCGGTCGTTAAGCGCGCAATTGCGGTGCTCGAGAGGCAAGAGTTCTACAGCTTGAATTACGACTCGTCCATTCTCGTGCTGGACGCTCCGCACTACATTATCTCCGTTGAGCGCTGTGGCGTTACGACGAAGCTGGATTGGCCGTGGCGCGAAGACCGAAAAGATATTGAGTCTCTGTTCAGTGAGCTTGACGTAATCACAGATGACATTCGCTGGCACAAAGTTAGTAACAGCTTGGAATCGCCTCTGCCGCTAGTTGCATCCATTCCCTGATCGGTGGCCACTTTCTTATAAAGCAGGCCCACGTAATCAAACTGAAACATCGCCGTCCCGTCAATTTCTACCCTACGACATGCAAAACGGCGTGGAGTATCGCTCACCACCGGGACGAAAACGCCTTTCGGTTTTTGCAAGACCCATCAAACACGTAATCTTAAACGGTTGGGCTGAGGAGTAGATGCTGATATCAATTTTATTTGCCACGACGCTCAACCTCACTTTATCGTCGGTGTGCGTTGATACATTCCACTCTTTGTACAACACTTCGAGTAAAGTGGCCGACTCGGGAAACTATGCGCAAGCCGCAGCCTTAAGGGAGGGCGCCGGTAACATTTTTGAAGATTGTCTACGCAATAACCGGGCTCCGCGAGATGGAATGTATCCATTCGATGGCGCCGGCGCTTTTTTGATCGCCGCTACTTTTTGGCGTCTTGCTGGAGCGGACGCCGAGGCCACGCGAACCCTAGGGCTTGGCAAATCGGCATTGCAACGCCTTGAGCTAAGGTATCCCCAGGCGTCCCTATCGGACTCGCAACGGCTGTAATTCGGCGAACTGCAGAAGCTAATTCGCGAGGATGACCTTGGCAAGTGGGCCGTGTGGAAAGATCAATAACTTGCTCACGCAACAAAAACCACATAATCGCGTAAGCTGCGACCAAGAGCAGCGGATTAATTCCTAGTGCTTAAAAGAGGTCCAAGCTCGACGCCGAGGGCTGTTGCTACCAAGAGGAGCGTCCGCCGCGACACGCCTTTCCCTGCTTCCACCCGCTGCAACGGCCGGGGCGTCATGTCGCCATGGTGAGGCAGCCTCCTCTTGGCTCTAGCCGAGCTCGGCGAGTTTGGCGCGAACCTTGCGCCCGACGCTACGAAAGATCTGCTTAAGCTAGCATTTTCAGGCGCGCCGTAGAGAGGGTGGGACCGAAGGAGTCTCCGGTCCCACCATGCGTGGGAATCAGCGCATCACAAACGTCGGGTGTTGGACCTCGCGTGGCTAAATGTGCTTGTAAATGAACACAACGGTTCCCGGCGTCGCGCCCAGCACGTACGAGCAGTCGGTGTTCGCGTGGTTCGTAACCGAGTATGAGAACATGCCTGTAGATACATCATAGCTTATATTGAATGTGCAGGCATCAACCAGAGCCGCATCCGGGTCGTAGGTCATGTCGAAGTAACCGGTAGGTATGGTGCATGACCCGGTATACGACACGGTAAACGCAGAACTTGTGCTATTTGCTGGTACGCTGGACGGCGGCGAACCCGTCAGACATGCCGATGACACGCCAAGTAGGGCGATGGCACTGCTGTACGTGTTTTTAATCGTTACCGATGTAGATGTGATGTCAGGCTTTACGCGATGGGACGGTTGCGCCGCACCGGTCGGCCCGAGCGGGTTAGCTGCAGTCGAGCCCTGACTGCACGCCGACAGTGCGATGCCGGCGATGAAGATCGGTATGAATAGCGCATGCTTAAGCATGAATCGTCTCCTTTGGTGGTTGGGGTGGTGAACAGTCTACCTTCTAAGATTATGCGGCTGCATCCGATGCCTCACGGGCGGCGCGAGTTGATCGTATTTGAGAAGGTTCGTCGATGCCGCGCACATCGGAGCGATTGATGACGCCTGCTGCGCGTGAGGCGGCGCACGAAGCGATAGAACAAACAATTGGGAGGGCGGTACCGCGAATCCATGCTAGCTCAAATTGGCTAGTCTGCAAACATTCGAGCGAGCCATCTCTTGTTCGGCCAAAACTTGCGATGGAGAGTTGCCCCAAGCCACGCCGCCATCTGCTGTGGCACCGACTACGCCGCAACCACCTAGTGATCCCGAACTGTGGGCGTCATTCACGGCCAAAACCTCCGACAGCCAGCTCGGCACTGACGGAATACTTCGTCTCGTTAAAAACCGCACTCCGACGAGACAAGCAGCCTCCGAGTGTCGATCCCTAGCGCTTAAGGAGATCGCTTAGCTCGATGCCAAGGGCTGTCGCGACTGAGACGAGCGTCCGCAGAGACACGCCTCTCCCTGCCTCCACCCGCTGCCACTGCCGGGACGTCATGTCGGCATGGTGGGCAGCCTCCTCTTGGCTCCAGCCGAGATCGGTGCGCTTGGCGCGAACCTTGCGCCCAACCGTACGAAAGATCTGCTCCAGCTTGCCTGCTTGCACGCATGGGAGCATAGGCGGCCACCGGCGAACCCGCCACGACAAAATTGTCGTGCTCATCGATCCAAGCCGGCTGGGTTCGAATGAATGCTACATCAACATGGGATTGCAACGAAGACTACGTGACCGACAAACGCATTTATCGGGCGACCAGCGATCCGCAGTGGCTCGAGCGCGCGCTAACTGAAGCGAAGCACTTATTCGTCAAGAACGAAGCCGGGCACATGTTCTGCGCCTTACACCAACAGGATGCCTCAGCTTGCGCTCCGCAGACGAGCGATCTCATCTGGCAAGACGATCTCGACAAAGGAACGTATTCGGCGACCGTGACCCGAATAGCACCGTACCATGGCTTGCTCGTATTAACGCGAGGCAAGACGATCGTGCTGCAAGAAAACGTAGGCATGATGTATAACGCCGAGTTTGGCCCCGACATGGAAGACGTCCGGCTATGGGAACGGATTGTACTGGCCGCAGCGGATGAAGACTACCGACGACGCGGCGAGGCGCCACCATCTGATTGAAAGCCGCACCGGTAACGCTACTACCCATGATGGGATCACATTCTCAGCGGGGCAAAGCGGATGTGAGTATTTGCGATGCAACATGATTATGACAGCGCGAGCATGAGCGCTAGACCCGCCGCTTTGTCGATAGTGGGACCTTACAGGTATAGCGGTTTTCGACGACAACGTTGTAAAGTTGGATTGGGCGGACATAGCGCTGGACGGGGGTCTTCGCACACAATCAAAGGGGTCGTCGGGAAAACAACAAGCAAATCAGAGGCGTACCTCAATACCGCGCGGTACACGCGGCGGCAACAGCGCGCCTCAACGAGGAGCGTCCCAATTCCGCCGCTGCTCGGACCCTTCACCGACATACTGGCCGCGCTTGCGGCCGGCCCACTACGCAGAATTAACCTGGAAACGCGGTTTCACGAGTTACGCATCGCCGGAGTCGCCAAAAGGGACGTGGCCGGATTGATGACGAGCTGGCGTTTACCATACCTTCAGGTCAAACGAGCATCGGGTGTAGGACGCGGCAAGGCGCAACGAGGATACGCTCTCGCGCTCAATCCCGCGTTTCCCCTCGCCCTCCCAGTCCGCTGCCTCATACGGCGAATCGCGAAAGTTTACGCACTTGCGGTGGACGGTGATATCAGCCCTTCGGAAGCCGCATTAATTGCATCCAACGAGCGCGTTGAAGTCTATCGGCTATTCGGCTCCCGCGTTAGGACCAAGATGCTGATCGCATTGTACTGCCTCCAGGGGCGAGCTCGCAGCTCAACGCTCTACCATGCGGTCCCCAACGAATCACCGTTTTCAGTCAAAGGCGTGGTGGCGGCATGCATCCGCTCTGGAATCTTAGTAAAGTCCAATGGAGAAGTGCGTTTTGCTGACACGACATGGAGCAAAGAGCTCAGGGCGTTGCTCCGCGCTTTTGTCAAGTACGATCCGAGCCTTACGGCCACCGTGCACGCCTCAGCAAAGGTTCAAGCAGAACGCGTAAGCCGGCACCATGAATACGGGCTTTTCGGCAAACGAGGGACGGAACGCGTCCTCAACGCGCTCGCGGCGCTCGGGCCCCAATCGTTATCACGCCTCCACGCTCATGCGCAAGCTGCCCGCGTCGAACTGATCGTTGAGCGATTCCGAAGGATGGGGCTCGTCACGCGAAGCAGCGTTGAGAGCGGCCGTCGGATTGCGCTTAACGCTGCTCACCCAATTTACGAGCCACTCCGCACCTATCTTATCGAAAGGCAAGGACTGTCAGTCGCGGATATCCCGAATCGTGGGTTGCTAAAGGAACACAGCAAATTCTCTGTCAACAAACTCTTTGCCACAACTCCGCGACTCAACGTCCTTATCATGCTTCATCTCGCCGGGGACGAGGGCATCGACGGCGCGGACCTTCTGCGCCTCCTGCCGCAGCACAACCGTCCGGCCATGCTCCAGAAAGTGTGGGACTTCTGTTCCCAAGAACATCGTCATCGAGGACGGTATGGACGGAGGGGTGATCCGATACCGCCTCAATCCTGCCTTTCCGCAATACCGGGCTTTAAAGTCGCTGCTCAAAGCAATTGCGGACATGCGTCCGCACCATAAGCGAGCCTACGCGATGCGAGAGAGGCTGTGGCCTGAGCGCCGGGCAACGATTGAACGAAACCGCCGAGCGAAGAAGCCCTGACACTATTGAGCGGTGGATCCAGCGCTACTTGTGCCGCGCACATCTAAAGCAGTCAGCGATCGGTGCGGCCAAGGAAACGGAGTTTCGCGTCTACTCCGTACTCCTTCGTATCCAAGAAAAGGGTGCCGTACTCAAAATGAACCCCGTGAGAGCCAAGCCGAGCTATTTGCTTAAACATCCGCTTGAGCATCGCATCATTGTCGAAGTAAACACCCTCCGATCCCTCCGCCCCGCCGAATTCGTCTAACGAAACAGGTTTATTCTTAACGGAGAAGCTTTCATAGTAGTTGCGCATGTTCGCCATACCACGTTTGCGCTGCTTCTCACCGTGAACGTACCACGTTGCTCCGACAAGGTCGATGTGATCGTCGCCCGGCCAATATTGACTGATCTCTGAAACATCGAGGTCGGCCCGCAAGGCCGGCGAAAACGGAAACAGCGCTTTCGGAGCCTGGGTCGCAAAACTGTCTCGCACCGCCCTAAACACCGATACAAACTCGTCGGGACTATCAGCGTACGACGTTCCGCCATGTCTATCGTTCATCTCTGAGCCAAAGCGTACGATAATGTTGAGTCTTTTTCCGCGGCGATCTGCCTCAGCTTGGTAACCTGCAAGCTCGTCGGCTAGGCGACGGACAAGATCGATATTGGAAGAGACATAGGCATACGGGCGAGGCTTTTGCGTTGGCTCAACCACCAATTGAAAAGTTAGCTCGGGCGCATAATCAGCGTATAACGACGTCAGTAGCCCGTCGACGACCGTGCGATGTTCCGGCTGCAGGGCGTGACCGGTTTCCTTGAAGTACCGGACGTTCTCTTCGACAAGACCATAGTACGTGAGAGTTCCGAGTGGTTGAATGAGGTAGCGGCGCCGAAGTTCCTCGACTGTGAGGGTCCGATCGTATTGCGCACGACACGCCATGAAGGATTCGATGTTTTTGACTCCCACGACAACCTTTCAGCATAGCCTAATCCGGGGTATTATATACTTGACTCACGCGGTTGCTTCCTGTAGAATAGTGGTATGGCACCGAAAATCCCTCATCCGAAAACGCTTATTGAAGCGGTTCGCCTTTACTCCGACCCCGCGATCGCGCACAGCTTTGTGACCGCGCTGCGGTGGCCTAACGGTGTTGCTTGCCCGCGCCGCGGCTGCGGTTCCGCTAATGTCCACTTTATCGCCACGCGACGCACTTGGCGTTGTAACGATTGTAAGCGCCAATTCTCCACCAAGGTAGGAACGATCTTTGAAGAATCGCTCCTCGGTTACGACAAGTGGCTTCCCGCGATCTGGCTGATTACGAACGCGAAGAACGGTATCTCGTCTTGCGAGATCGCCCGCGCTTTGGCGGTGACGCAAAAGACGGCTTGGTTCATGCTGCATCGGATTCGCGCTGCCATGAAAAGCGGGACGTTCGAGAAGCTTGTTGGCCCGGTCGAAGCAGACGAAACGTATATCGGTGGCCTGGTCAAGAGTATGAACAAGAAGCGCCTCGCGCGGTTCGAGAAACGTGGACCTGGAACGTCTGGAAAGACTGCCGTCTTTGGAATCGTGGAGCGCAACACAACGGAACGCAAGGGCCAGATTCGGGCGTTCGTTATCCCCTTCGTAGATCATGAGGAGTTGCAAGGCGGGATTCGTAAGCACGTTGAGCCAGGGTCCGAGGTGCATACGGATGGCTTCCCGGCGTATCGTGGCCTGAAGCGGGATTATATCCACCATGTTATAGATCACGCTTACGAATACGTCCGCGATAACGTACATACCAACTCCATAGAATCATTTTTCTTGGTGCTGAAGCGCACGATCAAGGGAACGTATATCGCCCCGCGCCCCAAACACTTGCAACGGTATATCGAGGAGCAAGTCCACCGTTTTAATGAGCGGGAGAAAACAGACGGGGAGCGGTTCCCGGTAGTGGTGAAGCAGGCCGATGGTGTCCACCTCACCTACAAGACCCTAACGCGCAAATAATGCGCAGGACCCAATAGTAACCTAGCCCCGCAAGGATCAACACAATTGAAACGCACCCAAACCAAGTCACAAAGCGTTCACCGGAGTCTTTCGATTCTGGCGCTCCTTGTAAATGCGGTCGCGGCGTTTCTTTTGCTTTTCGCATTTCAAACGACTTCTGCATCTTTGTCTGCAAGCGCGAGCGGCGGTTCGGGTGCGATTTGTGGCCCCAATGGCGTATCTATGACATTAGGTGGAGGAGCGCAAAACGGAGTGAATCCATGCGCCAATGCTGGCCCTGTAGCAATAATCAAGTCGGACAATCCGTGGATGTTTGAAACCGGGTTTTCACTTATGATCGTGAGTGTGCTGTTCCAGATAGTACTCACCATCTGGAATCCAGAAGGGTAGCGCCTAAGCTTTAGGCTTTCGGCCGCGCTTCTTTCCGGTATACGGTCTCTTCTCTGCCTCCATGATCGCGTCAACCTCATCCTTATCAATCTGCATAAGATTCGACACGACGGATTCGAACCGCGCTCTTGAGCCTGCGCCCGCTTTAATCTCGTCACTCGCCAGCTTCCTCGCCGGCTTTTTCCTTTGGGAGGGCGTTTTCATTTGGTGGTGTCCACTCGGTTAGTTTTGAGAGTCTCTGTTTTGTGTCGCGCACTTCATCCTGCCAGACA
Source organism: Vulcanimicrobiota bacterium (assembly GCA_963713685.1). Classification (GTDB taxonomy): domain Bacteria; phylum Vulcanimicrobiota; class Vulcanimicrobiia; order Vulcanimicrobiales; family Vulcanimicrobiaceae; genus Cybelea. Next base: position 2,012,056 of record CAVQMS010000001.1, on the reverse strand, counting down.
CTATACCACTTCCCGTTATTTATGGCAGCCTGAGCCAACTGTTTAGCTGCCTCCAAGTCGCTGCTTGCTAGAGGTTTGTTAGCGATCTTCCAGAGATACCGTATTTCGTCTATTTCCTTGGCCCGTAAAAAAAGCTCGTTGTTTTCGTAGAGAATTCTGACAAGGGTGGTAGCGCCTACGCCATCGCCTTCGCACTTGAACTTAGCTTCACACATCCGCACTACCATCTCGTCGCAATCCAGAACTGGAACGCGGTGGTCTGCCAGGTAACGAAGGACACGAAGCTGCTTTTGGCGACCTCCCCCAATGGTCCAAAAGCCAAACTCGTCGTAGTGTCTCGCTCTGCCGGGGGAGCTGATAACAAAGACGTGAGGCCAATCGTCAAACCCGTAGACGAGAATCTCCAGGGGGATATCGTAGTTAGCAATCTCCTCGAATATCCTTAGACGCTCGGCTTCGCTGAACCGACTACGATCTGCTAAGAACTCTTGCAGGGTTACGCCAAACCGCGTAAGCCTATCGTCATTCAAACACGCCTCCCAATGCTGCCTAAAAACAGATTTCCAGACGTGCACAATCACTCGAAAGTTATGCCTAGGGGCGTCCCTAGGTTTAAGCAGCGCGTCGCGGACCTTTCCCATTAAAGGCGTGAGTTGAGAGGTATCGTCGCCACTATACATCGTCCGCCACGAATCGCTTAGCCAGCCAGCCTTCGTCATCGTGTCGTCGTGGAAGTTAACCTCCATACCGCTTGAGAGCGTTAACATCGTATCATTAACCGCTACTATAGCCGAATGAGTGTGCTCCAACGAAGCGATGCAAAGTGTCATTCTATAACGCAAATCTCGGAAGCATACGTCTGGAGTGTGGTGGCGATCAAACTCGGGCCCATAAAGGCGAACCATTCAGCAGTCCGCCCCCAGCTCCTGTGAGCCAGGTATATAATACCCCTAATCCGTATTGGTGCACTTCACTCACCATATTACCAAAGCGTGCTGGCACTTTTGATTCTCGTTCTAATTTCTAGCTCGATGGCGTAGCGGTGGAGAAATCGTTCCGTTCCGGTAACCTGCGACGATGCTTTCACCTAGCGCAAATGTAATGTCCTCCACTCGGCCAATGGCACTTCCGAGGATCAGCGCATCATTTAAACCTGTGCGAACTGTGTCCGTGTCTTCCTCGTATTTCAATACGTCCGTGTCATAACCGTATTTGTCGAGGTCTATCACCGCATCATTCTGTAAGGGCGATGAGACGCGATGGGTTCGATCCACTACGTGAGCTGCATCGTCACGAAACTGCTTCCACAGAGCGAGATCGCCCTCATAAGGTCCGATCACCGGCCGGAGTGAAGGTTGCACCTCAATGAGCAGTTGCACCGCTTCGCGCACCTGCCCAAGCGCGGTTACCAGGCCGTGCAGAATGAAATACCGTATGACGATCTCGCGCTGCTTTGGCTTCGCCTTCGTCGGTCGCCGTAGAGCAGCGTAACCGTACTGCAGGATGTTTCGCAAGCGCGCCAATGAGGTCCAAACGGCTCCGGCATGCGCCGCGTCTCTGGCTTTCCTCACCACCACGATCTACGTCTCTTCACTGGCGTGGCGCGAACTCATTCTCGCGACGCCGTCGGCTACGATGAGTATGGCAGTGAGAGCCATAGATCGTGATTATCCCGCTGCTCCTGACCGGCTTCGATCGACAGCGAGTTATGCTTCCGAGCCACGCTCGAGGCACGAAGGCGGGGCCGCGTAAGAGCGACCGCACCATGCAGACCGCACGACTGCCTCGCACCGGAGCGCACGACGAGGAGCAACCTTGCCGTAGCGGAATGCCCTGTTGTAACTACGATGTCGACCTCCGAACGTGAGAGATAATCGAGCACCCATGAATGACGCGACTACGGATCTCCCGATCGAGGTACCAGGCGATGTCTTACGACTTCTCAAAAATATCTTCAGAAGGTGCAACAAAAAGGTCGCAACGTCATTGAGCCTCGTGCCGACCCTCCACGAAAGCACCTTAGACCAACAATTCGTCACATCGCTCGCGGATATAGCACCCACCACCGTTCCCGGATCGGGATGGATCGTCAGCATGGATGTCCATTTCTTGGGTGGAGGACATCATTTTGGGCGGTGGGAGATCGCTGACATCGGCGTCATCGTCGCGTTGCGACGTGGTCATGCCACATTATGGAGCAAAGCTGCCATTCTCCAGTCAAAGCGGCTCTTCCCGATCGGCGCCAGTTATAACCCCGAAGCGGAGGACGATCGGTTCCGCCGGGGTTTCGGCCGGCTGCACAATGAGTATAGCGGGTATACCGAACCGCGCCTCTTCACATTCGACCTAAACTCACGCTACCAGTCCCTCGACCTACGCGGCGAACAGATAGAGCGTGTTTTGAGCTACGAAGGCGAGTTTCGTATTCCCGTGCACTATCTGCTCTATAATCCCCTCGTCGTTCCGTGGTCGCGCTCGATTCCTGTCACCCCGGCTCGTCCAACCCTTCCTTCGAACAGAGTCGGTTGCCGCGTGCTGCGCTCGGCAAACATCGTCAACCTACGGCAAGCAGGAACCCGAACTCCATCCTTTGGGCAGGTGGCGACACTAGTGCCACCCCATGCCTTCGCCCCGTTTGCGGGCGGCTGGCGCCTCGAGGATTTCATCGTATCCCTTGTCTTAGGCTGTCATGAGGGTCGAACTCTCGGTGACTCAGTCGACTCACCCGCGGAGTATCTATTTTTCCGACGAAGCTATCCGATCGCGATAGCGTTTGCGATCAACCTGGAGCTGCCCGATTGGTAACCCGCAGGCTAACGCGGTTACGGCGCAGCTTGCAATTTCGAACGCCAAATCGGATCGTGAGTTTACGAGGTTTACGTAGCTACATTGACCTACGACAAGGGCATTAATGAGGGCTTTTGGTCCGGGTATCACCTGGAAGTAGCAAAGCGCATGGCAGACTATACTGTCGATGGGGCGCGTTTCGGAAGCCTTGAGCTGGAAACCAGGAGCGGCTCTCCAAACGATGTTCATCTCGCAAAGCGCGTCTCGGAGGTGCACACAGCGGCGCTGATCTTTTCGTATCAGCTTTACGAAAGGATCGAACTTATTTCGCTTGGGTCTGAAGGCCGCCACCTAGAACGGCCAGATTTTGATGCACGGTTGCCCGACGGTAGGCTGATTGGCATCGAAGTCGCTGAAGTCAGCGAGACGGACCTTCGGAAGCACGAATCAGGACGTAACCTGATCGAAGTCGCCGTGAACGATCTTCTGGATGCGGACCCAGCCTTCAAGGCGGCCATGGGTCGGCTCTACCTCTCCCTTACTCTCAGCGCAGTTGGTCCATACCGGGCCTCTCAAATCCAAAGCAAGGCGGAGGCGCAAGCCATCGCGCACGAAATCGAGGCCTTTGTGCGAAGCGGCCGCCTTACCATCGCCAACGACGACTTCTTTGCTACGTTTCCGCCGAGCTACCCAACGTTGCACGCTAGAGGGGCGCAATACCATGCCGAGCCAATCGAAACCGGGCCATCCTTTACCGTAGCCGACGGTGCTGGTGCGATCGGTCGGCGCCATCGCAGCTCTGAAGTGATGCACGTTCTTGACCGTCACCGCCAAGCCGCCGAGCAGTACCGACCGTTGCCTCTGTGGATCTTTTTGCTCCTAACCGATCCCTTTGAGCTCTTCTATAACACACTAAACGCAATCGACGCGAAAAAACCAGCAATTACTCCATTTGAGCGAGCGTGCATCGCTGACGCCACTTCGAAGGTGTTGATAATTGAATGAGACATGGAGCGTAAATGAACGACTCGATCCGATTGTGTTAAGTCGATGATCACATTTTGCTACATGTACGACATCACGTCGAAACCCTCAGAAGCGTACGTGAATGAATCTGTGGCGTTGAGACAAACCACCGTTCGAGCCGGCGAACCAACTCTGCCTATCTGCGATCGCGAGTTCGCTCTCGCGACACTCTTCCGGAATTGGCTCAATTCAATCGAGGTCGGCCGTCGCTACGTCTACGCGATGTCGATCGCCGCACGCAATTCGGTATCGCAGGTCACGCGTTGATCGCTACCTCCCAGCAGCGATTCGAGGCTTTGGCCGGCTACACTCGGCAATCAGGGCCAACGGTCGAGCTGGAATGGTTCGAGGTGCAAAACGCACGTATACTCGGCGTGCTACTGCAGGAGTTGGTCGACCAAGACTACTACGGCATCGCGCTCGGTCGGGACCGCGACGGCCGATTCCGCTTTCTTGAGATTACGGAGTTCTTCGATGAGGTCGGCGGCGCGCGCGCCGCGCTCGATACCCTACTTGAGCGACAGTCGCACGAACCGGACGAAGCCTTTTGGCAGGGAGGTGAGCGCGGAAACGTCCGTCCCCTGCTTGAACCGATCGTCCCAGCCGAACTGCAGCACCCGTACTTTCGCTCCCTCATCGAAACCGAAGGGCACTCACCGGCCGCAGGCCTAATCACGGCAATGTCGCCGTATTTCAAAGATCTGGACGGCAACTTCGTCCAGCAGTTTCAGACGACCGGTTTCGATGCCAGAATATTCGAGCTGTTCATGTTCGCTATGCTGCACGAGATCGGCTACGCGTTCGACGAATCGTACAGAGCGCCCGACTACCACTGTCTGTGGCCAGGGGGTGACCTGTACGTAGAGGCGGTAACGGTTCAGGTACCAGATGGAATCGAGCCGCCGCCGCTTCCGCATACTCGCGAAGAAAAGATGGCCTTCAACCAAGGCTACGGAGCGATCCGCTATGGCAGCGCGTTATATTCCAAATTACAGAAAAGATACTGGGAGCTGCCGCACGTCACCGGGAGACCGCTGCTCATCGCGATTCAGGATTTTCATCAACTATTTTCGATGACCGTGAGCTTCCCGGCACTTCCGATGTACCTGTATGGTTGGCGTCATATTCCGAGCAGCGATGAACAGGGACACTTGGTCATCACCCCCGAGCGCATCGGCGTGCACCGCTTCGGAAACAAAGAGGTTCCATCTGGCTTCTTTTCCCAGCCACGCGCCGAGAACATCAGCGCTGTACTCCACTGCCCTCACGCCACGCTCTCGAAGTTCAATAGGATGGGGGTGCTGGCCGGCTTTGGTTCCAAAGACGTGACCATCATACGCGACATCGCCTTCCAAGACCCCGATCCGGACGCTTGGGAGCCCATCCGGGTTAGCGTTAACATACGCAACCCGGAATATTCCGAATACTGGAGTGAGGGGCTGAACGTTTACCACAATCCCCGTGCGATGCATCCGATAGACCGCGAATGTTTCCCGAACGCAGCCCATCATTACATCCAGGATGATGGCATGCTCGAGACATACCTGCCCGAGTTCTTCCCGATGTCTTCTAGCACCCGAACAATCGTGCCAGATCGCGGTGTGGCCTAACCCCAGCACGCTCAGACCTGGCGCGCCGTCGCGGCCGGGCCCTCACGCAGACCGTCAGAGGTCTTTGAAGGCTTATCCGAACGATGGGCAAGACCACCGCCACGATCGCAACCGTGGGTCAGCCACCGATTCATCGCGACCACTTCAGGTCGCCTTCACTAGAAGCGCTGGCAGGGCTGCGGTCTACTGCCGGGCGGCCGGCGCAAGCTACTGGGACGCGGCAAAGGCGCTCGCTGAACGTTTCCGGGCGCCGTACTCGAGCGCGCCGCCATCGGCCGCGCTTCCAACAGGCCAGTGCCCTCCGCAAAGAGCCGCCCACGTCATCGAGATGCCCTCTATCTCTAATTCGAAGCGACGAGGCGGGTGCTACAACCTTCCCCTCGGTTTCTCTATCCTGCCGATTCTCGAATTTGGATTTCGCTAATTCAGAAGAGCCAAAATTGGATTATTAGAATTCGACCCCAATTGCGGAACAGAGCCCCAACTCGCAACTATCCCCCGGACTGAAAGCCGGCGACCTTTTTCATTCGTAGTCCGGTGCGAAGTAGCTGCTAGCGAAGTGGTGGTGTAGGAAGAACTTTGCCGGGTACGGGGCTCGGATCTTCACGAACGGGCGAGGCTGCTGTGAGAAGTCAAAGCACTTGGCCGCAGGGGAGGTCGCGCGTGTGTCGGCCGCGGCGAGCTGAGGGAGGCCATAGAGATCCTCGGCGAAGCGTAAGACGCTTGCCGTTTCGTACTGCACTTGTGCGACATAGCCTTTCTTGGCGTACGGGGATATCACCAACAGCGGAACGCGAAAGCCCACACCATCGTAATCCTCGTACGGCGGCGCAACGTGGTCGTAGAATCCGCCCCAATCGTCCCACTGAATGAAGATCGCCGTAGAGTTCCAGAACTTGCTAGCGCCGACCGTGTCGACCAGGGCGGAGACCCACGACGGGCCATAGCCGCCGCCGCACTCGAGGTGATCGGACTCCGCGCATTCGGGCGTGATCCACGTGAAGTTCGCGAGCTTGCCGGCGCGCACGTCGGTGATAAACTTCCAATTCGGTGAGATGACCTTCTCCCTCCATTCGCGACTGTGGAAGATGTGTCTGATCGCCTGATATGCCGACCACGTGCCCCCGTTACCCCCAGCATCGTTGCCGTAGCGCGGCGCGTAAAAACGCCACGATAGGTGCGCCTTGTCGAGCTCGTCACCGAGTGTCTGGTAATCGAAACAGGCCTGCTGCACGGGGCCGTTTGGCTCGCGATTCTGGGTGATCGTCGAGACGGTATCGTATTTGCCGCCTTCACAGCCCCACAGGAGTGACGCCGGTAGATCGACGCTCGACTGAGCTTGCGCGGCGATAACGTACTGATGCGCGACGAAGCTCTCGTCGAGCTGCGACTGGAACATTTTGTCGGCGACAACCCACTCGTGCGCCATGTCGAAGTACGGCTTCGACTCGCTGTGCGGCACGTACACGTATTGTGGGTTCTGCGGTCCGCCGTACGTCGGCTCGTTGTTGAAGCCGTTCATCTTGCAGTCGGTTCCCGGCAGGCTTCCGGTTCCGTTGCAGGCCGCGAACATCGCATAGGCCGAGTGATCGATCACGTACACGTTCTTCAAAGACGAAGGCTGCAGCGTGATCGTCTGGCCGTACGAGTTCATCCCCTTCGAAACGGTGTTCGCACCTGGATATCCTTGGAAGAGATTGTCGAAGCTGCGGTTCTCTTGGACGATGTAGATGACGTGGGTGATTTTCCCGGCCCCGGTGGCATCGACGACACGCAGAGCGGCGTCGCGCTGCATATAAGGCAGCGACGATTGCACGCCGGACGCGCAGCCGGCAAGCGCGAAAAGCGAGAGAACTGCGACGTGCGGTTTCATGCCGGCCGCTTCCGCTTGAGTTCCTCCAGCTCCTCGAACGTGCGCGGCCAATCCGATTTCAGCAGCCTGGAAAGAGCGCGGTCGGCCAGAATCCGGCCGCCGGTCTGGCATCGGGGGCAGTAGTTGGTTTCGTTGTTCGCATAGCGTATGCGCTGTACCGTTGCGTCGCACGCGGGGCAGGGCCTCCCATAGCGGCCGTGCACGGCCATGTCGTCGCGAAATGCCGTCACCTTTTTCGGGAATTCGCGTCGCGCGTTGGCTTGCAGCCGATCGGTCCAGAGCCGCAGCGTCTCCTGAGTAGCCGCGTAGAGCTTTTCCCACTGCGCCGCATCGAGTTTGTGCGTGTAGGCGATCGGCGAGAGCCCGGCGGCATGAAGAATTTCGTCGGAATAGGCGTTCCCGATGCCGCTGAGTATGCGCGGGTCGGTAAGAGCGCGCTTGAGCGTCCGGTTTTCCGCAACGAGTGCGTCGCGAAACGCATGAGGATCGCACGTTAGTGCGTCGATGCCGCCGGGATCGAGATCGACAAGGGCACCTTCGCCCGCGATGACGTGAAGCGAGGCGCGTCGCTTTCGGCCGGCTTCCGTAAGCACGAGCGAGCCGTTGGGAAAATCGAACGCGGCGAGCGCCGATGGACTAAAACGTTTCGCCCCGAGGGGCGTCCAGCGCAAACGCCCGGCGATCATGAGGTGAAGCACCATCCAATAGTCGCCGTCGAAACCGATGGCGATGCGCTTTCCGATTCGCCGCAGCTCGCGAACGCGCCGGCCCTCGAGCTGCGCCGGCAGCGGTTGCGTCGTTCGCAGCACAAACGGTTTTACGACCGACACGCCGATGAGTGGCTGGCCGACGATGCGCGTCTCCAGCGCGGTGATATATGCAGCGATGTCCGGCAGTTCGGGCACGTCGTTCGGTTCGTGGTTCGGGCCGCGCGCTTCCCGCCGGGCCGCAATCAATGAGAAAGCAGCGGGAGGTGGTCGGGCCGGCAGGCAGTATTGGGTTTCATGGCACTTTCTAGACGGGTTTCTGCCGAATTCCTCGGCACGTTTTGGCTCGTATTCGGCGGTTGCGGAAGCGCGGTAATCGCGGCGGCATTTCCCCAACTCGGCATCGGATTTGTGGGCGTCGCCCTCGCATTCGGATTGACGCTGCTGACGATGGCGTACACGATCGGGCCGATCTCGGGATGTCACATCAACCCCGCGGTGACGTTCGGCCTTTGGCTCGCCAAGCGATTTCCCGCACGCGACGTGTTGCCGTACATGATCGCCCAGGTGCTCGGCGCGATCGCGGCAGCGGCGGTTCTTTACGTCGTCGCGAGCGGCAAGCCGGGTTTCGTAGCAGGCCAGTTCGCGAGCAACGGTTACGACTCGCTCTCGCCGGGCGGCTACGGGATGGCCTCCGCGCTCATCGCGGAGATCGTGTTGACGTTCTTTTTCCTCACGGTGATTCTGGGTGCGACGGATCGGCGCGCGCCGGTCGGCTTCGCGGGCCTGGCGATCGGCCTCGTCCTCACGCTGATCCATCTCATCAGCATTCCGATCGACAACACGTCCGTTAATCCGGCGCGCAGCACCGGCCCGGCGATCTTTGCGGGGGCTGCCGAACTTTCGCAATTGTGGCTATTCTGGCTTGCGCCGCTGGTGGGAGGCGGTTTGGCAGGGCTGCTCTATCCGATTGTCTTCGGAAAAGAAGTCAGCGAAGAACCGATCGTCGGTAAAGCAATCACGTAGCAGCTAGCTCGCGCAACCCTTTGGCGATCTGCCACGGTCGGTAGGCCGGCAGAGCTTTCAAAGGAGACCACGATGAGCGTCACCGCGCCGGCCAAGGTCTGTCCGGTCGAAACGCGTGAGGAATTACTCTACCTGCTGACGCGTGCGTCCGAGCTGGAACACGACCTTGCGTGTTCGTACCTTTATGCGGGCTATTCGATCAAGACGCGGTTAGAGGAAGGCGGCGTGAGCGTTGAGGAGCTCGCGACGATTAGAACCTGGAAAGCTAAAATTGCCACCGTTGCCGTCGAGGAGATGCTGCACCTTGGTCAAGTCTCCAATTTACTGACGGCCGTCGGCGGGACGCCTCATTTCGCCCGCTCGAATTTCCCGTTGGCGGCCTCTGCGTTTCCGTTTGGCATCGCGATTTCGCTCGAACCCCTGTCCCAATCGCTCATCGAACGTTTCGTCTGCTACGAGATGCCCGAGCAAGGGGTGCTCTCTCTCGAACGGATGGCGCAGTACGAAAAGATACGCAAGCGCTCCGTCGTGGAGAACGAACAGCTGGAAATGATCCGGCAGCAGAATTCGATCGAACCTTTCGACATCGACTTTCGCACCGTCGGCGAGTTCTATCACAAGATCGAATCGGCATTCAGGCGGATTCCCGCCGCGCGCCTGTTCATCGGAGATCCCGCGGCGCAGGCAAATCCAGAGTATCTCGACCTGCCCAAGGAACTCATACGAGTCGTCGACACGGACTCGGCTTGCAAGGCGATCGAGATGATCGTCGAGCAAGGCGAATCGCCCTCGGCCGAGCATCCCGAGGCCCACTTCGTCGTTTTCGATGAGATCCGGCGCGAATACGAAGCGCTCGTGGACAAAGCTCGGCGGGAAGGGCGGGTTTTTGAGCCGTTTCGGCCGATGCTGGAGAACCCAAGCACGCGCGGGATCGGAATCGTCGCGGGGACCAACCGCATCACGGACCCGATCGCGCAAGAGCTCGCAGGTCTCTTCAACAGCTCTTACGGTCTCATGCTGATGATGCTGGCGCGCTTTTTCGCCCACGGCAGTGAAACCGAAGATGAAATGCGCTTGCTCGCGCGGGGCACGTTGCGAATAATGGCGTCGGTGTTGCGGCCTTTGGGGGAGGCGCTCGCTAAGACTCCCGCCGGACCCGAGTATCCGGGGAAGAGTGCCGGGCCGACGTTCGGATTCACCGGACATCTCGACTTGCTCGCGCATAAAAACGCCGCCTGGATTTTCTTTCTCGAGCGGCTTTACGATTTAGCGATGCGGCTCACTCGGCTCGCCGAAGAAACCGCGCTTCCGCCGGAGGTACAAGAAGCCGCGGCGGCTCTCGAGTCGGTCGCGGAGCACCTCACACCGTTCATTCCCGCGGAATTTTCGATGATCGCCCGATCCGAAGCGGACCAGCGCAACGCGCGCACGACGATCCGCCCCGAAGCTGACGGGCCCTATATCGTTCGCAATTTGCGCAAGCTGACGAATTCCAAGGGAGAAACACTTCCGGTTCGGCCCATCGTCGCGCTGTGCCGGTGCGGCGGCTCGAACATCAAGCCCTATTGCGACGGAACGCACGCCCGCAGCGGTTTCTCGAGCGCCAAGTCTCCCGCGCGAACGCCGGACCGGTCCGACTCATACGTGGGGAAAGAGATCGTCGTTCTGGACAATCGCGGGACGTGCTGCCATTTCGGCAACTGCACGGACCATCTGCCCGAAGTATTCCATCACGAAGGTGAACGCTTCGTGACGCCCGACGGCGCCGGGCCCGACGCGATCGAGGCGATCGTGCGCGCGTGCCCCTCGGGCGCGCTCGGCTTTATCAAAGACGGCGTCGCCTACGAAGGAGAGTCCCGCGAGCAGGAGATTTACGTGGCGCAGAATGCGAGCTACTACGTTCGGGGCGGCATCGAGCTCGAGGGCGAGTCGATGAACAAAGGCGCCGTGCGCGAGCATTACGCGCTGTGCCGGTGCGGGCAATCGAAGAATAAGCCGTTCTGCGATGGTTCTCACTGGTACGCCGGTTTCAGCGACGAGGACAACTAGTGCGCTTCGATGGGCGCAATTCCCGCAGCGACCTCGACCGGAAAGTTCACCGATCGCGCGATGAAGCAGAGGCGGTGCGCCTCCTCGTGGAGCGCAAGCGCCAGGGCGCGATCGTCGTTGGCCAAGATCCTTATCACCGGCCGTAAATCGACGCGCACGAACTGCCCCGACCCGTCCCGATGTTCTTCCATAGTCCCCGTGGCGCGATCTTCGTACGCCGTCACCGTGACGCCGTTGGTCGCGCACAGATGCAAATACCACAACATGTGGCACGAGGAAAGGCTGGCAACGAGGAGCTCTTCGGGATTATAGCGGCTCGCATCGCCGCGAAACGCTGGATCGCTCGACGCGAGAATCTCGGCCTTGCCCGCGACGGCGATCGTGTGATCGCGGCGATAGCTGCGATAATCGCGCGTTCCTCCGCCGTCTGCGGCGCTCCACGTGACGAGCGTCTCGTACGTGTGTGTTTTCGCCAAAGAGGCCTCCCTTCCGACGGATTGGAAAATCGTCCCGGTGGTCGTACGTTCCATTCGTCCCGACGACACCGTAACGTGGGCGGCGCTGCGCGCTCGCCTCTGGCGCTCGGCTTCTGCCGACGAACTTGCGGCGGAAGCCCGGGCGTTCCTGGAAGGCCGAGCGATGCCGACGATAGCCGCCGTGTTCCTGGCCGAAGACGAAGCCACGCCGCTCGGATTCATCGAGCTCGCGGTGCGCTCGTTTTCAGATGGCTGCGAATCCATGCCGGTCCCGCACGTAGAAGGCTGGTACGTCGAACCGTTTGCGCACGGCCGCGGCGTTGGTCGAGCCTTGATGCAGGCGGCTGAGGACTGGGCGCGCGCCGGCGGCTTTACCGAGCTGGCTTCCGATACCGAGCCTTGGAACGAACGTTCGATCGCCGCTCACGCGCGCTGCGGTTTCCGCGAAACGGAGCGGTTGATCAAATTCTGTAAGTCACTCGCCTGAAGATGCGCGTGATCACGCTCAACGCCAACGGTATACGTTCGGCGGTCCGGCGCGGCTTTTTCGAGTGGGTACGGGCGCAAGAAGCCGACGTCGTGTGCCTGCAGGAAACCCGCGCGCAAGAGCATCAGGTGCCGCCCGAAGCGATGGAGCTTCCGGGGTTTTCGGCCTACTTCGTGGATTCGAAGCGGCGCGGTTACAGCGGTGTCGCGCTGTATTGCCGGCAAGAACCGGTCGAAGTGCGACGTACCCTCGGGTGGGACGACATGGATTCGGAGGGGCGATTCGTGCAGGCCGATTTCGGCCTGGTAACCGTGTCGTCGCTGTACGTTCCGTCGGGCATCACCGGTCCGCAGCGCCAAGCCTTCAAGATGGGCTTTCTCGAGCGCCTCCTAGCGGTGCTCGCGCGGCTGCGGCATTCGGGCCGCAATCACATCGTCTGCGGCGACTTCAACATCGCGCACAAAGCGATCGATACGTACAGCGCCACGCGCAACAGCGTCGTGAGCGGCTTTCTTCCGGAGGAACGCGCCTGGATGGACGCTCTCCTCGGAGGCGCCGGCTGGGTCGACGCGTTTCGCGTCGTCAACGCAAATCCCAAACAGTACACGTGGTGGTCGAACTGGCCCGCCGCTTGGGATCGAAATCTCGGATGGCGGATTGACTATCAGGTCATCACGCCCGGACTAGTCCCTTGCGTTCGAGCGGCCGCAATCTACAGAGAGCGGCGTTTCAGCGATCACTCTCCGCTCATCATCGATTACGACTTAGCTTCCCTCCGCTAGCTTTTACCATACCGTGGGCGCAGAGGAGGGGCCGGAGCGCCGGCCATTAAGGAAACCGCGAAGTGAAAGGCGCGAGTTCTGGCTGACGCAGATTTGGGTCTGGTTGCGTTGTTCGGGGCGTCCGGCGCGGTGGGGCACGCGCTCGCTCCGGCGCTCGAACACCAGGGAATCGCGTACCGCAGCGTTGGACGCAGCGCGGAAACGTTGCAGCGCGAGTTCCCGCGATCGCAGACCATGCACGCGGACTTTTTCAGCGGCGACGGCGTCGCCGAGGCTGCGCGGGGCGTCGACACGGTCTTTTATCTCGCCGGAGCGCCCTACACCGAGTTCCACAAACACCCGATCATGGTGCGCAGCGCCCTGGACGCCGCACAAGCCGCCGGGGTCAAGCGCTTCGTCCACGTCGCGCCGGTTTACAGCTATGGGCCGCCTCAAGTGCGGCCTGTCCCGGAAAGCCAGCCGCACGCGCCCAACACGCGCAAGGGGCGTTTCCGTTTGGAACAAGAGCAAGCCGTTCTGGAACGAAACGCCGGCGGATTCGCAACGATGGTGGTACACCTTCCCGACTTCTACGGCCCGAACGCGGAGCTCAGCTACGCGAATGCTTTCATGCGCGAAGCCCTCGCCGGGAAGACCGCGTCCTTCGTCGGGCCGCTCGACGCGCAACGCGAGTTCGTCTACGTCCCCGATGTAGCGGATCCGCTGCTGCGCTTAACGGCGACGAACGGCGTCTACGGACGCTGCTGGAATCTCGGCGGTCAATCGATCCAGGCGCAAGCCTTTGCCGACGGGGTGTTTGCCGCCATCGGAAAGCCACCCAAGTACCGATCGATTCCAAAGATCGTGCTGCAGCTTGCCGGCATCGTACAGCCCTTCATGCGTGAAGTTTCCGAGATGTACTACCTGTTCGACAGCGGCTTCGTCCTCGACGACACTGCGCTGCAGCAGCGCTTGAACGGTTATGGAAAGACTACGATCGCGCAAGGGTTATCACAAACGATCGACTGGATGCGTGCGCATCCTGGCTCTTAGCGCTGGCGGACCGGCTCAGCGTTTCCCGAGCCCCACGAGAACTTTGGGCGGAATCGAACAGATCAGCGTCCCAGCGCGTCCCGCGCGACCGGCCAGCTCGACGCCGGCCAAACCGCCCTTTTTTAGCTCCACGCTTGCTCCTCCGATGAGCTCGCCGATCACCGCGCTCATCGTAGGTTCGTGGCCTACGAGCAGTACCGAATCTGCATCGGCGTGATCGGCAAGAATCGCCCGGCAACCCTCGGCGTTGAACCCGTTGGCGAGCCGGTCGTCAACGACCAGCTCGTCGCGCATCCGGAGTTCGTCCGCGACGATGGAGGCCGTTTGTTTGGCTCGCAGGAGCGGGCTCGTGACGATGAGGCGCAGATCGAGGGAGAGTCGCGCGATCCCGCCGGCCTCGTGCTCCATCCGCTTGATGCCGTCGCGGGTGAGAGGCCGGTCGGCGTCGCTGCCGCGCCACTCCTGCGGCTCGACGGCAACGCCGTGGCGTAGGAAATAACAGTTCATCGCCGGCAACTACGGAGACGATATGAACACCACCTGGCAAACGCGTCTCCTGCACTCCGGCGCTCGCGTTCCGGAAGGCTATCGTTCACTCGCAACGCCGGTCTACCGCGGGTCGACCACGCTCTTTCCCTCCGCCGCCGCCGTAAGTGACCAATGGGATCAGGAGCGTGTCGGTTATACGTACGGCTTGTACGGCACGCCGACGACGCTCGAGCTTGCCGCACGCATCTGCGAGCTTGAAAATGGGCGGCACACGATCCTCACCCCGGGCGGCCAAGCCGCGATTTCGCTGATTGACTTCGCGCTGTTGAAAAGCGGCGATCACATCCTCGTTCCGCTCAGCGTCTATCGGCCAAACCGGCAGCTCACGACGGCGCTGCTCTCCCGCTTCGGAATAACGGCCACGTTCTACGAACCCGAAATCGGCGCCGGGATCGCGTCGCTGATACAAGACAACACGCGGCTGATTTGGGCCGAAAGCCCCGGTTCGGTCACGATGGAAGTTCAGGATCTGCCGGCGATCGCCGCCGCCGCGCACGCGCGTAACGTCCTCGTCGCGCTCGATAACACCTGGTCGGCGGGCGTGCTCTTCGATGCGTTCGCACACGGAGCCGACATAACGATGCAGGCGATCACCAAATACGTCGGCGGCCACAGCGACGTGCTGCTTGGCTCGGTAACGGTTTGCGACGACGCGATATACCAACGCCTTGGCGCAGCGCGGCAAGTCATCGGTTGTGCCGCCTCCCCCGACGACTGCAGTCTCGCCCTGCGCGGGCTGCAAACGCTGGCGGTGCGGCTGCGCGCCGTGGAAACGTCGGCGTTTGAAGTTGCGTCATGGCTGGCGGGCAGGCCGGAAGTGGAGCGCGTCCTGCATCCGGCGCTTCCGTCGTGCCCGGGTCACGAGTTTTGGAAGCGCGATTTTTCCGGCTCTTCCGGAGTGTTTTCGATCGTTTTGCGGCCCGGACCGACGCGCGAGCAGGTCTTCGCTTTTGTGGATGCGCTGCGGTTGTTCGAAATCGGATACAGCTGGGCCGGCACGACGAGCCTCGCCGTCGCATACACGATTGCGCCGGCGCCTTCGAGACCGCGCTACGATCACCGCTTGGTGCGTTTTAGCATCGGCTTGGAATCGGCGGGCGATCTCATCGCCGATCTGAAACGAGCCCTAGCCGTAGTCCTGGGTTAGGGTACGCTAAACGTCCCTTCGACCACGAGCACGCACTCGCCTGAAAGCCGCACGCGTTCGCCGCGATCCTCGACCCACAATTCCCCGCCGCGCGGTGACAGCTGTCGCGCGAAGAGCGCCGATTTTCCCAGGACTCCCGACCAGTACGGCGTCAGCACGCAATGCGCCGAGCCCGTTACGGGATCTTCCGCGATCCCTAACTTCGGAGCGAAAAAGCGGGATACGAAATCGCAATCGCCGTCGAAGCCGCGCGCCGTTACCACCAGGCTCTTAAACGGCAACGCAGCGATGCGGTTGATGTCCGGACGCAGTTCGCGAACCTGGACCGGGTCGTCAAGCACCGCCATCCCGCGATCCGCCTCCCACAGCGCGCTCGGCCGCATGCCGATGGCGTCTGCGACCATTCCGGGGTCAAGCTCACGTTGCAGCGGCAGCGCCGGAAAGTCCAAGGCCAAGCGTTCGCCGTCGCGTTCGACTTCGACCGGGCCGGACAGCGTGTTGAAGCGGACGCGCTCGCGCCGCGGCTCGAGCAGATTGAGAATCACGTAACCGGTTGCCAGCGTGGCGTGTCCGCACAACGGTACCTCGGCAACCGGTGTGAACCAGCGCAAGCGATAGTGTCCGTCCTCCGATACGTAGAAGGCGGTTTCTGCGAGGTTGTTCTCGGCGGCAATCGCTTGCAGCGTGTCGTCGTCAGGCCATCGCTCCAACGGACAGATTGCCGCGGGATTGCCGCCGAACGCTTCGCGCGTGAACGCGTCTACTTGATACAGCGGGATCTTCACCTTTGAACTCAGCCCTCAGCTACTGCTTAATGCACGTTGCGTGCTGAGTCATCGCCTTGCCTTGCGCGTTCGGCATCTGGGTGTCCATCGTATACTCCGTGGCTTTCGTCATGTGAAGGATCGCGGTGCCGTGATCGTTGGGATATTGATCGGTCCATTTAGAGCCGTCGAATGCCGGCGACATGCTTACGCTCGTGAAGTAGCTGCCGTCCGTGCCAACGCCGGTAACGATCCAACGCGCACGCTTGGAGTCGTATCCGAGAAACGTGACGCCGCTGCCGGCGGGGCCGCCGTTTTGGGCCGGATAGGTGGACTCGATCTTCAACCAGTCGCCGAACATCGTGTCAACGTCCGTTTCGCGATAGGTCTTGCTATCGCTCGAATTCGTGACGCACGTCCACGTGCCTACAAAACCCTTAACCGTGGCCTGCTGGGCTGACGAGGCCGCGGCCATCGCCGGAGCAGCCGCAGCCAGGCCGAATACGGTGATTGCCGCCGCGATTACGATGCGGAAATTCTGAACCATGTGGTGAGCCCTCCTCAATAACCGGCGGATTCGGTAACGTCCAAGCGTGCCCTTGTTTTGGAAGGCTGGCGCTCATGCGCAAATCGCAGCTGCTGGAGCAGCCGCGATTTAGCGCGTGCGACATTGGGAAACGCTTAGCGCAAGACTAGGTAGTTTGGACCATTGAGGGTCGTCTTGTGGCCTTGAATGATTCGCAGCGGCGTTGCATTGCCGTTGGCGTAGGGGAGGCGGCGTGCCAAAACGTACGAGTGGCTATGTGGCGCCCCAGGCCCGAGAAGGGCGCGCTAACCTCGGTCGTCCTCGATCGCCTCCACGTCGATGACGATATCGATCTCACGACCGACGACGACGCCGCCGTCGGGCATGGAGTCGTTCCAATTAACGCCGAAGTCGTAGCGGTCGATGCGCGTGCTTGCGGCGAAGCCCGCGCGCGTTTTCGGGCCTTTGTCCACGCCGTCTTCCCACCACGGCGTCTGCCACGTGCCGAGATAGCGCACGCGTAACGTCACGGGGCGTGTGACGTCTCGTATCGTGAGATCGCCGGTGACGTGGTAGTCGACTGGTCCGATCTCGGCGAGGCCGGTGCTCTTGAAACGAATTTCGGGATAGCGTTCGCAATGGAGGAAGTCCGGGCTGCGAAGATGATCGTCGCGCATCGTTACGCCGGTCCAGCAGGTCGACGCGTCGATCTTCGTTTCAACTGCGAGCAGGCGCGGATTGGCCGGATCGAAATCCAGCCGGCCCTCGACGTTCTTGAACGCGCCGCGCACCCACGTCACCATCATGTGGCGCGCTCGAAACTCGGCCGCCGAGTGGCCGGGCTCAAAATACCATTTCATGGTGTCTTTCCTTCGTGCCGTCAGTGATCGTAGAAGTGAGAGACTTCGCGCATCGTCGGGTCGAGACGAAGGTCTTCGTGTGCGTATTTACGGTCCTCGTGTCCATCGTCGACCTCGACGCGCACGAGGATTTCGTGGGGATGAACGTCCTTGACCGTGCCTCTCTCGTTGGTCCCGTCGATGAACACGTGATCGCCTACCTTCAACATGCTTCTGCCCTCCTGTTCTTGCCAATTTGGGGTATCGTAAGCGTTGTGACGAGAATATTGTCCTGGCTGGCGCTAGGTTGCGCGTTTTCGTGACCGCTCTTATCGTCGTTTTCGTCGCGATCATCGTTCTGGTCGCGCTCGCGAACCGAATCGGGGTCGCATACCCCATCGTGCTGGTGCTCGGCGGGATGGCGATCGGCTTCATTCCACACATGCCGACCATTCCGCTGCCGCCGGACCTGGTGCTGGTCGTGTTCTTGCCGCCGTTGCTGTTTTGGGAGAGCGTCACGGCGCCGACCAGTGAGTTCCGGGAGAACGCGTTTTGGATCTTTCAGATGGCTTTTGGTTTGGTCATCGTGACGACGGTCGCGGTTGCGGCCCTGGCACACGCAATCGTTCCGGGGATGAGCTGGGGAGTCGCGTTCGTCTTGGGCGCCATCGTCTCGTCCACCGATGAGGTCGCGTTTTCCGCAATCGCCGATCGCCTCAACGTGCCGCGGCATCTGATCGGAACCATTGAGGGCGAAAGCCTAGTCAACGACGCGACGTCGCTGATCCTCTACGGCGTTGGCATCGCCGCCGTCGTGGGAGCGAGCTTTTCGCTGCTCCACGCCGCCGAGGGATTGGCGCTCTCCATCGTCGAGGCGGTGGCAATCGGCTTGGCAGCGGGCGGCGTCGCGGTGCTGGCGTGGCGCGCGATCCAGGACGACACGGTTCAAGCGACGATCTCCGTCGTTATCCCGTTCATCGCTTACCTGCCGGCCTATTACATCGGCGCGTCGGGCGTGTTGGCAACGGTTACCGCAGGGATATTCGTCAGTCGTTTCACCCCCAGGGTGATACGGCCGCAGGCCCGCGAAATGCTTACCGGCTTTTGGGTTACCGTCGTTTTCTTGCTCAACGCCTTTATTTTCGTCCAGGTCGGCATAAGCTTCCACCAAATCGTGCTACGCCTGCACGACTACTCCGCCGCACAACTGATCTTTTGGGGGGCCGCGGTGGCCGCGGCCTGCATCGTCGTGCGGCTGATTTGGACGTTCGCGCAAGGGCTTCTACCCGCCACCAACGAGCCGGAACATGTCGAGGGGAAGGCGGATTGGTCGCACGTTGGCATCCTGGCGTGGACCGGCATGCGCGGCGGAGTCTCGCTGGCGGCGGCGGTCGCAATCCCGCTCGAAACTACGGCCGGTCCGTTTCCTCTTCGCGATTTGTTGATCTTCTTGACGTTCGTCGTTTTACTGGCAACGCTGGTTGGACAAGGCGCGACGTTGCCGTACCTCATCCGATGGCTGAGAGTCCGGGACGACGACGCAGCCGTGACGGAGGAGCGCCTCGCGTTGGCAGTGACCGCACGCGCGGCGATCGCGCGGATCGACGAGCTGGAGCATCAAGAAACGTTTCCACACGATGTCTTGGAGCTGCATCGACGCCGGCTACAAGCGAGGTTGGCGGAGTTCAGCTCGACCCACGGGGAAGGCGGCGCGGCACGAGCTACGGCGCTCTTTCGTGACGCCCAGCGCGAACTGATCGAAACGCAAAGAAGGCAGCTTATTGCGCTTCGTCAAGAGGGAAAGATCGATAACACGGTCTTGCGTCGGCTTCAGCGAGTGCTCGATCTTCAAACGGTTGAGATCCAGCTGCTGGGCGAAACCGGGCATTCGGACATCGAGGAAAGCTAGACGCCGCTCGCGCGTCGCACCGTTATTGGGAATCCCTTCGCGGCGATCGCCGCGGCCATGAAGGCGATCACCGCCGACGCGATCATTGCGCCTCGAAACCCTTGCAGATAGGAAGGCGCCGTGGTAACCACCACGCCGAGCACGGCAACGCCGATGAGTCCGGCAGTGCGCGCGACCGCGTTGTTGATTCCGGAAGCAACGCCGGAGTGCTCGACACCGACCGAGTTCATCACCGTGGTCGTTAGCGGAGCTACGAAAAGCGCTCCGCCCAATCCCAACACCGTGGTGGCGGGAAAGAAGGTGGTCCAGTAGGATCCATCGCTTCCCGGCAACGCGTAGCCCAAGAAGCCGAAACCCTCGAGGATCGCACCGATTAGCAGCGGCGTGCGCGGCCCGACGCGCGCGACCAGCCCTCCCGACCAGCGCGATGCGGCCACCATGATAAAGATGAATGGAAGGAGCGCGCCGCCGGCGGCGGTCGGCGAGTAGTGATGCACGTTGATCAGTACGAACGGAACGAAGTAGAGGCTCCCGCCGATCGCCGCGTAGAGAAAGAACGTATAGATGTTCGAGACGCTGAAATCGCGCGAAGCGAAGAGACCGCAGCGCACCATCGGATCCTTGGCGCGGCGCTCGAACAGAACGAACATAGACAGCACGACGATCCCTACGGCAACGCTTGTGAGCGCAATCGGGGAGACGCGTCCGGCGTTCATCGCGATCAACCCATAGACCAACGACCCGAGCCCGGCGGTCGCCAGCGCGGCCCCGCCCACGTCGATCCGTCGATCGGCCGTTTCATCGCGGCTTTCGGCAACGTGGAACACGAGGATCACCAAGACGATCACCGCGATCGGCAAATTTATCAGGAAGACGTACCGCCAGGAGAAACTCTGCGTCAGCCAGCCGCCGATGACCGGGCCGGCCGCCGAGGTTAGCGCGGAGAAGCCGGACCAGAGGCCGATCGCCCGTCCGCGCGCTTCGCCTCCGTATGCCGCGCTGATCAATGACAAACTCCCGGGAGTCGAGAGCGCCCCGCCGATGCCCTGAACGCAGCGGGCCGCGATCAGCATCTCGATGTTGCCGGAGAGCGCGCAAGCGAGGGACGAAAGTGCGAACAACGCGACGCCTACGGCAAAGATCAGACGCCGGCCGTAGAGATCGCCAAGCGCTCCGCCCAACAGAATCAGTGCCGCGAGGAAGAGCGCATAGCCCTCGATCACCCACTGCGTTTGGCCGGTCGTGGCATGCAGCTCGCGCTGAAGGATGGGCAGCGAAACGTTGACGGCCGTGCTGTCGATGAACGTCATCGCCGAGCCGAGAATCGCCGCGACGAGCACCCACGCGATCTTCACCGGTTCGCCCTTTCGCCTGCCGGTCCCGACTCCTACGAGTCCTCGGGTAGTCCGACAAGAGCTCAGCGGCAACAGCCGAAAAGCGCACGGATGAGTTTGGCCCTGGATCGGCCCCTGCGCGGCGTAATTCTGGCTGCGGCCGACAGCCCGCTCGTGCGGCGCATCGTCACCCGCTACGGCATGCGGTTGGGGGCGCGCCGCTTCGTTGCGGGCGAGAGTGCCGCCGAATTTCTGCCGGTCGCGCGCGCGGCCAACGCGCAAGGATTCGCGGTCGCCGCCACGATTCTGGGCGAAAGCGTGCGCGATCGTGAGGAGACGCTGGGCGTGACCGGCGAGTACTGCCGGCTCCTGCGAGCCTTCGCGGAGGAAGACATCGATGCGAACGTCGCGTTCAAGCTGACCCACGTGGGTCTCGACATCGACCCGGAGCTCGCCTTCGAGAACGCCGCGCGCATCGCCGTGGCCGCCCAGGAAAACGGCAACACCGTACGGATGGACATGGAGCAGTCGCGCTACGTCGACGTGACGCTGTCGCTTTACCGGCGATTGCGCGAACGCTTCGATAACGTAGGTTTCGTCCTGCAGTCGTATCTCTACCGGAGCCAGGCCGACCTTGCCGCGATGCTGCCCTTGGACCCTAACGTGCGCATCGTCAAAGGCGCCTATTTGGAGCCGGCAACGGTCGCGTATCCGCAGAAGGCCGACGTCGATCGAAACTACGTCGAGCTGGTAGAAACGGCGCTATCGCTCGCGCGCTACACCGCCGTCGCCACGCACGACGCCAGGATCGTCGAACGCGTGCTCCGCTTCGCGCGGGAACGCGGCTTAGCCGAATCCGGACGGTTCGAGTTTCAGCTGCTGTACGGGATCGCGGGACCACTCGCGCGCAGCTTGGTCCAGCGCCGCTATCGGGTGCGGCTTTCGATTCCCTTTGGACGATATTGGTTTCCGTACTTGATGCGTCGTCTCGCCGAACGCCCCGCAAACGTTGGGTTTTTTCTCCGGGGAGCGTTGGGCCGAGGATGATCGAAGGGATTTGGTCGGCCGTGCTAACGCCGATCGATGCGGATCTTGCGCCCGACACGGCCACCGCGCTGTCGCACTGCCGCGAGCTCCTGGAGCGCGGCTGCGACGGCGTTAACCTGCTCGGCACGACCGGTGAAGCGATGTCCTTCAGCGTGGAGCAGCGCGTCGCTTTCATGGAGGCCATGGCCGCGAACGGCCTGCCGATGCGGCGCGCGATGGCAGGCACCGGCGCCGCCTCGCTTAGTGATGCCGTGCGCCTGACGCGCTGCGCATTTGCATGCGGTTTCGCCGCTGCGCTGGTTATGCCGCCGTTCTTTTACCGCGACGCTTGCGACGACGGAATCGTGGCGTTCTTCGACGTGTTGCTCGCGCAGTCAAACGCGCCGCCGGGAAGCGTGCTGCTCTACAACTTTCCGCGCATGAGCGGCGTCGCGTTCCACCCGGACCTGGTGGATCGCCTCTTGCGCGAATTTCCGGGCGTTATCGCCGGCATAAAGGATAGTTCGAATGACCCGCGGCTCCAGGCCGAAGTCCTCGCGCGCCACCGCGGCCTCGCCGTGCTTCCCGGATCCGAGAGCGACCTGCTCGAGGCCAAGGCTCGCGGTGCGAGCGGCTGCATCTCGGGCAGCGTCGCGCTTTGGCCGCGCCTCGCGCACGAGGTCTTCGTCAACGACGACCACGCAAAGGGCAAGATGCTGCAACGGACGCGCGCTGCGCTCGATGGTCTGCCGTTCATTCCCGCGGTGCGCTATCTCAGCGCGGCGCTGCAGAAAAATTCGGCATGGCAGCGCATGCTGCCGCCGCTCGTCGCGTTGACGACGCTGCAACGCGAGGCGCTCGAACGCGCCATCGAGCCTCTACGCGAAGTGTTGGGTTGACTACAGCGAGTACGCGGTCAACTGGCCGTTTTCGTCCGAGCAGTAAAGCCAGCCGTTGACGACGATCGGGCTTTCCCAGTGCACCGGTCCGATCGTGCGTCGAGCGCTGTGCTGAGAGCTGCTCCACAATAAGTTTCCATTGAGCGCGTTGAGCGCTACGACGGCGTTGTCGAACGCGACGAAGACGATGCCGTCCGCGACGACCGGAGACGTCCCCTCGCCGCCGGTCGAACCGGCGCTGGATTGCCAGATCAGCGAAACCCGGCTCATCCCGTGGGAATTCGTCTGCATCCTATAGCCTTCGACGACGTTGGAAAATCCCAAGAAGATCCATGCGAGCTGTGAGGGAGCCGTCCAAACGGCGGGAGTGGAGAAGAGGCCTCCGGGCAAGTCGATGAGCTGCAGTTCGTTACCGACCCCGGGGAGTGCCGCACGGTTCACGAGTTTTAAGATCGCGTCTTTTCCCCCTTGAACGAGCATCCACGGGGTCTGACTGGACGGCTGCTGCGGCAACATCGCTGGGGACGTGCTGCCCAAATCCGTGTCGCCTTGTTGGAGCTGGTCGTAGTTGACCGGCGTGTAACTGCCCAACAACGACGACAGGTCTTCGGCGAGCGAGATTACCGAGTCACCGTAGTTGTGCCCGCCGACGTTGGCGCTGAAATCGCCGTTGCCCGTCGCGGCGTAGATCCGCCCGTTCATGGAGGGGTCGGGATCGACGACGGCCCCGCCGCGCGCCCAAATTCCCGAACGTTGCTGCCGGCACGAGTTCGGGCCGGGCAGCCTTCGGTCGAGGCTGCAGAGCGAGTTGAAGACGGACGTCGTGCCGTCGCTCAGGCGAACGCTGACGACGTGACCGTCGTAAGGTGGCGCATCGCCGATATATCCCGACGTCACCGCATAGAGATAGCCGTTGGCAACGTTGAGCGGCGAGGCATCTTTTTCGGTTGACGGCATGCGGGTGATGCGCGCCGGGAATCCCGGGGCTCGCAAGGCGTGTCCCCGGGAAGCCGAGACCTTATGCACTTTACCGTCAACGCCCGGTACGTAAATCGCTTCATCCGAAGGGTCGGCCGCGGGGGTCGAGTCGGTGATCTGCGAGCCGTGGGTCGTGAAGCGCCACAGGACGCGGCCGGACGTCGCCTCGATGCCCAGCGTAACGCCGTCCTTGGTGGTTTGGAACAGCATCGAGCGGTAGGTCCGCCCGACGCGGACGCGCTGCAGCAAAATGGGGGTGGAATCGGCTACGGCGCCGAGTGAGATTTGCCAGCGTTCGCGCAGGCGGTGAACGTTGGCGACCGTCAACGTGCGCTCGGCCGCATTGAATCCGCTGCGAGCGGGGTCGTACCCGAATAGCGGCCAGTCCGTGGCCGCCGCCGGCAGCACCGGTGCTGCCGCGAACCCGAGTGCTAAAAGGAGGCACGCGAATCGCCTCGCCATGCCCCCTAATTAGCGGCGCCGGCGCCACGCGCCTGCGCGGGAACTTACAGCGAGTTGTTGATTCTCAGGGTCGCCCAGCCCACTTTCTGGTTGTTGTTGAAATAGTTGAACCGAGCCTTGCAATGCCCGGTCGTCGGACCGGCGGTTACGATCCACGTATTTCCGGATCCCTGAACGATTGTGGCGATGCCCGAGGCGCCACCGCATTGGTCGCTCTCCAATAACGTGCCCTTCTTGCCCTGCGGCGTGCGAACCGAAACCGAGTCCGGGCCCGGATGCGCAGCCGTAAAGTGAATTCTGCATGGTGCAACGCGCACGCCGCCGTTCGTTAAACACGCGTCCGGCTCGATGGCCTGCGGGCGCGTTACGGTTGCGGCGTTGACCTGAGCCGGTCCTTGCGGATTGAGCTGGGCCTGCGAACCGCCACAAGCCGCAAGCATGGCGCTTGCTGCGACGGCGGTGAGAGCACCCAGCAGAGGACGCGCGAAAAGACTACGAGATATAGCCACGTCGAGTTCTCCTTTGGTACGGTGTTGTGAGGAGCAATCATAGCCGCCGGAGTATCGGTTCGCAAGAACTTCTTGAAACCGTATGACAAAGTGTGTGAGAAAAATTACCACGAATGGGTATAACGGTACAATCGTTCGGTACAAATGTACTATCATGACGAAGAGAGTGTAATACTTTATGCAATGGACGCTAGCGCTCATCGCAGTTTTGATCGCCTGTTCTGGATGCGCGGGTCAATCGCCGAACGCCAATGGGCGCTCCATCTTTCTCACCGGTAAAGACGTCGACGGAGTCCAAATCACCGCCGCACCTGCGCCGTCACGGCCCTACTGCGCCGCGTGTCACGGCGCCAACGGTGCGGGCGGCGTGCATTTCCCCGGCGGCGCGGTCAGCGCCGATTTGCGTCACCGCGCCTTGGTGACGCAGCAGCGTCATCCATACACGCTCGCGCTACTCGAACGCGCAATTTCGACCGGCGTCGATAACGATGGAAAGCCTCTGGATCCGGTGATGCCGCGATGGGAACTCTCAGCACGCGACCTGCACGACGTCGCGTCGTACGTGCTCACGCAACTCAAGTAATCGCGTCGAACGTAGGATTTCGGGAAACCTAACATCAAGGCAGCTTCATGGCCGAACCCAACGACGCGTCAAAGCTGACGCCTCCGGTCCAAGAGGTCGTCGCCGACGTTCCGGGATGGCAGCAGGTTCGACCGCGCATTCCGGACACGCAACAGCGCCGGACGCTCGAGAAACGCCGTAGCGTTCGGCAGATCGTCTTCGGTGTGCAAGACGGAATCCTCACGACACTCGGGATCATTACGGGCGTGGGCGTCGCGGAAGGCGATCGGGCCGCGGTCTTCATCAGCGGCTTTCTCGCGCTGCTGGCCGGCGCACTGTCCATGGGTGTGGGCGAGTATCTGGGACGCAAGTCGGAGCGCGAGGTCGTCCAAGCGACCATCGACATGGAAAAACGCGAGATGGCTGCGGACCCGCAGGGAGAGTTCACCGAGCTAGTCGCCTACTACAAACTCAAGGGCTTTAGCGCGGCTGAAGCCGAGATGATCGTCAAACGTCTTACGCAACACCCCGAAATCTATCTCTACGAGATGGTGCGCGACGAGTTCGGCATCGATCCGCGCGAAGCCGAAGACGCCGGCCTACGCGCCCCGGTGGCGATCGGCGTCTCCTTCGCGGTCGGCTCGTTGGTGCCGATCCTTGCCTTCATGCTGCCGCTGTCGATGCCGAACGCGACGTTGACGTCGCTGCTGTTCGCGCTCGTTGGTCTGTTCGGCGTCGGCTATTACGCGGGGACGCTGAGCGAGCGGAACGCCATTGGGAAAGGCGTGGAGGTGGCGCTGTATGGATGCGGCGTTTTCGCGATCTCCTATCTCGCCGGACACTTCATTCCGCCGCTCTTTGGCCACGCGCCGGTGCCAGTCGGCGGTTAGATGCTGGCCACGCTAGCCCATGCGCTCGTCGCGGGCATCGCCCAAGCGGCGGCGTTTTTTTGGGATAGCCTCTTTGGCCTGATCTTCGGCTTTCTCATCTCGGCGATCGTTCAGGTGATGCTGACGCCCGCGACGATGCACCGGTATCTCGGACCTTCCTTTAGGGGTTTGCTCTATGGCACGGGATTCGGCATCATCTCCTCGGCTTGCTCGTACGGAGCGGCCGCCGCGGCGCGCGGCTTCTATCGCAATGGCGCCGACGCCCGTTCGATCTTCGCGTTCTTGATCTCGTCGACGAATATGAACCTTGCCATCCTGATTCTCTTCTGGTCGTTGCTGGGTTGGAAGTTTGCATTCGCGGAGTTCTTCGGCGGCATCATCATTATCGCGGTGGTCGCAGCGGGGTTCTCCCTGCTCTTCCGCGCCGGCGAACTCGAGCGGCTGCAACGAAAACATGTCGATGCCGCCGCGGAAGCACAGGCTGCGGAACGCGCGGAGTGCGGGCATCACCAAGAGGCGCCCGCGCGGCGCGGGTGGGCGGCCGTAGCGTCAACGGCGCTCGGTGACGTGCGCATGCTGCGCACGGAACTGATCGTCGGGTACCTGATCGCCGGCTTCGCCGCGGCGCTCGTGCCGCCGGGCTGGCTCGCCGCGGCACTTCATGCCGTGGGTTCGGTGCCGTATGCTGGTTACTTGCTGCTCTTACTCGTCGGATTGCTGATCGCCATCGCAACGTTCGTTTGCTCGATGGGAAACGTGCCGGTCGCGCGCTATCTGGCTAACGCCGGCGTACCGCTCGGCGCGAATACGAGCTTCATCTACGGCGACCTGTTGATTTTGCCGCTGATCGCGATCTACCGCAAGTCCTTCCCGCCGCGCGTCGCCTGGACGTTCGTCGCGCTCTTTGCGCTCGGTGCGATGCTTGCCGGCGCGATCATGGAACGGCTCATCGGAAGCGGGTTAGGCGGCGTGTCGATGGGTTCGATGGCGATCAACGACCGCTTCACGTTAATTTCAAACGTCGTCGCGCTTGTCGCCGTCCTCGCGGTCGCGCTCGCGGCGCTCCCGCGCAAAGGCGCATCACCCTCCTCATCGGCTCCGTAATACAAGGACCTTTTTCGATACGCTTCGCTTTCGCACTCGTCGTCCTCACGGGATGCGTGCAGTCGAACCACAGTCAGCGACTCGCTGACGTTTTATGCCCCGAACGGTTGGACAGAGATGAGTCAAAGCGCCGACCCCCGACGTTGAGCTTTGGCACTCAACGGATAAAAGTCTCGGTCGAGCGATGTCGTACGGTGACGAACTCCAAAACCCGACCAACTATCCGTTAGTGCGCATCACGGCGGCCGGCAACGTCTATTACGCGCGAACGCACGACCACAGCACCATGGGCGCTGCCACCGGTTCGAAGCTGGTCTGGACGTATTTCGACGTTCCGAAAACCATAAGTCCGGGCGCCGCCACGCTCGAGGTCGTCGGCAACGGCATCGCGTCAAAGCCGGTAAAGATCGTGGTGAGTACCGCTCGTCGGTAGCGTTCCCGAGCCAGTACACGGCTTTGCCATCGAGCTTTTCCTGATCGCGTCAAGCCTTTTTCGATTCAGGCTTTTTTCATGAATTTAATTAACGCTTGAGGCGCGGAGGAATGTCATGATCGTACGTGTGCTACCCGTTGCAACCGTTTCACTTTTTTGCTTTTGGGGATGCTCGCAGGGCGGCGCACCGATTCCGAACGGCCCCGGGCAGCCCACCGCGGCGGATGTCGCCGAACGCGGCCGGCCGGGTCAGGTCAAGCTCGAATATTTCGACACGCCGTCCAAAGCTGCGTGGCCCCTGTACATCGCCGCCGGTCCGCAAGGAACGCTGTGGTTTTCGGAGGCCTTCACCGATATAATCGGGCGCATTACTACCGACGGAACGATCACCGAATTTCCGATCTCAAATGGGCAGGAGCCTGAAGGCATCACTGAGGGAGGCGACGGGAATCTGTGGTTTACCGAGCCCGGTGCAAACGCCGTCGGTCGCATGACGCCAGAAGGCGTGTCGAGCATATTTCAGATAACCGGCTCCAATCCGGACCCGCGCGGAATTACACTGGGGCCCGACGGCAACGTTTGGTACACTGAGCTGAACGACGGCTACATCGGTCGCGTAACGCCGCAAGGCGTGATCACGCGATTTGAAATTCCTGTCTACTCGCCGCAGCCGTGGGGCATTACGACGGGTCCGGATGGCGACCTGTGGTTTACGGAATCGGAAGCCGACTCGATCGGACGGTTCGATCCACGCTCGCTGAAATTCCAAACGTCGTTATCGGTGCCGACGCCCTCCGGCACACCGTGGGGAATTTTGCTCGCGCCCGACAAGCACATTTGGTTCACGGAGCGTACGGGAGATAAAATCGCGGAAGTTGACAGATCGAAGAAGATCCGGGAGTTCAGCATCGCGCAGCCGGCCAGCTATCCGGAAGCCCTAACGCCGGGATCGGACGGCGATATTTGGTTCACCGAAAGCCAAGCACAAGATATCGGCCGAATCGATCCGCGCACCGGCAAGTTCGATCACGTCATAACGCTGCCGAGCGGAGACATCCCTAACGGAATCGCGAGCGGAGCCAACAAGAACGTCTTTTTCACTATCGACAGTTACCATAATCCGAGCCAAATTGGCGAGGTGATGCTCCACTAGCCGGCCGAGTACTGCGCTACGAAACCGTAAACGCGACGATCTCGTTCGCTTCGCGATGACTCGTCCACCACAACTCGCCGTCGAACGTTAGCGCACGCGCCTCGGGTGCGATCGGTGCGATCGGCTCGACCGTGGGCGCAGGCTCCCGTATAAAGATTTGAGCGAAGGTGAGGTTATCGAACTCCTCGTCGGCGGAGATCATGCGGCAATTGTCCGGTCCCTGGAACGCGAACCCGCCGCAACGCGTCGGCAACGCAATCTCGCGACGAACGCCGCCCTTTTCGTCGATGGCGAGAATGCGCCGGTTCCCCTGCTGACAGAGATAGAGTGACGGACCGTCCGCAGCGAGATGCGATCCCGTGAGATCGGGGCACGGCGTCTTGCTGCTTGGATCAAAACCGCCACTGGGAGTGAAGCGGAAGAAGAAGCGATCGTCGTCATCGAGCGCAACCACCACCCATAGCGCGTCGCCCACCGAGGCCATTCCGAAAGGCTTTCCGGGGGCCGCGATCTCCTGCGACAGGGTCCATTTTCGCGGTTCCATCGCATACAGTTTGCTCGTGTCCCACGAGCCGACCCATAGCAGTCCCTCGTGGAACGCCAGAGGTTGCGGCCGGCCGCCGGGCGACGGTTGACGTCGTCTTTCCGTTATCGTTTGCATGCGCCCAAGGACGCGTTCTGCCACTCGACGGTTGCAGGGCGCGGCCCCCCAACGCAATCTGCGAATCCTCGCGCGACGTTCAACCAGGAGTGCGAACCGACGAATACAGCGAAGGCTGGCGGCGTGGAAGACGCAAGCGGGCTCATGGAGCGCGTGCGCGCCCGTGACGCCGACGCGTTCGAGGCACTGTACGACAGGTACCATCGCCTCGTCTACGGGCTTGCCTTGCGCGTGCTTTCCGACCCGGGCGCCGCGGAGGACGTCACGCAGGCCGTGTTTCTAAAGATCTGGGACAGCCCGGCGCTGTTCCGCGGCGGGAATTTCGGGGCGTGGATTGCACGCGTCACGCGCAATCGCGCGTTCGACGTGGTCCGCAGCCGCAGCGCACGCGCCGAGGGCGAGTTCCCTGAGTCGATCCCGCTGGACGATACGCTCGAAGACACGGCAATTGCGAACGTGGACGGCGCCCGCGTGCGGGATGCGCTGGCGCAGCTGCCGGCCGAACAACGCGAGCCGATCGAACTCGGCTTTTTCGGCGGCGTCACGCATCAAGAGATCGCCCGGCAAATCGGACTGCCGCTTGGAACGGTAAAGACTCGAATTCGTACGGGTTTACGCCGGTTGCGAAATGCTTTGGAAGGAGCGGTCAGCGTATGAGCCCGCACGACGACATGCTCGACGTCGTAGCCGCCTACGCGCTGGGCGTGCTCCCACCCCAAGAAGCGTCCGCCGCTATCGATCACTTGAGGACGTGCGAGACCTGCCAGGCCGAGTATCGGCTATTGCGACCCGCGGTAACCGCCGTCGCATATTCCGCCGAGGCCTGCGCCGACCCGGCGTCGGGGACTGCCGCCGTGAGCCCGCTGCTCAAAGCCCGCATCATGAAGCGGGTGCGCGGCGAAGCGACGCGGCCGCAAGTCGTTCCACGCGTTTGGCCCGCGTACGCTCTAGCCGCGGCTTGCCTGGCGTTTGCGATCGTCACCGCTCTTTCCGATTTTTCCCTGAACGACCGGCTCGCACGCGAGCGCGCGCAGAGCGCAGTCCAAGCGCAGACCATCGCCGATTTCATGGCGCCCGATTCGAGGCATCGCCAGTTCCACGGCGGCGAAGTGCTGATGCACGGCCAACGCCTGTACATAGCGATGCACAACATGCCGATGCCGCCGAAGGGCAAAGTCTATCAGGCCTGGACGCTGGCAAAGGGCGCTAAGAGCGTGGCCCCGTCGATGACGTTCATGCCCAGCGCCGGCGGAATGACGGTCGTGCGGCTCCCCGAGGCGGCCACAACCCTCGCCGCCGTGGCGGTAAGCGTCGAGCCTGAGGGCGGCTCGCAGCAGCCCACCACCAAGCCAATCGCGCTGGTGACCCTCCAGTAGCAATCCAGGCAGCCGCCTCAGCCGTTTAGTCCGGGTCTTATCTCTTTTTCCAGAGAGCTACCGCTCGGAAAGGAACCCATGAATAACCTGCGATTGACCACGGTCCTCGCGATCGGAATGGCGATGATCGGGACGGGCATCGCCTCGGCTAAACTGATGCCCAACGTCGTCAACGAGGCCACCCGGTTCTCGGGGTCGTGCTGCGTTTACACCGGAGCGCCGGCGCTGCAAGTAACGCTGTCGATGGTTGAGGCCGGCGGCGGTCCAAGCAATTTCAGCACCGTCACGCTGCTGAAAGTCCTCGCCGGCTCGCATTTTGATGCCGAAGTCGCAAAGCTCACCAAACAATATGGCAAAGATCAAGTGGGTCAGTTCCTCAAGACTTTCGATTTCGTGGTTACCGATTCACTAAAGATCGTGGGAGAGAAGAAGATCGCTCTCCCGAGCAAACCCAGCCCCGAGCCGAAGAACGGCGCAGCACTTGCGGGCGCCTTGTGGGCCGCCGGCCAGACGGGTGAAGGCTACAACGTCGAAGTGATGCTCGATCGCGCCGTCTCCCATCCAATCCACATGCAAGTGATGGCCGACATCGACAACAAGTACGGCCTTGCGGCGGACGCTCAATACCACGCGATCCTAACCACCGCGATGAAGGATTTGGCGGCGGCATATCACCTCAACGCGATGGGGCAGATGCAGAGCATGTAACGCCGTACAAAGCAGGGTGGCGCAGCCCTTGCGGACGAACCAAATCCCTATTATGTATCGATACGTCGCGGCTGTTGCCACTCTCTTCGTCGCCCTGGTGCCTGCCGCATCGTTGCCGCGGACGACCGCGCCTTCAAACGGACTGGCATGGGATTCGGTGATGAAGATTTCGATCAACGTCGACGCCGCGTCGCTGCAGCCAGGCTCGTTCGACCAGGATTACGCGCAGGCTGCGGCGGTGCAGCCTCCGCCCGGATCCGGCGGCGGCTTCTTCGGCAAGATGAATCAGACCGTCGCGATGGCCCAGCACATGCAGGCGCTCATGCAGAACGGCTTTGCGGAGAGGCACTACGTCGCCGGATCGAAGGAACGCATCGATCAGGTGGCCGATCAGACCGCGATGATCGTAGATTGCGTCGCCCGGAAGATCACGACGCTCGACTTGCGCAAGAAAACCTATCGCGTGGTGTCTATGGATACGCCGTCGGCCCCGAGCTCCAGCGCAAGCTCCGGGGCACCGCAGCCGCGCGCAACCGACGACGGCACGAAAATCGCCATCGTGATTTCAAACAAAGCGCTCGGCTCCAGGGAGCTTGGAGGTCAACCCACCAGCGGATTCAGCTCCGACATGAGCTTCACGGAGACCAAACCGTCGGGCGAATCGCAATCGTACAACGGCGACCTCGTCGGTTATTACAGCACCCATGTAAATCCGGCGCCCTCCTGCTCCCGTTTCGGCGTTACGTCTTCGAGCCGTCAGTCGGCACCCAATGGCGCCCAGGCGCTTTCGATGATGACGGGCGGATACGCGCGGTTCATGCACGCGCTCTCGCTTGCCGGGATGGACTCGCGTTTCAGCCTCAAACAGAGCGGACCGCCACTGCCGCGCGGAGAGCTCGCGATGTACGAAGCCGCGACGATCGGCGGCGGACCACGCGGCGGAGGGACGATCGTCATCGAACGCGGGAACCTGCGCCCGATTTCCGCAAACGATCCGATCTTCAGCGTTCCCAGCGACTTCACGCTCGAACAATCGGAATAGCGGTCCGCCAAGCTTAGACGGCGAATCGGTGTTGGCTCGGAGGTGCAACAACGTGAAAACCATTGGACTGCTTTTAGCGGCACTCGTAGGACTTAGCGCCCAAACGCCCACGCCCACGCCGGTGCGCCAGCTCGTGTACGAGTTTGGCTACAATACCAAGGTCGCGAGTTCGGGAAATGGAACCGGGACGACGACCGTCGCCATTTTAGGGCCCGCCAAAGACGGCGGTGTCATAGTAAGCGGGACCGACAATTGGTGGAACTCCGCGCGACCGAGGGCGACGAACACGTGCGAAGTGTACGCGGATGGCAGCGTTTCGTGCTCGCAGACCCCATATGCGCTTTCACCGATACAGTTGACCCTGTTCCCATTATTGGGGCGCAGCTATTTCCACGGACTGCCGGCGAACGCAATGTCCAGCTGGACGCGCTCGTATGAGGTAAAGGCCGCAATTTTGCCGGGAGGGTCGGGTTTTGCAGGCCAACTGACCACCTGGAAGTGCGTTTACAGCCTACACGGGAAAGGTCCGATTGCCAAAGCTGGGCCAACCATCCTGATCGAGTCGACCGGTACGCTCGATCAACAAGGTGGGCGCTATCTCAAGGCAACTTCCAAGCAACGCATCGCGTACGATCCGGTGGCGAGGATTCCAGTCGTCGTACGTGACGTGCGCACGCACTTACCCCAAAGAAACGTCTATAACAACGATCTCGTCGAGCTGAAGCTGACGAAAGACTCGCAGTCGAAGCACTAAAACGGTAGCGAGCCCTGCATTGGGCGTTGCTAGTCAAGCGGCGGAGCGACGGGGGCCGGCGTGTTTCGAGCCGGCGGGTGGAGGAGCGTCATCGATACGTACGCACCGATCCACGACCCCAGCGCCGCAAAGACGACGTACGCCGAATCTCGAGTATACGTGATCACCGCAAATGACGAGAGCAGGTACCAAGCGCTGCTCCAGGTCGCGGCAGAAATGCGCCGTCGCCCCGAAACCGCCGCCGTGAAGAACACATAGACGGCGTCGGTGGCCGCCGTGCTGACGATTACGCCGATAACGAGCAGCGGGTGAAGCTGCGTAAAATGCTGGAACATGCAGCGCAGTTCTCACGCCACCCTTCCTTGTCATCCTGAACGTGTCGAAGGACCCGAGGTACCCTCAGGAAGCGATGAGCGTTTGTGAGGGCGTCTCTCCGAACATTGCGCGATAGTCGGCCGTGAAGTGGCCCATGTGCCAAAATCCCCAATCGGTCGCAACATCGATGATCCGCGTGCGTGGCTTGTTGGCTCGTTGAAGCGCACGGCGGACGCCGCTGAGGCGTAATCGTTTCAAGTAGTCCATTGGACTGAAGCCGGTGATGGCTTCGAAGGCGTTGATTAGCGAGCGCGAGCGCATGCCGGATACCTCACTCAAATCGAGCAACGTCAGCGTTGCATCTACGTGCTCGTGCATATACGTTTCGCATGTGCGAACCGCCGATAGGCGGCGAGTCAGGCACTTTGACGGCTCGATCGTGTGAACGTTGACGTTCCTGATCGCACTAGCTAAGAGCGGAATGAGCGTCCCGTACACACTTTTGCGCGGGGGGGCGGGGGGCAACGCCGTTTGAGGCTCACCGGCAGAGAATAATCGGCGCAGGCACGCGCGCAGACGCCTAGCCTGCGTCGCATCTCGTGCCAACGTTGTGGTTTGGACGTTTTCCATGAGGTCGAGGACATCGGGCGCGTTGGGGTATTGCTCTTGCAGCAATCGCTCGTCCACGCTCACAGTGTAAAACGAGGATGGGCCCTCGGCACTGAGCACCATCGAATCGCGGCTTGCGGCGATGCCGCATTCGTCGACCTGGATACCAAACCGGCGAGCACGTGTTCGGGTATCGGCGATCAGCCCGACCATCAGTTTGTTCGGGGCGACCGCGGCTTCGGCACTGAATCCCACGTTCATGCAGCGTACCGCGAGCTGCACCGGGCGCGCCTCGATAACGCCATAGCGCACGCTAAATACGCCGGGCTCCAGCTGAGCCCACTTCAGACTCTCAAGCGCATACGTGCCTTCGATGCCAGAACGCTCGAGCAAATGGGAAGATTGCAACCGCATGCTCGTACCTTCCGCTCCCGGAGACTACCGGTCGGCGGTCTCCGCGCTCTCCTTCGTCCCGTTAATCCAGTTGTAGAGGCACTGCCTTCAGGATGTCGGCGACTAGGCCCTCTCGCGCCCCCGCGGCGTGATCTGCGGCATCCCGCTCCAGCTCGTCAAAGAGTTTCTTCATATTAGTCAGGAGACTCGGCACTTTGTAGCCGGCTTGGCATAAGGTCTTGCAAAGGTTTTTGTCCAGCTCTACGTACAGGTCGGGATCGAGCTCGTTACGATCGTTGAATCGCTGCTCGACCCGCTCGCGCCGGGCCTCGGCCAGCTCCGTCTCGAAGCCGCGAGGGTCGGTCCATACCGCTTTGCCGTTCCGAAAAATTTGGAGCACGGACAGTCCGCGGCGCCGCAGCTCTTCGTGCTCCCAATCGTTCTCATCGATCGATCTTGCCATCGCCGCCCGCGCCGTGAACTCGATGATGCACCTCAGGAGCGCTTCATAAGGCACGTCGTCAGCAATGCAGAGCGACTCTCCAATTCGCGCAGAATATAGTGGCCCTTTCATGGTCCGGCCATCATTGTAAGGGCAGCGATTAAGAACCGTTATCCCATAATCGCAACTATAGGGGTTGCGTCTTTGGGATAGACGCCCGAGGTGCTCGCCGGTAGAATCGAGCCCAAAGGGGTTCAAAAAATTTCATGAAGTTGATGACCCGCGTTTCCGCGGTTGCCACGTTTCTCGTGTTGGCATTCGCCGGCACTAACGCGGCGGTCCGCGCGCAAGAGCCGCCCGCTCCACCGTCGCCGACTCCGGTGCCCGCGCCGGCAGTCGTGCAAAGCCCAACGCCTTTGGATGTGCAATATGACGGTCGCACGCATATTATGGTGGCGCCGTACCTCTGGGCCCCCACGGTCGGCGGAAACTTCCAATACACGATTCCGAACCTGCCGCGCCGAGCCGGCGGCGTCGCGCAGGCGAGCGCGCAGGTCGGCCCCAGCGACTACCTGGCGAAGCTCAACTCTGCGGCCATGTTCGCGTTCGACGCGCGTAAGGGCGACATCGACCTCTTCGGGGACTTCATCTACGTAAACGCATCCGTTAGTGCGTCGGCATTTTCGACTCTCAGCGGGCGATTCGGCAGGGTTCAGATTCCCGTTAGCCTCAGCACCAACGCGCATCTGCGGGAGTCAATTTGGGAGGCGGCGGCCGGCTTCACCGTAGCGCGCGGGCACGATGCCGATCTGAGCCTGTTTGCCGGCATGCGCGAGTACCCGCTCAACCTAACGTTTGATTACGCAGCGACAATCGGGCGGCGCGGGAGGTTTATGCGCTCGGGTACGATTAACTCGGCGGACATCGCCCAGGATGTCATCTTCGGCCTCCGCGGTAAGGTCTTTTTCGGCGACAGCCACATCTTCGTGCCGTATTATGGCGACGTGGGGAGTGGAATCGGCATGCTCAGCAACCAGACGTGGGAAGCGTATTCCGGCGCCGGTTACGCATTCAATCACGGCCAAACGCTGCTCCTTGCTTACCGAACGCTGACCTACGAAGGATTTTCGCCGATATCACACGTGCAGCGCCTGACGATGCACGGACCTCTCCTCGGCTACACCTTCAACCTGTAACCGTTCTTTGGTTAGCGCCCCAGGTGCGCGAGAGCTTCGCGCAGCGGGGCGCTGGATATCTGCACGAGCCCCTGAAACGGCGTATACATCTCGAGCGTGACGAAAATGGCGCCCGAGACGGCCAGCGCGCAGAGTCCCAGCGCAACCACGACGGTCGTGTTCGAGGGCGAAAAAAGCCCGAAGCCGACGAACGTAATCGTGAACCAGAAGATCAGCAGGACGAGAAGCGGCGCAGAGATCGAGGATCCGGTTTGCTCGAACATCAACCAGCGAACCTCCGCGAGGTTGATCGCGATACCGATCGCCTCCGGTTTGAGCGAGCGCTGGCGGTCGGTCGTAGGCGCCAAGTCTTCGATCTTGTCGAGGACCACTTCCCCTCGTCCTGCCAACGGATCCAACTGCGCCCGGCTCGAGTTCTCTTGCGGCCAAACGCGACTTAACATCTGCTGCGTTGCGACGCGAAGCGCAGCGCGCGGGGCGCTCGCATCCGAAGCATAATGTGCCAGGATCCGATCGAGCAGGACAACCTTGGAGGACAAGTCGAGAAGCTCGCTGCGTTGCGCGTTATACGAACCCGTAGCGGAGGCGACGAGCAAGCCCAGAACGAGCCCGGCCATCGTGCCGATGATCCCAAGCCCGATCTCGAGCACGTGCCGCGAGTCATCGCTCAGATGGTGATCCGGTAGCGCGTTGCGGAGGCGTATTCCGAGTAAGGCTCCGCCAAAAAGGCACGCGAACGCGACCAACCCAAGTACGAGCGCACTCATTTCGGGTGTTCGCCCGGACTGGCGTTACGCAGGTCTCTCCGAGACGAGGGTAAGGGTTTGCGAGTTGACGCCGTAGCTATGAATTTACCGCCTGCCAGTTCGAACTGACCACACCCGGCATCGACGCCAGCCGCGTCGAGAGCAGCTCGACCGCATGATCTTGCCGCTTTGCGGAAAGGATATCTGCGTGCAGCCGAACGCTCGCGCCATTAGCGTTGCTTCGCGTAAGGGATTGAAGGCTCAGGGCCGAGTCGCTAACGGCCGCTACGATCGTTTCCCCGACCGGAGGCTTTTGGTCGGCGTCGTAGACGACGGAAAGTTTGTACACGGTTTCCCTATCTTGATGACGGCGCGCGCGGGCATCGACCCGTTCTACGATCGGTTGAAGTAGGACATTGAGCAAGATGATCGCGACTGCGCCTAGCACAGCCTCTTCGAAGAATGCCAAGCCGGCGAGGGCGCCGACAGCCGCGGTTGCCCAAATCGTAGCAGCCGTGTTGAGTCCGCTGACGCTGTTTCCGTCCCGAATGATTACGCCCGCAGCGATGAAGCCGACGCCGGAGACGACGCCCGCTAAGATGCGTGTATGATCGCCGGCGCCGATGACCGAGTCTAGCAGCGCGAAGAGCGCCGCACCCGTCGCGACTAGGCTGCTCGTCTGCAACCCGGCAGAGCGCTGACGCCACTGGCGTTCGAAACCGATGGCCACGCCAAGAACCGCACCAATACCGAGGCGTGAAACGAAATCGACCGCTGTCATTTCGGGGGCCTGCATTGTCAGTGAAAGTTACCTCTGAGCGCCGGACGAATTCCTCCAATCGCGACGCTATTCGTTGGGCCATGCGCTTTTGGGATACAGCCAACGAGCGAACAGATGCTAACATGGATACCGCAAGCCGCTTGTGACCCAAGCGGCCGAGAGGGATCAGCGTGTTAAGAGGGCCGATGGACGGTTACCTGCGATCGATTGCCGCCGCGGTCGCCGCTTTGCTTTTTCCCGCGGTCGCCTCAGCGCAGTCTACCCCGGCTCCCGCGGCCAGCCCGGCGGCGCAAGCGTCCACGACTCCCGGCTCGCCCCCGCAAGCGCCGCAATCTGCGGGCGCGATCGACTTGAGCAAGTTAACGCCCGCGCAACAGGCCGCTCTTCAGGCTGCGATCATCAAGACGTCGCAGAACCCGGTCGGCAACATTGCGATTGTGCCATTCCAAAGCAATTTCAATTATGGAGTCGGGTCGTACACGCGCTTTCAGTACGTACTGAACATTCAGCCGGTCGTGCCGCTCATGCTCAGCAAGAGCCTGACGCTCATTGCACGGACGATCATCCCCGTCGTCAATCAGCCGTCCTTTGCGCCTCCCTCCGTGTGTGCGATGTACGGATGCGGATCGACGTTAGGCCTCGGCGACATTCAAGAGCAGCTGTTTTTTGCTCCCAAGACCAAGCCCGGGGAATTGATTTGGGGCGTCGGACCGCTGTTTCAACTTCCGACCGCGTCGCCGGGCGTGCTTGGAGCCGGCAAATGGGCCGGCGGCCCCGCATTGGTCGGGCTGATAATGTCGGGAAAAATCGTTACCGGCATACTGGCGACGCAGCTGTGGTCGTTCGCGGGAAAGACGAATTCTCCGAGCATCAGTTCCGCGCTCTTTCAGCCGTTCTTCAACTATAATTTGAAGGGCGGTTGGGCGCTAAGTACGGCGCCGATCATTACCGCGAACTGGAACGCTACACAGAATAAATGGGCCGTGCCATTGGGCGCCGGCGTTTCCAAGACGTTTAAGGCGGGGGGCCAGTTAATGTCGCTCGGTGCGTTCTACTATACCTACGTCGCACGACCATTAGCCAGCCCGCAGACAAATTTGAAGGTCGTGTGGAGCCTCCTTTACCCGATCAAACGTGGCATCGACGTTCAAGAACTGCTCAAGGAGAATATGTAGGGGAACGACGCAGAAACGCCGCCCTAGAGAAAGGGAAAAACATAATGAAGTTACGCTCGCTCGCGCGCTCGGCCGCCGTTTTGGGATGTGCGGTTGCTGCAGCCGCTGGACCTGCGCTCGCCGAGGGTACCGTGCGCATTCAGCAGGTCAACGGAACCGTAAATACCTATCACAACGTCTCGATCAAGATCCTCCACAGCGCGCTGTATCTGACGTCCGCGGATACAAAAGGGACGCTCGTGATCAACCGCGCCGCCTGCTATTTCCAGGGCGAAATAATGGCCTGCCTCCCGACAAGCGGAACGCTCGTGCAGAACGGCGCGGTCAACCCAATCGGTTTTAAAACGGGAACGATTTTTCTGAATCTCACCGATGCTACGCAACAATTGACGTTCTCGTCCACGCAGATTCCGGCGCACAGTATTTTGCTGTCGCTCCAGACGAAGCGTGGTACGTATATCAATCTCAAAGGTTCGATCGATAAGGTGACCAAATGATGAAATACTTTGCTTTTGCGTTCATTTTATTGTTCGCGTTAAGCGCGCCGCTTGCGGCGATAGGAGGCCGGGGCGGTGGAGGTGGAGGCGCGCGAGGCGGGGGTGGTGCGGCTCGCGGCGGCGGCGGGGGTGGCGCCGCCCGTGGTGGCGGCGGGTTCAACCTCAACTCCGACGTCCGGTCTTCCGGCAACCGTCAGGCACCCACAACCAACGCCAACCGCAACAATAACTACAACAACGCCAACCGCAACAATAACTACAACAACGCCAACCGCAACAATAACTACAACAACGCCAACCGCAACAACAACTACAACAACGTCAACCGCAACAACAACTACAACAACGTCAACCGCAACAACAACTACAACAACGTCAATCGAAACAACAACTACAACAACGTCAACGTGAATCGGGCCGCCGTCGTGAATCCGGTATACCGAGGGCCGGCTTGGGGCTGGAACCGCGGCGTAGTTTGGGCGCCCGCTGGGGCGTACTGGGGCGGCGGTTTCTGGGGGGCAATGGCGATCGGGGTCACTTCGGCGGCGGTCTACGGTGCGGTCGTCAGCGCGAATAACCAGACCGTGACGTCGTACCAGGTTCAACCGTCGAGTCCGGGAGCCACGCTGCTGTCGAACTACGGCCTGACGCAAACGCAATGCGGACCGCCTAACCTCGTCGTAATCTACGGCCCGAACAACAGCGTCATTTGTGCCTATCCGAACAACACCGTATCGGCTGGTTCGTACAACCTCGACACGAGCACCCTTTCGTTAACCTCGTCGTAACCTATGAAGTTAATCACATTCGCCGCCGCCACGGAGGCTGCGGTGGGCGTGGTGTTGGTCATCGATCCATCGCTGGTCGGCCGGCTTTTGCTGGGCGCCGACTTGTATTCTGTCGCTCAGGCGGTCGGCCGCATCGCGGGCTTCGCGTTGCTAGCTTTGGGACTGGCGTGCTGGCCCCGACCGGAACCCGAGAGCCGAAGCAGCGCAGCCGTTCGGGGACTGTTGACTTACAATGTGCTCGCGGCCATTTTCTTTCTCTACTTAGGGATCGGCCGCGAATTCGCAGGCTTGCTGTTGTGGCCGGCGGTTGCGCTTCATGCGGCGTTAGCGATCCTGCTCGCTCGCCTCTTCGTACTAGGTGTCGCAATCAAGTAGGCGCGACGTTCGGCCCGTATTTCCTTTCCGATCGGAGAAGAATAACGCTGCGCTTTTGGGACAGTGCAGATTCCCGAGAAGCGCTAAACTTAACCGGCGACCGATCTAGAGTTGCTCGTACACAACGCCCAGCCGGAGATGAAGCATGCCGAGTTCCAACGAGAAATCGAAGCACGTTCAGCGCGAAGTCCTTCCGATTCCGGATAAGCCATACGCGGGCTTCGTGGCGTATGACGCCAAGGACCCCGACTCAAAATTTCCGCCGATCGAACCCTTGCGTCCGCCCGGGGGCGCCCCAAACGTACTGATCGTTCTGATCGACGACGTCGGGTTCGGCGCATCCAGCGCCTTCGGAGGGCCGTGCCAAGCACCGACCGCGGAACGAATCGCCAAGGACGGCCTGCGCTACACGCGTT
This sequence comes from Vulcanimicrobiota bacterium, assembly GCA_963713685.1. GTDB lineage: Bacteria > Vulcanimicrobiota > Vulcanimicrobiia > Vulcanimicrobiales > Vulcanimicrobiaceae > Cybelea. The sequence goes on along the minus strand of CAVQMS010000001.1, from coordinate 1,970,843 downwards.
TTCACACGACGGCCCTTTGCTCGCCGACCCGCGCGGCAATGTTGAGCGGACGCAATCACCACACAGTCGGAATGGGCGGCATAACGGAGATCGCAACCTCGGCGCCTGGCTACACCTCCATGCGACCCAACTCGATGGCGCCGCTGCCGGAAATCCTTCGGCTCAACGGCTACTCGACGGCGCAGTTCGGAAAGTGCCACGAGGTCCCGGTGTGGGAAGCCAGTCCGGTTGGACCGTTCGATCGCTGGCCGACGGGATCGGGCTTCGAGTACTTTTATGGCTTCGTTGCTGGTGAGACCAATCAATGGTATCCATCGATTCACGAGGGCACGAAAGCGATAGAGCCGTCAAAGACGCCCGAAGAGGGCTACCACTTCATGGAGGACATGACGGATCGCGCGATCGCATGGGTGCGTCAGCAGCGACTGCTCGCCGGCGATAAGCCGTTCTTCATGTATTTTGCGCCCGGTGCAACCCACGCGCCGCACCACGTGCCGAAAGAATGGGCCGACAAATACAAGGGCAAGTTCGATCAAGGCTGGGACAAACTGCGCGAGGAGACGTTCGCGCGTCAAAAACAGCTCGGAGTGATTCCGAAAGATTGCGACCTTACGGCGCGGCCCGAAAGAGATTCCGTCGTGGGATTCCCAAACGCCCGAGTTTCAACGGGTGCTCACGCGTGAGATGGAAGTCTACGCCGGCTTCTTTTCATTCGCAGATTATCACATCGGTCGTCTCATCGACGCGCTGGATCAGGTCAAGGCGCTCGACGATACGCTAATTTACTACATCATCGGCGACAACGGCGCCTCGGCCGAAGGCACGCCGCAAGGCACGTTTAACGAAGTGCATCCCCTTCAACGGATTGAACGCCCTCGAAACGGCAGAGTTCCTGACGGCTCGTATCGACAAGCTTGGAGGACCGGAGTCGTACAACCACTACGCGGTGGGCTGGGCCCACGCGATGGATACGCCCTACCAGTGGACGAAGCAGGTCGCTTCGCACTGGGGCGGCACGCGCAACGGTACGATCGTTCGCTGGCCAAAAGGCATCAAGGCCAAAGGCGAGGTACGCCATCAGTTTCATCACGTGATCGACCTGGCGCCCACGGTTCTCGAGGCCGCACAGCTGCCTGAGCCCTACATGGTCAATAGCGTCGGACAGGTGCCGATGCAGGGCGTCAGCATGCTCTACAGCTTCGACGACGCCGCGGCGGCCGAACGCCGCGAAACACAGTACTTTGAAATGTTCGGAAATCGAGGGATCTATCACAAAGGCTGGACGGCGGTAACGCGACATAGTACGCCATGGCTCATGACGGGCCGGCCGCCTTTTAGACGACGACGTCTGGGAACTCTACGACACGAACAAGGATTGGTCGCAGGCACACGATCTCTCGAAGGAAATGCCGGATAAACTTCACGAGCTTCAACGCCTTTGGCTCATCGAGGCGACGCGGAACAACGTGTTGCCGATGGACGATCGCACTGCCGAGCGGTTTAATTCCGACGTAGCGGGAAGACCGGTGTTAGTCCGGGGCAACTCTCAGGTCCTAGCTAACGGCATGGGCGCGCTTAACGAAAACGGCATCGTCAACGTCAAGAATAAGAGCCATTCAATCACCGCTCAACTCACCATTCCTGAAGGGAAACCGGCCAACGGAGTCATCCTATCGCAGGGCGGGATCGGCGGCGGTTGGATGTTCTACGTCAAAGACGGAACGCTAACATATCTCTACAATTTCGTCGGGCTTCGGCGAACCGCGATCGAGTCGACGCAGGCACTTACTGCCGGGACGCACCAGGTCAGGATGGAGTTTGCCTACGACGGTGGCGGTCTTGCCAAGGGCGGCACCGTCACCCTCTACCTCGACGGAAAGGCCGTCGGCAACGGCCGCTTGAACGAGACCGTCCCGATGGTGTTCTCGGCCGACGAGACTTCCGACGTCGGCGTCAAGCATGGCTCCCCGATGACGCCGGATATGCCTCCCAAGGAGAGCGCGTTTAGCGGCACGGTACAGGCGGTCGTTATTGAAACGAGCGGCGAAAGCGCCGATCATCTTCTTGACCGCGAGCAGGTGCTCAACATGATCCTGGCGCGGCAGTAGCCGACCCGGGAGTCGCCATTTGCAGCGCCTAAGACAATCGCAAATGATCGCAGACGCAAAGTGCGAGGCTATGATAAGGATCGAGGGTGGAACTTTTCGGATGGGCTCCGATCGCTTCTACCCCGAGGAAGCGCCCGTCCGGGAGGTTCGCGTCGAAGGGTTCTGGATCGATCCGTATGCCGTCACCAATTCGGAGTTTTCAAAGTTCGTTCGTAAGACCGGCTATGTAACGATCGCCGAACGCCCGCTCGATCCAGCCGATTATCCAGGCGCAAAAAGTGAAAACTTAGTCCCCGGTGCGCTCGTCTTCCACATGACGGCGGGGCCAGTCGACCTCCGAGACTACTCGCAGTGGTGGGCGTGGGTTCCCGGCGCATGTTGGAAGCATCCCAAAGGCCCGGGCAGTTCGATCAAAGCGATTCCCGACCACCCCGTCGTGCACGTAGCGTACGAAGACGCAGAAGCGTTCGCGCGCTGGAGTGGGAAGCGGCTCCCGACCGAAGCGGAGTGGGAGTTCGCGGCGCGCGGCGGACTCGACGGCGAAGACTTCGTGTGGGGCAGCGCGATGGAGCCTGCCGGAAAGCCTGCGGCGAACACGTGGCAGGGCATCTTTCCCTGGAAAAGCACGTCGCCGACGGGGCCGCACACGGCGCCCGTAGGACAGTTCCCGCCGAACGGCTATGGGCTCTACGATATGGCCGGCAATGTGTGGGAGTGGACCAGCGATTGGTTCGCGAGCGACCGGACCACGGTGCAATCGCCATGCTGCGCCGGCGATGCGCGCGAGCGCAGCTACGACCCGTGCCAGCCCGAGATACGGATTCCCCGCAAAGTCCTCAAGGGCGGATCGTTTCTCTGTTCGCCCAGTTACTGCTTACGATTTCGCCCCGCGGCACGCTCGCCACAAGCGATCGACACCGGCATGTCGCACCTGGGGTTTCGCTGCGTGACTACGTCGCGTTGACGGGCTGCGAGGAAGTGTCGAACACTACCTGGTCCCATCGGTAAAGCTCCCGGAAAAAGTTGCGCGCGAGACTCTCATTGCCCCGCGCGCGGCAGATTTCTCCGATCGTGCGTTCACCGTCGATAATGTTAAGGAACCGCTCTCGCGGCGCGTCGATGGGAAGGTAGAGGTCCGTATAGCTGTGATTGCGATTGATGAGCACCGCGGAGGCTCCGGGCGGCAGCTTCTCCTTTACGGCGATCGTATCGGGCAACCGGATGGGGGTGTATCGGAGCCAGTCATCGCCGTCGAAATCGACTAACTCGCTCGGTTGCCTTTGGTCCGCTCGGTACGCGATGACGCTGTGGCGCACCATAGTACCGCGGAAGAGTTCGATCGCAGCATACTGTTCTTCGGCGGGCAACTCGGCGAGTTTGGCGTGGTGAGGCGCAGATGCGAGCGCTCCGCACGACGACAGATAAGGCGCCTGACGTACCCAGCGCCCAAACGACAGGCCCGCGCGATCGAGGAGATCCAACAATTGTGGAACCGAATACGCCCGGTCTTGCGGATGGAGCAACGCATCGGCTAGGGCCGCCTTGTCGGCGAAGTCAGACGACGTGCGCAGAAGGGGTACAATTGGATGGTCGGGTGGGAGTGCCTTGAGCGTTGCCGCGAGTTCGTCGATCTCGGAATCACTGCCGATGCCAAGACGCCGGCAGTAATCCTGCAGCATGTAGATCCCCGCGCGGCCATAAGGTGCGTAGACCATCATGTGGAGTGCGCCTGCCGGAGCGAGCACGCTGCGCAGGGCCCGCAGACCCGCATCGGGGTCGGGTAGGTGGTGCAGCACGCCCGTGCAGACTACATGGTCGAAGGTCTGCGCGAGCTCAGCGGCGCGTTCCACGGCCAGCTCGTGCACGTCGAGGTTATCGAGTGCGTGCTTGCGCTTCAACTCTTGCGTGAATGCTATGCTGTTTGCGCTGACGTCGATACCGACAACGGGCGCGTTCGGCCAGCGCACGGCGTAATGGGCGGCCTGCGTGGTGCCGCACCCGGCCACGAGGATGCCGCGGTCTTCCCGGTAGGGCTCGCTTGGCCAGAAGAGATGCGATTCTGCGCGGCGGCGTTTATCGTCCCAGCTCCGACGATACGCGTCGAGATCGTCTACCGGCGGCGGATAGGGATGACTTTCGTAAAAGTCAGCCACCTCCGCCGCCTTGCTGCGCGGCATCTTAGCCGTGTGGAGTTTTCAGCTGTTCCATTACCGAGTCTAGGTTGAACGAGGCCGGTTTTTGCCGCGGCGGGAACTTGATGAAGTTGTCGATCTCCGACGCCACCACCGCCTGCATCATGTACAGCTGGGGTGCGTGGTCGACCATCCAGTCCCAGTAGGTGTTCGAGTTGAAGTCGGCCCTTTCGAAGGGGTCGCGCCGCAGGCTCACGATATGCGGCAAGCGCAGTTTCACGAACGGTTCGGCCCATTGGTTCATCTGATTGGCGCGCTGCACCGACAGATTGAACTTCCAGTCCCCTACCCTAACGGCGATGACGTCGCCGTCGTCGCTGAAATACATAATTGCGTTTCTCGGGCTTTCTTTCGCCTGGCCCGAGAAATACGGGATCTGATTGTACCCGTCGAGATGAACGTGGAACTTCTTGTCGCCGACCGTGCAGCCGTCGAAGAGCTGCTTGGTAACGTCCGGATTCCCGGCGGCGGCCAGCAACGTCGGGAACATGTCGATATGAGAGACGATGCCGTTGAATACCGATCCGGGTTTGATCGTGCCTGGCCAGCGGATGAAGCACGGGACGCGCCAGCCGCCCTCCCAGTTCGAGTCCTTCTGGCCCCGGAATGGCGTGTTGGCACCGTCCGGCCAGGTGTCGTTCTCCGGACCGTTGTCGGTGGAGTACATGACGATCGTGTTATCGGCGATACCGAGCTCATCGAGCTTGTCGAGCATCATGCCAATCTGCTCGTCGTGCACGACCATACGGTCGCTATAAGGGTCCTGGCCGCTCTTGCCGATGTTCTTTTCGGCGACGTGCGACCGGAAGTGCATGGCCGTGGCGTTGTACCAAAGGAAGAACGGCTTGTCGGCCTTGGCCTGCGTTTCCATCCACGCCAGGGCGCGGCTCGTGATCTCCTCGTCGACGGTCTCCATCCGTTTCTTCGTGAGGGGGCCCGTGTCGACAATCGTCTGCTTCCCGACGCGTCCCCAGCGTGGGTCGACGGTCGCATCATCTTTATCGGTCGCTTTGCAGTGCAGCACTCCGCGCGGCCCGAACATCTCCTTGAACTTTGGATCCTTCGGATAGTCCGGCAACTCGGGCTCTTCCTCGGCGTTGAGGTGATAGAGGTTGCCGAAGAACTCATCGAAGCCGTGCACGGTTGGAAGGAACTCGTTGCGGTCGCCGAGGTGGTTTTTGCCGAACTGGCCCGTGGCGTAGCCTTGCGGCTTGAGCAACTCGGCGATGGTTGGATCTTCCGGCTGAAGGCCGACGGTCGCGCCGGGCATACCGACCTTGGTAAGGCCCGTGCGGATCGGATTCTGCCCGGCTATGAAGCACGCGCGTCCGGCCGTGCAGCTCTGCTGCGAATAGTAGTCGGTGAAGAGGCCGCCTTCATCGGCCACACGGTCGATGTTGGGCGTGCGGTAGCCCATCATTCCGTGGCTGAATTTGCTAATATTCCAGATGCCGACGTCGTCGCCCCAGAGGATGAGGATATTTGGTTTCTTGGCGGGCATTTTCCTAAGCCTTTCTTACGACGCTTTGCGTCTCTTGACTGTAAGCAGCTAGATCCGAGAATAGGTTCATAACAAAGATAGAGCGTTCGAAGCCGTCGCAGCTTCAATTAGAATAGAAATATACCGCATCGGCCTTCCGGCCTCTATCCCGAAAAAGCACTAACGGCGAGAAAAGTGGCGCACGAGGCGGTCACTATGGCGGTTACCATCCAACCGGCGACGGCGAGCCAACCTCGTATGTGGTTCTCGCCCATGATGGCACGGTTTTGCGCAATCGCGATGAGAAACCAGAGGGTGAGGGGGGTCGCCAAACCGCCGGCCACGGAAGCCCAGTAGAGCAGCGCGATCGGCGAGAACCCAACAAATGCAAAGGCTGCCGATATCGCAAGCGCCCCGAGCAGGATCCCATAGAATCGAGGTGCGTCCCCGAACTGAGCGTCGAGACTTCCGCGCCAACCGAACGTTTGCGTCACGACGTAGGCGCTTGTGCCCGCGAGAACGGGAATCGCTATAGCGGCAGAGGCAAGCAATCCGATCGCGAAGAGTGCCGTCGCCCACTCGCCCGCGAGGGGCTTGAGCGCGGCGGCGGCGTCCGTGGCCGTATCAACTCGCATGTGGTTTGCACCGAGCGTCGCTGCAGTGGCAACCAGAATGAAGAGAAAGCATATTCCGGGTGCAAGTGCTCCCCAAGCGGCGTCGGCCTTCGCCAAACGCAGTTTTGGTGGCGACGTGCGACGCTGAGAAGCCCCGATTGACTCCCAGTAGTAGACATAACTTGTCAACGTCGTTCCTAGGAGCGCGAGCGCTCCCGTCGCAACCGGAAGCGTGAATTGGAAGCGCGGGAAAACGAGCGAATGTGCGAGCGCGCCCCAATCGGGCTTTGCAAGCACGGCGCTTATCCCGTAGCAAACGAAGATGAACGGCAGGAACGAGAGAAGGCGCTCGACGCGCAAGTAGGATCGCGAGATCAGTAGCCATGCGACGACGCCGGAGAAGGGGAGTACGAAGTACGCTCGCGGCACGCCGGTGAGGAGCTTCAGAGACTCCGATGCGGCCTCGAGGTCTGCAGTCAGGGTCATCAGGTTGACCGCCACAACGGCAACGAGCGCCGCCAATGCCCATGCTAAACCGTAATGGCGGCGGATCGCACCTTGAATACTCGTCGGGCAAATCGCACCAATCGTCGCGGCGATCGCTTGGACCACGGCGATCATCGGTAGTAGCAGCAGAACCAGCCAGGATAACGTGTATCCCGTGGCGGCACCGACGACGGCAAGGCTTGCCACCGTCGTCGGGTCGGCGTCGGACGCACCTGAAACGAGGCCCGGCCCGAGTCCGGGCGCTATTCGTCTACTGATGCGAGCGACTCCTTATGACAACGCGGAAACTTTAAGAGAGAATATTGACCGCGCGGGCCGCGGCGATCGCGATCGTTGCGAGCGAAACCGCGGCTTCGAGCATCATGCACATGCGCGCTCGGGTTGTCAGCGGAGGAGTATCGGTCGGACTGAACGCCGTCGACGTCGTAAACGAGAGAAATACATAGTCGAGAAAGACGAGCGGCTTGGCCGGACCCGCAGCGCGAGGAAAGACGAACTCCTCCTCTCCAATCCAATGGTAGGCGATCGCGAAAACGATGACGTTGCCGATCCAGATCGCCAGTGCCGTTTCCATCAAACGCGTACCCGAGATGTCGTGCGCGCGATAAATAACCAAATAGACGACCTTGATCATCGAGGTCACGACGCCCAGCGCTAATGCGGCAGCGGCGATCGTCATGAGCGTTCGGGTCCACTTTCGTTTCCCGCCGATCGTCCAGACGATCGAGAGCACACAGGTTAGCGCCAGAACGACGCCGAGCGCCAGGGTCAATGCGGGGCCCCCGATCGTATATCGGTTAGGCAGACCCACGTAAAGCGCCAGCCCGACCACCAGCGCTATGCTTTCACCCCAGTCGCGGCCACGGACGCGTGCGGCTTTCATCCCGCTGCCCGTACGTCCGACCCCGTGCCTGACACGCTCACTATTTCAGGCTGGGCGGCGATTCGTACCTCCTGGCCATCCCATTATCGCTCTTTTCGTTTTTGGGATAAGAAAAGTTCGGTGGCGCACGCTATCATCGGGGGACGGCGGGGTGGAACAACGCTTGGGAAAGCGCGTACGGCGCAGAGAGGAAGTCCAAAATGGCTGCGGCGCAAAAGCAACCGAATATCGTCACGATCATGGCCGACGATATCGGCTGGTTCAATTTAGGATGCTATCACCAGGGCATGATGGCAAGCCGAACGCCGAATCTCGATCGGCTGGCGGCCGAGGGAATGCGATTTACGGACTACTACGCCGAGGCGAGTTGCACGGCGGGCCGCGCGAATTTCATCACCGGTCAGCTGCCGATTAGGACCGGCTTGACGACCGTCGGTCAGGCGGGTGCGAAGGTTGGAATGCCGGCCGAAGCGCCGACGATTGCTACGGCCCTGCGTTCGATGGGTTATGCGACCGGGCAATTTGGCAAAAACCATCTGGGCGATCTCAACGAGTATTTGCCAACTCTTCACGGGTTCGACGAGTTTTTTGGCTACCTGTATCACCTCGATGCAATGGAGGACCCAGCGCATCCCAACTATCCGCAGGCGCTCAAGGATAAGATCGGGCCCCGCAACATGGTACACAGCTGGGCCACTGATACCGACGATCCTACCGTCCAGCCACGCTGGGGTAAAATCGGCAAGCAGCGGATCGAAGACGCTGGTACGCTTTATCCCGATCGGATGGAGACCGTAGATGACGAAATCCTAGCGCTTGCTTTTAAGTTCATCGATGGAGCGAAGGCGAGCGGCAAGCCGTTCTTCTGTTGGCTCAACCCGACGCGCATGCACGTGGTGACGCATCTCTCGGAAAAATACGAGAAGATGCGCACGTCGGAGAACGGCTGGTCGATCTCCGAGGCCGGCATGGCGCAGCTCGACGACATCGTCGGCGCGCTGATGAAAAAGCTCAAGGACGACGGCCTCGACGACAACACGATCGTCGTTTTCACGACGGACAACGGCACGGAAAACTTCACCTGGCCGGATGGCGGACAGACGCCGTTTGCGGGCGGGAAGGGGACGGTGCTCGAAGGCGGATTCCGCGCGCCTTGCGTCGCTCGCTGGCCGGGCAAGATCCCAGCCGGTAAGGTTGAGAACGGCATCATCTCGGGGTTGGATTGGTTCCCGACGTTCGTTGCTGCCGCGGGCAACCCGAACATTGCCGACGAGCTCAAAACCGGTAAGCAGCTCGGCGACCGGACGTATAAGGTCCATCTCGACGGCTACGATCAAACGAACCTAATCACCGGAAAGGGGCCCTCGAATCGCCACGAGATCTTCTATTTCGCGGAGGGAACGCTCGGCGCGGTTCGTTACAATGACTACAAGTACCGGTTCATCGATCAGCCGGGCGGCTGGCTTGGGGGCACCGTCAAGGTCGATTGGCCGATCCTCGTCAACCTGCGGCTCGATCCATTCGAACGTACCGGGGTGGGTGGCTCGCTCGCATATTACAATTGGTTCGCGTACGAGTTCTGGCGTTTTGTTTTGGTGCAGGAGGTCGTCGGGCGTGGCGCTCAGAGCTTCATCGAGTTCCCACCGATGCAGAAGGGTGCGTCGTTCAACATGGAGGCGGTGAAAGCGCAAGTCGAAAAGGCGATCGCGTCGCACGCGGGCCAATAAGGACCCGCAGGCTGCATGGCACTCGCGAAGGTCCTCGCGCTGATCATGATCGTTTCGACCATGATCGGCGCCGGGCTGCAGGTCGATCGGCAGCGCCTGGTCGAGACGCTGCGCCACTACGGGTTGTTAGGGCGCGCGTTCTTGGCAAATTTCGTGTTGGTGCCCTTGTTTGCGATTTTGCTCGTCCAGTTCTTTCACGTCGAGCGTGGAGTCGCCATTGGAATCGTCTTGATGTCGATGGCCCCCGGCGTCCCGTTTCTCGTCAACTCCGCTGGTCGAGCGGGAGGCGGGAGCCTCTCGTTTGCCATCACAATTGCGTTCTGTTTCACGGCGCTTTCAGTAATCACCATTCCGCTCACCATCGCACTCATCGCGCTCATCATTCCATCGGCCCCCGTGCCGCCGGTGCCGGCGCTAAAATTTCTAACGACGCTCGTGGCGTTTCAACTCGTGCCGTTGCTTCTGGGTGCCTTGATTGCCCCGCGCCTGGCGCCGGCCGCGGCCGAAAAGGTAGTAAAAGTCTTGCACGTCCTGTTTTTGCTAGCGGGACTCGTGCTCGTCGTAGTGATTTTCAAAACCATCGTCGGCTCCGTGTCGTCCGTCTACGGACAGGGACATTTCTTCCTGATCGCTGCGATCGGCGTTTTCTCGATCCTGCTGGGGTGGCTCTTCGGCGGCCCCGACGGCAAATATCGCAGGACCCTAGCGATCGCGACCCTCATGCGCAACATCGGTTTGTGCGTCCTGATCGGGACTCAGGCAATTTTTAAAGACAGCCTCGTCCTTCCGACGGTTTTCGCGTATTTCGTGATCACGTTCATTCTCAGTCTTCCTGTGCGCGTCTATTTCAAGCGTACGAGGTCTGCATGACGCCGCTGATATTCTCGCCCCAGTACGGACTACTGGCGCTCGGGACGATCGGATACCTCAGTCTGATCGCCGCTACCACCAACGCGTTCAACGGTGCGCTCTTGGCGCGCCGTCCGGATCACTACCGACATTTCACCGTGGCCGGAATCATCATTCTCGCCTACGCGGGTGGCATCGGCGGCGGTATCGTGCGCGACGTTCTGGTCAATAAGGTCCCCTCGCCGCTGCAGAACCCATGGTACATCGTAGCGTGCTTCGCGGCCGCCGGCCTGGCGTTGCTCATCGATTACAACTCCGAGCAACGCTTCAAAGACGGCCTGTTTCAGTTCATGACGGCCTTCTCGCTGCCATGGTACGCGATCGTCGGCGCACAGGCCGCGCTCGACGCCCACCTGGGTTATGCGGCCGCGGTCGTCATCGGCGTCATTGCCACAACCGCGGGGCGCTGGATCATCGACGGCGCCTGTCTGGTCGTGCCGAAGCAGCTGGTTCGAGGCGAATTCTTCGTTACCGCCGCGGTGCTGACGGGAATAGCCTACGTCGTTTGTCTGCAGGCGTTTGGATTGCCGGTAATCACATCGACGGCGATTGCCTTTGTTGTCGGCTTCGGTTTCCGCCTCGCGTCGCAGGCGCTGGGCTGGGAGGAGTGGGAGCCGTGGGAACCCGCCGAGCTACGCGCGGGCGAGAAGGCCCGGCACACGCTCGGCGAGGGACTCAAAACCGAACTCGACGACAAATGACGCCCGCGCCCTCGATCGGCTCGATTCTCGTCTTTTCAGGAATCGTTACCGCAGCCGGTGGATTAACGGCGCTGCTGCTTCCCATTCAACTCTTACGGATTGCTTTTGGAGTTGGCGATGGCGCCGCTCCGACGGTTTTCTTCGTCCGGCACTGGGGTGTGCTGATCTTCGCGGTAGGCGGGTTGATTGTATGCGCCGCGTACGTCCCGAGCCTTCGCGCTCCCGCGCTGACGGCGGCGGCCCTTGAAAAGTTTGCCATCGGCATACTGGTGTTCTTTGGCCCCTTGAAGCGAACGACGGCTATGACCGCGATCGCCGCGATAGACGGCCTCTTTGCCATCATCTACGTCGCGTATTTGGCCGGCTCATAGGGGGTCGGGCCCGTTTTTGCGTTTTTCGGAGCCTTTCCGCGCGCGGCTGGATGCTAGGATAGAGTCACCTTGACTGAAAGCGCGAAGCCCTCGGCGTCCGCTCCGGCGGTTGCCTCCAAGGAGCTGCCGTCGGTACTCGACGTCTTCATGACGTTCCTCATCATCGGAGCGACGAGCTTCGGTGGAGGGGTCGTTGCTTATCTTCGTAGCGCGTTGGTCGGGAAGAAGAAGTGGCTGGACGACAAGCATTTCCTCGAGCTGATGTCGATCAGCAATACGCTTCCCGGTCTCAACGCGACCAATATGGCGATTCTCGCCGGCGACCGCGTGCGTGGAACGGTCGGCTCGGTCGCTGCGCTCATTGGAATGTGCCTGCCCGGGTTCATCTTCATGACGATCGCGGGAATCCTATACTCCCACAACGGCGATCGTCCGCTCGTCACGGCGATGCTGAAAGGCGTCGCGGCGGCCGCCGTCGGCCTCATCGCCGCCACGTGGTTTCAGATCGGCAAGAAATCGGTGAGAGGGTTTTACGATGCCCTCTTCATCTTGGTCGCGGTCTTGGCCGTAAACCATTTCAAAGTGTCCGTGCCAGTTGTTTTGGTTGTAGTCGGTGCAATGGCGATCTTCACGAACCGGCCGGGGAGGGAACGGCAGAAGGAGCAGTTGAGCGAGTGGATCAGCTCCCTGCGCTAGCCCGCGCCTTCGGATATCTGTCGCTGCTTACGGTAGGCGGCGGCATGGCCGCGTTTCCGGAAATGAAGACGTTGGTCGTTGACGTCCACCATTGGTTAACGTACCCGCAGCTTATCCACGTCTACAGTGTCGGTCAGATGGCGCCGGGTCCGAATATGATGATGGTCGCGGCCATCGGAGAGCGCGTTAGCGGACTCACCGGTGCCTTGATCGCCGCCTTGGCGTTTTTTGTGCCGACCGGATTGCTCACCTTCGGCGTCGGAAGGATCTGGAACAAACTCGCAAACTGGCCCTGGCGGACGTCGATTCAACTCGGGCTTGCTCCCGTTGCGATCGGCCTCGCCGTTGCCGGCACCGTTACGCTGGGTAAAGGCGCGATAACGAACTGGATCACCGCAGCCGTCGCGTTAGCCGTATTTGCGGCGACGTTACGCACCAAAATCAATCCCGCGCTCCTGGTCCTGAGCGGGGCCGTCGTCGGCGCCATCGCGCTTCGGTAACGCAATCAACGGATGCGCTGGCAGAGAAATCTGTGGCTGCTGCTGGCATTGGCCGTCGCGCTGATCGCCTGGCAGCTAACGCGTTGGATAACCCATGTCAATCACGGCGCAAGGCCCGTCCTGACTCTTATCTTCGATGAGCGACCGCCGTTTCAATACGAGCGGCTCACTCTCAGCCTGACGGCCCTCCGCAGCGAGAGGCACCGCTTCGCCGAAGCCGCGCTGACGAGTCGGGCCCACATGCTGTTCTTGGTCACGCCGACGATGCGATCGATTGCCGTTGGCGGAGTGGATCCGGGCTCCATTTCGTGCGGCTCGTTGCCGGATGAACGAGGAGCACCCGCGGCGTTCCTCGTCGGCGCGGAAGAGGCCTCAGCGCTTTCGCCGATCCCGATTCAGGGCCGTCGCAATGACGTCTTCATTCCGATTCCCGATCGCATGCACGTCGCTCTTACCCGTGCCCCCGACCACCGAGGCGGGATCGTTTGCAAACTCTCGCGCCCGCTGGCTATGGCGCCAACCTTTACCGAACGAGCGATAACGATTCGCGCCCACACCGGGCCAGGCGGGGCGGTTCTTCTGGACGTGTCCGCGCTCGAGGACGTTGACGACTTGCGCTTTTCCGGTGGTCTGCAAACGCCGCTCGGTGGCGACAGGACGCGGATGGTTTATTCCGGCGACGACATCGTTTCCGTCGAATGGGTCGACGTCACGGCGCAAGAGCAGCGCGACATTATACTCGTGTTAATCGGCGCGCTTTCGGCAATTGCGGCGGCCACGGCGATCGAAGCGATACGTCCGGTCGTCGAGCGCCGGACCAAGGCGCGCTAATCGAGGTTAACTAGTACCGCGGGCGTCGCTTTTCAACAGCCGCTGCATCCAAAGCCGCTGCATCACGTAGAACAAAAACGCCGTGCTGATGCCGAAGAGGAGCATCCCGTCGCCGGCCTCGGTGGCACCCATCATGCGCCACTGCCGGTCCAGCTGCAGTCCTGACGCGCCGCGCGTCGTCATCGAGTCGACCGAATAAAGCGTCGCATCGGCGGGAGAGGGGAGTGCGCCGAGCCATACGTAGACAATCGCCCACAGCAGCGACTCGACCGCGTGCAAGACCCCCAACGACAGGGCGACCGCGACCATGAGGCCGATCGTTCCAGGCGCTTCGTCCAGATACGTAAGTCCTCTGCGGATCAGGTTGGCCTTGATCCGTTCGATCGCATTGGCGATCAAAACAACGCCCGCCGCGTGGATCGCAATCGTGATTGCGACGAGCACGAGGCTCCAGAACCAGCTTGCACCCCAGGCGCCCCAACCGTGCATACGAGCCGCTTTTCTTACTTACCGTGATTTTCGTCGCCTTCATGACGGCGCTCGTCCTGGGATTCATTGCGCTTGCGTTCGCAATCTTCGCACAAGGCGCGCCCTTCAAAGTCGTTGTCGATCAGGCGCCCACAATCGGTACAGTTATGCATTTAAACCTTCCTCGTTTCGGTGAGCTCTTCGCGCGGTTTGTACGTATAGCCCGCAGCGCGAAGCTGCTTGAGGCGCATCAATACTTGCGGCTTGGGCTCAAAAAAAATGTTGACGTTCGCCCACAAGCCTCCGTACGTACGCGCCTGCCGGAAGTACTCTTCGACGTTGACGTGATCCATCAGACGGCGGCCCGTGGCGCTGATGAGCACGCCGCGAAAACCCGTGGGTGACAGCGCGGCGCCGTAGCGATCGCGCGAGTAGGTGCGAACCCGCTCGAGGGGATTGCGAAACACCTTGAGCGCTGAAATGTACGTGAGCAGCATTTCGTTCCACACGGCCGTGTGGTTGAGCCGGATCGCTCCAAGTTCGTGCCCCAGAAGGAACGAAATGACGTCCATGGTCTTTCGGTCATCAATATCAAAAATGATCTGATGAATGACGATGTACCTCTCGTGCCAGGAGGAAAAAGTTTCGGAGAATGGCTGAATACTGGCCCCCGTGAGAAAGAGCTCGGGCAATTCGGTCATGCCAAGCTTTTGGCAGTGGGATTGAAGAATCGCATAAATCTCTGGAAACTGCTCGTTGGAAAGGCGAACTGAGTTGCCGCGAATGGACGCTTCGCGGCGGTTGCGATTCAGCACGAGCAGCGGTATGCCGATGAGTGCGGTGATGGCTAGAGCGCGGAAAAAGGTCAGCTCTTTGTTCAGGAGCGGATGCGTCTTGATCCAGGCAGGCTCGTAGAAGATCAAGGTGAGTGCGAGACCCATCAGAACGAAATTGAAGGCCACCGACGCGATGAATATCGGCCGCTCGAGCGGATGCCGCAGGGCGGACTCGTCGATGCTACCGGCGCCCACGAGTGTCACGACGCTCGCCATGGCTTACGGGCCGTGGCAGGCTGCGGCGGTCTAGCCAGGACACCGGCATACAGTTTCCCCCGCGGTAGCGTCCGAGTATCGTGCGAACGGGCGTTCGTGGGACCGGACCCCGTGTCTTTCCAGAGTGGCGCTTTGTTCGACCTGCGCGACGTCGTGCTAAACATCGACTTTGCCGTTTTGGGATACGCGCCGGCGCGACGACGCGGTACGATTGACTCATGGCAAGTGTTATCACCGCACGGGAATTTAAACTTCTTCTGAAGCCGGGGCTCTTCCCCACCAAACGCGCCGTCCTGGATTTCAACAAGAACCTCGCGAAGATCTCTCGCAAAGCCGAAGTGGAGTATGAGGCGTTCGATCGAGTCGACTCCGAGATGCGCGAAGTGCAGTTCTTCGATACGCCGGACGCCGTGTTTCGCCGCAAGCACGTCATCCTGCGGCTGCGCCGCGATCGCTCGAGCGGTTGGCCCGACGAGACGTGGGAGGTGACGTTTAAGCGCCGCTCGCCCGATTTTCGCGAATCGGCGGATTTCAACGTCGATACAACGATAAAAGATCTCGACACGCGATATAAGTTCAAAGAGGAAATCATTCGCGGCGAAAAGCCAGGCTCGATCAAGAGCATTTTTTCAAACAATTTGATCGGGTTCTACCCGGTGGTGAACTTTCAGCAGACCATGTCGAGAATCGTCGAGATTTTCCCCGGCCTCAAGGCGCTCGAACTCGATCCGGAGGCCACCGTTTCCGCGGTGAACAACGCCCGGGTATTCGAGATCGGTGCCCGACTGGGATCCTACAATTTTGGAAAGGATGCAGTCGCGCACGCGGATCTGGCCGTATGGACGCGGCCCACGGTCGACTCCTTCCACGTGCTCGTCGCAGAATTCGGCTGGTCGTATCACATGAAAGGCGAAGCGGGTAAGCAGCAGAAGGCGCACGAAGCCGCAGACGAATTTTTCAAAGCTCTTCAGGCCCCTCTGCAAGAGTGGCTTTTCGACGGCACGACTAAAACGGCGCTGATCTACGGGGAGCCGGAGTTCGCCGGCTCGGCTTGAGAGAACGTCCACTTCAGGGCAGCGCGGAAGGTCCAGCTCGGAACGCCTGCGACGGCGGCGAGGTTCTTTTCAAACTCGACGTATGCATCGATCGGGCGCAGCGCGTTTCGAAAAACCTTGTCGATGCGCAGGCCGATTGGCACCTCGGTCCATGCGTTGCGAACCCAATCGTAGGTAAAGCCCATGGTCGACGTGCCGATCGACCAGCCTCGGGGCAATGTGTAAGCGGCGGTTGGTTCGATCTTTGTTTGTCCGACCGCCGATCGCGAGCTTGGGCCGATAACCGAGAAGAAATTTTGATTGAAGAAGCCTAGCGTCCACGCTCCTTGGCGCGTTTCATAGCCGAGAGCCGGGCCGATGGAGTATTTTCCCGATCCGAGCGAGTCGTTCTGGGCCGAGGGAATGCGGATGGTCGCTCCTCCCAACCAGCGGCCGCGCGGCGTACTCAAAACGGCGAGGTCAAAGAGCCCGATGTCGCCGGCTCCCGTGATTGCCGTTTGAGGGGCGGACGTGACGATCGGAAGTCTTATTCGAAATACCTGCTGCAGGCCGGCGCCCACAAACGGGATTTGCGCGCGCAGGTTCAGCACCGTGCTCGAGCCCTTCGTGTCGTCGTAGGTCGGCGACACCTCTTCCTCAGCGGAGACGTACGGCGCGGGGGCGGCCCGGCTCGGTGACGGCAGCGGCGAAGGTGAAGGCGCGGTGTCGCCAAGAGCGTTGGCACGAACCAGCAGCGGCACTCCTGCGAGGACGACGACGGCGACGGAGGATAGCCTGACTACCATCGCGGTATTGGCCGCTCGTGATAGAGGCCGGAACCGTGGTTCCGGCCTCTGCGACCGTCCTTATCTCTGACTATTAGCCTCCGAGCGAGCGTTGGCCGACGACGCGACCGACGGCCGGCGTCGTATCTTTCCCGTTACCCCACGTGCCGTTGAAGCTATTGTTGTCGCCGTTGAACCAGAACGAGAACCATCCCGAACCGTTCGGACCAGTCCAGGTTGCGCGTACCTTATCCTTCGTGCGGAACTTACCGTTGATCAGTATCAGGCCGGCGTGGCAAACGACTGAGGGACCAGACTGCGTGCAGCGCATCAACCCGATGAATCCCGACGGTCCGCCGGCACCCGTTACGTGCCAAGAACCAGCAGCGGTGATCGGCGACGGTGGCAGGATCTTGTTGCCGACGAACGATCCGTTTGCGGCGCGCCCGTTGTAGCCCCAGGTACCGTTGAAGCTATGACCATTAGCGCTGGCATACACCGTTAGCCATCCGGCGCCGCTGGGACCGTGCCATTTGCCGTTGATCTGTGTGTCGGTGACAAAGGTCCCGGTAAATCCGTTCCCATTGGCCGCGTTACTGCCGACGACGCCCATGCCGGACTGGCTCAACGTGATCGTCGAGGTCGAGCCACCGTTGAGGCCCGTTTGCTGAACGCTCCAGGTCCCGGTTAGGTTTGGCGGACTCGCTACCGCCGACGCGACCGATAGCGTCGCGATGGCGAAACCGCACAATAATGAAATAGCAAGACGTTGCATTACTCGAGCTCCTTCGTAGTCTGTTCTTAATAAGGCGACCGCGGCCGCGCACGGCGCTACTCATAGTGTAGCCGCCGCCGCGTCGGGGTGGCTATCCCGAAATGGCAGCCGCGAAGGCTATTTATCGTTGCAGCATCACGCGCGCGGCGTTCCAGCCGGCGGCGCCCATCACGCCGCCGCCCGGGTGCGCGGCGGCGCCGCAGAGATAGAGGCCTCGAATCGGCGTCGCATAGCTTGCGAAACCGGGAACGGGGCGAAACGCAAACAGCTGATGCAACGGCATCGCGCCCTGAAAGATGCTGCCCCCCGTCAGGCCAAAGGTCGCCTCTAAGTCCACGGGCGTGAGAATCTGCCGGTCGATCACCGAAGCCTTGAAGCCCGGCGCGTACCGTTCGACGATATCGAAGCAACGGTCGGCGTATTCGTTGCGGAGCGCATCCGTCCAAGGCCCGTCGTTGAGACGATAGGGAGCGTATTGCGTGAACATGGACATGAGGTGCTTGCCCGGCGGAACGATCGAGGGATCGAGCGATGAGGGCATCGTGCATTCGACGACCGGGTCGCGCGAGAAGCCACCGTATTTTGCGTCGTCGTAGGCGCGCTCGATGAAATCCTGATCCGGACACAGGTGCACGGTGCCGAAATGCTGCGGCCCGGGGTCGTGGCCCGGAAGCGCACTGAAGCTGGGGAGCCGCTCCAAAGCGACGTTGATCTTGCACGACGCGCTGCTGTAGGATATCCTTGCGACGGCGTCCCGGAACTCCGGAGCAAGTTCCCGCGCGTCGAGCAGCTTCTCGAAGGTTACGTGGCAATCCACACCGCTGGCCACGCGTTTCGCCTCGAACTCGTCGCCGTTGGTCAGCGCAACGCCGCCGACGCGTCCGTTGCGCGTGAAGATCTTCGCAACCTCAGCATCCGTGCGGATCTCGACCCCGAGTGCCTTTGCCGCGGCCGCGAGCGCTTGCGTCAAGCCACCCATACCGCCGCGTACGTAGCTCCACACGCCGCGTTTGCCGTTGGTCTCGCCCATGACGTGGTGAAACAGGACGTACGCCGTGCCCGGCATCGAGGGCGCCATGAACGCTCCGATGATCGCATCGGTGGCGATCGTACCTTTGAGCTCTTCGGATTCGAACCAGCGGTCCAGAATCGGCCGCGCCGCTCCGGTCAAGACTTCGATCGCTTCGCCCATGCCGGGCCCGAGCCGCTGCAACGCGCGCCCCATTTTGCCGGCTTGGAGCAGCTGCCCGAGAGTCGGGTGAAGGAGGTTCGGCGGAATTTGGGTCAGCGACGGCTCGACGACCGAGGCTACTCGTTCGAGCATCGCTTCGTACTTCGGATAGTTTTCCGCGTCGCGCCGGCTGAACTTCGCGATCTCCTCGACGTCTCTGGCGCCGCCCGCGCCGAGCATCAAATATCGCCCGTCTAAAAAGGGCGAAAAAGAGGCCGGATTGCGTTCGATCGTTTCGAATCCGAACTCGTGCAGGCGCAAATCCTCGATGATCTCCGGACGAAAGAGACTGTTGACGTACGCCGCGGTGGAAACTTTGAATCCCGGAAAAATTTCCTCGCTCACGCACGCGCCGCCCACGATGTAGCGGCGTTCCAGCACGAGCACGCGCCACCCGGCACGCGCGAGGTAGCAGGCGGTCACGAGCCCGTTGTGACCACCGCCGATTACGATCGCATCGTATTTGGCCATTTAGATCTTTACCCTGACGGTAAAATAGGCGTTGAACGGCTCGCTGAGCGAGCTCGTCTGATCGTTATATGTCCCGAAATACGGCTCGTACGGATAGCGCAGGAACGTTTGCACGTTTGCACCGGGATTGTAGGCGTTTCCGACCGGCGGCGTCGTCGGGCCGCCGATGAGGTTGGTGTAGAGACACGTTTGATTGCTCCAATAATACGTGAACGCCGTGTGCTGGCCCCCGAAGCACGTCTGCAGCAAGTTCGCCAGCGTCACGGACAGGCTCACGCGCGGTGAAAGCTCGTAGCCGATCTGCAAGTGCGCCAAGAGTTGCGCCGGTTCGCGGAAGGCGCCGATGGCGTCGAACTGTCCGGTGTAGGGGTCGGGGATGGAGAGCGTTGCGGCGCAGCCGGAGTTATTGGCGTTGAACGGGCCGCCGCCGCCGGCGCCGTAGGGATAGCGCGGATCCCCGGCGGTCGAGCCGGGCAACGGTCTGCCGCAGCCGGCCGCCGGATCGATGCCGGGCGTCGTCAGCGGCGCGCCGTAGCGGTTGCCGGCGACGAATTGAAACGACGGCGTGATCGTTAGCCGATCGTGCTTGTAGTTGAGCAGCAGCGTCGCAACGTAAGGATAGTTGTAAGCGTTGACGCCCGATCCGATCGGGCCCGGAAAGATCGAAAACGGCAGATACGCCGCCGTCGGGTCGAAGAGCGAAAACGCGGGAGAGCGCCAGTAGGGATTCGCGATATCGCGCGCGCTGCAGCTGGGATCCGGATTGCCGCCGGGCGTGTAACAGGGAGCCGGCGGTTTCCCGTCGCTGGTCGCGCCGCACATCAGTTGTCCGAACTGCCGCTTACCGTACTCGCTCCCGCCCCGAGCGCAGGCTTTCGTGTACGCGTTGTACCCCGAGATGCCGGCGTTGATCGGCGAAAGCACCGTCGTTCCATTCGGAAGCGTACTGTACTTAACGGTCGCGTACGTGTACGCGAAGGAGAGTTGGCCCGCGAAGCCGTTTCGGCTGAAGTCGCCCTTGTCGAACTGGAACTCGAACCCCGAAGAGGTTTGGTTGCCGGCGTTGAGCCCCGACGTTAGCCCCGTCACGTAGTTGATGTAAAAATTTTCGACCTGGTCTTGGGTCTGTCGCAGAAACGGCGTAAGCTTGAACGACATGTCGGTTCCCTTGAAATGGTGTTCGATCGAAAGGTCGCTGTTGTAGGAAACCGACGGCGCGACGGCGTGCCCCGGGCTCGTAAAGCCTAACGAGTAGAACTGCGCCAGCGCGTCGGGGAGGTTCTGCTGGAGCCCGTTATACTGCTCGTAAGCAGAGCTCGGTTGCTCGTTGTATCGGCCGTAACTTGCCCGGACGACCGTGTCCGGATCGATCGTGTACGTCGCCCCCAGGCGCGGCTGCGGAATGTTGTAGTCGAAGCTGGCCGGCGTGTTCTGCAGGTTTGCGTTTACGTACTGTTTGCCGAACGCCGAACACGGCTGCTGCGAGTTCGTGCTCCAACCGTTCCGGCCAACCAGCGCGCTGCGGTCGACCAGGGTCAGCGTTTGGGTGTCGTAACACGTATCCTGATTGAAGGCGTTGAACCAGAAGTCTCGCGCGACGCCGGTTGCGGTATTCGCCCCGACGAAAGCGTAATTGTCCACACGGATACCGACGTTGAAAAAGAGCCGGTCGTTCGGGCGCCACTGATCCGTTATCGAATAACCGGCAAAGTACGGTGTGACCGTGTTGTTCAAGCCATACGGCCCGTTTTCGACGACGTAGTAGGCGCACGGGCCGCCGCCGCAGCTCAAGCCGGCGACGCTGGGCGGGGCCGAGCCCGAATAGATGCCGGAAAGCGACGCGAAGGTTGGAAGTAGCCCGTAAGATACGCCGCTGGCGCCACCGTCGCTGCAGGTCGTCGCTTGGGTGTACTCACCGCCTTTTCGGGTCTTCACCGCGTAGCACGTGCCGCCGTTGAGGTTGTTCGGATTGACCAGCACCGCAAAGCTGTCGGCATAATCGAACATTTGCTCGTTATAGATTCGTGCGCCGGTCGCGGTCGTGTACGAGCCTTCCGCTTCGACCAAGTTCTGCGGGCTGATTTGATCGGTGAAGCTGAGGCTGAGGCCGCGCGTATGGTTGTTGATCTCGTAGTCACCCGAATCGTAGAAGGCGTACGGCTGAAGCGACATCATCGGCCCGTTTTCGATCCAATCGGAATAGTACGTGTAGCCGTAGAGGCGCAAGAACGCGCTGGAGCTGAAATTCTTTTGATACTGAAGTTTGACGATGCCCTGCCCGTTGTATCCGCGATCGCGCTGGTTGTACGGATCCGGAATCGGCCCAAATAGCGAGTGCGGCGGCGAGGACGGATATAGGTACGGCGTCACGAGACCGGTGAGGTTGGCCGGCAGAAAGGATCCCAGCTTGCCGCGGTATTGGTAGCTGTCGAGATAATAAGGTGGGAAACTGCCGACGGTATTGATCCAGTTGGCGTAGCCTTCGTCGTTGACCGAGCTCAAAAACGTCGTGAAAATCTCGTCGTTGTCGTAGAGCAGCTGAATGTCGTCACGCAACCCGTCGTTCTTGTGCGGAATCGCGATGTGGAAGTTGGCCACCGCGGTGCGCGTGGCGACGTTCGCGGCATTGATCGTCCCGAAGCCGGTGGGCCCGAGACTCCAGCCGGGGGTTCCGTTGAGCCCGACGTTGGGCGATCCGTTCGTATAGCAGGACGGAAGGAAAGTCGAGCCTAGGGCTTTGGGCGCCGGGCAGTTTCCGATGAGCTGCCCGAACTCGTTGGTATACGCCGCGCCGCCGAACTGGTCGATATAGCGGTGGTCCTGATTGTAGCCGCCGATGCCCACGTAGTAGGAGAAGTTGCGGTCGGGCGTCGCGCCGCCGGCTTCGACGTTGAGACTGTGATAGAAGGTTGGAGTGCCGGCGCTGGCGTTGAGGGTTGCGTACCCGGGAAAGGTTCCGGTCTTGATGACCTGATTGACGAATCCAGCCAGCCCCTGCGCTTCGGCGTTCGACGGTGTGGCGCCGGTATAGACTTGCAGCTCGAGTTGCCCGAGCGAGGAGAGCGATCCGGACGGAAAATTATCGAAGGCGCGATTGACCGGAATGCCGTCGAACTCGTAACCGACCTCGTATGCGTCGCCGCCGCGCACGTGCACGGCCTGGAGGTAGCCGTTCTGGTTGGCGGGCACGTAGGCGCCCGGAACGGAGGCAATCGCGGAGTACGCGCTGTTGAGCGAACCGCCCCCGCCCAACACGGCCGTGCGCTCTTGTTGCGCGGCGTTCACCGAGTAGAGGTCGGCGGTGGTGCCGGGGCGCACGAGGCTCGACGAGCTCCGCGAGGTCACGTTCGCGATCGTCTTGAGTGCGATGCGCAGCGTTAGCGTTAGGGTTTGTTGCGCGTCGGCAAAGACGGCGACGCCGGCGTACGAGATCGGGGCGTAGCCGGTCTTTTGCAGGGCGATCGTGTACTCGTCCGGGGCCAGCGAGACGAACGCGAAGTGCCCCCTTGCGTCGGTCGCGGTGGCCGCGCTTTGTGAAGGGCTCGTCACGCTAACCGATACGCCGGCGATCGGCGTCGACGTGCCGTATTCGACGACGATGCCGCTGATGCCACCGGTCGTTCCCGCCTTTGCCGGCAGTGCGAGCGTCCCCGCAATGATAAGAGTGAGCGCGACGTATCTCATATTCATTGTTATCCTGAGCCTGTCGAAGGGGGACCAGAACAGGGCTCTGTCCTGACATCCGGTGGCAAACGGTGCGCGCTTAGAAAGGCGCGGTACGAAGCCATTGCGGTTTCGAGTTCCGCGTGGATTGCTGCGGCTTCGCGATAGTGCGGCGGCAACGGCGGCCCTTGCGACAGCGCAATGACCCCCTGCAAAATTGTCAGCCGCTCGCGCAACCGGTCCGGCATGAGCTGATCATCTTCGGAGTTCACTACCCCCGACGTGAACGAGCTCTCGGCGTCCCGGCCATGCGGCAACCCGTCGAGCCGATTGAGCGCCACGTCGATCGCCGAAAGCTCGTCGTCGAGCGACTTCACGAATTCATAGCGCGCGACGTACTGGGCTTGTGTCCACGCGGCTCGCGGATCGGGCCGGACCTCGAGCGTCTGCTGCGTCGTTGCGGCTCCAGCGTGCAGCAGGACGGTATACCGTCCGGGCACGACGGTGGGGCCGGCGTCGCCGCGATTCCATTCGCGCGCGCGCAGCCATGGGACCGGGGCGGTTTCGGCGACATCCCAGGCCGTGCGTGCGACGCCGGCATCCCCGGGCGCGTCGAGGCAGCGAATCCGCTCACCCGTGGCGTTGCGGACCTCGATCCAGGCTCGCGCCGCCGATGGAAGATAGTACGTGATCGACGCGCCTTCGGCCGGGTCTTCGCCGCCATACGATCCGGCCGTCAAACAGCATTCGTCAGGATGCGTTCCATAGGCGCTTTTCCACCAGCGATACCACGTGTATGCGGTTCGCAACGGAAAAATCGCAGGTACGGCGGCACTGACCGCATTCCGCAAGCCGGCGATCGCGCCGAGATCGTCGAGAATCCAAAATCCCCGCCCGTGCGTCGCCACCAGAAGATCGTGTCGTTGCGGCTGAATCCGCATGTCGTGGATCGCGACCGCGGGCATGTTCAGCTGCAGGCTCTGCCAGCGCGCGCCGCGATCGAGTGAAAGCCAGACGCCCTGTTCCAGGCCCGCGTACAGCACGTCGGGGTTCTGTGGATCCTCGCGGACCACGTGTACGTATTGGTCGCGCGGCAGGCCGTTGACGATCGTGCGCCACGTTGCGCCGGAGTCGTCGGTGACCAGCAGGTACGGTCGCGCATCGCCCATCACGTGGCGATCGACGGCAACGTATGCGCGCCGCGCGTCCGCGCTCGATGCTTCGATGGTGTCGATCCGCCCCCACGGCGGCACCAAATTAGCCGGAGGCGTTACGTTTTGCCAGTGAGCCGGCGCTGAACCCGTAGGGCCGGCGTCCGTCGTGAGCTGCACCAAGCCGTCGTCGCTCCCGACCCAAATGCGACGCGAGTCGAGTCGCGACGGCGCGATGTCGAAAAGCGTGTCGTAGAACTCCGCCCCGGAAACGTCGGTGTTGATGGGACCGCCGGCGACGCGCTGTTTGCTAGGGTCGTTGCGCGTGAGATCCGGACTGATCGCCCTCCAAGTGCGCCCGAGGTCGCTCGTCTCGAACAGCACGTTCGCACCATAGTACGTGACGTTGCCGGACGCGGAGAACGCTATTGGAGCCTCCCAGTTGGATCGAAACGGGAGTCCCGCGAGCGCGCGGCCATTGGTGTCCGTAACGTCGGGCGAAATATCGTAGTTCTGACGCGACTTCAGGTTGAAGATTCCGAGCTGACCGTTGAGCTCGTTGACGCCGACGTTCCAGATGGACGACGGATCGCCCGGCTGCGGCCAAACCCAGGAGCCGTCCCCGTCGTTGCCGACGTCGCGCCAGTCCGCGTTCTCGATGCCGAGCGGGCTCAGCGAGTCGGACGGCCCGCAATACGAATCGTTGTCTTGAAGTCCGCCGCAAACGTGATACGGATTTTGTTCGTCGTAGCCGACGTGGTAGATCTGTGCGATCGCGACGTTGTATCGCCAATCCCAAGTCTTACCGCCATCGTTCGAGATTGGTGCGCCGCCGTCGTCGGCCTCGATGATGCGCCGCCCGTCGCGCGAGATCCACAGTCCGTGATGATCCTGATGAACGGCGGTCAGCACGTCACGATAGGTGTTGCCGCCATCGAGGGTTTCGATCAGATCTTCGGAGGAGAAGAAGACGCGATCGGGATCGGACGGATCGACGGCAAGCCGGCTCATGTAAAACGGGCGCTGGTTTACCAACGTGTCGCGCGTCATCACGCGCCAGTGCGCGCCGCCGTCATCCGAGCGCCACAGCACGCCTTCCTTTGATTGAATGAGAGCGTAGACGCGCGGTCCCGCGACAGCGACTCCAATTCGCCCCGTCGCCCCGACCGGCAAACCATTTCCGCGCAGCCTGCGCCAGGTTACGCCGCCGTCGGTCGACTTGAAAAGGCCGTCGCGCGGACCGCCGCTGCTAAAGCTCCAAGGCATTCGGCGAAACTGCCAGATCCCGGCGAACAGGACGTTGGGGTTGCGCGGGTCGATCGCGATGTCCGAGGCGCCGCTCGACGGGCCGAGATAAAGCGTGCGCTGCCAGCTGCGGCCTCCGTCCGTCGTGCGATAAACGCCGCGCGCGGAGCCGTCTCGATAAGGATTGCCTACCGCTGCGACCCAAACGCGCCGCGGATCGTGGGGGTCGATGACGATCTGGGCGATTGCCCACGTGTCCCTTAGTCCGACGTTGTGCCAACTCGCGCCGCCGTCACGCGTTAGCCAGATACCGTCGCCGTAGGAGACGTCGTTGCGGAGATTTGGCTCACCGGTTCCAACCCAAACGACGCGCTCGTTTTGCGGATCGACGGCGATCGCGCCGATCGCACCCGCCGCGTTGCGCGGCCAGCGGTTGTCCCACGTCAATCCGCCATTGGTCGTTTTCCACACGCCGCCATCGGCGCCGCCGAAGTAATAGAGGCTCCGGTCCGCGTCGGTGCCGGCGACGCCCGACACCCGCCCGCCGGCCACCGCCGGCCCGGTATTTCGCCACGCGAGACTTTGCAAGGACGGGAAAGCGACGCCGGCCGCGAGCAAGAGTCCCAGCGTTGCCCTACGCCTCCATCACCGCGCGGTAGTGGCGATCGAACGCGCTCAGCAAACCTTCGGAGTCCGAGTACGGTCCCGGAGAGTAGGCGCGCGAAGTCAATCCGAGTTGCGTCAGCTCGTTGACGTGCCAGTCCTGCCGGTTCGTGACGTCCCAGAAGTCGGCCACGTCGCTCGGATCGAAGCCCGGCTGGGCCATCGTGCGCGGATCGAAAAGCCACGCGCAGATCACTTGGGTGTGGTCCACGGCAAGCGGTTTGACGTAATGGACCATGACGTAGTCGGGATGCGTGCTCAACAACAGCGACGGAAAAATCGTGTAGTAGTAGACGCGATCGAGATCGGCGCCGCCAACCGTTCCCAAGGGTGGGCGCGAGCTGCGACCGCTGGTCGTGAGGCTCGTCCCGGGCCGGCGCAGCTCCGAATACCCGCCCAGGAACGGCCCGTCCGAAAGATCGTTGCGCCCGCTGTCGGAGGGCGAAAGCTTGTCGAGCTGCGGATGCACGAGCGGGCAATGGTAGCACTCGGAATAGTTGAGAAAGACGAGCTTCCAATTGCACGTAAGCTCGTACGTGATGCTGCGCGCCGTGTGAAGCTCGCCGATGTGCCAACGCGCAAAACGTCCGATCAGCGGCGCAAACGCCTTCTCAAAACTCGCGCTATCGCCGGGTTCCGTGATCCTGACGAAAATGAATCCTTCCCAGAGAGCAACCGCGGCCTCTTTGAGCGGGTACTCGTCGCGATCGAACCCCGGCACGTCGGCCATATTGCGCGCGACTTTCAGCGCGCCATCGAGGCCGTACGTCCAGCCGTGGTACGGGCACTGAATCGAGCGTTGAAAGCGGCCCGAATCTTTTTCGCAGATGCGCGTGCCGCGATGGCGGCAAACGTTGAAGAAGGCGTGTACGGCGCCGTCGCCGTCACGTGAGACGATGAGGCTTTCACCCGCGCGTTCCGTCGTAAAGAAATCGCCGCTATTCGCCAGTGACTCTTCGCGCCCAACGCAGATCCACTCGCGCTCGAAAATCCGCTGCCGTTCGGCGGCAAAGACTTCGGGCGACGTGTACCACACAGCGTCCAGCGTCTTTGCGCCGGCGCCAACCTTCGGCCTTACGAACGTTTCCATGACAAAGGGTTCCCCGATGTTTGACGAAATCGCCTGTTAGGCAGCAGTTCATTTGGCTTTTTGGCAAATCGAGCGATGAAACCTTCGGAAAATTTCGTCCTTGAACCCTCACTTCCGCGCGCCGCGTATTGGGATGCGGCGTTTTATGCTCGCGAGCAGCGCGACATCTTCTGGAATCAGTGGTTTTACGTTGGTCGAGGCGAGCAGCTGGCCGGGAGCGGCGCCTATCGGGTGCTCGATATCGGGGGCGAGAGCGTCATCCTGATTCGTGACGGCGACGCGATCAAAGCGCACCTGAACCTGTGCCGCCATCGCGGCAGCCGGCTTCTCTGTGGCGAGGGAACGGTGCGTGGGGCGATTCGCTGCCCGTACCATTCGTGGGCGTACGCGCTCGACGGCCGGCTCGTCGCATCGCCGTTCGTCGCGGAACAAGCCGTGCCACCCGAGGCTCGCCGCTTGCATCGCGTAGGCGTGGAAGAGTGGGGCGGCTTCGTCTTCGTCCACCTGTCGCCCGAGAACGCCGAACGTACTGGCGCGGGTTTGGCAGCGCAGCTCGGCGCGATCCCCGAACGCCTAACCCGTTATCCTTTGGCCGAGCTAAAGGTAGGCCGTTCGATGCGTTACGAGGTCGCGGCCAATTGGAAAGTCATGCTGGAAAACTATAACGAGTGCTACCACTGTGCGGGCGTGCACCCCGAGTTATGCCGAATCGTTCCCGCCTTCAAACAGCGCGGCGGCGCAGAGCTGGACTGGGAAGGCGGCATCCCGCATCGCGATGGCGCCTGGACGTTTACCGCCGACGGAAAAAGCAATCGCGCCCCTTTCGCGACGCTGAGCGCCAACGAAAAGGTGCGCCACAAAGGCGAGCTGATCTATCCGAACTTCATGCTGAGCTTGGCCGCCGACCACGTCGCGGCGTTTTCGCTCTGGCCCCGAGGGCCCGCCGCGACGACCATCGTCTGCGACCTGCTCTTTCATCCCGGCGAGATGGCAAAGGCAAGCTTCGACTCCAGCGACGTCGAGCAGTTTTGGGACATCGTCAACCGACAGGACTGGAACGTTTGCGAGAACGTGCAGGCCGGCATGCAATCCAAGGCCTTCGAATTCGGTTATTATGCGCCGATGGAAGATGCGAGCCTAGACATCCGGCGCTACATAGCGTCGCGTTTGTCACCCTGAGCTGATCGATGAACAGGAATTACGACGCCATCGTCCTCGGCCTAGGCGGCATCGGGAGCGCGGCCGCCTATTGGTTGGCGAAACGCGGCGCGCGCGTGCTAGGCCTCGAGCAGTTCGAGCTCGGCCACGCGCGCGGCGAATCGCACGATCACTCACGAATCATCCGCTATTCGTACTTTTCGCCCACGTACGTTCGGCTCGCGAAGGAGGCGTATGCTGCGTGGGAATCGCTCGAGCGCGATAGCGGCGAACGCGTCGTGTTCAAGACCGGCGGGCTCGACATCCGGCCGCGCGACGGCGCCATCCCGCTGGAACCCTATGCCGACGCGATGCGCGCCTGCGGCGTGCCCTTCGAAACGCTCGACGCAGCAGCGATTCGCAGGCGCTGGCCCGCGTGGCACATCGACGACGACATTCACGGTCTCTTTCAGCCCGATGGCGGGTTGGTTGCCGCAGCCCGGGCGACGGCCGCGCACCAGCGCGCGGCGCGCGCTTTCGGCGCCACCTTGCTGGACCGCACGCCGGTGACCTCGATCCGTGCCGCCGGCGACGAAATCACCGTCGAAGCCGGCGGTGAACGCTATCACGCCGGCGGACTCGTCATTGCGGCAGGGCCGTGGAGCGCGGGCGTTCTCGCGCAGTTCGAGCTGCGGATTCCCCTCGAAGTGACGAAGGAACAGGTGATCTATTTCAAGTCGCACGATCTCGAAAGCTTCGCGTTCGGCAAATTTCCGATTTGGATTTGGATGGACGATCCAGCCTTCTACGGATTTCCGGTTTTCGGCGAGCCCGACGCCGTGAAGATTACGCAGGATGCCGGCGGCAAACCGGTGGACGCCGACACGCGAGGGTTTGACGAAGACGCCGGCATAACCGCGCGCGTCAC
This sequence comes from Vulcanimicrobiota bacterium, assembly GCA_963713685.1. Lineage (GTDB taxonomy): Bacteria > Vulcanimicrobiota > Vulcanimicrobiia > Vulcanimicrobiales > Vulcanimicrobiaceae > Cybelea. The sequence continues at coordinate 1,941,631 of CAVQMS010000001.1, read as the reverse complement.
GGGCTTTCTCGAACGCTACCTTCCCGGCGCGCTCGGCCCGGTTGCGGCGCTGAAAACCTGCCTCTACACCCTGCCGCCGGATCGCGATTTCGTGCTCGATACGCTCCCCGAACATCCCAATGTGTGCGTCGCCATCGGCGCGGGCCATGCGTTCAAGTTTGCGGGCGTCATCGGCCGTATTCTCAGCCAGCTCATCTCAAAGCGCGAAAGTGAAGTCGAAAGGGCCGACATCAGCGCCTTCAAAATCACGCGCCCGATCCTGCAGATGCAATTTCCGCCGAAGACTTACATGGTCTAACGGTTAACGCCGCTTAGCCCTTCGAGTGTTTGCGTTGGTGGGAGCGGCTTACCGTCGTAGAAGAACTGCAGGAATTCCTCGGTAGAGTTCACGCGCGGGAAGGGTTCGTTCGGCTTTGGCACGTTGAGAAACGCGCACAGCGGCGCCCAGCCTTGGGTGACGTCGAACACCAGCAGCCGCTCGGGTGGGATGGCCGCGCGCACGTCTTCGGTACGGCGTCGATAAGCGGCCAGTGCGGCTTCCTTATCGGTGAGATCGCCGCCGAAAGTCTCCTGCACGATTGCGATCTCCATCGCCCCCATCATCGCCTTCACGTGATCGGGGAGCGGCATGTCCTTGTAGACGCCGAATAGCCTGCCGATCGTAGCCGAAAAGCTCGCCCACCACACCTCTTCCGGCCGGACGGAGTGGACGACCTTGGCGTCGGGGTATGCGGCGGCGAGCTGTCGCCAAACGTGCGCGCCCGGCCAATCCACCTGGGAGCGATAGCCGTTGAAAACCTCGCCCCAATCAACTGGATCGCCCGACACGAACGCCTGCCAGCGCGCTACCTGTTCGGGATGCTCCATCACTTCTTCCATGTGATGGCACGGGCCGAAGCCCAACATTTCGAGCGCCCGTTTGAGCGACGCCGTCCCGGTTCGGCCGAAGCCGGAACCGATGACCGTTAGCGACATGGATTCGTACCCTTTACGACTTGGTACAGGTCTGCTTCACGGTGACCACGCGGCCGCCGGTCTCGGTGAAGGACGTCGTCATCGTCTTTTTGGTGTCGCTCGCTATTACGTACACTTCGGGTGCGTATGAAGCGATGCCCGGAGCTTTCGTCTGGATTGCGTACGTATAGGTTTTGGTTTTCCCGGTAGGCATCGGAGCCATCGCTACCGCATAGGCGCCCATTTCGCCGATCGTTATCCGAACCCAGCGTTTTGCTGCCGTGTCGTATGTGTACTTGGTTTGAGAGTGGAAATCGCGAGGGATCCACGACGCCTTGTGAATCGTGTCATCGCGCACCATCCAGTAGCCGGCGGGGTCCATCGAGTAAACCTCGGTCGTCGTGAACGGGCCCGGGCGCCGCGAACTCAGATTGGTGCACGTCCATGTGCCGATCAAGAATTTCATCGTCGAGAAATCCGGTGTGGGGGCCATGGGGATCGGCGTTCCCTCGACCTTCGTGCCCGCGGCGGACCCGCCGACTGCCGTGGCCATCAGCAGCACGGCCAGCACGCCAAAGAAACAATGGAATGGCTTCATAAGCAGAAACCTCCTTACTCGAAAACAACCTTCGGGTGATGGCGCTTGCTTCCTCTCGCTTGGCCCCTCGCAAGCGTCACGTTCCGGAACATCGCCACGTTTGAACACCGTGCGTCACTAAGTAGGAGGACATTATTAGGATGAAGCCAGTTCTAGCCGCCGCCTTTTTGGCGGTCTTTTGCGCGTTCGCTGCGGCGGCCCGTGCCGACGAGTCGCCGACTTATGCCGGGCCGCTGTCCGCAACCGAAACGCAGTTCGTTGCGACGGTCACGCGCGATCTTACCGCACGTTTTCCGCACGTCTCCGACGCCGAGAAGGCCGGCTACGTGCGTTACACCAGTGCGGACGACACCGGTGCGATCAGTTACGCAAACCGTCAATGGACTTCGGACCCTACTCATCCAAGCCAGTTGTGGTACGACGCACAAGGAAATCTGATGGGCGCCGACTTTTCGGTTCCGCGGCCCAACAACGAGCTGCGCCCCCAGATTTGGGGAATCAACCCCGGCCGCTGGTATGAGTTCAACGGGCACGTTCACTTCGTCATCAAAGAACCCGACGCGGGTAAAATGGTGTACGACCAATGGATTTGGAACCCCGACTTCGTCAAGGCCGGCGGGAGTCTCGCGAAGCCCTCGGCCGACACCATCGTCGCGCTCGGGAGAGTGCCGAGTGCGAACTACATCGCAACGATCTTCGAGTTCCCGACGCAGTGGGATCTCATCGTCTGGCTAAAACCGCACCCGGCAGGTCCATTCCACTGGTAAACTTCGGACGCTAGGTTTGTCTCTGCGGACCCCGAGGCGGAATTTAGTTTTACAACGCGAGGGCCTCGGCGATCGCGCGATCCTCATCCCACGCAAGTCCAATCGCCATGAGGCTGGAGAGCCTTTCGCCGAAGCGCTCGCGCAAGACGCGCAGCGTCCGTTCGTACTCTTGCCGTTCGGTGTACTCTCGCGCCGCTTCGAATCTAGCATCCACGTATCCGAGCAAGGACGCCGCGCGTTCTGCAGCGTCGTCGGGTCCATCCACGGTGCCTTGCAATATTGCCGCAGCCGCGAAGTGCTGCAAAATGCACGCCGTGAGCACCGTGGCCTTTACCTCGCGGGCCGCAACGAGCGCGCGCGAGGCGTGAGTCCGGGCGTCCTCAAAGCAATCGAGGGCGACGAGATAGGCCGCCATGTTGCTCAGGTCATTTGCCACCGAGCGGCGATTGTGCGTCGCTTCGTGGCCGACCCTCGCCTCTTCCGCGCGCTGAAGCGCCGCCGCGGCATCACCGGCCGCAAATTCGACCTCGGCGAGATGTCCCGCAATGGACGCCGCCGGGCGCTCGAGGCCAAGTGGACGATAATGTGCCAAGGCCTCGGCGTAAAAGGAGCGCGCGGCCTCGATGTCGCCGCTCCGGCTGCGAGCCGTTCCAAGATCGCCCAGCAGCAGCGCTTCGAGGCCGCGATTACCGAGACGTCGGGCCGTCACGAGGGCTTCCCCAAGCAACGTCTCGGCCTCGGTTCGCCGTCCAAGTGCACTCAGCGCGCTTCCCGCCGCCTCGCGAGCGCGGGCGACTTGCAAGTCGTCCAAGGCATCGCGGTAGCTTAACGCTCGTTCGGCAGCCGCGAGGGATGCCTTGTACTCGGCGAGTGCGCCGCACAAGCGTGCTTCGGCGATGTGCAACTCGGCGACCACCGCGACGGGAGTTTCCTCTTGGATCGATTCGATCGCGGCTCGTACCCAGCGGCGTCCTTCGAGCGGCGAAACCGAATACCAAACGCGGGTGAGTGCAGCGGCAAGGCGGCGTCCCGTCGCCAAGTCGCGCCGTTCCGCGAGTGACCATCCGAGCGCGACCCGGAAGTTGTCCAGCTCGGCCTTCGCCTCTGCAAACCAGGAGCGCTCGTGGGCCGTGTACCAATCTCGCTCGAGCCGTTCCGCCACTCCCAGGCAAGCCTCCGCGTGACGTCGCGAGAGCGTTTCGGCTTCTCTCCGTTCCACCGACCGCTCGTGCGCGAATTGCCGCGTTACCTCAAGCAGATGGTAACGAGCGTTTCCATACGAAAAGTCGGCCGTGACGAGGGATTGCGTTATCAAGGCGCCGAGCAGCTCTAAAACGTCCTCCTCCGGCAGATCGTCATCCGCACAGACGCTCGCGGCGGTGTCGAGCGTGAACCCGCCGGCGAAAACGGAAAGCCGATCGAAGAGTAAACGCGCCTGGGATGACAGTAGCGCGTAGCTCCAGTCGATCACCGCGCGCATCGTCTGATGGCGCGGCAGCGCCGCGTCCGCGGTATCGCTTAACAAGTCGAAGACACGGTCGAGACGTTCGGAGATCTGAAACGGCGATAAAACGGTGGCGCGCGCCGCCGCGAGCTCTAGCGCGAGCGGAAGTCCGTCGAGGCGGCGGCATATTTCAACGACGGGTTCGACGTTCTGTTCGGTTACCTGGAATTGGGCGTCGGCGGCTTGCACGCGGTCGGCGAAGAGGGCGACTGCTCCGTACGAAAGCGCCTCCCGCGGGGACACGACGTTTTTATCCGGGACCGGAAGCGGCGGAATCCGATAGACGCGCTCACCGGCGATCGTCAGAGGTTGACGGCTCGTAACCAGGACGCTGACGTTTGCGCAATCGCGAAGCAGTGACCCGACGATTCGCCGGGTCTGTCCGATCACGTGCTCGCAGTTGTCGAAAATGATGAGGATGTGCTTCTCGAGCAGGTAGGAGAGGAGCGTTGCAAGGAGCGGACGATGCGGGGACTCTTGTACCTGCAAGGCAGCCGCGAGAGCCTGCACGACCAGGGATGCGTCGTTAAGCGGTGCGAGCTCCACGAAGCGGACGCCCTCGGCGAATTGATCCAGCAGGTGCATTCCGACCGCAATGGCGGTGCGCGTTTTTCCCGCTCCCCCGGTTCCAACCAGGCTGACCGCCGGCGCCGCCGCGACGAGTTGCGCAATCTGTTCCACCACTTCATCGCGACCTAAGAAGGAGGTGAGCTGACGCGGCAGATTATGCGAAGGCGCAACTTCGTGATCGGGTGAGCGCGCTCCGCGCACGCGCCGCGTCGACAGCTCGAGAGCGGCTCGCGCATCGTCGGAAAGCGCTAGCGCGTCTGCAAGACGCTCGAGCGTCTTGCGATAGGGGATCTTACGATAACCGCGTTCGAGGGCGCTGACGGCCTGTACGCTGATAAGCGCACGGTCTGCCAGCATCTGCTGTGAAAGGCCGGCGCGAACGCGGAATTGCTTGAGAAGAGCGGCGAACTCGAGCGTTGCCTTCGGAGCCTCTACCCGCCGGGCGCGGGGGCGATTCCAAACGGCGGGTCGGTCGGGCCGCCAACCGCCGACGTGGTGTACACGACGGTTCCGTTCTTATCAACCGCGTCAATGTAACCGGCCGCATCGGCAACCCACAAATATTTTTGCTTCATATCGAAATTGATGTTTATGGGGAGAATGAAGCTGTTTGGCTTTGAAAACAACTTGCAAGATTTCCCGGTGCACTTCCACACGCCGTTGTGCATGCCGGGCGTCTGATCGACGTAATAGAGGTCGTGGTGCTGATCGAGCGCGAGCCCTTGAACGTTTTCGATCCCCTCCGCCACGACGGTACCCGTGCCGTTGCAGCCGGCGAACTCGACGACCGAACCGGTTCCCGTCTTGAGGTCGTTGAAGCCCCAATAGCAGTTGCCCTGACGATCGACCGCAACGCCGGTTCCTTGCAGCGTGTCGCTCCCGAAAGTCAACGTGCGAGACGGCTCCGACTGGCGGTCCAAATACACGCTGACGCTGCCGGTGCCGCCGCTAACGGCCGCGACGTTCGAAACGGCGACGAGTCGACGGTTGGGATTTACCGCGACGTTCGCTGGCACTTGACCGTAATCGTCGAGCTTTGGCGCCCGAATGGGACCGTCACTCCTGGATCGATAAACCAGAACGTTGGAGTGACCGCCGTTGGCGACATACCACCAGCCGTTCGGCGTTGCCACCGTCCCCAGGGGTGAGGCGATGTCGGAGTCGTGCAACGTCTTGTAAATCGTGATCGAGAGCCCCACCCGTTTGTAGATGCTGAGATCTTCGCCGTAGTACTGCGCCGTATACATCCACTTGCCGAAATTAAATTCGTCGGGAGACGAACGCACGAGCTGGGATAAATTGACCGACGCTGAAGGCGGGGTCATCGTTGGGCTGCCGCCGCAGCCACACAGCAGTGAACCGACGAAAACGGCGGCGGCAATGGGTCGGACGACGATCATCATAGACACGACCGATGCTCTTTCCAATTACGTCAGCGCTGTACCTGGTAGAGGCCGCTTGCCTCGCAACAACGGAGTTGCAAGGCAAGCGGCGTGTCGAAGCTCCGAGGTCTAGAGATTGTTCGTTATGCCGAGGTTAGCGTAGCCCAGCAGTTTGCCGCGCTTGCTGTTGTAGTCGAAGGTCGCCGTGCAGGTGCCGGTGGTCGGGCCCGCGGTCACGGTCCAATCGTGTCCGGATCCTTGAGTCACGGTTGCTATACCGGAAGCGCCACCGCAGTTATCCGACTCGGTGAGCATGCCTTTTTCGTCTTTGGGCGTGCGCACCGATACGGTGTCGGGGCCGGTGTTCGATGCATCGAAGGTTATCGTGCACGGGGTCACGCGCGCGCCGGCATGGGCCGGACAGTGGTTCTTGACGGCGGGGCCGAGCGGCGAGTGTGAGGTCAGCGCGGAATTCTGCTGAGTCGCTCCCATGGGGGTAATCGGCGACGACGATCCGCTGCAGCCGGCGAACAGAGCAATGGCGGCAGCGGCGGCGATCGCGCTAAGCAGATACCGAGCCGGAAGGGAAGATGTAGCCACTTGGTTGTCTCCTTGAGAAGATAGGATTCTGAGAAGTAGGATTCTGATAAGAAGCTGCGCGCGTTACCGGCGGAAAGATTAACGCGCCGGTGCATCATACCACTCAGCTTTTGGGGCGTAACCATGCAGTGGCGACTGTGTTACGAAGTGTACGGTAAAGTGTGAGAGTGGCGCTCGGCCGCTCTTCGGCGCCCCAGCAGATAGATACCGACGCCGCTGAACAGCATCAGCGCGGTGAGGCCGACGACCTTGACGACGGCGAGCATCTTATTAGGATCGTCTGCCGCCGGGAATCCGGCAAAGACGACGGCGACAAGGGTCGTCGTCAGTCCGATCAGCGCCGCGACGAAAACGGTCCACTTCCCCCCCAGAATTCGGACGGTGGCGGCAGTCGCGGGTTCGGCGTGCATCTTGATCGCCGAGGCGAACAGGAACAAGAAGGGCACGAGCGTTGTGATCACGGTCGCGCTGACGAGGACGCTGTAGGCACCTCTGACGGTCGTGCCGCTTTGCCCCAGAAAAATCAGAACCGCGGAAATGGCGGCTTGCGTTATCAGCGCGGCAACGGGAGAGCCCCAGCGTGGATGCATCCGTCCGAACGCGGCCGGGAGATAATCATCGATGCCCGCGACGAAGGGAATGCGCGCGACGGCGCCCAGCCACGCGCCGGCGCTGCCGATGCAGCTCAACGCGACCAGCAACGCGGCGATCGGTGTCAGCATGTCCCAGCCGAAGCGCGATGCCACGTGACTGATCGCCTGCATTATGCCGGAGGAGGGGTCGACGCTTTGTGGTGTCACCGCCGCCAAGACGCTGAGCGTTCCGGCGATATAAATGATGGCGACGGCGGGCGCCGCCAGCGCGAGGCCGAGCGGAATCGTTTTGCGCGGGTTAGCGATCTCTCCGCCCATGAACGCGATCGCTTCAGGGCCGGTCCACGCAAACGCGATGACCGACCAAAAAATCAGGTCTTTGAGCTGCAATCCCGGGCGGATCGTCTCCGTCGTGATCGGAGTCGCGGAGCCGAACCGCCACCAGGCCATTGCCCCGAGAGCGACGAGCAGCAGCGTCGCACTCCAGCGCGCGATGGCGCCCGCGTTGTTCAACCATTTCCCGATTTCCAAGCCATAGACGTTCACGACGGTTGCCAGTGTTAACCCGGCTAACGCAACGGCGATAAAGTATGCCGGAGCGCGCGTGAGCGCGGTCGCATGGGAACCCGCGATGAACGCGGCGTTACCCGCGGCGAAATACAAAAGCGCAGGAAAGTACGGCAGGGTGCTGGCCCAATACGTCCAGCCGGTGAGGAATCCGGCGAGCGGCCCAAAGGCGCGTTTGCTCCAGACGTAGAGGCCGCCTTCATCCGGATGATGCGAGGAAAGAAAGACGACCGCGATCGCGAGCGGCGCAAACATTGCAAGGCCGCCGATGATCCAGACCACGATGGCGCTGGCTCCCGTCGCTGCCGCCGTCGCAACCCACTGTAAGTTCGAGGAGGCGACCACAAAAAAGAGCGTGACGTCGAACAAACCCAGCGACCGCCGGAGCTGCATGGGTCAGCGACGTTCCACGCGGAGACGGACATCGCCCACCCGCGCGTCTTCTACACGGGCGGGCGACGCCTTTAGGAAGCTAGTGGTCTATTTACAGCCGAGTAATCTAGTAGTACTGGTGCGCCCAATGACCGGGACGCCAATACCAACCGTTGGGGCCCTGTACCCAATGTCCGGGGCGCCAGGCTGCACCGGCGTAAGGACGATAGGCGTAGTGGCCGTGGGCCCAGACGTAGCGGTAACCGTTCCAGCGCCAATACCCACCGACCCAGTAATATCCCGATCCCGGCGAAGCCGGCACCGTTTCGTAGATGGGCGCAGGCGGCCCCGTTTGCACGTAGACACCGCCATAGACTTGTGCGGCCGCAGGTAACGCCGCGCCCAGGGCAGCTGCGCCGATCGCACAGGCAAGGAGCAAGCTTCGTAAGTTCATCATGCTTTGTGCTTACCACCGTACTGCTTTAATTTTTGTGGTAAGGGATTAAAGGCCGATTCAAAAATGATGAGAGTCGTTCGCTTGCGCGAACTGCGCCCATAATTCTGCCGTACGATCGATGCAGCTTTGGCGCTCCTCTTGCAGACGGCGTTGTGTTTGCGCCATCGTCGGGGGAAGAATGGTCAACAGAACGTCGCGGTCGCGCGCGCCGCCGAGGGCATCCTGCAACCGCGCGAAGCGTTCCGCGGCCGGTTGTAACGTCGAGTCGAGCGGCAAAAAACGCTCGAGCGCGTATCGAAGACGCTTGCAGGCAATCCGAAAATCGTGAAGTCCTTGCTTGTCGCGCCGCTCTAGGCCCACGGCAAGGTGCCGGACCTCGCTCACGCGCATCCGTACCACACGGTCGACGACTTCCGGCATGTTGCTCACGCCCTGTAGGTCGATACGTAGCGGCTTCACGACGGGCGCCGGCTACGGGACAAAACGGGTCCGTCGCAGTTGCTTGCGTGCCAGCCGCGTCGCGATCGCCTCTTGGTGGCGCAGTTCATCGAGCACCGGGCGCGCGATTGCGGCTTCGGCTGCGTCGGTGCTGCGTTCCAGCAACTGCCGGATGACCGTCGCATCCCGAGCGGCATCGGTGGTCGCGGCCGCACGCTTTACCCTGCGCAACAGCTGCGGCGCCGGAACGAGATCCGCGACGTCCTCGAGCAACGATCTGAACCGCCGTCCCTTCGTGCGCACGTCGTGCAAGCGCTCTTCACTGGGCTTTTCAACGAAACGCCGGCGTGCGCGTTCCAACGCGCGCCGCTCGTTCCGAATCGTCTTCGCCAGCCACTTCACGATAACGCGGCGCTCATCGGCGCCGGGTTCGACGGGGGTATTTCCCCGAACCTTCGCGAATTGTGAGTTTCAAACGTGAGATCGCCGCGCCTGCCCATTCTCGTTGTGCTTCTGGCAATCGTCGCCGCCGGCACGTGGTACGTTCTCTCAAATCGCGCGGGACGCAACGGCGAAACGGTCGCGGTTTACTACGCGAAGCAGAACGGCACGGCGCTGGGAGCCATCCGCGTTTCCATGCGGCCGCGGCAGCCCGGCGAAAGCGCCGCGGAGCACTTGCACAACACGGTGCTGTATGCCGCGGTGCAGGCCGTTGCCGGACCGCCGAGCGACGTGCTCGCCATTCGATTCCCGCGTGGAACGCGCGTGCGCAACGTCAGCGTTGAGGGTTCGACCGCCAGCGTGGATCTTTCAAAGGAAGTCGAGCTGCAAGGCGGCGGATCGTTTGGGGAAAACGGTGAGTTCAAAGCTTTGGTTTACACGATCACCGGAATTCGAGGCATCGATGCGCTGCAGGTAACGGTGGATGGCGCGCGCCTGGAGACGCTCCCGGGGGGACATCTGGAACTTGATCAACCGCTTCATCGCTCGGACTGGTAGTCTCGCTTCGGGCATCGCTTTCGCCATGCTGGCCTTGGCGTTTGCGGCGCCGGCACGCGCCGATTCGTCGCTCAGCGCAATCTACCAGCGGCAGACGATTCGTTTCACGCACCTTTCGTCGACCTACGGAGCACCGGCCGTCGGCGTCAACGATCCGGGATTTCAAGCGCTGCTTCGAGATACGGGCGCCCTGATGACGTGGAAACCGGGAGAGCGTTACATCCTCATAACCACGTCGGCCCCCGTGGTTGTGAGCTTTGCGTTGGGCGATCGCCGTTACGACATCGGGCCAATCGCGCTCGAGGCCGCTTTCGCTCCCTTCCAGCGCGGCGATGAAGCCTACCTTCCGTTCGACGAAGTCCTACGTTCGCTGGATCTCGCTCTTCGACGCGAGGGCAACGTCACGGTCCTGCAGCCTCAGCTGGCGGGGCTCGACGTGCGCCAAGACGGAAATCGCATGATCCTGCTCGCTCACGGCGCCGCGCCGCTGCATCCCCGCATTCTCCGCGAAAGCGACGCCGCCATCACGTATGCGTTCGAAGGGGTCGGGACGGCGCTAGCCGGTACCCGTCAAATCAACGCCGGCGGCGTGCGCAGTTTGCAAATTAGCACCACCGGTACCGTGCGAGATCCGACGACACTCGTGACCGTTGCGCTCGCGTCAGGGGCCGTCGCGGAAGCGCCGCGCGAAGAAGAGCGCGACGTTGCGCTGACGTTCGACGCGGCGGTGCCGGCTGCGCCGACCGTTGCGGAAGGGTCGCCGACACCCGAGCCGGCGCCCGCGATAGCGCCTTCGAACGGTCCGGCGTTGGTTACCGGCGTAACGATGCAGCCGGCAAACGGAGGCGTTGCGGTCACGATCGCCGTCACGGGCGACGCAACGTACGAATGGCACCGGCTGCGCGATCCCGACAATCGCTTTTGGGTGGACGTCAAAAACGCTCAGCTTCAGGGGCCGCCGGTCGAGCAGAATGCGCCCGACTCGCTCGTCTCGATGCGCGTGCGGCAAAACGATGCCGCGACCGTTCGAATCGCACTGTCGCTTCAAGGCCCAAAGGCCATCGCGATCAGTCCTTCGGCGGGAGGTCTGAGCATCATCGTCGGCGCGCAAGACGTGGCCGATGCGCCGCGGTCCGGAAGCGGCAGCATCGGCAGCGTTGTATCGGCAGGCCAAGAAAATACCGCGCTGGTCACACCGGCACCGCTGGACCAGTCCGAGACTGGTACGGAAAGCCCCAGCGACACCACTTGGAAGTTCGGTCCACGCAGCAACTATGTGGCGACCAACCCGCGCTTGATCGTGCTCGATCCCGGGCATGGCGGGAGCGATCGCGGAACGATTCACGGCGGAGTGGCTGAGGCCGATCTCACTCTCGACATGGCCAAACGAGTGCGCGCCATTTTGATCGCCCGCGGATGGGAAGTGAAGCTGACGCACGAAACCGACGTGGATGTTTACGCGCCGAACGACAGCGCGCACGACGAACTCCAGACGCGCGTCGACATCGCCAACAACGGCGGCGCCCGGCTGTTCGTCAGCATTCACGCCAACGCGTTTATCAACGCTGGCCCCTACGGAACGACGGTGTACATCTCCAAGCCGGAGGACGTTGCCTTAGGCCGCGCTATCGAATCGCAGCTCGCATCGGACGGCACGAAAGACGACGGCGTTATCAAGGCGCATTACTACGTCACGTTTCACACGCGCATGCCTGCCGTACTGATAGAAACCGCATTCCTTTCGAACCCCAACGATTATGCGCTTCTCACGTCTTCGGCTTGGCGCCAAAAGGTAGCCGAAGAGATCGCGGATGGCATCGGGCAATACACGCGCGAATATCCGGTCTCGAACCAACCGGCCCAGTAAAATGATCGGCCTCTTCGATTCCGGCCTCGGCGGCCTGACCGTCCTTGCGCGCGTGCGCGAACGCATGCCTTCCGTCGATACGGTCTTTTTTGCCGATCAGGCGCACGTACCGTACGGTGACCGCACGCACGACGACCTGCTGCGCCTGCTGCGCTCAAACTTGGCTCGGCTCGATGGATACGGCGTCGACGCGATCGTGATGGCCTGTAACACTTCGTGCGCCATTGCCGAGCGCTATGGCTGGCCGGCATCCCGCGCACCGGTCATGGATTTGATCGAGTCGGCGGCCATTGCGGTAGAACGCGGTGGGTTTCGGCGCGTCGGCGTCGTTGCGACGGCCGCTACCGTCGGGGCGGGTTCGTACGGACGGACATTGCGGGCGCACATCGACGGAATCGATGTCGTGGAGGTTCCGGCGCCGGCGCTCGTTCCGTTGGTGGAAGCCGGCGAGCTCGATGGTGATATCCCGCGCGCGGCGGTCGCCGAGGTTTGCATGCACCTTCCACTCGATCTCGACGCGTTAGTCTTCGGCTGCACTCATTACCCGGTGCTGGAGCAGCACTTTCGCGCCGAGCTGGGTGACAACGTGGCGTTCATCGACCCGGCGGCGACACAAGCCGAACGGGCCGCGGAATTACTCGGCGACCGCGCGCGCGGAACCGGCCGATCCACGTATATTACCAGCGGCGATGAAGCGGCATTCCGCGCCAATGTTGCGCGTCTTATGCGCGTTTATGGACCGGCAGCACAGCCATGGTAGTGGTTCGAATACATCGGTTGCAGGCTATAGACGATTCCGCTTACCGAAATCTTCCACTGGTAGGTTTGACAGAGATCGCCGACTTCCGATGAGAAGGTGAAGTTGAACCAGGCAAAGGCGGGCCCCGGGTCGGTGATCGATTCGAACGTTTCGTGCGCTAGCGTCGAGGCGGTAGAATTGGTCAAAGCACTCGCACCGGACGAGGCGCGAGAGGCGCAGAACCCCACCTTCTGATACGGCTCGACGGAGACGATGACCGGTTCCGGTACGTCTTTGAATGCGACGCTTTCGTGGTATGCGCAAAAGAAGTTCGTTGCCGGATGATCGGGTGAATAGCAGGAACGCGACAAATCGAAACACGTGTCGGTGCCCTTCGGCAAGAAGATATGATACAGATTCGCGTAGCCGGCTTTCTTGCCGTTCTTCGCCAGCGCGGCGTGCAAGATGGTCAAGAGATCGTTGTCGTACAGGAGCTTGGTGTAGGTGTGATACTTTACGGAAAAAGCCCCGCCAAAGGTATATGCGCTCGGCGCAGATTTCGTGTATTGGGTCAATAACGCCGCGAACCGGCTCCCAGTGAGGTCCTTTTGAAAGCCCTCCGGGTCGCCCCAGCAGCTTTCGCCCCCGCCCGCGCAGTTCACGTAGATGTTGAACGCGGCAGCGGCCTTCATGATCGGCCCTTTCCGGCGCACTAAGTCGGCGGGGTAGACGATTTTCCGGTCGCGGCGTAGACGCTCCATCGGTCCGTCGTTGCGCAAGAACATCAAATGATACGAAAGAACTCGTGCGGCGCGCGCGTTCTGCACGTCGTCCGAAGTAACGCCGAGCGTCGAGTTCTCGAAAACAGCTGAAGCCGGCAGTGCGGGTAGGGAGCGGGTGGGTCCGGCGCACGCCGCCGCGGCGGCGCAGGCAATGAGAACGGCGGCTCGGGCAAAGAAGCGATTCATGGCGTTTCCCTCCTGCCGAATACTTTGCTCGATTACGGCGCCGTTTCCCGGCGGATGGTTGCGGCGCTACCGCACCGAGAGCAGACCCACGTGAAACAAGGAGAAGAAGAACGCGGTCGTCGCGATGGCGAGCCCGACCCCGGCGATCACCTGCATGACCGTGTGGGCCCGTAAGTAGACTCGCGCCCAGCAAACCATCGGAATCAAGACCATGAACGGAAGAGGTTGCCTGCCGTAAATCAGTGTCAGGGCCGTCAACGGCGCGGTGATGCCCAGCGCATGAGTGCTGATCTTCCAGTAGCGGGTAATGTATTGCACGATCAGGGTCGAGACCAAATACCCCAGCATCGCCGCGATCATCAGGCGGGGTGCGTGTGCGACCCAGAGCGCGACGGCTCCCAGTGAGTCGAAGATGACGAAGGCCGTGAAAACCATTTCACGCTCGGCCCGCACCGACATATCGAGGTCTGAAATGCGATCGGTCGCATAGAGCCGGAAGACGTAGAGCATCGGCCCGATCGACGTAAAGAACGTCGAGATAAAGAGCAGGCGCCAAAAGTCGAACGTGTCTTTGGCGCCGATCAGCGCCAGCATGGCGAAAAGGGCGAGCGCGGTCAAAAACGGGTTAAAAATGGTCGAGAGGATGCGCGCGAGATCGCGCCAAACGCGCCGATTCTTCATTGGAACGACCGGGCGCAGCGGGTCGCCGAGCCTGTCGGTGTCGGGCACATGACGCTTTTCGGCCCACCGTCGCCGAATACTCCATGGGAGGGCTTCAGCAGGCACGCCGGAGGCGGCGGTCGTAGAAACTATGCCGCCATCGCCTTTATAAATAGGAAGAGAAGACCCCATTGAATCCGCTCTTACTTGTTGCCGCGGCGTCCAAGGCCTTACCATCGGCCGCAGCGACGCTTGTACCGAACGCTGCCCTCCCGCAAAACGCACCCGCCGCATTGCCCGCTCTCGCGCCCAAGACTTGGATGGCCCAGCATTTGCCGTGGGCGACCCACGGCATAGCCGGGATATTCATTCTGTCGGCCATTTTGTTGATTTTCTTGCTCGCAATCCAGACGACGAAACAGGAAGGCTTGACGGGATCGATCGGAGGACGAGTCGAGAGCTCCTATCACGGTCGCCTCGGGGCAGAAGAGCAACTCAAGCGGCTCACGGGAATCGTCGCAGTCTTCTTCGTGGCAACCGGCTTCGTGCTTTCGCTGACGGGCATCTAAGGGGCTGAGTGCAGCTTCTCGAGGTCGCCAATCTTCGGACGACCTTTCGGACTGAAGACGGTCCCGTCACCGCGGTCAACGGCCTCTCGTTCGGATTAGGTGCCGGCGAAACGCTCGGCATCGTGGGCGAATCGGGTTCCGGGAAGTCGGTGACCGCACTCTCGATCATGCGGCTGCTGGCGCGAAATGCCAGCGTAACCGCCGATCGGATCTCTTTCAACGGCGAAAACTTACCGGAAAAGAGCGAAGCCGAGATGCGCCGGATTCGCGGCTACAAGATCGCAATGATCTTTCAAGACCCGATGACGTCGCTCAACCCGGTGCTCACGATCGGCGAACAAATCACCGAGGTGGTTCGTCTCCACCTGGGGTTTGGGAAACGCGAAGCTCGCGAGCGCGCCATCGAGATGCTCAACAAGGTACGGATTCCGCAGCCCGAAAAGCGCCTGGGCGACTATCCGCACCAATTCTCCGGCGGGATGCGGCAGCGCGTGATGATCGCAATGGCGCTTTCGTGCAACCCTCAGCTCTTGATCGCCGACGAGCCGACGACGGCGCTCGACGTGACGATCCAAGCTCAGGTGCTCGAGCTGATGGACGACCTGCAGCGCGAGACCGGGGCGGCTATTATCCTCATCACCCACGACCTGGGCGTCGTGGCCGAATTCTGCAAAAACGTCTTGGTAATGTACGGCGGCAATCTCGTAGAGTACGGAACGGCCGAACAAATTTTCGCCCAGCCGCGAATGCCGTACACGCAAGGATTGCTGGCGTCGCTGCCGCGGCTCGACGAAACCGAGCGCCGGCGCCTCGAGCCGATACAGGGTCAGCCGCCGAATTTGCTGCGCCTTCCGCCGGGCTGTGCGTTCGCTCCGCGATGCGCGTTCCGCATGCCGATCTGCGATGAGCCGGTACCCCTTTACGATTTCGGTGAAGGCCACGTCGCGCGCTGCTATCTGTACGACGAGCGCGCCCGGGATCAACGCCCATCGGGGACGCAGGCGCTTCCAATCGTGCCGGTAGGTCAGGGTCACCTGTAATGAACAACTGCGCTTTGCTCGAGGCCAAGGACCTATATAAGTACTTTCCGATTTATGCCGGGCTGACGTCGCGTCACGTCGCGGACGTACGGGCGGTTGACGGCGTAAGCTTTACGATCCAAGAAGGCGAGACGCTCGGATTGGTCGGAGAGTCGGGCTCCGGAAAGACCACCGTCGGACGGCTGCTCTTACGCTTGCTGCCGGTCACTAAGGGCCAGATCCGTTTCCAAGACCAAGACGTGCTTGCGATGAACCGCGGCGAGGTTCGCCGCCTGCGCCGCTCGATGCAGGTGATCTTCCAAGACCCATTTGCTTCACTCAACCCGCGGATGTCGATCGGCGACATCATCGCCGAGCCGTTGGAAATTCACGGAATAACCAAGGGCAAGGAAACGGAGCGCCGGGTGCGGGAGCTGCTCGAACTCGTCGGGCTTCAACCCTATCACGCCAATCGTTACCCGCACGAGTTCTCCGGCGGACAGCGACAGCGCGTCGGGGTCGCGCGGGCGCTGGCGGTCAACCCCCGGTTCATCGTCTGCGACGAGCCGGTATCAGCGCTGGACGTTTCGATTCAGGCGCAAGTCATCAACCTGCTCGAGGACCTTCAGGCAAAGTTCAAACTGACGTATCTTTTTATCGCGCACGACCTGTCGGTCGTGCGGCACATTTCGACCCGGGTTGCGGTCATGTACGTCGGCAAAATCGTCGAGCTCGCCAACCGGGACGCGCTGTACGAGAACCCGCTGCACCCGTACACTCAGGCACTGCTCTCGGCGATTCCGATTCCGGATCCGGCGGTCGAGAAGCGCCGCAAACGCGTCGTGCTCACCGGCGACATTCCGTCGCCCGTGAACCCTCCGTCGGGATGCCGTTTTCACACGCGATGCCCCGTGGCTTTCGATCGTTGCGTCAGCGAAGAGCCACCGCTGCGCGAATACGAGCCGGGGCATTTTGCGGCGTGCCACTGGGTGGAAGAACACGGCGGACGAGCGCCCGACCTGACCTGACATAACAAACGGGCGACCGCATTGCGATCGCCCCTTCGTGGTTTATCTGTCGGGCCTTAGCCTTTCTTCTTGCGCCTGCCGTTGGTCGATGCCTTGCGCACCTTGCGGGCGACCTTTCTGCCGGCGGCCTTCTTCTTGCGGCCGCCCTTGCGCGCGGCCTTGCGGACTTTGCGTCCGATCTTTCTGCCCGCGGCCTTTTTCTTGCGGCCGCCCTTGCGCGCAGCCTTGCGCACTTTGCGGGCGACTTTTCTGCCGGCGGCCTTTTTCTTGCGGCCGACCTTGCGCGCAACCTTGCGCACTTTGCGGGCGATCTTTCTGCCGGCGGCCTTTTTCTTGCGGCCGACCTTCCGCGCAACCTTGCGCACTTTGCGGGCGACTTTTCTGCCGGCGGCCGCTTTACGACGTGCTTTGCGACGGGGCTTTTGAGCCTCCATCGCCGTGTCACCGCCAAGTATGGAATCCGAGTCCATTCATTCCTCCTCGTCCCCGGGGACGATTAGCGTTATTGGACAGCGCCACTTCGGCGCTTTTGAGCGAATCATAGAGGATTTTTCCAAATCATGCAAATTCGCGCGCTCGCGATAGCGCATCAATTTGCTGGTCCTTGACCCCGGCGGTATACTAAGCCCCGTGAAAAAGCCCCTAATAATCGTGGAGTCACCCACGAAAGCGCGGACGATCAAAAAGTTCTTGCCCGCGCGATATGCCGTGAAAGCATCGGTGGGGCACGTGCGCGACCTTCCCAAGAGTACGTTGGGCGTCGATGTCGAGCACAACTTCACCCCAAAATATTTGACCATCAAGGGCAAAGGCGAGGTAATCAAGGAGTTGCGCGGCGCGGTAAAAAGCGCGACCGACGTGTATCTCGCCACCGATCCCGATCGCGAAGGAGAGGCGATCGCCTGGCACCTGGCGGAGCTGCTCCGATTGCCCGATCCCAAACGGATCGAGCTCCACGAGATCACGAAAGATGCGGCGCTAGCGGCGCTCAAACATCCGCACCATATCGATATGGACCGCGTGAACGCTCAACAGGCACGCCGCATTCTCGATCGGCTGGTCGGCTACAAAATCTCACCGCTACTTTGGGCCAAGGTGCGCGGCGGCCTATCGGCTGGACGCGTGCAATCGGTAGCGGTGAAGCTGATCGTGGACCGCGAGCGCGAAATCACCGCTTTCGTTCCACGGGAGTACTGGAGCATTACGGCCTTGCTAGCCCCGCGGGGCGAGGAGGTGGAATCGACCTTTCCCGCCGACCTCGTCACCCATCGCGGCGCGAAGCTGGAAATCCAAACGGAAGCGGCGGCCAGCGAGATCCTACGCGCGCTGGAGGGCGCGGCGTATCGCGTCTCATCGGTCAAAAAGCGCGAGCTGCGCCGGAATGCCCCGGCGCCGTTTACAACCTCCACCCTCGCGCAGGAGGCGTCGCGGAAGCTGCGTATTCGCGTCCGCCGCGCCATGCAGTTGGCCCAAGCGCTGTACGAAGGAATCGACCTCGGTGGGAGTGAGGGAACCGTCGGTTTGATCACCTACATGCGCACCGACTCGACGCGAATCAGCGATCAGGCCCGTGAGGCAGCTCGAGAGTTCATTGTGGACACCTATGGGGCTGAATTCCACGCCGGAACGCGCCACCGTGTCCGCGAAGGCGCGCAAGACGCGCACGAAGCAATCCGGCCGACCTCGGTGTTGCGTACGCCCGACAACCTCGCCGGCGTCCTCAAGCGCGAGGAACTGCGCCTCTACACGATGATTTGGGAGCGTTTCGTGGCGTCGCAGATGGCGGCGGCGTTACTCGACCAAACGACCGTGGAATCATCCGCCAACGAATACGGTTTCAGAGCGACGGGTACGATCATGCGCTTTCCCGGCTTCACCCGCGTTTATGAGGAAGGCAAGGACGAGGATGCGGGCGGCAAGGGCCGCGTTCGCCTGCCCGACCTAGCGGAAAACGACGAGCTGGATTGCCGCAAGCTCGATCCAAAGCAGCACTTCACCGAGCCTCCGCCACGTTATACGGAAGCCACCCTGGTCAAGGCCCTCGAGGACAACGGCATCGGCCGCCCGTCGACATATTCCAGCATCGTCGAAACGATTCAGGCGCGCGGTTACGTCACGCAACAAGATCGGCGGTTCATGCCCACTCCGATCGGCGCCGCAGTCAACGATCTGCTCGTAGAGCACTTTCCGAAGATCGTCAATCTCGACTTTACCGCCAAAATGGAGGGCGACTTAGACCGGGTCGCGGAGGGGCGCGAAGACTGGATCGCACTCCTGCAACGTTTCTACGATCCATTCGAGAACGAGCTCAGCATCGCGGAACAAAAGCTGCCCCGACTGGAGCTGCGCGACGAGCCGACCGATCAGATCTGCCCGAACTGTGGCCGCCCAATGGTCATCAAGACCGGACGCTTTGGGAAGTTCATCTCGTGCACCGGTTATCCGGAATGCAAGACCACAAAACCGATTGTCAAGGAAACCGGCGCGGACTGCCCCAAGTGCGCCGGCCCGATCGTCGAACGCCGCTCGAAAAAGGGGCGTACATTCTACGGGTGTGGCAACTATCCTAATTGCGACTTCATCTCGTGGGACGCCGTCGCTCGCGAGCGCTGCCCCGTCTGCGGCTCGTACGTCGTCGCAAAGACCCGCCGCGGAGGCGCGCCCCAGCTGCAGTGTGCGGCCGATCGGGCCCACGACGTCGCGTCGATCGCGTCCAGCCAGGCTGCGTCGCCGGAGCCGGAACAGATCGCGTAGCGCATGTACCGGCTAACCGTTATCGGCGGAGGGCTGGCGGGATGCGAAGCCGCATGGCAAGCCGCACGCTGCGGCGTGGACGTGGATCTCTACGAAATGCGCCCGAACCGCAGCGGTCCCGCGCACCACACCGGCAGCCTCGCCGAGCTCGTCTGCAGCAACTCCCTGCGAGGCGCTTCACTCGAGAACGCCGTCGGGTTGCTCAAAGAAGAGCTCGCGCGGATCGGCTCGCTGATCGTAACGTCGGCGCGCGAGACGGCCGTTCCGGCCGGCGGCGCGCTTGCCGTGGATCGCGGCTCCTTTTCAGCGCTGGTCGAATCGCGGGTGCTTAGCGAACCCCGCATCTGCGTCCGCCGTGAAGAACTCCGCGCGATTCCCCTCGATCGCCCGGCCGTCGTGGCATGCGGTCCACTGCCGAGCGAAGATTTCTTAGCGCAGCTGGACGCGCTGCTCGGCGAGGGCGGGGCGGGCCGCCTCCATTATTATGACGCGGCCTCGCCGATCGTTGCGGCCGACTCCATCGACGAATCCCCGATGTACCGGAAATCGCGTTACGACAAAGGCGACGGCGACGATTACCTCAACATCCCACTGGACCGGGACGCGTATGCGCGGCTGCTATCCGACCTGCGGACGTTGGACCGGCATCCCGCGAAGGCGTTCGAGTCAACGCGCTATTTCGAAGGCTGCTTGCCGATCGAAGAGATGGCCGAGCGGGGCGAGGACGTGCTGCGTTTCGGCCCCCTCAAGCCGGTGGGCTTACGCGATCCTCGCACGGGAAACGCGCCGCACGCCGTCGTGCAGCTGCGCAAAGAGAACGCGGAAGGCACCGCCTATAACCTCGTCGGCTTCCAAACCCGGCTGTCGTGGCCCGCGCAACGCGAGGCTTTCGGAAAGCTGCCGGGCCTGCAACGAGCGGAATGGTTGCGCTTGGGGGTGATGCACCGCAACACGTTCGTCGATTCCCCGCGCCTCCTCGATGCCCGTCTCAAGTTGCGCGGCAGCGAGGCGCTTTATTTTGCCGGGCAAATTACCGGCGCCGAAGGATACGTCGAAGCCGCCGCGTGCGGCGCGATGGCCGGAATTCACGCCGCGCGCGAGATTTTGGGCCATCAACCGATCGATTTTCCGCGCGAAACTGCCTTCGGTGCGGTCGTCGCGCACCTGCAAAACCGCCACACCGCGGACTTCCAGCCCGCGAACGTCACGTGGGGCGCATTCGCGCCGGCGCCCGTGCGACGCGGTGAGTCGAAGGGGGAGCGGCGGCGCACGATGGCCGACCGCGCACTGGCGGCGATCGAAGCCCTGGCCGCTGAAACCCTCTTCGCGACTTCGGGGTACTCACGCTAACATGAAGGTTCGGTCCACAACGATTTTGGCGGTGCGGCGCGACGGCAAGCTGGCAATCGCCGGCGACGGTCAGGTGACGCTCGACAAGACGATCGTGAAACACGGGGCGCGTAAGGTCCGCAAGACGTCGGGCGGAAAGGTCTTGGCCGGCTTCGCCGGTTCCGCGGCCGACGGCATTACGTTGCTCGAGAAGTTCGAAAGCAAGTTCGCGGAGTTCAAGGACCTGACGCGAGCCGCCGTAGAGCTGGCAAAGGATTGGCGACAAGACCGCGTGCTTCGGCGCTTAGAGGCGCTCATGATCGTGGGTAACCCCGAGCATCTCTTCGTGCTTTCCGGAACCGGCGACGTCATCGAGCCGGACGAGGGAGTCGCAGCGATTGGAAGCGGCGGTCCGTATGCGCAAGCCGCGGCCGCGGCGCTGCTGCGCAACACCCAGCTCGACGCAGCCGAGATCGCTCGCAAGTCGCTCGAGATCGCCGGCGAGATTTGCATCTACACCAATGCGGACATCACGGTGGAGACCCTACCGTGACGGGTACGCTCACGACGCTCGATCCGACCGCGCTCACGCCGCGACAGGTCGTTGCGGAGCTCGACAAATACATCGTCGGTCAGGGCAGGGCGAAGCGCGCGGTCGCCGTCGCCCTGCGCAATCGCTATCGACGCGCCCGCGCACGCGAGGATCTGCGGGACGAGATCACGCCAAAGAACATTCTGATGATCGGCCCGACGGGCGTCGGCAAGACCGAGATTGCGCGACGTCTCGCGGCACTGGTGGGCGCCCCGTTCGTCAAGGTCGAGGCGACAAAATACACCGAGGTCGGCTACGTCGGCCGCGACGTGGAGTCGATGGTGCGCGATCTCGTTGAGGCTTCGATCCGGACGGTGACCGAGGAGCGGCGCGAAGAGGTCCGAGAGCTAGCGGCACGCCACGCCGTCGAGCGCGTCATCGACGCCCTGCATCCCGAAACGCGCCCGCCGGGGCAGTCCCAGGGGAATCCGTTCGGCGCCGCGCTAGGCTCGATTTTCGGCGGCGGTGTTGCGGGGCAGCAACCACAACCCAGCCCTTCGGTCGCGGTCTCTCCCGATGCGCAGCGCGTCCGGGACCAGACGCGCGGCGAGATCGAGCGTGGCTTTTACGACGTGCGGTTGATCGAAATCGAAGTCGAAGAAACGCCGAGCCTGCCCATCGGGGTAATCGGCGGCGGTATGGATCAGGCCGGCGACATCGGTGAAATGCTCGGTGGAATTCTGCCGAAACGTCGAACGAAAAAACGCGTGACCGTCGCGGATGCGCTGAAAATCTTCGAACAGGAAGAAGCCGCGAAACTGATCGACATGGACGCGGTCAAGCGCGAAGCACTTCGCCGGGCGGGCGAAGACGGCATCATCTTCATCGACGAAATCGACAAAGTCGCGGGTTCGCATCAGCGTGGCGGCGGCCCGGACGTTTCACGCGAGGGAGTGCAGCGCGACATTCTTCCGATCGTGGAGGGCTCGACCGTAAACACCAAGCATGGCCCGATCAAGACCGATCACATCCTTTTCATCGCCGCCGGCGCCTTCCACATCAGCAAGCCCTCCGATTTGATTCCGGAACTGCAAGGGCGCCTGCCGATTCGAGTCGAGCTCGACTCACTGACGGCCGAGGATTTCAAAACGATTCTTACGCAGCCCAAGAACGCGCTGGTCGAACAATACAAGGCGTTGCTTGCTACGGATAACGTCGCGCTCGAGTTCCGGGACGATGCAATCGAGCAGCTAGCGAACTACGCGATGCGCGTTAACGAGCAAACCGAAAATATCGGTGCCCGCCGCCTGCACACGGTGCTCGAGCGCGTACTCGAAGAGATTAGCTTCGAGGCGCCCGAGACGACGGGCTCGATCGTGATCGACGGAGCGTACGTGCGGGGAAGGCTTGCCGACGTTGTCGAGAATGCGGACCTTTCGGGGTACATTCTCTAAGGTAATTCACATTGGGTCCGGCAGGGTCGAAAATGCGGCAAAGAGCATGTCTAGTGCTATGAGAAAGTCGCTTGGCGCGTTCTTCGCGCTCTTTACCGCAGCAATGCTGGTGTCAGCCTGCAACGGAGGCAACAATGCCGCCGCACCACCGGGAACGGGCCAGAACTGCGGCGGCCCTCCGAATCAGCTGGAAGTGCTCTATCCCATCCCCAGTTCGAGGAATGCTCCGTCGGCGTTGGGTAACAT
Organism: Vulcanimicrobiota bacterium; assembly: GCA_963713685.1. Lineage (GTDB taxonomy): Bacteria > Vulcanimicrobiota > Vulcanimicrobiia > Vulcanimicrobiales > Vulcanimicrobiaceae > Cybelea. Next base: position 1,918,665 of record CAVQMS010000001.1, on the reverse strand, counting down.
TTACGTCTCAACCAAGGGACAGCTGCCGCCGAGCAACAGCTTCAACTTCTTCCTCGTGCAGTCCAACGGAAACTCCACTTTCACCGGTGCTTTCGCCGGGGTAAGCGCGTCACAGATCCCCACCCCGCACGCGTCGCCCTCGTATGCCAATCCGGTGTACTATGCGTCGTCGCTACCCCCGAGCTACATCATCGGCCCCAGTCAGTCGGTCAGCCTGTATTGGAACGACGGCGGAACCGGCTGTACGCCGCACACGCTCGTGAGCTCCTTTAGGACAAAGAGCTAGCGCCCAGCGAGAGGCGGATTCCCGGCAACAGTAGCGGGCGGCGACGACGAAGAATAGCCGCCCGCGATGCCGTACGTTCGCGAAATCCTTGCCGAGGGGCACCCGACGCTGCGCAAAGTAGCGAAGAAGGTCGACCCAAAAGAGATTGGGGATCCGTTGTTTCAGCAACTGATCGACGACATGTTCGAAACGATGTATGCCGCACCGGGGGTCGGCTTGGCAGCGCCTCAGGTCAACGTTTCGAAGCGGCTCTTCGTAATGGACGTCAACGACGACGAGCATTCACCCGCGGCCGTGATCAATCCGAAGCTCGAAGACCTGACCGAGGAAGTCGAGCTGAGAGAGGGGTGTCTTTCGGTCCCCGGAATGATCGGTGAAATCGTGCGCTATAAGCACGCCGCCGTAACGGGCCTCGACCGAGAAGGCCGCAAGATCCGCATCGAAGGCGACGGCCTGTTGGCGCAGTGCCTGCAGCATGAGGTCGATCATCTCAACGGCGCACTCTACATCGATCGGGCGAAGAACGTGCGCGTTGCCGTGAGCGAAGAGGAGAAGGAAACAGCGGAAGCGTGAAAACGCTCTTCCTCGGCACCAGCTCCTTCGCTGTGCCGAGTTTGCGCGTCGTCGCGGAGCGCACGAACCTCGTCGGCGTCGTCACCCAGCCGGATCGTCCGTCCGGCCGCGGCCAGCGGTTAACCCCCAGCCCCGTGAAGAGCGCCGCCCTCGATCTCGGCCTGCGCGTCTACGAGCCGGTCCGTTTGCGCGCCTTTGCGTCCGGCCTCGGCAGCGAAGGGCTCGACCTTCTGGTTTTGGCCGCGTACGGACGAATTTTGCCGCGGGAACTGTTGGACGTTCCGCGTCTCGGCGCGCTCAACGTGCATCCGTCGCTCCTGCCGAAATATCGCGGTGCGACGCCCATTCAGACAGCGCTTTTGCGCGGCGAGAACGAGACCGGCATCAGCATCATGCTCATGGATGCGGGCCTCGACACGGGGAACGTCGTCCTCCAAGAGCGCGTTGCGATCGAACCGCACGAAAGGTATGGCGAGCTGCAAGACCGTCTGGCGCTAATCGGCGCCGAAATGCTCGGCCGAGCCATCGACTTGGCCGACCGCGGAAACCTGATCGGCGGGCCGCAGGCCGGCGAACCGAGTTTGACGCGACCGATTGTCAAGGACGACCTCGCGCTCGATCTGAATTGGCCGCCGCAGCGGATCGTCGATCACGTGCGAGCCTACTCGCCGGCCCCGGCGGCACGCGCGTCCTTTGAGGGAGAAGTCGTCAAGATTTTGCGGGCGCACGTTACGCCCGACGGGAGGCTGGCGATCGACGAGCTCATTGCCCCCAACCGCGGCAGAATGAGCGGCGAGGAATATCAACGGACCCTTCGACTGCGCGCTGCGCGCGCGGCTCAGGATGACGAATGACCGCGCGCGAGCTCGCCCTGAGCGTCGTTCGCGATGTGTTCCCGCCGGCGCCGGGCGGCGTCGAGCGGAGCGCGCAAGCCTCCTTCGACTACCGCGCGCGCCGCACGCAGTTGAGCGACCGCGATCGCGCCTTTGCAGCTGAGCTGGCGTATGGCGCAATAAAAATGCGCCGCACTCTCGACTGGTATTTGGATCCGTTTCTTGGCGATCGCGCTCACGGCTCACCGCTTAGCGTGACGGGCGGAGTGATACGCGAGGTGCTCCGGTTGGCGATCTACGAGCTGGCGTACACGCGTGCCGACGAGCACGCGACGGTATTCGAATTCGTCAATCTCGCCAAGCGATACGCACACCGCGGTTTAGCCAATCTCGTGAACGCGGTACTGCGGCGTTTTCTGCGCGAGCGGCCGGCGGAGCCGCAACGGGAACGCTTCGAAAGCGAACAGGATTATCTCGCGACGCGCTATTCCCTACCGACGTGGCTCGTCCGCCAATGGCAGGACGTCTTCGGCCCAGAGGTTGAAACGATTTGCGCCGCGGTCAACGACCCTGCAGCGCCGGCCGTCGTCGTCAATGGCCTCAAGGCGGCGCCCGATCGGGCGGCTCTACAGCTCGAAACGATGGGAATCGAAACTCGCCGCTCGACGCTGGTCGACGAAGTGTTGCTCGTGGAACGCGGTCGAGCTTCGGCACTCAGCGGCGATGGCGCGTGGTGGCCGCAATCCGAAAGCTCGGCGATGGCAGTCGATGTGCTTCGCCCTCAGCCCGGCGAGGCGGTGCTCGACGTGTGCAGTGGACGCGGAAATAAGACGCTTCAAATCGGCGCGCGATTGGCGGGGCAGGGTTCGCTTCTCTGCGTGGAGCGCGACGCGCGCAAAGTCCGGGAACTCACCGGCCGACTGGAGCAAGCCGGGGTCGCCGCCGACATCGTCATCGGCGATGCTACGGCGGAAATTCTGCCCCCAAGCCGCCGTTTCGATCGCGTGCTCCTGGACGCGCCCTGCTCCGGAACGGGCGTCGTCGGGCGTCACCCGGAGGCTCGCTGGAAGAAGCAGGGGACCGACGGCGAACGGCTTGCGCTGACGCAGCGAGCTATGCTCGAGCGGATGGCCCACCACGTGTACCCGGGCGGCGCGCTGGTCTACGCGGTTTGTTCGACGGATCCACGCGAAACGACGGAAGTGATCGACGGCTTTTTGGCGCGAGAAGACTTCGAGCGCGGCTTGATCCCGGCCGCGTACGAGCGGTTCATGACCGACGCGGGCGACGTCTTGGTCCCGCCGGGCCTCAACGGGCGCGATGGGTTTTATATCGCGCGGGTCGAGCGGCGCGCGTGAGCTTTCTCGCGAAACTCGAGCAGCTATGTGCGACCTTCATCGAACGCACGTTTGCGAAAACCTTTCCAAGCGACTTGGAACCTGCGCAAATCGCCCGGAAGCTCGTCTCTACGATGGAAGCACAAACGCACGACGACGAGGGAAGGCTGAGCGCGCCGGGTTCGTACGAGGTCTACGTAAGCCCGTATGATTTCGAGCGCCTCGCGGCGCATCGCGAGTACCTCGAGCGAGCCTGGACCGACCTCTTGCGCGATCTGGCGGTCAGGGTTGGAATAGCCTTCGACAACGGCGGCGCGCACGTCGCCATGGGGCCTCGGGAGAACGTTCCGCTCGGCGCCATCGCCATCGAGGCCGGCAAACCGGCCCTGCCCGCGATACGTTTCTGCTTGCGAATGGTAAAGGGCGTGCCGCCGGACGGGGTATATTCCATCGAAGGAAAGGCCCGAATTGGACGTAGTGAGGACAGCGAAGTCGTTCTCGTCGACCCCAGCGTTTCGCGTACCCACGCCACGGTCGAGATCGACGGTGGGGATCCGGTCGTCCGCGACATGGGATCGACCAATGGGACGTTCGTGAACGGCCGCCGCGTTCGTTCGCAGCCGCTGCACGACGGAGACGAGCTGCTCTTTGGCAACACAAAGATGAGGTTCGAATCGCTGTGATCGAGATTGGGGCGGTCGTCGGTTTCGAGCGCCAAATGCGGATCGGCTCGCTCGAGGTAACGGCGGCGCTCGCGCTCGTCGCATTGCTGGCGGCACGTCCGCGCGTTCGCACCGCTGCGGAAATCGGTCGCGTTACGCCGATGCAGCTCGACCTCGAGATCCGGGAGCGCGGCGCGAGCCGTTCGTTTCGAGGACGTCCGCCTCTGGAGCTCGGGCGCGACAAGGGCGCCGAAATCGTCCTGCACGACCCCGAGGTCAGCCGCCGCCACGCCCGGTTTGAAAGCCACGAGGGTTTCGTGTACGTTGAGGATCTCAAGAGCAGCAACGGCACGTTTCTCAACGGTCGTCGCATCACGGAGGCGATCGAGATCCGTCAGGGCGACGAAATCGACCTCGGAACGACGCGCGTCCTCGTAACGTCGGTGCGACCGGCATGACGCTGGCAATCCGCGGCGATCGGGCCTCGTGCCTGAGCCTGCAGCTCGCCCCGCGCACGTGGCTTTTGGCCGTGGCTTCCGGTTTCGGCAGCATCGGCGGCCTGGCCACCGAGGCTGCGCTCTTGGCTCGGCTGCGAGCAGAATGCGATCGTCGCGTTCGCAGCGCGCGCTTCCGTCGCGCGATCGAGCGCCCGCAAACCGCCGCAACGGCGATGCTCGCATTGTTGACGCGCGTCAACGGCGATCTCTACGCCAGCACCGCGAGTCACGAGGACTACGTCACCGCCGCCGCATCGCTGACCGCGGTCGTGATCGTGCAAGGATACGCCTACGCAGTGCACGCGGGCGCGACCGCCGCATATTTGGCTCGCGATGGGGAGATCGTGAGTCTAACGCGAGACGACGTTTTCGACGAGCGGAGCAGGCCGCTGCTCGTTCGCGCGCTCGCCGTCGCGCCGATGCTCGACGTCACGATTTCCAGCGCCATCCTCGCACCGGGCGATGCGATCGTCCTGGTCGGACGGCGTTTGCGAGATGCCGCCGAGCGACACGCCTTACTCGGAAATCTCGGCGCGAGCGATCCGGGCGAACACGTGCTTGTCGCTAGGTTCGAGCAGGATGACGCGATCCCGAGCGACGCGCGCGGTGTAGCCGCGCGGCCGTGGCTGCCGATGCCGGCGATCGCGCGCTTCGCGGCGGCGATCGCGTTTCTCACCGCGGCGGTCTTCGCCCACTGACGCTGACGCTGGTGCGGCGCGTGGCGCCGATGGTTGGCGCGCTCGCGGTAGCAGCCCTGATATTGTCCTTCGCGCCGCGCCATACGATCGGGCCGCCGTGGATGTTGGCGCTTCTCGCAGCGCTGGCGCTGCTTTGGGTGCTGTTGCAACCCGCCAACACGCTGCGCGACGACGCGCTCCCGGCACTCGCGGTCGTGTTGGCAGCCCTCGGACTGGCGATGGTCGATCGGCTTTCGCCGGCCTTGGCGCAACGCCAGCAGCTCTGGCTGCTCGTCTCGCTCGTCCTCGCCATCACGCTGGGGCCCGTCTTTTCAGGCTTCCGTCGCTTCGCAGCCTACAAGTACTTATGGGTCATCGCATCGCTCGCACTGTTCGTTCTGTTGCTTTTCTTTGGAAAGGAGGTCAACGGCGCGCGCCTCTGGATCAAGCTCGGCCCGATCGAGTACGAGCCGATCGAGCTGATCAAACTCTTCATCGTGCTCTTTCTCGCTGCATATCTGGCCGAGATGGCCGACGTGATCGGCAATGCGCGGCCGTGGTCGCTGCGCGCCAACGTCAAGTATCTCGGCCCGCTTTTCATCGGATGGGGCGTTTCCATGGCGATCTTGGTCGTGCAACGCGATCTTGGCATGGCGACACTTCTGCTGGCCACGTTCGCCACTTTGCTCTTCGTTGCGACGCGCCGGGCCGACATCGTTCTGTTTGGCGCGCTGCTTTTCGTCGTGGGCGCGTTTTGGGCGGTGCATCACTATCCCTACGTGCAAACGCGCATCGCGGTATGGCGCAATCCGTTTTCGGATCCGCTGGGTTCGGGATACCAATCGTCGCAGGCCTACTACTCGCTGGCCGCAGGCGGTTTGGTAGGCAGCGGGTACCGTTTGGGCCATCCCGAATTCATTCCGGACGTGGCAACCGACTATGTCTATGCAGCCTTCGCCGAAGAATTCGGGGTAATCGGCGCGATCGTCATGCTGGCGATCTTCCTGGACTTCGTGCGACGAATCTTTGCAACCGGACTGGAACAGCCCGATCTCTATACCAAACTCGTGGCGACCGGTCTGGGTGCGACGCTGGGATTCCAAGTCGTGATCATCGTCAGCGGCGTCATTGGACTGCTCCCCCTCACGGGCATCACGTTGCCGTTCGTGTCGTACGGCGGCAGCTCGTTGGTGGCAAACTTTCTGCTCGTGGCGCTCGTTTGGGCGATGAGCGCTCGACCGCGGAGGACTGCATGAAAACCGCCAGCATCGTGATAACGCTTCTGCTGATCGGCTGCGCCAAGAGTTCGAACGGAGCGACGGCATCGGCTTCGGCCTCAGCCGCTGCGAAGAACCCCGCCTCGGCCAGCGATGGCGCCGTCGTCTATCTTGCCAATTGCGAGAGTTGTCACCAATCCGAAGGCCAGGGCGTCCCCGGCGCCTTTCCGCCGCTCTCGCGTAATCCGGTCGTGACCGGCAACCCGACGGCGGTGATCGCAATTGTCAAGAACGGCCTCGACGGCAAGATCGTCGTCAACGGGCAAGCCTACAGCGGAATCATGCCGCGCTGGAACGGCGTGCTCTCCGACGCGCAGCTCGCCTCGGTCATTACGTACGTTCGCGGTTCGTGGCATAACGATGCTCCCGGCGTGAGCCTCGCCGAGGTCCGCGCGATCAAATAGAAACGACGTTCGGCGCCTCGTGGACTTGCCGGTCCGGAAAAGCGGCGCCGAACTCGGCGGCGAAAAGCGATTCGACGAACTCCAGCATGGCGGGATCGCTGTGTCGCAGCCGCGCGCGCGTCGCGCGCGGCCACGGCGACGCCGGATCGTTGGCTTCGACGAACGCGCGCAGCGACTCCGCGAAATATTCGTCGACTCCGGTTGCGGCGTACGGGGTGACGAAGGTCGTAGCATTGGCGAAAAGTCCGCGGATCTGCGGATCGATCCCGCTGCGGTACACACCGCCGCCAAGCGCGCAGTCGAGCGCGTGGCCGAATTCGTGTGCGACCGTCATCGGGCTGCGCGAGCGTAAGAATAGCGCGCGTTCTTCGACCACGAACAACCCAGCGGGCGGAGCCGGCCACGCGTCGACGTCGATTCCGAGCCGAGCCAGCGAGGGGGAAGCCTCACGGTATAGCTCGCCCGAACGCAGCAGCACGACGCGAACGCGGCTGCGCAACGCGTAGGCCAGAGCGCCCGGGCCGAAGCGAAGCAACGTTTCGATCACCTCGAGTTCCCCCCGGCGCCGGCGATCGCTTGCGAGGAGACGGCGAGCGGTGACGAGCGCGTCCTTTTGCATCGGCGCCATCGTCCCGCAGCAACGTTGCCGCAGCATAGCGGGCCGTTTTCAGAATTTTTTCATCCCTGCGTCCTAGGGTGAAACCCACTACCCAGACCCCTCGCCAACTTCTGGAGGTTTGTATGTTTAGTTTTCGCGTGCAACCGGCTGCGGCTGCGGCAATCGCAATATTGGCGATCGCCGGCTGCCGAGGTACGGGCGCCGTGCCGCCGCAAGCCATGGGCGTGGCGCCCCAAGCGGCTCCCTCGCTGCCGGATAAGGAATATTCCATTTTGAAATTGCTCCGCAAGGAGGTCGTCATCGGGTCGACGGTCGATCCGAAACTCGGCCAGCTCAATCCGTACGGATTGACGGTCGCTCCCGCGACCACCGGAGATTTCACGAAGGGCGACCTCGTCGTCTGCAACTTCAACGACAAGGCAAACGTGCAGGGCACGGGCTACACGATCGTCGCGCTGCACCCCAAAGCCGGCTCGAAACCGCTGCTGGTGTCCGACAGCAAGAAGCTGCTCGGATGCGATGCGCTGGCTCTCGGTCCGGCCGACGATATTTGGGCGGCGGCCTGGACCGCCAACGACAATCCGATCGTTTCCGCCTCAGGTAAACTCGAAGGCAACATCAAAGGAAAACCCTTCAATCATCCTTTCGGTCAAATCTTCGCCCAACCAATTCACGGCAATGCGGTCTTTTACGAGAGCAATGCGGGCGTCGGAACGGTGGTGCGCATTAACCTCGGAACGAGCTTCACCTACGACGTGATTGCCAAGGGATTTGCAGTCAACCACGGCATGCCGGGCAGTATCTTAGCGCCATCCGGTCTAACCTACGATGCAAGCATCGACACTCTCTACGTCGTGGACGGCACCAACAACACGGTCGTCGCGTTTAAGAACGTCAGCACGATTCCAAACGGAGGCATCATCGTCGAGAAGGGCGGCAAGACGTTCAAGGGTCCGTCAGCGGGCGATGCGCGCCTTCTTTTTGCTGGGCCGCCGCTCAACGGCCCCATCAGCGCCGCGCTGCTCGCCAACGGCAATATCGCGGTAGGCAACACGTCCAATCCGAGCGGCCAAAATATTATCGTCGAGATCTCGAGGTCAGGCAAGGTCATGGACACGCGCAACGTCGATAAGGGCGCGCCGGGCGCGATCTTCGGAATGGTTGCGACCGGCCGGTTTGCCAGCGACACGAAGCTCTACTTCAACGACGACAATAGCAACGATCTACGAGTCTTAGAAAGATAAGGTGCATGCAACCATCTAGTCTGCGGCGCGCGCTGTCGGCGTGCGCAGTCGGCGCGGTAATAGGGGGCTGCAGCAGCGGGGCTTCGGCCCCGCCGCTGGCCCCGGCGCCGTTGCGCGCCGCCAAGTCGATCACGTTCCAGGCCAAACATTCGGTCGGGCTCGGCAAAGTGCTGTCGACCAAAAGCGGCGGCCAGATCTTCGGCTTTGACATCGACCGCAACGGTACGGACGGCGTGCTCGCCACCGCGACGGACGTCGAAACGTTCGATCAAGGGAGCGCGAAGATCACCAAGTCGTTTCCCAAAAAGCTTCCACCTGGAACGTCATACAAGGTCGACGGCATCTTCGCCGGCGACGTGGCGCTGGTAACGCGTTATGTGGTTCCCAAAGGAAAACTGTATGCCAAGCGCTTCTACGACGTCATGAATCCCGTCACGGCGCAGAAGTTTACCGAAAACTGGGCCCCGCCGATCAGGGACATCGACGTCTTGCAGGCCGGCGTCAATCAAACCACGGCCGAGGCGGCGCTTTTCGCGATCGAGCTGAAAAAACAGGATCGGCCCGATATCGTCGTCTCCGACATCGGCAAGAACACGGTCGGCAAGGTCATCCACCTCGATCCGAACCTGTTCGGCGGCGGCAACGGGCCTCAGTTCGACCAGGACACCACGACGAATCAAGGCGTGATCGCCCTGTCGCCGGACGGCGGGAGAGTGGGCGGCGAAGCGCCGATCAACGTGCTCGTCGATCTGAAAACCGGCAAAGAGACCCGGTTCGCAGGCCTCAACAACGGCGCTTTTGGCTCGGGCTACGTCAACGGCCTAGCGGTCGACTCGAAGACCGGTATCGCCGCCACGACTACCGAGCTCAACGCACAAGTCGAGTTTTACAATCTGGCTGCGGAAACGGGCATTGCGGCGCAACTGCCTTGCACGGGCAGCACGTCGCAGTTGAACAGCGGCGCCGGCGTCGCCAACGATCCGGTCAACGGCCTCTTTCTCGTGACCGATCCGTTCTATTGCAGCGGCAGCCAAGGCAGCGCGCTGGTCGTCTACGACGAGAGCGGCAACAACGTCGAAACGATCACGGGGCTCAAGTTCGCAATCGGGGAACCACCGCCGGTGATCGACCCCAGTACGCGCACCGGATGGGCATTTGGCCCGGGCTTCAACCAACTCCAAGAGTTCTCGTATTAAGTTCGGCCGCGCCTCGTTATAACCGTAAATCCGGGCTGCGAGGCGGGGCGCGGCGGCACGACGCGGATCGTAACGCGGTCGTGCCGGATGCCGTCTCCCGCGTCAATCGTCCACGTTCCCAAACGAAGCGGCCAGTAGGCGTTGCCCACGGCGTCGAGCGGCAGCCGTGTGCCGGCCACGCTCCAATGCACCGTCCTGCCGGAATCCACGGCGCGCAACGCGATCTGCTGTTCGCGGGCTTGCAAAGCGCTCTTGGTGGGAGTTCGCACGAAGACGGCGCCGTCGTGCGGAAAAACGATGCGTAAGCTCGACATTGCATCCTGCGGATGCAGCGCGAGCCACGAATCGTATTGTTCCCCGAGGCGAGAAACGGGGCGCCTTACCGCGGCGAGATCGCGCGGCCGAACCCACTCCGCTACGACTGCCGGGCAATCACCGCCGGAGGCCGTCGGGGCATGCCCGGTCGTGGCGCAAATCGTCGCGCGAACGAAACCGCGCGGTGGCGCGAACGGCGGCGGTTCGTCGCTGCGGTCGTAGAGGTGGAGCATGATGCGATTCCAGAGCGGTCCCGCGCCGGTGACGCCCGACACGCCCCGCATCGCACTGCCGTCGAAATTGCCAACCCAGACTCCGACCGTGTAGTCGCGCGTAAAGCCTACGGTCCACGTGTCGCGAAAATCCGACGACGTGCCGGTCTTGACGGCGGCCGGAAACGGCATCTGAAGCACCGAGCCGACGCCGAACGATTTCGCGCGGGCATGGGGGTCTGCCAGCATGCCGGTAACCAGCTCCCAGTCGCTCGCGTCTCCCACCCACCGCGCCCGCGGCGCGCTCTGCTCGACGAGATGAAGCGGCATGAAGCTACCGCCGCGCGCCATCGTCGCGTAGGCCTGAACGAGCTCCCAAAGACTCACTTCACCGCTCCCTAGGGTGAGGCCGAGTCCATAATACGATGCGGGGTGCGTTAGGTGCGCGAAACCGAGATCGTGCAGGCGCTCGATCAACGAGTCGACGCCGAGCTGCGAAAGCACTTGCACCGCCGGAGCGTTGAGCGAGTTGGCCAGCGCGTAGCGGACGCGCACGGGGCCGCTAAAACGTCCGCTGTAATCGGCCGGCTGATAGAGTCTTCCGCCGGGGATCGCATACGAAGCCGGGACGTCGGCTAGAATCGTTGTCGACAGAACCGTGCGGCGTTCGAGCGCGAGCTCGTACGTGAAAGGCTTGAGCGACGAACCGGGTTGTCGCAGGGCTTGCACGCCGTCGTTGCGCCCAAGGGCTTCGTCCGAAAAGTAATCGGGCGAGCCGACGTAGGCGAGAACGTCTCCGGTCCGATTGTCGGCGATCAGCGCCGCGCCGTCGGAGACGTGAAAACGCTGCAGCGCCGCGATAACGTCTTGGGTCTGGGCCTGCGTGAAACGCTGCAGGCCTCGGTCCAGCGTCGTGCGCACTCGCCCTGCCGCATTGGGCGAGGTGCGATAGAGAAGGAACAGCGCCTGCGCGCCATCGGCGATTCCGAAATCGTGTCGCCGAACGGTCAGCGTCTCGCGCGACGCAATGCCGGCGCCGGCGGGTGTAATCTCGCCGAGCTGGACCATCCGTTGCAACACGAAACGCTGGCGAGATTGCAACGCGCTCCAGTTCGCGTCGGGCGCGAGCCGAGCCGGATCGTTGGGAATGGCGGCCAGGAGGGCTGCCTGTGCGAGATCGAGGTCGCTGGCCGGCTCGCCGAAGTAGGTTCGTGCGGCGGCCTCTACGCCGTAAAGATTTCCGCCCATGGGGACGCGGTTGACGTAAGCCTGCAGCACCGCACGTTTGCTCGACGCTATGGCGATGCGCTGGGCCATGGCGATCTGCGCGAGCTTACCCTGGATCGTGCTGGGTGTCGGCTGCAGCAATCGCGCCAGCTGCATCTCGATCGTCGAACCGCCGCTGCGCGCCTCGCCGAAGATCGCGTAGTCGCGCGTCGCCCGTAAGAGCGCCGGAACGTCTACGGCCCCGTGATGCCAAAACCGCGCGTCCTCGGCGGCCACAACCGCCTCGAGAAAGTCGGGTGAAACCGATTCGAGCGGTACACTGACGGCGTGCGAGGCATCCGCGCCGAGCACCGTTCCAAGTGCCGTGCCGTTACGATCGGTGTAGGTTACCGAGCCGCGAGGCGCGTTGAGCTTTGCGACGTCGATGCCGCCGACGTAGAGCGATAGCAGCGCCGCCAGCGCACAAACCGGACCCCCAATCGCAAAGAGTTTCATCGCGTCTGCACGGAATGTACGACGCTGAGAGTCCAGTTGCTCCAATAAGGAGACGGTCGTTGCGCCTTTTCAGCCTGCATTTCGTCGTTCTCGCGGCGGCTGCGCTCGCCTCATGCGCGGGGCCGGCGTCCAACGTGCGGAAGCTCGGGCCCGTCGATGCGTTGCCGCGGCCTACTCTGCCGGCGTGGATTGCGTCGATCTCACCCACCGGCAAGGCCGAAACGCTGGCGCAGGTGCGGATTATTTTCGCCAAGCCCGTGGCTCCGGTTTCGGCGCTGTCCGGAGCCGGTCCGCGCGACGTATTAAGCTACGTGCGCATCGAACCGGCGCTCCAGGGCCACTTCACGCTGCTGACGCCGCGAATGATCGGCTTCGTCGCCGATCAAGCGCTGCCCATCGGAACTCGGGTGCGGATATCGCTGGGGGCCGGGTTGCACGATCTACAGGGCGACACGCTTCAAAGCGACCTCGCATGGACTTTCGAAACGCAGGCGCTGAGCTTCACGAACTTGCCCCAGACTCGGAGCTCCGACGACGAATCCACTCCGGCCCCGCTTGGGCTGCACCCGACGCTGGAAGTGACGGCCAACGCCGCCGCCGACGCGTCATCGCTGGCCGGACAAGCCACGCTCGTCGGGGGCGGTGAAAATATCGGCGTAACCGCGACGCTCGCAACCCAGCCAACGCCTTATCCCGGCAGCAATGCGCAGGAGCTTTTCGATCCGTCCCTCGACACGTGGACGTATCGTCTGCGTCCGACCCGCGATCTGCGACGCGCGACGGCCTATGTGCTGCAGATCAACTCGGGCGTCGCTCCCCTTTACGGGAACCTGCCGACGAGCCAACGTTTCAACGGTGCATTTCGCACCTACGATTCCTTGGCGATCGTTCCGACGCCGCTGCCCAGCCCCAATAGCGGCACTCGGTTTGCGGAGGGGGATCCGGCGATCGCTTTTTCCAATCCGCTCGACGCAAAATCGGTAGCCGGCGCGGTGACGATCTCGCCCGCGCCGGCGTCGACCAAAACGCTCGTGAGCGTGCCGGATCAGTCGAATATCATCGCCATCGACCCATACGCGCTCGATCCCGACAGTAGCTACGTCGCGACCATCGACGCGGGGGTCAGAGACATTTTCGGCCAGACCCTCGGACGTGAAGAACGCGTAACGATTCGCACCTCCGACTTTGCCGCCGGAGCCTGGGCTCCGAGCGGAACCACGATCGTTCCGGCCGGCGCGCCGATCGCGCTGAACTTCTATGCGACCAACCTTCCCGGCAACGCCTATCAAGCCGCGTACGCGCGCGTCTCGGCACTCCAACTGCTCGGCGCGAGTGGAAGCCCTTCGGTGCTGCCGTCACCGAAAGCGTGGCCGTCGCGCACGCTTGGCGGTGCTCGGCGCAACGTTCAGAGCGTCGTACGGATCCCGCTTCGGCCACAGCTGGGAGGCGACTACGGCGCACTCGCCTACGGTTTTCGAACTGCGTTGGACGGAGATTCGGATTCGGGGTCTTCCGGTATCGTGCAGCTGACGAACCTCGGCGTGTTCGCGCAATGGTTCCCGGCGCGCGGGATCGTGCTCGTGCAGCATCTAAGCGACGGTGCGCCGGTGGCCGGAGCGAGCGTGAGCGTGTACCGCGTCGACGAGGATAACAAGCTGGCGCCGCAGCAGTGCGCCGCGGGAACGACCGGCGCAAACGGCGAGCTGGACCTCTCCGGGGTGGACGTCGAGCGCTGCTCCGTCGCGGCAAAGGAAAACGAGGCGCCGAATTTGGGCGTTGTCGTGACGCAGGGGCCGGACGTCGCGACCGTCACGACGTGGAACTACAGCGGTATCGGGCGCTTTGACGTGTACGGCGGGTGGACGAGCGGCGCACCCCTCTCGCGCGGGACGATCTTTAGCGACCGCCAGATGTATCAGCCCGGAGAACGCGGCGAAATCACCGGTCTGGCGTATTACGTGAAGGGCAATCGGATCGTTGCGGACACGAATTCGCCGTATAAAGTGAGCCTGACCGATCCCAGCAATTCGACGACGCCGCTTGGGCAGGTGCGGACCGACGCGTTCGGCGTTTTTTCCCTGCCGATACGTTTCTCCGCGCAGCAGGCCTTAGGGTATTACAACGTTGACGCCAAGGGCGCCAACGGCAACGCCATCAGTGGATCGCTGCGCGTCGCGCAGTTCAAACCACCAAACTTCAAGCTGACGTTGACGCTGAACGCGAAATCCGCGACGGCCGGTTCGAGCGTTCGCGCCGGCGTCGCCGCCGCGTATCTTTTCGGCGCGCCGCTGCAAGGCGGAACCGCGCATGCCTACGTTACGCGCGATCTGGCTGCGGTACAGCCCAAGGGTTGGGACGACTTCACGTTCGGGCCGCAATGGTTTTTGCCAGAGCAAACGCCGACGTTCGACACCGACGTGCTGCAGCGGGACCTGCCACTCGACGCACAGGGGAATACTTCGCTCGACGTCGCCGTGCCGTCGAATCTACCGTTTCCGATGACTTATCGCGTCGACATGGAAACGACCGACGTTTCCCACCTCTCGGTCGCGGACTCGCAAAGTTTTCTGGCTCTTCCCGCGGACGCGGTAATCGGTTTGGCTTCCGATACGGTCGGCAAGACCGGCGCCGCGATGCCGATCCGCGTCATCGTTACGGACGCCAACGGCAAAGCCGTCGCGGGTAGAGCGGTGCATCTCGAACTGCAAAAGATGACCTACACGTCGGCAACGCAGGAAATCGAGGGCGGTGAGAGCGCGCAGCAATCCATAAAATACGATACGGTCGCGTCGGCCGACGTCTCGTCCGGCGACGGACCGGTTACCGCGTCCCTGACGCCGAGCGACGTCGGACCCTATCGCATCCGCGCCTCGTTTGGCGGCCCACGCGCGGAGGCGAGCGCGACGGAGATTCAGGTGTTCGCCTTCGGCGCGGGCGAGGCCGATTGGGGGCTCTCCGATCCCAACGCCGTGGCGGTGAAGCTCGACAAGAAGCAGTACGCGATCGGTGATACCGCCAGCGCGCTGATCGCTTCGCCCTACCAGCGCGCCGATATTTACCTCGCAGTCGTCCGCGGCGATGCGATCTATCGGACCACGCTGCGCGACGTTCACGGCGCCGCTCACGCGAACTTCAAGATTACCCCGGAAATGCTGCCCAACGCCGCGATCCAAGCCGTCGTAGTCCGTCGCCGGTCGGCATCGGAGAAGGGCGGCCCGGACACGCTGGCGCTCACCGGCATGGCGGCGTTCAACGTCGACCTCGCGAGCCGGTATCTGCGGCTGGCCGTAACGGCACGCAGCGCCACGGTGACTCCCGGCGGCGCCCAGCGCGTCGATTTCAGCGTCAGCGCGCGCGACGGCTCACCGGCCCGCGGTGAAATCGTCGCGATGGTGGTCAACGACGCGATTTTGCAGCTTTCGGGCTATCGCTTACCGGATGTCGTGCAGACCGTTTTTGCGGATCAACCGATTGCCACGATCTTTTCCGATAACCGAGAAAACGTGACGCTCAAAACGCAGACGCCGCCGCTCGAAAAGGGCTTCGGCTATGGCGGCGGATACCTAGCGGGCGCGGCGAGCACGCGGGTACGCGCGAACTTTTTGCCGTTGGCATACTATGGTGTGCTGCGGACGGATGGCGCCGGTAGAGCCAGCGCGTCGTTCAACATGCCCGACGATCTGACGACGTGGCGCGTCATGGCGGTCGCGCTGGCGCAAGATACGGCTCACTTTGCCACGGCCGACGCTACCTTCGTCTCCACCCAGCCGCTGATCGCCAATCCGCTTCTGCCGCAGTTTGCACGCCCGGGCGATCGCTTCGATCTGGGTGTTTCGATCGCGAATCAGACCGGAGCCGGCGGTGCTCTGGATTTGATCTTGAAACTTACGGGCTCGTTGAGTTTCGCGCAAGGCGATCCCAGCGCGAACCGTGCCACCGAACAAACCGAAACGGGCATGCAGGCTTTCCACTTCCCGGTCGTCGTCGGCACGCCGGCGCCCACGGCGTTTCAAGCCAATGCCGCGCTCGGGGCGCAGCGCGACGCGTTCAACGTCCCGTTTTCCGCGAGCGATCGCGCGAGCACGGATTCCGTAATCGAAACCGGAGCGACGCGCAGCGAAGCATCGATTCCAATCGCACTGGAGTCGGGTGGCTCGCTGCAGATCACGTTGGCGAACTCGGTCGTACCGCAATTTGCCGTTCCCGCGGAGCGCGTAATGACCGGCGATGCACTGCCCCTCGCTGACGAATCCGCATCGCGGCTCATCGTGGCGAGCGCGTTGCAGCGCCTGCGCGGACCGTACCGGTTGACCCTTGCGTTCGACCCGGCCGGTGCTATCGCGGCGAACCAGCAACAGCTGCTCTCGTTTCAGCGTGGCGACGGCGGCTTCGGCGAGTTCACGAACGCCTCGGAAAGCGATCCATTCGTCACGGCTTCAGCGATCGACGCGCTGGTTTTTGCGCGGGCTCGAGGGGTGGCGATCGATTCCAGGGCCATCTCCAACGCTTCCGACTTCATGACGGCAGCGCTCGCGAATCCCGGGCGATTCAAGTGGTGTGCGACCGATGCGCGGTGCAAGGCACGGCTGCGTTTTGAAGCCCTATGGTCGCTAGCAGCGGCGGGGCGGCCGCGCACCGATTTCCTCGCCGACATCGTGGCACAAGCGGAACGCCTGGATAGCGCGACGCAGATTCGCTTGGCGCGCTATCTGTTGCGAACGCCCGGGTGGCAGGCTCGAGGCGGCGCCATGGCAGACCATCTGCAGCAAAGCCTCTACGTGACCGGCCGCTACGCGGTCGCCAACCTCGCGACACGTTGGGCCTGGCGCGGATCCCTCGTGGACGCGCAGTCGCAGATGCTTGCGCTCCTACTCGAGCGCCACGCGCCGGTCGAGCAGCTCGACGGAGCCGTGCGCGCGCTGATGGCGCAGCAATGCAGATGCGGCTGGGCGACGACCGACGACACGGCCTCGGCGCTGATTGCGCTTACCGCATACGCCGGGACGGAGCGACTCGCACCCGCGGCGGCTACGGCCGCGGTCGGAGATCGCACCATCGGCACCGCGCACTTCGAGTCGACCGCCTCCTCGCGAACCTTCACCGTAGCAGCGTCCGCGCTGCGTGGAAAGGCGCTAGTCGTCAAAACCAACGGTACCGTGCACTACACGCTGCTCTACACCTATCCGGTGCCGGCGGACGCACCCGGCGAGCTGGCCGCGTTTCGGGTCATCCGCTTGCTGAGCGATCCGGCGGCCACCTCGGCGGCATCGCCGCTCGCGACGATGGATCTCACGCCCGTTCCACATCTCGACGTTGCGGCGGCACAAGTCTTTGACGTCGGCGTGCGCGCGATCGTCGATCATCCCGTCGACCGGTTCGTCATCGACGATCCGCTGCCGGCCGGCTTCGAAGCGGTCGATACGACGTTCCGCACGACGCTGCAGGCCGTGATTCCGCAAAGCAATAGCTGGCAAATCGACACGAGTCAAATCTATCGGGATCGTGTCGTGGCGTACGCGCAACACCTCGATCCGGGCGTCTACGAGCTGCACTATCTCGTACGTTCGGTGACGCCCGGAAGGTTTGCGTGGCCCGGTGCGCGCGCATATCTGCAAGACGCTCCCGAACAGTTCGGCCGCAGCGCCGGGTCGATGCTGCACGTCAACCGTTGAGAGGTTCGCGGCGCCTAAGCGCTCAATAGGTCGGCTACATGGAATATAGTCGCGCGACGTTTCTAACGGCCTCGGCGGCACTGGCGGGCGTGGCGCTCGCGCGGCCCGCGGGGGCCGCGACGGCGCCGCCTTCGGGAGCCGCTTCGCCGGAGATGCTGCTCGGGCAACTGATGGCCGGCAACAAGCGCTTCGTCGACAACGACTTTCCTCAGCCCAATCGAGTCGCCGACAAGCGCGCGCTGGTAGTCGAAGGTCAAGCGCCATTTGCGGCGGTTCTCAGCTGCGCGGATTCCCGCGTCATTCCGGAGTTGGTCTTCGTGCAGGGGATTGGCCAGTTGTTCGTTACGCGCGTCGCCGGAAACTATCCGGACGACCTCGTGCTTGGTTCGATCGAGTATGCGATCGAGCATCTAGGAACGCGGCTCATTCTGGTGCTGGGGCATGAAAGCTGCGGCGCCGTCAAGGCGGTATACGGCGCGCTCGAAAAGAACGCCGAGTTGCCTACCCATCTTTCGTCGATTCAAAGACTCGTCGCGCCGGGCATCGCCGACGTGGTCAAACGGCGCGGTAGCCAAGCGGCGGCGGTAGAGGCCAACGCGCGCGCCGCGGTCGCGACGCTCGCGAGCAGCGCGCCGATCATCTCAAAAGAAGTATCCGCCGGTCGCATACGCGTCGCAGGCGGAGTGTATCATCTGAAAAGCGGCGAGGTTGAACTTTTGAAATTAGCGGGCCCGCGAACGAGCCCGCCGATTTCTTAAGGAACCTATGGGCAATAGTATTTGGCTTGCGCGTTGCCCGTGATGACGATGTTCTTATTGGTGGCATTGACCCAATAAATGTAGACCTTGCTTCCATTGCCCCCGGTTTGGGTGACGTCGATCGTCAGGGGCGTTCCGCCCACCGAACCGTTCCAGAAGTTGTTGACGAAGCAACCGTTGCGGTTGATGGGAAGGCGATTGGAGGCGCAAATAGCGCCGGGCGCACAGGTCTTGTCCGGTGAAATTACGTTGCCTTGCACGAATCCTTCGGCCGGAGCAGTCGCCGCGCGGGGCGCCATTGCCGGATTGAAGGTAACTGCAGCCAAGAGGAGTGACATCAGGATCATCGTTTTCGTGTAATCTCCTTGCAGCGGTAGACGATGTAGATGGAAGTAGCATAACCGCAACTTCGGCGGCGGCCCGCAAGCAGGCGCAGCCTTTTATGCATTTTTTAATGCCCCGGAACGCCGCCGGCCGGCCATGCGGCTGAAGTAGTATTTTTAATAGCTAAGGAAAGAGCACGACATGAGCACCTATCGAGCGCCGTTACGCGACATGCAATTCGCCCTGCGGGAACTAGGCGGCATCGAGGGCATCGCGGCGCTTCCGGGTTGCGAGGAGACGCTCGACGTCCTCGACTCGGTGCTCGAGGAGGCGGCGGTCTTTGCCTCCGGCGTGCTGGATCCGCTCAACCGGGTGGGCGACCGTGAGGGCTGCACCTGGAGTGCCGGCGCGGTCACGACGCCTGCCGGCTTCAAGGAGGCTTACAAGAAATTCGCGGAGGCGGGCTGGATCGGGTTACCGGTTCCACCGGAGTACGGCGGCCAGGGTTTGCCGCAAATTCTGCTCGGGCCCACGCTCGAGATGTGGAACGCTGCGAACATCGGTTTTGCCAACGGCCCGCTGCTCAACCAAGGCGCCATCGAAGCCATCGAGCTCGTCGGCTCCGAGGAGCAGAAGAAGCGGTTCATTCCCAATCTCGTCTCCGGAAAATGGACGGGGACGATGTGCTTGACCGAGCCGCAGGCCGGCTCCGACCTGGCTCAGGTGCGCGCGCGCGCGATCCCGTCGGGCGATCATCATCGGATCACGGGGACGAAGATCTTCATCACGTTCGGCGAGCACGACATGGCCGAAAACATCATTCATCTCGTGCTCGCGCGCTTGCCGGATGCGCCGGAGGGAACCAAGGGCATTTCGCTCTTCATCGTGCCGAAGTTTCTGGTCAATGCCGACGGCACTCTCGGCGAGCGCAACGACGTCGTTTGTACGAGCATCGAGCACAAGCTCGGAATCAACGGCAACCCCACCTGCACGCTCAACTACGGCGAGAAGGGAGACGGTGCGGCCGGCTACCTCGTGGGCGAGCCCAACCGCGGCTTGGAATACATGTTCATCATGATGAACGCCGCTCGGTTCTCCGTCGGCGTGCAGGGAATTGCGCTGGCCGACCGCGCGTATCAAAGCGCGCTCGAGTACGCGAAGGAGCGCGTCCAGGGGCGCGACATCACGCCTGGTTCGCGAACGCCCGAGCCGATCTTCAAGCACCCTGACGTGCGCCGCATGCTGCTCTGGCAGAAAGCCACGATCGAAGCGATGCGCGGGCTCGCGTACGTTACGGCAGCGTCGCTCGACTACGCTGCGCGTCATCCCGACGAACGGGTGCGCAAGGAGCACAAGGCCTTCGTCGAGCTGATGATCCCGGTCGTCAAGGGTTGGTGCACGGAAAATGCCGTAGAGCTCTGCTCGACCGCGTTGCAAGTGTTCGGCGGCATGGGCTACGTCGAGGAGACCGGAATAGCGCAGCAATACCGGGACGTGCGTATCCTCACGATTTACGAGGGTACGACGGGAATTCAGGCGCTCGATTTGATCGGCCGGAAGCTGCTGCGCGACATGGGCGCAACCGCGAGCAGCGTCGGAAAGAAGATGGAGGCCGTCGCGAAGGAATGCGCGGCTCATTCCGATCCGACCGTCAAGCGAATCGGCGAAGCACTGGGAAAGGCGTTGCTCGCGCTGAGCGAGACCTCGCAGTGGATCGGTATGAATGCCATGGGCGACTTACGCAAAGCGTTTGCCTGTTCGGTTCCGTACCTGCGCTTCTGGGGCACGGTCGCGGGCGGTTGGCAGATGGCGCGTGCCGCGCAGATAGCGGCCGCCAAAATCGCCGCGGGCGATGCCGAGGCGGAATTCTACCGCGCAAAGCTGGCGACGGCGGGCTTCTATGCGACGCACGTGCTGGCGCAGTGCGCGTGGTACCACCGGCAAATCGTCGAGGGCTCGGCCGACGTGACGGCGATGAGTGACGCGCAGTTCGATCTCGACCGCAAGACGGCGGTATCCGTCTGACGATGCCCGGCACGGTCCGAGTCATTACGCTCGATAATCCGCCGGTCAACGCGCTTTCGTTCGCCTATTCTGCCGAGTTGCTCGCGGCGGTACAAGCCGCCGAACGCGATCGCGATGTCGGCGCGGTAGTCTTGACGGGGGCCAACGGACTCTTTAGCGCGGGCGCCGACGTCAACGACTTCAACACCGAGGTCGTGGCCGGAACCACGACGATTCGCGACGTGATCGCAGCGGTCGAGCGCAGCGGCAAAACGTATATTGCGGCGATCGACGGGAACTGTCTCGGCGGAGCGCTCGAGCTGGCGTTGGCATGCGACTATCGCCTCGCCTCCGCGCGATCGAAGTTGGGTTTACCCGAGATCAAACTCGGGCTTTTGCCGGGCGCCGGCGGAACGCAGAGGCTTCCGCGGCTGATCGGCGCGCGTGCCGCACTCGAGTTCATGCTCAAAGGTTCCAGCGTAGGCGCGCCACGCGCTCACGAGCTCGGCATCATCGACGAAATTGCAGCGGGCGACGTCACCGAACGCGCCGTCGCTTTCGCAAACGGTTCGCCGCCGAAGCGGCGCATCTCAGCGCGCGACGCCACAATTGCCAAGGACGTTCCGATGCAAGCCGGCCCGTTCGTCGTCGCGCAAGCCCATAAGATGGTACCGGCCGAGAGCAACGGCGGCTTCGCCGCCCACAAGCTGATCGACGCCGTGCAGGCGGCAGTCGAGTTGCCGTTTCCGTTCGGACTAGCGCGCGAGGCTCGGTTATTCGACGAGCTGGTGCGTTCGGCGCCTTCGCTGGCATTGCGTCACCTGTTTTTCGCGGAGCGAGAGCTGACGAAGGTGAATGGCGTCGACGTGGCCGCGGCCTCTAACGTCGAGCGAGCCGGCGTGGTCGGCGCGGGGACGATGGGCAGCGGTATCGCGATCGCTTTCGCGCAGGCCGGCATTCCGGTCGTCGTCGTGGACAACAACGACGCCGCGGTCGATCGCGCCCGCCAAACCGTCATGGGCATGTTCATGTACCAAGTCCAAAAGGGGCGCCTGACTCAGGAGGAAGCCTGGAGCCGCGGTCAATCGATCGCGTTTACCGACGATTGGAATCAACTCGCCGGCGTGGATCTCGTCGTCGAGGCGGTTTTCGAAGATCCCGAGGTCAAGCGCGAGGTTTTCCGCAAACTCGACGGCATCGTCAAACCCGAAGCGATCTTGGCGACGAACACGTCAACGCTCGACGTCGCCAAGCTGGCAGAGGTGACGAGCCGGGCGGGTCGCGTGCTGGGCCTGCATTTCTTCGTTCCGGCCAATATCATGCCGCTGCTCGAGATCGTTCGCACTCGGGAAACGTCAGGGCACACTATAGCGGTCGCGTTCAAGCTCGGCAAAGCGCTGCGCAAGAAGACGGTGCTCTCCGGCAATGCTTTTGGTTTCATCGGGAACCGGATGATCTTCGATTACGTTCGCGAGGCCGTGGCCTTGGCCGAGGAAGGCGTGGCGCCGGAGCGCGTGGATGCCGTCATGAAAGCGTTCGGTTTCCCGATGGGGCCGTTTGCGATGAGCGATCTCTCGGGCCTCGATATCGCGTGGCAAATTCAACAATCGAGAGGCGACGAGGCGTTAAGCCGGACCCAGGTATTGCAGCGGCTCGTCGAGATGCAGCGGCTGGGACAGAAGACGCTGGCCGGCTATTTCAAGTACGACAAATCCGTCGGCAAGGGGCGCGAGCCGATCGCCGACGCTCAGGTCGAACAGCTTTTCGCCGAAGAGGCTCGCCGCGCGGGAGTCGCGCAGCGCAACCCAACCGACGGCGAAATTCGCGATCGGCTGCTCTACGCGCTGATCAACCGGGGCGCGTACCTGTTGGAGGAGGGCGTCGCATTACGGCCAGGCGACATCGATATCGTCTACGTGTACGGTTACGGTTTCCCGCCGCATCACGGCGGCCCGATGTGGTTCGCGGACGAAATCGGCGTCGACAACGTCTACGGGCGCATTCAAGAGTTTGAGGCGACGTTCGGACCGCAATGGAAGCCGGCGCCACTGTTAGCCGAAATCGCCGCCGGCCACGGTACGTTTGCCGCCGCCTCCAAAGCGCTCGCCCATGCGTGAGGCGGTCATCGTTTCGGCCGCGCGCACGCCGATCGGTCGAGCCTTTCGCGGTGCCTTCAATCAGACGCCGGGTGCGACGATGGCCGGACACGTCGTCGAGCATGCAATGCGGCGCGCCTCGATCGATCCAGCCGAAGTCGACGACGTGATAATGGGTTGCGGGCTGCCCGAGGGCGCCACCGGAAACAACGTCGGGCGAACGGCGGCGCTGCGCGCGGGGTGCCCGGTTGGCGTTCCGGGGCAAACCGTCAGCCGCTTTTGCGCCTCGGGTCTCGATGCGATAGCGCTGGGGGCAAACCGCATTGTGGCCGATGGCGCCCGCGTCATCGTTGCCGGAGGCGTCGAGTCGATCAGCATGGTCCAGAACGAAGTGCACACGCATTTTGTTGCCGAGGAATGGCTGCTGCGCCACGTTCCGGATCTCTATACGCCGATGCTGTTCACGGCCGATAACGTGGCAAAGAAGTACGCGGTTTCGCGCGATCGTCAAGACGAGTACGCGTTCCAGAGCCAGCAACGCACGGCGGCCGCGCAGGCGGCGGGCCGGTTCGATGCGGAGATCGTCGCGTTGCCCTCCTGGAAGTACGAGCAAGACAGGGCAACGGGCGACGTGACCGAGCAACGCGTCGAGTTGCGCAAAGACGAAGGAAACCGCCCCGACACGACCCTCGAGGGTTTGGCCGCCCTTAAAGGCGCCGTCCCCGGCGTAGCCGATACGACGATTACGGCGGGCAACTCGTCGCAACTCTCCGACGGCGCGGCTGCGGTCGTCATCGTGGATGGGGGGCTCGCTGCGCAACGCAATCTTACGCCGCTGGGAATTTACCGCGGCTATGCCGCGGCGGGATGCGAGCCGGGCGAGATGGGGATCGCGCCGGTGTATGCCGTTCCGAAGTTACTGAAGCAACACGGATTGAGCGTCGGCGACATCGGGCTGTGGGAGCTCAACGAGGCTTTCGCCGTACAAACGGTTTACTGCCGCGATACGCTCGAGCTTCCCAACGAGCGTTTCAACGTCGATGGGGGCGCCATTTCGATCGGGCATCCGTACGGAATGAGCGGAGCCCGCATGGCGATGCACGCCCTGATCGAAGCCAAGCGCCGCGGCGAGAAGTTCGTCGTCGTCACGATGTGCGTTGCCGGTGGTATCGGCGCGGCAGCGCTATTCGAAGTGGCCTAACGGGCGCCCCGGTTACTTCGCAGCGAAGGCGGTGCACCAGCCGTTGGGGCTGATCGCGCCGTCAACGATGCTGCAAGTCCCGTTTGCGCTGGCAGAGCTGCCCTTGACGAAGAACCTGCACTGCGAGCATTTATGCCCGTTGTTGGGCGTGCCTTGATATTTAAACTGCCCCTTCGAGGCTTTCGCTTCTGCCGTGGTGGTTTGCGCTAAGAGCAAACCTGCGAGAGCGGGCAATATCACTGCGCCCGCGACGAACCTACCGCGCGTCATTGCGCTGGTTGAATCTTTCATGTGGGTATCTACCTCCATCTTAGGACGGTTAGCGAAACCATAGAGTATTTCTTGCCTTTTTGGTGTCCAGGCAAGCAGTACCGCCTCTCACGCTAGCTTAATGGTAAGCTAATCGTGATTCGATGCTTTGTTGGGCATATTCGGCTTCAATTGGTCACGAGGGGAAACAGACAACAATATGACAAGCAAGTGGCTCACTAGCCTGATTTCGGGGGTAGCCCTCATTGGGGTGACCCTCACGAGCGCTTTGCCGGCACCCGCCGAGCAGGCGCCCGACAAAAACGGACCCGGCGTCGCCAGGGTCAGCATCATCCAGGGTTCGGCCGTGGTCCAGCGCGGCGACAGCCAAACCCAGACGGCCGCCGTGCGCAATGCCCCGCTGCTGCCGGGTGATTATATCTCGACCGGCTCGACGTCGCGCGCCGAATTGCAGTTCGACGGCTTTACCGCCGTTCGGCTCGGCGGCAACGTTCAGGCGCGGATTACCAACAACGATCCGAACAACCGTCAGCTCCAGCTGGCAGACGGCACGGTCGAGGTCGGGTTGGTTCGCAGCGGCCAGGCGATTCAAATCGACACTCCGTCGGTAACGGTGCGCGCCCAAGACGTCGGCGATTATCGCATCTCGATCGGTAAAGACGGTTCGAGTTGGGTGACGGTGCGGCGCGGACGAGTGGACGTCGTTACTCCACAGCGTACGTACTCGCTCGAACAAGGGCGAACGCTCGTCGCGCGCGGTTCGGCCTCAAATCCGTCGATCACGTACACGTCGGCCGTCGGCTTCGACTCGTTTGACGACTTCAACGCCAAGCGCGACCAAACGATGTTGGCCGCTCTCAACGCAAGCCCCAACCTGAATCCCAGCATCGCGGGTTACGACAACCTCGATGCTTACGGTCAGTGGCAAGACGTTGCCGGCTACGGTCAAGTCTGGGTCCCGCAACAGTCCGCCGACTGGGCGCCCTATCGTGACGGTTCCTGGACCTGGGAAGGTGGTTACGGCTGGACGTGGGTCGGCAACGAGCCGTGGGGCTGGGCGCCGTATCACTACGGGCGCTGGTTCTACGCCAACGGCTACGGCTGGGCGTGGAACCCGCCGGCGTACGGCTATGGCTACAATTCCTGGTCGCCCGCGCTCGTCGGCTTCTTCGGGTTCGGGGTCGGCGTCTCGATCGGATTCGGCTACCCCTACCTCGGGTGGTGCCCGCTCGCGCCCTATGAGTCTTACTACCCATGGTATCCCGGCTGGGCCTGGACGGGCTTTGGCTGGGGCTGGCCGGGATACGGCTACGGCGGCGGTTTCTACGGGGGCGGCTACTACGGCGGCGGCTTCTACGGTGGAACGCGGATCGTCAACGTTACCAACATCTATAACGTCTATCGAAACTTCCGCCACGGCGGCGCAAGCGGGACGGTAGTTGGACGCTTCCAACATGGGACGGTTTCCGGTCACACGGTTGCGGTAACCTCGCGGAGCCTGCACGGTCGCGTCGGAACGATCCACGGTGCGGTGCCGGTTCGGCCGACCGCCAACAATCTGCGCTTCTCCGGCAGAACGGTCGGCGCGCGCACGCAGTTCTCGAAAGCCTTCGATTCGCCGCGCTTTGCGTCGAATCGGGCGCTCGCGGCGCGCGGCTCGTTCGCCGAGCAGCAACGCGGCGTCTCACAGGCGATTCACGGCACGGCTAGGGGCCAAAGCGCCGCGGTAACGCGCGGCAACGAAGCCTCCCTCCACGGAACCGAGGCAACCCGCCACGATAACGCTCCGGTCAGCCGGCAAAACTCGCCGGTCACCCGCCAGAACGCGCAGCTGGGCCGCGAAAATGCGGCGGACACTCGCAGCGGCAGCATGACGGGCCGTGAAACCGCTCCTTCCAACTCGTGGCAGCGGTTCGATCAGACGCGTGGAATTCAGGGTCGCGACAACGCGGTTTCGGCCCGCGCCGGCCGAATCGAGTCGAATGCGCCTCGGACGGAATCGAATGCGGCTCGGATGGAATCGAACGCGCCTCGAATGCAGTCCAACGCGTCCCGCATGGAGCCGGGTACCTCGATGAGAACGCAATCGACCGGGCGCGCGAGCGCGCCCTCGGACTCGTGGAACCGCTTCTCGCAGGAGCGCGGCCGCGCTTCGGTACCGGTAACCTACGGGGATCGCGATAACTATGGAACGCAGTCGCGAAACCGGTACGGAAGCTCGTACTCTTCACGCAGTCCCTATGCGAGCTCACCGTCGCGCAACGCTTACGGAAGCTCGTACTCTTCGCGCAATCCCTATGAAGGCTCGCGGGGATCGTATCCATCGTACTCGCGGGGATCGACGCCGTCATATGGGTCGTCTTCGCGGGGATCGTATCCGTCGTACTCGCGGGGATCGGCGCCGTCATACGGATCGTACTCGCGCGGATCGGCGCCATCATACGGATCGTACTCGCGCGGATCGGCGCCGTCGTACGGATCATACTCGCGCGGATCGGCGCCGTCGTACGGCTCGTATTCGCGCGGTGGTTATTCCGCTCCGCATCCGTCGGGAGGCGGCGGCGGTTCGGCTGGCGGTCACAGTGGCGGTGGCGGCGGCGGCGCCCGTGGTGGCGGCGGCGGACGTCCTCCGCACTAGCAGGGAAAGAACCGGGGCAACTAAGGGCGGCGTCAAGGCACCGCCCTTTCGCTTGCAGAAGCCTTAAGACCCGAAAGCAAACGTTTGCTCGAATAAGGAGGTTCTTACCTTTCATGAATTCGTTACGCTTTTCGCTAGGCGCCGTAGCGCTCTGCTTCATCGTGGGGCTTCCCGCGCTGACGACTGCGCAAACCGCTCAGGTCTCGATGTCGGCGGCCGCGCACGTGACCACGCCGCACCCGATCAACGTTAGCAGCTGCAGTCCGCAACGGAATGTCTCGTACAACTGGGCGGGCTATACGCCCGGGTTTTATGGACCAGGCGTCTATGGCGGCTATTGGGGCTGGCCCTCGGTGTACGGTCCTACCTATTACCAGGCTCCCGTCCAAAACCACCCGACCCTCGGCATCGACTACGTCAACGCTACCAACGTCGTGATGAAGCAAATCGAGTTCGGCCTGATCGTCCGTGGCGACCTCGTCGCGGAGGTCAAGGATGTCGGGACCTTCTCGCCGGGTGCTGAGATCAAGCACGAGTTCGGTCTCAGTCCCAACGTGTTTCCGCTTCAGACCAGCTTCGCGAAGTGCGTTCCATTGAAGATCACGTTTGAAGACGGTTCGAAATGGAAGAATCCACACTTGCCGCGCTATCAAGCTGGCATGTACGGGCGGCCGCATTAGGCGAAAAAATGGCAATGGCTCAAGATCTATCTGCTCTTCAAGCGCGCGATAACGTTTGGGAGATGGCGCAGCGCCAGCTCGATGAGGTCGGAGTACTCATCGGGTTGAACGAATCGCTCCACGGCTACCTGCGCCAACCCAAGCGCGTGCTCGAGGTCTCGGTCCCTGCTCGCATGGACAATGGCGGATTTCGCATGTTCACCGGCTATCGCGTGCAGCATAACATGGCGCGCGGACCCGGCAAGGGCGGCATCCGATTTCACCCCGACGTAACGCTTGACGAGGTCAAGGCGCTCGCCATGTGGATGACGTGGAAATGTGCGCTCGTCAATATCCCGTTTGGCGGTGCCAAAGGCGGCGTGATCTGCGATCCCAAGAACATGTCCATGCAGGAGCTCGAAAATTTGACTCGCCGATTCACGAGTGAAATTTCGATCATCATCGGGCCGGAAAAAGATATCCCGGCGCCGGACGTTTATACGACTCCGCAGATCATGGCCTGGATCATGGATACTTTCTCGATGCAGCACGGCTATTCGATTCCGGGTGTCGTTACCGGTAAGCCGTTAGCGATCGGTGGATCGCTCGGGCGCGACAAGGCCACGGCACGCGGCTGCATGTACGTCGTCGACGAAGCGTTGGAAACGCGCGGAAAGACGATCGAAGGGACGCGCGTCGCCATTCAGGGCTTCGGCAACGCCGGGATGTACGCGGCGCAGCTGATGGCCGAACGCGGCTATCGCGTCGTCGCGGTGTCCGACTCGGTCGGCGGCGTGGCCAACGACCGCGGGCTCGACATCAAAGGACTGATCGCGCACAAATACGAGACCGGCTCGGTGGTCGGTTACACCGGCGGCGAGCGCACCGACAACCGCGAAGTTCTGGAGTTCGACTGCGACGTACTCGTACCGGCCGCATTGGAGAAGGTCATTACCCGCGAGAACGCCTCGCGCGTCCGCGCACAGATCGTGGCCGAGGCGGCCAATGGGCCGACGCTTCCGGACGCGGACGACATCTTGTTCGATCGCGGCGTCATGGTCTTGCCGGATATCTTGGCGAACGCCGGCGGGGTTACCGTATCGTACTTCGAGTGGGTGCAAGACCTCCAGGCGAACTTCTGGGAGGAAGACGAGATCAACGAGCGCCTCAAGCGCAAGCTCACCCGCGCGTTTCGCGAAGCGCACGAGCAGGCAAAACGCCATGGCGTCTCGATGCGTAAAGGCGCCTATTGCGTCGCGGTTGCGCGCGTTGCCGAGGCGACGAAGCTCCGCGGCCTGTACCCCTGACGCAGCTCGGTCTCTTTGGTGCCGGCCGGCGCACGCTCGTCGACGACGAAACCGGCACGATCGTTTACGTTCCTGCATTCGTAGGCGCCGCGACCTCGCAGGAGTGGTTCGAGAATCTGCGTGCTGCGGTGCCGTGGAGGAGCGAACAGCGCCGCATGTACGATCGGGACGTTGATGTGCCGCGATTGGTGGCGCAGTACCGGCTCGACGACGAAAACCTGCCGGCGCCGTTGGCCGATGCGTCGCGCCGCGCCGCCGACGCCGCCGGAACCGCGTTCAACGCCGCGGGCCTAAACTATTATCGCGACGGTCGCGATAGCGTCGCGCCGCACAACGATCACCTCTACGAGATCGTCGAACGCCATCCGATTGCGCTCATCTCACTGGGGGCTACGCGCCTCATGACGATTCGCAGCAAGGCGAAGCCGCGCCGGACCTACGACCTGGACCTCGAGGGGGGCAGCCTTCTGCTGATGAGCTACGAAACGCAGCTGCACTACGATCACGGCATTCCGAAGACGCGAGCGGCGTTGGGTCCGCGGATCAGCGTCGCGCTACGCGTACGCCCACGCGTGGGATGACGCAGCCCTCGCGGGCCGAAGCGATGGAGCCTTGGACGGCCGAAATCGAGCTGGCGCCGGAGCGAGCCGCGGCGATGATCGCGCGGTCGTTTCCGCAGCTCGGGGCGCCGGCGCTAGCCCGATTGGGTGAAGGCTGGGACAACGCAGCGTTTTTGGTCAACGGCACGCACGTCTTTCGCTTTCCGCGGCGTGCCATCGCGGCCGAACTCATAGAAACCGAGTGCCGCATTCTTCCCTTGATCGCACCCGAGCTTCCATTGCGGATCAGCGCGCCGGTTTTCGTTGGAGCGGCGACCGGCGAGTATCCTTGGCCGTTCGCGGGTTATCCGCTGCTCCCCGGAACGCCGCTATCCGAACGAGACGTACCCGAGCACGCCGATGCCAAGCTCGCGATCTCACTGGGGCGCTTTCTACGCGCGTTGCATGAAATCGATCCGGAGCGGCTCGTCGCCCAGGGCCTTCCGGACGACGAACTAGGACGCCTCGATCACGAGCGCATGATGCCAAAGGTAAAAGCCCGGCTAGAAGAGCTGCGCGCAGCCGGTTTAGTGCGAAGTGGTGAGAGGTTGATCGACTATCTCGAGAGCGTGGCGCCGGCGGGGCCGCGACGCGAGCGCCGCACCGTGGTGCACGGCGACCTCTACGCGCGCCACGTTCTCGTGGACGACGAGTTTCGTGCCGTCGGCATCATCGACTGGGGCGACCTGCATCGCGGCGATCCGGCGCTCGACCTTTCGATCGGTTTCACCCTGATATCGCCGCAAGCACGCTCCGAATTCTTTGACTCGTATGGCGCAGTCGAGTCGCGCACCATCGAGCTGGCGCGTTACCGAGCCATCTATCACAGCGCGATGGTGGCTCATTACGGCCTTCGAATTGCCGCCGACGACCTGATCGCAATCGGAATCAGGGGCTTAGGGCGCGCGTCCCCCTAACGGTTTGCCTTTAAGGCGAGGGGGACGGAGATGGCGTCGGGCCGTAGACGGCCTCGGCTGCCGTACAGACGTCCTTGGAGCCGAGGTTGAAGTCGACCAGCGCTTCGCCTTGGTCGGTCGTCGCCGTTCCGCGGATCGCCACCGGAGTATCGGTGGGAAGAGCGATGCGGTTGTACAGCAAATCGGTTTGGCGCGTGAGTGCACCGACGCTTCGATCGCCGATGCTATCGTCGAACCATTTGCACGTATCGACCGCTCCAGGCAAACCGGTGAACGTGAAGAGAATCGTTTGCCCCGAGGCTGCACCACCGGCTAGGGCGGCAATTGCTGCAAATGCCGCCGCGGCGGCCGTTGGTCGGTTCATGTCTGTCTCATACTACGCGCTTGCGCGCCGCCCTGTTCGATCGGCCGCTTGGGACAGAAGCCGCCGAACCTCGGCGTCGCCGGTTTGCTCGAAGTTCTGATAGTAGAGGCCCACCGCGTGAAATGGTTCCGGCGTGTACACGCACACGACGCGATCGACGACAGCTCCCAGGCCGGCACGGGTGCGCGGCGCGGCAACGGGTACCGCTGCGACGATCGCGCGCGGATGACGCCGGCGCAGCGCCGTGGCGGCCGCCCGCATCGTCGCTCCGGTCGCAAGGCCATCGTCGACGACGATAACGACTTTATCGCCCAGATCCGGCTCCGGGCGATCATCCCGATAGGCGGTCTCGCGACGCCGGAGCTCGTCGATCTCGCGCCGCACGACCTCGTCCAGCGTAGCGCGATCGATGCCGAGCGATTCGATCAGCTCCTCGTCCACGACGCAGGTTGTGTCGCTGGCGACGGCGCCCATGGCCAGCTCTTCGTGTCCTGGCACGCCGAGCTTGCGAACGACGTAGACGTCGAGGGGAGCGTGAAGCCGGCGCGCGATCTCATACCCAATCGGAACGCCTCCGCGGGGCAGCGCCAGCACGATCACATCCGGATCGTCCGCATACTGCACGAGCAGTTCGGCGAGCTGCCGTCCCGCGTCGGCGCGATCCGCGAAGAGCTGCATGGCTGCAGTTTTCCCTTAGGCCGGGGATTTACTCCGGAACGCCGTTATCATGTTCGATTATCTGTTGCAAACTGGGCGAACCTACGCAATGTCTGATGCCAGGTAGGGGCTCGTCGTGGAAAGTGGTCGGGGTTTGAGAAAAATCGAAGCTGTCGCCGATCGATGTGGCCGAAGCGTCGCTGACGCCGAGCGACCCCAGCCCGAAGGTCTGTTCGATGAACTTCAGCACGCTTCCGAAATTATATTCAGTGTGCACCACGGTATGCCGCTTGGCAAAGGGTGAGATCACGATCATCGGAACGCGGAAGCCCAAACTCGTGTAGCTGATCTGCGGCGGGGGAACGCTGTCGTACCATCCACCCCAGTCGTCCCACATGACTAAGACGGCGGTGTTGCTCCAGTATTTGCTCTTGCCCACGGCGTTGACGACCGAGGTGATCCAGCGCGGGCCGTGGTTGCAGCCGCTGGCAGGATGGTCGGAGTCCGCAAGGCTAGGGATGACCCAGGAGACGGACGGCAGCGTTCCGTTCTTCACATCGTTGAAAAAGTTCGTGTTCGGCCGGCTGATGTGGGTGGTCCAATCCGGGCCGTAGCGCACCTTCTTGATCGCATCGAAGCCGTTCCACACCGCGCCCGAAAAATCGTTCCCTTTTCCTTTGTACGGGTCCACGTAGAAATTCCACGAGACGTTGGCCGCGTCGAGCAGGTCGGCCATCGTTGCGTATTGGGTGAAGCACGGAAACGGTCCGCCGAACTCTTTCACCTTCCCATTCTTAAGGATGATTGCGGTGACGGTGGACGGCGGCGCGTCGCACCCCCAGGGGGTCGCGTCGGGCTGATCCGTGAGCGATTCTTTGGAGTCCAGCCGAACCGTTCCGGAGATGATCTCCTGATGAGCGATAAAGCTCGACGCCGTATCGGTAAAGAACATGTGATCTGCAAGCGCATATTGCTTTGCAAAATCCCAATACGCTTTCGTCTCGGAACGTTCAACGGCCCGATACGGATAGCGCTTAGCCGGCGGCCCGTACAGCGCTTGGCCGAAAGTGATCAAATCGAAGCCGTCCATTTGGCAAACGTTCGACGCGTTCGGGTCGCACTCGACCTCGAACGCGCCGTGGCTGTGGCTGATGTCCGTGCCCGACCCGAATTGGTTCGTGCTTTCGAGCGTGACGGATTTGATCGGTAGCTTTCCGCTCGAAGGGCACCAGCGTGCGGGCTTGCACAGCCCCGTCGTCGCGGTCTCGGCACCCGGGAAGCCCATGAACAGATTATTAAAACTACGGTTTTCTTGCAGAAGGACGATCACGTGTGCAATCGTGTGCGGGCCGGGCGGGCGTAGAGGCGGTGGAACGGTATTCGAGCCGTTGCATCCGGCGACGCCCGCGAGCGCGACGCAAAGAACGAAAGCATTAAAGTGTTTCATGGAACCTCCGTGCGGGGTGTTTCGTCTTGCGGTCATTCGACGCAGGAAAAGACAAAGTCTTGCCGCAGTTCGCCCATAAACGATTGTGGCGGAGGGCTCATGCGAGTTTTAACCATCGCGTCGGTGACCTTAGTTACCGCTCTAACGCTCGTACCGCTGCAGGCGGGGGCCGTCGACACCATTCCCTTTACCGAGGTGAACGGTGGATTGATCCAAGTGCAGGGCTCGGTCGACGGACGAGCGCCGGTGCCGATGCTGATCGACCTTGGCGCCGGCGTGGACGTGCTGTCTACGGAGCTCGGGCGGCAACTGGTGCTGGTAAAGGGCAAGTACGTTAGTCTCCGTCTTACCGGCGAACGCGTCGATTTGCCGCTCGGATCGATCGTCACGCTCGCGCTCGGCGGCGTACGCGTGGACGCGCCGAACGTCGGGATATGGAGCGGTCTCGACGGAACCGGGATCGGCGGATTGGTTTCAGCAACCGCCTTTCGGGATGTGGCGACGACGTTCGATTTTCGCAATCACCAAGTGATCATCGAGGACGCACAGACGCTTCCGGAACGACAACGAGCGGGCGTGCGGGTGCCCTTGGTGCTGCAGGACGACCTCGGAATATCGCTCGGTCTCTTTGCCCGCTTTGACTTTGGTCAGGGGAAGACCGGCCTTTGCGAGATCGACACCGGCGCGCAGGGCATCACAATCGACAAGAGTCTCGCCGCATCGCTTGGCGTCAATCTCAACGATCCGCGGCGGCCGCACGCGCGCTCCGCCACCGGCGACCGAGTGAAGGCGTCGATATCGTCGATAGCGCTTGACGGCGCTCCGGAAACGACGATCCAGCAGCCGAGCGTCACGTTTGCAAACTTGATTTATGACTGCAATGTCGGTAATTCGTTCTGGGCGGGGAAGATCTTCACGATCTATTTGCCCAATCATGCGATGTACGTTGCACCTGTGTCCTGAAGGGAGCTCACGGACAGCTCGATCGCCCGGTTAGAATGCCGTGGCTCACGGGTATGAGGGCGGCGTGAGATCGGAATCCTCGTGGTGATACCGCCGGGCGCTCCGCCCGAGTTAACGCTAGTGGCCCAGCGGTTTGCCGAGACGAACCGCGGCATCGTGAGCTTTCATCTGCACTGGACGATGGACGTGCACGCGGGATTTTCGGGCCGCCGTGAAGATCGGCTCATCGACGGCATCTACGAAGACGGTACGATCGTCAAGGTGCGCGTTTCGAGTTACACGATCGATGGAAAGCCGGCGGGCGACGCGGCGGACGCGGCATTGGAACAAGGCTACGAACACCCCAACCCCGGGGATGTCTTTAACGCTCCGTTCGACCCGCGCTACCTCAGCGCGTATCAATATCAGAGTAATGGGCCGCAAAAAATTGCCTTTACCTCGAATCTGCGCGACGCGGCCCACGGTAACGGAAGCATGTCGTACGATGTCGCCGACAACGTCGTCGACTACACCTATCAACCCAACGCGCTGCCGCCCCACGCCAGCTCCGCCGAGGTGACGGATCGCCGGAGCGAGGTACTGCCCGGCTATTGGGCCGTCACGCAAGAAATACAGCAATATAAAGGGAGTTACGGCCCCTTCCCGGGGACCGGAACCGTGCAGAGCACCTTCTCCGATTTTCGTCGCTTTGCCGACCTTCAGAGCGCGCTGCGCGCCATCTAGCGGCAGGCTTTGCGCGACGCGCAGAAAACCCGTGACGACCGGAGGAGGACCACATGCCTGAGGCCCGCAGAACCTTATTTTTAAATCCGCCCAGCTTTGAAGGATACGACGGCGGTGCCGGATCGCGGTATCAATGCCGACGCGAGGTGCGGTCGTTTTGGTATCCGACTTGGCTGGCACAGCCGGCTGCGATGGTGCCGGGCAGCCGTCTCATCGATGCGCCGCCCGACGGCTTGAGCGTCGATCAAGTTGCCCCGCTGGCGCATCAATACGACCTCGTCATCCTCCATACAAGCACGCCCTCGTTCGGCAACGATGCGCGGTTCGCCGCACGCCTGAAGAGCGAAAATCCGAACGTGCTCGTAGGCATGGTGGGAGCGCACGTCGGCGTGCTGCCGGAACAGTCCCTCAAGGGCGCGCCGGCGGTGGACTGGGTAAGCGTCGGCGAGTTCGACTACACGTGCGTCGACGTTGCCTCCGGCAAGCCGCTGAACGAGATCGACGGGTTGGCGTATCGCGACGGTGGCCAAATCGTGCGCACACCCGAGCGCCCGATCATCAGCGACATGGATGCGTTTCCGTCGGTGCTCGACGTCTATCGGCGCGATCTGACGATCGAAAACTACTTCAACGGGTACCTGCAGCATCCGTATCTCTCGCTCTACACCGGACGCGGATGCAAATCGAAATGTACCTTCTGCCTGTGGCCGCAAACGATCGGCGGGCATCTCTACCGCGTCCGCAGCGTCGACAGCGTGGCCGCAGAAATGGCGCGGGCGAAAGAACTCTTTCCCGAAGTGCGTGAGTTCTTCTTCGACGACGATACGCTGACCGACAACATCCCGCGCGTGGAGGAGGTCGCGCGGCGACTGGGTCGCCTCGGTATCACTTGGTCTTGCAACGCGAAGCCAAACGTACCGCGGGGGACGCTGGAGATCCTGAAGGCCAACGGGTTGCGGCTCTTGCTGGTCGGATACGAATCCGGCAACCAGCAGGTTCTGAACAACATGAAGAAGGGCACGCGGCTGGACATCATTCGGCGTTTCTCCAAGGACTGCCGCGAGCTGGGCATCAAGGTGCACGGCACGTTCATTTTAGGAATGCCGGGTGAGACGCCCGAAACGATTCGCGAGACGATCAACTTCGCGTGCGAAATGGACCCCGAGACGATTCAGGTCTCGCTGGCGGCGCCGTACCCCGGAACCTACCTGTACAAACAAGCGCAGGAGCAAGGCTGGCTCGAGGTTCAGAGCGGCGAACTGGTCGATACGCACGGCATCCAGCACGCGGCGCTCAACTACCCGGGCTTGACATCGACGATGATGTTCGCATCGGTGGACGAGTTTTATCGCCGCTTCTACTTCCGGCCGCGCAAGATGTTCTCGTTGCTCGGCGGAATGATCGGCGATCGTCAGGTGATGAAACGGCGCCTGCGCGAGGGGGTCGAGTTCTTTCACTTCTTGCGCGAGCGCAAACGGGAAAGCGCCGCGGCTTCTACGGCGACATAGTAAGCACGCAAACGCTGTAGGGCGGTTCCGAACCACTGGGCCCACCCAGTGGTTCGATTTTGACCGGTCGCACTGTTCCAGTCGAGTATTTGTCAGTGATGACCGGCCGATTGACGAACATACGTTCGCATGATACAGTCGGTATCGTGAACGAAAGGGGAGCCACGCCGTGAGCTGGCTTTCGCGTCTACGCTCCTCGCTCGCGAAGGCCCGGGAGTCATTCTCCGCCGTTGCGCGGCTCGGCCGTCCCGAACGGCTGTTGACGCCGGAGTTCTGGGACGAGCTCGAAGAGACGTTGATCCTGGCGGATTTCGGCGTGCCCACGACGGCAAAGATCATTACCGGGCTGCAGACGGTCGCGCGACAGGAGGAATGGGCCACGACCGATCGCGCCGTCGCGCGCTTCCGCAAAGACGTCGAACGTTTTCTGACGCTACCCGGCGCGGATCTGTGTCTGGATCGCGTGCCCGCCGTAATCTTTGTCGTGGGCGTCAATGGCAGCGGCAAGACGACGACCATTGGCAAGCTCGCGAGTCGCCTGCGAAAAGAAGGGAAGCGTACGCTGCTGATTGCGGCCGATACGTTTCGCGCAGCCGCTGCCGAGCAGCTCGCGGTTTGGGCCGAGCGCAGCGGCAGCACGCTAATTCGTGGAGCCGAAGGCGCCGATCCGGCATCGGTCGTGTTCGACGGCGTGCGTGCCGCCAAAGCGCGCGGCGCCGACGTGGTGCTGATCGACACCGCCGGTCGCCTTCAAACCAAAACCAATTTGATGGAAGAGCTCAAGAAGATCCGCCGTATCATCGACCGCGAGCTGGGCGAGCCGCCGGCCGAAACTCTCCTGGTCGTGGACGGGACCAACGGACAAAACGCGATCTCGCAGGCCAAGCTTTTCAACGCCGCGACCGAGCTTACCGGAATCGTCATCACCAAGCTGGACTCGACCGCAAAGGGCGGCGTGCTAGTCGCTATCGTCGACGAGCTCGAGGTGCCGATCAAGTTTGTGGGTTTGGGCGAGGGAGCCGAGGATCTGCGTCCTTTCGTTCCAGCAGAATTCATCGAAGCGCTCTTCGAAGATGAATGCCACCCTCTTGGCACTCAAGCGTGAGAGCGTGATAAACAGAGGGCTCGATACGGAGCCCACGCCAAGCAACGTGTGAGCGTTGTCGCAAGAGAAAGGAAAACGATGGCATCGGAAGACGAACGGCAACTGGCCCTGACCAACGCGCTCGCTCAAATCGAGCGGCAATTCGGGAAAGGCTCGATCATGCGCATGGGCGACTTCCAGGAGCGCATGGCGTTCGAAGTCGTACCGACCGGATCCATCGCCCTCGATTTAGCGCTGGGCGTGGGCGGTTTGCCGCGCGGACGAATCGTGGAGATCTATGGCCCCGAGTCGAGTGGCAAGACGACGCTCGCGCTGCACGCCATCGCCGAAGCGCAAAAGATCAGGGGAACCGCGGCGTTCATCGACGTGGAGCATGCCCTCGACCCCAACTATGCCGCGGCACTCGGCGTCGATCTTGACAATCTGCTGGTTTCCCAGCCGGACACCGGCGAACAAGCGCTGGAGATCGCCGAAATGCTGACGCGCAGCAATGCGGTTGACGTCGTCGTGGTCGACTCCGTCGCCGCCCTGGTGACGCGAGCCGAGCTGGAAGGCGACATGGGCGACGCACACGTCGGATTGCAAGCCCGCCTGATGTCGCAGGCGCTGCGCAAGCTCACCGCCGCGATCTCGCGCAGCAAAACCGTCATGATCTTCATCAATCAGCTGCGCGAAAAGGTCGGCGTCATGTTCGGTAACCCTGAAACGACATCGGGAGGCCGTGCGCTGAAGTTCTACGCCTCGGTTCGTCTCGACGTTCGAAAGCTGGAAACGATCAAGGTTGGACAAGACGTCGTTGGCACCCGTACTCGCGTCAAGGTCGTGAAGAACAAATGCGCTCCGCCGTTTCGGCAGGCCGAGTTCGATATCACGTACGGTCACGGGATCTCGAAGATGGGCTGCATTCTCGACGTCGCCCTCGATCAAAACATCGTCGGGAAGAGCGGATCGTGGTATACGTACGGCGAGCAGCGCATCGGGCAGGGGCGCGAAAACGCCAAGGCGTTCCTCGAAGAGCACACCGATCTAGCGATGGAAATCGAAGCAAGGATCCGCGAAGCCCTGACCAAGACCGCCTCGACCAACGGTAAAGCCCCCGCCGCAGTCGCCGATCTGTCCTCCTGAGCCCTTCGACTACGCTCAGGATAAACTCCAGCCCGAAGCGTCGAAGCGTTGTCATCCTGAGCGAAGCGAGCGGAGTCGAAGGACGAAGGCCCAGGATGACAAGTAAGGCATACGGCGCCGCTCTGGGGTTCTTGGCACGGCAGCGTTGCACTGTGGCGCAGCTATGGCAGCGCCTCGAGCGTAAGGGCTTCAACGACGAGGCGATACGCGAGGCGGTGGAACGCTGCAAGAGCCAAGGGTTTCTTGACGACCGACTGTACGCGCGGCTCTACGCCGAACGCGCACGCAAGCCGATGGGGAACGGAAGGCTGATCGGCGAGCTGATTCGCAAGGGAATCGACGGCGGCGCTGCAGCCGAAGCCGTGGAGTCGCTCGAGCAAGACGAGGCTTCACGTTGCGCCGCGGCCTTCGAAAAGCTGTTCGCAAAGACGCCCTCGATGGAATACCCGTCGGCGGCCCGACGCCTGGAGCGTCTCGGCTTTCCCGCCGCGACGATTTATCGCGTGCTACGCGAGCACGCTTCGCGCTTCGGCCCGCTGGCGGAAGTGGTCTCAGTCGGCGGCCCGGCTGGGCACTCGTCACGGCATGCCGGCGCAAACGATTCTCGTTGCCGAAGATGATGCCGCGATTCGCGAGCTGCTGACGCATCATCTCGAGCGCGAGGGTTTCGCCGTTACCGGCGCCGCGGACGGTCATGCCGCCCTCCGCCGCGCGCGGGGTGGCGCCGATCTCGTGATCCTCGACGTCGGGTTGCCGGGAGTAAACGGCTACGACGTGGCCCGAACGCTCCGGCGCGAAGAGCGAACGGTG
Source organism: Vulcanimicrobiota bacterium (assembly GCA_963713685.1). Lineage (GTDB taxonomy): Bacteria > Vulcanimicrobiota > Vulcanimicrobiia > Vulcanimicrobiales > Vulcanimicrobiaceae > Cybelea. The sequence goes on along the minus strand of CAVQMS010000001.1, from coordinate 1,879,664 downwards.
CCGATCGTCATGCTCACCGCACGCTGTGATGAGATCGATCGGGTCCTGGGCTTCGAACTCGGCGCCGACGACTACGTCTGCAAGCCGTTTTCACCGCGAGAGGTCGTGGTGCGCGTCAAAGCGATTCTGCGCCGTAGCGGGCGAACCGTTGCGCACGCCGAGCCGGTGCTGCGTTTTGGGCGGCTCGAGATCGACCAGGGCGCTCGCGAAGCCCGCGTGGACGGGACCGACGTCAAACTCAAGCCCCGAGAATTCGCGCTGCTGATGGAGCTGGCCGGCAACGCCGGTGTGGCACTCTCGCGCGACTGGCTCCTCCAACGCGTTTGGGGGTTTGATTTCAACGGCGACGAGCGGACGATCGACGTCCACGTTCATCGTCTGCGCGCGAAGATCGAAGAGCCATGGCATTTGCCCCCGCTGCTGCGCACCGTCCATGGGTTCGGCTACAAGTTTTTGCGGTCCTAACGCTGCGAGGCCACGTCGGTGACTCCGGAACAGCTCGCGCGGGCGATGGTTGCGACGGTGGGACACGAGATGCGCACGCCGTTGACGTCGATCCGCGGATACGTCGAGACGCTGCTCGACGGTGACTTCGACGCTCCCACGGCACGCCGGCTTCTCGAGACCGTTCGGCGCGAGGCGCTCCGCCTTGGGCGGCTGGTGGACGGCATGCTCGAATTCTCGATGCTCGAACTATCGACCCGCGAACATTCCGCGCACTGCAACGTCGTCGAGCAAATCGAAGCCACGATCGACGTGGTCGCGCCTCTCGCCGCCGCCCGATTCGTGACGATACGAACCCATCTACCCGAGTCGGCGCCGGCACGCGTGGACGGTGACGCTTGCGTTCATGCGCTGACGAACCTCGTGGAGAATGCGGTGAAACATGGCAGCGAGCGCGGAACCGTCGAAGTGCGGTGCAGCTGCGAAGAGCGCTTCGTTCAGATTGCGGTCGACGACGACGGCCGCGGCATCGCGCCGGCGCAGCATCAGGCAATCTTCGTGATGGGGTTTTGCAGCGCGCTTCCCGGGCGCTCGAGCCGAGGCATCGGGCTCGCCGTAGTCAAGGCGATCGCCGAGCGCGCCGGCGGCGACGTGCGGGTGGAGACCTCGTCGCTCGGCGGGGCTCGTTTTGTTTTGCGGTTTCCAGCGGGATAGCCGGCACGCAGTGTCGTAGGTAACAGCCCGTGGCTATGTCCCGGGTGACCTTCGCGCATGCGAGTGAAGCCGAGTTCGCGCGCCTCTTCGACTTCTACCGAATTACCTGGGAATACGAACCACGCAGTTTCCCGATCAGTTGGAACGAGCACGGCCGTCCGGTGGAGTTTTTCACACCGGATTTTTATCTTCCCGAATACGATCTCTACATCGAGGTTACGGTCGCCAAGCCGGCTCGCAATACGAGAAAGAATAGAAAGTTGAGGCTGATGCGCTCGCATCACCCCTGGGTCAACGCGAAGCTTTTTACCCGTCGCGACGTCGAGCGAGTGTTTTCTCGCTCGGTGAAGCGAGCGTCATGATCGGGGAGCCGCTGTTCGATTCCGGATCGATCGCGGAACGCGTGGCCGACATCGGCGCCGCCATATCGCGCGACTATGCGGGTAAGACGCCCCTCATGATCGGGCTGCTCACGGCAGCCGCCACGTTTCTTGCCGACCTTGCACGAGCGGTAACCATACCGTGTCACCTGGATTTCATCTCCGTTAACCGGTATGGCGACGGCGACGGCATCGTCGTCGAAAAAGACGTCGCCATCCCGGTCGAGGGCCGCCACGTCATCCTGGTGGACGATACCGTGGACACCGGCTTGACGCTCCAGTACGTCCACAAGCGGCTAGCGGAGCGGCGCCCCGCTTCATTGGCCGTCTGCACGTTGCTGGACCGGCCGCACAGGAGAATCGTCGACATCGAAATCAAGTATAGGGCCTTCGAGGTCCCTGACGTCTTCGTCGTGGGTTATGGTCTCGATTACCTTGGACGCTATCGGGAGTTGCCGGCATTGTACGCACACGGAACCTGGCCCGCCTAGATGGGCTGCCACCTTCGCTTGAGGCTGCTGCTGGCGTCGCTATGCGCGATTTTCGCGGCGATACTGCCGCTTCCAACCCGCGCGCTCGAACTGCACTCGATCGAACAAGCCGCCGCCGATTACCGCAGTCCCAACGAACGCCTTCAGGAGATGTTTCGTTCCGCATTGCTCGACACTAGCCGGCTCGCGCAGTACGCGCCGGATGGCACCGCCTATATCATGACCGGCGACATCCCGGCCGAGTGGCTTCGGGACGCCAGCGCGCAGGCGCGTCCGTATCTCTTCTTCGCTAAGGAAGACCCCGACGTGCGGGGCTTGTTGCGCGCGATCATCGCTCGCATGGTGAAGTATTTGCAGATCGATCCCTATGCCAACGCCTACACGTTGGACTACCGCGTGTGGGAGCAGAAGTTCGAGCTCGATTCGCTCGCCTATCCCACCGCGCTCGCCTGGAGCTATTGGAAAACGACCGGCGATGGGTCGATCTTTACGGACGATTTCTCCAAGATGCTCGATAACGTGTTGGCCACGATGCAGCGAGAACAGAATCATCCCCGTGATTCGCGCTATACCCACAAGGAGCTCCCCGAAGACGGCCGGGGACGCCCCGTGAGCTATACCGGAATGATTTGGACGGGCTTCCGGCCGTCGGACGATGCCTGTTACTATAACTACTTGATTCCGTCCGAGATGTTCGCCGTCGTGGCTCTGGGCGACATGGCCGAGATCGAGCTGAAGGTCTATCACAACGTCGTGAAGGCACGCGAAGCCAAAGCCTTACGTGACGAAGTGCAGCGCGGGATCCAAACGTACGGGCTGGTGCTGGTGCCGAAGTACGGATACATCTATGCTTACGAGGTCGACGGGCTCGGCCACGCGATCCTCACCGACGATGCCAACATCCCCAGCCTGCTGGCTTCACCGTACTTCGGTTACACGACGCCGGGCGACCGTTACTACGAAAACACGCGGCGTTTCTTGCTGTCGCAAGACAACCCGTCGTTCTATCAGGGGCACCTCGCCCGCGGGATCGGCAGCTACCACACCCCCGACCACTGGGTGTGGCCGCTCGCGCTCATCATCGAAGGCATGACGGCGACCACCGGGGCCGAGAAGCAAGACGTGCTCGGCCAGCTGCTCGCGAGCGACCCCGGCGATCACCTGCTGCACGAATCCTTCAACCCCGACAATCCTCAGCAGTACACCCGCCGCAACTTCGGTTGGCCGAACGCCTTGTTTTCCGAATTCGTGATGACGCAGTTCGAGGGCACCGCGCAAATCCCGATGGGCGACACCGGCGACCTAGAGTTTAGAACGGAATAGCTTGGCCTAGGGTCGGCTCACTAGCGCGGACGCACGACATAACGGCTCGGAACCGCTCGTCGCTTCGCCATCCGGGCTCCGCTCCTGCTGCTCGGCCTCCTCGCTCTCGCCGTCCCCAAAGTGCTCCGCACTTCGGGGGCCCCGTATCTTCTGACAGCGCTGCGCGCTCCGCGCTTCGCGCCCCGCGTCGCGGGTCCCGGTGGCTTCGCTCGTCGGTCCGAGCTTCCTCACCATTACGTCGTGAGCCGCGCGTGCGTGAACCGAACCTGAGCAGTCAATCCTGTTTGGGTGGGGAAACGGAGCAGGGTGAGTTCTAAAGCGGATATTATTCTGGGGCTGCAGTGGGGCGATGAGGGGAAAGGCCGCATCGTCGATTTGTATGCGAAGGACTATGACGTCGTGGCGCGATTCGGCGGCGGCGACAATGCCGGCCATTCGATCGTCGTCGGCGAGCAGGAGTTGGCGCTGCGCATCGTTCCCTCGGCCGTCATGCATTCGCACGTCGAGCTGTTCATCGGCGGCGGCACGGTGGTCAATCTTCGGACGCTCGTTGACGAGTTCGATGCCTTGACGGCGCTTGGCGTCGACGTCTCACGCGTGAAGATTTCCGATCGTGCCCACGTCGTGTTGCCGCATCACGTGGCCCGTGACGCAGCCGCCGAGCGCGAGCGCGCCAACGCGATCGGCACGACCGGGCGGGGCATCGGGCCGGCCTACGTAGATCGCGTCGCTCGCAGCGGGATTCGTTTCGCCGACCTTTACGATGCGGACGCGCTTGCGAAACAGATTCGAGACAACGTCGCCACCGGAGAAGACGCGCGGGATCAGGTCGAAGGCATCGTGGAGGCGGCGGCACGGTTGGCCCCGCACGTCGTGGACGGCGTCGCCTATCTTCACGAACGCCTCGACGAAGGCGCACGCGTGCTCCTCGAGGGCGCGCAGGGATCGCTGCTCGACGTCGGTTACGGGACGTATCCGTACGTCACGAGCTCGCACACGATTGCCGGAGGGGCCTGCACCGGACTCGGTGTCGGACCTAGCGCGATCGGCCGCGTGATCGGGGTGGTGAAGGCCTACTGCACGCGCGTCGGTGCGGGACCGTTTCCTTCTGAGCTGCACGACGAGCGCGGCGAAAAACTGCGCCGCCAGGGCAACGAATTCGGTACGGTGACTGGCCGCCCTCGGCGGTGTGGCTGGTTTGACGCGGTTGCGGCCCGGTACGCGGTGGCGCTCAACGGGCTGAGCGCCGCCGTGATCACCAAGCTCGACGTGCTCAGCGGATTCGAGCGCATTTCGATCGTCACCGGATATCGCGTCGACGGAATGCCCGCGACCTTCGCGGCAGCCGGCAAGCCGGAGCTCGAGGTCGAGTTGCAAGAGCTGCAGGGCTGGAACGGGCCGATCGGCGACTGCCGGCGGATCGGTGATTTTCCCGAGGCGGCTCGTGCTTACGTGGAAAGGATTCGTGAACTGATCGGCGTCCCCATCGAGCTGGTCTCGGTTGGACGCGAGCGCTCGCAGTTGGCTAGATGATAGCGTGGGATGGGAGTTTTCCTAGCATGCCGGCAAAGTTTCGCTTCGCGCTCGCGCCCTTGCTCGAGCGGCGTAGGCTCGTCGAGCAAGAGTCGCGGCATCGTTGTGCTGCGCGCCAGCACGAGCACCGGGGATTGTTGGAAGAAATGAAGCGGCTTACCGGAGCGCTTCGCGCCTGCACGGCGCCGGCGAGCTGCCCGTGCGCCGCATACTGTTCCACCCTCGACGCGGCAATGGCGGCCCAGCGGCACCGCATCTCCGATGCGCGGGCCTCGTTGGACGACGCGCGCAACGATGCGATCTCTGCACGTCGTGACCTCCGCGCGATCGAAGCGTTGCTGGAGCGCCGCCGTCGCGCTTTCGAACAAGAAGAGGCGCGGCGCGAGGAGCTGGAGCTGGACGAGGCCAACGCCCGCAACCGGCGAGGGATTCGATGATTGTCCTTACCCGGCTTAACGGACAGCCGGTCATGGTGAACTGTGATTTGATCGAATCGATCGAGGAAAACGACGCAACGATCGTGACGCTTACGACGGGTAACGCGATCGTCGTCCTCGAGCGGATGCCCGAGATCGAGCAAAAGGTCGTTGCCTTCAAACGCAAAATCTCGGGAGCGCCCGAGCGAGCCCCGTAACCTTCCATGCCGTGGACCTTCTGGGCGACCTACATCGCGAAGCTGGCGATCGTCGGGCTCGTGCTCGCCGCGCTCTACGTAGTTGCTCGCAAGCTCCGTGAAACGCGGTTTTTTGCGCACCGCGCCGGCCGCTGCGTCAGCGTCGTGGAGTCCGCGATGCTTTCGCAGCACGTGGCAATCCATCTCCTGCGGGCCGGCAATCGCTACTTCCTAGTGGGCAGCGCGAGCGCCGCGATCTCGGTTCTCGTCGAACTCGCGCCCGAAGATCTGGCGCCGGCCGGGGCGGACCCTAGACGTTGAAGTACCTGAACTGGCCGATCTTGTTGCCGGCGCTTTCGATAAAGTAGATCTCGTTGTCGTTTCCTAGCGTCATCTGCGTCGGCACGGAATTGGAGGTCGGGACCGGATAATAATTGATTCGGTGCGATTTGAAGAAGAACTGTCCGATCTTATTGCCCCCCGCGTCCGTAAAATAAAAGTTTCCGTCTACGCCTTGAATGACCGCGTCCGGCATTTTGGCCCCGGTCAGGGGATATTCGGCGGTTACGTTGCCCGTGACGGCGATTCGTCCAAGCTGTTTCGGGCGCTGTTCGATGAACCATAACGCGTTGTCCGTGCCGGCTGCAATCCCGAGCGGCTCCGATCGCTTGGTGGGAATCGCGAATTCGGTCAGCGGCCGTCCGCTGATGGGGATACGCCCGATGTGATTCGTGCCCGGCTCGGTAAACCAAAGCGCGCCGTCGGGGCCGTTGGTGATGGCGAGCGGCTGTGCGTTGCCGGTAAGGTGGATTCGCCTAAAGCGAACGAACGGTTTGACCTTTAGTTGCTGGATGCGCCAGACGGAGTTCGTCCCGGGGTCGGTCAACCACATGTTGCCATCCGATCCGAGCGCAATCCCAACGGGCCTCGCGGCGGGATCCGGCAACGCAAATTCGGTATAGGGCGGTCCGGTAACGGTAATCTGCCCGACTTTGCCGAGCGCCGTTTCCGTAAACCACAGATTCAAAGCCGGGCCGGGGCCGGAAGCGATGCCGTTTGGCGTAGCCTTGCGCGAGGGCGTGACGCTCTCGGAGATCGTGCCGTTAACGTTGAGTTGTCCGATCTTGCTGGCAGCAAACTCGGTGAACCACAGATTACCGTCGGAGCCGAGCGCGATCCCGGCGGGCTGACTGGATGCCGTCGGAATGGGGTATTGGCTCGTTACCGCCGGAGTAGGCGTCGGCGCCGGTGTGGCCGTGCCGCTGGTGATGGGCGTCCCCTTGCCGCACGCGGCTAAAAAGCCCACGCTCAGGAAGGCGAGCAACATGCGCGCCGTTGGAAGCAATCTGTTCTCCTTGGGGTCGGAAGGGCGATGGATCAGCCCTCCCTTATTGGCAGCGGACGCGGTCTTTCCCCCATTCCTAAATATTTAGTTGACAGCCGTCGGAGATTGAGCTACTATGCAACTAAATCATTAGTAGAACCAAGGAGGCATCATGAACTACAAGACCGATTCTTCCGCAGCAGACCTGGGCCGGACCGCGCGGACGCGCGTGCGGCTCCCCGACGCGATGGCGTCGACGCGCCTGTTTCAGGGGTGGGGCCCGACGGTTTAACGAGGAGAGACGCGCATGGCACGACGACGTTCCGCGACCCTAACCGAGGCCGAGCTGCGCCTGATGGAAGTGCTGTGGGAGCGCGGACACGCAAGCATCGCCGAGGTAACGGCGGCCCTGCCGCCTCCTCCGATCGCCTATAACAGCGTTCTCACGACGATGCGCATTCTCGAGCGCAAGGGCTACGTCGCGCACGAGGAGGCAGGACGGGCTTTCATTTACCGGGCGCTGGTTGCGCGTGAAGAGGCCGCGGGCCACGCGGTCGGGCATCTCCTGTCGCGTTTCTTTGATAATAGCGGCGGCTCGCTCGCGTTGCGTCTGATCGAAAACGAGCGTCCCTCCGGCGACGAGTTGCTGCGGCTCAAGGCTTTGATCGAACAATACGAGGAGAACGGCAAATGATCGGGCTGCAGCAAGGCTTTGTTACGTTCGCCAGCGTGCTTTCCGCCATCGTGCTCAATGCGCTTTGGCAGGATGCATTACTGGTGGTCTCCATTTGGCTGCTGTTGCGGGTTTGGCCGCGGATCAACGCGGCGACGCGCTACACGGTTTGGAGCGCCACGCTCGTCGCGGCATTCGTGATCCCCGTGGCGACGACGCTCTCGTTTTTCGCGGCGCCGCAACCGGGGGCGACGATCGCCGCGCGGGTAGCCCCGCCGCGCGCACACGCTGCCAACCCGCCCATCGCCGTAAAGCATCGCTCCGTTACACACCCACGCGTCGCAACGGCGGCGCCGTCGCGCTTGCCGGAACGCTTACGCGTGACGCTGCCGGAGCCCGTCGCCGTCGCAGTGTTCATCGCCTGGCTTCTGCTGGCAGCCTACGCGCTCGTACGGCTGATCGTAGGCCTGCTCCGTTTGGAACAACTCAAGCGTGATGCGCTGCCGCTTCCGGTAGAGTATCGAGATGCGATGCCCCAGTGGATGCGCGCAAACAAAGGCGCGCGCGACGTCAGGTTGTGCGTGAGCGACGAGACGGACGTTCCGGTGGCGGTCGGTCTCTTCGACGCGATGATTCTCGTTCCGCACACCTTGCTCGACCGTCTCTCGGAAGATGAGGTCGATCAGATCTGCCTTCACGAACTCGCGCACCTTCGGCGTGCGGACGACTGGAGCAACGGTTTCCAACGGCTGGTCATCGCGCTGTTGGGCTGGAACCCCGCCGCACAGTTCATCGGTCAGCAACTCGACCTCGAACGCGAGGTCGCGTGCGACGATTGGGTGTTGTCTTTTGTCGGCATGGTTCGGCCTTATGCGCTGTGCCTGACCAAGATGGCCGAGCGTGCATCCTGGCCGCGTCATCCGATTCCCGCGCCCGGCGTATTCGCCACCCGCAAACACATCTCGCTGCGGATCGAGCGTCTGCTCGGGGCAGGTCGCAACATCGCGACGAATCTCTCGCCTGCGCCTGCGGCCGCCGCGGTCGCTGCAGTGGCGGCACTCGCGTTGGTCATTACCATCGTCGCCCCATCGGTTGCCGCACCCTACGTCGCAGCTCCATCGGTCGCGACGCTTCCGCAGGTCGCTGCGAGCGCGGCCCCAACGCGCGAAGCTGCCCAAACCCGCGAAGCTGCCCCCCGGCGCAGGAGAAGACGCGCACGGTGATTCGCGAAGTGCGGGTTGCAACGCTCGTCACTCCCGCGCCGGCACGCGGCAACGTCGTCGACGTACCCGTGGCCAAACTCGCCATCCCGAAGCTCGACTCAAAGCATCTCGCCGACTCCGTTTCGAAGCAGGTGCGTGAAAGCATCGGAGCCGCGCTGGGGGCACCCGGCGTCGCGGGAGCGGCACAAAATTGTTCCGGATGCGATTTCGGCGGCGTCAATTGGGCGGGCCGCGACATGCACGGCGTCAACTATACGGGCGTCGACCTGAGCAGGGCGAATCTCGCCGGCACGAACTTCGCCGGAGGCAGCTTCAATGGCGTCGACTTCAGCAGGGCCAACCTGTACAACGCCTCGTTTCGCAACGCGCGCTTGACCGGTTGCGACTTTTCCGGCGCCAACCTCACCGGCGTTGATTTCCGCGGAGCGCGGCTTTCCGGATGTCAGTTCACCGGTGCGCAGCTTGCATCCAGCGAACTTCGCGACGTCCTGAACAGCTGTACGGGTTGCGATTTCCGACGCGCGAACTTGAGCGGAGTCGACCTGTCGAACGTGCGCGCCAACGGCGACGATTTCAGCGGAGCCGACCTTCGTGGCGTGAACTTCGCTGGGGCGGAGCTGACCGGCATCGACTTCGGCAACGCGCGATTGGACGGCGCCAACTTGACAGGCACGACCTTCAATGGCTGCGATTTGAGTCGCGTCGATTTGAGCCGCGTCGATTTGTCGAAGGCCAAAATGATCGGTACCGATTTTTCGAGCCGACGAAGCCCGTCCCCGTAACGTAGCGCCCTAGGGCGTCAGCCACATTCCCAAAAGCAGCCTCCCGGTGCGAGGCCTGGCTCCCCACACCCCTCGCACGCTCAACTTGGAGGAAAGATCATGTTGAAGCTCTTCTCGACCCTGCTCGTCATCGGTACGATCGCCGCAGGACCTGGTCTGCCCGCGACCTGTACGGGATGCTCGTTTGCCAATCGCGATCTGCGCGGCGCGGATCTCTCGGGGGTTTCGTACGTCGGCGTAGATTTCGTGCGCAGCGATCTGCGTACGGCGAACCTTCGTAACGCGAACCTAACGGGCGTCGATTTCGGACGGGCCGACTTGCGTGGTGCCGACTTTAGGGGCGCAAAGCTCGTCGGCGTCGACCTCCACGACGCGCGCATCGAAGGAGCGAACTTCACCGGTACGACCCTCACGGGAGTCGATTTGCGCGGCGCGATCGACGGAAGCGCCGACATCGATCTTCGTGGTTTACTTCAAAAGTGCATCGGCTGCAACGCGCGAGGCGCGAACGTCGAGGGGCGCGATCTGTCGAACGTTTCGATCATCGGCGCCGATTTGGCGGATGCGAAGGCTCGCGGCGCGCGGTTCCGAGGCGCCGACCTGGAGGGGGTTGATTTTGAGAGTGCCGACCTGCGCGCCGCCGACCTTCGGGATACGAGACTCTGCTCGCGCGGTGAGGATCGCGTTCATTGCGCGGACTTTCGGGATGCCGACGTCCGAGGAGCGGACTTGCGCGGAGCGATGCTCTGCAGCAATGGCCGTGAGCCCCGCAGCTGCGAGCCCGTTTCGTCCGACACCCTCCGTGCGAACTCGCGCTCGAACTTTACCGGCGCGCTCCTTCCATGAATCGGCGCCTTTGGGCCCTCGGGCTCACGCTTGCGCTCGTGGCGCACGCGGCGCGTGCGCTGGCCTACCCGCAGCTCGGCGTGCCGCAGACCGGCGATCCGCCGCTCGACCCCTCGGCCCCGATCGACGGATGGGGTAAGACCGCCGGCTTGACGCTGCCCTGGGACGCGGTGCGATCGCGGCCCGCAAGCGAAGCGACGAAGGCGTGGATCGCCACCGACGGCCATTCGCTCTTCGTGAGATTCGATGCAACCCAGCGCGAGCCGATCGCCGCGCAACAGCATACCAATGACGTCGGGCAAGGTAACGACGACGAGGTCTGGGTCGATCTATGGCCCAACGGCATTAGCGGCTACTTCTATCAGTTTTACGCGACGCCGAACGGGACGCACTACGAGTACTCCTCGGAAAATACGGCATATTCTCCCGACTGGCAGTCGCAAGGCGCCGTTCACGCGGGCGGCTACACCGTTACCATGCAAATCCCACTCGACGTGCTGCGCAACGCGCACGGCGGCACATGGAAGGCGCAGTTCGTCCGTTACGTCCACGCCACCGGCGAGCAGCAAGTCTGGTCGTACGATCGCGTTCAAATGCAGCCCGACACGTATGGGAATGCCGATTACGCCCACGCCGGCTCAATCGCGTTGCCGCAGCTCCACGGCATCGCAGCGGCACGGCCTAAGCCGCGCGCCGCCGTATACGCCCTCGGGGAGGCGGCGAGCAAGAGCATCGGCGGTTCGACCTCGCGCGTCGGCGCGGACCTTTCGATTCCGATTACGCCGACGGCGTCGTTTTACTCGACGTTTCATCCCGACTACTCGAACGTCGAGTTGGACCAACAGTCAATCGCACCGACGGTCTATCAGCGGTACTACAATGAGGTACGCCCGTTTTTTACCCAGGCCGCAAATTTTTACAATCAGTTCAACTGCGACGCGTGCCCTAACATCCAGGCGCTCTATACGCCCGCCATTCCAACGCCGCGCGAAGGATACGCTGTGGAGGGAAAGCAGGGTCCGTTTGGGTTCGCGTCATTCGATTCCATTGGGGATGGGCGTAACGACCTGGCAAGCGCGTTGGACTATACGTCGCAGGATACGCGTTGGAACTCGAGTATCGAGCGCGTTGCCGTCAACTTGCCCGGATTGACTGACGACGTTACCGAAACCGGCGTCGCCTATTCCGATCTCAAGCATCTGAGTGCGTATTTCAACTACGGCACCGATTCGGGCACGAACGTGCTGGTCCCAAACGAGGCGCAATATTACGACCTTGGCGGCGGGTGGGCGAATCAAACCTTCGGCTTTTTTGGAGCGACGCGAAAGGTCGGCGAATATTACAATCCCGTTGACGGCTTCGTCTCGCATCCCGGCATCGCCGGCTACGCGCTCTACAGCGCCAAGATTTGGGATTTCAGCGGCAGCGATAAACTCGCCTCGCTCGGCATTTCGGGGTTCGTCGATCGCTATCAGGGCCCGTCCCAAGGAATCGCTCAAAGCGACAATCAGATCTTGCTGGACGTCCTCACGAAGAACGCGGTCGACCTTCAGTTGTTCAGCGGCTCGAACTACTGGCGTTTTGGCAATGTGTTGACGCCGATCACGCAAAACGCCGGATTTCAATTCACCTACGACAGCGGGCTGCAGACGAACAATCCGGGCCAGTTCCCATACCACGGCACGTCCTCGACGCCGACGACGATCAGTTACAACACCGGGCGGTACGGAACCGGGCGGCTCGATACGTGGTTTCGCTCGACGACGATACGCGTGGGCAATCACGGGGCCCTGACGCTGGCGCTGGACGATACGGCTCAATGGCTTCCGGCGCCGGCTAACAACAACGTTCAATGGTTCGAGAGCGTCAGCTACGCGTATCAGATTGCGCGTAATTCTTCGTTTGCCATCGGCATACGGAGGGTCATCGGCAACCCGCCGGTCCCCAACGGCGGGGGCGACTGCATCGGCTCCTGTTCGAACGTTTCGGTCGCCTATCACCTGCGGCTGCGCAGGAGCGAGCTGTATTTCGCGTACGGCAATCCCAACGCGCTGACGACCGTGCCGCAAACCATCTTTAAAGTAATCTTCTATGGCGGGGCGCAGAAGGGAACGTGATCCCGGATTCGGCCTCGAAACCCCGTAGCCGGGCCGCGGGTATAACGCATATGCGCATTGCAGCCTTCGCGGCATTCATTTTGGGGTGTTGTCCCGTCGCCGCTTGGGCGGGCTCCATCTCGCCCGAAGACCTCTTCAAACTTACCTTTTTAAGCAACGCAACGATCGCGCCGGACGGTACCCACGTCCTCGTCGAGGCGTCGCGAATGAACGGGTCTAAAAATACCTACGAACGTTCGATCGAGCTCGTGGACGTGGCCACGGGTAAGTTGACCCACAAGGTGACCAAGCACTTTGGGGACGGTGACTACGCTTGGATGCCGGATGGTCGCAGTTTTGTATTCGTGCGGACGCTCGACAAGCAGAAGCCTCAGCTCTACCGCTACAGCCTCGAGAGCGGCGGAGTCGTTGCGCTCACGCACATCAAGGACGGCGTATCGGGGCCGGTGGTGTCCCACGCCGGCGATCGCATCGCGCTGACCGTCACCGAGACCGAGCCGGCCGCCAAGACGTACGTGGACTTTGGCAAGGCGGGCTTCACGCCGAAGGCCTCGCAGCAGAAGAGCGACATTGCGGTCATCGACTCGCTGTTCTTCGAAGGCAACGGTCAAGGCTACACGTATCAGCAGCATCAGCACATCTGGACCGTGGATGCCAACGGCGCGCACGCCAAGGAGCTGACGTTCGGCAAGTACTCTGAGAATTTCGATGCGTGGTCCCCCGACGACCGCGCAATTATGTTCGATTCGGTTCGCTTCGACTCGGTCGACAGCGGGCCCAGCGACGTCTATACGATTCCGTCGGCGGGCTCCGCGATGCAGAAAGCAGCATCCACGCTGCCGGGCAACAACGGTTTTTTCTTTAGCGGCGATGGGCGACGCGTCTATTTCCTGAGTGGCGACGTCAAAGACGCGGCCGAACGTCCCGCTCTCGTCTCGGCGAACCGCGACGGTTCGGATCGGCGCGTCGTCGTCAACCGAAATGCCATAGCCTGGGGCGACAGTCTTCTAGGCGACATGAAGGAGGGCGGCGGCTTGTGCGGGTGGCCGCTGCCGGGCGGAAACCTCGCGCTGCTCAACGTCGACGGGCCGGGCTATGCCAACCTGCGCACGCTGGACCTCACGAACGGCGCGTTGCGAGCGATCACTCCGGCAAGCGGCGAGGCCTGGTCGTGCTCGGTATCGAGCGATGGGACGCGGGTCGCATATTTGTATAGCGACTTCACGCATCCCGCGGACGTCTACGTCGCAGAGGTGAAGGGGGGCGCGCCGCGCAGGCTCACCAACGTCAACGCGGAGTACCTCGCCCGCGTCACGCTCTCGCAGCCGCAGGAGTTTACCGTGAAAGACCCGGCGGGGTTTGCGGTTCAAGCCTGGTTCATGCCGGCTACCGGCGGCGCGCCGCAGACGAAGCGCGCCACCCTGCTGGACATTCACGGCGGACCGGAAACGCAGTTCGGCGATACGTTCTTCCACGAGTTTCAACTGTACGCATCGGAGGGGTACAACGTCGTCTTCTGCGACCCGGCCGGCAGCACCGGACACGGTTACGCGTTCGAAGAGGCGCTCGAAAACAACTACGGGGATGCGATGTTCGCCGACGTGCAGGCGGTCATGGACGCGGTCGTGCGCCGTCCCGACGTCGATGCGTCGCGCTTAGCCGTTCTCGGCGGATCGTACGGTGGATATGCGACGCTTTGGGTGATCTCGCACACCGATCGTTATAAGGTTGCGGTCGCCGAGCGCGCCGTCAGTAACTTGGAAACGGAGAATCTCACCGCCGACTTCGCAGGCAAGAACGGGCTCGGCGGAGGTTACTACACGTGGGGTCCACCGTGGGATCCGGCGAGCGTCGACTACGCGCGCTTTTCGCCGCTGACGTACGTCACAAGCGTGCATACGCCCCTGATGATCCTTCACTCGGACCAGGATACGCGCGCACCGGTCGACCAGACGCTGCAGGAGTTCACGGCGCTGAAGGTCTTGGGGCGAACGGTCGAATACGTGGCGATTCCCAACGAAAATCACGATCTATCGCGCACCGGCTCGCCGATCCATCGCGTCGAACGCCTCCACCTGATCTTGAACTGGCTCACGAAGTACGTCTAGAGAAAAGACCGTCACAAGAAGGGGGTGCCGGGCGTCGTACCAGTAAGGATACGTGCTTTGAGTATGTTGCGAGTTGCCGTAACGGCCGCAGCGGCCGTCCTAGCGCTTGGCGCGAGTCCGCCGCCGCAAATCTACCACATCGTCACGCGCCCGCTGTGCAGCCAGCTTCACGAGCGCATAGCGCCCGCGATCGGGATGATGCTGCAGAACGATACGACGATCAAAAAAGGTCCGAACCTTTTCAAGCAATACAACGCCGCTTCGCTATACGGCGCCGATGCTGCAAGCGGATCGCAAAACGACCCAACGACGAGCGATCCCGGCGCCGGCACGTCGAACGAGTCGCAAAGCATCGCCTTGCTTGGGATGGAAAACCTGATCCGTCCGATCGCGAACAACATCATCGCGATCCAAACACTTCTCGACAGCCCTCAGTTAACGAAGGGCACGGGTCGCGAAGAGGACGATCAGCACTTGCGCGATATTCGCGCGAAGCTGCTCCAGGCGCTTGCCGCGCAAAACGCGTCGCTCGACATCATCAGCGGCTTCGTCGACACGCAGCAGATGGCCGATTTGCAGCATGCCGGTCAAGGCTATATCAGCTCGATCAGCCAGCCCGATTCTCGCAGTGCCGGCACCGCAACGCCGGCGCCTAATCCGCTTACGTCGAATCCAAACTATGCGGGGCTTCCGCCAAACCCGTATACAATCGATCCCGCTAATATTCCGGGCCTAACGCTGGGGTACAATCCCGTCACGCGCCTCCTCGACGCGCTAACCTGGACGATCGATCAAGCCCAGAACCGGGAGAACGACGCCGCGAAGGCGGTGATGTCGAGCGCGGTCTTGTGCGGAGGCGCCCCGGCGGCATCGCCCACCCCGTAGCATTCGCGCGAACGAGCGCAGGATCGTCTTCATGTAGCGTTCATGGCGCCGAGGTAGCATCGGCGCCATGGACCTTGCCAAGCTGGCGTTGCGGCACGAGCGGCTCGTCGTGTTCGTGGTTGCCGTGCTCACGGTGCTTGGCAGCTATGCGTATGTGACGATTCCGGCGAGCATTTTTCCGACCATGACGTTTTCGCGCATCGACGTGGTCGCCGACGTCGGCAATCTGCCACCCGACCAAGTCCGGGTTGCGGTGGCGGTCCCGCTCGAGCGCGCATTCCAGGGCCTTCCCTCAGTGACTCGCGTGCTGGCGACGTCGTCGCAAGGCAATGCCGAGTTCATCGTCGAGTTCGATCCGCACACGACGGTTCAGGCGGATCTGACGTACGTCGATCAGGCGATAGCTCAGAGCCGCACGACGCTGCCGCCCGAGACCGATTTACAGGCGAACATCATCAATCCGAATAGCGAGCCGATTGCGTCTTACGCGCTCACGTCGACCGGCATGTCGCAGACCTTGCTGCACGAATTCGCACAGCAAGCCATGGTTCCGCGGTTTTACGGTACGCCCGGCCTTGCGCGGGTCACGGTCGCCGGCGGTCCTGCGCGAGAGTATCACGTCGAGCTCAATCCGGCGGCGGTGGCACAATACGGCCTCACGGCCGACGATGTCGCTCAAGCCCTTTCGCAAGCAACCAGCGTGACGGCCGTGGGTCTGCGCGACGCGCACTACGTGCGAAACGTGCTGGTGGTGGATGCCGGCATCACGAGCGCGCCGGCCTTGGAGCGGGTCATGGTGCCGACGGGTCACGACGACGCAGTACCGCTTTCGGCGCTGGGCAGCGTGGGACTCGGTGTTGCGCCGCTTTCGTCTGGGGTGAGCTTCGACGCGCAGCCGGCGGTGATCTTAAGCTTCTATGCGCTGCCGCAAGCCGATGCGGTCAAGATGGGGGATGCGATCGCCAAACGCGCCGCCGCAATGCAAGGCTTGCTCCCGGCGGGAGTGCGCTTCACGAAGTTCTGGGACCAAACGCAGCTCGTCAAGGAATCACAGGCCTCGCTTCGCGACGCGATTCTCATCGGCGCTCTGCTTGCGATTCTCGTGATCTTCATTTTTTTGCGCAACCTTCGCATGACGCTCGTTGCCGCGATCATCATCCCGATTGCGATGTCGATCGCGATCTTCTCGATCGGCCAGACGCGGCAAACGTTGAACTTGATGAGCATGGGGGGCCTCGCGGTCGCGGTTGGCCTGATCATCGACGATGCGATCGTCGTGATCGAAAACATCGCGCGAAACCACCGCGCTCATCCCGAGAGACGCATGCGCGAAACCGTCGCATTCGCAATGGCCCAGATTGGGCCCGCAATGGCGGCGTCTACGGCGACGACGGTCGTCGTGTTCGTACCCCTGGCGCTGTTGACGGGCGTGAGCGGCTTCTTTTTCCGTGCCCTCGCGCTGACGCTCGGCTCCGCGCTGATCGTCTCGCTGGCGCTGGCGCTTTTCGTTGCGCCGGTGCTCGCAACGTGGCTCGTGCGTCCCCGGGACGAAGACGAAGAAGAGCGGGGCGTCATTCCGGCGGTATTACACCGGTACGAACCCACGTTGCGCTGGGCCCTCGCGCATCGTCGCGCGGTCTACGCTGCGGCCGGCGTGGTGCTGGTCGTGACGGTCGCGCTTCTCGCCCGCCTGCCGAGCGACTTTCTTCCCAAGCTCGACGAGGGACAGTTCGAAGTCAGCTATCAGCTTCCGGTGGGCACGAGCCTGCGCGCCTCGGATGCCGCGGGGCGGCGAATGGAGGAGCTCATCCTGCGCGACCCCGCCGTCACCGCAGTGGGGCGCTGGACCGGCTTGGATACCAACGGTTATTCGCCGACACCGCAAAACGTCGGCGTCCTGCGCGTCTCGCTAAAAGCGTCGCACCGCCGCGCTTATCCCGAGATCAGCGAGAGTTTGCGCGAGCAGCTGACCAGCGCGATACCGTCGGCGAACGTGAGCTTCCATCAAATACTGGAAGACATGATCAACGACGTCTCAGGCGTGCCCGCGCCGCTGGAAGTTTCGCTCGAAGGGCCCGACCAAGCCACGCTCGTGAAGTACGCGAACCGGATAGCGCAATCCATCGCGGTGATCCCGGGCGTTACCGATGTGTTCTCCGGCGTCGTCTACACCGATCCGACGATTCGCATCGTGCCGGACGCGCGGGCGCTCGCCGCGCTTGGATGGCAGGAACACGCGCTGGCCGATGCGCTTTCGGCTCAGACGCAAGGCGCCGTGGCGGCTAGCCTGCCCGGTGAGGTCAATCTCATACCGGTCCGAGTCGCGGTTGCGGGCGAGCCCTTCGGGCAAGATTCCGCCAGCGTTGCAACGCCGAGCGGCCCGGTTGCGCTGCCCGCGCTCGGACAACTCACGCCGCCGCGTTTGGCAACGACGGTCTTCGAGCAAAACGGCGCACGGCTCGTCCGGGTCACGGCGACGATCGCGGGCGCCAATCTTTCGTCGGTCGTTTCGGGCGTGCGGCGCGCGCTCTCGCAGACCCCGTTGCCGCCGGGATATCACGAATCGATCGGGGGCGAATACCAAGAGCAGCAGCAATCGTTTCGCGAGTTCGCGATCGTGATTCTGATCGCAGTCGTCCTGGTCTTCACCGTCATGCTCGCGACGTTCCGTTCGTACCGGCTGCCACTGGTGATCCTCACCGCGATACCGTTGGCACTCATCGGAGTGGCCTTGGGCCTTTTCGTCACGGGCACTCCGTTCAACGTATCGTCGTTCATGGGTTTGCTGCTGCTCGTCGGGATCGTGGTTAAGAACGGCATTCTTCTCATCGACGTTGCCAACAAGCAGCGCCAAGCCGGCGACTCGGTCGAGGACGCACTTGTGATCGCGGGGCGCACGCGACTGCGTCCAATCGTCATGACGACGTTTGCCGCAATCGGCGGCCTACTGCCGCTCGCCTTGGGCATTGGTGCCGGTTCGGCCATGGAGCAGCCGTTGGCGATTGCGGTCATCGGCGGCCTGTCCACGGCGACGGCCTTCACGCTGGTGCTCATTCCCGTCCTCTACGCGGGTTTTGCAGGAAGGCGCGAGCCGGCATGATCCATCTGCTATGCGCCATCTTCATCTTTGCGCAACTCTCGCTGCGAGATGCGCAGGCCGACGCCGTTGCGGCTTCGCCGGACGTCGCGGCCGCGCGAGCGAGGGTTGCGGAAGCCCGGGCGCTGTACGACCAGGCGCGCGCGACGTTGGGCCCGGCGCTGACGGCGAACTATACCCAGACGCCGCAAGCCGGCTTGACGAACACGACGGTGACGCAACGCATGACGACCGTGGGGGCGCAATGGAGCTTAGGCGATCTCTTTGCTTACGCGCCCGCCGTCGCGCAGGCAAACGCAACGCTGCGGGCGGCGCAGCAAGATCTCAACGACGCCGAGCGCAGCGAAAAGATCGCCGTGATTGCAGCGTATTACTCGGCGCTTGGCGCCCGCGCCACGCTGCGCGCGCGCAGCGACGAGCTTAGCGCTGCAACCGCGCAGCTGCACGCGGCGCAGGTGCGTTTCGCGGCGGGCGATGCGCCCCGGCTCGACGTGGTCCGCGCGTCGGTCGCCGTTGCATCCGCGCAAGCCGACGTCGCGCGCGCACAGGCCGACGTGGAAGACACCGGCGCCGCACTGGCCATCGAGACGGGCTTAACGCCAGCGGCCCTGGAGGCTACTGCGCCCGCAAACGGGTCGGCGCCGCCCGTAAATACTGCGGTGGAGAGTGCTATCGCGCAGGCGCTAGCGACGCGCCCGGACGTTGCGGCTGGGCGCGCGAACGTCGTCGCGGAGGAGCACGCGGTTGCCGTTGCGCGACGTGGCAGCTGGCCGCTGGTTACGCTCGCGGGAGGTTACACGCGCGGAGTGGATACCGGCATCTCGGTCTCCGGCCCGAGCGCGACGATCGACGTGACGCTGCCGCTTACGGGCGCACCGCACGATCGCGTGCTCGCCGAAGAAGCCAGGCTCGCGCAAGCGCAAGCGCAGCTTCATAAGATCCAACGGTCCGTCGAATTAGAAGTCGGCGCCGCTGTGCGCGCATACCGCGCGCAGAGCGTCGCGCTCGCAGCCTCGCAGCGCGCGCTGGAGAACGCGCAAGCCGAGTTTAATGCCACGCAGATCGGCTATCGGAGCGGAGCTCTTTCGAGTCTCGACGTCGAGGCGTCGCGCGCGGCGTACGTTCAGGCCCTGGTTAGCCAAATTACCGCGCTCTACGCGCGAGCTCGTGCCGAGGCGGCGCTGAATTTGCTCTTGGGTAGCGCGGATGAATAGGCGCGTATGGTGGGTGGTTGCGTTGGGTGCGATCGCGGCCGTTGCGATCCTCATCATCCTGCGCCGAACGTCGCCCCATTTGCCCGAAGCGGCGGGGCCGGCCATCCCGCTAGCGACGGTACGTTACGGTAACTATGCCGTCGTGCTCGACGAGGCCGGCTACGTTGGAGCGCCGGCGGGTACGACGGCGCAGCTAGCTTTTACGAACGCCGGGATTTTGCAAACCGTTTACGTGCACGTCGGCGACCGCGTCACCGCTGGCGAGGCGCTGGCCGCTCTCGACAGCCGAGCGTTTTCGCTGGATGCGGCGCAAGCGCGTGCCGAGGCCGAGGCCGCGGCTGCGGGATATGGGGGCGGCAGCGTATCGGCGGCGGCCGTTGCCGCGGCCCGCGACCGGGCGAGCGCCGCGGCGGAGCGGGCTGCGGCCGATCGTGCCGGCGTCACGCGCGCGCAGCGGCTCTATGAAGCCGGGGTCGACGCGCTCAAGGACGTGGAAGCGGCACGCGCGCTTCTGGCCGCGGACGAGGCCGCGACGACGACGGCCCAAGCGGAGCTCCGCGGCGCCAGCTCGCAGCCGTCCGTCGTGTCGGCGCAGGTGCGAGCGGCGGATGCGCGGGCGGCATCGGCGGACCTCTTGGTGAGCCAGGGAGTGCTAACCACGCCGACCGGGGGCGTCGTCACCGCGATCTATCACCACGCCGGCGAGGCCGTGGACGCTTCCAAACCGATCGTCGCCATCGGACCCCCGCAAAGCGAGGTCACGCTCAGCGTTCCCGGAACGGACGCCGCACAAATCGCGGTCGGCGATCCGGTCTCGCTTCGGGTTGCCGGCTCCGAGAATGCGAACGCCGGTCGTGTGACGGCGATCGTTCCGGCCGTCAGCCCGGCAACGCAAACCGCGACCGTCGTCGTGGGCGCGCGACCCGCGGGCGCGATCGCCGGGGCCGCGGTTCGCGCGCGCATCGTGGTCGCGCATCTTCGAGGGTTACTCGTTCCCGAGAGCGCCATCGTCGAAGATCCGCAGCGCGGCGTTAGCGTCGTGTTCGTGCAGCAGCGCAAGCCCGACGGCAGCACGGCTTTCGTACAGCGTACGGTGCAGATCGCTCACGAAGATGGAACGACTGCGGATCTGGCGTCGGGCGTTGCGCCGGGCGATCGAGTCGCGGCGCAAGGTGCCTTCGAGCTGCTCGCCCCCTCGGGTGATTAAAAGCCTTTCAGACTGCAGCGAGCCGGATCGTGACGATCGCTCCGCCTTCGTCTGAATTGGCGAGCTCCAAGCTGCCGCGATTGGCCTCCACGATCGTTCGAGCGATCGAGAGGCCGAGGCCCGTTCCACCGCGCGGGCGCGCCGTGTCGCCGCGCCAGAACCGCTCGGTGGCATGCACGAGGGCGTCGTCGGAAAAGCCGGGGCCGTCGTCGGAGACTTCGATCTTGACGGTGCCGTCGTTCTGAAACGTACGGATGCGAACCGTCCCGTCCTTGCGCCCGTAGGCAATCGCGTTGTGGACCACCGCCAGCAAAGCCCGCTCGAGAGTCGAGCGATTGGCTTGCGCGAGCACAGCGCCCGACGCGTCGACTCGCACCATCATGCCGCGCGTGGCCGCCGCCGGACTCACTCGCTCGCCGAGATGCCGCACGAGCTCGCTGGCGTCGAGGGTTTGCTGCTGCCGCGCGTCCACTTCGGCTCGCGCCGCAGCGAGCAGTTCGTCGATCAACTCTTCCAGCCGCACCGCTTCGCGCGCGATCGAGGCTAGTGCCGCGCGGTACTGATCGGAGGTTCGTTCGCGTCGCAATGCGAGCTCGGTTTCAGCGCGCAGGACGGCGAGCGGCGCGCGAAGCTCGTGCGACGCGTCCGCGACGAAGCGGCGCTCGCGCGAGAATGCCGATTGCAATCGATCCAGCATGCGATCGAAGGAGGCGCAAAGGCGTCCGAGCTCGTCCTTGCCGTCGGCCCGCAGACGACTCGAAAAATCGTGGCCTTCGATTCGCTCGGCTAACGATGCGATCTCGCCGACCGGCGCCAAAACCCGTCTTGCGACCCGGCGGGAAGCGACGATGCCGAACGCAATCAACAGGAGGCCCACGGCCATCGAAACGATGGCCGCATCGCGATCGAACTCGCCGATCCATAGGCCGGATTGCCAGACCGTTACCGTCCCGAACGTTCGAGCGCCGCGCTTGACCGCGACGCTGGCGCTCTGCAAACCGCTGCGAGACGCAGAAGGCGGAAGCCTGTTGCCGGCAATTTGCGTGCTAGCCGAGCCGTAGACCGCAAACGGCGTGTCGGCGTGAAGCGACCCCAATGCACGCAGGTCGCTCGGATCGAGGGAGATTCGTCCGTGGTGGACGTCGACCGCGGTGGCTATGGCCTGCGCATCGGAATGCAGGCGCGCCTCGAAGCCCGAGCGCAGCGCGCGATCGAGTGCGATGATCGAGAGGCCCGCGAAGAGCACGGCAGTCACCGCAACGATGGTCGCGACCGTGATCGCAAATCGCGTGCGAACGCTCACGGCGCCTTAGGGATCCCCCAGCCGATAGCCCAGCCCGCGCAGCGTGTGGAGGAGTTGGGGCTCGCCCATTTCAGTGAGCTTCTTGCGCAATCGGCGGGCGTAGACGTCGAGCACGTTCGAGACGCGATCGCTGTCGCGATCCCAGAGTCGATCCTCGAGCATCCGTCGCGTGACGGTTCGCCCGGCATGACGCATGAGAACCTCGAGGAAGAGGCTTTCCTTTGCGGTCAGCAGCAGGTCGCGCTCACCGCGGTGGGCTTGCCGTGTTTCGGAATCAAAGACCAAGTCGCCGAGTTTCAAGGTAGCGGCGATCCGGTTCGGGGGGCGTCGTGCAAGCGATCGCAGCCGCGCTTCCAGCTCGTCGAACGCGAAGGGTTTGCGCAGATAGTCGTCGGCGCCGGCATCCAGCCCGGCGACGACGTCGGCGCCACCATCGCGCGCCGTTAGAATCAGCACCGGAATCTGATGCCCCGTGGCGCGCATCCGTTGGAGGATCGAAAGACCGTCTTCCTCCGGAAGGTTCAAGTCCAGCACCACGGCGTCGTAATGGGTTCCGGCGAGGTAGTCGTCGCAGTGGCGTCCGTCGGCAAGCGCGTCGACAACGTACCCGTCTTCAATCAGGCCTCGCCGGAGTAACGCCCGCAGCGGGTCATCGTCTTCAACGATCAAAATCCTCACGGAGACCATTTTAGGCGTTGGACCCAATCGCCCCGCGGATCCGCGTAGACGATCCAAATGTCGTTCGTTGCTTCGTCGATTCCCACCGTGTGCACGCCGCGCTGGCCCGTCTCGAGCCGGCCGACGACCCGTGGGGCCGCGTTGCTCTGGACGGCGACGACCGTGACAATTCCGCGTCCCGCGCAAACGACCAGGTTGCCGCGCGAGCCCGTGCTGCATTGATCGATGTGCGGCTGGACCTGTGCATCGCCCACGTGCACGCCGTCCGGCGTATACGCCGACAGCACGCCGTTGACGCCGCCGGCAATCACTTGATTGGCAGCCGGTGAAAACGTCAATGGGTGGTTGTCCGTCAGCTGCGGCGTCGAAACGACCTTAACGACCCGTAGAGAAGCGGGATCGATGATGGCAAAGCCTCCGCCGTTGGCGAGGTTTTGATACAACACGCCGGTCTTGGGATCGACCGCCGGCGATTCGAGGTCGTCGGCAGGCATCGTAATCGTTCCAACCTGCTTCATCGTCGCGGCGTCAATGACGTACACGGATCCGCCGCCATCTTGGTCCGCGTAGATTCGGCGGCGCGACGGATCGTAAACGATCGCGTCGATGTTGCCCGGAACGGCGACTTCGGAAAGCACTTTCATGCTCGAAGGATCGACTTTGGAAAGCTTTTGGTCGGTCCCGTCGCCGGTGAAAACGATCCCAGTGCTGGGATCGATCGCGACTCCGTGCATCGGGCCGACGTCCACTTGCCCTATCACTTTGCCGGTGCGCGTGTCGACGATGAGCAGGCGTTGGCTGGCGCTGTGCGCGGCGTAAGCGCGATGGCGCGCTTCGTCGACCGCGACATAGTCAAATCCGCTAAAGATAGGAACGCGTTGGGGCGGCGCGGCTATGCTAATCGGCATCGATGTCTCCTATGTTGCGCCGCGCGAGCGATGGGGGCGCGGCGTAAAGTTCGGTGGTGGCGTGGATGGCGCGTTGGGAAGCGTCACCGGAGTGATTCCCAGGGTGCGGCAGCTCATCGCCGCGGGAAAGGCATTTACGACGGCGTCGGAAACCTCGGCGTCCGAGGCCGGGATCGGCGGCGTTGCGCCGGAGAGGCGCGCCGGATCGAAGCCGCCCAAGAGATCCGTGATGCTCGGATCGCCATCCCGCGGGCCGCGCGGCAGATAGGCCTTTTCTTCCGGCAACGATGCCAGCGGCGGCAGGTCGAAGAGCAGCTCGGCGAACTTCAGGACTGAGGTTTGGTCGCCCGCACCGTGGACGATCGCGCCGCTTTGAGCGTATGGCGACAGGAGCATGAACGGCAGTCGGGGACCGTCGCCACAGGGGCGCCCATCGGCGCAGCTGCCCCCCAGCGGCGGCGGCACGTGGTCGTAGTAGCCGCCGGGATCGTCCCAGGTGATGATGATGGCTGAGTCATTCCAATACTTGCTGCGCGCGATGGCGTTGACGAAAGTGGCGACGAAGGCTTCACCGAGTTGGGCATCCGTATCGCCGACGCCGGGATGGTCATCGTCGCCGAGGTAATTGGCCTGAACGTACGGATCGGGATTCGCGGGCTTCCACCCGAACCGGTTTTGCGACCCGCCTTTGATGTAGAATATGCCGCTTGCCGGAAGCGAGCCATCCTGGAGCTGTTGGAGCATAGCGTGGACTTCGTGCTCGTTTCTCCAGAAGACGTCGTTTTGCCGAAGGTATCCGAAGTACTGAGGCGCGTTATGATGCGTCTCGTAGCCGGGCAGCGCCAGGCTCGGCGAAACGTAACCCTCCTGATACCAGCCCCAGGGAATCGGAGCGCGGCCGCTGGTCACAACTGCGCCGAGATCCCGGGCGACGCCCGCCGTTTCGTTTGTGGCCTGCGTGGCGTCGGTGCCGGCCAGCGCAAGCATCAGTGTCGCATAGCGTTGGTCGATTTGAAGCTGTTTGTTCGCCTCCGAGTACGGGCCATAAGCTGGATCCAGATCGTTCGTAACCGGGACGCCGGGGCCGTTGTCCTTGGGGGCGGTTGCACTCGCAGGGTCGCGCGCCCACTGAGTCTCCCCGGCTTGACCGGCAATTAACTCGATTGCAGAGGGCGTCGAGGGGCCCGTGATTGCGCTAAAGATGTGGTCGTAGAGCGCGAACGCGTGCGCGTACTTCCAAAGGAAGGGAATGGTGTCGCAATCGTAATGCGCCATTGTCAACAAACCCACGTCCCGGGCCCCCGCCGCATCGAACTTTCGCTGGGAGACGCGTTCCTGCGCCGACAAGAAGGCGTCCATCTTGCCGCCGTTCATCTTCTCGTAAACGAGTGGCCGCGACTGCGAAGGCGATTCGGTGTCCGGATCGGTGATCCGAAACGGCGTCACCCAGGTCTTGCCGATGGGATCGTATTGACGAAAGCCGTGCGCCTGCGCTTCGGGTGATGCCAGGTTGTCGGCCCCGGGATACGTCCCGAAGTAGTTGTCGAATGAGTGGTTCTCCTGATAGATCACGAAGACGTGCTTGACGCGCGCGCGCAGCGCCGCGACCACGTCGTTCGGAGCGGCGGCAATTGCCGGGGCCGCCGCCGACAGGGCAGCGAGAAGGAAGATCATTCGTTCATCGTAGGCCGCCGATATGAACCCAAAATGAAGCTCTCCTTATGCCGGGGGTTAACGCGGGCATAACGCGTTCATAAGCTTCGTGCGGCATTGTCGGAACATGCGTTCTGCACGCTTTCTGCTGCTGCTGCTCTTTCCGCTTATTTGGTTGCCGGCCGTCGCCGCTGACGGCGTAACGGTAAGTGGGAGAATCCTCGACACGCAGGGAGGTCTGCCGATCCCAAACGCCACGGTGGAGCTCGATCGCGGTAGCGCCCGATTGACCGAGGCGCATACCGATGCCAGCGGCACCTTTCGGATTCCCAGCGTGCCCTCCGGCACCTACGTGGTCTTGATCCGGGCGCCCGGATACGAGAATACGCGCCTTTCGCCCGACCTGCTCGTTACCACGGAGACGCCCAGCGTTTCGTTTCAAATGGCGATCAGCCGGCAGCGGCAGGGCCTCAAGCAAATCGGTTACGTCCTCGCCGGCGGGCGAGCGGCCTTGCAATCGACGACGACGATCAACACGCACATCGACACTTCGATTCTGCAGAGCGAGAACTTCCAGCGCCTTGGTGACGTGCTGACGACCGTTCCGGGCGTCATCACGTCGACGAGCTCCTCGGTGGGCGACGATATGACCCTTTCGATCCGAGGCTACGATGCGACCGAAACCGCGACGCTGCTTGACGGACATCCGATCGGACCGATTGGGGCCTTCGGCAACGGCTACAACTATAACGTCTCGCCGTTCTGGGGGCTCAGCGGCGCGGACGTCGTCTACGGCTCCGGTGCGACTGGTCTCTTCGGCGCGACGACGATCGCGGGCGCCGTAAACTTCTTGAGCATCAACCCAACGCAAGGGAATCACTTCTCGATCACCCAGGGCGTCGGCAGTGACAACAAGGCGATGACGGGGATGCTCGGGACCGGTACGATGGGCAAACTGGGTTACGCCGTCGCATGGGGGACGCAGGGCACGACCGGAAACTTCCCCGGCGGCTTCATCCAACAGACGGCACTGCTGCAAACGAGCGTCGTCAATCCCGGCATCGGAGCGCCCTATCGGCCGGCGGCGAACGCGAGCCCGCCACCTCCCGACCTCACGCACGCCAACGCATATAACCAAGTGAATTACTATCCCGTCAGCGGCGGGTACGTGCAGCGTAACTTCGTCGGCAAGCTGGTTTACAATTTCTCGCCGAAGACGACGCTACAGTTCACGGCTTATTCGGCCAACGATTGGTCTAACTCTACGGGCGAGGGCGACAACGACTACGAGACCTATCCCTACGTCCTCTACGGCGCTCAGCAGACGCTCGCGGGGATCGAGGCCAGCAAAGGCGGCCGCAACACGATCTTGGTCAACGGCGTACCCCGTACGTGCCGCAATAGCATCGCCGTGCTGGTCGATAGCCCGCTGGGCTACACGTGCATGAACCCGCAGCAATATGCGCTGAACTTCTACGGGCCGTTCGGCGGGAGCATCGATCGTTGGCGGACGCTCGGCAATCAAGACTACGATGCCCGTGCGACGCAGCAACTCGGAGCCGGCATCATAACCGTCGAGGGGTTCGTCGATGCTTACAACTACAACGCGCAAAAGGGACCGGGAGTGCCAATCGGCCCTTACGGCCCGGGCCCCGACTTCTTGAACGTCTATAGCAATCGTGGCTATTTGCTGAGCGATGACTTCCCGATGTCAAAGAACGACCTAGGATTCGGATATACGTGGCTTCACCAATCGAATACCAACGGGCAGTACCCCTACTCGCTGGCCAACGGCACCACCTACAACGTCTTTGGGAACAATCCGCCACTCTACCTCGCGACGGCCAGTTATTTTGTCCGCGATGCGTGGACCCCGAACGACAAGTTCTCGGCTTTCGGCAGCTTTTGGATCCAGCGCTCACTGGATACGTCCTCGACTCACTTCGATCCGCGCGTTTCGCTGATTTATCGTCCGGACCCGAGCGACGTCATTCGCGTTACCGGCGGTCGGTCGTATAGTGAGCCGGACCCCTCACTGCTGGCGTTGGCGCCGCCAGTGTATGGCGCGCCGTCGAGCATCAACTGTCCGCCCGCTCTCACGGGGAGCGGAGCGTTGACGTCGATCGCTTCCGTCGCCAATCCAGGATTGCAGCCTGAGACGGCCGGGGACCTCGAGCTTGCGTACGGCCATCGCTTTACCCCGACGACCAACATTCAGGCCGACGTCTATCAATCGCTCGAGAGTCAAGCGCTACTCAACGGAAACGTTTCGATCGTTGGGTTCCCCGGAATTACGGTGCCGAAAGATTACATCGACAAGGCCTTGCAGCGGCTCAGTTCCTGTCCCGGCCTGCACCCAACGGTCAACAATCTCGCGTTTTCGACCACGTTCAACGCTGCCTCTGCCCGCTATCGCGGCATCGTGCTTTCCACGAACGTCGGCATCACCCGGAACGTTTCGTTCAATGCGGCGTTCGACGTGCAGTCCGCGGCGTATCTCGGAATCCCGACCGACATCCTGATCGCCAACACTGAGTTGATCGACGGGGGGCAGATCGCGCGCATCCCGCTGCGCCAGGGGACGGCCGGTCTTGCGTATCAGGACAGCAGCGGTATTGGAGCACGCCTTGACGCTACCTACATCGGCGCCAATAATTCGTGGAATCGCAATCCATTCTGGTTTGCGAACGCCAGCATTTCGAAGACCAGCGGAAATGTGAGCGTTGGCCTGGGGGTCTATAATTTGTTCAACAGTGTCGCGCAGCAATATGGGTACATCGGCTACGGAGTTTACATACCGCAGAACTTCTACGGACTGGCGGCGCAGGGCGGCGCGAGCAGCGGGCTGCAGCAGAGCAGCGAAGAATACGGTCTCCCGTTTCGCCAGTATTGGCTCACCGTGAAGGTCGGAATCTAAACAGCGGACGAGAGGCCGGTCGCGAACTCGACGACGGAGCGGGCGAAGAGCGCGGGTTTGATACCCGGTCGCTAGGGGAATAACGGGGGTGTAAGTGGCGCCGAGGTAAAGTCCAATGCAGTAGCTTACGTACGCAAGAAGCCATCGAGGCCTGCCAACGCAGGCCTCGATCTCTTTAGATGGAAGCTACGCCGTCATTGTGCAGGATGTAACCGAAGCCTTACGACTGCCGTCGCCGGCGCCGCGACCGCAGTCGATTGCATTCGACGGCGAAAAATTGTGGATGGGCTCGATCGAGACGAATCGGCTCTACGCAATCGATCCGCGGCAATGGACGGTGAATGAAGAGGAGAAGGCGCCGGGTAAGCCATGGGGCATGACGGCCATCGG
This sequence comes from Vulcanimicrobiota bacterium, assembly GCA_963713685.1. Classification (GTDB taxonomy): domain Bacteria; phylum Vulcanimicrobiota; class Vulcanimicrobiia; order Vulcanimicrobiales; family Vulcanimicrobiaceae; genus Cybelea. Next base: position 1,850,841 of record CAVQMS010000001.1, on the reverse strand, counting down.
TGACGAATTGCGCGTTATCTGCGGCGAAGGCGAGGACGACGACCGAGTAGTGCGCCGTTTCCTTCCGGGACACGGATTCAAAACTCAGGCCGCAATCCGCTGCCCGGACGGGACGGGTTCGCAGCTGAGCTATGACGGCAACTGGCTTTACGTGAGCCAGTGGTACAATCGGCGCTTGCTCGGGCTCGACGAGCAGGGCAACATCGTACGCCAAATCGACCTGCCGCATCAGGTCTGCGGTCAATGCTACGTGGATGGCAGCTTCTATCTCGTCGCGACCGACGACGAGGACAGCGGCGAGTATTTTCTGACCAAGGTATCCTTTAACGGCGCACAGCGATGCGAAGATATAGCTCGTATCCCCTTCGCCGCGCGCGCACTGGCCTATGACGGCGCGCGGTTCTGGACTAACCATCGCGAGGCGAATCAGATCGTCGCATTTGAGCGCTGAGCAGTTCGCTTCGCTCGATCCCCATGCGCGCATAGCCGTTGCACTTCTGCGCCGGTTTTTCGGTGAAGACTATGCGCGTCAATTCGAGATCACGCTATGGGAAGGCACGCGCGTGGAGTCGTCCGAGCGCTCCCGCTTTACGCTGCACGTCAGGGCGCCAGGGGCCTTGCGTGCGGCGTTTATGCCACCGCTCGATCTCTCGATAGGGAGAGCCTTCGCTGCCGGTCTGCTCGAAATCGAGGGCGACCTCGAGCAGGCCGTCGATGCCCTGTATCGCGGCGGTGCGTCCTTGGGGGCGCGCGGCCTCATTCAATTGATTACGTTGATCCGACGGTTGCCGAAAATGGCGATGCCGGCGTTGCGCGAGGCGAAGCTGCGCGGAAAACTTCATTCGCGAGGCCGGGATCGCGCGGCGATCGGATTTCACTACGATCAGCCGATCGACTTCTACCGCAGCTTCCTGGGTCGGGAAATGATCTATTCGTGCGCCTATTGGGATGAAGGCGTCGATTCTCTCGACGCGGCGCAGTCTGCCAAACTCGACTACACCTTGCGAAAACTGCGGTTGCACCCAGGCGAGCGGCTTCTGGACATTGGTTGCGGCTGGGGTGGGCTGGTCGTGCGGGCCGTACAACGCTTCGGCGCGCGCGCGCTTGGAATAACGTTGAGCCGGCGGCAGTTTGAAGAGGCACAGAGGCGCATCAGCGCGGCCGGTATCGCGGATCGTGCCCGCGTCGAGCTGCGCGACTACCGCGAGCTGGGTGGAGAGCGGTTCGACAAGATCGTCAGCGTCGGAATGTTCGAGCACGTCGGCCGCGAGCAGTTTGGGCGGTACTTTCGTTCCGCGTATGACGCGCTCGTTCCGGGAGGACTTTTTCTCAACCACGCCATCGCCGATGAGAGCCGCGGCCGCCGTGGCTACAAGACGAACGGGTTCATGCGGGACTTTATCTTTCCCGACGGCGAGCTGGTTGCGGTGGCCGATTCGTTACGGATTGCCGAACGCGTCGGCTTCGAGGTGCGGGACGTCGAGAGTCTGCGCGAACACTATGCGCGCACGCTGCGCGCGTGGCTCGCAAACCTGGAGCGCAACCGCGACTCCGCTGTGGCTGCAGCAGGCGAGCAGAGCTACCGCCTTTGGCGGCTGTACCTGGCGGGGAGCGCGCAGGGCTTTCGGGTCGGGCGCATCGGCGTCTATCAAGCGCTGCTGGCGCGGCCGCACGAGGATGGCCGGGTTGAGGTGCCGCCGACGCGTCGCGATTTGTACGCGCAGGTAGTATACTGATCTTCCGATGAATAGCGATAAAATGCCCTACCCCGACGATGACGACGACGTCATCGCGCCGGACGTGGCGCCACGTCAAGATCAACCGCTCGACCCTGCCGAAGCCGTGCGACGCACGCAGCAGAAATACGGCGAGAGCAGTGCCGATGAAAACCGCGACGATCAATGGGACGCGCACCACGGCCAACCGGAAGACATCGTCTGACACCGAAGGAGTGTACCCCGTGGAAAATTCGGAACCGTTAAGCTTTGCGGCACATATCCTGCCAATGTTTACCGAGACCGACATCGCACACATGAAGGCCCTGAGTTTGGATCTGAGTAGCCGCGACGACGTCGCGGGGTCGGCTGAGGCCATTTACACCGTCGTCAGCGACGGCAGCATGCCACCGCGAAATTCCGGCGAGCCGCGATGGACGAGCGCGATGTGCGACCTCTTCAAGCGGTGGCAACAGCAAGGATGCCCGCCCTAAGGCGATGGAGCGCTCAGCGTGACCCGACGAATTCGAATGGGAGGTTGGGATCCGCGCAGAGGGTCAGGGGATCGGCGCGCACGATGTCTTTTTGATAGTACGCGGCGGCTGCGATCATCGCCGCGTTGTCGGTGCAATACTCGGGCGGTGGAATGAATGCAGGGATGGAGTTTCGCGCGCTCCACGCGCGAAACGCAGCTTGCAGCGCCGAATTTGCGGCGACGCCGCCGGACAGGACCACCGCGTTGTAGCGGGCGCGTTCGCACGCCGATTGCACGCGCGCCATCAGCACGTCTACGACCGCGGCTTGAAATGATGCCGCGACGTCCTCGGCTTTCGCGGTGCGCCCCTCAACGGATTCGAGGAAGTAGCGGACCGACGTCTTGAGGCCGGAGAAGGAAAGGTCGAGCGAGTCCCCCGCGGGCCGATGGCGCGGGAACGCATGTGCGCGCGGGTTTCCACGCTGCGCGAGCCGGTCGAGCTCGGGGCCGCCGGGATAGGGTAGACCGAGCAGCCGCGCCGTCTTGTCGTAGGCTTCGCCTGCGGCGTCGTCGTGCGTGCGCCCAAGGACATGCATTGCCGACGGCGATTCGACCGCAACGAGCTGGGAATGACCACCCGATACCAAGAGGACCAGAAAGGGATACGGCGGCGCCTGCGGGCGATCGAGGAACGACGCGAAGACGTGGCCGTGCAGATGGTTGACCGCGTAGAGCGGTTTGCGCAGCGCAAAAGCCATGGCTTTGGCGCCCGCGACGCCGACCACGAGGCTGCCGATCAAGCCTGGACCGCGAGTCACGGCGATCCCATCGAGTTGCGCGAACGCAACGTGTGCGCGCTCGAGCGCGTGCTCGACGATGGCGGAAAGCAATGCGACATGCCGGCGGCTGGCGATTTCCGGAACGATTCCGCCATACTTGGCGTGAAACGCGTCTTGATTCGTTGCGACGCTGGAAACGACGTGGCGCCCATCACGGACGACCGCCGCAGCCGTGTCGTCACACGACGTTTCGATTCCAAGCAATAACACAGTGCTTCCGAATTGGCGCTGCGGAAGGAGCACGCCTCTAAAGCAAGCAATCCGAGCAGCGTGAGCGCGCGAATCTTTGGTTCGGGTGAGCGAATTGCGGTTTACGAAATCGACGATTCAGAGCTCGCCGTCGGCAGCACGTTGGGTTGCCCGAAAGGTGCGATCGTCATCAAAGCCTCCGGCGCCATCGACAAGCTGTATTCGAGCGATCTGGGTGCGACGCTGCTGTCGGGCGTTTCGATTCAGTTTTGGGATGGGCCGACCGGCGCCGCTCGATTGAAGGCCGACGGAAGATTTCGCATCCATCCTGATTGTCAAGAGTACACCTATCGCATCGATGACGGTGTGACGGTCGTCGAGCGCGTCTTCGCGCTCAATCGCCGTCGGGCGGGCGAATCCGTGGATCCGCTCACGGCCTACCTCAGCGTCGAAATTCGCAATGATTCCACCGGCGCGCATGAGTTCGACAGCCTGGTTGGCGTGTTGTTGCGAGGGGATACCGCACGCGACGTGCGCGCAACGTACGATCGCGATGATCATGCGATCCTGGCTTGGAACGCTTCGATGCCGAACGCGGCGCGCGTGATGGTCTGCTCGCGGGCTCCGACGAGCATCGAGGTCACTAACGATCACGGCCGGATGAATCGGGCGCACTTCTCTGGATCGCTCTCGGGCCGCGTCATGCCGGATGTAGCCGAGCCGGTCGCGCTGTTTCATCACCGTCACCGCCTAGCACCCGGATCGCGTCGCCGCTTTTGGATCACGCTGGCAGGTTCCGCCGGAGGCGCGCGTGCGGCGCGAGCGTGGTATCGCAAGGCACCGTCCGCAGCAGTCGCGTTCGCGCAAACCCGGCGGCACTACGAAGCGGTGCTGGGGAAAGCGATCGTCGTCACACCGGACGCCGACGTCAACCGAGGCGTGTTGTGGGCCAAAGCCAACATGCTGCGAACGCAACTCTGCACGCCCACCGGCTGGTCGTTCGTAAACGATCCTACGCGCTCGAACAACAGCGTGGGTCGCGACACGGCGTCGTTCGCGCTGGGGTCTGACTATATCACCCCGGATTTTTCACGCGAATCGCTTCGCTGGTATCTGCGCCACGCCCAGCGCAGCGGCAAGGTCGTCGAGTACTACGACGTTCGCAACGGCAAGGCGAACGACTACGGCCTCAACGTCAACGACGATACGCCGCTCATTATCTTGGCAGTGGGCCATCACTATCTCGTCACCGGCGATATCGAATTCGTCCGAGAATCGTACGCTGCGGCAAAACGTGCTGCGGATTATCTGTTGAGCCAACGCGACGAGCGCGGCCTGATCTGGTGCACGGCGACCGAAACGGGCATGCGCGGAATCGTCGGCTGGCGCAACATCATCGACGACTATCGGATTTCGGGCGCCTCCACCGAGATCAACTCCGAATGCTACGCTGCATTCATCGCGATGGCGCGGATGGCCGGTCTCCTTGGAAAGAAGAAGGACGCCTTCCGGTTCGAGCGCGAGGCGATCGCGTTGCGGGAGGTAATCAATCGACATTTGCTCGATCCCAAAACCGGCCTCTACTATCTCAACATCGACGTCGACGGCGAACCGCGCTCGAACGTCACGGCCGACATGCTCGTTCCGGTCCTTATGGGAGTTGCCGACCACGAAACCGCCGCGCGCATCGTTAGCCGCCTCAGCGTGCCCTCATTTTGGACCGAAGCCGGGATCCGCACGGTGCCGCGCGACGATCTGGAATACAGCCCGACCCGAGGCTGGGGCTTGCTGGGCGGCGTTTGGATCGGCCAGACGTTCGTGTACGCGTTGGCTGCCGCGCACTTCAATCCCGGCTTTATGGCATACGCGCTCGGCACGAGCTTTCAGCATTACTCGCGCGACCCGGGCCGCAACAACACCGTACCCGGGCAGTTCTCGGAATGGCTTCACGGCGAGACCTTGGCCAATCAGGGCATGATGCTCTCACCCTGGTATCCACCGCGCTACGTTTGGTCGGCGATCGAGGGCGCCGCAGGACTCGAGATTCGCGGCCCCGCGCTGGCCTGCAATCCGCGTCTAGCGCCCCAGTGGAAGTGGCTGGGCGTACGCAACCTCCCCTTTCGCGGCACGCATCTCACCTGGTTCATCGCTCGCCTGCCCGAACCGACGCTCTACGCGAACTTCGAGTGCGTCACGGATTTCGCGCTGCAAGCCTACGACCGCGACGTTACGCCGATGTTGCGGCTTAGCGACGACGTAACCGAGATCGCTCTGCGCCGTGGACGCAACCTCGTGATCTTCCTCGGCAATACCGCATCGCGCACCGTCACCACGCCACTGCGCCTTGCGCGCTCCTTACCGGGCCGCTATCACGTTCGCTATTTCACGAGCCTGCTCGGTGAGTGGGTTCATCGGCAAAACGTCAAAGGCAGCGAACTCGAGCAGGGCTTCGCGGTCGACGTGGACTCGCTCGGCTTCTCGGTCATCGAGCTTCAAAGATTAAGCGTGTAACCGATTCAACGTTCTATGCGACTCTGGCGGCGCCGCGTTCGCCTCGCCTGTGAATGGTGACGTGCACTTCGGCGGAGGCCGAAAGCGACTTTGCTCTGGTGACGATCTCGTCGACGGTGTTCCCCGTGATGACCGCTCGCAGCTCGGCGCAGAGGCCGACAAAGTGGTTGCCTTCCGGCCGCACGTAGATGCGGCAATCGGTCATCGGCAGATCAACAGCTGATTGCATCTCAACTCGCTTGTACCCAAAGAAAAACGCCTTAAAAGATTAGCGACCGCTCGCCGGCTCGTTCATCGGAAGGAGGCCGTTCAGGTTTGACGCCTCCTTTGTGAGTGGAGTACGATGCGAACGTGAAGAGCGAGGCGCCCTGGATGACCGGCGAACAACACGCCGTTCAGTTTTTTGGGCGCGACCAGGAGCGTCTCACGCTCAACGCCGGTCGTTTTTTGAGCGACTCGCTGCGCGGTGGAGGCGGCGCAATGATCGTTGCCGATTCCGCTCGCAGCGAGGCGATTTTGCGGAATATCCGCGAGCGCCTCGGCTCCGCGCTTCAGTCACAACCAATCGTCCTGCTCGATCCTCGCGAAACACTCGACCGGTTCATGCTCGACGGCCGGCTCGACGCGGCGCGCTTCGATGCGAGCGTTGGCGTGGCCGTTCGAGAGCTGCACGAGCGATGCGGCAGTTTTCGGGCGTACGGCGAAATGGTCGGAACGCTTTGGTCGCAAGGCGAACGTAACGCGGCGATTGCGCTGGAACGCTCGTGGAACGATCTGCGCAGCCGCGTCCCTTTCGGCCTCTATTGCGGCTACCCGGTAGACGTGCTGGCCGAAGAATTCCAGATCGGCTCGATGCGCGGCGTTATTTGCAGCCACACGAACGTGGTTTCGGCGCTTCCCCACACCTTTGAACTTGCGATGCAGCGAGCGATGGACGAACTTTTCGGCGATCGGGGGGGCATGCGCGGGCTTACGACCGGAAACTTTGCATCATTGGAAGCCTCGATACCGCCGGCCGAACGAACGATTGCACGCGCCTTAGCCCGTCAACTCAGGATGACGATTGCGGCGTGCGCGACAGCACTGGGAGAACGGCTTGCACGTGAGTGCCGAAGCCGGGAAGGATCTCGACGTCGAGCCGGGCTCCGAGGCGCTGAACTAGCCACAGCCCGCGCCCGTGCTCCTTCAAGAGCTCTGCCTCACGATCGGCGCATGTATAGCCTTTCCCGCGATCGATCATATGAAGTACGGCGCGATGCGAGCGCCAGTCAAGTGCGATCTCGGCCGGCCCAGCGGCGTGTTGCGCAACGTTTGCGGCGAGCTCGCCGAAGATGAGTTCGGCCGCTTTGATATCGCTTCCCGGGGCGGCGGCCGCCTCGATGTGCGCGACGAATTCGTGCCGCGCCACGCGCGCGGCGTGCCAGTCGTGGGAATCGAAGGCCCAGCGCCTGCATCGTACGAAGTTGAGGGCCAAGATCGCGACGTCGTCGGGTGATTGACCGCGCACACAGTAACTTTCGATAAATCGCGCCGGGCTATCGACGAAGAAGACTGCGTCGGTGCTGAGCGCCTGGTGCAGCAATTTCTCTCCAGCCAACGGATCGCGCGTCGATTCGATTAGGCCATCCGTATAAAGGACCAATAACTGCGCGTCCCCGAGCTGCGCGGTCACGGGAGCCCGCTCTTCCCCGAAAGCGCGCAGCCCGATCGGCAGCCCCTCTGCCTGGAGCTCCGTCAGCGTCCGGTCGCTACGCCGGAGCAAGGGATAGGGATGCCCGGCATTGGCGTAGGTAATCGTGCCTTGACGTGAGTCAATGATGGCGATGAAAGCGGTGGCGATCGAGCCCGGGAAGCGGCGAAGCAGAATTCGCTCGGCAGCATTGAGAATTTGTACCGGGTTGGGCTCGTACATCGCGACGACGTTTATGCCGTGGCGCAGTTTTCCCATGACGATGGAAGCCTGCAGCCCGTGTCCGGTTACGTCGCCGACCGTGAGCAGCACGCGATGATCGTCGAGGTCGAACGCATCGTACCAATCGCCGCCTACGCGCACGTCCGACGCCGCCGGGCTGTAAACCGCGCTCAGAGTCGCGTTCTCGACGCTGGCAAGCTGCGTCGGCAGCGTCGCTTGTTGGAGCGTTTGTGTCAGCCGGCGTTCGCGCGCAAAGCTTGCGGCATACTCGAGAGCGAGAGAGGCGCGGCGTCCGATCTCTTCCAGCAGTTCGAGGTCGCCGCGGTCGTAGTGACGCGTGTACGAGCAACAGACGATCGCGCCGTAAATCTCGTCGCCGGAGAACAGCGGTACCATCATCCACGAGAGCGGGTGCACCGTTTCCGACAGGGGGCCGAGGTTCAGGGCGCGGCGGACGTTGGGCGCCGAAGCCTTGAGGATCGAGCGCCGGTTCTTAAGGGAGGCGACCATCTCGCGCTCGGTCTCGTCGCGAAAGACGGACGCCTTTACGCCGGATTCGGCGACCACGCGCATTCTGCCGTCGACTAAGGATGCAGCGATCGCGTAATCGGCAAAGCCATCGCGCATCGATTCCAATAAGAGCTGGAGCATCTTCGCTGAGTCCAGCGTCGTAAAGAGGCGCTCCGTCGCGCGAGCCAAAAATCGGAAGCGCGCCGTGACGTGTTGCTCGCGTTCGAAGGTCTTGATGTTTTCCAGAGCCATCGCGAGCTGTCGACCGATGACGACCGCTACTTCCACGTCGCCGGTGACGAAGGTCGATGGGCGCGTCGATTCCAAGAGTGACAGCGTTCCGATGCAGCTACCGGCGACGAAGATCGGCACGACGATTAGGGAGCGAGTACCACGCACGGCGCCGGAGAGCAGCAGCAAAGGCTGTCGCGTACGCAATACCTCGTGTAGGACGTCCTCGAGCCCTTCGGGATGCACGGCCGTCTCGTCTGACCGGTTGGCGATTCCCTCCAAGTGCAGCACGCCGTCGTCGTCCATCGCGTGGATAGCGCAGAGATCGCAAAAGTGATCGACGGATGCCTGGACGAGCCGATTCAGGATGGTTCCGCGATTGAGCGATGAGGACAGCACGGTGGCGGCCTCTGCCATGAAGTGCGTCGCCGCATCGGCGAACCCGTCGAGCTCCGTTGCGCTGCCGGACCAGTAGCGCACATCGTCGCGCTCGTCGAGGACGGGAATCGCCTGCAACTGGAACGTGCGCGCCGGCGAACCATCGCGACCGCGAACGTGATAGACGGCACTAAAACGTTCGGAACACCGAACGCACTTGCGCCAGAGCAGTTCGATCTGCGGCACCTCCATCTCGTCGAGCGTGCCGTCGCCGTCGGGAAGCCCAGGCCGGCAGAGCGTAATGGAGTTTATGCAGCCCGTCGCGTCGGCTTGCCACACGGCGTCGGCCATCCGCTGCATGACCGAGGAGATCGACGCAAGCGAATGCTCGGGGGTCGGGTGGCTTAAATCGCGCTCGTCGGCTCGCTTCATCTCGGCAGTGTACGTACTACGCTACGGCCGCGGGTTTTCCATCGCTCCAATCTGCGATTTGCGAACATGGAAGGCGCTGGTTCGGTTGACGACAATCGGGGAAGGATACGATCCAAAGCATCGACAGAGGAGTAACAGCTTGGCGCTATCAGGAGAAACGCAGGATCACGACGAGATTCTAACGTCAAGTTTCGTTACCACCCTGGACGGGCATATGAACAACTTCGTTCGGATCGTAAGAGCGGAGGCGGTCTTTACTTCACACACTGTGAGTCAGGAGAGAAAATGGCAGGGCTTCTTTGGACGGTAATCGTGATTCTGTTCGTCCTTTGGTTGATCGGGTTCTTGGTGCACTTCGGCGGCGGCTTGATCCACCTTATCTTGTTGGTCGTGATCGTTCTGGTTGTCATCAACCTGCTCACCGGGCGCGGCGCGCGGATCTGACGCTGCGGCGGGCAAAGGAATAGCGTTCAAGTGGCTGGCGGCACATCGCGCAAGAAAACGGGATCCCGTAAAACGGCGGGATCCCGTAAGAAAACCGGATCCCGAAAGAAGCCGGCCCGCAAGTATGGGCCAAAGGCCGGCAAAACGGTCGAGCGCGCCATGCACGAGATGAAGCTCGGCGAGCTAACGTCCGGACGGTCCGGAAAGAAGGTAAAAAGCCGCAAGCAGGCCATCGCGATCGGATTGAGCGAAGCGCGCCGCTCGGGCGCAAAAGTACCTGCGCCCAAGCGGAAGTCGCGCAAGAAATAAACCGCGGCGAAGTTAGACCGGCGCCTCGAGCTCAGTTGCCCTTGCAAGTGGCCCCCGGTCGGTGGTGATGCAGCCGCAAGAGTTCAGGGCTTTGTCGACCAGGACTTTCGACAGGGGATCGTCGCCGCAAATTTGGATGTTCGAGCCCGACTGCGGAATGTTGATCAGCGCGCGCACCACCCGATGGCTATCGAGCTTTTGCGCCAGCACTTCTGCACCGCTGCGCGATCGCGTTCCGCGCTCGCCTTCGACGGCGTCGACGATCACGGCTTCGGAGCCGGAGCCGACAGCCGAGACGGCGCGGTCGACCTGCTCGCGGGGGACGGCCAGCATCAGGAGATCCGAACTCATGGCGAGCTCATAGGGAAGGGCACTCTCGGCTCCAAGAGCCGATGCGGCTCGCGTCGCGCGCTCGCGAGCGCTGGGGTCGCCAAAGGCCACTTTGTGTCCCCCGCTTTTGAGAAGGCGACCGATCGCCTGGGCGCGGTCATCTGAACCAACGATTCCTATAATCATGGAATGGCCGTACCCGGCGAGGCTGAGCGGTCACTGAGCATAGCTGGGCAACTTTGGGGTAGCTCCCGCCCCATATTGAACGGTAGGCGGGGGCCGTGATATACTCCTCGTCTGTGCCCTGAGGCCAGCAGCGGCGGTGGGAACCCTTACGTGACGACGTGAGACGCGACTTCCCTGCGTAGGCGGCGGCGATGATTGGGCCAGACGGAGTCCCTCTCCTTGAACCTCATCGACGTCAACAACTTCGACGCAATGCGCATCGGCTTAGCGTCGCCCGAGCAAATTCGTGCCTGGTCGTTTGGCGAAGTCAAGAAGCCCGAGACGATTAACTACCGCACGCTCAAGCCGGAACGCGACGGCCTTTTCTGCGAGAAGATTTTCGGCCCCACCAAAGACTGGGAGTGCCACTGCGGCAAGTATAAGCGCATCCGCTTCAAGGGCATGATCTGCGACCGCTGCGGCGTCGAGATCACGCGCGCGAAGGTGCGGCGCGAGCGCATGGGCCACATCGAGCTGGCGACGCCGGTTAGCCACATCTGGTATCTCAAGGGCGTGCCGAGCCGGATCGGGATTTTGCTCGACATGTCGCCACGACAGCTCGAGAAGGTCATCTACTTCGCGGCCTACGTCGTCATCGACCCCGGCGACACTACGCTGACCAAGCGCGAGGTACTCTCCGAGCAGAAGTATCGCGAAGCGCGGGACAAGTTCGGCAATCGGTTCAAAGCGGGCATGGGCGCAGAAGCCATTCGCGAGTTGCTGCGGGACCTCAACCTGCGCAAACTGCAAGAAGACCTCCGCAAAGAATTCAAGGAAACGAGCGGACAGAAGCGACTCAAGGCGATCAAGCGACTCGAAGTGGTCGAGGCATTTCTGGCCAGCGGCAACCGTCCGGAATGGATGGTCCTCGCGGCGGTACCGGTCATCGCTCCGGAACTGCGCCCGATGGTGCAGCTCGACGGTGGGCGGTTTGCTACCTCTGACCTCAACGATCTCTACCGGCGGGTCATCAACCGCAACAACCGGCTAAAGCGCCTGCTGGAGCTCAACGCGCCCGAAATCATCATTAAGAACGAGAAGCGCATGCTGCAGGAAGCGGTCGATGCGCTGATCGACAACGGGCGCCGCGGGCGGCCCGTGACCGGACCGAATAATCGGCCTCTGAAATCACTGTCGGATATTCTCAAAGGCAAGCAGGGGCGTTTTCGGCAGAACTTGCTCGGCAAGCGCGTGGACTACTCGGGCCGCTCGGTCATCGTCGTGGGGCCCACCCTGAAGCTGCATCAGTGCGGCTTGCCCAAAGAGATGGCGCTCGAGCTGTTCAAGCCGTTCGTAATGAAGAAGCTCGTCGATCGCGGGCTCGCGCACAACATCAAGAGCGCGAAGCGTATGGTCGAGCGAGTGCGCCCAGAAGTGTGGGACGTCTTAGAAGAAGTTATCAAGGAGCATCCGGTGCTGCTCAACCGCGCACCGACGCTGCACCGTTTGGGCATTCAGGCCTTCGAGCCGGTGCTGGTCGAGGGCAAGGCGATACATTTGCATCCGCTGGTTTGCACGCCGTACAACGCCGACTTCGACGGCGACCAGATGGCCGTGCACTTGCCGCTATCGGCAGGCGCGCAGGCCGAAGCCCGGATCCTGATGCTTTCGTCGAACAACATCTTGTTGCCGGCGTACGGCAATCCGGTTTCGATTCCAACGCAAGACATGGTGTTGGGCCTCTACTATTTGACGTTCCAACGCGACCAGTACGCAGGGCCGGCCAAAGCGGCGGTGCCGGAAGACCCCGACCGCGTAGACCGCGTGAGGAAGAAGAACGCTCCGGTGGCCGATGTGGCCGGCGCGATTCCGACGTTCTTGGACGGCAAAGAAGCCGTTATGGCGTACGAGACAAAGCAGATTGGGCTGCAAGAGTGGATTTACGTGCGTCAAAAGGGCGAGCTGATCAGGACCACCGTGGGACGCGTGATCTTCAACCTCGCGTTTCCGGAAGGATGGAACCACGAGTTCGTCAATCGCATCATCGACAAAGGCGGCCTGCGGAAGATCATTACCGATTGCTATCGTGCATTCGGCAACTCGGAGACGGCGCGGTTTTTGGATGCGATCAAAGACTTGGGCTTCCATTACGCAACGCTTTCGGGGACGACAGTCTCCATTAGCGACGTAATCGTTCCGGCGAACAAGGACGAGATCGTTGGAAAATCGCAAGAAGAAGTCGACGAACTGCATCGGCTCTACGAGCAGGGCTTCATCTCGGAAGACGAGCGCTACAACAAAACGATCGACATCTGGTCGAAGGCGTCCGAAGAGGTGACGACCGCAATGCAGTCGTCGCAGAACCCGCTCAATCCGGTGTTCATGATGGCAACGTCCGGCGCGCGCGGATCGATCGCGCAGGTGAAGCAGCTCGGGGGTATGCGCGGATTGATGTCGGATCCGTCCGGCCGAATCTTGGAGATTCCGGTCAAGGCTTCACTTAAGGAAGGCCTGACCGTCCTGGAATACTTCATCTCCACGCACGGCGCGCGCAAGGGTCTGGCCGACACCGCGCTGCGCACGGCGGACTCCGGCTATCTGACGCGACGTCTGGTGGACGTGGCGCAAGACGTGATCATTCGTGAAGAGGATTGCGGCACGAGCAACGGCATCGTCGTCAGCGACATTCGGGTAGGGAAGGAAATCATCGAACCACTCGCCGACCGCATAGTCGGACGGCGTTCGGCCGAAGAGGTGCGCCTCGACCCGAAGCGCCCGACGACGGCGATCGTAACGCGCAATGCCGAAATCGACGAGGAAAAGGCCAAAGCGCTGCTCGATTCGGGCGTTACCGAGGTGAAGATTCGCTCGGTACTGACGTGCCAATCGAAGTACGGGGTTTGTTCCTTGTGCTACGGCCGCGACTTGGCCGCCGGCAGCCACGCCGACATCGGTACGGCGGTCGGCATCATCGCCGCGCAGTCCATCGGGGAACCGGGCACGCAGCTCACCCTGCGGACGTTCCACACCGGCGGAGTCGCGACCGAGGACATCATCACGGGCTTGCCGCGCGTGGAAGAAATCTTCGAAGCGCGCAAACCCAAAGGCCAAGCCACGATCGCGGAAGTTACCGGCACCGTCAGGCTCGGCGACGAGAAAAACAAGCGTATCGTTTACGTAGTAGACGCGGGCGGGGACGAGCACGAGTACGAAATTCCGCCTGGCACGCATCTCATGGTTGCCGATGGGCATACGGTTGAGCGGGGCGACCAGCTCAATGAGGGGTCCCTGAATCCGCATGACATTCTGCGCGTAAAAGGCGAGACCGCGCTGCAAAACTATCTCGTGCAAGAAGTGCAGAAGGTCTACCGTTCGCAAGGCGTCGATATCAACGACAAGCATATCGAGGTTATCGTGCGCTCGATGTTGCGCAAGGTGAAGATCGTTGAGGGCGGTGACACGCCGCTGCTGCCGGGACAACTGGTAGAAGCGGCATCATTCCACGAGGCCAACGAGCGGATGAAGGCCGCCGGCAAGGAACTGGCGACCGCGAATCCAGTGCTGCTCGGCGTTACGAAGGCGTCGCTCGCGACCGAATCGTTCCTTTCGGCTGCGAGCTTCCAGGAGACGACGCGCGTGCTCACCGATGCCGCGATCAAAGGGAAATACGATCCGCTGCTCGGCTTGAAAGAGAACGTGATCATCGGCAAGCTCATTCCCGCCGGGACCGGTATGTCGCGGTATCGCAACGTCGAAATCGTACCCGAAGGGCAGGACGTTGATGACGACGGGCGCCCGCGCCACGAGTACGAAGTGCCCTACGCTGCAATGACTGCCGACGACGCGGCATTGGCCGAAGTGATGGGTGGCGGGAATGGCGATGGCATGAGCCGTCTCGTTACCGCCTACGAGCGAAATCGCGAGCCGTTGACGGTGCAGTACGAGGGCGAGATCGAAGACCACGCCAGTCCGCACGCCGGTCCAAAGAAAACGCAGTACGACCGTCTGAAGGGAATCAACCCGGAAGACCTCTAGCCTCCACGCGGCAACGTCCACGTGAAACGGCCCCGCAGCGATGCGGGGCCTTTTCATTTTGAGTGGCGCGCCTCGCTCGGCTAGTTATCTTTTGGCGAGACTTACCGTTGCGCCGATCGGATCGGTTTCGCCGGAGATGGTCTTAATGGGATTGCCGCCGGCGGGGTAGTCCCAGAACAATGTGTTCGCGCCATTTTGGTTGGGACCGATGACCTTACCGGCCTCGTGGCCATTGCGAACTCGCGGCAGCCAGAACTGCGCCACCTGCGCCGAGCCGGTCAAGACCGTCGTGCTTACGTCCGTTCCGACACTCCCGCTGATCGAAAACTCGTAAATGACGCTCGTGAAGTTATGTTTTACGGCGACCTGATCTCCGACGGCGAGATACTTTCCGTCCCACTGAACTCCGCCGGGTAAGTAGATCGTCTCGTTTACCGGGATGAAGTTCAGCGTGTTGCCCCCTTTCGGGAGCTCGCCGAGCCCGAAAACGCTGCCCTGGGTCTCGCCATCGACGAAGAGATTCCCCTGGTCGTCGTACGCGCAGTAATAGTAGTACCAGATGTTCGGGTTCGAATAGAAAGTTGGGCTTCCACTTGCGTGGGCATAGACCGCCACGTTGCCGATCTGTTCGGTCGGCCCCCAGAAATCGGCGACGGCGAGGTCTCCGGTTTTTGGATTAACCGAGCATCCGTTGGCTCTTCCCTCGGGATCATTCAACGTCTGCATGGGGGTCGTGCTTCCGTGGGCGTATTCGGTGATTTGGTGCACGCCATCGCTCGTGTCGTTCGTGACCCAAACGTCGCCGGCTTTATCGACGCAGAGACCCTCGGGATTGAAGAATCCTGTCAGCGTTCCGACCAGTTTGAATCCATGCCCGTACGTGTAGATGTCGACGACCTGCGCGAGCAAATCGGAGATGTACAGCAAATCGTGCTCTTTTGCGCCGGGAGCAATCCAGGACCGCGCAGCCGGCACGTGAGAGACGGCCGCGCCGCGCGGAACGGCCACGGGCTGCAAGGTCGATCCGGTACCGCTGCAAGCGGCGACCACGGCAAGAAGACCCGAAACTCCTAAGGCGAGCTTGAACGGACGCATGGCTCCTCCGATCTGTGACGCGTTTTCATGCATCATAGCACCGCTCGACAATGCGGCGCAGCGGTAAGTCAGCCAATAGCGCGGACTCACCACAGGAAACCAAGGAAAGGTCGGAGGTCAGGCGTGAATTGTCAATTCGCGCTCGATGGCATCGGCGAAGGCTCGCCGCGCGGGCGCATGGACGGCGAGGTAGAGCGCCGGCTCGATCAGTTCGACCTCACTGACCCGAGCGTCCCCGTTTTCGTCGTGCAGGAGATCGATTCGGGCATAAAGCGGCTTCGTAGGGACGGCCTCGATGGCTTTCGTCGCGACCTCAATCTCCTGTGCCGTCGCCTCAACCCACGACGTCGGTTCATCACTGATCGTAAAAACGCGATCGAACGGCTTCTTTACGACCGCATGCGAGTATCGCCCGTCAAAAAACATCAGCGCCCGCTCCCCGTAGGTGACTACGGCTTCCAGATAAGGTTGGACCAGAACGTCGTCGGTTTGCGTCAATCGGTCGAACTGCTCTTGAGCCGTGGCAACTGAATCTCCGTTTGGGCGCACCAGGATCACGTTGTGCGATGCGGCGCCTCTCGCGGGCTTGAGAACCACCTCGCGCCAGCAGTGCTCTTCGGCCAGATCGACCAAGCCGCGCTTCTCTCCGCGTGGCACCCAGACCGTCGGAACGATCGGTACGCCGAGCCGTTCGAGGTCACCAAGGTAAGACTTGTGCGCATTCCAGCTCAGCAGGTCCAGATCGTTTTTTATTACCGTCAGCGCCGACGTGTTGCCGATCCAGGCGAGGAAATCGCGAAAACGTCGATGGTAATCCCAAGTGGACCGCAGGATGCACATCCGGCTCGCGGCCCAGTCGGCCACCGGGTCGTCCCAACGCGCGATCGACACGCGCAGCCCTCGCCTGCCGAGCTCGTATAGCAACAGACGATCGTCTGGATCGAGTTCCGGCACGATTTCACAGGTCACGAGCGTGCAGTCGATCATACTCGAAGTTTACTCTTACGAGTGGACGGAGAACATGCAAAAAGCAACGAAAAACCTCGCTTGCAGCCGTGAAAGAGGAGAGATCGTTGGCAAAAGGCCCGCGTTTTCACGCCCTAGATCGAATTGATTGCTCCATCGTTGGCGCGCTCCAAAGAAACGGTCGAGATTCTTTTTCGGATATCGGCAAGGCAATCGGCCTTTCGGCAACCAGCGTCGCGGAGAGAGTCCGACGCCTCGAGCAGGCCGAAATCATCCAAGGCTATCAGGTCCGCCTCTCCGCAGATAAGCTCGGCTATCCCGTCACCGCCTTCATCCTAGCGCGCCCGAATGGTCCCGACGCCAGATTCGTCAAAGTCGCGGGCGAGCGACCCGAAATTCTGGCATGCTATCGAGTTACCGGCGAGTTTTCGTTCATCGCGCAAGCCATCGTGAAAGATGTCGCGCATCTCGAGGAGCTGCTAAACTATCTCGAGCCGGTATCGGTTCATATCGTGACGCTGGTCGTGCTCTCTACGTCATTCGAAAATGCACCACTGCCCGTCGGCGACGAAGGGCGGTAGGAATTCTCGACGAAGGCGCGGGCCTATGGAAGCACTGAGCGTCGAGCGACTCGCAAAGCTCCTTCGTGAGGCTGAAGCGGCGCACGCGGAATTCGAAACGCAGCTCGGCCACCGCGATGACGACTGGCCTACTTGGTACGCTCGCTACATCCTAGAGCGCGCTGGGTGAAAGCGTCTGCACGTCGTGCGCTGGCGCTCTGCGCGGCCGTAGCCGTCGCCAGTTGCGGCGGGGCGCAGATGCGGCCGATGACGCCCGGGGCACCGTCGCAGAATTCGGCACTACTCGCACACCACGAGCAGCGATCCTGGATCCTACCGGAGGCCGCTAAAGACGATCTGCTGTACCTTTCCGACGTTGCGACGAACAACGTCGAGGTTTTTTCGTATCCGCAGGGCCGCTTGGTCGGTACGCTTACCGGCTTCGGAGCGCCGCGCAGCGAGTGCGCCGATCGCCAAGGCGACGTCTGGATCGCCGACACCATAGGGTTTGACCTTATCGAATACCCCCATGGTGGAGACAAGCCAATTGCCGCGCTGAGCACGCCGGGTGCGCCGCGAGGCTGCTCCGTCGATCCAAAAACCGGCGACCTTGCCGTGACGGGCGGCATCGGCGGCGTGATTCTGGCGGTTTACCGTCACCGCGCTCACGGGGGTTGGAACGATCCGAAGAAATATGCCGACTTTTCGATTCAACGTGCCGGCTTTTGCGGGTACGACGCGCACGGTAACCTTTTCCTAGACGGCGTCGACAAGGCGAGGGGTGGTAATTTCCGATTCGCCGAGTTGCCGCGCCACCGTGAGAAGCTCGTCGACATCGCCGTGACTGCAAGCATCGCGGCGCCGGGACAGGTGCAGTGGGACGGCCAGAACGTCGCCGTAGGAGACAGCGGTGTCTCTCCGTCGGTGATTTATCAGTTTTCGGTTACCGGAAGCAGCGCCACGCAGATTGGCTCGACGTCGCTCGGGGGCACGCAGAGCGTTCGCCAATTTTGGATCGCAGCTCCGCGCGTGATTGGGCCCGATTTCGACGCGAACGTTGGCGTTTGGAAGTATCCGGCAGGGGGCACGGCGATCAAACGAATTACCAAGGTGCGGGGCTATGGGGCCGCGGTCAGTCTCGCCGCGAGTTTGAAATGAAAGTAGTCTTCGTTATGTCACGACGCTGGCTCGCTTTAGCAATTGCGTTCGCTTGGCTTGCGGGATGCGGCGGTCAATCGAGTACCCCGCCCAGTCTCATTCCGCAAAGCGCGTCGTCGCCATTCAACGGAGTGATGCCAGATCGAAACGCAAACGAGTTGCCGGAGCCGCCGGTCGTGAAATCGATCAACGGCGTCGCTAAGGTCTCGCTGATCGTGAATTATAGCAGCGCGACGGGCTTCCCGCAGTTCGTCTACGAAAACGTCAACGGCGTTGCGCCGACGATTCGCGTCAATCCCGGCGATGCGATCGTACTCGACGTGAGCGACGAGCTGCCTCGTACCCACGGCGACAAGTTCGACGTCAACATCCATTTTCACGGGATAGGCTCAACGCCGAAGGCTCCCGGCGACGACGTTCTCGGAACGCTCGCGCGGCCCGGCCAGAAATTGCATTACGTCGTCCACATACCGAAGAGCCAGGAGCCGGGACTCTACTGGTATCATCCGCACGTGCACGGGCAAACGTCGCACCAGGTCGGCTCGGGCGGCATGTCGGGGGCGATCGTCGTCAACGGCTTGGAGCGGCACCTTCCGGGATTGGCGAAGATGAAGGAGCGCATCATCATCGTGCGTGCCACTGGTACCGGCGAAAAAGCGGGACCGCCCGGTGACGACGCAACGTCGTCGTCCACCTCCGACATGTCGGCGATGTCGTCGATGCGCGCGAACCCACAGGCGATCAACAGCGAACCGTGCGGCTCGGATTTTGGCCTTACGACATCGCTCAACGGCGCCATTGCGCCGGTCATCACGATCGGACCCGGCGAGAAACAGTTCTTCCGCGTCGTGAATGCAACGTCGCACAAGACGCTCAAGCTCTCTGACGGGGGCGAGATGGAGCTCGTTGCGATCGACGGCTTCGCGCTCGACACATGGCCGGGAACGCCGCCGACTAAGATCCTGAGGTCGATCATCATTCCTCCGGCGGCGCGTGCCGAGTTCATCGTTACCGGGCCCCGTAACGGCTTCCAAACGTTTCGCACCCTCTGCTACGATTCGGGCTTGTCGGGGGATCACGATCCGGAGATCGACTTGGGCGTGTTGCGCTCGCCGCACAAGCGGGGCCTCCGGCCGGCGTTCGTGGGGCCGCTAACGGTAGGCGCTCCCCTACCGAGAAACGCCTACACGACGCCGCTGCCACCGATTGCGGCCAAACGCACCGTGGCCTTCAGCGAAGGCCCGACGCACTTTTTCATCAACGGCAAGGCGTTCTCCATGAGCGACCCGCCAATGTACGTCGTCCACGTGGGAACGGTCGAAGAGTGGCACATCAAGAACCAAACGCAAGAGGTGCACGATTTCCATATCCACCAGTTGCATTTTCTCGTCAAGGAAATCGACGACGTTAAGCTCGAGCATCCGTTCTGGGCCGACAGCTTCGTCATTCCGCATCGGCGCGTCGATGGCAAGCCGGGTTCGCTCGTGTTGATCATGGACTTTCGCGATCCGATCATCAAAGGAACCTTCCTTTTTCATTGCCACATTCTCGATCACGAAGACGCGGGGATGATGGCGAAGATCGAAGCCGTCTAGCTCAGGGGTGCCATAGCACGGCGTGCCACGTGGCCGTGCTCGTCGAGTACGCGGAGCCGAGGATGTCGCCGGCCCGGTCGATCGCATACGCTTCGGAACTCGTGAACGTGTTCGGCAAGTACTGCTGGAGGTCGACCGCGGTCTTCGCGCTGCCTTTCCAGAGCAACGCATGCAGCGCCGTGGCGGTGAAGTGTCCGTATCCCACCTGCACGTTCCCGTGGGCAGCGCGAGCGCACGAATCGGTGAATCCCGAGGGTTGGAGATCTTTCATGCTCGCGGCAGTGCCATGCCACAGAAGCGCGTGGGTCACGGTCATCCCGACGAGCGTGCCGCAGCCGACCTGGCTCTTGGATCCCAACCCGGTGGCCTCGGCGCTCGACATGGTCGATGGTGTGAGGTCGACCACGCTCGCAGCGGTGCCGTGCCAAAGAACGGCGTGATAGGAATTCGTCGTGCTCGAGAAGGCGTAGCCCGCTTGCGCGGTACCGTTCACCGCGTACGCTTCGGAATACGAAAAGCCGGCCGGATTCAAGTCGACGGGGGTTTTCAACTGCGAGAGCTTCCATAGGAGCGCGTGTTGCGGTGATCCGCCGGATCCGGCGACATACGTCCCGTCGGTGTCGTACGCATCCGATCCCGGCGAACAACTTCCGCAACTGCCGGCCGGGTTGAGGTCGGTGAAGGTGTGGGAAGAACCCTGCCACAACGCGGCGTGGGGAAATCCGAAGTAGCCCCCGTCATTCGTGATGAGCGTCCCGACGATCAGCGAGCCGCCGGCGCCATATGCCCATCCCTCGACATAGTATTGGGGCAGGAGAACGACCGGCTTGGAGCTGGGCCCCGACCATGCGAGCGGGTAATAGACCTTGGCCGAGCAATCCTTGCCGCACGAGATGGTGTGATCGAAGTACGCACCGGCCTGAGCCTTGGGGCTCTCGCCGTAACCGTACGCATCTTTGCCGTTTGGTCCGGGGCCGAGATCAACGTACGTGTAGGTCGTCGTCCGGAAGGCCGCGCCGCTCGGCGCAGTGCTCGGAGTCAGATTCGATTGGGGCGCGCCCGAGCACCCAGCAAGAATAATGGCGGTAAAGGTAACGACCGCTACGCCTGTGCGTGAGTTCATGTTTCTCCCTTACCGACATTCCTCAGATGAGCCTTCTATTCGGGCTGGCGCCGGACGATTCTGGTCGGTTCCGCAGGCGCTGGGCAAGCCGAATCAGCAGCGGAGTTACAAACTTATCTGGTGAATGCGGGGTTAAGATGGATGCGACGACGTTGGAGCGTTTGACTCTCTTCGCCGCGCTCGCGGCGTTGCTGGTGGGCTGCAATGGTCGGGCAATGCCGTTGCAAGCGCCGCAAGCGGCGGCGCAACCGGCCGGCTCCGGGTTCGACTCGACCGGTTCTTGGATGGCGCCGGCGGCAGCGAAGCAAGATCTGCTCTACGTTTCGGATGCGCGCGGCACCGTCAGCGTTTTCTCGTATCCCGGAGGCAAGCAAGTCGGCCTGCTCAAGGGCTTTCAGTCGCCGGCGGGCTTGTGCTCCGATGCGTCCGGCAACGTGTTCGTAGTCGACACGAACGACTTTCACGTGATGAAGTACAAACACGGCGGCACGGAGCCGATCAAGAGCCTCTGGACCGTTGGATATTATCCCTTCGGCTGTGCGGTAGACCCGGCCACCGGCGACCTGGCCGTAGCGAATTTCACTTCTCAGTTGCAGGGCCCGGGCAGCGTTTCGATCTTTCGCCCCGGGCAGGCCTTTCCGAGCACGTATGAAGACCCGGCATTTAACGCATATTTTTTCTGCACCTACGACGATCATAGTAATCTCTTCGTCGACGGTGCAGACAACGGCAGCTATCATACGGAATTCGCAGAGCTTTCTAACGGCAGCACCTTATTCACCACGATTGCGCTCGATAAGAAGATTGGCTATCCCGGCGGGGTTCAGTGGGACGGTACGTACGTGGACGTCCAGGACACGGCCAGTCGCGTACTTTATCGCTTCAAAATCGCGGGCTCGAAAGGTAAATCGTCGGGAAGCGTACGGTTCAAGGGCGACCTCAGCTCGCTGATCCATCAGTTCTGGATTCAAGGCCAAACGATCGTCATGCCCTATGGACCGGTCGCCCGCCAAGTGCGCGACGTCGGCTTTTGGCCATACCCCGCCGGCGGCTCAGCGACGAAGTCGATAACCGTCGCGCACGCCACCGAGTTGATTGGCGCGACGATAAGCCTCGCTCACAAATAAGCGCCCGACCCGATTGTCACGCGGCGCTCAAAACCCTGTGACGACCCACACGATGAGCAACCAATAGGCGAATATTGAAAAGGCTATGCCAAGGAGCAATCCTTCGGTAAAAGCGAGTCCTCGCCGGCGCGCTTGCAGAATCGCTAAGACGACGAGCACTAATCCGATCGCGACGTCCGGGTAGAGTACCGCTCTCGGCGCAATATGCGCGTTCCAAAGAACGTCGAAACCAAATTTGTTGAAGAGTACGCCGCATACGAACCCAATGAGGAACCCCGCGAGGGCTCGTAGGGTGCCTCGCCATGAAAACCGAGTCATGCGTTAGCGGAGCGAGGGCACGTGGCCAGGGAGACCGTCATCATTACCATCACGTTTGCAATCAGGCCGAGGAAGCCGGCGTTAATGCCCCAGGGCGTGACGTTCAAAGCGGCGAGTGGGATTGCAACGGCGAGCCCGACGGCTATTCCGGCTCCGACGGCCCACGCGGTTGCCCGCTTCCAAAGAAAAGCTGCGACCGTGCCCGGCATGAACTGCGTCACGCCGTTATAGTAGAGTAAGAGCAGCTCCACGACCGTTTTCTGCGCGGTCAGCCAGACGCCGAGCGCCAGCAGCGCGACGACGATGACGAGCACGCGCGTGAGCAGTGTGCGCGATGCGTCACCGGTTGCCACCCCGAATGCGTCGCCCGCAACGTTTTTCGTAATGACGCTCGCACCCGCGAGGAGCAGCGCCGACGCGGGAACTAGCGCGGCGAGGGCACCGGCACCGGCGATCAATCCGAGCACCCAAGACGGATAATAATGTTGAACGACCAGTAAGAACGATTGATCGACCGCCGTTCCTTTTAGCCCGGGATGGATTAACGCTGCAGACAGCCCGGCGAAGATCATCAAGGTCAAAAAGCCTTGGTAGAACGGCAACAGCATAGCGTTGCGCCGCAGCGTGTCGCCGCTGCGGGCGCTGTAAACCGCGCTCCACGAGTGCGGGCCCATGTAGAAACCGATTGCGGATAAGAGTACCGTCGAGACGTACCAAACCGTTCCATGAAAGGCGGTGCCTACGGGCAATACGAGCATCTGCGGATGCAGCTGCAGCACGCGGTCCAGCACGGCAGATGGGGAACCGAAGAAACGGATTGGAATCGCAACGCCCGCGAAGATCACGGCACCCAAAACGAAGACGTCTTTGACGACGCTGGCCCACGCGGTGCCGCGCAACCCCGCGGTGAACACGAACAGTGCCAGGACGAGGAAAGCGATGCAGACGGCGGCGGTGGCATCGTATGCGCCGTAGCCCGCGATGCGCAGGAGAATTTGCAAGCCGGTCAGCTGCAACGCGACGTAAGGCACGACCATGATGAACTGCAGCAACGCGACCGAAACCCCCAGAGCGCGGCTGTTGTAGCACGTTTCGAAGAAATCCGGACCGGTGAGAAGGTTCTTTTCCTTGGCGACACGCCAGACCTCGGGTGCGAGGAAGTAGCCAATCACGTATGCGCACCCGCCGTAAGCCATGACGTAGAAGGCCGGCGCACCCTGCGAATACGAGAGGCCCGCAATGCCCAAGAACGTGAACGTCGTGTAGATTTCTCCCGCGAGCAGCACCCACAGAAAGAGGGTCCCAAAGGAACGCCCGCCGACGATGTATTGAGAGGGGTCCATCTTGATGTGCCGGACTCCAATCAGCGCAAAGGCGATCGTGCCGAACACGACCAGAGCGACGATTGCGAGGGCAATTGCGGTGCCGTTCACCAGCGTCGCTCCAGGCGCCCGATCGTCCAAAGAAAGGCCGGGGTCACGAGGACCCAGGCCGCGGTCCACCACAAAAGCAACGGCATTCCGAACACTCGTGGCTCGACGCGGTTCACCAGCGGAACCACGAAGGTGAGCGCAGTCAGCGGTACGGCCGCGAGCAGCACGCGCAGCATGTTTCGGTGTTACGCGTGCCCGGGCACATGCCTGCCGAGGGAGGGACCAGCCACGCGGCGGCGCATCACGTAGCATGCAGCAACGCCGTTCGTACGTCGGTCCGATTGTCGTTATCGGGATCGTCGTCATCGTGTTCCTTTTTATTGGTGGCACGTATAACTCGCTCGTCACGTTAGGACAAGCCGTCGACGCGCAATGGGGCCAAGTGCAGAACGTCTATCAGCGGCGCGCCGACCTTATCCCAAACCTGGTCGCCACAGTGAAAGGCGCGGCGAACTTCGAAAAGAGCACGTACGAGAACGTGGCCAAGGCTCGCGCCAGCGTCGGGCAGATCTCGCCGCAAGCGGTGCAAAATGCCATCAACAATCCGCAGGACTTCGCGAAATACGCGGCCGCGCAGGATTCGCTGGGCTCGGCTCTTTCGCGCTTGCTGGCGGTTGTCGAGAACTATCCTCAGCTCAGAGCGACCGAGAAC
This sequence comes from Vulcanimicrobiota bacterium, assembly GCA_963713685.1. Classification (GTDB taxonomy): domain Bacteria; phylum Vulcanimicrobiota; class Vulcanimicrobiia; order Vulcanimicrobiales; family Vulcanimicrobiaceae; genus Cybelea. Next base: position 1,826,339 of record CAVQMS010000001.1, on the reverse strand, counting down.
TTTCAAACCCTTCAGGCGCAGCTCGAAGGAACTGAGAACCGCATCGCGTTCGAACGCCGCAAATATAATGACGCCGCGCGTGCCTTCAACACCAAACGCGACACGATACCGACGGTTTTCGTCGCCGGCATGTTCGGCAGCCGTTTCAACGAGAAGCCGTACTTCCAGTCGCAACCCGGGGCGCAAACTGCGCCGGCCGTAAACTTCAGCCCATGACGCGCGACGAGCGCGCCGCTATAGCGCGGGCCCTGGCCGACGCCGAAGACGGCACGACCGGACGCATCGGCGTGCGCGTGATCCCCGATTCGAAAGTGGATGCGTTCGAACGTGCGAAGCGGGAGTTCAAGCGCGTCCGGCTGCACCGGCACGGCTACGAAAATGCGGCGCTGATTTTGGTCGCGCCGAAGGCGCAGCGGTTCGCAATCATCGGCGACCGGTTGCTGCACAACCGCGTCGGCGACGAGTTTTGGCGCGACGTGGTCGAGCGCACGCAGCCGTATCTTTCGCGCGGTGAAATACGGGAAGGGATCGTTTACGCGATTGGGCGGATCGGTGAAGCGTTGCATGCTCACTTCCCGCTGTTAGACTCGGGTGCGACGCCGTGATGGCACGCCTTACGGTGGCCGTCCTGGCCGCACTCGCGCTCTCCTGGCCGATCGGCGCGGCGGCTCAGGGCTTCAAGGTTCCACCGACGCCGGAACACCGCGTCACCGATAATGCCGGTGTGCTTTCGAGCGATACGCGCGCAGCGATCGAAAACGAGCTTCGAGCGTATGAGTCGGCAACCGGCCACCAGATCATCGTGTGGATCGACCAGACCACGGGCGACGTGCCCTTGGAAACGTGGACCGGTGAGACCGCCCACCAGTGGAAGATCGGCCGGCGCGGGCACGACGACGGCGCGGTATTGTTTTTGTTCATGAAGGACCACAAGGTGCGCATCGAGGTCGGGTATGGCTTGGAAGGTTCGCTCACCGACGCCGACTCGCATCGGATCATCGCCGACGATATCGTGCCCCGAATGAAGGCGAACGATCCGAACGGCGCGGTTTCCAGCGGCGTTGCGGCGATCCTGACGACGATTACGCCGTCGTACAAAGGCGTTTCCCCGCCGCCCGCAGCGGCGACGTCGGGAGAGACTAGCGACGCCGGCACGATGGTAATCGTCCTCGTAGGAATATTCTTCATCGTCTTGATCTTCGTGATCATCATCCAAATCGTGCGCGCCCTTCGCTACGGCTATTTGGTATTGCGCGAAGGGCCGACCGCGGCGCGCAAGGATATGCACAACTGGCCCGCGTACGGCGGCGTGCTACTGGGCGCAGGCTCCGGGGGCTTTTCGTCCGGCGGCGATTTCGACGGCGGAGGTTTTTCCGCCGGTGGCGGCGATTTCGGCGGCGGAGGTGCTTCGGGCGGCTGGTAATGCTGGCGTTGCTGCTCGGCGTCTCCCTGTTAACTTATGACGCGTTGATTTCGGCCGGCCACGAAGGGCGGCCGGCGAGTTGCGCACATTTCCCGCAGCGCCACTGCAATCTCGGCGCAAACGGCGAGCGGGCTTGGACGCCCATCGTCGCGGATGCCGCAACGCAGATATTACGTGAGCACGGCCTGACGGTAGTGCGCCTCCCAGCGGATTTCGACGGAACGTACCGGGTTCAAGTCGCCGTGTACATTCACTTCGATGGCTCCGATCCGCCGTGCCGGAGCGGCGCGTCAATCGGCTATGCGCACGAAGACGACGCGTTAGGAGCCGCCTTGTGGCACCGGCTGTACGGCTCTTACTGGCGCTTCGGATTTGAGCCCGACAACTTCACCAGCGGCTTGCGTACGTATTTTGCATACCGTCAAGTCGATGCACGGAGAGCCAATCTCGTGCTCGAGCTCGGCGAGATTACGTGCCCGGCGCAGCGCGCGTGGATGGCTCCGCGCCTGCGTTGGGAAGGTGCGATGATCGCGTATTTCGTGAGCCAACTCGTTGGCAAAGGCAACGTTCCGAAGCCCTAGAAGCATAAGCTTTGTGCGGGTTCTCTCAGGCGACGAGCGCAGCGATGCCGGTGCTTTTGCGCCGATCGAGCGCCCACGTCTAGTCGCACGCTTGGCCGCCTCGGCAAGTTTTCCAATCACACTCCTGATTGCACCGGCGGGGTACGGCAAGTCCGTCGTGCTGCGTCAATATCTCCGCGAAGTGCGCGAGCGGTACGTACGGTTTGCGCTGCGTGGCGAACATACGATGCTGTTGAGTTTTCTGCGCGGCCTAGCCGAGAGTTTGGGTGATTGTGCCCCGCACGCAATCACCTCGCTCGCGGGTGCCTACGAGCGCACGACCGTGTCGCCGAAACGTGCCGGTGAACTCGCGGCCTGGATGCATGCGCATATGGAAGCGTTCAGGGGCGTGGTCGCGATCGACGATCTCCACGTGGCCGATGGTGATAGCGAAGTAGGCGCGTTCCTGGCTTCGCTGATCGAACGAACAAAGGGACGTATTCGTTGGCTTCTGGCCTCCCGTTCGACGACCTGCCTTCCTCTCGGGACGTGGCTCGCGTACCGCGACGCCGATATGCCGGTTGGTGAAGAGGCGCTTCGTTTCACTCTGGACGAGGTGCGATCGGCCGCGGCCGGCCTGGGGCTTGCGACTCGGGACGAGGAGCTCAGCGATTTGCTGACCTTGACGGAAGGGTGGCCCGCAGCCATGACGTTTGCTCTGCGGACGTCAACGCGTTCTACGGACCTGCGCAACGTATCGGCGATCACGCGGGAGATGATCTATCGGTTCCTCGCGGAGCAAGTTTATAGCGGGCTAAATGAAGAGGAGCGAGCGCTGCTTGAAGTCGCAATCGCGCTGCCGATCATTGACGTTGCGGTGCTCGAGCGCGCCGGGTTCGATCGCGCACTTCCAACCGTCGAGCGCTTGCGAGAACGCACTGCGTTTATTTACGAGGAGTCGCGGGGAATTTATCAATGTCACGAGCTTTTCCGCGAGTTTCTGCGCCATCAAAGTGCCCTCGGCGGCAAGCGTGCGCAGCAATCGGTTCACGAGCGCGCCGCGCGTGCGCTCGAATCAAGCGCCGATCTGGAGCACGCGATCGAAGCGTACGTACTCGCAGCCTCTCGGGAGGACGTCGTTCGGCTACTGGAACTGCATGGCTTTGACATGCTGGAGCGTGCTCGGGGCGACGTCGTGGCGCGCGCGATCGAATCGCTCGACGATGGGACCCGCCGCGAGAACGCGACGATTTTGGCACTACAGGGAACGCTGCAGGCTATCGCCGGAAGGTTCGCGCGCGCCGAGTCTCTATTGCGCCGCTCCTTGACACGAGCGGGAAAGAATAGAGACCTGTTCGCGATAACCAGCCTCCGCCTAGCATCGATGGCCGCCAATCAAGGCGGCGATGTCACGGAACTTCTTGGAGCCGTTGGAGATGATGGAGAGCAGAGCGTTGCGCGCAGAGCCGAGGCGCTCTCGTTGATCGCCGGCAAGCAAGCCGTCGCTGGGGATCTTGTAGCTGCGCGGGCAGCTCTCGGCAGACTTGAGCCGTTACTGCTCGAAATTGATTCCGACATTGTTCGGGCGAAGGTGCTTCACTATAGCGGCATTGCCTTTCATCATCTTGGACTTGCCGACCGAGCTTTCGAAGTATTGACTCAGTCGAGCGATCTCGCCTCGGAGCTGCACTTGTACAGTATCGGCAGCAGAGCAAACGCGGTCCTTTCGAACCTGGCTCTCCATGAAGAAGACGACGTCGAACGTCAGCTACGGTATGCGGAGTCTGCCGCCGCAGCTGCGACCAAGGCGGGGGATGCATATGCGCTACAGACCGCACTCCTCCAGGAGCTGAGCGCTCAGATGCGCCGCGGCGACGTGGAAAAAAGCATTTCCATCGAGCAACGACTCGCAGGGATGAGAAAGGATGACCTCGCTACACGGTATCTCGCTCTCTTTAGATCGGTTCGACTTGCCTGGGAAGGCAGGTTCGCCGAGGCTCACGCACTGGTTGCTTCGTGCTGGACGCGTATGCCATTCGATTTTGATCGACTGGTGTCTGGCAGCGAATATGCGTTGTTTCTGGCGCTAGACGGGCGGCGAGAAGAGTCGATTACGCTTGTGCGCGAGATTCTGGAGCGCGCGGGCTCGTCAGAACTTTCGGGGCGTTTTCGAATACGCTCCATAGCTATCGCAAAAGCACTTTCTGCCTTGGCTGAAGCAATCAATGGGCGTGCAACCCATGCCAATCGAATTATACGGGGAGTCAGGGCGAATGGTGACTCGGTCATTGCACTCACGGCGAGTACCGTTGAGAACGTTTTAGCTAGATTGCGGCATCGGGGCGAGAGCGGCGCGGATCGAGTAATGGACGGAATTGAAAAACTCGCAAAGCTGGGTTACGCGGATGTTGCGAAGCTACTGGGCGCTGTCGATCGCGTTTTGAGCTTTGGCGAGGCCGCAAGTTTTCGTCACGCCGACCTCACGCCGTCGGAAATCGATGTGCTCAAACTCCTAGATGAAGGTCTGATTCCAAAGGAGATCGCCGAGCGAACCGAACGCAGCGTCTATACGGTTCGGGTCCATATCGCCAATATAATCGCGAAGCTCGGGTGCCACGGACGCTCAGAGGCGATCCGGAAAGCCCAACGCGAAGGGCTCATTTGATCGGAGCTTGGCTTGCTAAAACTCCTAGTTAACTTTAACTAGAGCCTTCCACCAACGGGTCAGATATGCTCTACATGGCACCGCTTAAATCAGGAGGATTTTACCAATGTTAAGCTTTGTGATCGGACTAATTTTGGCCCTCGCCGTGACTCCGCCGGATCCGCTTTAGCAGCCTGCGTCTTTCGCGGCGCGCGGCTTGTGCGCCACCCAGTTGGCACTCGTCCATGCCAGGATTGCGGCATGGACGAGTATTTTATCGGGGCCGGGGCGCTCCTGACGGCCGGGCCGGCCGCCTCGATCGCGGGGGCAACCCTTCATGCGCAGACCGAGGTAGGGTTGGCGGCGCGTGTGAAGGCCGCGGTGATCGATTTTGAAGCCGTCCGCCTCGGCGAGGCGTCGCACATGCTCATCGTGGCCGCCGGGTGGAGCGGCTCGCGCTTTCGCAGCGAGGTGATTTGCCGGTTGCTTTCCCAACGGGAATGTGCCCTGGCTGACGTGATTGCGATCCTGGCGCAGGCGACCGGAACCGAAGAAATCCACGTTTTTGCCCACTGGCTGCTCGATGACGAGAGCGTCGCCGAGCTCGATCGGCGCGGAATTAGGGTAGTTTCCCATCCGCTCGAAGCGATCGGGCAGGCGGCGCTGGTGTGTGGCCAACGAGTGGGGCGGTGGCCTGTTCAGGCCTCTCCAAGGGTGACAAAGCACGATGCAGCGTAGAAATGCATATTATGCCCAATGCCCGCGTTGCGGTCATCGACGACGACCGTATGGTACGGGAGATGTTGGAACTGGGGCTCTCCCGCGAGGGCTACGAGGTTCGGACCGCGACCGATGGCCTGGCCGCCCTCGAGCTCGTCAAGGTTTTCGATCCGGAGCTCATCGTGCTCGACATCATGATGCCCAAGATCGATGGGGTCACGCTCCTGCCGCGATTGCGTGAGATTACGCAAGCGCCCATCCTCATGCTCACCGCAAAGGGCGGCACCGAAGACAAAGTCCGCTCTCTTAGCTCCGGCGCCGATGACTATTTGGTCAAACCCTTTGTCTTCGAGGAGCTGATCGCGAGGCTGCAGGCCAAGCTGCGCCGCCCGCAGCTTATCGAAGAGAACGTGCTGCGCTGGCGCGATATTTCGATCAATCCCGGCACGCGGGAGGCCTGGCGGGCGAAGGAACCGCTGGAGTTCACGCAGCGCGAGTTCGACCTTCTGGAAGTCTTTATGCGCGAGCCGCGACGCGTGTTCAGCAAAGATCATCTGCTCGAGATCGTTTGGGGCCACGACTTCGAAGGCGGCCCGAACATCGTCGAAACGTACATCTCGTACTTGCGCGCCAAGATCGACCGGGCCGGGGAACCGGGATCATTCATTCGGACCGTCCGCGGCGTGGGCTACGGCCTTTCGCAATAACCGGGAGCTGCAACCGTGAAGCTCGCAGCGCGCCTTTCCGCACTCTACGCGGTGCTTTTGGGCGTGACGGTCGTTATCGTCATCTTGGCTTCGTCCATCGCGCTGGTCTTCGAGCTGTGGAATTTTTCCGGCGATGTTATGGTCGCAAAGCACGAAGAGGCGCGCATTTTAGTCGACCAATATCGCCGCGAGGGGATGAGCCTGAAGCAAGCCGCGCCGGAGATCGTCAATGCGCTAAGCGGGATCGGCCTACGCGTGACCGTTTTCGACTTAAAGGGCCGCTACCTCGCGGGTGACAAAACGCTGCGCCCGAAACCGCTCGCCGGCGTGTTGGCGGCCGGCGGAATGCAGCACTTCATTCCGGCACTGCAAAGGGGCCGCCCCCTGCCACCCGACCCCACCCGGCTCGAGCCGCTCTCGCTAACCTACGTACAGGGCGGCTACGTCGGGTTTAGCCCTTCCTTTCCGCTTCTGTTGGTTTCGTTGATTCCGTACTGGCGCATCGTCCTGACGATCGGCGTTGCGGCGATCGTGTTGTCGTGGCTGGTCGGACGGATCTTCGCGCAACAATCGCTGCGTCCAATAAACGAGGTGAGCGATTCCTTGCGGGCACTCGCGGATGGGGACTACACGCAGCGCCGTTTCGTCATGGCCGGCGGGGATGAAATCGCCTCGCTGACCGCAGCCTTCAACGATGCCGTCGCGAGCGTCGCGACGGCGATCGACCACCGGCGCCATGCAGAGGAGCGTATGCGGCAGTTTGCGGCCGATGCGGGGCACGAGCTGCGCACGCCCCTGACCGTGATCGGCGGTTACATTGACGTGCTTCGCCGGGGTGCCATCGAGGAGCCGCGGATTGCGCGTCAGATCCTCGCGACGATGTCGCTCGAGAAGGAGCACATGCGCGGGCTGATCGATCGCCTGATGCGCTTGGCGCGCTTGGACTCCGAAGCGCCGCCGCATATCGAAGAAGTCAATCTGGCCGAGCTCCTGCGCAGCCAGTGCGAGGCCGCACGGCGCTTGGACGACCGGCGCGTCATCGACTATAGTGTCGATGGTGTCGAAAGCGTGCAAGCCGACCGAGGCGAGCTAGCCGAGGCGGTGTGGAACGTTGTCGAAAATGCGCTGAAGTACGCGCCCGAAGCGCCGATCCACTTGCGCGCGACGCGTAACAACGGCCATTCGATCATCCGGATCAGCGATGAAGGTCCGGGCATGTCCGAATCGGAGCGGGTCCACGCTTTCGAGCGATTTTACCGTGGCGACCAGCGCGGCGAAATCTCCGGAACGGGACTCGGCTTGGCAATCGCAAAGCGTGCCGTCCAACGCGTCGGCGGCGATATCGCCATCGACAGCGCCCCGGGGCACGGCACGGCGGTAACCATCACCATTTAGGTCGTCAATAGCGAGGTTTCACAGCGCCGTTCAAGGCTAGACGCAGCGGCTATCATTTATAATCGCTGAGTCATGCTGAGACGGAGCGCTGCGCTGGCAGTTTCGCTGCTGCTGTTATTCGCTGCCGTCATGCCGCAAGCGCGCGCACAATCCGAATCCGCCGAGATCGACATCGTCGTCGTCGACGGCGCGACCAAGCAACCGGTCGAGTTGGCGCGGGTGCTCTTAGACGGGCCGATCATCACGTCAGAACTAACCGGCAAGAACGGTAAGGTCGTTTTTACCGACGTCCCCGATGGTATTTACCGCGCCCGCATCGTGAAACGGGATTACCAAAGTTTAACGTCGGCGTCGTTCGAGGTGCTCGACGGGCGCATCATCACGGTCAGCTTTGCGCTCGCGCTGGAAAACGGCGGATTGAAAGTCATCGGGCAAGTCACCGCTAAAGCTTCCGCGACCATCTCCTCGAGCAGCATCGACCAAAACTCGCCGCAGCGCCGGCTTTCCACGGATCTAGCGGACGCGCTCAACAAGCTCTCCGGGGTAAGCGTCTCGACATCGAGCGATGACAACGATGCGACGCAGACCATCTCGCTGGAAGGGCACGACCCCACTCAGACGCAGTTGACGCTGGATGGAATTCCCCTCAACGCCCCCGGCTCGGCCGGCAACCTCGGCGGCTTTGCGACCGACCTCTTCCAGGGCGCATCGGTGCACATGGGCCCGACGCTCGGCGGGATGGGCGGTTCGGTCAACTTCAGTACCTTGCAGCCGACGCTAAGCTGGATATCGCAGCTGCAGTTTTCCGCGGGAAGCTACGGCCGCACGAACTACTCCGTTGCGGAAACGGGTTCTGTCGGGAAGCTCGGTCTCGCGGTGCAGACCGTGAACCGGCTGTATCCGAGTTTGGTCGACGGCGACTACTACGAAGATGCCAGCGGGCTGTCCTACAATCACGACGGCGACAGCACGATTTCAGGTAATCTGTTTAGTGCGCGATATGAGTTCGGCGATTCGAACTCACTCAACGCGATGTTCATGAACTCGAACCGCAGCACGAACGTCGTCTGTCTGCGCTACAACGGCGACCCGGCCGCGACGCTCCCCTGCGGTTACGGCCCCAATAACACCGATACGACGAACCTGCAGCTCTACGCCCTTAGCGACAATGCCCTGATTGGCGCGACGCAACTGCAAACCTCGGTTTTCTCGCTGGATTCGACCGGCGTACTGAACGAGCTGGCCCGGTACGTCAACGGCGCTCCGGCGCCGACCGGTTTTTCCACGCAGGCGAAGTCGAGCGGCTACGTAGTAAATGCGACGCTCCCAGCGCAACAGCGCCATACGATTTCGGTTCAGGCTTACGGAACCTCATCGCAGTTTGCGACGACGCCGCTGGTGCCGCAAGCGGTTCCATTTTATAACGGAACGCAGACAACCCAGTACTCCGTGTTGCAAGCCACCGATACGATCCACTCCAACGATAAGCTGACGCTGGCGGGATCGGCCGGTTTGAGCACCTCAACCGGAAACAGCGGTGTTTCGGAGCTTGCCAGCGTATCGGCGACGTGGAGGCCCGTGTCACACGATACGTACAGCGCGACGTTCGCGCTGGGGGGCGCCGCAGCTACGCAGGGGCGTTCGCAGATTTTGACGGATCCGGCGTCGCTGCGCTTCGACTGCAATGGGAAGGTCGCATACGGCAACGCACCGGGGCAGCAACCGCAGAACAGTTCATCCAACTCCGTGCGGCTATCATACACACATCAGCTGCACGGCGGGAACGTGTCATTGACGCTCTATCGCCAGGTCCAAAACGGCGTGCTGCTGCCGGTGTATGTCGACGGCGTAATTTTAAACCAGCTGAACCAGCTGCCACCCGGATACCTCGCTCAGGTTGCCCAATTATATAACTCGCCGGCGGGGTGCAACGCGCCACCGAGCACGCCCTTTACCGCCCAGCAACTCTACTTCATGACGCCGATCGCCGGCGTGCAGCGGCAGTATCAAGGTGCCGAGCTGACGGGATACGCGACACTGGGTGACCTCGTCGTGCAAGGGTATTACAATATCACCGGCGCGCTGGCGAACTCGAACAGCTACATCTTCGACAACCCGTGGTCGATTACGATTCCGGGACAACAACTCCCCAACGTGCCGCTGCTGAAGGCCGGTATCGTGCTGGATTACAAGGCCCCGCATTCGATCTTGGAATGGTTGGCCGACGCGCAGCACGTGGGCTCGAACAACCCGAACAACCTGCCGCCTTACACGACCTTCGACGCAGGAGTGACGGCGCAGCTGACTCGCGGTACGATCACGTTTGCCGCCAGCAACATCACCAACACGTATTCCGGGATCTTTGCGAGCCCGGCGAATGCCGTGCCGTTCACGACGGTGGGTGGAATCGTGATACCCAACATCGCACGGCCGCTCGTGCCACGCACGATTTCGGCGACGTACTCGGTAAAGTTCGGGCAGGGTGCGGTCTCGTCGCAGACCGCCACGGCCTTTCACGCGCGCGGTTTTGACCAGACTCCCGGTGGGGCGCCGGGCGCCCCGGGTGCCCCCGGCGGGCCGGGGGGCGGTCGCGGTTTCTCTTCGTTCTTTTCACCTTTGCCGCAAACGCCGCCGGCCGAGCCATTTGCCGTGGGTACGAACCCAAGCCTGTGTAGCGCCGACAACGCCGCGAAAGCGCGCCAACTTTCAAACGAGCTCAAGGCGTTCGTCGCGCAGATCGAAGCGGCACGCAACGCGGCGGGTTATCCGGCGACGATGCAGACTCCGGCGCTTAGCGACGCGACCGTCACCTACCACGGACTCGGCATGACCTATGCGCTTGCGATCACGCCGAAGGGCACGGGGACGCTGCGCGCCTTAGCGGGGTGCATGCCCCTTCACATCGCTCGCGCCGACGACGTGACCCAGCGCAAGTTGTTTGCGCCGGCCAGTCGGCTGTTCTTCGTGGCGCAACTGAACTTCATGTCTGCCGTCGGCCTCTATATCGTTGCGCGCCAGCAGCAGCCCGGGCAAGAAGCGTTTCGCGTCTACAAACTACCCACGGCGCCGCCGGCCAATCCGTTCCAAGTGCGCACGGCTTCGGCATGCACGGGGACCGTACGGAATCTGGCAACCCAGGCGCTCGACGAACTGCGCAACCACTTTGCAAGCGGCACGGCAACGCCGAGCTGGACGATTACGCCGCACTCGGCTAAATCCGGAACCTGGTACGAGCTCGACCCCGGAGATCCGACGGTCGTCCCCGCGTTGCTGTATTGCGGCCGCGTTGTCGGAACCAGCCTCGACGAGCTCGGGCAGCATGGATTCGGCGGCAAACTCGTGCCGGAGCTCAACTATGCGCCCAGCCTGGGCATTTATTTGGTGCGGCCCAATCGGCCCGTGACTCCCGGCGGTTCGCCGTCGCCCGCGCCCTGATTACTCTTCGGAACGCGGGTCGAATGCGACGCCGGAGATCGTGCCCCCGTTCACGCCACTAATGAAGCTGTACTGAAACGTAAGTTTCGTTGGGCTGTAGGTGTAGAGGTCGACGACCGAACGTTGGTAGTCAGCCACCAACAACGAGGTGGACTCTTCGTTCAGGTGAGCGGTCATCGCTTTGTGCTTTAGCGTGAAAGGGCCCCCGACCAGCGAGCAGCTCGGATTGCAGCCCTGGTAGACGTAAATTTTGCTTTCGTAGGTATTGTAGCTCACCGAGACGAGATTGCCTTGAGCATCGATGTCGAGGCCGCCATAGGAAGCGTTCTTATAGTGAGTCGCGGCCTTACCCGATCCCGAGCAGCCTTGGAAGTAGGTCAGCGTCGGCGTCGTAGCGGTTACCGCGGAGGCCCAACAATCGCCGTTTGGAGCCATCGCCACGCCGGCCACTTCCTCCATATTCGGGTTCGTTAGGTTGACCGTGCACCCGCCGGCGACGGTGCAGACTGAAATGCTGCCGGGCCCGCTGTTGTCAAAGACGTTGGCGACCGCGATGGTTCCGGTAGCCGCATCGTTGCTGGCGGCGTCGATCGGTTGACCGTACGGGTCAACGAGCGAGGCCAACTTCCTTGCGCACATGCTCGGGCCGTTGAAGACGAGGACCTTATATGCGAGGCTGTCCGGAGCCATCAAGCGACCCTGGCCATCGACCGCGATCCTGTCTGCATAGCCGATACCCTTCACCTTGCAAAACTCTCGAGGGTGCCGGCCATTCTCGCTGCGCAGTCCCACAATTTCCGAACTGGACGGCCCGGTTTGCACGTCGACGTAGATGCCTCTCGCGATTTTTCTCACAAGACTGCTCGATTGCCGCTCGACGCTCTGCGCCCAGGGATTCGGTGACGTCCCGTTGGCTGCACAGCTTGCGAGAACCGGAACGGCTACGGCGAAGCTTAACGCGTAGCGGCTGAATTCGAGGATCCTCATCTGTATCGTTGCTCCTTCGCGCCGTGATTGGTCGCTGATCGTAACAGATTCGACTCCCGCGGCGCAGTTCCGTCGAGCCAAAGCAGTCAAGGTCGCATGATTGCGTTTCATGAACGTTTGGTATCATGGCAGGAATGGTTGAGATGACTTCGACGGGAGTGTTAATCGCCGGCGCGGGGCCAACTGGTCTCGTGCTGGCTCTGAGTCTCGCGCGGCGCGGCGTGCCGTTCCGGCTGATTGACGAGGCAGCCGGCCCAGGCGAACACTCGCGAGCGATGGTCGTGCAGGCTCGCACGCTGGAGTTCTACGACCAGTTCGGGTTTGCTGAAGAGATGATCGGCGAAGGAATCGTCGTGCCCGACGTGCACCTGCGCGAGGCCGACCGCAGCGGACGCTTGCACGAGATGCTCAAGCTGAAGTTGCGCGATTTAGGTGAGGGCATTAGTCCGTTCCCGTTTGCGCTTACCTATCCCCAAGACGACCACGAGCGGTTTCTCGTAAAGAAACTGGCTGAGTCCGGAGCGACCGTCGAGTGGAACACCAAGCTGGCGAGCTTTACCCAGCGAGACGACGGCGTCACGGCCACCGTCACCGGCCCGAATTGCGGCGAGGAAATCGCCGCGTCGTACCTGTGCGGTTGCGACGGCGCACATTCGGCGGTGCGCACGACGCTCGGACTCGGCTTCGCCGGCATGACGTACGAGCAGCTCTTCTTCGTGTGCGACGCTCAAGTCGACGCCGCCTTCGATCACGATCTGTACGTAACGCTGGGCGAATACGCGTTACTCTTGATGTTCCCCGTGCGTTCGAGCGGAATGCGGCGATTGATCGGCTTGGTCCCGAGCGGGACTCCGGCGGACGATGCGTTGACGTTCGATACCATTCGCGCGCGCATCGAACCGCTCTTGGGCGTACGCGTGACGGAAGTAAACTGGTTTTCGGCCTATCGCGTTCACCATCGCGTCGCCGAACGGTTTCGCTTGGGACGCGCCTTCATTCTCGGCGATGCGGCGCACATCCACAGCCCTGCGGGCGGCCAAGGGATGAACACCGGGATTGGTGACGCGATGAATTTGGGCTGGAAGCTGGCGGACGTGCTCCGCGGGCGCGCCGCCGAACGAATTCTCGACAGCTTCGAGGAGGAGCGCATCGGTTTTGCGCGGGCGCTGGTGGCGACGACGGACCGCGCCTTCACGGCCATTGTGGCGCCCGGCCTGCGTGGTACCGTGATGCGGCGCGTCGTCGCGCCGCTGATCTTCGCCGGCGCCACGCGCTTGCCGCGGGCTCGCCGTGCGCTTTTCCGGATCGTCTCGCAGACGCAGATCCACTACCCGGACTCGAGCTTGAGTGAAGGCAAGGCGGGCGGCGTACGCGGCGGCGATCGGCTGCCCTGGGTCCAAAGCCTCGACAACTTTGCGCCCCTTCGCTCCTTGGATTGGCAGGCGCAGGTTTACGGACAGCCCGGTATCCAGGTTCGCGGGGCGAGCGAGCGGCTTGACCTCGCCGTGCATTCGTTCGGATGGAATGGGGATGCGGAACGCGCCGGGTTCGCGCGGGATGCGACGTATTTGATACGGCCGGACGGCTATGTTGCCATCGCCTTCGAGGGTGACGACGTCGCGCGCTTTGAGGCCTACGTCAAGAGGATCGGCTTGGCCCCAACCGCGGCCTAAACTCCGGCCTCGCGCGAGCGGTCCATGCTGCGCGCGCGCTCGACCATCTCGCGCATTCGCGGATGCTCGCCGCGGATGGTCTTTACCCAGGACTCAAAGCGCGGCACCGTTTCGCCGGTGAGAAATAAGAAATACCACACGTTCATATCGCCCATGAAGGCGAAGCTCTTCTTGAAATCTTTGGCCAGAGCGGCGTATGAGTCGAAGGAGCGCAGGTAGTTTGCGAAGCCGCTGCGATCGCGATCCGCTTGGAGCATTGCACCGGCATTGTGTATCGTGGCGTGGACCTTGCGCGGCATTTGAAGAATACCGGGTGTCGCGAGGACCCGCGCCACGTCCACGTCGTCGTACGCCGCGACGGAAGCCGGATCGAAGTTTTGAAAGGCACCGCGATAGGCGTCCCAGTGCTCCGCGATTTGCTTCCACCTAACGCCGGCTTGGAAGACGGCCCGCGTCATCACTTCGAAATAATCGGCCAACGAAGCCGGTTCGACGACGTCAGGAATCGTTGCCGCCACACGACACCGTTCGCCCTTGCCGCCCGTGGTTCTTCGACCTCCGGCGCGGCGCTTATCCCGAGCTCGGGGCGACGGGGGGAGAGGCAGGGACGGGCAAGGCGGAGGTCGCAAAGCGGGAAAAAATGCTGCTCTGGTCACGTGGTGGGATTCTTTTCGCTAGCGAAGTCCGCACGGTAGGCAGAGTCTAAGGAGTTCTCATTTCGTGTACGTCGATGAAATGCTCAACTGTGTGGACTGCGGCCGCCAGTTTGTCTTCAGTTCGGGCGAGCAACGCTTCTACGAGCAAAAAGGGTTCCAGAACAAACCAAACCGCTGCCCGGATTGCCGCCAGGCGCGTAAGCAGATGCGCACGAGCGGATCGGGCGGCGGCGACCGCACCGGGCGTCCCCGTGAGATGTTTACGGCGACGTGCAGCCAGTGCGGCGGTGTGGCCGAGGTTCCGTTCAACCCGCGCGGCGATAAACCGGTCTACTGCCGGGACTGCTTCGCTTCGCGGCCGTCGTATCACTGATCCAGCGCAGACTTCCGCACCCTAAGCCTTCCTACGACGCGGTCATCGTTGGCGCCGGCCACAACGGCTTGGCGTGCGCCGCGCTTTTGGCCCGCGCCGGCCTGTCGGTCGCCGTTTTCGAGCGCAGCCACAACCTTGGCGGGGCGGCGGTCAGCGAAACCGGCATCTGGCCGGGATACACCATTTCCACCGCTTCGTACGTTTGCAGCTTGCTGGACCCGTGGCTGGTCGACGACCTCGATTTGCGCTCGCACGGCCTGTCGTACTATCGCAAGGATCCATACGCATTCACGCCGTTGCTGGATGGGCGGTCGCTGCTGCTCGGCACCGATCGGGAAGCCAACGCGCGCGAGATCGCGGCGTTCGATCCGCGTGACGTCGCGGGATTCGCAGCCTACGTCGAGTGCACGGATCGTTTAGGGAAGGCGCTGTTCGATTCGTTTTCGGATGAAGATCCACGCTTCGAGCGTTTTGATGCGCAGACGCAGCGCTATCTGCGCGGCTCGGCCGCCGATTTGGTCGAGCACTACGTTTCGACACCGGTGCTGCAGGCCGAGTTGGTCAACGATGGTTTGATCGGAACCTACTTGGGCCCGCGCGATCCCGGAACCGGATACGTTCTCGCGCATCATCTCGCCGGCCGCGTTCTCGGCGTGCAAGGGAGTTGGGCATTCGTGCGCGGAGGGATGGGATCGGTTTCGCAGGTGCTCGCGGCGGTGGCGGTTTCTTACGGCGCTGACATCTTCTCGGATGCCGGCGTGGCGCGAATCGTTACCGGCGAGGACGGGAGTGCGTGCGGGGTGGAGGTTGGGACGACCGTGCGTGCGCGCGCGATCGTATCGAATGCGCATCCGCGGACGACGTTTTTAGAGTTGTTGAGTGCTTCGGCGCTCGATCCCAGGTTTGTCGCGAAGGTCGAGGCGTGGAGAAGTATCGGCCCGTCGCTCAAGCTGAATCTCGCGCTAGGCGAGCTGCCGAACTTTGCGTCCCGCCCGGGCAGCCATCCGCAGCCGCATCATCGCGCCACGATTCACGTCGCGCCATCGGTAGAATACTTGCAAAGGGCCTACGACGATGCGCGAGCGCATGGTGAGAGTGACGAGCCGCTGATCGAATGCTTTCTTCAAACGCCGACGGACCCGTCGCTCGCGCCGCCTGGCAAACACATTCTCTCGATCTTTGCGCAATATTATGCCTACGATCGCGCGGACGGCTGGTCGCAAGCAAAACGCGAAGCCGCGGCGGATAAAATCATCGCGATGCTCGCGCGCTACGCGCCCAACATTCCCGGCGCGATCGAACACCGCCA
The DNA here is from genome assembly GCA_963713685.1 of Vulcanimicrobiota bacterium. Lineage (GTDB taxonomy): Bacteria > Vulcanimicrobiota > Vulcanimicrobiia > Vulcanimicrobiales > Vulcanimicrobiaceae > Cybelea. The sequence goes on along the minus strand of CAVQMS010000001.1, from coordinate 1,810,457 downwards.
AGTGCTGGCGCCCCCGGATCTCGAGGAGCGCTTCGGGCTGGTGGGCGGACACATCTTTCATGGCGAGCTGTTGCCGGGACAGATTTACGAGGACCGGTTCGCCACGCGCACGCCGGTGCGCAATCTCTATCTGTGCGGTTCGGGAGCGCACCCTGGCGGTTGCGTCAGCGGATTCCCTGGAAAGCGCGCCGCTAACGCCATCTTGCGCGACTTCCGCTCGGCGTGACGCATCGGCGGCCATAAGCAGTTCATAGATCGCTGCTATCCTTATGCGATGCATATTACGTGGAAGCCCATGCGCGACGGCTCTGACGCGGCTCGCGCTAAACTGCCGGACAGCGTCTTCGCTTTTCCTAACGAGCGTAAGGAGCCGCTGACCGATGCGGCTCACGTGCGCAGCGCAATTGCACGCTTCGCCGAAGTGGGCGGCGTGAGCGAGGCCGAGCGCGCGCAGGCCTTCGCCAACATCAAAGCCGCCGCCGGCTATTTCGGTATCACCGTGAACGCGACAAGCTGGCACGATCTCGTCGGCTGACCTGGCGCGGCGGCTCGGGCTAAAGGGCGGCTTCCTCGGGAGCCCTTCGGCTCCCGACAAGAATCAAGACTACCGACGCGATCACGGCCGCGCCGCCGGCGACGACGTTCCACGTCACCGGCTCGCGCAAGATCAGCGCGCCGAGGATGACCGCAACGACCGGGTTCACGTAACCGTAGGTCGCAACCGTCGCCATCGGCAGGGTTCGGACCGCGTAGGCATACGCGCTGTACCCGAGCATCGCGCCGCCTGAAATCAGCCACGCCATGCCCCAGAGCGATGCCGCGGAGATGTCGTGGAGCCGCAGATGCGACGCTTCGCCGCCGAGTAAGCCCACGACGAGGCAGAGCGCGCCGCCCACGGTCATCTCTAGGGACGCGGTGGTCGGGCGGTGATCGATCCCACGCGCGTAAATCGATCCGGCGGCCCAGGAAATCGATGCGATGAGAATGATGCTTGCAAAGAACACGTCGGCGTGACCGGCGCCTTTGCCGACCAGTGCCGCTATGCCGGCGCTACCGAGGATGAGACCGACGATCGCCGCCGCGCGAGGCCTCCTGCGCTCGCGCAGCGCGTCGAGGAACAGCATCCAGATGGGTGTCCCGGCCAACAGAAGCGCCGACGTTCCCGATTCGACGCGGGTTTCCGCGAGACACAGCAGCCCGTTGCCGATCACGATCAGCAGGGTAGCCACGATCGCGATGCGCAGAAGTTCGGCGCGGGTCGGCATCGCGAGCTTCCGCTTCGACGTCAACCGCTGCAATGCGAGAAGCAGCAAGCCGGCGATCAGATAACGCACGCCCGTCATCAGATACGGCGGAATCGTCGCGACGGCCACGCGAATGCCGAGATACGTCGAGCCCCAGACCAGATAGACGACGATAAGTGCAGCCCATGGAAGACCGCGATCCCAGCGCGTCACGCGCTACGAGGCCGTTTTTTGGCGCCCATCGAACCGACCAGGATGGATCTTGCTGCTTTGCGGCCGCTTTTCGGCCAGAATGTGCTCGCCGCCGCGGACAAAGAATTTGTCGGCACGCTGGAGCCGATCTCCGGCAGCCAGGACGCGGTAACGCTCAAGCCGCTCGATGCTGGGACCGCGAACAACTATACGTTCGCGATCAACGGCGTAACGGTGTTGAGCGTGAGCGCGATCACCTTCATTCAAAAATTGACTTAAGAGACTTCAGGTCTTAAACAGACTCAAGTATTCGTTCGTCTTGTCGAAGAGCTGACTCAACAACTTGGCGTTTTGACCCCAATCCAGACCCGTGTGCTGAGCTATCGCGGCGAGACGTGTCGTCGCGCCGAGATCCGTCATCGTAATCGTCACCGTGAACGGCGGAGCGAGGAGCGAGAGCGGCTTCTTGATCTCGAGGATCGCGCCGCTGGCGGTATCAAACGCCGCGCTCAGCGTGTGGTTATTCGCCTGCAGCGCCAAAATTAACGCGCGCCCAGCCATTTCGTAGGGGGCCTCGAAGTCGCGCTCGACGGTAGCGTTGGTCGAAAGTCGGGGAAACCGTTGTGCAAGCTCGTTTGCGAGCTGTTCGGAGGCCAGCACGGTGCCTGCCGAGGCACCGCCGCCGAACGCGCCTGCGATGGCGGCCAGTTGATCTTGCGACGGACCGGGCTGATCGGCACCCATCTTTCCGCTGTCGCGAATGATATCGGCGATACGCGCCCGTGGCGCCTGTTCGGAAGTCACGCCGCGTATTTCGGCTGCGATCGTGGACCTTCCGCTGCCGGCTCGACGTGGGGGAAAGCCGCGTCATTGTCCAAAAGGCTTTATCAGTTCGCGAGAAATCGGCTTCGGGGGTTCGCATGAAGGCACTTTACGAAACACGTGGTTTCATCGTCGCGGTCGAGGTTTTCTATCTGCTGGTGCTCTTCGCGCTGGCGCTGATCTATCTCACGAACCTTGGCGGTGCGTACCATTTATCGCTGCCCACGTCGCTTGGGCCGTTGCCCGTCGGCGTTCCCTGGTTCGGTGCGCTTGGCGCGGTGATTATCTCGCTATCCGGCGCGTTCGATCATCGACTGGATTGGGATCCGAGCTGGAATCTTTGGCATTTGACGCGGCCGTTGATCGGCGTCAGCCTTGCGATCATCTCGTGGCTCACGTTTCAGGCCGGGATTCTGGCGGTCGGCTCGACGGCCGCCGCGCCGGCGGTGAACTCGACCAGCGCCGCGTCACAAGTGACGGCCCCGACGAATTTGCTGTTCTATCTAATCGCGTTCGTCGTCGGCTACCGCGAAGCGGTTTTCCGCGAGCTCATAAAGCGCGTCGCCGACGTTATTCTCTATCCAGGGGACGGCGCGCAGGCCGCCGGCCCCGCCGCGCCGGTCATCAGCGCACTCAACCCGGCCAATGGAAGAACCGCTGGCGGGGACGTCGTCACGATCACGGGGAGCGGCCTTGCCGGTACGACGGCGGTAGAATTCGGTGCGAGCCAAGCTTCGAACGTGCAAGTGCAGTCGGATGCGCGAATTGCCGCCACGACGCCGCCAGGGGCGCTGGGGGCGGTAAGCCTCACCATCACGACCAACGCCGGGAGCGTCACCGGCGGTACGTTCACCTACGGGGCTTGATTCAAGTAGGCGTTTTCTCAGTGACGCCTTAGGCGTCGGAACGTAAGATTGATGCATGAATAGAACTTTTCTCGCGCTGGCGCTTGCGCTGAGCGTGATTCCGGTTGCGGCCCTGGCCGACGATAACGACGCACGGCCGCAATTGACTCCGGCCCAGCGACAAGCGATGCAGCAGACGTTCCAACGCTTTGCCATGCAAGAGGAGCAGCTGCATCAGCAGATGCGCTTCCAGATCCTGAGCGCGATATCGCCGATCCATCGGCGCTCGGTCGGTGCCACGATCGGCGACCTTGCGATCGCGCCCAATCCCGACCTGGCCGCCGCCGCCAAGCGACTCGACGCGCTACTCTCTCCGGGTGAGCGACAACGCGTTCTTGCAGCGCACACGGCCTTCTTCACGCAGAGCCGTCAGCTTCACGATCAGATGCGCAGCGAGTTGCGTAGCGAGATGCCCGCCGCCGACCACGCACCTTCCACAAAGCACGACAACGACAACGAGACGGGCCACATGCAGCCCGACGCCGGGACCGTGCTGCTGGGCGTGTTGTCGCCACATCCCCACATGATGGGGGACCACGACCACGGCGGCATGATGATGCACATGGAGGGTGCACCGCCCCACTAAGAAACAACGAGCGGCGTGAAGCCTCCGTGGCAGCGCACGCTCTGGTTGATGGTAGCGGTGCAGGCGATGATGTCCTTCGCCTTCTCCGTTTCCGGGCCGTTTCTGCCGCTCTTCATCATTCAACTCGGCGTAACGCCGATCGCGAAGGTTTCGATCTGGGCGGGCGTCGTCGCGTCGGTGAATTTTTTGCTGGCGGCTATTTTTTCGCCGGTTTGGGGCGGCATCGCGGATCGCACCGGCCGGAAAGCCATGGTGATTCGTTCGTGCCTGGCGATAGCGGCCTTCACCGCATTGATGGGGTTGGTCCAGAACGTCTGGCAACTTTTTGCCGCGCGTGCCTGCATGGGGATTTTCAGCGGATTTTCGGCGGCGGCGATTGGGATGGTTGGCACCGCCGTCCCGGAAGAGACGCTCGGGTTTTCGCTCGGGTGGATGGCCACCGGTCAGCTCATCGGTGGCCTCTGCGGACCGCTTTTCGGCGGTTTCCTGGCCGACCAGCTGCATAATTATCGTCAAGTATTCTTCGTGACGTCGGCCGTCGCGTTGGGGGCCACGTTGGTTTGCGCATTGCTCGTGCGCGAACACGCCAGGCCCAACCGGTTAACCGATCGTCGCGTGCCATTTTGGGAAGGCCTGCGCGAGATCGCCCTGCATCGTCAACTCGCTCCGATGTTCTTGGTTGTGCTGTTGGCGCAGGTCGTGGCATACGGCGTGCAGCCCATCGTACCGCTTTTCATGCGCGCGCTGGCCGGTAACGTGCCGTGGATTGCAACCGCTGTCGGGATCGCGTTTGCCGTAACCGGGCTTGCCGATCTCATCGCGTCGCCATTTTTGGGGAAGCGCAGCGATCGCATCGGGTATCGCCGCGTGCTCCTGATTTCGCTGTGTGGGGCCGCCGCGTTTACGATGCCTCAGGCGTTCGTGCGCGGGGTCGTTCCATTCGTAGCGCTGCGCTTCGGCGTCGGTTTATTTCTGGGTGGCATTCTGCCTACCGCAAACGCCCTGATCGGCCGCCTCTTTCCGCTCGAACGGCGCGGCCAAGTCTACGGCATTTCCTCGAGCGCCACGTTTCTGGGGATGTTCACCGGACCGCTCCTCGGCGGTATCATCGGTGCGCACTTTGGGTTCCAAGCGGTGTTCCTGACGATCGGCGCGCTGGCGCTGGCAAACCTTGCGTGGGTGTTGATCAGCGTGCGACCTGCTCCGGCGCCCGCACCGATTCGCTGAAGGCACGCACCAGCCGTTCGATTCCTATGCGATCGGCCACCGTGAAACGCGCGAGCCGCGGGCTGTCGCAGTCGAAGACCCCCCAGAGGGCTCCACGGTCGAACAACGGTACCACGATCTCCGAGCGCGACGCAGAATCGCAGACGATGTGATCGGCGAACGCGGCGACGTCGTCGACCACGAGCGTCGCGCGGCGCGCGACCGCAGCGCCGCAGACCCCGCGGCCGGGCGCCAACCGCGCGCACGCCGGGCGTCCGGCGAATGGCCCCAGCACGAGCTCACCGGCCGGCGTCGCGAGATAGAAACCGGCCCAGTTCACGTCGGGCAGCTCGTGATAAACGAAGGCAGCGAAATTGCCGGCGCTCGCGACAAAATTGGTTTCACCCGCGAGCAGCTCCCGGACCTGGCGCTCGAGGAGGTCGTACATTGCGTTGAAGTTCACGGCGCGTACGGGTCTCGGCTGTAAGGAGATACGCGCGAACCATCGATCGTGATCGGATACCACGGATCGGCGGTGTGCTTGTGCAGCAGATCGAACCGTTCGCCGTTGCGGCGGACGTGTGAAACCACGACGGTGTATCGAAGCGGTTCGCCGGCGGTGAGACGCGGAAGCGTCGTTGCGCGAACGAGATACGCTCCACGCCCGCCGGCGGCATTGAGCAGCGTCGCCGTGCCGTCAGGATCGACGACGACGGAGCTCGCCTGATCGATTCCCAATGCATACACAACGTCCGCGTTCGGGAGGAGCCGATCGTGTAGGATGCGCGCGAGGAACGTAACCATTCGTCCAAAGCGATCGCGCACGGCGAGATGCGTATCGGTGATCGTATCGGCCAGCGCGGGCCAAGCGAAAAGCCCGGTCGTGAAGCTGATCTGCGGCTCGAGCGGGTTCTCGACTGCGTCGTGCGTGTGCGTTTCTCGATTCAAGCGATCTGCTGCCACCGAGTCGTATACGACCGCGCCTTGAATCGCCAATCCCGCGCTGCCGCCGCCGACCACTCCGCCGCGCCCATAAAGCCGCCGCACGGCCTCCATCAGGGCGGTGCCCTTCCACGCCACGTAATGCGCCTGATCGCCACCCGCGAAGTAGACGGCGTCCACATTGTCGACGAACGGCGCGACGGAATCGATCGCCATGCGCGAGGCGCAGGGTGGAATCAGGACGGTTTGCACCGACGCGAAGTTACCGTCGCGATAGAACGGCTTATCGTAGATGTTGGCGTACGAGGCGCGCAGTACGAGGACGTTTCCGACGCGCTTGGGTGTGTTTCCAGCCAGCCGCCGGTGAAGCCACGCGAGGGACGAGCTCGGCGCTTCCAAGGCGCCGCCGCCGTCGAGGAGGAGGCCCGAGCCTCGCAGCGCTGGGGTGGCAATATAGGTTCCGTAACGCGGAAAAACGGTAACGGGGCACGGTGGAGACGAGGCGGCGCCAAGCGACGCCGCGATCGCGAGAGCGGCGAACATGCAGGCCCCTTCGCCTCCGCACTTCGGCGCTCCGCGCCGGGAAGAGGGCCACGTGCTGGGGGTTGGGAAGAGCGCCGGCAAGGAGGGCTTGCCATGCGGCGCATCCTGCCCTGGGTCCTCATCGCTGGAATTCTCGCATCGTGCGGAAGAGCGAACGTGCCGTCCGGGTTGCAACCGTTCGCGCAAAACGGCAACGCTCGCGTCGCGCCGGCCATTCCGGTGGTTGGCGGTTGCCAAATCTTTCCCGCAAATAATTGGTGGAACACCGACATTTCCAACTATCCGCTCGATCCGAAATCGGATGGGTATATCGCCGCGCTTCCCGGAAACCTGCACCCGGATTTCGGCCAGGATCCGCACTACGGCATCCCGTTCAACATCGTACCCAGCACGCAAAAGAAGGTGCCAGTGCGTTTCGTTTACGGATCGCAGAGCAACCCGGGCCCGTATCCGATTCCGCGCAATGCGCAAATCGAAGGCGGGCGGCATGCCAGCGGCGACCGTCACGTGCTGGTGCTGCAGCAGGGAGTCTGCAAGCTCTACGAGATGTGGGACGCGTATCCGGTACACAGCGGTAAACGCTGGCGCGCTGGCTCCGGTGCCCTCTTTCATCTCGATAGCAACAAGCTGCGCCCCAACGGCTGGACTTCAGCGGATGCCGCGGGCTTGCCGATTCTGCCTGCGCTCGTGAAGTGCGACGAGGTCAAAGCCGGCGTTATCGAGCATGCGCTGCGAGTCACGTTCAATCAAACGCAGCAAGGCTACATTCATCCCGCGACGCACTACGCCAGCAACAGCCGCGCCAAGACTCTGCCTCCGATGGGGCTTCGCATCCGCATGAAGGCCTCTTACGATATCTCCCACATCACCGGGCAGTCGTACATCATCGCGGTAGCGATGAAAACGTACGGGATGTTTGTCGCCGACAACGGTTCGAACTGGTATTTTCAAGGCGAAGGCGGGAAGACGTCGTCATGCTGGAGCGACAACGACCTCGATCAGCTCAAGAACGTTCCGAACACGGCGTTCGAAGTGGTGAAGACGGGGCGGATTTTGCGCAAATCGGGGCCGTAGCCCGGCTACGGGCTCGGACGATCCCCCCTAGGGCAAGGTGGCGGGCGCCCCAGTGCTTGCGGGCGGGGCAAAGCAGTACGAAAATGCGATATTTCATTGCCTTGTGTTGCGTAGACCAAATGGGCGTAAAGAATCGCTGAAGCGCCTTCAAAATTGGTACGAATGTACCAAGGACGGTGCAAATGCCCCCTGAATTGCGCTAAGGCTCCTACAGTTACTCCGAACGCTTGGGGACGAGGGGCCGAGGATCGCTCCGGATATACGGGCGATCCTCTTCTTTGGCGAACCATCGCGCGATTCAATGAATTTGAGATGAACCACCAATGCGCGTTAATCACATTTAACTGAGGCGTTCTCTCGTTTTAGGCGGGGTGTTGGAAGGTAATATGCCCCTTCCCCGTTGCATATATAATCCTCGAAGCCCCCATATACAGTTCAATGGAGCAATCGTCGATGAAGGAACTCGCCGAACGCGATAGCTTGAGTGCAGCGCGTTGGCCCAAAGGCATTGCAACCAAACTAGTAATCGCCTGCGCCGTGATAGGCTTTGCGATTCTCGCGGCGTACGCCATCCAAATATTTGGCCGGTATCAGTATGTCGTCGATAATGGCGTCGTCTGGAGGATAGATCGATTTACCCAGCACGCGTGCCGCATGGTCCAGGGACGCGCAAACTGTGGTCCGGCTCCGCGCAGTATCAGTGTCAGCACGAGCACGAGCTTGAGCCCGAGTTTGAGCACGAGCGCGAGCGTCGCGCGCGCGCATCCACCGCCAAAGAAAACGTAAGCCCCGGGTTCGGGACGATCGTGTCGCATCTCGCAATGAGAGGCGTATGCACGCTAGCGATCGTCGTGATGATTGCGGGCTGCGGCTCGCCGGCAGCGCGCGTCGTAGTACCGGGGCTCGCGCCGCAATCATTGCGCGCGCCGGGAAATATCTACTGGAACAAGCGTCGTCTGAATCTGCCGTATCCCGCGATGTCGCACGGTCAAGCGATTCTAACGTACTGGGGCCCCGACGGCTACTATACGGAGCCACACTTTTGCAAAGGTAATGGCCGATTCTCCGCGACGGCGCACCGCCACTACGGTAACCAGTCGAAATACGTGCACGTCGTCTATTGGTTTAAGGCGCTCAGCCCGGGGCCGGACGACTGCGCCTTTACTGCGGTTCTCAACAACACCGGAAGTCCGCCGATCGCGATCGTCAAGATGCGTATCGGAGGTCGGTGATCCGACGACCCGCGGGCCACGAGTGTGCGGGAAAGTGTGCGACTGTAAGGCTTGCGACCCCGATTAAGCCAGGTTAACCTTAAAGCGTCTAGTCTCATTCTATCCTTGGATGGCCTTGGAGGAGCGCGATGCGTACGCTTAACGTTTACACCACTAGCGCGCTTGTGATCGCGCTAGCTGTCGCATCGGCAACGTTCCAGCTCTACTTCCGCTATCAGTACGTCGCGCACGGGGATACCCTCTCGCGAGTGGACCGGCTGACGAGTCAGACCTGCAGTCTCAACGGCGAGAGCGTAGAGTCCCCGTGCCCATGAAACCGGAGGGTCGTAAGCGTCGCGTGCGCCCGTAGCTCGGATGACCGCGGTCGCGATGCCATTCCTACGCTACGGGCCAAATCAAAGGAGCGCTCCAAGAGGGCGGGCGGCAGCGTGTGACGCGCGGCCGCCCGCCTTACTCAAGAACCGCAGGCCGAATGTCCGCAGTGGCAATGGCCATGATCGTTTGATCCCTTACAGGCTTCACTGCAGTATTGACCATCAGCGGCCTGACATTTACATCCTTGACCTTGACATGGCATAGAACGCCCTCCTTCGGGCCTCTATACCCGCGTGGGTGAGCGGCTATGCGTTCGGGCGCTGCGACCGCCGCGCCAGGCGCGATCGCTTCGACGTTCGAATCGTACCGCTGGAGGTTCGCGTGATGCGCATAGGTGCCATCGTCTTTTGTGCCGCGGCGCTTGCCGGCTGCTCGAACGCCTCGGGGACGCAAGTGATTCCCGGGAGGTCGCCCGGAGGAGCTGGCGTAGCGCCAAACGCTTTCGGCGGCCGCGTAACCTTATACGATTTCGATGCCGGCCGCAGCGGTAGCTCTCCGCACGCTTCGCTGCTGGTTCACGACGGATTGTTGTATGGCACGACGTCGGACGCTTACGTCAAGGGTAATGGCACAGTCTTTTCGATCGACGCCTTCGGGAAACTGAGAGTCGTCCACGTATTTCGAGGCTACCCGGACGGCGAATATCCTCAAGGCGGCGTGATCTGGCACAACGGCGCATTCTACGGGACGACTTCCAGAGGCGGCGCGTACGGTCTCGGTACGGTCTTTGCCGTGACGCCCCGCGGCGTCGAACACGTGATCCACAGCTTTGGAAAAGTCGGTGACGGTTCGATGCCCGCAGCGGGGCTCGTCGCATACAACGGCATCCTCTATGGCACGACGCAAAACGGTGGCCTGCGCGACAAGGGGACCGTGTTTGCAATCGACGCCGTCGGGCACGAGCGAGTCCTGCACAGGTTCGCCGGCGCACCGAGCGACGGTAGCCATCCCACCGCGGCGCTCATCGTCTACAGGGGCGCGCTTTATGGCACTTCGCGCGCCGGCGGAACGATCGCATCCGGCGGAACAGCCTACAAGGTCAGCCCGTTTGGAAACGAGCGCTTACTCCACAGCTTCGGTGTCAGCCGGGGCGACGGCGCCAACCCCACCAGCGCGCTCGTCGCGTTCAACGGAGAATTGTTCGGCACGACACTCAATGGCGGAGTAGGAGCGGGTACCGTGTTTGCGATGCGTCCGAACGGATCCGAACGAGTGCTCTACGCGTTTGAGGGATCATTCGGCGACGGTGCGTTTCCTGTCGGCGGCCTGATCGTGGTGCGTGGCGAGCTTTATGGAACTACTATGAACGGCGGGTTGCCCGAGAAGAAAGCCGGCGGCTGCCTTCCTGAACCTGCGCCATCCGGCACCCCCACGTGCGGCACGGTGTTCAAGATCGTTCCACCATACGGCGGAGAGCAAATGCTCTATAAATTTCGCGGCTATCCCGATGGAGCTAATCCCGAGGCTGGGCTGACCTACGCGGGCGGTGCACTCTACGGAACGACCGCCTGGGGCGGCTCACACGGGAATTTCGGAACGGTATTTCGTTCGTTGCGATAAACGCGGCGGCAGTGTGAGCAGTCGATACTCTCGGGGAAGCGCAAAACGAGGCGCTGGCTCGAGCGGCGGGAGGCGAGAGCGGGCGGGGCTGATCCGTCAGAGGAAGAAGCGGTCGGCGCCGTGATGCACCGAGAATGCAGCGGGATACCGGCCTAAGGAAGATCGAGAACTGAGAGACGACGCGAAAAGCCGTATAATATCGAGCGATCAAAGTGCGCGCCCGTAGCTCAAACTGGATAGAGCAGGGGACTCCTAAAGCCGCTCGGGAGCCTCCCTAGCGGTGTCGCAATGTGCCGAGGTAACCCGCGCGGTGCTATCCTGTAACGCTTTTCAGCAAACGTCGTATGTCGATCTGTGCCACCGGGTCCCGCCGCAAGACGGGCAATTCTAAACCGTATGGCAACCGAATGGCAACCGCGCCGGCGCGATCGCCCTGCCGCCCCCGCCCAACCATCTTGAGGCCGATACTGTTCGCGCAGCCTGCGCGGATCTTGAGTTAAGAGCGGTTAAATGCGGCGGTCTTGAAATGTCACCCGTAGCGGTTACGTGCGGTCAACGATAGTCAATAACGCCGATGCAATAAGAAGTTTTAGTTACCGTGAGTCAGCGAAGGCCAACGCTGGTTTTCACCGACTGCACCGGAATTGCACCGCGGGAGTTACGGCGTCGATTCGGGTTTCAACCTCGGCAACTTGGTAATCGTTAGAGTGCACAGTGACTCCGCCCTGCTGCATTTATGATTAGGTTAGCAGGGCGGGAATTGGCTCGTAAAGCCCGTGGAAGGATCTAAGCGGCCGAGAGGTCATACGCGACGCGTACGCGGCTAGAAGAGGCTGGAATGCCCGGGAATCATGGGCCTGCCCCTGAGGTCGCGACCTTGCCGCGGAGACTAGTCGTGGACTACGCTTAAAACATGCGAGAAGCGTTTTAAGTATGCTGAATCCGAAGGCTCAGCAATTGCTGCGATGCACGGCGCTTACGAGTGCTGGCACCCACTGCCCCGCGTATGTCGTCGCCGGTCTCGACGTCTGCATCAGCCACTCACCTTGGCGCTCGCGCGGCCCCGGCTCTAAGCGTCCGCCGCTCCGGCCCGGTCGACAACCCTGTCGGTGTGGAGCATACACGTGGCCTCATCGTCGTGGATCCGGAGTTTGCCGCTGGCCCGATCCGCCTCAAACGCCGTGTACTGTCCCCGCCGGCACGCGGCGTTCCACAGAGGTTAAAGCCACGCGGCAAGCGCAGAGGGCAGACCTCCACGAACTCTCAAGGCGCTCCAAGACAACACTCCCTGAACTACAGGAACGGTCCCAACTCGCTGTCTATTGTGTCTCAAGAGTTGTCAGAGCACCCCGCTGTTTCTAGGCTCGAAAAGACTCTTAGCGTTGACACACGATTCAGTCCAGACGGTGCAAAACGGCGCGAAGTCACCCTACACGCTACGCGACCAACGCACGAAGCGTGCGCGCAGCCTCGGTCAGCGCGTCCTTGCGCGCGCACGTAGCCGGGCAAGCAGGCATTTGAGAACGCGTATCACGCCGGATGACCGCAAGCTCGAAGTGCGTATATTCCTTGCAGCGTTAGCAACTGGAGCGTTGGTAAATGGAGCCGCAAAGGTAGCCGGGGCTGTCGCAACGGCGGATCGTAAGATGGGTGGCTTTCAACGGCTTCCTACCTGCAGTTAAGGACGCCCAACGCAAAGGGCAAACTGCCAAGCGCGACCCACTTGGTAAGGCTGCCTTCGACGCTAGCATTGATCTCACGATCGCGCTACAGGATCGCGACTTACAGCGCTCCGCAGACCGCTACGCCGGCGGCGACCGTGACCGCCTCCACGAAATGTGGATGGGCGGCGAACTGATGGCTATCTACGAGCGCGAAGCGATCGCGAGTCTGCGCCGGTGCGGAAAGAACGATTTGCTGACCACTATGAGCGGGCTCGGGCCACTGCACCGCCGTTCCAGTCGCCTGACTATGTGGGCGAAGCGATGCGAAGTCTTGGCTTGGAGTGACCAGTCGAGCCTGGTAGCCATGCGGTTGCGGAACTTTCAGCGCATCGACACGAGGCCATAATCGTCGCTGGCTCATGCTTAGCTAGCGATAACGCCGCTTCTCGACGCCCAACAAGGGGCCTGGCCAATGTCCGGCTACTCGCACGGACTCAAGTCTGCGCTGGGCCTCTTCGCCCAGTGGCGCCGCCCGACGCAAACGCCACGTCGCCGTCGGCGAGCGGATATTGCGCGACGTGTAATCCGTGGCGGCGCCCGACAGGGGGCGTAACTGTCACGCGTCCGGTGAAAAAATCGTGTGGCCGTCGACGCCAACGCAGAGCTCACATTTTGCCTCGGGCTGAGACCTACAACGGACGCAGATCGCTGCGCCGGCGGCGAGCGCAAGCTATTGCACAAGCGGGACGACGCAACTCAGCGATGGCTAGGATAGCGCCGCCCAAGGCCGTGTGCACGAAGAACGCCTCGTCGCTGCCACCACAACCTGCGGTACCGGTAGCTGGCCCTCATGGGTGTGCCGGAAGCAAGTGATTACATCAGTGGCAAGATCAACCGTAACGAACCGCTCAGCATACCAAAGTCATCCGTCACCTCAGTAGCGACGCGGTCGGTTTCAAGTTCCGAGTGAAACCTCGTGCGGGTAAGACCTCGAAGGAGGACGGCCGAGCGACGCTTGGGTTTGCGGTCCACTTGCGTCGTAAGGTCTGGCGGGGGTCGAGTGGAATGCCATTGCCTGCTCGACCCCTTTCATTAGTGAGCGTTATGCTAGACTAGTGCCTAACTCGTTTCTCCGCCCCTGACACGAGCTTATACGTAAATCCCCAGGTTCCCGAACCTAGATATGCCAGGCCGCAATCGGTGTTTGAATAGTTGATTACGTCGATGTTGTCTCCAACGACAAGCAAGTCGCATTCGTCCCCGGGTGTGCCGTTATCGTTGGCTTTAATCGTCACCGATTGGTACGAGCATGGATTTCCGTTGGGCTCGAAGTCAATCGGAGTCACGCTACCGCCGTGGATTATGCCGGAGCTTGGCGAGTACGGTACGGGATTGCATTGCGAAGAAACGAGGAACGATACAGTGTGGCTGCTGCCGTTTGATGCGACGACCGGCGGTGGTTCCCATATGAGGTGCTTTGCAGACGGGTTCATTGGGATCGTCGCGCCGTTCGGGGATCCTTGGCTGAGGTTCGACTGGCAGCCCGCTGCAATAAGTAACATCGGTATCACGAGAACGTACTTCACGGGTTTCCTCCAAAGTCGAAGTGTTAGTGTTAGCAACGACCGGATTGAGCCGTATTGGAAGGGATTATGTGTTGGGGAAAAGTTCCCCTAAGCGAGACGCTCGCGTTCCCGACAGCGTGGCCTTTCTCGCGTAATCGCATAATTGGGTTTAGCCATAGCGGACACCTCAATTCGGTCGCGGCAACGGCTGCTTTGGCTAGCTTAGCTTAACATCCTGCTCGGCTCGAACGCGCGAGGCCACGGCGTCGCGTCCGACCCCTTCCGTGACCGAATGAAAACGCGGCGTCGGGATCATCCTCCGAACATCGGTTTGTGCCGCGATGCTAAAAAAAGGAGGCACTTAAATCGAGCTCCCCTTTTTTGTTCGTGTTTTGAAACTCTTGTAAAGGCGGGTGGTTGACTTTATTGTTGTGAAGCCGGGTTATAGGCAGCGCCTTCAACCACATTGGCGGTCGTGAGTCCGGTATTAAAACTATACTTGTAGTTGAGGGTCGCCGGTGTGTAGGCGTAGATATCGAGCTGACCATACTGGCAGTTGCCCACGACAAATCTCTTGGAGTCGCTGCTCAGATGACCAAAAACGGCTTCACCGTTTGTCAGCACATTATCGGCAACTGCTGTACACGTTGGGTTGCAGCCCGCGTAGATCCGCAGATGGCTGGTGCCGCTGCCGTTGGCATCATAGTCGATGGATAACAAATTGTGGTGTTTATCGATGTCCAGGCCGCCGGGCGAGGCGTTCATGAAGCCGGTCGCGATGACCCCCGGTCCGATGCAGCCGGCCCAGTAAGCGATTTGGGGTGCCGTAAACGCCGCATTGTATCCCGTGGCCCAGCAAGCGCCGTTCAACGCCATCGTGACACCGTAAACTTCGCCGAAACCTGGCGACGGCGGTGTGAGTTCGGTGCACGAAGCCGAGGCGATGTTGCACGTCACGACGAAGCCGGGGCCTAAGATATTCGCGACGACGATGTTCCCGCCCGCCACGTTGATAGCGGCTGCGTCAGATGCCTGACCGTACGTGTCGCTGAGCGTTGCGAACAGCGGTCCGCACATGATCGGCCCTTGGTATAAATTGACCCCGGCGAAGGCGTCCGGGACGATGAGATTCCCCTGTGTGTCGCTGGCGATGTCGTTGACCGACGCGACGCCAGGTATGGGTCACGGCGCCGGTTTGTAGCCGTGGACCGTCGGTTCGTTTAACAATTCGGAGGCGTAGATGTCTTTCTTCCAAGCCGGTGGGGCTGAGATTCCGTGGAGCGCCGGAACAATCGGTCCCTTTGGCCGACGTGTCTCGGGGATGACGCTTGCAGGTTTCGAACCATGCGGTACGACGTTTCCCGTTTGGGCTGCCCCGGCACCGGTACAGCCTAATACGAAAACGCCAACAGCAACCGTGGGAAACAGCATGGACGTTGATAGACGCATAAATGAAGCTCCTTTGCATTCCTTCCGAGAGCTGTTTGCTGCTTCGGGATTGACAGGGGTTGTTTCTGCCTAGTTGATCGGACGCCATCCAAAGAGCTCTTCGACGTGATCAAGAATCAATAGGGTATCTTCTCAGTGAACGCTAGCAGCAATCATCCATGCTTTCTTCGGGGGCATTCAGGTTGTTGTCCACCCGCGAGCCGTTGCCTAAGTTAGGAATATTCGCGCTCTTCGCTTGCCAATGAACCCATGAATGCTGGTCCACTCCCTGCTGCACAGTTATGTTGCCGTTCGGAGCATAGAGATATGCCTGACTGTGCTGGTCTACTTTTTGACCGATATTGATTGAGCCTCCGGCCTGGATGTGCGCAATGGAGTGCTGATCGATCTTCTGGCCGATCACCACATCGGTGCCTGCAGATATTGTTGCGCGAGAATGTTGATCGACCTTTTGTCCAATCCTAACGAATGTCGCTGCGCGTATCGTCACATTGCTGTGGTCGTCAATCTTATTGGTTATCGTCACAGACCCGTGATTGCTTACGATTGTATCGCTTGCGCCTGAGATGTTGTCAATTACAATATCGCCATCCTGGATCGTGTCGGCTTGCGCGCGGCGCGGAGTTATCAGTACTGCGCCTGTACTGGCAATCGTGGCCATAGCAGCGAGGAAGAAGCTCCATCGAGGAATCTTAAGGCTACGGTCGCTGTGACTGTCAATGTTCGACCTTGTATCCGGATAGACGACAATCTCAACCTGTCTTGTAATCGTCGACATCGGCAATCCTCCAAGAGAAGTAAGTGTTTATTAGATTTCCCAAACTGAGTGATATGGGGAGGATGAGCGCGGTCAAAGCAACCAACTCGAAGGCTTAACGCCTCCGCATCGGCAGCCCTGGCACCGGGCTCTCCCATGGACCGTAGGTGAGGAGCTCGTCATAGTTCTTGCTTGGCGGCGCCGTGGCGACGGCGCAGTCTATTAGACCTTGCTGCGCCACCGAATACTGGAACGGGCCGCCGATTGGATAGTGAATTTTGTAACCGCACGGCTGTGCATCCGACCCGTACCCCGACGTGTAGGTGATCGTTATTGATCTATTGGAGCACCCGTCCGAGGTGTACGAAACCGAGACCTTATCCGTTGTGATATACTTTGGGAGAGGGCTCGGGGAAACAGTCCAGCATGGCTCACGGGTATAGGTTCCGTGCAAATTACCAAAAATCGGGGGGATGACAGCGACTTTATACGTCGTCGTTGCAGTCGTGGCGCGGTGTACCGATGACGGCGAATTGTCACTTAGCGAGCCTCCGCTAGCCAGCGGACCGGCTGTGCCATTGCATCCCGCTACAATGCTTGCTGCAAAGAATAGACCAATCACGCAAGCCTTAAGGGATGCATTGTCAGGTTTCATTTTGTGGCCTCCTCTTTTATGTCAAGTAACTAGGTAGTTCCGTATAGAGAGCGAGCGACGGCGGCGCGAACTGCCCCAGCTTATTTCGTGTCGCTTGCTTCTGCGACCATCGAGGTCTGCCTGAAGAGCGAGGGGCTGCTCTTCGCCGCGACGCTACTTAATTCAACTGCGGCTAACGCCGCGTCACAATCGACACCGGGACGTGCGGCTCCGCCTCGCTCGTGATCACCACGATCACATAGCGTTCCAGCCACGCCCGCCGCATTAGCTCCTCGATGGCCCGCTCATTGCAGCGGAAGCGTTCCTCGGCACCCCGCTCAGTTTTCATCGTGAAGCCTTCGAAGTCGCCGAACCGGTCGTAAATTAGGCCGGTGACTTTGCCGCGGAACTCGACGTCGCCTGGCGGAAGTCCGCTCCGGCTCATCGCGGCGCGCGCGGGATAGCCGGCCGCCGAAGCTGGGATCGATGTCGCGTGACCGCCGAACCCATCCACGCGGGCACCGATTTGATCGACGTAGCGTTGCAGCACCGGATACCAGCGATTGCTCGCCGGCAGATGTTCTAGTTTCCACTTGAAAACCGCGAGTAGGCGCTCCTCTCCAGGCAGCAGTTTTTCCGCCTTGGTTACCGGTATGTTGATCTGGAAAGCGCCAACCACGTAGCGCCAGTTTTGATCGTTCGCGTTTTCCACGACGAATGGCAGACGGCGCGTACTAGTGATCCGCTTCACGATGATCTCAAACTGCTGCCCAGTCCGCAGAGCCGAGCCGAGGTCCACTGTGAGCAGCCCCGCGAAGTTCTGCCCGGTACCTGGCGGGATCGGCACGTAGGTGACGCTACCGGTCCTGCAGGCGATCGTGTTTGCGTCTTGCTTGCGTAAGAGCACTCGACTGTACAGCCGCTGAGCCAGGCCCAAGATGTCATCAGCGCCCACTTGCGGGAAATAGATCGCGGCGGCCGTGCCTTTCGGTGTGTTGCCCCAGTCGATCATGAGTTCGTCTGGGGGCAGCTGCTGCGTCGGCCGCAGATTCGCGGTCGGCTTGAGGTCGAAGAGCGTCGGTATGCGGTGCGACGTAACTGCACCGGGATTATCGGATCCCGCCCAAGTGAGGTTTCGTTGCCCGATCTTGTCCGAGGTCGCTGCGTTCGCCCCGGGCGGGATCGGATCGGGGTCGTAGGCGACTTCCGCAACCAGGCAGGCGTGATTGCTCATGATGATCTGATTGATCGAGCTGAGATCACCTTCCGGCCATGGCCCGTTCGCGTTCGCCTCGTTCGCCGGGTTCAGCGGGAACGCCGGCTTCGTCTGATTGATGTCGAGATAGCAGCCGAAATAGGCAACCACTTCAGCTTCCGCTGGGGTTGCGGGGGCGAACGGGCTCGGGATCGTCTGAACGTTCGACGGGTCGCTCTGATGTGTTGTCGTCCATACCGTGGAATCTACGCGGGTTGAGGCAAAGAACGGGATGGTTGACGTCATATCGCTCGACGGGAAGCCGATCAGTGGGATCATCGTCCCGGGGATTGGGTGGTCGCTCGCATCCGTTTCGGGCGCCTCACGGAACGTAGTGGACGTGTCGAAATCCGTGTCCGGCGATGGGCTGATAAACAGGCGGAAGAACACGCGCACATTCATCGCGGTATCGCCGCGTAGATGCACCCTGGCGAGGCCGAAGTTATAGACCGGGTTCCCCCCGACCGTTCCATTGAGCTGCAGCTGCGACTGATCCTCACCTGACAGGATCCCGGTGAACGGAGTGTTTGGGAGTGTCGGATCCGTAAAGGTAGTGTTGAGCTCCGTCAGCAGGTTGGCGATATAGGTGTTGGGATCGCCGGACCAGTGCGTCGTCGAATACGTTAGCGGCGGCTGGCCATTCAGCGCCGCCGGGATGACAGTGAACACCCGCATATCCTCGCTTAGCCACCAGGTCTCGCCCGCGCTCATGAACGGGTCGGCTTGCAGCACGAGTTCGATCTTCGCGGTCTCGCTGGTACGACTCAGCTTCGGATTGGGATAGACGCGGTCCGTCGTCACGGCCGCCGAAATGGTGAAATCTTGAAAGCCGGGATTGACGGCAACACTATTGAACGCGCCCGTGCCGGTGAAGGTGAGTGTGAAGGGCACGGTAATGCGCTGGATCGTCTGGAAGTTTGAGGAATCCTCGAGCAGTACGCCAGTCACATCGTCGACCCCGATCGAAACGTCGGAGGCCGAGACCGCCGCGAAGCTGCCAGCGAACGCCCAAAACGTCGGCGGATTCGCGAGATTGCTGGCGGTTAGGCCGAGCTCGTCCGGCGTGAAGCCGTCAAGCACGAGATAAAGCGCGTCGCGGAACGGCGCAACGGCGCCAATCGCTTTCACCTCGTCGCGCCCGAAGGTGCTTCGGTCGAGCACGAGCGTGCAGACCGGCAGCAGCGAAGGCAGCGGAAATGCCGAACCTGCGACGCAGGTGGTCGCTCCGTTCGAGTTCATATCATCCCACTTGGAGTACATCAGTTGCACCGTCCAGGTGTCCGTGCCGACGTTGATCGTTGTTGCGCCCTGTGGTGTGCTGCAGATGTCGCCGGCTTCGTGCGGGCTGCCCGCGTCCAGCGGTTGGCACCAGGAC
Organism: Vulcanimicrobiota bacterium; assembly: GCA_963713685.1. Classification (GTDB taxonomy): domain Bacteria; phylum Vulcanimicrobiota; class Vulcanimicrobiia; order Vulcanimicrobiales; family Vulcanimicrobiaceae; genus Cybelea. The sequence continues at coordinate 1,791,077 of CAVQMS010000001.1, read as the reverse complement.
TCCGTACGCGTGTCCGTGCTGCTGAGCGCGACATTCGGGTTAGTGATCATCTCTGACAGCTCGTGGCTGGTCACCTCGGTCTGCCGTTGTTCCTGCGTATCGCTAAGGTGCAGATTGCAGTCGACGTCGTCGTTTTGGCACGCGGTGGTGAGGCAGGCATCCGTAAGACCCGCGACGATGCCGTAATAGCACGGGTTTCCACCGGTAGTCTGGAAATGCGAGTGGTAGCCGAAGGCGCCGTCTGGCTCGCAGACGCTCTCGTCTGCAATGGCTATGTTGTCGTCAAGATAGATCATGAAGCAAATCGAACTGCCACTGGTTGGCTCGGGAAGCGTACCGTTTGTGATCGCGGTCTGCAGCAGGGTCTGGACGTCGGAGTCGTTGATGCTGTCGTTGGTCTCGGCAATGAATGCCGAACCCGCCATCGCGCCGCTGTAGCCAACGCCATATTGCCCCAGCATGTTCATGTAGGTGCTGTTGAGCAGGTCGCCGATGAACTGTCGCAAGCGAGCGGCACGCGCCTGGTTGGCCGCGTTCGTCCAGTCGCCAACGAAGATTACGTGGACCTGCGGATTGGTGATTACCGGACCGCCGCGATAGAGAAAATCGGGGAAGTTGCCGGGTCCGGACGCGCCGAGTCCAGGGCCGGCCCCGGGCCGGGTGCCAAGCGGGACTTTCGGCTTGATCGGCCGAGCTGGTACGATGCCGTAGCGTACCCGCGCGGGGCGCGGAGGTCCAGCGCGCACGTCGTCCGCCGCCGTACTCTGGGGTGGTGCGGGGTCGCGATGCCGCGCGGATCTGCTCTCCATATCGTGGTCGCGGGCCACTATCACCTTTCCTCTACATATTTCGACAGTTCAACGAATCGAGCTTGACGGCACGAGCCTTTTCTTCATTGTGGATCTCGCGTCGCTTCCGCCGGCAATTAGCCTGGGCCGCCGGTAAGGGCTGACGCTTTACCCGGCGCTGAGCGTCAGCGTCGCCACAGTGACATGCGGCCAGAGCACGCCGTTGAAAATGAGGATCACAACCTGGGAGTACTGTAACTGGAGGAATGTCGGTTGCGGCCAGAACGGCTCGATCGCGGAAATCGTCGCGCCGGGCGGTCCGGGTAGGGGTACTAAGGGGACGTTGCCCGGGATGAGCACCCACTCTATCCAGAAAGTCGCGCTCGCCTGCCAAACGAAGGCGTTGGAGAGGATGTTTGGATCGGTAGACTGGACAGGATTCGGGGTCCCCAGGAACGGGATATTTCCGATGTCAGAGGCGATGCCGGTCGTACTGAGATTGATCGCGATCGTGCCGAGGATCTGTTGGCCCTGGATCGCCGCCCTCAACACAGAGTTCGGATCGTTGATGAATCCTTGGAAGGATGCCGGGTATGGACCGTTGCTCTGCGAGCCCGCAATGTCTTTGGTTATGTCAACCTCGGGAACAATGTGCTCCTTACCGGTGCCGGCGGGCGGGGGGATCTCGACCGGCTGAATACCTAGGCCCAGCGCGCCGATGGCCGTCGGGAAGACCGGAAGACCCGGGATGGGGTAGATGGGAGGTATTTTCGGCGGCCCCGGAACTGGAGTCGTACCAGGGTTCAGCCCTTGCATCAGCACCGTGACCCCGTGCGGGATACTCGCAAGCCGCACGATGCTCGCCGGGGTTTGCGGCTGACCTTGGGGGTTCGGAAAAAATGCGGGCACGCTCATGAAGAACCCTGGCTCGATATGCAGCGCCTGCCCGGCGGTGGAGAACGGTGGCGGATCGGCGTCGGTGACCCGCTGGAGGTAGTGCAGGCCGTACAGGCTCAGGTCAGGTTGGGGATTCAGCCCTCGGTTCGGCACCACTCCGGGGATCACGTGAAAGTCGAGTGACTCGCTCGTTAAGTTGAGTTCCAGGAAGCGCTTGGTTTGCGTGAACGGCTGCGATTCTGGGTTATCAGGGCGCCAGATCGCGTTGAACCCGTTTCCTTTCCAGCTTCCGGCCAACGAGGCGAGCGGACCGAGCTGCAAAGCCGTTTCGATCGGCCCCTGCTGAAAGCGAGGCGGTACGAACGAACCCGCGGGGGTACCCGGAATGTTGGTGGCCATCGCAAAACCTCCTAAGTGGCTTCAGTGACCGGTGTCCGTTACTGTACCGCTAAGTCGCCGACGGCACAAGAGGGGACCTAGCCGTTTTAGATCAGCCCGTTTAAGCTAGTATTTTTAGTAGCCCACGCAAAGCCCGTCGGCTGGCCTATCGGCATAAGCTTTGCGTGATCGGCAATTATGACAGCGCGACAATCCGCCATCCGGAGTTGGCGCCATCGTGCTCCTCGTCGATGAAGCGTGTGCGGAAGACGGTCTGAGCTTAGCGCATGCCCCGAGCAGCTGTACGCTCCGCGGATCGTTCTAAGGTGCCTGCTAATCGTACTCAAACCACATCGCGATCTGCAGGGCACTTGCCTTTCGATTTGCGGCTTCGTCGACCTTGCGCTTCACTCAGGATTCAGTTGCGCGCGTGAAGATGTAAAAATTCCGACTTAACCCTTCGGTTCACTTAAGGCTGGGGCTGCTCCATTCCGTGTACGATTTCGAGCATGTGATCGTACGGACGAAATTGATCCGTAACGACTTGCGGACAGCGTTTACAGATGGCCGGTCCTTCCTGACGGAACCATCGGCATTTCGGCCGTATTGGACACGGCGGGAGTTCTTCTGACACCGGTTCCAGAAGGCGAATGCCCCGGGCGGCTAACTCACATGCCTCATCCTTGAAATGAACGCATTGCTGACCGCGACATGCCGCGGCGAAACGAAAGACCTCGCTCGGTCCTACCGGTTCCGCCAGCCGAAGGAGCTCGTTCGTCACCGGCATTGGCCGTGCCGTCGGCACAACGCGAGGGCGCCCCGGCACACCCGTAACTACGCCAATGAGCACTGACTCTTCCGTCGAAGGAGGCGCGCTGGGGCACAGCAACTCAGGCGCGACCGTGAGGTCTACGCATACCCGGTTGTCCATAGCGGGCGCTTACCCTGATTCGCGCTCGGTCACTTCCATAGAGCGCAATGCGCCTGCGTCTCCGCCGATGGACACATCGAACAGTTCAGCCGGCGGTCTCCCACAAATGATGTGGAGGGGTCCTCGATACTCTGGGTCACGCGCGCTTAGGGCGATTGCCACACCTTCCGCAGCGGCTCTTGCAATTTCATAGGATTGAAGCGGTCCGGCCATGCTATTGAGTCCCTTCTTTGCATCGTTATATGAGCCTGAACCAAAACAGTATAGCCTGTTTTAGCTAGTTAAACAGCAAGAAGCCGTGCGACTGTGGGCTTCGTATGATAGCGAGCGGCCGGTTAAGCGGATGACGCGGCGTGAACGAGTCGAGATACAGAATACAATCGCGTAAGACGATTCCTTGGATGATCAAGGATGCGCCGGTTGTCAATCACATCATCGCAGTACGGACCACGGGCGGCTGGGAAACCGGCTTCAGCGTGCGGCTACGAGGCTGTGGTCGCCGACCTCTAGCGGCGCTTAGCTAGCTATAATCTCTATTCTCAATGCCAAAAAGACGCCGGCGAAGGTGCCAAAACACCCAGAACGTTGACGACCCGTCGAACTGCGACCGGTTCGATGCAGGCCGCATTTATAAAGCCACGTCACCTTAAGCTAAGGCATCGAAGCCAATCCATGTCGGCACCATTGGTCTTTGACGGCGGTGCCGAGCGCGCAATTGCCTGGCGCACCTATCGCCCGCCAGAGCGCCTCGCGTTTGGGCCCGGCGTCGCGACGATCAGCACGTCGCGGAAGTTCGACAGATTGTAGTAGTCGAGATCGCCGAAGTAATAGATTCCAGGGCTTAGCGTGAAGGTCTGCGAGTAGCACTGCTGACTGACGGGGGCATCGATGCGTCCAGTCGACCAGAACTTGCTCGAGCTTACTGCGGTTGCCGTCGGGGAGGCCGCCGCAGTCGGAAACGTGTAGGGCGCTTGAGGGAACGAGTCACCCTTGAACCCGACCGCCGAGTGAAGCGTTCCACTCGAATCAACGTTTGTGAACTGGATCACATTCTTGGAAGTGATCGGCGCGAGCACGCCCTGGCTGAGCCATTTGTCGATCAGCATGGCTTGGCTCGAGAAGCTTCCGCCTTCGACGACCGTATAGCCGTTGATCGTGTTGTAGTTTGGGTCCGAGGTTGGACCGATGTTGTTGCCCATCGCGACCACGACAAGGTTTGCGTTACTCGTCGGCGTCCCGCAGACGCCCGGAGTCGGCGACGTCGTTGAGGAGGATGTCGGGGTCGGTATCGGCCCACTCCCACCTCCGCCTAGGTCCAGCTTTGCGCACGCGGCAAAGGCCGCAACAATCGTGACGGCGATCCAGTATCGAGTAAGTCTGCGTTGTATCATCGGGTTCGCGATCCTCAGGGGCTAAGCAACGATAATGGGATTGGTAGAGCAATGCTGCCGCCCATCGAGGTCGTGGCGGTAAGGGTAAGTGAGACGGAGGCTTGACCAATCGGTAAGCCCGCCGCCGAGAAGGGGAAACGGCCTTGCCACTGGCCTGCTCCGATACTTTGGAGCGTTGCAATCGGCAAGAGTGAGTTCGGACCAAACGTGAGCTGCGCCACGTTCGTCGTCGTGATCGCTGAGATGATCATCATCTGCCCGTTTTTCACGACAGACGGTGACACTTGGACGTAGAAGATCTGCGGTGCAGCGTTGGTTGCCGCATAGTTGTTCTGCGGAGCCTGGCCGAACGTGTAGACGTTGGTTTGCGAGAACGCCGACGGTAAAGGCGCCGGCGTCGGCCCCGTCGGCGATGCTGCCGGCGAAGGTTTCGCCGCGGTCACGCCGCCGGGTGGAGGCGTATGCGATTGTGGGCGAACTGCCGGCGTCGGTACGACCACGGGCTGCGGTTCAGGCGCTGGCGGTGGACGCGTCGTCGATGGCGCCGGCGGTACCTCGCGGCTGACCTGACGCGGAGTTGGCAACTGCGTCCCGGGCGGCAGCGTCGGCAAACCTTGAGGACGCGGAATACCCAGCTTAGTGCTGCCGATCGCGCCGGTGTCGCCAGGTCGGACGATGTGCGGAGTGACCGTAACGATCAGCTCGTTGCGGGTCTTCTGCACGTTTTGATAGGTGAAGAGCGCGCGACCAATCAGCGGCAGATCCCCCAGAAACGGAATCTTCTGGACCGAGCGAGAGTCGAGGTCTTCGATGAGCCCCGCGATGACGATGGTCTGCCCGTCGTGCAGGCCAACCGTGGTCGTCGTGTCGCGCGTTTGGATGTTCGGCACGCCGGCTGCACTGATGGCCGCAATCGAATTGACCGACGGATGCAGCGTAACGGTGATGTAGTCGCCGTCATTGACGACTGGCGTGATGTCCAGCGTCACCCCTGTCTGAAAGCTCTGGACCTGCGTCGTAGCTACGGTACCCGTGCCGCCACCGGTCGTCGTCAGGATGTTAACCGTCTCGCCGGCGCGCAACGAGGCGGTTCGACCCGAGACCGTCGTAATCCGGGGGTCCTCGAGGATTCTGGCCTTGTTGTTGGCGATGAGGAAGTTCAACTGGGCCGAAAATGAGATGGGAGTGCGAATAAGCGGAAAGAAATTGAGATACGGGATCTGCTGCCCCGCGCCCGGATAGGTATTCCCAGGCGGATAGAGCGGCGGCACCTCGCTGAACGTCGTCCCAATGGCCGCGCTTGGAAACTGCAGCCCAAGCTGCTTGACCGTCCCTTCGTCGACTTCGAGTACTTCCGTATCCATCGCCACCATGGTCTGCGGCTGGTCGAGCTTGTCAATGAGCTCCTTGGCCAACTTGATACTGTAAGGACTACCGGTAAGCACTAGCTCCGTAGAGTTCGGCGGCACTATGATGTGCAGGTCCGAGGCTGAACCTTGGAGCGCTTGGGTGACGGTATTCGCAATGTCGGTCGCGGTCGTCGAAGGGCCACCTTGCAATCCCGGAACGGCGGCCTTTAGCTCCACGACCTGGACACCTGACGCGGCTGGGCCACTGCCTTCGCCGCCCGATGCCCCCGGTGGCGGGACGTCGAGCTGACTGATTGCATCGGCGATTCGACGCTGAGTCGTAAGATTCGACGTCACGGTGATCGCGTTGAGATCTGCATCGACGGCCAGCGGCAAGTTGGTAAACGACCGCTGGAACAACTCGGCGACCGATCCGGCGTCGACGTATTTGAGGCGATAGACCTGTGTGTACTGCGTGCCCATCTGCGGTACGTCGAGCTCGCCAATGAGCTGCTTTGCATGGTCAACATCGTCGGAAGGGCCGGACAACAAGATCTCGCTACCCGAAATCGCGACCTTGACGTTTGGAGCCTCATTGGCGACCGCGTGCGCGACTTGCTTGACGTTGCGTTGTGTTACACGCACGGCTTCCGCTGGGTACCGTGGTTTCGGCGTCGGTGTCGGTGGTGCAGTGTCGATGGCGGTAACGATTGCCTTGATTTGCGCCATATCGGGCGGTGCCGCCATGATAATGATCGTTTTATTGGGCGCCACTACGATACGTGCCCGAGGGAAAACGCCCCCAAGTCGACCGGCGACGGTCTCCGGCAAGAGCACCTTAAGTTGATAAGTGTCCACGGCAGTGTCCGTGGGGTTCTTCGTATCGATGCCGTTTGCGATGGTACGCATGCCTTGCTCATCGTAACCCGATGCCACAACGATGACCGCGTTGGCGTGGGTATCAACCGTTATTCGTACATGTGGGTATACGCTGCGCAGAATCTCAGCGCCGCGCTCCGCTGAGATGATTTGGAAGGCGATGACGACCGGAGGGTTCGGCGTAGGCGATGGCATCGGAGTCGCTCGCGCACGACCTAACGCAGCGGCCGGCGGGAAAATAGCAACAAAGATCGCGGCAGATAACAGCGCAATGCTTGACATCAAGGGCAACCGGCCAGCTCTCGGCGAGACCGGCCGAGGCAGAGGTGGCACCACGGCTCACCTCCGTTCATGACCCGAGACCGCCGTCCTATGCCCTTAGACCAGCAAAACTGATTAGCAAAAGAACCAATGCAAATAGCTAAGGAAGATTTACTAGCAGAAGCTGTTAGTAAAATAGCTAGTGAAAATTCGATAACAAAAATAGACTAGCTCTGACAGGCGAGCCAGACAATAATAGCAGCTATATGCGTAACCCTGCGTCGTGTTGTCGATGTCGCGACTTTGGTTCTTGACCTCACTCGAACGCCGACACGAGATCTTTTCTTGATGCGATGCTCACGCTGCTGGGGCGCCGCTAACGCTGCCGTATCAGTCTTGCAGAGTAGCGTTAGCACATATACCGGGCTCGCCGGGTAATCGAGTGGATATCTTAGCCGCAGCGACTACCCGGTCAATCGCCCAACCGTTGTCGTTAGGACACTGTATTGGGGATCAGCGTCTTCGATATCTTCAATACCAATCGCGCCGTTGCAAAGAGCACATGCCACCAAGTGCGCTCTCGAGCGCGCGTCAAACCGCGCAAATAGGGTCCGCACGTGGGACTCTACAGTGGCCGTGCTTCGGCTAACGACAGCGGCAATCTCCTTGCTTTGCAAACCGTTGGCAAGTCCTCTGAGAATGCTCAGTTCTATCGCGCTTAAGCGAACTCGGCGGATCGGAATAGCGAACCTCTGGTGGATTTACAGAGAGAAGGCGAGCGAGATCTTGCCACTACGGCATGTTCGCTTTCCCATCCTGCCGGCCGAGTCTTTCCGTTGGGATAACACGATTAGTGGGCTTGAATTCAGCTTGCCCTGCAGCAATGAGCAAGCTCTGGTCGCAAGCATCGCCGGGAATAGCCGTAAGCGGTCGCCGTGCGTTTAACGCATTTTGCAACGGCGGCTCACAAAATGCAGCGAACCCTGCCACAACGTTTGGACACGACCAATGGCCGACTCGACTGTGCATACAGAAAAGCGCGAGCGCTGCGTTTTCTAGCGGCAAGGGAGTACAACTGTTTTGGCTGGCACTATATGCGAGTTGCGACCAGCGGTGCTGAAGTCCCGGTCAACCGTGCGTAGAAACGCGTGCTAGATTTCCTTAAAGCTTTTAAAGGAGAGTTCATTTAGATGCGGCGTTACGTTGCGTTCTGTTTACTTTTGATTTTGTTTGGTCAGTCGTCGGGGATCGGGTTAGCGGATAGTCTGCCAGGGACCCACGTGGGCTTCCAGTTATTCAATCCGTTCCGGGCGATGATCGCCAGCACGGGATTCTCTTCCGTTGGCCTCCATCCGCGGGTGCATCACACGCCGGTGCCACGTCGACCGATGGCGGATTACGATAATCCCCATCGTTACGCGCGCCTTATCCCGAAACCCCACGAACCTGTAATGTTAGTGCGCGCGGCTCGACCTATCGATCTAGTAAAGCTGCGCCGCGACGAACACCGTGAGCACCGTGCGACCTTAGGCGAAGTCGCCACGCTACGTTCGCGCAACAAGTTGGGTATGCGTCATGCCGGCAAAACGGCACTGGCTCCGTCGGCGACCGGCATCATGCCGTGGTGGACCTACGAGGCCCGCTCGATTCCGGGCGTGGGCCAAGCTATGGTCAACATCGCCAATCTCAACTTTCTCCTTGAGGCCAATGACGTTGATATTCCGGCCGGTGGGCTCGACCTCGCCTTTAGGCGCATTTACAATTCGCAATCAGGTCACGATGCGGTCAATACTGACGGGTCGGGTCCTTCCGTATTTGGCAACCGTTGGACCAACAACTTCGACGTTCACCTTGGGTGGACGCCAGGCGGGCAGAACACCGGAACCGTAAGCGTTTATACCGGTGACGGCGCTCGTGACGACTATAGCTGCACGATCAACCTCGTCAAGACTTGTGTGTCGCCGACCGGTGTGTATGACATTCTGGCGACGACCCAGCTTGGTAGCAATGGAATTGCGTGCCAGTTGCAGTTGACCAAGAAGTCAGGAACGAGCTACATTTTTGACGCGCCCTACTCTGACTGCCCGAGTAATCAACCAGGATATTTTGGGCGGCTGCTGACGATCACCGGGCGCAATGCGAATTTTTATATTAACCTAGCATATAGTTGGAACCCCGACGCTACCAAACCGGAAAATATTGCATCGCTCGTCGCGACACACGAGCCTGACGGCGCCCAGCTAACGATGACCTTCGGCCAGATTGCGGGCTCTAATCCCGCCATTACCGAGCTGCTGTCGATCGAACTCCCCGACGGCGAGGATATCGATTACAAGTACAATACCACGGGCGGTCTTAATGGGGTCGACAAGCCTGGAAACAACCCCGTATTGCAAGTCAACGAAAACGTACCCGGGCAATGGGGCGATGGGACCAGAATTCCCACCGGCAATCTTCCCGAGGTGTACGATATGAGCCAAGCCGGTTTACTTGAGGCCTGCGGACCCCGAGCTACTATTGGAATCCTTGACGGCTCGCCCTCGGATGGTGCTTGCGTCGATTTCGACTACACGTCCAATCCAAATCAGCTCACGGACTGGTATACCCGCGGCGTACTCAACCCAACACCTCAGGACGATGTCTTAACACCCTCGGCTATCCAGAGCGGCGAAAGCACCGCCTTTAAACAATGGGACGATACTACGTTCTTCGGCGTACAAATTGGGCAGCAAGTGTCCACAGAAATGACCGACGCTTATGGGCATGCATCGGAGTGGGATTACGACGCGAGCGGGCGCGTAACCTTAACCCTCGTGTGGCCCAACTACCCACAGGGGAACGCTCTGACGACGTCTGAAACCTGGGATGCGAACAACGACCTTACCAGCACTACCGACGCGCGCGGCGACAAGACGAAGATGGGTTACGATGCTAACGGCAACACAGTCGAGGTAGTGCTGCCGCAAATGTTGACTTCCAACGGAACGATGAACCCGACGAGTTTCTATGATTACGACAGCTACAACAATGTGACGTTTTACTGCGATCCTGCCAACAACGGAAACAACAACGGCTGGCAGGTACCGGCGGACAACTTGTGCCAGACATACGGCACAAACCACGCCAAGTTTATCTTTAATACAAACGACGGTGCTGAACCCTACGGCTGCCTAATCGAAATGGACACGTTCGGCGGCTACGCTCGAACCATCAACTATCCCGGATCGAACTGTGGAATGGGCCTCCCCACCGATGTCACAGGCACTGCGATCGGTCAGGACAACAATCGAGTCCCACACCAAAAGTTTGCTTATAATACCGCCGGCAACTTGACTACGTACAGCAGTTACCCCACGAGCAATACCCAATGGGTGTTGCAGTACACGACCGATGGAATGAACCGTGTGACCAGGCGCACCGATCCCGACACCTATATATCGTCCAATATTTGCTACAATCTCGATGGGAGCGTCTTTTACAGCGAGACCGGATGGCAGTATCACCTTGACGGCGGTCCATCGTGCCCGACCGACGGAGACTTGAAGTCGGGTGCGACGCCGCCACCGTACGCGGTCGCGTACGGCTACGATCCCGACGGCAACGTGGCGACCGAGACTCGCCACCACAACTGCGTGCTCGGAGGCTGCAAGGCGGGGCACTCCACGGTGTCGTGGTGTACCAAGAATGTTTCGATTGGCGCCGGGACGACATGCAAGTACTACGACGGGCTCGATCGCCTCGTCGAGGTCAAACTCCCTCAAGCCGACCGCGATGCATATATGAATCCATGGGTAACCCGCTACCTATACGATTTGGACGGCAGCCAGAAAGCCTTTCACACCGCGCAGTTTCAAGCCTACGGTAACCTCTACGCGACCCAGGAACTTTTGGGATCAATACCTCCCTCTATACTGTCAAATGCTAACCCACAAACGGTACCTAATACTAGCTATCAAAACATCAAGGCAACCGCATACGACGGCGTCGATCGGGCCGTTGCGAAATATTCCTTGGTTAACCAAACATTGAGTACGGAAACGCTGACGTGGGACACGAGCCTGCTCGGAAATGGCAACGTTGCCGGATTGCTTGGTACCGATTGTAACTTTTTAGGCCAATGTCAGAAGTTCGATTATCGCGAGGATGGGAAAGAGAAAACCTTCGAGTCCAGCGACGGATCCTCTCCAGAACGAGACTATCTGTACGACCCAGACGGTCGGGCGGCACAAATTGCATCGGGAGCGTATAGCAACCCCCAGCAATACACGTACAACCTAGATGGGCGGCTCCGGACCTCGACTGATCCCAGCGGTGATAAAAATAGCGACGCGATGTCATCCGCCGTCGTTACGCATAACTATTATCCCGACGGCACGCTGGAAAGCGTCGACGTCTCTTCGGAAGCCGTAACACAACCTGGGCTCTTCAGCTATTCCTACCGTCAGGATGGGCTTATCGGAACGGAAACCATCAATGATGGACAGGTTGACCATATCAGTAACCCAGGAATAACAAATATCAACTACACGTACGACAATACGGGACGAATGAACAAGCGCGCTGAGACTGGCGTCGCTAAGAACCCGACTCCAACAGTCATAACCTACGACGGCTATGGACAAGAAAGTTCCTATAGTTCTCCGGCCACCAGCCTCTTAAACTTCTTATACAGCGCAGAGGGCGAGTTACTCAGCACCACCATTCAAGGCTCCTCCCAGGGGCCAGACACGTGGGGCTACAGCTTGCGTGGCGAGCTGGTATCATCGCCTACCTCTCAGGGTTGGCTTGGCGGCGGTGTATTCTTAGCCAATGGCGTGATGATCCGGACACAGCCCAGCAGCATAACTACGTACTCCTGGGATCCCTACATGGGGGTTCAGACTCAACAACTCCCTTCGGGCAGTAACGCTATCCCTACGACCTGGAAGTACAGTGCCGCGGGCCAAATGGGCGCTCAATCCGCGCCCTGGGTTTACTTTAGCAACGAACCGGTTGCGGCCACCGGAGTGGCACGAAGCTACGACGCTGAAAATCATCTACTAAACACGACGTTTTCGGGGGGCAATGCGCCCCCTACCGTCGAGCAGGGAATAAGCTGGGGTCCCAACGGCCATCCGATTATGATCGGCACTTTTGACAGCTCTGGAAAATTGCAACCCGAGGTCCTTCACTGGGACGGTAATCAGTTGCTGTTTACCAACGACGGCTCAACTGGAAAACTCGACGACATCAAGATCGGGGCCCAGGGTGACATCCTGCCGCAAGATAAGGGATACAACGACCTAACCTTCTACGATCGTGGCCCGGGCGGCGTGGTCATCGGCTGCCATAACGCTATGGCGAGGACCTTTGCAGGGCTCGGCGACAGTTGGAATCAGACCTTCTTCAAGAATACGGTGAGCACTTGGCACTCGCCGTGCTTTCCTCTCACGACGAAGAATGAACCACAGTCGATCAGATGGTTTGGCACACCGTACGACCTTACCGTTGGTTCAGATTTGGGGCTAGCAATGGGATCTGGCGGCGTACTCGGCATGCCACGCGCCGATGGTTTGACCGACGGCTTTGATACGATTCAAGGCGTGCGCTCGTACGACAACACGTCGGGATCCTGGACTACCCCTGACGCCTATGCCGGTGATGTGCATGATCCGATGTCTCAAAAGTCCTTCCTGTGGAACGGCAACAACCCAGTCGATTATAGCGACCCGAGTGGCTACTGCCCTGGGGGAGCGTGGTTCCTCGCTGGGCCGCTGGTAGTAGGAGTGTGGTGCGCAGTGGATAACGTCCGAACGTTGTCAGATAAGTCTGCATCTGGTGGGCAAAAGATCGACGCTGCCTTCTCCCTTGCCGGCACGTTCATTCCAGCGGTGCGAATGGAAGAGATCGCGAGCGGACTGGCCGAGCGTTTTGGAGTGGGCCCGATCCAAATGGGCCTTGAGAATCTTAACTCTGGAGGATTGCGTGGCTTAGGAAAGGGCATCGATAGCTTGGAGAAACAGATTGCGAGTTCTCAAGAACAAAATAGCGGATGCAATTGCGAATGGCGGCCCAGATTCTGGTAGATATATATCATCATTGGAGCGTGAAATCAGGGGATTCCAGGCAAGCGTAAATGCTCTCCAGGCTTTGAAGTCAGAAGTCGAAAAGGCCATCAACGAAGCAGCGCAACAAGGCGGCCCGCTCTTTAGGGATTCAAGTACACAATGAAGGCTCGCTGGAGGCAATACAACTGTGGCTGAAAACAAAAGGTTCTCGAATGTAGCGCTGTTTCACTTCAGACCGAGTGAAGCAGCTCATACTTGGGATAAGCTCACGGCCGCGCTAGAGAATGTCGCTACTGTCGCCGTCATAATTGATGACGAGTTCCAAGCGGATACGCTAGAAGCCCTCGCAACGGTCGTTGGTAGATCGCATGCGAACCTCATTTCGGCATGGGGAGAGGAAAGCGAAAAGTTCCATGACATAGTGGATCGTGTTAGTATTGGGTGGCGAGAACTCGGTCCGCTAACGACGTGGGATAATAGTGGAACCGTCGATGACTTTCTTTGGAACGTAATGTTTGTTTACCGTGGTTCGCTCGATGTTGCAGATCAAAACCGTCCAAACCTGGTGTGCTACGCTTCAAATAAAGTCATTTCTAAAGGTTTGACGTCAGCGATTCAACGCGTTAAAAAAGGAATGCCTCCCATTTCCTTTCACGTATCAAATAACTAGAAACTCAGCCATCCCATTAATACGCGGATTTCCGCGCAGGAGGGTCATCGGCTAAAACTCGGAAGCCAGAGATAACTGGTGTCCCTCCAAAGCGGTTACGAAAGAGATGAGCGTTAAAATGCACTGCGTCGTCGGTCGCGCATTCCGAATAGGCTGCGGGCCTCTGCGGCTGTGCGATCACTCTTCAGCGAAGTCGCTTCGCGGCGATGGCTAGTTTCCTCGGCTAGCCGAGAAGGCTGACCTACGCCAAACGCGAACAGGTGTTCGCCTTATGGCCACGCCACCTCAATATGCTCGTGACGAACAGCCGTGGGGCGATGCTCAAGCCATAAGAGCCGCGATCAAGCGCCTAAGCCCCGGAAGATCGGGCTCTCGTTCTGGCATGGCTCTGTATGTATTACCAAGACAACGGATCTATGTTCTCGCCGCAGATAAGCCGTCGACGGCAGCGGATTGCGTTTGACGGTATTCGAGTATTGGCTCGTGCGCTTGCCCAAGCCAGAAGCCGGCAAGCGATAGATCCTCGAGCGATCACTATGCCCTGAGGATGAAGTAGGCGCCCGTCGAATGCGGTCAGCGAATCGGGATTATTTGCTTTCGTACATTGGCCATTCGAAGTGAAATTTCCACGGCACGCAATTAGACAGGCGGCTCCGTCGCCAGCGGCCTCGCAATTGACGCCGCATTCGGTGACCACCATTCCAACTGGCGCGTGGATCTTCATCCGGCCTAATGGGCTTGGCTCTGCTCGTCCTCGCGTGGGTTCGCATTCGAAACATTAAACGCGCGGCCGATCCCAAACAATCGACGCTCGTTGAGATCGCAAGTGTCATTATCTCCATGGTAGCCGCCGAGGGCGCTATTGCAAGAGCCCTTGCTGTCCCGGCAAGCGCAACGACCCCGTGGATGCCAAACCTCGATGGCATTACCCTAACTTGGTTGGGCGTCGGCGCGATCGGCTTGCTGGTACCCTTGCTTAGCGAGGTTACGGTTGGCTCACTTACAATAAAAATAAAGCAAACCGCCGAGAGCATAATTGACGAGACGAACGAGGTGGTTAGTGCCTGGACATCTGCTCTGAGCCAATATTTAGAGGACGCCCAAAGCATAAGCACGGCAGGAAGATCCGAATGGCAGGAGAGGCTGGAGCAGTTTGTGCTTTGGAGACTGAGCGAGGCATCTGAATGGGCGGGAACCCCGGCCGACGACATTAGATTGGCTGTGCTGCTTGCCGAGGAGGGCACTAAGAAGCTTTACTTCACGTACACTTTCGGGTTCGCCGACCATGTGCCCAAAACGCCGATCGGATTTCTGAACAGTGTGGCGGGCGCCGCCTTCACGGAAAATTTGATCCGAAGCGAGATTGAACCCTCGAGGCTCCCATCTCGAATGTTCGAGATCCTGGGAACCGGAACGCGCGTCGGGAAGTCGCTCCTTGCTGTGCCGATCAATTTCGGCGACCGTCAGCTTGGAGTTTTCTCGATAGCTCGGGCTCGTTCTGAGTATTTTGACGATAAGGCGATCGCTGTCATGAAAACGCTTGCGCAAGTGCTCGGGATGGCCATAGGCGAAGCGGAACGAATAAGCAAACTCTAGCGGCGCCTAGCCGCGAGTCAACTTTTTCCAACGGTCGATGAGGGCACCCGGAGAATCGTCTGCTGAGGCAATCTCCCGATAGGCGATGTCCCGGCTCTTCCACACATCGTCCGATCGGGAGCCGTCTCGCGCACTTTCGCGGATCGCCTTCAGAAAATCGGAGTTGACACCTTTGTTTGCGTCCATACACCACCTTATACCCTATAGCAACCATAAAGGCTGCAGATCGCCTCTGGCTAGTTGTGCGGAGCTGCGCCACGGTCCTCCGCTGGACAGCCCGACGACAAGGGCCGCCTTCGGCATTAGGGACGCCGCATGGCGACATCGAGCAGGTTAGGGCCCGGGACTCAAGCGGGAATTCTGTGATCACGTATATTCATTCGATCTAGAGGGCACGAAACCACCGTCTTTTAGATCGCCAGGACGTTATGGAAAATGAACGACCAAGTTTTTTTCGACGAGTCGGGCTTCACCGGTGCAGATCTCCCTAATGGAGAGCAGACCGTCGCAGCGGCTCGGTCTCGTCTCATTGTCAAACGACAAACGATGCGACCCCAGAAACCCCGTCAGTCCGCGCACGCACTGGTAAGCTTAGCAGCGAACTCGTAAGGTAGCTACATGGACCGTAAAAAGGTAAGCGGCCTCTTGATGGAAGCGGCAATGCACGTCTGCTCTTCGTCCGATGGAGAGCCCCAAATGTGGGCCTGGGCAGATCGTTCGTACAGACGCGATTCGCGCGCGGCAATCGAAACGCCGCACGGCAACTTTACGATAGGCACCCAGGGGGTCGAACCGCTCGAGCAGGCGGTAGAACTGCTTTACCGCTACCAGCCACTCAGGCGACAATGGGAACGCGATGAATTTTGGTCGAAGGTCGCCTCGCTGATCGTCGCCTCCAGTCGGTCCCAAAACGTTCAGGATGCAATTGCGCTAAATCTTGAGCATCTCTTATCGCCCACGCCTGTCCTAGTATGCTTCGCGGTCGCCAATGTCGAGTGGGATGGATCCGTGGAAACTCTATCCGATGGCCTAATTGGCAAGCTAGGCGACGACCTCTTGGGAGCACTCGAAGCCATAGCACCAACGCTAGTTCCTGGCGGTAAGCAAATCGTTCGGCGCTGGTACGAGAAGATTAAAAACGGATACGTCGGTGACGTTGTTGTCTTTTGTTGGCGTACTTACGCGCAAGGGCAGCGCGCGATTAAGGACGCGCGCCTTAGCTTTTCCAATTTGGTCGACTTGGCTCTGATGGCCACTGACGATCCGAAGCGTTTTGGACTTTATATGCTACGGGGCTCGACCAACAGGCCCGGCGTTCGTGGCGTGAATGTTGACCGGCGCGCCATTGAGGAGCGGCTGCAATCTCAAAGAAGCGGCGAGCTCGCCGCAGAGGTAATGTATCTGTCACCGAATCGTTCGGGTGAACAGTACTTCTGGGATAGTGCTGATCCGTATCCACTGTCTGCGCTCTTAAAGGATGATAAGATACGTTCGTTGGCGATTTCCTACCTCGGGAGACGCGGGGCAATCGCAGAACGTCTTCGAGTGGGTGCGCGTTGGTTTTCGAACGGATTCTGGGCGGACGGATTAGAGGACGCCGCGCTATCCTTTGGCGTCGCGCTCGATGCGCTTGTGGGCTCGCCCTCTGGATTACCCGGAAGAGCACTTGCTGAACGATTTGCTTTGCTTGAGCCAAGCGCTGAAGTACGTGCATCGCGCTCGAAACGATTCCTGGAACTCTATGCGATCCGAAGCGCTGTCGCACACGGAGCAAAACACTTGTCTGTCGACTTCGATGTCATACGGTCAATGGCGAACGAAGTTACTTGGACGGCTCACCGGATGATCGAGCTGGACCGGGCTTGTTCTCCATTAACTGAGGCGAAGATCTCCGAGGCATTCGACGCCCTGAGGTGGGGAACTCTCGGCTGGCCAAACGCTTAGCACTCAAGAATCGCGTCCTCGCTTAGGACGCGGCGCTGCACGACTTTAAATCGAGAGCCCACAACCGTCATAGGACGCATCCCTCATGATCCCGTGGTGCTTCATCGGCGCTTTTTTTCATTTGGTTATTAAGCAGGGCAAACAATGCTCGTGACGCGCACTGATCGGCCCTCGAAAGCAGGCAACAGATGATTGGAACCCTCGGACGCGAAAATAGCCATCATGCCCGAACAGCCGGGAAGAACCATTGGAACCGTCGTCGCATGGCGCGTGGTCGGTGCAGAGCTACGCTTGACAATAGAGCTTGCGAGACCGGTTGACAACAGTGATCTTATCGATAGTGGCGCGCAACTAAGCAACGGCGTCGACGTCTTCACCGATGGTTCGCCACTCGGGACGAAGATCGACCCGCGCTTTGACGGCCACCGCGAATCGGGGAGGGTCGAGGTATCCGTCTTCGATCCAGGCGTTGAGTGGGCCGATGGAGTTGCTGAGGCCAACGGGCCTCGGTTTATTGGTCAGGTATTGACGCTAGCCGCAGACTAAGGCGTGGGTCACCCGAAGGTGCAGCAACCAAGGCCAACGGTTCGACGGCCCGAAGCACAATTAGTGCCAGCAAGCCCGATGAGCGACGGCGGACGCATCATTCCTGGACTCGACCGGATCGCAGCGGCGCGGATCGCTAGCTCGTACGAGCGGGTAAGATACCAGTTTGTCTACTGGTTTATATGGGGTCTATGCGCCTTCTGGATCATCGAGGAAGCGGTGGATGGCCGACCACGGTTACAATGGATGGTTGACCTGGTGTGTGCCTTCTTTGTGGGCGCGATAGTCGCAGCAGCCGTCGCGGCTCGCAGCGTAAGACCGCGATCCGTTCCCAGCGACAAGGACGACGGTGCCGAACAGGTGGGGCATGAAGTACCGCGCCTTCGTTGATGATCCAGAGCTCGGCACGTTCTGGATCATTGCGGATGACGAGACCCGCCAGTGGGTTACCGATCCACCAGGCAAAGAGGTCCCGGCAGCGCTTATCGGTCTTTCGTTTCAGACCTACCAAGGCACCGCCGGCCCCGAGTTTGACATTTTCCCAGACGGCTCAGCGTGGAATTGGGACTAAAAACTACCGGGCGGGCGCGGAAAGCACTACCAACCCCAGAGCAGGGAGTAGCGTGAATCGCAGTAGGCATCGGTCCGTCCGCTTTCTCGCCGGAAGTCGCCGACAGCGAACCAGCAATCGCGTTGTGCTGCGAAGGCTTTTGGCAGCGGCGTATCGGGCACAAAACCGGCCGGCGGTGACTTAATCAGTGTGGCGCCCGAGGGTACCGGTTGATCTGGCGGAATGGTGACGTACCAAACCGTTCCGATGCGTGGTCTAGCGATCAGGTAGAGTAGCACGATAGCCAGCGCAATCCAAAAGCCTCTTGGTCCCATGCCGTCATGATTCGTCGTCCTAGTGCGATAAGCCTAAGTTTGGCTGTAATCGAGGATCGAGAACGGTTGGCGTATGCGGATTAGTGATAATCGATCCAGACGAGCGAAGGATCGAACGAATACCGGTCGACGTCCTGTCGTGAATCTGAACGTGAACGATCGGTCGACCGAATACATCGACGTCACCAGCGCCCCCGCCGCCTGGCATCGGCACGCCACGGTTGGCGCCGCTATTCGCCCAGTCTAGAAGTTTAGCGAACTTCGGATCACGGGCTGCTTCTCGAGCGTTGTTTGCCATTCCGACCCAGAACCCAAGCGTCGAAGCGAAGACCGTTATGACTC
Source organism: Vulcanimicrobiota bacterium (assembly GCA_963713685.1). GTDB lineage: Bacteria > Vulcanimicrobiota > Vulcanimicrobiia > Vulcanimicrobiales > Vulcanimicrobiaceae > Cybelea. The sequence continues at coordinate 1,772,173 of CAVQMS010000001.1, read as the reverse complement.
CGCCAAGGGCCGAGATGCCGATCGCCGCGGCTCGTACGCGGCGGGGATACTAAGGACTAACACTAGGACTGTACCCGTGGAAACGTCTGGCGACTCTATCGACGTGTGGATGACAACGAGTGGAGACCTGAAACAGCTATCTTCCACGGATATCGACTCCACGCTAACATTCGACGGTCAGATCGCGGAAAGAATCCCGCTTGCCGTCAGTACTACCTAGCCAAAGCCCCTGAGTTCCGATAGGCTTCGAGCCAACGGAAATCCATGCTCGTAAGCAATCGGTATCGATTAAAGCCACGGATAACGCCATAACACCACAGGACGAGAGCGACTTGGCTTGTCGTTGGAGGTCACATTGACGTAGTCAACTATTCGAATGCCAACTGTGGCCTGATGCACTTAGGTTCGGAAGCGTGGGGATTTACGTATAAGCTCGTGTCAGGGACGCAAAAAACGAGATGGGCACTGGCCGAGCAAAACGCTTACCGATTACAGGGGTCGGGCAGGCAAAGGCATGCGGCTCCTGCCCTAGCGGCCCACGTGCGGAATGGACGGCGGACCAACGTCGATTGGTTGACCCTCGCACCCCGTAGCGGCCGATCAAACCGTCGTTAAAGTCGCTAACGTGTTTTTGGAACGGGTGCGACTCGCCCCTACTCGCGATAATGGTACTTCTCGCTAGTGGGGCGGAAAGACTCGCGGCAGACTCGCCAGGGCAGCACGTTTTAGTGCCAGATTACAACGGTATCGTTCCCCACGGGATACTACATAAGGGCCTTCAAACTTCCGGTGCCGCCCAGCCTTCGGCGTAACGCTCGGCTCGCGGCCGAATCGCCGATCCTGCCGCTGGCTACTACATAAGGGCCTTGGAACTTCCGGTTCTGAACTTGGGCGTCGCGTTGCTACGGGCGGGGCCGCACGGACGGTCATCTAGTAGACCTAAGCGCGAAGACTTGGGATCCGAGCAAAAGGAACACTTAGGCAAACTTGAATTCGAACAGTTCAAGCAGCAGCACCGATCGGGCCCTGATTTGGTGTTGGTCTTCGCGCACTCATCGGTCCCGCTAGTCGCCGGCGCGATCACTTTGCAGCTCGTTGGCATCGTGCAAGTCTTGTGGCCATACTGGTTCGTGATGAGTGTGCCGCCCTTGGTGGCGCAGTCCTTTCCGTCAGGTGCTATGCTGATCTTGGGGCTGTTAGCACTCAAGGTGGTCGCAGCGGACGTGCCTTGGGCTGTCAGCGCCAACGCCGCCAGCGCAATCACGATCGCAGATACAATTGGTGAGAGTCTCATGATGTTCTCCCTAGGCAGCGTCGGCTATAGCGCCTTCGCCAGCCCTAATCATTGTCGGAGTTATCTCAGTACCGGCCTGTCTCGTTTGAAAGAGCCGATGGTCCGGTTGGTTATCCGTATCTCGCATGTCCGACAAAAGTCTTATCGGTTCCTACAAGCGACCGCCCCTTTGGTATACCAAACTAGTACTGCATAAGTCATGCGGCGGGGGCCAGGCTGCCGATCGGCGGCCCTTCGTCGCTGTAGAGCTGGCTCCGGTCGAAGCCGCAGACGTGCTTCATGCCTGTCTGGTGCTCGGACCGCCGCGGAAATTAGACACGTCGCATCGCGATTCGGCGCTGCGGCGCCGCCGGTTTTTGCTAGCGATAAACTCAATTCTCGATACTCAGGATCGAGGTCGCTGATCACGTCTTGATCCCGTCGCGTGACCGAGAGTAGAAGAAGTATCCCTGCTGGGGGCATGGCTCCGCCGTGATGCGCCGATTACCCTCACGGACTTAAATTGGATTTGGATGCTGCGACAAGGTTCCAGTCGATGGTCCCCTGATAGTAGGCGACGTCGATACCATAGGGCATCACGCCGGTTTGGCCATCGACACGTCAACGACGGTGGGCTCGCAACTGGAATCAGGTTTGAGTTCCGGATCGAGCAATGAAAGATACGTTGCTAACGCATGCGCGCATGCAAGCGTTGACCGGACCTTGCCGGCAGAACTGAAGAGATATTGCGTATTGACATGCACATAGCCGAAGATGTCCGGCGGAAGATTCGGGACCAAATCGGGAGCATTGACGATTCTCCAAGATGTCAAGCCTAGCGCATTGTACGCGTTAGCAAACGTGGCATTTCCGACGCGCGGCGAAGCGAACGTACAAACGGTCGGACTAACGATGAGCTTTTTGGCATCATTCTCGAGTACGTAGAGGGTACAGAGGGCCGCCCCAAGACTATGACCCGTCACGACGACGCGTGGCATCGTCAGGTCGAATGCCTTCCCCGCAGATCTCCTACGCCCGGCGCGCTGGACGAGGGCGGCGACCTGGTCGCCAAAGGAACCGGTTAAGACGGCAGGCTGAGCGAGTTCCGTTTCTGCTCCACCCCGGTCCACAACTTTCAGTGTGTTATAGATCCTGTCAAAGCCAGCGGAGACGTGACCTGCAGTGGGTACCTGACTGAATGTAGTGGATGCGATATCGGCGTCGTCCCACCACTCAATCGCACCTTCCGTTCCACGTATCGCAATGACGAACTGCGCCGGGTCAATCTGACTCTGCGCTATCAGGCCGTAAAACTTGGGTTCGATATCTCCGAATGCAAAATCGGACATCTGGATCCAGGCCGCGAGTTCCCAGCCTTCCGGGATCCCGCTAGGTGCCGGCGTCAAATTGGAGCTGCTTTCATCAAACATCGTATATGCAGCTGACACAAATTGACCGTATCGAACTGCATCCGCGTTATTAAGTGGCTGACTCACATCGAACAACCTCCAAGTTGGCTTCGCCTAGTACTCTTAACTACGACACGGCATGGATGAAACTGATCCGACCGCGCCAAGCACGTTCGCGAAATTGCTTGACACGGCCTTTTGAGGCTAGCCCCGGGAAAGCTGTCGACGTCGTTCAGCTTACTATTCCGGGGCGGTGTCGGGCGTAGCCTTGGCTCTTACCCAACGGGGCCTCAGTAAAGAAACGCAGTACCGGTGTGAAGTGCCGGTGTAACGTAGACCGACTTTGAGCAGCAGCCCACGTTCATCGCAGGCCCCTTCGGTGTCTAGCGTTTTGGATTTGGTAGGTACATCTTGAAGGTGCGATCCGCGTCGTGGTTACGCCGTAATAGGGCGGGATAGTAGGTAAATAGGACGCGAAGGCCATCATATTGGCGAGTACCGGTTGCATCGAAACTACCGTAATTACCGCCTGCTCACGCTCGCCGACCCGTTCAGCCGCGAATGCATCGCCCTCGAGGTCGCCTACGGATTCAGGTCGATGGACGTGATCAATGCGTTACAGCGCGCGATCACAAGACGCGGGAAACCGCAAGTGCTGGCGTTGCGACAACGGCAGCGAGTTTGCGTCAACGGAGTTCCGTCAATGAGCCTACTGGAACAGCATCGCCATCGACTTCTCGCGGCCCGGCAAGCCGACCGACAACGCGCTGGTCGAGTCGTTCAACGGCCGCGTCCGCCAGGAATTGCTCAATCCCTCGTGGTTTGATACCCTAAAACAGGCTCGAAGCGAAGCGGGAGCCTGGCGACGCGACTACAACGAAATTCGCCCACACCGGTCGCTGGGCAACAAATCACCGAGAGAGTACCTTTTAGCGCGAGAACGAGATCTCGCAAGTGCATAAAATCACTGGTCGCGCTTGTCTGACAAACCACCCACGGTCAACTACCAAACCCTCACAGTTATCAGCTGCGTAAAATCCCATCTCAGGTCACGCCCCAGTCAGAAAACCGCAAGGACGCCCAAAGGAGAAACCTATGGAATGCAATGACTATGAACTCCATGCCTGTCGCGACAAAGTGTTCGATCGTCTCTGCGAGATCTGGGACGAGACGAAGAAAACGTTCTCGCATGATGAAAAGTCAGCTTGGTCTCGAGACATTTGGCGAAAGGCTAATACGCTCCAAGCCGTCTCGCAATATTGGCATACCTGCAGCGACGCCGCTCGAAAACAAAAAGCTATGAGGCTGATGAAAGATGGATACGAAATCTATAACACTCGGAAAACCGAAGGTTGGTGGGTAGATGATTTTGGTTGGTGGGGTGGCTTTTTTTGCGATCTCATCGATTATACCGTGCCGTTTCCAGAGACGGCCCCGTTCGATCGCGCCAACTTGTTAACCGAGATAAAGTATTGTTATACGCGAATGTTAAAGAACTTCGACGAAGAGGAAGGCGGCATCTGGAACCATATGGGCGGAGGTGATGATCGTGAGAAGAATACAATCACGAATACGTGGATGCTAAATTTGGCTTCAGATCTAGTTTATTTGGATGATAACACCGACAAGAACAAGGAGGAGATCATCGAATACAAAAACAGGGCTGCGGCGCAGTACGAGTGGTTGACGACTGGTAAATATAAAAACAGCGCACCAAAGTGCTGGCATCTATACACCTCCAAAGACAGTTCCAAGGCACTGCTTTTATGGCGGCCGGGTAACGGCAGCACCTCTGGCCGCTACTGGAGCGGTGACGAAGGTGTTTTCTTGAGAGGCCTTTCACCGTACATCGGTTGGATAGTAACCGACCCAGCCAGCAAGAGCGCACTTCTGCGAAACGCCAAAGACCTGATAAACGCTGCTATCAACACAGAGACCGGTTTCCCCGATAAGGAATCTGTCATGCATGAGTCTCCTAAACTTCCCGCGCCTCCCGGTTGGGATACCAACCTCGTTACGGGAAAGGGTGTGTTCATGCGACTTGTGACGAGGTTCGCCAGGGCACACGGGTTTTTTGCCGACAAAGATTTCGAGGGCACTTTCAAGGGTTTCGTTAAAGCAACGGCAGAATCGGCTTGGTGCAGTCGCGAAATACCAAAAGACGGGGACAAAACAAAATGGGTGATTTCGCCTAATTGGAATCCTGAAATGGGACCTCGCGAAGAAAACCAACCGGTAAAGGACGATATCTTGCCCCAAGTTCTGCAAACTGCCGGACTGGATGCTTTGAATGCGGCTGTTCAAATCGCTTAAGAGGTCGGAGTAAGGTGGACGGTGAGCTTGACCGGTTCGGTGGACGACACGTTTGCGCTCTCGAGCGCTGCGCTCATGAGATGCATAGAGCGCCGTGAAAAACCGGGGCAACAACGTCAAGACTAGCGCGCTCGCGATTGACGCTATGCCAATTAGTCCGGACGTCAAGATCATTGGGGGCATAATCGTCGCGCGTTTCCCCAACTATCGGACAAACAATCCCAACTGCCGTCCCTCGCGGTACACGATCGACACGTACAACATCCTGGGCAGCGAGCTGCGCAAGCTCTCGACAAAGACCATGCCAGCGTCGCCGCGAAGGACGTCTGCTGACCGGTCATTACAGGCCGGCGAAGTGAGTCGACCTGAACGACGTCTCGTCTTCAGTGTTTGGCCGCGTGCTGGTCGCTGCCTTGATCGCAGGTCTTGCGGTTACAGGCGACCTCGCTGCTGCCTGGGAGCCGCTCCGTAAAGACGCTCAAAAGGGAGCAAAATGTTCGCATTTTCCGCACGATACAATTTCGCTTCGATCAGCATTTTAATTCGCGTCAAGAGGTCGACTAAGTAGCACGGACTTCTGCCGATCGCATCGCCCTCCGCAGAAGGCTAAGAACAAGGTGAGGCTCCGGCGCAAAGGCGCCGGGCAGGATCGCTACCAGCTGTCGGCCGGCGATCCTCGCATACGTCGAAACTGATAGCGCTACTTGGGAATAGGTGAGCGGCATTCGCGCAGGGCGAGGATTCGCTGCCTTCAGTAGCCTCAGCGCCTCCGGTGCTCACGCAACGGCCCGTCACACGCCGGAAGAACCGCCAAGCTGCCTCCATGAAGGCGTCAGCCACTAGCGATAACGGCCAATTCTCGATGGTTCGACAGCGCGCCGAGTATTTACGCCAAACGTTCGTCTCCCTCGAGCGCCAAGGGCATTTGGATTTTCACGGCTCGGTATATTTGGCTCACACAGTTCATTGCACAACCCTGGATTTTCGACACCATTCACCGCAAATGTCGACTCTATGGCTTTAACCAGTCCCTTGGGTCGGGTAATCTGGCAAACTTTGTTGTATGCCATATCGAGCGTCGGTAGTATTGTGATAATCCAGGCCCAGCCACGTCAGCTTTTCGCTTTGGCGATACCTGATTTGCTAAGATCCGTCGGCCCGCTATGGTCTTTTCGTAACGCAGGCACTTCCAGGCCATAACGGAACGCGGGTGGTACCCGCTCAATCTGCTGTTGAACTGCTTCCTTCAACTTTGCCGCGGACGTCCCAAAATACACATATTCTCGATTATCTTCTACGCGAACCAAGTCTGGGACGAGCACTGAAAGACCTTGAAAAACAGCTAAGACGTTGTGCTTGGTTATAGAGCCTACCCTCGGCACGCTCTTATTCCTCTTTAGGCGATCGACGATCACGTTCACGTTGATTGGCTCACCTTCCCGAAAATCCGATTCGTTCAAGGCGCTGAGTATCGTGTCCAATGATAGGCGCGGCTCTGCAAGAGTGCGACTCGCAAACTCACCTATCCATTGCTCTGCGTGCGATGGGTTATGCTGATCGAATAGGCCTTCGAACTCACGGAGGTCGATCGGTCCAGTGGTCGCGGCCAACATAAGGAGTTTGGCAAGATCGCGTGCACGAACTGGCGTAACGTTGTTTACCAGAGCCAGTCGTTCTAGCTGACCCTTCTCGTAATCCGGAGCTACGATCAACGTGTAATGAGCGCCATGTGTTTTTTGATGGTCCGCTAACCCCGAGACGTGTACATCCTTTGTTTTGACGACAGCCCGCTGGCTCGATTTCGCATCAATTGTGAATCTATACGGCTTTTTCGGGTCGACCTTGGAGCTGGAAACCGGACTGACCGCGACGCCTTCCGGTTTGCCTGTAACTCGCATTTCTTCGACGGTAAAGCCCAGGTACCTAACGGCTTCTAGGGCCAATACTTCCAACGCATCGGCGTCAGATGTGGCGGCAATTAGCTGAGCAGCGATCGTTATTCCGCTGCTGCGCGTGATTTGCGCAATGATACGATGGAGATTATCTCTGTACGACTGATACTCGGCGATCTGGCTGTCACCCACGCCAATATCGACAAGGTACGCGTCAGAGAGAATTTCAGCGACAGCAGTGCTTTGTAGCAATTTATGTGCGGCCGCAGCGTTGCCGTGCTCCAAAACGAAAGGGTGATCGGAGTTTACGACTATGAAACGACTGGCCAGATCGTAGCTGTAAAGCGGCTTGCCAACGCCCAGCCTTTCAAACACGACGGTCTTTATTAGGGAACCAGGATCCGCCCGCATATCGGCGTCGAACTGCTGGAGGGCTCCTTGAAGGTCAGTTACCCCTTCAATACGGATGGTTGGTGGCAACGCGTTGTCTCCAGCAAATCGATGGAGCGCACGGCTAAAAGAACGCAAAGGAATGGCTCCCCAAGATTGTGCTAACTCCTCACCAACCGTAGGCCAGCCAGGAACGTTGTCCGGATTGTCCGCCACCCGCCGACACCGATTAAACATTTCTCGGAGAAAGGCACGGAATATCGATAGCTCCTTGCCCGCGGTTAGCGTCTCGCGATTTACTCTTATTGCGCCATCTAGGCCGTCCGCGCGAATGCATGCGCGAAATTGCGACCAAACCGTGTGACTTAGATTTTCTAAACCGAAATATCCATCTGGCCCAGCGTTGACGACACGGCCTAAGACATTTATGAAGAATCCATTCGATCGCTCTTGTTCGTCTGACTTTCCTGTAATGCGCTGATCGTAAAGCGTCACCGTTCCCGTGATTTTTCCGGAGATGCCAGCTATGCAAATGTGGGGTACTGGATCGAGTCCAGCTGTGACCGCTACCGGCTCCTCGCTTTCCTCAAAGCGCACATCCAGGGAATCAAGCTCGAGGTCGGGGCCTATGATATAGGTACGCTCCGTTGCGAGGTCTGATTTACTTGACTCGAGTACGTCGCCGTTGAGTACCACGGCTATCGAGTTACCGAGCGGAAGCGCCGTTCTTAAAAGCCATCGAATCCATCCTAGCTGAAGCTTCCGTCCCGCTGGTTTCAATGCCGTCATTAAGACCAAAGTCCACGTCTCGGAGTCTTTAGGCGGCTCCGCTTCAGGGTAGCCGAACTCACTTACATAGTCGTCAGTGGGGGCCGCTTTGCGTGGAACGCCTGCGTCGATAAGTGCCTTAAGCTCGTTGCTTTCCGGAATACGCTTCAGCAGCCTATTTAGATCGGCGGAGCTAAGCTCCCGCAGTTCGAGCTTCAAACCCCCGGGATTGAGAAGATTTGCGCCGCCGCCCTTAGCTTGGTCGATGTCGTTGTAGTTCATCTCGACGGACCGAACGATGCCATCTTTGGCGCGGCAAATGTACGTCAAGCGTTCTGCAAGGAGATACGTGGACAGCTTACCGATCCCGAACTTGCCTATTTGTGCGCGGAGCGCCTTGAGACCGGGCTTTTCTGAAGTGCCTACGCGCCAGAGCTGCTTGAGACCGCTAGCATCCATCGACTCGCCGTTGTCAAGAATCGCGATCGTGGCGGCATTCGCGGCGAGATCAACTGGAACGCGAATATACGTTGTGGAGGCGCCAGCATCCCACGAGTTCGAAACGAGCTCTTCGAAAGCCTTATTGGGAGATGAATACAGATTTGAACTGAAGAGCTCCAAGAAATGACCACTGACCACAACTTCTATCTGATCTACAGCGTGCCCGAGATCTGAGACGGTTGGCGGTACCGTCGGCGCCTTCGGAACCTTCGTATTGCGGCTCACGCGCCTCACCTTTTTTGCTCGCGCTCGACTGCCTGCTTTTGTCAAACCTGCTCGCGCCATTGAAAACCCGCCGACAAGAAGGTCATTTAGCGCTGCTCATTCCTTCGCGAAAGGCACCGTCCTCTTAATAAGACCCGAGAGATTTCGCTAAAGGGCTCGGATTGCTTCCGATGCGGTCAGGATCGTAGGCTGATCAATCTAAGCCGCACGAATCAGCCGATACGCAGACAGGATTTTTTTTTGGAATTTCGCCGGCATTTAGGGCGTCGGTCTCGAATAGCCCCTCCATGACGCACCAGAGGCTCCTCTGAGGCACCGGTGGGCATAGCTAAGTCCATACACCCCTTCCCCGCACGGATGGCTCCTGAAATTGCTCTGCGCGCGGTTTCGGACCTGGGGGCGGGTTCCGTCGTGCTGGACCCTATGGCCGGTTCAGGCACCGTGCTTCGGGCGGCAACCGAAGCTGGCCATTTCGCGATCGGATATGATCTCGATCCCCTTGCCGTTCTAATGGCCAAGGTCTGGAACACGCCCGTCGATACGGACGCCGTGCTTAGAATGGGTCTCGCACTACTCGATCGTTGCGCTGCGATGGACAAGCGGAAGAAAGTTTCACTTCCCTGGATCGATAATGATGAGCCCACACGTCGGTTCATCAATGAGTGGTTCTACGCACCACAGCGTAACGATCTTCGCCGTTTGAGTTACAGCTTACGAAGGCTCAATGGATCGGTTAGCGATGCGCTGAGGATTTGCTTCAGCAGAATCATCATAAGAAAGGAAGGTGGTGCATCCCGCGCTGACGATGTCTCTCACAGCAGGCCACATCGCCGGAAGGAACAATACAATGAATTCGATGTGCTGCGCGGTTTCGAGATCGCGCTTAAACGGGTCGTCAGTGTTCTTAGTGAACAGCCTCCAAAGGGTGGCGCGATCGTTCGCTTAGGAGATGGAAGAAAGCTCTCCGATATAAAGGCAAAAAGCGTCGACGGGATTATAACCTCACCACCATACCTAAATGCGATCGATTATCTACGAGGCCACAAACTGACACTCGTCTGGCTTGGCTATCAAATAGCGACGTTGACTCGAATCCGCGCAGCCTGTGTTGGGGCAGAACGGGCTGGAGAAGCCGGAAATGAGCGGTTAATCAAACGTGTCGTGGCCCGGGTTGAGAATATGCCACAACTACCAAGGCCGCAACAACGCATGTTAGATCGTTATATTCTGGACCTTTATGCAGCGTTAAAAGCAGCACACCGCGTCCTCAAAGATGATGGCAGAGCAGTTTTCGTGGTGGGGAACTCATGCTTACGCGGGGTTTTCATTAGAAATTCTGACGTCTTTCAAGCGGTTGCGTCCCATGTAGGCCTTGATATAATTTCTTGTGCAGAACGGGAGTTAGCGCCGAGTCGCCGATATCTTCCACCGCCGGGAGGCACCTCGGAGCGTAGACTGGAGGCTCGAATGCGGACCGAGGTTATTATGACATTTACAAAGCGACAGTCAGGGCAGAAGCAGGCAAGAACATGCGTGGGGTTCTAACCCGTCTTCGGCGAAAAGAACAGCGATGTTTAGTCGACGTGACTTTCCCGACTACGAGACGGAGGCGGCTTTTATTTGCGAGCGCCATGGGCCGCCTGCAGCAACCCCTGACGAGATCGCCGCACGTGAAGCGGAGACACGTAGAATCGAGGGCGAGGTCATGGCGGCCTACGACGACGGTGTATCAGTAGCTGCGATTAATAAGTCCTTTCAACACCTCGGCCTCTACCGAATTCGGCAGGTTATTGCAAGAGCAAATTTCTTGCGGCGCTTTGCCGATGATGCCTCCCAGGCGGCTTTCCTGCAAAACCTTAGGAATGAACGCTGCGACGAATGCCTTGCAAGATACTTGTCAGGTCCGTGGCGCAATTGGGCGATTGGCAAGCGGCTCACGTTCCCGGAACCGGACCAATGTTCGCATATCAGCCCGTAACTCAACCAAACCACTGCCTCGACCTCATAATCTCGTATGTGGTTCGATAGCGATAACCTCACTTCTCGCGAGTCAGGCTGGAGGTTAGCCGCCGATCCTCGCAGCACGTTTCAGCGCCTGACGGCAACGGTGGATTTCACCGCGGGATACTACATAAGTGCTTTGGAACTCCCGGTTCGCCAGGCCGTCCGCGTGCTGTGGTTAGCTAGTGGGACTAATGCCCGAGCTACTGCGCTTGCTCTTTAGACAACACGACGTCGGACATTATCGCGCGATTGGGATCGTTCTTCCATATGGTGATGTTTGCGGGCCGCGTCGTCTTCGAGCCCGCGATGCTCTCGGTCATGGCTCCTTTGATGACGCTTACCTTGTCTTGTGTGATCAGAGTCCCCACGAAAACACCCCCTGGTACTGCGCTAGGGCCTATGCTGCTCCATCGCGCTGTGAATGACCGTCCAGTCTGCTCGACCTCCCAGAGCGAGGATCCGTCTGGGCTAGTAGCGACCCACCTGCCAGTAAGACTCGGGCGACGCTCCCAAAACATGTGGCCGAATGTGTCAACACCGCTATAGTAAGTGATCGCGCCGGCGGACGTTTTTCCGCCGTTGTTCTTGCAATCCGATAGCGCGACGGGGGCGCTGGGCGGGATCTGCGCTTCGCAAAGCTTACGCAAGTCGGCGAGAAACTTCGCATCGACCTGATCTTTGTTCCACCCGAAATAGTCCACGAAGCCGCCGTTGATTTCGTCGCGAACCGCGGCTCCGCTGTACCCGGCGTCATGCAGGTTACAGGCTGCGCGAAAATTGACGACATAGCGGTTCCCGAGCGGATTGTTTGATTCCAGAAACGTTGCAGTGTCAAGGAATCGGTCCTTTGCGCTGATGTCGCCGCCACCGCATCCGTTTGAAATCTGGCGGATGTCGATTACGGCCACCGGAAACGGAGCTGTTGCAGAATTGGGGGGATACCATGGCCTCGGGCGCGCGACATCAGCTTGAGCATCCACACTCTCAGCAGCGGGATCAGCCAATGCATTCAGCTGATCAAGCTTGCGCAGTTGCTCGCGAGCCTTTGCATTGCTTAGATTCTTTTCAATGTATGGAACGTTAGGCATCAGCTCGTTGGCCTGCTCGAACAAAGTCGCCGCTCTCACATAGTCCCCCGCCTGAAATGCGGCGACACCGGCGTTGTTCAGCGACGTTGCTTGCTCCACTACCGGATTAGGCCCCGCACTTCCTGGGCTTCCAAACATCCAGTCAAAAAGGAGGCGAACAAGGCCGGTCACGATATTGTCGACTGCGCCGGTGTAGCCGTCGGCCGAGGGTGCCCCACCCGAAGGCGCCGCCACCGGTGGGGGGTCGCAAGTTGGTTGGGGATTCCCCGGTCCGGCTGGAGTGGGAATGCCGCCTTGGCCGCGGCAGTACGCCGCAAACTCAGCCCAATTCGCGCAGCAGTCTGCATGGGCCCACCCCGTGCACAAAAATGAAACCCAAATCACAAGCCCAATTATTGACATTCTACGCACTGCCATCTCTCCAGAGCGCGGCCGCGCCGCGCGATTGCTCAACTCTCCCTTGGGCGCTTGCACATAGCATCAGTGAGTCGGCGCGCTCTGTTTTATATACTCGCTAACTTCATGTCGCGCGTCAGGGCTATCGAAATTGATGTACGTAGCTGCAATGCAGCCCTTTTTGGAAAAACCATAGTGGGGCGAGTTCTTATTCGAAGCAATGAATAGAAAAGACATGGCGTCAGCGCCAGTTGTCAGATGCGTCTGTAAAAGAGACTGATCCTCGTAGACGCCTATGTCTCGCGGGAAAGCCACAGTTGCTTCGTAAAAGTACTTGGGTGTTTGGTTTTCATCGTGACCATACTCGTCCAAGATGTATCCGAAATCAGACGAGTAAAAGCAGTCGAACTCGTCGGTTGGATTCTCAGGCTGGAAGTTCAACTGCGCACTCGCAGCATACCAAAATATCTTCTGCTTTGTTTCAACGATTTTCCACGAAGCTAGGAAGGCTGCGTCTTTGCGCGTGCAAACCGCGCTACGCGGCGTGAACGCATTCGCCGAAGTAACGGCCGGCGTCGACGCTGCTGTACTCTCCGCTGTAGCAATAAGCGATTGAGCAGCTGTGCATGTAGCGTCGGGGAGCTGGTATGAAATGGTTTCGCTAGTCTCGTCATCAACAAACTTGCATGGTGCCTCGGCGGTCGAATAGACGCCTAAGGCCGCAGTCCGATGAAAAGCCGTGTGTTCGAACTTATGGTCTAGATTCGGATTAATAGCGTCCTCTAAGGGTATGTCCCCAACGTGTTTAGCCCGTGGACAGTCTTGACCACTCGCGCAAAACCCAAGAAAAAAGTGTGCTGATGGGATGCTTGCGACCCGTTCACGGAACGCAACTTCGCACGTGGTCAGGTACTCTGTTCCCGACCCTCCAGTGGCGCCAATCGAATTACAACGTTCGCGTTCGATCAATGCGGCTGAATCTAGCTGAAGCGCTTGGGCGTTCAGACTGGGATCGTCTGAGAACATATAGCTGATGTACCAATGGTACTTCGCTGGCGCATACATGCCCGAGCCGGGGGGCTGAGGTGGTGGGTACACTTGCGGGCACGCACTGCCGATGGTCTCTGCCGAAAGCGCGAGAGCCAAGATAACGCTGGTAAGAAGAGTAATGCGGGCGAGGCGTACGTTAAATCGCCGCACTATCTGGATGCGCGTCGCCCCACCGTCCTTTCAAAGAAACGCTTCAGAGAAGCGCTTGAAATGGCCTTAGCTCCATCTTACCATCAACACCGCAATCTCGGAAGCGGCCTCGGCCCAGGGCTCCGTCGCCACCTCGCCAATCGGCGCCCCCTCGTCGCTGTGCAGCTGGCTCCGGTCGAAGCCGCACGCGTGCTCCATATCGGGCTGAAGTGCCTCGAGTTCGGCCGAACGGGACGCGGCTGATTGTCGATTGGGACCTAGCGCGATATTGTACCCCCGAAGCCCCTGAGATGTCATCGCGCACGCGAAGCCACCGATCCGTTTTGACGCGCTCCTGAACTACTGTTACACGCTGCTCGAAATGGAAACGCGGCTCGCCTGCGAGGCGGCTGGACTCGATCCCGATCTGGGGCTGCTCCGTACGGACGACCGACTGCGCCAGTCGTTTATCTACGATCTGCTCGAACCGCGGCGCCTGAAGGCCGATGTGTGGGCGCTGGAGTTGCTGCTCAAGGAGAATCCGGATCCGGCGATGTTCCACGACCGCGCGATGGCATTGCTCGCCTCGATCCGATCTGGCCGGCCTCCTCGCCACGACGCTGATGGCATGGTTCCGCGAGGCTGCCTGCCTTGGAGATCGCCAACGACTGGGCCACGCGCAGCTGCGCCGGATTACCGTAATGCGGCGGCTTGCCCGAGAGGCGCCAAAGCCGATTGCCGCGAGGCGCGACACCTGGGGGCGCCCGGCATGCGGCTACTGGAAGGAACCGCTCCCGCGCAAAAGCCTGAAGTTCTGTAGGCACCACCGCTATTTACGATACAGCATCGAAGTGGCGGAGCCGATTGAGAGCGCGTAGGCAAAACGTGCCGAGATGCGCGCCGCTTGGTTAAACGCAGGTCACGGAGGCGGGGCGGCCGGAGCGCGGTTCCAAAATAGCGGAAAGCAATCGGCGCTGCCTGTCCAATTGTAAAGCCTATGCCTGCCCGACTGCCGATAGGCTTGGAAGAGCTGAGCAACGCCCTCCATCTGATCAAGCAGCGCCGTACAGCGCTTGGGATTTCCCACCCTAATGAGATAAAACTTTTCGATCTCAACACCGCTGATTTTCTCAACGAACTTAGAGCCGACTTAGCCGAGGGGCGCTTCGCGCCAGACTCAGGTCCTGTGGCGGACATTCCAAAGGGCGGCGGAGCCCTTCGACCCGTAAGAATTATCTCAGTTCGTGACCAAATTACCTATGCCGCTCTTGGCGCAAGATGCCTTGCAGCTACCGCCAACGATCTTGGAGCAAACCACCGATATGTCGATTATAGCTGGCGAATTAGGCAGCCAATAAATACTAGAGAATGGTTCTATCCGTATTTCCGTCCTTGGAACGAATTCGGTGCAGCCTCTCTTAGGATACTTGCTGACGTCGGAAACGTGATGTGCGAAACGGATATCGCCGGAAATCTGTACGTCTCGAATACGATCGATGAGAACGTCGAGGTCTTCGCGCCGCCATATCGCAACAAACCAGCCTGGACGATCCCCGACCCCGGCGAGTGGCCGGTCGACACCGCCGTCGCCAAAGACGGCACCGTCGCACTGGTCAACATCTGTCAGGCAAGCGGCACGCGGTGCGGCGGCCCCGGGAGCGTCGCTTTCTTTGCGAACGCCCATGACAAGTCGCCGTGCGCGACGGTCAGCGGGGGCACAATCATCTCTCGGACGCTTTCCGCGGCCTTTGCCAGAGACGGAACGCTCTACGTCGCAGGAATAAACGCGTACACGACCGCCAAGCTCGGAGTCGTCACAGGCGAGTGCAGCGCTACGAAGCTCGAAGCACTCCGCCCCAGCGTGAGCATCAACTTCCCGGCCGGCGTTCAAGTAGACCCGCGCGGAAACGTCGCGACCATAGACAGCGGCGGTCCGACGAGGGGAACGACGCTCGACGTTTTTGCTCCTCCCAGACAGCGTTCCGTGAGACTGAAGCTGCTGTCGCAGCAGACGCTGCACGACTCAGCGGTCGTCACCAGCTTCGCCCTGACGGAGGACGGCACGCACATCTACACGGCGGAACCGCACGGTTCGCTCGAATACGCGTATCCGCAGGGTGGTTACGCCGAAGGGCAGCTTAGCCCGCCGAGCGGCGGCGATTTGATCGAAGGAGTTGCGCTTACGCCAGCCGAGGTGCCGTAGGACAGGAGACTTGCGTCGTCTGGCACGCCGGCGCGGAGCGCTGGACGAAATGCGGGTTCAGGAGTCGAATCGGCTCTGCGCACCCGGCTCGGTGACGTGCGTTCGTAGATCGAGGCGTCGTTGTCGTTTCTCTATTGCCATATCGATGAGATCGACGCACAAATTCGTTCGTTTACTGACAACGATCCAAGTCTGCGTCGGAAGCGTGAGCCCTTGACGTCGATCCCCGGCATTGGCGAACGCCTCGCGGTCACGATCCTTGGTGAGCTTCCGAACCTCAGCGAGTTTCGAAGCGCCAAGTCGTTAGCGGCGTTCACCTGCCCGCGCGAGTTTCGATTCGGGAAAGTCGATATCGGCGTGGCCGTCAAAAGCCGGCAACGCTCACCTGCGGCGAATGCTGTACATGCCCGCTGAGAGGGGACGAATGGGCGGCGAGCTTCAGATTACGGGCTCGCGGAGAGCGCAATCCGAATGAACGGTTGCGCCGACAATCATGCCCGCCGAAGAACGAGAGAAGGCAGCTAGAAGCGATGATATCGAGCACGCTCGCTAGAACGACATGAGCGCTAGCCGTCATTCTGAGAGGAGCGCGATAAGTGAGATTTTCAAAGGATAGCGTCGACGGAGCGTTGTGCGGTTCCTTAGCCTTGGCTGCACTGATCTTAGCTGCATGCTCGCCGGGTCACGGACCAACGCCTGAGCTGACTCGAGCGCAAGCGGTGGGTCTTGCCCTCGGTCCAAAATACATCTACGTTACCGACGTGAGTCAGAGCAAGTTGCTCGTCTATCCAGCAGGTGTTCCGAATCCCACGCCGAGCAGTACTACTGTCCCCGATAAACCTCACGGCGTCGTGACGGACGCAAGTGGGTACGTGTACGTCGCCTCCTCGGAGTCGAATCAGGTCGAAGTCTATAACAGCGGGGCGACGGCACTGGAATACACGATCCAGAGTAGCAGGTTAGACAAGCCGCAGGGCCTGGCACTTGACGCTGCCGGAGATCTCTACGCCGCGAACCCTGATAACAACACGATAGTGGAGTTCGGACCTGGACCGGCGCCGCCGGTTATCGCGACATTCGTCACGCTTGCGTCACCCGTTGGCGGAATCGCAGTCGATAGTTCGGGCCTTTACGCCGATGTGAGCGATGGCACCGTGGAGCACTGCGTGCCGCTTCTACCGTCGTGCAGCACCGTTCCCGGCGTCGTCGGTCCGGGCAATACGTATGGTGGTCTCGCGTTTGTTCCCGGCTTTCTCGCCGTTTGCGGAGCGTTCGAGATCAACTATTATGATGTGCCGGGATGGATGCCAGGGCGCCAGAACGTGTCCTACTATCAAGCAGGCATGGAAAGTCGGTTTATGACATCTGACTCAAACGGCACACTTTATATTCCCTTTGCCTACCTTGGCATCGGTCACGGACCTCCTCCAGCCGTTGTCGTCGTGCCCGCTGGCCTCGGAGGCTTACCGTTGACACTCACAGCCGGTCTATCGACGCCTTTCGGCGCAGCCGCGGGTCCGTAAGCCCTCGCACCCCGAAGCCGCCAATCGGCCGCGCTTAAAGGTTCGCTTAAACGTGCTTGAGGACGGATCCGACTAGGTGGGGGGCCTTTACTTGCGACAATCTCTGCTCTCAATACCCCACAAGCAGCTCGCCCTCGCTATCTGCTTCGCAAAATTGGCGGATTCGCTGAGCGCCAGTGGCGCCGCACGAGTGCGTAAACTAAGTGCTAACTCGCCCGGAAGAATCTCAGGCGCGACCAGTGCAACATCTGGTATTTCTTCGGATGGAGCGCAGCGATTCTATGGCTGGCCCCGTGCGGTCGGAAAAGGCGGAAATCGCGTCATCATGCGCGGCGTGGAGCTCGTTTTCCGGAATAGCCGAGACCTCGTAGTACAAACGAATCATTACAAACGTACCGTTGCCTTATCGCTCGCAAATCGAATGAAATGATCCGAAATCGCCGAGAGGCCAGCGGAACGGCGGAACGAACGGAAACGTTTCTCCTTTGTTACTCCTGAACGCTTGGGAAGTGCGGGGAGAACGGGTCGCTCTGAAATGGAGCGACCCGTCATTTGTAAGGAGTAGACGAGCATCGCAGCACGCGTTGCTCGCTGGGCGAGAATATGATCGAACCACATGCATCGGTCGCTGAACGTTCGGGGCAGCGCGGACTGCGGATCTTAGCTTTCATCCTGAGCGCCCTGGCGCTGATCGCACTTCTGGTGGCGTTTTTTCAGTTATTCCTACGCTATGATTATGTGATGGATAACCACGGCGGCTTTTGGCGCATCGACCGACTCACGCAGGAGTCATGTCGCGTAATCCGCGCCGTTGTCCATTGCGGCCCGCTATCGTCAAGTAAAAGCGTAAGTAAGAGCTTCAGCATCAGCCCAAGTATCAGCACAAGCGTTAGCGGGGGCCGGGCCAAGTAAAGCGAGTCGTGTCGTTGCGCGGTGTCGGGTAGATATTCAGGAAATAGCCGCGGTTCAATCGAACACCATCGATCTCGGTCGGCCTCTAGCACGCTCGTTTAGGCGGCCGCCTCTTGCTTTCGGTGGATCTGTCTGGCCAAGGCAGGTCCCGTCGAAGCCGCAGGCGTGTTCCATGCGAAGCTGGCCCAAAGTAGGCCCGAACTGGGTTGCGGGCGGATTGTCGAGCGGTGCCGCGCGATGTAAGATTAGCTTGCAGCCGCGCCCCACGACTTCTACGAAGGGTGCGGGCAGAAACGCGAAGGGCAACACCGATGTCCAAACCGCACATTTTGATGTTAGTAGACCGGCTCCCGATAGAACCTTTTTTCGGCTTTTCGTATGCGGAACCGGATACGTCCGACCTGAATTATTTCTCCATTTCGCAGCTTCTGTCTGTACTGAACGCGGACATTACAAAAGCACACAGGCAGACAGACCCATTTTCCGATTCTGGCGCAAAGTCGCCGGCAGATATTGAGAACTTTCGATTCTCTGATCAGACTCTGGCTGGCGTCGATGAAGTATGGCTGATCGGCTATAATTCAATCAGGCCGGACCTGAGCAATCCCACAAAGCCCGAGAGGGAGTCGGTCTTAGGCCCAAAAGAGCTGGCCGCGCTCTCCCGCTTCATGGAATCGGGCGGGGGAGTATTCGCCGCAGGAGACCATGCTGGCTTGGGAGTGTCGCTTGCGGGAAGTCTTCCACGAGTTAGGTCGATGCGACTATGGTGGTATCCAACGGTTGGACCATTAGGTGAGCCCATAGCCCCTGAGCCAACCAACATGGGTAACCGAAGCCGTCTTGATACGACGCAGTCAAACGTAGGAGATACATCGAGACCGGACCCAGACAATCCCGGCAAGTTTCTTCAGCTACCGAGTTCGTCTGTGTGGTTCGACAATCAGTCGGACGATATTCCCCAGTACCTCAGCCCACTGCACACGACGAACATGTGTTACGACCCCTCCGTGTATCCGCTCAATCCGAGCCTGCTGCATCCGCTGCTTCAGGGACCGAATGGACCCATTCTCGCATTTGCCGATCATATGCACGAGGGCGAAGTCGTATTGCCTGACGTAATGCCTAACAGGTATGGCAGCGTTTTTCACTTTGAGAATCAAGAATTCGTCGAGTACCCGAGCGGGGCCAATGGACAAGTTAAGCCTCAAATAATTGCGTGGTCTTATACGAATGGCTGCGCGAGTATTGTGACTCCTCGCCAGCAACTAGGCGGGGTACACTTTGGCGATTCAGAAATCTCTCCGTATCAAATGTTCGGCGCCATCGGCGTGTACGACGGTTCGATCCTCGGCAAAGGCAGAATTGTGGTTGAATCAACGTTCCACCATTTTGTCGATCTTAACCTCCAAGGGGATCCGGTAGCTCCCGTAGGTGACCCGAGAAATCTTGGCTTCAAGGGATCCGATTCCGGCGGACAAAGCATTCTAGCGAATATAGAACAGTACTACAACAACGTCGTTAATTGGCTGGCTCCTCCACACTTCGCGCTTAGACGCTTAACGCAAGCCGTAACGTCCGCGCTTCTGATGCAGCCTCTGCGCGATATCGCTCACAACGCACCTGCCGATCGCGCACAATGGCTGGGTCAGATCATGGTCGATGCCGTCCAACCCTCGATAAGCTTTGGTATGCTGAGTAGTTCGCTGCGGTCGATCTTGCCATCTGAGGTGGTCACCGAGCTGCCAGCACAGCCATGGGGGCCTGTTACCGGTACAACGGGTTGTGGTGGCAGCGACGAGACGTCCTTCGTGCACACGGCCTTGGGCGGCGCTATCCTCGCCGTCGCTGAATTGCGTCGTCACACTCATGATGGTCCCGTGGCGATTGACGATCGCATTGAACGTGCTGTCAAAACCGGGGCCCTAGATGCGCTCGCCTCATTCTCCGATCAAGTCGAGAGCCAAGCATCAGCGTTGTCGAGGTTAGCCAGAGCACTGGGCAGTCTTCGCGCGCGAGATCGTAAGGCTTAGCCCGAAATTGAACCTCGCCCGGAATCGATAATAACCACGACTCCAAGAGCTTTGTGGTGGGCAACTTCCAGTATGGTCAGATCGATATCTACACCTACACACCGGTGACCCTCACCTCAAGTACAGGTTTAAGGGGGCCTCACAACCGCCGA
Organism: Vulcanimicrobiota bacterium; assembly: GCA_963713685.1. Taxonomy (GTDB): domain Bacteria; phylum Vulcanimicrobiota; class Vulcanimicrobiia; order Vulcanimicrobiales; family Vulcanimicrobiaceae; genus Cybelea. The sequence goes on along the minus strand of CAVQMS010000001.1, from coordinate 1,751,915 downwards.
CCTGGTTGAAGGCGCTTCCTACAAGCCGGCTTCACAACAATAAAGTCAAGCACTGCCTTACAAAGCCTTCAAAACTCAAACAAAAAGGGATCTCGATTTAAAGTGCCTTCCCCCTTTTTATCATCTCGGCGCAACCCAGGTTCGTAGGATGTTCCCGTCGCTGCGCTTTGACGACTCGGTTTCGGAGAAGGGTCGGGCGCAACGCCGAGGCCTCGCGCGTTCTAGCCGGGCAGGATGCCAATCTAAGCTGGCTAAACAAGCCGATGCCGCGACCGCATTGAGGTGTCCGCTATGGCAAGTTCGATCCGCACCACCCGATTACGGGCAAAAAGTCCGATGAGCAACGCCGCGATGCCGGCACTGCTCAAAGTTCGCGCTTTGGACAAACGTAAAACTCTCGGCTAGCAGAGCTTTCCCCTAAAACGTAATCCTCCGAAGTTAACTCAGTCTGGTCGTTGCGATCACTACTCTTAATACTTCAACGGAGGGAACCCGTGAAATACATTCTTGCAATCTCCGCATTGATTGTCGCAGCAGGCTGTCAGTCGAACCTGAGCCAAGGATCTCCGAACGGTTCGACAATTCCGACGAATCCAGCCGCCAAGCGCCTGATATGGGAGCCGCCACCGGTAGTTGCATCAAACGGCAGCGATCGCACAGTAACGTTTACAGTTTCTTCGCAATGCAATCCAGTACCGTACTCGCCATCTTCTGGCACAATTCATGGCGGCAGTGTAATTCCGATTGACTTTAACCCAAACGGAAATCCATGCTCGTATCAATCGGTATCGATTAAGGCCACGGATAACCCCATAATACCACAGGACGAATGTGACCTGCTTGTGGTTGGAGACAACATAGACGTAATCGACTATTCAAACACCAATTGCGGCCTGGCATACCTCGGTTCGGGAACCTGGGGATTTACTTACAAGCTAGTGTCAGGCGCGCAAAAACGAGTTAGGCGCTAGTCTCGCATAGCGCTTACCACTGAAAGGGGGTCGAGCAGCCAATGGCACTCCACTCGACCCCCTACCAGCCAAGCAACGGAATGGACCGCAAGCCCAACGTCATTTGGCCGTCCCTCGCACGAGGATCTTATTCTGACGAAGCTACGCTCTAAAGTTCGTCCCTAGTTCGACGCAACGCTCGCGAAATGCATCGATCGCGCGCCGTTCTGCATCGCGCGCGTCTTTTGCCGTCTGGTGTTCGTTGAGGGTTTGATTCCGCCACGCCATCCTAAATGATCACTGTTTGCGCGGGCTTTAGTTCCCTTACATGCGATAATTTCTATTCTCGATACTAAAAAGACGCTGCCGAAGGTGCCAAGACACCCGAAGTGACCACTCATCGAGCTGCGACTGGTTCCATGCAGGCCGCATTTATAGGGCTACGTCACCTTAAACTAAGCCATCGAATCCAATTCATTCCGTCACCATGGTCTCTTGACGGCGCCGGCTCGGAATTGCCTGGCGCGCCTATCGCCAGCCAGAGCGCCTCGCGTTTGGGCCCGGCGTCGCGACGATCAGCACGTCGCGGAAGTTCGACAGATTGTAGTAGTCGAGATCGCCGAAGTAATAGATTCCAGGGCTTAGCGTGAAGGTCTGCGAGTAGCACTGCTGACTGACGGGGGCATCGATGCGTCCAGTCGACCAGAACTTGCTCGAGCTTACTGCGGTTGCCGTCGGGGAGGCCGCCGCAGTCGGGAACGTGTACGGAGCTTTAGGGAACGAGTCACCCTTAAACCCAACGGCCGAATGGAGCGCGCCGCCCGAATCAACGTTGGTGAACTGCAACACGTTTTTGGATGTGATCGGCGCCAGCACGCCCTGGCTAAGCCACTTGTCGATCAGCATCGCTTGGCTCGAGAAGCTGCCGCCTTCGACGACGGTATAACCGTTGATCGTGTTGTAGTTGGGGTCTGAGGTTGGGCCGATGTTGTTACCCATCGCAACCACGACAAGGTTTGCGTTACTCGTCGGCGTCCCGCAGACGCCTGGCGTCGGCGACGTCGTTGAGGAGGATGTCGGGGTCGGTATTGGCCCACTCCCACCTCCGCCTAGGTCCAGCTTTGCGCACGCGGCAAAGGCGGCAAGGATCATGAAAGCGATCCAGTACCGAGTAAGTCTGCGTCGTATCATCGGGTTTGCAATCCTCAGGGGCTAAGCAACGATAAGGGGATTGGTAGAGCAACGCTGCCGCCCATCGAGGTCGTGGCGGTAAGGGTAAGTGAGACGGAGGCTTGACCAATCGGTAAGCCCGCCGCCGAGAAGGGGAAACTGCCTTGCCATTGCCCTGCCCCAATACTTTGGAGCGTTGCCATCGGCAAGAGTGAGTTCGGACCAAACGTGAGCTGCGCCACGTTCGTCGTCGTGATCGCCGAGATGACCATCGACTGACCGTTTTTCACGACCGACGGTGACACTTGGACGTAGAAGATCTGCGGTGCAGCGTTGGTTGCCGCATAGTTGTTCTGCGGAGCCTGACCAAACGTGTAGACGTTGGTTTGCGAGAACGCGGACGGTAATGGCGCCGGAGTCGGACCGAGGGGCGATGCTGCGGGCGAAGGTTTCGCAGCTGTTACGCCGCCGGGTGGAGGCGTGTGCGATTGTGGGCGAACGGCCGGCGTCGGTACGACCACAGGTTGCGGTTCCGGAGCTGGCGGGGGACGAGTCGCCGATGGCTGAGGCGGCGCCTCGCGGCTGATCGGACGCGGGGCTGGCAACTGCGTGTCGGGCGGCAGCGTCGGCAAACCTTGCGGACGCGGAATACCCAGCTTAGTGCTGCCGATCGCGCCGGTGTCTCCGGGCCGCACGATGTGCGGCGTTACCGTGACGATGAGCTCGTTACGCGTCTTCTGCACGTTCTGGTAGGTGAAGAGCGCGCGTCCAATTAACGGCAAATCCCCCAGAAACGGAATCTTCTGGACCGAGCGAGAGTCGAGGTCTTCGATGAGTCCTGCAATCACGATGGTCTGCCCGTCGTGCAGGCCAACGGTGGTGGTCGTATCGCGCGTCTGGATGTTCGGCACGCCGGCTGCACTGATGGCCGCAATCGAATTGACCGACGGATGCAGCGTAACGGTGATGTAGTCGCCGTCATTGACGACTGGCGTGATGTCCAGCGTCACCCCTGTCTGAAAGCTCTGGACCTGCGTCGTAGCTACGGTACCCGTGCCGCCACCGGTCGTCGTCAGGATGTTAACCGTCTCGCCGGCGCGCAACGAGGCGGTTCGACCCGAGACCGTCGTAATCCGGGGGTCCTCGAGGATTCTGGCCTTGTTGTTGGCGATGAGGAAGTTCAACTGGGCCGAAAATGAGATGGGAGTGCGAATAAGCGGAAAGAAATTGAGATACGGGATCTGCTGCCCCGCGCCCGGATAGGTATTCCCAGGCGGATAGAGCGGCGGCACCTCGCTGAACGTCGTCCCAATGGCCGCGCTTGGAAACTGCAGCCCAAGCTGCTTGACCGTCCCTTCGTCGACTTCGAGTACTTCCGTATCCATCGCCACCATGGTCTGCGGCTGGTCGAGCTTGTCAATGAGCTCCTTGGCCAACTTGATACTGTAAGGACTACCGGTAAGCACTAGCTCCGTAGAGTTCGGCGGCACTATGATGTGCAGGTCCGAGGCTGAACCTTGGAGCGCTTGGGTGACGGTATTCGCAATGTCGGTCGCGGTCGTCGAAGGGCCACCTTGCAATCCCGGAACGGCGGCCTTTAGCTCCACGACCTGGACACCTGACGCGGCTGGGCCACTGCCTTCGCCGCCCGATGCCCCCGGTGGCGGGACGTCGAGCTGACTGATTGCATCGGCGATTCGACGCTGAGTCGTAAGATTCGACGTCACGGTGATCGCGTTGAGATCTGCATCGACGGCCAGCGGCAAGTTGGTAAACGACCGCTGGAACAACTCGGCGACCGATCCGGCGTCGACGTATTTGAGGCGATAGACCTGTGTGTACTGCGTGCCCATCTGCGGTACGTCGAGCTCGCCAATGAGCTGCTTTGCATGGTCAACATCGTCGGAAGGGCCGGACAACAAGATCTCGCTACCCGAAATCGCGACCTTGACGTTTGGAGCCTCATTGGCGACCGCGTGCGCGACTTGCTTGACGTTGCGTTGTGTTACACGCACGGCTTCCGCTGGGTACCGTGGTTTCGGCGTCGGTGTCGGTGGTGCAGTGTCGATGGCGGTAACGATTGCCTTGATTTGCGCCATATCGGGCGGTGCCGCCATGATAATGATCGTTTTATTGGGCGCCACCCCATTAGCCAGCATAACTACGCCTGCCCGCCCATGGCCCCGACGTTTGGTATGAGCCGCGGGGACGGCTACGCGATGGTCGGAGGACTTGTTCAAGGCGCACGTACTTTCGATCCCACCAGCGGGCAGTGGCTGACGCCGGACGCGTACGCCGGCGACGTGCATGACCCCATGTCGCAGAAGCCCTTCATGTGGAACGATAACAATCCGGTCGAGTTCGAGGACCCCAGCGGATACGATACGGGGCAAGTTGCATATGCCTGCGCAGTGAACAAATGTGGGGGCGCTGGAGTCACGTTACCGACCAACACCGATTTCTACGCAAAAGGATCAGTCAACGCTGGCTTTGCCACCGTGAGTGCTGGGCACACATCAAACGGTCACGATTTCCGCAACGCGGTTGGTGCGATAAATGGCAGCGGGCAGTCGGGTGCTTCGTTAGTTAGGCTCGCGACGGGCCTACAAAATCATAGCGACTCACTGACCACCTCAGGCGCTACTGGGCTTGCAAAATCAACACTCGGTATAAGTGGCACGGTCGGCATAATTTCGCCCGGTGCCGGCAGGACATCAACCCAAACTATGAATGACCCTAATACGAAATCGATACAGATCTGCGGGGGTGGCGCTTGCGTTGAAGCATCGTGGTCACCCTCTGGAACAACGCTCGGTGTAGGCGTCGGAACTCCTGGGCTATCGTTATCGCTGGGTGCATCGCGAGAGCAACAAAAGCCTCATTAGGTGAATGCATACGAGGGGGTTGGTGCCCGAGGGGAGTAAACAAGTGGAATGGCATTGGAACGGTGCTCGGCAGCTCCTTTCATGGAACGAAAAGGCAACTAAGGTGACTGGCGCTTTGAGATTTACGCTATCGTCCGCCATTGCGTTGGTGTTTTTGCTTACGATGTTGCAGTCAGGACCGGCATTCGGTCTCGATTCGGAGCCGTTACTATCGCCCTCCAACGTTAAGCTTGCATACGAAGCGCAATGTGATGCGTTTTTGAAAGGTGATTATCGTGCTTGGGACGCTAGCATGGGAGTGAATTACATCTTGATTACCGCCGATGGCCGTAAACTTACAAGAGAGGACTTGATTCACAGTGTACGCGACTCAGCTTCCAAGATTCATTGGACTCAATGTTTTGCAACAATCCACGATGTGTGCGACTCGAGCGGAGTAGCCGAAGCCATCGTTACGAATGGCGCTGTCGGAACGCTAAGTGATGACCACTCGGCAACGAAAATCGAGACAGAGGGAGACTCTATAGACAAGTGGCAAATCGTGGACAATAAGCTAATTGAAATGTCATCCACTGAGCTCGATTCTTCCTTGAAAGTCGCGGGCAAAATCCTTAAAGTGTCGCACCTGGCCGATGCTGCGCCCTAGGCAGGTTTTGCCTAATGTCAAAAGGACTGTGCCCTGCTGATTCTTGTCGGGCTCGGGGCAATTCCAATTGTGCCCCCCATTAGCATCGCAGCAGTCTTCCTGGGCATCCTCTTAGTTATTTGGGCCTTCCGGTCGGACAAGATCCGTAGCATACCTCGTATAGGAGACAAACTAAAAGCTTTCGCAAGTAACTACGGAGTCGGTCCAGATCAGTCAGGTAGAGTGTTCTTCGCAGGCGTGGGTTTGTTGATAATAGGTATATGGACGCTAGCTGCGGCGCGGTAGATCGAAGTCCGAAACATACGACCGGTTTCGTGATCGCCCGAAGGCTAGAATCCATGATATGGCCCCCTCGGAAACTGGACATCTATAAGGGAGATGAAGCTGTTCAATGCGAGAAGCGCTGCACAAGTTCCCTAACCCGTCGGTGCCCGAGCCGGCTCTAGCGCGTGTGGCAAGCGCCGTTCGGCACGAGCGATCAAATCAAGGTCGCAGTTTACGACCAGGCTGAAGCTTTGCAGCGGGCCTAGACCTGCATTCGGGACTCGGCTAAACTGTTACCGGTGGCACGGCATCGCCGGCGCCCCGTAATAAGCGCCTAACTTGCAGAGAGGCCCGCTCAGTCATTTCATCACTGTTGTTTATCTCCGGAGAGAGCCTCGATTGAAACGCTGGCCGCTACCGTGCCACCGAATGCGTCGCCAGGAACGCTAGAGAGCATTTGGCTGGAATGAGTTCGCATCGAGCCCCCTCGCCACTGCGATAGCTGGAGCCGTTTTGGCGTGCCCCTGATGGACCGACGGTTTGCCCCTTAGCTAGGCGATAATGGTACTTCTCGATACTCTCGGAAGCACGCAGTTGAGGGTGTGGAATCTAAATCTTCTAAGCGACTCGACCGCACGATTCACTCGGCGCGGGCCGTCTGCGTGCACCGAAGCCAGGCTCGACGAAGGCCCCCGCCGGACCCAACCGCGCTGCGCGATGGCGTGCGCGTCACGGAATCCGTAGCCGAGCGCGCCGGGGCGTATCCCCCTCGACGGCAGCGCCGAGATTCCAGTGCGCTGCATTAAGAAGCTGGGTTGCTCGTAAGGGCCGGGACGCGCTTTCCCAATCCATGAGCGCAGTCGACCGCGCGGACCTCGAGATTGGCCGCCAGAAAATCTAAAATTTGCTCACTGGTCCCACGCACCGTTATACTCAGCAATCAGCGAAATCCTGAGCAAGGCTGCTCCTAGGACTTTCGCTTTTTCGGCGATAGCCGCTGCGCTGGCATCGCGAATTTTGTCGTGCCGGCCTCGCCGATATAGATGACTTTTATCGAGGCACCTTTGATCGGCCGACCTTTTGTGCGCTTGTACTTGAGGTACTTTTCTTCGATAGCAGCGCCGTAGTCCTCGCCCGTGAGATCCAACAGGAGGAGAATCCGGTGCTTTGCGTCAGCCCGGCACAATTTCGACACTTCCGTCGCGTTGCAGGACGGGTCCGCTCCTTGACGATGCCCGCTGCGCCTGACCGCGAACTCCACGACGCTATCAGCCGTCCACGCTCCGTCTCGGCGCTTGCGGCCCACCGCGAAGTCGATCTGTTCTGGCCGGCCCTTCCCGCCGGAGACTTTCCGTGTAGGGACTGTCATTTCGTTTCTGAGCCGTAATTTGAACAGTGCCCCGAGATAGCCGTGGAGCATGCCCGCGATGTACCGTTCCGTTAAACGCCCTTGTTTCGAAGACGAATATTTCGCAACGAGATCGCGGACGGCCGTCGCTGCGCGAGCCATCCCGGTCGCGTTCTCACTTGCCTTCTTCACCTTCGGTCGACCGCGTCTGACACTCATTGTGTATTCGCTCCGTATCCGATCGGACTGAGGTCGAAGACCCCAGCGTATAGCGGGCGGATGACCCCGGATTCCGTTCGCGCTGTGGCGCAGCACGACGGTGAAACGACGATCGGCCACCATGCAGCGCCATCGATGAATCGGGCTACCCGGTCCACCGGAAACTGTTCGCCTTCGGCTGCAAGCGGGCCCGTCCGCCGAACGGCGGTTCCTTGGCCCTGGGCCGTCCGCGGCGCGGTCGCCACCGCCCCTCGCGTCAGCGCCGGGAGGTGCGTGCGCGTCGGAGAATCCGTAGCGAACACGAAAAGGCCGCATCCTTCTCGACGGTAGCGTGAGATTTGTGGTTGGCTGCATTAAAGCTGCGGGCTGCATGAGCCGGCAATGCATTCAACCTAAGGCCTTTCGAAACGAAGGCCCGGTCACGCGGGCGCGAGGCGGATTAGCAAATGGGCGCGGCTTAGGAGGTTTGTCGGCAGGGGCTGCGGGGGGCTGTAGTTGGAAGAGTCAGCGTACGTCGAATGGGAGCGTCGGGGGAGGCACATGAACGCTTCAGCTTTGGGTCGGCATGGTGTATGGATGAGCGCAGCTGCGGCAATCCTCGCTGGATGCGGCGGTAACGTCAGCAAGAATGCTGCACTGCCGGTGAGTTCGTCCGTCCTCGCTGGGTCCTTCCATAGCCAAACGTTCTCGCCAACCGGAAAGGTGCAGGACTTCACCGTGCCAGCGCATGTGACAAAGCTTCAAGTTAATTCGCTCGGTGGTAAAGGCGCGGGTTCTAACGGTGGCCACGGGGGTCGTGTAACCGCAGAAATCCCCGTTACACCCGGCGAGAAGTTGTTTGTATATGTTGGCGGCAACGGTTTTGACACCAACGGCGGCTTTAACGGCGGGGCGCAAGGTGGCTCGCTTCAGTCAGCCGGGTGCGCGGGCTCAGGCGGTGGCGGTGCGTCAGATGTGCGCGGAGGAGGCAATGGCTTGCAAAACCGCGTGCTGGTTTCAGGCGGTGGGGGTGGTGAAGGCGGTGGCGGCAACGACGGAAACGGCTGCTCAGGCGCTGCGCATGGGGGAAAGGGAGGCGGCACGATCGGCGGTGCGGGTAGCGGCGAACAGAATGGGTGTGGTGGTGGTGGTGGCGGCGGTGGTAGTCAAAGTAAGGGCGGTGCCGGCGGACGCGGCGGAAGCGGCGTTGACAACGGGCGTTCAGGTGCGGCGGGGAAGCGTGTCCTTGGGGGCGGTGGCGCCGAGGGTTGCAGTCCTTCAGACGGTCGGTGTGGCGACGGAGGTGGCGGAGGCGGCGGCTATTACGGCGGCGGTGGGGGCGGTAGTGGCGGAGCCCAGGTTTACTTCGGTTGTGCAGGAGGAGGCGGCGGTGGCGGATCGTCCTACGTCGAGCCCAGAGCTAAGAATGTCTCTATGTGGCGCGGTTGGAAAGCCCCGCGCGCTCTAATAGTCTTTTCTTGGTAACGATGGCCAACCGTCGGGCACGATCATCGTTGAGGCAGGAAGCGTCCAATACGACGTACCGAAATGGGAGCGCTGGCGGCAGTGGACGCGCTGCAACGTCCTGCGTTGAATGCGGGATTCGACCGCTGGCCATTGCTAGCGATAAACTCAATTCTCGATACTCAGCTTAGACGATCCGAGGCTCACAATCCTGATCCGGCTGCGAAGGAGCTCCATTGATTCTCGTAATCCGCGAAAGCTACGTATACCCTCGACTGCGCTCTTCGGCTCAACCCGCTTGGTCGATATTTGCCGAATGCCGGCGCAATAGGCGCTCGCGAAGACACATAATCAACTAGGTGCCCGTGTCCACGGTACCGGACCATTGGCTTAGTTTCTGCCTAACCCGAAAAAGCATCCGTGGCGTTCCCTTCAGCCAAAGCAAGATCCACTTTGCCGCCAGGGGGATTAGGTAAAGAGAGCCGGCCAGGATCAAGGAGCCAGCGATCGCGAGCGCCCAGACGGCGGAAAAATCCTGCGGCTGGGCGCCGTTATCTATATGAAAGAAGCCATCCCAGAGGTCCACGAGCGCGTGTGTGAACGCCCCTTTTTGAAAGACGCGCGTCCCGAAATACCAAAAATGCTTGTCATCGATCGCGGCAATTGCGGCCAGCACGCCACCGAGCTGAATCACGCCGAGAGCTATCACAATTCCGCTAAACGTATGGTCTGTCTGCTCTTTGGTCACAGTACCGGTTTCCCGCACCGCGTTATCCCATGCTGCCTCGGAGCCGACAAGATATCTCTGACGCAATTTCAGGCCTCGCGCCTCCGAGAAAAAGCGGTACAAATGCTGCTCGGTCAGATATCGAAATAGATTTGGAATGTAGTAGGCGAGCCTAATCTTACGTTTCAGCGCCTGGTTTGATCGCTCCCGCGAAGTTTCGACGTCATACGGGTCCTTCTGTTCGAGCAGTGCACCAATCATTCCAGCCTGGCCGCACTGTGCGTCGATGTCTGCATTGAGGTCAGCCAACAGCGCTTCGTTATGGCCCATCACGAGTTGCACCAACATCCAGTAGGGAGAGCCCCCGACAACGTACCGCATTTCGCTGGTTACACGTGACCGTCGACAGAATTTTACGGCAACATCCCGACTGACGAACGTGATATCGCTCCCGATTATCAAAGCGCCTGCGAGGGAGTCGTTTATTTCCTCTTCATCTTGCTCCATGTAATCGAGAACGTTCTGGGTGAGTCCGGCCAACGACTTCGAGAATTTGTCGACCTGCGCTTCTCGCGTTTGAGACAAGCGCGCGTATTCGAGCACCTTGTCGTGATTTGAAAAGCCTAGGACCTCAACGTCGACCAAAATTCGGCCGTCGAAGCGGCCATCATTCTCTAAGAACAGGTGAATTAAAGAGTTTCGCAGCGCATCGACATCGCAGGCTTTGCGCTTTGCCCTGATCTTCTTCGATTTCGGCGATTCGTCGGATTCGTCTTGTTCGAAGAATGCCTTGACGGCTACGTCTCTATCAAGTAGCGAAAAAATATTATGATCTATGCGACCCTCGTCGGCGAGTTTCGAAAGTCTTGCTCCAAGGAACGCCATGAGCGGCACCGGTTTAGCGTCCCTTTCCTCGCTGAATGTGAAACGAACCGGTTCACCCACGATCTCGCCCGCAGGTTGTGCAATTGCGGAGAGGACCAGTATAAAATCGGGATCGAGTCCGTTGAGACCGGCGTCGCGCTCGTCGAGGACCAACGATACGGAATAGGCAAAGAGGCCGCTGGGGAAAAAGGTCACACTATCGACCAGGTGTACACTCCTCTTGCGCTCTGCAAAGGCGACTAGCAGCTTGCGGTCCTTTTCCCACCGCATTTCGAACTGTTCCGGCAAGTCGATTGTCACTTTCCGTGGGGGCCGCGTGCGGAGGTCATCATCCGGGTTTAGATCGTCGCTGAAAGGCTCGCAAAGGACGATGAGGGGCAGGTTCCTATCAACGGTATACGGCGTCACGATATCGTCGCAAAACGAGGCCACTGGCACACGAAGAAGCGTATCGAGGTCCAGGTGACTACAGCGAAGGAGTTCGCGTAAGTTTCCCATCGCGATTTCTTGACCGCCGCCGCCGTTCGCCTTCGTATTGTCGGTATGCTGCCGCAAGAACATCATCCTCAGCGCGATGCTTGTGCAGTCCCCTAGGCTCATATTTCGCAACTCTTGCATTGATGGACCCCTTATATATCAGGTGTGGTGTTTGCGTCTTGTGCGATTGTTGGCAGTCTTTGCGCTTCCAGGATAGGCACTTTAGCGAGCGCATCGCACATCGTGCCGAGATACGGCGAAGATGGCTGATGAAGCGCTGCATAGAACTCTTTGAGAAAAGAAAACAGCCGCGCTGATGCAATGGCATTCCGTTCGCGTTCGCCTACATAGAGGAGCAGGTACAGACTGTCAATCGGATGCTGCTCGGGCGAAAGCGCTGGCTGCACATAGTCGATTTGGATCCGACGCAAACCCAAACGTGCTAGAATTGCAAGGCGTGTCCACGCCCAATCGCGTTCGTGGGGAGTCGCAAGTCGTTCGGGGATCTCGGCTTCGGCAAAAAGGGTAACGTCCGAGGTCTGCCGCGAGATCGCAGCGACGACGCTTGCTATCAGAGCTTTTCCTATGCCCCGACGGCGTGCGTTCGGACGGACTGCAATATATGTTGTAAGCCAACACTCGCTCTTCCGGTAGAATTCGAAGATGATGCCACCGAGGACGCTCTCGTCGGAATCGCGCGCTAGAATCATATGAACAAGTGGTAGGCCGACAGGGACGTCGTCGCTCATCAATGGCAACCACGTATCAGGTCCTTCCACCTCATCGGGGTTTGGAAACGCGTTCTTATAGATTTCATCGAAAAAGTCGCGGCAGAGATCGTTGCGTCGCTCGGCGGGCTCCTCTCGAAGCACCACGAAAGACGCCGTTGATCTCTGCGCGCGTTGGCGCCGATCGTCGGTGCGTTTCTTTTTATTCAGCAAAGCTCATTTTCAAAATCAACGATGTGTCAACACGATGGATGGCATAAGGGCTAGTACGCATGCCGGCCGATGCATGTACGCGTTAGGTGCAATGCACGTGTAGTCGCCTCCCTGCAACGGTCGTAAATCGCGTCTAGAGTTGTGATCGTACTCACGATTAGCTCCTGAAGTCGCAGCATGTGAGCGCGGTTACGTGTGCAGCTACCGCTCGGGTCCTCGTTCGTCGCGAACGGCATCGCTATTCGGTATCAACCCTGACATGCATCCCTGCTCCCTTTCGCCCAGTCCCCTCGTTTTCGTTTAGCGGTCCTAGGCCAAGGGCCCCTTACGCGCGAACCCAACAGACTGGCTGATGTCCGACGAGAGCCCTTCGGAGAGGAATCTGGGCGCGTCATCCTCGGCTTCCCAATTCACCAGCGAAGTCGACGGTAGGCATCTTGAGTCAGATCTCCAGAGAATCTAAACTGTCATATCCATGCCGTCTAAATGCCGCGGCGCCAACGAGCAGAGCGAGTGCGCCCGTGCGTGTCGAAAACGAACGGATGAGACTCGTTCTCGATACCCAAATCGCCGGGTACAGGTCGGCCAACAGGTCCGCCTCCCCGTCGCCGACCTAGCCGCCGATAACGGTCATTCTCGATACCCCGCAAGTATCGTGGTGTCGTATCTGCCTTCACAGAAAAATCGGTAGAGTTCAAGTAAGAAGCATCTTGCCATCAACGTCCGAGCGCGACCCGTAATCGTGGCGTCGCAGTCTTTCAAGGTCGCGCGCGGATGGCTTTGCAGCAAGGCGTCAGATTGGAAGGCACCTGAGGAGTTCGCTACTTCGCGATTACTCGATCTACGAAAACTCGCCACTATCCTCGGTAATATGATGGGGATACCGTCGAGGAGCCGCAAGCGGCCCTCACCGGCAGCAGCCACGCAAGCCCTCTTGCGTTTCGGCATTCCTGGTAGTAAACTTATAGCCCCTTCTTTGCTGAACGGGTTCGGTCAGGAGCATGTTGTGCCAAGACACGATACGAAACATCTAGAGGCTCGCGTCGCGGAATTACGTCGCAGTTTGGCAAAACTAGGCGAAACTAGTGACCTAGAAGAATTTGTCAAAATCATCCACAACCCCGGATATACAACCATCGCTGAGCACACCCTTCTGCAGGGTGTTGTGGACTCCATGATCGAGCAGACGAAGTCCCTGTTGGTGCTAAAAGTTGTGTTGCTCACCGGTGCGGAAAAGGTCGAACTGAATCCACAACCATTGCCACCGTAGAGCTCGACGGACCTTTGGTTATTCGCGCAGGGGTGCGCAGTGCGGCCAAGGTTCACTGTGTAGCAATTCGTCAGTCGGCACAACGACAATGTGTGACTCAGACGGTCACAGCACGATCTGGACCACCGACAGCAGCAACCGCTTCATCCGGACCCAAAGCTGGACGGGCACGGTCGAGGGGAGTTGGCTCGTAACTAGTCAGACTTGGGACGGAAACAACGATTTAACGTCGACTAGCGATGCCAACAGCAACACGACGAAGTACGGTTACGATTCCGGCGGCTGCGGCAATATGGTCGAGATGCAACTCCCCCGAGCCAACCATATCACGAATGGTCCGCTAAGCCCATTTAGTACCTATTCGTACGACCAGTATCGTAACGTGACGGCGTATTGCGACCCGGCCTACAACCAGAATAATGGAAACTCGTGGGTCGACTCGCCCGGAGATAATCTCTGTTCGGGTGGCAATAAGACGACCAGCCTGACGTTTTACCAAACGACGAACGAGCCTTTCGGCTGCCTTACCAACATCACAAAGCCAAGCGGTTATTCGACGAACCTTTCGTATACCGATGGAGGCCTGCGGCGTCGGCTTGCCCATTGAAGTCCAAGCCGCTCAGGCGATCCCTCAATACGACGGCACCTCGCGAACCCCAACGCAGGATTTCGGATACGACGGAAACGGCAATCTTATCAGTTACGATCGCGGCATGCAAAACGGGAACGCCCTTGATTCGTGGACGCTGAAATATGATACAGAGAACCTTCTCATGCAGCGCACCGAAAACGATTCTACGATACCGCTTTCGGGAAGCTCCTTCACCTGCCACAATCCCGATGGCTCCGTGTTATACACGGAGCCATCGCAGCACGACGCCGACAGCGATCCGCCGTGCCCATCAACGAAAACGTTACTCGGTGGGAACTTTACGCCACCTTCGAAGGCGACGGCGTATTACTACGATACCGACGGCGATCAAGTCAAGCTTATCACGCATAAAGGCTGCAGCAGTAATAACGGGTGCCCTGGCGCTACGACGGTAACCGCACGCGTCGCAGGCGAAAGTAATCCGATCGGTACAACGTGCAAGTATTACGACGGCCTCGACCGCTTGGTTGAAACGATCGCGTCATATGATACTCGCGCCTATGGTCAAAGCGCATATTATGAATTCTATCCATTTCGGTGGATGAATCGCTACATCTACGATTTATCCCAAGGCGGGTCGAATCTTAAAATCGCTGATGGCACGGGAACCGTTTCCGGGGATCATGGCTTACGGAAACCTTTACAAGACACAAGAATACGTACCGCAAACGAACACGATGCTCGTCAAGTATCATAGTGACGGTTCCCAATATTCTGGAAGCGCCGGTTGGAGCGACCTACGTGGCACAAGCTTCGACGGTCTCGACCGCCCGCTGGCAAGTATGAACTAGGGTATGGAACAGGCGCCGTGACAACGAACCGCTACGACGAGGGTGGCGACTTGGGGAATTTAACTTCCACGAAGAATGCCGTCGGCTAGATCACATCGTACACTCATGATAACAGCGAACGCGTCGAGACCGTAAGTTTTACTGGCACAGCGCCGCCTGCCGATCCTCGAGCGTACACGTTTGATGCTGACGGCAGAACGGCGTCGGCTCAAAATTCTCTGGGGACGTTAAGCTATACGTACGATCATGATGGAAATGAATTAACGGTTAGCGAGCCGGCAAATAAGGCCGTGTACGGGCATCGCTGATATGCTACCAATACTACCCGGACGGATTACGAGAATACCTCTCGATAGCCTGGAGCTTCGAGGCGGCGGCCTCGGTTATGGGAAAAGGCGGAGGAGCTTTTGGGAAGCAGGTCGCCTGCTCGATTCGAGCAAGCCGTGGGACTCGTCTCGCCGGATCCGGCGCCATAGAGCGCCGCCTCTACGGGCGATTGGGACGCCCGCCTTGGCGAGCAACTAGGCATGCGTGTTGTGGAGATCGTGGAAGCGAATCCGGCGAATCCCCGAGCGGCTTATGAGGTTGCGGAATGCCGAGTTGAAGGGCCACGGTGGGATCGGCGTTCCGTTGGGTTTAGCGAATACGAGATCGTCGCGACAGAGGCTTGTACGGCATCGAACAGGCGCTTGTAGACATCACGTACTTCGACGCCAAATCGCCAGCTCGTTCCTACAGCGTTCTGGATCGTTGGGACTACGGCGCCTTGGCCTGTGCGCTGGGTGGTGGAGACTTGCGTACTGTTGGTGAACTGCTGGCGACGCTGGACGAGTTTGCGCATGCACGCCCGATGTTGGTGCGCGTGAAGTTGGAATCAAAGGACTTGCCGTGGCAAGTTCGAGCCTTAGCGGCCCCCCGCGCCAACGCCACTGAGCGCAAAGCTCTTCGCACTGAGCATGTTGTGATACGTGTGAGCCTTCCGGAGGCATCGAATACGTACGAGATCGTAGTACCCAGTAAACGCGGAAAGCAAGTTAAGATTGTGACCGGCACGTAGAGAGCCGACGACCGCCCGCTCGCTAATTGGCCAGAAGTGGCTAGGATGAAAGGCCCAATTGGGCGAAAACTTGTCTCGCATCCGGAACTTCGGATGGACGAGCTAGGGAGCGATCCCGAGCTATGAAGCGTTGGGATAGCTACCTCAGCACAAAGGAGTCATGACAACACATGAACCGAAGCAACGATCCCTTAAAGTTCGCCGCTCTCGGCCTACTGGTTGTGGCTGGCATCGTAGCCTGCAACAGTACCCCCGGCACGGCTGGCGGTTCATACCCGCCGAGCACAAACAATGCCCCTTCATCTATTCATCACGACACGGTTGCAACAACGAAAATACACATTCATGATGATGGAGATAATGGTACCTTTATAGGCACCTTTACTCCCGAACCGTGTTGGACTGTTTCGCCGCACCCGCTTCCCACCTATGGGTATCCCGAGACGAAGACCTTTTGGGTTTCCTACGATTCTGCGGGCTGTTCGAAGAGAAATATAACCATCGTATATTACTCCCAAGGGTATGGCTCGAACCGATACAACTGCGATTACAAAATTGACTATCCGATCGGCGGGCCTTTCTCATACTCGACGCAGGATGGTAATTTCACCGTTTGTTCCGTAGCGAGCCCCCCGCCCAGCAAAGACTACGACGAAGACTTCTACTTCCAGATCGTCCCTGGGCTGAAACGACACCAACATCGTCTGTGACCGAGCACTAACCGAATGACGACGCGTCTATCGTTGGAACAACGGCCCCGCGAGATTGCGAGGCCGTTTCCATTGGAGCCGTGGGCGGCCTGACCGGAGGCGGGCTTTTCGGACCAGCGGACTCACGATTTTACGGCTCGAATGGGGCCGCCAACGGAGATCGCATGCGACGCAAACGCCACAGACCCGAGCAGATCGCGGCGGCGCTGCGACAGCTTGAAATCGGGCATCCCAGCCGTGGAACTGTGCCGACGTCTCGGTGTGCACGAGAACACGATGTCGACTTGGAAAGGGCGGTATGGTAGCCTATGAACGCCGGAGATCCGCGAGCTGCGCGAAGAAAACTACCGCCTTAAGAAGCTGGTTGCGGATCTGGCGCTCGACAAGACGATGCTGCAGGACGTGATCTCAAAAAAGTTGTGAGGCCGGCCCTTCGCGAGAAGATCGCCGGCTATTTGCAGGACCGCTACCGCATCAGCACGCGCAAAACCGCCGTGAACTCCTGCATCGCTCGCGCAACGATGTACTACAAGAAAAAGAGCGGCCCTCAAGTCCAGAGTTTGCGTACTGCGATTCGGGACGCAGCCTCGAAGCTGCCGCGCTTTGGCTGGCGACGAATTCTCGTGCTGGTCAAACGCGAAAGGGCATCATGTTGGTGAGCACCGGTTGCGTCGAATCTACCGTGAAGAAGGTTTGTCGCTACGGCAGAAATCGCCCAAGCGCCGGCGCAGTGCGGTTGTCCGCCAGCCCAAAACGATCGCCGCCGCCCCGAATGAGATCTGGAGTATGGGCTTCATGGACGATCGGCTCAGCGACGGCCGCAAGTCGCCTGCTCACGGTCGTCGACGCATTCAGCCGCGAAATGCATCGCTCTCGAGGTCGCCTACGGGTTCAAGTCGATGGACGTAATCCACGCGCTACGGCGTGCGATCACAAGACGCGGAAAACCGCAAACGCTGCGCTGCGACAACGGCAGCGAATTTACGTCAACGGAGTTCGACGAATGGGCCTTACTGGAACAGCATCGCCATCGACTTCTCGCGGCCCGGCAAGCCGGCCGACAACGCGCTGGTCGAGTCATTCAACGGCCGTGTCCGCCAGGAATTGCTCAATCCTTCGTGGTTTGACCCCCTAGCACAGGCTCGTCGCGAAACGGGAGCCTGGCGACGTGACTACAACGAAATTCGCCCACACGATCGCTGGGCAACAAATCGCCGAGAGAGTACGTTTTAGCGCGAGAACGAGACCTCGCAAGTGCCCAAAATCACTGGTCGCGCTTGTCTGACAAACCACCCTCGGTCAAATCAACCCACCCTCACAGTTATCAGCTGCCTGAATGGCAACCTCAGGTCACAGCGCGGGTACGTTTCATTGATTCGCACTGGGAGCAACTCTCAGGGCAACTTAGGAGGCAGGGAGAGCCCCGATTTTGCCACGGGGCTCTCCCTTAGGTCCCACGGGTAGGGGCTAGCCGGATCCCTTGGTCAGGTCATACGGCCTCTTAGTTAGGTCGTGGGTTTTCGGTATCGCCGCAGCCTCCGCACCCACCGCTTCCCGTCGCACGGCGTAGAAGCATCCCGTGCCGGGACTCGCTCCAGCTACGGGGTAGCCCATTATCCCGTCCAACGCGTTCCGAGTTACATTGGCAGTGTATACCAGATACTTAGCCGCTTGCGGCTCCCCAGTATCGCCGCTGAAATTCCACGTCGCGAGCCCCTCAACCTGAATCCAGCGGCCTCCGCCAAACTCGTAACTCCAGCTGCCATCGGCGTTAAAGGTCCACACTGTGGCAGCGTTGCTAACCGGCGGACCTGAACAACCCCAGGCAACGTAGCCCACCCAAGTACCAACAATGCTAGTTGCAGTCGACATTGACGCCCTCACCTTCTATCTCGCAGGTACAGGCCAAATACGCTGCCCTCGAGATGGACGCGCTTTTCGGCGATTCCCGGCCGTTTCTCCTTGGCACTCTAGCCAACATGGACTAGCTTAACTAGGCCATAAATGGAAAGGGCATCAGACCATGGTGACTGCGACTGCGTCGGATGCGTTCCGCGGGCCGATCTTCGGCCTCGTTATCCCTGCACTCGCCACCTGGCGTCTCAGCCATTTATTCTGGGCCGAAGATGGGCCATGGAGTCTGTTAGCGCGCTTACGGCGCTGGGCCGCAAGTCGTGGTACTCGCCTATTCGAGTGCTTTTGTTGCATCAGCATCTGGGTTGCGTTACAGCCGTAATCGGTGGCATTAGATGCTCTGGAAGGCGTGCTGCGAGCCCCAGGGAGACATCCAATAAAGACCAATAGCTCGCAGCTCATCCGGCGACTAGCTAGGTCGGGCTAAGGTAAGGGCAGGGTGCGCCCGCCGACTGGAGAAATGAGCTAGGCGGCTCAGTCCCCCGACCGAGTGGGCGGCCGAGTGTCGTGGCTTTAGAATGCGTTGCGTCCTTCCAAATTCGTCCTAACGCTATTGTGCCGATATATCGTCGCTGAAGCGGAGGTTGCGTGGCCGACCATAACGATCCCAACGCCGTCAACTCCATTTTTTCGGACATCGACTACAGCGCAGCAGATCTCTACGATCTCTTCGGGTTTCCCGCGCAAGGATCTCAAAGCGTCGTTCTGGCCCTGACGTTCGCCTCCGTTCCAAAGGCCGGCGTGCTCGACAGCGACCTGCTCTACCGCCTGCTCGTGACCTCCCACTCCCGAGTGGCACTTCCCAGCTGCGGAGAGGCGACGCTCGAATCGCTCTTGACGTATCTCGACGCGATTAGGGAGAAGTACCTTGGCGAGTTCCGCACGGCCGAGGTGCGCGTCACCGTTGATGCCGATCAAAAGGCGACGGTGAAGTTCCTGAGGTTTCCCTGCGGCGATTTCTCGACCGTCGTCGAACTGAACAGGGTTACGGAGATCCCAACGCCGGACGGGCAGGTTATCAAAGCGTTTATCGGCGGCCGTGACGATGCGTTCTTCAACGACCTCACGGGCTTCTTCCGTTCGATCAACTATGCTCCACAGTTTTACCACGTGCCGTACACGATGACCGAAGCGCGCGAGTTGCCGATTCCAAAGACGCTCCTGGAACTGGAAGGCAACGACCTGTTCAATTATCGTCCGGACTTTCCGACGTGGGGCTTCGCGCAGAGCGACGGCACCACACCCAAACTCGATCTTCCACCCGGCCCCTGGGTTTGGAAAGGCAACAAGTTCAAGAAAGACGCGGACGGTAACTTTCGGTTCGTCTACGACGGCTCGGACTGCAGGGCGGGCCAAAACTGCAACGCGATCATCCTGGAGATTCCGCACGGCTTTATCACGCGCACGCCCGCCAGCGACCGCATCGTAAACGCTTGGGGCGAAAGCTGGGTGCTAAAGGCGGCGCACAAGGTGGAAGCCATCCCGGACGATCCTTCGTGGTTGAACCATCCCTGGAAGGCGGCCTCGGAGCTGTTCTTGGATCCCGAGCTAAAAAAATACAAACTCGTCGACACGGACGGCCAACCCTTCGCCGATGCGGCACTCAACGAGCGGCATAACGAGCGCCAGGTCGGCGCGAATAATTTCTGGATCGCTCCGCACTTCGTACCGCGTTTGGCGCACCTCGGCTGGGGTTTCGGACCGTCGATTAGCGCGCTCGGTCTAAAAACATCGTTCGATCACGACAACTCACCGGTCTCAGTTTACAAGACCTACGACTCGGTGATCGCTGCGTTTCCGCGCGTGAAGAAAACGTTGTTTCAGGTCTTGAACATGCCGGACGATTCCTGGAATCCTCGAGGGCTGGACATCCCGTTACGGCGATCGTTTGAGATATTCGTCCCTAACGTCTGCGCGATCGACATGGACACCATCGGCACTTGGCCCTTCGGGCGCCGCTTAGAAGACCAGGTTGCGACGCGCTTTCTCTCGCTCTTCCTGGACATGGAAGCCGAATTGAACGGTAAGAAGTACCACGTAGATTTGCTTGGAGACCAAGCACTTTGGGATTCGGCCCCCATCGTGCCTAAGACGCCTCCCAATCCCTTGAAGAACGATAAAGAGTTTCTCACCGAGTTTCCTTACCTGGCGGAACCGTGGCCGGACGCCTGGTAGTTACAGGCTATGACGACGAACTCGCAGCGACGAAAAGAGATGTCGCCAAGCTAGAAGCGCTCGTACGCGAGCATCCCAACGAATCGGAAAAGCGCGTTCGCCTCGCCTATCGGCAGTTCCATCGCGCGTCGCTTACGGGTCTGCCTGAAGATTTTGCGGCAGTCGAAGCCGCGATCGCGGATGCCATTCGTTCGTTTGGGGCATTGGAAGATATCTGCCTATTGCAGGCGACCCTAAATCTGCGCTTCCATCGGCTCGCGGCCGCGAAGGCGTCGCTCGAGATGCAGCCGCGATTGGGATTGCGCCCGCAAGGGCGCATGGTGCTCGCTGATTGCGACTTTCAGGAGGGGCGCTACAAACGAGCCCGCGCCGAGCTGGAGAGTCTAGTCGAGGAGAATCCCACTTGGGACGGCCTTGCAAGACTCGCGCACTGGCATGCCAAGATGGGGCACGCGCAGCAGGCCGATGCGCTTTACGTCCGCGCGCAGGACGAACTCACCGTTAAAGAAATGCGGGCTTACGCGTGGCTCGAACTCCAACGTGGCGAGCTCCGTGCCGCGCAGGGTTCACCGGATGAGGCGCGCGCACACTACGAGCGAGCCGAAGCCGCCTATCCAGGTCACTGGCAGACGGGCGAGCATTTCGCCGCCCTTTACATCGCGGAGGACGATCTCTCCAAGGCGGTCGCGCTGTTGCGTATCCTCATTGAGAGAGTACCTAAGCCCGAATTGAAACAGACGCTCGGCGAGGTGCTCGTACTGTTCGACGAGGCCGACCAAGCACGAGAGCTTTTCGAAGAAGCGTTGGCGCAGTACCTCGAGTCTGTGTCGAGGGGCCACGTTCATTACTACCACCATCTGGTTGATTTCTACGCTCGAGCACGACCCGACGCTACCGAGGCCGTAATGTGGGCGCGCCGCGATGTCGCACTGCGATCGAACTTTTCCACTCAGCGAGCCTTGGCGGATGCCCTTCGGCGCAGCGGGCAGATCGCCGAAGCGCTGCAGCACATCGTTCAAGCCCTATCGTCGGGCGTGCGCGAATGGGCGGTCTTCGCCACGGCCGCAGAAGTCTTCGATGCTGCCGGTCAGTTAAGGAACAGCGAACGCTATGCCCGTGCGGCTGACGAGCTCAATCCGCATGGCCGTAAACTCCACGTGCACCATTGAGACCTGCACGACGCCTCACGGCGGAAAGTTAGTCAGCATGCAAGATCGCGACAATACAGAGTACGATTACATCGTCGTCGGCTCCGGGGCCGGAGGCGGACCGGTAGCGGCTAATCTCGCCGCGGCAGGTATGCGGGTTTTGCTGCTCGAGGCCGGCGGCGACGCGGAGCCGGCGAACTACCAAGTTCCGTGCTTTCACCCCTTCGCTACCGAAGACTCGGCCCTGAGCTGGAACTATTTCGTGCGTCATTATGCCGACGATGAGCAGCAGCGGCGCGACAAGAAGTTCGTGCGGCCGCGCGACGGCGTTCTTTATCCGCGTTCCGGCACTCTCGGCGGCTGCACCGCCCACAACGCGCTGATCGCGATCTATCCGCATAATGAGGACTGGGACGAAATCGCAGAGGTCATGCGCGACGAGTCCTGGCGCGCCGAAAATATGCGGAAATATTTTCGGCGGTTGGAGGCCTGCCGCTATCGCCCGCTCGAGCGGTTTTTGAGTTTCTTGGGATGGAATCCGACCCGCCACGGTTTTCGAGGTTGGCTTAGCACCGAGGCGGCGCTTCCGCTTGCGGCGCTGGGAGACGACCAACTCATCGACGTCTTGGGCGAGGCCGCGTTCAAGGCTCTCACGTCGCTGAGGCATCCGGTGGGCAATCTCGTCCGCAATATCGTCGGCTGGGGCGATCCAAATGACTGGCGTCTGGTGAAGGACAAATTCGAAGGGGTCTGTTTCACGCCGCTGACCACTCGGAATCACGCCCGTACGGGCACGCGCGAGCTGCTGAAGGCGACGCAGAAACGCCATCCTGCCAATCTAACAATTGCGACGAATTCGCTCGCGACCGCGGTGCTTTTCGAGGGAACGACGGCAACCGGCATTGCGTACCTCGAAGGTCCGCACCTTTACGAGGCCGCTAGCGCCTACAGCGCGGGCAACGGTGCCATTCCGCGAAAGGCCTACGCAAAAAGAGAGGTCATCCTCTCTTGCGGAACGTTTAATACGCCCCAGCTACTAATGCTCTCGGGCATTGGGCCGGCGGATGACCTTCGCCAGCTCGGCATTTCCGTTCGAGTCGATCTCCCCGGCGTTGGTGCCAATCTGCAAGACCGGTACGAGGTCGGCGTTGTGAACCGAATGAGGGAAGACTGGAAGGTCTTGCTGGGTGCAAATTTCAACACCGAAGACCCGCTCTACGCCCAGTGGAAGGAGTCACGAGACGGCTTATACACCAGCAACGGCGCCGTGCTCGCAATCGTCAAGAAGTCCTCTTCGAAGCAGCGCTTGCCGGACTTGATCATGTTCGCCTTGCTCGGAAGGTTCGCGGGTTACTATCCAGGCTTTTCAGGTCAGATCGAAGAGCACCACGACTACTTGACCTGGGCGATCTTGAAGGGTCACACGCGCAACACGGCTGGACGCGTAACGCTACGGTCTACGGACCCCCGCGCGATGCCGGCAGTTGACTTTCATTATTTCGATGAAGGCAGTGACACCGCAGGAGAAGACCTCGACGCGGTGGTCGCAGGGATCGAGTTCGTTCGCGGCCTGGAAGGACCGTTGGCCGACGCGGTCGCCGAGGAAGAACTTCCCGGAGCAAGCGTCGTTTCGACCGACGACATTCGCAAATTCGTCAAAGAGAATGCCTGGGGCCATCACGCGTCGTCCACGTGCAAAATCGGCCCGCGCGACGGCGGCGGCGTTTTGGATTCGAACTTCCGCGTTTACGGAACGCAAAATCTCCGAGTCGTCGATGCGTCGGTGTTCCCGAAGATACCGGGACTTTTCATCGTCGTTCCCGTCTACATGATCGGCGAAAAGGCCAGCGACGTTATCCTGGCGGACGCCAAGCGGCATAAGGCGACCACAAGCTCAACCTGAGGAGGACGCGATGCGAAGGATACTTCAAATACTCGGGCTGCTCGTTCTCGTGCTCATTGCGATTCCAGTAATCGGGTGGCTCATCGCGTGGGCGAGAGCGCCCAAGCCCGGGCACGTTCTCGACGAAGCGATGATGGCTGGACGCAATGCGGCCTCCCTTCCAGCGGCCACCGCTCACCCCAAGGACGACTATTTCAGGGATATGGACCGCGACCTCAGAAAGCGCATCAAACTGACGCCGGCACAGATACAAGGTCGATATACTTGGCTTGTTTGGACCGGCGGAAACGATCGGTTCTGGGATCGCCTCGCCACGCTGAGCTACGGGACGCTAGATTTTCTCAAAACGCTCTCGTCGTATAAAAACTCTAAGGTGACCCGGAACAATCGTTGGGAGATCCTTGGCGTAGTGAACGAGCCTTGCTTCAAGAAAGCGACCGCGCCGAATCCTGACCGTTACGGCTTGTGGCTAGACGTTCGCAAGAAGAACTGCCCGCCGGATCCCTTTGAAGACGAGAAGAAATATCCGGGCGTCGCCATCGGCGCCAGGGGCAAGAACATCCCGGTCGGCTCGGAGTATGGATATGCGAGCGGAATCGTGGGCTTTCGCCTCTTCCCGAATCCCGCGTTTGACGAGAAGGCCCAGAAGGCATGGGATCCGGTCAAGTATTATACGGACTCCTCCTATTATAACAACAAAAATTTGATTCGCCCCTATCGGGTCGGAATGTCTTGCGGCTTCTGTCACGTAACTCCCAGCGCGATAAATCCTCCGCAGAATCCCGACGAGCCAGACTGGGCAAACCTCAGCTCGACGGCGGGCTCGCAATACATCTGGATCGACCGGATCTTCGCGTGGCCAAACGACCCCACGAACTTCATCACGCAGCTGTTTAGGACATGGCGGCCGGGCACGCTCGACACGTCGCTGATTTCCACGGACTACATCAACAATCCGCGGACGATGAACGCGATCTACGATGTCGAGCCGCGCCTGGATGAGGCCCTGCGACTGTCGCACGAGCAGCTGGCGGGAGGAGGGCTCGATAACCGGCAAATCAACAACTATCTCAAGTCGGGCCCGCTTACGAAATTTTATAAGGCGCCGCAAAACGTCTGGACGCCGCACGTGCTAAAGGACGGGTCCGACTCCGTCGGGATGCTCGGTGCGCTCAATCGAGTCTACGTCAATATCGGCACGTTCAGCGAAGAATGGCTGCTTCACTTTAACGCGATCGTCGGCGGAAAGCCGGTAACGCCAATTACGATCAGCGTCTCGCGCGCAAACTCAGGCTACTATGCGGCCACTGAGAATCAAACGATGAATGAGGCGCTGTTCTTGGCCAGAGCGAGCCAGCGACTCGACCACCTGAGCGATGCACCCGGGGGTGCCAAATACTTAACGGCGGATCCGCCGGTATTGACGCGCGGCAAAATTATATTCGCGGAGAACTGCGCGCGTTGTCACTCGAGCAAACTCCCCGATTCGCCTCTCCCCGGGCTCGATTCGAGCAACTGCATAGGCCCGCAGTACCTCGACTGCTTCAAGAAGTATTGGGCGTGGACAAAAACGCCGCAGTTCAAAGCCCAGATGCGCCGCGTCGTGTTAAGGCCGGACTTTTTGAAGGACAATTACCTATCGACCGACGTCCGCGTGCCTGTCACCCTGCTGCGGACCAACGCCTGCAGTCCGCTGGCCACCAATGCGCTCGCCGGCAATATTTGGGACAACTACTCGTCGGAGTCGTACAAACAGCTCCCTTCGGTCGGCAGCATTACCTGGTACGATCCGTATTCCGGCGAACCGCACCAATATCGGATGCCGGCAGGCGGGCGCGGTTACACGCGACCTGCGTCGCTGATTTCTTTGTGGTCGACCGCTCCATACTTGCTCAACAACAGCGTCGGCGGCCCGTTCGATCCTAGCCCA
The DNA here is from genome assembly GCA_963713685.1 of Vulcanimicrobiota bacterium. Lineage (GTDB taxonomy): Bacteria > Vulcanimicrobiota > Vulcanimicrobiia > Vulcanimicrobiales > Vulcanimicrobiaceae > Cybelea. Next base: position 1,726,410 of record CAVQMS010000001.1, on the reverse strand, counting down.
TCCGTTGGCGCGCGTATGAAACTCTTCCAAGAGTCCATCCATGAAATGCTATGGCCGGAGACGCGGCAGCACGACTACGTGAACGGAAAGAGGTTACCGGGACACATAGATCGCACGTCGGTGCGCTCGTATGTGAAGGTCCCTAGGGGCTATCTTCCCGATGCCGTACCGGTCGGCTTTTTGGAGCGGATCTTCCCTTGGGCATTTGATAACGACGGCGAGGGGTTGTCGATCGGGCCCATTCCCGCGGGAACGCCGGTGGACTTGATCTCGAACACCCGCTTGGGGGCCGAGGATCTTACCGGGTCGGATCGCTCCGACTACGAGAAGAACGCCGCGGTTTTGATTCCTGAGCTACTCGAGGATTTATCCCACCTAAAGGATGCCAGCGACGAGCAAGCGCGCGAGACGTTCAAGAACATCTATCCGCACCTGTTGGCGCTCAGCAAATGCCCCGATTTTATCGTCAATCGCGGTCATTATTTCGGCACCTCCGGTGATTCCGTCGCCAACAAGGAACCCTCCGAGCCTGGGCTGGACATTGGGCCGGGATTGAGCGACCAAGATAAGAGCGCCTTGATCGAATTCCTCAAGCAATTTTAAACTCGGCGGTGAGCTCATTTCACCGAATCGCGCCACGCGTTTGCGCGTACGAAAATAGGGATTGACTCCTGCGCGTCGATCGCGGGGCAGACCTCGATTTCGAAAAACGGCAGCCAGGGGTGGACTCCTTCGAGCACCATGCCGGCATCGGCTGCCTCGAAAATCGCGACACCCCCATTCCCATCGGCGCGGCTGTAGTGGCCTTTCATCTCGAAGGGTGGCGCCCAGCTGGTGAAGAGCGCAAGCGCGCGTTTGTGAGCTTCTTCGCTGGGGTTCCTGAGCCGGTAGATCGCCATGAACAGCATCAAACGACCTCCATTGTTGCAGCAACGGTGTATCTTATTAGTATTCGCTAGCTAGCGAATTTGACCCGGTCGTCCTTTCCAGCTCGGTCTCAAGAACTCTTGAGTAGCGGCCTTTACGTTGGCAGCGGGGGCCACTGTTCGGAGAAATCCGGATTCGTCGAAAAGTTGATGATGGTATAGCTGCTGGTGACGTCGCGCTTGAGCTTCACCTCCACGTACGTTGTTTCGTTCGGCTGTACGAGGCTTTGAAGTTGGGGCGATACGACGTAATCAACGTCGCGGTAGTCGACCAGCGAGCTCCCGCTGCGGGCCTCGATGTGTACGGTATGGGGCTGGCTCGCCATAAACGCCGCGTTCTTTACGTAGAACGAAATCACCGAACCGTCGACCTCGTTTTGGATCGGCTGGTGCGACTGTAGCGACGGAGTCACGTTGGCCGCGATACCCGACGAGTCCGTCACGAGGATCAAGTTGTCGGTGATTGGTCGATCGCTCTCGTCGGTCAGGCGAAAGATCAAAAGAGAGCTACAATCGTCGGGATGCGTGGCATTCCAGGCACTGGTCGCATCGCTCCATTTTTCGAAAAGAGCCTGGTAAGAGATGACATCTAACACGGCAAACGCATCGAGCAACGCGCTGAACGGTGCGTCAGTTGCCGCACGAACTGAATCGATGATTCCTTTGGTGCCGGTGTGCGAGAAGTCGGGCACGACCAAGTGCGGTACCTTTAACCCGATCGCCTGGGAACTAAGGAGCGGCGGATTAACGTCTGGTTCGGCGATTAGCCAACTGTAGTTGAGGTTTGCGCCGCAGATCCGGACGGTTGAATCACAGCCGTTCTCCTTCGTCTGCCAGAAAAGCTGATCAGATAAAGCGCTGTGATCGTCGCCAATCATGCTGAAGCAGAAGACGCCAGACAGTTCGCCGGAGGCGACCGCGCCGATCCATTCGCTATTTAGCGTTCGTAGGAATTCGCTTCCGTAGTCGAGATCGGTCAAAACTTGTTGGCCGACGCCATCTGCTCCTTGCACCTCCTGGCGAATCCGGTTGACGATTGTAACCCCAAGCTGGGCGAGAGTCGAGCCATGGTTCGCCCCCGCCAATGAGACGAAGTGGCTGGGTAGTCCCAGCTTTGCAGCCGCCGGCGCCTCTCGGTTGTGCCAAACGCGATTCATTATCCAGCGCCGTGCAATGATTGCACCGGTTGAGTGCACAACGAAGGCAGTTTTGGTTACGTCTAAGCCTTGCGCCTCAAGCATCGCCACGCGATCCTCAAGGGCACTTGCGAGGTCATCGCAGGTAATGCAGTTATCAAGAGAATCGAACGCCGAAAGCTCGATGTCCGCCGGCTTAAACCCTTGAGCGACGAGTAGGGCCGGGAAAAGCCCATAGGTGGAAAGGCTGCGCACGCTGTAGCCGTGGACGAAAACGACTGTTGTAGGCATTGCTCAAGCTCCTTCGCTAGCAGCAGGCTTCTTATAGTCACGCAGCGTCGGCAGGGTATCAGACGAAAAGCGAACCCAGGCATCGTATCCGTCGCCTCCAAACAATCCTACGCGCATTTCGGCTGCAAGGTCAGGTCGGACATGGAACTGAGCGCGAGCGATACCGTGTGGCTTAAGGAAAACTGGCCTCAACGCCGGACATTGGCCTCCCGCGATGCGGCGACTCTGGACCAGATCAACGAACATCTTGACGAGAGCGTTCGTCGAGTCGTGCTCGCAGTCGATATCTTCGTTGATTTGGGCCTGCCCGCTTAGTATCACGTCCCAACAACTTTTCAGGTTGCTAAATTGCTCCGATATTGTAATTGTTGTAATCGGGTCCGTACCAGCCAGAGTATTACACTCAGATCACGTGGTCGAAGACAACCCATAGCAGGCAATAAATTCCGAAAGCAGCCCCTGCGCTTCTTACGGCGGTAGAGGTTGCGGGTTGAGAGCTGCTGGCTCGAAGATAACTCCTATGATGATTCGTGGATTGCGAAAAACTCCCGCAGTACCTTCTGCTACTTCGCGATCTTCGATCGCGCGGCGTACAGAACTCGTTACAGCTTCCGTGAAATCAGAAAGATCGATCTTCGGCTTTCCTGACGGTTCGCGCTGAGGATGCAGGGCGTCCTTACTCATGCTCTTTCTCCATTCCTACGTGGCTGCGCGACCTGCCGCATGAGGTCGGTCGCGGCGTAGGGTTCAGTTACGATTTGTACGCACCGTCGACAGGCATCAGCTCCCTCCTGATGCCACCAGCGGCACGTTCTTCGAATCGCACATGCCTTTAAGGGGGTATCACTCTTAGGTAGCTTTGACACGATTCGCTTGGCTAGTTGACACTTGCTGCCGCTAAAATGCGCGCATCGATCTTCGATGCATGGAGCGGAAAACGCAATACTTCGGTTGGGCGCACCGTCGATGGAATGAGGTCGATGAGCACAGGGACAGCGACTTCGTGCGGCAATGGATCGATGACCGAAGCGTTCCCGCAGCGTCTAACCACGCCTATGATCGTTGCACCGGGCTGATCGGCCTGTGCGCTAGGACAGATCAAACCGGCCTTCATCGTCGTGCGCCTCCTAGTCTCGCTTCGTGGGCCACGCCAATCACCCATCGGCGCTATGGCGCCCACGAGCCGCACGCCTCCGGCTTACGCGAGGTCGACGGCTCCAGTACGGCGACCGCAGCTCGCTCCCCATGCGGGACCGGCCAGCCTTGACCAATTCCTCCCAAGAAGCTCTGCGAACTTCCACCCACCACTGGCTCGAGATCGGCCATCGGTGCATCGCTCATCGTGCTCTTGCACGGCCCGGCAAAGATTGCTGCCGACAGCCGAAGTTCTGGGATGAAGACCCCATTTAGCGTGATCTCAACTGTAGCGAGAAGCTCCTTTGATGGCGAATCAGCGCGGACGATAAAGATCCTTGCCGTGCCGTCGTTTTTGTGCCCGTTCATGGGCGCAAGTTTGATGGTCCAAGAAGGCTGCGCGTTAAGCAAATGTACTGCGGCCTTAGCACTCAACGACTGCGCTGATAGCATATAGCTCGTTATCGCAAGGAACACTAAGCAAAAAGATCGCCCTTTATCATCCAACATAATGAACCTCAGTGCCCATGCTTGGGACGCGTGCCCCGGATTCTGCCTCGCGTTGCAAGCATGAGGGCGGTGATGGGATGAAGCTTTCATACCGCTTCTCTATAATCAAATGCGCAGCATTAACTTACTGTTTTTACGTCGATCGTCAGATCGCAGGGAACGATTCTGACAGTTTTATACCGGGCGTTTTCCTGCGTGTATTTGAGATCGTACGTGGTGACCATGTGCGAGACATTGCCATGATGCTCCACTTGGATATCTAGCAATAGTTCCTCGTGAACAATCCCCTGAGGTACAGCGGGCTTCAGCGTGAGCTTCAGTCCTTGGTCAGGACACGTGCACGAGCCCGTCACTGTCAGGATATTGCGATTGGGCGGTTGCGTGTTAAGCGTGGCCTCCCAGCCATCGTTACATTTGCATGGACTGATGTCGCTCATGGAACCCATTCCCTTTCATTTTAAGCTCGTGCATGTAGATAAGAAGCTCCCAACATCCCCTCAAGACCTATAATGGACGACCGTTCGGTCAAGGCCAAGCGCAGGCAAGCGAATCAAATGGATTTGCCCTAAGCCACTCGGTGGCTGTGGCAAGATTGGAAACGCCGGCCCAACGGGCCCACGCTATGCACAACCAGAAGGAACATCCGCTTCATAACCGCTGTGGCCTTCCTCGCGCCTTCTAGGCAACGTCCAAGGCAGCCTGGCCTTAGGTGGCTTATACTAGCCCAATAGGGCTAAATGTCAAGCACCCAGCTAGCGCACCCACGCCGCCCGACATGAGACCAAACGCGCTAAAACTGGCATTGAGTATGGGGCAATCGACCTGTTCCCCGCCCTTCAGCAACGTGTAGCCGGCGCCCCATCCCCCGCCACGCCCTGAAAGACCTCGCGCTGCTTTGATACTGGCTTCAAATCCGTACTTTTCCAGGCGCCGGCGATCGTCTCCAGGTTCGCTTCGGCAAGCTCGGCGTTGACGATCGCCTCCAGTACGAACGGATGAAAGAGCCTAAGAGCATCGCTCATTGGATCGTGCCTCAGGCGAATGTCCTGAGTGAGGATTCCCCGGCGGCCTGCTGTTTTGGCCGGCACGCGCCAGCTAGACAAGCTAAGGCAGGCTAGCACCGCAACGCGAGGGCCACAAGCTGCTGGTCGCTTCGTGTAGCGTCGAGATCTACGAGGCGCTAGACCCTCGCGTCACGCTCTGAACCTCCTTTCCCCCGGCAGGCCTCGGCGACTCTGGCGCGCAGAGCCGCAGCGCGCTAGGCAGCTTTGCCTGGCCTAGTCAGGTAATTGAGCGCCGCCAGCGTGAGGTTGCCCCCCAAAGACGTCACTTGTCAAGTTGGAGCAGCACTTCCTAAGCCCCTGATCGTGCCCTGGCAGCACTTAAGCGTCAGGTTAGATCGTTTACCAGGGTAAGCATAATATAGCCCGAACTAATCAGACCTTATTTAGCTGGGGTTGACGCCCCTTTGAAATGGAGGGATCCCAAAATGAAGACGCTTTCTGTGGCGGCATTGTTCGGATTTCTGACTATGTTCGCATCGGGCTGTTCTAGCAGCGGTGTTTTGCCGACTGCATCTTCTCCGTTGATAAAGAGGACCCACGGCCATCCCGTAAGGCCCAACGATTGCTCCAACGATTCGGGCGGAATCATGACTGGCGACGGCGGGGGCACTTGCTGAGGAGTATGGTTGGACCTTGGCCAGTGATAGCTAAGAACCGGGGTGGCGGGGAATGGAACCTCGCCACCCCTAATCATGTACCCTATGGCGAAAAGCAGTCTTCAGGCCGCGCGCAACTGGCTCTTCGAGATGCAGCGGCTCTTTCAAGGCGCGCAGTACCGGAGCGCGGCCGCAATCTATGATCGAATGATTGAGGACGGCGAACGACCGAGTAACGACGCCGTACTGTTGCGCGCGCGACTGTGCCTAAAGACTGATAGTAAGAGGGTCGTGCCCTTCCTGCTACGGCAGGAGCTGCACAAGCCCACGCAAGCTCAAATCGCTCGCCGAGCGATGTACCTTGGGACCGGCTATTCCAGGCTCGGAGAGTTCGCAGAGGCCGACAAGCACTTTACGGAGGCCAAGGAGGTTTTTCGCGAAGGTGCGGTCCTTGGCGAGCTTGCAGCGCACATTACCCGTAGCTATCTCGACCGACGTGATCTTGACGCCGCCGAGGAGTGGCAGAAAAAAAGTCTTGCCGATCGAAGCTTGCAAGGCAAGATTCGAAGCGAGCATCTGGCTTCATACATCGAAGCCCGGCATGAGCAATATCATGAGCAAGCCGAAAGGTTGACCAAAGTCCTAGATTTGATAGGCGACCGCCGCGAGGATTTTATTGAGGACTGGTACGCTGCGGTGCATACGCTGGCCGTGCTAACACGAGAGCTGCCGATGCCAGCAGCGGCGACACGAGCGAAGGCAGAAGTGGATCTAGAGATGGTCTGGTCAACAGACTTTGCTGTGAGCCGGTTTCAATCTCTAAAGGCAGTAGCGTGGTCTCAGGCACTCGCGGGCGACGAGTTGAGTTGCTTGCGCTATCTTCGCTTGGCACAGCACGTTGACGTCGCTCCCGTTTGGCGCGTAATTCTCTATCTAGACCGCGCGTACTTTGCTTCCATCGTCGGCGAACAGCAATGGGCGGCAAATGAGTTCTTCGCTGCGGAAGAAGTGGCCGAAGGAATCGCTTGGGACGAAAGTGTGGGAGAGGAACGCGTCGCCCTGTTATTGATGGCAGAATTAGCCACGCTCCATGCGCCCAAACGCGCTCCTTTTTATATCGCTCGATTCAAAGATCTCGGACGGCTTAAGACTAACGTTCAGCATTTCGCCTTCGACGATCGCTTGCAAGCAATGGCAGCCTATGCAATAGGCATAGTCAAGCTCGTTTCGGGGGATAGAGAATCAGCGGAGATGCAACTGCGTCAAGCCTGGAAGACATTCGACCGCATTGGCTACGATGTCCGCGCCGCCTTGACCGCGCAGGCACTGTACCGCGCTAGCGATAAGACTAGATGGGTACACCTTGCAGAGGATAAGCTCGAGCAATATCCACGCTCATGGTTGGCGCGCAGCCTGCTAAGAAATGGACCAATCGATCAGCGCGAAAACGCTAATCTTTCCAGAATGCAGACCGCTGTGATGCAGCTCGTTTGCGAAGGCCTATCAACGGACACAATGGCGCAAAGACTGGGGTTGAGTCGCAATACCGTGCTCAATCATCTTAAGGTCGTCTATAGGAAGATTGGCGTAAACTCGCGCGAAGCGCTTGTCGTCGAAGCCATGCGTCGCAGGTTAGTAGGAGGCGCAACCGCCGGATAAGACCGGGTCCGTTCGCGTGCAGTTCCTTCAATACCGCAGCAACGCATTCGATCAAGTCTCCCGACGTCGATCAACGGTTTCCAGCTATCGCTTTGAAGCCAGGCGGGGGCGCAGCCTGGCTAGTGCTAGGCTGCCTTGGCACGTTGCGGCTTTGGGAAACGGAGAAGAGACGTGACAGCTATTTCTTCGCTACGATCACGTGGATCCAAATCGCCTGCCAGGTGGCGCCGGTACCACTGTGCCGATAAAGATGCCGGCGGGCGGCCTCGAACGTCTCCAACTGCGTTCCGGCGGGTGCGATGCCGACGATGTCGCCAAGCTGGCCGTTCGCCCACGGGAACGATCGGAGATTGAGCGCGGTTCGCGCCGTGACCGTGGCGTGTACCGGCGGGACCGAACTGGGTTGAACGTAATTGCCGACGAGCGGCGTCATCGCGTTGGCGTCACCGTTCGGAACGTCGCCGATGAAGACCCATGCCTGCACGTTTTGCTTGGTCAACGCCGCAACGACTTGCCCGTTTGCCGCGGCGAGCGGGTTTTGTTTCGCGATCGTATTCAAGTCCACGTCGTGATAGTTTTGCGGCAAGGGCCGCGACGCGCTGCTGTTGTAAGCGGCGCTGCTCGAGCTCTTCAGTGCGGCGCGAATCGCCGCCGCTTTGTCGGCATCTTGAGGGATCGGGCTTTGAACGGCGAGATCGTGATCCATTAGTTGACCTAGAACGCCTAGACTGAGGGTATCCTTTGCCGCTTGCGCGGTCTCCACGATCAGAAATTTTCGGTCGACGTTGTCCGAGGCGGCATAAAGGCTAACGTAGGCAATCATCGCCTGGACGTTTGAATTTCGGCGCGACATGTCAGCGCTGTCGCTATGGATGTCGCTCGCGAACTTTTCGGCTTGGTCGAATCGTTGCTGCAAGGCCTGAATGTTTGCCCCGTTTATGTTTGATTTGTAGGCGGCGAAGTACCCGAAACCAGAGCCAACGAGGCCAATCACGCTCGCGAGGACGGCGACGGCGGCAGCCAGATTTTGGAGGAACTGAGGAGCACCCTTTGACTGTGGCGGAGCTGGCGTTACGTCTGACATGGAACCCTCGATTGACTGTCACGCCGAAGAGCCATCCCGGCGTCGCGCCGACGACAAAATGGCCAAATCAGCCTAGTCCTTAAAGGCTAGCATGCTAGGAAGAAGAATTCAAGGTCGCTTCGTCGAGTTGCGGGCGCAAGCGGTTCCTTACCATTGCTATCGTTCCGCGCTCGACATTGGGTTGTGTGACCGGATCGTTCCAAGCTCGGTCCCATCGCGCAGCCACGGATTTGTGTGGGGCGCAGGGTAGTTTCGTGAGGTCGCTAGGAACTGCCCGGCCCTGCGGCACCCAGTGCGATGTGTGAATGCGTCGTATTGTAGCGGTGCAGCCACACATGCGCCATGAGCTGGCCGGCGCGACGATCGCGCAAACAGCTCGAAAGCAACAGCGTTCATCCCGAAACCCTGCGGCTGTGGAAGCGGCAAGAACACAAAATACGGTGATCGCGCCTTCGCCGGCCACGGCAACTCGTATACCGACGAAGCGCGCATCGCTGAGCTCGAGCGTACGATCGGTCAACTGACAATCGAAACCCGCTTTTTTAAAAAACTCACCGCCACGCTCAAGGAGCTCAACCGCAAGAGCGACGGCAGGCGATAGTAGAGCTGATCCGCAGTAAACTTGTATGTAGCCTGCCGATCGATTCGGAGGTGCAGAGTGGCTGGCATCAGCCGCCCGACCTTTTATCGCTGGCGAAGCCGACAATCGGAGAGCGACATGACGGTCAGAACGGCGATGCACGAGATCGCGACCGAAACGCCATGGTATGGCTATCGGCCCATGACCAAAGCGCTACGCCGGGTGCTGGGCATTGAGATCAACGAAAAGCGGGTCCGCTGGCTCATGAGGCTCGACGGCTTGATCGCATCACGCAAAACGCTGCGGCGCTGGCTGTCGCCCAAGCACGGCTTTGCGCGTTATCTGAACATCGCCGCCGAGCTGACTCCGACGGCAATCAACCAACTGTGGGTCGCGGATCTGACGTACGTGCGGCTGCGGTCGACCTTCGTGTTCGTGGCGGTTATTCTCGACGCGTTCAGTCGCCGCTGCGTTGGCTGGTCGCTGATGACCCATCTGTGCGCCGAGCTGGTCATCGACGCCTTGAAGATGCCATTGCGACGTCGGCAACCGGCGCCTGGAGTCGTCCATCACTCCGATCAAGGCGTGCAGTACGCCTGCGGCGAGTACGTTACGCTCCTCAAAGACAACGGCGTGCGCCCGAGCATGAGCCGTGCCGGCACACCTTACGACAATGCGAAGTGCGAGCGGTTCATCAAAACACTGAAGTACGAGGAGGTCTACGTCAAGGAATATGAGAGCGTGAGCGACGCCCGGCGATCGATCGGGCACTTCATCGAAATCGTGTACAACCAGAAGCGGCTGCACTCGGCTCTGGGCTACATCCCAGCAGCAGAGTTTGAGGCGGAGCAGCTCGAACAACCAACTGAACTCAACCCCAGCTTAACTCTTCGTCTCACTTGAGGTCGCAGTACACTACGACTCTGACGCGATCCGGAATCATTTGCCAAGCCAGGTAAAATTGGTGGGTGTGTGGTCGACGAACCATTGGTCGCTCGGGTTATTCAGCATGAAGCAGAAGAACGAGTTTGTCGGGACGAGATATGACGTGCCGCTAATGTGGACGTGCGTGGCCATCGTCGCGTTGCTAATCCCAGTAACCATCGAGGGTCCGTAGTACGTACCACATTGCACCTGGCGGGGGGATCCGAATCGTCGGCGCAAGCGAGATTCGGATGGAGGGCTGCACGTTCCAGCCGAAAATTAGCGAAACCGATTCCCGCGGACGCTACCAAAGCGCCCTTTGTGCGCTTACGGCCCGACATCGCCGTTTAGCGGACCCTCGTCGCTGTCGAACTGGCTTCGGTCGAAGCCGCAATACCGTTCGATGAGTGTTGAGGCTCCTCGATTTGCCGCGCGTTGCGGCGTATCTAGCCTCGAACGCGATCCTCGGCGGCGATCTGCCGAATCCGATCGCCAGCGGCGGTACGCGGTTCCGATGAGCCGTTGGTGAGATTGCGCCACCCCGAGGCGTGAGGCCCGGGTCGCGGGCTGTGTCTTCTTGCGGAAACCGCGCCAACGGCCTCACCGACAACCTGGATCCCTGGGATCGGTCGGTGCCGGGGGAGGCGTCACCGGTTCATTGACCCGCGCCTCTTTATAATGACCAGGGTTCGATTTGTGGCAATGATGCACCGGCGGCGTGGGAGCCGGCGGCGGCGCGACCGTTTCAAAAGTCTGAGCCTGTGGCGTTTCAACTGTGATGGTCGCTGCGCTAGCGCGTCCATGATCGATGGCGTAGGGAAAGGTACCAATGCAGAGAGACATGGACGCTAGCGTACTGGCAAGCACCGTTGCAGCAGTCATGATGCTTATCCTCCCGCGTTTGGAAAATGATCTATTTAAGTATCGTTATGGTGTAGACATACTTGATATATACGTAGAAGAAAACCAGGCTGACCGTCAGTATCAGCAAACCAATCGATGAGGACTTGATTTCGACGCCTTTCAAATTCGCCGAGAATTGACTAGCATCGCTCGCCGAAGCCTGCGCCTTAGCCAACCATACTCCTTTGATGAACTGCAACACGGAAAGAGCCAGTCCAACGCTCACGACGATGATGACAAAAATAAGTATCAAGGGCCCGGTCCGAGCCTGCGATTCCATCGCTCCGACGTTCAATTGCTCCTTGCGTAGTTCTTCCCTATAGTATGGAGCAGCAAAGTCTCGCCAATACGAAACTTGAAAAGCATTATAAGCACTTCCAAGAGATTCCGGAATAGCTGGCGCCGAAACCGGCGCGTTCCCGGGTTGCGCATCTGCCCGAGCGACCGTGTAAAAAGCTCCTGCAACGAAAAGCAAACTGGCTAAGATGAGCCTGCCGAAGTCCCATATCCGTAACATATTATCGCCTCGCTCCGTGCGCCATTTCGGATGGCCAAAGCGCTCTAGCATCTACCGTTGAGATCTTATCGAACATCGGCTAGTAGTTCGCGGTTCTCAGCAGGTAGCAGACGCTCTGCAATGTTCCACCAGGCGTGCCCGCAACGTCGTCGGACGGGAAGCCGCCGTGGTGATGTGACGTACAGCGCTGCCCAAGGGGCGGTTGCGGGTTCAGAGCGCTTGTGTCGGAAGTGATAACCGCGTTGGATCGACTTGCGTAGAAGTTCCATAGGGCATCGATGTCGGCGAAGGTTCCCGGCGCGAAAGCGCCCTTTCGCATAAAGAACCTCTGCATCCCATCGATGGGCGTATCATCGTTGGGGTCCTCGAGTGCGCCTGAAATGAAGTACAGCAGCGAACTCGTGTAGACCTGACCGAGAAGCTCGTTCACCGCTGGACTTGCACCGTCAACCTGAAGAAGTATCTCAGCAGCCTCGAGATCGTCGCTCATCTCGAACGAACGGAAATTCCGAATCAGATGCCCGTGAGCCGCAATGGTCGCTGCAAAGAGATCAACGCGCACGGCTGGAGCCATGAATATCACATCGAACTTGATCTGACTCGCATAATCCTTCGACGCCAGCGCCTGATCCATCGCAGCCAGGAAGTTGCAGATGTACACAGCCCCGGTGCTGTGGCCGAGCAACGTGATCCGCGCCTGCTTTGGATCCGCGCCCATTTCATAGAAACGAACGAGCTGCCCGATTATCGCGGTACCCACGTTGTGCTCGGCATCGCCCTCAAACGCCTCAGCCGTTTCGACCTTCATCTCGTTCCAGACGGCCCACCCAACGTTCGCGACGTAGTACTGCCGAAATATCTCCTCGACCACGGTGTTGTGGAAATTGTGATTCCGACCCGCAGCGTAGCGTTGAACGATGCGCATGAGCACGCTTCCAGCCGCGAGCGCGAGCGTGCCGAACGAGAGGGGACTCATGAGCTCGGTCGCAGTCTGCGGCGTCACCGCGTCCTTGTGCGCCTCTTCGGCCACGATCGCACCGACGATCTCGGGCGAGAGGAGGGTGGCCGGGGACGTCAGGACTTGACGCGGGGTCGTTCCTACGGCTTCTGCCAGCGCCGTGGCGGGTGGACGCGCGCTCTGGGCGATCCTACGCTTCTCGGCGTTGATGATGGGATCGTTTTCCACCGCCTCCTCGACGTCCGAGACGTCCTGCGAGGACACTGCCCGCGCGGCGTTCGCTGGGATGTTCCCCATGAGCGTCGGTGCACGAAAAGCCATCGCCTGTGCCGGCGCCGGGGCGCCGAGTACGGATTGCGCCTTCCCGCCGATGATATCGCGCAGGCGCTGGAAGATCGCCTCGGAGACGATTCCCGGAAGGTTGTGTTGCAGCGTCTCCAGCAGCCCGCTTTCCCAGACGAAGAAGTACGGATAAGCGTTACCCGCCTTTTCGTTCGGATGATTCGCCAGGCTATAGGGGCCGAGGAGCTGCTGCGCGTTGGTCATGCCGGAGGCTTTGTCGACGAGGCCTCCGTGAAAGAACAGCGCCAACGTCTTGTCGTTTGAAACCTTGATGTATTCCGCCATCGCGTCCTGCATCTGCTGCGGCGTCGTATCGTCGAACACGCCTTTCGCCGAGGTGCAGTAGGTCAGGGGCGTGATCTGCGACGGTTGCAGATCCGGGCTGGCCATAAAGCCCGGGTTGCGAAAGCTCAGTCGTGCCATCGATGTCCCTGCAGTTTCCTCATACCATGGTGTATCATTGATCAGGGCAGCTGATCCGCGCCTCTCGTAGCCGCTTGCGTCTGAGCCGGCGTTCTTACGTTGATCAACTGCGGGGCGGCTCTGTTCTGAGCCAGAAGTCCCTGCCCGCCGGTCGCCCCCACGTAGGACGAAAGTTCCATCCAACCGCTCTTGGTCTGAACCTCGATGTTGGTGATGGGATGGATTTCCCAGAGCGTGGATCGCTGGCCCTTACGGATCATGTCCCAATGGTCCTGATCGTAGAGCAGAAACCCGGCGATACGCACCTGAGCACCGCTCATGACCAACTGCTGAAGTTCGGGCGCGTTCCAGGTCGGATTGGTGTTACGCCAGCGGGGCGTGACCTCGACGATCGCAGAGGACGTGGCGTCGTCGTCGGGACCATCTCCCACGTAGACGTGGACATCGTGGTCCTTCGCCGCAGTCAGCTGGCAATTGGAGCTCTCCTTGCCTTCGGCCTTCGCGTGGATGACGTAGCCAATGAAGAAAACGCCCTTCGTCTCCTGCGCTTCTATCTTGTTCGCGAGCGAATCTGGCCATGCGCTTCGGTCCTTTCCATCACTCGAGGGGACCGTCGGAAGGTCGCGCATCTGCGCAACGGTAATCTTGGAAACCGTTCCCGGCTCGACGCTGCGGTTCTTCTGCGCGTTCAGGTCGGGATCGCCGCCGACACCTTGAACGCTGCATCCATCGAAGGGGCCTTTGCTCTTGGGTGGTGTTTGGGCGATCGCCACCGCGCAGAAACAGCAGGCCAGCGCGAGCAACAAAATGATCTTCGGTCCGCGTCGTTTCATGACGTTCTCCTTTCGTTTGCCCGTGTCTTCAATCGGCGACGAAGGTCAACTCGTCGAATTGGAAGACCGAAGTATCCGCCGCGCTTCCGTCGTGGTTGACGGCCAGCAGCGATACCGTCAACGTTTGAGCATTTTGACCGAGAAGCCACGCAAGGTTGTCTCCGATGTCCAAGACGAGGTCCATGGGTGTCAGGTGATGCGCCGGACGGATGTCAAAGAGGTCTCTTTGCGTGGCGTCGGGCACGTCGCAATGGCCGTCGTCACCTCCGCAGATGCCGTGCCCGAAGAGAAAGAGGGAGCCACAGTACTTCGCGTTTCCGGTCGTAGGCGTCGACACGTCGACGTTCGGGACATTCGCGAATATCCGGATCTCGATCGAATCCCTAGGATGCGCGACTCCACGGAAATGCAGTTCCCCGCGCAAAAAGCGCGGCCGGATGCCGGCAAGCGGGAAAGTTGCAACTACGCCTGTCATGGATTCCGGCAAGAGACCATGGGCGGCCATCGTCGGTATCGGGGAAGCCACGTATTCATATCCGAGGCCCGCAAGATTCCAGATGCTCGAGACGGTGACATTGAACGGCGGCAGGACGGCGCCAAGGACGTTCGGCGGCGGCGTCACGCCAGGATGCAGCGACTGCCATTGGGCGAAGAGCCGATCGACGTTGGCATGGTGCGCCCAGAAGACCGGATCGTAGGCCGCGTACGGTACCAGAGCCATCGTCCCACCGGCCCATCCGTGAATGGCGTTGTGCGGGTTTTCCAAATTTCGCGAGAAGTTGACGTAGTCTGCGGTTCTTTGCGCGACGTCTACCAGGCCGGGCAAGTTCGCAAGTTGCGCCGGCGCCGCCGGATCGCGCGTCGTCTTCAGATACTCGGTTCCGGTGAATGAAATCGGCTGCGAGAAGAGCGGATTGGGCAGCGTCGCATTCGAGTCCGGATCGACGTAGGTCTCGTCGGCATACACCTTGGGAATGCCTTCGGTGCGCGCCTGTTCCGACGTCCAGTCCCAATAGGGCAGCGCGACGCCTGGCACGACGGCTTGAAGCGCCTTCTCCATTAGGAGCAGATAGGGTCGATGCCAAACGGCGAAGAGCGGCGTACCATGCTGACAGTAGACCGGCAGGGGATACCCATGGATGCCAGCGATGTACTGGTACCCGCGATCATCGCCTATGGCGGCCAGTGCGGCAATCGCCTTGCGGAGGCTGTTGATCTCGGCCGCGGTTAGGTCGTAGACGCTCTTACGCTGCGAAACCTGCGCCGCGAGAGTGACCACCGCGGTCCTCTGTATCGCAGTCATGCGCGGGGCCAGCGCAGTCAGTATCGGCACAATCTGCCCTCCCGGTCAGAGTGCGCCAGATGAAGCAGCCGGTACGCTAAGAC
This sequence comes from Vulcanimicrobiota bacterium, assembly GCA_963713685.1. GTDB lineage: Bacteria > Vulcanimicrobiota > Vulcanimicrobiia > Vulcanimicrobiales > Vulcanimicrobiaceae > Cybelea. The sequence goes on along the minus strand of CAVQMS010000001.1, from coordinate 1,711,144 downwards.
TTCGATGAAAGCGTGTTGTAGAGCGAACTCGCCAGCTGCTCCGCCTCGGTCCGCGGCGGAACGAACGTTTCGCTCTGCGCATCGAGGTCCGGGAGCGATATCGTGTAGGCGTACGAGTCGGGTATCGGCTCGGTGGGATCCGGGTGGGCCGCATCGAGCGCCTTCAGCAGGGCCTGCGACTGCTCCGCAAGCGCTGGAGACGCCGTTGCCGTATCGATTTCCACGCTCGTCGCTGCATTGACGAAACCACCGGAACGCGTGATTCGCAATCGCATGAATTCCCTCGCTTCCCCCGGTCACGGCAGCACACCTACGGTCTGCCAAGCCTTTTCCACGGCCTGCGAAGAGGCGGTGCCGAGATCGTTCTCGGCCTGATTGACGGTCAGCGCCGCAAACTGCGCGAACGTGGCTTGCGCGGACAGCTTGCCGCCCGTCATCACGTTGAACCAGACCTTCCCGAGGGTTTCCCATGAGTTGCCGCCGATGGCGACTGAGGCAAGATAGAACGCGTGATTCGGAATGCCTGAATTCGTGTGCACGCCCCCGAAATCTTGGGCACCCGTATAGAAATTGGACATGCTCGCCACCTGTTGGTCGCTGACGTACTGATCCGGATTCGATGCGACCTTGATCCGATAGGCAGACCCGGGAGCCTTCATCGATCGTACCGCGTTGGGCTGCTGCAAGAAGATATGCTCGCCGATCAGCCACGTCGTCGCCGGATCGGTCGTCAACTGCTTGAGGCTCCATTGCTTGACCACGGTTCCAAACACGTCGGCAAGATGCTCGTTGAGAGCCCCCGGCTGGCTCGAATAGACGAGGTTGCAGCTGTATTGCACGACGCCGTGAGTCAATTCGTGGCCGATGACGTCAAGATCGACCGTAAACCGGTTGTAGGTGACGCCGTCGCCATCTCCATAGATCATCTGCTGACCCGTCCACATCGCATTGGAATAGCTCGTGCCGTAGTGGACGCTCGAATCGATCGACAACCCCGACCCGTCAAGCGAGTTGCGGCCAAAGACCTGCTGGTAGAGCTGCCGCACGGCTTCGACCGACAGATAGGCCTCCGCCGCGGCCGGATCACCCGCCGGCTGCGTGTCCTTGGCGACGAGGGTTCCGGGTGTCTGCTCCTGGCCGCCGGCGTTGTAGATCGCTACCGCGTAAGAGGGAGCAGCGGCCACCAGCATTCCCGCATTTTGAAGAGCGAAGGTCGCACGGAGCGTCTTGACATGGGCTGAAACATTCAAACTGTCGATCGCGGCGCTGCGCACGGCGGGGTTGTCGGTCGCCTTCGCAAGATCGGCCAGAGCGAAAGGCGGAAGGAACGTACAAAGACGACATCCGCTCCCCTCGGTATCCCTAGCCAGGCCCTGGGTCATGCTGGAGGCCTCCCATCCCGCTCGGTGCTCGCGGAGTAGCCAGTTATAGCTAGCCAGCTTAACCTCCTCCGAGGGTGATCGCTCGGCGACGCATGTCGCACGATAGGCAAGAACCCTTCTTTAACTGGGACCGACGATTTTTCGCGCATAATCCGAGCTCCGGCTAGAACCTCTACTGAACCGAGGAATGTGCCAGTTTCCGGCAGTTCCAGGCGCGCGCGTGCGCGCGCGACCTTAGACTCCGGTGCTGGCGTGAGTTAGTGCATCGGTTTTCGTCGAGGTCGACCAGCACCGCGTCGACGTCGCGCTGTGCGCGGTGGAGGCCGCGTGGCACGAGCAGCTCGAGGCGGGTTGGACGTCATCGTCGACCTCAAACCGATCGTGAAGTTCGGCTGGACGTAGCTTAATCAAGGTTCGAACACGCATCCGAACGGTACGGTTCGGTGGACCTGATGCGGCTTACACCCCTGCTGATCAGGTTCGACCCCACCGATCACGGGCTACTTCCGATGCTGGCCTAGTTGGACGTCGTCTCGGCGGACTCCGAACGTGCGACGATGGCTCGCTTGACGGCGCGGAATCTTAGGTCCCGAGAAGGCGGAGAGGCTACATCGTAGCCAGAGCCTTTTTTATTCGATATTTCCTTAATCTCGACTTCGAAATAATTCGGCCACTTGACACTTTTGTCTCGTCCCCAAAGCATCAATGGACGAGACTGTCGCATAATTTTGGCCGATGGCTCGATAAGAGTGTCAAAGCGACCGAGGAAGTAATCCCGATCTATCACATTGCGCCTGTACTGATCTTCCGCATTATCAAAGAAATTGTGGACGGCGTCCACCGCTGTTAAGATCTCTCTCAGGAAATCCCTTATGTCCTGAGGAGCAGCACTTGGATCAGCCCCATATAGCTTATCGCTGTGTACCGCGACCTCACTGGAACGTGCAGCCCTCCATCCGAATCTCGCTTGCGCCGACGATTCGGATCCCTCCGCCAGGTGCAATGCAGTACGTACTACGGACCCTCGATGGTTACTGGGATTAGCAACGGGACGATGGCCACGCACGTCCACATTAGCGGCACGTCATATCTCGTCCCGACAAGCTCATTCTTCTGCTTCATGCTGAATAACACTCAACGGAATCGAGGGCAGAGGCTGAAGGCGGCGGTTTGCTAAACAGCTACAAGCCCTTCGATAGCTCACCACAAGTGCCTTTTGAGCACGAAAATCAGGACTGCCGGTACCTATCGGGACGTGCCACGACGGAAATCCGTGACAAAATCGGTGACACATTTTCCGGCGTCTCTGCCGGCGTCTCTGAAAGAAGCGAGGGACGTCCTCCCCGGAGGCGACGTCGCGCAGTGGCTGGCGAGCCACGGGGCTAGAAGCGGATCGCCTAAGGTTGCGTGAACCTGCAGGCTTGAGACAAGCGACTTAGCGCATGGTAGATATCGTTCGTAGGCTGGCCGTAAAGCGGACGCTGCGGATTATGCGTTCCCACGACTTGCAAAACAAGCCGTTGTGGCGCCCGAAATGGCGGGGTGGACATGCCGCCGGAGAGCTTGCCAATCTTTCACAGTTCGCACCGAAAGCTTCCGACCAACTGTGGCTTACCGACACTACCTTCGTGCGATTGCGATCGCGCTGGATCTATTTGGCCGTTCTCATCGACGCACTCAGTCGAAAGTGCATCGGTTGGGCTCTCGGAACATGCATCACCACCGAACTGACGCTGGAGGCACTGCGAATGGCGCTTGTTTCCCGGCGACCCAAGGCGACGCTCGTTCATCATTCCGTTCGCGGAACTCAGTACGGAAGTTCGGCCTATCAAGATGCATTGCTTGAGCGTGGGCTCACCCAGAGCTTCGGCCGGCCGGGGGCACCAACGGACAATCCCGTGTGCGAACGCTTCATCGGAACCCTCAAACGCGAAGAAATCCGGCTTTGCGCGTACGTTGACTTCGATGACGCGCGGAACTCGATCGATGCCTTCATTCGCGACTATAATCAAGACCGATCACACAGCTCCCTGGGAAAGCGGCCTCCGCCCGAGTTTGAGAGAATGCATCATCAGGCCGCTTTGAGCCAACCTGCGCAAGCCGAACCGAGTCTTTCGTAAACGGGGAGCACTACATTTTGCCACCTCATCCGGAAACTCGCACCTTTGAGCAGCGGGAACAAGGCCGCGTCCAACGCAGCCTTGTCCCCAAGCTTGTCCTTGCGGGATTACGTTCCCTTAGCTCACGATAAGCTGGCCCTCGCCCTAGGCCCCCGCGCAGAGGTAGTAAATGGTGAACTGGGTGCCACTGTCAATAGTGTGAGGTGTTTCATTACGGAAGACGAACTCAACATCACTTGCGGAAATGTTGCCCGAGTTAAAGATCACGCCATCCGACGCGCTGTCGGTGCCGTGTGCGTGGCAGTCGTACTTGGTGTTCGAGAAGGCTGCACTACCGGAGAAGGTTACATCTGACGTGAATGTGCAGCCCACGCCGCTGGCGCAATCGCTCGCTACCGTCAGGGTAGCGCTATCATGCACAAAATGGAACGTGGTAGCACAGTCGCTGCCGCTGCTCTTGAAGCAAGGCCCTGTGACGGTTAATGGCTTGACGCGCGACTGACCTAGTGACGCGTCCACAGTCTGGGGCGGGCCAAAACGCATCGCGGAAGCTGCGCATCCCACCAACAGCGCCGCAAAAATCGCAATGGTAAAGAATCGACGTTTCATTTTTCTTGGTGACCCCGTCTTTGTTGGCTCCGAGTGTGAGTGATATTAGCCCAACCAGGCTAGCTACATATAACTAGCATAAGTTCGTAAACTCTCCTTTGTCAAACGATCGGGCGCCAGCCGCATTCACGTCGGCCGTTTGCTTGTTCGCTTTCTTTTTAGGCAAATGGACGCCAGATGCAGGACCCCGCGCTGCACTCCTGACAATCCGGGGGAAGGCGGCCTCCTAATGTCGGCGCTCACCACTAAGCGGGACTCTTATATCGCTGCTGCCGTCGATTTCACGAATATCACTCCTGAACCCGTTAACGACGATCGCAAATCACTTGGGCAAATTGCTTTACCCGGGGCGCAGTGCTTTCCCCAGAGTCCAGCGCCAGCGTTCGTGACGTTGGCATGCTCAGCGCAGCACCGGCTGCTGACCCAGCTTAACAAAAGAAGTAAGCGCGCGGGATCATACCAGCGGCGTTCGTAACATTCGGTCAGTAACGAGCGATTTCCGCGCCTACTAAAAGGCAGCAACAAAGGTGTCTACAAACGCAGCTTATTTAAGCATTAAGAAGTTCTCATCAGCCAGCTCAATACGCGCGAATGAGTATGCGGTATGATTTTGCCCCCAGAAATGGTCTCGAAGTCGTGCTTAGGAGCTCCAACAAAGCCACCTCACGTAAAAGAAAGAGTTCGATGACATGGCATAGTCGACGAGCACGTAGCCGTTAAGGTACTGAGACGATGGCAAGCCCTTTTACGCCATAGGCGCCGATCTACACCTACACAACGAACCGCGGCCTTGATGCGTCGCGGGCTATCTTAGATTCGGAGAGAATGCTTTAATCGGTAATCGAGACGCAGGTAGCTCTCCGCTCCACGCGGCGTTCGCGCGTGAATCATCTGAAGCCCGGCCAAAGGCGCCGCTCGTGGAGGCTACACCATTTCCTCTGCTCCAGAATTTCAGCGCGACGGCGAGAGTACGCCACCACGCACTAGGCGGCGATTGTTATGCACGTCGTGACGGTATCCCCGTGAGTGCCGCCAGGGATATGTGGAATCCGAGGCTCAGCCTCGAAAGGAATTCCACATGCGCAAATCCCGGTTCACCGAATCGCAAATCGTCGGCATCCTCAAGGAGCTCAAGGCCGGCGTCAAGGCCGCAACGATCTGTCGCAAGCACGGCATTTCGGGAGCAACGCTGTACAACTGGCGTGCGAAGTACGGTGGTCTCGAAGTCAGCGATCTGCGCCGGCTCAAAGAGCTTGAAGATGAGAATCGTCGCCTCAAGAAGATCGTCGCCGATCAGGCGCTCAACATCGAGGCGCTGAAGGTGGTTGCCGAGGGAAACTTCTAAGGCCTGTACAGCGCAAAGCCGCGGTGCAGGCCGTAAGAGAACGGCTCGGAGCGAAGGAACGACCGATCTGCCGTTGGGTCGGCGTCAATCGCAAGCTTCTCCACTACCAGTCGAGGCGGAACGATGAGCCGCTGCGGTTGCGTCTGGTTGCATTGGCATCGGAACATCGCCGGTATGGGTTGCCTCGAATGATCGTGCTGCTGCGCCGTGATGGCGTGCTTGATAACCACAAGCGCATCGGGCGGATCTACCGTGCCGCCGGCCTCCAAGTACGTAAGCGCATTCGCCGCAAACTCGCATTAGGCCGCGGCCCTGTCGACAGCGTCGCCGTTGCTCCGAACCAGCGGTGGTCGTTCGACTTTGTTCACGATCGATTGCGAACGAACCGGCGTTTCCGCGTTCTTGCCGTCGGCGACGATTGCACGCGTGAGAACCTTGCGCTCGAGGCCGACTGCGCCTTCTCCGGTGTGCGAATGACTCGCGTGCTTGATACTATCGCCGCAATCCGAGCCTACCCAGCAACCATCGTGATGGATAACGGGCCCGAAATGGTTTCCCTCGCCATGCTGCGGTGGGCGGTGGATCGCGGCGTGCGGCTGCACCACATCGCTCCCGGCAAGCCGATCCAGAACGCTTTCATCGAGAGTTTCAACGGTCGGCTACGCGATGAATGCTTGAACGAACACGATTTCATGGCGCTCACTGATGTGCGGCAGATTCTCAGCGCCTGGCGTGATCGGTACAACACTGCACGGCCGCACAAGGCCTTGGATTGGAAGACACCCGAGGAGTTCGCACGCTCCTTCGCGATTACTCAATCTACGAAAACTCGCCACTTATCCTCGGTAGCATAATGGGGATACCGTCAGACCCATGAAATCCGACGAAATTGGGGACGCCAGTATCGCGCGGCAACCCGGCTAACCGACAATGGTGTCGGGGCGCTGGTCGGACCGCTACTCTACTTGAAGAGGCGGCGGAGCCCACGTCTTCCGCCGAGTGACACGAATCCAAAGAAGAGCACGCAAGGAAAGCTAATTATTCCCAGGATCGCTGCACCATAGGTCACCGCCAAACCCCCACGCCCCGAAGGCGACCAATAGGGTGGCTCGTCTTTCTGAACGGTAAGATCAAGCGGAACATTTTGCGTGAAGACCACTCTGCTCGGGGGGCGCATAGTCTGCACAGAGACCTCGACTTGCTTTTCTCCCAATGATCTAGGCGTAACGGTAAACTCCCAGATCAGCGGTAGTCCTGGAACCAACACCATCGTCGGTTTTCTTTGGGCCGACGTGACCTGGATCTTTGCGTCTGGCATTCCGAAGGTCACCGCAAGGAAGATCCCGCGGTCCACGATGCTGTTCGATGTAACAGCGATCCGGTAAACGCTGGACCGATCGACCGTCATTGTCGCCGGACTCTCAATGTGGACGACAAAGGGACCGTATCGTTGTGGATTCACCTGCCCCGCTAAAACATGCTTGTCGAACGTTGGATAAAAAGCGCGATCGGTATAGACGACACTCGAATGGGCTCCGAAGTAAAAGTAGAGCGCAAGGGTAGCTCCTCAAAGAAAGGCCGCCACCGACCAGACCAGTTTGGGATATGCATCCCCGCGGTCTGCCTCAGCACGTTGATCGCGCATAGCACGCCGATCGGCTCGCTGGCGCTTCAGTTTACGTGCGTAGTTGGACAAGAGCCTATTTGGCCGAATAAAGGTCCGCTCACAGCACGGAACTGATTCCCGTGGTCAGCTCTCGCCCTTTTCGGGCGAAATCGGCAAAAGGGAGAACAATGGCTCCAGGGCTAGGCGGCTTAGAAGGTTGCCCGTAATTTCGGCTTGATAGCGGTAGCGGTACCATGTGCCCCGTGGATAGGTGCCGGCGTCATCATAAAAGCGGAGCAAAATACCGCCTTCGCAAGTAAACGACGAAAGACTCAGGCTTAGATTCGCTGGCTGCATCTCATCGGGGACACCGTTGGGCCAAAAGATGAGATCGCCCCTGAAGGGGGCCTCGAAAATGCAATATTCCTCGCCGAATACCGATCGCTTCGGATACTGATCGCAATTTTCAAGAAAAGCCGGAGGGATAAGCCACTCTGCTGCAAGGTGCTTTGCTACGCGCTCGCCGACATTCGTTACATGGGCTCTCAACGTAACGTTTCTGCTCGCTGGTTGGTCGACCTGGTAAAATCCCACCTGGATCCTTGGACCAGGGATTGGGCGCAGATCCGGATGTCGGAGCTGCTCATCGATCATCCGCCTGTTATTTTTTAGGTCCTCTCGGACGAGCTCGACCTCCTCTCTGGCGATTCTTATTTGTAACACGGCGACCACAAGTGTGGAGAGAGCTGCAAGCGCGGCAGCGCCGGCAAAGATCGCCGCCGCTATAGTCCAGGGTCCCTCGACGAGTTTGTCGGTGACGTGAACGGGAACCGGCGTCGGGCCGATCCGCACGATGAACGCTGCAACCGTCGCATTAAATGTTGTCAGCGTCGATTTGCTCGCAAGAAGGCTTCGAGAGGTCCCTCATATTCAAAACTTAACCACGCTTCGGCACGCGCACCAGCCAATACTCGACGCCATCCAGGGCGGTCCGCCGACGTCGTCGGCTGATCTGCGGCGAGAACATGGCACCGCTGTCGTCGTAGTACAGACAGAGCCACGCGAGAAGGCGCGTTCGATCTTCAGGGCTCAGGCGTTTGAGGGCGGCTCTGGCGGCTTGGGCATCGCCCCAGGGCTCTGCGTTGCGTTCGTATGCGGCGGCCTCGCCATAAGGCGAACAGGTGTTCGAGCATCTGACCTGGCCTCCTCGCGAACTCCCGCTCGTGCCCCTTACGCCCAAGCCCAGGGTGAGCCTTGAGGGACAGGATCGTGGAGCTGCAACTTCTGAACCCGAACGTTTGTTCGTATTCGCACGAGGAGGATTAGATGATGCTACAGGGGTGCCTTTTCCATCGATGGCCAAAAACAGCCGAGATGGTGGCCCGATGACAGTGGCTGTGGATAATGTGGACAGCTTCTTTGGCGTCGGACTCTATTCGGTATCAGAAGCTGCTCGGATATTGACGGCTGCATTGCTGACCAAGGTAAGCAAGATCAACCTGCGCCGCTGGCGGCATGGCCGTAAGAGCGCCATAAGGGACTACACCTCGGTAATCCAAGCCCAAGACCTCAGAGTTGCTGACAAGGACACGATCAAATTCTTAGAGCTTGTCGAACTATTGACGGTTGCATCTATGCGTTCAGAAAACGTGAAGATGCGGGATGTTCGCGACGCGTACACTCACGCTCGTCAAGAGTACGGGAATTACCCTTTCGCATCTAAAAAATGGAGCGTTTACGGTGGCGAGCTTTTTATAAGAGCATCCGCCGCACACGATGGGCTAGTGGCAATGGCATCCTTAAACCGAGCGTTCGAGAGTATCGTAAAGCCACTGCTCCACGACATAATCGTCTACGAGGGCGATTCACCACTCGAAATCACCCCGCTTGGTAAAGATCGTTCTGTGGTGCTGGACCCCGAGCGCTCCTTTGGGTCGCCGATAAACCGCGAAACCGGTGTGCCCACCTACGCAATCTATGGGATGTATAAGTCCGGAGAAGAGGCTAAGAAAATTGCCCAATGGTACCATGTTTCTGAGCTTGGAGTAGAGGACGCGATCGAATATGAGACGAGACTAGCCAAGGCGGCTTGACGTTCTTTGTTGACGTTTGCCTCTCGCCAAATTTTGCGGGCTCGCTAAGACTTTTTGGTGAGGATATTGTTTACCTCACCGACCTCTATAGGCCAGACACGAAGGACCGGGTTTGGATACCGCGCGTTTGCAAAGACGGTTTCATTGTTTTGACGGCCGACAAGGCGCAGATAAAAGTTCGTGGTAAAACCCATGTGGAGTGTGCCCTGTATCAGCGGCACAAGGGCCGGGCGTTTTTCTTCCCAAATGGTTTTTCGGAGTGGAGAATTATGAGACAGATTCCCTGTTTCTTTCGAGCGTGGCCGAATATCGCCAATGAAGCGGAGAACATGCCTAGAGGCTCTTTTTTCGATGTTCTTGAGAATGGGAACATAAGGCCAAAGCATATTCGTAAGGTAAACTAGCTTTTACTTACTGCTAGCAGCCTCGTTCGGTCCGTGGAAGCCGACGGGCCTTGGCTCATCGCCATTGTAGCGCATAATCGCTCAGCACGCTGCCCTGACCGAAGCCTTCTGCGACAGTTCTTGCGTCAGAGGAGATCGAGGAAGGCTTCGACATTGTGACGGCCACTGTTTAGGTGACGTGTGCCGCATAGCCCTCCTCGCGGTTCCGCTAACTCCGGTCCATGCCATCGGTCATACGGTAATTCGTCAACCACCGTTAGGGGGCGCCTACCTCGGGAGAGGAAAGCACTTACATACCGATTGGGACGACAGTTGGTGTGGCGGAATACTTAATCGTAGCAGAAGTGCTTCCCCCGGGCGGCAACGTGAAGGTACCCCAGATCAAGTCTGTGTCTGTCGTGTTTATCAATATGTGCGTAACAGTGGTATTCTGCTTCACGTAGAGAACCACCGGACCGTAGTACTTAAGACTCGCACTGCTAAACGTCACCTGACCAGCAGGCAGGACCCCGGGATCTAGCAGTGTCCCTTGGTCATTGTAGCCAGCGCAGTCCGTGATTGCCAAACTAGCGTCCGGGCTATTAAACTGAAAAACTGAACCCGCCGAATAGCCCGTGACGTTGCACCCTCTGATGAGCACATTAGTCGCTTTCCCGTTCCCGCCGCCTGAACCTACGGACGCAGCACCCATGACGTTGCCGGTCAGATCGCAGTCGCTAATAATTACATCATTGGCGCCGTCGCCCACATAAATTCCGTAGTTCTGATGTGCTGCGAAGCCCAAAACGGGACCACCCAAACAGGAAACGCCAGCGATTCGGACATTGGTAATTGCGTTCGAAACAGCGTTGGCCCCGCCTATCAGAATCCCCAGCTTGTTCACAGTTGCGCTGCCGAGTGGTTGGCCATTCCCTGAATATTCGCCACCTAAGATTTCGACGTGGGCGCAATTACCAGCGGCGCCGTTGATGATCTGAAGGCCCGGGCCGTGCCAGGCTATGGACGTAGATGAAATGAACCGCAGCACGTCCACTGTTCCGCCGCTTGTGTCGATAGTAACCCCTGCCTGGTTGTACGCAGTGGGGGTTGTGGAGGCGTCGCTTGGCCCGAACTTGCAATTTACGAATGCAGTTTCTTGGACTGTACCGCCGCTGGGTGGCTTAATCGCCAGTGCGCCGCCGTTAGGTGTGCCTGCAGGAGGTCCAGAAGCAAATTCGTGTACGGATACGTTCTCGAAGTGGCTTCTGAAAGCTTTCCCAGTCGGGCTCATGACGATACCATACTGAAACGCCTCGATGCGAGTGTTCACCATGCGTAAATGCTCGCTGTTGTTGATCAAAACACCCGTCCGGCCGGTGTTATTTATCCAGGTTTGCAGATAGCAGTCAGCTATGTACGTTTCGATGGCCGCAAACACGCTCGTCGGGTCGCCGACGATGATCCCATACTTAGTGTTTGCATTGTTACTCGTAGAGATGATCGACGTGTGCGTCATGTTGCAATGCCCCGAGTGTGCGAACGTCACCGCGACCGGGCAGTTCTGGAACACCATTCGGTTGATCCGAACGTTTAGGCCGCCGCCATCCGGAGAGGGGTCAGTATCATTGGGCGAGTTGGTAATTTTTAATCGCGGAAGACTTCGACGTTTGCGAGATGGAGCCCGTATGTTCTATGAATAAGTCTTCAAACGTCACGCCGCCCAGGTTGTCGTCGGCGCCCGGGTTGTTCGCCACAACGAAGAGATCGGCGTCCGTGGTTTGTATGAGCACGGGAGCATCTGCCGACTGTTGACCCGCTCCCTTAAAGATGATGCTCTGCGGATATGTTGTTGTCGTATTTGGAGGTGCAGCGGGACCGATGGATATTGTGCCCTCGAAAAGGTAGCTGTTAGGGGAGTTCGATGGGAATACGAGTGTGCCGCCTTGCCCGGAAGTATAATCGTGCCTCGATGGATCGAGTAAGTTATATACCCACTGCTGCAAGAATTTGGCATTATTGGCTAACCCGGCTGCTCCAGGCACTAGACCGATACTGTCGGAATTATCAGTTACGTCGTACATCCCCGCGTAGGCTGGTGTTGGTGCAGGCATTTGTATCAAGCCTTTCAGAAGCTTTGTGAATGTGACTGTGGCACCGACTATGGTCGGTGCCGCGGACAAGCGAATTTATAAAGATATGCTCTCACTCTGAGGGGCGCCCCGCAAGAGGGTCGACCGTGAGGGCATAGCGCTTGTTAATGGAGGTTAACTTTGTGCCGTAACAGACGCGTACGTTCCCCGTTTACGGAAGGTGAGGCCGCCCCGACAGCGGATTAATACGATGTAAATAGCTCGGGCAAGCGCCCGGGGCGGTCGCAAAGGGGGCTTCTCAAGTGGGATACACGTTGCGGGTGCTATCGGCAATATGCATAAGCCTAGGGACAGTAAGTTGCGGGGGCACGTCGGCTGGGTCTCCCCTTTCACCTAGTGCGGCGTTAGTTGATCATAACGCAGCCGCTAAAGGCTACAGTCCGCTCGCATCAAGGTCGAATATCGATCCGAACGTTTCGGCCAAGGATCTTCTCTACGTTACGGACTTGCAGGAAGTCCGCGTGTTTTTGTACCCTCGGGGCAACTATGAGGGAACTCTGCGAGGCTTTAGGGACGCTATTGGGACTTGTGCAGATCATAACGGCAACGTCTACATAGCGGACATAGGGTATAGTCGGTTGTCTGAATACGCCCACGGCGGCGATAAACGCCTAAGAGCGATTTACACTGGGAATCCAGAAGACTGTTCTGTTGATCCGAGCAGCGGTAATCTCGCGGTCGCCAACGATCAGAGTTCCAGTGGAGCAGGCAGCGTTGCGATCCTCACAATGGCGCATGGGAAGCCAAAATATTATCGTGATCCGGATTTTTTTTATTACGGTTTTTGTGGCTATGACGACAAGGGAAACCTTTTTGTGGATGGTCTCGACAAGAGCGCTAACAGTACGGTATTTGCCGAGCTCCCAAAGAGCGGCGCTAAACTGGTGACGATAACGCTAAACCAGAAAATCGGGTCTCCCGGGGGCGTGCAATGGGACGGCCAACATGTCGTGGTTGGCGACATAGGCAGCGCTACAGTGTATGCGTTCGCAATCAGCGGTAATCAGGGGATCTTGACTGGCGAAACGCACTTCACCGGCGCGAAAAGCGTCACAAAGTCCTGGATTGAGGGGCAGCGAATCATTGCTCCAGATTCGGTTGGTGGCCCCGGCGACAAGGTGTTGATATACGATTATCCCGCGGGCGGTTCACCAGTCAAGACTATTTCGAAGCATTTGCTTGAGCCGCAAGGTGCTACGATCAGCAAGGCACCCGCGAACTGATCTAAAGAAAAGATGCATATACGTGGCCTGAAGCTATGCAGAGACACATCGCGAAGTGATCAATTACGGAAGATTAGCGCAGGAGGTAAGACCGACAGTTCAGCCATTTAGCACCACAGAGCACGTTTCAAGCTATTGCATAACAGTTGGAAACTTCTTCCTTGAACTTGCGCAGCGGCCGGTCGATCTAGCCTTCGTGTTAGGGACGCTGACTGTTAGGCGGGATCACGAACCTTCGGCGATCGACTGGCTTCCGTTGACTCAAAACGCAACCCAGCGTTTTCTCGCGATAATGCCATCCACGCCGCTGCTAGAATGCGAGGTAGGGCGCCTGACGACCTTATGGCTGCAACTTCGCGAGCTGATGCATGCCTGGGACGATTCGGCGCTAACTCGAGTTAGCGGCAACTGTTTTGACGATTAAGAGGGTCCTGTGGGATTTAGCTTCGTCGGGCAGTATCGTGTTCAGAGTCGCCTGCGCTCGTCAAGGTCGATTATTCAAGGTGCCTGGATTTCGCCAGAAGGCACTCTTAATTCGACGACGCTGAACGCCGCTTTAAAAAGCTCGCATCTCTGGGTTTCCGGTTTAGATAATGCTCGCGCTGCTGCCGTTTCCTTTGCATCCGGAAACTTCACTGCCGACGACGCAATCTATCATCCTCAATACTTTAGGCCGCATCAGGGAACAGCTCAGCTGCCCAGTGACCTGATCGACGTTACTAAACTCGGCCGTCACTGGAGATCGCGACGCGCACCCTTTGAGACAATCTTCACCCCGACGTCGCTAAATATTGTTAAAACCATCGTCGGGAACAACGTTCAGGCGGTATCGGTGAACGAGTACATGTGTCATGAAGGTGGACATATGCTGGGGCGAAGCATTTCTGAAAAGCGTAGACTCAACTGGTTTAGGCCAAATCACACGATTTCCTGGCCTTTGGTCTATGTTGAAGAGTTTCGGGCGGATATGCAAGCATTTGCTTTCGCCATTGAACTTCTGGCCGCGCCCGATGCAGCCTCCGTGTTTGTCTATAACGTTATGCACAGGTTCGGCTTAGCCGCGCTTCGTCGGAGCGTGCCGGGATTGAGTAGCGGCCTCGTTCCTTATTATTTGTTCTGTTTGTTACATGAGATCGATATACTTCAGATCCAGCGGCACGCGGACGGACGACATATGCTTGCATTAAACGTAAGTGCAGCTCCGCGATCCTCTCGGCAATGACAGCTTGCGCGCAGCGCGCGACTCATAGCGTTACGATTCCGGAATTGAATGAACTCGATATGGTCAACGCGCAGTTGGTCGCGGCTCGATATTTTCGCATTCGGTGCGCAGATCGACGCCTGCGGAACGAATATGTGCACGTATTTTCGCCGCATTGACCTCACTGCGGAACAACCTGGCGTGGACGCGTGCTTCCGAGGTATCAAACAGCTGTTCTCAGCTACTCGCCGCGATCACGCACACCCCTAACACTGGAGGCTTACGGCCGCTCGGCTAAGTAGCGCGTTGTAAGACTCGGCGAACTTGGACAGCTGTGCTAAAGGCTGAGGTGGCACAGCTTCGCGAGGAGTCGGGTGTTGGGACTGTGCGATTGTCGGCGGCAAAAGTAGCAGGGGCTAAGTAGCTAGGGCCGAATTGATCTAGCCTCCTTCTAGGGAGGAAAGTTTTTGAAGCATCGTGTCGGGTCCGAATCCGAGCGCTACTTCCTCGATTCTACGGGGCGGCCGTATTATCGGGCCCTTGAAAAGTATGTCGAGAAACTGGGCGAGCCGGAGGCCACCGTTGAAGGCCGCGCTTTGGGCGCTGAGGAGTATTTTGACCGCGCGGCCACTGGTGCGCGACGAAACTACCTTTGGTACAGTTTCCTGCAGATAGCCTTCGCCGGCACTATAACGGTTATTGCGACGGCTAGTGGAATCTTTAAGTTTCCTCACCATGACTGGTGGCCGATCGTGACGGCATTCCTTGGTGCGGCAATAGTGATCATACGATCCTTCGACAGTATTCTACCCAGTCGCGATAGCTGGGTACGGCTCCGCACTACTCAGCAAATGCTCCTTTCCGAGAGGGTGGCGTACACGAGTAGAACCGGTATCTATGTAAAGAACAGCGACGCACTCAAGAACAACGATACACTCAATCTATATGCTTTACGCGTCGAGTCAATTCTCGGCGGCGAGCTTGCAACGTGGGGAAAGGCGGCTACGCAACCTCCTGCAGCTGGTTCAGGCTCCGCTAATTCAACAACGGCGACGAATGCAGACAAATCTTCCGGAAATGATTCGGGCGCTTCAACGGAAGCCACGCCGCCCAAAAATAACGAGACAACGCTAAAGCCGACAATTGATCCGCGTAAAGACATTTGAGGCACTTGGGTTGACGGATGATTCGCCATATCGGGAAAACGTCGGATTAGGAAGAACTGTTGGTCTTCGGGGTTACTCTATGAGCGTTAGTCAACGGGGGGTCACGCAATGAATAATGCATTGGCTGCGGCGGCCTCCAACGCGACGCACATATTTCGGCGCCCTCATGTCGGCGACTCATTCCTGGGGTGGACTCTAAGGCGGTGGTATGTCACCTACTGGATGACCGCGCTCGCTGGTCTGCGCATACTGTATAACACACTACACCTCCAAAACGCGGCGTGGTTCCGATGGAATAACGATCTCGTGCAAGCTGTCCTCATTGTTGGCATGATACTTGCTTGGATCTTGTCCGGCTTCACAAACGAAAGCTTCCTACACCGCGCCCAAGATCAAGTAAAGCTAGCGAAGCCGGAGGAGCGGGACGAGGAGCTAGCGCAAGCCGCAAAATCAACGAGAGTGTTTTACTGGTTCTGGTTTCTCGTGCTGTGCTCGTGGTTGGCTTTTTACCTCGCCGATCTCGAGTTGCGAAAGTCGTCCCATGTCTCGACACTATTGCATCAATATGGTGCCTTAGACATGGTAAACGCACTGGAGGCAGTGTGGTTTCTTGCCGCCTATGCCGAAATGACTGTGATTTCGGTGAGAGATGGGGTACGCACACACGCCGCTCAAGTATGGATTGTCGGTGTTGCCGCTGCGTACATTGCTTTCGTCACACTTGAAATGTTAATCCCGGGCCCTTGGTGGAGCGTAGCTAGTGGTTTATGGGTCGGCGTAGCCATGGCGCTTCTTATCGGAAGGTTCGAGAGCCACCTTATAAAGGCGCCCTTACTATTAACAGCGTGCTTGTTCTTATACGCAGTTATTCAATTGCTTTATCCTCTGTTCTATGTCTCGGGGCTAATGGAAGCGCTTTGCCCTACTATTAAGGCCGTAACCTGTGGCCAGGTGAGAGCTTTTCAAGATATCGTTACGTTAGGTGCCCTTCCCCTAAAGATCTTGATGTTTTTTGCCGTTGACTGGATGTACTTTGGGGGCCGCCTCCTCTTTTACATGTACGAGGCGCGTTCACTGCTTCGCAAAGATGCAGGCTGGAAAGAATTCCTAGCAAAGGTTCGGCCAGCATAAGGCTTCTGTTTGTTCCCACGCGCAGAGTGAGCCCAGGCGAGCGCTCTGCTCGCGCGTACAGGCGCGTGGCGGCGGAGGGTGTCGCCGATTTTGAGTGCGCGCGCAATCGTATGCCATCAGGGAGAACGGTCCTCGCCTATCTCTTGCTATTTTCATCGCGCGCGCAGTGACCCCATCGGAGCCAGACACCTGATAAGAGAAATGAAGGCGTCCGATGAGAAAGCAGCAGCCTCGCCCACGCCTCGATCGGAATCACGGCCGCGCGTCGTTTGCACGCGTACTCGAACCGAGACGCCGACGCGGCGGACACCTTCGCCAGCTCGTCGGCTAGGAACCAAATGGCCAGCTGTTGCACTTCCGTTAGACGGAGCCAGAAAGTGTTGCGGAAACGCTTGTAAAATAAGGAGAAGTTTTTAACCCCAGCGGGATTCGAAGTCCCTCCTAGCGGTCCTGGCCATTTCGTGTGGCTACTGAATAGTCCGATATAGTAAGGGTTTTCGCGATGCCTGGTTCCTGACCGATACTGGCCAAAACGCCCTGACTCGGACCTCTCTGATGCATTCTTGATGCACGAAGTCCTGACCATGAGTGAGAGAAGGAGCGCCGTGGGAGCGGTACGGAGTTGGAGCAGCCTAAGCCGACTCTTCTTCCTCGGAGAGGCGCTTCAACTCGGACGCATCTCCCAGTTGCGCTCTTTCGCGTGCTTGAGAGAGCCGCCGGCTCGCCTCTTGATGCCAGACGCGTTTCCGCGCCTATGGCTAGCGCAATTGCTCCTTCCGTACACGACTACGACGGGGACCGACGACTTGGCGATGATCTCCGATGACACGTTTCGCACAGCTGTAGCCTCTGGGCTACTCGTGATGGCGAGCAAGATCAGGTCTGCATTCATAAGCGCGGAATGTTCGAGTACTTTGATTATAGGATCACCGGCGTCGTTTATCGTCCTGATTGTCATGGCGTGTTCTTGAAGCAAGGTTTGAAATCTCCTGAGTTCGCGCACTACTGTGAGCTCCATGGCTTCATGTAAATCGTGCACCGCGGGCCTCAATTCCTCAGCTTTGTCCCAAAGTGGCGCCTCACGCTCAGGCCAGGTCACCATCAGAACTCCCATTTCGTCAACTAAGCGACGGTCGATGATTCGGGCCAGGACTTCGAGAGCCATATAGCCATCGTCCGAGCCGTCACTGACGCAGAGGATGTTCACCATTGCTTACCCCGTTTTCGTCATTTTCGTGAATGGACGTCACCGATCGCGATGTACTTCTTCAGGTGTCACGGCAGCACCGTGGTTTCCCCACGACGTGCGCTCGTAATCTATGGCTGCAGCAATCTGCGCATCAGTCAGCTGCGCCGCAAACGACGGCATTTGACCCGCGTAGTGAGTTCCGCCAATCGTCTTTCCAGAGAGCCCGTGCAGCACGATCTTAATGTGCACTTCTGCTGGGCCATTCACGACGGTATCACCTGCGAGCGGTGGAAATACGCCCGATACACCGGCTCCGCTCGCACCGTGACACGATTGGCAGCTTTGCGCAAATGCCTGAGCACCGACCGCCGCGTGATCAAATCCCGCGACATTGTTGCTCCCACTTGTAGAGTTCGCCGCGGCTGGTGCGGATAATGACACGTGAGACTGCGTGGCCGGCGCGTTGACGCCGGCAAGCGCAGGGTTCGGTGCATAGGTTGGCGTCTGGGCAAACGCGGTGGGCGTCTCGAAGTATTCGATACCGTACCACGCCGCCCACGCTGCGATGATCGCAAAGAAGACCCAGGTCCACACGGGGACCGGCCCTGCCGACTCGGCACGCAGCGGATCGAAAGGCTCCTCTGACCCGAACGCGTTCACGTTGATCTCGATTGCCCCGCGTACGCGCGAACCGGAGCGCAAACCGGTCACCGTGATTCCGGGGCCGTTGGCCACTTTGAACGGGATCTGGCGGACGCCAATGTTGCCCACGGCATCCACGGCGTGAATGCGCAGGATGTGATCGCCATCGTCTAGCTTTGTAGTGTCCAGATGGAACCGCGCCGGCGGCTTGTGCACAGATATTGGATCGGTGCCGTCGTCCAGAAAGACGCTGATCGATACGGGATCGTATGGTGTCAACTCGCCGGCATGCTCCATTAGCGATCGTTCCCAAGGATCATTCGTTTCGGATGTCGCGGATCTGTCTCACCGGGGTGAATCGTCCAATACACGGAGGCGACGATTGTTCCAATCGTTGCGATCGTCCCAACGGCAATCACGATCCAGCCGAGCACGGCATGCGCGGGCGGCTGCATGCTCATTCATGCATCCCTCGGCCGAGCGGCACTTGTTTGAGCGACTCGAGATAGGCGACGAGATCACGTAATGCTTGCGTTGTCACCACAACTTCGCCAGTAGGCCCATACCCCGTCGGAACCGGAACGATCTCGTCTCCCGGGGCGGCCCCTTTCTTCAGCCGGAAGAGCCACGGGTAGCCTGGCATGATTGAATCGCGCACGACTGCACGTGGGTCCCAGAGATGGATGTACTGCCATGTTGTGCTGGGCTGGCGCGCACCGATGTTCGTAAGATCTGGGCCGTTGCGATGATCGCCGAGGAGTTCAGGCGTCGAGTAGGCATAATCACCGGCGACCGACGGCCGTCCGAAGACGAGGTCCTGTTGCAAAGGGCGCACATTTTGTGAGTGGCAATAGGCGCAACCCTCGCTTACGTAGATATTGCGCCCGTGCTGCTGCGCCGTCGTAAGCGGCTTCAGACCGGGGGTCGGAGGCGTTTTCGAGAGCACGATTCCGGGGATCACCCCCATCGCGATCGCGAGCGCGCCGTATACGACGGCGGACGCCAGGAGCAGCAACCACACATTGTTCATCCCGCGGTTCATGCCTGAGCCGGCCTCTCCGGCGCCGCTTCATATCGCGTACTCTCCCGAGTTGATCCAAACGTCATGAGATACACGTTATATGCAAAAAATATGTGTGAGAGCAACATCATCGAACCCGCAACTGCCCGAGCAACCCAGTACGGCGCAGCCGCGTCAACTGAAGCAATGAACGGATTGCCGGCTACCCAGTTTAGACCCTGGAGGGTTCCGCCAACGGACAGCACGAGCACGTACAACGTTACGCCGATTGTCGCAAACCAAAAGTGCAAGCCCGCCGCAAGGAGGTTTGGTGGCTTTCCTGTGGCGCGTGGCAGCAGTGCGTAGATCGCACCCCACGCAATGAATGTGATGAATCCGTACATCGTCGCGTGAGAGTGACCGATCGTGAAATTCGTGAAATGCCAAATACTCTGCAGGGTGCGAAAAGCCTCGATCGTACCCTGTGTCGAACCGAGGAAGTAATAGATAACGCCGACGATCAGGAATGGCAACGCGTATGAGCGCCGGATGGTTTCCCAGTGCCCGCGCCACGTAAGATAGAAATTGGCTGTGCCAGCCCACACGGGCACCAGCATCCCGACACTGAAGACGATCGCGAGCGTTTGAAACCACCACGGCAGTGGCGAGAACTCGAAATGGTGCGCGCCGATCACTGGGTAAAAGACGAGGTTCGTCCAGAACCCGAGGACGCCGAGCGCGTAGGAGTAGATCGGACGGTTCAAGAGCTTTGGCAGAGCATAATATGTTACACCAAGTGCAAGAAACGTGAACCACATCCCGACGGCATTGTGCATAAAAAATCCTTGCACCGCCACCTGGCCGAGCCCGCGCTGATACATGGGAAGAATCGCCACGGTGCTCAGAATAATCGTGAAGACGAATCCTCCAATCGTGTACCAGTTTGAAATGTAAATCTCGCGCTCTCGACGCTGCGCAACGGTACGCACAACAACGAGGCCGCTCAGGAAGATGCCGGCCATAAGGATAAGTCTTACCCACCACACCCATTCGCGGTACTCCTGATCGCCGTAGTTTATGCCGAGATCAAGGGTTACCGTGCCGCAGATCGCTGCAACATTGTAGCAAATTAGAGACAGCCATGCCCACCGTTTGCCAGAAATGCCAACGCCTGAGGACCGCGAGGCAACGTAGATCGCCGCACCGGAGAGCGCAATGGACGCCCATCCGTAAAACGTGCCGTTCGTGTGAATGGCGCGCAACCGACCGAAGGAGAGGAGTGGGCTCGCCGCCCAGTCGGGATAGGGGAACTTGAAGCTCATTAAGAGTCCGACAGCCGTCGTCAGTAATAGCCAGAATGTCGCCGTCAGAACAAACCCAGAGAAAATCGCGATGTCTTCTGGGTCAACATTGGCTCGAAGAATCTCGCTTTTTGCGTTCATCCGATATCCCCGCTGGCGAGCGCTATGCTGTCGTGAGAGAGGACATTCCGTGTAATCTGCCCAGGAGCAGATGAAAGTATAACATTCCACGCACTCCGTCGAGCGACTCTAGTACCGCCGATTCATCGATTCTCGGATTCGATGAGAGCATCTTGATACTCTGCGAGGCTCCGGAGTCTGTTGGCGGAAAGACATCAAGGCGGCCGAAACCGCGCAGGAGGACCACTGCGGCGGTCCATCTACCGATTCCTCGCACGGTCCGCAATAGGGTGACAGCTTCGTCGGTCGAGAGCCGCCCGATGCGGACCGCATCAAGGTGCCCTGCGAGCACAGCCTCGGCGGAACTCTTGAGATACGAGGCTTTCATGCGGCTCAATCCAACGGAACGCAGCGCGCTCGCACTCGCGCCGGCGACGGTCTCCGGCCGCGGAAACGGATAAAGTATTATCGAGTCGTGCTTTACGCTGCTAGAGAATCGCTCGACGAAACGTCGCATGACAGAGGCTGCCGCCACAATGCTTAGCTGTTGGAAAACGATACCGTGGCTCAGCGCCTCCCAGAGGTCGGGATATCGGGGTGGCTTCACGCCGCGAAAGCAGTTCGCTAGGCGCGCGAGCCAGGGGAAGCATTTGGTGTGCCGATACCAGGCGCTGAGATCGACCTGCGTGCCAAGCATCGTGGCAATCGCAGGCAGATGCCGCTGCGCGCCGTCTCCGGCGATGCAGACGGCGATGCAGTCAGCGCGATTTTGCCTAACCTCTACTACGTTTATGCCATTCGCATCAGAGAAGGCTCGCATGTATCGCCCGTCCGATGTCATGACGTCGACAACGTTGTCGCGAACGCGTCGCAGCGCCTCCACCGTCAGGTCCAGCCGATAAGGTATGCGCACGGGCAGGGCCATGTGGAGGGTTCGGCTATCGATCGGTTCGGCTCCGCGCTACAGCTCTTTCGAATAGGCTGCGAAGGACGATGGCCTCATTATGTTCGGCGTCCTTTGCGCCGTAGATGAGGGTAATCGTCTTTGCGCCATCCGCGGCTGTGAGGAGGTCAGCGATTACCCGGGCGGCATGAGACTGCGTGAGTTCCGATCGATAGCGCTTACGGAACTCGGCCCACTTCTTTGGGTCGTGATCGAACCACTTGCGTAGCTCGGTGCTTGGTGCCAGCATTTTCGCCCAAGTGCTGAGGTGAAGATCGTCCTTTTTCACTCCGCGAGGCCACAAGCGGTCGACCAATACCCTAAAGCCGTCTCCTCTGGCCGGCTTTTCGTACGCGCGCTTTAGTTGGATGGTAAATGCCATATCAGCTCCTCCCGCAGGCCTCAGAAATAAGAAAAACTCTCCACCATGTTTACGCGTTTTACACGCTCCGGCCGTTCGCCGACCCGAGAGATCGCACCGCCCTCCCACCAGTTCAAATCGACGGCCCCGCCGATCGCGTTTAGGGCCGTTAGCGGTTGGAATGGTCCGAGCCTCTGTCATTTCTTCCACCGACACTGCCTCTTCAAAGGATTTTAGGCTGATGACACCGTGTTTGCGATGCCGGCCAGATGCTATGGAAGTCGCGCTTCGCACGCTTTCCAGTCAATGTTAGCGAAGAACGCCTCGATATATTTGCCGCGCTCGCCGGGCTTATAATCTTTGATGAACGCGTGTTCCCACACGTCCACGACCACGATCGGCACACAACCGGCAAGGTGGCCGTTTTCGTGATCATCAATCCAATGATTAGTAATCTGCCCATTCATAACGTCACAGTAGGCAATCACCCAGCCTACTCCCCGCATGCCGCTCACAGCGATGAAATCTGTCTTCCATTCCTGAAACCCGCCGTAGGTATCGCCGAGCGCGTTGTAGAGCTTTCCAGTACCAATATCGGCCGGCTTGCAGGTCATGTTATCGAAGTAATACTCATGCAATCGCATACCGTCGTACTCGAATCCGAAACGTCGCACGAGTTCAGCATAGCCTGGATTGCCGCCGATCGCTTTTTCTGCAGCTCGGAGCTCCGCGAGTCGTTCATTTAAGAGATTGGCGTTTCTGACATAGCCTTCGTAGAGCCCGAAATGCATCTCCAGCGTCGCATCCGAAATGCCTTGCAACCCAGCAAGGTCCCACTTTTTCGGCGAATAGATTTTGGGTCGAGATTGGACCTGCATGCTGAGACAGTCTCCCTTTTAGTGAAGTCCGGCCAATTGTGCGGTGTCCGAAAGTGCCACGAGAAGCGACGCGGACTGCGACCCGATTATTCGTGGGGACTCCTTTCAAGGCAGCTGGGCCGAGGCTCAAGTGATGATCGATGCCTGCCCATTATTTCAATTTTTGTTGGTTAGCTCAACGACCCAGGTCAATGTCGGTACAATCGATGGCTGCTACAATTGCTTGTGACCTCAAAGCTCGGTGACGCGCGACGCCAGTTCCAGTTGGTAGGGCGTATGCATCTGGGCGCGTTGTAGAGGATTATCGAATGCGGATGAGTGCACAGTTTACCCGCCGCGGCGTCGTTCTGTGTCCGGATGCTGGGTTGAGCCGTGGAGACTGCGTTCTGAATCCCGCCTGCGCTCGATTGCGCGACGGAAACCTGCAACTTTATCCGCGAATGGTTGCACCCGGTAACATTTCGCGTATCGGGTCCTTTCGGGCGCATGAAAGTCTTGACGGCGAGGTCGCTTTCGAACCGACCGGCATTGCGCTTGAACCTCAGGCTCCGTACGAACTTCGTGACGTGCCGGGAGGGTACGGTTGCGAGGATCCCCGTGTGACGTACGTTTCCGTGCTGGACCGGTATGTTATGGCCTACGTCGCCTTCGGGCCACGCGGTCCCGAGGTTGCATGTGCCGTCTCCCATGATGGCCTGGCGTGGGAGCGCCTCGGCCTCGTCTCTTTCCAGGGAAACGACGAACCGTTTGCCGACAAAGACGCGGCGTTTTTTCCAGAACCCGTGCGCTCGCCACGTGGAATCGTATCGCTTGCATTCTATCATCGGCCGACGCTGGCGCTTTCGGTACGTTCCGGCCAAGCTGCGGTTGCGGCGCTGGAGAGGCTTCCGCCCGAAAGCCGAGAAGCAATCGCCATCGGCTATATCCCCCTCGATGCGGTACGTGCCGATATCCAGAATCTCTGCGAGGTCACGGAAACGCACCGGCTCGCATTGCCACCTGCCAACTGGGGCTTGATCAAGGTCGGAGCCGGAACGCCGCCGGTGCGGATAAGGGAGGGTTGGTTGGCCTTGGTCCACGGCGTTGACGCGCTCGAACGTCCTAGGGGCTCTGCTCGGATGCGCTACTGCGCCGGCGTCATCATCCATGATGCGCAGCGGTTAGACCAAATCGTGTATCGTTCGCCAGCTCCGCTTTTTGTGGCAGAGTTGCCAGAAGAAATCCAAGGGTCGGTCGGGTATGTGATCTTTCCGACGGCGATCGATCCGCGCGGCAATCGCTCGTTCGACGTCTATTATGGTATGGCTGACTATCAAATCGGCCGTGGGCGTCTTGCCCTTGAATCATGAGAAGTCACATCGCTGTATAGGAGGAGCAAAGCCCATGTTAACCAGCGGAGTCGCGAATGCTCGACTGGACGAAGTGGTGGTAAGCGTGATCACCGCTCACCTAGGCGCCGCGCATTTTCAGGAGGTCGTAGACGAGGTCACGGAGGTACTTCGTGCCGAGTCTATGGATGTGCCCGGCTTCATCACGGGCCACGTTCTGGTCAACACCGACGCAAGGAAGCTCGCTATCGTAACTGAGTGGCGGAATAGCCATTTCTGGAGTGCATCCCGATACGATAAACGCGTCGGCCAAATGCTAGAGGACTGTCTCGTCAACTCGAGCGTCCTGGATTTCGAACTTTACAGCGGGAAGGCCCATTTCGTCGCTACTGCGGCCGGCGGGCTATAGTATGGTCGGGCGCGACCAACACCGCGCGCCGATGCGGACCATCTCGCTCCTCTAGGATTGGCGTTTACTGACGCTAAGGAGCGAGCTAAGTAATGGCAACTGCAAGCATTACCGTTGGCGCGAACACCGGAGGAGATGTCAGCGAGTACGTCGCGGCCGCTCTCGACGTTCTCGACCAAATGTGGATTCACTACGAACGTACGGCGATGGCGACGAACCTCGAAGGGGACGTCCAAAGTATTTGCGATGCACTCGCTGCGATACATAGACGCTGCCATGAGCTTGGGGCACTACGGGTCGAAAGCTTACTGAAGGTCGACGATCGCATAGACGTGGTACAAACGCTCGAATCGAAGGTGAGTCACGTGATCGAAGCCCGACGGAAGGCGTCCAGCAAATGATCGATCTGGATCTCCGTGCTATACCGAGCTCGCAGTGGCACCCAATGATTCTTGCCGCGTTCGACGACCTAGGAGATGGTGACGAACTGCGAATTACCAGTGACTCTGAGCCGCGTGCGTTGCGCAGTGAGTTGGAGCGCACCAGGGCGCAGCAGTACGTGTGGTTGCAACACAGGTTGGGCCAAGATCTGTGGGAAATAGCCTTGCGCCGTATGATCGCAGTGCGGCCAGAACGAGTCCGCGACTTCCTGCGCCGTTGTGCGCTGTTTGCAGACGCCTCTCCGAAATCGGTCCACGAGATGGAGGCTGCCGCAAAGGAGAGGGTACTCGCGCACGGCGTGCCCGTCGTCGAACAAGAGAATCAATGGGACCTTTTAGGCCTTGTCTGGCGCGGGTCGCTTGCCGCTGTAATTACTTCTTTGCTGGGTCGAGAGTATGCGCTGTATGATATTCTTTCGGGCGAGCCGTTCGGAGAAATCGCGATGATGGGCCGCGGTCCGGCGCTCGCTCGCTTTGTTACGACCTCGCATTCCGCTCGCATCCTTCTTTTCCCGAAGCAGACCGTTGAGTCGGTGTTGAGTTCGGACTTCGCTGTGTCTCGAGCCATGAACGATCATTTGGCACAGCGGATGCGGGGCATGGTCGAGCGCTTCGCTTCACAAACGTCTCTCCCGACCGTCGCGCGCGTCGCGGGTACACTCTTGCTCCATGCAATGGCAGGTGCTGGTTTGCAGCCGGTTCTTCCAACGCTGGCAGATCTCACGCAGGTTGAGTTAGCCGCGGCCGCCGGCACGGTGAAGGAAGTCGTCAGCCGGGCACTCGCAGAGCTTGAGATAGGTGGTGCAATTCTGCGCATCGGCGGACGCATCGTTAAGGTGGACCGAGAACGGCTGTCGAGCTACACAAAGTGTCTATAACCGCGGTCAATGCGATGTAGCCATTGTGATGATACGATCCGACCATGCAAGTCGATATCCGCACTCTTCCACCGGCAGAGAGGCATCGCGCTATCCACCTCTGTTTGGAGGAGTTGGAGCCGGGGAGGGCTCTCCGGCTCGTCAGCGATCACGACCCACGGCCGGTCCGCCACGAACTGGAAGGTGCGCATCCGGGTTGCTTTACCTGGACGTACGTCGAGTCCGGCCCGCAAATGTGGCGCGTCGACATTCTTAAAACGCATGATTTCGAGCCGTTCGAAGACGTCGATCTGCTAGCTGACAGTCCCGCGTTGCGCGTCTTCCAGATTCGAGCGCCTGCTGGCGCGAAAGAGCGTGCGTTCTGCTTTGCCGGTAGCGCTGCTCTGATCTTCAACGAAGGCGCGGGAATGTTGGAGGTGTCGGGTCGCCGTCGCGCCATAGCGGTTGGCATCGTTGAAATCGTCGGCGCTGGCGAGCCCTGCACCGTGTCAGCCGTGACCGACCTCCACGCCTACGTGGTGATAGCGAAGGAGCCTCGCCAATGATAAGAAACGCAATATCGGAGAAAATAGGGTGCGCGGCTTCCGGCGCACTGCTGGCGTTAGCAAAATTCCGGTGGGCGTCGTGCCGGTGGTGTCGCAGATGCGGCCTCCTTGAGATAGCGCCCGTGAACGTAGCGCCGGTAAACGATTCGCTCAGACTCCCAATCGTCGCATATTCGAGTGCTCACCCCTTCGGGGAGGTGTTGCCGTGTCGAATCTGGTGACCGCGCCCGCGCTTTTTGTTGGATCCTTTCCACCTCGGGAGTGCGGCATCGCTACGTTTACGAAAGACGTGGTGGACAGTTACGACGCGTATAGCGAGTCTCGCAGTGACGTCGTAGCGCTCGAGGATCGGTCGAGCAGCTGGTACGCCTACGGCTCACAGGTCATCGGCCGCATCAAGGAGGACGACCGCAGATCGTATTACGCGGCTGCATCATTGATCAATCGCCATCCATGCGGCGTGGTCAACATACAGCACGAGTACGGTTTGTTCGGTGGCGAAAACGGTGAGTGGTGCCTCGATTTCATCGGCGCCTTGAAGAAGCCGGTCGTCCTCACCTTGCATACGGTCCTTCCCGCCCCGAGCTCAGAGCACACATCGGTGGCGCAACGGCTTTGTAAGGGCGCCGCACTGGTTGTCGTGCTGTCGGAGGCGGCGCGCCGGATCTTGATCGGTAGTTACGGCATTGCGCCTGATAAGGTCGCGGTCGTCCATCACGGCGTTCCTGATGTCGAGTATCAAACTACGGCGGCGGCAAAGGCGATGTTGGGACTGAACGATCGTACGATCGTTTCCACATTCGGTTTGATCAGCAGCGCGAAAGGCTTGGAGTACGGGGTAGCGGCGATTCACGAGATCGCACAGTCGCATCCCGACGTTCTGTATCTCATCCTGGGAGCCACGCACCCGCTCGTTCGCCGAGTTGAGGGCGAACATTACCGGTCGTCATTGCTCGACCGCATTAGCGCGCTCGGGCTGAAAGACAACGTTACAATGGTCGGCCGGTATCTTCCCTTCGACGAACTGATTACGTATCTGCAGGCCACCGATGTCTATGTAACGCCGTATCTGAATCCAGGTCAAGTTGTAAGTGGCGCGCTCGCATATGCCGTCGGAGCCGGGAAGGCCATCGTTTCAACGCCCTATCTCTATGCACGCGAGCTTCTCGGCAACGCGCGGGGCCTGCTCGCGGAGTTCCGGGATTCGTGTTCTCTGGCGAAAGAAATTGCGAGATTCTTGGACGAGCCAGCGCTTCGAGCGCGGACGCAGGAGCGCGCTTATGCATTCGGCCGACATATGACCTGGAGTAACGTTGCTGCCCAGTACGCATCACTCTTGGCGGCGAATTCGCTGAGGCATGGCGCCCATACTTTGAAGAAGGTGGCGCTCATGTTATTGGCGTCGGATTCGACGGCGGCAGGAACCTTTGCTGCAAGCGCACCGCCATCCGAGGGCCCTATGTCAGCAGGATCACGACTACATACCCTCCCAGCAGGGTCGCTCCATTGAGCTTTTCTGGAGCAACGTTGATGGGCAACGCTGTGAATCATGCCCTCCGTAGATACGGAGGCAACGAGCATCCGTATCTCTCCCATAGTTTTTATTTCTCGCCATGAAAGGAACACCGACACGATGAAATCCCGTTGGATAGCGGCGCTCGCAGGCGCCGGAATATTTCTCCTAGCAGCGGCCTCCGCGATCGCCGCCGGCACGTGGCTGCCAAACGTGACCGACACACCGTCGCGTTTTTCAGGGCCGGGCGTCTACACGGGTCCGCCCGCCCTGCCGGTTACGCTCTCGATGATAATAGCCGGCGGCGGCCCGAGTGACTTCCAGACGCTGACACTCGTAAAAGTGCTCGCCGGCGATAAGACCGCCGCCGAAGTCGCCGCGCTAAAACAGAAGTTTGGCAACCAGAAGGTTAGCAACTTCGTCGCGATCTTCCCGTTCATCGTCAGTGACTCGCTAAAGATCGCTAAAGCAAAGGGCGTCGTCCTCCCGTCCACGCCGAGCCCGAATCCAAAGAATGGTGAAGCCCTTGCCGGCGCCCTGTGGGCCGCGGGCCAGACCGGCCACGGCTTCAGCGTCGAAGTTCTGCTGGACCGCGCCGTTTCCCACGGCATACACGCCCAAGTAATGTTGGATATCGATGCCAAGTATGGGATCGCTCAAGACGCCGATTACCACGCCGTCCTCAACCAAGCCATGCATGACTTGGCTACTGCCTACAACTTCGACGCCACGGGCAAACCCAAGAGCGCGATGTAAGCCACCATGATAAGGAGTGCAAGCCATGGCTGACAACGTTCACGTTACCCCAACTGCCGACGGGCCATATATGATCAGCGGAGCCTTCGCGCTGAACTGGCCAAGTGGTCACGACATCTCGATGACCGGCGAAGCCGACGAAAGCGGCGCCATCTATCTATGTCGCTGTGGTCAATCAAATAACAAGCCGTTTTGCGACAACTCCCATAAGCGCGTTGGCTTCAAGTCGACTGAAGGAGACGCCACCGCCCATCGTGACTAAGTGGAGCAGATGACCGCGCCGACGTATGTGATCGTCGGCGGCGGTGTCGCCGGAGCGAGTGCAGCTGAGGCACTGCGTGGCGAGGGGTTTGACGGTCGCATCGTGCTTGTGGGGGAGGAGCGAGAGCTGCCATACCAGCGGCCCCCGCTCTCCAAGCAGCTGTTGCGGCGCGAAATCGAGCGCGAAGCCGTCACCCTACGAGCCTCGGAGTTCTACGCGAGCAACTCGATTGATTTGCGATTGGGAGCACCTGTCTTCGCGCTGGATCTTCGAAGTCGCCAGATCGAGATGGTCGACGGCAATACTATTGCGTACGATAAAGTGCTTGTCGCCACCGGGGCATCGCCACGTCATCTCGCCGTCCCGGGGGAGGATCTTACCGGTGTCCACTATTTACGCACATTGGATGACTCGCTTCTTCTCACAGATGCGCTGCAACAACGGCAAGCGTTGCTCGTCGTCGGCGGTGGATTCATCGGATGTGAGGTCGCTGCATCCGCCAGACAGATGGGCTGCGACGTCACTATTGCCGGGCCAACGCTGCCCATGGAACATGTGTTAGGTACCGAGATCGGGTCGCTCTATGCAGGTTATCATCGCGATCGCGGCGTCAAAGTAAAGAGCGGCGTGACCGTCGGTGGATTTCTTGGAACAGATGCCCTCGAAGCTACACGCTTGTCCGACGGCACCGTGATCGCGTCCACTGTGGCCGTCGTCGGAATAGGAGCAGTACCGTCCGTTTCGTGGCTCCACGGCGACCTGAGACTGAGTGATGGGGTCGAGACCGATGAGTTCTGTAGGACGAGCGTCGAGGGCGTCTTTGCGGCCGGCGACGTCGCCTGTTCGTGGCGTCCGCGGTTGAATCGCCGCGTTCGTTTGGAACACTTTGACAACGCAGAATCCCAGGGCGCTGCTGCAGGACGAGCGATGCACGGTGCAATGCGGGCTTACGATCCGATACCGTTCTTCTGGTCCGATCAATACGACCTATCACTGCAGTACTACGGTGAGACACGGGATTGGGATCGGGTTGTGATGCGAGGCCACGAAAAGGATGGTGCGTTCATCGCTTTTTATCTCAAACGTGACTGCATAGAGGCCGTGTGCGCGATCAATCGTTCTAGAGAGGCGAACGTCATCAAACGTCTCATCGGCCGAAGCGACGTTTCGGCACGGAGCCTAGCAGATGATGGCATCCCACTCAAGGATCTCGCAATGCCACCTGCGCACGATGCCATTCCGGTGCACGGGAAACCATGAACGAGACACTGAGGAAGTTGCTTGGCGCTGGGCAAAGCGTCTGGCTCGACGACATGGGTCGCGCGCTCATCACTTCGGGAGATTTCCAGATGATGATCGTCCAAGGTCTTCGTGGGGCGACTTCAAACCCGACGATCTTCGCGAAGGCCATCACCCACGGCTCCGATTATGACGCAGAGATCGAGGAACTCGACGACCAAGCCCCCGAGGTCGAGGGACTCTTCTGGAAGATCGCAATCCGCGACGTTCAAGATGCTCTCGATCTCTTTCGCCCCGTCTACGACGCCGCAAACAAGACCGATGGCTTCGTGAGCCTTGAGGTTTCGCCGCGGCTGGCGCGCGACACGCAGGGCACGATCCTCATGGCGAAGGATCTTTGGCAAAGGGTCGACCGACCGAACCTCATGATCAAGATACCAGGCACGATCGAAGGAGCGGCGGCGATCGAAGAGTGCACCGCGGCCGGGTTGAACGTCAACGTTACGCTCGTGTTCTCTGTCGAGATGTACGACATGGCAGCGAGAGCCTACGTAGCTGGCCTGCAGAAGCGCCTAGAGCGAGACGATGCCATTGATACGATCTCCTCGGCAAACAGCCTCTTTGTTAGCCGGATCGACACCGCGATCGACCCGATCCTGAAGTCGAGGATCGCCCGCGGTGAACCGCTAGAAGGTCTTCTTGGTAAAGCTGGCCTTGCGAACGTGAAGCTGTGCTATCAGCGATATCTCGATATTTTCACTGGCGCAGATTTCGCCACGTTACGCGCTCACGGCGCACGAGTGCAACGCCCACTTTGGGCGAGTACCGGAACCAAGAACCCCACCTACGAAGATTTGAAGTATGTTGAGCCCGCAATCGGTACGAACACGATCAACACAATGCCACGAGCAACGCTCAGCGCGCTCCTTGATCACGGCATCGTCACGCCTCAGACGGTTGTGGAAGACGTCCAGGCAGCTCGGGCCGTCGTAGAGGATCTGGCGAAGGCGGGCATCTCGCTCAAGGAAACGGCGCGCGAATTGCAGGACGACGGCATCGCTGCATTCGACAACTCGTTTGTACGGCTTCTCGATGCGCTCAAGGAAAAGGCGCAGACACTAAGATCGACCAATCGAATACCGTGAAACCGAGTTCCTATCGAACACATTGTGCTCACTGGCTAGCGCGCTCATTGGAAAGTCCGGCTCAGGATACGCTCGGTTACCAAGGCGGGCACGGCTGGCGGCGCTTGCGCGAGCGCTCGAAAGGGTTGAGAACCGCAACGCGGCCATGAGAGATTGTCGTGAGCAGAAGGGAGACAGCCGTGAAGAGATTCGAGTTCAGCATCGCAAGCATCGACCGAATCGAACTTCGAGATCCTGATTCCAATGCGTTGAAGCAACTCAACGCGATGGGTTCAAGCGGGTGGCATATCGCCTATGTCAGGGAAGACGCGCAGAAC
This sequence comes from Vulcanimicrobiota bacterium, assembly GCA_963713685.1. Lineage (GTDB taxonomy): Bacteria > Vulcanimicrobiota > Vulcanimicrobiia > Vulcanimicrobiales > Vulcanimicrobiaceae > Cybelea. The sequence goes on along the minus strand of CAVQMS010000001.1, from coordinate 1,679,469 downwards.
AATCGAAACCTGCTCTTTATCCTGGAACGCGAAACAAGTTTAGACACATGACCCGAGCCAACCCAGCGATATCGACTGTGGGAGTCTGAAACGGCGTAAAAATGAAACTTTATGAAAGGTTACAATGATGATACCGGCTGTGAATCTTACCGTTGAAATATTCGGGGGTTATCAGGGTGGCACGGAGCCCTGGGAGAAAACGACGTCGCTACGAGTTGACGAATCGGGATTCCATGAAACGCACTTCGTGGGCTACAGTGGTGATGATCGAACATCGCTGGATGCGTCGAGTGTTGGTGAGGCGTTGCTAAACGAGTTCGACGGAACGTCACTTCTGAACCTTTTAGCGCACATCGTGCGGCTTCACGCCGTGCTTAGGGAACGAACGTCGATCTCGGGCGGCCTGAAATCGCCAGATTAGGATTCCATCCGCTTTCATGATCTCGATCGCGTATCGGGTGGACAGACCGATTCCGACCGTCAGGCCAAGAAGGCTTACGACTTTAGCCAGCGCGCGCGATAGTTCGAGTGATAGGGTCGCCGCGGGCACCGCCTTGTCTGCAGTCGTAAAGAGCGATGCTAGAAAGAGGACAGTCGCGAGGACCAACGATCCCGTCGCCAATACTAAGGAGGGGCGGGAATCCAAAATGTGAAGCCTGCGACGAGTATGACGACGTTGGTTTGAAAGACCTACAGTACGCCACGTGCAAGACGCTCAAAACGCAGCGGCGTATCCGTCAACGTAGGCAGAACGCGGATCAAAAACGCAGGAGCTCGTGCTCGTCACGGAAGGGCGATCGTGCGGAGCTACGCGAGCCCAACCGGAGACAGGCCGAGGTCGTTATGGCTGCCGGCAATTAGGAGGAGCACACATGACAGTAGCAACGCCCCTTGCATAAAGAGCAGTCGCTCGGGAGAAGTCCATGGCGCTGTGCGCGTTCGTATGCGATTACCTGTCGGGTCGCAGTGGCGGTGGAAAAACTCGCTGCCATGCGATCCAGGCGAAGGCGCCAATCCCGAGCAGTTGTAGAAAGGCTGCAATATAGAGCAGCGTCGATCCGGCTGCACTGGGCTGCAACGTGAACCACGGCTCGCCGAGGAGCCGCAGAGCGAGACCGATGTTTAAGGAATAGAAAGAGAACCGGGCTAGAAGTTCAGGATAGCGTCCCTGCGTCTGCGGAAACCTCGCACGATTGGCGGGAAGCAGCCAGTATGCAACGCCGATGACCATGTTCACAAGCCATCCAACAAAACCTGCGTGTCCATGCTCCACCGCGATTACATACGGCGCCGGCCGGCCTGCGGCTTCGAACGAAAGTAGTGTTGCTCCCGCGATAAAGGTCAGTACGAGATAGGTGATTCCGGCCTTGATAAAAAGTCGCGATACGTAGGGCATGCTACTTTTCCCGCCCGTTCAACGCGGCCCGGTATCTATGCCATCATAAATACCGATGAAATCGGACAGGCCCTCGTCCTGAAAACAACCAGCGTAAACGTCGCTAATAAGCGCTCCCTCGCAATTGTCGCCTATGTCTGCCGCGCGCTGGTCGTCGGTTAGCACATCCTTTATCTTTCGCTGACATCGTCAAGCCGCAGCACCGAACGTGAAACTCGGGCACATTATCGGTTCCCCAAAAAAATCAGTTCTCATAGTGTATCGGTTTGCCTGGTTGGGTGCTTCAAGAATCGCGGGTTTATTGCAAGGCCAGCCGAGGTCCAGGCGGCGGCTTCATCGTGCGTGCTGAGAAAACCGAATAGCCGAAGCAAGGGGGCGCCGCCGTCTCTGATCCTCGCGCTGCGCGGCGCGGTCTGCGTCTCGGCGTTGTCGCGCCGCAGTTGCCCGGGCCCCCGCTCCGGCACGCGTCAATCTATCACTATGAATAGCGGCTAATGCGCTACAGATCGTGTCAACGTAGCCTTCGAGATTAGTGGCCATTGGTGTTAAGCTCATAGTGAATCTCCATTTCATCGAGGGGATCGAGCGCCGCCGATACGTACTCCCGATAGGCGCGCCCGGTATCTGACCTATCGAAAGACTAGCCGTTACTATGAACGCTCCCCTTACCCTTAGGTTGCATCAGCCTCAGTCATCCACGAATGGAGCCATCCTATGGCAGCGTATAACGTTTCGTTCAAGTAGGACATTTTTCGAACCACAGAAATCCATAATTCGAGTGCATCCAAGACCAATAACAAAAGACTTAGTGCAGGCCTCTTCGGTTGTGCCCCGCTTAAATCTTAAGTCTCACTCACAAACCATGCCTAAGAACAACATTTCTCGAGGCGCAAGAGCGAGATTCGCCCCCAAGCGAAAGCCTGCAACTCGGTCGGATTGCGTTTATTTCCGACCGCGTCAGGCTTCATCGTCACCGGGCGCAGTGGCGGGAGGCCCCATCCTCGACCTGAAAAGCATGCAAACCGTCGACCGGAAAGGGCCGGCTCGGAACCCACGCCAGTTCGCGCCCGCGCGCGGCTTAGTCTTAAGCAAGTGAGATTGAGGGTGGACAAACCAGTTAGCCGGAAAGTCGTGATTGCGCCGGACAAATTCAAGGGAAGCTTGACTGCAACCGAGGCCGCACGAGCGATCGCGCGTGGCGTACTCGTCGGTGTGCCTGGCACGCAATGCACGCTGTGCCCAATGGCTGACGGCGGGGAGGGGACGGTCGACGCTTTTTTGGCACGTGGTGCCGTCCGAAAGATGACGCGAGTCCACGGGCCGCTGGGCGCACCGGTCGATGCCGTCTACGCCTTCAGCGGCGATACCGCCATTATAGAAATGGCCAGCGCTTCAGGACTCGGCTTGTTAGAGCCTTCCCAGTATGATCCGATACACGCTGACACTTTCGGTACTGGTGAATTGATTAAAGCTGCGCTCGACGCCGGAGCGAAGCATCTCATCGTCGGGATCGGGGGTAGCTCCACCAACGATGCAGGAACGGGCATGCTACGCGCTCTCGGCGTCCGATTTTTCGACGAGCACGGGCGAGGCGTTGAGGGTGGCATTCTTTCGTACGAACTGATACGAACCATCGACTTGCGAGACTTCGATGACCGACTCGGGCGAACGGTCATCGAGGTGGCAGTAGATGTCGACAATCCGTTATGCGGGCCGGACGGCGCGACATTCACATTCGCGGCCCAAAAAGGAGCAGCATCGAAACAACTCGGGCCATTGGATCGAACGCTGGCTCACATTGCCGACGTCGTCGCGCAGACCATTGGGCACGACTATCGGAACACTCCGGGAGCGGGGGCGGCTGGCGGCTTGGGTTTTGCGCTGCACGCGTTTCTTGGCGCCAGAATGGAACCGGGCGTGCGGTTAATCGCACGAGAATGCGGCCTCAACGAACTCTTGACCGGAGCAAAGCTCTGCATGACGGGGGAGGGGAAAATCGATCTTCAAACACTTCACGGTAAGACCGTTGATGGCGTCGCGAAGATCGCGCAGGAACGAGGCGTTCCAGTGATCGCATTTGCGGGGATAGTCGCGAACGAGGCTGCCGATAAACTGAGGGGTCGCGGAATAGAGGTGGTGACAATCGCACCCCAAGGGACATCCCCTGAGGATTCCATTCGCTCGGCCGCCGCATACTTAGAAGCTGCTGCAAGAACGGCCGCTGTGCGACTGCTTAACTCGATGTGACAAAGCCGGGGTAATCCGCAGCAGGATTGTCTAAAGGAGGCTTCGTGATTCGCATTCTTGGAAACTTCGTATCCGCAACGGGCGGTTCGGATGGAGCTGGCCCAAAACCCACGCAACGCCCCGACGCAGCCAACCACCCCGACGTGAATGCCGCCGCCCTGGAGGCAGAGCTGCGCCGCAGCGTGCGCGGCGAAGTGCGATTCGACGCGGCCACGCGCGCGATGTACGCAACGGACGCGTCGAATTATCGACAAGTGCCCATCGGCTTAGTCTTGCCCCAGGATGCGGCCGACGTCGAGCTGACGTTGGCGGCTTGCCGAAAGTTCGGCGCGCCGGTATTCTCGCGCGGCGGCGGGACGAGCCTGGCGGGCGAGACCTGCAACGCGGCCGTTGTGATCGACTTCAGTAAGTACATGAACGCCATCGTCGAAATCGATTGGGAAGGTAGAAGGGCGCGGGTCCAACCCGGCTGTGTAAACGACGATCTACGACATGCCGCCGAACGTCAACACCTCACGTTTGGACCGGACCCGGCAACCCATAATCGCAGTACGTTTGGCGGCATGATCGGCAACAACTCGTGCGGGATGCACGCTCAAATGGCCGGAAAAACTGAAGAAAACGTCGAGGAGCTCGAGATCGTCACCTACGATGGTCTGCGGATGAGGGTTGGACCGACGTCCGATGCCGAGCTAGAGCGGATCATTGCGGGTGGCGGCCGCCGAGGCGAGATTTACGCGAAACTCAAGGCGCTCCGCGACACGTATGCGGATCAGATTCGAGAGCGCTTTCCGCAAATACCTCGTCGAGTATCGGGCTTTCCGCTAAACGAACTATTGCCTGAGAACGGATTCAACGTCGCGCGTGCGTTGGTCGGAACGGAGAGCACGTGCGTAACAGTAATTGAGGCGACTGTTCGCTTGGTGCACAGTCCGCCTTACCGCGTGCTGCTCATGCTCGGATTTCCCGACCTTCCGACTGCCGGCGACCACGTGCCGTTCTGCGACGCGTATAAGCCGATCGCGCTCGAAGGCATGGCCGATTCGATGTTCCACTATATGGAGGCAAAGGGCGAATCGACCAGCTCGAACCGTAGTTTGTTTCCCGATGGCTTAGCTTGGCTGGTTTGTGAATTCGGAGGCGAAACAAAAGAAGAAGCGGGCGATCGCGCGCGCGGGCTTATGGAAGCCTTTAAACTGCGCGGAACTCGCCCGTCGATGAAACTGATCGAAGACCGCGCACAGCAAGCGCAGCTCTGGGCCTTTCGCGACGAGGCGCTCGGGTCGGCCTCGAAGATTCCAAACGAACCCGATTACTATCCCGGCTGGGAAGACTCCGCGGTCGATCCTCTACGACTCGGCGATTACCTGCGCAAGTTTCAAGCCATGTTAGACGAATATGGCTACCGAGGGGCTATCTACGGGCATTTCGGCCAGGCGTGCGTTCACGTTAGCATCGATTTCGATCTGTTTACGACCGAAGGGATCGCCAAATATCGAAAGTTCGTTACCATGATGGCTCGCATCTGCGTAGAACACGGCGGTTCGCTATCAGGCGAACATGGCGACGGCCAAGCACGCGGTGAGCTGCTGCCGATCATGTACGGCGACGCCCTCGTTCAAGCATTTTGGGAGTTCAAGTCGATTTGGGATCCTCAGCACAAGATGAATCCCGGTAAGATCGTGCATCCCTACAAGCTCGACGAGAACTTACGTTGGGGACCGCATTATGAGCCGTGGGACCCCAAGACGCATTTTCATTTTCCCCAGGATAAGGGGAGCTTCGCGACAGCCGCCAACCGCTGTGTCGGCACCGGAAAATGCCGCAAACACGACACGGGCACGATGTGCCCCAGCTACATGGCGACCAAAGAAGAGGCCTATTCCACACGGGGCCGGGCTCGGCTGCTCTTTGAGATGCTCGAAGGTAATCCGATGCGGGATGGCTGGCAGGATGAATCTGTTAAGGATGCGCTCGACTTGTGCCTTTCGTGCAAAGGCTGCAAAGCTGAGTGCCCAGTTAACGTCGACATGGCCACCTACAAAGCCGAGTTTCTTTCGCACTACTATGAGAAGAAGCGCCGCCCGATTGCGGCGTACGCGTTCGGCTTAATGTACTGGTGGGCGCGGCTAGCTTCGTTCGCACCTTCGGTCGTAAACGCTTTAACCCAAACCCCAGGCCTGCGCGACGTTGCGAAGGCGGTTGCGACGGTGGCACCTCAGCGCAGCATTCCAATGTTCGCGCCGCAGACGTTTCGGGCTTGGTTCGAGGGGCGTTCGAGCCTTAACGGGAGCGGCAAGCTGGGCGACGTGATGTTGTGGCCGGATACGTGGAACAATCACTTTCATCCGACTACCGCCCAGGCAGCGGTAGAAGTCCTCGAAGATGCCGGGTTCCGAGTGACGATTCCGAAAATGCATCTTTGCTGCGGACGACCGCTGTACGACTACGGGATGCTGGGGCTCGCCAAGACGATGCTGCTTGAGGTGCTGGAGTCGATGCGTCCGCAGATCCGTTCCGGCATTTGCCTCGTGGGGCTGGAGCCGAGTTGCGTTTCGGTCTTTCGCGACGAGATGGTGAACCTGCTAGGTCCGAACGAGGATGCGAAGCGGCTGTCGGCTCAAACGTTCTTGCTGACGGAATTTCTTGTCAAGCATGCGCCTAACTATCGGCCACCGCCGTTGCACCGCAAAGCACTCGTGCAGCAACATTGCCATCAGAAGTCCATTTTGGACAAGAGCAGCGAGGAAAAGCTCTTCGATGCAATCGGACTCGAATATGACCTGCCCGACACAGGGTGTTGCGGAATGGCCGGTCCTTTTGGATTCGATGCCGGTCACTACGACGTTTCGGTAAAGATCGGCGAACGGGTGCTGCTGCCGAAAGTCCGCGACGCGAGCAAGGACGTCCTGATCGTCGCCGACGGCTTCAGCTGCCGCGAGCAGATTTCGCAGAGTACCGATCGCCAGGCGATGCATCCGGCGCAGGTCCTGAAGATGGCGATTGACGATCGAGAAAACCCACGGAACGACGCGTTTCCTGAGTTGCGCTACATGCCGAACGTGGAAGCCGAGTCGCGCAAGTCCGCGCGTGCAGGGTTACTTGGCCTGGCAGTTTTTGCCGGGCTTGCGGTGATGACGGGAGCGTTCGTGTTGAGGCGAGGATAGATCGGGAAAACAGCGTGATCGTTGGATGGGGTTTGCCGGCTCGGCGACGGCGTCGACGCGGATCGTGCGACTTCAAGACCGTCTACCAGAGCCTTCAAAGCACTGGGAAGCCGAGCCTCGCATGGGACCTCCGTCCCCGTAGGGGTCGTAGCCGTAGTATCCATAGTGCGGCTCCTAGTATTCGCCGTTTCGCGCTTCGATCAAATCCGGGTCGTAAGCCGGCGAGTTCATCCCATGCTCCCGCGTCAGATTGATGCGCCCTCGTTTTGCGTAACGTTTGAGATGGCATCAGCGGAAATCAGGAACTGCCGCTCGCCCAGCCCCAGGAACGCGTCTGCGGCGACTTGGGAGCATCCTGACCGTTCTTTTGTGTTTGTCGATGAACAAGGCCGCTGACGTCGCCGAATCGATTCGCCGTGCTCATCGATCACTTTACGACCGCAATGTCTTCGCTCGGGTCGGAGACCGTGAGGGCGGCATCGCTCAGCTTTATTACGATTTCATCTTGGGCGTATCGGGTCATCTGAGCTCTGCTATTAGCCACCTGCACTCGAATCCTTGAGTATTCCCATGGACTCGGCCTAACCTGGAGGCGACTGGGTTTGCACCCGATCCTGGGGTGACGAGTTGGGCGCCGAGCCGGTCAGAAAGAATCAGAAGCACAGGGAGTCAAGACGTATTCGTGCGGGAGAGGACATGCAAGCGGCAGCCGCACGAGAGTGCAGCAATTAAAATGGCGACCACCGATGTGTTATGCGCCCGATGCACTTGGCCCGAAACGGAGACTTCCGTGCTATCATGTGTTGCCCGAGCGCGTCGACGCTCGCTGCAAGATCGGCCGCGGCTTCGTCATTATGTAGGGGTAGTCACCATGTCGAGACACCGATTCAAGCTGGGCGATCGCGTCGGTTGGAATTCAGAAGCCGGACGCGTGAGCGGAACAATCGTCAAGATAGTGACCTCGGAGGTTGAGTTTAAAGGATATACGGTGCACGCCAGCGTGGACGATCCTCAATACCAAATCAAGAGCGACAAAACGGATCATGTCGCAATGCACAAGGGCTCCGCACTAACCAAGCTCGCGAAGTAATACGAACGGATCTCACGGCATTCCCGAACGTCGTATCGCGGCACCATCTTGCCGCATAAGGGCGCGCCGCAGGACCGTCGTAACCGACGTGTGTCTCGACGGTCTTTGGCTGCATCGTAACAACTACTCTATCGACCATCCATGGCTGTTCATTGCCAGGATCTTGGCTCGAAATTCACGATCACGTATTGACCAAAGACATACGACGGCAAGCTCAGCTGCTGCTGCCTAATCCGACCAAACTAACCCACGCAAAGTCCCGAAAGGGCCTTTTAGGTTGTACCGAACTTTGACATTTAGGAACCTATTTGTCGTTCTCGCGGCGCACGTAAGTTTCTCCACTGCTGCTGGCCTTCCAACCAGTCGTGAGTCGACGATCGCGTACTTCCGTCTCTCGCACGTGTTTGAATTCCTGAAACATTTCGCCTTCCGCGCCAAGGGCGGCCCTAATTCCTTCCAACAACACACGGCCGGTAGCATGTGCGGCCTGATCATCGAAGACAACTCCAAGCGAAGGGTCAAGAGGCTCGAAAGGAGGTCGATATTCCCCCTTGAGGACAACTTCCGTTCCGCTGCCTGATGGTCGGATAATGAAGCTTCCAATGAAGCTAAGGCGTGTATCACCCTGCGGTCGCCATTGGAATGACAACCGATCATCATATCGTCCCATAATAGATCGATTCCGATGGGGTTCGAGCTCGACGATGATCTTGCGCTCCAACGCTATGGTGCCCGGTTCGCCAACGCGCTTCAAGGGGACGACCAAATCGAGAACGTTGTCCCGAGACCTGAAGTAACGAGCGATCCCATCGAACACGTGGGGCGGCGGACTCTCGATCGTCATTCGCTCCTCGATCGCGTAAGCAATCTTGCTGTCATTAGCAGGAGGGACCCGACGCTCGCTATCTTCCATTATTTGACACCTGCACGAAACAAGTTTTGGGATTTTCTTCCTGCCCGTTTTGGCGGTCTGACTGGCTGAAGATTCCCCATATGAGCCTCCTATTCGGGTTGCCGCGGATGATTCCGGTCGCTTTTCGGGCACCGGGCAAGCCAGCCGTCGGTTCGGCGGGAAATACGCACTTGCAGTTTGGCATTTCCTTGACATTCGGGTTGCACGCCGGCGAGTTCACAACGTGCCCGCGTGTCTGGGTAATACGTACCTCGTCGGGGTAGTGCTGGAGATGGCCTCCAGGGGCACGAGGAAGTGCCGTTCACCAAGCCCAAGGAGGCCGCTCGCGGTAACGTGCAGCATCCGAACTCTTCTCGTCCTGATCACGGGACGCGGCGCACGCCCATGTGCCCGAACGGGTACGATGTTGGGAACGGGCGTGAACCTACGTCGGTGGTATCGTTGCGCGGCGCCGTGCGCGCTGCTCGCGACCTTAGCACGAGGAATTTCACGACGTAGAGCCTCCCAGTATCCGGGATTTTGAGAGGCGCTCCGCAACGGCGTAGTGTACCCGCAGCTCAGGATTTCCGCAGTCTCACCGATCATGCGACGGCTTGTGGAGAGAGTCCCAGAACCGCAGGAACGCCACGGCGTGCCCCTTTCCGGGCTGCGACAGGATCATACGGCGAGAGATCAAGTTCCGGCTGACTCGTCGACAGACAGCGCTCTTAGAGGGAGCTCTGGCGGCCGCCAATCGTCCCGGCGTCTGGCTCTTCAATTATACCGCCGGCTATCCGGCCGGCGGTCCATCGAACAATTTGTAAAGCAGCTGCCGGGAGCGTACGGGGTAACCATTTCGAACGCTAATTAGCGGAGGGCTCCTCCTCGAGTCCTTGGTACGGTAGCGGCTGCCCGAAATCGTAGGGAAGTCCGTGGACGGTCGGAATGCGCTTGAAGTTATAGTACGGCGGCGGCGACGCCGTCTGCCACTCGAGCGTGCGCGCACCCCACGGGTTCGGCCCCGATCGCCTGCCTCTGCGAATGCTCCAGACGACGTTGAACGCGAAGAGCAGAATCGCGAATGTCATCAGGTAGGACGCGAACGATTCAAAGCGATTCCAGAAGGTGAACTGCGGGTCGTAGGTCGCGACCTCGCGCGGCATGCCGAGCATGCCGAGCCAGTGCATCGGGATGAACGTTCCGTTGAAGCCGATAAAGAAGAGCCAGAAGTGCAGCTTGCCAAGCCTCTCGTTCAGCAACCGTCCCGACATCTTCGGGAACCAGTAGTAAATGCCGGCGAAGGCGGCCATCAGGCTGCCGCCGACGAGTACGTAGTGGATGTGCCCGACGATGAAGTACGTGCCGTGCACGTGGAGGTCGAACGGTACCGCTGCCAACCACACCCCGGTGATTCCGCCGATCGTGAACAGCGCCACGAACCCAACCGCGAACAGCATCGCGGTCGTGTGGCGGATCTTCCCTTCCCAGAGCGTCGCGGTCCACGAGAAGATCTTGATGCCGGTTGGAACCCCGATAATGAACGTGATGATCATGAAGGGCAGCTGTAAGAACGGCGCCAGGCCGGACGTGAACATGTGGTGCGCCCACACCATGAAGCTCGCCAACGCAATGGCCATCGACGAGAACGCGATCAGCTTGTAACCGAAGATCGGCTTGCGGGCGAAGGTCGGCAGCACCTCGGAGATGATGCCGAACGCCGGGATGATCATGATGTAGACGGCGGGATGCGAGTAAAACCAGAACATGTGCTGCCACATCACCGGGCTTCCGCCTTTGGCCGGATCGAAGAACGGCACTCCGAACTGCCGCTCGACGAAGAGCGCTGCCAGCGCCGCGGAGAGCGTCGTCGTCGCGATCATCAGCATCGGTGCCGTCGCAAATTGCCCCCAGACGAAGAGCGGCATGCGGGTGAAGGTCATTCCGGGCGCCCGCATCTTCAGGATCGTGACGATGAAGTTCAGTCCGGTCATCGTCGAGCCAATGCCGACGAGAAAGATCGCGGCACACCACATCGACGTGCCAGGCGCGCCTTGCAGCGAGATCGGCGGATACTCCATCCAGCCGGCGCTTGGCGCTCCCAACAAAAAAGATGAGAAGAGCATCAATCCGGAGACCGGAAATATCCAGAAGCTGAGCATGTTCAGCCAGGGAAAGGCAACGTCGCGCGCCCCGATTTGCAGGGGGAAGATTAGGTTTCCGAAGCCGCCGGTTAGCAGCGGAATGATGACTAGCCAGACCATCGTGCTGCCGTGAATCGTGTAGATCTCGTTATACGTGCCAGCCGAGACCAGACCGCCGTTGGGATTGAGGAGCTGCGTACGTATCGTTTCGGCCAACAAACCGGCCAGAATGAAGAAGACGAAGGCTGTAATCAAATATTGAATCCCGATGATCTTGTGGTCAAGCGAAAACACGTAGCGGCGGATGAAGCCGGTCGGTTCCGGATGGATGTGCTCGGCGATGCCGCCGGCCTGGACCGTTGCGGTAGAAATGGCGCGTGCGCTCCCTTCTACCGCAACGATAAGGCCGCTGCGACACGGGCGCATTGATGCGCGACATCAAGTAACTGTGACTATAGTCGCAGTAACTTACCCTCGAGCGCCTGCGTCAGCTTTGTTCGATCGAGTTTGACGATGTGGCCATCGCGCCGTTCTAAGGCATGCACATCCTCGAGCTTTCGCAGCGCCCGGCTCACGACTTCCTTTGCGGTACCCGCTTCGATCGCGATCTCCGCTTGAGTCATTGTGGGCAACGGTATGAGGGCGTCAGATAATCCGGATGCCGGCCCCGCGTACGGTAACAGGACCGCTGCGACGCGCCCGGTGCTCGAGAGCGAGACCTGCTCGGTAAATCGATCGACGACGTATCGCGAGTGCTGCGCGGCCGTACGTTCGAGACCGGTTCGAAGGCCGGGATCGTCATGGAATGCCGCGCTGAGTCGCTCTTTTGGTACCAGGAGCACGGCCGTTCCGGCCGTGAGCGCGGTGTAGCGCAGGAGCGTCTGCCCACCGTCGAAGAGCGCCGACTCGCCGAACGCGTCTCCCGGAAAAAGGTCGTAGATGGCCTGCTGGAGGCCCGAACGGGTGATGAACTGGGCTTGAACGACGCCGCTCTCCACGACGCCGAGGTAGGGCCAGCGCACGCCCTGTTCGACGACGCAATGGTGGCGTTTGATCGTCGCGCGCCGCGCGAAGTAGGCGAGGTTCTCGAGCGACGCCGGCGCGGCGTCGGCAAATGCGTCGCTCCGCCGCAACGCCGCGAGAGCTGGTGACGCATTGCCGGCCTCTGCGAGCTTGACGAGGTGTATCTCCCAGTGCGCTTCGCCGAGGTGGCGCTGTCCCCAGCGCAGCGCGGCGCCGTAGCGCCGATCGAGTTCAGCGCGCAACGGTCGCGGCTCGTGATCCGAGATCACGATGAGCGCCGGGCCGTACGTCAGAGCGTCGAGCGCCTCGAGTATCTTCGGGTGACGTTCCGGCAGAGGAATCGACCGGACGTCAAGATGTGGCGGCATTGCTTATTGATTGTGTCTTTTGTCGCAAGTAAACGCCAATCACGGTTACTGCAGTGCGAAAGCGACTCCTCCTATCATTGATGCATGCCGTACGTCATCACCGAACCTTGCATCGGGACAAAAGATAGAAGCTGTGTCGACGTCTGTCCCGTCGATTGCATTGCGGGCGGCGAAAACGACGAGATGCTCTATATCGACCCTGAAGTCTGCATCGACTGCGGCGCGTGCGTGAGCGCCTGCCCGGTAGACGCAATCTTCGCCGAAGAAGACATTCCCGCGAAGTGGAGGAGCTACATAGCGATCAACGCGGAATACTATCGCAAATAGGAATATTGCGGCGCCGCCACTGGATCCCGCCGGGAGGCTTCCTGTTCGCGCAAACCTGCCACGGATTGTCGTGGATCCTCTTACTCTGGATCGCGCTTTCGGGAAACGCCTTCGGTCTTTCGCTGCCAGTGATCGGCTGGATCCACCTCGTTGCGCTGGGTTGGTTCACGGTGGCGGCCCTCTCGGTGCTGCTCTTCGCGATCCCGCAGATGGCAGACCAGCCGTGGCGTCTCGAAGGTGCGGCGCGCGCAGCATTGGGGTGGTTCGCCGCCGGTGTCGCGCTCTTCGTCCTCGCGCTTTTTGCGGCGACGCGTTTCATCGGTGCCGCGGCGGCGCTGACCTACGCGGCGTTGCTCGTCTACCTCTTCGCCGCGTGGAGTACGCTCGTGCAGCGGCGCGCAGCAGAGCGGGCCGAGCGCGCGATCGCCCGCGCATTCTTCGTCGTGCTGCTGGTTCTCGCAATCGTCGCGACGCTCGGACTGATCCTCGCACTCTCACTGTCGGGAGTCGAGCTCGGCTCGTGGAGCGCGCGGCTTCCGGCCGCGCACGGCAACGTCGCGCTGTTCGGCTGGCTCTCGCTGCTCGTCTACGGAGTCTCGACGCGCACCGTCCGTCCAATAACGGGCGCGAGCCCGTCGACGCTGACGCACATCGTGGTCGGCACGGCGACGCTGCTCGGCGCGGTCGTGCTAGCGTGCGGCCTTCACGCCGGCAACGCGGTTGCTGTGTGGGCCGGAGGTGCGTCGCTCGGCCTCGGCGCCATCCTCTACTGCGCGGATATGGCGAGGGTCCTGGCGCGCGCGACGCTGCCGCATCGCCCGCCGCAAGCCTTCATCGGGGCATCGATCTCTTGGCTGCTCGTCGCGCTGATCGCGGGGACGAGCGCGCTCGCGGGGCACGCAACGGCGCTTGCGTATGGCTTTGTGATGCTCGCCGGTTGGATCGGACAGATGGTCAACGCACACATGTTCCACATCGGTACGCGAGTGGTCGCGACGGTCTATCGCGGTGAAGACGACGAGACGCCGCCGGCGGCGCTGCTGGACCAACGCCTGGAATGGGCGGCCTTCGGCTGCTTTCAAGCTGCGGTGGCGTTAGTAGCGATTGGCTTGTGGCTCGCGAATGCTCCGCTCGCGGTCGCCGGGGCGTGCGCAGGCATCGCCGGATGGGCCGCGTTGGTTGCCGCCCTTGCCGTCGCGCGCTCGCGCGCGATGGGTACTGGCGCTGCGCCTTCGAGGATATGCTGATCGGGATGGACTATCAGGACAAGCTTGACCTTTGGCCCGAGTTCCAAGAGGTCATTTACAGGAAACGCGCGATCGCCGGAAGCACGCGAGGTCGGCGCACAGCTGCTCAGGCACATGCCGCAAGACGTTCTTGAAGGCGCAAACCGATCATATCAGGATGAGCTATCAGTTTACGTGCATAGTATTTCGGGAAGGAGAGATTTGGGAGTCAAACGGGCCACTTTTTCGCCACGGGGCCCTAGAGCTATGGATAGGGCAAATGGATAAGGCAATTCGACCAGGCGTTTCGGCTTCTTTGCGAGATGATCGACTGTCTAGTTCCTAGCACCACGGTATTGGAATTGGCGGCTGAAAGTCGCCTTCGGATGACTTCCGCGCTGGAAGTCGGAAACAAGTGAAGCCATCCCCTCATCCGTTAACGCACATCCATAGGCACGCTGTCGTCCATGCACACCATGCGGACGCGAGAAGTGCACCCGCTCTGGACCGCTTGGGTCGCCGGATTGCGAACCAGCGTCTGGGTATAGGTTTCTCATGAATGCGCTCTCCGGTGTTCAGAGTCTGACGGGACGCGCGGTCCTGCCGACCTTTAGGTTGACCGATTCCGAACTCGGCATGGGGGCGAGCCTAGGGAACAGCGCGATTTGGATCAATACCAAAAGCACGGGCGCAGTGGAACGCGTGTTTTCGAATGCGTTGGCGCAGAGCTTGATCGGCGCGATCTCGGTGCGGTATGGCGGTTATGGGCTGCCGGCCGGTATGCTTGCGGATCGGGCGGGCTCGTCCAGATCACCTTACATCGCGCTTCGCCCGGACGCTGCGCGTCGAAATTTCGAGATTCATCCCGCATACCAACGGGTTTCATTTAAGCTTGGCGGTGTCGTGGACATCAGTGAAACCACGTTCGTCCCTCTAGACGCCACAGCGCCCGCCGACAACGACACGCCTGTGGCGTACATCGTCGTTGATCTGCGCAACACCGACAACGTGGAGCATTTCATTCGCGTCGTCGGTTCCGCGCGTTTGCGCGGCAGCATGCCACCGGACGTGCAAGCGCGCTTCCATTTAGCTCGCCATGCACTGGTAGCGTGGAACGTTTCGCAGCCGCAAGCCATCCGCGTGTTTGGCCTTTCAGAACCGTCGTCACGCTTCGAGACCACATTCGATTTTGGCAGAGTATATGACCCGATGCACGTCCACGCCCTGGACAACAAAATTGCGGGCGTTGGCGACGTCTTGGGGCAGTTGCAGCTCGACTTGGTGCTCGAGCCTGGCCAACGACGCACGATCTGCTTCACGGCGGGAGCATTCGCGAAAGGCGAAGATGCCGCACTGGAGTCATATGCTGCCGCGCCCGGACACCAGACGGCGTTCGAACGAACGATCAAACGCTTGGAAGACGTATTGTGCCGCAGCCAGGTACTTACGCCCGATTCGCTGATCAATCAGGGCGCGCTTTGGAGCAAAGTCAACATGCGTCGCGTGATGGCTAAATACCCTGAGGGCCCAGCGTTCAGTAACGACCCTGGGAATTTCGCAAACGTGGTTGGTCGAGACAGCGCCTGGTTCGTCCACGGTTGCGACTACTTCATGCCGGAGTTTTCGCGTAAGCTGCTCGAAAACGTCGCAGCGCATCAGTACGCGAGCGGGAAGCTGCCCGAATACTATGATGCCGTAACCGGCCGCGTTGAAGACGACGGTCTGAACATCAACGACGACACGCCGTTGTACATCCTCGCTGTCAATCATCATTTTCGCTCCACCGGCGACGTGCCGTGGCTGAAGAAGGTGTATCCGAAAGTCGCTGCCGCGGCGCGGTATATCGTCGCTCAGATCGACGACCGTGGTCTCGTCTTTTGCTCCGCGAACGACCCGCGGGGAAACGTCTGGTCAATTGCCAGCTGGCGTAACATTATCGAGTTGTATCGCATCAACGGCGCGGTCACCGAGATCAACTCCGAATGCGTCGCCGCACTCCGAGCCGTTGCCCACCTTGCGGATAGTCTTGGCCGACGGAACGCTGAGAAGCAAGAGTTCGCCGGCGCGGCGCAACGCATTCAAGCTGCTATGGATAGATATCTGATCAACCCTGACAATGGCTTGTATTACTTAAACATCGATGTCGACGGAAACGTGCACACCGATGTAACGGGCGATGAGATCTTTCCGGTGATTTTTCGCGCCTGCGATGAAGAGACGGGCTTTCGCATCATCAGCCGCCTCAACGCACCCGACTTTTGGACGGCAGCCGGGCTTCGAACGGTTTCGCGCAACGACCCGCTTTACGATCCGTCACACTACGCGGGACTGATGGGCGGGGTGTGGCCGGGATTGACATGGTGGTATGCGTTCGCAGCGGCGCGTTACCATCCGGATTTCATGGTGCGAGCATTGCGGTCGTCGTTCGAGCACTACGCTGCGGATCCGAAGAAAAACAACACCGTTCCGGGTCAGTTCAGCGAATGGTTCGACGGCGAAAGCTTAACGAACAGAGGGATGCGGCTCTCGCCGTGGGAGCCGCCGCGGTTCTTCTGGGCGGCGATCGAAGGCGTGTGCGGCCTTATGCTTACCTCCAGTGTTCCGCAAATCAATCCGCTCATCCCAGGGCATTGGTCGTGGGTCGGCATCCGGCGGTTATGCTACCATAACGGGCACCTTTCGTATTTCGCCGTGCGACAGAGCGGCGGCCGGCTGACCATCTACTCGACCGCTCCGCTGGAGAGCGAGTACGATGTTTCGCTCTTTGATTGCGACGTATCCGACGGACTTCGCGTGTTCTCAGACTCCGCTGCCGTCATCGCTCTCGCCGGCAAAGAGCGAATCGTGATCCTGCTTGGAAATACCGAGCAGAACACCGTCTCAATACCGATCAACGTCGAGGGCCTCGTCGATCTGTCGCAGCGGTACAAGTTTCGCCTCTACAACAGCGAAAGGCGCGACTGGGAAGCGCCGGTGATGCGCGGCGGGGAAGGGCTGACGGGCCTTGCGGTATCGATCGAGGCCAACGGATTCCGCCTAATCGAACTGACTGTGGACGGCGAGGGAGCTGGGCCCTAGCCACGCTGCCGGGCGGCGACAGCGGGAACTATCGGCGACCTGGGTCGTCGACGGGCGCAAAAAAAGTTCCATGCTTTGGCGGCGATGGACGAAAGACGGACCTTCCCAAGTGGAAGGTTGGGGTCGCTTGCGCGTTCGTAAGTGCCACGCTAGCCTTTGACGCAATTCAGGTTTTGTGCACTTTCCGCCTAAACCGAGCCTGCGTTGGCTTTTTTCAGTCGGCTCCGCACCACGACGCCGGAGCCGTATTGGACAGCGAATGAGAAGGCGATCCGCGCGGAACCTTGAGCTCTTCCCGCGCGTGATGGTCGGCAGCAGTCACTTCTTGAGGCACTGCAACGTCGGGGAGTGTCGGATGCCGAAATCCAACATTTCAAACGGACAGTCCCACCCCGGGGCATCGTGGTGGTCGTTGACGCAGACGGCCGATCTAGGGAGGTTCGTGCGGTGCTAGCAGGCTGCGGCGGGCGCTTGGCATCAAGACGGCGATGAGTCGGCTATTGCGCGGGTACGATTGAACCATGAAACGGGAGCGCGCGCCCAGCTCGACGGTCGGTCGTGGACAACTGCGCAAAGATACGATCGGGTTCTGACTGAATTCGAAGCCCTGAGTAAAGGGGAATCGGTGCGAGTCATCCTCGACCATGAGCCACGTGCCCTTAGCCTTCGTTTGGCCCAGGTGCACGTCGGCCGCTACGTTTGGACCCAGCGCAATCTCGGTGAGGATTATTGCGAAGCCACCATAGGGCGCGTTGCTCCCCTAACCGATGCAGCCCATCCGCACGAGGCGCTGCTGCGTTGCACGGCGTTGTTCACCGATCTGCGGCCGTCGCCTCGAAGAGCGCTGGCCGGAGCCGCCGTTCAGCGTCTTCAGCGGCGCCGCTACGATCCGTTGAGCAAGGAGCCTCGTGGCCGTACGTCAGCCTCGTCGTATCGGGCAGCGTTACCTCGGTAGTCGGAACAGAAGCCGGCCGCGACTACTACTTGTACGAGTCGTTTCCCAGAGACATATTCGGCGAGATTCTACGCCTATCTTGACGCGGACCGGTCACTCGATCAGCGGCCCAGGGGGGCGTCTCGCGCGATGTAGGCGGTCAGATGGGTCTCAGGGCGATACCTCCACGGCGTTGCAATTCATAAAACGCCAGGACAGGTGCACCGGCGGGCATCAGTTGGCCCTGAGGCCTCCATTCATTGGCGCGGAGCACGATGGTCCACGAACTGCGCATTGACGAGGCGGCGCCAAAGCCAGAATGTAGTGAAAATCGTCAAAGTTCCCTCGAGCACACCCAGCACGTACCAAGGCCCTTCGACGCGCAAAAGCATTGCCAGAACGGCGAGCGCAAGGGCCGGCGGCATGCTGGCGCCGATTACGGCTTGCGCGACGAGAACCGTTAGCGTTGCTGCGGCCACGCCTGCCGGAGTCAGGCCCAAATAATGCCCGGAAAGTTGCCCAGCGATCGCCCCCAAGCAGGGTAGGGCTACGGCCGAGCGTAGGCTCGCCGATTCCCCTAGCGGATTTCGGAAGATCGAATAGATAATGACTGCAAACGGCGGTAGGATCAAGAACGTCGTCGCACGCTGATGAACCGCAACCTGCATCGCACTTAATAGCGCTAGCAAGAGCGGCACCGCGACGGCGGTAACTAGAAAGTCGCGCCAATTGCACTGCATCGTTCGAGGGCCCACCGCCTTATGATACCCTTAAAAACGTATCGGTCTTATCGTCCTCGTTCGATTGCGTCGGTGAGTTTGTCTCGATGGGAGTTTCACGATGTGGCCGCCGGCGCGGCGAATGGCGCGCATGGCTTCCAACCCAGCTAACGCTCGACTGACCATTTCTTTCATCGTGCCGGCGGAGGCTGCAATCTCAACCTCAGTCATCGTCCGGAGCATCGGCAAGTCCTAACGCGGGTGCAGCACACGGCAGCAGCAAGTCGCTACACGCGGTGTTGCCGAAAGTGGAAATCCGTGCCGTAAAAGGCCGAGGGCACGCAACCTTTTTGCGCCCGCAAGCGAAAATCGACTCGGCTATTACAAGAAGCTGCCGCTCGTTTTTTCATTATACGTAGAGGAAGGGTAGGCCGAACGGGCCTAGTCACGTTTCGGTAGAGACGATCTTGCGTCCGGACTTTAGGCTTGCGATGGGTGCATCGCGAAGTTTACGAAGGACCGAACGATCGATTGGTTAGGGTTCGGAGGAAGCTCTTGCACGCAATCGCAGTTCTTCGACAGCGCCTTCCAAGCGTTCGTAACAATGTGACCCTGCTTCATCACGAACCGAACGCCCTCCAACACAGTGATATCTTCGAGCGGGTTGCCGTCCACCGCCAGCCACATCGGCGAAGCGTCCGGGTAAAAGTGCACCGACTCGATCCTCCCAACCTAGCAGGTCCGCCGCGCTTATCGTCGCCGCACGCATCACGTCGAGCCCGGGCAGCCCGAGCCGCCACATTGCGACAAGTTCTCGCGTGTTAGCGCCGTGGGTTTCGGTGCCGCTTCGTGCTCCCGGCCTTGTTATATTCGACGCTGTGCGCGGACGAGTCATAGTGAAAACCCTAGTTAACCGCACTCCTACCTCTCCACAGTCGAGAGTAACAAGATCAAGCTTAAACGCTGTCAGGGGCGTCCCCGGCAGCACGTCACGTTTATCTGAGCGGTGCAACGCTTGGCCTCTATGCACGCGTTCGAGCGAGAACTCTCCAGGGCCACGGGGAGGGCTGCGGCCCGACAGTTCATTATGCCGCGTGGAACTAACAAACGGTCTAGTTCAATTCGATAACGGTCCACCTCAATCCGAGAAACCGTCTAGTACAACTTACGTAGAGACACAAACCCCTGCCGCACGTACGCTGCGATCGGGGAAGACCGCAATGAACGGGGGACGAAACGACCGATTAGCTAGCGTGCGGAAGAAGCTGTTGCGCGCGATTGCAGTGCTTCGACAGCGCCTTCCAGGCGCCGAACCCGCGCACGCAGTTCGACCACCTCGTCATGCAGTAGGAGCGCACTTTCCGCCGTCTGAAGCGCAGCGTGCTCCAAAGTGCGGCTTACTTTGCGACCGCCCTTGCGGCGGTGCTTCTCGTCCGGAGGGCCCGCCATCAAGCGAGTAGCCGGTTCCGCCTCGCCTGCTAGATACCAGGGCGAGATCTTCAGCTCGCGTGCAAGCCGCAGCGCGGCCTGCAGCTTGAGACTCTTGATGTCGCCATTGCGCATTTTGCGCGCAGCATCGGCGGAAACGCCCAGGATGAAGCCGAGTTCGGTGTCGTTCAGTCCTCGGACCAGCTCTTTAAAGCGCTTACTAAAGCTAGCAGCTGTCATGGTTCTCCAAGCGTATCAACGTGCCGAGTAATATTTTTCTATTGACGTTTGTATGAGCATTGATGTATTCCTGTGATTAGGAAATAAGAGCATACGACGCCTCTGCGGGGTGGGGTCTTGGGCAACCAAGCGCGAGCGCTTCAGCTGCCGAGTCGTCACCACTCCTTTGCCTCCCTTCATGGATTGGCTCCTATGGATTTTGATAGCGACCCCGGCGCCCCCGCAAGCGCCCAAGAGTACTCCCAGCTCAACGACGCCCAGCTGCGCACGGCGATTCGCTTTGCCGAAGAGCGCCTTCGCTGGGTGGAAGAAGATCACGTCGAACTGCGGCGCGCCTACCGCGACGAGATCGACACCATGCGCGGGCAGCTCATCGACCGCCTCCTGACCCGGATGATCGCGCAGGCCGAGCCATTGTCTGAGGAGCAGCGCTGCAAGTTACATCGCCGCTTCGAACAACGCGCCATACCTGCGGAGCAGATTTCGCTGTTGGTTCGCGCAGCGTCGCGAGGACGAACCGAGCAGTTCCATTCGCTCACCGAGATCGAGGCGATGGCCCTGCTGCTGCACCTGGAGCGCGACGTATGAGTCTCAAGGCCGCCAACGCACGAGCTGGTAAGGGACCCGCCAGTATGCCCTACGAGAGCGAACTTGATTGGCTGCGCGATCGCGGCGTTCGCGTTGATCATAAGGGGCGCATCATTGTCAGCCTGCCGCGTCCCGACCAGGAACCTGATCTGCGGCCCGACGACCACGAGCCGTCGATCGCCGAGCTGATGCGCCGAGAGGTCGATCGGCGGCACGGTGGTTCGCGCGCGCGTCGCCGACGCGGGGCGCCCAAGGCTTCTCAACGCAGCGCGCCGGCTCGAGCCGATCACCTCAACAAAGTAGCAAGGCTCGGACGCCCAGCTGTCGGCGAGGAGCTGCGCGTCTACGTACAGACGACGATCGCCCCGCAAACGCGCGAGGCGCTCGCGAAACGCCGGATCACGCTCGCCGACGTCTTCAACGATTGCGCTCGGGAGCTGGCTGATGAGCTCTGACGATTCCACCGACTCCGAGACAGTCCAGCGAACTCCGGTCGGACGTCCGAAGCTTGGGCAAGCGCGGCGCGTACGCATCACGACGACGATCGAACCGTCAAAGCTCGCGCTGTTGCGCGAGCACGCGCGGCGGGCGCAGAAGTCGCTTGGCCAGCTTGCCGACGAGTATGTCCGTGAACGGTTTCCGCTTTCGCAAGACCCGTCCGAATGACGTTTCGCTTGCGATATCCGATCGCTAACCTTCCGCGTGTTTTAACTCCTCCAACTGATTTAACGGCAAAGGAGAAAACAATGCCACGATACAATCGCGTCACCCTCGTCGGAAACCTCGTGCGCGATCCGGAGATTCGCTACGTAGCCGGCGGCAATGCGGTCACGAAGTTCACGATCGCAGTCAGTCGCAAGAGCAAAGAGGCTGCCTCGGTCGACTACATCGACGTCGTCGCCTGGGATAAGCTCGCCGAGACGACCAACACCTATCTGAAGAAGGGAACGTTGGTGTTGGTCGAAGGCCGCCTGGCAATCCGCTCCTACGAATCGAAGGGCGGCGAAAAGCACAAAGCCGCCGAGGTCGTTCTATCGCTGCTCCAGATGCTGGGTCGCACGAAGAGTGTCGGCGGCGGTCTGAACGACGCTGCTCCCGAGGATTCGTTGCCGCCAGTGCTTTAACGGACTGCCCAAATCGCTCCGCTGCGCCGGACAACTCGGCCACTCAACCTTTTGAACCACGACTGCGGGCGATGCGGCCCGCATCCCATCGCGCCAAGTGCGGTTGACAGTCACTCTCCAGCGTAGCGAGCTTCGTGATCTGCGACGGTGCCAAACGCATTCGGTACTCGCTGGGCCGCAGCATACAACTGCTTTACAAGGGCCTCTTCCCGACCCACACTAGCGCTTTCCGATCGTATAGCCGGACATCCGGTTCACCCTTCGCGCTTCGGCGCTCGCCGTTATCTGATGGATCCTAGCCGCGCCCGGCGCCGTGCGCAAGGAGCGGCTTGTCGGTCCTCGCTGCGCTGCGGTCCACGCCTCTGCGCTTCGCTTCGTCCTTGCGCCCGGCGCCGGGCGCGGCTGTTTCGGACCCATCAACGGCCAGCGCCTTGAAGCGCGAAAGGAGCACTCGATGATGTCCGACCTGTACACGATTAAAGACGAGCGCACTGTCTACTGCCGTGGGGCGATGAAGGCCAACGGCGGAATCTGGAATCCGGTAACCTGCGAGTGGATGTTCCAAGACCCAAACGACCACGCGAATGCCACCGCTGCACTCTACCGCGTGACGCGTCCGAGTGATGCGATGCGCGAAGCGCTCCAAGCCATGATTGCCGACGGCACCGGCGCGTTGGCCTGGGGCTTCGATCCCGCCGAACGGTCCACGTCGATCGACGACCTGGACCGCAACGAAGCCTCCAAGTTGCTAGCGGCGGGTTACGCGGTACGCCGCGTGCTGGGCGTCCATCCTCTCGAAGACGTCCCCAACGGCGACGACGAACCCGCCGCGTTCGACGCATCGGAGTTCGAAACGCGCGAACGCGCACGTCGACGCCGCCGGCGTCCCGGCGCCTAACGCGTCAGCGGCCCTAACGAAATGAGAGCTCGCCGTACGGCGGGCTCTCCGCTTTTGCTCACGATCTGAGGAGATGTACGCGATGACGTCAGTGCCACGATCCTTAAGTGAAGCGTCTCAGCTCCAGCCACACGGCCGGCTGACGACGCGCTCGCTGCGCGACGACGAGATCCGGGCGGTCGCCGATGCCACATATCGCAGCGACAACCCGCTGCGCTTCGAGAGCGTACGCCAAGCGGCGCTGCTCTTCGAACGCGCCGGCTATACGATAACGCGCGACCCACAGGTGAGCGCGCTGGCCCTGGCGCCGCAGCCGATCGCCGTCGGCGGGCTTGCTGTCGACCCGATGCGTCGCAGCGTCCACCTGGACGGCCGCGAAATCGAGCTCAAGGCTCGCGAGTTCGATCTTCTCAGTCTGCTCGCGCGTCATCCCGGCCAGGTTTTCACCCGCGCGCAACTGCTCGATCTGATTTGGCCGCGCGACTTCGACGGCGCCGATCGCACCGTCGACGTCCTCGTCGCACGCCTCCGCCACAAGCTCGGGCAATCGGGACACTCGCAGCGGCTGGTCCTCACCGTCCCGGGTGTAGGCTACAAGCTAGCTGTCCCTCGGGCAACCAACGTCGCCTGAGGCATCTCCTGATACGCGCAGGAGCGACTCGCCACCAACGTACCTCGCTTGGCCCGCTGTTTTCGCGTGCAGGCGACGTGACCCGGCGCTGTCCGTTTCGCTTCCATTGCGTGTCTCGCGTCGCGACTGTTCGTTTGCGGATGTTTGCCGGCGTCACGTGTCGGCTTCAGCGACGCTCTGAGGATCGCTCGGCCTTTATCGGTTGAGCGCTAGCGGCGCCACTCCTTGGGCGCGCCGGCAACGACCCTGCCGGGCGACGCGGCGCCGGACGCTTCGCCCCCGCCTCGTTCTTGCGGTGACGCATCAATGCAGCACAGAGCGTGCTTCGCTTGATCGCATAGCCGCTGGCGGTGATCTGCTTGGCAATCTCAGCGTACGTAGCTCCACGGTCTTGCGCTGCACGAATCTTCTCCCCAATGCGCGACACGAGCAGTTCGAGGTCGCGGCGTGAGGTTGGCTGGAGCGGCATACCGTCAAGGTCCGTCCCGATCTTGCCGATCAGCTCATCGGATAACATAGTAAACTCCTTCCTTGTTTGATCTCGTAGTGCGTCGATTTAACGATTGACTTTATTATGGAACTTGTTATGATTCTAGCATGAGTTCGGACGGGGCGCAGCAGGCAAGTATCGGGGCTGGAGTGTTTTTTACGACGCAAGCCGGTGGTTGTGGCCACAGCGCCTGCGGCGCCGTGGCCCCAACCAGGGAAAGCGAGGTCGCGTCGCCTTCGGCGCCGCTCAGCTCGCAACAAAGGCAGCCGTCGCGGTCGCTTCGCTCAGCGCGACGGCAGCTTGACCAGCTCGGCGCGGATGCGCTGCGCTATAGTCGCTATAGTCAGAGTAGAAGTCGCCTGCTCCGCGTTCGACTTACCGAAGAAGAAGCCGAGCAAGTTACGCGCCGAGCTAAAGCACGAGGGCTGAGTCTTTCAGATTTCGTCCGCCGAGCAATCCTACGAGGCACCGGCGGCCGATTCTCGACTCGAAGGCATCTACTAGCGGCCGAGGACGGCCTGACAATCCGACAGCTCACCGACGTTGCAGCGGGTATTCGCAGCTTGACTGCGATCGCACTCGCGCAGGGGAACATCGACGAGAACGAACTTCAGAGGTGCCTGACCGAGGTTTCGTCGACTTTGGCGCGGTTCTCGGTATGATCACCAAGTCCGTCCCAGCGCGCGCCCACACTCGGACCTTTGCCGTCGGCGTCGACTACATCACGGAGCACACGCACCAGCGCGCCTTTGCGGCCGCCGGCGCCACCTTCGAGGGCGGCGTCACTTACGCGAGCGCGCCGGAGAAGGCGGCCTGGGTTCACCTGCGCGGCGTGACGTCGGTTGAAACGGCAGCGATCGAGATGGAAGCGGTCGCGGTACTCTCGGCGCGCTGCCGCGATCCGGTCTATCACCTCATCATCGCCTATGCGAAACACGAACGCCCAACGCGCGAGCAGGTCGTCGGCGACGCGGAGCGCCTCCTGAAAGCGATCGGAATGGACGACCACCAGTACGTCCTTGCCGCGCATAAAGATACCGATGACTTCCACGCGCACGTGATCGCGAACCGCGTCGGACCGGATGGCCACGCCAACGACCTATGGCACGAGCGCATCGTCCGTGAGCGCGTCGCCGCGGAGATCGCAGCGGAGCGGAGGTGGTATATCGTTGCAGGGCGCCACAACCGTGACATCGTGCAGCGGATTGAGCGCCTCCACCATCTTCCAGCGGAGCCGGAACGGCGGCTCAGCGACGGCGCGTACCGCCGCCTGCACGAGCGCGGGGAGCCGCCGTGGCAGGACGTGGCGCGACCGTACATTCTCGATGCCGTGGATCGCGCACGAGACTGGAGCGACCTGCGCCAGCGTCTTGGCGCGCATGGAGTCGTCCTGAAGCTCGTCCGCCGCGGTGAGCGCGTCCAGGGTCTCGCATTTGCCGAAGGCTTCGATCGCACCTCGCCGGGTTGCGCCGCGTCACGGATTGACGCTCGCTGCGCAATCTCCGCGCTCGAACGCCGCTTCGGTCCGTCCACGCCGTCACAGGAGCCTGCTCCTAGCGTTGCCCGCGGTGCGCCATGGAATAACACGGTTCGTCCAACGATTCTTGAGGCCGTGGATGCGGCGAACTCCTGGAAAGATCTCCGAGAGCGACTGGATCAGCACGGCGTTGTTATCAAGCTCGTCCAACGCGGTGGTCGCGTGCAGGGTCTTGCATTTGCACAGGGCCGTCACCCCGATGCGCCAGGCTGTGGAGCGTCTCGTATCGACCCCCGTTGCAAGAAGGTGGCGCTTGAGCAACGGTTTGGTCCCTTCCCGCTCGATGAGCAGCAACGGCAAGAGCAGAGCCGTGAAGCAGCCGTTAACGGAGAAGCGCGTCGGCACAATCAGACACTGCGCGATCGTGCGGAGCACGAGGCTGGTAGCGATCCCCGCTGGGCGTTGCGTGAGGTCAGCCGGATTGCCGATCATGCTCGGATGCGCTCCGCGTATGCGGCATACCGTGACCGCTTCTTCGCCGAACGCAATCGTGCACTCGAGGTTCGCCGGAATACAGTGTGGGAGCGTGAGCGCGCGCAGCGCCGGATTGAAGCGCGGCGCCGGCGCGAGGCTCGGCAGTTGTTGCGTGCCGTGGCGCGTCTGGGCGCGCGTGGTTTCATGGCGCGTCAAGCAGCGTATTGGTCGATTGACGCCGTGATTGCACGCCGGAGAGCGCACGAGCACGATGTTGCGCGCGTCCGCTGGGAAACAACGAAGATCGTATTGGCATCGGAGCGACGGGTATCGCGACAGGAGAAGATCATGGATTATCGCTCGTTTGTCACCGAAAAGGCGCGCGTCGGCGACGCCGCCGCGCTTCGCGTGCTCGACATGCTATCGGCGCCGGGTCGCAACCAGGAACGTACCGCGCCAAGCGCCGAGCCGCGTCGAGTGAGCTTCAACGAAGTGCGCGCACGCATTGAGGTTATCCGTGCGGAGGAGGAGGTACGCTATGAGCGCTCGCGCGCGGAGCGCGCGGGCCTGCAACGCGTCGCGCAGCCGGCTGCACTCGACGATGTTCTGGCAGCAGAGCGGAAGCGAATTCTGGAGCAGATCGCCAATGCCACAGAGTTCACTGACGCCGAGCGCGTCCGACGCGCACAACTTGCCAAAGAGGAGCGCTCTTGGAATCCTCTCGCGCGAGCAGTAGCAACAAGAGCTCAGGGAGAACTCCGCGACGCGCGCCGCTCGCGTTACGACTTCGCAGTCGCGAAAGCGATGCGCGAATTTGAAGAGCGTGCCGTTCCGCAGATCGCCAAGCGCGTAGCCGGCGAAGAGCGCCAGTACCGCCAATTTGCCTCCACGTCACTTGGCCTTGAAGGGCAAATGCGTGACGCGCGTACGGCTCTTCGCGACCGCATACCCAAGGCGGAGCACCGTATGCACGTCCTTGAACGCGCTGGGGTCTCGCAGCTTGATGACTGCAATACCAATGCGAATCTCAAGCAGCTTTCAGCCGCCATCGATCGTCAGTATCAGGTCCTGCCAGAGGCTGTGCGGCGCGATATCGAGTCTGGCATCCGCCGCGAGCACCCTGGGCGCGCCCGATCGCGTGAATCGATATCGATGGGAGGCCGATAGTGCTCGCCTTGATCTATATCTTCGCGACCGCCAAGCCGATCTCAATGCGCCGGCTTAGCCTGCTCTTCGTCTTTGTACTGATTTCAGCTACTCTGGTGCTCCGCGTTCTAGAAGTCAGAACGCCAGGCGGGGCGCTGTTAACCGCAACCTTAGTTACGTTGTTCGTTTGGAGCACTCCGCTCTTTCACATAATGCACGCCACCGCAAGCCGTCGTACCCCGTCATTGGATGCGCTTCGGCAGGTCTCAGGGTTTGTGTGCTGGAGTTACGGATTTGCAATCGCTGCCATTCCCATAATTACAGTCTCAGCGATTCTGAACCCGACGCAGGGTCTGCATCTAACACTCCCTCGATTGTTAGTGATAGCTGCCATCGCCGCCCTTGCGCCGACCATACTCATTCCTAGGTTGCTGTTGCAACGATCGCGTTCCTGAGCTGCCAGCGGCCCTTTATGGCCCGAAGAAAGACTTGTTGTTGCGCAGCGTCTGTCGTACCTGTTTTTCGCTCTGGCCGATGGCCTAGACCTGGAAGCTTGGATGCGAATTGACGAGCGCTGATGGGGCTTTTTCGAGAACGCGCGGCTCTATTCAGACACGACACCAACGAACGCGATGCAGTTCCCGCGAGCCGGATTTTGAGTATTTGGAGCTTGACGGTCGCCGACGCCTATCTTATTGCGATTTGTAGCCACTGCCGAGCTTGCTAGATCGGTTCAAACCTTATCAAGCGGCCAATCAACCTTTGCAAGTGTTCTGCTCGTGGCCCCAACGAGGCAGTATTCAATAGTCTTGAGGTCAATCGGCGCCGCCGGGCTGAAAGTTCGAAGACAATACAATCTAGCGAGCTGAGTGTCTCTTCGCGTACTCTCAACCGGAAATGGAGAGGCGCCAGCGGCTATACGCATCTCGCGCGCCCTCGTGAGCGTTAACTAATCGTTCGAACGCATTACGAGTTCGCGTGGCATCAATCCCACCTTCACACAAGGCGTCGCCGGCAAGCTTAATGAGAAGCCAGCTTGGGTCAGCTTTTGACGCAACATCTTCGGCAAGATTTAGGATCGTCTGTGCTGGAAGCGAACCCCAGGCGTATCGCATTTGATACGGCTCTGGCAATGGTGCGTTCACCGCCAAGGCACGATGCAACACCTTCATGAGCAACTCTGTAGCCGAAGCGGGGGTCGCCTGACTTACTGCGGTCGCTAAGTGAGCAATCTCACGGAGAACTTGATCGTTTGCTCTTTCGACAAGGCGGTCAACGACGCGGGTCTCGAGGTCCGTAAGCTGGCGTGGAGAGCTATGTATTTCTCGCCATAAGCTAGTCGCTATCTGCGCGCGATCTTCGTGCGTCTCCGCGTAAGCAAGGAGCCGAGCCTCGTCCACTGGCAGCCCGCGTTGCCGGATCAGGCTCCAGGCAATTCCAATGGCGGTGGGCGTATCAGCGTACACTGCAAGGTAGTTCTCGAGCTGCAAAGGGGTCATAGCCGGACAAAGGTTTGTTGTATGCCGCGCAGTATAGGCTCGAAGTCTCGGACCTGCAGTTCGTCCTCGGTCGATCACGTAGTCGATGATTCGATCGATCACGGCGCGCTCCGTTCTAAACTCGACCGCATAGTCACTTAAGGGCATAATCGTGGCCGCGACGTCTGCTGGTGAAGAGAATGTCTGGGCGCTCTCAACTAAATCGTGACCGAGTAGGTGAAACCAACGTTGCCGCCACTGTTGCCAACAATATACGAGCGTGCTCCACAGGTCGCCGTGAAACGTTCCGTGAGGCAGACTGTGCTGGTCCGACACATCATCATCAGTACTCGGTGTCGGCTCATCTTCCAGAAAGCCCTGGCGAACAATAGTCAATGCTAGCTCCAGTGGCAATTCATGAACCCAAAACAAAATCTGTCGCTTGCCGTCCGAACCAGCGTCATTGTAGATCTGAAGTGCCATCCGCCGTCTTACCCGCGAATCGCTACCGCGAAGAGCATATGCGAGTTGGTTGTTCATCCCCGGAATGCCCGATACTAGATGTCTAAGCTTGCTCCGGCGTAGGATGAGATCAAAGAGCGTTCGATATCCCGCGAGCAACCCTAAAAAGATGACCGGATACCCCGCGCGCAACGCCAACGAGAGGAACACCACTGCTAGGCGAGGCCGACGGTTCACCCAGTCCATTTGTTCGAGAAACTTCGTCAAGAAATGATCTGCCTGAACAAACTGTGGATCCTTCAAGAACCTGCGCGCTGCAGCGAGCGCCTTGCGGTCTCCTAGCTCGATCCGGCGATGCAAAAGCGCGCTCTGCGCGGCGCTGATAGGATGTCCGAAGCGCTCCATAGCGTCATCAAGACCTTGTTCAGGGATTATTGCGGCTTCCGCGGACCTCTGCTCAAGCGCCTCGCTCAAAGATGGGATGCCCGTGTTAGGCATTCGCCGCCATGCCATCATCGTGTCAGGTATTGCTTCCAAAATCTTAATGGGAGACGATGCAATCATTGCGCGCAGCCTGAAGGCGGGATGAAATCGGCTTATCCGATAGCTTTTTAATCGCGGCGCCAAGCCATCGGATACCAGCGCTTCACGCATTGCGGGCACAATAACGTCGGCTACCCAGCCATTGTCGGCCTCTGATCCAGACATCTCCGTGCCTCTAAAGTCTCCCCACTGACGATACTCTCGACTGTAAGCTTGGAGAAGCGTGGAGCTCGCCCACGCCTCGAACGCGCGCGGGGAAAGTCTTCGGCGCAGTTCCCGGACGGCTTCTAGCATGCCATGTGCGTGATCCAGGCCATGGTAGAAAGACCCCATGTGGTTCCCGGCGGTCGAATGCACAAGAGGAAACGTGGGAAGTATATCGCGGAGGAAGCGTCGCGCGCAAAACCCGGGCAAGTGCTTGCAGATTTCCTGAACTAAGCTCCAAAAATGATCGCTGTCGTTGGAGAACCGTCCCGTGCGGGCATATCGCCCCCGGCATATCTCAGCGAATTCGGCTGCTTCGCCCAAAGTTAGGGAATTCTCGCGAAGCATTCGTAGCGTTATCTGACAAAGGCTTGCCACGACGTCCAAGTCTTCTAGGTCAGCCAGCCACGCCCGCCACGTTTCCCGCGATACGGTAGCGCCGTGGATCGCAGCGAATCGGGCGACCTGAGGATCCACTCCCAGTCGATTCAATAAGCGAGGATACTTGGCTAGAGAGCGCCCGAGGTTCACCAGAACCATTAAACGCTGCCGCTCCGTAAGCGACTCCGGTAACACGTCCGCGAGTTCGTCCCACCAATCGAAGTCTCGCGCGAGTATCACCCCTTCGAAAGGGCTCTCCGCGATCGATGCCGCGAGCAACTCTAGTCGCCTCTGCTTGTCCGTTCCGGCGGCGTAAATCAAGGCGCTGCGTCCGACTACGACCGCTTCAAATAGTTCAGCAAAGGGCGCGCTAGACGATGCCAGCGCATCGTCGCGAAATCGACCAAAGCGGAAGCGAACACGTACGTGCCGACCCGACACGTCGCGGAGCAGCAAACCTTCTGAAATAAATGATTCTAGAAGCGGTGCTGCGTCTTCAGCATCCCTAAATGACAAACTAACAGCGTCGAGTTCAAGCATACGACTAGCTAGCGTTTGAATCTGGGACTCGACGCGATCAATGCCTACGGACTCCTTGCGAGCAATACTCCGCGCTTTCTTTGCTCGATAGTCAATGTACAGGTCCGGCTCGGTAAGATCCGGATTGACGACGGAGCCCTCATATGTCTCGCTAATAGCCGCCATCATTGCCGGCAATCGACTCAACTCGAGCGCGCGACCCGAAAACGCCGATTGGAGGTTAAAGGCCGCTCGATAGGCATCTTCAGCACGGGCGCGTTCGTCCTCGCTAAAACAACCGAGATTATAGCGAGCATGTACGACGCCGGCCAACAAGCGCTCATCAGAGAGTAGCAACTCAACCGGCTGCGGTCGGCCAATAACAATTATTTTGAGGCCTGCTTCAACCGCTACGTCTATTAGACGACGCAGCCGTGGTCGAATTTTCGACCACTCATCAAGCGCATCAAGGACGATGGCTGGCCTCGCCCATCCGTCACGTCCTGCATAAGCCCGCAGCGTTGCGAGGAACGTTGACAAATCGCCGGTATAGCCGGTAGATCTTACCACCGCTGCTAGCGCGTCACACGCGTCGTCGATTAGCGCGCAATCGAGCCAAATCGGATCAAATCGATCGTCGATTAACTCGTAAACGTAGGTGCTTTTTCCAACGCCTGATTCCCCAGTGATAAAGATGATATGTGGCGCTTCTTCTGCAAGTAGGCCTTCCAGCTCAAACAACGGTTTCCGCGCGATAAGCGGACCCAATGGATTCGCTACGTCGCGTTGCTGCTGCGCAAAAGTGCGAAACGTTTGATACGTGGCGCCAAGATCGAGTGGGCTGACGCCTTCTGCCGCAGATAGGAGTACGCCGCCAACGAGCTGGTGCTCAAATCGTGAACCTTCATAATCCAAGATGAGTGTAGCCCCATCGCTGATAGCGACATATGGAGGCTGCAAGCTGTCACTGTAATCGAATACCTGGTCCATTGCTGCCGCTCTTTGTGCATCCGTCCGCAGCTCGCCAGGACGCTTCATCTCCACTAGAATCCGCGTATCGCCCCGTTCCGCGTAAATGTCGGCGAAGCCACGGGTTCCTGGCACGGCAAGGTTCTGGTTAACGACGAATCCACGACGCTCAAGCGCACTTGCCACGAAGTGTTGCGCATCGAGCTCCTGCTGCCTACCGGGCAGTGGTAAGCCTATGCCGGCCTGCCGCGAGCGACTGCTGCGGCCCCGCCGACTCGACTTGCGCGATCCTTCCATCAGCCGAGTGGCTGGATGCGGCGAGATTCTATCAGACTGTGCAGAAGCTACCTCTAAGCGGCACGCTTAATGAGCTAGCGTGTATAACGATTGGTCGGAAACCAAGTTAAGCCAAAGGCCAATTGCGTAGTCGGGGAGATCATTGCTCGTTTCTCCAGTGTGGACCTCTAAAAAATTCGCAGAGTTTATGGACAAACCATGCTTGGTATTTCTGAGTGCTCGAAGCAGCTGAGGCCGAAACTCGTCAAGGGACATGCGCGCGCTGTTACGTGGGACTTTTATGGTGCCGTCGCTTTCGCGGCCGTAGAGCAGCCCGCGCTCTATAATATGGTCGTTGTTTTCAAAAATCGAAGTGGCTGCTGCAACGCAATCTTCATCAAACGGAGCGGGATAAAGACGCAGTTGATCAAGAAGCTTACTGTGGAATTGCTCTGTTAAGTGGAAGTGCCAAGCGCCGGTCTGACCTCTTGCGCAGTCGACCAGACCTGCATAAAGCTCTAACACATCGAAGAATTGCATCTTCCTCGCGAACATGTCTTGTTGTTCAACGATAAAGCGAAACGTTGTATTCAGTAATACATGAACTGTTAGGTATGTCTGAAGCGCAAACGTCAAATCGTATTGTCCGGCATTATCAACAAAATTGCACGCTTCAGATAGCCAATGCAGGAAGACATCCAGTTTTTCGACATATACCGATAGGAACGCTGAGATAGTGGATGCGTCGTACCGTCTGCGGCAAAATGGATAATCGAGTTTAGGTGGCAAGAAGTCATCACTAACGACGGTGCGGAGAGCTTCCCGATCGGCATTGAATGCCTTGCGCATAATCGGCATAATCCGGTCTATCGGAGAATAGCTTTCTTCTTCATCTCTCGCGATCCGGATTGGTTTGTCAGTAATAAAAAGCAAGTAGAACTGGTGCTCACAAGAGGCCACGAACGCATAGGAATCTGGAAAACTAAAGAGAGAAGCAAAGCTCAACATCATCCATAGAAGCTCAGCGGGTACACTTAGTCCATATGCAGCCATTGAGTCGCGGCCCAGGTATTTTTTCAAAATATTGGGATCTGCGGTCTCCAGAACCTGAGACCGTTGAAGAACGTTGAGCAAAGAAAGGTGCGAGCGGACGGGGCGTGCATAGGTAACGGATGCAATCTTGCCTTTTGGGTATTTTTCAAAGAACGCGGGCAAGACTATGTCGCGCAACCAAAGATGTCGCTCATCGTGCGATGGGCGTTCGATACACTTATGAGTTAGCTGGCCGAAATCGCCTGCGTCGAGCCAGCGTCGAACTGCCGCCCGCGCGGCGATTCCCTGGACCGGATCGAAGCGGAGGCGCTTATCGATTCGTGGATCGAGCGCGCTGTATAGGTCGCTGAAGATAGCTGGATCGAAACCGCTTTCGGCGAGAATACTGTAGGTAAGCCAGCCGGATGTCTTAGATCGGCGCGCAAGGACGACGCCGTCAGGGCTTTGCTGGCATGGCTGCTCGAGGATATCAAAGACTCGCTTTAGTGCGTCGCTAGTCAAACCGCCGAGGGCGCTGCTCTTCAATTCAACATGTAGGCTCAATCAGTCCACCCCACTCTAGTCCCGGATTTCTGCCGGCGCTGGCCTAAAACCCAGTCTTTGTGTCGATGTTCAGGTGTTATTCGGCTCGTCCGGTGCGAGCGATCCCGCCTCGACCATTTCCTCTTGTATCGGTAATAACGGTGACATTTACCGCCCCTGCGAGTCCCGGACGGCAAAGCTATCGGGCAAGCACGAATAGAGCAATGTGCAGCACTGCGATTGGCCTGAACGCTCTCGCGGGCTAGTAGACTCCCTGAGCGGCAGGCACTGATAGCACCGCCGCCTTCCCGTTATTCCGTTGCTACGGCTGGGAGAACATCGCACCGCAGTCCCGGCAGCAGAAGTGCCACCTCTGCCCAAGCCGCCCCAGCGGAACTCCAGTACCTCCACACACGCTGCAGCGCTCCGGCGTCAAATCGCCAGGCAGCTCGCCCCGCCGTTTCTCATCGCCTCTCATGCCCCTCAACCACGACTAGGCCCAACTTTGGCAAGGGGGAGATGGCGGGTTACGGTCAGCCCCAGCAAGTCTAGGGCCGGCCGTGACCGAACCGAGCAGCAGGAAGGGGCTAGTCTGTCGACTATAGCCACTCGGTAAGCGACCAAGCAGATGTCCCTTTTATTCGGACATTACGGCTCGTCGGTGCGACGACGAACCGCTTCCAAGCTATTGTCGCGGAGGCGACGCGAAGTGAATTCGGAAAGCCAAATCCAGACCAGATATGAGTGACAACTCTTCCGCGATCGATCGTTTCTTTAGCGATCCCATTCTGAATTCGCCGTACGAATATCCGCGGCAGCACTGGGAACTCGACGAACAAGGTCAGCCGACGCAGTGCATCACAGACGGGCGCCGCCGAGCCGAATTCGTGACCCCAATCCCGAAGCCGAAAAAACAAAAGGGCTTCGATACTCAAACAGCGCTGCTATTCGACGCCATCTCGACCGAGCGACAGCAATACGACCCGACCTCGAACATCAACGCGATTCGCCAGCAGGTCGACGACTGGCGGCAGCGCTCGAATCCCGTCGACTGGCACGTAACGCCAGAAACGGCGCGCCTGTTGCAGCATTGGCGCAGCTATCCGTTCAGTGGAATTCGGCCGTTCTTCTGTCAAGTTGAAGCCGTAGAAACGTTGATCTGGCTCACCGAAGTGGCGCCGCACGAAGGCGTACGCCATAAGGGCATTCTCGAGTGGATCGACAACGCGAATGTCGCCGCAAACCCCGAGCTCTCGCGCATCGCACTGAAACTCGCGACCGGCGCGGGCAAGACCACGGTCATGGCGATGATCATCGCTTGGCAAACTGTCAACGCGGTGCGTCACTCGCAGAGCAAGCGGTTCACGCGCGGATTTCTCGTCGTGACGCCAGGTCTTACGATCAAGGACCGGCTGCGGGTTCTCCAGCCCAACGATCCTGATAGCTACTATCAAGCGCGTGAGCTCGTGCCAGCCGACATGTTCGAAGACGTCAACCGCGCGAAGATCGTCATCACGAATTACCACGCGTTCAAGCTTCGCGAGCGCTTGGAGCTCTCCAAGGGCGGACGCGCGCTGCTGCAAGGACGCGGCGAAGAACTGAACACGCTCGAAACCGAAGGCCAGATGCTCCAGCGCGTGATGCCGGAGCTGATGGGCTTCAGGAACGTGCTCGTACTCAACGACGAAGCGCACCACTGTTACCGCGAGAAACCCGGCGCAGAGCCCGATGAAGAGCTAAAAGGCGACGAGAGAGCCGAGGCGCAGAAAAACACGGAGGCCGCACGCGTCTGGATCTCCGGCCTGGAAATCGTCAAACGCAAGCTCGGCCTTATTCGCGTCGTTGATCTCTCCGCGACGCCGTTCTTCCTTAGTGGATCAGGTTACGCCGAAGGGACGCTCTTCCCGTGGACCGTTTCCGATTTCTCGCTGATGGATGCGATCGAGTGCGGCGTCGTAAAACTGCCGCGCGTTCCAATCGCCGACAACATTCCCGGCGGCGACATGCCGATGTATCGCAACCTGTGGGAACATATCCGCCGCAATCTTCCGAAGAAGGGCCGCGGGAAGGGTGCGGCGCTCGACCCGCTCAACCTGCCGCCGCAGTTGCAGACTGCGCTCGACGCGCTCTACGGGCACTACGCCAGAGACGTTTGACGAATGGCAGAAAGCAGGCATTGCAGTGCCGCCATGTTTCATCATCGTCTGCAACAACACCGCCACCTCAAAACTCGTCTACGACTACGTTTCGGGATTCTCGCGTAAAAAAGACGACGGAACATCCACGTACGAAGCCGGTCGTCTCCCGCTCTTTCGCAACTTCGACGAACACGGAAACCCGCTATCCCGCCCTAACACTCTGCTGATCGACAGTGAGCAGCTCGAATCCGGCGAAGGCCTGGATCCCAATTTCCGTGCAATGGCGGCCGACGAGATCGAGCGCTTTCGTCGCGAAATTCTGGAGCGAGGTGGTCCGCTCGCAGAAGAGCTGAAGGCGGGAAAAGAGCTCGGTGACGTCACGATCTTGCGCGAAGTGATGAACACCGTTGGTAAGCGCGACCGCCTCGGCGGGTCGATCCGCTGCGTCGTCTCCGTTGCGATGCTGACGGAAGGCTGGGACGCCAACACTGTGACGCACGTGCTCGGCGTCCGCGCGTTCGGCACACAGTTGCTATGCGAACAGGTCATCGGCCGCGCCCTGCGTCGCCAGTCGTACGATCTCAATGAAGAGCGACGCTTCAGCGCTGAGTATGCCGACGTGCTCGGTGTTCCGTTCGACTTCACGGCCAAGCCTGTGGTAGCGGCACCGCAAGCGCCGAGGGAAACGGTTCAGGTCCGCGCCGTGCGGCCCGAGCGCGATGCGTCGGAAATTCGCTTTCCGCGCGTCGAAGGGTATCGTGTCGAGCTGCCGCCAGAGCGCTTGTCGGCCAACTTTAAACCCGAGTCGACGCTGAAACTGACGCCGCAGCTTGTCGGGGCGACAGAGACGACAAATTCCGGGATCATCGGCGCGCAAGTCGATCTCAACCTCGTGCACACCGGTGACGTCCGGCCATCACAAGTGCTCTATGAGCTGACGTCGCACCTGGTGCTCAACCGTTGGCGCGAAACGGGCGAAGACCCGAAGCTTCATTTGTTCGGCCAGCTCAAGCGCATAGCGAAGGAATGGCTCGACAACTATCTCATCTGCGAAGGCGGCACGTACCGGGCGCAGCTCAAGTACCAGACCCTCGCGGACATGGCGTGTCAGAAGATCATCAATGCGATCAATCGCCAATACGTGGGTACGCAGGCGATCAAAGCCGTTCTCGATCCCTACAATCCGACTGGCTCGACCGCACACGTGAACTTCAATACGTCGAAGCGCAATCGCTGGACAACCGACCCGCGCCGCTGTCACGCGAACTACGTGTTGCTCGACAGCGACTGGGAAGCCGAGTTTTGCCGCGTCGCTGAGAAACACTCACGCGTGCGCTCATACGTCAAGAACGACGGGCTATTCTTTGAGGTTCCCTACCGATTTGGTTCCGTGATGCGTCGGTACCGCCCTGACTTCATCGTGCGCGTCGAGGACGGCCATGGCGAAGACGATTTGCTTAATCTGATCGTGGAGATCAAAGGCTACCGCGGCGAGGATGCCAAGGAGAAGAAGTCAACAATGGAAACGTACTGGGTCCCCGGCGTCAACAATCTCGGCACCTACGGGCGCTGGGCGTTCGTGGAGCTCACCGAAGTTTATCGCATTGCGTCCGATTTCGAAGCCATGGTTGAAGCGGCGGTGAACAAAGCTATTGAAACCGCGGCATCCGCAATGCCGGAAGCGAGCTAGATGCGATGGCAAGGAAAATGCCGGCCAGCAAGACGGTCACGACGCTCACCCACGACGAGGCGACGCGCAAGAACATCCCGACGGCGGAGTACGAGTCGCTCGTCCAGCTTTCCGAAAAGACGCCGATTCAGGTGCCGTACGAGCGGCGTGATCCGGACCTCGATCCTCAATTGATCTGGCGTGGCAAATATGAAGGGCCCGCCGATCTGGTCGTGCCGGCGCAACCGCTGTACATCCAGGAAAAGGTCCACCCAAAAGCGCTGATCGACGACCTGCAGCGCGAGACGCGCGAGCGTCGCCACGAAGCGGGCGAGATCATGCCCGACCTATTCGCAGATTTCAACGGCCTGCCGCATGGTATCGAGAAGACCGAGTTTTACCAACACGACCAAAACTGGTCGAACCGCATGATCCTCGGTGACTCGCTCCTCGCGATGACAAGCCTTGCGGAACGCGAAGGCCTGCGCGGAAAGGTGCAGTGCATATACATAGACCCGCCTTACGGCATCACGTTCAACAGCAATTTTCAGTGGAGCACCACTAGCCGCGGCGGCAAAGAAGACATCGAGCACATCACTCGGGAGCCGGAGCAGGTAAAGGCATTCCGCGATACTTGGCGCGACGGCATCAATAGTTATTTGACTTATTTGCGAAATCGACTAGCTGTCGCGCGCGACCTATTGACAGATTCTGGTTCTGTCTTTGTGCAAATTGGCGACGAGAATGTTCACTTGGTACGGAACATTCTAGATGAGGTCTTTGGATCGATAAATTTTTGCTCATTGATAAGTTACGTCAAGACAAGCAGTCAAAAGACGGACCTGTTATCCAATACCCTTGATTTTATCCTGTGGTACGCGAAGAGGCGCGACGCTGTAAAATATCGAGCCTTATACCGCGAAAAGGAGCTGGGATCTGAGGGAACCAGCCAGTACACTAACGCGGAGTTGGGGCGCTTCGGACGGATTATTCGGATAAGAGGGGCGCAGCTCTCTGGAACTCATGAGTTTCCTGAGGATGCCAGGATCTTTGCTTATGATAATCTTACATCTCAAAGCCCACGACAGGATGGACAATTCCCTGTCGAGATAGACGGCAGAAGCGTCCCGTTATCGCGTGGTTATTGGAAAACCAATCGTGTAGGAATGGCTAGGCTGAACGCCGCACAGCGATTGAAGCTGATCGGCAATACCGTCATGTACCGACGTTTTCTGGACGATTTCCCGGTATCACCCATAAGCAACATTTGGCGTGATGTCTTGATGACGGGCTTCTCCGAGGAAAAAGTCTACGTCGTGCAGACTGGCGTAAAGGTCGTGCAGCGTTGCTTGCTGATGACGACGGATCCGGGCGACCTCGTTCTTGATCCGACCTGCGGGTCCGGAACAACCGCCACGATCGCCGAGCAGTGGGGCCGACGCTGGATCACCATGGACACTTCGCGGGTAGCGCTCGCTTTGGCGCGGGCACGAATCATGGGCGCCCGTTACCCTTTCTACGTCTTGGCCGACTCGCGTGAGGGTCAACTCAAGGAAGCCGAGATCAGTCGTGCTGCGCCGAGTTCGCAATCGGTGCACAGCGATATCCGCCAGGGGTTTGTCTACGAACGCGTGCCCCACATCATGCTAAAGTCGATCGCGAATAATATCGAAATCGACGTTATCTCAGAAAAATGGCAGCAGACGCTGGAACACTTACGGAAAGCCCTAAACGCTGCGCTTGGGAAGTCGCTCCAAGAATGGGAAATGCCGCGCGAAGTAGATCGGAAGTGGCCTCCTGAGGCGGCGAAGCTCCATGCCGAGTGGTGGCAGGCCCGCATCGAGCGACAGGAGGAGATCGAAAAATCTATCGCCGCCAAAGCCGAGATCGAATACCTACACGACAAGCCGTACGAAGACAAAAAGATTGTCCGCGTCGCGGGACCGTTCACCGTCGAAAGCCTGAGTCCACACCGCGTTATGAACGTCGGGGCGGACGACGAGCTTATCGACCCGCTCGATGTCGTCCGCAAGAACGGCGCCGAGGGTGGGTCGTTTGCCGAAACGATCCTCGAGGATCTCAAGATCGCCGGCGTGCAGCAAGCGCACAAGGCAGACAAGATGGTATTCACCGCGCTGACGCCATGGCCCGGCGACTACATCTGCGGAGATGGTCGCTACATCGAGGGCGAAACGGAATCGGGCAAGGAACGGCGCGCGGCAATTTTCATTGGGCCCGAGTTCGGAACTGTGCGACGTGCCGATCTCGTAGCTGCTGCCAAGGAGGCGGCCGATGCGGGATTCGACGTTCTGATCGCCTGCGCGTTCGCTTATGAAGCCCGCACGACCGACTTCAACAAGCTGGGTTCGCTACCGGTGTTGAAAGCCCGCATGAACGCTGATCTGCACATGTCCGACGAGCTTAAGAACACTGGTAAGGGCAACCTCTTCGTTATCTTCGGCGAGCCGGACATCGAGCTCATCCACGAGCCACACGACAAGTTACGAGTAAAAATCAAAGGCGTTGACGTGTTCAAGCCCAACACCGGCGAAGTCATTAGCAACGGGTCCGACGGAATCGCGTGCTGGTTTCTCGATACGGATTACAACGAAGAGAGTTTCTTCGTGCGTCACGCGTACTTTTTAGGAGCTGGCGATCCGTACGGCTCGCTTAAGACCACGCTGAAAGCTGAAATCGATGTTGACGCGTGGAGTTCGCTAAATAGCGATACCTCACGCGCATTCCCAAAACCGAAGTCAGGCCGAATAGCGGTGAAGGTCATCAACGACCTCGGCGACGAAGTGATGAAAGTCTTCAAGGTCGACTAGACCCGTGAAGTTTCTCATCGCCGATACCTTCACGGATAGCCTCGTGAGGCTTACATCCGATGAGCAGAAGATCGTCAAAACGACAGCCTTCGATCTGCAGACCAATCCGAAACAGCCGGGATTACAATTCCACAAGCTCGATCGAGCGAAAGATCCACGCTTTTGTTCGGTGCGCGGTAGCCGCGATCTGCGCCTAATCGTCCATCGCACTGACGACGCGATGATGCTCTGCTATGCCGCCCATCACGATGATGCGTACGACTGGGCACAGCGCAGGAAGATCGAAATTCATCCGAAGACCGGCGCCGCTCAGATCGTCGTTGTGCGCGAAACCGTCCGGGAAATCGCGGTTCCGAAGTACGTCGATGTGCCGTCGCCCGCATCTCCAAAGCCGAAACTGTTCGCTGGAATTTCGGACGACCAACTTCTCGGCTTCGGCGTTCCAACCGAGTGGCTCAACGATGTGCGTGGCGCAACCGAAGATACGTATCTAGCGCTGAGCGATCATCTGCCGCCCGAGGCCGCGGAAGCCCTCTTGGAATTAGCAACTGGCGGCAAACCGGAACCAGCTCCCAGGGGAATCGCTGGCGCCGATCCATTCCAGCATCCAGACGCCATGCGCCGCTTCCGGGTTATGCGCGATGTCGAGGAGCTGGCGCGCGCGATGGAGTTTCCGTGGGAAAAATGGACGATCTTCCTCCATCCTGCCCAGCGTGCGCTGGTGGAGAGAGCCTTCAATGGCCCAGCTCGCGTAGCAGGTTCTGCCGGCACGGGCAAGACGATCGTTGCGCTGCACCGAGCAGCGTCTCTTGCGCGTACCAATCCCGACAGCCGTATTCTTCTCGCCACCTTTTCGGAGCCGCTAGCTAATGCTCTGCGCACGAAACTGCTTCGGCTGATCGGCAACGAACCGCTACTCGGTGAACGCATCGAAGTGCACGCACTCGACTCGATCAGCCAAAGGCTCTATGAGTTGAATGTGGGCCGCATCGCACTAGCGACCAGAGATGGGCTCAAGGCTGCGCTGCGGGACGCTGCCGTGCAAGCAAAAGACGGAAAATTCTCCCCGCAATTCCTGTTCTCGGAATGGCAGGACGTCGTGGACGCATGGCAGCTCGACTCCTGGGAATCCTATCGTGACATCCCGCGTCTCGGACGAAAGACGCGACTGCCAGAGAAACAGCGCGCCTCGCTTTGGAGCATCTTCCATGATGTTCGAAATGCTTTACGTGATCGGGGCGAAGTCACCGCTCCGCAGATGTACGCCCAGCTTGCGTTCAAGTTGAGAGAAAAGGGACGTGCACCGTTCGACTACGTCGTTGTGGACGAGGCGCAAGACCTAAGCGTTGCACAGTTACGCTTCCTTGCAGCATTCGGTGGAACTCGCGCGAATGCACTGTTCTTTGCCGGCGATCTCGGCCAGCGCATCTTCCAGCAGCCGTTCTCATGGAAGGCGTTAGGTGTCGATGTGTCTGGCCGTTCGTTTCGGCTCAAGATCAACTACCGAACTTCACACCAAATTCGCAGCCAGGCTGATCGTCTATTGGATCCGGAATTATCGGATGTCGACGGCATCGTGGAAAAGCGTAGCGGAACGATCTCCACGTTCAACGGCGACCCGCCCGAAGTGGTAATCACTGGTAGCCCAGCGGAGGAAATCGAGACCGTCGCTGCGTGGATCCAGCGCCGCTCGACCGAAGGCGTCGTTCCACATGAAATTGGTGTCTTCGTTCGTTCAGAAGCCGAACTCGACCGAGCCCGAGGTGCTGTCGAACGTGCTGGCCTACAATGTAATGTTCTCGACGAGCGCATTGAGGCGACGAGGGGTCGCGTGCCAATTGGAACGATGCACCTTGCAAAAGGACTCGAGTTTCGTTCCGTGGCGGTAATGGCTTGCGACGACGAAGTCCTTCCGCTTCAGGGACGGATCGAAAGCGTTGGAGACGACGCCGACCTGGCCGAGGTCTACGCCACGGAGCGTCACCTGCTCTACGTGGCCTGCACACGCGCTCGCGACCGCCTTCTGGTTACAGGGGTGGAGCCGGCCTCGGAGTTTCTCGACGACCTTCGTCTGGCGTGACAGTCGCCTGTAGAGGATCATCGGACTTTCTTTCTTTGGGCCGTGTCTCTCACGCTGAAAAACCACGATGGAAGTCATACAGCATAGTGCGACCCACCGTTCCGGCCCTGCCGACGTCGAGGCTACCACCGGCACCGCTCCGCGTAAACGCTTCCCTCCGGCTCGCTACGCTCGGCGTTGACGCGAAGCCTCTGCGCCGGCGGTTCCTGCGCCGTGCGGCAGCTCCGTGTCGGGCCGCCTACTGATTCGACGTCGAACGGACGTCGAACGGACGGCTTGACGGCCGACGATACGGCAGCGATAATTGGGGTGTAAGCGTACACCCGACTTTCGCCCGCATAATAATGCGGGTGAAAAGCCTCTGAGGCACGATCGTCCTCGGGGCTTTTTCTTTTTGTAACTCATGCGTTTCTGTTTGAAAAGCTGATGAAGTCATCTAATCCATACCTGTACACTCTACCGCGACGCGAGCGGGATCCGATGGGCGTCATCTTCCCGGCGATCGGCCTGCTCATTTGGCTTGGGGCCGCATCCTGCTGGGCCGCGACGGAATACGTCGCGCGCACGTTCGGTTATCAACCCTCGCTCGGCCGGCCACTCTTCGAGCACATCTACTCGCCGTTCGAGATGCTCGCATGGGCGATCAAGTTTGATCATCCCGCGCGTTTCGGGGTCGGGATCCATCAGGTGTTCGTTCGTGCCTATGAGATCGTCTTGCTCGGCAACGCCTTCGGTGTCGCCAGCGCCGCGGCGATGGCTGCGCGCCGGATTCGACGGTTGCAACGCCGCACCGACCTTCATGGTTCAGCCCACTGGGCATCGCCGGATGAAGTTCGAGCTACCGGTCTTATCGGCCGCGATCGGGGCGTCTACGTTGGCGCGTGGCGTGACCCGGCATCGAAGCGGATGAAGTACCTGCGCGACGGGAGCCCGACCCACTGCCTCGCCTTCATGCCGACGGGCTCGGGCAAAACCGTCGGCTTGGTCATCCCGACGCTGCTCTCGTGGCAACGTTCTGCCGTCGTTCACGACCTCAAAGGCGAGATCTGGGCTAAGACGGCAGGATGGCGCTCTACCGGCACGGAGTATGGCGGGCTCGGCCAGCGCGTCTACAAGTTCGAGCCGACTGCGACCGACGGTTCGAGCGTACGGCTGAACCCGTTCGACCGCATCCGCGTTGGGACGCCGTACGAAATCCAGGACGTCCAGAACATCGTCGAGCTGATCGCCGACGAGGGCGAGAAGCCCGTACGGGGAGACAACCGCTTCTGGGTCGAGATGGCCAAGCGGCTGCTGCTTGGCCTGAGCCTTCATGTCAAGCACGACGGCGATCCACGCAACGACTCGCTTCCCGGCGTGGCCTCGACCCTTGCCGACCCGCGCTTTGACGACGTTGACAAGTTCTTCGAGCATATGCGCGATTACCCACACGATCCATTGCATTCGCGGCGGTGGCTCAATGCAGAGGGCGAGCCAACCGCAACTCATCCGCTCGTCGCGCAGATCGCAGCGCAAATGCTCGCGATGGAGGCGCGCGTCAAAGCAAATATCGTCGCCGAAGCGCAGAGCTTTTTGACGGTCTACAGTGATCCGGTCATTGGGGCGAACATCGCGTCCAGCGACTTCGATATTTCGGAGCTGCGCGAAGGTCATCTGAGCCTATACCTCGTCGTGCAGCCGGCGCACAAGAAACGCTTGCGTGCCCTGACGCGGCTGCTCCTCACGCAGATCATCCTCGCCTTAATGGACACCAACGATCACGTCACGGAGCCGCGCGTCCTAATTATGTTAGAAGAGGTTGCTGAGATCGGTGCACTCGACATTGTGGCGACCGGACTTGGACTTGGGCGGGGATATGGCCTTAAGCTATATCTCATCGCGCAGGATCTTAGCCAACTCGAAACGGCCTGGGGCAGTAAGAGCAAGACGCTCGTTGCGAACTGTGCAATCCGCGTTGCATCGGCACCAAACGACGTCGCCACCGCCGAGCTGCTCTCAAAGATGTGCGGCACGATGACGGTGCGGCACACCGTTCGCAACTACTCCGGGAGCCGCATGAGCGCGCTGCTGCCGCATACGATGACTACCGAACACGACACGCAGCGCCCGCTGCTGACGCCCGACGAAGTCATGCGGCTTCCCGGGCCGCAAAAAACCGATACGGGCGAAATCATTACAGCGGGAAATCTCCTCGTCTTCGCATCCGGACGCGCGCCCATTTATGGCGTGCAGCCCCTTTACTTTGGCGATCGCACGTTCAGCCATCGTGCGTCGATTCCGGCGCCGGACGTGAGCCGTGCCTGAGCAACTATCGCTAAACGATCAACTGCACGTACGTCTGCAGGAGAAGCTGCGCCGCGAGCTCGGCGCGGCGGTGCTCGATGCGCTGGCCGACCCGCGCGTGATCGAAGTAATGCTCAATCCCGACGGACGCTTGTGGATCGACGAGCTCGGTGTCGGAATGCGCGATACCGGGACGCAGATCTCCGCCGCACAAGCCGAGAACCTGCTCGGCACCGTCGCCGCGACCTTGGGGTACGTCATTACGCCGGAGCG
Source organism: Vulcanimicrobiota bacterium (assembly GCA_963713685.1). GTDB lineage: Bacteria > Vulcanimicrobiota > Vulcanimicrobiia > Vulcanimicrobiales > Vulcanimicrobiaceae > Cybelea. The sequence continues at coordinate 1,634,687 of CAVQMS010000001.1, read as the reverse complement.
TCCGGTGCTCGAAGGTGAGTTGGCTCTCGACGGTAGCCGCGTGTGCGGATTGCTTCCGCCAGTGGTGCTCGCGCCGGCGTTCTGCATTCGCAAGGCCGCGGCACTGGTCTACGGTCTCGACGATTACGTTCGTGACGGCGTTCTCGACGGCGTCGTGCCACCGACGCTAGCGAGCATCGATCGCCCGCCGGTGCGCGGCCACGCGGCTGTCCTGCGCCACGCTATCCGCACGCGCCAGAACATCTTGGTCGTGGGCGGCACGCAGAGCGGCAAGACAACGCTGGCCAACGGGCTGCTCCACGAGCTCAGTACCGCGATCGGCTCGACACAACGCGTCCTGATGATCGAAGAGACGCGCGAGCTGCGCTGTAGCGTGCCCAATCACATTGCGTTGCGCACGACCGAAACGGTCGACATGACGCGCCTGGTGCGCACGGCGCTGCGCCTGCGTCCCGACCGCATCATCGTCGGCGAGGTGCGCGGTGCCGAAGCGCTGGCGATGCTCAAAGCCTGGAACACCGGGCATCCGGGCGGCATTGCGACCGTGCATGCCAATGACGCCCGCGCTGGCCTCATTCGGCTCGAGCAGCTGGTTCAGGAAGCCAACGTGCCGCCGCAGCCGGCGCTGATTGCGGAAGCGGTTGACCTCATCGTCGTCATTGTGCGCACGCCGACTGGCCGAAAGATCACCGAGATCGCCCGTGTCCACGGGGCGTCCGCCTCCGGCTACGTGCTCGAAGCGATCGACCCCGCAACTGTCGACGAGGCGCCGCAGATGCACCGCCATTTAATCGCCCTATGACCTACTAAACCAAGAGAGGATTACGTTATGATTCGCATGCCCGCCGCGGTGAGAACCGCGGCGTCTCTATTTCCGCTTTTCGCGATCGCCATGGTACAGCCGGTGCTCGCGAGCACCGGTGGCGGTCTGCCATGGGATACGCCCCTGCAGACGCTGCAAAACGACCTCACCGGACCGGTTGCCACCGCGGTATCCGTGCTCGCGCTCTTCGCCGCCGGCGCGGCGCTGGTCTTCGGCGAGGAACTGGGGCATCTCGTGCGGCGCGCGCTCCTGCTCGTCGTCGCGATCGCCTTTCTCGTGCTCGGCAACAACTTCTTGACGGCGCTAGGTCTGACGGGAGCGGTGATATGAGCGATCGACCGCGCACGATTCCGATTCACCTGTCGCTGATCCGGCCGATCCTGCTGATGGGTGCTGAGCGCGAGCTCGTGCTCATCTCAGGGATTCTCGCGGCGGTGCTCGTGATGAGCCTTGCACGGTTGCTCTTCACCGTCGTAGGCGTTGTCTTTTGGGGCTCGAGCCTCGCGGCCTTGCAACGCGCGGCGAAGTCCGATCCGCAGTTCACCCGCGTCTATCTGCGCCACACGCGTTACCGTGGCTATTATTCGGCGCAATCGCGCGCGACATCGCGCCTTTCAACCGTGCGGGAGGGGATGCCGTGCTAAACTTGCGCGAGTTTCGCTCCACGGCAAAGGGTCTGCCGGATCTTCTCAACTATGCCGCGGTCGTCGACGACGGCGTCGTGCTCAATAAAGACGGCAGTCTCACGGCGGCATGGACGTATCGCGGCGAAGATCTCGATTCGGCAAGCGCGCCGGAACTCTCGTCGCTCTCGGCGCGCGTGAATGCTGCGTTCGCGCGGCGCGGCAGCGGCTGGATGGTGCACGTCGACGCGCTGCGTACCGAGGCGCGCGGCTATCCGGTGGCCGGGGCGTTTCCCGATCGTACGACCTTACTGATCGACGCCGAGCGGCGCGCAGCCTACGAAGCCGAAGGCGCGCACTATGAGAGCCGCTACGTGCTCTCCGTCACCTACCTTCCGCCGATCGACGCGCAGCATGCCATTGCAAACTTCTTCGTCGAAGGCGACCGCCCGCGGGAGCACGCCGGCATGGCCTCTCGAGCGCTGGAAACCTTCGCGGGCGCCCTTGTGGAAATCGAGGATAACCTGTCAGCAGCGCTGCGGCTCGTGCGCCTGCGCGGCCGCCGGATCGAGGATGCCTTCGGGCGCGGGCACATCCACGACGAGCTGCTCCGCCATCTAATGGTGTGTCTCACCGGGGAGGACCATCCGGTCAATCTCCCGCCGGTTCCGATGTACCTCGACGCGGTCTTCGGCTCGCAGGATTTCTTTGGGGGCTTACGGCCGCGCATTGGCTGCCGCCACATTCGCCCGATCGCGATCACCGGTTTTCCGGCCGAGAGCTATCCCGGCATTCTCGATTTCCTCAACCGCCTGCCGTTGTGCTACCGGTGGTCTACCCGTTTCATTTTGCTCGATGCGCCGGCCGCTCAGCAGCGAATCAACCGCTATCGCGCGCGCTGGTGGCAGAAACGCAAGAGCCTGCGCAACCTCGTGCGCGAACAGACCGGCACGGCGGCGACGCATGTCGACGCCGACGCCGATGCGATGGCGACCGATGCCGTTGCCGCACTGGCCGATGCGTCGAGCGGTGCGGTGAAGTTCGGCTACTACACGAGCGTCGTCGTGCTGATGGATGAGAACGCCGAGCTCGTCGATGCCGCGGCGCGCGACGTGCTCAAGGCGATCCACCACGCCGGTTTCGGTGCGCGCATCGAAGACGTCAATGCTGTCGAGGCGTTCTTGGGGACGTTGCCGGGTCACGGCGTTCCGAATATCCGCCGGCCGCTTCTGCACACGCTCAACCTCGCCGATCTGCTGCCGCTCACGACCATCTGGCCTGGACTCGCGCAGCAACCGTGCCCGTTCTATCCGCCGCACAGCCCGCCGCTCGCGTACGCGGCGACCACGGGCGCAACGCCGTTTCGTTTGAACCTCCACGTCGGCGACGTCGGGCATACCCTGGTCGTCGGACCGACCGGTAGCGGAAAATCGACGTTGTTGGCGTTCCTGCTCGCGCAACATTTCCGCTATCCCGACGCGCACGTTTTCGCGTTTGACAAGGGCTACTCGCTCTATGTGCTCTGTGCCGCGAGCGGCGGATCGTACTACGAGATCGGCGCAGACACGGGGCCGGCGTTTACGCCGCTGGCGCAGATCGACGCGGCCGCCGAGCGGCTGTGGGCGCAAGAGTGGCTCGAGACGCTCGTGACGCTCCAAGGCGTTACTGTGACGCCCGTGCACCGGCGCGCGCTGCATCGCGCGCTCGAGCTGCTCGCCAGTGCGCAAAGCCGCACGCTCACCGATCTCGTCAACACGGTGCAGGACCAGCTCTTGCGCGACGCGCTCACGCCCTACACGCTCGCCGGCCCGCTTGGGCGCTTACTCGACGCTGAACGCGACGAGCTCGACGAGAACCTCTTCCAAGTCTTCGAACTCGACCACGTCGCGATGATGGGCGAGAAGAACCTCGTGCCCGTTTTGCTCTACCTCTTTCATCGGGTGCAGCGACGGTTGGCGCGCGGGCGCCCGGCATTTGTTGCGCTCGGCGAAGCGTGGCTGGCGCTCTCGCACCCCCTCTTTCGCGAGAAGATCCGCGAATGGCTCAAGACGTTACGCAAGAGCAACGGAGCGGCGATTCTCGAAACGCAGTCCATCAGCGACATCACCGAGTCGCCGATTCGCGACGTCATCATCGAGTCGTGCCTGACGAAGATATTTCTGCCCAACAGCGAGGCGCTGACCGAACACGCTGCCGGCGCCTACAGAGCGCTGGGGCTGTCGTCGCGCCAGATCGAGCTGATCGCGCGTGCCGTGCCCAAGCGCCAGTACTACTACAGCAGTCCACTAGGCAAACGGCTTTTCGAACTTGGGCTCGGACCAATTGCAGTCAGCTTTCTCGGCGCGGCCGGCCGCGATGACCTCGCCGCGGTGCGCAGGCTACGCGATCGCTTTCCCACTACGTGGCCGGCCGAGTGGCTGTACCGACGCGGCCTGCGCGACGCGGCCGCGCAGTGGGTCGAGTTGTCACCACCCGCTTCAACGATCACCACACCTTCTCTTTAAGGAGACCACCATGAAACGAAATCTCTTCCGCGCCGTCGTACTGATAGCGGCGCTTCTCTGCGTGCCCGCACAGCCGGCCCCAGCGCAAGTGGCCGTCTATGACGCGGCCAACTACGTCAAGAACACGCTGACCGAGCTGCACACGCTGCAGATTGTCACTGACCAGGCGACCCAGATCGCCAACCAGCTTCAGCAAATCGACTACCAGGTGCAGAGCTTGCGAAACTTTCCCAACGGCATCTGGGGACAAATCCAAGGCGATCTGCAGGCACTCACCCAGATCGCGAAGGTTGGGCAGAGCATCAGCTACGGCGACGCGAACCTCAGCACGGAGTTCACGCAGATGTATCCCGGCTACGAGGTGCCGACGAACTATACCAAAGCCTACACGCAGTGGTCGACGAACTCACTGGGAGGCATTCAAGGCGCATTGCAAGCGGCCAACTTGCAGAGTACGCAGTTCCAGAGCGAAGATGCACTCTTTAGCCAGCTTCAAGGACTCTCCAACGGCTCGGTCGGCCAAATGCAGGCGCTGCAGGTCGGTAACATGATCAGCATCCAGGAGGTGCAGCAACTCGAAAAACTCCGGCAACTTCAAATGGCGCAAGTCCAAGGCGAGTTCGACTACCTGGCCACGCAACAGCAGAACGATCTGGTGAAGTTCGCAACGCTGCGCGCGTGGCTGGACAGCCAGCAAAACTACAAGTCCAGCGAGTAGCGTTCGATGCGAAGGTTCACGAGAGCAGCATCGCTGCTCTTTTTTCTTGCGCTCCTGCCGATAACAGCGCTGGCGGATTCGCAACCGGTCTGCGTACCGGGCGCGGGCCAGGGCGGCATCCTCACGGGCCTGGCACATCAGTTCAGCACCACGACCCAACCATGGATGACGACCGCGCTGCACTACGCGCAAAGACTGTTCTTTGCGCTGGTCGCGATCGAAATCGCATGGTTCGCGATCACGTACGTCCTGCAGAAGGACAGTCTGCCGGACTTCGTCGCGTCACTGTTGCTTAAGATCCTGGGCGTCGGGTTCTTCTTTATCGTGTTGCAGCCGCAGTACGGACCGGTGTGGATCGGCGACATTATCTCCAGCTTCAGCCAAGCCGGCAGCGCGATTAGCGGGCAGGTGCAGTTGACGCCGGGCGATCCGAGCTCGGTCTTCAACTGCGGGACCGACATCGCCAACGCGATGCTCGAGAGCACCTCGGAAAATCAGGGCATGACGCTCGGCAATCTCTTGCCGATGATCGAGATCGTTCTTACGTCGATGATCTGTGCGCTCGGTGTCGTGCTGGCCTTTGCCATCATCGCGGGCCAGCTGCTTATCACGCTGGTCGAGTCGTATATCGTCATCGGTGCTGGGGTCTTCATGCTTGGCTTTACCGGCAGCCGCTGGACGCTCGTCTTCGGAGAGAAGTACGTCGGTTACGCGGTCAGTATCGGCATCAAGCTTTTTATGCTGGAACTGATTGTCGGGCTGGGGTTCGACCTCGGACAACAGTGGGGATCGCTGTTCGCTAACGGCATCGCACCGCCCGAAACCTACATCGAGGTGGTCGGCGCGGCGCTGGTCTTCGGTTTTCTCGCTTGGCAGATTCCCAGTCTGGCGGCTTCGCTCATGAACGGCGCGCCGCGGATGACCCTCGGAAGCTTCGTGAGCACGGCCGGCGCCGTTGCGGTCGGCGGCGTGATTGTCGGCAGCGGTGTCGGCACGCTGACCGCCGGTGCGACAACGCTTGCCGGCGGCAGTTCTGAAACAGTTCGCGCGGCCGGCGACGTCGGCGATGTCGAAAGCGCGCGCATCCTCGATACCGCCGGTCCCGGCGACGGGCGTTCCGGGTACGTCGGAAGCACGTACGATCCCGACGCGTACTCGCGTGATTCGGACACGTTTGCGAGCGGCGCGACGTCGGACCGCGCCGACGAAATCGCGGACGCCGCTGACGCGGTCAGTGAAACCGAAAATTCGGCTGAGTCCGAGGTCACGGACCAAGAAGTCGCTGCAACGCGCGCGAGCGACGCGGCCGTTGCCGCCGATGACGCTCGCGATGTTACCCAGGCTGAAGAGAGTGACGTGCGCGGCGATCCAACCGGCGCTCCGCGCGGCATCAATCCGATGCTCTTTCGACAGCCGCCCGTGCCCGACGACTCGGCCGACGGCAACGTCGAGATTCGCTTCAAACATCCTGAATGAGTGAGTGAACATATGAAAACAGCCAAACGCGCCGGCGCAGATGCGGCGGCGCTGGAAACTCCCTATCTCTCGGCCCGTCGCGAGTGGAACGAACGCTACGGCGACTACATCGCGCGCGCGCGCAGCTGGCGATGGGCCGCGTTCGCGGCCCTCGCCGTGTCGCTGGTACTCGCGGTCGGCGTGGCCTGGCAAGGCGCGCAAAGCAAGGTCGTGCCATACGTCGTCGAGGTTGACAAGCTCGGCGATGCGGTCGCGATTGCGCGTGCCGATCGCGCCGCGCCTACGGATGTCCGCGTGATCAAAGCACAACTCGCCGCCTGGATCGTGGACGTGCGCTCGGTCAGCTCCGACCCGCTCGCGCAGAAGGCAGCGCTCTCACGTTCGTATGCCACGACCGCGGCGACCGCGACGCTCTTTCTCAACGACTATTACCGGCAGCACTCGCCATTTAGCCAGAACCGCACGGTTGCGGTCAGCGTGGATGCCGTGCTGCCGATCAGCAAGCAAACCTACCAAATCCAATGGACCGAGGACGGACGCGACCTCCAAGGCCGCAACCTCGCCACAACGCACTGGCTTGCCAGTGTCACCGTCGCGTTTGATCCGCCAACGGATGAACGCGGCGTCCTGAGCAACCCGCTCGGGCTCTACGTGACCGGCATCAGCTGGACCCAACACTTGTAACTTTTCATCGCTTTTTATAAAGGAATGACCAATGCTGCGACAGATCAGGATCTTCGCTCTTCTTACCTGTGCGCTCGTCCCGGCGGTTGCCCATGCCGGGCCGATTGCCGGGCCCGACGGCGTGCTGCGCTATCCGTTTGGGGAGCGCACGCCGCCGACGTTGCGCTGCAAGCCGCTCTTCGTGTGTGACCTCGTGCTCGAACCCGGCGAGACGATTATCAACGTCGCGGTTGGCGACTCGGTGCGCTGGCTCATTGCGCCGGCGTCGAGCGGCGGCGGCGACGGCGCCACGCCGCACGTGCTCGTCAAGCCGACCGAAGCCGGTCTGCGGACGAACCTCATCGTGACGACGAACCGCCGTACGTACTACCTAACGCTCGTGTCAAGTTACAATTTCCCGATGCCGCGGATTGGCTTTCTCTATCCGCAAGATCCGCAGCAGGCGTTTGCGGCTGCCGCGGTTGGGCACAGTGCACGATCCGACACGCCGCTGCCCGACACGGCGATCGACCGGCTCGATTTCAGCTACCGGATGAGCGGCGACCGCGACCTGCAGCCGATCCGCGTCTTCAACGACGGGACGCACACGTATCTGCAAATGCCGCATGGCATGCGCGAGGTTCCGGTACTCTTCGCGATCGGCAGCGATGGCGGCGATACACTCGTGAACTACCGCTTCACGGGTCTCTACTACGTCGTCGACGGCGTGCCGGCGGGCATCGCGCTCGTTGAGGGCAGCGGCAAGCACCAGCGCCGCGCGCTCGTGACCCGTGGGAGTTAAATCATGGATCCAAAACACCCAAGTTCGCCGGTCGAGCTCGTCGAAAAAGCTTGGCGAGGCCCAGTTCTCGGGGTTATCAAGATCAGTGCGAAAGCTGGGTTCATTGCAGCGCTGCTGCTCGCCGGACTCGTCGGCCTGATCGTCTACGGCATATCGACGGCGGGACACCGCCGCGCTTCAAATCTCAACTCCACAGCAAACCTGACGAAAGCTTCCGAACAGCAGGCGCCGTGGTGGAACGCCATTCCTGATGCCCCGCCCTCGACGCTGCGGCTTCCCACGCTTCCGGCCCCCGCACAGGTTCCGCCGCTGCTGAAACAGGCTGAGAACTCCGTGCGCGTGCCGGCACTCGCGCCAATCTCCGCTACGCAGATGCAAGCAGCGCAGCTGGCACACGAGCGGGAAGAGCGCCGCAGGGCGCTACTCGATGCGGCGCAAGCAGCGCCGGTGATGGTGCGGCTCAACGAGAACGGAACGCCGGAGCTGGCCGGTGCGACGCAGCCGGCGCCCGGTTCTCCGCGGTCGCCAACTGCTGCCTCCGGGATCGCCGGAAACGCATCGCAACCGCGAGCGGTTGAAAGTGTAGACGAGCGCGATGCGTTTCTGACCTCCGCTGCAAGTGCTTCGCGCGATCGAATCCTCGCAGCGCGCCAAGACGATCCCTCGCCGTATGAGCTCCACGCCGGGAGCGTCATTCCGGCCGTCCTGCTAACCGGGATCAACGCGGATCTTCCCGGCACGATCGTCGCGCAAGTGCGCAATGACGTCTTCGACAGCGTCACCGGGCGCTATCTCCTTATTCCGCGCGGCACGAGACTCGTCGGCACCTATGATAACCGGATCGTGCAGGGCCAGCGTCGCGTTCTTGTTGCGTGGACGAGGCTGCTCTATCCCGACGGCTCGAGTGCCGACCTCCTCGGCATGCCTGGGACCGACGAGGCTGGGTACGCCGGTTTTGGCGCCAACGTCGACGAGCACCTCAATAAGGTCTTCACGTCCGCACTGCTGCTCAGCATCATCGGCGCCGGCGCGCAGTTGAGCCAGCCGCAGCAATCATCGAGCCTGTACGCGGCGCCGAGCGTTGGGCAAACGATTGCCGGCGCCGTCGGACAGCAGATCGGCAACACGAGCATCCAGCTCACGCAGCGGCAATTGGAAATCCCGCCGACCCTTGAAGTGCCGCCAGGTTATCTTTTCAACGTGCTTGTCGATCGCGACATCGTGTTGACCGCGCCGTACGGCGAGGCTGGCGCACGATGACACTCCACATGCTTGCGCTGGCAGCTCTGATTCGGCATTGCGCCCCGGCCGTCGCGCCATCAACCATGGCGGCGATCGTACAAGTGGAAAGCGGAGGCGATCCGCTCGCGATCGGCGACAATACGACAAGGCGTTCGTATTACCCGCGCGACCGCGCGACTGCGGAACGTCTGGCGCGCCGCCTGCTGGACGCTGGACACTTGCTTGACCTCGGCGTCGCTCAAATCGACAGCATGAACTTCGCCGGTTATGGCTTGAACGCGCACACGATCTTCGATCCATGCGTCAATTTGAGCGTCGGCGCGAGGATACTCAGCGGCGACTACGCCTTCGCGGCGCGGCGATTTGGCGATGGCCAGGTCGCGCTGCGTCATGCGATCGGCATGTACAATACCGGGCGCCTAAACGCTGGAGCGCGCTACATCGCGCGGGTGGTCGCTGCCGCAGCGATCCGTGACGGCTACGCTCAGAGCCCGCGCGGTGCCGTGAAGCGCGACGCGATGCATTCACCTCTCCTCGTGCGCGTGCCGATCACGCGGCACGAAGTACGCAGCACGCATCCCAAACGAGTCACACCAGCGCGGTCGCCGATTCTCGTGTCGAATGTCTCGCACGTCGTTGTGTTCTGAGCTGCATGGGCCAGCCCGTTCTCACGGCGACCCTCGCGCTCGCCATCGCGTTCATCTTTACCGCCGCAGTCGCGATCTCCACCCTAGCGACCGAAACGCTGACCCGCGCGGTCACGCTCATCGGGGTTGTTGCGGTCATTGCTTTTTCGGTTGTCGCACTTCAGCGCGCCAACCTACGGATTAATTTCACCGGTAGCATGCCGATCGGCATCTACTTGCTCCTGCCGCTGCAGCCCAACGGCGTGAAACGGGGTATGCTCGTCGCCGCCTGCGCTCCGTCCCGTGCGGCAGAAATCGGCCATGAACGCGGCTATCTTGCACCAGGACCTTGCGCGGACGGCACGGAGCTACTGCTTAAATCCGTCGTTGCGCTCGCCGGGGACGAGGTTGCCGTGACGCTCGGGGGCATAACGGTTAACGGCTGCCTGCTACCCTACAGCCGCGCCGAAGCTCACGACCGCTCCGGACGCCGCCTAGACCCGTGGGGTGGGATCGACCATCGCCTACCAGCGGGCCAGTTTTTGCTTTACGCTCCCAACAAGCGGAGCTGGGACTCTCGGTATTGGGGCCCGGTTTCGGCCGGCGCTATCGTTTCCGAAGCGGTTCCCCTGTTTGTGTTCCCGTCACTAAGAGCGGTCGACGAAACTTCTTGGACAGCAAGTCATGATATGGCGCGAGACGCGCCTTAAGCGCCCGTTCTTCGTGGTTTAGAGGCTTGACGAAAACTGTTCAAGATAATCCGTCCCCGTCGCATCGAACGCTGTGACTTGAGGATCAAGATGCAAGGGACGATGGAGTGCTGGCCGCGTAGCGAATCGCCTAAACCGACTCACTCGCCAGCGACATCCATCGCAAGGTCCAGCGGTTCTGTCGCAAGGTACTCCGCAACGGACCACTCATTGGCCAGCAATGGCACGACGGTTACGCCCGATGCGTCGCCCTTATCAATTCCCTTCATTAGCTCCCCAAACAAAGCGGCGACGCCTGTTCTTGAAGGCCTTTTCTTCGACATCAGACTCAGTCGGGGTCAGCAACACAACGATCTCGCTGTCATATGGAGGCACCGCTGGCGGCATAACGGTCCGAACATCGATTATATACTTACGAACCTCAATCAGCGGGCTGCGCTCTCGAATTAGCTCTCGCATCCGATCACGGATTCTACCACTAACCGCGTCTACAAAGGGCTGTGGAAAAGCGGGACGACTGAACCTATTGCCAATCCAATACCTAAACTCCCGCGCCACCTCCTCGTCAGTTGGCCCGAACTCCGGTGATCCCAAGGTCAAAAGCAACGGCTTTTCAATTTGAGTAAGATAGCTGATGTCGACAACTAGTCCAGTGGATTCATTCAGGAGGAAGAACCGTACCGACGACTTTGCTTCTTCCAGGCGCGGCCCAGCCTTGACAATCTGCGCTCTTGCCGCCACTACCATGGGCTCGATGTTCATTGGGCGCGCGATGTCGCACGTTTGCGATATCAAAACCTGGCGGTAATCTGGAGGTGGAAATAGCCCGCAATATGCGAAGCGAGGCGTTTCCGCTGGTGGAGTAACAGGCTGAAATGTAGCTTGTTTCTTTAACGCGGGGGCAAACGGGTGATCCGGATCAAACAGAACGAGGTGCGCCAAGGCCGGAAGGAGGCTCCCCTGCTTCCAGCCTTGCGCTATTAGGTCATCGCCAATGTTATCCGACGACGATGGCGGGACCAAGTGCTACGATTCCGTTCATTGATTCGTCATCAATGTAAGCGTCCGGGTTTGGCTCCCGTCCTACATCGCGTATTCTTCGCGCGTCACGTAGCCGGGCCGGCGTCACAGCACTTGCCGCGGAGCGTAGACTCATGAGTCGCCGCCCGGATCGGGTTGTGCGCTTAGAAACCTGGATCTCGGGCGTCGCCGCCATTCCCATCGCGACTTCAAAGCGTCCGGCTCTTATCTGTTCTGCAGGCGTACCAATCGCCGTCGGCTTGGTTAGGAAGCCGATGATGTCGGAATGACGGCCTGAAATCGAACTCAACACCTCGATGGCTCGTAAAATGCGCTCCTCATTTTCAGTACTTACGGTTTCACCCTTCATCCATCCGTAGTATGTATTTCGCGATACATTGCAGATATACGCCAGCAGGGGAACTAGAGGTTTTCCGTTAGGGTTCAACAAAAAGCGAGAGAGCTGTTTAGGCGCAGGTACACGCTCTCCCATTGTGACAGATTCCGTGGCGATTGATCCCGTGTAAAGGCTAATTGATCGGAGAGTCTCCGTAAATGACCGTGATACCTGAGAGGGTGACGAGGCGTGAGCCGCCACGGGGTTAGAAACTAACACCACAGCCAAACAGAGAGAGCTTACGGCCGGTCCAGAGCGCACCAGTATCTCATCGAAGCCTGGCGAACTGTTCATTTTTTATCTCCTTTCAAGTTTTGCCACAACAGGCCGTCTCCGATGATCCAGCGGAACACTCTGTACATGAAATGATTATACATCCGTAAGCGCTCGTGGACATCAGGGGTAAAGTCAATCGGAGAGTCGTCAAAATAATCTAAGTCGACTAAGTAGAACGAGTCGCTGGGTGTCGGCGTTAAGCCACGTGGGGTCATCATCTGTGGGACAGTAGAGCCGCCGGGCAGGAAACCACGCCGAACTCGGAGCGTTCCGTCATCACGGCGTATATTCACCTCCGAAACCGTACTAAGTACTTTCCCGCCAAACTGTTCAGCAGCGTCGTAGCCGATAACTTTGGGATTAAGCTGTTCCCTCCAAAACTCATAGTCTCCATTAGATGGTGTTGGTCGTATTTCATTAACAAAGCGAAAGCCGATTCGGGTTTGTTTTTTCAGCCCGAGTTGCTCCAGGAGCCGAGCGATCCGAGAAAAGCGTGAGATGAAGTTATCAATATCTTCATAACCGCCCCGCCGGCATTCAAGGCTCATTGATTCCGAACCGAGCGTCACAGCCCAAAGCATATCTATCGAGAGAAAGCGGTGACTCTTCTCGCCTTCTTGGTTGCGGATGCCTTTGTCGTCTAGCACGAGGCTAACACCGCGCTCCTCACTGTAGTGTGGGTAATCGACGGTTAAGGCATCAAAAAGCGGATTGAGCGTTGGCCGCGACTGAAAACTCGAGAGCGGCGGAAAGCGTAGCTGCGCGACAACCCAAGCAAGTGGATCGTTCCACAGCCGCTCGACCGGGTAGTCGGGGATCATCGTCCTCTCCCTCGCTGCATGGCGCTTTGTATCGTAAGTGGCTTTGACAGGGTTATTAAACTGGGTTACAATGCTCCTCGCGATGATTGTAACCGACGCGACTCCCACCTTCAAGGCCCAGAATGGAAAATTTCCAAAGAATTAATTCGAACAGTTGTTCGCCTTGTCGCCCCGGCCGCTTCAGGAGCCGGGCCGCCTCACCGCAAGGCTCTTGGACCTGCTCGCCCCCTGCCAGAGCGCCGCACGAATCGCTGAGGAGGCTTATGTCCGAGAAATCTTCGGGTCCGGTCAGACGCGCTGCCATGCGTATGGCACAGCGCCCTGTGATGCTAGCCATTCCTTCAACGGAGGGCTTCCGGTGGTGACCCCTATCGATCTTGCCATCATAACGGTACTCGGTCATGAGTTCGAGGCTGTTCGTTGTCGCTTGGGAGCGCTCGAACGGGTCGACTTCGCGGACGAGCCCCTCGTCTATCACCGTGGAACGCTGCAGGTTGCGCACAGCAGGTACCCATACTCCCTGATCCTCGTCCGGATTCCCGACGCGGGAAACGTACACGCCGCCCTTGCACTCAAAGGCCTGCTCCAGCGCTGGGAGCCCAAGGTGGTCGTGCTAGTGGGCGTCAGTGCCGGCGTGCCGGAGGTTACCGCGCTGGGCGACGTTGTCGTCAGCAAGACGATTGTCTACTACGAGTCCGGCAAGGTCCAGCCGTCGCATACCGAGATGCGGCCAAAGCACGTATCGGTGGGGCCAACGTTTTGGAACAAAGCCCGAGAGGCGGCCGATCTCGACTGGCGCGAGGATATTCGCGTCGCTCCGCCTGACGGCAGCGCCGTTAGGTCGGCGGTCCACGTTGGGACGATCGCGAGCGGCGAGCACGTCGTTAATAGCGCGGCGATGATGGACGAGCTCGCCACGCACTTTCGCGACCTCAAGGCGGTGGCGATGGAGGGCTACGGCGTCGGCGCCGCGGCCATCGACCATCACCCGCAAGCGGAAATTCTTGAAATCCGTAGCGTCTGCGATCTCGGAAGCCGTAAGAGCGATGAGTGGCAAAGTTTTGCCGCCGATGCGGCCGCAGCGTTCGCGCTCGCGTTCCTTGCTACAGGTCCAATCAGCCCTCGTTCGGCTGCGGTCAGCTCGGCGCCACCTGCCCGCGCGATCGGTTTGCAATCATTCGTTGCGCTCAACTTCGAGGAGATTCGCCCGGCCCTGGTGTCGGAGCATTCCACGATCAAGTACTCTGCCATTGATCTCACCCGCAGTTTCCGATCGGGCCAGTTCTCGGATCCGCAGATTGCTGTAGCGAAGCTGATGGCCCGAGATGGCCCGCTGGCGACGGATCTCGATGCCGCGTCGACGTCGACGGCGATCTTCGGTCAGGTTCATATCCCGCTCGCGGCGCTTGCCGGCTGTTATCTCACCGACCGGAGGGCGCTTACGCTGCTCGACTTTCACCGAGAGACGCAGTCGTGGTCGTGGCCACACGTTGACGGCGACCCGTTTCCTGCGTTGACGTGCGAAGAAACGCCGAGCGCCGGCGCTGCTGAGGCGATCGTGCGCGTTGCGGTGAGCTACCCGGTCGCGCAGGAGCTCACCGAGCAGCTTGGACTGACCTCGCCGCACCACGTATCGTTGAGCGTGCCCGAACCGCAGCTTGGCTGCATGCGCAGTCTGGCGCAGGTTCGGGCATACGCGGAGACGTTTCGAGCGGTTCTCGATCGGCTCGCATCCCGCTCGAATTGCTCGGTCATCCACGTCCTATACGCCGGTCCAGTTTCACTCGCGATCGCGCTAGGGCAAGCGGTCTCGCTGTCGATTCATCCGCCGGTGATCTTTTGGAACTATCGCCAGCGCGTCTACGACTGGGGGATCAATCTTCACGCGGCCATCGAGGGTCGCGACGCCGTCGTACGACCATTGCTCACTTCTCAAGGGATGCTCGCATGACCATAAAACAACGCTTCGCGAACTTTACGAAGAACATCAAACCGACGCCGGCGCATCTGGAGGCCGCTACAGCGCAGGCAACCTACATGATCGAGCAGCTGCACGATAAGGTCTCCGCGGACGGGGCGTTTGAGCTGCACAAAATCCTGCTCGCCGGGTCGAATGCCAAACATACCTCGCTGCTGCGGACGGCCGAAAATGAGTTCGACATTGACCTCGGCGCGTATTACATCGGAGCGGGAGCGTCAAAGTCGCAGCTCGACACTTTGCTCAAATTCACCAAAAAGCGCTTGATCGAAATCTACCCCAACAAGGACGAATCCGACTTTACTGTGCTAAGCAGCGCGGTCCGCGTGCAGTTCATCGGCGGTATCCGCCTGTGCGTCGACGTCGCTCCGATCATCAAGGACGATTCGCTCGGGATCGTCAACGGTGGCTGGATCCCACGTCCGGATGGGTGGCGTCTCAGCTCGGTAACGGCTCACAACGAGTTCGTCTCGTCGCGCACTGTCGTAAGCCGTAAGCGCATCGGTCCGGTCCACTTCAACCGCCTGGTGCGCCTCATCAAGTGGTGGAACAATCGGCTTCCCGATGAGCTCAAGCAGCCGGCGATTTTCAGCGAGCTCGTCGTGGCCGCGGCCGTGGCGAGCACCGAAGGCGTTACCGACGAGTGGCAAACGAGTTTGCGTAACGTGTTCCTCTATCTGCGTAAGGACGGGTTCGCCACGCCAATCGTCTTCGCTGACAACTATGATCCCGCAAAGATCACGCTGCCCAACGATACAGTCGTTGCGCTCGATTCGGTCAATCCGGACAACAACGTCGCGAGCCAATGGACGAAAGCGACTCGTGACGAAGATGCCGCCGTCGACGCATGGTGCGCGGTATTCGGTGGGCCTTTTCGTTCGCTCTCGGAGGAAAAGGTACCAGCATGAGCCAGACGGCGACACGGTCGCAGATCACAACAATCCTCGACCAAATTCTGAACGTTACGCGATCCGTGAATAGTGACATGATCTACCTTGCGGATCAGTACCGGCACCAATTAAGTGAGAGCGAAGCGCGCTGTTATATCAAGGACTTTCGCGTTTTCATGAATTATGGCGTCCTTGACGACATTAAGTTATGCTGGACCGACAAGTATTCTGGCAAGGTCGTCGACGCATTACGGTATATCGTCGAAAAAGGCGAAGCCGTTCGGAGCAACGATCGGGCGGGAGACCTTCCATACGATACAACTGTTGCGGCGGCAAACTTCACCGTACGGATCAATCGTTCTCTTGAAAAGTTGACGGCAACCGAGCGGGCAGCTATGGAAGGTGAGCTCTCGCTTTCCTGGGGGCCGGCTCCCGACTTGGACTTCTCCTTGGGACGCTTTGTTGCTGACAAGACGTATTCCCAAACCAGTATCGCAGTACGCCGCGAGCGGTTCAAGCGGACATGAATGCGCCAATTCGCATCGTCGACGGCGCCGGCACGACCTTAGCAATGCTATCGCGTTCCGTTTCAGCTGTGCTGGAGGAGGCGTCTCAACGAGCGGTCTCCGCCAAATGCAGCCGTCTCCAAGCCATCGAAGACATACTCGCCGATCAACTACGCACGCTCGACGTTTTGGTGCCGCCCTTATCGATCCACCGCGCCGTACAGCAAGTCGATGCCGCTGCTCGGGCCTCCCACCTCGCCGAGATTACAATTGAATCAACCTCAATCGCGCCGAAGAAAGAGCAATCGATGCCAACAGTACACGAAAACGGGAAAACCCAAACGTCTCCGATTCAGTTTTTTGGGATTACCCGTACGTATCCGCACAAGCCATCGGCCGCACTGTACGCAAGTCTCGTCGGGCTCGATCGTCACAAAGAAGCGCTGTTGACCGAGCTCCGACTCAGGTTCTCTCCAGAGTTGCTTGAGCAATGGAGCAGAAAGCATCACGGCGGCGTCCTGAAGATCGTCCAAGAGCATCCCCAACGGGTTCCCCTCGTGATTCTTTCCGGAGACGTTGGATGCGGCAAGACGGCGCTGGCCGAGACCGTCGGTGCGGAATTCGTCGCCAGCGGCCGCTATAAGCATGTGCACTTGCTCAAGCTCAATACCCAGGTTCGTGGCACCGGCTTTGTGGGGCAAATGACCGATCTGCTCGTTCAGGCGTTTTCGAAGGCTCTGGCCGAAGCGCGCAGCCATCCCGGCGAACCGACGATCTTGCTGATCGATGAGGCCGACGCCCTGGCGTCTAGTCGCGAAAGCGATCAGATGCACCATGAGGATAAAGCCGGCTTGAACACGATCTTGCAACAGCTCGATGGGCTGCGGACAAACGATGCTCGGCTCGTCGTGCTCTTCATTACAAATCGGCCGGACGTACTCGACCCGGCAATTCGTCGACGCTGCTCGTTAGAACTCACTTTCGCTCGGCCAACTCAGACCGAACGCCAAGACCTGTTCCGCCAAGCCGTTGCAGAACTGCGACTGTCGCCGGAGCAACTCGGTGAGCTTGCGCGTCTCACTGGCGGGGCGCAAAGCGGGACAGACTACACATCTTCGGACATCATCGATCGCTTGCTCCCGGCCGCCGTGCGCCGTTCCTATGTCGCAAACCGTCCGCTCACATTTGAAGCGATCCGGGATGAGATCGGCAAGACCCCGCCGAGCCCACGATTTGGGGCTGGTGACTAGGCGTGCAACGCACCTTCGTATCAGTGGACGTCGAGGCCAGTGGGCCGGCGCCGCCGCGATATAGCATGCTGGCGCTGGGGGCGTGCATCGTTGGAAGTAATGCGCCTGGCTTTTATGCGGAGTTCCAGCCGATTAGCAACGAGGTAATCCCCGAGGCCATGGCCGTTCACGGGCTCTCTCTCCATGCATTGAAGTCGTCCGGCGAAGAGCCGTCCGCTGCACTAGAGCGCTTTCGATCATGGCTCGCGCCGCTTTCATCCCCAACATTCGTTGGTCTCAATGCAGCATTCGATTGGGGGTTTGTGAACGCGTACTTCACGATGTTCGGAGATGGCACAAATCCGTTTGGCTTTGCACCGCTCGACATTAAGGCATTTGCTATGGGTGCACTTCATGTTCCGTGGTGCGAGGCGCGATCGAGCATCCTTGCGTCACGAATGGGCGTCAGCCTTCGTAACTCCCATCGCGCGCTTCATGATGCCGAGGATCAAGCGAAACTCTTTGAGGCCCTGCTTAACTTCACCAGTCAGGAGCAGCAGTGAATGTGAGCGCACCGAAATATCTGAATCAGAGGTTCGTCCATGAAGACAGCGAGCCCGTGCCGAAGAGTCGATAATGCGCACCGAACCAGGAATCGTGGACGCGAAGGAGCGAGCCGCTCGCGAATGGTTCGGTTACGGCCGATGGAGCGCGCCGTTTTGGTTCGTCGGAATGGAGCCAGGCGGAGATGACCATCACGAACTTTACACTGCGTGGGAAGCCGCCGGAGGGGAAAGCCTGATCGACGCCGCTGAGCACGAGGATCAGTGGAACCTTCGCGTGCCCGCGAATCTGCAGATGCACCATTTTGCATCGAAGCCGGTCATCCAAAAAGCTACATGGCAGCCGCTCATTCAGATCGTACTCGGATACACTGGCAAGCATGCCGATTCGCATGCATATCAACGAGATTGGCTTGGTCGTGCCGACGGTGACATGGCGCTGATCGAACTGTGTTCAGTGGCGGCGAAGAATCTGGCAGTGCCAGGCGATCGAGAGCAATTCATGGCACAACGAATCGCCTTTATCGGCCAACAGCTCGCCAGCAACCCCGTCGAAATCGCCGTGTTCTACGGCACGTCGTATCGGGACAAGTACGAACAGATTGCGGGAGGCCGATTTGATGCCAATGGACTCCGTTGGCGCGGAGCGACACTCTGCGCACTGATAGCCCACCCATCGCGCCCGACGAGGTCTTACGCGTACTGGCGAGAGTACGGTGAGATGCTTCGCCGAAGATATGATGCGGGCAATGTATCGGCAGCGACCGAATCTATCAAAAAACGATGATTGTCTGTCTGGGTTGGGGATCGCTCATTTGGCGGCCCGAGAAATTGGCGCTAAAGAAACCGGTGAGGTGGCATTCCGACGGGCCTGTATTACCCGTAGAGTTCGCACGCAAGTCGCAAAAGAGCCGCCTAGTGACTCTGGTGCTGATGGACGAGGGGCCCGCCGTGCCGCTGCTTTGGGCGGAGATGACAAGCAAGCACGTTGACGAGGCCAGAAGCGATCTTGCCCAGCGTGAGGGTACGAGCGTTGGTCGGATCGGATTCTACCCGCGCGCCGACTCTTTTCGTTACAAAGAAGCGATTTCGCTATGGGCGCGTGAGAAAGGCATCGGTGGAGTCGTCTGGACCGCACTTCCTCCGCGGCTTGATAGCGATGGTGAAGTCCCGACTGCCGAAGACGTCGTCGCATATCTGCGCAGCCTCGACGGGGAGACTAAGACGCGGGCGGAGGAGTACGTGCGGAAGACACCGTTGCAGATAAAGACGCCATACCGCTCGACTATCGAAAGGGAACTCGGGTGGACTCCGTTAGCAACTGGCAAAGAATGCCTCGGGCAGATGTTTTGGTGATCGGGAGGGGTGTCGGCGAACTTCGAGATCTGGGATCTGTGCGAGTCGTCACCGAACGCCGTCGCGTGCCCCGCCACAGGGACTACGACGACGATCGCGTGCTGTGCGTCGGCGTGGCGATCCGGACGACTCGGGCGCTGCGTCATACTGGGCTCAACGACATGTTCGCTGTCGCCGCTAGGGAGGCGGGGCTGGGGCCCGATGACGCGTCGGTGAGCTGACGTCGGAACGGCTGGCAAGCAACAGTCTGCTCCTCTAACGGCCATCTAACGGATTCCCCAAAACTCGTCGGGATTCAAAGGGACTAGCGGGGACTCGAAAACGCAAAAACCCGTACAGGAAAGGACTCTCGGGTATTCAACGGGAGCGGCCGGGACCCCGAATCACGGGTTCGATTCCCGTCGTTGGTTGTGTGCTCGCAGAACCGCCGGAAAGCAAGTCGATTGTGTTCGCAAGTGGGGCAGTTGAGAGGCCTCTCGGCAACCGTTTCTGTGGCGTCGTCGACTAAAGCACAGCGCCCATGGACCGGCCCGTATCATTAGCACTCCGTGCGGAGCCGAACGAGATGAGAACCTGCAAATGGGAGTCGCGGCCCCTCCCGTCTCATACTGCAGAGTCCTTTCCTCTGCGGATTTTTCGATTTTAGCATCCGCGAAATCTCCGGCGATTCCGGAAGTCTCGTCAAGGCTCGGCCGCTCTCTTCGCTGCATGGCAGGGGTAGCCGCAAGGCTGCCCCCACCGCTTCGCTTAGATCGGTCTGTTCCGATTCAGAATAGTTCGGTACGCTAGCGGAATACAACACTTTGTAGTCCCGTATTTGGATACGACCTACTTGCCAACGGCGACAAAGCTGGGAGTGGCTGGAGGAATGGTAGGTACAATCGCCGCCGTCTCGCCTGGTGAGAGAGTGAATCCACCCATAGCGAGGCCCGTATTAACGGTATCGATTAGAATATGCGCAACGCCGCCACCGGAGATGTAGAATGCAATCGGGCCAAACCAACCAGAGGTTGCATGCGGCCAAGAACTGTAATTCTGAAAGGTCCCTGTCGGCGGAGCGCCAGGGCCAGATAATACGAGACCCAGGTCGTTGTAACCAGCGCAGTCGGTGATCTCGATTTGCGTTCCCGCCGAACTTAAATAGAGCGGACCGGTGTTGCCAGGGTATCCAGTCAGGTTACAGCCGCGGACATACAGCCCTGCCACGGCCGCGGTTATCGAAATGGCGTACGGCTGATTCCCAAAGAGGGGGTTGGGGATCTTCATCGTGATGTCTGCACCGCTGACCGTCACGCTCGCTGCAGTACCGGTAATGGCGATCCCTCCGCTCGTCGACATCGAAGTCGCGTTGGAGCCGTATCGCCCGCCGGTGATGACGATATTCTGCCCGGCGTGAATCTGCACACCCGGGCCGTTCCACTGATAGCACATGCAGTTGTTGAGGAAGATGTCCGCGACGTTGCCGTTGGGGCCGCCGTTAGTGTCGACGATCACACCGGTGGATGTTGTGTCCGTTGAGTCGTTCGTTCGCGCGAAGACGCAGTCACCGCAGAAGACCTGGTAAATGGTGCCGTTAGGCGAGATCGGCTTTACCACGAGCGCGTTCGTCCAGCTTTCGCAGACGACGTTGGAGCAGAACAGATGCGCGATGTTTTCCGATTCCTGCAGCACGATGCCGGTCGTAAAGTCCGAGAGATGGGTATTCGTGATGTAGTACCCGCCCCCGCCATTGCCTGGCGAGGCGACAATGGCTGTACAGCCGGCGGGCCCACCTGTACTGCGCGGTTTCTGCCGGAAGTCGCAACTATCGACGTAGTTTTCGGATCCACCGAGAGTGACCATTGTCATATTGGCGAGGCCGTTACTATAGAAGATCATGCAGTTGAACAACCCGCAATGCAGCGAACGCTGGTCGATGAAGAGTGCCTGCGGGCAGTCGACGAAGTACACGCGCTCGCAGCTAACGTTTTCGCAGACCGACAGGCGAATTGCCGCGGGAGGCGTGGGGGGGCCAATCTCTCCAGTTGTGTACGATATCTGCAGATCTTTAAAGCGAACGCCCCTGCCGCTGGATAGCCCTGAGATCGAAAATAGATCGATAAAGCCGTTCTGCACGAGCTGCGTATTGCCGCCCTGTCCGGTGATGATGAGGCCATTGTCGTTCCCAGGGGCTCCGAAGAAATCGAGGTTGATGGTTCCGGAGATCTGATAGACGCCAGCTGGAATTAAGATCACGCCACCAAAGGCATTCAACGCTGCCGTCACCGCCGCTTGAAGGGCGGCCGTGTTCGCAGCGGCCGTACTGGATGGTGACATTCCGTAGTTCACCGCATGGTAAATGAGCGGCTGTCCGGTGCCGAGCCATGCAGGGGTGTGCCACGCAGCTGAGCTAGCGGGCATGTACAAGTAGCTCGTTGAGCCGTCGGTGTTTTGAACGCGTGCGTATGCCGGCTGCGCGACATTCTGGAGGGACCAAAATGTGGTCGATTCATTGTACGAAGCATTCGAGGCGCGGTACATTGCCCCGTCGATTTCGTGATCCTCGTGCCACAGGCCAAGTGGCTCCAGCGTCAGGTCCGGCTCGTATTGTACGGCGGGATTCTTCTTCTGGATTTGTATATTGCTGGTAAACGACATCGCAACAATCTCCTTTTCACTATGTTGATTAATGAGGAAGAACGGCAGAGGGGCGTTAGCTACTGAGCCCGAGCTGACGGCACTTGTCTCGCGGTCTTAGCTTCGTCGTCAGGTGGCGGCGCGTCCTGACCGAACCGCACGCTCTCTTAAGGTTAGGTATACAATATTTCTGAGCTCCTAGACGTCTCGGCCGTGCGGAACTCGCAACGCAACTCCGATCAGGCTACCGGGGAGAAGATCGTAGCGCAGTAAGCTCGGCCATACAAGACTGGTGGGATTGGAATTTGTGCCGACAAACGGATGGCAGTCGTACGGTAGATCGCTCGTCAATACCGCTGGCGAGGAGAAGGTGATGCACGTCATTTACCTAAGGCTTCTTAATACGTTCGGGCGATGGCCTTTTGAGAGCAAGCTGGTTCGGTCTCGCTTGCGGATCGTGCGAGCTCGCCAGTTGTTCACGCTATTTCGAGAGGCGGCTCTTCACAGGAACGCCCAAACAAGGTAACCATCACGCGGCTTCGGTGATTCCCGAGGCTTGGGGAGGAAATCATAATTCGCCATTACCCCAAAGGGGCGCCGCGGCTGGAAAGACGAACGATTTGTCACGTCGCGACTTCTCTTGAGCGCGTCGACGCGGATCTTCGTCTTGTGGACTCCTGACGCAATGAAGTCTATAGTTTCTGTCAACTTTTTAAACCTTATCGCGGGACCTCGGCCTCCAGTTAGACGATCAGCGTCGCGCGCTACCCGGTTCCGCTTACCGTTGAATCTCGCGAATATCTCCTCTGAATCTCGCGAATATCTCCTCGATCGGTAATGCAAGAACCCGACTGGTTCTCCAGGGCGTGAGCTGATAATGAACGGCAAGCCTTAAAACTTCGCTCCAGATCTCTTTTTCGGCGCTGCTTTTGTATGACGTCCGGTATGAGTTCAGCTGAGTACGAACTAATACAATTTGGTTAACCGTGAATGGAGCCTGTGACGGTGCTGGGCCACGAAGGACCTTATCAGCCTTTTGCGGGGGTATCTGCGAAAGGCTGAGCCACTCACGGAATTAGAGGAGGATAGTAAGCTGATCCCTCGGGGGTATACAGCTCCTTCGTAATTGTCCTCTTTGAAGGCGTGATCGAACCGGGCGCAAACTCAACAATGACGTTGTTGACGTAGTTGCTCACGTAGAGGCGTCCTTTTTTGTTAACCGTCACTCCTGCTGGCGCATTCATGTTTTCCGTAATCGCCTGATCTGGGTGACTCTTACCAGCAGGATATTCCTCTACATTGTTTTCGTCGATATTCGTGATGTAAAGCGTCCCCTTGCCATCCACAGTGATGCCCACGGGGGACGTTACGCCATCGGTGATCGTCCGCGTCGGCGACTTGCTGCCGTGCGCGTAAACCTGAACGTTGATTGTCGTATCGCTCGGCCCATTCGCCACGTACAAACTCCCCGAATTGTCGATTGCGAGGCCATTCGGGGACGACAGGCCGTTCGTGATGACCGCGTGAGGTTTCGTCGAGCCCTTCAGGTACTGGGTCACATTGCCCGCGCCAATGTTCGTAACCCAAAGATTTCCCTCGCCGTCAATCGTGCAGAAAACTGGAGAGTTAATGCCTTCGGTAATCATCTGAAACGGCTTAGTCTTGCCGGCGGCGTATTCCGAAATTGAACCGAGTCCGCCCGCCGGCTCGTTGGCGACGTAGAGCGTGCCGGCTGCGTCGATGCAGTCACCGGTCGGGAAATCGATTCCGTCGCTAATCGTTGCTATCGGGCTGGGATTGTTTGACCGCGCATCGTATACTTGGACGGTGCTGGGGGACCAGTTCGCGACGTAAAGCAGTGGAAACGAATACGAGTAGCTTACGGCAGCGTCAGTCCCGTGATGTCGCTGTTGAGATGAGCCCGACATGGCGAGCCGTCCGACGCTCCGGTTTGCCGAGCTATTCTGAAAGTCCCCAGTCGGCGATGTCGCGCTAGTACACGCGCTCAGTACTCCGATCGACAAGACTGTGACGACCAGCCGCGCTGTGACCTGATGGTTTCGCAAGTTGCACCTCCAGCAAGAGTAGAGGACTTTGTGCTCGACGCTGCGAGTATCCTGGTGGCTGGAGCGAGTATCCTGGCGAATGAGGTGGTTGCTCCGACGTGCGGATGGAGCGATCCGAATCGAGTTTTTCGACGCGAAGCCGGATCTGAGTGCGTAGCGATTCTCTGAACTCGCTTTGCCATTTCGTGTGCAGGCCTCTCGGGCCACAGGCAGCGAGCAAGGCACTGGCAACGTCGCTGTGCGGCCTGAGCGCCGCCGAAGGCGTGGCGACCGCCGCCTTAACTTAGATGGCCTATATTCCATGATGCGCGGCCCCGCAACGACATTCAGCTTAGGATTCTTCTATATGCTTGGATGGGGTCTATCGGTCTGGCATTATCCTTGCAGCGCCTCCCTCGCCGCGATCTGGTTGGGATCTCGCTGGCAGTGAAGATTGGGCTCGGCATCTGGCGGTTAATTCACCGTTTGCAATCGCCAACGTGCTCGCCGACCGAATGGGCTTAGCGGCGCCAGGCGGCATTTTCCTCGGCGGTGCGATCTTGGTCGCCCAATGACGGGCGTTCAACGTCGAAACCGATCGGGTCTACTGGGCGATAGTAGCGGCCTACGCTGCTGCGGCGTTTACCTTTTACGCATCGTATGAAGTCTTTTCCAATGAGTTTGCAAAGGCAGTTTGGATGGGCTTTCGTGTGCTCGACTGAGCAAGCGAGCTAGGATCGAGTCGGAGCGCAACGCAGTTCGCTCAATCCGTGCCACGTCCGTGAAGCCGCGAACCCTCGTCTACATGAACGAAGGAAGCCGGCCCACTATGGTAGCTCGCTTTTCTTGCAGAACCGCAATCATCAAAGCGAGAGAACATCATGCATCGCTCGCCACTTCTAGACGGCCCACCTTCGCCGGAGTTCAGATTCCTTACATGGGCAACCAGAAGCCCTTTGACGGTATCCCCGTGAGTGCCGCCAGGGATATGTGGAATCCGAGGCTCAGCCTCGAAAGGAATTCCACATGCGCAAATCCCGGTTCACCGAATCGCAAATCGTCGGCATCCTCAAGGAGCTCAAGGCCGGCGTCAAGGCCGCAACGATCTGTCGCAAGCACGGAATTTCGGGAGCAACGCTGTACAACTGGCGTGCGAAGTACGGTGGTCTCGAAGTCAGCGATCTGCGCCGGCTCAAAGAGCTTGAAGATGAGAACCGTCGCCTCAAGAAGATCGTCGCCGATCAGGCGCTCAACATCGAGGCGCTGAAGGTGGTTGCCGAGGGAAACTTCTAAGGCCTGTACAGCGCAAAGCCGCGGTGCAGGCCGTAAGAGAACGGCTCGGAGCGAAGGAACGACCGATCTGCCGTTGGGTCGGCGTCAATCGCAAGCTTCTCCACTACCAGTCGAGGCGGAACGATGAGCCGCTGCGGTTGCGTCTGGTTGCATTGGCATCGGAACATCGCCGGTATGGGTTGCCTCGAATGATCGTGCTGCTGCGCCGTGATGGCGTGCTTGATAACCACAAGCGCATCGGGCGGATCTACCGTGCCGCCGGCCTCCAAGTACGTAAGCGCATTCGCCGCAAACTCGCATTAGGCCGCGGCCCTGTCGACAGCGTCGCCGTTGCTCCGAACCAGCGGTGGTCGCTCGACTTTGTTCACGATCGATTGCGAACGAACCGGCGTTTCCGCGTTCTTGCCGTCGGCGACGATTGCACGCGTGAGAACCTTGCGCTCGAGGCCGACTGCGCCTTCTCCGGTGTGCGAATGACTCGCGTGCTTGATACTATCGCCGCAATCCGAGCCTACCCAGCAACCATCGTGATGGATAACGGGCCCGAAATGGTTTCCCTCGCCATGCTGCGGTGGGCGGTGGATCGCGGCGTGCGGCTGCACCACATCGCTCCCGGCAAGCCGATCCAGAACGCTTTCATCGAGAGTTTCAACGGTCGGCTACGCGATGAATGCTTGAACGAACACGATTTCATGGCGCTCACTGATGTGCGGCAGATTCTCAGCGCCTGGCGTGATCGGTACAACACTGCACGGCCGCACAAGGCCTTGGATTGGAAGACACCCGAGGAGTTCGCACGCTCCTTCGCGATTACTCAATCTACGAAACCTCGCCACTTATCCTCGGTAGCGTGATGGGGATACCGTCACGGCGACGCTGCGTAGCCGGCATGAAATGCTGCCGGTCTCGATACGCGCGTAGAACACCCGACTTATCGACAACTTTTTGAAGCGTTTCAGCGCATCGATTGGCTCGCCCGGAGGCAGTCTAATCGAGAGTCCATCGGCGACGCGCTCGACTACAGACAAGGGTACGGGCATCGGACAGGACGGGGGAGTGCTCTCGACCGCTTACGGCTTGTGCGGGAGGCGCCACGACTGGAGACGCCGCGTGCTCCAAATTCTCGGGTGGGTAAATCGCTTCGGGCGCCGCGTTCTCGTTGTGCACGAACGTGCGTCGGCGTTAGCTCCACGACGGTAAAGAGGACGTCCAGGCGGCGCGGCTTTCACGCGGACGAGGTCGCCGATCTGGAACTCCGTCGTAGCCAATGACTGCGGCGGCGACGGTCGGGCTGGGTTGTACATTCGAAGGATCTCCAGAATTGCAAACGCCGTCCGGTAAGGCCGAACGGCGCAGATGAATCGCTTAAGCTGGCGGCTTACCCGCCGTTGATCCAATGCTTTTAGAGTGTCTAGGAATCGACGTTACGTTTTGGCATGCGGAATCGGTCGCCTAATGCGCGTTGACGTTGCACGGCGTTTCGGACAGTTGTCTCGGCAGTTGAACGGTCCGCCAAGTTCCAGGTATCAGTTCCTCGCTCGGAATCATTCTCGCGATCTCGCAATCTTCGAAAGAGAAGCGAAGGCCGCTGGGCTGCATTTTCACATAAACTAGAGCATCGTAATAAACGATTTGATCGCCCGCGCGAAAGGCACTGTAATCTCGCCGCGTGGCTGCGGGCCCCAAAATGTTGAACGTCGTTTCCTCTTGGCTGTGTGGGTACGACGTTATGTTAGGAGTATCGCCTCCACTCGCTAGTCGGCTAACCTCGTCCCTAAGGGGCTCGATGACTGTCGAGTTTTGGAGGAGAGCGATGCTTGTGGGATCGGGCCGTAGTATCGCTTTACTGTATTCCTGAAATGTAATCGTGTCGTTCGTCGTATTGTCAGTTCTAGCTATCACATAGATGCGATTCGTTCGTGAGCCATCCGCATCTCCGTATTCAACGTCCCAAGGATGGTGTGGAATCAGTTGGAGCGGGTGGACAGTTGCGGCAGCAATTCCGAGCCATATCGCGAGAAGAACGCAGAGAACAGACAGCGCCGTCAGGCTACGAATTGCTATTCTCAAAGGCTTGGTTAGTTTATCTGTTTCCGTTCCACCGCTACGAATATGAGACCGACGCCAATCAAAACCTAAACCGGCGAATGCAACGAATACCGCCGCCAGACACACTACCGCGTAGGTCGGTTGCCATGGGGCCGGGATTCCTAGACCGCCTATTGCAGCGATCAACATGACCGCGACAGTAGCGGCAACCTTGCCGAACGGGAATGTGGCAAGGGGCTTAGGAGGCTGCGGCTTGGGGGGGCGCTTTCGTTCTTGCCATACGGTGTCGCTTCGCAACCGGGCGACCATCCGCCCCGGCGTCCACACGGTAGACGGCGATCTCGTCGTCGATAGTCCGGCGGTGCACAACCCGCAAAATCGGCCCCACGCTATTGCCCATGCAGCCGCCAATTGAGGAATGCCGCCTTGAGTTGGTCTGCCGTGTCCGAAAAGAGGTGAGGCACATCCTGACCATAGCCCACGGGGACCGACGCAGAGAAGGCTACAAGCTCCTGCGCCGAGCCTACCAAAGCTGGCCGCAACGGGAAGAACCGCGCGTAGGGGAGGGCCGCAACTTCTCTCCCGCGCAAGATCGCCTGACCGCCCCGCCTCTACGCCGACGATCCGCTTCCATGCGACGAAAGGTTCGTGGAGCGCCGGAGCGACGATTCCTTGACATGCCCTAACGGTACCAGGCCGCGACGAAGCCCCGAAGCACTCTTTGTTGGGGCGAAATGAGTTGTCGCATAGGGGCGTTTCGATGCTCGCATGCACAGTAAATACAGTGCTGAGAAATCCAGGTGCCCCTAGATGTAGGGGAACAGATGCCCAAGCGAGCTGAGACGCTGGCCAGCCTTTTGCGTTTGGCCTCGGCGCCGTAGACGCTCAATCGATGCTCCTTCCAAATTTAAAAGGCCGCTCTGGAATCAGAACGGCCCATGGGGACCCGGCCTCGCCCCGGCTACTCAGGGCGCGGCTCACATTAGCTGGACTTGATGTAGTGTAAGTTACCGTTCTGGGCTAGCGCACGAGCCACATTTAAGGCGTCATTGTTATTCTGACAAGTCGCGATGACCGTCTCGAAAAGCTCGAACGTGGTACCCTCTAAAGCAACGATCTTTGCTATGGTCTGCTGAATAACTTCTGCCCTTTTTGTGTCCTTTTCGTTGACGGTGTAGTTAAGTTGATGCGCCTGCGAGGGGCGCGCGTGGGCAGAGCGCCAGGGCGAGTAGGTTCGAGAACCTCGGCGAATAGCGCGAGCATGGAGCAAACGGACTCGCAACACGTGCACGCGCCGGTCTCGACGAACCTCTACCGGCGCCTGCGTCGCGTCATCCTCGACATGACCAAGGAACTGCGGTCGGTCGAACAGACCATGACTGACCCAGGACCGGAACCGCCTGGGTCGAGAGCTGCCTACCTCTGGGTTACGTACTCGGTCATCCACTTGGCGGATTTCGCCGAATCTGCAACGGAGCTGAACCGCGACGAACACGCGCGCGCCCTCGCGGTGCTGTCTCGCACGACTTACGAGTATCTCATTTCGATGATATACTTGTTCCGTCATCGCGACATCGCGGATAACCAAATGCTCACTCAAGGCGCTCGGTTCTTCAAGCGCGGTATGGGCCTTCGTCTGCCCGGCGGCTTACAATCTGAGGCTCGCTACGCAGCCGCTTACAAGGCGTGGCTTGCTGATGCAAGCGGCAGCGGACTCGACGAGTTCACCGGAAACTTCAAGTTCCTCAACGCAGCGCTCGAAGTCGAGGGCGAGACGAAAGAGCGTTGTCCAACCTATACGTTGCGGTACGGCGCTATGAGCGCGGTCGCGCATCCTGACGCGGAGGGCTTTCCCGACGTATTCACCATTGACAACGAACGCCGCGCCATACAAATTGCGCTTCAAACAAGCCTTCACGCCTTCGACCTGCTAGCGATGATAGCCACGGACCTGGAACGGACGATGGATTTCTTGAAGAGCGCTGTTGGCCTCGATGTTCCGAACCTTGGTATGTTTAAACGGCGCCTCTTGAAAGTCGCTGGCGAACACTTCAACCTGGACTAGATAAAGCCGCTAGGAAGCCACCGCGAACGGCTTTGCCTTACGGTGCGACGTTGGCAGTCGTTATGTCACGGCCCGCTATATGCACTGTATGCCTCCACACCGCGCGGCAGCGCGCCTCCCACGGCCGCCTCGGTTAGACCCGTCTGCGATGCGGACGACGGAAGCCTCGGCAACGTTCAAGGAATGGGCTTACGCGTTTAGGGAGAGCCGTAAGCCCACTTAGCTTGCGTCTGCCGATCGCAAAACGGCTTCCAACTCATCGCCACCGCACAACGATCGTCAGGATGGCGCGTGCCGCTTCAGACTTTTTTTATCAGCCTAGCTTAGGCTCTGAGGCATCGTCCCTCTCGGCCCCCACAAGGAGAACCGCCTATGCTTTCGCAACGGATCCTAATCATTGCCGTTGCCATTCTGGCGATGGTAGCGTCGGCCGGTGCCGCCATGGCGCACAGTTACTACGGCAGCCCCACAAACATGATGTTCCCAGCGGGCCGCAGCTACAGCGGTAGCTGGCCAGTCACCATTACCCACGCAAGATTCGACAACGGCACGGACTGCCTGACGTTGAACGGTGGAAGCAACGGTTCTGCGTCGCTGGTCGCCGGCGGCACAAAGTATCCGTATGGTTCATTCCTAGTTCGCAATGGTCTCCTCGTCGTGAACATCTCAGAACCACTCTATGGCCAGAACGGCGCCTTGATGTTCATCGCTCCCGCCAGCCGCGGACTCATCGGCCTAGGGCATCTTCGAAGATCTTCGGGGCGGCTCGAACTTCGACTTCGGTGACTTGACTTTCGGCATGAAGAACGGCTGCTGAAAGCATTGCGAGCGGGCTCGCTGCGGCGGGCTCGTTCGCGCCGAGGCGGCCCTAAACCACGCCCGGCCACGTATCCCCAAGGCGACGCGAAGCCGTCAGTGGGTAGAAAACGCTCAGGTCTGGGAAGATCGCAAAGGCCATGAGTCCGCTTATAGCCCGCTATCCCATCGCTGTTACCACCATCCTGCTGATCTTCTCCAACTTGTTCATGACGATCGCGTGGTACGGCCACCTGAAGCACCCCAGGAGCCCGCTGCTCCTCGCCATCGTCGTGAGCTGGGGAATCGCATTTTTGGAATATTGCTTCCAAGTTCCGGCGAATCGGATCAGCTACGGTACGCTGACCCTCACGCAGCTCAAGATACTGCAAGAGGTCATAACGCTGATCGTCTTTACGGTCTTCGCGCTCGTCGTGTTCGGGCAAGCGCTCAAGTGGAACTATGCGGTAAGCTATCTCTTCATCGTCGGCGCTGTCTACTTTGCCTTCAAAGTCTAGGGCCGGGGCTCAGTGTGTCGGGCCCGTTGCCGGCTACGTGAGTCTTGCAAGCCGACGCCGCGCGGCGAGCGATTTCTCACGTCGCCGGACGCTCGGCTTCTGGTATGCCTCGTGACGACGGATCTCACCCGGAATGTTCTCGGACGCGCAGCCCTTTTTCCATCGGCGGAGCACGAGGTCGATCGACTCGTTCGGCAGCGGATGCACCGTCGCCGACTTCGGCGCCCAGTTGCGGCTGTTTCTGGGCCGCTCAACACGTTCGGGAAACGTTCGAGGGCCGGAAGCCTCAGAAGAGCCCTGAACGGGCTGAAAAACCCGGGAGAAGTCCGGCATTGTGCTCATCGCTCTAGCGTACCACGCCTCGGCCTCGTGCCGTCCCGATAGCCGCAGGTGTCGCCGATAATGCCCTGTTATCGGTAACGGCGCCAAGGTACTAACCCTCCAGCGCCCGCAGCGGGTCTCTTGACCGCTAATGTGGCCGGAGCGGAAACGCACTCCCCTGGTGATCGACCGCCCAATACAGGTAGGCGGCGACTGCCGCGAGGGCCGCAAACCAGACCGCGCTTAGGATCACAAGCCTTCGGTCCATAGCCATAGAGTTTATTCGTCGCCCTATCACCGCGCCACTACCGTTGGCGGCGCGAGTAGGGCATCGATTGGTTCGTCGAGCATCGGCTTGCCATGAGCCAACGCCCTGAGCTCACTTTCATCGAGACGAGCCAGGTTCGCCATGACTTGTCGCCGAGCGTCGACGGTGACGTTGATCTGCTGATCGCCCCCGATCAGACCCGTCGCCCGCCTCATCGTTTCAAGCGCCGACCGAGCGCGATCTACGGCCTGCAGCGCAAGCCGGGCGTCGTCGTCGCGCTGCGCTTGGGCCGCGATCGTCTCCGCAAGCCAGAGCAACCGTTCAGCACGGCGCCGAAGCGACTGCGCGTCTGTCTCGGTCATGGACAAGCCGCAGGTCGAGCACCGACCGGTCACGGGGCGCCGTCTCGGTTGTCTCGGATGAGTCGGTTTGCCGTCGCTCCGCTCCTTGGCAATCTCCGAGAGGATTAGCGGGTCGTTCTCTAGGCCCGTGGTGACTAGCAGTTCGTCCATAAACTCTCTAACGAGCGCGATGAGCTTGTCGAACGTGCGTCCTGAAATCGTAGCGATGACAGCCCAGGCGCAGTTCGTCGCCATGACAGAAAGGCTTTTCTTGTCGGGAACTGGCCTGCCTAGGACCGTCGCTATTGCCGTGACGGCCGCATAAGCCTGCCTGCGGTGCGGTATCTGGTGTGTAGGAGCAGCCCATTCGTCAAAATGCCGCACGTTGTTCCCAACATACCGGAAGATGAGGTCGGTGGATACTCCATTGAACCCGCTCTTGAACTTCTTGGGTACACTGGGGATCATGCCGTAGTAGCGCAGCATAGCTTTAAGTGTGCCGTCAACGAACAATACGATTGCACTAGCATAGGCGTCGCGCGCTCCAAAGGTAGTTAGGTGGGCGTCCCACCATTGCCGAATCGTCGCCTCATCTTCAGGGACAAACTTGTCTAGTTGAACTGGAAACGCCCCTGGATGCGCGTCGGCCGCCGACCTAGCCGCGTTATACAATACTTGCAGCGTAGGTTGCTGCTGGCGAACTTGCTCCCTTGCGATTCGCCACGCTGCATTAAACAATCGCGTCATTACCTGCTTTTCTGCGGTTTTGCTGGAACGAGAACGAGTCACGGGATTCTCCCCGCCGCTCGTGCGGCCTCAAGCTCAGCCCTCAGGTGTTCCATTCCTTCCTCGGTGCGGCCGTAAGGATGCTTCAAACTAAGCACCTTAAAAACAATGTCTAGCTCGGACGAACGATTCGCCAGTGACTCATTGTCGGGCTTGAACTCGGCGATGAAAACATCGCAGAAGACTAAAGTGTTCGCCCCAACATCGACCATCATTGCGTTGAGTTCGTCGTCGCTAACCGAAATAGTGGGCACCGTCTGCCCATGCTCGTTTAGGGGCATGAGATAGCGCATACCCTCAGGGTCGCCGTGGATGTAGGCAGAAGGCAGCCGATACAGCCCGACATATTCGTCGTTTGTTTGCGAGCCGGCTGGCCTTGTATAGTGGCGCATAATCTCCGAAAATCGCTTCGGCCTATTGTAGGCGGGCGCAAAAAGCTGCCGCTGTCCCTTCAAGTGGTTTGCTTCGGCCTCAATGTCTGCCGCAGGCCTACCGCCGTTATGGAGCTTGTCGAGAATGCTTTCGGATTCGGCAACCGTTGCAAAATAAAGACAATACTCAGGATTGTCAAAGCAGTAAAGGCCTTTGGCGCAATACTCAAGGAGCATGCGGCGTTTGAGTCGGACTGCAATGTCGGTTGAGTGGATGGCAGACATGAGTATGTCCGCGAGCATAACGTCAATCAGCAAGCTTAGGTAAACGAGATACCGGCGAAGAGCCGTATCTGCGTCGATGATTGTAGGCGGAACGTAAATGTCCAGCCGCATGTCTCCTATCAGGGCATCAACCTGCACAATGGCCGGAAACTTCGGGGTCGAAGCCCAGTCGGTATCCTCCACTGCAGGCGGGCGCTATGACTTCCGCTGTGGACGTGGGCGCTATCCGAGGGCCGTTGTTCGGCTTAGGCGCAGACGGTCGGTTACGGTTTCGCCAAGGGCTTCTTCCCATGATAATCGCTTCTCTTCGTCGAGGCGAAGACTACAGAATAGCGCGATTCGTCAATAGTTCGGGTGCTCAGAGACAGTCTGATTACTTCGAAGTATTTCCGGATCGCACTCAGACATCTTCTTCGACGGGATATACAATCTTGTCGGTGATGTTTTCTATTCCTAAGTATCTCATCGAGGTGGCCCGCAAGGCAGCCATAGGTGCCTCGCGGTGCTCCGAGCGAGATCCGCACTGCCCCGGCCGATCATGGTAGCCCAACGAAGCAGCGATCTCGGACGCTAACCGTTACCTACGCTTGGCCTTTCGCATCTCGGGCCAGTTACCGCTGTGCGATTTGCAGGCGGTTCAAAGGCGATTCGAAGGCTTGACATTGCTGCGGCGGCAAGAGAGAATTGCCTTGCGAGACTGTGAGCGAGTTTCGCCCGCATTATAATGCTGGCGAAAAGCGTATAACACCAAGCGAAGGCCCCCAACGGGGCCTTTTTTGTTAGCGACATTAGAGGCGAGGTATTGGTAATGGG
This sequence comes from Vulcanimicrobiota bacterium, assembly GCA_963713685.1. GTDB lineage: Bacteria > Vulcanimicrobiota > Vulcanimicrobiia > Vulcanimicrobiales > Vulcanimicrobiaceae > Cybelea. The sequence goes on along the minus strand of CAVQMS010000001.1, from coordinate 1,600,898 downwards.
TGCACAGTCCATCGAGTCATCGGCGAGCATATATTCCGCCCGTTTTGCGGAATTGCCGGATGTATTAACGCCACGCGATCTCATTGCATTTCTCCCAATCGGACGCAACGCCGTCTACGATGCGCTGAGAACGCGCGCTATCAAGAGTGTTCGCGTTGGCCAGAAATTGCTGATTACGAAGGCGGCGTTGCGAGAGTTCCTCGGCGGTAACGTCGAATAGGCTGAGGTGCGCAACGCGCTCATGAGGCGTACGCGCGAGAAGGAGGTCATCCGTGAGTGTATACAGGCGCAAATCCGGTCGCTGGGCTGTCCTTGTCGATGTTGGCCGCGGCGTCGATCAGAAGCGAAAGCGGTGCACTCAAGGTACGTACGCGACGCGCAAAGAGGCGGAGCGAGCTGAACGGCGGGCACTTGATACGCGGGATCGGGGTATCGACCTGGATCCGAAGAAGGTTTCGCTCGCGGATGTAGCCGAGCGCTTTTTGAAAAGTATCATGCCCGATCTCTCCCCGATCACCGTTGCGCGGTACGAAGAGCATTGGCGAATGCACGTCGCTCCCAGCCTTGGCGGCCTTCCGGTCGCGAGTCTGAAGCCGGCGCATCTGGTAGAGCTCTATACTAGATTGCGGACAGAGCGTGTTCGTTACAGGCGCAGGGCGAAATCGGAGGATGCAGCAGGGGAAAACTTTCGGATGGGCCGTCCACTTGGTCCGAACACCGTTTTGCGGGTTCACCGCTTCCTGCATCGGCTTCTCGGGTGGGCGGAGCGAATGAATCTCGTGGTTCGCAACGTTGCGCGCAGCGTCGATGCGCCCAAGGCGTCGCCATCGCCCGCCCGGGCGCTGACCGCTGAACAAGTAGCGGCGTTGCTTTCCGCGGCCGATAGTGCGCGCTTCTATCCGTTTTTCGCGCTCGCGATCGCCACGGGGATGCGAAGAGGCGAGATCGGTGCGCTCACCTGGGAAGACGTTGATCTCGACAGTCGAACGGTCATGGTTCGGCAGGCCGTCGGTCAGGATCGGAGCGGTCATTCCTTCATTAAGAGCACGAAAAGCGGCCGAGAGCGCATCGTGCCCCTTAACGCCCTGGCCATAAGCGCCCTGAAGACGCAGCGCGCGTCGCAAGCGGCGCAAAAGTTACTCAAGCGCAAAGAGTATGAAGACCAAGGGTTGGTGTTTGCAGACGAGCTGGGTCGCTTACTCGACCTGGATGCAATCGCGAAAACCTTCGCCGCTCTCGCACGAGCGCTCGGCATCAAGCGGAAGGGCATCTCGCTGCATTCGTGCCGGCATTTCGGGGCCACGCAGGCGCTCGCGGCTGGCAGCGACGTCCGGACCGTGGCCGCCCTTCTCGGGCACGCGTCGGCCTCGACCACGCTGAACGTCTATGGGCACGTCGTCACGGGTGCTCAGGAGCGGGCTGTCGCCCAAATCGACCACGCGATCGGCGTCGCACAGGCACGCAGAGGGGCGGCTGAGAATTGACGCGGCTGCGCCGGGCGCTTGCGGATGGCAACCGAATGGCAACCGCGAGTGCCTGCGCAGGAGCGCTCGGAGCTGAGACTAGGCCTCAAAAGTCCTGTAAAATAAAGCAAATCACCGTGTGCGCCCGTAGCTCAAACTGGATAGAGCAGGGGACTCCTAAAGCCAAAGATAGCGGTCGCCACCGGGTGCAAGTGGTCCAAAAACGCGGTAAACAAAGAACTTTCCGATCGTCAACGGTTCACGATAGACGCTCTCGGTCCTGACCGGATGCAACGAAAATGCAACGGCAACTGGACCTAAATTCGCAAAGGCCGAGCGCATCGAGACAAACGATAGCGCCCGGCCAGATCAAACCGGGAGGAGAAGTTCCGAGTGAGCAGTCCTAAGACACCTGGGCGACCGGAAGAGCGACGGAATCACCCTGTGGTCGATCTTCGCAGTTGGGCCGATGACCACGATCGCATCGACATCATTGATCATTTCGACAGGGCCGACGAACAGCGCGAAACGGACGAACGAAGGTGGCGCTTCGATGCCGACATGGCTGAGCTGGAGGCGCTTGAAGAAGAGATGTTCCCCGATCTGGAAGGACAGGTTCAGAGGCCAGGCGCGTCGAGGTCGGCCGCCGCTCCTATAGCGGCAGAAAAGGAGCAATCCGTGCACAACGAATCCACCGCGGCGCCCGCAATCAATGCCGTGCTCGTCTCGCGGCTGATCGCCGCTTACCTTGATCCGCGCAAAGAGACGGAGTCAGCGGATGAAGCAGAGGGCACGACCGCGGCCCCTTGGGCCGCCGAATATTTGCTTAGGCGCGAGCTGGAGACGATCGCCGACGTTATGCGCGGAGACGACGTCTATCCGGGCATGCCTTTCGAGCGCGGCGTTCAGTTCGGCGTCGAAGCGGCGGTCGCGACGCTGAACTCACCGCCGCGGACGGCATGCGATACTGTAAAACGGCTTTTCGCGGATCTTCAGGCGGATATGCATGCGCGTGTGGAGTCCGCGAGACGCTCAACGCGTCTTAAAGCCGTCTAGGCACACTTCGCGCAAGCGACGTCGTCGCTACAGGGCGCTCGCTTAAGCGGGCGCCCTGTAATTTGTGCGGGCCGGGGCGAATTCGAATACGATTTCCTGAATGCGGGCTGCCGGCACGGAGTGAGTAGCGTCGGCTGTTTGCGACAACGATCTCGATTCGCTCCTAGGGCAGCCCCAGCGCCGCCTTTAGCGATCCGTTGATTGTGTCGATATCGTCCTGGTCCGTAAAATGGTGCAGCACTCTATTTCCAATTGCCGCCCTCGGAAAGACGAGTATCAAATCTAACCTGATAAAACCGTGTAAGTTGCCGTGTTTCTTGAGCGACTCTACTTTGACTAAGCCGGGACATGCGAAAGGCGGCCGCTTCGTGCGGATTGGAGCCACCATGATTGTTTCCTGCGAGATGCAGGCGTAGTCGGACGATACGATAACGACGGGGCGAATTTTCCCCTCAGCATCAGCCTCTCGAACTTCGAGGCGCTGCAATGACTAAATATCGTCCCTGTCCAACAGACCGTGTGAAATGCGAATGTGCCCGCGTAAATCCTCAAGGGCCTCCGCGCCGGTTTCGAACCCGTCTCGCGTGAAAGATGTCACGGTCGGATTAGACCACAGGAACGCGGCTGTTTCGCCGATGGATAGGAATCTAAATTCCTTCATCGCCTCAGCAAGATCGTTAGGTCGCGTGTAGTTTGTCACCAAGGACAAGTAGGAGGGCATTATCGTGCTCCTTTCATATGCTTCAAGAGGCTGGCTCTGCGGTTATTTCCTTTACCTTAATGTGCTGAAAGCCGTCTGTGCGGGTAATGGTCGCTACGTCTACCTCGCCGCCAACCCCTCGAATGCCTAGGCTCCAGCCCTGAATCGAGATCGTGGCTTTCACCAAGAAGTGCGCGATGTGCACGCAGTCACGAAGAGGTAGGAGAGCCCAGGGGATAGGCTGATTGAAGTTGTTTCGCATTTGCTCATAAAGCGCATCGCGTTGAGCCTGCGGAAGCTGCTGATTAGTGTTAGTCAGCACAAAGTCGAGCACTCGCGGGTCGAATCCCTGGAGCACCCGATCTACCACGTCGCGTTGGCCGCCCCACATTGCACCAAGGTCTCCCGCGTGTCGTTCGGCGGGCTCTGGGTGGCCCGGCACGTCTAATTCGTAGAGCCTTCCGGTCGGCTCCGTCCCGGTGAACCCTCCGACAAAGAAGGTCATTCCTTGCCCCGCGGGCACCTGCGGCGGCATACCAGCCTCATTCCAACGGTCGAGGAAAAAATGTCCTAGCAGGCGAGCAAACTCTTCTGCGGGTACCTCGCCGGGGTGGTTTTCCGCAAGTCTGCGCTCGAACTCGGGCAGATAACTCGCCGCCGTACGTTGGCTCTGTATGGTACTGCCGATAGAGCCACGACCAAACGTGATCGCGCCCATCTGCCGTTCGTGGAACCTCAGGAGCTTCGTGGCGCTATCATAGGTTGCCGGAAGGATGAGGGTCGGAGGCGGTCCCCCTTGAGGCGCTGCTGGAATCATTCCCGGGGGCGCCTGGGCCATTATGGTGACCCGGCTGTCCGCAGCCAATACGATACCCTCGGCGCTCTTGATGGCTATGCCAAGCGACATGGTGACAAGTGTTCGACGCCTCCGCTGGGCTTACACTGCGACGGCACGCGAAATCGCTGGCCCGCCGCAGGGCCCTACGCCGGAGGCACCCCAGGCGATGACCCGAACACCTGTTCGCCTCATGACCAGGCCGCCGCAATACGAGCGCGAGAAAGAGCCCTGGGGCGACGCCCAGGCCGTCCGGGCCGCACTCAAGCGGCTAAGCCCGGAGGATAGAGCCCGCCTCCTCGCGTGGCTGTGCATTTATTATGATGACCGCGGCGCCATGTTTTCGCTGCAAATTACCCGACGCAGACAGCGGATCGCGCTTGACGGCGTCGATTATTGGCTAGTGCGCGTGCCGAAGCGGCGGTAAGCTGGCTTCCCGACCGCGCCGCCCGGAAAGTTGCTGCGCTTCAGCGAAACTTATCGGTCGCTTGGAGGAGCGTCGCTTATGAAGTGGTCAGGAGTTTGCGTATGCATCGCCACACTTATCTCCGCGCTTTCATTGGCGGCCTGCGCAAGTCATCAGCCTGGCGTGCTGCCCGATACCCTATTATATCTAGCCGAGAATCAGGCTCCGCCCCCGCGTGTCGTTCCGGGAACCGTATTTATTTCCGGGGGCAGCTCTGGCGTCCATGCCATTTTCGCTGCGCCGCCTTACATGAAGTGGGCACGGATACACAGCCTAGCCTGGAATTGCGAAATGGCGCTGACGAGTCGCAACTCTTTGATTTCGACGCACTGCGAGCAGGATTCGCCACTTGTCGAAGTTGCGCCACCGTATAAAGGGCCGGCGCGAACGATTGCTCGTTCTGTGAATGCCGCGTATACGGTGGTCGACAAAAGCGACAATCTTTTTGTAACGCAATACTTCAATGGTTTTGGATCTGCCATTGTGGAATACGTTGGCCCATCCTAAAAAGAAACGCACAGGCTGGGGAATGCGGGCATGATAATGGTGGGGCAGAACGTTGCGGCTCTCCCGAACGGTGAGATCGCCATTGCCTACATCAGGTCATCAAGGCGCCGATTCTTGCCCGGTGCTCTTCAAATCTATACACGGCAAAAAAGAGGTTTTAGCTACCGATCCGTTGCTGGAGTTCCCTATGCCGAGTCGCTAGCAGTCTTGCCGTCTGGAGCGCTAGCTGTCTCTGACTGCTCCGAATGTTACAGCGAAGGCACCCGCAAGAGCTTCATCGCGCTTATCGACCCGCCGTACTCCAAGATTACAAAACTAATTGTGTCGAACGCGGACGTAGGGCAAATTGGAACGGACGCGAGAGGCACAATTTTCTCTTACCGAGGCTTTCCCCACCCAACGGAGATTGTGCGCTATCCTCCTCCATATAAAAGCTCCGAGCCGTTGTCGCAGACGAAAGGTATTCTATTTTGGGGCGTAAGTTCGGCCGGGACGTTAGTCTTTGACACGACGAAAAACGAAAGCGCGCTATATATGCTAAAGCCGCCATATACCGGTCCCCCAACATTGGTGAACAATGCCGTTGCTGCCCCTGACGTGCTGTTCGCCAAATGACCGTTAACGTCTGTCGTTATCGTTTCGAAGCGAAGGTAAGTTCGACGTGATACGCTCCGGGTGCCCAGACCACGACTGTGACTAAGGGGGTTTAGTCTTAGGAGCAACCTTTGCGTTCCGTGTTTCAATCGCCGCCCGAGTGCCGGCTGGCAACTTCGAGAAAAGCTCCTGCACTCGTTTGGGCTCAGAAATCCTGTTATCAGCGATCAGGTTAAGTAGACCTGCTAGTTGAGCCACGAGCTCTAGGTCGTCTCTCACGTCCATAACGCCGGGGTGTACGGCATTATTTCCAACCACCCTGACAACATCGAGCGCTTGCGAAATCTGGACCGGCAGCCCGTCGCCAACCATAGCCGCAATCGCGTCGTCAACCTTGGGTTGCTCATAGCCCAGGAACGCGCATAACTTCTGAACGCAAAGCCTAAGTAAGGCGGCAGCACCTCTTGCCGAACGCTGTGCGATCGCGGCTCCCTCCTCGAAGTCGCGCCGAATATCTTCCGGGAGGTCGGCGTTAGGAGGTTCGAAGCCGCCGTTCGATGGTACGACAAGAGCGTTATCCCACCAAAGCATATATTCGCGGCAGTTGCCGCATTGCCTTAGAGTTGGCCTCTCGAACGCCGCATAGCCCCCGCCCCGAAATGTGGCCATTGGGTAACGGTACTGTTGGGCCAGTACGCCGCAGTGGGGACACGTGAACGCGTCGAGCTCTTGTCTCGGCGATTCAAACTTTATAGGAGCCATCAGAAGGGCTAATCTAATGTGGAACGCCTAAGCAGTCCTGCTGCCCGCATGGGGTCAAGCGGGCCAACCGTGCCGCGTGCTGTTGAAACACTGTTGGGCTAAAGTTCTGCAAGGCGGGCGCTGCCCGTCAGCCATAAACCAGCCAGCGCAGGATGTCGCCGGCATCCCGGTAGTTGCACCAACACCAGCCGGCGAATTTGCCCATCGGCTCCGCCGTGTCGACTGCAAACCGCTCGAGCGCCATGTAGAGCCTTCGCGGTAGAATCCGCGCCGCAATGCGCAGTATCGCGTCGCAGAAGTTGGGATACCAACGGCACCACGCGCGAATGACTCGCTGGTCGCGCTCGGCTATATCATTCATTAGAACCTCCTACGGGTGAAGTCCGAGCGACGGGCTCGTGAGGTTGAGAACGCCGGGGGATTTTGGATTCGTTAAGATTGCGCCATGCGACTTGACGAGCGTCTGAATCCCTCCAGCGGTTTTGTCGTTAATTTCGATGTGAACGATCGGACGACCGAACACGTCGACGTCGTGCGTCATGCCTGGCGGTGGGATTCCACGATTTGCTCCCCATGTGGCCCACGCATCGAGTCTCGCACGACGCGGATCCTTTGCCGCAGCCTGCATTTCCATGGCGATGCCGGCCCAAAACGCTACCGCAGAGGTGACGACCGTGATCGCGCCGCCGAGCGCCGTAAGACCAAGTGCCGCGGCTCGCGCGCCGCTCAGTGTGGCAACACTCGTACCGAGCGCGTTGACACCGTTTGCCGCGGCTGTAGCCGGCCCGCTGATGCCGGCCAACCGGAGCCCTAGCGTGTAGAGCTTTGTGCCGACGCCGCCGAGCACCGCTTCGTCGACTGCCCGAAGTGCAAGACCGAGCCCGGACAAACCCTCGAGGTTTCGGAGCAAACCAGCGATGCCGGCGAATTTCCCGAGCATGCCGACGCCGAAGCGTAACGCGGACAACCCGGTCACCCATGTGAGTCCGTAAGCGATGCCCGACGCAAAGCCCGGATTGGCCTTCAGAAACCCGCCAACGGAACCGAGAGCATCGCCAAGACCGCGTAGCATCGCCGTGACCTGCGGAAGTATCGGCGTGAACGTGTAGATCCAAATGTTCTGAAAGTTGGTGACGAAATACTTCCACGCGCCGGTCGTGGTGTGCATGTATTTTTCCCACAACGTTTCAACTGCTCGACCCGATGGCGCGATCCGCTGCATCGCAATTCTGTTTTGCGCTTGCTGGGCTCGCACCGCTGGCAACGTCATGGTTTCGACGTAACGGCCGCCCTGTTCGAGAAACGCGCCGAAAACGTCTTGAATGAAGCGCCCGCGTTCGCCGGCTTTGGCCCACCGATCGAACACGGTGCCGAGATAGTGCATCGACTTGCCGAGCTCGAAGTTACCGTGCGCATCGAGAAATTGATTCCGCCCGCTACCATCGAACAAGCCGAGATCGATCATCGAAGCGCGTTGATTCTTCGACAGATGCGCGGTTAGCGTCGGCGCCTTCATCATATATTCTATGTAGCGCGCCAAGCCGGTTCCGCCGCGACCCTGCAACAGTCCGGTTTGACCCATGCTCGCCAGGGCGACCGCGAGGTCGGAACTCGGGATATTGTGCAGATCTACGCCGGCGCCGATCGCCGTCGGGACGAAATACTTCGCCTGCGTTATGACCTTAGAAAGTGCGTCCGGCTGTACCATCATGAGCCGCGTGGTGAAGTCTACCATGTCGGCGAGCGGCTTGCCGGAGTACGCCCCAAACAAATGCGACAGCTTGACCATTTGCATAGCAGCATTAGTCGGATCGACAGCCTTGGGCGTGCCCATAGTCGACAGCCAGAGGACGTCTGCGGCCTTCGCTATTTGCGGAAACGCTGTGCGCAGCCGATCTGGATTATTCAGCCCCGACGATGCGGCCATATAGGCTTCGTTCGCAATCGTCGTAGCGGACTGCGCGGTGATGCCAGAAATGGCCGTCACCATATTGAACAACTGAGTTTTCTGCCTGGCGTTGGCACCGGTCGCAGAGTAAACACCGGTCATCGCGAGCTCGAGTTTTGCAGCCTGCGAGATCCCGTAGACTTCGATCGCCGCGCCGATCAGCGCCATTCCGCCGGCGACCATGGTCGATGCGTTGCGCAGCCGCGTCATTGCGGCAGTTACGCGATCGACTTTGGACTCCGCGGCCTGCGCACCGGTGGCGAGCTCGTTCATGACGCGCGCGCCATTGCTGGTAAAGCGCATCATAACCGAAATTAACCAACTCTCCCCGAATGCCATGGTTGCTCCTCTGATCTAAGTAAGCGGATGATCCGCAGGAAAAACGTCAACGTCGCGCGCAATGGGGCGTTTGCTCCCTTTTTCTGAGCGGCCCAAGGAGACGGAATGAAAACGAAGCTAACGCCTTTTAAGCGCTACGCTATAAGCGCATTCGCGGCATCATTTATGCTGTCGGGTTGCGGCGGGTCGCTGGCCCAGGTCGCTTCGCCCGGCGTAATGCAAGCCCGACCCATCACGCCGCAGGCTGCACATGATAAGTCGTGGATGTTGCCGGAAGCCGTCTCCCAAGATTTGCTTTATGTCGCGAACAACAACGGAACCGTCACGGTTTATTCGTATCCGCAAGGAAAGATGGTCGGAACGCTACTGGGCTTTGATCTGCCCGAGGGCGAGTGTGTCGATTCATCCGGGCATGTTTTCATCACGGTTTTTGCTCTGCACCAAATAAGAGAGTACGCGCATGGGGGCACTAAACCGATCGCAATTTTGCGCGATCCGGGCTCCGATCCGTTTAGTTGCTCCGTCGACCCCACAACCGGCGACCTCGCCGTTGCGAACTACCTGACGAACGGCCTCGAAGGCCATCTCGCGATCTACCATAAGGCGAAGGGTACGCCGAAGATATTCTCCACAAACATTGAATCGCTGTTTTGCGGTTACGATAATAGGGGCAACCTGTTTGCTGGCGGTTATGACGCCAGCGGCAGAGCAGCGTTGGTAGAGCTGCCCAAGGGCAGCCGTAAGTTCGCGAACATCGAACTGAATGAGCAAATGGTGGTCGGCGCAGTCCAATGGGACGGTAAGTACCTAGCAATAGGGAATGGATATCTGGGAAACAGGATGGAAATCTACCGGTTCTCTATCGCTCACGGAATTGCTACAAAGAAGGGCGCAGTTACGCTTATCGGAAGCGATACAATCGTCTTTTGGATTCAAGGCTCTACAGTTGCGGCGCTTAACGATTATGCAAACGTAGGCATTTGGCGTTATCCGCGCAGCGGCTATCCAACCAAGATTATATACAATGGGGTCGCTTCTCCCCATGGCCTGGCGGTAAGCCTCGCCCCGCACTAGCGCGCCGCTTGAAGGGAGCCTGTTATGAGATTCGTCGCCAACTTAACGCGAAGCGCGCTATGTGCAGTCGCGTCTGTCACTTTTATCGCCGGTTGCGGGGGAGCGCAGCCGCCGATCACGACGCCGGGCTCAGCGCAATTCAGCCCGACTGTAACACACCGGGAGAATAATCACGCATGGATGGATCCTCGCGCGAAGGGCCGGGATCTGCTGTACGTGTCCCTCGGCACAGTCAACGTCTACTCTTATCCTCGTGGCAGCTTATTAGGCTCGTTAGGAGTTACCGGAAACACCCTCTGCTCTGACAAGTTTGGGAATGTTTTCATACCCAACGACCACAACGGTGAGGTGTATGTCTACGCGCACGGCGAGACCAGACCGAAGACGATCGTGTACTATTATTATGAGATTGTAGGCTGCGCCGTGGACCCTGACAGTGAAGCTCTAGCTTTAGCTGGTAGCTTCACGGGTGGTCTCGTGGTGTTTCCGTATAGTCGCCGACGGGGCTGGCGCTATGGACAGATCTACCGAGACCAAAACATGTTTGACTATGTCTCCTGTGCGTACGACGATAAAGGCGACCTTTTCATCGACGGAATTTCGGTGGGCGGAGCTTTTCTTCTGATCGAGTTGCCAAAAGGAAGCAGAAACCTTCACAACAATCAACCTAAATCAGAGCATTTCCGCTCCTGGCTCCATGCAATGGAATGACGGCTACCTATCGATTCAGGATGCGGGCCTTGATCCGGCCGTAATCTACCGCTTTGCCATAAATGGAAGTTCCGGGGTCAAGGTTAGCACCACGCGCCTTCGTCGATCGCGCCCCGGAGCACAGTTTTGGATCCAGGGTGAGAAGGTCATTGGTCCTCTAACGAACGGCACAGTGCCGAGCATTGGCTTTTGGAAATTTCCGGCCGGGGGCTCTTCCATAAAGGACATCTCGTCGAATAACAAATCGCTGGCGGGAGAAACGGTTAGCCTAAAGTAAGGTCCAGCCGGGATCAAAGTCTCATCGCCATCGAATCGGAATACCGTGCCGCTTGGCGACCTCGAACTCATACGGCGTGAGTTTCTGATCGCGACGGAATACCACGGTTTTTGTGCCGTTCGGGCCGGACCACTCTTCGACGGTCGTAAACTCTTGTGAGACGTGCAAGTCGCAGTACGCTTCCTTGCGGCGTGGCTCCTTAGACCGTCTCGCTAGCGCCTCCGGGGATTGTATCGCGGGCTCGGGGGGTGCGTTTCGTGGATCTTCAGGAGAAAGAGTCGTCGTCATGACGCTTCCTTTCGCACGCGAAGCATCCCGCGTGATTGCGCCGCGGTCAAGGCCCGCTGCTTGTCGCGAAATTTCACGCAATCGCGATAAGCATTCGCAAAGCGCTGCATCGGCGGAAGCTTTTCGTTGCTAGCCAGAGGCCCGAGCTTGCAGAATCCCTCGGGGTTCTTGTCCCGATAGGCCAAAATGGCATCCTTAACGCCTGAGACTTTCCCGTGCTCCGTTGTGATCGACGCGCCGTGCTGTTCGAGCACTCGATCGACGGCGTTCTCCTGCCACGCGCCGGCGCTGATCAGTTCTCTTTCGAGCTCGAGTCGAATGGAACGACCGGCGTCTGGCGTATCTTTTGAGGTGATCACTGATGGTCTCCGATCTTCTTAGTTGTTTACGAAAAAAGGGTGAGGCCCAGCGCCTTAGCCCTGAGCCTCAGTCACACACGTTGAGAGCGACACGCGCGAGCGCGGACTCCGCGGTCCAGCTCAAAACGTGGGACATTTTTACAGCGAAATGCTGCCAAACTGACGGGCCTCGCGTTCTTGTCGCCGGCGCCAGGCCTCGAGCACGTCGGCGACTCTGATTCGCACTGTGAAGTATTTGACGTTCCGTGGGTGCGCGATACCCGGCACCGACTGATCGTCGGAATCTTCGAAAACCCGGCCAACCACTTCGCCGATCGTGCCTTCCCAAAGATCGACGAATCGCGAGTAGCCTCGCAACGCGTCGATCTGGAAGCAAATCGTCTGGTCGCCGCGCATCTGCGCCGCGCGAGCAAGCCGGGCGAAATGGTCCAAGTTGCCGTTATTCGCGATCATGTTACCTCGCCATCGAGAATCGACGAAATTGCTCGGCGCGTTGATGTTCGATCTCGCCTTCCATATTGCGTTCAGATAGATATCTCAATGCCATCGAAGTACAGTCCACCTGATCATCCCTATCGCGATCTGCGCCAGTAAAACGAAGATGTTCGCTTATCCAATCTGAAAGCCACGGAGCGTTTTTCGGAAGCCACACTCGGTTCGACTCGAATAAAGGCGTAACGGCCGACGCACGGGTCAACTTGTCCCCGCGTGGAACGGAACTTACAATCGGCACACTGCTCTCGCGCGATAACATCGCGATAAGCGGGATGCCGCTCGCAGCCGACTCTACGACCACTACGTGGGGCATCATCGCTCGATAGCACTGCATAACGAGCGGCACAAGGTCGGGGAATTCAAAACGCTGCACAACTGAGTCGATCAGAAAGTACCGGCGGCCGTCAGTTGCCCAACAGGCGATCGCCGAGGGATCATTGCTCGCTTTCGAGCCCCAAGCGCCATCGATGGTCATTATGCGGAAGGCATCGTACCTGGTCGGTGCGACATCGTAGCGTTTCTCGAACCATTCTGCCTTGAAAATCGCTCCGCCGCGCGGCACCGGATCTTGCTGGAATTGCGCTGCAAAGGCGAAGCTCCCCATCATCGCGCGACGCTGCTCGATCTCGGCAAGAGATATGCGCTCTGGCCACAATGGAGATCCGATCTCCCGGCGGAGCGGATCTAGCTCCTCAGCAAGTGCCGGCATGCGCACAAAGGTCCACTGTGACGCATCTTCAGATTCCTGAATACGTCCGATGAGGTCGTCACTGGCAAACCGGGCGCCGATCACGATGAGTTTTCCGCCCGGTTCCATGCGCGGGACGAAAATTTCGGTTAGCCAACGCCAGGCGCTATCGCGGTCGGCGTCAGACAAGCCGTCGTGGAGAGCGTCATCCACAATTCCGACGTGCATTCCTCGCCCGGTAATTGCCCCACCAACGCCGATGGCATACAGACCTCCCCCGTTTCGGACGTTCCAGCGTTGGACCGATGCCGAATCCGACGAGAGTTTGACATCTTCAAATGGCCAGCGATCATCCTCGATGAGATGCTTTGCCGCCCTGGAATGCAACACGGCCAGCGACTCGGAGTGAGAGGCAAGGATGATCGAGTCAGTTGGGTGTCGGCCGATATACCAGGCGGGGAAAATCTGGCTGCAAATTGTCGACTTCCCGTGCCGAACGGGAATTGCGACGCAGAGCTTTCGTATTTTGTTTCGCTCAAGCTGTTCGAGCAGGTCCGCGATAAATTGGATGTGCGCGGGCGCCTGGAATCCGGGATATACAAGCCGGCCGAAGTCCAATAGCCGACGCCGCGCAAGCTCGTCCTTCGATGCCGCGAGCAATGCTGCCTGAAGATCAACGTCGCTCATGTAGAGCGCCTCCAGAGTCGAACCTCCCAAAGACCGTAAGCGGCGCACGTCCCGCCCTGTCGCAGACGAAGCCTCCAAATCCATCATCAGCGCATCCCAGAACCACAATCTGCGTTATGCGACCGGGTTCGAGGTGCAGCCGTTGGGCCAGGAACCGGATGTGTGGAGGATTGCCTTGATGGATTCGGACGCCTATAAACTCGACGGCTACGAGTTCACCGTGGCCCCTACAGAAATGACCATACGCAGCGTAGGCTTTATACACGCCATTGCGTTGCTGGTCTGCCTGCGCGAGCACCGTTTCGCGTTGCTGGAGAAGCGCCGTGAGCACGCCTGCGCATCCGACAAAAACCGCGATCGCAGCGAGCACGAAAAACGCGATGCGCGCCCAGCGGCCACGAGCGTCCGGAAAACTCACGAAGATAATCTCCAGGAAAGTAAGAAGCGCGCCGCTTAGACGCGCCTTTGGTTGTTTTTCGGGAAAATGCTTCGACTAGGTAGTTGGTAGCCTAAAACCTTTTGCGCGCTCGACGTCGTAACCGATGAAGAAGCTATTTCCGGCGGCGATCTGTAGCGGCAGCGTCGATCCGTCCGTGAACTCGAGCAAGAGGTACTCAGTGCGGTCATTGCCGCCTATGTCGTATGGCTCGCCGAGCTGAATCTCACCAAGGTAAACGCTTGCGATCGTCTTACCAACGGCGGCTGCGTGGATCTGTCGATGGATGGCCGCGGGCCCGGCGCCGTCCGCTACTTTGGGGCCGAATTGCAGCAAATCTTTGTGATCGTCGGACACGATTAGACCTTCTTTCGCACCTTCTGGCGCATGATGACGTCGGGGCTCCGAGGAACGCTCCAGTATGGGCCCCCGCGGCTTTTGGATCGCCCTGGCGATCGCGTTGTTTTACTTGATCGCGCGACCGCACATCGGAACGGTCTGGCATCTAACGATGGACTACCCGGAACGGGGCCTAACGCTTCACCAAGTGCAAGCGCTCCCATCTGGCCTCACGCCTATTACAGGGCCTACGGTCCCACCGGGATTCGGGCCGTTACCACCGGGAGCTAGTCTGCCTTCGACGCGCTTTATCGATAAGCGCGACTGCTTCAATGCGGAGATGAGGTTCGAAACTTCAGCGGGCGTGAACGGCGTCTACTGCTCGCCGCGGAACGCCCTACTGTGGGGCTGGTAGGGAGCGCGCGTTGCGGCTGCCTTCGCAGCTCGAAGGATGTCTGCCGTTTCTGACAATTGCGGCATTCGTCGTGGCGATTTGGGGGTTCCACACGTACCAACAAATCGGCATATTTGGCGTACGTTTGGGCCTAATAGTCCTGTCGGCGTGGGGAGTCGCCATTCTCGTTGACGGCTGGGTTAAGGACCGCTTCAAAGGTCTAATCCGAAATGCCGTGATCATCGCCGTCCTGGTTTGGGCCGCAAGAACCGCCGCGCCCGGCGTCATCGAGTGCAGTAGCCCCTACGTGACCGATTACGATAGCTGCCGCGAGTTGTACCAGCGAGCCAGCATTGCCCCGACCCCTTGAGTTCTATCGCATGACAGGGCGACGAACGCCCTCTTGGATAAAAGCGCTAAGCACATGGACGGCCTAACACAATCTCAGTTTATCCGCGGGCTCATTGGGCTCGGCGTTGTGTGTATCGGGATAGCAGCGGTGACGGCAGGATGGAGAGGGGCATTTGTCGCGTCCTGCGTCGTCCTTGCGATTGGTTTGTTGTTTTGGGTTGGTAGCCACCTTGAACAGCGGGGTCGGCTGGGAAACACTGTCGCCGGAATTCTCGGAGTCTTAGTGCTAGCCCTTATGGCAACCATCATAAAACCATCAGGTAGTCAAAACGGCGCCTTGACGTTCACCGCTTTTGCCAGCCGCGGTCAGATCGGCCTGGGCATTTTCGAAGACATCCAAGGCGGGTCAAACTTCGACTTTGGTGCGTTGGCGTTCGGCATGAAGAACGGCTGCTGAAGCCTTTGCGAACGGGCTCGCCACGGTGGGCTCGTTCGCCCCTAAAACTGGTCCCGTTTGGTTCCGAAACGGCGTCTCGCTTTCGCGTATGACGCCCCCGCCTAGGCCCCTTTGCCGCAATGACGGAGGGGTCTAACAGTCCCCTGAGCGCTAGCCCTGAATCAACGTTTTTACGCTCAAATGTTGTCCGAACTGATTCCGGCGTGAAGCTGCCGTTGCACATGCGTTGCATCAGGGTCCGGCGAAACGTCGGAAATTGATTTCCCGGCTGCGAGCGCCCGAAGTTCGCCTTCGGTAAGCTTTGCGAGAACGTTCACCACCTGCCGCCGCTGATCGATCACCGTCGTCGGCGCATCGCCGGCCAACATGCCTGCTGTTTTCATCAGCAACGCTAGGCCGTCTCGTGCCTCGCGGAGCGCAACAAGGGCGGTGCGGCGATCGTCGGCTCTCTTAGCGTGTTCGAGCAGGTCCAGCGCCTCATCGACGAGCCGAGCCGTTGCCGCAACGAGAGTCGAGGGATCGAGCGAATCGAAACGGGACGGATCTGCCCGGCTCACCCGCTCTTCATCTAGGCCTGATTTCTCAGCACGACGCACCGTTCGAAGACAACCGCGAAGGTGCCGACCCACAGAGGCGGCCGCCACGTTGTACCGAGCCGCTACGCCGCGTATCGAACCGCCGGCGAGAAGCTCCTTCGCGATCGGCGCGGTTTGGGGATGGGTGCAGATCGAGCACGACCTAGGCATCCGCGGTTCTCGCTGCAACGAGGTGCAACCGCCGATCGTTCTGGCGCCCGCGAGCTCCGTCGTTACGATTAGCCTTACGCTGCTGTAGGAGGGCGGTGACGGCCTCGAGATCCGCCATTAAAGCGCGCGGATCTTCGCGGCGAATCACGATTTCGGCTTCGCAAATCATGGCGCCCCCAAAAATTAAAACGACCGCCGCAAAATCGCGACGGCCTCTACACTTCCATCATCTCACCGTTGTCAACTGATCACGCTTTCCGGCAGGCGGTGCCGATTCGTCGCCACCAACCTAGCCTCGCCCGCGAATCAAACGGAAGATGATCCACAAAAGAAAGGCGCCACCGCCGAGAATCAGCGGCTTCAAGGTAACCAGAACAGCAGCGGCGTTATGGCTTTGCAAGAGGTTTGAATAATATATCGGGATGACCAAAATAAGTAAGACGATCATCAGCGCCACAACCACTAGCCAAAACGCCACCGTCCGCATGGCAGCCTTTTCGTCGCCCGGTCACCCGGCTACCCTATCCGTTCCCCGCCTTCTACCGTCAAGGGATTCACACCCCGCTTTCCCGGCGCGGTAGGGGGATTGCGCCGTACTGGGTTTGCCGTTCCGCATAGCTGATTGGATCCTCAAGTTTTTCGCTGATCGCGTACGTGAGGTGACCCACGAGATACGATCGCATGCGAGGAAGGCGCTCATCAAGCCGGCGCGCCTCTTCTTCGGCCGTTTTCCCGTTCAGCGGACAACGGCCTAAGAGCTCGACTATCTCTTCGAACAGAAGCTCCCTCCCGTGTTCGTTTTTTAAGTCGGACCCAATTCTAGAATTACTCTTTCTTATACGTGCTGAAGCCGTTTGCTGCACTGTGCTGAAGCGGTTTGCCGCACTTTTCGCAGTAGATTGCTGCACTTCGGTCTGAGCGTTGCCGAGAGTGCTGAAGCCGTTTGCCGCACCTAGCTCGGCGAATCGATAGGTGCCTCGCTGCCCTCGACGCTTCCCGGCTACGGGGTTGATGTAGCCGGCATCGATGAGTTCATGCAGATAAGTATGAGTCGTTCGTGGTGAGCGGGCCAAGGCCGCGGCGAGACGCCTCTCGCCGATGCTGCACAGGTTGCCGGTCATGTCGGGACGCGCGCACAGCATGAAGCAATAGGCTCGCAGGGCTCCATCGCTGACCCGCCCATCCTCAAGTATCGTTTGCGATACTGGCGCGAAATGATACGAAATCTTCTGCTTCGGGGGCCCTACTGGCATCAGGCGATCGCATTGGACCGAAGCCATGCAGCCACCACGTGGTGCTGCCCGTAGCGCTCAGCCTCGGCAAAGATTTCCCGCACGACCTCGATTGTATCTATGCCGCGGTAGGTAGCAGGCTGGAGGCCGTCGTCGAGATCCTCGCGCAAGCGTATCCGGACCGATACCTCGTAACGCAGATCTTCGAAGCTCTCGCGATCGACGACCCGTAAGACGCACGGGTCTATGTTGCATTTCGGTGGGAGGGCTTGTTCCTCAAGGCGTTCCCGTCGTCGTCTCCGTTCTCGGCTCATCGCGGCATGGCTCTGACAGCAAAAGCACTGCTGCGAGGGCGAGAGCACATTTTCACAGCCTGTCTCTTGGCAAAGGCGCGGCACACCCTCGATCTTCAAGCGGCGGCGCTCCGACGGTTATCCAAGTGGACCTTGATGTAGCGGTCGACCTCGATCTCGGGCAGACGTCGAGCGCGCCCGATCGCAATTTCTTGAAGCTCGCCAGCATTGACGAGCCGCTTGTAGGTCGAAAGACCGATCCCGAGACGCTCGCAGGCCTCGGCCCGCCGTAAGAGGCGCTGGTGGTTACTGATACGTTCCATGATTTGCATTTTGGCAAAAGGTCTGTTACGATCATAGTGATGAATCGTAACGGGCGGGAGTTGCGCCGATGGGGGGATGCTCTACGGGAAATCCTCGAGTCGGCAGGCGTCCCGATCGCGCGAGTCGCCGATAAAGTAGGCATTACGGCGCCCGCATTGTTCCAATACCTAGGTGGTCGCCGGACGCCGGACTCGCGGATCATCCATCGGATTGACGCCGCGGTTTCAAAGCTGATCGGCGAGCCGGGGATTGCGGGCTATCTAGACGCGGCTTATTGGTTGGATGCCCTTGACGTCGAAACGAGCGAAGGCATTCCCATCGACGCATGGGACACGTTCTTGGAGTGCATAAAAATCGCTTTTCTCTATCTGCGGCCCGAAGCGAAGGAGGCGATCCCCGATCGCTTGGGCGAGCTGCCTCTTCCGAAGCTGCGACGACTAGCGCTAGCTGTTAACGCCATGTGGCGGCGCAGACTAGTGGCTCATATTCTAGGGCATGCCGATCCGTCAAAAAGCGTGTTCGAAGAGCTCCGGGACTTATGTGTAAGAAATGGCGTCGACCTAAAACCCTGGTTGCTCCCGAAAGACGAGCTCGCGGAGCTGGTTGAGCGAGACGATCTCTCTCGGAATGTTAGGTCGGCGCTTCTCGCGATCTCTAACTTGAGCGATCGACGTAAGGCCGAACAGGCCGTTATGAGAGCTTTTAACGAGTTCCTATCATCTCAGACGCGACGCGACTTAATGCGCCTATATGCTGAACACAGGAAGGAAGACCGATAAGTACCATGCCTGTCTACATACGTCCGTGCTCGCGGTGCGAGAGCACGAAAAGTCGAGTGAATCGCACCGACCGAAAGGGGCGCAAAAAGTGTCCCGACTGCTACTACCAAGCCGTCGCGCCGCCGTCGGTTGGACGTCGCTCGCTCGGCACATTCCGAACCAAAGAAGAAGCCGATGCGGCGATGCGTCGAGCGCTAACCGACCACGAGCGCGGTATCGATCTGGCGCCACGGGCGACGACGGTCGCGCAGATCGCCGAGCGGTTCTTCAAAGCCACTAAGGCAGATCTCGCGCCGGCGACATTCGCTCGATATGGAGAGCTCTGGAAGCTTCACCTCGAGCCGACGCTTGGCGCCATGCTGTCGGCAAACGTAAAGCCGGTTCACGTCGCTGAGCTATATGCCAAGCTGCGATCCGAGCCGATCGTCTACCGTCATCAGTCCAAAGCGAAAGGCCGAGAGGGCTCGGAGCGCGAGCGCATTGGAAAGTCGCTCTCCGCGAATAGCGTCCTCCGTATCCACCGCCTTCTCCACAGAATGTTCGGATGGGCGGAGCGCATGAACCTCACCGCGCGCAATGTCATCCGGTCCGTTGAAGCTCCGAAGGCGACCCCCTCGCCGGCGCGAGCCCTGTCGGTCGATCACGTTGCGAAACTGCTGAAGGCGGCCGAAGGGACACGGCTCCACGGCTTCTTCGTGACCGCTGCGATGACCGGGATGCGGCGCGGCGAGATCGGGGCACTCACGTGGGATGCAATCGATCTAGAGGCCGGTACGGCCGTCGTACGGCAAGCTATCGGCGACGATCGGCGCGGCGGATCGTTCGTGAAGTCCACAAAGAGCGGGCGGGCTCGAACCCTGCCGCTCAATGGTACGGCGGTGGCAGCAATCCGCGCGCAACGCGCAATGCAGGCGCAAGAACAAGCTGCTGAGCCGCGGACTCTACGAAGAACGCGGGCTCGTCTTTGCCGATCAGATCGGGAACGTCCTCGATCTCGACCTCGTCAGCAAGGCGTTCTCGAAGCTGGCGCGTGACACGGGCGTCAAAGCCCACGGGATCTCACTGCACTCCCTCCGGCACTGTGCCGCCACGATGGCACTTCACGGTGGAGCAGACGTGAGGACCGTCGCGACGCTGCTCGGGCATGCGTCCGCGTCGACCACGCTGAACGTCTACTCGCACGTCGTGGCCGGGGCCCAAGAGCGGGCCGTCGACAGCCTCGGCGAGGCGCTGAGCCAAGCCCAAGCTCGGGCGATCGGAGGTGAGAGCGGACGGCCCTAAACCCCGTCTACCTTAAAGAAACGTGCCGGCGCCGATGCAACGGAAATGCAACGGACGAGGGCCGGCAAGATGGTCGAGAACCGAGAGACGACGCGAAAAGCCTTATAATACCGAGCGATCAACGTGCGCGCCCGTAGCTCAAACTGGATAGAGCAGGGGACTCCTAAGCCCAAGGTTGCCAGTTCGATTCTGGCCGGGCGCACCAGCCTAGGCGGCGGGGCCGCTCGACCGGCTCCGGTGCTTGCCTGCTAGCTCCGGCCCACAGCGAGCTGGATGCTCGGAGCCTGACTCCCTGTTGCAGACCGGCTCGCCGGTGTGCTAGCATAGGTGCTTGGAACGGACCGGCGGTCCGTTTTATTCATGTTGTGGTAGACTACTGATGGCAAAGAAAGAAACGCGTGTGATGGTGGTGCTGGCCTGCACGGTGTGCAAGCGCCGCAATTACAACACGCAGAAAAATAAATCAAAAACGACGGATCGGCTTGAGCTCAAGAAATACTGCCGCTTTTGCCGCTCGCATAACCCGCATCGAGAGACCAGATAGGGCGGTAGCTCAATTGGTAGAGTCCTGGTCTCCAAAACCAGTTGTTGCAGGTTCGAGTCCTGTCCGCCCTGCCACCCTTCGACTGCGCTCAGGATGACAAATTAAGGTAAACCTTTGGTGAACGAACAACAAAAGAGAACGGCCCAGTCCATTGCCGGCGGCGACTTCATCCGGGGCGTCATCGCGGAGCTGCGGCGCGTCACATGGCCGACGCGCGACGAGTGGATCTCGGCCACCATACTCACGGTCGCGCTGGTCGTTGGGATCGGTCTCTTCACCTTCGTTCTCGACCAGCTCTTCGGCTGGCTCTTCACCGTGATTCACCCCGTAACGGGATAGCCAAACCATGTACGACATCGACCGTCAGGAAATTGAAGCCGCGGAGCCGCCCAGCGACGAACCGATCATCGACGATACGCAAATGGGCGACGTCGCAGGCGTGAGCGAAGAACCGCTCGCCGAGCAGGCGCCGGTTGCCGAGCTCGAAAGCGAGACGGCCGAGCTGGAAGGTGAAACGGTCGAGCTCGAAACCGAGGCAGGTGCGGCCAAACCCAAGGATAACCGCAGCTGGTTCGTCGTGCACACATATTCCGGGTACGAAAACAAGGTTAAGGCGAATCTCGAACGGCGCATCCATTCCATGGGCATGCAGGACAAGATCTTCCGCGTGCTCGTGCCGATGGAAGACGAAGTCGAGTTCAAAGACGGCAAACGCAAGATCACTCCCAAGAAAGTCTTTCCCGGCTACGTCTTGGTCGAGATGATCATGGACGATCAGTCTTGGTACGTCGTGCGCAACACGCAAGGCGTAACCGGCTTCGTGGGAAGCCCCGGGCCGGGCGAAAAGCCCGTGCCGTTGCAAGATAAGGAAGTCAAGACGATTCTCAAGCAGATGGGAATCGAGGCTCCCAAGCTGAAGATCGACTTCAAGAAGGGCGATCGCGTCAAGGTGACATCGGGACCGTTCTTCGACTTCACCGGCGTCGTCGACGAGATCGCACCCGAAAAGGAGCGCTTACGCGCCCTAATCTCGATTTTCGGCCGCGAGACACCGGTCGAGCTCGAATTCTTCCAAGTGGAAAAAGTATAAGGAGAAAAGGCCGAGCGCAGTACCCCGGCGTTCGGTTCGCACGGAGGGGGAGAAACGTTTACAGCGATTCGCAAGGAGATAGTTAATGGCTAAGAAGGTCGTAGGCAAGATCGGCCTACAGATTCCGGCAGGCAAGGCAACGCCCGCGCCGCCGATCGGTCCGGCACTCGGACCATACTCGCTCAACATCATGGATTTCTGCAAGCAGTACAACGAGCGTACGGCATCGCAGGCGGGCATGATCATTCCGGTCGAGATCACGGTCTTTGAAGACCGGACGTTTACGTTCATTACAAAGACCCCCCCGGCGTCATTTCTCATCAAGCAGGCGCTGAAGATTGAATCCGGGAGCAAGGAGCCCAACCGCAACAAGGTGGGGAAACTCACGCAGAGCCAGCTCGAAGAGATCGCCAAAGTGAAGATGCCCGACATCAACGCAAACGACATCGACGCGGCGAAGAAGATCGTCGCCGGCACGGCGCGTTCGATGGGCGTCGAGGTGGAGGGATAACATGCCGCAACACCACGGAAAGCGCTTCAAGACGCTGGCTACGAGCTTCGACAGCAAGCGCCTGTTCTCGACACCGGAAGCCATCGCGATCGTCAAGCGCAACGCCAATGCGAAGTTCAACGAAACGGTCGAGGCGCACGTCCGTCTCGGCGTGGATCCGAAGAAGAGCGATCAAAACGTCCGCGGTACGGTCCTTTTGCCGCACGGAACGGGGCGCACGGTGCGCGTCATCGCGTTTGCCAAGGGCGACAATGCCAAGGCGGCGCAGGAAGCCGGAGCCGATATCGTCGGAGATCAAGATTTGATCGATCGCGTTAAGGGCGGCTTTACGGAATTCGACGTCGCGGTTGCCACGCCCGACATGATGGCGCAGGTCGGAAAAGAGCTCGGGCGAATTCTCGCGCAAAAGATGCCAAACCCGAAAGCGGGCACGGTGACGCCGAATATCGGCGCGGCGATTCGGGACATCAAGGCCGGTAAGGTCGAGTTCCGCCTCGATAAGACGGCGATCATTCACACCATCGTGGGGAAGGCGAGCTTCGAAGAAGCGCAGCTACTGGAAAACATCACGACGCTGCTCGACGCGATCGTCCGCGCCAAGCCGACCACCGCAAAAGGCACGTATCTTCGCAGCGTTACGTTGGCGAGCACGATGGGTCCGGGAGTGAAGGTCGATCCGAACCGGGTGACGGCGACCGCGTAGGCGCGACCTTAGGGCGGGGGCGTTATTGCCGCATCCGGAGCGATGATGCTCTTGGGAAGTGGTTTCGGGGTTTCGGTCGTAGGCTCGGCGCAGATGCGCTTCTGAACGCGATCCGTCGCTGCTTCCAGCACGTCGCCCTTCCCAACGACCGCATCGTGCGCGTGGACCCCGAAGCTCAAGAACCCCGATCGAACCCCTCCGACGAACGGCTTTTCAAACCCTAGGTAAATTGTGTCGCCGCAAAAGTTTACGATGTCATCGAGATAGAGTTCGACCTCTTCGGAAACGGTCGTTTCGAATTGGCGTTTCGTCTGATTGGTTTGCGTGTCGTAGTGCCCTTCAACCAGATCTCCCGGCTTGGCGATTACGTAGCCTTGGTAGATGACGTCTTGGTCGACGGCAAACTTGATCTTATGCTCTTCCTGGGACGAACCGAACGCTCCGACTCGCACTTCCTTCGTGACAAGGACGGGCACGATAACCCCACGCTCGATCGTAATGGTTCCTTCAGTTCCGGGCGGCGGCGGATCGGAGCCGAGCAGAACGCAGAGACTCGCGATCGCGACCGCGCCAAGATACGACACTCTTCCCATTGCCGGAAGCTCCTGCGCCGGCAACGCAGTACCCTCCGCCCTTCGACTTCGCTCAGGATGATAAGGTGGGGGGAGTCGCTGAGCCAAGCGAGCGCAAGCGTTCTTCGAGTTCCTTAATGCGAGCGTGCGATTTGTCGGCGTCAATATGGTCGTAGGCCGCGGCGGCGCTTCGCGCGATCGCTTCTAGTAGGCTGCGCTCGTCCGTCGTTAGCGGCATGCCGTTGCTGCGCGCCCCGTAGAGTACGAAGCCGAACACCGCACCGCGCATGATCAGGGGAATCACAAACGACGGCGTCTTTGCGCCGCCGGGTAAGATCGTTTCAGGGCGCGGGCGCCCGTCGAGCGCGATCGGCGCGAGCTCGGCACGCAGCTGCGCGATGAGCGGATCCTCCGAATCGATCGCCTCCGCTTCGCGACGATTCCATCCGCGGTCGGCCGTTCGCTGGAACGGCTCGCCTTGTGCCGGCGCTAAAAACAGCGCGGCCGAAGTCAGCCCGAGCACGCGCATCGGCTCGTCCACGAGGAACTCGATCAGGGTCTTTTCAGAGGAGGTGTTTGCGAGCGCTCGCGAGGCGCGGCGCAACGCCTCCTCGCCACGCCGCTGATCGCGGAAGAAGAAGGTATTCAGAAAATCTTCGACG
Organism: Vulcanimicrobiota bacterium; assembly: GCA_963713685.1. Lineage (GTDB taxonomy): Bacteria > Vulcanimicrobiota > Vulcanimicrobiia > Vulcanimicrobiales > Vulcanimicrobiaceae > Cybelea. Next base: position 1,576,935 of record CAVQMS010000001.1, on the reverse strand, counting down.
TGACCGTGGAGCGCATTGAGCGAAAATCCGATGAAGAGCGCGGCGAACAGGCTCAGATAGATCGCGGGCCGCGTGCTCTCGAAAAGCTGCTCCGCCCACCACTCGAGAATGCCGAAGCACAGCAGCAATACCGCGGTGATCGAGCCGTAGATTGCGGCGCGCCCGATGACGAAGCGAAAATCGATGACGCGCTCGGACAAAAAGCCGTACACGACGAATATCGAACCCGCGAGCCCAAACCAAGGACCGAGCGCGTCCGTCCAGTGTTGCACGTCGAGCAGAACCACCGATGCATTGCCGGTAAGCGTGTAAACGACGTTCGTTATCGCCCAGGTGAAGTCGAGGATCGGTGCGAGCGCAATGCCCGCAATGACCCAGGTGACGCGCCGGCGGTCCAGCGCGGTGGCGCCCGACGCGATGTAGGCGAGAGCGGACAGCACGACGACCAGCAGCAAAACGTCGAAGAGGCTCATGAAGAGTTGCGTCGGCCCCGGAAGTCCGTAGCGCTGGAAGACCATCCAAACGATCGGATCGACCCACGCGACGAAGACGATCAGCGAGAGAAGCAGCGCGCTGCCGAAAAACCACGGCCAGGCGCGGCTCGCGCGGCCGTAGAGCCGCTGCGCGAAGATTAGGATCATCAGCTGGGCCAGCGGGTACACCACTTGAATTGCCAAGTCGCTATCGACGCTGATGGGCCAGCTGGCGAGATCGAGCGCCGTCTGGTTGGTCTTCAAGAGCATCAGCATCGTGTAGATGTAGAACGCGAGGGTGATGGGCCGGGGCCGCAGCAAGAAGAGCGCGCTCGCAAGGGCGAGCGAGAGGAAGAAGCTCAACGGGATGCCGACGTCGCGCGTCAGTTGCGCCCGGGGTGAATGATCGATCGAGCTGGTGCTGAGGCGGCGATTGAAGGAACGGGCGCCTCGCGTGATGTGCAGGGTTATCTGCGTGTTCGAGGGAGCGCCACGCAGGAGCGAAAACCGCTGTGGCTGCGTCAACGCTTGCAAGTCGATGCGATCGCCGGTTTGAACGCCGTCCGTCCCCTGAGATCCCGACTCAACCTCAATGCGGTCGCTGTTGGTCGTGAAGACGATCGGGTAGAAGCCAATGTGCGTCGCGTTGTGTTCGACGACGACAAAAACCAGCACCATGAAAACCGTACCAATTACGACGACGGCTAGAGAGAGCCGCTCGCAGAGGAACGTCACGGCGCCCTTTACGCCGCTGCTACGAGAACGCGACGTTTCCCGTGCGTACGCTATAGATTCCACCGATCACCTGTACGTCGCCGCGGGCCGCCGCATCACCGATGATGCGCGAGCCGGCGGTCATGGCCGCCACGTTGAGTTCGACGTTTTGCGCGATCGCGCCGGCGTGCCAGTCGCCTCCAGCGCTGCTGGCTGCGCGCACGGCCGGGGCGAGTGCGTCGACGAGCTCTTGGATATGGCCGGGCTGTTCGATGCCGTCCCGAACGTAATTCAGCGCGGCGTTCACAACGCCGCAGTTTTCATGTCCCAGGACGACGATGAGCTTGGATTTCAGCGCGTTGACGGCAAACTCGAGCGATCCCAGTCCGTCGCGATTCAAAAAATTGCCTGCGACGCGAACCACGAAAAGATCCCCTGGGATCTGATCGAAGACGATCTCGATCGGCACGCGCGAATCGGAGCAGCCCAAGACGGCGGCGAACGGGCTTTGTCCGTTGGCAAGTTCCGCGAGGCGCGGGCCGAACGGCTCGCGGCGCGGCGTGCCCGCCACAAAGCGGGCATTACCGGCTTTGAGCAGCTCGAGCGCATCGGCCGGTTTCAACTGCGCCATTCTGACGCATTCTTGCCGAAAGCCTTGCCTTCCCCGGCGCTTCTGTGGTAGTCTAGCCGACGGCTCCAAAGACCGTAGCCGGCCGTAAGGCCTTAATGAGGACTACCGAGGACGCAAATGTGAACTCCGGCATCCCGCAAGGGACGCAGGCATTCGATGAGGCGCCCTCGCGACGGGGCGCTTTTTTGATTTCGCACATCGTCATTGACTGGAAGCAGCACGCATGCCGACCGCTCGAAAAGAAGCCGCGATCACCGCGCTAAGCGAGAAACTCGCGGCGTCGAAAAACTTATTCTTTACCGATTACTCCGGGCTCAGCGTCGCCGACATCACGAAGCTCCGCGGCGAGCTGCGCAAGGGCGGCGACACCTACGCCGTCGTGAAGAACACGCTTTTTCGGATCGCCGCCGGCGATCTGGCGGGCCAAGTGGAAAGCTTTCTTTCGGGACCGACCGGGATCGTTTTCGCGGGCGATGACCCGGTCGCGCCTGCCAAGGCGCTCAAGACCTTCAGCGACACGGTGAAGCGTGTCGGGATCAAGGCCGCGTACATCGACGGAAAGGTCGTCGATGCCGGCCAGGTCGATATCCTCGCCAGAATACCGCCAAGACTGCAACTCCTCGCCACGCTCGTCGGGACGCTCGCCAATCCGATTCGCGGACTCGTAACCGTGCTGTCCGGAAATCAGAGCGGCCTGGTGCGTGCTCTCAACGCCATTCGCGAACAAAAAGCCAGCGCAGCATCCAACGCTTAAAAGGAACATAGAACAACCATGGCACTTGCCGAACTCATCGATCAAATCGACAAACTCACCGTTCTCGAACTCGCCGATCTCGTAAAGCAACTCGAGGAGAAGTATGGCGTTTCCGCCGCCGCGCCGGTTGCAATGATGGCCGCCGCGCCGGGGGCCGCCGCGCCGGCAGCCGAGAAAACCGAATTTGACGTGGTCCTAGCCGAAATCGGACCGGAAAAAATCAAAGTCATCAAGGCGGTCCGCGAGCTCACGAGCCTCGGTTTGACCGAAGCCAAAGCCTTCGTCGAGAGCGCGCCCAAGGCGGTCAAAGAAGGCGTTACCAAAGACGAAGCCGAGCAGGTTAAGAAGAAACTCGAAGACGCCGGCGCCAAGGTGGAGATCAAGTAACGCAGTCCAGCCCGAACGCTCCGCCGGGGCTACAACTGCTGCCGCTGATCGTTGTGGTCGGCATTCTAGCAATTCGGCTAATCCGCCCGCAACGCATCAGCGTGACGCGCATGTGGATCACGCCGATCCTGCTTTGCGCGCTGACGGGCTGGGCTATCTATGCCAATAACCTTCTCAACCCCGCCGCGCCGTGGGAAATAGCTAGCGGCCTGATCGTCGGGGGCCTCGCCGGCATCCCGTTCGGCATTCTGCGCGGCCTGCACACCGACGTGCGGCCGACCGACCGGCGAGGCGTCATGTACCTCGGATCGTCGTGGGTCACGCTGGCAATCTTCGCGGCCGCGTTCGTCTTGCGCTACGGCGCTCGCGCCTTGATGCCGCAGCGAGGGAGCTTGTCCGCTACGATCGGCGATGCGCTCCTAGCATTTGCGATCGCGTTCATCGCCACGAGTTACCTCGTAATACTGAGAAAATACGAGGACCTCGTTAAAGCGCCGTCGTCCTAACGGACGCCTGTTAACGTCGGAGAGTGCCAGGGGTTACGCCCATGATGCGGCGCATGCAGCGCGCCATGTGGCTTTGATTGGAGAACCCGGCCTGCAGTGCAACGTCCGCCAGCGGCGGATCGCCACTTTGTAGCAGTTCGGCTGCGTATTCCACGCGGCGGCGTATTACGTACTGGTGGACGGGCACGCCGACGGTTTGTTTGAAAAGCGTCTTGAAGTGCGACGGGCTGACGCCTGCGATTTGGGCCAGTTCGCATAACGAAAGATCGCTGGCAATGTTGGTTTGGACGAAGTCGAAGACGCCCGCGAGGCGGCGGTGCGAAAGCTTGCCGGTATCGCTAGCGGCGCGAGCCGGCGCGTACCTTCGCAACAAATGTGCCGCTAGAGCGAGCCCGAGGCCGTCGCCATACAGGCGGCCGAGCGGCTCGGGCGTCTCGAGCTCGGCCTTGACAGCCCAGCCGATGTGTTCGATGCGAGGGTCTTGCACGTGCAGCTGCGGAGCGATCTCGACGCGGTCGGGGTCGACTCCCATGGCATCGGCCGTCGAGAACATCAGCGCCGGGCTCAAGTACATCGAAAGCTTTACGGTAGACGATTCGGTTTCCCAAACGCGCGGGACGCCGGGTGGGACGATTTTGACGTCGCCGGGCACCTGAAGGCGCCGCACGCTTTCGCCATTGCAGCGGCTCGTGACGAGCAGAGGCCGGCCGACCTGCATGCTGACGTTGTGCCGGACAAACTGCTGTTCCGAGAAGCCGGCCGAAGCTTCGTAAAGGTAGGCGTCAAAGCCGTTCCAGTGACGACCCGCACTACTCGTTCGGACCCGAAACTCCATTTCGCGGTCCTCGTGCCTGCTCCACGCGCGCTCTTGCCACATGTCGAATTATGGGTAACGCCGCCGGGCGGCCGATTGTGACCGATTATGCTCCAGGCCGTCCGAACGTGGGCGACAACGACCGGGCGTGGCCGCTACGCTTACCGCAAAACTCTTGCTAGGAGGTTTGCGTGGAAAATAGATTCATAGCGTGCACGATTGCGCTCTTCATCGTTTGCGGCTGCTCTTCGGGGAGCGGCAGCACCGCCGCGATTCCAGGTCAGAGCATGTCTGCGGGGAGTTCCAGCAGCGGATATACCGTCACGGTCTTACCATCGCTCGGAGGAACCAATAGCGCCGCCAATTCCATCAACGATCGTGGCTGGCCGATGGGTACGTCCTTCTTGTCGGGCAACACGATCATGCACGCCGCGCTGTGGCAAGATGGAAATGTGACCGATCTTAATACCCTCGGCGGCCCAAACAGCGCGGTCGAGTGGCCGGTTGAAAACGATCGCGGATACGTTTCGGGTATCTCCGAGACGGCGGAGAAGGACCCGTTGGGCGAAAGCACGAGCTGGAGCTGCCACGCGTTTCTCCCCGATAACGGTAGTTCGGGAGATACGTGTTTGGCGTTCGTCTGGCATGCGGGGCACATGAAGAAGCTGCCGACGCTGGGCGGAAACAACGGATACGGCGCGGGCATGAACGAGCGTGGCGATATCGCGGGTTGGGCCGAAACGACGATGCACGATTCAACTTGCGTCTCGCCGCAAGTTCTACAGTTTCTGCCGGTCGTTTGGAATGCGATGACGCGCAAGGCGAAAGCGCTGCCCACGCTGACGGTTAAGGGAAAGACGGATCCGGACGGCGCGGCCACCGCCGTCAATAGCGAGGGAGAGGTCGTCGGCATCTCGGGCATTTGCGACGTGGCCGTGGGCCGCTTTACAGCGCACCACGCGGTGCTTTGGAAAAATGCCAAGCCGATCGACCTGCAAACGCTCGGCGGGATTTCTTGGAATACGCCGACGGCAATTAACGATCGCGGGCAGATCGTTGGGTTCCTCAACCGTCACGGCAAGGCCGATCGCGGGGGAAACCCTAACTTCATCTCGGTGATCTGGACCGACCCGTCGTCCGCGCCGACGAAGATCGGCACGCTTCCCGGTGACAAGCTGAGCGAGCCGACCTCGATCAACAACGGCGGCGCCGTTCTCGGGGTATCTTTTCCGAGCTCGGACGTCTACGTCTGGCAAAGCGGCATGATGACGGATATTACGAAACTCGTGCTGCAGACGTACCCGTCGCTCAAACTCGTAAGCGTCGGCGGAATCAACGATCGCGGAGAAATCGCGGGGCAAGCCTGCCAACTCGTAAGCGGAAATTGTCCTTCGTCGGGAGCTACGCTGGTCACGTTCTTGGCTGTGCCGAATAATTAGTGATCGTCGAGCTTCGGAACTATACTCTGCAGCCGGGGCGACGCGACGAGCTCGTCGCCCTGTTCGAACGGGAGTTCCTGGAGACTCAAGAAGCCGCCGATATGACCCTTATCGGGCACTTCACGGTGCTGGGGGATGCGAACCGTTTCGTATGGTTGCGCGGGTTTGCCGATTTGCAGACCCGCGCCGCATCCTTGGCAGCGTTTTACGACGGCCCGGTGTGGGCCAAGCACCGCAACGCTGCTAATGCCACGATCGTGGATTCGGACAACGTGTTGCTGCTGCGGCCTGCGCGTTCAAACTCCGGTTTTGCGACGGCGCGCGGAGAACCGTTTCCTACCGGATCCGAACAGCCATCGGGCCAAGTCTACGCCTCCGTTGTTTCCTACCTGAGCGAGCCTGCGGATGACGAGGCTGTCGCACGGCTCGAGCAGAGCGTGACGTCCAGCGTTAGCGCGGCGGGCGGTAACGTTTTAGCGTGGTACCTCACGGAGCAGAGCGCCAACGACTATCCACGACTGCCGGTTCGCGAGGGCATTAACGCGGTTGTTTGGTTCGGCGTGTTTCCCAGCGCCGCGACGCTAGAAGCCTACTTGGCGTCGCCCGCCCTTCGGCTTTCGGATCGGACCGAAATGATGAGGTTGGTTCCCACGCCACGCTCGCGACTGCGCTGAGCTCTTATTTCTCACGTGAGGGGTCGGGGGTTCGAGTCCCCCATCTCTGGGCGTTTTGCATTTCCGCTCCGTCCGCGCCGAACCAGACCTTCCACGAAACGACGCGCTTGACGTGTTTTCCAGCGACCGGGCCGATCCCGTTCAGCGCGGCCGGGCGTACCGTTGCGCTAAGGGCGCCGATCGGAGGCTTGAGATTGTTCGGCACCGAGCAGGTCGTCGATAGCCCTTCGGGTTTCCTTTCGTAAATCGTTGCAGCAGCCGGATATGGCGTACTCCAGGCCGTTGGGCTCCGCGTGGACGATGGCAACGAGCGGCTTTGCTCCGTGCGTCGCGCAGCGGATGGTCCGCGCTACCTCTGCCGCCACACCTTCCGCAATCATCCTACTAATGGCTTCCGGACTTATACGTTCGCTGGCCTCTCTCACGTCGTCACCTCCGTGGATCTCGCTATGATTCCATACCCAAAAACGAGACAACCCCTTCGCTCGCTGCTCAGGGCGACAAGGTTGAGCCGAGCGAGCGCTAGTGCACCAGGAAGCCGACGAGCAGGAGCGCGACGATGTTGAGCACCTTGATCATCGGATTGATTGCAGGGCCGGCGGTGTCTTTGTAAGGATCGCCGACGGTATCGCCGGTGACGGCCGCCTGATGCGCGAGCGAACCTTTTCCGCCGTAGTGTCCGTCTTCGATGTATTTCTTGGCGTTGTCCCATGCGCCGCCACCCGACGTAAACGAGATCGCGACGAAGAAGCCGGTAACGATCGAGCCGACGAGGATGCCGCCCATCATCTGCGCGCCGGTATCGCCGGGCAAAACGTTGAAGTACGAGAGTAATACGACGAGCAACGGAACGCCCACGGGGATCAGCGCCGGCACGATCATTTCGCGTAACGCGGAGCGCGTTACGATATCTACCGTGGTTCCGTAGTCCGGACGTGCGGTGCCCTCCATGATGCCGGGAATCTCGCGGAACTGGCGCCGAACTTCTTCGACGACCGCGCCGCCGGCGCGCCCGACGGCTTCCATCGAAAGCGACGCAAAGATATATGGCAACAGGCCGCCGATGAAGAGGCCCGCCAGAACGAACGGATTCCCGATCGCGAAGAGGTTGCGCACAGCCGCAATGCACGTCGCGTCCGTTCCGGGGCATTTGTGGTTGGTCAGCTGCTGGAGAAACGACGCAAAGAGCACCAGCGCGGCAAGCGCTGCGGATCCGATCGCGTAGCCTTTGGTGACGGCCTTGGTCGTGTTGCCGACCGCGTCGAGCGGATCGGTGACGCTGCGTACTTCGGCGGGCATGTCGGCCATTTCGGCGATGCCGCCTGCGTTGTCGGTGATCGGCCCGAACGAGTCGATCGCCACGACGATGCCCGCGAGCGACAGCATCGCCATCACGGCGATGCCGACGCCGTAGACGCCGGCCATCGCATAGCTGACGAGGATCCCGACGACGATCACGATCGCGGGCAACGCCGTTGCCTGCATGGAGACCGCCAGACCAGCGATGATGTTGGTGGCGTGGCCGGTGATCGAAGCTTTAGCGATGCGCTGCACCGGTGGAAACTGCGTGCCGGTGTAATACTCGGTGATGAACGTGATCAACCCCGTGATGATGACTCCGACCAGAGCGCAGACGAAGATCCCCGTCGCGCTGACGAGATTGGTTCCGCCGAAGACGCGCTCTGCGGCGAAGTAAAAGCCCACGAGCGCCAAAACGCCGGCAACGGTCATGCCGCGGTAGAGCGCCGTCATGATCTTACCCCGGCTCACCTTACCGACACCCACGAACATTGCGCCGATGATGGAGGCGACGATCGAAATCGCGCCGAGCAGGATGGGAAACGTGATCGCGCCAGGGAGCCTCGAGCCAAAGACCAAACTGCCGAGCAGCATCGCGGCGACCGTCGTGACGCAGTACGTCTCGAAGAGATCGGCAGCCATGCCGGCGCAGTCGCCGACGTTGTCGCCGACGTTGTCGGCGATGACGGCCGGATTGCGCGGATCATCCTCCGGAATTCCCGCCTCGACTTTTCCGACCAGGTCCGCGCCGACATCGGCGGCCTTCGTATAGATTCCGCCGCCCAGACGCGCAAAAACCGAGATCAACGAACATCCGAAGGCGAGGCCGACCATCGCGTTGAGTGACGTCGCGGCGTCGCCGTTGTTGACGCGCAACAGGATCGCATAATAACCGGAAACCGCGAGCAGGCCCAGTCCCACTACCAACATTCCGGTAACCGATCCGCCGCGAAATGCAACGTTGAGCGCCGGCCCCAGACCGCTGCGTGCGGCTTCGGCGGTACGAACGTTGGCGCGCACCGAAACGATCATGCCGATGAATCCAGCGGCGCCGGACAAGATCGCGCCGATCAAAAAGCCGATGGCGGCTTCCTTCCCAAGCGTAGGCGCGAAAAGGATGACGATTGCGAGCACGATCGCAACGATGCCGATCGTTCGGTATTGCCGCTGGAGGAAGGCCATCGCGCCCTCCTGGATTGCGGCCGCGATCTCGCGCATCCGCTGGTTGCCGGCAGGCTGGGCAAGCACCCAAAACGTCAGTGCGACGCCGTAGAGCACGGCGAGGATGCCTCCGATCAGCCCGCTTACAATCACTGTCTGTGCCGTCATTCTCGTCCTTAATGTCGAAGTAAAAATAGGGGCCCCAGAGGGCCGACCGGCTTGCCTACTCCGGGGGGACGCGCAAGTCCTATCGCTGGTGTGGCGCGGGCAAAAGCGAGGATAAGAAGGGGTTCCGAACGCGGAACGCTTTTCGGAATGAAAGCGACGGAAAGCGCGGATTTTTTGGTCATTGGCTGCGGGCCGGCGGGGGCGACTGCGGCGCGCGAAGCCGCTCGGGCCGGGATCCAAACCACGGTCCCGGAGCGAGACGCGATCATTGGGAAAAAGCGGTCTGCGCCGCCGGGCCGCGGCCCGGGTTTTGCGAGACCTTCAATCTGTCCCGAAGGCTCGTCCATTGCGATACCCCGCGCCTTGCGCTGTTTGACGGAAACGGCGCCGAGCACGAGCTGTTCTTCGGACCCGGGCACACGAGCACGCGCGACGAGCTGGACGGAGCGATGGCCGACTTGGCCGCGCGCGAAGGCGCCGAGATTCGGAGGCGTACGCTGTTTCGGTCGATTCGGCGCGACGGCGATGGTTCGACCGTCGAATACGCAGACCTCACGAGCGGCGAGCGCCGAACCATCTCGGCCCGCGTGGTGTTTTTCGCCGTCGGCCCGTCCCAAATCATTGCGTGGATGTTTCCTAAGCGCGATCACTTGGCCATCGGTCTTGGGATGATGGGCAAGATCGCGGGCGACGCATTGCGCGCCGAACTCGACGACTTTACCGAGCGCGTGCGCGAGCGGCTATACGCGCATGCCGGCGTGTCTGCCATCAAGAGCGAGGGACACTTGCTCTACGACGGCATGCCGCGTCCAACCCTCGGCGTTGGTAACGTCCTGGTCGGCGGCACCGCGGCGGGATTGGTGGATGCGACCAACGGTGGGGGTATCTTTGAAGCGGCGATGAGCGGTCGATTTGCAGCCGAGGCGGCGCTCGTCGGGAAGCGCTCGCAGCGTGCGAGCGTGCGCTACTCCGCACTTCTCAAGGAACGCTTCGCACGCCGACTCGCACATCGCGTGCGGCTCATGCGCTACCTCGAGCAGCGGCCCCGCCGCTATGCGTTGCTCTTTTCGCAGCTCGCGAGGACTCCGGCTTTGGGCGAGGTATTGCTCAAAGAGGATTGTCAGCGAACGATGAACGAGCGCCTGTATCTGTATTTCGAGGCCTTGCGCTTTGGGCTTCGGACCATCGGATGCCGTGAGTAGTTTAGGCCTTTCGCGCGAAGAGGCTATCCATAAGTACTTTCACCTGGTAAAGTACGCGGCCGGGCGAATTTCGGTGAGCCTTCCAGCAAGCGTCGATATCAACGACCTCATCAACGATGGCGTGTTCGGATTGATGGATGCGATCGAAAAATACGACAGTTCGCGCGCCGTGAAGTTCGAATCGTACGCCATCACGCGAATCAATGGTGCAATAATCGACGCGCTACGCGCGTTGGACTGGGTTCCGCGCAGCGTACGGCAGCGAGCCCGCGAGCTCGACCGCGCCTACGAAGCGCTCGAGTCTGAATTCGGCCGCGCTCCGCGCGAAGACGAATTGGCGCAGCGGCTCAAGCTTTCGGTGCGCGAACTCGACAAGATCCTGCAACGCGTCCGCGGAAGTTCGCTCGTGTCGCTCGAGCAGCTTCGCTCGAACATCCGGGGCCAGGACGTTCCCATCGCCGATTCCCTGGAGGACCAGACCAGCGACGTGGGCGGCGAAGTCGAGAGGGGCGAGCTTCGAGAGGAGTTGGTTAGCGCGGTGGACTCGCTGCTGCCCCAGGAGCGGGTCGTCATTCGCGGCTACTATTTCAACGGTCGGACGCTCAAGGAAATCAAGGGTGAGCTCGGGGTTTCGGAATCGCGCGTCTCGCAGATCCACGCGCAGGGGGTCCGGCACTTGCGCCAGCGGTTGCGTCAGACACACGCGGAGTTTGCCTGAGCCTGCGACGGTCCGGGGCCCTTGGAGGGAGGCGCCCTGCCCGGGGCGCAATAGCACCGCAACCCGAGTTTTTTAGCGCCCTGGGCTTTTTTCGACAGTGCGTACAGTCTTGAAATTGCAAGAAGCGCAGGCGCAACCGATGGAGAGCGGATGAGTTTGACGTTAGGTCGACGGCTTTGGACGCCCGGCATAGGCTTTTGTGCGAGCGCGGCGCTGCTCGCCGGCTGTGGCGGGGGGCAGCCCCCGCTTACGGTAGCGCCCGTAGCCCAAACGCTGGGTCGGGCGATCGCAAAAGATGTGGGCCGCCATTCGTGGATGGCCCCTGACGCGGTTGGGCAAAGCCTTCTCTACGTTTCGGAAGTCGGAACCGGCAACGTTAACGTCTACTCGTATCCCCAAGGAAAGCTCAAGGGAACGTTGTCGGATTTCGTGCGTCCGCAGGCGATGTGCGTGGACAAAGAGGGCGACGTCTTCGTGCCGGATTTATCCGCGTCCAAAATCTTTGAATACCGGCACGGGGCAAAGCAGCCGAGGGCAATCCTTGAAGATCCTCACGACCAGCCGAGCGACTGTTCCGTCGACCCAAAGACCGGAAACCTCGCCGTCACGAACATCAGCACTCCGTATACCGGTCCGGGCAACGTTCTGATCTTTCATCACGCCAAAGGGGAGCCACGGCGTTACAGGGACCCGGATATCATCTACTATCTTTTCTGCGGGTACGACGCTAAGGGCGACCTTTACCTCGACGGCATGAGCGGCGGCAAGTTTAAGTTTGCCGAGCTTCCCGCTGGAAAATCATCGTTTACCAATATAACGCTGGACGAGCAGATCAGCTACGGCGGTGCCGTTCAGTGGGACGGTAGCAATATTGCGGTCGGAAATTACGAATCCAAGGTCATCTATCGATTCAGCATTAGCGGAGAAAGTGGCACCACGATCGGCAAGACCGATCTCCACGGTTCGAACTACCCGATCGGGTTTTGGATTCAAGGCACGAAGGTCATCGCGCCAAATGACGACGGCACGAACGCTATGGTTTGGAACTACCCGTCGGGGGGCTCACACGTCAAAACCATCGGCGGCTTGAAATCTCCATGGGGCGCGGCCGTCAGCCCGGCAAAGTAAATCCTTGGTGCGTGCTCTGCTTGGGCGCGCTGTTTGCGATGCTCGCAGGCTGCGGCGGGTCGCAAGTGCCCATCGGACCGGGCGGAGCGCCGCTGAAGAGCACGTTGCGATCCGGGTCGGGAAGCTCCCCGATCCAGCACGTCGTCCTGATCGTTCAAGAGAACCGAAGCTTCGATAATCTCTTCGCGCTTTTTCCGGGCGCCGACGGTGCGACGCGCGGCAAGATGAGATTGAGCCGAGGCGGTAAGTACGTCGATAAGTGGACGCCGCTTCAATCGCATCCGTTGGTCATGCCAAGCGACATCCAGCACTGTCATGCCGCGTTCGAAACGTCGTACGACCATGGCAAGATGGACGGGTTTAACCTGGTTCACTACGGCGTCTGCAAACATCCAGGGAAGCAAGTGGATACGGCCGTCTATCAGTACGTCGAGGAAGATCAGATTCAGCCGTACTGGGCGATCGCCGACCAATGGGTCCTCGCCGACCACATGTTTCAGACGCAAGGCAGCGGCAGTTTCACCGCGCATCAGGACCTGATTCGCGGCGCGACCACGATCAACTCGTACGAGAGCATCATCGACAATCCGGGCGGTCAGCCATGGGGCTGCGACGCGCCATCGAATACCGTAACGTCGCTGATAACGTCGGGCGGCAAGTACCTCCAAGGTCAAGGGCCGTTTCCCTGCACGACCAAGTTCCCGTCGCCGGCCTATTACTCCACGCTGCGCGACCTGCTCGACGCCAAGGGCGTTTCGTGGAAGTACTACACGCCGTGCTTTAGCGCGACGGACGGCTGCACCCCGGACAAGAAATGCCCGTTGTGCGCCGGCGACACATTGAACGCCTTCGACGTGATCGCTTCCGTCCGATATGGCCCCGAATGGGGTACCAACGTTGCGATGCCGGAAACGAAAATCTTTTCGGACATCGCCGGCGGGATGCTCCCGCAGGTCTCATGGGTCATTCCCGAGGACAACGAAGACGATCATCCCGGGGAGAAAGTCGACAACGGACCATCCTGGGTGGCCAGCGTCGTCGACGCGATCGGCGAAAGCGCGTATTGGGATTCAACCGCGATCTTCGTTATCTGGGACGATTGGGGCGGTTTCTACGATAATGCCGTGCCCCAGCAGTTCGGAGACAATCTCGGCGGCTTGGGTTTTCGCGTCCCGTGCTTAGTCGTTTCACCCTACGCAATCGCGGGGCAGTCTAGTGAGGGCGGCTACATCTCGCACACGCAATACGAGTTCGGCAGCATTCTGCGCTACGTCGAGGATAACTTTGGCCTGGGACGCCTGAACACGACCGACGCGCGTGCCGCCAGCATCGGCGACGTCTTCAACTACGCGCAAACGCCGCGTGCATTCAAGCAAATCCACTCGCGCTACTCGATTCAGTTTTTCGAGCGGCAGCGCGCGCCGGTACAGCGCGGCGATCCGGAGTAGAACAAACTCTTTAGAGTGACGGACAAGGCGGCGCGCAGAACGTTTGTTGCGAGCTTTTTGGGCTGGACGCTCGATGCGTTCGATTTTTTTCTCCTAACGTTCGTCATTTCGCGAATTGCCACCAGTTTTGGCCGTGGGGTCGCCGAAGTGACGTTTGCGATCACGCTGACGCTGATGTGCCGCCCGCTTGGCGCACTGCTCTTTGGGTGGATCGCCGACCGCTACGGCAGGCGCACGCCGTTGATGATCGACATCGCATTTTATTCGGTAATCGAACTTTTGACGGCGTTCTCGCCGAACTTTACCGTCTTTTTAGTTTTACGCGCACTCTACGGCGTGGCGATGGGCGGCGAATGGGGGCTCGGCGCCGCGATGGCGATGGAAGCCTTGCCGCCGCAGCGCCGCGGCACGTTCAGCGGACTGTTGCAAGAAGGATATATGGTCGGCTTCCTCTTGGCGGCGTTGATATATTTCTTCGTCTTTCAGTACACGCATTGGGGTTGGCGCGGCCTCTTCATCATCGGCGTGCTGCCGGCGCTGCTTATTTTTTACATCCGCAAGAACGTGCCGGAGTCGCCGGTTTGGCTGGCACGCGAAGCGCAGCGCGTTGCACCGCCGGCGGGACTCTTGCTGAAGTCGTTCGCGGCGCATTGGCCGCTGTTCATCTATGCCATTCTCTTGATGGCGGCGATGAATGCGATGTCGCATGGGACGCAAGATCTCTACGCGACGTTCTTGCAGAAGCAGCGCGGTTTTACGACTGCAGTGACCTCGACGCTCGCCATCGTGGCCGCATTCGGCGCGATCGCGGGGGGCGTTGCGTGCGGTGCGCTTTCGCAGCGGTTGGGAAGACGCACCGTCATGATGCTTAGCGCGGCCCTTGCCGCGTGCATGATCCCGCTATGGGCGTTCAGCCCGGGCATCGCGCTCCTCGGCCTGGGCGCGTTTTTGATGCAGTTTATGGTGCAAGGCGCGTGGGGCGTCATTCCCGCGCACCTCAACGAGCTTTCCCCGCCCGGCGTGCGCGGCACGTTTCCTGGGCTCAGTTATCAGTTGGGCAACCTGATCGCCGCCGGCGTCGCGCAGCTCGAAGCCACGCTCGCACAACGTTGGATTTTACCCAACGGCGCTTTCAACTACGCCGCGGCAATGGCAATCGTGACCGCCGTTGTTCTTGGTTTTGTCGTCGTGCTCAGCCTCGTGGGGCATTTCGTGCGGAAGGAGAGGCGCGACGCAGCCTTCGGCTAGGGGGAGCTGCTCGGGGACGCCGTCGCAGAGGGTGTCGGCGATGGTGTGGGCGTGGTGCCGGGGGGTAGTTGAGCGCCGTACATCGCGAGCAACCAAATTTGGGTGTGCCGTACCGTCACTTTTGGTACGGAGAACGAAAACCCAACCGTTTGGCCTTGGGGGGTCGTAAACTTCGCGTAGTTTGCGAGGAGCTGGTCGGTTCGCTTTCCGCGGACGACGCTCTCGTTATAGAGTTGCAAACCGAAGACTCGTCCGGTGTATTGGATTGCCGGAAGCGTGTACTGCACCGAGGCCGAGCCGTTGAGTTGGAAGTCCGTGTTGCTCTGCAGCCGAATCGCGACGAGCGGTGTGACGTGCATGAAGAGCGGATTAGGATTCGTCATGGCGGGTACGTCGCGCGGCAGCGGCTCCATCTGCATGGTTATCGTTCCAAGCGGAGTGGGTGAGGGCGTCGGAGTGTCGTCGCCGTCGTCGCTGTTATCGGTGTCGGAGGGAGTGAGAGTCGGCGTAGGCGTGGGGCTGGGCGTCGGTTTGGGCGTGCTCTTACCGTTGGACGACGGAGCCGGCGAGGGCGGCGGGATGTTGAAGGCCAGCGTGCAGCCATACTGCTGATTGAACTGCAGCACGCTCGGGCATTTCATTCCGCTCGGGCCCTGCCCGACCGGATACTGCGCTTCATTGGGGGCAAGCGTCGCGCCCGGATTCGCGAGCTCTTCGCGACCGTTAGGCCCGGTCGTCGGGCCGGCCATCTGCCCGTTCGCGCCGTTGGGGAACCCGCCGCCGTTCATGCCGCCGATCGAGCCGGACTGCGATACGGGCGGCGCCATGTCGCCCATGCCGCCGCTGTCGAGCCCCGAACCTTGACACGACGCCAATATCAGCGCAAGCCCCGCGAAAACGGCGCGGCCATCACATCTCATCACGTTACCCCTTCGCCTCTACGACTGCGTGTAACTCCTCGACGAAGGATTCAATCGAAATCGTGCGCTTCTCGTCGATTCCGCGTTGATTGACGTTCACGGTGCGGTCTGAAACCTCTTGCTTACCCACCACCAAGATGTAGGGTACTTTCTGCGTTTTCCAGTGGCGGATTTTGTATCCGAGCTTCTCATTAGTTTCGTCCAGTTTCACCCGAAAGCCCGCCGCCGCGAGCCGCGTCTCGACCTCGCGAGCGTAGCTTGCTTGGTGTTCCGAAATCGGCACGACAACCACTTGAATCGGCGCCAGCCAGGCGGGGAACGCGCCACCATAGTGCTCGATTAGGATACCGAAGAAACGTTCCAACGAACCCGCAAGTGCCCGATGGATCATGACCGGGCAGTGGTCCTGACCGTCGGCCGCTCGATATTTTAATCCAAAGCGAGCCGGCAGAACGAAATCAACTTGCACCGTGCCCAGCTGCCAGGGACGGCCGAGCGCGTCGCGGACGTTGACGTCCAGCTTGGGACCGTAGAACGCGCCGCCGCCTTCGTCGACCTCGAAGGGCAGCTCGTAACGCTCGAGCGCGTTGCGAATCGCTTGCTCGGCGATCGCATCGGTATCGGCTCGGTCCTCGGCAGAGCGGCGCGAAAGCACGTACTGAAATTCGCTGAAGCCAAAGGCCTTCATCAAGCGTATCGCTTCGTCGAGCGTTTGCTCGAACTCGGCTTGCAGCTGATCGGTCGTGCAGAAAAGGTGCGCGTCGTCCTGCGTGAAACCGCGCACGCGCGTGAGCCCGTGCAACACGCCGGAGCGTTCAAAGCGATAGACCGTCCCAAACTCCGAAAATCGCAATGGTAGGTCGCGGTAGCTGCGCAAGCGGCTCTTATAAATCAAGATATGACCGGGGCAGTTCATCGGCTTGAGACGGAAGCGCTGGTTCTCAACCTCGATTGGGCCGAACATACTCTCCCCAAAGTTTTCGAGGTGCCCGGAAATTTCGTAGAGGCGCTCGCTGACGATGTGCGGGGTTACGATCGGTTGATAGCCGCGTTCGCGCAAACCTTCGCGGATGAAGTTCTCGATGATGCCGCGCACGATCGCGCCGTTGGGATGCCAAAAAACCAGACCGCCGCCGGCATCCTCTTCGATAGAAAAGAGGTCGAGCTCCGCGCCGAGCTTGCGATGGTCGCGGCGCTGCGCTTCTTCGAGACGCGCCAGGTACGCCTCGAGCTCGGCGCGGTCGTACCAGGCGGTGCCGTAGATGCGTTGGAGCATCGGGTTATGCTCGTCGCCGCGCCAGTACGCCCCGGCGACGCTGGTGAGCTTGAAGGCGCCGATTTTTCCGGTTGAATCCGCGTGACCGCCGCGACACAGATCGGTAAACTGGCCGATCGAGTAAAGGGTGATGGGCTGATCGGCGGGGATCTCGCGAGCGATCTCAACTTTGTAAGGGTTGTCCTTGAACGCGGCGATCGCTTCGTCGCGTGTGACCTGCCGGCCGATCATCGGGTAGTCGTCGGCCACGATCTCCCGCATGCGCGATTCGAGGCGCTCCAGGTCCTCGGGCGTGAACGCCGTAGGGCGGTCGAAATCGTAGTAGAACCCGTTCTCTATCGCCGGGCCAATGGTGGGCTTGGCCTCCGGAAAGAGGTCCTGCACGGCGTAGGCCAGCACGTGCGCTGCGGTATGGCGCAGCTCGGCAAGCGATGGCCGGCGATCCTTCGCATCGGTTTCCGCGATCATCGGGGGCGGCTTCGGAGCAAGTAGCTTGGTCATCCTTCGTCCTTCGGCTCCGCTCAGGATGACATAGGGAGGCTGTGGCGATGCTGGGAGCGGTGCGCTTGGGGCCTTAACGTGGGGTTAATGGAGCTGCATTACAACTAAAACGTTCCCCTCACGATGAAACGTAGGGTGCTCTTCTCTTCGTCAAAAGGAGCTTTTTCAGTGACAGGATCGTTCATTCGCCGGATCGGCGCGCTCGCCGTCGCCGCGGCCCTTACCGCACCGGCGGCCGCCGCAACGCAGCTGACCGGGGCCGGATCGAGCTTCGACTACCCGTTCTTTTCGAAAGCCTTCTACATTTATAACCAAAAGAATCCGGATGTGACGGTCAACTATCAGTCCATCGGCAGCGGCGGTGGCATCCAACAGTTCACCGCCAAGAACGTCGACTTCGGTGCGACCGACGTTCCGATGAACGCGCAGGAACTCGACCGGGCCGGACAGCCGGTGCTGCAGATTCCCGTTGCGCTCGGCGGCGCGGCGGTAGCCTATAACCTGCCCGGCGTGACGGCGACGATTCGCCTCACCCGCCAGGTTGTGGTCGACATCTATCTCGGCAAGATCATCAAATGGAACGACCCTCAGATCGCCAAGCTGAATCACGGCGTGACGCTGCCCGACATGCCGATCGTGGTGGTGCACCGTTCGGACGGCTCGGGCACGAGCTACATCTTCACGGACTTTCTCAGTCACGTCTCGCCGGAATGGAAGAGCAAGGTCGGCGTTGGGAAGAGCGTTTCGTGGCCGGCGCCCAGCGCAGTCGGCGCGAAAGGCAATGAGGGCGTAGCCGGACAGGTGCGCAGCACACCGGGTGCGATCGGCTACGTCGAACTGGCCTACGTCGTCGAAAATCACATGCCCGCCGCCGAGCTGCAGAACCGCGCCGGCAAGTGGGTCGCATGCTCCGAAGATACCGTTGCCGCGGCCGCGGCCTCGAAGCCCGAAGTGAGCTCGACGAATTTCTCGATCGTGGATGCCGTCGGCGCCAACTCGTATCCGCTCTCGGGCTACTCGTGGGTGGTAGTCTACAAGAAGCCGGCGGATGCGGGTCGCGCAAAGTTGCTCTATAGCGTCTTGTCGTGGCTCGTCGGACCGCAGGGGCAGTCCAATGCGAAGTCGGTCGATTACGTACCCCTGCCCAAGAACGTGCAGGCTGCAGCGCAAGCGACGCTCAAACAAATGCAACACTGATTGCAAAACGCTGAACCGCAGTTTCGACGCCTAGCACGCTTCGTGAGCCCCGTCGATCGCGGCTTTGCCGCGATCGTCTACGGGGGGAGCATTCTCTTTGCGCTGCTGATCGTGGGACTCTTCGTCGAGCTCGTGCTCGGTTCGTGGCCGTCCATTGCGGCCTTCGGGCCGTCGTTTATCTGGAAGAGCGCCTGGGATCCAAGTACCAGCAAGTTCGGCGCGCTGCCGATGATCTATGGCACGGTCGTGACCTCCTTCATCGCTATCGTGCTCGCCGCTTTCGTCGGGATCATGGCGGCGGTCTTTCTGGCCGATTTCGCGCCGCGCTGGCTGGCCACGCCGCTGTCGTTTCTGATCGAGCTGCTGGCAGCCGTGCCTAGCGTCGTCTACGGCCTCTGGGGGCTCTTCGTGCTTGCGCCATTCGTGCGAACGGCAATCGGACCGGCGCTGCAACACGCCTTGGGATGGATGCCCCTGTTTTCCGGCCCCATCTACGGCGTCGGCCTGCTCACGGGTGGCATCATCCTTGCTCTTATGATCGTTCCGACGGTCACCGCGATCTCGCGCGACGTGATCGCAGCGATACCGAGCGACCTACGCGAGGCCTCGACGGCGCTCGGCACCACGAAGTGGGAGACGGCGATGCGCGTTGTCCTGCCGGCAGCCCGCATCGGGATTTTCGGTGCATGCGTGCTTGCTCTTGGACGTGCTCTCGGCGAAACGATTGCCGTGACGATGGTGATCGGTAACCGGCCGGAGATTTCTGCGTCGTTGTTTGCGCCATCATATACGCTGGCCAGCGTGATCGCGAACGAGTTCACCGAGGCGACGACCAGCATCTACATCAGCGCGCTGATCGAACTCGGGCTAATCCTGTTTTTCGTAAGCATGATCGTCAACGGGCTCGCGCGGCTCATGATTTGGAGCGTGCGCGGTTCGGAGCCCACCTAGCGCGATGGCCATGTCGAGCGACGCATTACTCGAACGCCGACTCTCACCGCGATATCGTCGCCTGGGCCGGCGGCGTATTTACGCCTCGTTAGGAACGGGGTTGGCGCTGGGCTGCGCGGCGTTGGCTGCGGGGGCGTTGCTGGTAATTCTCGGTTACGTTGTCGTCCAAGGGATCGGTGCGGTCAACTGGACGTTCCTAACGGAACTGCCGCACCCGGTCGGCGTGCCCGGCGGCGGCGTTGGCAATGGGATCCTTGGCTCGCTCATCATCATCGGCACTGCGACCGCGATGGCGATACCTATCGGCCTGTTGACTGGAATCTACCTCGCTCTGTTCGGACGCGGCCCCGTACCTGAGGCGTTACGGTTTCTTTCTGATGTGCTATCGGGCGTCCCGAGTATCGCGATCGGCCTATTTGCGTACGCCGTCTTAGTTGCACCTTTCAAGCACTTCTCGGCATTTTCTGCCTCGTTTGCATTCATGATGTTGATGCTGCCGCTGCTGGTGCGTACGTCGGAGCAGGCGATCCGCTCGGTGCCGCAGACCGTGCGCGAAGGTGCGCTGGCCCTCGGTATGTCAAATTTTCGGGCTACGATGCGGATCGTGATTCCAACGGCGATGCCGGCGATTATCACCGCGTTGTTACTCGCTATCGCGCGCGTCACAGGTGAGACCGCGCCGTTGCTCTTTACCGCCTTCGGCAGCCAATTTTGGGAGAGCAATCCCAGCAATCCTATGGCGGAGCTTTCGCTCCAGGTCTTTACCTACGCTATCTCGCCGTATCCAAGTTGGCAGGCGCAGGCGTGGGGTGGGGCGTTGGTGCTGATCGTAGCGGTTTTTGTCCTGAGCTTGGGTGCGCGCCTGATGTTAAGCCGCGCGATGCGTGGTCTCAATAGATGAGCGCCGCGCCGGGCACCGAGGAGATTCTTGCTACCGATAACCTGAGCGCATACTACGGGCCACGCAAGGCCGTCGGCAACGTCTCGCTCGCGTTTCGGCGCAAAGCGGTGACGGCGTTGATTGGCCCGTCGGGCTGCGGTAAGACGACACTGCTACGCTGCTTCAATCGGATCCACGAGCTGAGCTTTGACGCTCGCGTCGAGGGGCGTGTCTTGTTGGAGAGTCAAGACATCTATGCGGGCGACGTAGATCCAATGGCGATACGCCGGCGCATCGGCATGGTGTTTCAGCGCCCCAATCCCTTTCCCACGCTTTCGATCTTGGACAACGCCGTTGCGAGCGGCGGTCAAAGGCTCTCCAGTCGGCAGCGCCTCGAGGTTGCAGAGCGCGCCCTGCGGGCGGCCGCGCTGTGGGATGAAGTGAAGGACAAGCTCAGGAGCAGCCCGCTGCGCCTTTCCGGAGGTCAGCAGCAGCGTCTCTGTATCGCGCGTGCGGTTGCGGCCGAGCCGGAAGTGTTATTGATGGACGAGCCGACCGCATCGCTCGATCCCATCGCGACGGCGGTGATCGAAGAACTGATGTCGTCGCTGGCCGAGCAGTTCACGATCGTCGCCGTGACGCACAACATGCAGCAGGCGGCGCGCGTTTCGGACGTCGCGGCGTTCATGCTGGCCGACGAAACCGGAACGGGGCGCGTCATCGAGGTGGACGATACGGCCAGGCTCTTCACCAAGCCCAGCGACCGCCGAACCGAGGACTACATCACCGGACGGTTCGGGTAGGGCGCCGCACGGCCGGCCCTATTCGTAATCGGGGGCGAAGTAGTCGTTGGGAAGCGGCCCCATGAAGAACTTCGGAGGCAGCGGGGCCGCGATCTTCACGAATCGGCGCGGCGCCTGCGAGAAATCGAAACAGTCCCCCGCCGGCGAGTTCGCGCGCCGATCGGCCGGGGCAAGCTGGTCGAGCCCGTACAGATCTTCGGCGAAACGCAAGACGCTCGCCGTTTCGTAGTGGACGTGCGAAACGAAGTCCTTTTTCGCATACGGTGAAATGATCAGCAGCGGAACCCGAAAGCCTAAACTGTCGCGGTTCTCGTGCGCCGGAGCGACGTGGTCGTACAGACCGCCCCAGTCGTCCCACTGCACGAAGATCGCCGTCGAGTCCCAGAACTTGCTCTTCCCGACCGTATTGACGAGGGCGGAAACCCAGGACGGGCCGTAGCCCCCGGGGCAGTTGACGTGATCGGAGTCCGCGCAAACCGGTGTGATCCACGTGAAGTTCGCGAGTTTCCCCGCACGCACGTCCGTGATGAACTTCCAGTTCGGCGAGATGACGTCTTTCTTCCAGTCGTTCCCGTGGTAGATGTGTCGGACGGCCTGATAGCTGGACCAGGTTCCGCCGGTGCCGCTCGAGCGGCTGCCGTACGCACTAGCGTAGAAGCGCCACGAGAGATGCGCTTTGTCCAGTTCGTCTCCTAAGGTTTGATAGTTGAAGCAGGCCTGTATGTATGGACCACGCTTTCGCCCGGGCAAGAGCGTCGGGATCGTGTCGCTCGGGCCGCCTTGACATCCCCAATAGCTCGCCGGCAAGTTGACGGTCCAGTCCGCTTGGGCGGCGATGATGTACTGGTGCGCGGTGAAGCTCTCGTCGAGCTGCGATTGGAACATCCGGTCGGCCAAGACCCACTCGTGGGCCATGTCGAAGTACGGCTTCGATTCGCTGTGAGGCACGTAGACGTACTCGCGATGGGGCGGTCCGCCGTATCCCGGCTCGTTGTCGAAACCGTCCATGCGGCAGTCCGTGCCCGGAATCACTCCGGTTCCGTCGCAGGCGGCGAACATCGAATAGTCCGAGTGATCGATGACGTATTGGTTCGCCAAACTCCACGGGCGCAGCTTAATTCTTTGGCCCTGTGAATTCTTGCCCCTGGAGACGGTGTCGGCGCCCGGATAGCCTTGGAACATATTATCGAAGCTGCGGTTTTCCTGGACGATGTACACGATGTGCTTGATCTTGCCCGCGCCGGTTGAATTGAGTCCCTGCAACGCCAAGCTATGCTGCATGTACGGTATGGATGATTGCGATCCGAGCGAGCAACCCGCGAGCGTGGCGACGGCCGCACAGAAGCTCGCCGCCGCGCGGCACGAACGAGAAACTATCATGACGCGCGATGATTCCGCTCGGCCCCGATATTTGCCTATCGCCTTCGGTCGGCCGGCCAGCTGAAGACCTAGGGTGCCGGTCCGAGTATCACGCGCACGAAGTCGTTCGGTCGCAACCATTTGTGCGCCGCCGCGATGATCTGATCGTTGCTTACCGCAATCTCGTTGCGCGCGTCGATCGTCGCCTGATCGAGCGGCAATCCAAGCTCCGCGAAGCGGATCAGTTGCCTGGCGATGCCGCTGAAACTCACGACGCGCATCGGCACGTTGGAGATGAGGGATGCCTTGCCGCGAGCCAACTCGTCCGGTTGCAATCCCGCGGTCGAAAGCGCGTTAAGATCGGCCATGATCAGGGATTGAGCCTGCTCGATCTTAGTGGGGTCGGACTCGAAATGGATCGCAAACGTCGAACGATGTTTGCGGAAATCTGCCTCCGTGTGCACGTCGTAAACCAAACCGTGGACGTCGCGCACGTCGTGGAACAGGATCGAGCTGCCGCCGGCACCCAGCGATTCATTTGCGACGGCAATCGTCGGATAGTCGGGATCGGTCCGGGTGAGCGACAGTACCTGGACGAGTTGCACTTGGGATTGGATGCGCTCTTTGTCCGGCACGACCGCGCTCGCTGCAGCGTTGTTCGGGACCACCGGCATGGCAACCGCGGGCTTGGGGCCCGTCGCCGTCCAGCTGCCGAAGTATTTTGTGACAACGTCCCGAGCGTGCTGTGGATCGACGTCGCCTACGACGACGATCGTGGTCATATCGGGCCGGTAAACCGACGCGTAATAGGCTGTGACGTCGGCGGGGGCAATCGAACCGATCGTTTGCGGCGTCGGAAAGCGCTGAGCCGGATCGGCCGGCGGATAGAGCGCCTTGTTCAGCGCCACGGCCACCTGGTGCTCGGGAGAGGCGATTTGGCCCTTGACGGCTCCAAGTTGCTCGCGTTTTAGCGCGGCGAAGCCAGGCGCGGGGAACGCCGGATGCAATTCTTCGTCGGCGAGGATCGCCACGCCGCGATCGAAGTCCTTGGACAAGGCGGTGAGTGAGAATTGGGTTCCGGCCGTCACTTCCGCGGAGATCGCGTCGAGCGCAGCCCGTAGCGCCAGACGGCCGCGGGACGTCGTGCCGAAGGGAAGCAGCCCGGACGTAATGTCGGCAATGCCGTCCTTGCCCGGCGGCGCCTGCATCGCTTCATTGGTATCGATCGAGCCGCTGACGACGACGGTGCGCGATACTTTCTGCGGCACGACGATCAACCGAATGCCGTTGGGCAGCGTCGCGTCGATGGGGTTGATCGTCGACGCCGGCACGGTGACGTTGGCAAACGCGGCTTGAGCCCAATCGGGAAGCGGATCGTGATGCAGGAGCGTGGGCTTGTTTTCGTTTCCAACCGGGACGGCGGAGGACGCGGCGGCGGCAGCGGCGGCGGCGTTCTTCGGCGCGGCGATGCCGACGATTTCATGTCGAGGAACGACGTACGCGCGCAGCACGCGGTTGACGTCGGCGACGGTTACCTTGCGAATCGCGCTGAGGATATCGTCGGGTGACGACAGCCCCTCGACCGCAACGGCCTGGCTCCATTGAAAGCCGAGTTCCGGTATCGAGTTGGCCTTGAACTCGGCTTGTGCGATCGCGCGGCGTTTTTCCGCGTCGACGAGCGCCGCCGGGACGCCATCGCGCGCGTATCCGTGCATGACGCCGCGCAGCATCGCCAGCGCATCATCCGGTGTGGTCGTGACCGGCACGACGAGCGTCGCGGCGGCCGAGCCCGCGAGCGGGTGGGTGTCGAAATCCTGGAACGTCGCCTGCAACGCTTTGCCGGATGCGACCAGCCCGTACAGATTGGAGCGCTGACTAGACAAGACGCTCTCGAGGATTTGGCCGGCCGCGTAATCCTTGCTCCGATAACCCGGGAAGCGATAGGCTAAGGCGACCGCGGTGTACGGCTGATCGCTGTCGACGCGAATCGTCTGAGGTGTAAGGGCCGGTAGATGAACGGCCCGGCGCGCCGGCAGCGTGGCCGCCGGGATCGAACCGAAGTACTTGTCGACGAGCTTGATAGTCGCCGGCCCGTTGATGTCTCCGACGATGACGTATATGGCGTTGTTTGGATGGTACCAAGCGTCGTAAAGCGCCCGCAGTTGCGGCGCGTTGATCTGCGTGTCGAAGGACCGCAGCGTGCCGAGGCCATCGTTGCCGTACGGCGTGCCGGCGAACATCGTGAGATCGACCTTGATGAACAGATGGCTAACCGGGTCGCTATAATCTTGCGTGACCTCGTTCTTTATTGCGCCTCGCTCGATCGCCCAATCGGATTGCGCCAACGTAAGCTTTTGCGCCCGAGAGGCTTCCATGCGCAACAACAATTCGAGATACTGCGAGGGAGCCATGAAGAAATATTGCGTCACTTCAGACTGTGTGTCGGCGTCCCAGTAGCCGCCGAGCAACTCCGAGATGTCCCCGATTTGGGATTGCGAAAGCGTCGCGCTGCCGCGGAACATCATGTGCTCGAGGGCGTGAGCCTGCCCCGCAAAGTCTTGCTCGTTGGAGCCAACCTGATAGTTCAGCATCGCGAGCGCCACGGGAGCCAAAGGATCGCGGACCGCAATTACCCGCAAGCCGTTTCGCAATGTTGCCCGCGTTACCGAGAGCCCCTCGGAGCGCGCGGTGCCGGCGCTGACGGCCAAGAGGAGAAGGCCGGCGCACATCGCGACGGCTAAGCGCGACCAGCCGCGGGGAAATTGAAACATCGTTGAGCTCCTTGTAAGACTTCCTTATGGAACTACTTCGCGGCGGAGCTTCCCCAAACTGCTCGTAGACGCGGGACCCGCGGGCCGGAGTGACCAAATCTTTGGTTATGGCCTCGCAGCGGCTGAGGGTTCAAGATTTTGGACGCGCGCTCGGAGTGTGCGTGGCCGCTGGAATGTTCGCGGGGTGCGGCGGACCGCAAGTTGCACCGCCCGGCCCGGTACAGCAGAGCTCCGCACGCACGAACGGCATGTATGGCCGGTCGTGGATGCTGCCGGAGGCTCGGAGCGAAACGCTTCTCTACATCGGCGACCCCGGCAGCGGCGGCGTCCTCGTCTATACGTATCTGCCTGCCTTAAAATTCGTCGGAGTGCTCGTGACGCCGTCGGATCCGGGTGGCGAATGCGTTGACAAGGCCCAGAACGTGTTCGTCACCGATCGCGGTCCCGGCTCGCACGTTACGTACGAGTACGCGCACGCCGGTACGAGTCCGATTGCAATCCTGGGGGGTGCGGGCGGGACCCCAAGCAGTTGCGCGGTCGACCCGACGACCGGAGACCTTGCCGTGACGAGCGCCCGCAGCAGTACGTCGCACGGGAAAGTTGCGATCTATAAGGGTGCCAAAGGAACACCAAAGCTGTTCGCGGACTTTAAGTTTTACGACATCCTGTTCTGCGGTTACGACGACAAAGGCAATCTTTACGTGGATGGCTCGAACGAGCCCAGTGGTAACGGATTCCTGATGGCTGAGCTCCCGAAGGGCGGCAATGCGCTCAGCGAGATCACTCTGAATCAGACGATTTTCTTCCCCGGCGGCGTCGAGTGGGATGGCAAGCATGTCGCGGTCGGTGACGAGCGCATCGCTAGGATTTATCAATTCGCGATAAACGAATACAATGGGAAGAAGGTTGGTACAACTCGGTTAAGGGGACTGTCGGGTATCTATCAGTTCTTCATCTTTCAGGGTCTGATCGTCGACCCTTCGTACGTTGCAAGCGGCGGCACCGTCGGGATTTACCGATATCCGACGGGCGGAAAGACGATTAGGACCGTCACCGGCGTGAGCAGCCCATACGGCGCCATTGTGAGTCTTCCAACGAACATGGGGTCGCCCTAGCGAGGAGTAGTAGAGGCGGCGGCCAAAGGCGGCGGCTATGGAAACGACCATTGCGCAATCCCTAGAAGCCCAGGTGCGTTCGGCGATCGATAGCCGGCATCTGCTGACCCATCCGTTCTACGTTGCCTGGACGCGCGGCGAGTTGACCCGCGAGCAGCTCAAGCAATATGCGGGCCAATATCTGCATCACGTGCTCGCGGAGCCGACGTATTTGAGCGCGGTGCACACCAACACTCCGCACTTTGACCGCGACGGACGCAGCGATCTCGGTCCCCGCCAGACCATCTTGCAGAACCTCGTTGATGAAGAGCTCGGACCAAACAACCATCCGGCGCTTTGGAAACGCTTCGCGGCGGCGCTGGGCCTTTCCGAGGAAGATCTGGCGGCTACCGCGCCGCTCCCGGCGACACAGCTGCTGATCGAAGCCTTCACCGACCTTTGCCGCAATCGTCCGTACTATGCGGGCCTGGCGGCGCTGCACGCGTTTGAGTCACAAGTGCCCGCGATCGCGGGCGTAAAGATCGAAGGCTTGCGGCGATTCTACGGCTTGACCGACCCGTCGGCGATCGAGTTTTTCAGCGTGCACGAAAAAGCGGACGTCGTTCATTCTGCCGCGGAATGGAACCTAATCGAGCGGGCTGCCGATACGAATGCGAAGCGCGCGGAGGTCGTCGCCGCGACCGAGGCCGCGTGCGACGCGCTATGGCGTTTTCTGGACGGCGTGTACGAAGTTTGCTAGGGCGTCGCTAGGACGAAGGAGGCTGTCGTGTTTCAAGATCGAGTGGCGCTGGTCACGGGTGGCACCCGGGGAATCGGTGCGGCTATCACCGAGATGCTTGCGGCAAGCGGCGCCGCGGTCGCGGCCGGCTACAACCGCGGAAAAGAGAGCGCCGAGAAATTCCAGAAGCAGATGGCCGATAAGGGTGCCACGATCTCGATCCATCAAGGTCGCGTCGACGACGCCGACGACTGCACGCGCGTCGTCAAGGAAGTGCTGCACCAGTTCGGGCGCGTGGACTTCCTGGTAAACAACGCGGGCATCACCGTCGACAAAACCGTCCGCAAAATGACGATCGACGATTGGCACCAGGTGCTGAACGTCAACCTGTCGGGAGCGTTCCAGATGACCAAGGCCGTGCTCGAGCACATGATCGAGCGCGGCTCGGGGCGCATCGTCAACATCAGCTCGGTCATTGGAGAGACGGGAAATATCGGCCAGGCAAACTACGCGGCGTCGAAAGCCGGGTTGTTCGGATTCACGAAGAGCCTGGCGCGCGAGATGGCGCAGCGCGGCATCACCGTGAACTGCGTCTCGCCGGGATTCATCGAAACCGAGATGGTCGCAGCGATCCCGGAGGCGACCCTGGCCAAGGTGGTCGAGAAAATTCCGCAACGCCGCTTGGGGAAGCCCGAAGAAGTCGCGCGCGTGGTGCGGTTTCTGTTAGAGGATGACTCGAGCTATATCACCGGCGCGGAGTATTCGATCAACGGCGGACTGGATATGTGAGGGGCTGCCCGGTGGCGCAGGAGGTGAAGCAGCCGGGGGTTGGGTAAATCTAGCGCGTGAGTAGTTTACCGTTCAAAGGGCGCGTCGGGATCGTCACCGGGGGTTCGCGAGGGATCGGCGGCGCGATCAGCACGCTGCTGGCCGAGGAGGGCGCAACCGTCGCCGTGCTCGGCCTCCCGGAGGACCGGGCGCGGACCCAAAGCCTGGCCGCCCGGCTCAACGGAGCCGCAAACCGGCTCCATTATTATGAGAGCAACGTCGGAATCTTCGAGCAGTGCCGTGCGGCGGTAGCGAGCGTGCTCCACGAGCACAAGCGTATCGATTTTCTGGTTAACAATGCCGGCATCACCCGCGATCACACGGTGCGCAAGATGACGGTGGAAGAATGGGAAGCGGTCCTGCAAGTCAATCTTTCGGGGCCGTTTTTCATGATCAAAGCCGTGCTCGATACGATGCTCGAGCAGGGCTTCGGGCGGATCGTCAACGTCAGTTCGGTCGTGGGCGAAAGCGGCAACTTCGGGCAAGCGAACTACGCCGCAGCAAAAGCCGGATTGATCGGCCTGACGAAAACCGTCGCGCTGGAAGTCGCGAAGAAAGGCATCACGGTCAATGCCGTCGCGCCGGGTTTCATCGATACCGACATGACCAAAGCGATGCCGTCGGAAGCGATCGAGCACGCGATCGCGCAGACGCCCAAGCACCGGTTGGGAA
The DNA here is from genome assembly GCA_963713685.1 of Vulcanimicrobiota bacterium. GTDB lineage: Bacteria > Vulcanimicrobiota > Vulcanimicrobiia > Vulcanimicrobiales > Vulcanimicrobiaceae > Cybelea. The sequence goes on along the minus strand of CAVQMS010000001.1, from coordinate 1,548,180 downwards.
GGCCGGAGGAAGTCGCGCGGCTGGTCCGGTTTTTGCTCGACGAGAAGGCGGGCTACATCACCGGCGCGGTGTACAATATCAACGGCGGCTGGTACATGTAGCGTGAACGAAACTGTTGAGGCAAATCCAACCATCGCGCCGGAAGAACTGGGCTACGGAATCGACGCTACGGGCCTCGATCCGGCGTCGCTCAGTGACGCACTGCGCGCGGTAATCAGCGATGTAATGATGGATCCGCTGCGCATGAGTACCTGGCTGACCGGCTTGGCGCTGGCGGAGCAAAACGTCGCGCTGAACATGTTGCGCCGATTGGGTGGCGAGGCGCCGCCGGGCGCGTCCCCGGTCGACGACAAGCGGTTTGCGGATCCGGAGTGGCGCACGAACCCGCTCCTCGCCGGCTTTGTGGAAGATTACCGCGCGCGAACGCAAGCGGCCCTGCAGCTGGTGGACTCGGCGCGCTTGCCGGAAGCGACGCGGCGCAAGGCGCGCTTTGCGATGCAGCTGATGTGCGACGCGTTCGCGCCGAGCAACGTGCCGTGGCTCAACCCCGGCGTCGTAAAAGAAGCGACGGAATCGGGTGGGATGAGCCTGGTGAAGGGGTTGCAAAATTTTCTGGACGACGTTGAGAACAACGGCGGTTACCCGCGCCAGGTGGACCGGTCCGGGTTCGAGCTGGGCGTCAACATCGCCGCAACTCCGGGACGTGTAGTTTTTCGCAACGCGCTGATCGAGTTGATCGCGTACGACCCGCAAACGCCGCAGGTGCACGCGACGCCGCTGCTCTGTAGCCCGCCCTGGATCAATAAATACTACATCATGGATTTAGCACCGGGGCGATCGTTCGTGGAATGGGCCGTAAAGCACGGGCATCAGACGTTCATGATTTCGTATCGTAATCCGGACGAATCCATGGCGCAGTACCGGATGGACGATTACTTGCGCGAGGGCGTGCTGGCGGCGCTCGACGTGGTGCAGGAGATTACCGGTGCGCCTCAGGTGAACGTCGCGGCGCTGTGTTTGGGCGGCACGCTGGCGCTCGTTGCGATGGCGTACCTCGCGGCGCACGGGCGCGGCGACCGGATAGCGTCGGCGACGCTGACCAACACGCTGATCGATTTCAGCATTCCCGGCGATCTGGGAGTCTTCACCGACGAAGACACGATCGCCCGCCTCGAACAGCGCATGCGCCAACGCGGATATCTCGATCCGGCGGAGATGGCGCGGACGTTCGACTGGATGCGCTCGAGCGATTTGATTTGGAGTTACGTGGTCAACAACTGGTTCAAAGGCAAGCAGCCGCCGGCATTCGACATCTTGGCGTGGAACAACGACTCGACTCGCATGCCGGTAGCGATGCACTCGCAGTACCTGCGCGCGTGCTATCTGCACAACGCGATCGTGAAACCGGGTGCATTTTCGATCGACGATACGGCGATCGATCTAGGAAAGATCTTGTCGCCGCTGTTCGTGCTGGGTGCGGAGAACGATCACATCGCCCCGTGGCGCGCGACGTATTTGACCACTCAGCACGTCGGCGGCGAGTCGAAATACGTGCTGACCAACTCCGGGCACATTGCGGGCATCGTCAATCCACCGGGCGGCAAGAAGACGTGGCACTACGCCAAACCGCGCGCGCAGCGCGGGGAGAGCGCGGAGGAGTGGCTCGAGACCGCGGACCGGCACAACGGCTCGTGGTGGGTGGACTGGGCCCAGTGGGCGGAGGCGCATGGAGGCCCGCTGCGCGCGCCCTATGCGCTTCCCCAAGGGGACGCGGCGCCGGGCCGGTACGTAAGGAACCATGAGTGATGAGGAGAAGGGCGGCGCCTGGCGCAGCCTAGGAGATTTCATTCGCGGCCAGCGCGAGCTGGCCAACCTTTCGATGCGCCAACTCGCCGAGATTGCAAAGATTTCAAACCCGTATCTCAGCCAGGTGGAGCGAGGCCTTTACAAGCCCTCGGCCGATGTGCTGAAGAACATCGCCAACGCGCTCCACATGTCGGCGGAAACGATGTACGCGCAGGCGGGCCTGCTCGATGAGTCCCCCGATCGCGACGAGAGCCATCATGGCGTGGAGCACGCGGTGAAGATGGACCCACGGCTCACTGTGGATCAGAAGGAAGCCATCATCCGGATCTACCGCAGCTTCATCGGACGAGAATGACGGGCTAGCCAGGCGTACGGGCGCCAGGTTGCCAACAGCGGGGCGGACGCGGTACGGGGTTGACAGGCACAGCGGGTGCTTGGTATACTTAGCGCACAGCAACGCACCGAGAGGAGAACCAGTTTCAATCATGTCCGTCAACGTATCAGAGTATATGAACAAGTTTCAGGAAGATGGTCTTGCCGCGATCAAGCAGACGCAAGATGCCAGCCTCAACGCGATGAAGTCGTTCCGCGCCTTCAGCAAAGAGATGACCGAGAACCCCGGCAGCATGCCGGTCCTCGAGAACATCCCGACGCCGACCCAGCTCGTCGAGCTTTCGTTCGGCTTCGCAAGCCAGCTGCTCGAGCTCCGCAAGGCGTTCACGCTGAAGGTTGCCGAGATGATGATCGACGCGCAGAAGCAAGCCGAAGCGAACTTCAAGGCCGCCGCACCGGCGCCGAACGCGCCCATGTCGACCCGGCCCGTCGGTAAGTAACGCTTAACAGAGAAATCTGCCGTTCGAGAAACCGCTCGCGTAACCGCGAGCGGTTTTTTTTTGTTGGCAACAACAAGTTATGAGCAAATCCGTAAGCAGCATTGCGATCGGCAAGGACATCAGCGTGAACCGTCTGGGCTTCGGCGCGATGCGCTTGTGCGGCCCCGGGATCTGGGGCTGGCCGGCCGATCGGGAGAACGCGCTTCGCGTGCTGCGGCGCGCGGTCGAGCTGGGCGTCGAGTTCATCGACACCGCCGACGCCTATGGCCCGCATGTGAACGAGGAGCAGATCGCGCAGGCGCTCTACCCGTATCCCGCGGGGTTGACGATCGCAACCAAGGGTGGCTCAACGCGCCCGGGCCCGGGCGAGTGGAAGCGCGACGGCCGACCGGCGCATCTCGCGAAGGCCTGTGAAGGGAGTCTACGGCGCTTGCGGCTGGAACGCATCGACCTGTACCAGCTGCACGCGGTGGACGCGAACGTTCCGCTCGAAGATCAGGTTGGGGCGTTGCGCAAGCTGCGCGACGAGGGAAAGATTCGCTACGTGGGGCTCTCCAACGTGAGCCTCGAGCAGTTGAGACACGCCGAGCGGATCGTTGAGATCGCTTCCGTGCAGAACAACTATAACGTCGGTAATCGCGCCAGCGAGCCCATCGTGGAATATTGCGCCGCTCGGGGTATCGCGTTCATTCCGTACTTCCCGCTGGATGCCGGCGACATCGCGACGCTCGAAGCGCTGGAGCCCGTCGCCGCCGCGCACGGCACTACGGTCTTTCAAGTGGCATTGGCGTGGCTGCTGCACCACTCGCCGGCAACGCTGCCGATCCCCGGCACCTCATCGCTCGACCACCTCGCCGAGAACGTGGCGGCTCGCAGCTTAACCTTGAGTGAAGAAGAATATCGGGCGCTGGACCGGTTGACCGCAGCCTGACGCAGCCGTTGTAGGAGAAGCCGTCGCAGGACGGAAGTCCTGCTTCCCCTTTTCACTTCACTTCGAGGAGGCGCTCTTCTATGGACCATCTACGTACGCGCCGCGCGCTGTTTGTCGCGGCGCTCTTTGCAGTTGCCGGATGCAGCGGCGGCTCGTCATCGCCGTCGCTGTCAACCGCGTCGGGCTCGCCCTTTGTGCACCGCGGACAGCCGATTGCGCCCGCTTCGCATCATGCCGTTACGCAGTCGGTGCAGCCGACGTACTCAACGAGAAGGTCGCTGGTTTTCGAAGGCGATCAATCGCTAGCCGCGGTGAACATCTACCAGACGAGGAAACTCACCAGCAATCCCGCGCCGATCGCATCGATTAAGGTGTCGGCCGGTTGTCCGTACGGTCTCGTAGCGGACAAGTCGGGCACGATCTACGTAGCCGACAACTGCGGCGGGAACGACGTCGAGCTGTACGCGAAAGGCTCGACGACGCTAAAGAGCAAGATCACCTCGGGTATCAGCAATCCGCTTGGCCTGGCGATGGACAAGAGCCAGACGCTATATGTCAGTAACTATCCGGGCTCAATCACTGAGTATAAATACGGCACGACTACGCCGTACCAGACGATCACCGGCGGCGGAATGACGGATCCGTTCGGACTGGCGTTGGACAGCAGCGAGAATCTCTACATCGCCGACTTCATTGCCGCCAAGGTCTTTGAAGTAAAGGCCGGTACGACGACGGTCATCGACCTCGGCCTCAGCGACTTGACCGAGCCGCTCGGCGTCGCGGTCGACCAATCCAACGGCGATCTCTGGGTCACCGACGGCTCGGGCGACAAAGTCAACGTTTACCCGGCGGGTTCGACGACCCCGAGCCATACGATCACCGGCTTCTCTTTCCCCTATGCGATCAGCCTACAAAACACTGGGAAGCCGAAGGGGACGGTCGTCGTCTCCGACACCAACAACAAAGCGGTGTACGCATACAAGCACGGACAATACACGCCGTATGCAACGCTGAGCAACGGCATCGAATTGCCGACGGGATTGCTCATCACCAAGCCCTAAGGGTGCGCGACACATTTTGGCGCGACTCACGGCGGGCCCGCTCTGGGCGGGCCCGCCGTGGGAGGGCTTCCCAATCCGTGGACCGATGTAGTCGGAGATGCAGAGAGCCTTTTGCTTTGGCCTTATTCTCGGGCAATGCTGCCTGACGGCATGTGCGGGGGCGCGGCCGGCCAGCGACGACGACGTGCTCAAGCACATTCTGGCGATCAACTCGTGCAACGCAACGATGTATATCAAACAGACCAGCGCGCTTCTTACGACGTCGAAGGAGCGGCTTGTTTCGTCCGGAGCGACGCCGATGCCGACGCCATCTTACGATTCTCGCGGCTTACGCGAGTGTTTCGTGGCAACGGTGCCGGGCCAGACGCTCAACCCGAAGGTCCGGGCGAATGCCGGCGTGCTGGCCGTCGGGCGGTCGTGTGAGAAACTGATCGACGTGCACAGCGATAGCGCGATGGTTGATTACAATACGTGCATCGACAAAGGAATGACCGCTGCGCTCGCGCCGAAGCGGCGAGTCTGAAGCGACGGCCTACTGTTTGGTGCAGGTCGTCGTGCTCGTCTGCGTCTGCCCCTTGTCGTCGTAGAAGGGCGTTATCGAACGAATGACGTTTCCCACGCGGGAAACTTGATTATCGAAGCGTTTGCGTCCTTGATTGTCGAGCGCCGGCCACATCTGGGTCCAGGTGCCGTTGTCGGGGTCTTGGGAGGTCGTCTGCGCGACGTTGCTCGCGCCCGAGTCGAAGATCGTTATCAAGACGTATGCCTTTAACGTGTGACTCCAGCGCTCGTACGACGTGGCCGGTACCTCACTGATCTCGCGCGCAACGAACCAGTTGCCGTGCTCCGTCTCGATGAAAGAGCGCGGCACCGTGCCGGCGGGAACGGACGTGCATTTCCAGGCGCCGAGGTCGCTGCGGAGTTTGGCCTGCTGCGCGAGGTCGAAGGGCGTGTATCCGGGCGGGTTGGTTTGCGCGCCGGCCGGCGCTGCGGCGAGACAAAGACAAAATGTGGCAATGAGGAGCGGACGCATGGGGGGTGGCTTGGTCGCACGCCGACCGGCGTCCTTCGGTCGTCGGCCGGGAACATCGCGGCCCCGTCGAAAATTCCGTAGCATCGGAGGAAGGAGCGTGGGAACGATGAGTTTAGGTCTTAGCCGTCACACCTCGAGCGTTGGCCTGTGTGTCGTGTTGTTGAGCGGATGCGGCGGGTCGCAAACGGCAACGACGAATGTTGTGCCGCCGGGCGTCGCGACTGCCGGTTATGCCGCGCAGAACGGCTCGTGGATGTTACGCTACGCAAAGACGCTCAACAAGCTAGTGTACGTTTCCGAATGGCCACACGGGCCCGTGTCCGTCTACGACTACCAAACCGGCACGCTCGTTGGTCAGCTCGAAGGGTTTAATGAACCGACGGGTTTCTGCGTGGACGCCGCCGGCGACGTTTGGATCGCTCAAGCCGATGGACAGTCGGTTACCGAGTATGCCCACGGTGGATCGAGTCCGATCAAGACGCTGCACACAAGCGGACGCGCGTTCGGGTGTTCGGTGTCGCCGAACGGTGATCTGGCGGTCGCAAACTTTGACGTCGGCAGCGCGCCGGGCAGCATCCAGGTGTTCAAAAATGCGTCGGGCTCCCCGAAGCAGTATACGTGCCCCGGTTACGGTTACTACGAACCGCCGGGCTACGACGGCAAGGGCAATCTCTACGTCGAGGTTCTCGCCAGCTTGCGCGAGCTCGCCTTTGGTGCATGCAGGCTCCCGTCGGGTGGCAGCGCGTTGCAACCCGTCAAAGTCAACGTCACCATTAACAGCGGTGGCAGCGTCATGTCGGACGGGAAATACATTACGTTGACCGAGGTGAACTACAAAAATACGTACACGACCGCGATCTATCAGACCAAAGAATCCCGTTCCGGGGACCTCACGGTGGTAGGCACGACCGTACTCGTCGATGGGCTGGGCCGTCCGGCCGGAGGGTGGCAACCGTTTATCTTAGGTAAAAGGAACACCCCCGACAATACGCAGCAAAGCCACCAGGTCGTCGGACTTAGTGACAGTGTGGTGAGCTACTGGAGCTATCCGCGCGGTGGGAGGCCGGCAAAGAGCTTTCCCAGCGCGTTTTTTACAACGCTCTCACCGTTCGGTGAAGCGGTAAGCATCGGCCACTGAAAATCCGGCGCGGCTAAGCCGGTCCTACCATCGCTGCGATACGATGAAAGGTTTCAAGATCTTTGAGCCGGTCGAACAAGGGCAAGGTCTTGAGGAAAACGAGAGCCGGCTCCCGTTCGCCGGCGGCGCGCAAGAGGTGGTCGATTGCTTCGCCTCGGCGACCAATACCGACCGCGGCCAGTGCGAGTGGCCACGCGGGCACGTAGCGCATCGTTGACGCGCTCGTCAGCTTGGTGTATTCGAGTTCCGCTTCGCTACGTTGGCCGGCGTCCGCATAAGCTCTCGCAAGCTGGCCCGTCATGTGCTCGCCAAGGACTCCCCGCGTCGCGCGTTCTCGAAGGATGTGAACGGCCAGGTCTGGCTGATCGTTCGCGATGTAGGCTAGCGCGAGATTCTCCACCGCAACGTCGATGGTCGCATCGAGTTCGAGGACCCTCGAAAGCAGAGAGATCGCGTTGTTGTATTCAGCGCGATGAATGAGAACGCGAGCCAAAACGTTGCGGTAGAATAGGGATGCCGGCTCGATTTCAAGCGCGGCGCGCGCCTCGTAAAGCGCCCGATCGACATCTCCCGATCCAATGGACAGCCAGGCGGCATGATTGTGCACGGACGCCGACTCCGGCTCTAGCGCCAACGCGGTCTGTATCGCGGCCTCCGCGCCCCGCCAATCCCACTCTCCGAACATCAATATCTCGGAGAGCTGGGCGTACCCGGCCGCGCTCGGGTGAGTCTCCAGCGCGCGGAGTGTCGCAACCTTGGCTTTGGGGAAAGCGTCGTTACCCGGCACATAAAGGTACGCGCCAAGAAATGCGTGCGCTTTAGCGACACCAAGGTGCGCCTGCCAGTGGAGTGGATCGAGTTCGACTACCTCGCCAAATCGAGAAGCTGCGGCAAATAACGACTCGCGCGTCCGCTTTTCGAGCTGGAAACAGCCTTCGCAGTAGAGTCGAAACGTATCGAATCGATCGTGCGCAAATAGATCCCCTAGGGCCGCCGCGATGTGCGGACTAAAGTGATCGATCGAATTGTCGATGGCGACAACCGGGACGGTAAACCGATACCCCCGCCCGGACACGGTTTTGACATAGGCGCGCTTTCCAGCGTGCTCGTCCAGCAGTTTTCGCAAGAGGTAGATGTGCTGCGTGAGGCTGTTTTCGCCAACGTCTTCGTGCGGCCATAAGTCGTCGATCAGCGCGTTGCGTTCCACCAGCCGGCCATTCGATTCCAAGAGAAACATCAGAATGCGAAATAGCTTGTCGGGCAGGGCGCTGATCCGCGATCCAGTGATGAGCAGCCGTCGTGCGGTGTCGAGCCGAGACGCCCCGAACGCGTAGACTACGGCACAACTATTGAGCCTGTTCATTGCTTAGGATGGTGGGCGGTATAAGGATTGAACTTATGACCTCTTCCGTGTCAAGGAAGCGCTCTCCCACTGAGCTAACCGCCCGTGCCGTTATGCCGGCGTGAGAAGTGCCCAGACTTCGAAGTCCGCGGACCTGGCCCTTCTCCGCGCGACATCGAACCGGCTCTCTTACAGTTTCCGCGCGTAAATTTGGTTTGACAAGGCGTTGCCAAGCGTGATAAAGTTTCGCGTATCACTCGATTCCGATAAAGGAGACACATTGAACAATTTGTTTGCGCTGTGCTCCCCGGCGACGCAGGTCGTCGGCGGGTCGTTGTGTCTTGGACCTTCGGAGGGAGAACCGACGTAAACGTCGCCGGTATCTCGACGTTCCGAAGGCCTCCGAGATCGACCGGGGGCCTTTTCATTTCATCACTGCACTCTTAACTACGAGGCGAATCATGGACTTTTGGCTTCAGTCAGAAATCCGGAAACGCCGTGACGACGCCTTGGAAACCGCCCGCCGCAGCCGGCTTACGCGCTTGGCTGCCAGCGGACGAAGTACTTGGATACGCATCCGTATCGCCGAGGGCGCTCAGGCGATCAGTGATGCGCTGGCAGCGTTGGCGCGCAGCCTGCGAAACGGCGAGACCGTATAATGCTCATGGTGGGGCGTCGCTAGGGTTGGTGTCGGCGCCCTTCCATTCCATTTCAAAACGCGCACGCGCTGCCGCGGCTTGCGTGAGTTGTCCCTGCGCCGCGAGGGCTGCGCTCAAACCATATAGGGCGCGCGGATCGTTTGGGTACGTCGCAAGGGCATCCGCAAAAGCGGCGGCTGCAGCGGCGTTATCGCCGCGTCGCAAATAGAGGCCGCCGAGAGCTTCGGCTGCGGGAAAGAGTGGAATCAGCTCGCCGCTGAAATCGGTGCGTTGGTTGTCGAGGGCCCGCGCAATCCAGCGCCTCGATTTATCGAGGTTACCGTCGGTTTCCGCGAGCCGGGCAAGGAAGAGCTGCGGCAGGTACCCAGCCGCCGGATTGCCCGCCTCGATCTGCGTGGCGGTCGTGCGGGCGGCACTTGTGTCGCCCAGATGTAGCGCCGCGAGGCCGCGTACGCTTTGCCCCCCAAACTGGCTGCCTTGATCCGCATACGCCGTCGAGAATCGTCCGAATCGAAGTGCCGTCAGCGCGTCGAAGCTTTCGTCGAAAACGGTCGCCATACGCTGCGACCAAAGGCGTGCGGTGCCATAGCTTCCGAGCATCATCGCGGCGGAGTAGCCGACGGCAACGTCGTGTTTGGAATACCGTCGCGCGTGTTTGAGCTGCGAGGGCCCATCGTCGAGCTGGGCGATAAGCGCATAGGCACGATCGCTCGACGCCAGCGCTGCCGTATAGTTTCCGGTTTCGATCCAATAATGCGCGGGCATGTGAGCGAGGTGCTCGGCTTGCGCAGGAAACGCGGCCGCATCCAAACGCCGCGCGCACGGCAGCGCCGGAGTGCGATCAGGCGCGAGGTCGTAAACGTGAACGCAGAGATGGTTGGCCATGGGGTTAGCAGGATCGTCCCGTAACACGGCCGTCACCAGCTGCAGCGCCTCACGGGATGCCTCGCTGACCGGCGCACCGGCCTGCCATGTGAGTCCTCCTCCCTCCAACAGTGCTTCAGCCGCCAACAACTCGGCATTCTCGTCCCGCGATTCTCGCGCGAACTGCAGCATGGCCTCACGGTACGCCGCGTCATTCCGCTCCCAGTCCGCAAAACTGCCACGATAGCGACCAGCCAAGATCGCAATGAAGCTGGCCTCCCGCGCCGGCAGCCCGGCTGAGAGGGCTGTGGCTCGTCGCACCATTTCGGCGGCGCGATCGAATCGATCCGGAGCGATCGGCGTGTTGAGATCCGGACCGTCTGCCAGCGCCATTCCCCAGTAAGCCATCGCGAGATGCGAATCAAGGGCAGCGGCCTGCGCGAACGCGTGCGCTGCATCGTCGCCGTTGTAGGCGTAATAGAGGAAAAGGCCACGATCGATCGCCGCTTGCGCGTTCGCACTGTTCGTGGATACCGGGAGATGGACCGAGGTGGCCGCCGCTACCGTGGCGGCAAGAACGACGCCGGCAAGGATCACGAAAAACCTTTCCACCTGCACGCCATCACTTCGTGCTAGACACTGCGCGCAGTGGTAGGGTAAGATACGGTTTTGTCCAAGGAGCCGTTCACCGGTTCGGGCGCGTAGCTCAGCGGGAGAGCATCCGCTTCACACGCGGGGGGTCGCTGGTTCGAGCCCAGCCGTGCCCACCACGCCGAGTCGGCGCTTGCCGGTCCTTGGCGCTGTAGCTCAGTTGGTTAGAGCGTCGCCCTGTCACGGCGAAGGTCGTGGGTTCGAGCCCCATCAGCGTCGCCATCGTAGCGAGCGCATCGCACGGCAAAGCATTCACTCGCAATGCGGTGCGCTCGAAATATCGCGCGCCAAGGTAGCTCAGTCGGTAGAGCACGCGCCTGAAAAGTGCGGTGTCGCGCGTTCGATTCGCGCCCTTGGCACCACCGTCACGAGAGGCCCGGGTGGCCGGAGATCCTCGGCTTGTCGGCCGAGCTGGTCTCACCACCCGGGCCCTCTTCGTCTGGTAGTGTGCCATCACGTCTGGCACTCGCGGATGCTACCAAAGTGCTGATGGCGAGGCAGCGCTTGCGGGACTGCGGCAAATGCGGCTCTCTTAAAGTTCTTCTGGTGAGTGGCGCGTCGCGATGTCTCCTCTGTCACAACCGCCGCGGGCGAGAATACTACCGGAATTCCGCGGTACGCCGTCGGAAGCAGCGGGAATCTTACGTAATTCGTAAGTACGGCCTCTCCATTGAGTCCCTGCGGGAGATGCTATTTCGGCAGGGCAGCCGGTGTGCGATCTGTTTAAAGCATTGGCAGGATTGCGCTCCAGCGAAGCAGGTTCTCTACGAGGTGGTATTCCTCCAGTACCTTTACGTTGACCACGACCACAAAACGGGAAAGGTGCGCGGTCTTCTTTGCAACGCCTGCAACACAGCGATAGGGTTGTTTCAAGAGGATCCAGTCCGAATGACTTCCGCGCTGTCCTACCTTAGAGGGGCGGATGCAGACGCTCCGCGATCCTCGCCGCGTTTGACGAGAAAGCCATAGCTGCCCAGAGCCTCGAGGATGACTAGCTGCGCAGCGTGCGGTCGAAGAACTCGATCGTGCGGCGCCAGGCGGCCTCGGCGTGCTCCGGATGATAGTGTCCCAGGCCGCCTTTGCCTGCCTCGCCCGTATTGTAGAAACCATGCTTGGCGTCGTAGCGGTGAAATTCGTACGCTGCGCCGGCCGCTTTGAGCTTGTTTTCTATGGCATCGACCCCCTGGATGGTGAAGAAGTCATCCCCAATAGCCCAATGCCCTTGAATCGGACACCCGATCGCCGCCGCGTCGCCGGCCTCGGCGGGGGGGTATCCATACCAAATGCTGGCGGCATCGAACCGCACGCCGCGCATGATGCTCATCATCGCCAGCGCTCCGCCCATGCAGAAGCCGACGACCCCGACGCGCCGCGCGCCCCCTGCACGCAGGTAGTCGGCCGCACCGGCGCCATCTTGCGTCGCCGCATCGTTGAAGTCCAAGCCCTCCATCAAGTGATCGGCTTCGTCACCTTTCGCGGCATGACGCCCGCGATACAGGTCGACTACCAACACGTTGAACCCGTGCGATGCAAAACGATCGGCGGTAGCGGCGATGCGATCGTCCAGTCCCCACCACTCCTCGAACAACACGATGCCGGGGGCGCGATCCGGCTGCGGAGCCCGGGCGAGATAACCCGGGGCAAGTTTGCCGTCAGGTCGCCGAAACTCGATGCTCGCACCCATCAGCGGCGCTCGGCCACCGCGCCTTCCTCGGCATCTTGTCGATCGAGATTCTCCGTGCGCTCCTGTAAGAGCCATTCATTCGCAGCGCGAACCTGCTGCTCGCCGACGCGTTGCGTGAACCAATCGTAAAGAAGCTCGTCGGTTGCGTTGCGCTCCAGCGCTTCATCGAACTCGGCCGGGGTGACCCCCCAGCGCTGCATCACGCCTTGGTCCATCGGGCAGGGATAAATGTAATCGTGAATCGTTCCGGCGGCCGACGCGCGTCCTTTGTCGGCCGCGCGAAGCAACCAGAGCGCTTCGCCCATTCGTTCGCGCCCTGGGCGCGGAAAGGTCTTACCATCTCGAAAGTCTGTAGGCATGCACTACATAAGGCCGCACGCGTGAGGCGGGTTGCGCCGCCGCGCCAAGCGAACGGTGCGTAGTCATGCAAGACCAAAGGCCGCTGGCAGAACCCGAGCCGCGATGGCACGCGTCGCTCGCCGTGTTGGCAGCGATGCTGCTGTATATTACCCTGCCGCCTCGGTTGACGATCGGCCCGATTTGGGCCGCGCCCGCAATCATATTGCTCCTGCTGGTCCCGCTTTCGATTCTCGTGCCGCGGCGTCATCGCGAAACGCGCCGAACGCGCTTCTGGAGCATTCTGCTCATCGCCATCGTGAATTTCTTCAACCTTGCTTCGGTGCTCTTGCTGATCAACGGACTGTTTCACCCCGAGCGAGCCACTACGCATTCTGCTGGATTGCTGCTTCGCACGGGTGCTCAGATCTGGGCCACGAACATCCTCGTCTTTTCGCTGTGGTTTTGGGAGCTCGATGGCGACGGTCCGGATGCCCGCGCTCATGCCAGCTCGGCGACGGAAGTTGAAAACGCCGACTTTCTTTTCCCGCAGATGCAGCTGTCGATAGCCGGCGGCGGCGGGGCGCGCTGCATCGAAGCAAATTGGAAAGCGCGCTTTCTGGACTACCTTTACCTGGCGTTTACGAACTCGACCGCCTTTAGTCCAACCGACGTCATGCCGCTGAGCCGTTGGGCCAAAACGTTGATGACCTTCGAGGCGCTGATTTCGCTCATCACCATAGCGATCATCGTCGCGCGTTCGATCAATGCGATTTCCTAAAAAGTGGGATTTTGGCCAGAGACCCAACTCATTGCCGGCGTTCGGGGTTGTAGGACGGAGAATGGAGCGGCTAGAACCGGAAGGGTCGCCGTGCGCGGGTATGATGTAATGGTAGCCTGCGACCTTCCCAAGGTTGATGCGTGGGTTCGATTCCCACTACCCGCTCCACGCACACAGGGCGACGTAGCCAAGTGGTAAGGCAGGGCTCTGCAAAAGCCCCATTCGGCAGTTCGAATCTGCCCGTCGCCTAGTGCGCCTCGCCGTCGTCGGCGCGGGCGCCATCGGCGGATTTCTGGCCGCCGCGCTGGCGAAGGCCGGCGTCCCTGTCGCAGTCGTGGCGCGCGGTGCACACCTCGAAGCCATCAAGCGGCACGGGCTATCCGTCGAAAGCGACCTCGGCAGTTTTACGACGCCGGTTGAAGCGAGCGACGATCTCGCGACGCTCGGCGCCTTCGATGCGCTCCTGCTTACCTTCAAGGCGCATCAGTGGCCCCGATTTCTTCCGATGCTGCAACCCTTCGCCGATACCCCTACGACGATCGTAACGCTGCAAAACGGCGTTCCGTTTTGGTACGTGCGGCAGCCGCCGCTGCGCAGCGTTGATCCCGAGGGTGCGATCGGCCGCCTCTTCGCCGACGACCGCGTCGTCGGTGGAGTCGTGCACGTTTCGGGTGAGGTCGTCGCACCTGGCGTTATTCGGCAGAGTGGCGGGCTGCGATACGTCTTGGGAAATCCGTCGGGCGCTCCTAACGCGGGCGCGGAGCCGCTCGTGGATGTGCTGCATGCCGCCGGAATTGCCGCCGAGCTCGACACGAACATTCGCGCGACGGTTTGGCTGAAGCTCGTCAACAATGCCGGCCTCAACTCGACGAGCGTGCTCCGCCGCTCGACGATCAAGCCGATGCTCGCCGACACCGGAGCGCGCGCGCAGGTGCGGCGTCTCATGACCGAGGCCTTGAGCGTCGGTCAGGCGATGAAGGTCGTGTCGGAGGTTGACGTCGACGCGCGCATCGACTATGCAGCGAGGTTGCAAGACGTCAAGACTTCTACGTTGCAGGACTACGAGCGGGGGCGGCGCCTCGAGCTCGAGCCGATCCTGGGAGCAATCATCGAACTCGCGGAACGCTATCGGGTCGCCGTGCCGAGTCTGCTCGAAACGTACGCCGCGTTACGCCAAGCAGAAGCGGCCCAATCGCCGAGATGATCGCGGAAAGCTTGAACGACTCCGACGTGGGCGAGCTCAGCGGGGTCGGGCCCAAGAGTGCACCACTTTTTCGCGAGCTCGGAATCGACACCGCGCGAGCGCTGTTGGAGTATCTCCCATTCCGCTACGACGACTTGCGATTTCCCACGCCCGCCTTGCGGCTCGGAGAAACGGGAGGCGAAGAGAATGCGGTGGGTCGAGTGACCGCCGTCAAAGAGCGACGCGTCCGAGGCCTCGAGATCGTGGAGGTGCAGTTGGTCGACTCTGCCGGCGATCGGTTCGCGGCAAAATGGATCGGCCGCAATCGTTACGTGTACGGCCGCTTTCGGGAGGGAATGCGCCTCTTCGTGCGCGGCCGGGTGGAGCGCAACTTCTCCGGTCCCAGCGTTAACGTGACGCAACACGCCAGTCTTGCCGAGGGCCAGGAATACCACGGCGAACTCGTTCCCATTTACCGCGCCAGCAAGGATTTGCCGAGCCGCAAGATCGCGGCGGTGGTGAAGAAGAACTTTTCGCGCTTGCTCGAGTTGTCGCCGCAGGACCCGTTGCCCGCTTCGCTTGGGGCCGCGCGGCGCTATCCGTCCATGCGCGACGCATACCGCGCGGTTCATGCACCGGAGACTCCGGAGGAAGCGCGGGACGCCCGCGAGCGATTTGTCTTCGTCGAGTTTCTAGGGCTAGCGACCGCGGCGCAGCTGCGCCGCACCGAACGCGAGCGCGATCACGACGCGCGGGCTTTACGCGTGCCGCCGGACTTGCTCGAACGGCTGGAAGCGACACTACCGTTTCCGCTCACCGGAGCGCAACGCAGGGTAATCCTCGAGATTTGGGCGGACATGCGCCGCGACGTGCCCATGAACCGCCTCTTGCAGGGCGACGTCGGCAGCGGCAAGACGCTCGTTGCGGTGGCGGCGGTGCTTCTGGCGGCCGCCAACGGCATGCAGTCGGCCTTGATGGCACCGACGGAACTGCTCGCCTGGCAGCACGCCGGCAAACTGGCGCCGTTGCTGCAGCCGTTCGGATTAGGCGTTGAAACGCTGTTCGGCAGCCAGGGATCGCGCTCGCGGACCGCTGCGCTAGAGAAGCTCGCGAGCGGTGAGGCCGCGCTGGCCGTGGGCACGCACGCGCTGCTCGAGGCACGCGTTGATTTCGACCGTCTGGGATTGGCGATCATCGACGAGCAACACCGCTTCGGCGTCGAACAGCGCGCGCGGTTGCGCGCCAAAGCGCTTTCGCCCCACACCTTGCACATGACGGCAACCCCGATTCCTCGCACGCTTGCGCAATCGGTGTACGCCGATCTCGACGTTTCGACCATCGACGAGCTGCCGCCCGGCCGAACGCCGATCGACACATTTGCGGTGCGCGCGAGCCGTTTGGAGCGCGTCTACGAGTTCGTTCGCAAAAACGTCGCGGCCGGCCATCAAGCGTACATCATCGCACCGGCGATCGATGAGGGTGACGCCGGGTTGACCAGCGCGGTAGCGGAGGCCGACAGGCTGAAAGCTAAAGTCTTTCCGGATCTGAGGCTGGGCTTGCTGCACGGCCGGCTTGCGTCGCGTGAGAAGGAGGAAGCTATGGCGCGTTTCGTGCGGGGTGAGCTCGACGTGCTCGTCTCGACTACGGTGGTGGAAGTCGGCGTGGATGTCGCCAACGCCACGGCCATGGTCGTGCTGGATGCGCATCGCTACGGTCTCGCGCAGTTGCATCAACTGCGCGGCCGCGTCGGCCGTGGCGCCGCCAAGTCGTTTTGCGTCTTGGTCTATCCCGACGATACCGGCGATCGGGAGCGCTTGGAGATCTTAACGCAGTGCAACGACGGTTTCCGGATTGCCGACGAAGACTTGCGTCTGCGCGGCCCCGGTCAGCTCGCCGGTACCGTGCAATCCGGGGCGGCAGATCTTCGTTTTGGGGATCTGCTGCGCGACATTGACGTCTATCGCGCCGCCAAGGCCGCGGCGCAGACCATCGTAGCGCAGGATCCGCAACTCGCACACTCGGACCACGCGGGTTTGCGAGCGATGCTTGCGACGCAGCCCAGCACTCGTGCGCTGGTGATTTCGTCGTGAGCAAGCGGAGCTCGCTGGTCGCCATCTTAGTGGGCGTCGCGCTCCTGGCGATGCCGGCGGTAACGGCACGCGCATCGGCCGACGTGGCGCGTGCCACGCTTTCCAACGGCCTTCGCGTCATCGTCGTGCGTGACCCGCTCGCACCGGTCGCCACCGCGATGTTGAACTATGAGGCGGGTTCCAACGAACAATGGATTCCGGGATTGGCGCACGCGACCGAACACATGATGTTCCGGGGGAGTGCGACGCTGTCGTCCTCGCAGCTCATGGATGCCATCGGAATAACCGGCGGCGACTTCGATGCCGAGACGAAGAACGGCGTTACGCAATTTTATTTTACGGTTCCGTCGGCATATCTGGATATCGCGCTCCGAGCGGAGCGCTCCCGTGCCTCGGGCCTGCTGATGTCCCAGGCGCTTTGGAATCAGGAGCGAGGCGCTATCACGCAAGAGGTGCAGCAGGACAACAGCGACGCTTTCTATCGACTGTTCGTCAGGATGCAGCAACGACTGATCGGCGGCACGCCCTATGCGAAGAACACCCTGGGGACGGTCGCCGATTTTGCAAAGAACGTCAACAGCGTCCAGCTCCGCAAATTCTACGGCATGTGGTACCGCCCCAACAACGCCGTCTATATCATCACCGGGGACGTCGACCCGAAGGGTACGATCGAGCAGGTGAGGAGCCTCTTTGGGGACCTGCCGGCCACAAAGCTTCCGGCACGCCAGCCGGTGCGACTCGGCACGCTGCGCGGCGCAATCTATCACGACACGTCGGATCAAGCATTTACCGCCGTGGCTCTGGGCTACCGTTTCCCGGGTTACGACAGCCCGGACTACGCCGCGGGGCAGATCCTGGGCGACGTCCTCTCCAGCCAACGCAGCGAGCTCGGTGGCTTGCCGTATGCCGGCAAGGCGCTCGGTACGGGTTTCGTTTCGCAGGTGTACCCGAAGGCGGCGATCGGCATCGCCTTCGCGGCGGTGCCGGTGACGACGCGGCCGGAAACGATCGATCGCGAGCTGCGCGCGATCCTCGGGTCGTATCAAAAGAGCGGGGTGCCCGCTGATTTGGTTTCGGCGGCAAAGTTGCGCGAGATTTCGCAACTTGAATTCAATGCAAATTCGATCGAAGGTCTCGCCTTCGAATGGAGTCAAGCGGTCGCAGTTCAGGCGCTGCAATCGCCCGACGATATGGTCGCGGAGTTCAACCGCGTCACCGTCGCAGACGTGAACCGCGTCTTGCGCACCTACCTCGACAACGAGCGCGTCGTCGTCGCCTACGCGGTGCCCAAGAACAGCGGCGCCAGCAGCGCGGGTGGCGGTGAAATGGCCAAAGAGAACAACGCGATTCCGCCCACGACGCACGAACCGCTTCCAGCCTGGGCGCAACGGGTGCTGGAGCACCTCCAAGTCCCGGAGCAAACGCTGGCGCCGGTGGACATGCGGCTGTCCAATGGCCTTCGCTTAATCGTTCAACCCGAACGCATCACACCCACCGTCGTCGTATCCGGCGAAATCCACAACGATCCATCCGTGCAGGAGCCCGCTGGGATGGAGGGCGTCGGCGACGTGACCGAAGCGTTATTGCCGTACGGAACCGTCTCGTACGGGCGAGTGGCGTTGCAGAGTCAGCTCGATTCGATAGCAGCGACCAGTGCCGCCGGCACCGAGTTTGGTCTCGACGTTCTCTCCGCGCATCTCGAGCGCGGCGTGCAGCTCTTGGCCGACGAGGAACTCCACCCGGCGTTCAATCCAAGCGATTTTGCGATCGTGCGGCAACAGAGTGCTGCGGAGCTCGTCGGTGAAATGACGTCGCCCGACCACCTCGCCGACGTTGCGCTTGCCAAAGCCTTGTATCCGCCTGGAGATCCGGCGCAGCGTTTTGCGACGCCAAAGACCGTCGGTGCGCTGACGTTGCAGGACGTGAAGACGTGGTACGCCGCCGCATACCGTCCCGACCTTACGACGATCGTTGTGATCGGCGATATCACGCCGCAAGCCGCCAAAACGGTCTTCGAAAAATACTTTGGGTCCTGGACCGCGGCGGGACCGAAACCGAACGTCGGCCTACCCCGCGTTCCTCCGAATGCGCCGAGCCAAGTGGACGTTCCGGCGACGGGGCGCGTCCAGTCGTCGGTGCAGCTAATCGAAACGCTGCCGATCACCCGCGACGATCCTGCATGGGCGCCACTCGAACTGGCCAACAGCGTGCTGACCGGCGGCTTCTACTCGTCACTGCTGTACCACGATTTGCGCGAGGTGCATGGGTACGCGTATTCGGTGGACAGCCGCGTCGCGGCGGGCAGAACTCGCGGCACCTTCGGCGTCGATTACGCGTGCGATTCGGCCAACGTCGTTCCGGCTCAACTCCAAGTGCAGGCCGTCCTCGCGCAACTCCAGGGAGAACCGATCGAGCCGGCGCGACTCTTGCGGTCGAAGGCCCTGCTGATGGGTGAGCTGCCGATTCGGGAGTCGAGCTACGACGGCGTGACGGGGCAGCTGCTCGCGTACGCGCTGCTGGATCTGCCATTGAATCAGAACGTCCTCGACGCGGAAGCGGAGCTCGGCGCGACCGCCGCCAGCGTCCAGGCGGCCTTGGCAAAATATCTGCGGCCGAAGGACTTCGTGCGCGTCGTGACGGGGCCGTCGCCGCGCTAGCGGCAGACTAGGACCACCTAGCGTACGGCGTCGAACGCGCCGGAAATGGAGCAGCTTCGCGGGATCGGTTTCGATCTCGATCATACTCTCGCGATCGACAATCGGCTCGAGCGAGTCGCCTTTCTGCGACTTCTGGAATCCGTTTTGAGCGACGGCGGTCGCTCGGTAGGAACGCTATCCGACGAGATCGACGGCATCGACGAGCTGCTGACGCGCCAACGCCACGGGGAGTTTTCGATCGATGAAG
Organism: Vulcanimicrobiota bacterium; assembly: GCA_963713685.1. Lineage (GTDB taxonomy): Bacteria > Vulcanimicrobiota > Vulcanimicrobiia > Vulcanimicrobiales > Vulcanimicrobiaceae > Cybelea. Next base: position 1,528,884 of record CAVQMS010000001.1, on the reverse strand, counting down.
CGGTGCTGCGGTTCGTCGCTGCGCACGAAGTGCCGGCAAAACCGGCTTACGTCGAAGCGTTTCGACGAACCGCGGTCGCACTGGTGGACGACTTGGTCGTGCCGCTTCCGGGAGTGAGCCGGACGTTGGCGAGCCTGCGGGAGCGGGGCTTGCGCATGGCGGTGTTGACCAACGGTTGGAACCCGATGCAACGCCGCAAGGCCGAGCGAGCCGGGTTCACCGGAACCTTGCTGGTGAGCAGCGAGATCGGCGTGCAGAAACCGGCGCCGCGCGCGTTCGAGATGCTCTTGGGCGCCCTCGGAACGCAGCCGCACGCGAGCTGGTACGTCGGAGACGATCCGCGCGCCGACGTCGCCGGCGCGCAAGCCGCCGGCATGCAAACCGTTTGGATCGATTGGGAGCGCAAGGCGTACCCGCCGGACGTGTGTGCGCCGGACCACACGATCCAAGCTTTCGACGAGCTGCTGGATCTTTTTCCCGCGCCGGTACGCGTCTCGTGATTCGACGATTGATCGTCATCGCCGCGGGCTGCGCGCTTCTCGGCGCGGGCGCGTCACCGAGCTATCAAAACCGGCTCGTCGACCTCGAACGGCAATATACATTCTGGTCTTTCGAGCAAAATCCGAGCAGCGCCACGGACGCCGGAATCCACGACTACGACACCCGGCTGGCGGACTATTCAACGCAAGCTCAGGCAGCACAGATGGCACGGCTGCGCAGCTACCGCACCGAGCTCCTGGCGCTCATGCCCCCGGCCGGCGCGAGCGCGCACGAGCGCGTCGATTACCTCTTGATTCGGGCGAATCTCGAAGGCGACTGGTGGAGTAGAGCCGTCTTGCGCGGCTTGCAGCGCAATCCGTCCATCTACGAGGGCGAGTGCAGCAACGGGATTTTCTCGATCGTGAAGCGGCGCTACGCTGGCGACGAAACGCGCATCCGCGCCGCGATCGCGAGGTTGCGCGCCTGTCCGCGCGTGCTGGAACAGGGTCGCGCGAATTTGACCCAGACGGTACGTGAATTCGCGCAGATCGCTTCGGAAGACATCCGAGATGGCGATTCGCTCTATACGACGAGTCTGAACGAAGTAGCCCGCGACACGTCGCCTGCCACGCGGGCCGAATTAGCGACGGCTCAAACCGTCGCGCTGAATGCGCTTCACGCGTATCGCGCCTGGCTCGACTCCCACATGCTTAGCTTTCGCGCCGGTGGTTTCGCGGTTGGCCGCAAGCAGTACGATTGGTACCTCAAACGGGTGCTGTTGTTGCCGTTCGACTCGGGGCAGGTCGCCGAGATTGGGAGGCTCGAACTCGCGCGGGACCGAGCGTTGGAACTGTGGGAAGACTCCCGCGATGCGCACGAGCCCGCTTCCTCGCCGCCACCTGCGTTTACTTCGAAAGCCGCGTTCTTAGCCTATTACGAGCGCAGCCTTCAAACGCTGATCTCGTTCATTAACACCCATCAGATCGTCGACATCCCGCCGTATATCGGTCCGTTTCACATCGTCGAGGTCCCTCGTGCGCTGGCGGCCACGTATCCCGGCGGCTTCATGAACCCACCGCCGATGTTTTCCAGCGATCCGCAAGGCTTCTATTTCGTTCCCGACTTTAGTGCGAGCAATCAGAGCTTCTTCGTCGAGCAGGCGCGCCAATCGGTGCTCCCGCTGCTGGGCCACGAAGGGATTCCGGGGCATTTCATGCAGTTCACGTACGCCTACCACAATCCGGACTTCGTACGGCACGTGCAGGGCGACGGCGTCTTTGCAGAAGGTTGGGCCTTCTACGGGGAGGAGATGCTGATGCGTGAAGGCCTCTACGACAACGATCCCGCGGCCCGGCGGCAAGTGATTCACCTGATGCGCCACCGCGCGACGCGAATCGGCGTGGACGTCGGCCTGGCAACGGGAACGATGACGCTGCCGCAAGCCATCGGCTATTTTCAGCAAAACGCGGGCATCGACGACGTGACGGCGCGCGGCGAGGCAACGCGCTTCGCGATGGGGCCCGGCCAAGCGATCGACTACCTCGTGGGGAAGACGCAGATCGAGCTGCTGCTCGGCCTCGTGCGCGATCGCGAAGCGTCCGGTTTTTCGTTACGCGGGTTTCACGATCGGCTGCTGTCCTACGGTACCGTGCCGTACTCGACGATTCGCTACGAGTGGCTGGGCGACGAGCGCTGGTTGCAAGCGGCGATGACGCCGCTGGCTCCCGTGGAATTTTAGGAAACGCCATGCCGCGCATTACGGGCGGATCGCTCGGGAGCCGGAAACTGCGCTCGCCGAAGGGTACGCACGTGCGCCCGACGCCCGGGCGCGTCAAAGAATCGCTTTTCTCTATTTTGACGCACCGGCTCGAAGGCGCACGCGTGCTCGATCTCTTCGCAGGGACGGGAGCGATCGGCTTTGAGGCGGCTTCGCGAGGCGCGTCGCGCGTCGTGGCGGTCGAAGGGCAGCGGGAGATCGCCCAGGCCATCGAGGAGGCCGCGAAGGGCCTCGGGGTGGACGACGTCGTGACCGTCTTTCAGGCGCCTGCCGAGCGCGCGCTGTATCGCCTCGAGGGCCCGTTCGATATCGTGTACCTCGACCCGCCGTATGCCGATCCCGTGCCCTTACAACTCCTTCGTCTCATGCAAGAGCGCCAGTTGCTCGCTCCTGACGCCCTCGTCGTGTACGAGCACGCCGCCAAGCGAATCTTGCCGGACATACCCGGGTATCGTTCCGTGCGGGAAGAAGTCTACGGCGATGTCGCCCTCGCTTTTCTGTCGCCGGAATCTTGAGGTTGCTTGACAAACGGTAAGCTTGGGCGGGTCACGCGCGCCGTTTATCCCGGGTCCTTCGATCCGCCGACGAACGGCCACCTCGACGTCATCGAGCGCGCCTCGAGATGTTTTGGCGAACTGCTCGTCGCGATCGTCGTCAACCCTCAGAAACGCGCACCGATGTTTTCGCTGGAAGAGCGCGAGCAGATGCTCAAGGCCAGCGTCACGACGCTCGAGAACGTCCGCGTCGAGCACTTCACGGGCCTGCTAGCGAGTTACGTCAACGCCGCGCGGGCCGACGTGATCGTGAAAGGTTTGCGGGTCGTTTCGGATTTCGAAAGCGAGATGTCGGCGGCGCTCATGAATCGCTCGCTTTCGGACGTGGATACGCTGTTTTTGATGTCCGATCAGAAATACTCGTTCGTCAGCTCTAGTCTCGTCAAAGAGGTGTTCTTTCTCGGCGGCGATGTCGCCGCGCTCGTACCAGAATCGGTCCTCCGCGTAATGGCGGAAAAACGTACAAACTTGCAACGGAGGTAGCAATGTCGGTCTATCGTGTGTTGGATAAACTCGAGGCTTACGTTCATGAGGGAACGTGGCTGCCCGCGGGCTACCGCATCCTTTCTGAAGAGCGGCTGATCGAACTGCTCGAGAAGATTCGCGCGTCGTTACCCGAGGAGGTCGGGCGGGCCAAAGTCATCGCCAAAGATCACGATCGCATGTTGCGCGTCGCGCACGAAAAAGCCCAAGCAATCGTCGACGAAGCGGCGAGCAAGCACGAAGAGCTCGTCGACCAAAATGAGATCGTGCAGCGCGCCCGAACCACGGCCGATACCGTGCTGCGCGATGCCGAAGAGCAGGGACAGCGGATCCGCGAAGGCGCCGATCGGTATGCCGCCGACGTGCTGGCTGAAATGGAAAACCGGTTGGCGGGCGCGATCGGCGCGGTTCGCAAGGGCCGCGACATGCTCGAACGCCAGCGGCAAGACGCGGAGCGCCCGCTGGCGGAGGCTGCCGCAAAGAGCAAGCGAGCGGCCTTCGACTCGCAGCACGCCGCCGAAGAGACCGCTGCGCTCGAATCCGTCTAAAGCGCCGCGCCCCGGGTAAGAACCGAGGCATGAGACACTTTGCAATCCTGTTCGCGCTCGCCGGTATGCTGGCTATGCCGGCGATGGCCGATCAACCCGGTGGGATCTCCGGCGTCGTCGTAGACGCGCACACCGGACAGCCAATCGCGCACGCTCATCTCTACTACTATCGCTCGCCGTACATGGAAAACGGCTACAACCACGTTATGGAGCTCGAGACGAATAGTCGCGGCTACTTCAGCGACATCACGCTCGATCCAGGACGGTACATCGTCATGGCGCGGCTCGCGGGCAAAGTTGAAGGTTGCGCCGTCGACGATGTGATGGGCGGCGAAGTCGCGCGCGTGCGCATCGAGATCGGGCACGAGACCATCATGTGCAGCGGACCGCGAATCCATCCGGCGCTCGTCGATCCGAACGCCACGGCGAGCGTCTATCGAATCTAGACGGGCGGCGCCTGGACGTTATGAGCGAAGGCCTCGAGTCGCGCGCGGTCTATCGCTCTAACGCGCCCGCGATCGAGTTCAAGCGCGCCCGCGGTTTTTAGCCGCAGCAAGGCTCGCGCGGCCATATCGCGCACGGTTCCGGCGGCGGCGGCGATCTGCGCTTGGGAGAGGTTTTCTACCCCAGGCAAGCCGCGGGCCATTCCGACCGACGTGCGCGCGTAACCGAGCAAAAACTTGGCGACCCGCTGCAGCACGTGCGCAAACGCCAGATCGGCAATCGTGTCGATCGAGCGGCGACGCGCTTGCGAAGAGGCGATCAGGAAGCCGAGCGCGAGCTCGGCGTCGTTTCGCGCGGCGTGAATTACCGCCTCGCTGGGCAGCGTCACGACCGTTGCGTCGGTCAGCGCTTCGGCGCGCGTCGTCGCGCCGCCGCCGTCGAAGGTGCCGCTCTCGTTGAGCGTGTCGTGCGTCAGACGCTCGCCGATGGTATGCGTCTTCCCGTCCTGCGAGAGAAGCGTGTAAATGACCTTGCCGCTCTTGACGATGCCGAGATACGGCCACGCTTCACCTTCGTCAAAAATGGTCTCTCCCGACTTGTAGGTACGCTCGCCCATCTGTTCGGCGAGTTCCTTCACGGTGCCGGCTTTGGCCGAGGTGAACGCGGTAACGTGGGTGAGAAAGGTTTCGCCGCCTGCGTTTTCGTCGATGCGCTCGAGCCGGACGGTCCAGCGATTACCACCGAGGTTGCGGGCGTCCCAAGAGAACCGGCCCGGGCGCAGTTGGGCCATCTCGTTGCGCAGCGCGCGGGGGTCGGTTTCCTCGTTGATTTCCAGAGCCGTTCCGATCTGAAGTTTGTCGAATGTTTCGAGAATGTGACTGGTCTTGGTCGCGGGCAAAAGCGACCGGGCGTCCAGCGTAATCGCAGCAGGGCGAGTAATCGGCATACCGAGCCCGTCTTAGTGACGGCGCGCGATGGCGCCTGCCGGGACGGTCGCGAGCGTGCGAGGAATACTCCGCGTCGATATGAGCACTGCAATTACCGATAACGACGTCGTCATTCTCGCCGGGGCCCGCACGCCGTTCGGAAATCTCGGCGGCGCGTTGGCCGACCTTTCCGCGACGGATCTAGCGGTCTTCGCGGCCGAATCCGCGATAAGCCGCAGCGGCGTGCCGAAGGATCGAATCGACGAAGTCGTATTCGGTAACGTGATTCAAAGCAGCGCAGATGCGATTTACCTCGCGCGTCACGTCGGTTTGCGAGCGGGGTTGCCGATCGGCGTCCCGGCGTTGACCGTCAACCGCCTGTGCGGATCGGGCCTTCAGGCGATCCTTTCAGCGGCGCAGTCGCTTGCGCTCGGCACTGCCGAGTATGCGTTGGCGGGTGGCACCGAAAACATGAGTCAAGCGCCGCACGTCGTGCGCGGCGCGCGCAAGGGGTTTCATCTGGGTCAAAACGTGGCCTTCGAAGATTCGCTTTGGACCGCTCTGACCGACTCGTACGGCAACACGCCGATGGCGGTTACGGCGGAGAACTTGGCGAAGAAATACGGCGTCTCGCGTGAAGAGTGCGATGAGTTTGCGCTGGCCAGTCAAGAGCGCGCGCTGGCGGCTCAAACGAGCGGGTATTTCGCGGAAGAGATCGTCGCGGTAGAGGTTCCCGGGCCAAAAGGCTCGAGCGTCAAAGTCGATAGAGACGAGGGGCCACGTCAAGGCTTGACGATGGAGAAGCTGGGAAAGCTGCCGGCCCGTTTCGTGCAAAACGGTGTCGTGACGCCGGGCAACGCAAGCGGCATTACCGACGGAGCCGCCGCCGTCGTCCTAACCACTCGCCGGCGCGCGAAAGCCGACGGCTTGACGTGGATGGGCCGCATCGTTTCCGCCAGCGTCGTCGGCGTCGATCCTTCGATTATGGGAATCGGTCCGGCATTTTCCATTCCAAAGGCGTTGGAGCGAGCGGGAATGGGATTCGGCGATCTTGCGGTCGTGGAGATCAACGAAGCATTTGCTCCGCAGGTCATTGCGTGCTTACGCGAACTTCAAGCCAAAGACGCGCCGCTCAATCCGCACGGCGGCGCAATCGCGTTAGGGCATCCGCTGGGCGCATCCGGTGCGCGGCTTGCGATCACGGCGCTCCACGAGCTACGCGAGCGCGGCGGCGGTTACGGCGTTGCTTCGGCCTGCATCGGCGGCGGCCAGGGCATCGCCGCGATCTTCAGTGCAGAGTAGCGAACCGGTAAAGCGCTCCGCCAGGCTAAGCCGCGCGTGGGACGTCCTGGCCGTCCTCGTCGTCGCCTTCGCTCTGTGGAAGATCTTTCTCGCACCCCGCTCGCTGAACGCACCGCGCACGTTTCCCGCGCCGCACGCGGTCTACGGCCGGCTCGAGGGTGGCGCGTTTCGTCTCGCGGACCAACGCGGCCGCCTCGTGTTCATGGATTTTTATGCGAGCTGGTGCGAACCGTGCAAGCTCGAGTTGCCATTGGTTGAAGGCTGGTCTCGCAAGCATCCCGGGGCCGTCATCGTACCGATCGATGTCGGCGAGTCGCGCTCGGTTGCGCAGTCCTTCGCGCAGCGCTTCGGGCTGAGCGGCGTCGCGCTCGACCCTCAAAGCAGCGCGGGAGCGCTCTTTGGCGTCGTGGGTTTCCCGACGGTCGTCGTTGTCGATAGCGAAGGGTACGTTCGTGCAAAGTGGGAGGGACTCAATCCGGCAATCGGGCTGGCCATGAGCAACGCCGCCCTTCGACTCCGCTCAGGGCAAGCCAGGTAAGGACTTAGCGACCCTTCCAGACGGGCTTGCGCTTTTCGAGAAAGGCGCCGGTGCCCTCGCGGATGTCTTCGGTGTCGACGAGCGTTCCGAACTCGAGCGCCTCGAGCTCGAGCGCGTCGTCGATCGAGAGGTGCGCACCATTGTTGATGACGCGTTTGCAAGCCGCGATCGCGAGGGGCGCTTTGGATGCGATTAGGTTGGCAACGCGCTTCGCCTCGCTCATCAACTCCGAGAGCGGCACGACGCGTGCCACCAGGCCGATGCGCAATGCTTCGCGCGCGTCGATCATTTCGCCGGTCAAACAGAGATAGGACGCCATGCCCTTGCCAATCAGGCGCGTCGTGCGCTGGGATCCGCCGTAACCTGGAATCAATCCGAGGTTGACCTCGGGTTGACCGAACTTCGCATTCTCGCTCGCGATAAGGATATCGCCGGCCATCGCGATCTCACAGCCGCCTCCCAGTGCGAAGCCATTGATCGCCATGATAACGGGTTTGCGCAAACGCTCGATTTGACGAGTGAGGGCCTGTCCACTGCGAGCTTGGTCTGCTCCGGAGCCGGCCGTCGCCAGAGCGTTGAGCTCGGAGATGTCGGCGCCCGCTGCAAATGCCTTTTCTCCCGAACCGGTCATAACGATCGCGCGAACGCCGTCGTTACTCTCCATGTCGCGCAGCGCCTCGGCAACTTCCCGTAGGAGCTGCCGCCGCAGCGCGTTAAGAACGCTCGGTCGATTGAACGTTATGATTCCGACAGGCTCTTCGACGACGGTCAGGATATCTTCAAATGACATGCGTTAGCCTTAATGATTTGATAAAGGGATGCAGGTTCTTTCGTTGCGTTGCGGGGAAGTGCCCTCCGACCCATACTGGAAAGAGATTTACGGAGGGTGAGAGTTGGCAGTACGGACGGCGTACCACGAGGCATTGGAAGCGACGAGGCTCGACGTCGTGCGCCTTGGCGCGCTCGTCGGCGATGCGATTCGCGTCGCCGTTGATGCGCTCAACAACCGCGATGCCGCGTCCGGCGCGCGGGTCGTCGCGGGGGACGACGTGGTCGACGATTTGCGCCGGCGCATCGAGGCGCATTGCATCGAGTTGATATGGCGGCAGCAGCCCGTCGCCGGCGAGCTTCGGGAGATCGCGGCGATGCTCGAAATTGCGACCGACCTCGAGCGCGTCGGCGATTACGCCGTTGACATCTCGAAGAACGCCATCAAGCTTTCAGATCAACCGATGCGGCCACAGCGCGTCGAAATCGATCGCATCGCGAGCGTCGCGCATGCGATGCTGCTGGGCGCGATGCGCGCGTATACGGAACGCGACGCACAGCTGGCGAGCGAAGTGATCGACCGGGACGACGAAGTTGACAAGCTCTATAAGCGCAGCATCAAGCTGCTTCAGGAAGAAATGCGCTCCGACCCGGAAATCGTTAGGCCGGGAACGCGCTATCTCTTCGTGCTCGCCTCAATCGAGCGCGTCGGCGACCGCGCCGGAAACATCGCTTGGCATACGAAGGACATGATCGGCGCGCAGTGAGCACGCCGCTGCCTCGCTCCGAGTTTGCCGTGACCCGGCAAGGCGTCTACCTCAATCATGCGGCCGCTGGAGTTTTGCCGAACTGCTCGGTCGCTGCGATCGAGACTTTCGTGCGCGCGCACGCCGACGCCGGCGTACTCGGCACGTTTCCATACGACGCGGCTATGCCCGATTACCGCGAGAAGATCGCGCGCTTCGTCGGGGCCGAAGGAACCGAAATCGCCATCGTGCCGAACACCGGTTGGGGAGCGAACATCCTCGCGCTCGGGCTCGATTGGCAGCCGGGCGACGAGGTGCTCCTCTGCGACAACGAGTTTCCGGCCAACGCGATTCCGTGGATCGCGCTGCGCCGTCGCGGCGTCGCCGTGCGGTTGCTTTCGACGCAGTCGGAGCGCTTGACGCCGGACGTTTTGCGGCGCGAGATGTCGCCTCGTACGCGGGTCGTGACCGTGTCGTGGGTCTCGTATGGGGACGGGTATCGTCACGATCTAGCCGCACTGGCGGAGGTCGCGCACCAATCCAATGCGCTGCTATGCGTGGACGCGATGCAGGCCCTGGGCGTCTTCCCGATCGACGTGCGTGCCGTTGGAGTGGACGCCCTGTACGCCGGCGCGGCAAAATGGATGCTCGGTCTCCACGGCGTAGGTTTTTTGTACGTGCGTCAACGGCTGGGAGAGAAATTGCGGCTTGCGATGCCGGGATGGCGGTCGCTCCGGGACATGTGGGATTTCCACAACTACGAGCAGCCTTTCTCGAACGATACGATGCGTTTTGAGGTTGGAACGCCCAACTTGCTCGGGACGCTCTCCCTCGTCGCGGCGATCGAACTCTTCGAACGCTGCGGCCAGTCGGCAATCGCGGATCACGTGATCGGCCTAACCGACCGGCTGTGCGACGGTCTGCATCGGCTCGGCGCCGAGGTTTTGAGCGCGCGCGGCCACGGGGTTTCGTCGGGAATCGTGACGTTCGTCCTTCCGGGGCACGACAGCGTGGCCGTCGGACAGGCGTTGCAGAACGACGGAATCGTCACGACGTATCGCGCGACCGGCGTTCGCATCTCTCCGCACGGCTATAACACCGCGGAAGAAGTCGACGCAGCGTTGACAACGTTGGCGCGGCAAAGGCGCGCTCCGGTAAGCGCATAGCGATGCTCGCGACCCTGCTGCTTGCAGCCTTGACCGGCGCGGCTTTTCCAGCCGCAGGAACGTATCGTTACACCGCCTCCATGGGTGGTCAAACGATCGGCTCGTGGGCGTTGACCGTCTCGCAGGCTGCGGCGCAGACACAAATCGACGAAAACTCGAGCGCTAACGTGATGGGAATGCAGCTCGCAGCGACGGCTTCTCTCGTTTTGGGGACCGACCTCGCGCCGCTCAGATATACGGGGACCTATCGAACGCCGACGCAAAGCCCGAGCGTCAGCGTCGCGCTGACGCCGACCTCCGCCACGGTGATCGGTGCATTGACGAATCAGCCTCGACAGTTCACGCTCGCCGCGCAAAGCCACCACTTCGTAGTTATCGAGCCCGGCTTGATGGCTGGTTTGTTCGCGCTCCCCGCGCAGCTCGCGGGTTGGAAGGACGCTACCGTGACTTGGATTACGCCGGCCACGGCGCAAGCCAGCGCCTTGACGGCCGGTTCCGTCACTTCGGCGCCGCGCCCGGCCGGCGTCTCTGCGCAAGATACCGTGATCTCGATCGCCCAGCCGATTGCTCTGACCATTTGGTACGACCCGGCTACCTTCGTGCCCGACCAGATCGACGTTCCATCGCAGAACGCCGTGCTGACGCGCGTTCGCTAGGTCGCGCGGAGAACCGACGACGTCATCACTGCGTCGCTCATTCCATGAATTAGCTTCTTGTCGGCAGGGGCGATCGTAGCCAGCACGCCGCCCAACTGGACGCTATCTTCGCCGGTGACGAAGTAGTACGGGCAGAGCCTGACGCGCCCGTCGTACTCGCGGATCTCGTCGCGCTCGCGATCGAAATACGTCTGCCGAACGCGCTTGCCTTTGTGAAAATGCTGCAAGATCCAGGGTGTCTGCTCGTATGAGGACAGAGCCGTATCGATGGTCGCCTGCCACTCCTCACGCGTGAGATCGTCGCCGATCTTGACACCGCGCGAGCCCCACGCCAACTGCGAAAATCCCGAGGGTTTGACGACGTAGGCGCGTTCGCTCTTGGGCAGCGCGACGAGCTGGCGAAAATCGGACACCGGTTTACCGCCCGCTTCCAGTCCCGCGACGACGCCTTGCGGCGGCATCGGCCGCGGATCCACGACCCAGGTCTTCGGGAAAAGCTGCCGCATCCGTTCGAACGTCTCTGCGCCCAGCTCGGCGCGCCACAACGGTTCGAGCGCGTGGTGGTGGAGCAGCGCGAATGCCAGCTTCTCTTCCAGCGAGGCCTTCGGCGGCGGCGTAATCTTCACGCGATTGTGCCGAGCCGCATAGAGCATGAGCTCTTGCTTTGGAACGTTGAACAGATCGAAGAGTTCGAAGTTGCGATAGAGTGCGTCCAGCCGCATCTCGCGGCCGTCGTCGTGGCGTATGAAGAGGCCGTCCTCACTGAAGGTGATCTCTTGCGGGCGCCGGAGCCACGCTTCGGCCAGATCCAAACGGCGAAGGGCTTCTGCAAGCCACGCCATCTCGCTGCGGTAATCCGCGGATTCTTCCGAAACGACGATGGCAACGGTAGGATGTTGGACGCCGGTCGTGTGCCGCAGCATCGCCGCGAACCCCAGCGGAATTCCGTCGGCGCCTCCCACGCTCTCGATCCCGAGGCGACAATACGCTTCGGTCATGGCGCCGACGAAGCCCATGCCGCCGGGAATGCTGTCCAGCTCGGTGGCGACGAAACCATCGCCGGTAACGATGAGGTCGGGGCGAATGACGCCCGGCAACTCTTGCTTGAAGCGGTTCTGTCTGCCGAGTTTGACGATTTGCTGCGGTTTGCCCTGATCGAGGTACTCGGCGATGAACGCGGGCGCAGTACCACGGGCGCTGCGGTTGTAAAGATTGTTCAGGGCGCGGTAAAAGGCCAGGAGTTGGGGTCCAAGTCGCTCGATTGCGCTGAGCTGCTCGCCGGACAATGCAAACGGCTCGGGGCTGACGCGCCAGGCGATACGCTCGTTTTGGTCCTGAACCCGGAACAGTCCGGGTGGTATCGCTTCGTACAGGTGGTGCGCTTGCTCGCGAGCCGTGAGATTTGGAATCGTCGCCGTACAAGGCATGGGAAAGAGCGGTCTCCTCTATCGACAGCCGTCGGGGATCTTGGAACTATTGAAGGCAATGTAGCGCCGTCGCATACCACTACCTAAAGCCTGTGCCGTGCCGATTGGGTTGCAGCCTCGGTCACCCCGAGCCCGCAGGGTCACTTGATCGTTATGGCTCCCGGCGTAAGAAGCGCCCCCTCTACCTGCACCAAACCGTGCGAGTAGTCCAGCGTCAGGTGCAGCGTTCCGGTCAACCCCAGACTCGTGAGGTCGAGGCTCTCCAGGACGCGCGAGACACCCTCGCCGGCCAGGAAACGCAGCTCGGACGAGCGGCGGATCGAACCGCCGCGGGCCGAGTAGGTGGCGGCGACGGGGACGATCACTTCCGCCGCGCCGTTGGCGCGAAGCGGGCCGTCAATGCAGTAGCCGATCGTTACCGCGGTACCCTGGACCGTCAGGGTCTGCTGGCTGCACGTGGTCGCCGGCATAGCCAGACAGGCACTCCCGGCTGCCAAGGCGATGAAGATCGTCAGCGTTCGTGCGATCATTTCTCTGTGCGCGGCGAATTCGGTACGCATCGGCACGCCACCCGTCGAAGGACGGTCCCGATGCGAATACGGGTGCTGGCATTTGCACGGTTGCGGGAACTCTTGGGTGCGCCGGAGATCGTGCTGGAGTTGTCCGAGGGCGCGCGCGTGAGCGACGCGTGGGCCGCTCTGGCACAGGGATGTTCGAGACTGGACGAACAGCGTGCCTCGACGCGCGTCGCGCGCAACGGGAATTTGGTTGCGTTTGAAGAGCCGCTGGCCGACGGTGACGAGCTGGCGATCTTACCGCCCGTGGGCGGCGGCTAAATGTTTCGCATCGTTCGTGAACCCATCGAGCCGGCGGTGCTGGAAAGCGTGGTACGTTCGGGCGACGGCGGCGCGGTAACGTTCGTGGGAATCGTACGCAGCCGTGCCGACGATGGCAGGCCGGTTACGGGGCTCTCTTACGAAGCCTTCGAGCCGATGGCGATAGCTGAGTTCCGGACGATTGCCGCAGAGGTGCGGGAACGCTTCGGCGACGTTGCGATTGCAATCGTGCACCGGATCGGCGAGCTGCGCGTCGGCGAGATAGCCGTTGCGGTCCTGGCGAGCGCGATGCATCGCGGCGAGGCCTTCGATGCGTGCCGATATGCGATCGACGAAGTGAAGCGTCGCGCGCCGATTTGGAAGGAAGAGCGCTACGCCGACGGCACGGCCCACTGGCGGGCGAATACGTCGGGGGACCCCGGCGGCTCTGCCGCTGGGGGGCGCGGAGGTGCGGAGCACCGTAGTGCCGGTTAAACTCTATGGGGTCCCCAATGTGCGGAGCGCATTGGGGTGAGCAAGGTTAGCTTGTTTCACATTTCGGGCGAGCGCAATCCCCTGGCCGTACTCTGGTACGAACCCCGCCGCCCCCGCCGCGTTTCGCTGATTGCCGGCCACGGCTACTCGTCGAGCAAACAAAACCTCGATTTTCTGTGCTCGTTTTTGTCCAGCCACGGTTTCGGCGTTTACAGCCTTGATTTTCCAGGACACAAGCTGGGCTCGAGCGGCGGCGAGCTGCGCGGCGTTGAGGATTGCATCGACGCCATGTCTCGCGTCGTCGCATTCGCACGCGAGCGGGGAGACGATGCGAGCTATACGCTCGGGCACAGCATGGGTGGAATGACGGCGCTCTTTACCGCCGCGCTGGATGCAAACATCCTGGGGACCGTTGCGATTGCAACGGGTTATGGACGCCCAACCTCGTTGGAAGCCCTGCGTAAGGTCGGCGCAACGGATTTTCGCTCTTCGTACGTCGTCGGCGTCACGTTGCCGGAACTCGTCGCCGGCGTCGAAACGCGCTACGGTGAACTGCTGGGACGGTTGACGGGACGACCGGCGTTGTACGTGGCGGCGAATCGAGATGCCATGGTGAGTCCGCGCAGCGTGCGCGAGCTTTACGATCGCGCGCCCGAGCCAAAATCCTTTGCCACGATCGATAGCGATCACACCTACGCCGCCGAGCACTCCAAGGCTACCGTGTTGCAATGGCTCAACGAGCGTCACTGAGCCCGCGCGAGCTGCGGCGTTACAGTCGCCACCTGTTGATCCCAGAGGTCGGCTTGGCCGGACAAGAGCGGCTGGCCTCGTCACGCGCGCTCGTAATCGGCGCTGGCGGCTTGGGATCGCCGTCGCTGCAATATCTGGCGGCGGCAGGCGTCGGACGCATCGGCATCGTGGACGACGACGTGGTTGACGAAACGAATCTGCAGCGCCAAACGATCTTTTCCACAGCCGACGTCGGGCGCAGCAAAGCCGCTGTGGCCGCGCAGCGAATGCACGCGCTCAACCCGCTGATCTCGATCGACGCGATCGCCGCGCGCTTGGATCCCGCAAACGCGCGAGACCTCGTGCGCAGCTACGACGTCGTCCTGGATTGCACGGATCGGTTTCCGACGCGTTACCTGATCAACGACGCGTGCGTTCTCGAAGGGCGACCGGACGTATATGGGTCGATCTTTCGGTTCGACGGACAGGTCAGCGTTTTCGGGGTCGAATCCGGACCGTGCTACCGCTGCCTTTATCCGGAAGCGCCCCCGCCGGAAAGCACGCCCACGTGTGCCGAGGGAGGCGTGCTCGGCGCGCTGGCCGGAATCGTGGGAACGTGGCAGGCGAGCGAAGCGCTCAAACTCATGCTCGGCATCGGCGAGCCGCTGGTGGGACGGCTCATGCTGCTGGACAGCTTTACGGCACGCGTACGCGAGGTACGCTTCGATCGCGATCCCGGTTGCGCTCTCTGCGGCAAGGATGCCCGGATCTCCGCGACGCTGCCCGACGCGTACGACGATCCGCCGCGCGGGCCCTTAGTTGCCGAAGTGGACGCGGATCGTCTGGACGAAGCGTTGAGCGATGCGATCCTCCTTGACGTCCGCGAACCGCACGAAGCCGTGCTGGGATCGATCGACGGCGCGATCCAGATTCCGGCGTCGCAACTGGAGGCGCGGATGTTCGAACTCGATAGCGCTTCGCGGTATATCGTCGCGTGCCGGGTCGGCGTCAAGTCGCTCTGGGCCGTCCGGCGCTTGCACGAAGCGGGGTTCACTCGCTTGGCGCATCTGCGCGGCGGCCTGCTGGCCTACGCGGTGCGCCACCAAGAGTTCGAATTCTTTTGAAAGTTCGAGCTTTCGGCGGGACGGGCGTGGAGCTTCCCGCGATCGGTCAAGGCACCTGGGACATGCCGGAGAGCGGAAGACGCGCGAAAGAAGCCCAGCGTGCGATCGCGCGCGGCATCGACCTCGGAATGAGCCACATCGATACGGCCGAGATGTATGGGTCGGGGGGCGTCGAGGAACTACTGGGTACGGTGCTGCGCGAGATTCCGCGCGAGCGCTACTTCATCGCGACAAAAGTTCTGCCGACCAACGCGAGCTACCGGGGCACGCTGGCGGCGGCAGAGCGCAGCATCGCGCGGCTGCAGTGCGACTATCTCGACCTCTATCTTTTGCATTGGCCGGGCTCGCATCCACTGCGTGAAACGATGCGGGCGTTCGACGATCTAGTGTCGCAGGGCAAAGTCCGATTCGTCGGCGTGAGCAACTTCGAGACAGCGGGGATGCTGGAGGCAGCATCCTATCTGCAAACGACGACTTTGGCCTGTAACCAAGTGCTCTATCATCTGTGCGAGCGCGGCATCGAGCACGAGCTGGTCCCGGCCGCGCAGGCGCGCGGCATCGCCATCGTGGCCTACACGCCGTTCGGGCGCGGCCGCTTCCTGCAATCCAGTCCGGCGCGACGCGATCTCTTGAACCGGATAGCGCAAAAACACTCCGCCACCGTTCACCAGGTAGCGCTCGCATTCTTGACCCACGATTCGAACGTTTTTGCGATTCCAAAAGCCGCGACGGTGGAACACGTCGAAGAGAATGCTGCCGCGGGCGCCCTGGCCTTGGACGAATCGGACCTGGAAGAAATCGACGCCGCATTTCCTCGCGGGCGACCCGGGCCGCTCGCAACATTGTGATATGAGAACCATCGATCCGAAGGAAATCAAGCAACGCGCCGTCGCTTTAGGGCTCCGGCTTGGCGCCGCCGACGTGCGGGTCGTTGCTGCGCGCGCAGACGGAGAATCCCGTCAGCGAATGGAGGCGGCATTCCAGCGAGGCGATTTCGCGGCGTGGGGATATGACGGCGGATACGCCCGGCGTGCGACGGACCCCAGCTCGCTGCTGCAAGGCGCTCGCAGCGTGGTGTGCGTTGCCGTGCCGTACGCCACGCCGTCTCCGAACGCAGCAGGCGTGCTGCGCGGTCGAGTCTCGAACTACGCCTGGGGCTCCGACTATCATCAGCGGCTGCGTTCGCTGCTGAGCGCCGTTGCAGGCGAGATCGATGATGCCGCGGGCGAGCCGTCCACGGCGATCCTCTGCGACACTCGGCCTTTGGCGGAGCGCGCGTTAGCCGCAAGCGCGGGATTGGGTTGGGTCGGGAAGCACACCAACCTGATCTCACCGTCGTCGGGGTCGTTCGTTTTTCTCGGAGAGATCGTGACGAGGCTCGACTTGCCGCCCGATGCTCCCTTGCGAAAGAGTTGCGGGGAGTGCCGCCGTTGCGTGGACGCGTGCCCGACGCAAGCGTTGCGCGGCGACTACACGATCGATGCAAACCGGTGCATCTCCGACCTGACGCAACGCGCCGATTCCATTCCGGCAAACATGCGCCCGATGCTCGGCGATTGGGTATGGGGTTGCGATATCTGTCAACTCGTGTGTCCGCCGACGCAGTCTGCTAAGCGCCCCGCTTCGATGGAATGGTCGCCGCGAGATGAGGAGGCCGCGCGTCCGACGTTAGTCGGGTTGCTTTCTCTGCGCAGCGCCACGTTCAAACGGCGTTATCGCAACACGGCGATGGGGTGGCGAGGCGCTGCGGTCCTGCGCCGAAACGCGGCCGTCGCCCTGGGGAACGCGCTCGACCGGTCCGCTGTGGGCCCGCTGATCGAGAGTCTGCGGGCAGATCCGCACGGCATGGTCCGCGGCCACGCCGCTTGGGCGCTGGGACGAATCGGCTCACCTGGAGCGCTCGAGGCATTGCGCCGTCAACAATCCGTCGAACGAGATCCAGGCGTCCGCGGCGAGATCGCCTCGGCCCTCAAAACCTTTCAAACGAGGCAAGGATGAAGAACTTCGCGTTTTTCCTGGTTTTCGGTCTTTTCGCGGCTCCGCTGCGAGCCGCGCCGGCGAGCGATTTGCTGGCGCGGATGAGCGAGCTCAATCCGAACCTGCATGCATTTACCGCCACGCTTCACGCGCACGTCGTCTTGAAGTCGTTCCCCTTCCTATCCGCCGACCTTACCGGTACCTATTACTACAAGGAGCCCGATAAGACGAAGGTCGTGCTGAGCAGCGGCGTGCCGATGATGGCGCGGCAGTTCGATAAGCTGTACGCGCACATCGAGAGCCCCTCGATGTGGCGCGACGTGTACAGCGTTAGCGTGATTTCCGACGACGGCAGCACGACCACGTTCAGGTTGACGCCGCGCAAGCGCGGCAACGTGGATCATATCGACGCCGTTGTCGACGACAAGAGGGCCACGCTGACGTCCATGCGCTGGAACTACGATAACGGTGGATACGCGCAGATGACGAATCACTACGGCCGAGTGCAGAGCAACGTCGTGGTCGAGTCGCAGGTGGGTCACGTCGAGGAGCCGGGTTATACTGCCGATCTGTCGTCGACGATCGACAATTATACTATCAATCCCAAGCTGCCGGACAGCGTATTCTCGAGCGAGTAAGTGACGATCTCGCTGATTGACGGGTTCAGCCGTCCGATCACGTACCTGCGCGTTTCGGTGACCGACAAATGCAATCTGCGGTGCGTTTACTGCATGCCGGAAGGCGGCTTGCCGTGGCTGCGCCGCGAGGAAATCCTCACGTACGAAGAGATTGCGGCGATCGTACGCGCCGCGGCGTCGGTCGGCGTTCGAGCCGTGCGCCTGACGGGAGGCGAGCCGCTCGTGCGCCGCGACCTGAGCCGCTTGGTCGCGGCGATTGCCGCGGTCGACGGAATTGAAGACATCGCCCTCTCGACCAACGGTCTGCTATTGGCAGCACAGCTCGGCGAGCTCGTCGCCGCGGGGCTGCGGCGAGTAAACGTTTCGCTCGATACGCTGCGCGCCGATCGATTTGAGGGGATCGCGCGGCGCCCGGGTCTGGAGGCGGTGCTGGACGGGATCGACGCAGCGATTCGTGCCGGTTTAGGCCCGATCAAGGTGAACTGCGTCGTGATGCGAGGGCGAAACGACGATGAGTTGGCGGATTTCGCAAACCTTACCCGCGATCGCCCGATCTTCGTTCGCTTCATCGAAGTCATGCCGGTCCACGAAAATCTGGAGCTGCAGCGCGACACGTACGTTTCGTCCGACGAGATCCTCGCCCGCCTCGCCGCAAATCACGAACTACATCCCGTGCTGGGTCCCTCCGGCAATGGACCCGCGCGTTACTTCGCGTTTGCCGGCGCCGCGGGTGCGATCGGCGTGATCAGCCCGCTCTCCCACGACTACTGCGAACGCTGTAACCGCGTGCGGCTCACGGCCGACGGCCATCTGCGCCTGTGCCTCTTTGGCGATCACGCCCTCGACCTGCGTTCCCCGCTGCGGGCCGGCGCGGGGACCGCCCAAATCGCGGCACTCCTGCGTTCCGCCATGCTGATCAAACCCGAGCGTCACCACCTCCGGCTCGGCGAGAGCGCTTCGCGCATGCGGGCCTTTTCCGAGATCGGAGGATAGGCAACCTAAGCCGTGCTCGGTCACAACGCTCGTCGGCCGGCCGTTGACAGGTTGATGGAGGATGCGTATCCGGGGGCCCAGGCGTCGGCGATCGCTCGAGCGCGCGCGGAGTCCCTCGTACTGGAGTACCAGGTAAAGCTGGCTCGTTATCTGCGGCGCATGGTTGCGGACGCGGAAGTAGCACTCGATTTGACCCAGGACGTTTTTCTCTCGGCTTTTCGAATGCTGCAAGCCGACCCGCAGCGCGAGCTCACGGCCGGATGGCTCTATCGCGCGGCGACGAACGCTGCGATCTCGTTTCTGCGGCGCAAAAAAGTTCTTCGGATGCTTCCGCTGGATCGCGAGGCGGATCGCCCTTCGGCTACCCTGCGGACGTGGGGCGTCGACGAGCGGAGCGCAGCATCCATAGACCTGCAAATCGCCCTGGCGCATCTCCCTCCACAGCAATCCGCAGCGCTGCTCCTAACCAGTTATGTAGGGTATTCGTCTGCGGAAGCGGCCGAGATTCTTGGAACGACGTCGGATGCGATACGGCAACGCGTCTGCCGTGCGATGCGCGTGCTGCGAGTTACGATGAGTGAGGAGAAGTAAGCGATGACGATGCAATGCGATTGCGCGCGCGCGGAGATGTTGGCCGGCGCGATCGCGCTGGGCGAAACCGACGAGGCGCAACGCGATACCTATCGGAATCATCTCGCTACTTGCGCCGGCTGCCGCAACGATTTGGGCGGGGAGCGCGAGATCGAGCGTGTCATGGCGACGACGCGTGAAGCGCGGGACTCAGAGCGATGGGAGCCCGTGCTTCGACCCGCGCACATGCGGACGCCCGCGCGGCGAAGCACTTGGCAGTGGGCCGTTGCGCTGGCGGCGGCAGCGGCGTTGATCGTTGGACTTCGCGCGATAGACAAGCCTTCGAACGGCACGGCCATGGTATCCGGGGCGAGCGTGTCTTCGGCACAGGTGGCCCGCGCGGTCGCCGCACTCAATACCCAGACGGCTCCTCGCCGTGAAAATCAGGCTGAATCGCTGAGCTTTGCGTCGACGCGGTCTAGCACGCTGGCGGTTGCGCTTAGCCTCGACGTGCGCGGAATGCCGAAGCAGTGTACCGTCACAAAAAGCTCCGGTAATCGCGTCCTCGACCGTGCGGTGTGCCGCGCCGCGATAAAGACCGCGTCTTCGCGGCAATCGCCCCTGCATTAGCCGGCACCGCCGGGGGAAGAACTTCGGCCGACCGAAATCGGGCCTGCCATGGCAGACAGGCCGTTCGTCTATCGGTTTAGCAGAGATCTGCGCCTCGACGACCATGCGGGCTTAGCCGCGGCGGCGGCGCGGGGCGCGGTGATCCCGCTGCTGCTGATCGATCCGGCCATGGAAGCGCGATTGAAGGCCTCGCCGCGAAGGGCCGCATTTTTCTGCGGCGCCGTTCGCGCGCTCGATGCGGATTTGCGAGAGCGCGGGAGCGGGCTGATCGTCCGCCGCGGGGCGCTCGAGGCTACGCTGCTGAAAGTGGTGCGGGATGCCGGCGCCGCCGGCGCCGCGTGGAGCGCGTCGTACGAAAGCTCCGGGATGCAAGCCGACACGGCGTTGCAGTCTGCCCTCGAAGAACGAGGGCTCGCGGGAGTGATCGTGCAGGACGCGCCGGCGATTGGACCGCAGGAGACGTCCGAAGCGCGCAGCGTGCAGGGCGCGGGTTATCGCGCTTTTGCGCCATACTTCGAGGTTTGGCGTGAATTGCCGATCGGGTCGCACGAATCTCCGCTGCTCCTGCGCTTCACGCAAGCCGAGCTGCAAAGCGAGCCGCTTCCGGAACCATCTGAGTTTGGCGCCGGCGACGCGCGCACCGAAAGCGTAGCGACGGTCGCGCGACGACTTCTCGACACGTTTCTTCGCGAACGCGCGCCAAACTATGCGATCGACGCGCACGCCCCCTCGCAGGCTGGAACCTCGGGACTCTCGGCACACCTGTCCTTCGGTACGATCTCGTCCCGCACGATCGCGCTGGCCGTTCGCGAACGCCTCGCAGACCCGTTCGGGATCAGCGAGCAGCGGCTTTCGCTGCGGTTATTTCTTCGCGCGCTCGCCCACCGGGATTTCTTTCTACAACTGGCCTGGTTCAATCCGGAGACGCAGCAGCAACCGCTGCAGGCAAAGATGCTCGGCTTCCGTTGGGAACGATCGCATCCCGCGCTCGGAGCGTGGCGCGCCGGCGCAACCGGCTATCCGCTCGTCGACGCCGGGATCCGCCAACTGCACGCTACCGGATGGATGCATCCGCACGTGCGCGCCGTCGCAGCCTCGCTGCTCTGCTTCGATCTCGGCGTTGATTGGCGAGTGGGCCGCGAGGAGTGGGACCGGTTTTTGATTGAAGACGAGCCTGCGCTCGCCACCGGGAACTGGCAATGGATCGCGGGGGTCGGAGCAGACATGGCGCAATATCCGCGCATTTACAACCCCGAGCGCCAGCGCCGACGGTACGATCCGGAGGGGGTGTACGTTCGACGCTGGGTCGACGAGCTCAAGCACACACCGCTCGAAACGTGGCAGGGTCGAACGCCCGTCTCCGCTCAGCTGGCGCTGACGCTTTTTGCCGACGCAGCTTATCCGCGGCCCGTCGTCGATCATTCCGTCGCGGCGCGAAGCTTTCTACGCCGCTATCGCGAGTTCGTATCGCCTTGAGGCAGCCGCTCGTCGATCCAACTGGTAACGACCGGTATGCGCACGTCGTCGCCGTTCCAGGTCTTGATGCCGTAGTACACGCTCGCGACGAGAAAGAGCGGCGCGAGCAGCGGAACGAGCACCCACGCTGAAAAGCCGAGGAAGGGAACTTGTGCGATCAGCGACAGGAGGCCCCAGAAGCCAAAGAAGCCGAGGTTGAACCCAAGGGCCTGAAGCGCTTGGCGGCGCAGGCTGCGCGATTGTTTGCGATCGAGAAGTGAGAGAAGGGCCAGCGGCCAGAGCGGATAGCCAAGCGCCACGAGCGCGCGCGATTCCACGGGATCCGGCGCCGCCGCTACCGTAGCCTTGCCTCGAACGCTTGCCGGCGCCGGGCGAGGCGGCACTTGCCCCGGGATTTGCTGACGCGTGGCGGTCGCGGCCTCGACTTTTGCCGCGAGCCGACAGCTCGGGCAGCCTCCGCGCTCGTCGCGGCACGTTGCACAAATCGGCTTGCCGCATTCGGCGCACCGTGCGATCGATGGTACGTTAGAGTGAAAGTAGCAGTCCATGTGGTTCGACCAGTCCTCCTCGGGCATTCACATCTCACGTACCGGCACGCATCAGGGCAGGTTTCACCGCGAGACGGCCGCAAGAGCTAGGAGTCTATCGGATGACCCGTCGCTCGATTTTGCAACGCCTGACGCGTGAAGCGCGTCCCTACTATCCGCGCATCGCGCTTGCGATGGGGCTGGGAGTCCTGGCCGGCGTGCTTTCGATCGTTCCGCCGCTGGCCTTTCGCATCATCATCAACCAGGTACTGATCCCAGCACCCGGCCACTCCCCCGACCTGAAAGCGCTCTACCAGGCGTTGGGGCTGACCTCGATTGCCCTCATCCTGGCTAACGCCGCGATCTATGGGCAGACGTACCTGACGGCCTGGAGCGGCCAGCACCTCGTCGCGCGATTGCGCGTGCGGCTTTTCGAGCGAATGCTCAATTTGCCGCTCGGAGAATTTGACAAGTGGCGCCCGGGCGAACTGATCGCTCGCTTCGCGACGGATTTGCAGATCATGATCGACGCCGTCAGCGTTTCGGTGCCGCAACTCGTAGTCGCACTGGCCACCTTCATCTCGTCGTTCGCGACGATGATCTATCTGGATTGGCTGCTGACGCTTTCGCTCGTACTCGTCGCGCCGATCGTTTCGTTTGCGGTCTCGAATTTCCAACGCCTCATCGCCTCCAGCACGCAGCGCGCGCAACAGAGGATCGCCGATCTCACGGCAAACCTTTCCGAGACATTGCACGGCCAGCGCGTCGTGAAATCGTTTGGCCGCGAGCAATTCGAAGTCGATCGGTTCCGCCGTCGCAACGACGATTTCTTCGGTGCGTACATGAAGTTGACGCAATTCATACAAACGCAGCCGCTAGTGGTTTCGACGATCATGGTTGCCGCCGTGGTGGCCATCATGTGGCTTTCCGTACGAGAGGTCTTGGTAGGCCGGCTCGATACCGGAAAGGTTTTCATGTATTGGGGACTGCTCGTCAACCTCATGAATCCGATGAATCGGGTCGCGGCGTTCTTCGGGGACATCAGCAAGGCCATCGTCGGCGCCGGGCGCGTGTTCGAGTTGTTGGATTTGCCGATCGAGGTGGGCGACCCACCGGGTGCGATTGCCTTACCTGCCGTGCGCGGACTCATCGAGTACGTGGACGTGACGTTCACATATAAACTCGGGGACCCGCCGGCGCTGCGCGGAGTCAATGCGACGATCGAGGCGGGAGAAATCGTTGCACTGGTCGGTCCATCCGGCGCGGGCAAGACCACGCTCGTAAATCTGGTGCCGCGCTTTTATCAGCCGCAGGAAGGCATGCTTCGGATCGACGGCATCGACATCGCGAAGGCACGGTTGTCGGACCTGCGTGCCGCCATTGCGATCGTTCCGCAGGACGTACAACTCTTCCGCGCTTCCATTTTAGAGAACATTCGCTATGGACGGCTCGGTGCGAGCAACGACGAAGTCCGGGCCGCGGCTCGCGACGCGAATGTGGACGAGTACGTGCGCGGCTTCCCGGAAGGCTACGCTACGGAAGTGGGAGAGCGCGGAGTTCGGCTCTCGGGCGGCGAGCGCCAACGCATCGCGATCGCGCGCGCCGTGCTGCGGAACCCGCGCATATTAATCCTCGACGAAGCAACCAGCGCTCTGGACAGCCATTCCGAAACGCTGATCGAGGAAGCCCTGGATCGGCTTTTGCTGGGGCGAACGACATTGATTATCGCGCATCGCCTCTCGACGATACGGCGCGCCCACAAAGTGCTCTTTATCGAAGCGGGGCGGGTGGTCGAGATGGGAACGCATGACGAACTGTTAAGCAAAGGCGGCCCTTACGCTCGATTGCATGCCGCGCAGTTTGCGGCGATCCGTCCCGGGTCGTTTAAGGCTTAGGCCGCCACCGGTCCCGGCGGCTTGCGCTGATGCAACGCGAACCGATTTCCCTCGGGATCGCGGGCGAAGCAGGTAAGGCATGCGGGGAATTCATGCACCTCTCCCACTTCGACGCCGCTTGCTTTGAGACGGTCGGAGGTTCCGTAAATGTCGTCGACCTCGAACGCGGCGCCGGTCGAAGCGCCGGGCTCGAATCCCAACGACTCGCCGTTGCCGATGCCGAAGGTCGAGTTTCCGACGTTGAACTCGATCCAGTGGTCGCCGAACGAGTCGCCCGGTATCAACCCGAGCGTATCGCGATAAAAAGCTCGTGCGCGCGGAACGTCTCGCACGGAATAGGCGACGAACGCCATATCCTTGACCATCGACCGATCCTCCTAAAAGCCGAGGTCAGTTCAGTGTTTGGGGAACGGCGACCTTCGAGTCCGATCGCTGACGCAGGCCACGCGAGCGCGAAGCGCCAAGCGAGGGCTCTAGCCAAGGAGGGCGTTCATGCTGGTATTGAGCCGCAAGCTTAATCAGTCCATTATGATCGGTAGCGACGTTCGTATCGTGGTCGTTGGAGTGGACCGGGACCACGTGAAGCTGGGAATCGAGGCGCCGCGCGACGTACCGGTCCACCGCTTCGAAGTCTTTGACGAGATACACCGGGCCGGCTCGTCCGCCACGCCGGCGAGCAGGCAGGAGGCGGTAGGAAAAGCAACTATCGGAGCCGATATATCCGGCGATGCCGACCGCAACTGAGACGAATCTCGACGCTCTCGAGTCGCGTACGATCTACGATTTATTTTTATGCGAGGCGTTCTCGCGCACGCCCGTTGCCACGCTGCGGTCGACCGGACAGGGTCCGGCCGCAATCGTCCAAGAAAGGAACTCCAGTTGAACCAGGGATTCACCGTCTGGCTAACAGGTCTGTCCGGTGCGGGCAAGAGTACAATTGCCGAACGACTCGCACCCGAACTGACCGCTCGCGGTCGCAAGGTCGAAGTGCTCGACGGCGATGAGGTCCGCACGCACCTCTCAAAAGGGCTCGGATTCAGCCGCGAGGATCGCGACATCAACATCGGGCGTATCTCGTTTGTGGCCTCGCTGCTCGTTAAGCACGGCGCCGCGGTGATCACCGCGGCAATCTCGCCGTACGCCCAGGCGAGAGCCGAGGCGCGCCAACGCATCGGTGGCTCACAGTTTGTCGAAGTCTACGTGCGCTGTTCGTTGGACGAGCTCACGCGCCGCGACGTGAAGGGCCTCTATGCGAAGGCGATTGCCGGCGAGCTGAAGCACTTTACCGGCGTCTCCGATCCATACGAAGCTCCCGAACGCCCCGACGTCGTGGTAGACAGCGAACTCGAGTCGATCGAAGAAAGCGTGTCGAAAATTCTCGCCGAACTCGAAAGACGCGGCTACGTGTCCGCCGGCGTCAAGGCGGCGGTATGATCGCTCCTCACGGCGGCAAGTTGATCAATCGAACCGTCGGCTCAGCGCAGGCCGAACGCGAGCTGCGCGACGAGGCCAAAGGACTTCGCAGCCTCACGCTTACCGGCCGCGAGCTGAACGACCTCGCGTTGATCGGCAACGGCGCTTTTAGTCCGCTGATCGGCTTCATGACGCGCAAGGACTACGAGAGCGTCGTTCCGCGGATGCGCCTGGCGAACGGCTTGCCGTGGAGCATTCCCGTGGTTCTGGCGGCGGCTCGCGAGGAGGCGCCCAGCGTGGGTAGCCGGGCGGCGCTCTATGACGGCGGGGGCGAGCTTCGCGGCGTCATCGAGGTCGAAGACGTATTCGAGTACGACAAGCTGCGCGAAGCGCGGGACGTTTACCGCACCGAAGACGAAAAACATCCGGGCGTCGCCGCGCTCTTCGAGCGCAAAGACGTTCTGATCGGCGGCCCGGTTTGGGTGCTTCCGAGCGAACACGATCCGGCGAGTCTCTCGCCGATCGAGACGCGTGCCGAATTCGAACGCCGCGGTTGGAATACGATCGTCGGTTTTCAAACGCGCAACCCAGTGCACCGCGCTCACGAATACATTCAGAAATGCGCGCTCGAGATCGTCGACGGGCTGCTGCTTCATCCGCTCGTGGGAGAAACCAAGAGCGACGATATCCCCGCCGACGTGCGGATGCGCTGCTATCGGACGCTGCTCGAGAACTACTATCCGCCCGATCGAGTGCTGCTGAGCACGCTGCCGGCGGCGATGCGATACGCGGGTCCGCGCGAAGCGATTTTCCACGCCATGATCCGCAAAAACTACGGTTGCACCCATTTCATCGTGGGACGCGATCATGCCGGCGTGGGCAGCTATTACGGAACCTACGATGCGCAGAAGCTATTCGGTGAGTTCGCACCCGAAGAACTGGGCATCATGCCCCTCAAGTTCGAAAACAGCTTCTACTGCCGGCGCTGCGAATCGATGGGTTCGAAGAAGACCTGCGGCCACGATCCCGCCAATCACGTCTCGCTGAGCGGTACGACCGTGCGCAAGATGCTGAGCGAGGGCCAGTTGCCGCCGCCGGAATTCTCGCGGCCGGAAGTAGCGCAAATACTGATCGAGGCTTCGCGGGAAGCCGCGTCGGCCTAACTCGGTATCGGTCCCGCGCATAAGCCTATGTTCGGAATTGTGAGAATGAACGGCGGATTGTCGGAAAATGGTGCGGTCGGGAACCGGGGCGCCGCGGGGCGCCGCGTCCGGTCCGGAATTGGGCGGCCCCACTCGGAGGCCGCTACCGACGTTATGCCGCCAGAATCTTCGGTTCAGCCCGAGGAGCGGTTCGGGCGCCACGGCCATACGGGCGGCGTCTTCTGGCTGACCGGCCTGCCGAGCGCCGGTAAATCAACCGTGGCTCTGGCCGCGCAGCGCATGCTCTTCGATCGCGGTCGCCACGTCTACGTTCTGGACGGCGGCACACTGCGCACCTCATTGAACGTGGACTTGGGCTTCTCCGAAGAGGATCGCGCCGAAAACGTCCGCAGGGTGGCCGCCGCAGCGGCGGTGCTGGCCGACGGCGGCTTCGTCGTGATCTGCGCGCTCATTTCGCCGTTCGCGGAGGATCGCGCCAAGGCGCGGGCCGCCTACCCCGGGTGCTTCCACGAAATCTACGTCGCCTGCGACCTTGAGACGGCCGAAAAACGCGATACCAAGGGGCGCTACAAGCGCGCGCGCCTCGGCCAGATTCCGGGCTTTACGGGCGTGTCGTCCCCCTACGAAGTACCCGAGAAGCCCGAGTTGACGATTGACACGACCAAAAATTCCGCCCGAGAATCGGCAGCGTACCTCATGGAATACATCGAAAGAATGACCCGCCCATGAGCACTCACGCCCTGAGCTTCATCGTCGTGGGGTTCGTCGTCGGCGCGTGCACCGCGTACAGCGGCGTCGGTGCCGGAGCGATCACGACGCCACTGCTGATATTTTTGGGAGTTGGTACCGACACCGCAATCGGTTCGGACCTGCTCTTTGCGCTTGGCACTCGGCTGGTCGCAATGATCGCTCACCTGCAGCGCCGCACGGTTCAGTTTTCCGTCTTGTGGCGACTTTCGGTTGGCGGACTACCGGGGGCCATCATCGGCGTTACGGTGAGCGCGCACTTGCATCGATCCCTCGACATCCATCAACTGGAACACGTGTTGCGAATCGCAGTGGCCGCAGCCTTGCTGGTTTCCGCTGCCGGAATCATTTTCAATCGCCGCCTTGCCGGCGATTTCGCGGAGTCGAAGGCTCTGCCCACGGTCCGTCTAGCGGCGATCGGTTTCTTCGTCGGACTTACCGTCAGCATCACGTCGATCGGAGCAGGTTCGCTCACGCTCCCGCTACTGTTGCTCGTCGCGCCGGTGGTTGCACTGCGCAGGCTGGTCGGCACGGACCTCGCTTTTGCCGTCGTCGTACTGGTGCCGTCGCTGCTCGGCCATTGGCAGATCGGCGACGTCAACCCCGGCATCGCCGGGTTCCTTTTGCTAGGTTCGATTCCGGGAGTTTTCGTGGGCTCCCACTTCGTGACGCGACTTCCGGAGCGGTGGTTCCGAGGCGCGCTCGCCGGTGTGCTGGTCATCGTGGCGCTCGCGTTGCTCCCGATCGGCTTCCCCCACTCTTAGCTCGTTTCGTCGCGGCGCAATCGCTCCGCAGCGACGAGCTGTCCGGCGCGAAACAGGCTCTCGAACGTTCCGGCATCGCTCCACCAACCATCGAGGATGTCGTAGTGAAGCTCGCCTCGCTCGATATAGCGATTGTTGACCTCGGAAATCTCGAACTCACCCCGCGCCGACGGCGTCAGCGTTCGGATGAGGTCGAAGACGCGCGCATCGTACATATAAACGCCGGTGACCGCGTACCGGCTCTTGGGCTCCGAGGGTTTCTCCTCGATGCTGACGATGCGATCGCCGTCAAGGACGGGCACGCCGAAACGCTGCAGATCGTCGACCTCTTTCAGCAGTATCCGCGCCCCGGATGGCTGCTCGGCGAAGCGGCGAACGAAGGGCGCGATGCTTCGTTGGAAGATGTTATCGCCTAAAATGACCACGATGCGTTGACCGTCGGCAAAGTTTTCGCACAGGCGCAAGGCATCCGCGATGCCGGCTTCTCCCTGTTGGTATGCATAGTAGATGCCGGCCAAGCCGAATTCGGCGCCGTTTCCCAGCAGGCGGAGAAACTCTCCGGCCGAGTTCCCGCCGGTCACGACCATAATTTCTTGAATGCCGGCCGCACAAAGCGTTTCGAGCGGATAGTAGATCATCGGCCGGTCGTAAACCGGCAAGAGATGTTTGTTCGTAACCTTGGTGAGCGGCCGCAAGCGCGTGCCCAGCCCCCCGGCGAGAATGATGCCCTTCACGTTGAGGACGCGGCTTTCAGGGGGCGCCACCAGGATTCGTTCGCGCGGTACCAGGCAACGGTCTGCGCTATGCCGATTGCAAACGGCACCTGCGGTTGCCATCCCAGTGCGTGAAGCTTTTTTGCATTGACGGCATAGCGGCGATCGTGACCGGCCCGGTCGGCAACGTGCGCCACGTGCGTTTCGATCGAGCGGCTGCAGAGGCTCGCCAGCACGCGCGTAAGCTCGAGGTTGGTGTGAGGCGTTCCGCCGGCGACGTTGTAGATATTGCCGCACTCGCCATTCTCGAGCACGTGCAGAATCGCGCGGGCGTGATCTTCGACGTAAAGCCAGTCGCGGATCTGAAGGCCGTCGCCGTATACCGGGACTGGCCGATCGTCGATCAAATTCGTTACGAAAAGGGGAACGATCTTTTCCGGATATTGATTCGGACCGTAGGTATTGCTGCCGCGTGTAATCAGCACGGGCACGCCAAAAGTGGCGTGGTACGCCAATGCCAGAAGATCGGCGCCGGCCTTGCTCGCCGCATAAGGGCTGCGCGGCCGTGCCGGGTCGCTCTCGACGGACTCGCCCTCAGGGACGTCTCCGTAGACTTCGTCGGTCGATACTTGAACGAAGCGGGGAATCGCCAGGTCTCGCGCGGCCTCCAGCAGGACCAGCGTTCCAAGCGTGTCCGTCCGCAGGAAGGCCTGGGGATCGGCGATCGAACGATCGACGTGCGTTTCCGCCGCGAAGTTGAGGATGGCGTCGGCTCCGCCGGCAATCGCATGGCGCACGGCGGTGGGGTCGCAGATATCACCCTTGACGAAGCGGTATCTCGGGTCATTTTCAACGTCCCGCAGGTTTTCCGGGTTGCCCGCATAGGTCATGGCATCCAGGTTGGCGATCTCCAAAGCCGGGTGCCGGCTCAGTGCAAGGCGGACGAAATGCGAGCCAATGAAGCCCAAGCCCCCTGTTACGAGCCAGCGCATTGTCGCGCTCTACGGAGGGTCTTTCGCCTCGACCTGCCCAGCCGGATCGTCCAGGAGCGCGTGGAGCTGCCTGCGTGAGGTCAAGTCGAAGCGATCGAAGATCGCTGCGATGTGCGTTTCGACGGTGCGCTCGCTGACGAAGAGTTGCGCGGCGATGGAGCGATTGCTCGTGCCCTGGGCCGCGAGTCGCGTGATCTCCACCTCCCTCGGCGTGAGCCGGTGGGCGCCGGCGCGATGGCGAGTGCGCCTGCGCGCCTGCTCCAAATCGCGCGCGTGTCGCAGGTACCCATGACGCTGGTAAAGCGCGAGCGCGTCGGCGTAGCGTCCGGCCAGTTCGAGGGCCTGAGCGCGTTCCCAAGGCCATCCGATCGTCTCGAAACGGGCGGCGGCATCGAGCGCCAGAGATTTTGCAGCCGCGATCTTTCGCCCGGCGCGTGCCACGCGTGCGTCGAAAAGTTTCAGATGTGCTCGTGCCACGGCGTGTTCCGGGTCGCCGGCCGCGTGATCGAGGAGACTTCTAGCGCGAGCGACCTCGGATGCGGCGTCGCTCGTCGCGACTTGATCGAGCAGCCATAACGCGAGATTGGCCCCCTGGATCTGCACTAGCGCGCGCGAGCGCAACTCCGTCGCATCTGCGCGTCTGCCGATCGCATCGTAATAAGGCGCAATGCTGCCCGCCAGTGGGCCGATGCTTTCAGGTTGTCCCGAGCGAAATGCGAGATCGATCGCGTCATCGGTCCCATAGCACCTGACCAATTCGTCGTCGCCGCGCAAGTAGGCGAGGCGCACGCCGATACTCGCTACAGTGGTTTGCGCTACGACGCCGCCACTCATTTCGAGGCTTCGGTCGAGCGTGCGCTGCGCGCACTCCAGTTCGCCGGTAAGGAGATAAACGAAGGCCAAGGCCCTCATCACGATGGCCGCGGCCCTCCCTAGGTGCTCGCGCTCGATCAGATCGAGCGCCTCGCGGTAGGCTGCGATCGCCTCGCCCGTCCGTCCCGCAAAGAATGCGAAGCGAGCGTAGTTGCTCAACGTGATGCTCAATCGCTCGGCGTTACCGATCCCGCGGGCCAGGCGTATGGCTTCCATTTTTTCTGCGAGAGCCAAACCTAGCCGGCCGGTCATGGCGCGTACGTCGCCGCGCACGTCATGAAACATGTGGCGTTCTTCGGGCGCGCGCTCGCCGGGCGAAGACTCCGCGGCGGCGAGCTCGGCGAGGGCTGCAGCGGGCTGCTCTTGCTGGACGTGCAGCCGCGCGAGCGTTACGTGCGCGCTGTAGCGGAGCTCGGGGTCGTCGAAATTCTCGAAGAACTGCGTGGCGGATCGAGCCGCTGCAATGCCTTCCTGCTGCCGGCCGGCATCGGCGTAGCGGCGCGCGACAAAGAGCGCCAGGCGCGTCGCCCGAATGTAATCGCGGGCGCCGGCGTAAGCATCCACGCCACGTTGACCCCAAGCACACGCGTCGCCGAGCTCGCCATTGATCGAGAGCGTTCTAGAGAGTTTCTCGCACAGGCCGGCGTACCGCTCGCGATCGTCCGGGCTGCGACCATCAACGGCGTTGCGGTATGCAATCGCCGCATCGCGATATGCGTAGCGCGCGCTTGCGGCGTCGCCGGCGAGCTCGTACGCTTCGCTAGCCCTCCCGTGGTGACCGGCAGCCGCCCAATGATAGGCGAGGCGCGAGGCGTCGACGTCGCTATGTCGCGATAAGCACTCCGCGACCTGTGCGTGAATAGAGCTCGCCTGGGCGGTCAACAGTTCTCGATAAAGTATCTCTCGTGTGATTGCGTGCCGGAACGCGAACTGGCCGATATGCTCGCGGACCTCGCGGACCAGTTGAAGCGCGCACGCCTGCGCAAGCATGTCGCAAACGCTGGCAAATGAGCCGGCTGAGAGCTCGGCAAGCAGCGCTGCGTCGAACGTGCGTCCGATAACCGAGGCGTAGACCAAGATGTTGCGTTCGTCGGGCGTGAGGCGTTGGAAGCGCGCCAGCACGCCGGCGCGTATGCTCAGCGGGGGAGGCGCGAAGCTGCGTTCATCCCGCGCCGCGAGCGCGCTGTTCACGAGCTCTTCGGCGAAGTACGGTTTGCCCTCCGCAAGCGCACAAAGCCGCTCGATCTCGGGACCTTCAAGCGTCTTCCCCTTCGGCCAGAGACGCGTGAGGAGAACGCGCATGTCGCCCTCGCTCAGCGGATCGATCCGCAACATGACGGCGCCGTGATGGCACACGTTTGCAAGCGCCGCAGCGCGCGCGTGGTCACGCTCGAGATGCTCGGAACGAACCACCCCCAGCACGAGAACCCGCGAGTCGGTTAGCCGCGGCGTCAGAAACGCGAGGAACTCCAGGGTCGCAAAGTCGGCCCACTGCAGATCGTCGAACGTAAGGACGAGCGGCGCCGGCGCCTCCCGCAACGTATCGGCGGCAGAAAGAAACTCGCGGTACTTGACGGCTTCGGAGGGGCCGTGCGGCGAGGCGGCTTCGCCCGCGAGGGGCTTTCGGAGGCCGAGCTTCGCGAAGGCTTCCTGTATGGGCGCGAACGGAGGGCAGAGCGATTCGAAGCACGGCGCGGCGCCGATCCGTGCGCCGTTTTCCGCGCCGAACGACCCAAATTCATCAAGCAGGCGCGTTTTGCCAACACCGGCCTCACCCCAAAGGATCGCAGCGCCGCCGGCGCCGGCGCAGGCGCGCGCATACAGGGCGCGGAGTTCGTCGAGCTCGGCACTCCGGCCGATGAGCGGGCTCTGAAATCGGCCCGTCGGTCCTCCGTACAGCTCCCGATGCACGACGTACCTCGCGTTGCTATGGTTGGACGTAACGACCTTTAGTGCTGCGAAGGAGGATACCTTGACGACCGCACTCCCGTACGATCCCGCAAAGCTAGATGCTGCGGTGGGACGCTTTCTCGGTGATGTCGGCGCGGTGATAACGGCTGCGTCCGTTTTGATCGGAGACAGGTTGGGCTTATACAAGGCGCTCGCGAGCGGCGGAGCGCAGACCTCGGAAGAACTTTCGAAACGGACCCAAACGCACGAGCGCTACGTCCGGGAATGGTTGGCGAATCAAGCCGCTGCGGGCTACGTTGACTACGACCCGAAGACGCAACGGTTCTGTCTGCCTCCCGAGCACGTTCCGCTCCTGGCTGACGACACGAGTGAAATCAACATGTGCGGCTTATTCGGCATGGGCCAGCCGCTCTTCGCCGACGAGCCGAAAGTTGCCGAAGCCTTCAAGACCGGCAAGGGCGTCGGCTGGCACGAGCACGACTCGCGCCTCTATGGCCTGACGGATCGCATCTTCCGCAACGGCTACGCGTCGCATCTTGTCGCCGACTGGATTCCTGCGCTCGAGGGTGTGGAGTCGAAGCTGCGCACGGGCGCCGTCGTCGCGGATGTTGGCTGCGGCTTCGGCAGCTCGACCATTCTCATGGCGAAGGCCTACCGCATGTCGACCTTCGTTGGCTACGATTACCACGAGGCCTCGATCGTCGCGGCGCGTGAAGCCGCCCGCCGGGCCGGAGTTGAGGATCGCGTACGATTCGAGGTAGCGTCGGCCAAGGCGCTGCCGGACGGGAGCTTCGATTTGCTCTGTTGCTTTGATTGCGTGCACGATATGGGCGATCCGATAGGCGCCCTCGCGCACGCTCGTGACGCGTTGAAAGCCAACGGTACGCTGATGATCGTCGAGCCGTATGCGGGCGATGCGCTGGAGGAGAACCTCAACCCGATCGGGCGCATCTTCTACGGTGCCTCAACGATGCTGTGCACGCCGTCGGCGCTGGACCAAGAGGTCGGCTTCGCCCTGGGCGCGCAAGCCGGGGAAGCGCGGATGCGCGAGGTGGCGACCCGAGCCGGATTCTGTCAATTCCGGCGAGCGACGCAGACGCCGTTCAATATCGTCTACGAAGCCCGGCCCTAAAAAGGGGCGCCCCTTCTGGGGGCGCGGGCGGTTGCCCCGGCCGGATCGGCCGGGGCAACCGCCCTTCGGGTTCCCGCGAATGCGCTTGGTGGCCGGTGGAGGCCGTGTTATAATCGCGCGGCTGTCTATCACTTCACCCCGCACGGAGGCGGGGTGCCGATGGCTCCGCGACACGGCTGCGATCTCAAGATGGGCGGCAGCCGGGAGCCAGAAAGGTACATTCATGACCGTCGTGTCCATGCGGGAGCTCTTGGAAGCGGGAGTCCATTTCGGCCATCAGACGCGCCGCTGGAACCCAAAGATGAAGCCGTACATCTTTCAAGAGCGCAACGGAATCTACATCATCGATTTAGCCCTCACCGTGCAACGGCTGCGCGAGACGTACGAGGTGGTCAAGAACCTCGCTCGGGAAGGCCGCGTCATCCTGTTCGTCGGCACCAAGAAGCAGGCTCAGGACGTCGTGCGTGAGGAAGCGGAACGCGCGGGCACGTTCTATATCAACCAGCGCTGGCTAGGCGGAACGCTGACCAACTTTGCGACGATCCAAAAGCGCATTTCGCGTCTGCGGGAGCTCGAGAACATGAAGCTCCAGGGCGACTTCGAGCGGCTCCCCAAGAAAGAAGTTGCCAAACTGCAAGACGAAATGAATCGGCTCGAGCGCTTCTTGGGTGGAATCAAGGACATGCATCGCTTGCCCGACGCGATCTTCGTCGTGGACCCAAAGAAAGAGCGCATTGCCGTGCTGGAGGCGAGGAAGCTAAAGATCCCCATCATCGCGGTGATCGACACGAACTGCGATCCCGACGAGATCGATTATCCGATCCCCGGTAACGACGATGCGATTCGCGCCGTCAAGCTAATGGTCGGCAAAATCGCCGATGCGATCATCGAGGGCAGGACCGAAACGGAAAGCGCTTACGACCAAAGCCTGTACGAAGGGCCGCCGCAGGACTTCGTCGAGGAGGCTCCCACAACGATGGCGGAGGCGGGACTTTGATTTCCTATCAGCCCCGACCCGAAGAGATTAAGGCGTTGCGCGAGGAGACCAGCGCGCCGATGATGGATTGCCGAAAGGCATTGCTGGACGCGGCGGGCGACGTCGAGCGCGCGAAGGCGCTCTTGCTCGAGCGCGGCGCCGCGCAGGCGGCCAAGAAGGCGGAACGCAAGGCGGACGAAGGCCTCGTGAGCAGCTATATCCACGCCGGCGGCAAAATCGGAGTTTTGGTTGAGCTCAACAGCGAAACCGACTTTGTTGCGCGCAACCCCAAGTTTGGCGAGCTGTCACGGGACCTCGCCATGCACATCGCCGCGATGTCGCCTCAGTACCTCGATCGCGAGAGCGTGCCGGGTGAGATCGTCGATCGCCTGCGCAGCGAGTTTCGCGCCTCCGTCCCGCCCGGCAAGCCGCCGGAGGTCGCCGAAAAGATCGTCGAAGGCAAGCTGAACAAATGGTTCGAGGAGCACTGTTTGCTCGATCAGGCCTTCGTGAAGGACGACTCGATCAGCGTGAGCGACGTCGTCCACCGCGCGATTGGAGCGCTCGGCGAGCGAATCCGCGTGCGGCGCTTCACGCGATACGCCCTTGGTGAATGAGTTGCGCGGGCCGCGATTTTCTCGCGTCCTCCTGAAGATATCGGGCGAAGCCTTTGCCGGCGGCGGAGCCGGCGTTGACGTCAATACCACGGACGCCATGGCGGAGGAAATCGCCGAGGTGAGCCGAGCCGGCGTTTCCATCGCCATCGTCGTAGGCGGTGGAAACATTTGGCGCGGAAAGGTCCACGAGGAGGCGGGCATGGACCGCGCCACGGCCGACTATATGGGAATGCTCGCCACGGTGATCAACGCGCTGGCGCTGCAGGACGCTCTCGAGCGCATGAAGGTTGCCTCACGGGTTCAAACCGCGATCGCGATGCATCAAATCGCCGAGCCGTACATCCGGCGCCGGGCGATTCGCCATCTCGAAAAAGGGCGAGTCGTAATTTTTGCGGCCGGCACGGGCAACCCGTACTTCACTACCGATACGACGGCAGCGCTCCGAGCCGTGGAGGTGAACGCCGAGGCTATTCTCAAGGCCACCAAGGTCGACGGAATCTACTCGGCCGATCCGAAGAAGCACCCGGGTGCAACGCGCTTCGAGCGTCTCGAGTACATGGACGTGTTGCAGCTTGGACTGGAAGTCATGGACTCGACGTCGATGGCGCTGTGCATGGATAACGCCCTCCCGGTGATCGTTTTCGACATGGCGGTCGCGGGAAACATACGGCGCGTGATCTGGGGCGAGCCGATCGGCACGTACGTCGGCCGGCGAGAGACGGCTGCTGCCTCCGCGGCAAGGACGCCGTGACGTGAGCGACGCGTACTTCAAAGAGGTCGAATCGCGCATGCATAAATGCGTCGAGGCGACGCGGAACGAATTTGCCTCGATTCGCACCGGCCGCGCCGCTCCCGCGCTGCTCGACCGGCTCGTCGTCGAGGCCTACGGACAACCGGTGCCGGTAAAGCAAGTCGCCAGTATCTCTATTCCCGACTCGCGCACGCTAGTGGTTACGGCGTGGGACAAGAGCGTCGTGCCCGCAATTAGGAAGGCAATCGAAAAGAGCGATCTGGGATTGACGCCCAACGTGGACGGAACGGCGATTCGGCTGATGATCCCACCGCTGAACGAAGAACGCCGAAAAGACCTGGCCAAGGTCGTCAAAAAGAAGGCGGAAGACGGCCGCGTCGCAGTGCGCAACGTCCGTCACAAATCGCACGACGAAATCCGCGCGCAGTTGAAATCCGGTGAGATCACCGAGGATGATAACAAGCGCATGCAAGACTCACTGCAGCGATTGACCGACAGGTACGTGAAAGAAATCGACGCGCTCGTGACGTCGAAAGAAAAAGAAATCATGGAAGTGTGATCGACGACGTGATACTTGTGCCGGAAGTGCTAGCCCGGCGCGCTCTGGGAGATCGACCTATCCGCTTGCAGATGCTAGTCCCGGTTGGCTCTTGGATTGGTTGTGGCGCGCTGCGGGTTCTCCGCTTGAAAGTAGACGAGGGTGGGTTCGCCGATTTGACCGTCGGCTACGAGTCGTACCGAAACGTATGAGCCTCTCGCTGGCCGCCGGCGCCCGCGTCGCACTCGACACGCAACGAGTCCCGCGTCACATCGCCATTATCATGGATGGCAATCGGCGGTGGGCCAAAGAGCATGGCGTGCCGGCCATCGAAGGGCATCGTCGCGGCATGATTGCGTTGCGCAACGTGACCCGCGGCGCCAGCGATCTCGGCGTTGACGCATTGACCGTCTACGGATTTTCCACGGAGAACTGGAACCGGGATGCGCGTGAGATCTCCCTGCTGCTCGAACTCTGCGTTTACTTTGCGCGCAACGAGCTGATCGAACTGCGGCGAAACAACGTGCGCGTTCGGGTCATCGGCGAATGGGAAGCGCTACCCACGGCGCCTCGTCGCGCCCTTGCAGACCTCCAAGCGGAGACGGCCGGCAACACCGGGTTGCTTCTGAATCTGGCGGTCAATTATAGCTCGCACGCCGAGCTGGGGCGGGCGGTGCGGGCCATCGCACGGGATGTGGCTCGTGGAGTGCTCGCCCCCGACGCCATCGACGAGGCCCTGATCGGGCGTTATCTCTACACCGCGGATTTGCCCGAGCTGGATCTGCTCATTCGCCCAGGCGGCGAGCAGCGACTCTCGAACTTTCTGCTGTATCAGGCTGCCTACGCCGAGTTGCTCATGACCGACGTGTACTGGCCCGATTTTTCAAAGGACGATTTGACACGAGCGCTGATCGAGTTTCAACGGCGGGAACGTCGCTTCGGCGGGACTTGACCGAACGACGGATTCTAGTGGGCCTGCTCGTCGCGGCGATTGGGCTGTCTTGCGTCTTATATCCATGGACATTTTACGTGCTCTTGCTGGCCATCGGATTGGCGAGCATCTACGAGTTCAACTACCTGTGCGCGATCAAAGGCCAGCCGCTGGAGTATCCGGTCGCGGTATTGGGCGTTTGTGCGTATGTCGCGATGGCCGTGTTCGGGGTCTTGCACAGGTGGGAAGGCATCCTGCTGGCCGCGATCGTGATCGTCGCGTTCTGGATTGGCATGTACGGCGAGCAAAAAGGCTATTTCGCCCGCACCGCTTACACGCTGCTCGCGGTGCTGTACATCGGCAAGCTGCTCACTTACTTTGTTTTCATACGGCAGATCCCGGGCGACGGGATATGGCTAACGTTTTACGTGATCGTTCTCATCGCGCTCACCGACACGTTCGGCATGATCGTTGGGAGCGGTTTCGGCCGCCACCCCCTTACGAAAATCTCGCCGAAGAAGACGGTGGAGGGATCGGCCGGATCGCTGGTCATCGTCTTGGTCATTGCCATCGCCGCGACGTGGTTTCCACCGCTGCATTTGCAGTGGTGGCAGGGCGCGGTGTTGGGGCTGTTCACCAGCGTCGCGGCGCAGGCCGGCGATCTGGTCGAGTCTGCCTTTAAACGGGATGCAGGGGTGAAGGATGCGGGCGCGATGATCGTCGGCCACGGCGGCGTACTGGACCGCTTCGACTCCTATCTTTTGGGCGGTGTGACGTTCTTTGCGACGCTGCATCTGCTCGGGATTCTGCAGATCCAATGAGCCGTAAACGGGTGGCGATCTTGGGATCGACGGGATCGATCGGTACGCAAGCGCTCGACGTTATCGAGCGCCATCCCGATTACTTTGAGGTCGTGGCGCTCGCTGCCGGGCGAAATGTGGAGCTGTTGCGCGAACAGGCGTCGCGTTTCGACGTCGGAATTACGACGACCGCGCAGGACGGCGCGGCCGGCTTGATGCGGGTCGCGGTGGAGAGCGACCCTGAGATCCTCCTGGCGGCCACCGACGGCTCGGTGGCATTTGAAGCGGTTTTCGCGGCCGTCGAGCGTGGCATCGACGTCGCCATCGCCAACAAAGAGCTCGTCGTTGCGGCCGGCGCGTTGCTCGTCGAGCTCGCCAGGTCGAGCGGCGCGCGGCTTCTTCCAGTCGACAGCGAGCACAGCGCGATCTTTCAATGCCTGGTCGGAGAAGAACCGTCGAGCGTTGCGTCGATCGTGCTCACGGCTTCGGGCGGACCGTTTTGGCGCAGTTCGCGGGAAGCGATGGAGCAAGCCGACGTTGCCGCGGCGCTGGCACATCCGACGTGGCAAATGGGGCCCAAAAACACCATCGACTCGGCGACGATGATGAACAAGGGGCTCGAGGTAATCGAGGCCAGCCGCCTGTTTGACTTGCCGGGGGATCGCATCAAAATCGTCGTGCACCCGCAATCGGTGGCTCACGGCTTCGTCGTTTTTGCCGATGGAAGCGTGAAATCGCAGCTGGCCGCGCCGGATATGCGGCTTCCGATCGCTTATGCGCTGAGCTATCCAAAACGACTGCCGTCAAACGGCGAGGCTACGGATGCGCTGCGCGCGCTGGGAGCAAAGCGCGGGGAAGCCGTGCTTCGATACGATTTCGAATCTCCCGACCCGGTGCGATTCCCGTGCATCGGGCTAGCCTACGAAGCGCTGGCTGGGGGCGGCACGCTGCCCGCCGTGCTCTCGGCCGCAAACGAAATCGCGGTTGGAGCGTTCATCGAAGGTAGGATTCGCTTTGGACGCATCCCCGACGTCATCGAGGGGGCGATGAACCGGGTACGGCCGGAAGAGGATTCCCTGCGCGGAATACGCTCCGCCGATCGTTCCGCTCGAACGACGGCCGGGGAGATCGTGGGAGTTATCGAAGGGTGCTAGCTGAAGTGAATTTGTTAGCGGTCGTCACGCTCGTCGGATTCGAGAAGGTCCTTACCTTCCTCCTGATGCTTTCGGTTCTGATCGTCCTTCACGAGCTCGGTCACTTCGTGCTGGCGCGCCGCAACGGCGTCAAGGTAAACGAGTTTTCGCTGGGATTCGGACCACGATTGGCGGGTTGGACCAGCCCGCGCAGCGGCACGACCTATGCGCTGCGCGCCCTGCCCATCGGTGGATTTTGCGCCATGGAAGGCGAGGACAATCGCGTTTCCGAGGCCGAGCAGCAACGGGATTTTCGCACGCAACCACAGGTCGCGGAGAACAACTTCCAGGCCAAGTCTCCGTGGCGCAGGTTAGCGATCATCCTGGCCGGGCCACTCGCGAACTTTCTGCTATGTTATCTGATTCTGTTGACGGCGGCGCTCGCGTTCGGCGTGGCCAGCGATAAGGCCAACCAGCCCGTAGTCGGCGAGGTATTGCCGGCGTCGCCCGCGGCCATCGCGGGCATTCGCCCCGGCGATCGCATCGTCGGGATCAACAACGTTACGATTGCAAACGGAAAAGGACTCGTCGATACGATCCACGGCGCGCTAGGGAAGAAGCTCGATCTGGTCTACGAGCGCAACGGCATCCGGACCGAGGTGTACGTCACGCCGCACCCGTGTCCGGCGCAGGTAGGAAAAAGCCTAGGCTGCATCGGCTTCTCGCCGGTTCCGGCGTACGAGCACGTCGGCATCGGGCGTGCCGTGCGTGAAAGCGCCAGCGAGTTCGTCGCGATCGCAAATCAAACGTTCGGGGGAATCGCCCTGTTGGTAACCCAGTTTGCGAAATACGCCCCGCAGATCGCGGGCCCGATCGGGATGGGTCAGGTTGCCGCGACCGTGCAAGATTGGGGATGGGGCCCATACTTTTCCCTGGCAGCGACCATCTCGTTTGCGCTGGGCCTGTTCAACTTGCTCCCGATTCCCGCGCTCGACGGCGGACGCGCCGCATTCATCGTTGCCGAGTTGATTCGGGGTCGCCCGGTGGATCCCGAAAAGGAGGCGATGGTGCACATTGCCGGCTTTGCGGCCTTGATGGCACTGATCATGCTGGTCGCTTTTCACGACATTGCCCGTATCGTCAACGGACAGGGAGTGATGTAGCCGCTCATGCTACGTCTGCGCCGCAAGAGCAAGCCGATCTTCTTGCAGAACAAGACCGGAAAATCCGATGCAAAGAGCGTTTGGATCGGTGGCGATCACCCGGTCGTCGTGCAGTCCATGACGACTACCGATACGGCGGATGCGGATAAGACGCTCGAACAAGTCTATGGCCTCGCCATGGAAGGCTGCGAAGTAGTCCGAGTGACGGTCAAGGATCCGCCCGACGCCGCCGGGCTGCCTGCGATCGTATCTCGCTCGCCCGTGCCGATCGTGGCCGACATTCACTTCGATCACAAGATGGCCCTGGCGGCGATCGAGGCGGGCGTCGCGAAATTGCGGCTGAACCCCGGCAACATCCGGGATCCCAAGAAGATCGTAGAAGTCGTCACCGCGGCCAAAGCGCGCAGTATTCCGATTCGAGTCGGCGTCAATATGGGCTCGCTCGCGCCGGACCTCGAGAAATTGCTGGGGCACACGCCTGAGGCGATGGTTCTTTCAGCGTTGCGCCACGTCGAGATTCTCGAAGAGCACGGGCATACCGACATCGCCATTTCACTCAAAGCGCACGACGTAGCGACGACGGTGCACGCGTATCGCCTGATGGATCGACGCCTGCGCGACCGAGAAACGCCATACGCGTTGCATCTCGGCATTACTGAGGCTGGATTGCTGCGGGACGGGACGATCAAATCGTCCATTGGCCTTGGCATCCTTCTCTGGGAAGGGATCGGAGACACGATTCGCGTTTCGCTGGCGGACGACCCCATCGAGGAGGTACCCGTCTGCTGGGGCATTCTGAAATCGCTCGGGCTGCGCGAAAAAGGTTTCGAAATCACGGCTTGCCCGTCGTGCGGGCGGGCGGAAATCTCGGTTCTCGAGCTCGGCCGGGCGGTCGAAGCGATCGCGAAATCATACAGCGCGCCGGTCAAGGTAGCCGTGATGGGTTGCGTCGTGAACGGACCGGGCGAATCGAAAATGGCGGATGTCGGTGTTGCGGGCGGTAAGGGCAAGGGCGCGATCTATCGCGCGGGCGAGCTAGTCGGGACCTATCCCGAGAGCGACCTGCTCGGAATGCTCCGGCTAGAAATCGAAAAGGTGATTGCCGAGAAGTATCCGGCGTACGCCCAAGAAATCGGCGGCGCTCTGGGCGCGGCCGAACCCGTGAGATGATCGCGAGAACCCGGGAGCTGTACGCCACATTCAACTGGCGTGCCCTTGCATCGATCGCGATGCTTTCATTGTTCGTGTCCGCGGCGCTCGCGTTTTCGCGACCGACGGTGATGCTCGTCAACGGCCAACGAGTCGATAGCGACGTCCAGCCCGTGACGACGGCGAGGGCGCGAGCC
This sequence comes from Vulcanimicrobiota bacterium, assembly GCA_963713685.1. GTDB lineage: Bacteria > Vulcanimicrobiota > Vulcanimicrobiia > Vulcanimicrobiales > Vulcanimicrobiaceae > Cybelea. The sequence goes on along the minus strand of CAVQMS010000001.1, from coordinate 1,487,237 downwards.
TACGTGCCGCTTCGTTCGATCGCCGACGCGCTCGGCGCCGAAACGCAAGTTGACGGCAAGACCGGCAAGATCGCCGTGGTTCTGGGCGGGCAATCCTTGCGCTTACGCGTCGGCGACACGCATGCCACGCTCAACGGTATGCCGTTAACATTCAAGCACGCGCCGTTCCGCGTTCGCGGCCGGGTGATGATCCCGCTCGATGCCGTGGCCCGGGCGCTCAACGTCCGCGCCAGCTACGACTCGCGAAACGCGCGGATCGAACTCACCACCCCCGGCATCGGCGAAACGCTCTAGGTTAGGGGAGCTCGCTCAAACCCTCGGGTTCCTCGACCGGGACGACGTCTGCCGGGTTTGAGTGCCGGAAACCGTAGGCGAAGAAGAAGACCAAGCCGCAGATCAAGGCGATGACGAACCACGTCCACGTGGCCCTCGAAAGTCCAAAGATCGCAAGAAAGAGCGAGAAGACGATTCCCAGTATCGGAAAGAGCGGAACGAACGGCACGCGGAAACTGCGCGGGAGATCGGGGCGTCGCTTTCGCAGATAAAGAACGCCCGCGCACACCACGGTGAACGCTATGAGCGTTCCGATGTTCACGAGATTCAGCAGGTTATTGAGCGGAACGATCAGCGCCAGGATCGCCACCGCGGCGCCGGTAATGATGGTCGTGGTCAATGGAGTCTTGAACCGCGGATGGATCTTGGCAACCACCGGCGGCAACATGCCGTCGCGGGCCATGACGTAAAAGATTCTCGATTGACCCAGAAGCGATGCAAGCGCGACGCTGGTCGTACCGGCGAGCACTCCGACCGTGATAACCCAGTTGAGTACGGGCATGTGCAGGGGCGCCAGCGCGTAGACCAGCGGGTTCTTGATCGGTACTTGGCTCCACGGCACGGCGCCGACCAAAACGATTGCGGTCGCGCAATAGATCACGGTGCCGATGGCGAGCGCGCCGATCACGCCGACGGGGACGTCGAATTGAGGGTTCTTGCATTCCTCGGCGGTCGTCGTGGCCGTGTCGAACCCGATGTAGCTGAAGAAGACGTAGGCCCCGATCGCGATGATACCGTAGGGCTGAGCCGACGACGAATAGTCGGCCATACCCCCGAAGGGACGCAGCGTTCCCCACCCGACCGGATTGAAATTGTGCAGGTTGATCCCGCGCACCAGGAACGCGCCGGCGATGATGAAGACGATCAGAGCCGAGATTTTCAGCACGACGAAGATGTTGTTCACGCTGGCCGATTCTCGGATGCCGATGGACAGGAGGACGCTCAGGCCCACCACAAATAGCGCCGCGACGAAATCGTACTGCGAATGCGCGAGGTCCCAGCTCGAGGGCAGCCACCAGGCACCGTGGACGAGCAGATTGGATTGCGTTGCCCAGGCCGGCAGCCCGAGGCCTACGCTTTTAAAGACGTCTTGAATGGCGGCCGAGAATTGCTGCGCGACCGGCGCGGCGCTGATCCCGTATTCGAAGATCAGGGCGAACCCGATAATCCACGCAAAGAGCTTTCCCATCGTCGCGTAGGCGTACGTGTAGGCGCTCCCCGCGACGGGAACCATCGCACCCAACTCGGCGTAGCAGAGCGCTGCGAAGAACGAGGTAAGTCCGGCAAGAAGATAGGAGACGATGACCGCCGGCCCGGCGCCCTTGACACCGGTGCCGATCGTCGTAAAAATTCCGCCGCCGATCATCGTTCCCAGACCGATAGCGATCAGATCCTTCGCCGTTAAAGCCCGGCGCAGGATCTTACGCGTGCCGAGTTCGCGCAGTTTCGCGGCGTCAGTCGTCGCAAACAGCTCCGAGAAAAACGACATTCGGGCGTCGTTTCGCATTGCGCGCCGGTCGGACCTACGCTTCCGGAGGTTTGTGTGAAGGATCCCAGAGATTTTCGGGAGCGCCGAGCGCGTCGTTGATCCAACGCGACCAAACGAAAAGCGCGTCGGAAAGGCGATTGAGAAAGCGGAGCGCCGTCGTGGAACCGCTCCTCTCGGAGTCGATCAGTTCGACGACGCGGCGCTCCGCTCGCCGGCAAATCGCCCGCGCCAAATGAAGCTGAGCGCCCGGAACAGAGCCGCTGGGGTGGATGAAATTCGCGAGCGCCGGAAGATCGCATTCGGCGGCGTCGACCGCGTGCTCGAGCGCCTCGACGTCGGAGGCGTGGACTCTGGGGACGGCGGCCCGGCTCCCGTTTTCGGGCGCTGCCAGTTCGCTGCCGAGATTGAACAGCACGTCTTGGGTCCACGCAAGCCACGCATCGAGGCGAATCGCGCGCTCGCCTTGCGTTGCGCTAGCGCTCATCTGGGCGCGTGCCAGCCCGATTGCGCTGGAAAGCTCGTCGACCGTGCCGTAGGCTTCGATACGAAGCGCGCTCTTCTTGATGCGCGTTCCACCGATCAGTCCGGTCGTTCCGTCGTCGCCGGTGCGGGTATAAATGCGCGTGTGTTTCGCCATCCTTCTTCCGTATGCGACTTGGGTAGAAGTTCCCGGCGTGCCGGGCGCGGGTACGGCGCATTCTCCCGGCGAAGCGGGGCCGGTCATGTCCGAAGCACTGGCTCGGGACGTCGTCAAGGAGATTCCTCCGAAGGCGGCCGATCTCTCTGCATGGTATACGGCGGCTTGCCTCAAGGCCGAGCTGGTCTCGTATTCGCCCGTGCGCGGCTGCGTCGTTCTTCGCCCGTACGGCTTCGGGCTTTGGGAGAACTTGCAGAAGGATTTGGACGCTCGGTTTAAGGCGACCGGCCATGAAAACGCATACTTCCCGCTGCTCATCCCGGAGAGTTTGCTGATACGCGAAGCGGAGCACGTCGAGGGCTTCGCGCCGGAGGTTGCGTGGGTGACGCAGGGCGGCTCCGAAACGCTTAACGAGCGGCTCGCCATCCGGCCAACATCCGAAGCGATCGTCGGAACGATGTACGCGCAGTGGATCGAGTCCTATCGAGACTTGCCGATCCTCATCAATCAATGGGCCAACGTGGTACGCTGGGAAAAAGCGACCCGGCCCTTCTTGCGCACGATGGAGTTTCTTTGGCAGGAGGGACACACCGCGCACGCTTCGGCCGCCGAAGCACGCGAGGAAACCTTGCGCATTCTCGAGCTCTATCGAGATTTCGCTCAGGACGTTGCGGCCGTGCCCGTCTATGCGGGTCGGAAAAGTTCGAGCGAACGTTTTCCCGGAGCGGTCGAGACCTTTTCCATCGAGGCGCTCATGCCCGACGGAAAGGCATTGCAATCGGGTACGTCGCACGATCTGGGTCAAAATTTCGCCAAAGCCTACGATATCAAATTCACCGATGCCGATCGTGCCGTTAAGTACGCTTACACGACCTCGTGGGGCGTCTCGTGGAGGATGCTGGGGGGCTTGATCATGGTGCACGGTGACGACCGGGGGTTGCGCATTCCCCCGAAGATGGCGCCGATCGAAGCCGTGCTCGTTCCGATCGTACGTTCCGGTGACGACCGCGCACTGGATCGCTGCAAAACTACCGCCGTGCGTCTGCGCGAGGCGGGCTTTCGCGTGCGCGTCGACGATCGCGACCAGCAACCCGGCTGGAAGTACAGCGAGTGGGACCTGCGCGGCGTTCCGGTGCGAATCGAAATCGGACCCCGGGACGTCGAAGCGGGGACGGCGGTTTTGGCGCGCAGGGATCGGGACAAAGGCGACCCGGGCCAACGTCAGAGCGTCGCTCTGGCGGATCTTCCTACGACCTTGCGAGCCCTGCTGGAGGACATTCAGGCCTCGCTGTACCTCCAGGCAAAGGGATTCTTGGATACGCATACGTTCGTCGCGACAAAGCGGGACGAGTTTCTTGAGCTGTGCGCGAATCGTGCCGGGATGGTGGACATCGCGTGGTGCGAACGGACCGAGTGTGAGGCGCAGATAAAAGCGGCGACGACGGCGACGTCGCGCGTCCTGCGCGACCTTCATGAATCCGGACTAACGTGCGTGGCGTGCGGCGAACCCGCGAAAGTCAGAGCCTACTTTGCGCAGTCTTACTAGGCGGGTTACGAGAATTGCCGGCATTGCGATGCTGCCACTCGTCGTGCTGGGCGGTGTCGCCAGGGCGTACGCGCCGAGCGTTGCCGACCTGGATGCGGCTGCGCGCGCCGTCGGCAACCGCCGCGACATCGCGCAACGCATCGGTCTGGCGATCTTCAGCACGAGCTGGTCGGCGCAGGTCAGCCAAATTTCGGCAAACGAGCTTGGAAGCCACCTCATCGTCGGAATTCGGATGTGGGGCGTGAAGTTCCATCACCCGATGACGCGCGATGAGTTCATCGGGGAGGTCGTCGCGCTGACCCAGCGGACCTTCGCGGCCGCGCCGGCGACGGAAGAACTCGACCTTTGGGCCAGCGTGCCGATCGCCGTCGCAAAAGGCGCGATCGTCAGCGGCGATTTGGCGAAGCCGACGTCGCGAACGGTTTTCAGCCTGACGGTTCGACGCTCGGAAGCCGCGCCGGCGCTGCGGGTCCGCCTGAGCCGAGCCAGCGACGCTGTTTTCTGGGATCCGCAGTGGTCGCGCGCTGCGTTCAGGCCGTCGTGACGTACCGGAAGACAACGCTTCCTAACGGGTTGCGCGTCCTGACCGAAGCCATGCCGGGAGTACGCTCCGCCACCGTCGGAATTTGGGCCGACGTCGGATCCAGCGTCGAGAGCCACGAGCGCCGCGGCATCTCGCATCTCGTCGAGCACATGCTCTTCAAGGGAACGCAGCGCCGAACCGCAAGGCAGATCGCCGAGACCATGGACGGCGTCGGTGGAAACCTCAACGCGTTTACGGATAAAGAAACGACGTGTTACTACGCGAAAATCATCGATCGCCACGTGCCGCTGGCCCTCGATGTGCTGGCAGATATGTTTCTTCATTCGGCATTCGAGCCCGCGGAGTTGAGCAAAGAGCAGAAGGTGATTCTCGAAGAGATCAAGATGTACGATGACTCGCCGGACGAATTGATTCACGACGTCTTCTTGCAGACGATGTGGAGCGGATCGAACCTGGGCGAGCCGACGATCGGCTTCGCCAACACCGTCGTGCGCATTACACCCGACGATTTACGCGCCCACATGCGTGCGCATTACGCTCCGAATTCGGTGGTGGTGGCCGCAGCCGGAAACGTGGAACACGAGCGTTTCGTAGAGCTCGTCAGGGAACAGTTTGCGTCCTTCGATGGATCCTGTGCGTTACCGGAGCCGGAAGGGCCGGCTACCACTCCCGCCGCGCACGTCCGTTACAAGGACAGCGAACAGGCGCACGTGATCGTCGGAACGCGCGGCATCGACGTCCGCGACGAGCGGCGGTACGCGTTGTCGCTGCTGGACACGATCCTGGGCGGCGGCATGTCGAGCCGCCTCTTTCAGGAAATTCGGGAACAGCGCGGTCTAGTGTACAGCGTTTATTCCTTCCAAGCCGCCTACCGCGGCGCGGGACTCTTCGGCGTGTATGCCGGCACGTCTCCCCAGAACGTGCAGCCGTGCATCGACGTGATCCTGGAACAGTTCGCCCGCGTCCGCAATGCTCCAATCGACCACGACGAGTTCCAACTCGCAAAGGAGCACATCAAGGGTAACCTGACGCTCTCGCTGGAGTCCAGTTCGAGCCGTATGATCCGCCTCGGCCGCAACGAGTTTGCGCTGGGCCGCCAGGTCAGCCCCGAAGAGATCGAGCGCCGAATAGACGCAGTGACCGCCGCGGACGTTCAGGAGCTCGCGCGCGAGCTGCTGCACGACGAAAATCTCGGATTGTGCATCATCGGCCCGGTGGACGAATCCGCAATTTCCTGGAGCGCCAACCACGCTGCATAGTGCGCTCGGCAGTTGTATTCTTAAGGCAGCGGTGTGACATGACGCCTCGGAGCGCGCTGGGGCCAACCTACGTACCGGCTCGGTTGGGATGGCCGATAAGAAGGCTCCAACTTTTTCGGCCACCACAGGATGTGATAATCAAAACTTTGTTGCGTCGAAAAAGTGGTGCAGCAGGAGCGGAGCCCGGATGGCGGAGCGACGAGCGGCTTCGAGTCGGCCATCCCAGCCGAACGGCAGGTAGATAGGGAATGGTCCAAATAGTTGCCGTCGGCGTGATTCCGCATTTGTGGTCGGGGAAACTGATCGGCGCGATGCTGATTACGTTCGTCGTGCAAGGCGTGACGATCGGTGCGTATGCCGCGCGGCTCGCGGGCGTTCAGACCAAGCGTATCGCAACGTCGATTTCACTCTTCAATTTGTTCGTGACGACCGGGCGGCTAGCGAACCTGTTCATGGCCTTCTTCGTCGGGCCGCTCTCCGACGAGGCGGGAAATGCAACCGGGGCGGTTGCGGCATGGCACCATGTCTTTGAAATGCAACTGCGCCTGATCGTGCTCGCGGGGACCGCGGGCATGATCGTGTTCGCGCTCTTCTTGCCGATGTTTACCTACCTGTTTCGCCGGGGCGTGCATTCGTTTGAAGCTCGCGGCTCGGTGCCGCATTCGCTGATGCGGCTGGCCGCGCCCTCGGTAATCGCCGACGTGCTTCGCTCGCAGCGGATTCCGTCATTTGCCGAGGTGCGCTCCTTCAAATGGCGCGTTTTGCCGAAGCGATTGCTGATTTTCAACGTCGTCGTCATGTGCGTCTACGCCATCGGCGTTCAGGCTTCGTATCTTGCATCGGTGCTGGACGCAAACGTTGCTCGGACTGCTATAGGGCTTTCTGGGGTGATCAACGGGATCGGTACGATCGCATTTACGTTGTTCGTGGACCCTACGTCGTCGATGATCAGCGATCAGGCGATTCACGGAAAGCGGACCGTCGAGGAGGTTCGCTCCATGGTGTTCTACTTATCGCTGACGGCCATCATCGGATCGCTGCTCTCGCAGGTGATTCTGTATCCGGCCGCTGTAGTTATCGAAGTGGTTGCACGATTTGCCGCGCATGTTCATCTTTAGGAGGGTCGTCGCCGCGCTCTGCATGGCGGCATTGCCGGGCTGTGCCGGCCCGATCGAGCGCTGGATCGTCAACACGCGGGTCCACCAGGGCGCCGTAGCGCTGGTTCGTGGCGATGCGCGGGATGCCGCGCTGGCGTACCGTTTGGCGCTGCGAGTCGATCCGAGGAACCCGCAAGCCCGCGCCGGCTTCGTCGAGGCTGGGGCGGAGCTCGCGCGCCTCGAGTACAGCCGGGGTGACTTCGACGATGCGCTCGCAACGGTGGACGGCGGCCTCGCCGTGGATCCGCAGAGCGCGCCGCTCGCAGCGCTCAAGGCGACCATCGACCAAGCCAAGCTCAAGCGCGAGATCGTTCTCACGAACTATCCCACGTATCGCGCCGCGGGTCTTGAAATTCAGCGTGCCTATACTCAGGTCAACGCCATAAACGCCCTTCTGCTGCACAGCCTCAAGCGGTTTGGCTATACGTTCGATACCGATCAGCTGACGGCGGCCATCAAGCGGAGTTACGAGCTTCAGCTGGAGATCGCGAAAGACACGAATCGATTGATCGTCTATCGCCAACTGGTGAACTCCGGGGCGCCGGAGATCCCGTCGGAGGCAACGACGTTCGGCGCCGCTTCGCTGTTGCCGCTTCCATGATCGCCTGGCTCGAGTCGCTGCCGACGCTCCTGGCCGGCATCGTGATCGTCGGAGGCTTCGTCGTTTCTACCTTGGCCGTTGGATATCTGGTCGAGAAATTTACACCCCTCGAAATCCGTTCGGCCCACAACGACCGAGCCGGCTTCATCCTCGCCGTGATCGGCGTGATCTATGCGGTCTTGCTGGCTTTCATCGCGATCGGAGTTTGGGAGCGGTTTCAACAGGCCGAAGCCCGCACGTACGACGAGGCAGCGTCGCTGGCCACGATCTACCGTGACGCCGAATCGTTTCCGAATGCCGGCCCTATTCGAGCAGCGCTGCGGGCGTATTTGCATTCCGTCATCTACGACGAATGGCCTCGCATGAACCGTGGTGAGAAGTCTCGCATCTCGGATGCTTTGCTGGAATCCGCCGATCGCGGTATTCGACGGCTGCCCGTAACCTCAATGCAGTTGCAGGACGTCCACGCGCAAATGCTGGCCGCAATGGATACGGCGCTAATGGACCGGCAGACGCGGCTCACCATCGATTTCATCGGCATCAACGGCATCCTTTGGACCGTCCTCATTGCCGGCGCGTATATTACGGTTGCATTCACGTATTTCTTTGGCTTCGATCGTACGATCATGCAGCAACTGATGATCGGAAGCCTTAGCCTTATGATCGGGCTGGTTCTGTTTTTGGTGATGGCATTGGACTTTCCGTACCGAGGCAGCATTTCGGTCGAGCCCGAGGCCTTTCGGGCGCTACTAGATAGCCTGAGGTCTATCGGTGCGTAACGCGGCAGATGCCGCGGCGTTCGAGGAATGCCGCAGCACGCCCTGAACGCTCGGCGTTTCGGAAGGCGCGCCAAACCGTCTCGCCATCCTGCGAGGCCAAGGTCGGATCGGTCTCGTAAACCGGCCACTGCGCGAGTTCGTTGCGCACCGGAAAGCGTGCTAGCCAAACGCAGAGATCGAGATTCGCTCGTAAACGCCGATCTTCGATAGCGATGAAGTACCGGGCTCCCTTGCGGATCGCGCTTTCCTCGTCGAAGGGCGTCCACAGTATTGGATCTTCCTCCCAACCGAACCGATCGATATAATACTGAACGTTGGGACCGTAGTGACCGATAACCACCAGCGCGCCTTTGGGCAGGGCGTGATTCAGCTCGGCTGCATTCCGATAGACCTGTTTATCGTAGCGGTAGTAGGCGGCGACGGGTCCGCGGGTCTGCACCAGCGCGGCAATTGCGATCGCCCCAACCAACGCCAGGAGCGCGTAGCGCACGGGCGGTGCCGCATCGGTGCGCCGCACGACGGCGCTGAAGTATGCCAGCGCACCGCAGATTGCGAGCGCGCACAACGGCAAGAGCGGAAACAGGTAGTAGTCGACGCGTTCGACGGTCACGACGACGTAGACGTAGATCAGGCCCGCCGCGAGCCAGCACCACAGAAGCGCTTTGCTGCGCGCTGGGACCCAAGGCAGCGTGACGAAGCTCGCAACCGAAAGCAGGCACGCGATGCTTCCGAGCATCGTAGCCGGCAGCATCCCCAGGGCGGCGCGGAATTGTAAAAACTTCGCGGCGAACGCGCTGGGGCTCAGAAACGCGGCACGCAGCGAGGGAAGAACGTGCAGTTGCGTGATTCCGCTTGCCCAGTGCCATTCCGCAATTGCGGCGACGCGCCGGTCGTACAACCAGAGAATCAGCAGGGGAAGCAGGAGGAGAACGCCGACGGAAACGGGCGGCACCGTTCGACGAGCGCGAGCGCGTTCCCACAGCAGCCCGATGACAGGCACGAGCGCCAACACCGCCACCGGCTTGGCGAGATACGCTAGAGTCAAAAGGAGAACCGGCCACACGGCTCCGCGTAGCGACAACCGCCCGCTTTCGACGACGTAGCGTGCCGTAACGTACAGCGCGGCAGTAAGGAAGAAAACCATTGCCGAGTCGGGCATGAACGTTCGGCCGTAGTAGACGCTGCCGGGAAAAACTGCAAAGAAAAACGCGGCCAGCAGACCCGCAATCGAACTGGCGAAAAGCCACCGGCCAAAGTAGCCGATCGTCACGACCGTTGCGAGGCTGAACCCCAGGCTGATCAGGCGCCCGAAGATCTCGTGAATTCCGAATACCTTGTACAGCACCGCAACCAAAAACGGCACGATTTGCAGCTCTAGCTCGACGTAGTTCGGCGGCGGACCGTCGTACATGGTCTGCGGATACATGATGTTGAACTGGAGGCGCGCAAAGTTCCGGGCGATCGCCGCCGTATCGCCCTGCCGCCAGCCCGGATGATCCAGGATTGGATTGTGAATCCCGTGCAATCGCAGCGCCAGCCCGATCAAGACGATCGCAACGATTCCCACGTGCCAGTAGATGTGAGCCGTGTGACGCATAGGCACGCCTAGTTCAGGTGACGGAACGTCCAATACTTATTCAGGAAGAAGTTGACGAAGGTGCCTGCGAGCGTAGCGATCAGCCAAGTTGTCGTGAAGTGAGCGAAGCCGGCGCGCTCGGCGATGGTGAATACGATCTTACCGAAGACTAGGGCGACGCCCGACACGGCCAGGAACTGTAAACCCTCGACGAGAGGATTGCGCCGCGATCCAAACGTCCAAAGCCGGTTTAGGACGTAGTTGGAAACACCGCCGACCATGAAGCCGATCGCGAAATCGACAAACCAGGAAAGAGTCGTCGTTTTTTCCAGGACGTGCGCGACGACGAAATTGACGATCAGGCCGGACGCGCCGACGATCGCAAACTTGACGAATTGGCGCACGCCGCGGCGGCGGCTCAGATCGCGCACGAATCCCTGCGCCGCGTGGTTATGCAACCCAATACCAATCGGCGAACAAGACCGTAAAGAGGCCCAGCAGCGGCAGCGAGAAGGCCAGGATCACGTTGTTGACCCATGGACGCTCCCCCCAGCGAGCTAAGATTGCGAACATCGGGAAAAGCACGAGCGCAAAACGCGGCATGGACATGAGGTTCGACGTGGACATCGGCACGAGAATCGAGAGGGCCATGTAAGCGATATACGACGGCCGCAGTCGATGCCAGCCGCCAAGCAAGACCGCAATCATCAGCAGCGTAAAAGCGATCTCCAGCGACTGATTCGCGACGACTAGCGCCCCGGAGCCATGAGTGAGCTTTCCGAAAGCGTTTGCCAGGCTAACCCAGGGCGGCGCGAGGTGACGATTCCAATGAATCTGGACGTGGGAGAAATAAAGCGGATCGGCGCTCAACACCCAGAGATATGCCATGTAGATCGCGAGTCCGAAGACGATCAGCCCGCCCGCGAGCAGATCGTAGATCGCTCGGGGGCGCGTTTCCCGGTCTTGGGTCAGCCATTCGATGACGAACGGCACGATCAGGATCACGCCCTCGACGCGGGTGAGCGCGGCGAGGCAGCCTAACGCACCAGCGACCCACCAATGCCGGGACCGCATGTAATAAAACGAAGCGACCGTCAGCATGAAGAAGAGCGACTCGGTATAGACCGCGGTAAAGTATACGGCCGTTGGGAAAATCGAGACGTAAAAAATGGCCCGGCGCGCGACGGCCCGGTCGTATTCGTGCTCCAAGAGTTTGTAGAGAAAGAGTAAGCCGAAGAAAAACGATGCGTTCGATATGAGCAGCCCCGCTATCAGATGGTTGCCGGCGAGCGTCCCGAAGATCCTGATGAGGAGCGGATACAGCGGGAAAAACGCCATGTCGGTTCCCTGATAACCCTGCGTCGCGATGTTCAGATAGTGAACGGCGTCCCAGCGCCCCCAAACGGCCAGGAGGACATGCGAGGATTCCTGGACGTGGCTGCCCGCGCGCTGCCCGATGATCACCGCCGCAAGCTCGGCGATGACGATAATCGCAAGGCGCGTCGCTGCGAAGTCGATCAAAACCTCGCGTACGGTCTGATTGAACCGCGCGGCGATGAGCACTTTGCCCAGGCAGCAGAGCCCCAGCGCCAAGAGAAAGAGGCGCGCGCCGTGTGTGAGCTGGGGCGGCAACACGAATGTGAACCAGAGCAGCAAAAACGGAGGCCAGGTTAGCGCATCGTATTGCAAGGAGCGCGCGATTGTGATGCCGGCGCGGCTGGAGAAATAATGTGCGTAGGCCGTCCACGCTGCGACCGTCAGCGCGACTCCCCCGAAAACGCCTCCCAGCAGCCCTAACTCTCCGATGGCGCCGTGGTGGTGCGGCACGATCACCGCGTACCAGGCGAAGAAGCCGAGGGTGAGGCCGGCGAGAACGACCGCGATTAGAGCGGACCAGCCCGCAACGAGCACGTCGCCGAGGCGAAAGAAGCGCGAATGCAAAGGTGGCGAGAGGTGGGTTCCGGCGGACACGCCGTGTCCTTTTTAACAGGAAATGAGCCGCATCCCTTTGTAGGTCACCATTAACAATGGCGCGATCGATTATGCGGGCGGTGCTGGACCATCCGGTTCATTCGCTCGATTTTGTGAAGGTTACGGAAAGCGCAGCCCTCGCCGCATCCCGCTGGATGGGACGCGGCGAACGCGACGCGGCCGACGGTGCTGCGGTCGAGCGAATGCGCGACGCGCTGCGCGAGATGGAAATTTCTGGCCGAATCGTCATCGGTGAGGGCGAGCGCGACGAGGCGCCGATGCTGTACATCGGCGAGGAAGTCGGCAGCGGTGGGAAAGAGGTAGACATCGCCGTAGATCCGGTGGAGGGCACGAATCTGGTGGCTAACGGGCTGCCGAATGCAATCGCCGTGATGGCCATCTCGGAACGCGGCAGTCTGCTGCACGCGCCGGATACGTATATGAAAAAACTTGCCGTGGGACCGAAGGCAGCGCCTTACGTGCACATCGATGCCCCGGTCCGCGAGAACTTGGAAGCGGTTGCAAATGCCCTCGACAAGCCGATCAACGACGTCTGCGTCATCATTCTCGACCGGCCCAGGCACGCCGACCTCATCAGGGAAGTGCGATCGGCCGGCGCGCGCATTCGACTGATTTCGGACGGCGACGTGGACGCCTGCATCGCAACAGCGATCGAGTCGACGGGCATCCACGTTGCGATGGGAACCGGCGGAGCTCCCGAAGGTGTGCTCGCGGCTGCCGCCATAAAGTGCTTGGGCGGAAACTTCATGGGGCGCCTTCAACCACGCAACGCACAAGAGGCGCAACGCGCGATCGATATGGGGTTCGGAGATTTGGATCGCGTGCTCGAACTCGAGGATCTGGTTCGAAGCAACGACGTGATTTTCTGCGCGACCGGTATCACCGACGGAGACTTGGTCCGCGGCGTGCGCTTCTTCGGCAATCAGGCTCGGACCCACTCGATTCTGGTGCATTCCAGCGGAACCGTCCGCTTTATCGAATCGACACACCGGCTTGGTGCGCGCCCGGCCGGGCGTTGAGACAATTCCAATGCAACACACCGTTCGTCATGACCTGATCGTCATCGGCGCCGGTTCGGCTGGATACGCCGCCGCCCGTACCGCGCGCGACGTCGGCTGCAGCGTTGCTCTCGTAGATTCCGGACCCTTGGGCGGCCTTTGCATTCTGCGTGGTTGCATGCCGAGCAAGGCGCTGCTCGCATCCAGCGACGCGCTTGCGGATGCGCGCGATGCGAGCGCACTCGGAATCGACGTGCAAGGCATTGCCGTCGACATGCCCTTCATCGCGGCCCGCAAGCGGGCGCTCGTCAAAGAGTTCGCCGACTATCGCATCGAGGGAATCGAGCGGTTTCCGATCTATCTCGGCGCGGCTCGATTTCTCTCCGAAACGCAGATCGCCGTCGGCGAAGCCACAATCTTGGAAGCGCCGAAATTCATCGTGGCCACGGGAAGCGGCATTCCCCCGAGCGTGCTCCCAGGTTTAGCCGAGACAGGTTACATCGATAGCGATGCCCTGCTGGAAATCGAAAGCGTTCCGAAGTCCGTCGTCGTGTTGGGCGGCGGCTATACGGCCTGCGAGCTCGGTCAATTTTTGGCGCGGATGGGGGCTCGAACGACGATGCTCATCCGCAGCGGACATCTTCTGACGCAAAGCGACGACGACGTCGGGAACGCGTTGACGCACTATTTTCGCGAGGAAGGCATCGACGTCGTTGACCGTGCGACGCTCGTCGAAGCCTACCGTCGCGGTACGGAGAAAGTCGTCCGTTATAGCGTCGAAGGCGCGGAGCGTGAAGCCGCCGGCGAGGAGATCTTTTACGCACTCGGGCGCGTGCCCAACGTTATGGGGCTCGGGCTCGAGAAGGCTGGGATCGCATACGAGCGGCGGAGCGGTATCCAAGTCGACGAGTCGATGCGCACGACCAACCCCAACGTATACGCCGTAGGCGACGTGACCGGTGAGTACATGCTGGTGCACGTTGCGATCTATCAGGGCGAAGTTGCCGCGCGCAATGCCTGCATGGGCCTCACAGAAACCGTTAACTACGATCTCGTGGGAGCGAACACTGTTTTCTCCGATCCGCAAGTTGCCACGGTTGGAATGAGCGAGAAAGAGCTACGCCGCCTAGGTATGTCTTACGTCAGCGGCCGCTACGATTTCGCCGAACATGGCAAAGCGCAGTGTCTCGCGAAAACAAAAGGTTTCGTGAAGATGATGGCGGACTCGCAGAGCGGCGTGATCTTGGGAGCCTGCGTCGTCGGCCCGCAGGGCTCGGAGTTGATTCACGAGGTGATCGTGGCAATGGCTTTTGCCTCGACGGTGGACCAGTTCATGCGTATTCCACACCTCCATCCGACGCTGGCGGAGATTTGGACCTACCCGGCCGAAATCTGCGCGGCACAGCTGGGAAAGAAGTTGCCCGGGGACGAGCCGATCGAGATGGCGACCAGTATCCCCGAGACGGGTCGCGAGCGTCTGCGCGAGCAGCGCGGGTGACGGAACCGGCTGCTCGTTTGCGCGTCGCGATTTTGCAGACGAAGCCAATGAAGGGCCAGTACGTGCGAAACTTGCACGACACGGGCGAGGCGTTCGCGCAGCTTGCGGAAGATCCGCCGGAGCTGGTCGTCCTTCCCGAAGCCGCGCTTACCGGCTACTTCCTCGAGGGAGCGGTGTACGATTTGGCTCTGCCCGCGACGCGCTTCGCACGCGAGCTGGCGACAACCTGGCGCAAAGCGTGCGGCCATCACCCCGTCGATTTGGTCGCCGGCTTTTACGAAAACGATGCGGGCACGTACTACAACAGCGCAATCTACCTTCACGTCGCTCACGACCACGAGCGGATCGTGCACGTTCACCGCAAGATGTTCTTGCCGACCTACGGCGTCTTCGACGAAGAGCGTTTTCTTTCGCGCGGCCGCAAACTCGGCGTCTTCGAAACCCGGTTCGGGCGCATGGCGCTTTTGATCTGTGAAGATGCGTGTCACGCAATAATGCCGACGATTGCAGCAATCAAGGGCGCCCGCATTCTGATGGTTCCAAGCGCCTCCCCCGGGCGCGGCGTCGACCATGAAGGCGAGCTCGGGAGCATTGCGCAGTGGAGGGACGTGCTGCGCCTTGCGGCGCTCGAGCACGGAATCTTTATGATCTATGCGGGGCTCACCGGATTCGAGGGTGGCAAGGGAATGACCGGTTCGTCGTGCGTGGTCGATCCGCGGGGCTGCGTGCTCGTCGAGGCGCCGCCGTCCCAGGCGTGTATCCTGCGGGCCGACCTCGACTTGCGCGAAGTCGATCTGGCGCGCGCGAGCCTTCCGCTGCTGGGCGATCTGGGCTCCGTGCTGCCGGACCTGTTGCTGGACGACGAGTTGCCGCTGCCGCGAGGACGCGATGCTTCCGATCATTGACGCGCCGGCCGAGACGCCCGGTCCCCCGGGGATCGATGCGGCGGTCACCGCCGATTGGCTCGTGTCCTTCTTGCGTGATGAAATGGTCGTGCGGCGCAACATTCCGCGGGCGGTGCTGGGCCTCTCGGGAGGGGTCGATTCTGCGGTGACGGCCTACCTGTGCGCGCGCGCGCTGGGTGCTCGGAACGTCTACGCGATCCTGATGCCGTACAAGACGTCACACCCGTCCAGTCTTGCCGACGCGCAGTTGGTGGCTGATGCGCTCGAAATCCGTTCGCTGACGATCGACATCAGCCCGGCGGTGGACGGTTATCTTCAGTCCGAGCCCGATGCGGATGCGCGACGGCGCGGCAACGTGATGGCCCGCATCCGCATGCTCGTCTTGTTCGATCAGTCCGCGAAATACGACGCGCTGCCGATCGGCACTGGCAACAAAACGGAGCGCCTGTTGGGCTATTTCACCTGGCACGCCGACGACACGCCGCCCTTGAATCCCCTCGGCGATCTCTTGAAGAGCCAGGTCTGGGAGCTGGCGCGCTATCTCGGCGTTCCGGCTCGACTGATCGAAAAAGCTCCGACGGCGGATCTGCAAGCTGACCAAACCGACGAAGCCGATCTCGGGATCAGCTATCGGCACGCCGATGCGATCTTGGCACAGATTTTGCTGGGGTACTCCGACGCACAGCTCGTCGAGCGCGGGTTTTTTCCGAATGAAGTCGCCTTGGTGCGCGCGCGCGTGGACGCGACGCATTGGAAGCGCCACTTGCCAACGACCGCGATGCTGACCAACACCGCGATCAACGAGTTCTACCTCCGCCCGGTCGATTTCTAAGACGCCCGCGTGCGAAAAGCGTTCTTCCCCGTGGGGCTGAACTTGGATGGACGCCGATGCATCGTCATCGGGGGGCGCGACGATCGCGAGGCCGTTGAAAAGGAAGCGGCGTTGCGTGAAAGCGGAGCCGACGTAATGCGCGTGTACGATCCGCAGCAGCTGCGCGAGGAGGAGCTCGCCGACGCGTTCTTCGTCATATCCACACCGCAAGACGGCGAACTGTCCGAGCGGCTGCGCAGGCTTGCCGATCGTCATCGCTTTCTGCTTTGTTGCATCGATCAGCCGCGCTACGGTTTCGTCGCCATGGCGGCGATCGCGAAAGCGGGGCCGGTGCGTATAGCGATCTCCACCGCCGGCCTCGCCCCCCGGGTCGGGAAGGCGCTACGACGCGCCCTGCAACGCGCGATGGGCGAAAAGTTCGCGCGCTTCATCGAACGGTTGGCCGAGATGCGCGAACGGACGCATGCGGCGCATCCGGGGCTCGAGAACTCGCCGCTCCGGCGCGGCGAGATGATCGAAGCGGCGCGCGGGTTCGAGGCCGAGGTTCGTTTTCAGTACCCGCTATGGTTCGATGAGAGCGATGCCGAGCGTTGAACTCATCGCGGTCGGGACGGAACTGTTGCTCGGGCAACTTGTCGACAGCAACACATCATTCATCGCTCGACGGTTGGCTGAAGCCGGCATCGACGTTCGCGCGACTCATATGGTGGGCGATAACCGGCAGCGGATTGCCGCGGCGATTCGCTCCGCGCTCGAGCGTGCCGAGGGTGTCGTTACGACCGGCGGTCTCGGGCCGACGATCGACGACCTCACCAAAGAGGCCGTGTGCGATGCTCTGAATCTCGAGGTTGACCTCTACGAGCCCGCACTAGAGCAGATGGAGAGGCTCTTCGCTTCGATCGGCCGCGAGATGCGCCCGAACAACCGCAAACAAGCCGAACTGCCGCGCGGGAGCCTCCCGCTAGAGAATCCGAACGGAACGGCACCCGGATTCGTCGCGTTCGCCGACGACTCGAAATTCGTGGCCTGCATGCCTGGCGTACCGCGCGAGATGAAGCCCATGCTGGAGGCCTACGTGGTGCCATTCTTGCGCGAACGCTTCGGCAGTCGCGATCGAGTATACACCCGCGTGCTGCATACGATCGGGCTTGGGGAATCCGAGATCGATCATCGGATCGCCGAGCTTTTTCGCCGCTCGGAGAATCCGAAGATTGCGGTGCTCGCGCACGATTTTCGAGTGGACGTGAAGCTGATGGCGAAGGCCGGCTCGCTCGCAGAGGCGCAGGCGCTGATTTCGCCTTTAGAAGAGGAGATGGAACGGCGTTTGGACGGGCACGTTTTCGGCCGGGACGATGCTACGCCGGCAAGTGCGATTCACGCGCTGCTCCAGCACAGAGGCCTCAAGGCGTCGGTAGCCGAGTCCTGTACCGGCGGACGGCTCGCGGCGGCATTGACGAGCGTCCCGGGCTCGTCGCGGAGTTTCATCGGTGGTGTCGTCGCGTACGACAACTCGCTGAAGACCGCGGAGCTCGGCGTGAAGGCGCAAACGATCGAGCAAAGCGGTGCGGTCAGCGCGGAGGTGGCGCAGCAGATGGCCCACGGCGCGCGAACTCGATTTGGCGCAGACGTCGCCGTCGCAACTACCGGAATCGCCGGACCGGACGGCGGTACGGCCGAAAAACCAGTGGGCCTGGTTTGGATTGCGCTCGACGACGTCGATTCAACGAGCCGGGTCTGGCGTTTTCAACTCAGCGGCGATCGCGAGACGATTCAGCGCCGCGCGACCACGGCTGCCCTGGGAGTCCTTTGGCGGCACCTCAATCGCTGGTCTCCCGGATAGCGGTTTCGAGTACGTCGATCGCGCGCGCCAACTGATCTTCACCGATGATCAGGGGAGGCGATATCGAGATCGTTTCGCCATTGGTGCCGGACTGCAAGAGGATGATGCCGCGCGACAGCGCGCGCTTTACGGCGGTGGTCACCGCGGCGGGATCGTTCAGCTGCACGCCCCAGAGCAAACCGCGCCCGCGAACGTCTACGACGTTGGGCTGCGAGCGCAATGCCTCCAAACGCCGCCCGAGTTCCATGCCTAGTCTGGCCGCGCGTGCCGGAAGTTCCTCGCGCCGAAGTTCCTCGATCGTCGCTAGCGCGGCGGCGCAACCGAGCGGATTCCCTAGATAGGTTGACGTGTGAAGCGCTTCGCCCACCGAGACCGGCCATGCGTCCATGATTTTCTTGCGTCCGATCGTGGCGCTCATCGGGAACCCGGATGCCAGGGCCTTGCCGACACAGAGAACGTCGGGAACGACGCCTTCACGATCGATCGCAAACCAGTCACCCGTTCTCCCGAATCCCGTAAAGATTTCGTCAACGATCATGACGATGCGCAGCTCGTCGCAAAGCGCGCGAACCGCGGTGAGATATCCAGCGGGTGGAACGACGCAGCCGGCGCGTCCCTGGATCGGCTCGATAACCAACGCGGCGACGTCGTCGCGCGGCGCCAGCACTGCACGCGCTTGGGCGATCGCTTCCCGCACCGCGATCGCACCTTCGCGCGGATAATCGAGCAGCAGAGGCTCGGCGGCCAAAGCCGCGGCGAAAGGCGCCCGAAAGCGTTCGATGCCGCCGACGGCGAGCGCGCCGAACGAAAGACCGTGGTATCCACCTCGATATGCGGCGAACCGCGCGTGGCCGGTCGCTAACATCGCGGTCTTGAGCGCCGCCTCGATCGCCTCGGAACCCGTGGTGGACAGAAGGCTTCTGTCGAGTTCCGGCGGGAGCATTTGCGCGAGGCGTTCCAAAAGCCGCACGCGCAGCTCGGTCGGATAAACGTCGCCCATGCCATGAAGAAGCAGCTTCGCCTGGTCGGCGATCGCCCCGACGACGCGTGGATTGCAATGCCCGACATTAGCCACGCCGAAGGCCGCGGTGCAGTCGATGTAGCGGTTGCCATCGACGTCGGTTACCGTTGCGCCGCTGGCTGATTCCCAAAACACCGGAAAGTCGTCGGCGAGGTAGGTGACGTTGCGCGACTCGTAGGAGCGCAGCAACGCGGCCAATTCGCCCGTTCGCTTGCCCGGGACTGCGCTCACGAGGCGTTCGAATCGATCGTCGGTCACGTTTCGTCGGAGATCCAGCGGACGAACTCGGCGATGCGCGGGCGCGCTCCGTGAAAGCCGGCCAACGGCGGGTTTTGCAGGGTCCCAAAACGCGCGATCCGTGCCGCGCCGGTTTGCGTCGCCATCGCGAGGACGTCGGGGCGGTGGTGCTCGACGGCGAGCGCTTCGAGCGTTATCCGGTGACGTTGGAGATAGTCCGCCGCTTCGTGCGGACGATCTACCGAACGAACGGCGATTGCCCGCGGAAGAAAAAGCGGCGGCTCTTCGAGCGGCGGATCTACAACCACCAGAAACCCGGCATCGGCGCCGGCGTAAACGCTGTGTTCGCCGGCCGCGCGAAACGTAGCGAGGTCGCGCGCCTCCGCAAGCCGTGCGAGCTGCTGTGGGGTGCGCGACCCAATTGGAAACTCGACGGCCGTTTCCGCGATCGCGGCGGCCAACCGTTCGGCGAACCTCGCCGGCGAGACGGCGCCGCCACGTTCGACGAAGAGCGCATGCAACGAAAGGCACCCTTCGCTTTCGTACAGGACCAGATCGCGTGCGGCTCCGCGCGCCAGGGCAAGCACCGCGGTTTCATCGTTGGGCGCCTCGCGCGTAACGTAGCCGGCGCTGGCCTTCGATCCGTAGGCAATCAATCGCGCCGGAAAGGGGAGTTGAGTTGCGATCTCGGCGAGCGTCGAATCGCTGCCGAATGCGACCACCGCATCGAAGCCGGCGAGTTTGACGGCATCGCTTTTACCATCCCACGCATGCGCCTCGACGCAATCGGAAGGCTCACCGAGCTCCTGCGCCACGGTCGCGAAAAACGCTGCAGCCAGTGCATCCTCGCGATCTTTGATGTAGACGTCGCATTTTGCGCAGAGCGCAAAAATCGCCGGGACGATCGCCACGCCGATCGTCGTGCGGCTCGAGATGATGCAGACGCGGCCGATTGGGAGCGCGCGCACGCGCACGCGCCCCCGCCCGGGGTGGTTTGCGAAGCCGTCCAGCACGTCGAGGCTGCCCAGCTCGTCGGCGATGATCGCTTCGATCGAGTCATTCCGCAGCGCGGCAAACAGCGAATCGAGCGCATACTCGACGTGCGGCAGCGAGTAGCTCGTGCGCGCGCTTACGGCGTCGCGCGCGCGCTGCCGCGGCGAAAACCCGGGATCGCTCCAGCGAGCGGCCGCGGACGCGATCGCGCCGACGATCGAGCGCACCGGCTTCTTAACCATCGTTTCATCTCTTCAGGAGCTTGGCGGGGGTCTCCCCGAGGTGCTCGGGAGCGGCGCGGCAAAAAGGCTCGCCTAATGCGCAGTGTCTGGCTCTCGCGACTGTTTTTTGCCGTCGTTGGCGCGACGGCGGTAGCGGGAATCATCAGCGGGACCGCCTGCACTCGTTGGGGCCAACCGGGGCCGATCGTCCCAACGCTTGCGCCGCTCGCCTCGATTTATGTCGACCCGATAAATGGCAGCGATACGTCGGGGAGCGGCAGCGCCTCCAATCCCTACAAAACGATGACGAAGGCAGTAGCGGTTTTGACGGCCGCAAAATCCATAGCGCAAGGCGGAGTTACGATCTTTTTGGCGAGCGGAAACTACGACGCCGCCAACGGTGAGAAATTTCCCATCGTCGTATCGCGCAGCGTAACGATCACGGGAACGAATTACGGTACGGGACCCGCGACAGGGTCGTTCATCGACGGTCTTGGGGAAGACACGATCTTCGAGAGCGTCGTTCACGCTCCGGCGCGGTCGGCGTACGCAACGTTTGAGGTCGTGCCGCCGGCCAGCGTGAGCCTCGGCGGCGTGTATATCGGCGCATTAAAAATCAAGCTGCCGAGTTCGCGCGCGGTTTACTCGTCGGTCGACATCATCGGGGCGTTGAACGCTTCCAATGCGAGCTTCGGCGCCGGCACCACGTCGGAGCTGCGCAACGTAAACGGGGTGCTGGTTGCGAGCGGCTCGCTTAGCTGCGCCTCGTGCCAAATTCGCGGCAACGATTTCGGGATCGGTGCGCTCACGGTACCCATTGCGACGGCCTCACCCTCAACCGGCGTCCCATCGATCACGTTGACGCATGCTAACGGCGACAGCACGATAGTTGCCAAGATCGTCGACATCGTTACCGACGGCAGCGCGAACGTCACGGCGTCAGGCGAGGGTTTCGAAAAGGCGGATTACGCCTTCGAGGATTCGCTCGCACCGATCGTGCCGGTGGCGACGCGCGGGGCGATAGATTTTGGCGGCGGAACCACGAACTCGCCTGGGGCGAACGACTTCATCGGGGCCCGGGTAACGGAGATTTCCATCGGCCGGCGGTTCGAAACCGTTAGCGCGCTCGACGATACGTGGAATCCCAGTCAACAACACGCCAATCGCAATGGCTTGTACACGCGAAAGCTGACGTTCGGTGCGGGCACGAGCGGGAGGAACGTCACGATTCACTCTGGAGCCAGCGGCTCCACGGTCACGGTGGGCCCGGCGCCCGTACCGACGCCGACGCCGTCAACCACACCCTCGGGACCGCCTTCTCCGACGCCGACGCCAACGTAATCAGCTTAAAAACCGATGTCGGACATGCTGCAGAAAATCTACGCGGCGAAAGCGGCGTCTCTCGAGCAGGAGCAGCGGCTCGAACCGTACGATGCGGTGCGCTCGCGCGCGCTGGATCGCGTCCACGAGCGCCGGGGTTTTCTGGCCGCACTGCAGCGCGCCGACGGCGCCGCGATCGTGGCGGAGATCAAGCGCGCCTCGCCATCGGCAGGCTTGATCGCACGCAGTTTCGACCCGGTTGCGATCGGCCGCGCGTACGCCGCCGCTGGGAGTGACGCGATCAGCGTGCTAACCGAGCGCGATCATTTTCTCGGTGAGCTCATCTACCTCGATGCCGTCCGTGCCGTCGCGGCATGCCCGTTGCTGCGCAAGGATTTCATCTGGACGCGCTATCAGGTCGCGCAATCGGCCGCCTACGGTGCGGATTGCGTTTTGTTGATCGTGGGCGGAATGGATGACGGGGCGCTTCGGGAGTGTATGGATGAAGCGCAACAATACGCGTTGGACGTGCTCGCTGAGGTGCACGACGAGAGCGAGCTTCGGCGCGCGGTAGCGGCAGGCGCGGGCTTGGTCGGCATCAACAACCGGAACCTGCGTACGTTGGAAACCGATCTCGCCGTAAGCGAACATCTTTTGCCCAAGGTGCCGCCGGAGGTCTTGGCTATTAGTGAAAGCGGAATGCGGGATGCCTCTGACGTCTCGCGGCTGCGCGCTTCCGGCGCACGCGGCTTTTTGATCGGGGAGGCGCTGATGCAGTCGGCGGATCCCAGATCGTTGATCGCGACGCTGCGGCGCGGCGCCGTCGGCCACGCGCTCTTACAATAAGAGGAAGATTCCGGCACCGACGACGGTGCCCAGCACGGCAACCACGGCGGGAGCGGTGCGCCGTCCGAACGAGGAAGCCGCAAGCCCCCCCAGACCCAGCGCCACGATTCCCGTACCAGGATAGATCTCTCCGTGCTGGAGATCGCACGTGAGCAACACGCCCGCCAGCGCGAAAAGGAAGATAATGAGGGGCGATGAGCGCGGCTCGAGCGCAACGGCAAAAAGCAGCAGCAGGGCCCCGGCCAGCAGGGCATGTAGCGGCGCAAACGGCTCGCCGGCCATTCCGATGCCGAGAAAAAACGCCGCGATGGCGACGGCACGCAACTGCGTCACGGTCGGGAGTTTCGCTACGCAGCAAGCGAGTGCCCTGTCACTGGCGGCATGTGTTAGCAAGGCGTCGTCCCGGCTCTCTGGTAGTATAACCGCATGACGACGACGATACAGGCCCCCGATACGGTCGCGCCCTTCAAGAACGAAGCGGTCAAGGACTTCAGCGATCCCGCCGCCGTTTCCGCGATGCGAGCGGCGCTCGCGTCGGTGCGGCAGGAATTCGGAAAATCCTATCCCTTGGTCATCGGCGGCCGCCGAATTGAGACCGAGAAAAGGATTCGCTCGATCAATCCCGCCGATCCGCAACAAGTCATCGGGCTCGTCAGCTCCGCCTCGAAAGAGCAAGCGACGCAGGCGATCGAATCGGCCGCGCGCGCCTTCCAATCCTGGAAGAACCTGACGCTGCCCGAGCGGGCGAACTATATCTTCAAGGCCGCCGCGTTGCTGCGAGAGCGGCGTTATCGCTACGACGCGCTTTTGGTTTACGAGGTTGGAAAGAGTTGGATCGAGGCCGACGGCGACATTGCCGAGTCTATCGATTTCCTCGAATACTATGCGCGCGAGGCGTTGCGTTACGCGCGCCCCCAGCCCGTGGTGCCGCTGGAAGGGGAGCGCAACGAACTCGTTTACATTCCGTTGGGAGTGGGTGCCGTCATTCCGCCCTGGAACTTCGCCGGCGCAATCATGATGGGTATGACCGGCGCCGCCATCGTTTCAGGCAATACGGTCGTGCTCAAGCCGTCGAGCGATGCGGCCGTGACTGCGGCCTGGTTTGTGGATTTGCTCCAGGAAGTTGGCGTCCCCGACGGTGTCGTGAACTTCATTCCCGGATCCGGCGCCGAGATCGGCGACGTGATCGTGACGCATCCCGAGATTCGATTCATTTCCTTCACCGGATCGAAAGAGGTCGGGCTGCGCATCAACGAGCTGGCCGCCAAGCCGCAACCTGGCCAAAAATGGATCAAGCGTGTGATCGCCGAGATGGGCGGCAAGGATTCGATTGTCGTCGCGGCAGACGCGGATGTCGACGCCGCTGTGGAAGGCGTCGCGGTTTCGGCGTTCGGATACCAAGGGCAGAAGTGCTCTGCTTGCTCGCGCGCCATCGTTGACGAAAAAATCTATGACGAGTTCATCGATAAGCTCCAGCGGCGCGTGGCCCAGATTGCGGTCGGCGATCCGAGCGATCCGAAAAACTACATGGGACCGGTCGTGAACGAGGCCGCACTCCAATCGATCGAACGATATATCGAAAAAGGGCGGGGAGAGGGTCGTCTCATCTCCGGCGGTAAGCGCGCCGGCGAAGCCGGATACTTTCTAGAGCCCACCGTCATTGCGGACGTCGCACCAGATGCGACGATCGCGCAGGAGGAGATCTTCGGTCCCGTCCTAGCAGTCATCAAGGCCAAAGGCTTCGATGAGGCGATGAAGATCGCCAACAACACCGAGTTTGGTTTGACCGGGTCGCTCTACACCGCCGACGAGCAGAAGATCCAGCGGGCGCGTGACGAGTTCTTCGTCGGCAATCTTTACTTCAATCGCAAGAGCACCGGCGCTATGGTGGGCGTGCATCCCTTCGGCGGCTTCAACATGTCGGGCACCGACAGCAAAGCCGGCGGCCCAGACTATCTGCTGCTGTTCATGCAGGCGAAAACGATCTCGAGAAAAGTCTAGACCGCCCTTTGTCATCCTGTTTGTCATCCTGAGCGTCAGCGAGCGTCAGCGAGCGGAGTCGAAGGGCTCCCGGAAACAAACCTCGAGTTTGTTCCCGTCGGCGTCCTCGAAA
>CAVQMS010000001.1:0-1460000 GCA_963713685.1 Vulcanimicrobiota bacterium | reverse complement strand
CTCAGAGATCCTTGAAAACTGTATAGAGAAGAACTTTCATGTGTCATCGACGACACATGAAGCGGCCTCCTTCGACGGAGCTCAGGAGGACACGGTCACCCTATTCTTTAGGATGACACGGTCATTCTTTGCGCTGCGCGCAAGGGGGTGCAATTTTGCGTTAGTCAATTAATCAAAATAAAATAAGGGCATGCAGGTGGATACCTTGGTTCCACAGGCGATGAAGGACGTGCCAAGCTGCGAAAAGCGTCGGGGAGCTGCTAAGAAGCGATGATCCGGCGATATCCGAATGGGGCAACCCCCATGCCGTCATGGGCATGGACACCACGATGAATACAATAGTCGTGAGTGGGCGCACCCGGTGAACTGAAACATCTAAGTAGCCGGAGGAAAAGACATCAACCGAGATTCCCCTAGTAGTGGCGAGCGAACAGGGAAGAGCCTAAACCGTTCATGTGCAAGCGTTCGGGCGTTGCATGAGCGGGGTTGTACGGCAGCCGTCTTGGAGCCGAATCTCCAAGCGCGAGTCAAAAAATCGATCGTTAGTAGAAGCCGGCTGGAAAGCCGCACCAAAGAGGGTGAAAGTCCCGTAAACAAAAGCGATCGATCTCGCGGAGCTGTTCGTGAGTAGGGCGGGGCACGGGAAACCCCGTTTGAAACTGGGAGGACCATCTTCCAAGGCTAAATATTCTGTGGAAACCGATAGCGTACTAGTACCGTGAGGGAAAGGTGAAAAGAACCCCCGGAGGGGAGTGAAAGAGAACATGAAACCGCGTGCCTACAAACCGTGAAAGGCCAATGTGCAAACAAGGCTGATCGCGTGCCTATTGAAGAATGAACCTGCGAGTTACTTGTAACGGGCTTGGTTAAGGTGTTGAGCCGGAGCCGAAGCGAAAGCGAGTCTGAATAGGGCGTTCGTCCGTTGCAGTAGACCCGAAACCGAGTGATCTATCCATGGCCAGGGTGAAGCGTGATTAACCTCACGTGGAGGCCCGAACCTGTTGTTGTTGAAAAAACATTGGATGAGCTGTGGATAGGGGTGAAAAGCCAATCGAACTCGGAGATAGCTGGTTCTCCCCGAAATAGTTTTAGGACTAGCGTTACGCGTTAACCCGCGGGGGTAGAGCACTGACAGGGCTAGGGGTCTTACCGGACTACCGAACCCAATCAAACTCCGAATACCGCGGCGAACTGCGTAGCAGTCAGACTGTGGGGGATAAGCTCCATGGTCAAAAGGGAAACAGCCCAGATCAACAGCTAAGGTCCCTAATCGATGCTCAGTGGTAAAGGATGTCTTGTCGCTCAGACAACTAGGAGGTTGGCTTAGAAGCAGCCACCCTTGAAAGAGTGCGTAATAGCTCACTAGTCGAGTGATGGGGCGCCGAAAATCCAACGGGGCTCAAGCATCGAACCGAAGCTTTGGGATTACTAAAATAATCGGTAGGGGAGCGTTGTGGCGTAGGCCGAAGCACGACCGTAAGGACGTGTGGACGAACCACAAGTGCGAATGCAGGTATAAGTAGCGATAAATGCGGGTGAGAACCCCGCACGCCGGAAGTCTAAGGTTTCCTGAGCAACGTCAATCGTCTCAGGGTGAGTCGGGAGCTAAGCCGAGGCTGAGAAGCGTAGGCGATGCACAAGCAGTTCATATTCTGCTACCACCGACGACCGTTTGGACCTGGGTGAACAGTGTCGGCTTCGTTAAGAGCGAAGCCGCGTAGAATTTTCGTGCGAGCGTTAGGAACGTCGAGGGGACGGTCTATGGACCGTAACTAAAGACGCGACAACACGATCGCCGAAAAGACCTCGCGGAGCCGGCATCGTTAACTCAGGCTCATGAGCCGAGGGGGTGACGCAGGAGGATAGGTCAGCGCGCCGATGGATGTGCGCGTCTAAGCCAGTAGGCGGTGCTGTAGGTAAGTCCGCAGCACGTAACGCCGAGAAGCGAATGCGAGGCTCTTCGGAGCCGAAGTGACCAACTCCACGCTGCCAAGAAAAGCCCCTAGGTAGATCGTAGGTGCCCGTACCGTACACCGACACAGGTAGACTGGCAGAGCATGCTAAGGCGACGAGAGAATCCCTGTTAAGGAACTCGGCAAATTGACCCCGTAACTTAGGGAGAAGGGGTGCCTTCTTTGGTCTAGTGTTTACCACGAAAGCTGAGGGAGGCGGCACAAAATAGGTCCAAGCGACTGTTTAACAAAAACACAGGTCTCTGCGAACGCGAAAGCGGACGTATAGGGGCTGACTCCTGCCCGGTGCTGGAAGGTTAAAGGGAGTCGTCAGCGCAAGCGAAGCGGCGAACTGAAGCCCCAGTAAACGGCGGCGGTAACTATAACCGTCCTAAGGTAGCGAAATTCCTTGTCGGGTAAGTTCCGACCTGCACGAATGGAGTAACGACTTGGACACTGTCTCAATGGGGAACTCGGCGAAATTGCAGTACCAGTGAAGATGCTGGTTACCCGCAGCAGGACGGAAAGACCCCGTGAAGCTTTACTGTATCCTGATCTTGGGTTTTGAGATTGTCTGTACAGGATAGGTGGGAGCCTTTGATCCGGCGGCGCTAGTCGTCGGGGAGGCAACGTTGGGATACCACCCTGATAATCTTGGGATTCTAACTAGCCGCCATAATCTGGTGGTAGGACATGGTCAGGTGGGCAGTTTGACTGGGGCGGTCGCCTCCTAAAGAGTAACGGAGGCGCCCAAAGGTTCCCTCAGGACGGTCAGAAACCGTTCGTACAGAGTGCATAGGCATAAGGGAGCTTAACTGCGAGACGGACAGGTCGAGCAGATGCGAAAGCAGGGCTAAGTGATCCGGCGGTTCCGAATGGAAGGGCCGTCGCTTATCGGATAAAAGCTACTCCGGGGATAACAGGCTTATCTCCCCCAAGAGTCCACATCGACGGGGAGGTTTGGCACCTCAACATAAGGGGTGAGATGATGGAAACATCATCTAAAGTTCCGGCTTATAACGGTGAACTCCGACTGGCTCGTGGATGAGTCAAGGACAATACCGTGGGAAGTCTGGCGGTTACAAGTTACCGTCATGACCCCGTAACGACTGATCCATTCCGCTTAGACGGAATGGTGAGATAGCACGCCACTGTTCGAGGTATCGGACAAATCTATGGTGGCTATCATACGCCGGCCCCTCGCCCGAGTTATCGGGCAGGGTGAAGATATAGTCTGCGCCATCGGAAACGATGGAAGCACGCGCGATGTCGGATCGTCGCATCCTGGGGCCGCAGTAGGTCCCAAGGGTTGGGCTGTTCGCCCATTAAAGCGGTACGCGATCTGGGTTCAGAACGTCGTGAGACAGTTCGGTCCCTATCCGCTGTGGGCGTAGGAGATTTGAGGAGATTGGACCCTAGTACGAGAGGACCGGGTCGAACGAACCGCTGGTGAACCGGTTGTTCCGCCAGGAGCATAGCCGGGTAGCTATGTTCGGATCAGATAAACGCTGAAAGCATATAAGCGTGAAACTGACTCCAAGATGAGATCTCAATCCCGAAAGGGTGAAGAGTCGTGGTAGACTACCACGTTGATAGGCCGGAGGTGGAAGCGTCGTAAGACGTGGAGCTGACCGGTACTAATCGCTCGGAAATTTTGATTAATGATCGTCGTGGCACTGAAAGTTCTTCTCTGTACAGCTTTTGAGTTTCCCGACGCGATCGGCTCGAGCTCCGGCTCGCCATTGCGGCGGGGATCAACGTTTGGACCCCAAACGACTAACGTCGTTTGGGGACCCCAACAAAGTTTCTGGCGCCCATGGCGGCGGGGCCCCACCCGTTCCCATCCCGAACACGGCAGTTAAGCCCGCCAGCGCCGATGATAGTCGGGCCGCAGGGCCCCTCGAAAGTAGGACGGTGCCAGATTATATCGAGCGAAGAGCCCGTCGCACACGCGACGGGCTCTTCCATTTCGATCAGGCCTAGCTCATGACGCTACGATGGCGCCCGGTTCGATTCGCGGCGTTCCTCGTCGCGTATTGGTTAGCCGGTTCGCTAGCAATAACGGGAATAGTTTGGATGGCGGCTGCGGGATCTCCGCACGCACTCTATGCGTATTTAGCGTGGGCTGCCGCCTTTGCGGCCGGCACCTATTTCGCCTGGAGTTTTGCACTGAACCGCACGACGATACGGGTTGAGTCCAGCCGGCTCGTCGTCCACAGTGGTCCGCTGCGGTGGGATGGACGGCAAACACGGCGACGAGCGTACGAGATATAACGGAGGTAGTGGTCGACTCGCATATGACGGCCGGCTTTCTAAGCCCGGGCGGTCGGCTCTATGGCGTCTCAGTTGCGACGATCGATGGGAAGACGATCCCGATCGTCGCGTGTGCGCTGATCGGTGCGGGCGAGCGCAGCGATGCCGAGGAGTTGGCATGGCGAATCGAGGGGATGATCGGGGCGTCCGGCTGATACCGCCGCTTGTCTGCAAAGTAGGACGGCGCCCGATTAGTTCGAAAGACAAAGCTCGCGGGAAGTCAGCGGACTCATCGTCTTATAGGGGGACCCTCATGCGTCGCGTGTTGTGCTCCGTTCTTTGGGCGGGCTCCATCCTCGTATCGGCAGCGACCGCAAGCCTAGCGGCGACCACGCCGCCCGAGGTTGGGCAAGCGGAGCACCTCTACGGCGATGGCAAGTTTAAAGAGTCTCTGCAAGTGCTCGACGCGTACCTCAAAGGCCACCCCGGCGACGTCACGGCGCTCGTCGATCGCGGCGACGACTACGAAGCACTCAATAATCAACGCGCCGCCATTGCGGACTACACGGCGGCGCTTGCGATCAACCCAGACTATGCGTACGCGCTAGCTTCGCGTTGCGAATCCTATCGCGAGATCGACGAAAGCAAATCGGCCTTGGCAGATTGCAACGCGGCGATTAGCTTGAACCCGCGACTTGCTTACGCCTATCGCGAGCGTGCGCTGCTGGAGGCGCGCGACCGCGAGCTGACTACGGCCCTGGCCGATGCGAACCAGGCGATCACATTATCGCCAAACTCGGCGTTTGGACTTGCGATACGCTGCCGCGTGTACGTCGAGATGGCGACGTACGAAAAAGCGGTCGCCGATTGCTCGAGCGCGGTGGCCATCGACCCGTCGGAGGAGTACGCGTATTTTCAGCGAGGTCGCGCCGAAATTGCCCAGGAGCGGTGGACCGCCGCAGTCGGCGATTTCACTAAGGCGCTTGCATTGGACTCCAACGAGACGGGTGCATACTATTGGACGGCTCTCGCACAGCTGCAGCTGGGTGAAAGCGCCGCGGCACTTAGCCAAGTGGACCGGTATATTAGCGGCGACATGGACGATCCCGACGGCTACCTGCTGCGCGCACAGATCGAGATGAAGCTCGGAAATACCGTCGAAGCTCGCACCTCGGCGACCGACGCGTTGCGTCACTACCGAATCGTCAACGACGACTCGGGCGCAGCCAAGGCACAGGCCCTTCTCGACTCGCTCAAAGCGAGCGCTTCACCAGCCCCGCGTTAAAACCCCCACCAAATCGGAGAGTTGGATTCATGAGCGATCTGCCCAATTTTAAATTCGATCTCGAGAACGCGAAAGGATGGAGCGGGGCGGCCGGCTCCGCGCGACAGCACACCGTCAACGAGTTTCCGGTCGCGCAGAGCTTCGCCGCGGTATCGATGCGTTTGCAGCCCGGGGCATTGCGAGAGCTACACTGGCACGCGATTGCTGCGGAGTGGGCGTACGTGATCAGCGGGCGCTGCAGGGTCACGGTGATTGCGCCATCGGGCGACGCCGAAATTTCAGATTTTGGCCCGGGCGACGTTTGGTATTTCCCGAAGGGGCACGGGCATTCGATTCAAGGTCTCGCGCCCGAGGAATGCCACTTTCTGCTGGTGTTCGATGATGGCCGATTCTCGGAGTTCGGAACGTTTAGCATCACCGACTGGATGGCGCGCACGCCGCCCGGCGTCCTCGCGCACAACCTCAGTCTTTCCGCCGAGGCGATCGCGCGGCTTCCGAAAGAAGAAGTCTACATCGTGCAGGGTGAGGTTCCGCCGTCCACGCCGCCCTCGGCAATGAATCCGAACTTAGAACCGAGCCAGCTGCGCCACAAGTTTCGGCTGGGCGCCGCGCCGACGATGACGTTTGCGGGAGGCACCGAGCGGCTCGTATCCCAAACGCAGTTTCCGATCTCTTCGACTATCACCGGCGTGCTGCTCACGCTGAAGCCCGGTGGACTCCGAGAGCTTCACTGGCACCCGAATGCCGACGAGTGGCAATACTACATCAAGGGGCGCTCGGAGATCGGCATCTTCGGGGCAAACGGAAAATATCGCCAGGACGAGTTCGGCCCCGGTGACGTAGCCTTCATCAATCGTGGCTTCGGGCACTACATCCGACAGGTCGGCAACGATGAAACGCAAATTCTCGTCGCGTTCAACAGCCCCGACTACCAAGAGATCTCGATATCTACGTGGCTGGCCTCGAACCCGCCGCGACTGCTTGCCGACAACTTCGGTCTTGATCTGAGCGTCGTCGAGAAACTGCCGCACGCGGGGCGGTTCATCGTGGCTTGAGGGCTAAGGAAGCGCCACGGGCTCGAACAGTTTACGAAACTCCTCCGCGCTCAGGTTGGTTTGCGCCGCGAGCGCCACGAGTTTGTCGGGTTCGCTAAAATCCGGCGGCTCGAGTCGCACCATATAATCGCGAGCGACGCGATAGGCCTCGGTCGTGCTATCGACCAGGCGCGTTCGGATGCGTCCGGTTTGCGGATCCAGCAATTCTTCCAGTGAAAGCGGGCAGACCCGGCCGCCGGAAAGCGCGATGAGAGCGCCGCTTCCGCCGTCGACCAAATAACGAACGGCGCCGAAGCCAAGCGTGCGAGTATAGTCCACATCGAACGGCACGGGTTTCGCGCAACGTAGCTCGTAGCCGATGTCCTTCGAATGCACCACGGACTCAACGCCGATTTCGGCAAGACGCGTGCGCACCGCGTCGCGGAGAACCATGCCGAGCGGAACGTCGGCTAGGCGTACGTTGCCGAAAGCATCTCGTCCAACGTTCGCGGCGCTGAAGGCGTCGTCTTCGATGCGTTCCGCAACTCCTTCGGCGACCACGGCTACGCCATGCTCGCGGCCCAGCGCGCGGCGTTTGACGATCGCGCCGACAATCGTGTCGGATACCGACGAGAGCGGCGCGTGATCGGAGAATTCTTCCGGCAACACGGCCAGCGTCGAGCCCGCCGCCTTGCACATTCCGAGCGCCAGCGAGCCGGACTTCCTTCCCATGCAAACGACGAGGTACCAGCGGGACGTCGTGCGGGCGTCCTCCATCAGGCTTTCGAGAATGCCGGCCCCGACGGAGCGTGCCGTTTCGAAACCGAAGGTTGGGGCATTGTCCGGGAGCGGCAGATCGTTATCGATCGTTTTGGGGACCGTTACCACGCCGATTCGGCCGCGCGTGCGGTCGGCGATCTTGGTTGCTCCGAAGGTCGTGTCGTCGCCGCCGATGCAGACGAGGTAACGTACGTCGAGCGCGAGCAGAGCGCGAACGCAGCGCTCGAGGGTCGCTTCGTCTTTGGCGGGATTAGTCCGCGACGTGCGCAGGATCGAACCGCCGCTCGTGTGGATTCGGGATACTTGGTCAAACGTCAAGTCGATAGTTTTCGGCGTGCTGCCTGCTGCCAAATCGCGATAACCGTCGTAGATCCCTATCGTGCGCAGGCCGCATTTAGAGGCCTCGATCACCGCGGACGCGATCACCCCGTTGATTCCGGGCGCCGGTCCGCCGCCGACTAAGATTGCGAGCGTGTCGCTCATCGCCTAGCGTCCACGTGCCGGCCGTACGCGATAGATTAGCCCGGCATCGTCGTCGGCGATGAAAAGACTCCCTTTTTCCCCGACGGCAATTCCGGTCGGGCGACCGATGCGGGACGTACACCCGTTTTGGAAGCCGGTAACGAAGTCGGTCCACTGCGTCGTAGGGTCGTTCCAGTTTACGGTTTTGCTTGGGCGGTCGCCCTGCATCGCGACGAACACGACGCGCGGCGGCGCGGCGCTGCATCCGGTGCCGTCCATGTGCCAGGAGCCGTGAACGGCAACGAAGAGTCCGCCCCAATAGCCTGCCGGAAACGCAAAGGCCCCGGCTTGGCGTGCGGGATAGAACGTTGCGCCGATAATCGTTGAGTAGGCGGGAAGCTCGATCAGTGGTTCCACGGTCATGCGGCAGTCATAACCACGCCAATACACGTGATGGTTCTCCTCGCATTCCGGCCAGCCGTAGTCGGCGTCACCGGCATGGGCCGAAAGGTCGTCGAGATATTCGTAGGGATGGCCGAAGGGCAGGTCGTCCTGACCGGCTACGCCCACCCACAGGGAACCGGTCTTCGGATTAACCGCGAGCGCAATCGCGTTGCGGATGCGTTTGGCCCGCTGTGCGAAGTGCGAGCCGTTCGGATCCATCACCGAAATAGCTGCGCGCGTCGGATCGATTTCCGTACAAGGCTTCTCGCCACGATCCATCGTTGCATTGCATGAGGAGCCCGCCGCAGCATAGGTGAGGCCGTCAGTGTAGGCGACCGACGTGGTGGTGTGAATGTCGCCGTCGGTTCCGGGCGCAACCGGGCCAGTGCGCACGTCGGCGATCCGCCGCACTTGCGAGGCCTTGCGTTCGCCGTTATACGGTATGGCCCAGACGTGATGCGTCGTTGCAACGTAGA
This sequence comes from Vulcanimicrobiota bacterium, assembly GCA_963713685.1. Classification (GTDB taxonomy): domain Bacteria; phylum Vulcanimicrobiota; class Vulcanimicrobiia; order Vulcanimicrobiales; family Vulcanimicrobiaceae; genus Cybelea. Next base: position 1,451,314 of record CAVQMS010000001.1, on the reverse strand, counting down.
TTTCGCAACGAGCGCGCGCAAATGCAACGCCGGCGGCAATATCGTCGTCCATCGTTGCGAACACGTGCGCTGGCTCGGGGTTGCCCTCGGCATCGGGAACGATGTAGACGGCGTTCCCTCCCGTGCCGACGATCAAGTCGCCGTTGGGAAGCGTCGCGATTTCCCGGGCTCCGCCGATGCCGGCGATCGTTTCGACGATGAAGTTTTTGGGCAGGCGCAGCGCCGGTGCGGGCAAGGCTGTGGCGGATATGTTGCCGTTGCCCTCGACGATCGCACCGCAGGCATTTCGCATTACCCGCGCGTGTGCCGAAGCCGGCGCCGCGCCGCCGTGGTCGGCACTTCCCGTGCCGGCACACGCGACTAGCGCGAACAAAAACAGGTGGGTAGTACTGAAATTGGCCCGGCGCACCGGCTCTCTTTCGGCGGGCGCACGGCCAAGGCTTGGATTACGCGGGCGGTGGCCCCTGATCCGGCGGTCCTCCCTGTTGACCGGGCGGACCCTGCTGCTGCTGGTCCGGCGGACCCTGCTGCTGCTGGTCCGGAGGCCCCTGCTGGTCCGGGGGTTGCTGTTGATTTGGCGGTCCCTGCTGATATTGCTGGTCCGGATTCTGCTGGTCTTGGCCGCCCTGCTGCTGGCTGTTCCGTTGCTCCATCTGAGCGCGCCGCGCCCGCATTTCCTGATGGAGCTGATTTTGCTGGTCGGTATTTAGCACGCCCATGATTTGGCGCCGCAGATCTTGGCCGGCGCCCGGTTGGATTGGGCTGCCCTCCGGATGCGCCTGGGAATATTGGGTGATCAGCGACTGAATGCGCTGCTGCTGGTCGCCCGAGAGATTGAGATGCGCGAGTCGTCGCGTCCAGCGATGCTGGAGCCTTGCTTGGCTCGGCATGCCGTTACCGCTTTGCGTTGACGCGGGATATTGACTTTGCTGGGCGCTCGCGCCTAGCGGCATAGCAAGCGCTGCGGCTAAAGCGCTCACTGCCAAGAGGTTGACTTTCATAGCTACGATCTTAGCGGTTACACCGTAAAGCCGCCTGAAGAGCCGATTAGGACCGAGCAAGCGGCCTGATCGCGACGGCGTTGACCGAAGCGGAAACGTGCCCTTCAAATCGCTTGAAGTTGTCGAAGAAAAGTTGCGACAACTTGCGTGCTTGTTCGTCGTATGCAGCTTTATCCGTCCACGCGTTGCGCGGATTGAGGACCTCATTGGGAACGTCCGGTACCGCCTTTGGAATCATCAATCCAAAGAAGGGCTCGGCCTCATACTCGTTGCGGATGCGACCTTCGATCGCCGCGTTGACCATCGCGCGCGTGTGGGCGATCGCCATGCGATGGCCGACGCCGTACGGGCCGCCGGTCCAACCGGTATTCACGAGCCAGCACTCAACGTCGTGCTCCTCGATCTTGCGGCCGAGAAGGCGTGAGTAGACCGTCGGATGATGGACCATGAAAGGCGCGCCAAAGCAGGTTGAAAAAGTTGCTTGCGGCTCGCTCACTCCGCGCTCGGTTCCCGCCACTTTGGCCGTGTATCCGGAGAGAAAATGGTACATCGCCTGATCGCGCGTGAGTTTCGCGATCGGAGGCAGCACGCCGAACGCGTCCGCGGTCAGCATGATGATCGTCTTTGGATGACCGCCTTGGCTTCCCGGGACGACGTTGGGAATGAAGGCCAAAGGATAAGCCGAGCGCGTGTTCTCGGTCTTTGCGTCTGAATCTACGTCGAGCTCTCTGGTCTGTTCGTCGTAGACGACGTTTTCGATGACGGTTTCGAAATGATTGGTTGCGGCCCAGATCTCGGGCTCCGCACGCGGCGAGAGTCGAATGACCTTTGCGTAGCATCCGCCTTCAAAGTTGAAGACGCCGTCGGCCGACCATCCGTGCTCGTCGTCGCCGATCAGTGGCCGGTGCGGATCGGAAGAAAGCGTGGTTTTGCCCGTGCCGGAAAGCCCGAAAAGAATCGCGACGTCACCCGCGCCGCCGGCGTTCGCGGAGCAGTGCATCGGCAGCACATCGCGGAGCGGCAACAGGTAATTCATCACGGTGAACACCGACTTCTTGATCTCCCCGGCGTATCGCGTTCCCCCGATAAGGATCATTCGGCGAGCGAAGTTGACCAGGATGAACGTCCCAGAGCGCGTCCCGTCTCGCTGCGGGTCGGCTTGAAAAAGCGCGGCATCCACGATCGTGAACTCGGGAACGAAGTCCTGTGGGGGCACCTCGGGCGTGATGAACAAATGGCGCGCAAATAGGTTGTGCCAGGCCAGTTCCGTGTAGACGCGAAGCGGGACGCGATAACGAACGTCTGCGCCAACGTAACAATCGAGAGAATACGCATCCCGTTCCGATAGATATGCTGCGACGCGATCCCACAGGGCGTCGAAACGGGCCGCCTCGATCGCCTGGTTCGTATCGCCCCAGTCGATGTGCTCTTCACTCGACGGCTCGCGGACGAAGAACTTATCCTTCGGCGAGCGACCGGTATGGGGTCGCGTGTCCACGATCAGCTGGCCGTCCGCCCCGAGAACCCCTTCGCCCCGCGTAATGGCGTGCTCGATCAGCGTGGGCCCCGACAGGTTTTCCCAGAGCTTGACGACCTTGAGTTTTTCGGGAACGGAAAGAATGACGACCCCTCCTCTTAACCCGGTTAATCCGGCAACCTTAGTTAGACGTTATTAGACTTGCTTTTCCCCGTCATAGGGGCGCGCCTGCAGGCCGCCCTTTGACGGAGTCCAATGCACCGAGCATGCGTTTGATGCTTCTATTTCCGCTTGCGGTGTTGCCTTTTCATTTTGGGCTTTTTGCGCCGGGTCCCCTAGACGCGATCACCGACGTCGCCGGCGTTAGGGTCGCGCATGTGACAAAAGTCCAAGGAAGCGATGTCCGAACCGGAGCGACGGCGGTCTTGCCCAATGCAAATCCGTGGGATCACAAGGTCTCGGCCGCTTTCTTTGCCTTCAACGGAAACGGCGAAATGACGGGAACTCATTGGATTACCGAGTCTGGGTATCTCGAGGAACCGATCGTCCTGACCGATACGCTCGACGTCGGGCGGGCGGCAGACGGCGTCGTGAGCTGGGTGATCGAGCATCACCCTGCCGTCGGGCGGGGCGACGACGTCCCGCTGCCCGTCGTAGCCGAGTGTGACGACGCCCTGCTCAACGACATTCAAGCGCGGGCGGTCACGCCGTCCGACGTCGTTGCGCTGCTCGATGCCGCTAGACCGGGGCAGTTTGCGCGCGGCAGCGTCGGAGCCGGAACGGGAATGAACGCGTTCGGTTTTCGCGCCGGAATAGGTTCGGCGTCGCGGATCCTTCCCAATGAGGTTGGCGGCTATCGTGTCGGCGTCTTGGTCAACGACAATACGGGCAGCAGTCGCCGCCAGCTGACGATTCTGGGCGTCCCGGTCGGCGAGCGGTTGCGAAACGAATATCGCCCAGTATTTCCACAGCACACCGCTTTGAAAGGCCGGCTCGGCAACGGGAGCATCATCATCGTCATCGCCACGGACGCTCCGCTTGACGGGCGTCAGCTGCGCGCGCTGGCATTACGCGCCGCAATGGGAATGGCGCGCACCGGGCTCACCTCCTCGGTCGGCAGCGGTGATCTCATCGTTGCCTTTTCGACTTCACGAGTGTTCGAGCGCGTCGCGAATTTTACGGTTGCGACGCCGAAACAGTCGATTCTCGAGGACGACGATGCCCTCGACGCGCTCTATACGGCCACGGCAGAGGCAACGCAAGCGGCGATCTACGACGCGCTCTTTGAAGCGCGGACGATGAGCGGGCGCAACGGGACGACGGTCTACGCCCTCCCGGCTGACCGCGTCATGCAAATGCTGCGCGCCGCGGGCGTTGCGGCGCCGACGACCGATCGCTAATACGCGGGACTCGGGGAACCAGCGCAGGCTCGGGTTCGCTCCTCACCGTAAAAACGAATCAACGTGAGCCAGTTCGTCCATTTGCACGTTCATTCGGAGTATTCGCTCCTCGACGGCGCGTGTCGGATCGATCGGCTGTGCCGGCGTGCCGCCGAGCAAGGTGCGACCGCCATCGCCTTGACCGATCACGGCGTGATGTACGGTGCGATGGAATTTTACTATGCGGCACGCGAGGCCGGACTGACCCCGATCCTAGGATGTGAGGCCTATGTGGCGCCACGCGGCCGGCTCGACCGAACGGCCCGTGAAGAGGCCCACGTTACGTTGCTCGCTGCGGACTTGATCGGCTACCGCAATCTCATCGCGCTCGTTTCAAAAGGTTTTCTCGAGGGCTACTACTACAAGCCGCGGATCGACCTGGAACTGCTCGCGAAGCATCACGACGGCTTGATCGTCCTTTCGGGGTGCATGTCGGGGCTGGTCGCGGCTCCCCTCTTGCGTAACGATTACGCCGTCGCGCTGCGCAATGCCAAAACGTACGTCGAGATCTTCGGCGATCGCTTTTACATCGAGGTGATGCGTCACGGCATGAAGGAGCAGGACACGATCAACGACGGGCTCGTGCGAATCGCGCGGGAACTCGAAGTGCCGATCGTTGCGACCAACGACTCCCACTACCTCGAGCAGAAAGACGCCTCGGCGCACGACGTCCTGCTTTGCATAGGCACCGGAAAGACCGTTTCGGACACCAACCGCATGCGGTTTTATTCCGATCAGTTCTATCTGAAGTCAGCGCAAGAGATGCGCGAGCTTTGGAGCGACCTTCCCGAAGCCTGCGACAATACGGTGAGGATCGCCGAGCGCGTAGATATCCGTATTCCCGAAAAGATCTTCCATCTGCCGGAATATCCGGTGCCCCAGAGCGCCGGAGAGCCGGAGAAGAGCGACGCCGAGTACCTCCGCGAGATCTGCGAGCTGGGACTGCTCGAGCGGTACGGCGAGGAGCGAGTCGCAACCGATCCGTCGCTGCGCGCACGGCTCGAGTACGAGCTCGACGTGATCACGACGATGGGGTTCTCATCCTACTTCCTGATCGTGTGGGATTTTATCAAGTACGCGCGCGATCACCGCATTCCCGTGGGGCCGGGTCGAGGCTCGGCCGTGGGATCGCTGGTCGCGTATTGTTTGAGAATCACGGACCTCGAGCCGCTGCGCTTCAACCTGCTCTTCGAACGCTTTCTGAACCCCGAGCGAATTTCGATGCCGGACATCGACACCGATTTCTGTGTGGAACGGCGCGACGAAGTGATCGAATACGTCACCGAAAAGTACGGTAAGGATCGGGTCGCCCAGATCGTTACGTTCGGAACGATGGCCGCGCGCGCGGCCATCCGGGATGCCGGGCGGGCCCTGGGCGTCCCGCTGCCCGACGTGGACCGGATAGCAAAGCTCGTTCCGTCGGGGCCGGGGGGCATGCCGATCTCTCGGGCGATCGAGCAAATCGGCGAGCTCAAGAGCCTGTACGCTACCCGGCCGGAGATCCGCAAGCTCCTCGACACCGCCAAAGAGATCGAGGGCCTTGCGCGTAACGCCGGAACCCATGCGGCCGGGGTCGTGATCTCAGCGGGACCGCTGATGGATTACACGCCGCTCGTGCGGTTCGGCGACGGCGGAATCAACACGCAGTACGACATGGACTGGATCGAGCGAATCGGGCTATTGAAGATGGACTTCCTCGGTCTGCGCAACCTCACCGTCATGGAGAATGCCGTCACCGAGATCCAACGCACCGTGGATGCCGGTTTCAATCTCGAGGCGGTGACCTTCGACGACAGAAAAACGTACGAGATGCTGGGTCGCGGCGAGACGATGGGCGTATTCCAGCTCGAATCCGAGGGTATGAAGCGCGTATGTGGGGAGTTGCGACCTTCTCGGTTCGAAGATATCATTGCCTTGGTCGCGCTCTACCGCCCCGGTCCTATGGATTGGATCCCGCAATACATCGCCAACAAACACGGCCGGTCGAAGCCGCAGTACTTGCATGCCAAATTAGAGCCGATACTGGCCGAGACGTACGGTACGCCCGTCTATCAAGAACAAGCCATGCAGATGGCACGCGACATTGCCGGTTTTACGATGAGTGAGGCCGACGAGCTTCGCAAAGTCATCGGGAAGAAGCAGAAGGAGAAGATCCCACTCTATCAAGAGAAATTTATCGCGGGCGCGCTCGCGACGTGCGGAATAGAGCGACCGCTGGCCGAGCGGCTGTTTCACTTCATCGAGCCCTTTGCGGGTTACGGCTTCAACAAGTCGCACGCCGCAGCATACGCCTGGATCGCTTATCAAACCGCATTTCTGAAAGCGAATCATCCGCTGCAGTACCTTGCGGCCTTGATGACCTCGGTGAAAGATAAGACGGACAAACTCGTCGAATACATCGACGAGGCAAAGAACGTCGGCATCGATGTTTTGCCGCCCGATGTCAACGAATCGCTGACCGACTTCGCGGTCGTAGGTGGCGCCATTCGGTTCGGCTTGGCGGCCGTCAAGGGCGTCGGCGAAGCCGCGGTCAGGGCGATCATCGAAACGCGGGAAAGGGGCGGACGCTTTACGGATCTTTTCGACCTGGCCGAACGCGTCGACCCAAAGCAAGTCAACCGGCGTGTTTTCGAGGCGCTGATAAAATGCGGCGCGCTCGATGGCGTTCCGGGGAATCGAGCGCAAAAGCTTGCGGCGCTCGACACGGCGCTGGAGCTGGCCGCCCGCACGACTCGCGATGCGGAGCTGGGGCAGGCCTCGCTCTTTGGAGAGACGCAGGCCCAAGGGCCTACGCTCGCGCCGAAGCTTCCGAACGTCGCTGCCCCGACGACACGCGAAATGCTGACCTGGGAGCGCGAGACGTTGGGGATTTTCGTCTCGGGGCATCCGTTGGCGGAAATCGCGCCGCTGTTGGCGCGCTCGGGAGCGCTGCCGATCAGGGATCTGCAGAGAATCCCCGACGAGTCCGCCGTGACCATCGCCGGCGCGGTGACCGGCGTACGGCGCACGCTCACGAAGTCCGGGCAACAGCTCTTGCTCGCACAGATCGAAGACACGACCGGCGCTTGCGACGTCGTTCTATTCTCAAAGAGCTACGCGCAGCTGCACCAGCTCTTCGAAAACGATGCAATCGTGATCGTCAAAGGACGCCTGCGTCTGCGCGAGCGCCCTGGTGCGGCTCCGGGCGACGAGCCGCGCGTCGAGTTGTCGGTGGCTGCAAATGAAGTAACGCGGTTCGTGCCGCCTGCGGCTAGCGCCGTTGCCGCGAACGCGCGAGGTTGGCACGTAGACGTGACGGATCGCGACCAGATCGATCGGCTCGCACGTCTGATCGACGAGTGGCCCGGCGAGGTGCCGGTGGTGATGCACGTGCGGGGCCGCGCCCAACGCGTCGCTCGTGCAATCGCGAGCGACGCGCGCGTCCGTGGTGAGCTCGAGCGTATTTTCGCGCCGGCCGGCGTACACGAAGGTACGTTGGATTCGTACGGATGAACGTCGTTTCGGCAACCGATGCGGCCGCGTTGGCCGGCGTTTTGGACGGCGGCTGGGACCCGCCCGAGGCGGTGGTCACGGAGGTCGCGGAGATCCTATCGAGCGTACGGGAACGCGGCGATGCCGCCATCGTCGACTACACCCGCCGGTTTGACGATGAAAACTACGGCGGATCGAACTTACGCGTACCGATACCGATGCTCGAGGGAGCGCGCACGCGCCTGGCGCCCGAGATCGTCGCCGCGCTCGAACTGGCCAAGGAGAGGATCACGCGCTTTCACGAGCGGCAACGGCTTCCGGCGATCGCGTACGTCGAAGAAGACGGGACGCGATACGCGGTGCAGCGCCGTCCGTTACGATCGGTTGCAATCTACGCCGAGCAGCACAGCCCCGCTTGCGCGGTCTTGATGGGGGCCGTTCCGGCAAAAATCGCGGGCGTGCCGCGGGTGGTCGTCTTGTCGCCGCCGATGAGACAAGGACTCCCCGATGCGCTGCTCTTCGCGTGCGCGCTCTGCGGCATCGATGAGCTCTACGCGGCCGGCGGCGCGCAAGCGATCGGAGCCGCAGCCTACGGTACGGCGTCGGTGGCGGCCGTCGACAAGATCGTCGGCAGTGGCGGAATTTGGACGACCGAAGCCAAGCGGCAGGTTTTCGGCCGATGCGGCATCGATTCGTTGGCCGGTCCGGCTGAAGTGCTGGTTGTTGCAGACGAAGGCGCCAACAGCGAATACGTCGTCGGGGAACTCTTGGCTCAAGCCGAGCGCCGCGGCGTAACGCGTTTGGCGGTGCTGTCGGAGTCTCGGCCGCTGCTCGAATCGGTGGCGCAGTTGATCGATACTCTGGACGTTCGTACGCTCGAACGAAGCGATCTGGTAAGCGGCACGATCCTCAACCATTGCCGCCTGATTGAGGCCAACAGCCGCGAGGAGCTCCTGGGCATCCTCAATCGCTTTGCGCCGGCGTATCTGTGTTTGCAAGTTCGCGACGCCGCGGCGTATCTGGAACGCGTTGTGGCTGCCGGTACGGTTTTCGTGGGCGACATGACGCCGCTGGTAAGCGGCGAGTACCTAGCCGGCAGCAATCGCGTCGTGCCGACGGCTGGAACCGCCCGTTTTTCCTCCAATCTTTCGCTGGCCGACTTTACCCGCAGCTTCAGCGTCGTCGAGAACAGTTCCGAACGCGCAACCGATGACGCGCAGCTCCTTGCCGCGCTGGCAGAATTCGAAGGGCTGCCGCACCACGCTCAAACCGCCCGGATGCGGTGCGGCAGTTGAAGCTGGTAGCGTTCGACGTCGACGGCACCCTAGTCGGGCGAGACCTAACGATATCGCAAAGGGTTCGCGATGCCATCGCGAAAATGCGCGCCGCCGGCATCACGGGCTGCCTCGTCACCGGAAGAATGTATCGCGCGACGCTTCCGTTTGCGCGGGAATTGCATCTGGACGCGCCGGTGATCTGCTATCAAGGCGCAGCGATCATCGATCCGGTGACGGACGAGATCCTCGATCACGTCGCTCTGGGCAACGACATCGTGCGCGACCTCATCGGCATCGCGGAGCGCGAGCGCATGCAACTTCAGCTGTATCGCAACGACGAATACTACTGCGAGGCCCGTAACCGTTTTTCCGACCTTTACGCTTCTTTGTCGATGACCGAGCCGGTAATCGTGCCGTCATTGCGTGAGGCCTTTTGGTACAGCCCTGCGACCAAGGCGGTGATCGTGGCTGACGCGCCCGACGCCGAACGCTATGCGGAGACGCTCTTGCAACGCTTCGCGGGCAGAGCATACGTGACGCGCAGCTTGCCGGAGTTCGTCGAGGTGCTCGATCCCGCGGTCGACAAGGGTGCTGCGTTACGGTTCGTGGCGGCGAGGCTCGGCGTTGCGATGGAGGATACGCTCGCAATCGGTGACTCCTGGAACGACGCGCCCTTGCTCGAGGCTGCGGGGTTCGCCGTCGCGATGGGTTCGGCGCCTCCGGAACTGCGCGCCATCGCGGATGCCTGCGTGGCTGACGTTGCCCACGACGGCGTCGCCGAGGCTCTGGAAACCTACGTGCTAGGGACGGCGTGACGGGGCGCAGGCGCAAACGCTCCGCAGCAGCACGGATTCGGCCGTTCTGGATGTCGATAGCCCTGCTCGGGGTGATTGCCGCGGCCGTGATAGGAGTCGCAGCAACTTGGCCGGGCTTCGAGACGAAGAACGTCGAGATCGTCGGGAACGAGCGCGTCTCGAGCAACGAGATCTTGCGGCATGCGGACATTGCCCCGCGGCGAAGCATTTGGCTCCAGAGTCTTAGCGGCGTCACGCGGCGTATCGAAAGCATCCCCTACATCGCCGCGGTTTCAGTGCATCGCATTCCGCCCGCCTCGATACGAATCAGCGTGACGGAGCGAGCGCCGTTTGCGATTCTGCAAAGCGGGCCCGAGCGTGCCGTTGTGGATCGTGGCCTGCGAGTGCTCGAACCGGCAAGCGCGGACGAGCGACTGCCGATGCTGATCCTACCGGCAGGGGTCGCGCTTTCGCCCGGAAAGTTTGTAGCTACGCGGGATGCGATCGCTTTGCGGGATGCGTATGAGGCGATGCTGCTGCGGCGGATAACGCCACGTTCGATAGGCTTCGATCGCTATGGCGGTTTAGTAGTTACGCTGCACGACGGGATGCGGCTTCTGCTCGGGCAGGAAGGTGATCTCGTCCAAAAGCTCACGCTGGTAGATGCGATTCTAGCACAAGTCGTGCGCGGTCAACGCCGCATCACGGCGATCGACGTCCGGGCGCCGTCGACGCCGGTCGTAGTCTATCGCTGAGCGCTCAGTGACTGGTCAAGTCGGCGTAGACCATCACCGTTCCCTTGATGATGGACATTTTGAGTTGGTCGTTTGCTTGAACCTTCGAGAAGTCGACTGTCGCTCGGCCGGCGGTCAAGGTCGTTTCCTTGCCGTCGTCCATCAACACTTGCACGTGTTTTGCGTCGACGACGCGTTCCACTTTGACGGTATAAGTGCCGTCCGTAAGGCTCACCGGATCCACCATCGCAGCATGCGCGCAAAGCGGAAGCAAAGATCCGATCAAGATGGCGAGCGATAATCCAGTACGGTTCACGAAAACGGCTCCTAGCAGTTAGTTGAAGTCAAAAACGAATCATAGCGCAACTTCTACCCACTTTGTAAGGCGAGTTGAAGCCGGCGATGGGATTTGTTTGAGTTCTTTTTGATCAGCCCCTTGCGCGGGCATCCTCGCATCCCGGGTTTGTACAAGGTCTCCACATCCTTGGCCGACTTGTCCTGGGAGGAGATGGCCGGGTGCCCGCCAAGGACAGCGAGTCTGCCAGGCCCGGCCTACAACTAGTAGGAATCGACGGCGGTTACCACAATATATCGTGGTTGACGCCGGCATTCTCGGGATAGGTGATTGGGGGCTAATGAAGCACGAGACCGTTTGCGGGCTCGATATAGGGACGACCAAGACTTGCACGGTCGTAGCGGCTAACGGTCCCGCCGGCCTCGAGATTCTCGGCGTCGGCGAGGCGCCGTCTCTTGGGATGCGCAAGGGCGTCGTCGTGGATTTGGATGAGACGATCAAATCCATCGAAGCCGCGACCGAGAAGGCCGAGCGCATGGCCGGAGTCCATTTTGCCGAGGTCTTCGTCGGCATCACCGGCGACCACATCCGCAGCACGAACAACCGCGCGGTCGTAGCCGTCTCCGGCGATGACCGGGAGGTGACGACCGGCGACGTGCGACGCGTGATCGACGCTAGCAAGATCATCAATCTGCCGAGCGATCGACAGATCATCCACGCGTTGCCGCGCTACTTTACTGTGGACGGCCAAGAGGGCGTCACCGACCCGATCGGAATGGCCGGCGGCCGCCTGGAGGTCGATACGCACATCGTCACCGGTAGCAGCAGCTTCATCACCAACGTGCTGAAGTGCGTGCAGCGAGCCGGCTTGGAGACGCTGGGCGTCGTCTTCGAGCCGCTGGCGAGCTCGGCTGCGACCCTGATGCAGGAAGAAAAGCAGGTCGGCGTCGTGTTACTCGATATCGGCGGGGGCACGACGGACATCGCCGTCTATTCGCTGGGCAGCGCCATCTACACCGCGACGATCCCCGTGGGCGGCAACGTGCTGACCAGCGACATCTCGTTGGGCCTCAAGACGACGCTTGGGGAGGCCGAAGACGTCAAAAAGCGCCTCGGCGCGGGCGAAAACGGCGAAAGCTTCGGGGTTCGGACGCTCGACGGCCGCTCGACGCGCGAGCACACGACGGCCGAGCTTCGGCAGATCGTGGTTCCGCGCGTCGTGGAAACCTTGCGAATGGCGCGCCAAAAAATCGTCGATAACGTACCGCGCGATCTCGTTCTTGGCGAAATTGTGCTCACCGGAGGCGGTGCGCTGCTGCCCAATATCGAACCCCTGGCCGAAGAAGTCTTTGGTCTGCCGGTTCGAATCGGGATGCCCAATACCATCGGCGGTTTAACCGATGCGATGACCGCGCCGCAATACGCTACCGCGATCGGGCTCGTGCTCTTCGGCGCGAACGGCGATCGCGATGACGCAGTGCGCATTGGGCGGCGGCGCGGCGGAATGGTCGGGCGAATCCAGCGGTGGCTGGCGGATCTATGGACCTAAATCTTTTTTCGACGGAGGAACCCGAAGGAATGGCTGAGTCTCGACGTTCTATGTCCGAGCCGGAACACGCAGCGACCATCAAAGTCATCGGCATCGGAGGCGGCGGCTGCAACGCCGTCAACCGTATGGTCGCCGCCGGACTGGCCGGGGTCGACTTTTTTGCGGTGAATTCCGACGTGCAAGCCTTGCGCGGAGCGCTGACCGAGAATCGCGTTCACATCGGAGGAAGCCAAACGCGCGGTCTGGGCGCCGGGGCCAATCCGACGCTTGGGCGCGAGGCTGCCGAAGCTTCGCGCGAAGACTTATCGCTGATTTTGGACGGCGCGGATTTGGTTTTCCTGACCGCCGGCATGGGCGGCGGCACGGGAACCGGCGCGGCGCCCGTGATCGCCGAGCTTGCGCGCGAATCCGGCGCGCTTACGATTGCCGTGGTTACCAAGCCCTTTGCGTTTGAGGGCAAGAAGCGCATGCAGTTGGCCGAGAACGGCATCGCGGAGTTGGAGGCAAAGGTCGACACGCTGATTACGATTCCGAACGAGCGCATTCTGCAGGTCATTGAAAAGAAAACCCCGCTGAACGAGGCGTTCTCGTACGCCGACGACGTGCTGCGCCAAGGCATTGCCGGAATCAGCGATCTGATAACGCAGCCCGGGCTCATCAATCTGGACTTTGCCGACGTCAAGACGATCATGACCGACGCGGGCTCGGCAATGATGGGGATCGGCGAAGGAACCGGCGAGCACCGCGCGGCCGATGCTGCTCAAAAGGCGATCGCATCACCGCTGCTCGAAACGACGGTCGAAGGCGCGCACGGCGTAATCTTCAACATCACGGGCGGACCCGACATGGCGATGTACGAGGTGAACGAGGCCGCCGAGATGATCAGCCGCGCCGTCGACTCGGAAGCGCAGATCATTTTCGGTGCGTCCATCGACCCGGCGATGTCGGGTAAGGTGCGCGTCACGGTTCTGGCCGCGGGATTTGGTTCGCGCAGGGGCCATCGCGCGGCCCAAGGCGGATATGCGTTCGAAACGGGAAGGCTCGACGCGGTGGCTCCGGTGACGATGGACGACATCGACGTACCGGCGTTCCTGCGCTATCGCGGCTAGGCTCTAGGAGTCCGGCAAGCCTCGTCCGTGGCATACAACGCGCGCGTGCTGCTGGACTCCGTCAGTCCGGTCGGAGTCCGGCTCACCACGCTGGAAGTTACGTTCCCGCGGTTCGTGCTCGCCGAGTTTAACACGCACAGATTGTTCTCAAGAAATTCGGCGAGCTCGAGGGCCGTACCAACGGCAAAGCTGCTCGAGCGAGTCGAACGGGATCCAGCGATTCCGCTGGAGTGGGGACGCAACAAGTCTGGAATGTCGGCCACCGACGTCCTCGTGGGGGAGGATGCCGAGGAGGCGAAGCGCGTATGGCTTCAGGCGCGCGACGGCGCGGTTGCGCAGGCGCAGCGATTGCTCGAGCTCAACGTGCACAAGCAAGAGTTGAACCGGCTCCTGGAACCATTTCTCTGGCACACGGTCATCGTTACCGCTACCGAGTGGGGCAACTTCTTTGAGCTGCGCTGCGCGCCGACGGCGCAACCCGAGATTCGCGCCGCGGCGCTGAAGATGCGTGAGGCGATCGTCGCCAGCCGGCCGCAGCCGGTCGAGAATGGGGCCTGGCACACGCCGCTGCTGCAAGACGACGAATATACTTTGGAGCCCGAGACTCGCAAACGGATTTCGGCGGCGCGTTGCGCTCGCGTGTCATATTTGACGCACGGCGGCACCCGTGAAATCGAAAAGGATCTCGAGCTCTACGAACGCCTCAAGACCGGCCGGCATTTGAGCCCGTTCGAGCATATCGCCACACCCTCTGCGGATGCGGCGTTTCACGCGAACTTTCGGGGCTGGATTCAGATGCGCCGCGAGGTCGAGGCTTCAGAGCCGCCGCGATAGCCAGCACGGCAATCAAAGCCGCCCACGTCGGAATCTTGATCGCAAACCAGCCGGCATCTCGCGAGGCGCGCTGGTCGGTGTAGTCGTGCCATTCGCGCTGCACCAGGTCGTCGGCGGCGTAAACCGACGGCGAGGGCGCCGGAACCGGCAGGTGCGGCGGACGCAACTCGAAGGTATAAAGGGTTGCCGCCAACACGCTGACGGTCGCCAGCGCCAACCAGCGGCCGATGCGCAGGCTCATAAGAATTGCCGCGCAGACAACGATGCTCGCCAGAAAGAGCTGTTTCATTCCCCACGCAGGAATCCAAGGTATGGACAAGATGCACAGCGCGATGGCGGCAACGCTCCTGAACGTGCCACGCGTTGCGCACGCAATGACGAGCGTCGCCGGCAGAGCAAAACACAGCTCCTCTTGGTGGAGAAACGGCCCGGCGATCACCGCGCTTAGCGCGGGAACGAAGACTAACAGCTCTCGTTCGCGCAGCGTTGCGGCGGTTCGCGGCGCAATCGAAAGTCCAAGCCAAAGCAGCACGATATACGAGACCACCCCGGCGAGGCGAGCCATTGCCGGCGACGCGCCGAGATACGATGCGCCGTACGTGAGGCTGTATTGGAACGGAAATCGCAGCTCGGAGGCCGAGTGCGCCGGGAGCACCTCCGTAACGTAGCGGGCGACGCCGTGCCACCCGAGTAATCCGACGGATGCCAGTGCGAGAGCCAGCGCCGTCAGCGTGACGGACCATCGCGCACGCGGCACGAACAGAACGGTCGCCAGGATTACCGGCAACCCGACAGTCGGCTCGATGGCCGTTAGGGCCGCGGCAACGCCGGCCAACGCGTCCCGGCCGCGTGCAAGGCACAGACCGCAAAGCACGAGCGCGAGCAGGGCGAACGGGACGATTTGTCCGGTGTTGAGCTCCACGTACGCGGTCGACAGCGCCAATGCCGCCACCCCCAGACCTAACGGAACTCCCAAGCCCCACAGTGCTGCCGCGCAAAACGCGACTGCGATCAAGATCGCTAGGGCATCCACAACGCGCGCCGCTTCCGCCGGAACCCATGCCAGCGCCATGAACGGAATGAAATCGTACACCGGTTGCGGAGCGGGGACCGCGACGGCAGGATTCTGCCGGAACAGCCGGCCTCGGAATGAATCGCCTACGTTCACGCGATGCTCGCAGGTTCGTAATGGTTCGTACGTGTAGGGGCTAGCGCGCCGATCCAAGGCCCAACCGGCGCAATAAAAATCCGCGAACTCGTCCATCGCTCGCCATGGGAATGCCGGCCCTAATCGGCCGAGGTCGCGAAACGCGGCAATCGCCAACGCGACGAGTACGAGGCCGGCGATCCATTTCAGGCGGCGCTCCGGCTGCGTCACGGCTGCGTGCGCGGTCCGAAGCGCTTGAGCGCGGTGAGGGACGCGGCCACCAGACCGCTCAGTGCCAGCCAGGTCGGCACCTTGACCGCGAGCCACAAGGCGTTGGCGTTCCCGAGTCGGGCGACGTAGTCACGCCATGCCTCTTGGGCCAAATCGTTTGGTGCAAAGGATCTTATCGTCGTTGCTGCAAGCGCAGCCGGCGGCCAAAGTTCCAAGAGATAGATGACCGTGGCAATCGAAACGAACGTGCCGGCCGATATCGCGGCGCCAATCTGCAGCCGAAGGAGCATTGCGCCCACGACGAAGAGCGTCGCGAGAAAGAGTTTCTTGGTGATCCACACGTCGATCCAAGGAACCGCGAGAAGCACGAGCGCTACCGCCGCGAGATTCCTTGACGTGCCCTGCAGGTTCGTCGCCAGCACGAGTGCGGCGGGCACGGCGAGCGCGAGATCGACCATGTGGACGTAGGGCCCCCCGATGAGGCTAAACGCGGCCGGCAGGTAGGCCAGCAGTTCCCGGCGACCGAGCATCGTCTCCAACCGCCGGCTGAGCCAAACCCCGAGCAGCAGCATCGCGCCATAGGACGCGTCGCCCAGGAAGAGCGCGGGCGACGGCGGCAGGCCGAGCGCGTGAAGCAGATACGTGAGGCCATATTGGTAGGCATAACCGGTCTCCGCCGCGGCCTGGGCGGGAATGACCCGGGAGACGTATTCGAGGATGCCTGCCGGGCCGACCGTGAGCATGGCGGCGCAACTCAGCACGAAGCCCGATGCGAGGAGTGCGCTGCGCGCTCGCGGCGTCCACACGAGCACGGCAACGCAGACCGGTAGACCAAGATGCGGTTCGACCAGCGTCAACGCCGCCAGGATGCCCGCGATCCCATCGCGCCGGCGCGCGAGCGCCACGCCGCAAAAAACGAGCGCCGCGAGCGCGAACGGAACGACTTGACCCGCTGCGAGCAACAAGTATCCCGCCGGGAACGCCAATGCCAGCGCGGCAAGGTCGAGCGGAATCGCCAGCAGGCTCAAGCCCCAGACGGCTGCCGCCACCGCCGCGACGATTGCGATGGCATCGACCGTTCGCGCCGAGGCAAAGCTGAGGCGTGCCGCAAGCATGAACGGCGGGAAATCGTACGGCGGCAGCGGCGCAGGGACGACGCGCCGCGGATCGCGGCGGTATGCGTCGCTAGAATTTACCGCGTGCTCGCAGCGGTGGAGCGGCTCGTAATGATACGGATCGGCGCGTTGGTCGAGCGCGGCGCCCGCGCAATAAAAATCGGCGAAGTCGTAGAGCTGCTTCCACGGCAGCCCGTCGCCGATGCGAACGAAATCCCGCATCGCTGCGATCGCGAGAATTCCCAACGCCAACAGAGCGAGCGCATGCAGACGCCGGCCGCGCATTTCGCCACACTAGCAGCTTTCTCGCACCGACTCCTGCATATCGCGGCGTAAGATATTGCGTTTTTCACGTGCGTGGTATATAACGATTAGCACTGGGCGCCGCTTCGCCGCGGCTGCCTAGAGTTTCTTAGCTGAACGAAGCTGAGGTTGGGTGTGGCTCTTTGCTTTCGTGCAACGTCGTTGCTCCGCGAACGCTTTGTCGCGGAATATTGGTACCTCTGCCGGCGCGCCGCGCGCCGCTTCATGCGTCGGGGCCTCGATCGGGCCGACCTCGAACAAGTCGGCGCCATCGGATTGATCAAAGCGATCGATCGTTACGATCCCGCGCAGCCTGCGCCGTTCGAGGCGTATGCGTGGCTCCTCATCGTTGGAGAATTGATGCATCACGTTCGCGATAGCGAGCGATTCTTGCGAGCGCCGCGCGCGATTCGCGACCTGGAACGGCGGTGGGCCGCGGCGGAGCGCGAGCTCTGGACGCTGCTAGGGCGCGAGCCGAGAGAGTGCGACGTCGCGCGCCTGCTCGGCGCGACGCCCCCGGAGGTTCGCGAGATACGCGCTTATCGTGCCAGCAATCGGATCGTGTCGTTCGAGCTCGTGCGCGGCGCGGAGCGCGGAGTCGCGCCGTACGGCATCGACGACGTGCTGGATCGAATCACCGTCGAAGAGATCCTTGCGGGCCTTTCACCGCTGGAGCGGCAAATCGTGCGCTCGATTCACCTCGACGGGGTTACCGTAGTCGAGTTGGCGGCGCGGCTGGGATATTCGCGGCGTCACGTGACGCGTCTGCATCGCTCCGCGATCGAGCACTTGCGACGCGTAGTGCCGGCGGTCGCGCGACAGTGAAGTAGCGACCCTTACGCGCGCCGAAGGAGGGCCCAGATGTTTCGTTACCTCACGGCGGGCGAATCGCACGGGCCCGCGCTAGTCGGTGTTCTCGATGGGATTCCGGCGCATCTGCGGTTGGACGTCGAGGCAATCGATGCGACGCTGGCGCGGCGGCAAGGCGGCTACGGGCGCGGTGCGCGCATGAAGATCGAGCAGGATCAAGTCGAGTTTCTCGCCGGTTTGCGCGGCGGGGAGACGCTGGGCTCACCGATTGCGGTGCTCGTGCGCAATCGCGATTATCTCACGCCAAAAGTCCGCGCATTGATGGATCCGATTGCCGGTCGCGGGGAGCCTCTGACGAATCCGCGACCCGGTCACGCAGACTATGCGGGAGCGCTGAAATATCGCCAACGCGACTTGCGAAACGTTTTAGAACGTGCCAGCGCGCGCGAAACCGCGATGCGCGTCTGTCTGGGGGCGATCTGCGCGCAGTTCCTCGATGCACTCGGTATCGGAACCCGGAGCTATGTGACCCGCATCGGAAGCGTCGAGGCACCCGTCCTGGAGGATTGGGATCAGGAAGACGTCGAGCGGAGCGACGTGCGTTGTCCGCACCAGCCGGCGGAACGAGCGATGATCCAGGCCATCGACGAAGCGAAACGCGCCGGGGATACGCTGGGTGGACAGTTCGTTGTACGCGTGGACGGCATGCCGGTCGGCGTGGGGAGTAATCGCCAGCCGAACCAGCGGCTGGACGGGATCTTAGCGGGGGCCATCGTTGGGATGCAGACCGTTAAGGCGGTGGAGGTCGGCCTCGGGACCGACGTTGCCGCTACGCCGGGATCGCAGGCACACGACGTCTTCGCTCTCGATGGTGAAAGCGTCGTACGCGGGAGCAATCGCGCGGGCGGAATCGAGGGCGGCATGAGCAACGGAGAACCAATCGTCGTGCGCGTCTCGGTGAAGCCCATTCCAACGCTGACCAAAGCCTTGCCCTCCGTAAATCTTCACGAACATACCAACGCGCCGGCGACCATCGTGCGCAGCGACGTCTGCGTTGTGCCGGCCGCGGCGATCGTCAGCGAAGCGATGGTCCGACTCGCGCTGATGGAGCCGCTGCTCGAGAAATATGGCGGCGATTCGATGGAGGAAACGTTGGAGAACCTGCGGCGAAGCCGCGAGGGCGCCGGCCAACTCTTCACGCGCCAGCGATGAAACGCCACGTGGCCTTAGTTGGCTTCATGGCATCCGGAAAATCGACGATTGGGCGCAGACTCTCCCGCAGGCTTGGCTGCGCCTTCTTCGACACCGACACTTTGGTCGTGCGCGCGCACGGCGACGTTGCGGCAATTTTTTCGAATGAAGGAGAAGCCGCATTTCGCCGTTACGAACATGATGCGATCAGCGGAGTCCTCCGAAACGACGAGGCTAGCGTCGTCGCGCTCGGCGGCGGAGCACTAACCACCGCCGCGAATCGGCGGCTCTTGGAAAGGCGCGCCCACCGCGTGTTCATACGGATCTCACCCGAAAAGGTTTTGGCCCGCGTGCGCAAGAGCAAGCAGATACGGCCGGTACTGGGCGAAACGCCAACGCTGGCCACGATACGGGCGCTTTACGAGCGGCGTATGCCGCACTACGTAAACGCCGATCACGTCGTGGACGCCGATCGTTTGAGCGGAAAAGAAGTGCTCGACGACATCGTCGCGTGGCTGCATCGGCGCGAAGCACGGGCGGACCGATAGTGCCGGACGCATTGGTCAACGACGACCTCGGGTATCCCATCGTCGTTGCGCAGGCGGTCCGGCGCGAGCTGGCGGATTTTGCCCGCAAGCACGGGCCGTGCGCAGTGGTTCTTTGCGACGCGAATCGGCACGTTGCGGCGATCGCATCCGGCATCGCCGCCGCGGTCGGGCGACGACCCCTGCTCGCGTTTAAGTTGGGAGAACCGCACAAGCGCCTGCAGACCCTGGAGCGTGTGCTGGATGCCATGCTCGACGCGGGCGTGGAGCGAAACGGCCTGGTGATCGGCGTGGGGGGCGGCATTGCCAGCGACCTCTTCGGCTTCGCCTGTGCGACCTACATGCGCGGCGTCCGGTACGCGCACGTCGCGACGTCCTTGGTCGCGATGGTCGACGCCGCGATCGGCGGGAAGATCGGCGTAAATTTGCGCGGCGGTAAGAATCTCGCGGGCTGCTTCCGCGATCCCGTGGGCGTTTTTTGCGAAGTCGCGGCGTTGCGCACGCTGCCGGGCCGCGCGCTGCGCGAAGGTCTCGCCGAAATGACGAAGGCCGCGATTATTGAGGGCGGCGATTTTTTCGAATGGCTGGAAGAACTGTCACCGCACTCCCCCGCCCTTTGGCCTTGGGAGAGACTGATCGCTGAAGCGATCAAAGTGAAGACGATGAGCGTTGCGGACGACCGTCTCGAGACCGGCGCTCGAGAAGTACTCAACCTCGGGCATACCTTTGCGCACGCCATCGAACGGGCCTCGAACTATCGCGTTACACACGGTGAGGCGGTGGCGCTCGGCCTGCGGGCGGCGGGGCTTCTGGCTCTTCAGACCGGTCGATTCAGCGAGGCGGAGCAACTGCGAGTGCTGGCGCTGTTGACGTTGTTCAGGCTGCCGCTCACGACGTCGTTGGAGCCGGATGCGATTGCGGCGGCGATGCGGCACGACAAGAAGAAACGCTTCGGACGCCAGCGGTTCGTTTTGCCGCGGGCGATCGGCGACGTGGAGTACGGCGTCGAATGCG
This sequence comes from Vulcanimicrobiota bacterium, assembly GCA_963713685.1. Taxonomy (GTDB): domain Bacteria; phylum Vulcanimicrobiota; class Vulcanimicrobiia; order Vulcanimicrobiales; family Vulcanimicrobiaceae; genus Cybelea. The sequence goes on along the minus strand of CAVQMS010000001.1, from coordinate 1,430,978 downwards.
CTGCCACGAGCGTGCGCGCGGTGTTGCGCCGCCTGCGCGAACAGCCCGAGACGTTCCGTGCGCGCCGTTGATGCGCTGCCGGCGATTCGGTCCGCGCGTTTCGACCTGCCGCTGACCTACGACGCCGGCGGGCTGGAGCTGGCCGTCGGGGACGTCGTGCGCGTTCGTCTCGCGAGCCGCGAGGTTGTGGCATTCATCGTTTCGCCGGTGCGGGAAATCTCCCAGACCGAGCGTCCCTTGCGGCCGGTGCTGGAACGGCTGGACGTACCGCGGGCTTTCGACGAAACCGGGCTCCACTTGGCACAGTTCATCGCCGATCGCTACATTTGCACGCTCGGCGAAGCGCTTAGCGCGGGAGTTCTGGCCGACGCGATCCCCAGAATGCGGGATTCGTTTGTTCGAACTTCCGCACAGCCAAACGCTGGGCGTTATCCGTCGGTACCCTCACGGCTCATTCGATTGATCTGGGAGGAGTTCGCCGACGGCTTTACCCTGGAACAAGTGCTTCGCCACCCCGATGCGCGTCGAGCCGCAGACCGCGGCGCGCTCCTGCGCCACGTTCAGGCGCTGGTGCGCGCGGGCGCGCTGCGCCGAGAACGGCGCCTGATCGAACCGCGAACGAGCGAATATCGCGTCCGCATCCTCGAGCTCGGTGATCGCCAAATCGGCGGAAAGAAGGCCTCGAGCTTGGTGGAGTTCGTGCGTGCAAATCCGGGCGTCGCGCGCGCCGACGCGCTGCTCGCGGGATTTAGCGCCGGCGTTATCGCGCGCGCGATCCGGTCGGGAGCGTTGCAGGAGCACTACGTGCGCCCGTCACCGCTCCGGCGCGCCGTTGCCGCCGAACAGGCGTTGCTTCCGACCGCCGAACAAGCTCGAGCCCTTGAGTGGATCGACGCGGCGCTGGGCCGCGGAGGGTTCGATGCGGCGCTGCTGCACGGCGTTACCGGAAGCGGTAAGACGTTCGTTTACGTCAAGGCGATAGAGCGCGTCGTGCGGGACGGCCGGCGCGCAATCGTGTTGGTTCCGGAGATCTCACTAACGCCCCAAACGGCGCAGCGATTCGAAGCGGCGTTCGGCGATCGCGTAGCGGTGCTGCACTCTGCGCTCTCGCAGCGCGAGCGCTTCGACGCGTGGCAGGCTTGCGCGCGCGGAGAGATCGACGTCGTGGTCGGAGCGCGCAGCGCCGTGTTTGCCCCTCTGCCCAACGTCGGTTTGATCGTCGTCGACGAAGCGCACGATTCTTCCTACAAACAAGAAAGCGTGCCGCGGTATCACGCCGTAGCGGTAGCGCGCGAACGAATGCGCCACGAGGGCGGCCTGCTCTTGCTTGGGAGCGCCACGCCCTCACTCGAAAGCTATGCAGCGGTGCAGCAAAACAAGCTCGTGCGGCTCACGTTGCACGAGCGAGCCACGGCGCAACCGCTTCCAGACGTCCACATCGTGGATTTGCGCAAGGAATTCGAACGAGGCAATCGCGGCATCTTCAGCAGCGCGCTCGTGCAGGGGTTGGGCGAGCGCTTGAGACGCAAAGAAAAGAGCCTGCTTTTCGTCAATCGCCGAGGCAGTGCCGCCGCGCTGATTTGTCGCCATTGCGGCAATTCGCCAGAGTGTCCGCGCTGCAGTATCGCGCTGGCGGTGCATCGCAGCGAGCGATTGCAGCGCTGCCATTACTGCGACTATCAAACGCCGATTCCACGGCGCTGCTCCGCCTGCGGCTTCGAGCCGATCGGCGAGCTGGGAATCGGAACGGAAAGGGCAGTGGAAGAGGTTTTGCGCTTTTTCCCTGATGCGCGCGTGCTGCGGATGGATTCGGACACCACAACGAGGATTGGCGATCACGCTCGAATTCTCGGGGCGTTCGAAGCGGACGGCGACGTGCTGGTGGGGACGCAGATGGTGGCCAAGGGGCTAGACTATCCGACCGTAACGCTGGCCGCCGTCGTGCTTGCCGACCTGGGGTTGCACCTGCCGGATTTTCGCGCCGCAGAACGCAGTTTCGGATTGATTGCGCAGGCTTGCGGACGCAGCGGACGCGGGCGCCCGGGTGAAGCGATCGTGCAGACGTACGTACCGGACCATCCGGCGATTCGCTACGCTGCCTCTCACGACTACGATGGCTTCGCGGCCGCGGAGCTGCAAGAGCGCATTGCAACCGGGTTCCCGCCGGCGCAGCGACTTGCGTACCTCGGGATCGTGGGGCGCAGCCGGAGTCGCGTCGTAGAGCGGGCTCGGCATTATGCGGGCGCGCTGCGCGGCGATGCGGCCGTCGAGGTGCTCGGTCCCGTGCCGTATCCGATCGTGCGAGTGAACGACGAATGGCGTTATCGGATCGTCATGCGCACGCGCAAACCGTCACGGCTTCGCGAAATCATTCGAGAACGAATTCTTCCGCTGGCGCATGCCGATCGCTCGACACGCCTCGCGATCAACGTCGATCCGTGACGTTCGCCGAGCTTTACTTTTTGCGGCTGGACTTGCCTTTGGTAGTCTTCGCAGGCGCGACGGTAGCGCGCCGCATGGCTTTTGCGAGGCGCGATTTCTTACGCGCGGCTTTGTTTGGATGCACGATGCCTTTGGAGGCGGCTTTGTCAACCGCGCTCTCCAGTTGCCGAGCGGCCTCGGGGGTCCCCGACGTGACGGCGCCCTTGAACAGCGTTTTCAAGCGGTTTTTAGCGCTCTTATTGCGCGCCTCGCGCTTTTCGGACTGCAGAACCCACTTTTCGGCGGCTTTGATATTCGGCAAGGAGTCTTCCTTATGAAGGCAACGAGTGACGACGACGGCGTGTATCATAGCAGCTTGCCGCGAGGGCTGTCCACTGGGAAGCTAGGAAGGCTCCAAAAGGATCTTGCGATAGCTTACGTAGCGGCTTGGCGCGATCTGGCCTAGGCCCGAGGCCGCCTGGACCGCGCAATCGGGCTCTTGCAGGTGCATGCAATCCGCGAAGCGGCACCGCAGCGCCGGCTCGCGCATTTCGCGAAAGGCCTGAGCAAGCGACTGGGCGTCGATGGCTCCTAGGCCGAACTCGTTGATCCCGGGACTGTCGATGAGGAAGCCCGTGCCGATCCGGTAAAGGCGCCCGGTACTCGTCGTCTGGCGCCCCAAACCGTGGCGCGAGACGTCGCCGACCGGCGCGTCGCCCCCGAGCGCACGGAAGATGCTGCTCTTTCCCACGCCCGAATTGCCGACGAGCATCGCCCGATGGTCCCGTATCAGCGCGCGGAAAGCATCGAGGTTCTCACCGCTCTTGGGATTGACGCAGATGGTCGGATAGCCCAACCGGCGGTACAGTGCCATCAACTCCGCGGTTTGCGCCGCATCACCGAGATCCGGCTTCGTGAAAATAATTGCCGCAGCGACGCTTTCGACCTCGCCGAAGGCGAGGAGCTGATCGAGCGTGACTAATCGCGGCGGCGGATTCGCGAGCGCCGTCACCGTGACCAGCAGGTCGACGTTGGCAGCCATAGTTTTCGTGCGACCGTCGGCGCTACGGCGCTCCAGCGTGAAACCGCGCGGCTCCAGGCGCTCGACGACGGTCTGTCCGTCTTCGAGCATGCGTACGTGCACGATGTCGCCCGGAACCGGCATTGAGCGCTTGCCGCTCATTCGGCGCAATTGCGCGAGCCGAGGCGACGTTTCGCCGTCAATGGAAATCCACGCGGAGTTCTTTCCGGTCGAAACGACGAATGCGCGGTGGAGCGTGGCCTATCTTACCTTGAGCATCGAAGGAATGCCCGACGACGAATGCCGTGTAGCAATCGACGCCGCCGTGCGCGGGCAGGGCGGACGGGCGACGTGGCGCACGCATCCTGCCGTCGGACAATCGTACGCTTTGCTCGACCTTCCCGATTCGCACGACGCGCAAGCCATCCGCATGGCGTGCGGCGGAGTCGTGTACGAAACGGCGATCATCGCCATGGCAATTTCCCCGGCGGTTCCGCAAGCCTTGCCGCGCCTCTACGAGGCCCTTGGCGGTGCGGGGCGTCCGGCCGGGGTCCTGTCCTGCCGGACCTCGGGGGGGAGCGTCGTGGTCGAGTGGGATCCCGGCGTTTCGGGTGCCGACGTCGTGATGGGGCTGATCGACGTGGAGCTGCGCCGTTTTGCCAGCGGCCGCACGGCCGAGGTCCTCGCGCCGCTTCCGGCATCCGTGGTGGCGAACATCGCGGCGCGAGGCCTGCAGGCGCCTCAGATTCAGCCGAATCGCGTGCTGGAGTTCCTGGTTGATGATGCTTAGCTCGTTGGGGCACTACGTCGGCATTTCGGACGTGATCGACATCATCGCCACGAGCATCCTCGTTTATTACGTGCTCTTGCTGATCCGCGGCACGCGGGCCGTTCAAATCCTCACCGGGATTCTCGTCTTGCTCGGATTGCTCGGCATTGCGAACTTGTTCCATCTGTCTTTACTGGGCACGATCCTGCGCCTCATCGTCGTCGGCGCAGCGGTGACGATCCCGATCGTGTTCCAGCCCGAGTTGCGCCGGGCGTTGGAGCAGATTGGACGGGGTGGTCTCTTTCGAATGGAGCCTGCCGACGACGAGCCGGGAAGAGGTCGCCCGGAGGACCGCGCGATTGCAGCGCTCGCGCGAACCGCATCGCTGCTCAGCCGGATGCATCGGGGCGCGCTTATCGTGATCGAACAGCAAACGGGCCTCAAAGAGTACTGCGAAAGCGCCACGATGCTGCACGCCGACATCTCGGAAGAGCTGCTGCTCTCGATATTCACGCCGTTTTCGCCCTTGCACGACGGCGCCGTCATCGTCCGCGAGGGACGCATCGAAGCGGCTGGGTGCTTTTTGCCGTTGGCGGAGCAGTCTCTGACGAATAGCCGTCTGGGAACGCGTCATCGAGCGGCTCTCGGCCTGAGCGAACAGACCGACGCGGTGGTGCTGGTGGTTTCCGAGCAGACCGGAGCGATCACGATCGCGCGTGCCGGCAAGCTGTCGCGTCCCATCGATGACGAACAGCGCTTGGTCAAGATGTTGTTGGCGGTTACGCGCCCGCCGCGGCGGGAGCGCCGTCACCCGAACGATCTCATCTCGCATCTCCGATTGCGGCTGCGCTCCGGACGCAAAGAGCGCGAGTCTCATGCAATTCATTGAGAAGAACTTTCCGCTCAAGCTGCTCGCGCTGGGCTTGGCAATCGTAGGTTGGGCGTATTTCCGATTTGCCAGCAACCCAATCGTTGCGGCGGCGCAATTCGACCAGCAGCTTTCAATTCCGATCGCGGCGGTCAATCTGCCGCTGGGCTACGTGGCTCGGTTTACCGATCATCAGGCCGTCGTGACGATCGCGACGAGGCGGGGCGCGCCGGCGATCAACCCGGAGGAAATCAAAGCGGTTCTCGATCTTTCCAACAAGGGGACCGGGGTCTATAACGTCCCCGTACAGCTCGTTGCGCCCGACGTCGTCGTGCAAAGCTTGAGTCCCGCGTCGGTCACGCTCACGGTCGAGCGAATCGAGCAGCGCTCGTTCCCGATTACGGCCCAGTACGTCGGCGGCCAAGCCGGCGGCATCGTCGTGGGCGACACGCAAATTCAACCGACGACAGCGATCGTCCGCGCGTCAACCTCGGTGCTCGCGCAGGTGTCGGCGGTGCACGTCGAGCTTGCACTACCCAACGAGCCGAAGGCCGTAGACGAAATGGTTCGTGCGGTCGCCGTAGATTCGTCGGGCACGGAGGTCCCGGGGCTGTCGGTGACCCCGAATCTCGTACGCGTCGAGGCGCGCTTCGTGGCCGGCAGCGGAGCGACGAAATGACCCGTCTGTTCGGAACGGATGGCGTCCGCGGCGTCGCCAATCGCGAGCTCACGCCCGAGCTGGCATTTCGAATCGCGCGGGCCGCGGCCAGCCTGCTGACGGATGACGGCGACCAGCGCCCGGTGATCGTAGGGCGCGACACTCGAGTCTCGGGGACGATGCTCGAAGCGGCCATCATTGCGGGGGTCACGTCGACCGGCCGCGATGCCGTCTCGATCGGTATCGCGCCGACGCCGGCGATCGCTTGCGTGACGCGAGCGGAGGGAGCCGCGGCCGGTGTCGTCATCAGCGCATCGCACAACCCCATCGCCGACAACGGCATAAAGTTCTTCGGCGCAGACGGATTCAAGCTTTCCGACGAACTCGAGGATCGAATCGAAGCGTTGCTCGACTCGGAGACGCTCGCGCGCCCGACGGGAACCGGAGTCGGCGTCGCGCGGGTAGCCCACAACTTGGTACGGCACTACTATCGCGAGCTCTACGACGGCGATCCGGACCTGCACGGGCTGGAGGTGATCGTTGACGGCGGCTTCGGCGCGGCCTTTGCGATCGCGCCTTATGCATTGCGTAAGCTCGGCGCGGACGTGAGCGAGATCAACTGCGAAAACGACGGCGCGCGGATCAACGTGCAGTGCGGTACGACTGATTTGCGCGGGCTGCAGGCGGCGGTCCGCTCCAAAAACGAAGGCGGCGAACGCAGAGCCGTCGGAGTCGCGTTCGATGGCGATGCCGATCGAGCGCTTTTCGTGGACGAATCCGGAGCGATCGTGAGCGGCGATCACGTCATGTTCGCCCTGGGATGCGCGATGCAAGCGCAAGGGGAGTTGCACGCCGATACGATCGTGGGAACGGTCATGAGCAATATCGGGTTCGAGCGCGCGCTGGTCGCGCATGGGATTAGTTTAATTCGTACGCCGGTTGGCGATCGCTACGTCCTCGGGTGCATGCGCGAAGGCGGGTATACGTTGGGCGGCGAGCAATCGGGCCACGTCGTCGATTTTCGATACAACACGACGGGCGACGGACCGCGTGCCGCCGTGACGCTGCTCGGCATCGCAGCCGCGCGCGCTACGACGCTGCACGAACTCGTGCGCGAAGTCGTGATTGCGCCGCAGGTGCTGGTCAACGTTCGCGCCGGTAATCGGGACGTGCTCGCCGCGCGGGCGGTACTCGACGAAATCGCCGCCGGCGAAGCGGCCCTTGCGGGGGCCGGCCGCCTGTTGATCCGGCCGTCGGGGACGGAACCGCTCATTCGCGTGATGGCGGAAGGCGACGACGCGCCCTTGGTTCACGCGATCGCCGCTCGTGTCGCTGCACGGATCGAGCAGGAGGTCGAACGCTTCCCGCCATCGTAGCCACGCTTAACTGCACGTGGTCGTCCTGGGAGGGCGACTTCGGCTGGTGCCGAAGCGCTCGCCCATAAGGAGCTCCCGAACGGCGAAAGCTCAGCGGGTGACTCCGATGCCTAACAAGGTCACTGAGTCGGGACGTAAGTCCCGAGCGGGGGATTCCTCCGGTAGGGGTGAGTGGGCCGGTCGGCCCTAGGGCGATTCTTTCCCGCCCGAACCCGTCAACTAACCCCGCAAGTGTCGTGAAAGAGGAGCGGTTTCTTGCGTCATGCGTTAGTTTTAGGGGCTTTTGCCCTTTTGATGGCGGCTTGCGGTGCACTTGCTCGCGCCGATTCTCCCGCCGGTACCCAACTCGACTACACCGGCTCGTCGCGGGCGATCAACGCTCAAGCCCTCAGCCCCGACGTCGCCGAATGGACCTCCCGCCTCATCATTACCGCGCCGCAGCGCCACCGCGCCGGAATCGGCCGTTTCGCCGGCGGCATCCTAGCCCGCACGTCTCGAGTCGCCGAAGCCCTGACGCGTAGCGCGTTGCGCTTCTTGGGCGTGCCGTACGTCTTCGGCGGAACGACCGCGTCGGGATTTGACTGCTCCGGCTTCGTGCAGCACGTCTTTGCGATGCTGGGCATCGAGCTGCCACGGACCGCCGACGCGCAGTATGACGTGGGGCATCGGGCCGTTGGTGGTCCGCATCCAGGCGATTTGGTGTTTTTCGATACCTACGGCGGCGTTTCGCACGTTGGGATCTATCTCGGGAACGGTGAATTCGTGCACGCAAGCTCGAGCCACGGCGTGATGGTGAGCCACCTCTCCGAATCGTATTGGGCGGCACGCTACGTTGGAGCGAAACGCCTGATCGCCACGCGTTAGCTAAGACCCGCATCGCCGGGCGCGAGAGGGGGCGGGTCCGCCTTCCGATAACGCTTGCCCTTTGTTTTGGCATGAGCGAAGCCTAATCAATGGGGTGTAGCCAAGCGGTAAGGCAGCGGACTTTGACTCCGCCATGCGTTGGTTCGAATCCAGCCACCCCAGAGATGCCGCGCGTTGGTTCTCTGTTCGTCCTTCGTCCTTCGACTTCGCTCGCTACGCTCGCTGCGCTCAGGATGACAAAATGGGGGCGCGCCTCGCTCAGGATGACAAGGTAAGGTAAGGAGTGCGCACCGCTAGGATTGGCGTCGTCGTTCCGCTGCTGTGCGTTTTTGCAAGCTCCTGTGCCTTCCAAAAAAACACGGGTGCGCTGCCGTCAATGCCGGAAAGTGCGATCGCCTCGCGTGCAGGCGTCGCGCATTTCGAAACCGAGCGTCTGTGGGGACCTGTGAGCGACAATCACTGGGAACCCGTCACTGCCGCGGATCCCACATCCAATTGGGTTTACCAGATGACGACCGATCAGCGGCCGGACTACCTACTCTTCCGCGCCTCCAGCGACGGCGGCCAACGGTGGCGCGCGCCGCGGCACGTTTGCCTGCGCGGCGTCAAGGTACCGTTTCAGTACGATCCGCAGGTAATCGTGGCGGCCGGCGGTGTCATCGACATCGTCTGCCTGGATGGATTTCGTCCCGGCGTGGTTTTTACGCAGTCGCGCGATCAGGGCGCGAGCTGGAGCAAAGCCGTTCGGCTCGACGGTGCGTTGCCCTACAGCGACAAGCCGACGCTGGTCGCGTCGCGAGACGGCAAAGATGTGTACGCGGCGTACAACGCGCGGTACGCGCTTTACGTCACCGCGTCACACGACTACGGCCGAAGCTGGAGCACGCCGGTCAAAGCGACCGCCGCGCACTTTTGGTATTACTCTTACGGCGGAACCGTTGCACCCGATGGGAGAATTTGGTTTGCAGCGGACGGCGAGACGGGAAAGAATCAGACCGGGGCCGGCCACGTCGAGCTGGTCACGTCTTCGGACGGCGGCGCGACCTGGCGCGAGGTTCCGTTTGCCGGCACCCGCGAGGGCGCCCCGTGCATGGTGAAACACTGCTATCCGGATTTTTATACAGCTCAAGACGCCGTGGCCGCCGATCGGCGCGGAGCGCTCGTCTTCGTGTTTGCCCGGAACGAACGCAAGCGGGGTCCGAATTCCCTTTATGCGAGCCGTTCCAGTGACGACGGCGCGACGTGGAGCGATGCCACGCTCGTCAACGGCCTAGGAAACAGCACGAGCCCGGCGCTCGTCGCGGGTCCGGTAGCCGGCGACTTTCGGCTGGTCTGGCAAGACAATCGCAACGGCCCTAAAGCTTGGAATACCTGGTACGCACAAAGCAGCGACGGCGGCAGAACGTGGAGCGATCCGCTGCGGCTTTCGAACCGTGGCTCGGGAGCACCGTATAAGCACACAGGAGGCTACGATTTTCCGTTCGGCGATTATCTCGGGATATCGGTTGATTCCAACGGCATCAATCACGTGATCTGGGGCGAAGGCTCGGCGGTCTACGTTCCGGGCGGAACCTGGTGGACCAACGGGCCAAGATCGAGCGAGTGAAACGGGAAACAGATGGGAATTTCAGCGACGCTCCACATCACCAACGGTGATGGAGCGGTCTACCTCCTCAAAAAGGCCGGAATCCTAGGGACGCACGTCGCCTGGCGCGACGCGCTCAACGAGGGTCCCGTCCCGGCTGGACTATCGCTCGAAGAAACCAGCGCGGTTCGCGCGATGTATCTGTCGCAGCGCGCGTATGCCAACCCTATTCGTTTGATTCACGAGTTCCAACGTCGCGATGCTCAACTCCGGCTGGCGGGCGACTTCCAAGAAGTCGTGCTGTGGTTCGAACACGATCTTTACGATCAGCTGCAGATGCTGCAAGCCCTCACCGCCCTCGAGGAACTCGAGCTCGAGCCGGGCCGGATCGCAGTAGTGCAGACCGATCACTACCTCGCGAATATGACGGTCGACGAGATTCTGCCGCTGCTGCCGAGACGGCGCACTGCGACGGCGGCAATTTTCAAGTCGGCGCGTCGAAGCTGGGAACGGTTCACTGCGCCGCTGCCCGCCGAGCTTTATGCGGCGGCCTCAGAAGATGCAATTGGCTTGCCGTTCTTGCGTTCCGCGCTTGCGCGATTGTGCGAGGAGTATCCGTGGACGCGCGACGGTTTGTCGCGAACGCAGCGTCAAGCACTTTATGCGGTTGCGCAAGGCCCCGCACGCGAGGAGGAGCTGTTCGCGCGAGCACAGGCGCGCGAGGAGGCATTCTTTCTGGGGAATCGCGCGTTTTCTAACGTTTTGGAAGAGCTCAGCGCCCCCGAAGCGGCACTGATCGAAATGGAAGACGGACAACGCGTGCCCACGGCGTTGGGCCGGCGCGTCCTTGCGGGCGACGCGGATTGGCTTGTCGAGCACGGCATAGATCGCTGGGTAGGCGGCGTGCACCTGATTGGCGAGCAAGTAACTCGCTGGGATGAAGACTTAGGACGCTTTGTGTGAAGATGCGGCTGACGATTCCAGGCCAAGCCCATTTGGGGCGCGAAAGGCCGCCGGGAAGATGACGCACGACGAGTTGAACATCGATCTGAAAACCGAGGAGGGCGGCGATACGTTGGTTTTCAAGCTGCGCGGAAGCTTGGACCTGGCGACGGCGCCTACCGTACGGGCAGCATTGAGTGAAGCGACGGAAAAGGGCAGCCACAACTTGATCGTCGACTTGACGCAGCTGGAGTTTTTGGACTCAACCGGGCTCGGCGTGTTGATCGGCGCGCACCGGCGGGCCGCGGAGCATGGCGGATCGTTTCGGCTGATCGTCAACAATGGCCCGATTTCGAGACTTCTGAACATTACGGGGCTCATCGCGGTCTTTGCGGCGTACCATTCACTGGAGGATGCGCGAGGGAATCGCGGTCGCCTCAGCCCAGCGCTTTAGGCGGCGATTCGCCGTAGGCGTCGTCGAGCAACTCGACGATATGTTTGACCGTAGCGTGGTAACCCGCGTCTCGCAAACCGGCGGCCACTTGAATTGCGCACCCGGGATTAGCGGTTGCTACGATCGTCGCGCCGGTGCGCCGAATTGCCGCGACTTTCCGGCGCTGCAAGCGGCCCGCCATGTCGGGTTGATTAAGGTTGTAGATTCCGGCGCTCCCGCAGCACACCGCACTTTCCTCCATTTCCACGAGTCGCAACCCGGGCACGCGTGCCAGCAGGCGACGTGGCGCGGCGGAGATGCGCTGCGCGTGAACCAAGTGGCAGGGTTCCTGATACGTAGCGGTCGCGTCGACGCGATGCGCCGGTGAACCCAGCTCCATGGCGTCGAGCACTTCGGTGATGTCGCGCACGCGCTCGGAGAATCGCGCGGCGCGTTGCGCCCACTCGTCCTCGGAGGCGAAAAGCTCTCCGTACTCCTTGAGGGCGCTGCCGCAGCCTGCTGCGTTCACGACGTAGACGTCGGCGCCGCTGGCCTCGAATGCCGCGATGTTGCGCTTTGCCAACTGCCGCGCGAAATCCATGTCGCCGGCGTGGACGGCGATCGCGCCGCAACACCCTTGGTCTGCGGGTATCACCACCGAAAGCCGTGCGCGACGTAACATCCGCGACGTCGCTTCGTGAACCTGCCCGAAGGCCACCGACATGATGCAGCCGGTATGCACGAAGGCCACGCCTTGGGCGTCGGGTGAATCGATGCGTTGCCCCGACGCTACGAAGAAGCGGTCGGGAATTCTCGGAGCGAGCTTTGCGGCGGAACCCAAGCCGAATAGACCTGCGAGCGATACCAACCGCGATCGCTGCGCGAAGCGCAAGAGGCTGGCCGCCACGTGCATCAGGTTGGGTTGTCCAAACAGGCGCGTCAGCAGGATGCGCTGCACCCTGCCGCGGGCCGGATCCTGCGCGACACGAGCTCGCTCGATTTGCGTGCGGGCCGTTTCTACGAGCTGACCGTAATGAACGCCCGAGGGACAGACCGCTTCGCACGCGCGGCAGTCCAAGCATTGCCACATTTGTTCGACGAAACCAGGGCTCAAGAGATCGAGCCGCGATTCTCCGACCGCTTTGATGAGACTAATCCGGCCGCGGGGACCCGACGTTTCTGTCATAGTTTCCAGATACGTCGGACAGGACGGCAGGCATAAGCCGCAGCGAATGCACGTATCGTAAATGGAGGGGTCGGGCTGATCGGTTCCGCTAAACCCTGCGGTCGCGTGCTCGCTCATCGGCTCTAAGTCGCTTCGCTGCCAATGAGGATGAGCTCTGCTGACCGAACGGCGGTCATTTCTGGAGGGAATGTGAAAAAACGGGTCAAGGTGGCGGTTACCGGCGCGGCCGGACAAATCGGGTACGCGCTGCTCTTTCGCGTGGCCTCGGGGCAAATGTTTGGGGCCGACACCGAAATCGAGCTTCAGTTGCTCGAGCTGGAGCAAGCACTGGGGTCGCTGGGAGGCATCGCGATGGAGCTCGAGGATTGCGCCTTCCCGCTGCTCAAGAGCGTGCGCTTAGGCTCCGACGTCGGCCACGCTATGCGTGGCGTGAACTGGGCGTTGCTCGTCGGCGCGATTCCTCGCAAAGCCGACATGCAGCGCGCCGACCTGCTTCGCGTTAACGGAAAAATTTTCACCGAACAGGGCCGGGCCATCGACGCGCACGCAGCCTCCGACGTTCGAGTGTTCGTGGTCGGAAATCCCGCGAATACCAACTGTCTCATCGCCATGAACAACGCCCCGAGCGTTCCCAACGATCGGTTTTTTGCGATGACGACCCTCGACGAGCTGCGCGCTCGGGCTCAGCTCGCGAAGAAGGCGGGCAAGGACACTACGGAGATTTCGCAGATGGTCGTGTGGGGAAATCACTCGACGACGCAGTTCCCCGATTTCGCGCACGCAAAGATCGGCGGTCGAAATGCGCAAGAGGCGATCGATGACCGCGCGTGGCTCGAAGGCGAGTTCTTGACGAGCGTGCAAAATCGCGGCACCGAAGTGATCAAGGCGCGAGGGGCATCCTCCGCGGCATCGGCGGCAAACGCCGCGATCGTCGGCGTCTATAATCTGACGCACGATACGCCGCCGGGCGAGCATTATTCGGTCGGACGCTGCTCTCACGGCGAATACGGGGTCGATCCAGGGCTGATATTCTCGTTTCCCTCGCGCACCGAAAACGGCGTTTCGCGCATCGTTGAAGGCATCGAACACGACGAATTTGGGCAACGCAAGCTTGCAGCGACGCTGGAGGAGTTGCGGAAGGAGCGCGAGGCGGTGGAAGAGCTAGGATTGATACCCGCGAAGTAGCGGACATGCCTGGTTCTCCAAAGGATCGCTTCGAGCTCGAGCTCGTGCACGTGAACGTCGCCTCGGTGGCGGGGGCGTACACGGTCGGGAACGCCTCGTTCTTTCGATATATCCTGCGCCTTGGAGAGCTCGGCTTGGCCCTTTCGATCGCCGATCAGGAAGCGGTCGACGTGCTGGCCGCCGTTCCGCACGCGCTTGGTTCGGACGACGATGTGCCGTTCGTTTCGGGGCGCGGCTGGCGGGTCGTGCCGGCGCAGGGCGATTTGGACTGGCCCGTGCTGGAAGCGACCCCCGAACGCTTGCATAGCGCCTTGGAGCGAGCTCGCAGCTTGCTGTGGACGCACGCCGCGCGGTTCCACGTGAGCGCCGGCGAAATCGCGTCGATAGAAGAAGAACTGGACGCGGTGTACGGCGTGCTCATGCGCGCGGAGGCAGCCGGCGTCGCAGTCAACATTTCTTACGTAGCCTAAAACACTTTTACGTGAACATCGTTTGTGAGATGCCGCTGCGCGGCGCGGGCGGCGAACCGATTTGGTTTGCCCGGACGATTTATTCCCACGGGTGCGCGCAGCTGCCGCCCGCAACCGTGCAAGACGAGCCGCTCGTTTACCAGCGGGCATTTCGCGTCGGCGAGAAAGTCGTCAACGCCGCGATGCGTTCGCGCGACGGTAAGCTCGTGGTGGAAACGGCGCGCCGGCTCGGACGCCGCGATGCGGCGGCAATCGAAGCGGCAACCGCGCGGATGTTCCGGCTCGGCGACGATCTTTCGCCCTTTTACTCCCAAATCGCCAACGACGATTCGCTCGCATGGGCGGCCCGCGGCGCCGGACGAATCCTGGCCAGCCCGAGCGTTTTCGAAGACGTCATCAAGACGATTTGCACGACGAACTGCGCCTGGTCGGCCACGATCCGCATGACTCGCGCATTGACGGAGCTCGGCGGTGGCGCGTTTCCGGGGCCGCGCGCTATGGCGCAAGCACCGGACGCGTGGTTTCGCGACGTCGCGCGCATGGGGTATCGCGGAGCCTACGTGCAGACGATCGCGCGCGAGGTTGCCGAGGGCAAACTGGATCTCGAGGCGCTGTGGGACCAGCGCCTAGCCGACGACGTGGTCGAGGAAGCGCTCCTAGAACTGCCGGGCATCGGTCCGTACGGCGCGGCGCACGTGCTGCAGTTGCTGGGCCGGCATCGGCAGCTCGTCCTCGATTCCTGGACGCGTCCGAAATACCGGCGGTTGGCGGAAAAGAAACGCGCCGCGGATTCCACGATTCGGCGCGCCTTCGCGCGCTACGGAGGCTATGCCGGCTTAGCCTTTTGGCTCTATCTCACGCGCGACTGGCTCCCGGAGGAATGAGCCGGCTCTAGTTGTCGTCCATGCGATCGCGTGGGTGCGCTTCGTCGTACGCGCGTCGCTTGTGACCCATCGCCAACTGGAGGTACACGCCGGTCGTAGCCAGGCTCTCGTGTCCGAGGAGCTCGCGGACCGTTTCCAGATCCACACCGTTTTCCACCAGATGCGTCGCAAAGGAGTGGCGCAGCGTGTGGGGACTCGCGTGTTTCTCCACGCCGCTCACGCGATAGATGTTCCGAAACAGGCGCCAGACGTGCTTGGGCGTGAGCCCGGCCCCGGTGCGCCCGAGAAAGAGCGTGGGATCGGCGCTGCGCGGCCGCACGCGGAGGTAGGCCTCGATGGCGGCGGCAGCGGTGCGATTGATCAACACCGTGCGTTCCTTGTTTCCTTTGCCGGTCACCCGAACCGTGCGCTCGGCGAGGTCCACGTCGGCAAGCCGCACGCCGGCAAGCTCCGCGCGGCGGATGCCGCTCGCATAGAAAAGCTCCAGGATGGCTCGATCGCGCAGCTGCGCGGTGTCGGTGCGGCCCGCCAGTGACGTGCGCAGCAAGCGCATGACCTCGTCGACCTTCAAAGGCGCCGGCTTTCGCTTGGCGATCGAGGGCCCGGGGATCGCGAAGGCCGGGTCGCTGTCGAGGACGCCGGTGATCTTGAGAAATCGGTACAATGCCCGAATCGAGGAAAGTTTGCGGCAGACCGTCCGGCTGTCGTATCCGTGCGTGTCGAACATGTGCGCGATGTACTGGCGGACTCGCGAGGGCGTCACGGCACACAGGGATGGGTCCGCCGCTTCGCGCTTCAGGAAATCCGAGAACTCCTTGAGGTCGCGCGCGTATGCGGCGGCGGTGAGCGGGCTGCGCTTGCGCTCGGTGAGCAGATACCCGGCCAGATCGCGGACTAGGGGGTCAAGGTCGGCCGGCAGCGCCGCTTCGGCCAGTGGCCGGGGCTTCTTTCGCGTGGTTGGAGGCGACATAATAACAGTTTTATCGCATTGGAGAAGAAACCCTTCGCCCGGGCGCGGCGGCCGGGGCCCTGCTAGACGGCTGCTATCCGAGCTTTTTTCGCAGCCGGGAACGGGGCTTGTCGAGACGGCGATTGGTTGTTCTGAGTGGCACGGAGCGCGTACGGGGTGAAATTCCTAGCGGTGGTCGAACGTGCAGAGTCCGCAATGACGACGTTACTCTTTCGGGTTTACGCGCTAAGCGTAAGCCTGGCTATTCCAATACTCGCCGGCTGCGGCGAGAATGGCCGTCCCTTGCCCGCCGCGTCGATGCCTTTGGCCGCGGCACGCTCTTCTCCGGCGTCGAGCGGCGCCAAGGTCGGCGTCTATGTGGACGCGCTCACGGGAGCTTCGAACTCGGCGATCTTCGGCTATCACGTTAACCGCCGCCGGAAGCCGCCGATTTGCCGGATCGAGCGCTTGCGCTATGCCGACAACGTCGCCGTCGACGGGGTAGGCAATCTGATCGTTACGAACGGCCACCGGGGCTCTGTGAGCGTTTACAAGGGTCCGGACATGTGCGGACCGGAGCTGGGCTCCCTGCGCGACACGGTCGGTCGCCCGTCTGACGCGGCCAGCAACAACGCGGCAACCGGCACGATCGCGATCGGCAATGCGCTGGACGTCAGCGGTCCGGGCAGCATTTTGGTCTGCACGCTCCCGAAGGGTTGCTCGGCCAACCTCCTCAATCCGAAAATGTCCGTGGTTGGCGGCGTCGCGCTGGCCAATAACGGCGACTGCTGGGCCTCGGCGATCGACGCTTCCAGCGGAGCCGCGACGCTGATCTATTTCAAGCACTGCTCGGGATCGGGCAGAGCGGCCACCGGTTATAAGAACAAAGGCGATGGCGGCCTCGACATCGATGCGCAGGGTAACCTCGTCGCGATCAGCTCCTCGGGTTCCCAGACCTCGGTTTACGTCTATAAAGGCTGCAACCGGCGCTGCTCCCTCGTCGGCGGCCCATTCGCGCTTCCGTACCAAGCGATGCGCGGACACCTGAACAAGGATTCCTCAGAGCTGGCGATGGCGAACGTCCTGGCCCCTCAGGTGGACGTTTACAGTTATTCCCCAACGAACATTAGCTACAAATTCAGCTTCAAGATTAACGGCATTAGCGCCGTCGGCGTCGAGGGCGTAGCGTACAATCCGCGTTCTAAACAATGACTGGCCAGGCCTAGGTGCGAGCCCCGCAGGTGACGAGCCAGGCGGTCAGCTGCAATCTTTTGAGGATCGCGGTTTCGTCGTAGCGCGCGGTGTCCGCGCACGTCTTACTCAGAAAGCGCTGCCGGGACAACCCGTATTCCACATCGACGACGAGCCGGTTCGACTTGGTATAAAGAGCGAACTGATCGCACCAGCCCTGCGCGAAGCATTGCTCGACGACGGCGAAATCGTAAACCTTTACCAGGTCTTTCACCTGACCGTTGTCGCCTTTCTGATCCGCGGTGAGGCCGCGGTCGTGCGCGGCTTGCGCGACCCACGTGTCGTAGGTCAGCTGCTCGCGGTACGTTATCGGAAAACCGGTACGGTTTTGATAGCCGTCGAGATTGTCCGGATCCACACCGTCAAAGCCTTTGCGTTTGCACAAATCCAGCCGATGCGCCATGATTGGCTCCAAGATCTTGGTTTGGCGAACGTCCAACCAGCGTTCTCCGTGCCAATGACCGTCCCGCTTGCCGAGCACGCTCTTGGGAAATTTGCCCGCGTCGGGCCGCCAATTCTCCCACGTGCCGACGTCAACGTAACACATGACGCGCCGGCGCATCGCATGGAGTTGGGCTACGATCGACGCGGATGTGTCGAACATGTCGAGATCGTAGACGTCGGCGGCGACATGCAGATCGAGCTTACCGCTGTACTGGATCTGATAAGACTCTCCGGGCGCCGGCACCCAGCGCGCGCTTGCGGATGAGGCGCTGCGTACCAGCGCCGGTGCGCTCGGTGTGACGGGCACGGCTAGTCCGCTGCAAGCCGGCAGCGCCAACGCCATCAGTACGCAGCCGGCGCAGAGATGAAAGAGCCGCGCAAAGGTCATCGAAGAGCGTTCTCCGTGAGATCTCCGCTCCTTCTTCTTCCCCTCGCGGCGCTGGTTTCGTGCAGCGCTCCCACGCCGTACTCGACGACCGTCGGCATCTTGAAGCCGGGAGCGACGCTCGTGGTCCGCGTCGCGCAAGCCTCGTTGAACGTCTATCAGCCGGTAACCGGTAAACGTCGCGATCTGTTTACGATCACCGCGACGGGGCTGCCAAAAGCGACGCCGCCGCCCGGACCACGCGTGCGCGTTGCGCCGCTGGGCGTTGTCGTCAACGCGCCGAGCCCGCTGGCGTCGTTGCTCGTACGTGTGCCCGACGGAGTGAATTTGGTCGTGCAGTCGCAAAGAGGCGACGTGAACGTTACCGACATTCGAGGCAATGCTCGCGTCGTCGCGCTACACGGCAACGTTACCTTGATGCTGCCGGGCTACGCCCAGGCCGCGGTCGGCCAAGGCAACCTCGCCGTCACCATGGGCTCGATCGATTGGCCAGGCACGCTGCGATTTTCAACGCGGCAGGGAGACATCGAGCTGCGAATTCCGGCCAGGGCTGCGTTCGGCGTTCATCTCCACACCGATGCGGGCACGCTTTTTACCGACTTCGCGCTTCGGGGGACGTCGCAGGGTCAATCCGAGACGATCGACGGCAACGTCAACGGTCCAAGCGCGCGGCGCGTTGACGTCGAAACGGGCGCGGGCGCGATTCGACTGTTGCGCCTAGAGCCGCAGCCGTGAACGCGCGAGCAACGCCTCACGCGCTTTGACCAGCCGCACCATGGCATCGTTGTAGGGCGTCGGCGTCGCAGTGCGCCGGCCGAAGGCTACGACGGCGCCGTTGATGTGATCGATCTCGCTCGGGTGCCCCGATTCCAGGTCGTACGCCATCGAGCTTTTGGCGTCGGCGCCTAGCGCGATGACCTCCGTGACGTACTGCCATGGATTGACGAACGGAAGGCTGATCTTGAGTGCGGCAGCGACGTTTGCGGTCTCTTCCGCGAGCGCTTCGGCCAATCGCGCGGCGTTTGGATCCTGGGGTATCTCGCCCGCATTGCAGTCGAGCAATGCGGAAAGCGCATTGACGGAGGCATTCGCCACGAGCTTCCCCCAAAGATGCGGCCGAATGTCGTAAACCACCGAGGCGCGTAGACCGCTGCGCGTCAAGAGGTCGGTTACCGTGTGCGCCGTGGTCGGTGACGCACTCGTGGAACCGATGATCGTGTTACCCTGTTCGGAGCTGCGGACCCAGCCGGGCGCGATCGTCTGCGAAGACTCGGTCGTGATCCCGAGGATGACGGGGACCGCACCGCCCAGCGCGGTCTTGATCGCGTCTTCGTTTCCGACCCCGTTCTGCAGCGAAACGACGGGCGCCGACGGGTCCAGCTCGCCGGCGAACGCGCGCAACGCCCGCAGCGTGTCGACCGCTTTGACGAAGAGAAAAAGCATCCGCGATCCATACAGATCGCGCGCGCGGCGAGCAACGGCGACCTTGCGCGGCGGGTCGTCGTTGACGCGCAGTCCGTCGCGTTCGACTGCATCCGCGACGGCCGCGTTGTCATCCAGAATGGTGACGTCGCAGCCGGCGGCTAAATGAAAACCGAACAACGTTCCCATCGCGCCAGCTCCGATGATGCCGATGCGCGGCCTTTCAGACATTGGCTTCCCGAGAGCCCCTAGAACTGGTACTGAAGGCCGAAGGTGTTGCGGCGCGATGCGTGCGTAATGTCGCGCTGCCCGAAAAACAGCTCCGCGCCGGGCGCGATGTGGAAATTTCCGTAGAGGTCGATCATCGGATAGGTAAGATCGTAAACGCGTGTTTCCAGCCCGAAACCTCGGAGCGGTGCGTATTGCCCCAATATGCCGACCTGCGAGTAGAGGACGCCGGCGCCGAAGTGAAAGTCGCCCTTGCTCTTCTCGAGCACCGCGTTCCACGTCGTGTTGTTGCCGATCGCGTTAGCGCCCACCATGAGGCTGGTGCTCGCATGCGGGAGCACGACGAGATTGATGTCGCCGAGCGGCCCTTGACTCGACGTCATGACGGGATTGAGCCCGGGATTGTGTTGCGGCGAGAGCCCGCTCAAACGCACCTGAATGGCCACCAACTCGTGTGCGAGGTTAGCGAGTTTGCCGTGAAGGCGATCGCGCATTGCGGGGGAGATGCCGGTGCCCCCGGGAGCGGCGCTCGCACCCGGTGCGGGGCTGGCGCCTGGTCCGGGTGAGGCGCCTGAATCGACACCCGGTACGCTGCTCGTGCCGCCGAGCTCGCCCAGCAGGGAGTTCGCCTTCTGCATGACGGCGTCGAGATTCGCGATCGTGTTGCGCAACTCGGCTTGCGTCTGGGGGTTGCCGGTAACGGTACGCAAGTCTTTGGTCAACGCCGCAAGCGTCTGCGTCGTATCCGCGATGCTCTGCGTAGTCGTTAGAATATTTTCCTTAAGGCGCGGATCGGTGGCCAAGCCCTGCAGCGCGTTCATCGAGCGGTTCAACGCGATGGAGGTCGAATGGAATTGATCGAGCAGGGCACCGAGCTTCTTCGAATCGGTCGTTGCCGCGCTGTTGAGCGTGGCGGACAACTGGACGACGTTGGCGCTGGCCGCGCTGAGACTGCTCTGCAAGTTCGCCCCCAGCGCGAGGAACTCGCCGGAAAGGCGCTGCATCGAGGCCTTCGTCGACACCGTAAGGTCGTTGGCGTTGTCGAGCGTCGTTTGGAGTGTGTTGAGCAGCCTCGGGGTGCGCGCTTCCAGCAGCGACATGACGTTGTCGAGCCGCTTGATCTCGCCTTGGCCCTGCGCAAGCAGGTCCGCAATCGTCGCCGTGTTCGTCCCCTGCGGTTGCTGCGCGATCGGCAGAACCTGGCGAGGAAGGAGCGGAACGGGTGGTTTGGCGCGGGGCGGGACGATCACGACCGACGGCGTCCCGGTCAGCGGCTCTTGAATCAAGAAGCGCGACTGAGCCGGGATGTCGATGTCGCGATTGATCGCGAGGATGACGTCGACGGTGTTGTCCGGCAGCAGCTCGATCGAGTCCACCGAGCCGATGTCCACGCCGCTAAAGTAGACCAGCGCCCCCGGCGTTACCCCGGACGCGGACTGGTAGTGAATGCCGACTCGATAACCGGTGTGCCGCGTGCCGAAATCGGTGATGACATAGAAAACACCGAAAAGTAAGAGCAGCGCGATAATCGCGAATGCTCCGACCTGTGCCTGCTTCGTCATGGCGTTTCGTATTAGCTTTCGGAAAAGGAAGTGCCTCGCAGCCAAGCGGGCAAGCGAGCAACTAAGTTGTTATGAATTAAGAGGGGAATAGCCTCCAACATGGTAGTCCGCGTCCGAGGAGACCGAGCATGCTGCACCCCAAAGAAGTCGCCGAACCTGAAAAGGTTCCACCGTTTGACTTGGACGTCTTCGTCGTTAACCTCGAGGGTGAATTCGACATCGCCGAGCGGGTCCGTTTGCTGGACGCGTTTGCCCTGACGGCGAACGCATCGGTCGTGGTTGTTAATTTCGAAAAGACACGCTACGTCGACTCGAGCGTACTTGAATGCCTCGTCTCTCTGGAGCGTGCGGTCACCGGCCGGGGCGCGACGTTGCGGCTCGTAGGTCTACGCTCCGAGATTCGGCGTATTTTCGACGTGTGCGGGCTCGACCGCATCTTCGACATTCGCAATAAGCTGAGCGACGTTCCGGAAGCACTCGATGTAGATCAATCGCGCGTGCGGCGGCTCGCGCTCATCGTCGAGCCGGCAATCGAGTCCGAGCCGGACGAGACGGTCGGGAGTTCGCGATGACGCGCGCGAAACGCGTGGGCGGAACGGAGGCGCTTTCGCCCCGGATCGGCGGCTCCCAAGATGCGCAACGCTTCACCGTAAATCTCTCCGCGGAGGCGGCTAACCAGCTTAGCGAAATCGCCGCCACGCATCGCGTCAGCGAGAGCTCGGTGGTCGAGGTCGCCCTCCGCCAGCTGTTCCGGCGCGTCAGCGGTCCGGCTTTGGGCGCTTTCCTGCGCGATCACGGGGCCTGTTTGCGACGGCGGTAGTGCGGCGCGGGGGCGGCGAGGTCGAGCGACTCGCGACCATCCTCCGCAAGCTCGACGATGCCAGCCGAGATCCGGCGCGGATCGATTCGTTTCTCGCCACGCTCGTCGACCTGCCGAACGGCCCATTTGCCGGGGCCGGATTGTTCAGAGCGGCAAGCGACGGCCGCTCCTTCGTGCTCACTGCAAGTCGCGGCTGCGAAGCCGATGCGGTGCGAGCCTGGAGACGGTGGCCTCTGGGGCGGCTCTTCGCTCGAATGAAGCCGGCGCGCATTCTCGACCCCGACAGCGGAGGAACCTTCGCGCTCGCCGTGCCGCTGTGTTACGGTTCGCGGCGCTACGTCGCCATCGCTCCGTTGAACTCGCGAGGTGTTAGCGCGCGCTATCAGAGCTTCTTCGACGCGCTCGAAAGCATCACGATACCCCGGGGGGATGCCGCGCTCTGGCTTGCGGACGAAAAACCTTCGGTGCAAATCGAGCCGCGAATCATCGGCCTTATGCTTTGCAAGTCATTACACAACCGGCTTACCGTCATGTTGGACCAACGAGGCTGGACGTTGATTCGTGCAAACAGACTGCGCGCGTTCTATGAGATGGTCGCCGCCGACGAGCCGGACGTCGTCATCGTCGACACGGCGGAGTTGGCGGATCCGATTTCGGCGCTTCGCGGCGTTCATCACGCGGCTGCCTCCCGCGGCCTGTACGTCATCGCATTTGAAGGTCAGCATCGACTTGCATCGCGAGTGCCAATCTTGGCAGACCATTTTCTGTCCCACGATGAGAGCGACGCGGAGATATTCGCGACGTTCAAGGAGCTCTTTCGCGGCATCGAACATCTGCGGCGCGAGCGTTCACAACATTCGATGGTGATCGCGTCGCAGCACATCCAAGAGTTGGCGGCGCCACAAGAGCTGGCAGATTTCGCGGTCCATCAGGCCGCGGCTCTGATGCGCGGCTGGGCAGGCATTGCGCTCGTAGGCCGGTCGGGCTCCGTCTACCGCGCGGAACACCCTCAAAGCGGCGTTGCGATTCTTTCGAAGATACCGGCAAGCTTTTTGAGCGATGCGCCGGTTTTTTGCTCGCGCGTCGATCACGGATTTCTCGACGAAATCTGTGACGATTTGCGCCAGCGCCAGGCCTTCGAACGGCTCGAGCCGATCTCCGGCGCTACGTTCCCCATCAAGTGGGCCAAGGATCGTCTCGGTGCGCTGGTGGCAGTTTCGCAGCGCGTGCCGGCAGGACCGAGCGAGTTTGAAGCGCTTTGCCGCTTAGCGAGCGACGTTGCTCGCCGCTTTGACGAAATAAATTCGCGAGCGGCCGTGATTCCGGAGTTCAGGCGGGACGGTCTGTGGGAACGCTGGTCGGACCGTACCTTGGAAGTCGCGATCTATCGTTCGCGCGACTGCGTGCTACCGTGGCGTTACCGTTGGGTCGGCGAAACCTGCGGCGTTTTGACGCTGGGCGTCGCCGATACCGTGCAGTTCTACGGGCGCCTGGGCGATCCGGCCGTTCTCGAGCCCCGCGAGCTCGTGCAAGAGCTGGCTGCCTGCGTTGCCGGGCCGAATCGCTTTGCTGCCGTCGTCGACACGGCGACGGCGTCGATGACCTACGCTGCACAAGACTTCTCCCCACCGATGCTGCTGGGTTCGCGCGGCCCAACCGGCGCTATCGGGAGGTCCGAGCAAGTGACAACCGGGATCGCTTCGCTCGGCGCGGCCACCGACACGTTAATTTGCGACCGGCAGCTGTGGCAATGGTTCGGCCGGCACCCGGCAGCGCTGGATCAAATCCCGACGCTACTGAACGAACAAACGCCGCCGGGGCTGGGCTCGATGGTAAGGATGGGCTCGTAGTCCTCCGAGTGAAAGATAATCCGTTGCACCAAAGAACGCCCCACCATGCGGGATGGGAAAGCCGGCGAAGCCGCGGCGCTGGTCGTCATCGGTGCGTCGGCGGGCGGCATCGAGGCGCTCGAACGACTGATATCGAGACTACCGAAGGATTTTGCGGCTCCCATCGTCATAGCGCAACACGTCAATCCGAACGTACCTAGCCACCTGGCGCACATTCTGGAGCGGCATACGCCCCTGAAGGTCGTAACGATCGACGAACACGAGAACGATTTATCGGCCGGCAGCATTTACGTAGCTTCCGCCGGAAAGAATTTTGCAATTCGCGGACGATGCGTAGCCGGCACGCCGCGCGGTTCCAACCATCCGACTCCATCGATCGACGTGCTTTTTAGCGGCGCCGCGGAAAGCTATCAGGATCGGGTCATCGCCGTCATCCTCACCGGAATGGGGACCGATGGCGTCGCGGGAGTTCGAGCGGTCAAAGAACACGGCGGCACGGTATTGGTTCAAGAGCCCCAGTCAGCCGCATTCCCCGCGTTGCCGAGAGCGGTTCCGCTGAACCACATCGATTTCACCGCGACGCTCGATTCGCTGCCGACGCTCTTGACGGCGCTCGTGGCGAGCGACGGACTGGCTAGCGAGATCGCCGATCCTGATCTCCTGCGCGCGTTCCTAACCCAGCTGCGGACGCGCAGCGGAATCGATTTCCGCCAATACAAAGCGCCAACCCTGGTTCGCCGGCTTGCCCGATTGATGGCCGCGTCCGGGCACACGACGCTGGTGGATTATATGCGTCATCTCGGAAGCAATCCGGATGCGTACCAGCGTTTGGTCAGCGCGTTCCTCATCAAGGTCACCGAATTCTTTCGCGACCCTCAGCTCTTCGCGCAGCTGCGCGAAACGGTTCTTCCGGACGTCATCGACCACGCCCGCAAGACCCACTCGGAGTTGCGACTCTGGTCGGCGGGCTGCGCGACCGGTGAAGAGGCGTACTCGCTGGCGATCTCGCTTGCCGAACTGCTCGGCGACGAAATCGAAACATTGCCGATTCGGATCTTTGCGACCGATTTAGACGCTCAGGCCGTTACGACCGCGCGCCGCGGGGTCTATGCCGCGGACGCTTTAAAACACTTGCCGCCCGAGATGCTGGCGAAGTATTTCTTGCGGCTCGACGGTGCGTTTCAGGTAAAGAAGCGCATTCGCAACCTGACCGTCTTCGGCGAATACGATTTGGGGCAGCGGGCGCCTTTCCCGCGCATCGATTTGGTGCTCTGCCGCAACGTTCTGATCTATTTTACGAAAGAACTGCAGCAGCGCACTTTGCAGCTCTTTGCCTTTTCGCTGCGCGAGGGAGGCTATTTGGTGCTGGGGAAGGCAGAGACGACGTCCCCGTTGCCGCAATACTTCGCGCAGATCGATTCGAATTTTAAGATCTTTCGTCGCCAGGGCGAGCGACTGCTCATCCCCGCCCCGGCGATGCTGGAAGGCGGCGGGGGGCCGCGTTCGGTCCGAAGCGCAAAGAGCGCGGCGTTCCCGGCGCGGCGGACCATCGGGGATTTGCCGGCGCCCCGATGGACGCTGGTGGATCGCTTGGGTGCGTTTCTGTTCGAGTCGCCGGTCGGCATCGTGGTCGTCGATCGCAACTACGACGTTTTGACGATCAATAAAGCAGCCCGCACGCTGCTCGGCATCCACGGTCAGGGTATTGGGGAAGACCTGATCCATTCGGCCGACGTTTCGTCCGGGGAACTCAAAGGCGCCCTCGACGCAGCGTTTCGCAGCGAGATGCCCTCGGGTGAGCGGGAGATGGAAGTATTCGACGCGACGGTCAACGAGACGCGTTTTCTGCAAGTCTCGTGCTATCCGGATAGAACGACCAACAAAGAAGGCCATGTGGACGGCGCCTTCGTGCTGGTCGTCGACATCACGAAGAGCTCGAAGTGGCGCCGCCAAATCGAGGTCGAAAACGAGGCGAACCGCGCGGTGCTGGACCGTCTAACGACACAAAACGCCGGATTGCTGGAGCGCCAGCGGGTCTTGATCGACGCCAACAACGAGCTAACATCGGCCAATGCGGAACTCCGCAGCACGAACGAGCATCTGCTCATTGCCGCCGAAGAAGCTGAGGCCTCAGCCGAGGAGGTCGAGACGCTCAACGAAGAGATGCAAGCGTCCAGCGAGGAGCTGGAAACGCTCAATGAGGAGCTGCAAGCAACGGTCGAAGAACTCAATACGACCAACGAAGAGCTGGCCGCGCGGAGCAACGAGCAAGAGCAGTTAGCCAGGGACCGGCAAGATCAGCTCGAGTCCTCCGCGCACACCATTGCGATGCTTCGAGCGGTCGTCGAACGAGCGCCGCTGCTGGCGTGTCTCGTCGACGGCAAATCGCGAGTTCTTCTTGCGTCGCAGCGCTACGCGAGGCTTTCCGAGAGCAACGAGGCCCTTCCAGGCGTCGGCAAGACGTGGAGCGATCGGCCAAAATCGCTGGAGATCGCCGATGAAGATGGGAGCCGCGCAGCCTACGGCATCACACCGATTGCGGTGCCGCCGGCCGGTAACGGCACGTTGCTAATCCTCGAACCCCAAGGGGTAGAAGCCTAAATCGGAATCGGCCCGATCTCGGATCCCTGAAGGAACTGTTGAACGATCGGGTTGCTCGAGTTGCGGATGCGATCGGCCGTGTCGTAAGCGATGATCGCCCCTTCGAAGAGCATCGCGACATAGTCGGCCATCGCGAAGATCGACTGCAGATCGTGCGAGATCACAACCGCGCTGCCATTGAGCTTTGCGCGAAGCTTCAAGATCGTGTCGGTGATCAAGTTCGTCACGATTGGGTCGAGCCCGGTCGTAGGCTCGTCGTACAACACCAGATCGGGACGAGTCACGATCGCGCGGGCAAAGCCGGCGCGTTTGAGCATGCCGCCCGAAAGCTCGGCCGGAAGGCTGTCGTACGCGCGGGCCAGACCCACGCTGTCGAGTGAATCCATCACGGTCTGCCGGATTTCGGCCTCCGAAAGCCGCGTATGCTCGCGCAACGGCAAAGCGACGTTCTCCCCGACCGTGAGGCTGTCGAGCAGGGCCGAAAACTGAAACGATAGACTGATCTTCTGCCGAACGCGGTTACGCTGCTCCTCTGTCATGTGGCAGATGTCGCGACCGCGGACGTAGACGTGTCCGGCGCTCGGCAACAACAGGCCGTCGAGCAGCCGCAGGATCGTGGACTTACCGGCGCCCGAGAGGCCGATGATACACGTGATCGCGCCGTCAACGATGTCCAGGCTGCAGTTCTTCAGAATCACGCTCTCGCCAAATGCAAGCGTCGCTCCTTCGATTCGCGCGATCAGCTTCGTGCCGCTTGGATTCATTCTCAGCCGCCTAACCGAAAAGCAGAAACGACAGCACGAAATTGGAAATGAAGATCAAAATAATTGACAACACGACGGCGAAAGTCGTGGACCGGCCTACGCCGGCGGCGCCGCCGCGCGTCGAGAGGCCCTGATAAGCCCCGACCATCGCGATAATCACGGCGAAGACGAACGCCTTCAGCAACCCCTTCAGCACGTCGCTTACGTCGATCGACTGCCGGACTGAGGACAAGAAATTATCGTACGAAACGTGCGCGTAGGCGTGTGCGATCCACATGCCGCCCGCGATCGAAACGACGTCGGCGAAGATCGTCAGCAAGGGAAGCATCAGCAGCAGCGCTACCAATCGCGGAACGACGAGAAAACGGGACGGCTCGAGCCCCATGGAGCGCAGCGCTTCGATCTGCTCGGTCACCACCATCGAACCTAGTTCGGCTGCGATGGCAGCCCCAACGCGCCCGGCAACAACAACGCCCGTCAGCATGGGTCCGAGCTCGCGGACCGATGCGTAGGCCACCGCCCCGCCGACGAGGTTGGCAAAACCGTAAGCCACCGCTTGTTGCGCCGATTCCAACGAGATCACCATGCCGGTGAAGAGCGAGGTCAGCATGACGATGATCACGGATTGAACGCCGAGCAGCGCCGCCTGCGAGACCGTCTCGGCGACGCGCACGCGCAAACGGACCATGAAACCGACGGACTCGGCTGAGAGCAGCGTCAACCCGCCGGCATACTCGAAGAAGTCGGTCGTAGCCCGGCCGAAGCGATCGAGAAATCTCACGGCGAAGCCTGACCCAAGTCGGTCAACGCGTGCAACACGCCCTGCGTAGCCTCGATGCGTTTGACGGCAACGCCGCGCTCGGCGGCCAGGTTGAAATGCACTTGGTTGACGTGTTCAAGGCGCCGGTCGACGTCGCGCAGATGCGCGCGCGCCTCAGCGTCAAAGCTCTGAAAGTAACGATGCGCCGCGGCAAGGTATTCACGCCGGATCCAGTCGTCCACGAGGCCGCTTGCAACTGCCGCCGAGATGGCGCGTTGCGCGCGCTGCATCGTTCGATCGGTAATGTGGAAAGCGCCGATGCGCGCCACCAATTCGGCTAGGGCGGCGTCAACCGGCATGAACCGGCAAATTTGCCTCGAGCGCCGCGGTCTGGGAGACAAAAAGCTGGCGGATTCCGCGTTCGGCGATCGCTAGCAGCGCTTCGAGTTCGCGTCGATCGAATGGTGCCGCTTCCGCCGTGCCCTGCAGCTCGACGTATCGGCCGGCGTCGGTCATGAAGACGTTCATGTCCACGAGCGCTTTGCTGTCCTCGTCGTAGGCGAGATCCAGCAGCGGCTGGCCGGCCACGATTCCCACGCTGATTGCCGCAACGATCGCGAGCAGGGGCCAGCGAGCGCGGTCGTTCGGGTCAAAACGCGTGCGCAAAGCGAGGGCCAGCGCCACATATGCGCCGGTTACCGCGGCGGTACGCGTGCCCCCGTCGGCTTGAATGACGTCGCAATCGAGCCAGACCGTTCGTTCGCCCAGTCTCGCCATGTCGGTAACGGCGCGAAGCGCGCGCCCGATAATCCGTTGAATCTCATGCGTCCGGCCCCCGAGGCGTCCTTTGGACGCTTCGCGCTGCGTGCGCTCTTGGGTCGCGCGGGGCAGCATCGCGTACTCGGCGGTCACCCAGCCGACGCCGCGCCCCTTCATCCACGCCGGCACGCGATCCTCGATGGATGCCGCGCACAGGACGCGCGTGTTGCCGATGCTGATCAACGCGCTTCCCTCGGGATACTTGAGGAAACCCGGTTCGATCGCGACCGGTCGCAACTCATCGGCGCGTCGTCCGTCGCTGCGAATCACCGGGACGTCACTCGACCGTCACCGTTTTGGCCAGGTTGCGCGGCTGGTCCACATCCTTGCCCTCGATGTCGGCGATGTGATAGGCGAGCAGCTGCAGCGGGATGACGTTGACGATCGGCGCGAGCAGCTCGTCGACCTTCGGCACCCAGAATACGTAGTCGGCCACGCTCTTGGCTTCGGCATCGTCGCGATTCGCTACTACGACGACGGGAGCTTCGCGCGCTTTTGATTCCATGAGATTGGAAAGCATCTTCTCTCGCACTCGATCCTCGGTGACGATGCCCACCACCGGTACGGTGGAATCGAGCAGCGCAATGGGACCGTGTTTCATCTCGCCGGCGGGATAGCCCTCGGCGTGAATGTACGAAATTTCCTTCAGCTTCAGGGCCCCTTCCAAGGCGGTTGGAAAGTTGACGTAACGTCCGAGGAAGAGCACGCTCTGGGCCTTGCGCAGCCGGCGCGCGGTCTTGCGAATCTCGTCCGAAGTATTGAGGACGATGTCAACGGCAGCCGGAAGCAGCTTCGTGCCGTCCGCTATTTCGGCCAAACGCCGATCCGGCGTCGTGCCGCGCAGCTTCGCCAGATAGAGCGCGAAGAGCGTCATGACGATGACTTGAGAGACGTAGGTCTTGGTCGCGGCAACGCCGATCTCCGGTCCCCCTCGCGTGTAGAGCATGGCATCGGCAAGGCGGGTCAAATGCGAGCCGAGCACGTTGCAAACTCCCAAGACCCCACAACCCGACTCCTTGGCGATACGAACGGCTTCGATCGTGTCGGCCGTCTCGCCCGACTGCGACATCGCAATCACGAGCGTCGTAGGATCGATGACCGGATCGCCATACCGGAACTCGCTCGCGAGCTCCATCTCGACCGGCAAATGAACCAGCGAGCGCAGCAAGTACATGCCGACCATGCCGGCATGGTACGCCGTGCCGCAGCCCATGATGGCGATCTTGCTGAGGTTGCGAAGCCGATCCGCGGTTATCGAGCCAAGCTCCGCACTCAGATTCACGTTGCCGGCATCGTCCACACGACCGCTCAGGGTTTCCTTGATGACCTGGGGTTGCTCGAAGATCTCCTTGAGCATGAAATGCTTGAAGCCGCTCTTTTCCGCCGATCCCGGATCCCAGGTGATCGCTACCGGCTCGCGCTCGATGCGTGCACCCGCATAGTCCATCAGGCGATATCCATCCCGGCCGACGACGGCGATCTCGCATTCTTGCAGGATGATCTCGCGACGAGTGTAGGGCAGGATCGCGGGCGTGTCGGACGCCACGTACATCTCCCCCTCACCGATGCCGAGCACGAGCGGGCTTGCGCCGTTACGCGCGAAGACCAGATGCTCCGGGTCGTCGCTGCAGATCACGCCGAGCGCGTACGCGCCGCGAACCTCATGGACGGTTCGGCGCACTGCTTCTTCCAGGTTTCCGTCGTAATGGAGCTCGATCAGATGAGCCAAGACCTCGGTGTCGGTTTGGCTGCTGAAAACGTGGCCGAGCTCGATCAAACGCGCCCGCAGCGACGAGTAATTCTCGACGATCCCATTGTGCACGACGGCGATTCTTCCGCGGCAATCTAAGTGCGGGTGGGCGTTTGCATCGGAGGGAGCGCCGTGCGTCGCCCAACGCGTGTGCCCGACGCCGACGACGCCCGACAGCGGGCTCCCGTTCGCAAGGCGCTCGGCCAGTCGCGACAACTTTCCTTCCGCTTTCGAGCCGGCCAGGCTCCCCGACGCATCGATCACGGCGATGCCGGCGCTGTCGTAGCCCCGGTACTCGAGGCGCCCCAACGCGTCGAGAATGATGGGTACGCTATCGCGCCCGCCGATATAACCGACTATTCCGCACATAAGAGCTCCGGCCTCGCCTGTATCCTACCGCTGAATCACTTAATGCCTTCGCGGGTGCGGCGGTAGACGATCTTTCCATCGGCTATTTCGTCGAGCGCGATGGAGACGGGCTTGTTCGGGTTGATCGTTTCCCGATCGACGAGCGGCTCGCTCGCGAAGTATTCGCGGCGATCGGTTGCCGGAAGCTGCTGCACGCGGATCCAATTGTTCAGTTGGCGAGCGCGCTTGGTTACGATGTTGACGAGACTGAACTTGGAGTCGGCGTGCTCCAGCAGTACGTCGAGATCGCCGAATACGGATTTGCTCATGGGGTTCGATGTGTTTCCTTTACTGTGTAGTGTTCGTCATGACGACTCGACGCGCCGAATCGAATCGTCGGGATACCGGTGGATGCGAAAGCGCTCCGCCTGCAGGATCGCCTCGAGGTCGCGCACCGCGTCCTCCGGGCGGTCTTGCTCGTTGACCACGATATAGTCGAAGCTCCGGATGAACTTCATCTCCTGCTGCGCGATCTCGAGCCGCCGCGCGATCTCCTCATTTGTCTCGGTGCGACGAGCGAGCAGCCGCTCGCGAAGGTTTGAGAAGCGATCTGGAACGACAAAGATCAGAACCGCGTCCGGATACGCCGCCTTCACGGCGAGCGCACCGTTGACCTCGGGCTTCATGATCACGTCGTACCCGTCGGAAAGGCACTCCTCGACGTAATCGCTTGGCGTCCCGTATAGGTTGCCGTTATACTCGCGCCACTCCAAAAGGCGACCACCGTCCCGCAACAGCTCGAATTCTTCATCCGAAACGAAGAAGTAGTGTTCTCCGCCGCGCTCGTCCGATCGCGCCGCCCGGGTGGTGGCCGAAACCGAGTACCGAAGGCTGTTTCGGCGTTCTCGCAGTGCCTCAACAAGCGTATCCTTGCCGGCTCCTGAGGGCCCCGATACGACGAACAGCAGACCCGGCCCGGTGCTCAACCCTCTCCCGTTCACGCCGCGAGGCCGCCGGACCTATGGGCTGAGGTCGATCTCCCTCACGCGGGAGGCGTGCAAAGCACGTCCTGCATGGCTTGCAGCGCGTCGGAATCTACGGGCGCGCCCATCGGCCGAATGTAGCTAACCCGAACCGCCCGCCCGTCCCGGACGGCGAATCCGGCTTGAAGCGTCCTGCGATCGGCGAGCCGAAAGGTTGCGACGCCGGCCGCGCCAGGGCAGGGGCCGAAGGGATTACTGCCCTGCAGTTTGGCGCCCGGATTGCCCGTCAGGGCGTCGATCGTGACTTGCGAGGCGAGATCCTGCAGCGTTCCGCCGAAGCTTGCCACGCCGTAGCGATACTCTTGCGCGCGCGAGCCGCTGCCCAGCGTCCACGCGCCGCTCGTGCCCGCTACGGCGTGCCAGTTCTTCGGGGCCGGAGAGCCGCCGCTGCAGGCGTTCAACAGCGCAATCGCACTGAATGCCAAGGCTATTCGGATTGTCACGATAAGGATGTTTGATGCTGACCGATTGGGTCCTCATCCGACGGCTTGCGCGGGAACTCGACGAACGCTTGCGGGGCGCGCGAGTTGAAGATGTGGGTTTGCTCGACGACGGGCGGATCGGGATGGTTTTCCGCCGTCGCCGCGAGCGTTTCGTTCTCGCCATCGAAGTCTTTGCTTCGCCGCCGCTGGTGACGATCGAAGATGCCGACCCTTTGGCAAGCTCGGGATCGACAAGCTCGGGAGTGGCTCTGGTAATCGCTAGCGAGCCGGGCTTCGTGCGAACGTTGGCCCGTTCGCTCGAGGGCATGCTCCTTTCGAACGTTTCCGCGCGTCGCAACGACCGGCTTCTGCGGATGATTTTTTCGGCCCGTTCGCGCTTCGGAGTCGGCGACCAGTTGGAGCTCTACGTGGAACTCGTTCCCCGGTTCGGCAACCTCGTGCTCGTCAAGGGCGAGCGCATCGTGGGCGCACGCAAGGAGTTCGTGCAGGTAGAAAACCGTCGCGGAATACGCGCTGGGGAGCCATACGTGCTGCCGCCGCTTCCGGCGAGCGCGCGAACGATCGCAGCGCCGCAAGGCGATGAGGGGGCAGCGGATGCGCCGCTGCACGTCTATCGTCGCGGAGATAAGCTGTTGCAGGCATACGTTGTACCTCTCGAGGGGTTTGAAGATGCGCGGCATTCTCGCGAACCCTCGCTGCTGCGGATCTTCGCCGAGTTGCACCGCCAGCAGACCGCATTGGCCGGACGGCAGCAAGAGAACCAGCGCCGGCATCACGTCGTCAAACGGCTCGAAGAACGCGAAGCCAAGCTGCGCCGAGAGCTGGATGCCCTCGCGCAAAAGCGCGCGCATGCCGAGCAGCGTCAGGAGCTGCGTGCGCAGGGGGAGCGCATCTTCGCCACGCTTTACGAACTCGAAGCCGAGGAACGTGAAGCCGCCAAGGAAAACGCTGCCAAACTGTTCGCGCAATACAAAAAGCTCGCAAAGAGTTTGCCGCACATTGCCGAGCGGGAGCGCGCGCTCCGGGCAGCGGTGGATGCCGTAGAAACGCTGCTTTGGGAGGCGCAGCGCGCCGCCGACGAAGACTTCGCCGAGGTCGAAGCGGCCGTGGCAGAACTTCTGCCGTCTCGCCGCAAGTCGGAACGGCGCGCTGCGGTGCCCAAGCGCAAGCGGGCTCGGCTGGAGTTGCGCACGCGCCACGGGTCGCGGATCGTGGTCGGCCGTTCCCCGCTTGAAAACGCGGAGCTCACCTTTAAGCTCGCGAGACCGAACGATCTCTGGCTTCACGCACAAGGAGTACCCGGCGCGCACGTTATTCTCGCGCGCGACGATCGCGCCGCGGCGCCCGACGACGACCTGCAGGTTGCGGCGGCGCTGGCCGCCTTCTATTCTAAAGCGAAAGCGGCGACGTCCGTGCCCGTCGACTACACGCTACGCAAATACGTGCGCAAGCAGCGTGCCGCGCCGCCCGGTCTCGTGTGGTACACGCACTCGGAAACGATCCAGGCCCATCCCAAGCCCCTCGATTCCTTCGTTTCGGCGGCCCGCGGCTAGGGGAAGGACACTCCCATGGGGCGCGCAACATGTAGCGCAAACCGCACGCATTCGAGGAGGCTGTACGTGAAGAACCCTTTGGATTCGCTCTGGGGAACGGTCATCAGCGGCTTCGTTTTGACCGCCGTCCTGTACGTCATTGCGCGAGCGATCGTGTCACACGCGGTCGGGGCAGGCGCATAAGATGGAAAACCTCGATTGGATCTTTCGCTGGTTCCACATCCTGGCCGGGATCATGTGGATCGGCTTGCTGTACTTCTTCAACTTCGTCAACGCCGCGGCCGTCAAAGAAGCCACGGCGGCCGGCGAAGCCGGGCCGATCTCAAAATACATCATGCCGCGGGCGCTGCTCTACTTCCGCTGGGGCGCTGTCGTGACGTGGCTCTTCGGTGCCGCGCTGCTCGGCAATTTCCATGGCCCCGACGGCTCGAACGGCTTCGTTTCCGCATTCACGCTCCAGGGCGTGATGGCGCCGATCGGGTTCGGCGCGTGGCTCGGTACGATCATGCTGCTCAACGTTTGGGGTGTCATCTGGCCGAATCAAAAGAAACTGCTCGGCCTCGTTCCGACGACCGATGAAGAGAAAGCGAAGGCTCGCCGCCAAGCGTTCATTGCTTCCCGAGTGAACACGATGCTCTCGATCCCGATGATCTTCTTCATGGCGACCGGCCCAACGTCGATGAGCCAATTCATCTACCACTGATCGCTAAAGCGGTATAAGCACGAGCTTGCCGACGTGTGCGCTGGCTTCGAGCCGAACGTGCGCGTCGGCGGCGCGCTCGAACGGATAAACCGAGTCAATCACCGGAAGGATCGGGTAGCGCCTCGGCAGCAGCGGCCAAATGTGTCGACACAGCTCGCGCGCGATCGCGGCTTTCTGTTCGGCGCTGCGCGGCCGTAGGCTCGACGCCAGCACCGTCCCGCGCTTAGCGAACAGTTGGCCGAGGTCGAGCTCCACGATTCTGCCTCGCGGGGTTGCCAAGCACACAACTCGCCCGTCGGGCGCGAGACAGGCGACATCTCGCGCGATGTAATCGCCCCCGACGATATCGAGAACCACGTCCACACCGCGCCCGGCCGTGATTTTCGCGACCTCGGCGACGAAGTCGGTCGTGTGGTAATCGATCGCCTGCGCCGCGCCCAACGCGATGCACGACGCACACTTTTCGGCCGTCCCCGCGGTGGCGATTGGGATGGCGCCGAGCGCCCGCGCGAACATGATGGCCATGCTGCCGATTCCGCTCGTACCGCCGTGCACCAATACGACTTGTTCGGGCTCGAGCCGTCCGCGCGTGACCAGATTGTCGTAGACGGTGAAGGCGTTCTCCGGAAGCGATGCAGACTCGACCGCCGTCCAGCCTGCTGGAATCGGAAGAACTTGACCCTGCGGGACGGCGACGTATTCGGCATAGCCACCGCCGTTGGTAAGCGCGCAAACGCGGTCGCCGATTTGCCACTGCGTGACGCCTTTCCCGAGCGCCGCAATCGAACCGGCTACTTCGAGCCCGAGAATCTCGGAGGCGCCGGCGGGCGGCGGATAACGGCCTTGTCGCTGCATGACGTCGGCATGCGAGACGCCGGCGGCTTCGACCGCGATCACGACTTCAGCGGCTTCGGGTGAGGGCGCGGGGCCGTGCGCGACTTTCAAGGCCTCCGGGCCTCCGGGGGCGTCGAAGGTGACGTATCTCACGCTGCCCTCGATACGAACATCGCGTCGCCGAAGGAGTAAAAGCGATACCGCTGCGCGATCGCCTCGGCGTATGCGTCGCGGATACGCTCGAAACCGCCGAAGGCACTGACGAGCATCAGCAACGTCGAGCGCGGCAGATGAAAGTTTGTGATCATGGCATCGACGACGCGGAACCGAAAGCCCGGCGTTACGAAGAGCCCGGTGGTGTGTTCGCCGGGCTCGATACGGCCGTGCGATTCGACGTTGCCCTCGAGCGCTCGAACGACCGTGGTTCCGGCCGCGACGATGCGGCGGCGATCGTCGCGGGCCCGCTCCAGCGAGCGTGCCGCGGACGGTGAAATCGCATAAGCCTCGGCGTGCATGACGTGTTCTTCGACGGCTTCCGCGGTAATCGGCCGGAACGTTCCGAGGCCGACGTTGAGCGATATCCGCACGACGTCCACGCCGCCGCGCTCGATGTCGCGCAGCAGCTCCGGCGTGAAGTGCAGCGAGGCAGTAGGCGCGGCCACGCTTCCGGGAACGCGCGCGAAGACCGTTTGATAGCGTTCCCCCGCCCCCGGAGAGTGGTCGTGAATGTACGGCGGCAGCGGCATTCGTCCCACGCGATCCAGGAATTCTTCCAGCGGCACCGCGAGGCTCAGCTCGATTTCCCGCAAGCCCCCTTCGAGCTCGCCTCGGATCGTTGCTTGGCCGAGTTCGCCGAAGAAAACGCGGTCGCCGGGGCGGAGTCGACGAGCGGGGCTAGCCATGGCGATCCAGCGCGACGCGTTGGACTCGTACCGCATCGAATCCGCGGGATGCAGTAAGAGAAGCTCGGCGTGGCCGCCGCTCGCGCGACGGCCAAAAAGACGCGCCGCAATGACGCGGGTTTCGTTGAGCACGAGCACGTCGCCGGGCCGCAACAGTTGGGTGAGGTCGGCGAACCGGCGATGCTGCATCGCAGGGCCTTCCAGGACCATCAAGCGGCTGTTGTCGCGGCGCACGCTGGGGCACTGCGCGATCAACTCTTTTGGCAGATCGTAATCGTACGCCGCGACGGGATGCTTGTCGGACAAGCTCCTAAAGATTAGCGACGACCGCTCCGGGAAGGTAATACGCTAGGATCTCGGATGGTGTCCGCGCGTCGAGCGCCATCCCTCGCGCCCCCCATTGGCATACTCCGACGCCGTGGCCGAGCCCGCCGCCTTCGACGAGAATCTCGGGCGCGTTCGGGCCGCGTTCGAATCGCGTTACCAGCAGGCTCGGGAGGGCGCGCACGCCGACGGCACGCCTAAACACACCGCCTTGCACGAACGTGCTGCCGCGTTCCGTGACGAGCTCGAAGGCCCGCGCTCTTCCGCTTGGATCGCGCGCCGCGATCCGCACCTCCTGAAGTTCGCCGAGCGGCGCGAGTTGCGCCGACAGCCGCCCCGCGATCTGGTCGACCGCGAGCGTCGTTACCCAATGGTAATTCGGCGAAGCCGAGCACGACGTGCAGACTACTCCTTGAAGATAGGGGATCGGCGCCGCACCCCACGCATCCGACGACGCCTCCGTATGCCCGCCGCAGCACGACGAATACGCGACGAGCGCAAAAGCGTTGCCGTATTTCAGCACCTGACCCGCGGTCGCGTTTACGGCGGCGGTGCCCGCCGCCGTTTCGCCGGCCGTGCCGTCGTAGACTTGGTCGAGGTCCGAAGGAATCAAGTCGTATTGCCGGCGCGGATCGCTGCGCTGCAGCACGTAGGTGCGCGCACAGATGGATTGGACCGCAAGTGCGGGGGGCGGCCAGCGCGCGGACATCTCGCGCGAGACGACGCTGTAAAGATACTCTTCCAAGCCGACGAGGTTGATGATACGCCCATCGTCCAAGCGCTGGAACGTTCCGCGGTACGGCCGCCCACCGAAGGTAAAGAGATCCGCTGATACCGGCGCCGCTTCCCCGGAGCCCAGGAGCACGCGCAAGGCGGGCTTGAGCGACGAGCTGGATGGGTCGGCGTCGTTCTGCGCGCGAGCGATGCGCGCGCGCACGAAGGGCAGCGCCCCGAGCATGAGAAACGCCGCGCGGCGCATTCGGGCTGGCGAGCTCACAGCAGGCGATCCTGCGTCGCCGGACCGCCTGCGAGGCCGAGATGGCGATACGCGTGTGCGGTCGCGCGGCGGCCGCTGGCGGTGCGCGTCACGAAGCCTTCCTTGAGGAGGTACGGTTCGACGACGTCTTCGAGCGTCTCGGCGTCTTCGGTGAGCGTTGCGGCGATCGCCGAAATGCCTGCGGGGCCGCCGCGGTATTGCTCGACGATCGTGCGCAGAAAAGCGCGGTCGAGTCG
This sequence comes from Vulcanimicrobiota bacterium, assembly GCA_963713685.1. Taxonomy (GTDB): domain Bacteria; phylum Vulcanimicrobiota; class Vulcanimicrobiia; order Vulcanimicrobiales; family Vulcanimicrobiaceae; genus Cybelea. The sequence goes on along the minus strand of CAVQMS010000001.1, from coordinate 1,393,328 downwards.
ATCGAGCCCGAGCTCGTCAACGCCTTCCCGCTGCAGGGCTTCGCAGGCGATTGCATCGCTGATCCGTCCGTCCGCGCGCACCTCCGCAAAATCGCGCACGCGTCGAAGCAGCCTGTTCGCGACGCGAGGCGTTCCGCGGCTTCGCGCGGCAATCGTTCGAGCGGCGTCGGCGTCGATGGGAACGCCGAGAACGTTGGCGGAGCGCCGAACGATCTGCTCCAACTCGCTTGGCGGATAGTAATCCAGATGCTGGACGATGCCGAAGCGTTCGCGCAGCGGCGCAGTCAGCATACCCGCCCGCGTCGTTGCGCCGACCAGCGTAAACCGTCGCAGCGGGAGCTTGAGCGTCTTTGCATACGCACCCCGATCGACGATGAAATCGATCTGAAAGTCCTCCATTGCGGGATACAAAAACTCTTCAACGACGCGGCCGAGCCGATGAATTTCGTCAACGAAGAAAACGTCGCCCTCTTCGAGCGAAGTCAAGATGCCGACGAGATCCTTCGGTTTTTCCAGCGTCGGCCCACTCGTTGGCCGAAAGTTCGCTCCGAGTTCGCGCGCGATGAGCCCCGCAAGCGTCGTTTTACCAAGACCGGGCGGTCCGTAAAAGAGCACGTGTTCGAGCGGTTCGCCCCGCTGCTTGGCGGCATCGATGGAGATCCGAAGATTTTCGATGATGCGCTCTTGCCCCACGTATTCTTCGAACGAGCGCGGGCGCAAACTGGCGCCGTAGAGCTCGTCTTCCATCACATCGTGGGGATCGACGACGCGCGCGTCGTTTGCCGCACCCGCCGGCGGCGCCGAAACGTCCGTGGGACCGAGCAGACGTTTGCGCGCCTTGGGCTCGCTCATGCCGGTTCCTTCGTGGCCTTGCGCCGGTATATCTCCGCGAGCAGATGCTCGGACTGGTCGATGCTCGGGTTCCCATGAAGCGTATCGCGGATCATCGCCTCGCCTTCGGTGCGCTTATAACCCAGCTGTAGCAGCACGGCTAGGGCTTCGTCTGCAAAGTCGGGGATCGACGGCGCCCGCGGTGCCGGCGCATCTTGAATGAGCAGAAACTTCGCGACCTTGCCCTGCAGTTTCGCCACGATGTCGCGAGCCTTCTGTTGCCCGATGCCCGGAAGGCTTTTCAAAAATCCATAGTCGCTGCGGTCGATCGCCGCGGCGATCGTCGACATCGGCGCCGAGAATGCACGAGCGGCGGAACGGGGGCCGATCGATGCAACGGTGATGAGCGCTTCGAAGAACTCGCGCTCGATCGAGTTCGTGAACCCGTAATAGGTAAAGCGGCCGCTGTTCCCGTCGAGGTTCACGACGGCATAGATCTCCAGGGATACGTGGGCTCCCGGCGTCGTCGGCAGCTTTTCGGCGATGCATGGCGGTAGGAAGATTTCGTATCCCAGGCCGGAGGCTTCGACGATTGCTGCGTCGCCCTTACGCTCGACCAGCGAGCCCGTGATCCTAGCGAACACGAACGCCTATTGACCGTCGATCGACGACGTTCAGAAACGCCAGCGCGATGGCGAGCGCGTCCGAAACGTCGTGTGGCTTGGGTGCACTGCGAAGGCCCAGCAGCCGCATAACCATCGCATTGACTTGCTCCTTGCGTGCGCTGCCCGAACCGACGAGTGCTCGTTTGACGCGCGCGTGACCCAACGTATGCACGGCGACGCCGGCCTGCGCGCTTGCCAGACAAAGCACGCCGCGAGCGTGGCCCATCAGCAATGCCGCCCGCGGATTTTTGTAGCTCGTATAGAGCTCCTCGATGACGACGAGCGTCGGTGCGGTTTGTGCGATCACCTCGGCGATGCCGGCATGCAGCTCACGCAGACGCTCCTCGAGCGTTGCGGTGGCACGAGGCACGACGACCCCCGCCTCGACCAGCTCCAAGCGGCCGTTTCGGCGCTCGACGACGCCGTATCCCGTCGTGCGAAGTGCAGGATCGATGCCGAGAACGCGCATGTGGGGCTCGGGTCCGACTATGGCGGCGGCGTCCCGTTGACGGTTACGCTTACCGAAGAGCCGGGGGCGAGCGCGCTCCCCGCCGGCGGCTCGGTCCCGACGACTTTTCCACCCGCCCCCACACTGGTGGTGTAATCCCAGCGGCTAACGGAGTAACCGTAGCCCTGCAGGAGCTTGTTTGCGTCAACCGGCGTCAGACCGACCGTATCCGGAACTTCTCCCGAGACCGACAGCGTGATCGTCACGGTCGTGCCTTGCGCCTGCGGGCCTGGCGACGGAATTTGCGAGACGATAAAGCCGTTGTTGGCACTTTGCTGCGCGTAACGAACGGCAATCTGAAAACCGGCTTGGGTCAGCGTTTGGCGTGCCGTCGCGTAATCGTTACCGACTAAGTTCGGCAGATCGGCGATCGGGCCGTTTCCGGGTGCGACAACCGGTCCGTTCGGCTGTCCGCTGTTGACGACTAGGCGTACGATGGCGTTGCGATCGAGCTTCGTCCCCTTGGGAACGTTCTGCGACGCGATCGTGTCGGGGGGCATGCCGGGGACGCTCTGCGTCGTATCCAGGCTAATGCCCAAGCGGTCCGCCAGCGACCGGGCGGCTTCGACCGTCATGCTCACAAAATTGGGGACGAAGACGGGCGGCGAGCCGTTCGACACGATCAACGTCACCCGGCTCGCCTCGGGTACTTTGGCCCCGGGTTTAGGTGTCTGATCGACAACGTTGTCCTTGATCGTAGCATCGTAGCGGCGAACGATCGTTACCGCGAAGCCCTCCTGTTGCAGCGTACGTTGCGCGTCGTTGAGGCTATAGCCGCGGACGTCGTCGAGCCCGCGCAGCGGCCTTCCGTTGCTGACGACCAGCTCGATCACTTGATTTTTCTCCACCTTCGCTCCGGCCGCGGGAGATTGGCGGATGACGTGGTCCGGAGCGACCGTTTCACTTGCGGTTTTGGTGAAGCGGGTGCGAAGACCGGCGTTGACCACGGCTTGCTGCGCCTGCGCCTGCGTCATTCCCGTATAGTCGTCGACGACGATACCCGACGCGAACTGCGGCAGCGGTCTGCCGAACAGCATGTAGCCAAGTGTGGTTGCAGCAAGCAGCGCCGCGATCATTGCCGCCACGATCCAGCCCCGCCGGCGCGGGGCGGGCTCCCAGCTCTCCTCGGCCGTGGAATGGTCGGGCATCGGGGAGCGGCGCGGCGGCAGCGCCGGTCGACGCGCGCCCTGCGCGGGCGCATCGTCGGAAATGCGAAAACCGGCGACGGTCGGGCGCTCGCGAGCCTCGCGCAGCGCCGTCGCGAGCTCGCTGGCGGATTGGAAGCGATGCTCCGGCTTCTTCTGCAGTAGACGATTGACGATCGCCGCCAGGGCCGGGCTGACCCCCGTCGTGGAAACGTCGATCGCCGGTACGGGATCGCCGATATGCTTGAGCGCGACGGTAACCGGCGATTCCCCGGTGTAGGGCAGCTTCCCGGTCAGCATCTGATAGAGGACGACGCCGAGACTATAGAGGTCCGCGGTTTCATGCACTTCATGCTCTTGCGCCTGCTCCGGCGAAATGTAATAGACGCTGCCCATGACCAGGCCGGGTTTGGTGAGCGCCATCGTCTGCTGGGAGACGGCGCGAGCAATGCCAAAGTCGGAGAGCTTCACGACGTCGTCCTTGGTGACGAGGATGTTGGCGGGCTTGATGTCGCGGTGAAGCAGGCCTTGGCGGTGGGCATAGGCGAGGCCGCTCGCGATTTGCGTTGCGTAATCGATCGCGACCGGCTCCGGCAGCCGCCCGTCGGCCGCGATGATTTCCGCGAGCGATGGACCGTCCACCAACTCCATGATGATGAAGTACGTTTCGTCTTGACGGCCGACGTCGAACGTGTTCACGATATTCGGATGCGAGAGCCGCGCTGCCGATTCGGCCTCTTGGTAGAAGCGGCGAACGAACTCCGCATCCGCAGCGTATTGCTCCCGCAACACCTTGATCGCGACCCGGCGCCGTAGGAGAATGTCGGTGCCGCAATAGACCATTGCCATACCGCCCTCGCCCAGCTTGCGGTCGAGCCGGTAGCGGTTATTGAAGATGCGCTCCTCGATCAACTCCCGATGCTTTCGAGCGCGGTTCGCAAAACGTCCCGTGCAATCGGGGCGGCATACGTAGCGCCGTAGCCGACGTTTTCCACGACGATGGCGACCGCGACGCGCGGATGCTCGGCCGGTGCAAAGCAAATGAACCACGAGTGCGAGCGTCCTCGCGGATTCGTTGCCGTGCCGGTCTTGCCGGCGACGCTGACGTGCGGCAATTGCGCCGGCGTTCCGGTTCCTCGCTGCACGACGGCAATCATCATCTGTGTAACCTTCGCTGCGGTGTCGGGCGATACCGGGTTTGCGAGCGTCGACGTACTCGAAACGCTGGCCGGATTGCCGTCGCGGACGACTTGCCGCACTACGTACGGACTGGGCTCGTCACCACCGTTCGCAATCGTCGCGCCCAACAACGCCATTTGCAGCGGCGTCATCAGGAGCGCCCCTTGGCCGAAGCCCATCTGCGCCAGCTCGCCGGGAACGATCTCGGACTTCGCCGGCACCTGACTCGTCTGCGAGGCCAGCTGGAAATCGAGGGACCGCCCGATCCCCCAACGCTGTAAGTACTCGTAAAACGTATCGACGCCCATTTTCAGCGCGATCTGCGCGAAGTCCACGTTGCTCGAGAGTGCGAAGGCGGTCGTAAGATCGGCGTAGCCGGTCGCCTCGCTTTCGTTATCGTGCAGGACGAAGTCTCCGATGACGAGATACCCCGGATCTTCGAAATGCGAATCCATCGTAACGGTGTTGCTGTCGAGGGCCGCAGCGGCGGTGAAGATCTTGAACGTGGATCCCGGTGGGTAGAGGCCGTCGAGCGAGCGATTCAACAAAGGCGTTTCCGGGTCGTTGCTCAGCGACGGGAACTCGGCATCGAAGTCGTTGGGATCGTAGCTTGGCACGCTGGCTAGCGCCAGGACTGCCCCGCTGCGCGGGTCGAGCACGACGCCGGCGGCACGCGGGTAGCGTGAAAGCAACGCGAAGAGTTGGGCTTGAACCGGCGGGACGATCGTGGTTACGATGTCCGCGCCGTGGGCGACCGCCTCACGCCCGCTCAGCGTTGCGGCGAGCTGCTCGAGTTGCGCGACCGGGTCGCCGCTGGAGTCCGGCGGCGTCAACGCGCGGTCGAAAGCGCGCTCGATGCCGCTGGTGCCGTAACGCACCGATTCGTAGCCGACCGTCTGTGCCAGCTCGGCGCCGAGCGGATAGAGGCGTCGCCCGCCCTGGGTTTGCGCGATCACGGTACCGTCGGTCGCAAGAATACGCCCGCGACCGGCGTCCAGCAACGCGTGCCGCGGATTGCGCGGACGCTCGGCGATGCGCGGAGCGGCGATGAGTTGGACGTAGATTTGGCGGACCGCCAGCATGACGAACAGCAGAACGAAGAACCGAGAGAGATCGCGGATGGCGCGGTTGGTCATGTTTCGCGCAAAACGGTGAAGCCTCCGTGGGTGCGAACCGCCATGTGCGGACGCCCGGGGTCGCTCTCGAGCAGTGCCTTCACGATTGCCTGAGCCGCGTCGTCTTCGAACGCATTAACGGTCAGAACGGCTTCGACGCTCGCGTCCAACAGCGGCGGCGCGACGTATGCGCAGGCCGGCAGCGTCGCAAGGTGGCGCTCTTCGTAGATGCCGTCGTGCCAGGGTCCGCGCTTGCCAAAGACTTGGGCGTGATAATCCCAGGCGCACAGCTGCTTTTCTTTCCAGACGAAGTCGTCCCGAACGCAAAGCCGGCGGCAGGCCGCGCACTGTACGAGCCCGACCGGTGTCTGAGCGAGTCCCTCGACGATCTCTTCCGGCAAGTCTTCGATGTTGATCACGTTCGTTTCGTTGATCTGTTCGGGCAGCGGCGCTTCCCATCCAATTCGGATAAGCAGCTCGAGATCGCGCAGCGGTGCGACGAAAGCGTGCTCGTCCTCGGCCGGAAAGGTGCGATCGATCCAATCGAATAGTCCGGAGAGTGCAACGCCCACGTCTTGCCGAGTATCCCCCACCGCGACGCCCAAGGGGGTCCAGGCAAGCGGTACGAGCCTCGCGGTAATCAACGCGGTCGGCGACTCGGCTCGAAAGCTGTTGACCGCCGCGAGCGTCGCACCGCTACCGCCGAGTACGACGAAACCCGCCGCTCGTTGCGACTTTATGAGGCGATCGTCGCTAGGGATCGACGATACTCTTGCAGGCTGCGCGGCGGTCCAGCCATGCTTGTGAGAGCTTCCGCCAGTGCCCGCGCCGTATCTAAACTCGTTAAACACGCGATACTCGCTTCGACCGCCGCACGGCGAATCTTGTAGTCGTCCGAGATTTCTCGTGGCCCCTTCGCATCGTTGATTACCAAGTCCACCGAGCGCGAAGCAATGAGATCGAGCACGTGTGGGGATCCATCGGCGATCTTGTTGATTCCCTCCGTTGCGATGCCGGCGCTCTCGAGCACGCTGCGGGTACCTGGGGTGGCGACAAGCGTGTGGCCCTGCGCCCAGTACGAGCGAAGGACCTCAACGGCATCCTCCTTCTCTTCGTCGGCGATCGACACCAGAATGCGGCCTCCGCTGCCCGGCAGGCGCACGCCGGCGGCCAGAAAGCCTTTGCGGAGGGCCCCTCCAAAGGAGTCGTCGATTCCCAGCACTTCGCCGGTCGACTTCATTTCGGGTCCGAGCACCGTTTCGACGCCGCGCATCTTCGAAAAGGAGAAAACGGGAACTTTCACCACCACGTAGGGGACGTGCGGCCGAAGCCCGGTGCCGTACTCCATGTCGCGCAGCTTTTCGCCCAGCGCGATGCGGGTAGCGGCCGCCACGAGATTGATGCCCGTGGCCTTTTGGATGATCGGGACCGTGCGGCTGGCGCGCGGATTGGCTTCGATGATGTACAGCCGTTCCTGGTGAATGACGAACTGCAGGTTGATCAGCCCGCGAATCTGCAGTTCGCGCGCGATTGCGAGCGTAACGTCGGCAATGCGCTGCTCCATCGCGGCGTCGATCGTTTGAACGGGATAAACGCTGATCGAATCACCCGAGTGAACGCCGGCGCGCTCGACGTGCTCGAAGACTCCGGGAATCAAAACGTCCTCGCCGTCGAAGACGGCGTCGACTTCGACTTCGAGCCCGCGCAGGTACGTGTCGACCAACAGCGGTGCGTCGGCTAGAATGGGCGGCGCCGACTGCGCATATTCGGCGAGCTGTGCCTCGTTGTAGACGATCTCCATCGCGCGGCCACCCAGCACGAACGACGGGCGCACCAGCACCGGAAAGCCCAGTTCGCGCGCGATGGCGCGCGCTTGGCGGAAGCTGCGCGCCGCCTTGCCGGGTGGGCGGGCCACGCCCAGCCGCGCGAGAGCGGCATCGAACTGCTCGCGATTTTCCGCCATATCGACCGATCGGCGATCGCTTCCGACGATCGGTACGCCGCGACGATTGAGCTCGCCGGCCAGATTGATCGCCGTCTGACCCCCGAATGCCAGCATTACGCCTCGCGCTCGCGTCGCGCGATAAGCGGCCTCGACCTCATCCGCTCCCGGCGGTTCAAAAATCAGCGCGTCCGAGATGTCGAAGTCGGTCGAGACGGTTTCCGGATTGTTGTTGACGACGACCGGCGAACGGCCGGCTTGCTTCAACGCCCAAGCGGCGTGGACGCAGCTGTAATCGAATTCGATACCTTGCCCGATGCGAATTGGTCCGCTTCCCACAACCACGACCGCTTGACCGGGCGTCGGGCGCATCTCGTCGCGTTCGCCGCGTGACAGATAATAATAGGGCGATTTCGCCGGAAACTCAGCGGCCGCCGTATCGACCATGCGGAAGGCGGGAGCCGCGGCGTCATCGTTTGGGAGGCGACTGCCGCGCAGCCGTTGCAAACTCGTCGTCGAATAGCCCTCTTGCAAGGCTTCGGCGGTATAACCGTTGGAAGGGTGCGCGCGTATGCGTTCCTCGAGGTCAACCAGCTCGCCGAGCTCGTAAAGCCAAAAGCGGTCGATCGCGGAGAGCTCGTTGATGCGTTGGATCGCGTTCTCGCGATCCCCCGCACCGGCTCGCCGCAATAGTTCGCACACAGCGAAGAGGCGTTCGTGCGTCGGGCGCACGATTATCGCCTCGAGCTCCGCGTCGCTCCACTCGGTGAGCGGTCCGGTGAGCGTCATTCGGTCTAAATCCAGGCCGCGCACCGCCTTGAGGAGGGCGGCGCGAAAGGTTCTGCCGATTCCCATGGCTTCGCCCGTCGACTTCATCTGCGTACCGAGTGCGGTATCCGCAATGGGGAACTTGTCGAACGGCCAGCGCGGGATTTTCACGACGACGTAGTCGAGGGTCGGTTCGTATGCGGCCTTGGTCACGCCGGTCACCGGATTTGGAATCTGGTCGAGCCGCTGACCCAGGGCGATGCGGGTTGAAATCTTAGCGATCGGATAACCGGTCGCTTTTGACGCTAAGGCGGAGCTGCGGGAGACGCGCGGGTTGACCTCGATGATCGCGTACTCGGAGCGCTCCGGATGCAGCGCGAATTGGATGTTGCATCCGCCTTGCACGTCCAGCGCGCGAATGACGTTGATGCTGGCGCTGCGCAACATCTGGTATTCGAGATCGGACAGCGTCTGCGAGGGAGCCACAACGATGGAGTCGCCGGTATGAACGCCCACCGGGTCGATGTTCTCCATGTTGCAAACGACGATGCAGTTGTCCCCGCCGTCGCGCAAGACTTCATACTCGATCTCTTTCCAGCCCAGCAGCGACGTTTCCAAAAGCACCTGGTGAATGAGGCTCGCATTTAGTCCGGCATCGAGCGTTTCTCGGAGCTGCGCTTCGTCGTAAACGACGCCGCCGCCGGTTCCGGCAAGGGTATAGGCGGGGCGCACGACCAGTGGGTAGCCCGCACGAGCGGCGAATTCGATCCCCTGCTCGATCGCCGTAATGATAGCGCTCTCGGCGACAGGCTCGCCGATTTCTTGCATCTTGAGTTTGAAACGCTCGCGGTCTTCGGCGAGCCGAATCGTTTCGATCGGCGTCCCGAGCAGCTCCACGTCGTACGCCGCCAGCACGCCCGCTTCTTCGAGTTCGACTGCGAGGTTGAGGCCGGTCTGGCCACCAAGTGTCGGCAACAATGCGTCGGGACGCTCGCGCGCGATGATCTCTGCGACCGATGCCACCGTGAGCGGCTCGAGGTAGACGGCGTCGGCCACCTCGGGATCGGTCATGATCGTGGCGGGATTCGAGTTGACGAGGACGACGCGATGGCCTTCTTCTCGCAACGCGCGGCATGCTTGAACCCCCGCGTAATCAAACTCGGCGGCCTGACCGATCACGATCGGTCCCGACCCGATAACCATGATGTTCCGGCGGGGCATGCTCGGGCTGTGTCATTACGGAGGTATGAAGGAAGTCCCTGGCTACGCGCGGACCTCAACGGAAAACGGCTCGTCCGCCGTCAGTACCCCATTTTCCGGTAAACGACGCTTCGTCGAACCGCTGAGATGGCGGAGTTTGAACCCTTTGGCCGCGGGCGTTGTGATGCAACTCTTAGCCTCCTGTGTGCTTTTGATGCGCATATGCAGACGACATCAGAGTTAGAGCGCCGCCCCTCGCCGGCAAACCGTCCGTTCGGGCTGGCAAAATTCGAAGGATTCCTTTGGATAGGATCGTGGGAGACCGACCGGGTGTACGTTGTGGACCCACAAACCCTGCAGGTTCGCAACGAAATTCAGGCGCCCGGGAGGCCGTACGGCATGGCAGCAGTCGGGGACGAGCTGCGCGCCGTAGTCGCGCATGAGCACGGCGATGAGGACGACCGCTATCTCTATCGCGTGCGCAATGGCGCGTATGATCTTGCCAGCAAGACGCCGTGCCCGGATCTCACGGGTTCGTTCATGACCGCTCGAGGCTCGACCATCTATCTCGGGCAGATGCATTATCAGCGCATCCTCGAGATGAACTCAGACTACGAAATACGCCGCGAGATCGCGCTGCCGACGCGGTGCGCAGGTTTTGCTTTTGGGCCCGACGGGCGCTTCTACATGATTTCCACCGATGCCGAGTTCGAGAATTTGAGCTTCGGCACGCTCGACGTCACGCAGGATCGTCCGCAATTCGAGAGCATCCGACCCCTGCCCGATGAAGCGCGCTATCTTCTCCACGACGGTTCAACGTGGTGGACGTCGCTGCGCGATGCCAACGAGATCGCGACGTTTACGAGCTGATTAGCCCTCACGCGACGATTTTCGAAAACCTCGCATAGGAACGATGATTTCTTGCAAAGCCGGCGAGCTCGTCGTTTTTTGAGCTCAGGAGCGCCAATATGAATCGACGTACGTTCTCGGCGACCGTTGCCGCCGGAGTCGCCGGATCGGTGTTAGGCTCTGAGAAGGTTCGTGCTGCCGGCGGCGTTCGGAACGTCGTGTTGGTGCACGGCCTCTACGCCGACGGGTCGAGCTGGTCCGAATGTATCGTGCGCCTTCAATCTGCCGGCATGAACGCGACCGCGGTTCAAAACCCGCTGACCTCGTTCGAAGACGACGTGGCGGCCACGCGTCGGGCTCTTGCGATGCAGGATGGCCCAACCGTACTCGTCGCGCACTCGTACGGAGGAATGGTGGTGAGTGAAGCGGGCGCCGCGTCCAACGTTACGGCCCTCGTCTACATCGCTGCGCGAGCGCCGGATGCAGGCGAAGACTACCCAGCGCTCGCGAAACGATTCCCAGCCCCTCCGGCGAGTGCCGGCCTCGTTACATCGGATGGCTTTTCACGCTTGAGCGAAGATGCGTTCCTAAACGACTTCGCTAACGGCGTTGAACCGGTGAAGGCACGCGAGCTCTACGCCGTTCAAGCGCCGAATGCCGCCGCACTCTCTGCCACCGCGAGGACGACGGTTGCTGCCTGGCGCCTGAAACCGTCGTGGTATGCTGTGTCGAAGCAAGATAGGACGATCAACCCCGATTTGGAGCGTTTTATGGCGGCGCGCATGAGGGCAACAACGATTGAGATCGACGCCGGACACCTATCGCTAGTCAGCCATGCACCGGAAGTCACGGCATTGATCCTACAGGCAGCCGGAAGTGGCCAATAGCTCGGGGCGGGCACTCAAAAACGTCTAGGAGGCCCACTGGGCGCACACAGACACGATTTGGGCCGGCTTCGCGAATGCGTCACGTAGTGGCTCTCCGCCCCTGACGCTTACCTTCTTACGATCGCTAGTCCGTTGGTGCGTATATCGCTTCGTCCTTCGACTTCGCTCCACTTCGCCAAGCTCAGTGTCGCTGCGCTCAGGATGACAATATAGGTGGTGGGCTCGCTGCGCTCAGGATGACAAAGGTGAACTAGGGTTGTCGGAGCGCTTTTTCCCAACCTTGGGCGGTGCGCGTGTATTCGACGCGTTCGTGCATGCGGTTTGGGCGGCCGGTCCAGAATTCAAAGCGGGACGGCACGAGCAGGTATCCGCCCCAGGAGTGCGGACGCGGGACGTCGTCGTCCTCGAAGCGTTCCTCGAAGTGCGCGAAGCGTTCTTCGAGCAGGTCGTGCGACTCGATCGGCTCGCTTTGCTCGGATGCCCACGCGCTGAGTCTGTGCCCGCGCGGTCGCGAATCGAAATATGTGTCGGATTCTTCCTCCGAGAGCGGCGTCACGCTGCCCTCGACACGCACTTGCCGCGTGAGCTTCGGCCAGTAGAACGTTGCGGCGGCGAATGGGTTCTCCGCCAGCTCGCGGCCTTTACGGCTGAGATATGAGGTGTAAAATCGCAGGCCACTGGAATCGAGGCCGCGCAGCAGCACGATACGCGCTGAAGGCTTGCCGGCGGCGTCGGCCGTCGCCAGGCACATCGCGACCGCGTCGATCGAGGCCTGGCCGCCGGCGTCATCGATCCAACGCGCGAGCAGCGCGAACGGGTCGTTCACGGATAGCGGCCCAATCCGAAACCTGCGAGAAACGCTGCGAGCATTCCTATCGCACCCGCGATTGCGAAGCCAAGCGATGCGTCCACCCGCTTGGCCTGCAGCGATGTGATCCGGCCGAGGCGAGCGAGTGCATCATGAAGCTGGGTTGCGTTCTCGGCGCGCGCGTAAGCGCCGCCGCTCGCTTGAGCGTAGCCGCGCAGTGCGTCTTCATCGATCGTTGCTTCTTCATTCGTTCCGGGTATCAAGCCGCCGGCTGGCGTTCCGATGCCGACCGTGTAGACCGGAATGTGATGGGCGCCCAACCACTGCGCCATCTCGCTCGGGTCCGTGCCCGTGTTGTTGACCCCGTCGGTAATCAGGATGATTACACGATGGCCCTGCGGGGGAAACTGCTGCGCGGCGAGCTTGAGGGCGTCGCCGATCGCAGTTGCGCCGTTCGGAAGCGGGACCTCATCGAGCGACGAGGCCACGAGCTGGTGATCGGCATTCAGCGGCGCTACCACTCCCGCGGCACCGGAAAACGCGATGATCCCGATCTTGATGCCGGGCGGACTCTCGGCGATGAACGCTCGCGCTGCCGCTTTAGCCGCTTGCGCGCGCGTCGGCGTTACGTCGGTAGATGCCATCGAACCGGAGGTGTCGATGCAAATGAAGACGTCCCCATCTCGCGCCGGCACGAACATCGTTACGTGCGGACCTGACACTGCGAGCACCACGCCGGCCACGGCGAGGATCCAAAGCGCTTGCAAGAGGCGTGGTATCCACGTTCGCGGCTTCGCAGCTTCCAGGAAAAAGGGCACGCTCGAATAGGCTAGGTCACGCGCGGTCGCCCTTCGCTGCAACCGCTCGTAGAGAACGGCGAAGGCCAAGATCGTAACGATCCCGATCGCCAGCCGCACGGGATGATCGACGCTCACGCGTGCGTCCCGAAGGCTGCGGCTAGCGATTCGCCTCCATTCTCCTCGCGAAGCACGCCGGTGCGCCAGTTGGCGCGGGTGAAGCGCGTCAGCAGCGCGGTTTCGCGCGCCACGACGGCTTCCCGATATGCGGTGCGTTCGCGTGCGCCGACGTACGTTCGCAGGCGTCCGCCTTCGGTGCCGCGCAGGCGAACGACGCCTGCCAGCGGCAGCCCATCGTACCAAGGATCGCGCGCCACCAACGCCGTGCAGTCGAAGCGCGCGCCGAGTTCCGCGAGATCCCGGTCGCACGCCGCATCGAGCTCGTACCAATCGCTAATCGCCAGCAGCGCCGTGCCGCGCGGGAGCGCGCCGCGCGCGGTCCGCAGCGCGCGCTTGAGGTCGAACGCCGCCGCCGACGGCAGCGCCGCAACGGCCCGATGTGCGCCACGCTGGAGGGCGGGAGGCGTTATGTAGTCGGCATCGATGCGAATGCAGCGGTCTTCTCCGCATGCCGCCGCGAACCAGGATTGCAAGGCTTCCTGCGCCGCGTCGAGCAGCCGCCGTCGCCGGCCCACGTGCATTGATGGCGACCCGTCCACGATCGCCGCCAATGTCAACGCGACGTCCTCCAGGACGACGCGTGTTTGCAAGTCGCCGGAGCGAGCGGTCGCGGCCCAATCGATGCGGCGCACGTCGTCGCCGGGGACGTAAGCGCGCAGCTCTACGAACTCGTAACCGTCGCCGCGATAGATTGTGGGCGACCCGGCGCCTAGGTGACGCGGCCGCCGTCGCGCGCGCAGCAGCGCATCTCGGATCGTCATGCTATTACGGCGCGGGGATCGCGGCGATCATCGCTTCGATGACATGATCGGCGTTCGTTCCCTCGGTCGTCAGCCGATAGTTGAAACCGATGCGATGGCGCAGCGCATGCGCCGCAACAGCGCGAACGTCATCCGGCAACGCAAAGTCTCGGCCGTCGAGCAACGCGCGGCCGCGCGCCAAAAACGCCAGGGCCAGCGTTGCGCGCGGGCTCGCACCGTAGTCGATCAGTTCCGAGGCACGCAGCGACGTGCCGGACGGTGCTCGCACTGCCACGCGGTCGGCATCGCGCGTGATCGTCACTAGGTCGACGATATAGCGTTTGAGTTTCTCGTCGATGTGGACGCTGTGCGCCTGCTCGCGCCAGGAACGAATGTCGTCCAGCGTGGCGACGGCGCGAATCGGCTGCGTGTCGGCCACGGCGAAGCGATCCAGGATTTGCAGTTCCTCGTCGCGCGAAGGATACCCGACGTTGACCTTCATGAGAAAGCGGTCCATTTGCGCGATCGGCAAGGCGTAGGTGCCCTCGGAATCGAGTGGGTTCATCGTCGCCATCACAACGAAGGGATCCGGCAGGGGGTACGACTGCGGCCCAATCGTGACCTGACGCTCCTGCATCGCTTCTAGGAGAGCGGATTGCACTTTGGCTGGTGCGCGATTGATCTCGTCGGCCAGCACGACGTTTGCGAAGATCGGCCCGAGCACGGTGGCGAAGGCGCTCTCTCGCTGATCGAAAATGCGCGTGCCGACGATGTCGCTGGGGAGCAAGTCGGGAGTGAATTGAATCCGCTTGAACTCGCCTTCCAGCGCCGCGGCCAGGGAGCGGCACGCCAACGTCTTGGCCAATCCCGGAGGGCCTTCGAGCAAAATGTGGCCGTTTGAGAGTAGGGCCAAAAGCAGCGCTTCGATGACGCCTTGCTGCCCGACGATCGTATGGGCCAGGGCGATGCGAAGGTCGGCGGGACTGCGCGCTCCGCTCATGCCGCGGATCCGATGGAGCGTTCCAGCGCGCCGCACGCGTCCTCGATTGCGCCGCGCAGATCGGCGTCGTACGTGAAGGCACTGCGTTCCAACGCGATCAGGAGATCGCGCATGACGGGGTCCGACGATTCCGGCCTGCGCAAGACGTCGCCCAACGTTTCACCGTCGCCTGCGTCGATCATCCGCCATACCGCGGTGCGCACGGCCACGGCGGACGCGCGCGTTCGTTCGGCACGCAACACCGTCAGCGCATCCCCGAACTGCTCGCGGCGCGTTCGCACGACGAGGGGCGGCGGGGGCTCGAGGGCGACCACAGGCACGGCGGTTGGGCGCGGCCGGCGCCGCAGCAGCACGACGATAACGGCGACGATAGCCGCGATGCCCAGGAGCCAAAGCAGCAGCCGAAGCGCCGCTGAGATGCGCTGCAGCAACAGCCCGGCTTCCTGCCGGAGCGCCGGCGCGCTGACGCCGCTGACGTAAACGGTCAAACCGTTGGTAAACCATTGTTTGGGCTTACCGTCGCGCGCGTCGATCGCTTGCAGCGTGGCCGGTGCGAAGGCGATGGCGCCGGCCCGGTGTGCGACAACCGTGATCGTCTCTCGGTACTGCGTACCGTTGGGCGTGCTGACGGTCTGGCGTTCGTCGCCGAGAAGTTCCACGTCGGCTAACATGGGCAGCTCGAGATTGGCGACTTGATCGACTCGTTGGCGCACGCGCAGGGCGACGATCAGGTGGAACGGTTCGTCGACGCGAGGCCGCGCGTTATCGCTGGACAGCGTGAACGATTGTACGGCCAGCCGCATGAGGGCTTGCGCGCCGACGGGCCGCTGCGCCGCCAGCATCGCTGCCGCGGCTAGCGCTAGCGCGGCGGCAGTTCGCGTAACCACTGTGCGAAAATACGGCGTGCGTCGAATGGGCCGGGGGAGGCCTCGGGGTGGAACTGGACTGCCGCGATCGGCAGCGTACGGTGTCGAAAACCTTCGTTCGTGCCGTCGTTGAGATTCGTCATCGTGGGCTCGAGCTCGGCGGGAAGCGTGCCGGCGTCCACCGCGTAGCCGTGGTTATGCGCGGTGACGATTACCTCGCCTGCGACCAGATCCATCACGGGCTGATTCCCACCGCGGTGTCCGTACGGCAACTTATACGTCTGCCCTCCGCAGGCGAGCGCCAGGAGTTGATGCCCCAAGCAGACGCCGAAGAGCGGTCTGCGGCCCACGAGACCGCGCAGCAGCTCGATGGTTCCAGCGAGGTCCGTCGGATCGCCCGGACCGGGGGAAACGAATACCGCTTCCGGATCGGAGGCCAGAACTCGATCTTCGGTCGCGTTATACGGCACGACCGTAATTTGCGCGCCCAGCGCCTCGAGTTGTTGCAGAATCGCGCGCTTGACGCCGCAGTCGATCAAGACAACGGGTCGTCCGTCGCTCGCACCGCACACGAACTCTCGCGTCGTCGCGACGCCGGGGACGAGCGCGCTGGTGCTGGCACTACGCGCGAAGTCGGTCAGCCGCCGCTCCGCGCCGCGCAGCGCCGCGTCTCCGACGGCCAGAGCGGCCCAGATCGTACCATGCTCGCGCAGCGTTATCGTTATGGAACGCGTGTCGGCGCCGATGAGCGCGGGGACTCGCTGCTCGTCGAGCCAGGACGGTAAATTCTGCTTGGCAAGATGGTGCGAGGGATGATGGGCGATCTGCTTGATCACCGCTCCCGCCACGCAAGCACGGCCGTATTGCGCCGCGCTGCCGGATATCCCGTAGTTGCCGATCATCGGATAGGTAAAGGTGAGAATCTGGCCCGCATACGACGGATCGGTCAAGGCCTCTTCGTAGCCGGTCATCCCGGTGTAAAACACCGCTTCTCCGAGGGCCGTCCCCTCAAACCCCAGGCCGTGCCCGTCAAAGCGGCTTCCGTCGGCTAAAAAGAGCGCGGCGGGATGCGGCGCGTTCATTCGGGGAGCTCCGGCGCGCGAAAGCGGAGCTCTCCGCTGACGATCGTGGCCAGGACTTTCCGCGGCAACGTTCGCCCTGCAAACGGCGTGCATTTACCCAGCGATGCAAACGCATTTGGGTCCACGGTCCAGGCTCGATCGGCAAAGATGGTGACGTCGGCGTGGGCGCCGATGCTCAGAGTTCCTGCGGGCAGGCCGAGGATACGCGCGGGATTGGTCGAGAGGAGCGCCGCAAAACGCGCGACCGGCAGATCCGGCAATGCGGCGGTATACGCTCCCACGGCGACTTCTAAGCCCGAGAATCCCGGCGCGGGGTTGTCGACGGCGCGTTTCTCCGCATCGGTGTGAGGCGCGTGATCGCTGGCGAACGCATCGATCGTCCCGTCGCGCACGCCGTCGCGCAGCGCGCGTACGTCGTCCTCGGTGCGCAACGGAGGATTGACCTTGGCGACTACCCCAATCTCCTGGTTCAGCGCGCCGGTGAACGTGAGATGATGCGGAGTCACTTCGCACGTTATGTTGGAACCGCGCGAGCGCTCCAAACGAACCAAGTCCAAGGCGACCCGCGTCGTCAGGTGGGCGATGTGCCACGACTTACCGGTTTCCGCAGCGATGTTCAAGTCGCGCGCGACGATCGCGTCTTCGGGTTCGCAGTGCGAGATAAAGGGCGCCAAAAGCTCGCGCGCTAGAAGTGCCGCGTCGCGCAAGACGTCTCCATCCTTTACGCTGTCGCCGTCATCCGAGAACGCGACGGCGCCGGCGCGCGCGAGCGAAGGAAAGTCGCAGGGATGTAGGCCGAGGCGGCCTCGCGTGATCGCCGCAATCGGATACACGCGGCAACGGGCGCGCTTCTGGATTTCACCGGTTAGAGCGTGCAGGACCGCCGGGTCGTCGAGCGCGGGATTCGTGTTGGGCATGCACGCCACGCTCGTGAACCCTCCGCGCAGCGCCGCCTCGGTTCCGGTTTCGAGCCGTTCCTTCTGCGGATAGCCCGGTTCGCGCAAGTGCACGTGCATATCGACGAAGCCAGGTGCCACGAACGCCCCCGCGACGTGAAGGAAGCTTTCGCCGTCGGCGGGCTCCAAATGCTCGCCGATTTCAACGACTACGCCGTCGCACAGGCGCAGATCGCGCAAAGCATCCAGCGAGTTCGCCGGGTCGACGATTCGCCCACCTTTGATCAGCAGACCCGTCATGTTCCGTGCGCGTTGACCAGGAAGTCCAGGACCGCCATGCGGACGCCGACGCCGTGATGAACCTGACGGGCATAGCGCCAGCCGGCGAACTCCAACACCGAGTCGTCGAGCTCCATCCCACGGTTATAGGGTCCGGGATGCATGACGATGGTATCCTTGCGCACAAGCCCTAAGCGTCGTTGATCGAGCCGGTAGCGGGAGACGTATTCGATGTCGGATAGCGGCATTTCCGCAAAGCGCTCGCGTTGAATGCGCAGGAGGACGATCGCGTCCGCGTGGGGGAGCACGGCGTCGAGGTCGCGTTCTACCGTGATGCCGTTTCCCGCATAGCCGCTGGGCAGGAAGCATTCCGGGCCGACCAATGTCACCGACGCGCCGAGCCGCGCGAGCCCGCGAATAGTGGAGTGCGCAACGCGGCTGTGCAGGACGTCACCCACGATCGCGACGCTGCGCCCACTCACCTCGCCGAACTCTTCGATAAGCGTATAGATGTCGAGCAACGCTTGCGTGGGATGCGCGTGCGCTCCGTCGCCGGCATTGATGACGTGGCCGTCAAACGCGAGCGCCACGCGCTGCGGGAAGCCGGCTTCGTGATGGCGGACGACGACGACGGAGATGCCGAGCGCGCCTAGCGTGAGCGCCGTGTCCTCGATGGTTTCGCCTTTCGTAGCGAGGCTCAACTTCGAGGGAGCCAGATTCACGACGTCGGCGCCGAGCCGCAGCTCCGCGATATTGAATGAGGTGAACGTCCGGGTGCTCTCTTCAAAAAACATGTTGACGCAGCTCGTGCCGAGGAGAAGCCGGCCCGGCGTCGTGCGCTCGAACTGCTCCGTCCGTTCAAAAATGTGGGCCAACTCTTCGCCGGTGAGATCGTCCAGGTCGATGAGACTACGGCGTATCCGCACGTGAGTTTCCTAAGATGGTAACTTCATCTGAGGTTGCCGCGCGGGGCGCCAGGGTGACTTTGACTCGCTCGCGCGGCGTGGTCGGGCTGAACCGGCCGATATAGTCGGCTTGAATCGGCAGCTCGCGTAAGCCCCGATCGACCAGCACGCACAGCCGGACCGCGGCCGGCCGGCCGAGATCCGTGACGGCGTCGAGCGCCGAGCGAATCGTGCGGCCCGTGTAGAGTACGTCGTCCACGACGACGACCACGCGTCCGGATACGTCCACCGGAATCGCCGAGTCCGGCAACTCGTGCGTCACTCGGTCGTCGCGATAGAGATTGATGTTGAGAAATCCCAGCGCCGGGGCGCGCGCGGAGATGCGTTCGATTTCAAAGGCGAGCCGGGATGCGAGAGCCTCGCCGCCGCGCCGAACGCCAAGCAAAACTAGACCCTTCTGCGCATCTTCCGGCTCGAGGATTTGATGAGCCAAACGCGCGATGATGCGCTGGATTTCGTCGTGGCGCGCGAGGACGCGACGTGAGGCGC
Source organism: Vulcanimicrobiota bacterium (assembly GCA_963713685.1). Lineage (GTDB taxonomy): Bacteria > Vulcanimicrobiota > Vulcanimicrobiia > Vulcanimicrobiales > Vulcanimicrobiaceae > Cybelea. Next base: position 1,374,137 of record CAVQMS010000001.1, on the reverse strand, counting down.
TGGTCGTCATGCTGGTTCCTTCAACGCGCGCAGCGCGGCTTCGACGCGCGCGAGTTCCATACGATAGGCGTCGAGTTTCTCTCGTTCTTTCGCAACCACGTCGCCGGCGGCCTTGGCCACGAAGGCCTCGTTCCCTAGCTTCTTTTCGCCACGGTCGATTTCGGAGCGGAGGTGCTGCACTTGTTTGTTGTACCGCTCCTCGAGTACGCCGCGCGACGCGCGCACGCCCACGGCCGCAAGGGCGGCTTCAAGGCCGTCGCCGGCGGCATCGCAGCGCTCGGTCGTCGCGGTGGCAAGCAGAGCCAGAAGCACCGCCATCGGCTCGGGAACGTTCGCCGGTACGTCGAGAGTCACGCGTTCGCGCGGGTGGAGGCCGATCTCGGCGCGGATGTTGCGGACCCGCTCGACCGTGCGCTGCAAGAGCGTGAAATCGTGGGCGTCCGCCGGCGAGTCGGGAACCTCGAGTGGATCGGGCCACGTGGCAGTCACGATCGTTTGCCCGTCGTGCGGCAACGCGAGCCATACCTCCTCGGAAATGAAGGGCGCCAATGGGTGGAGCAAGCGCATCGCGTTGTTCCACACGAAGGAAAGCACAGCCGCTCGTGTTGCCCGATTCTGATCGGCCTTGGTTGCCTCGACGTACCAATCGCAAAACTCGTACCAAACGAAGCGGTAGATCGTTTCCGCGGCGTTCCCGAAGTCGTAGCGATCGAGGAGCTCGCCCATCGTTACGATCGTCGAGCGCAGCCGCGTCAGGATCCAGCGATCGGCGTGGGTAAGGGCGGTATCGGAGGGCAGCGTCATCGCTTCGGGAAGGCCCTCCGGTAAGCCCAAGATATAGCGCGTCGCGTTCCAGATCTTGTTATTGAAGTTGCGGGCCTCTTCGCAGCGGGATTCCTGGTAGCGAATCTCTTGGCCCTCGAGGCGCATCTGGCGAAGGATCGAGATGCGAAAGGCATCGGCGCCGTATTTTTCCGCCAGCGCCATGGGATCGATCACGTTGCCGATCGACTTGGACATCTTGCGTCCGGCGGCGTCGAAAACGGTCGGTGTGATGACGACGTCCGGAAACGGCGCGCAGTGCATGAAGTGTAACCCGAGCATCACCATCCGAGCGACCCAGAGAAAGATGATGTCGCCGCCGGTGATCATGACTTGCGACGGGTACCAGCAGCTCAGCTCGGTGGTCGCGTCGGGCCAGCCGAGAATCGAAAATGGCCAGATTCCGCTAGAGAACCATGTGTCGAGCGTATCCGGGTCGCGCGTCAGCTCGCGCGTGCCATAGGTCTGAGCGGCGATGTCGAGCGCCTGATTTTCGGTCTCGGCGACGACCTCGCGTCCGTCGGGCGTGTACCAGACGGGGAGCTGATGCCCCCACCAGATTTGGCGCGAAATGTTCCAATCCCGAATATTTTCAAGCCAGTGCTCGTACGTGCGGCCGTAGCGCTCGGGAACGAAGCGCACGCGACCGTCGCGGTATGCATCCAACGCCGGTTTAGCCAGGGAAGCCATTTTGACGAACCATTGCAGCGAGAGGAGCGGTTCGACGATGTCGCCGCTGCGCTCGCTCGTCGCTAGGGAATATCGATGCGGCTGCGCCTCGAGCAAGAAGCCTCGCTCCTGCAGGTCGGCGAGAATGCGTTCGCGCGCTTCGAACCGGTCGAGATCGCTGTATGGACCAACGGGTACGTCGACACCGGTAATCCGCGCCTTGAGATCGATAACCGACGGCATCGGCAATCCGTGCCGTTCGCCGATCTCGTAGTCCAGCGGATCGTGGGCCGGCGTGATCTTCACGGCGCCGGTGCCGAACTCGGGATCGACGGCCTCGTCCGCGACGATCGGGATCGTGCGCTCGAGCAACGGCGGTAGCCAAACGTTACGGCCGATCCATTGCGAGTAGCGAGGATCGCGAGGATGGACCGCGATGGCAACGTCGGCCAGCATCGTCTCCGGCCGTGTCGTTGCAATCTCGACGCCCGCGGCGGGATCGGTCTTTGAGAATGGATAGCGGATTCGCCAGAGATGGCCGTCGCGCTCCACGTACTCCAGCTCGGCGTCCGAGACGGTCGACTGCGCGCTGGGATCCCAGTTGACCAGGCGGGTTCCGCGATAGATCAATCCTTCACGATAGAGCTGTACGAAGACGCGTCGCACCGCCGACGAGAGCCCTTCGTCCATCGTAAAGCGCGATCGTTGCCAGTCGGGACCGAATCCAAGGCGGCGAAACTGCTCGTCAATTTGGCCGCCGTAGGTGCGGGACCACTCCCAGGCGCGCTCGACGAATCGCTCTCGGCCAAGATCCTCGCGGCGCAGCCCTTCGCGCGCCAGCTGCTTAACGAGAACGGCTTCCGTGGCGATCGCCGCGTGGTCGACGCCGGGCAGCCAGTCGGCATTCTGGCCCAGCATCCGATGGTAGCGCGTGAGGACGTCCATCGGCGTGAAGGTCGATCCGTGCCCCAAGTGCGCTCGCCCGGTGACGTTGGGCGGCGGCATACAGATGATGAATGGCGGCCGTGCCGGATCGGGATCCTCGTGGAAGTAGCCGTGGAGCTCCCAATGCGCGTAGAGGCGCGGTTCGACGGCCTGCGGGTCGTACTGCTTGGGGAGGTCCATGGGTGCGCCAGCGTTCCGCGCCGCCCCCAGCGCGGCCTCTTGCTCCTGCAGGGCAGGGACCTAGGCCGGCATGTCCTTCTTCTGCTCGTGATAGATGAGCGTCGGCGACTCTTTCTTCTCGATCACGTCTTTGTTAACGACGCACTTCTTGACGCCTTGGAGCGACGGCAAATCGTACATGACCTCCAACATCGTCTCTTCGAGGATCGAACGTAAGCCGCGCGCGCCGGTTTTCCGGCCCTGAGCCTTGTTGGCGATCGCGATCAGTGCCTCTTTGGTGAACTGCAAGTCGACGCCGTCCATGTTGAGGATTTTCTGGAACTGGCGGACGAGCGCGTTGCGCGGTTCCGTGAGAATGCGACGCAGTGCCAGCTCGTCGAGCGCGTCCAGCGTAACGACGATCGGCAGGCGTCCGATGAACTCGGGGATCAGGCCGAACCGCAACAGGTCTTCGGGCATCAGCTGCTGGAGCAGCTTGCCGACGCGAATGTCGCGCTTGCCCTCGGGCTGCGCGCGGAAACCCATGTTGTTCGCGGCGACGCGCGACTCGATGATTCGCTCCAACCCGTCGAATGCGCCGCCGCAGATGAACAATACGTTGGTGGTGTCGATCTGAATGAACTCTTGGTGCGGGTGCTTACGGCCGCCCTGCGGCGGCACGTTGGCCGTCGTGCCCTCGAGGATCTTCAGCAGCGCCTGCTGCACGCCCTCACCCGAGACGTCGCGGGTGATCGACGGATTCTCGCTCTTGCGCGCAATCTTATCGATCTCGTCGATGTAAACGATCCCTTTTTCGGCCCGCTTGACGTCGTAGTCGGCAGCCTGAATCAGTTTTAGGAGAATGTTCTCGACGTCTTCCCCGACGTATCCGGCCTCGGTCAGCGACGTGGCATCCGCCATAGCGAGAGGCACGTCGAGGATTTTGGCGAGCGTCTGGGCGAGATAGGTCTTCCCCGAGCCGGTTGGGCCGACGAGGAGAATGTTGGACTTCTGAAGCTCGACGTCGTCGGCAGTTCCTCCGACGTTGATGCGCTTGTAGTGGTTGTAGACGGCGACCGCCAGCGACTTCTTGGCCCGCTCTTGACCGATCACATACTGGTTGAGAATGTGATTGATTTCTTTGGGCTTGGGGATGTTGCGAAGCCGCAGATTCTCATCGACGTTCTTGTAGAGCTCCTCCTCGATGATCTCGTTGCAGAGCTCGATGCACTCGTCGCAAATGTAAACGCCGGGCCCCGCAATCAGCTTGCGGACCTGCTCCTGCGATTTTCCGCAGAAGCTGCATTTGAGCTGGCCCTTGTCGTCTCCAAAGCGGAACATCGGGGATCCGGGTCTCCTTTTAGCCTTAAGCCGGCATCGGTAGGCCTTGACGGCTTTCGATAATCTGATCGATTATCCCGTAATCCTTGGCCTCTTGCGCCGTCATATAGTAGTCGCGTTCGATGTCCTTAAGGACCTGTTCGAGCGGCTTGTTCGTCGTTTCTTCGTAGATTCGTGCGACCGTCTGGCGGGTCGCGAGCAAGTCGCGGGCCGCAATTTCGACGTCGGTGGCCTGCCCGCCGATCTGCGAGACCCATGGCTGATGGATCACGACCTTGGCGTTGGGCAGCGCATAGCGCTTGCCCGGCGCGCCGCCGGTCAGCAAAATCGACCCCATCGATGCGGCGAAGCCCATGCAAATCGTGGCCACGTCGGGCTTGATGAAACGCATGGCATCGTACATTGCCAGCCCTGCGGTGACGCTGCCCCCGGGGCTGTTCAGGTACATGTCGATGTCTTTCTCGGGGTCTTCCTTCTCGAGAAAGAGCAGCTGCGCGATGACCAAGTTTGCGAGATGGTCGTCAATCGGACCGCCCACGAAGACGATGCGATCCTTGAGCAGACGCGAGAAGATGTCGTACGCGCGTTCGCCGCGCGCGGTTTGTTCGACGACCATCGGTACCAGATGTCCCAAAATGTTCTCCTTCGAATGCTCTTAACTACGACGGCGGCCCGGAGGTTTCTTCGTTGACGCTCACGATGGCGTTGTCGATGAGGAAGTCAAGCGTCTTGGTGCGCACGATGCCGTCGATCAGCGAAAGTAAGTTGCTCCCCAAGGCTTTGCGAATTCGCGCCACGGGTTGACCGTAGCGCCGCGAGAGCGCTTCAAGCTCGGCGGCAATGTCGGCCGGCGTCGCGGTAATCTTCTCCGCCTTGGCGATCGCCTCGATCACGAGCGCGGCCTTGACGCGCGATTCTGCCTCCGCGCGATACGAGTCTCGAAGCTGCGCCTCCGTTTTCTCCGCGTTTCCGGGCGAGGCTGCGGCGTCTTCGATAAAGTGATTGAGTTCGCTTTCGACCATCGTGCCGGGGAGCGGAAAGTCGTGCGCGTTCATTACTTGATTCATCACGGCGTTGCCGACCGCGCGTCGAGCGTTCGCGGTCGCGATGGCTTCCAGGCGGCGGCGAAGGTCGGCCTTGAGTTCGGCGAGCGTTCGGTCGGGGGAGATGGCCTTCGCGAAGTCGTCGTCGAGCGCGGGGTACTCGTACACTTTTAGCTCTTGCAAGGTAACCTCGAACTGCGCCGCCTTTCCGGCCAGCTCCGAGGCTGCGTAATCCTCGGGAAAGCGGGCCTCGACGGTTTTCTTCTCACCCGGGTTCATCCCGACGATGCCGGCCACGAAGCCCGGAATGAAGCGGCCCTCCACGAGCTCCGAAACCTGCCCCTCCCCGCGCCCGCCCTCGAACGGGGTGCCGTCGATCGTTCCAGCGTAGTCGAGCGTCGCCACGTCACCGAGTTGCGCAGCGCGTTGCACCGGTATGAGCGTCGCGCGTTCCTTTGCCAGCGCCGTGAGACTGCGTTCGACGTCGTCGTCGGTTACCGGCGTGGCCGGCCGCGTCACCGTGGCGCCTTTATAGCCGTGCAGTTCGATCGCGGGACGAACCTCCACGGTGGCCTTAACGCGGGTCGGCCGCCCTTCGGATTCCTCGAGAATCTCGAGCGTGGGGCGATCAACCGGCTCCAAGTCGTGCTCCGCAATGGCTTTGGCGTAAATCTGTGGGACGACGTCGTCCACCGCCTCGCGCGTCAGCGCTTCGCTGCCGTAGTTTTGCTCGAAGATCTTGCGCGGCACTTTGCCCTTGCGGAATCCCGGCAAGCGCACGTCTTTGGCGAGCTTACGAAACGCGCGCTCCTCCGCGGCGGCGATCTCCTCCCCCGTGATTGAGAATTCGAGCGCTACTTGCGTTGGAGCCAGCCGCGTCAGTGTGGAGGTCGTCGTCATAATAAATTAGCGGAAGACGAGATTCGAACTCGCGACCCTCGCCTTGGCAAGGCGATGCTCTACCACTGAGCTACTTCCGCACGTTCCGTTCACTTGCTTCTGGCGCTGCTACGACACGGTTCTTGCGGACGCTCGCCTCGCACGTCCTGCGCTCGGCTTCACTCGATTCTCCGCCGCTTTCGCCATCCAGGCTTCGCGGCGGATTCAGACGCCGCCGGAACCGTGTCATCGCACCGCCAAAAGCAAGTTCGCTTTATAATTTCCCCAATACTTGTAGGCGGGCTAGGATGCCGCCGGGACGTGGGCAAGCAGAGACTCGAACTCTGACGGGTCGCCCCACTGGATTCTAAGTCCAGCGCGTCTGCCAGTTCCGCCACTTGCCCGGCGACCCCGATACATAGAACGCCCCCCGTGCTTTTCCTCTCTGCGGCGCGATTTGGCGCGGTTTAGCGCAGTTTAGCGCGGTTTTAAGGCAGCGCTGCTCCGGTCAGCGGCGAGCCGGTGTCCTGGCGCAGCATGTCTGCGTCGACGGGGACGCAGGTGCTTCGGTCCATCGGGTCATCGCAGAGCAAGACGTTGGCAAAGTTCGTCGCACTGGTTTGAGCGCCGCCCATCTTGTCGCACGTGGCCTGGCGCTTAGCTCCTTGGACAACGTTCCAACACAGAACCGCACCGTCGAATCGCACCCCGCTCAGGTTGGCTTGCGAAAAGTCCACCGATAAGAGCGGAATCCCGGAGAGATCGCGCCCCGCAAGGTTGCTGCCGGTAAAGTTGCACGCAACGCATCCCGAAAGCAATTGGCGCACCTGCTCGTCGGGCATTGAGGCGGCGAAGCCTTTAAAATTTGCGGCCGTCATCAGCGTGCCCGTAAACGTCGCTCCGTCCAGCTTTGCGCCGAGGAAGTTGCATGCCATGCATTGGGCTCCGTCAAAGGCCGCGTTGCGGAGATCGGCGCTCTGAAAGTTTATTGCCAGAAGCCGCGCCTGGCGAAACGAGGCGCCGCTGAGGTCGGCCCCCTCGAAATCGACACCGATGTAGGTGGCGCGCGTAAAGTCGGATCCGGCCAGCTTTGCCGCGGTAAACTTGCATCCCGCGCAAAACTTCTGAACCTTCGTGCTCGTATTCTCCGCGCCCAAGCACGCCAGTAGGACGAAACCGCAGGCAAACAGCAAGCGCTTCATGGTCGAGCGTTCAAGCAGAAGCCCTACAGAATCCTATGCTGCAGGGCTGCGCTTCATTTTGCACCGCGAGGGACTTGAACCCCCAACCAAGTGATTAAGAGTCACCTGCTCTACCAATTGAGCTAGCGGTGCTCGAATGTGCGCCCTCCGGGACTCGAACCCGGGACCAACGGCTTAAAAGGCCGCTGCTCTACCGACTGAGCTAAAGGCGCCCGTCCGGCCGCGCTCGTTCTTAGTATCGAATACCCTGCTAAAGTCCTCCGCCGGTTTTTGGGGTGACTGACGGGCTTCGATCCCGCGACCTCCGACTTCACAGGCCGGCGCTCTAACCAACTGAGCTACAGTCACCGCAAGTCGCCACTATAGCATGCGCCCGGAGGGACTCGAACCCCCATCTTCGAGTTTAGAAGACTCGTGCCTTATCCCGTTAGACCACGGGCGCAGGTTGGTCGGGGCGACAGGACTTGAACCTGCGGGCCTCTCGCTCCCAAAGCGAGCGCTCTACCAAGCTGAGCTACGCCCCGATCGATCGCATGTGGCCACCTCAACGTTTCAACCGTTCGCCGACGATGACAGTTTGCGCAACGCACTTCACACTTCGCGACTTCTGAAGCTATCCTCTGCCAACCCCAACCCTTTTGCACCAAGTTACTGACGTTGTGCTTCTTGACTCCACGGACGTGGTCGAACTCAAAGACTCTCATATCGGCCTGACCTCAGTCGACGCACGGATGTAAGGCTAGGTATGCGGTTATTCTGTCCCTCTTTCGGAGTCGACGGCGATCCTTACTGATCCAGCGCTCTTTGTTCAGGGCTGCTTTGTTCTTATGGTAATAGATCTGTCCGTATTCACGCCGACACGGTTTGCATAATCCCCCGCGGCGCCGCCGCTCTACCACGGACTTAGCAAACATACTGCGCAGGAGGAGTTCCTTGCACTTCGAGCATCTTCTCACCGGGGTTATCTTGTCATCTGACTGTGCCAGCAGCATTGCATAGTAGAAATGTCAAGTAGCTGCTTCAAAACAACAGGCCGTGATAGCCGATATAGCGGGACATGTCTATCTCACTGGTGTCGCTCGCGAACAGCTGTACGCCTTCGATCTTCAATCCGGCATCGAGTGCGGCCCGCGCGATGCGGACGTTAACGGCGGGAATGAGCGCGCGGCACCATGACGCCCCGTGCTTGCGGGCGAGCGCGATCATGCCGAATGCGAAGAACGGGACGATAAACGACGGCGAAAACGACGCGAGCGGACCGAGCGTCCCATCGGGCCAGACGTATGCGTAGCCGACGAGCTCGCCGTTTATGGAAAACGCGCTTCCGTCCGCGTTCGACGCGAAATAGAGATGATCGGCAGGTCTCGCGGCTCCCCGCGTCTCGCGATCGAGAGCGTCGAGGGCGAAGCGGTGCCGAATCGGGTCGAGCGGCTCGGTTTCGAAACGGTGTGCGCCGGCGGCCAGCGCGGCGAGCTGCTCTTCCTTCGGAATGCGGCCCGCGACGCGCAAGATCGGAAGCCTTGCCGCGACGCGGTGCCGGGCGAAAAATGCTATCCCCCCGAGCTCTTCGGGGTCGAGAAAGCCCGAGCGCGTCGCGTCGCCCGCGTCGCGAGCGGACTCCGCAAGCAGTCTTTCTCCCAGCCTCTGGCCGCGAAACGACGGCTCGACGAAGAGATCGCTGAGGTACCATTCCGTCTCTAGCTGGTGGGCGATCGCGATTCCAATCACAGTACCCTCGTCACGCGCTACCCATACTCCGTTGGGCGCCACCGATGCGAGATAGAGGTAGAGACGGCGGGTCGCGGAGTCGCTCCATCGCCGCCGCGCTACGTCGGCTACGTCGTCCTCGTTGGCGCGAACGACGATCTCAGTCACGCGGGGCGCAACACCGCCAGCAGCGCATCCGCGGCGCGACGCCGATGGCTCACCGCGTTCTTCTCCTTCTCGTTGAGTGCGCCGAAGCTGCGCGCGCTGGGCGGATAAAAGAACAGTGCATCGTAGCCGAACCCGCCGTCGCCGGATTCGGCTTCCAGAATGTAGCCGTTTACATGACCGATCACCGTGATCGGCTCTCGATCCGGTTCGCACCAGGCCAGCGCGCACACGAACCGTGCCGTGCGCCGATAGGGCGGTACGCCGCGTAGCTCCGCCAGGAGCGCGGCCCGGCGCTCGGGCCAGCCGATCGTCTCGCCGCCGTAGCGCGCCGAGTGAACTCCGGGCTGTCCGCCAAGCGCGTCGACCTCCAGCCCGCTGTCGTCCGCGAGCGCGCCCGCAGCGATTCCGCGCTCGCGTAAGACTGCGGCTAGCGCTTCGGCTTTCAGAATCGCGTTGCCGGTATACGTCTGGGCGTCTTCCTTTACTTGTACTTGCGCGTACCGGCGGTAGGCCGCCGGCTGTAAGGCGGACCCCGAAAAGATGGCCTTGAGCTCGCGCAGCTTGCCGGCGTTATGCGTCGCGACGTACGCTTTCATTCCGAACCCAGTCGCAATACGGCCATGAAGGCTTCCTGGGGCAGCTCGACTCTGCCGACGCGCTTCATCCGCTCCTTCCCGGCTTTCTGCTTCTCGAGCAGCTTGCGTTTGCGCGTGATATCGCCGCCATAGCATTTCGACAGGACGTTCTTCCGCATGGCGCTGACGGTTTCGCGCGCGACGATCTTCCCGCCGATGGTGGCTTGGATCGGCACCTCGAACATCTGCCGCGGAATCAGCTCCTTGAGCTTTTCGGTAAGGGCGCGGCCGCGCGCAACCGCTTTGTCGCGTGCGACGATGAATGAAAGCGCGTCCACCGGCTCCCCGTTGAGCAGGATCTCGAGTTTGGCCAAATCGCCCTCGCGATAGCCGATCACCTCGTAATCGAGCGAGGCGTAGCCCTTGGTACGCGATTTCAGGGCGTCGAAGAAGTCCACGATCACCTCGATCAGCGGCATCTCGTAGGTGAGAATGACGCGGCCATCGTGCAGATATTCCATGTTACCGAGCGTTCCGCGCCGGTTTTGCGTGATCTCCATGATCGCGCCGACATACTCCGGCGGTGAGATGATCGTCGCCTTGACGTAGGGCTCTTCGACCGAGCGAACCGTATTGGGCGGGGGAAGCTTCGAAGGATTGTCGATCGTGGATACGCTTCCGTCCGCACGCACGACGCGAAAGGCGACCGAAGGCGCGGTCGCGATCAGCTCCAAACCGTAGTCGCGTTCGAGGCGCTCTTGAACGATCTCCATGTGGAGCAAACCCAAGAAGCCGCAGCGGAAGCCGAAACCCAACGCAATGGAGCTCTCCGGCTCGTACACTAGAGCCGCGTCGTTGAGTTTGAGCTTTTCGAGGGCGTCGCGAAGGCCATCGTATTCGCCTTCGTTGGGGTAGAGGCCGCAATACACCATCGGCACCGCTTTACGATAGCCCGCAAGCGCCACGTGCGCCGGATCGTTCGCGGAGGTTATCGTATCGCCGACGTCGATCTCGCCCAGCGACTTGATGTTCGCGATCACGTAACCCACGTCGCCGATTCCCAAGGATGCCGTGGGGGTCATCTTCGGGGCGAACAAGCCCACCTCGGTGCATTCGAAAACTCGCTCGTGCGCCATCGACATGAACCGCGTTCCCGCGGCGAGCGTGCCGTCGACGACGCGCACGTAACTCACGACGCCGCGATACGGATCGAACTGCGCGTTGAAGACCAGTCCGCGAAGACGGTCGCGGTGCCCCTTCGGTGGGGGAATCCGGTGAACGATCGCCTCCAGGATCTCCTCGATCCCGACGCCGTTTTTGGCGCTGGCGAGAATGCATTCACTTTTTTCCATCACGAGGAGTTCTTCGACTTCTCCCATGACGCGCTCCGGGTCCGCGGAGGGCAGGTCGATCTTATTGATGACTGGGATGATCGTGAGCTCGTGCTCGAGCGCGAGATGGTAGTTCGCCAGCGTTTGCGCCTCGATGCCCTGCGCCGCGTCGATGATCAGTATCGCACCCTCGCAGGCCGCCAGCGAGCGCGAAACCTCGTATGAAAAATCCACGTGCCCCGGCGTGTCGATCAGATTGAGGCGGTAGAGCTCGCCGTTGCGGGCTCGATAGTCGATCGTAACGGGATGCATTCGAATGGTAATGCCGCGTTCGCGTTCGAGGTCCATCGCGTCGAGAGCCTGTTCCTCGAGATCGCGCAATGCGATCGTACGGGTGATCTCCAGCAAGCGATCGGAAAGCGTCGTCTTGCCGTGATCGATATGCGCGATGATGCAGAAGTTACGAACGTTGGTTGCAACGTCGACGCGATGCGGACGATCCGATTTCAGCGCCACGTTACGGGCGAGCTCCTAAAAGAGCGGGATGCAGCTGTTGAAGACCAGCTGTGCTAGCGCGGGCCGTATGAGAAACTGTAGTACGAGAATCACGATGAGGAACGCAAGATCCAATCCGCCGAGCGGTGGAATTATCCGGCGAATCGGCGTGAGGACCGGCTCGATTATCGAGGCGAGCAGATACACCCAGCGCCCGCGCCGCAGGTCGGGAATCCAGGAGAGCACGGCATAGACGAACAGCAGCAACGTATAGACGTTGACCGCGTAGTACACCACTTTGGCAAGGTCGCAGAGCAGCAGATTCACGGCGACTGCCGGTTCTCCGATTGGGCGGCGCGCGCCCGCTCGATGGCTTCGAGCTCTTCGGCCGACGCATGCACCGTGGGCTTGAAGGCGGTAACCGGCTTGCCGAAGGTGCGCGTGTCCGTGCGCGAATAGATGCTCGTCAGTACGACGCCGTCGCCTTGGCGATTCAGCAGGGCAAGCGCGTAAGACAGCCCCGATTCGGCATCCGTGAACGCGTCGTAGCGGACGAAACCCGCGCGCGACAAATCCGTTCGAGCCAGCGCTTCGAGCGCCCCGATGCGCTCCGAAAGCCGCTCGAGGGCCGCACGCGTCGAGGCTCGCGCTTCTTCTAATCCGCCGAGGCGGTCGGCCGCACCGCCGGCGCCCCCGGCGATCAGGCCGTCATGGAGCCCGAGCAGCCGGCCGATCCAGGCCAGTGCCGGCCGCGTCACGGCGAGGTGATAGATCAGGAGCGCGAGGAGCGCTCCCACAAAAGCGGCGGCGGCGGCATAAATCGGTGCGAACGGCATAGTTTGAAGCTGTTGAGTCAACCACGACGAGAGTCAGGTGGATCACGGCGCCCGTAAGCGCTCGCTTACCGTTGCTACCTTCCGGTCCTGGCGGGGTTCACGAGTTTACGCCGCGTGAAGCCCAACTCCCATCATGGCCACGCCATGATACCATACGGCCATGGTTCGAACGGTGGCGCTGGCCGGCGTCGTACTGGCGGCGGCAGCGGGGTTGATGCAGCTGCACAGCAGCGACTTTGGCGCCGGCGGTTCCCTTCCGCGGCAGCTCATGGCGACGCAGTGCGGCGGCGAAAACCGTTCTCCGGCACTGGCCTGGAGCGGCGCGCCGGAGGGCACGCGGTCGTTCGCCTTAGTGGTGCACGATCCGGACGCGCCAATCCCGGGCGGCTTCTATCACTGGGTCGTCTACAATCTGCCGGCGGCGACGCGCTACCTGAGTGCCAATGCCCGGCTTTCGCCCGACCAACTCGGCGAGACGTCCGCCGGAAAGGCCGGATATTACGGGCCGTGCCCGCCTTCGGGACCGGCGCATCACTACGTCTTTACGCTGTACGCGCTCGACCTGGCGCGGCTCGCAAGCCAATCGCCGCCGCGCGGTGCACAACTCGAGCAAGAAATAGGCGGCCATATCATCGCGCGCACGATTTTGCAGGGAACGGCATCGCGGCCGTGACTTCTTAGGAGCTCGGCGGCCCGGCGTCGAATTGGCAAACATCCATATGGACGAAGTAAACATCAAAGTACGCGAAAGCGGCCCGTATCTCGTTCGGGGCAAGGTCACGCTCGCCGACGCGGACGGCAACCCCTACACGATCGAGGGCGAGAATGTGGCGCTGTGCCGTTGCGGCGGTTCGCACACCAAGCCGTTCTGCGACGGCTCCCATCGAGATAACGGTTTTGCCGCGACGGAACGCGCCGCGAGCGCAAACGAGAGCGTCTGATGCCGTCATACGTGCGCGCCGGCTCCGTACCGCATAAGCGGCACATCCAATTTCGCCGTCCCGACGGCGGCTTGTACGCCGAGGAGCTCTTCTCGACCAAGGGATTCGAGAGCGTCTACTCCTTGCTCTACCACCTGCGCCCGCCAACGGCGACGCTCGACGTGCGGCCATGGGATCGCCCTGGGGCGCAGCTGATGGCCAACGAGCCGCTGCGAAATCGGCATCTCAAGACGCAATCCCTGCTCCTGCTCGGAAGCGATCCGGTGGAGTCGCGCACGCCGCTGCTCGGCAACGATGACGTTCTCATCTCGATTGCGCAGGCGGAGCAGCCGATGGAGTACTTCTATCGCAACACCGGCGGCGACGAATTACTCTTCATCCACAGCGGAACGGGCGTTATCGAAACGCAGTTCGGCGAGCTCGCGTATCGCGAGCACGATTATCTGGTGGTCCCTACGGGAACGATTTATCGCGTGACGCCGGCGAAGCCGACGCGCATGCTTGTTTACGAGTGCTCCGGCGCCGTAACCATCCCGCGAAAGTATCGCAACGACTTCGGCCAGCTCGAAGAGCACGCACCCTACTACGAGCGCGACTTCCGGGTACCGGTGCTCAGAGCGCCAATCGCGGATCAAGGCAATTACGAGGTGCGCGTCACCAACGGTGGGCGCAATGCCGTCTACATTGTCCAAAACCATCCGTGCGACGTGATTGGTTGGGACGGTTACTGTTATCCGTACGCATTCAATCTCGAGGAGTTCGCGCCGATTACCGGCAAGCTGCACCAGCCGCCACCCGCGCACGCGACGTTCGAAGCTCCGGGAGCTGCGTTTTGCGCCTTCGTGCCGCGCCTCTTCGACTATCACCCGCTGGCGATTCCCGTGCCGTACAATCACTCGAGCGTCGATTGCGATGAGGTGCTCTATTACGTCAGCGGCGATTTCATGAGCCGCCGCGGCGTTAGCGAGGGTTCGATCACGCTGCACGCGGCGGGCGCGCCGCACGGTCCTCAGCCGGGCGCGGTGGAGTCGAGCCTGGGCAAGAAATCAACCGACGAAATCGCCGTGATGATCGATACCTTTCGGCCGCTCATGCTCGCGCAAGCGGCGCTGGAATGCGAGGAGCCGCAATACTTTCGCTCCTGGATCGAGCAGCCGACGAGCGTTTAAGCCGATTCGATTGCGGGTTCGATGCGGCCACGAGCCGTACCGAACCCGATGCGGCGCGCGCCCGGTTTTTCGCACCAGCCCCGCAACGTGATCTCATCGCCGTCTTCTAAGAAGCGACGGGTTTCGCCATCGGGAAGTTCGATGGGGCGTTCGCCGTTCCACGCGAGCTCGATCAGGCTGCCTTGCGTTCCCGGGGCCGAGCCGCTGATCGTCCCAGAAGCAAACAGGTCGCCCGAACGAGTAATCGCACCGTTGACGGTCGCGTGCGCCAGTTGCTGCGCGACGTTCCAATACATATCGCGGAACGTCGTGTGCGAAATCGTGGCCGGTGCCATTCCGCGCCCGCGCATCAGGTCCGTTTGAAGGTCGATGGCCAGCGCAATTGCATAGGCCCATGGCTCGTCGCAACGGAGATACTGCAAGGGAACGGGATCTTGGATGGGCCCTTCGACGCGAAACGGTTCGAGCGCTTCGAGCGTTACGATCCACGGTGAGATCGTCGTCGCGAAGGACTTTCCTAGGAACGGTCCGAGCGGCTGGTATTCCCACGCCTGGACATCCCGGGCGCTCCAATCGTTGACCAGCAAGAGGCCGAAGATGTGCTCGGGTGCATCCTGCACCGTGATCGGGTTCCCGAGTTGATTCTCAGGCCCCACCACGAAGCCCATCTCGAGCTCGATATCGAGACGCTGGCTCGCGCCGAACTCCGGCGCCGCCGCACCGGCGGTTTTTCTCTGCCCGCGTGGGCGGCGTATCGGCGTGCCGTCGATTACGATCGTCGCGGACCTTCCGTGATATCCGACGGGAATCCAGCGCCAGTTCGGCAGCAGCGCTTCGGCGTCCGGTCGAAAAAGCCGGCCTAAGTTCGTGGCGTGTTCCATCGAGGAATAGAAATCGACGTAGTCGCCGATGTGCATCGGGACGTGCATCGTGACGTCGTTGCGCGCGACGATCAGCCGATCAACGTTTTGTCCGCGTAGCGCGCCATCGCCGTCCGCGCGAAGCAGCGACGAAATGCGCTGGCGAAGCGGGCCCCAAACCGAGCGCCCCGCGGCGAGCAAGGGATTGAGCAGCGGCGCTTGGAGCAGTTCGGGTTCGCAGCAATCCTCGAACAATCCGATTTGCGCGACGGCAAACAGGTCGAGCACGTTTTCCCCAATCGCAACGCCGATTCTCGCCGGCGCGCCGTTCTTGGTAAAAACGCCGAAAGGCAAGTTTTGAATCGGGAAATCGCTGTCCCTCGAAATGGGCAGCCAGGATTCGAGCCGGGGATCGGTCGTGTCGGCCGGCGCGATCATTGCGCGCAAAGGATTCCGAGTCCCGACAAATCTTCGATCGGCTCGCAAAAACTGCAGCTTCCGTAGGCGACGAACGCGCTTCGCCGGGTCGCCTCCAATCGGGGGATGCCGATGCGTTCGGCGCGCCAAGCAAAGGAGCTGTCGTCAAACGCGAAGGCGCGGGGTTCTTCTTCGGCAATGACGTTGCGAAGCGTTTTTTGGTCGACGGCCGGTGCCAAAGCCGCGGCGGCGAGCACGTTCAAGAAACCGTGCATCACGAAGCCGGAGGCGGGATCGCGGTGGCGGATGGGATGGTGAAGTCCGGCAGTCGCTTTAAACGGCACGCCGCTTCGATTCGCGGCGATGACGAAGTCCGCTACCTCCTCGACGCTGGGGAACGCTTCGACCGAAACGCCGCCGCAACGCAGTTTCGCGCCGAGACGTGCCTGACTCAGCGCGCTCATCGCGTCAGGCAGCAGGTCGGGCCAGTGCTCGGAGCGCGGGATCTCGACGAATGTCGCCAGATGGCCGAGCCCGGCGTCATCGATTCGTTCGCGCAGTTCGTGAATCGCGCGGGGCATCGCATCCGGGCTTAGCGTTTGGGGCAGCGGTATCTCCAGCGCCGCAATCGCTACGTTCTCTCCCCGCAAGGCAGCGACCGTCAACTGATCCGAGCCGCCGTCGAGGATCGTCGAAAACGCTGCGTTGAACTCCGAGCCGGATTCGAGCATGGCGGCCGGGATGATGAATCGCCCCAATATCCACGCGAACGGACCGGCGCGCGCCGTTTCGTATTCGCGTTGCGCTGCGTTCATTGGAAGCCGCGCCGGCGGAAAGAGTCCGGCGTAGTCGATCAGTGCTTCAAAAGCAGCGCGCACCGAGGGGCGCAGCGCCGTCGAGGTGGCCATGGACGGCTGCTTTGACAGGGCCCCCCGCGAGCCTTCGCCAAGTCCGCTGGCCATGAGCACCGCGACCGAGGCCCGCAGCAATCCGCTGGCACAGATCGATTGGGACCACGTCGAGTTCTACGTCGGGAACGCAAAGCAGGCGGCGCACTATTACATGACGGCCTTTGGTTTCAATCAGCTTGCCTACGCCGGGCCCGAAACCGGCGTTCGAAATCGCGTCAGTTATCTGCTCGAGCAGAACAAACTGCGCTTCGTTCTAACGGCGAGCCTTGCTCCGGACGACGAGATCGCGCGTCACGTTATGCTGCACGGCGACGGCATAAAGGACATCGCGATCCTCGTGGAAGACGCCGGCGCAGCGTTTGAGATGGCCGTGCGCGGCGGCGCGCGGGTCGTTCTCGAGCCGACCGTGCTTGAAGACCCCAGCGGGCGAATCGTGAAGGCGACGATCGCGACCTACGGCGACACCGTGCATTCGTTCATCCAGCGGGACGGCTACCATGGAATTTTTGCGCCCGGATTCGTGGAAGCTCGGAAAACGAGCGGGCATGCGGCCAAGCCCGATTTACAGTTCATCGACCACTGCGTCGGGAACGTGGGATGGGGCGAGATGGACGCCTGGGGCGATTTCTACGCGCGCGTCTTTGGCTTCTCCCAGCTCGTCTCGTTCGACGACAAGGACATTTCAACCGAATACACGGCCTTGCGCTCAAAGGTCATGACGGACCCACGCCATCAAGTAAAATTTCCGATCAACGAGCCGGCCCAGGGCAAAAAGAAATCGCAGATCGAGGAATATCTGGAGTTCTATCGCGGCGCGGGCGTCCAGCACATGGCCATCCGCACCGACGACATCGCCGCGACGATTCGGGCCCTGAAGGCCAACGGCGTCGAGTTCCTCGATACTCCGGACTCATACTACGATATGCTCGAAGAACGTGTGGGGCGCATCGACGAAGCGATGGAGACGTTGCGCGAGCTGCGGATCCTCGTCGATCGCGACGATATGGGCTATATGTTGCAAATATTCACCAAGCCGCTTCAGGACCGGCCGACGCTGTTTTTCGAAATAATCCAACGCAAAGGCAGTCTCTCGTTCGGCAAGGGAAATTTCAAAGCGCTCTTCGTTTCGATCGAGCGCGAGCAGGAAAAGCGAGGAACGCTATAGTCTCCGCACTCCGCCCCAACCTCGTAGATTGGTACCGGCGCAATCGCGGAGGAACCGCGACGCTCTTCGCATTGATTCACGGCGACGCGTTTTACGACCGTCCCATTCCGCTGCGCCATCCGTTCGCATTCTATGAAGGGCACATTCCGGCGTTCAGCTTTATGATCCTTAACGAACGAGGGCTCGGCGAGGCTCCGATCGATTCCGCGCTGGAGCGGCTGTTCGAGCGCGGCATAGACCCGGCAAGCGGCGATGAGGCGCGGCGCCACGACCGATCGGATTGGCCTTCGCGCGAGGCGGTTGCAGCGTTTGCCGCGCAGTGCGACGATCGCGTGGAACGGGCGCTCGAGTTCGGGCACATCGAGGATGCGAGCGTGCCGAGGCTCGTTCGCGGACAGGCCGGCTATACGATTCTCGAGCATGAAGCGATGCATCAAGAGACGCTGATGTACATCGTTCATCAGCTCGACTATGCGCGCAAGCGCCGCATCCCCGCGCGCCACGAGGATCATGCGATTCCAAAGCAAGAGTTTCGAAGCGTCGCTTCGGGAACCGCGACCTTGGGCGTCGAGCCGGACGAGGTTCTCTTCGCCTGGGATAACGAGTTTCGTCGTAGCGAGCTCGCGGTGCCGGGCTTCGACATCGCGGCGCACCCCGTAACCAACGGTGACTGGTTGAGCTTCGTTGCCGACGGCGGCCCGGTTCCGGTGTTCTGGATAGAGCGCGATGGGGAATGGCGGCTACGCGCCCAGTTCGAGGAGATTCCGCTTCCCCGATCGTGGCCGGTTTACGTAACGCATCGGCAGGCCGAAGCCTATGCGCGGTGGGCGCGAATGCGCTTGCCGAGCGAGGCGGAGTACCATCGGGCCGCGTTCGGCACGCCCGGCGGCGAAGAGCGGGCGTTCCCATGGGGCGCCGAGGCGCCCAGCAACCTGCACGGCAACTTCGATTTTGCGCGCTTCGATCCCGAACCGGTTGACGCGCATCCCGCCGGCACGAGCGCGTGGGGCGTCGCAGACTTGGTCGGCAACGGCTGGGAGTGGACGTCGACCCCGTTTGCCCCGTTGCCCGGCTTTGAGCCCATGGCGTCGTATCCGCAGTACTCGACAGACTTCTTCGATGGCAAACATTACGTGATGAAGGGTGCGTCGCCGGTCACTCCCGTGCAGCTGATTCGCCGGTCGTTTCGAAACTGGTTTTACGACGATTATCCCTACATGTATGCGAAGTTCCGTTGCGTAGCAGCGTAGCGACGAAGACGCCCGTAACGGTCGCCTACGGCGACGGCATCGGGCCGGAAATCATGACCGCGACGCTGCGCATTCTCGACGCAGCCGGCGCGCGTGTTGAACTCGAGCGGATCGAGATCGGCGAATCCGTCTATAACAGAGGCCTCACGAACGGGATCGAGCCGGCATCCTGGGAGTCGCTGCGCCGCACGCGAGTTTTCCTCAAGGCGCCGATAACGACGCCGCAGGGCGGTGGCTTCAAGAGCCTCAACGTAACGGTTCGAAAAACGCTGGGCATGTACGCTAACGTGCGGCCCTGCATGTCGCTGCACCCTTACGTTGCAACGAAGCACCCGCAGATGGACATCGTCATCGTCCGCGAAAACGAAGAGGACGTCTACGGCGGCATAGAACACCGCCAGACGAACCAGGTCGCGCAGTGCCTCAAGCTGATTTCCCGCCCAGGCAGCAAGCGCATCATCCGGTACGCCTTTGAGTACGCGCACGCGAACAAGCGCAAAAAAGTGACGTGCTTCACCAAAGACAACATCATGAAGATCACGGACGGCTTGTTCCATCGCACGTTCAACGAGATCGCGCTGGAATATCCCGAGATCGAAAGCGAGCACTGGATCGTCGACATCGGGGCCGCCAAGATGGCCGACACCCCGGAAGCTTTCGATGTGATCGTGATGCCGAATCTTTACGGTGACGTGCTTTCCGACGTCGCGGCGCAGATCACCGGCTCAGTGGGACTGGCCGGATCGGCAAACATCGGGGACCATTGCTCGATGTTCGAGGCGATCCACGGCTCAGCGCCACGGCGCGCCGGGCAAAACCTGGCCAATCCGTCCGGCCTCCTGCACGGTGCGATTCTGATGCTGGTACACGTTAGTCAAGCCGACGTCGCCGAGCGGGTTCACAACGCCTGGCTGCGCACGATCGAAGACGGGATCCATACCTACGACATTTACAAGGATGGCACGTCCCGTAAAAAAGTAGGGACGAAGGAGTTCGCGGACGCCGTGATCGCGCGCCTTGACAAAAAGCCCGAGCACCTGAAACCCGCCGAGTACGATAAAGAATCCCAGATGAACCTAGCGATTCGGCCGGCCGGAAAACCGCCGATGAAGCTGCGAGCGGGCGTCGACCTCTTTATCGACCGTCGAGACGGGGACCCGGATCTGATTGCGGCGATCATGCAGCGCTTCAACGTCTCGGGTGCGAAGCTGACGACGATCAGCAATCGCGGCACGAAAGTGTGGCCCAACGGCAACCCCGACACGTATTGGAGCGATCACTGGTCCTGCCGCTTCGAGGCCGAGGACGAACCGTTTAGTGCCGAGCACGTGATCAAACTGCTAGCTGCCGCACAAAACGCCGGTTTTGACGTGATCAAGACCGAAGGTCTGTACACGTTCAACGGCGAGCGCGGCTACTCACTCGCCCAAGGAGAGTAGCCCGACGCGCATTGTCAGCCTCTTGCCGAGTGCGACGGAGATTCTCTTTGCGATCGGCGCCGGCGACGACGTCGTTGCGGTAACCCACGAGTGCGACCATCCACCGGAAGCCGTGCGCCTGCCAAAGGCTACTTCTTCCACCGGCCCGGAACTACGCGACGCGGGCGCGATCGATCGGCACGTGCGCGCCGCGATTCACGCCGGGTCGAGCCTCTACGCTTTAGACGCCGAACTGCTGGACCGGTTGTACCCGGACCTCATCGTGACGCAGGAGCTCTGCGCCGTTTGCGCAGTTTCCTACGATATCGTCGCGACGGCGGCAAAGCGTTTACGCTCTTGTCACCCTGAGCGAGGTCGAGAGGCGCGAATCATATCGTTAGAGCCCTCGTCGCTGGATGACGTACTCGCGAACATTCAGTTGCTTGGTCAGGTCACCGGCCGCTCGGACGGCGCGCAGCGTTTGATCGAATGGTTGCGCTCGCGCATCGCCACCTTACGGCAGCGCGCGGGCCATGCCCGCCCGCGTACGCTGCTGTTGGAGTGGACCGATCCTCCGATGAGTGCGGGACATTGGATCCCGGAACTGATCGAACTCGCCGGAGGCACGCCGATTCTCGCCGATCCCGGCGTGAACTCGCGGCGTCTCGAATGGGACGCAATTGGAGCGGCCGATCCCGATGTCGTGATCGTGGCGCCGTGCGGTTTCGATCTTGAAAAGACCCGGAGCGCAATCGAGCAGCTCGCCGGCATCGCGCAATGGCGAACGCTACGCGCGGTGCGCGAGGGCAGACTTCTGCCGTTTGACGGAAATGCGTACGTGAGCCGGCCGGGGCCTCGACTCGTCGATACTGCGGAAATGATCGCACAATGGTATACTACGGTCGCGGAGTACGCTGGATGACCGCCCTTCGGGGAGGAAAGTCCGGGCTTCACATGGGCAGGGTGCAGGATAACGTCCTGTCGGGGAAACTCGAAGGAAAGTGCCACAGAAACATACCGCGGGGTGGTCCGCCATGCCGCAAGGGTGAAATTGTGAGGTAAGAGCTCACAGAGCACTGCGGTGACGCAGGCTCGGGTAAACCCCACCTGAAGCAAGACCGCTCGATCTAAAGGACGGCCCGTCCGAACGAGCTACGTCGCATTGAGGCGCTTGGTAACAAGCGTCCCAGAGAGATGGTCATCACCCATTCGTGGGAACAGAATCCGGCTTATAGGCGTGCTCCGCCTGCGCGCCCCCGCTATAAGGACGACGCCGGTGCAACCGGTGGGGTAGTGCGCGCGTTGTAGCGAAAGAGAAAGAACGATGAACCAAACCTATTTTAGCCCGGAAATGACGGTCGATGAGGCGTTCAAAGTACACGCCGGCGCACGCCGCGTGTTTGCGCGTTTTCACCTCGGCGGCTGCTCGAACTGCGCGATCAGCGAAACCCATACGATCGGCGCCATTAGCGTCGATTACGGCATTCCGTTACCGATGCTGCTCGAAAGCCTCAACGCGCTTTTCGATCAGAACACCTTAGCGGTCGGCACGCGCGTTCGCATCCCCGACGAGATTCGGTCGAAGATTCCGCAGCTTGCAAATGTACCGGAGATCGGAGAGATCACCGGAGCGGAGAGCGGCGCGTATACGGCCGACTTCGGCGAAGTACGTCTCCAAGGACTATCCGAGGATTTTGTGGCCGTTGAGGCCGAGGCGGCGGCCGGCTAGAGTTGGCGGCGGGTGCTAAAGCCCTCATCAATGCCGTGCCAATATGCCACCTTCGGCTCGCCGAGCTTCCAACACAAATAGATCGGCTCGTTATCCTGGACCGCGGGGAAATCGACGAGGCCCAGGTCGATATCCTTCACCACGCACCCAAAAGACTCAATCCGGTAAATCAACCGGCCGATTTCGTGTTTGAGCTCGGCGAAGCGGGGCGCGGGCAAGGATGACCGCACGCCGGCGAGTCGTGGCCGTCGGGCGGGTTGGGAATGATGCAGCGCCGGATCCGATTCCAACAGTTTAATGGCGAGCTCTCGACGCCGGTTCAAGAGCTCCTCGATGAGCGGCTCCAACTTCAAAATGAGGGCGTTGGCGCGTTCGGGCGAAAAGAGCTTCATATGGATTCGCTGCGCATCGTCTTCGTGACGGGCCTCTCTGGTGCAGGCTTGAGCCAAGCGATCAAGTCGTTTGAGGATTTGGGATTTTACTGCATCGAACACCTTCCTCCCGTCGTGCTCGACGCCGCGGTTGCGGCCTTAGAGGAGTCGGCGGCGCGGGACGTCGCCATTGCGCTGGACGTGCGTAGCGACTTGCGCCTGGGGGATGCTCGCGCCGCAATCGATCGAGTCATCCATACCCACAACGCCAAGGTGCTCTTCTTGGACGCGGCCGACGAACTGCTCGTTCGGCGTTTCAGCGAAACTCGGCGGCGCCACCCGTTCGCGCAAGCGGGCTCGGTGCGCGAAGCCATCGAGGCCGACCGGCGCCTGCTCGCTCCACTGCGCGAGCGGGCCGACATCGTCATCGATACGACGAGTCTCACGCAGGGTGCGCTCAAGGAGCGGATCGCCACGGCCTTCTGCTCCGACGGCCCCGTCCGGCTCGCCGTAACGTTTGCTTCGTTCGGTTTCAAATTCGGCGTGCCGACCGACCTCGATCTGCTCTTCGACGTGCGCTTCTTGCGGAATCCCAACTACGAGGAACCGCTTGCCGGCCAGACGGGGGAGGATGCGGCGGTCGGCGCATTTATCGAGGATGACCCTTCGCTGGAGCCGTTCCTTGCGAAGGTCGGCGATCTGCTCGACTACCTGATGCCGCGCTACCTCGCCGAAGGCAAGACTCAGCTCACCGTCGGGATCGGTTGCACGGGCGGCCGACACCGCTCCGTGTACGTTGCCCGCCGTCTGATGCAACGCTTTGCAAACGACACTAGGCTCGATTTGGCTTTCGAGGCGCGCGACCTAGCGCGGGTGGCATGATGCGCGAGCGTGTCGCACGGTCGATGCACTGGCTCGTGCCGGGTCTCGGCGTGAAGCGTTGGATCCTGCTCGGCGCCATCGGCATCGTGTTGCTGCTCGACGCCGTTACCCGATGGTTCATTGCCGAAGGCACGGGCATTCACGTCAACGAGATTCTCGACGACATCGTTGACGATTATTTTCCGCCCGCGTACCTAACCTGGATTCTGGGCATCGGGGGACTCGTCGCAATCACCGCGGGAATCTGGATGGGGTTGCGCGCGGTCGTGCGCACCGCGCGCGATCGCACTCCAAAAGGATTTCGCGACGCGCTGGCCGGGCGGCGCCTTCAGCAAGGTTACAAGATCGTCGCGATCGGTGGCGGCACCGGTCTCTCGACGCTCCTGCGCGGATTAAAGCGCCGCACCAGCAATTTGACGGCAATCGTCACGGTTAGCGACGATGGCGGCTCGTCGGGACGGCTCCAGAAGGAGCTCGGCGTACTGCCGCCCGGCGATATTCGCAACTGCCTCGTTGCCCTTGCCGACGACGAAGCCTTGGTCACGGATCTGTTTCGCTACCGCTTTACCGAAGGCGGCGGGCTAAGCGGCCACTCCTTCGGCAATCTTTTCCTGGCCGCCATGAGCGGCATCACGGGCAACTTCGATCAAGCCATCAAGGAGTCGAGCCGGGTGCTCAACGTCGTCGGGCGCGTCCTTCCGGCAACGCTCGGTGTCGTGCGGCTCTGCGCCGAACTCGATGACGGTACGATTGTCGAAGGCGAATCGAACATTTCCAGAGCGACGCGCCCGATCAAACGCGTCTTTTTCGATCCACCGGCGGCTGCGCCGCTCGACGAAGTTATCGAAGCGATTCACGATGCCGATGCGATCGTTCTTGGGCCCGGCTCGCTCTTCACTTCCGTCGTACCGAACTTCTTGGTGAGCCGGATCGCGCGTGAGGTAGCCGACGCGCATGCGGTCAAAGTGTACGTCTGCAACGTGATGACGCAGCCTGGAGAAACTGATGGCATGAACGCAGCCGATCACGTAAAGGCCCTGCTCGCGAACGCGGGAGAGCGGGTATGCGATTACGTGATCGTCAACGATCAGCCACCTTCGCGACTGCTTGCAGCGTATGCGCAGGAGCGTCAGGTTCCCGTCGAGCCCGACCTGGAACGGATTGCAGCCCTTGGGTTAGAGCCGGTTCCCGCAGCCGTAATCGGTGAAACGGAAATGGTACGCCACGACCCCGACAAGCTCGCCACGGTAGTGATGAGCATCGTCGACCGCACGGTCGCCGATCGCGCCACGTTGGTGAAGCCCGCCAGCGCTTACCGCCGTTCTACCGCCTTCGGATAATATTCTGCGCTGTGTTAGTCGTGGGGTGGTTGCTGGGCTAACGTGAGATTCAGCGCGAATGGCTTACCGGGTTCGATGTTCGTGCTCGCCGAGAGCGCCTGATAGCCTTTGGCTTGCACGGAATAATCGGCAATGCCGCTTGGAACCTTATCGATCGAGTATTTTCCGGCGGCATCGGTCGTCGCGGTAAGGACCGTGTCGATCGTGATCACGGCGCCGGCGATCGGTGAACTCGTGGCGGCATCCAGGATGGTTCCCGTTACCGCAGCGTAGCCCGCTGCAGGCGGAAGCGCATCGTTATTGCATGCGGTAGCCGCCAACAGCAGCATAGCTATTGCGACGAAGAGTCGGCCGGCAAGCGGTTTCATAGGTGAACTGATTCGCCGCGCGGAAGCCGCCGGTCCTATGGCAAGCACCGCACCGTCGTCCCGAACGGCCGGCCTCGCCTTTTGCGAAAATGCGCTAGAGGCAATCGGGCATACGCCGCTCGTTAAGCTCAACAAGGTCGTCGACGATGCGCGTTGCCTCGTGCTGGCCAAAGTCGAGTACGTCAACCCCGGCGGCAGCGTAAAGGACCGCCCGGCTGTGGCGATGCTCGAGGCCGCGGAGCGACAGGGCTTGCTCAAGCCGGGCGGCACGATCGTCGAGCCGACGAGCGGCAACACCGGGACCGGTTTGGCGATGGCCGCCGCCATTCGCGGATATCGCTGTATTTTGGTGATGCCCGACAAGATGTCGAGAGAAAAGATCGACCTCTTGCGCGCGTACGGCGCCGAGGTCGTCATTACGCCGACGAACGTTTCACCGGATTCGCCCGAATCGTATTACGGCGTGGCCAACCGCCTGGCCTCAGAAATACCCGGCGCGTTTCAGCCGAATCAGTTCCACAATCATTTCAACCCCGACGCGCACTACAATACAACGGGCCCCGAGATCTGGGAACAAACGCGCGGAACCATCACGCATTTCGTAGCCGGAATCGGTACCGGTGGAACGATCTCCGGGACCGCGCGTTTTCTCAAAGAAAAAAACCCGGCCGTTCACGTGATCGGCGCAGATCCGGAGGGCTCGATTTACTCCGGCGACATCCCGCGCTCGTATGCCGTCGAGGGCATCGGGATGAACTACTTGCCCGAGACGGTGGACCTGCGCGTCATCGACGAAATGGTACGCGTTTCCGATCGGGATTCGTTTTTGATGGCGCGGCGAATTGCGCGGGAAGAGGGCTTGCTCGTCGGCGGCTCCTCGGGAACCGCGGCGGTGGCCGCGGTCAAGCTGGCAAAAACGCTGCCGGCCGACGCGATCGTCGTCGTAATTCTGCCCGACTCCGGTCGCGGTTATATGTCGAAGATCTTCAACGACGAGTGGATGATCGCCAACGGATTCCTCGCGGATGCCAAGCGCCGAGCGACCGTGGGGGACGTGTTGCGCAGCAAGACGCCGATGCCCCCGCTGATAACCGTCCAGCAAGAAGACACCGTAAAAACGGCGCTCGATCTCCTGCGCCAATACGGGATCTCACAGCTGCCGGTCATGCACGGACACGAGCAGGTTGGAAGCGTTAATGACGTCGGCGTCATGCAGAGCGTCTTCGACCACTCCGACATCCTCCATCAACCAGTCAGCGAGGTGATGGGGCGCCCGTTTCCGGCATTGGAGCAGTCCGAGGAAATCGAGCTTGCCTATAAGCTCCTGACCCTCGCGAACCCGGCTATCGTCGTTACCGACGATGCCGACCCAGTCGGCGTGCTCACGCGCCAAGATATCATCACGTTTCTCTCGACCAGTTCAGACGTCGTACACAAGTGAAGTTTGCCACGAGGGCGATTCACGTTGGGCAGGAACCGGATCCGACGACGGGCGCGACGATCGTCCCGATCTATCAGACCTCTACCTACACGCAAACCGGCGTCGGTCAGCACAAGGGCTTCGACTATAGCCGGACGATCAATCCCACGCGATTGGCCTTGGAGCGACAGCTGGCTTCGCTCGAAGGCGCGCGCTTCGGCAGCGCCTTTGCCAGCGGGATGGCGGCAACGAGCGCCGTTCTGGGGCTGTTCTCAGCGGGCGATCACGCCGTCGTGAGCGAGGACCTCTACGGGGGCACCTATCGCCTCTTTACGCACGTGCTGGAGCGCTGCGGCCTGGAATTCACCTACGTCGACATGCGCGATCTCGACGCGGTGCGCGCCGCGGTGCGCCCTGCAACGAAGCTGTTTTGGGTCGAAACGCCGACCAATCCGCTGCTGAGCATCGTCGATATCGCGGCGATCGCGGCCCTGCGCCAGGGCGAGCAGATAGTCGCCGTAGACAATACCTTTGCGACGCCGTATTTCCAACAGCCGCTCGCGCTGGGCGCGCAAATCGTCGTTCACTCGACTACGAAGTACATCGGCGGCCACAGCGACGTGATCGGCGGCGTCGCCATCACGGACGATCCGGTACTCCACGACAGAATTCGCTTTCAGCAAAACGCCGCGGGCGGCATTCCGGGCGCTAACGACGCTTGGCTCACGATGCGCGGGGCAAAGACGCTCGCCTTGCGCATGCGCGAACACGCGCGCAACGCCCAAACGATTGCGGAGTTTCTCGAATCGCGGAGCGACGTCGCGCGGGTTTACTATCCGGGGTTGCGCTCGCATCCGCAACACGAGCTCGCCAAGCGTCAGATGAGCGGCTTCGGCGGAATGGTTTCGTTCGTCATGGACGATCCGCAGCGCGCCATGGAGTTCGCACCCCGACTGAAACTCTTCAGTCTGGCGGAGAGCCTGGGCGGGGTCGAGTCTTTGATTACCCATCCGGGTCGCATGACGCACGGATCGATTCCGAAAGCGGACCGCGAGCGGCGGGGCATCGGCGACGGGCTGTTACGGCTTTCGGTCGGGATCGAGGACGTCTCCGATTTGCTGGAGGACCTTCGAACCGCGCTCGACGCGACTACGGTTGGGATGCGGGGTAACGCACCGCCGTTACCTGCTTGAGGACGCGCATGGCCTCTTGCGCGCTCGCATCTCCCATCCGCGTCGTTTCCGAAAGGACGATCCCGCGCTGGCCGTCCGCCCAGACGATTGCGTACTCCTTACGGGCATCGAAGCCGCTGCCGTAGGCAACCTCGACGAAATAGGCCGGCATTCCGTTGAGCAGCGTGATCGGCGTCTTGTTGCGGATCAGCGTCCCGTCTTGCGCACCGTGCGTTTGGCTCTCGAACTGCCCTTCCCACTGATCGGGTGCCCCCGTATAGGATTCCATGGCGAGTTGGATCGTGCGAGAGTCCTCTTGACCGGGCCGCAAAACCCAGATAGCCACGGTTTGAAGATCTTCTCCTAGCTGATCGGGTGTGGTTGGCTGGCGGCCCACCAGCACGGCCTCGGGCGGCGCGGTATAGTCCATCGCGGGGTCGCTGTACGTGTGCGGGTCCGGCGACGGTGTCGGGGGTGGCGGGATTTGCGCTGCCACCGGGGCCGCAACGAAGAAGGCCAAAAGGACGCCCGATAAAATCAAAAACGCTTTCATTGCTGATCCAGTACGGCCGAAAGGGCCGGAAGTGAGACGGCGTAGCGATATCCAACGTTGCGATGGTCGTCGTCGAATTCCTCGTGACGCACGTCGAGCCCCAGGTCGCGAATGCGCCGGCTGACGACGCGCGCTCCGATGTCGAGGTTATACTCGTCGCGCCGGCCGCAATCCAGATAGCGCAGCCGCAAGCGGCTCAGCTCCGCCCGCCGCCCGGCGACGCGCTCGGCCGGATCGAAGGCCAGCCAGCGCGCGAACACCTCATGACGCAATTCGCCGCTCGCCTTATCGAAGGGCAGATCGAGATCGAACGCGGTTGCGCTGCTGGGCGAGTAGGCCGCGGCATACGCGAGCATTTCCATCGTTGTATATTCTGCCGAGCTGCGCTTGGGCTTGCGCTCGAACGCCTCAACGTAAGCGCCGACGTCAAAGGCGTGCGCTTCCAGCACGCGCTGAACCGTTGCAAACGCCGGCGGGTGCGCGTACTGAAAGTACGAATCGCCGCTGTGGGAAGCGAACGCTGCAAACACGCCGGGGTATTCCATCACTAAGTGCATCGCGCCGAAGCCGCCGGAGGATTTTCCCAAGACGGCACGCCCGCCTTCGGAGGCGATCGTGCGATGGTTGCCGTCTACGTGGCCGACGACGTCGCGCACGGTGTAGGTGGCATAGGCGCCGTTATGAATCGAATCGACGTACTGAGACCCGCCCAGGCGAGTAAAGCCGTCCACGAGCACGACGAGTGCGGGCGGCATGCGCCGCTCTTGTATCAGGCGGTCGGCCCACTGCAGCACGTTGGTTTCCCACGGGCGCGAGGCGATCAGCGCGGCCGCGTCCCCGGTGTAGCCGTGCAGTACGTACAGCGCCGGATAGCGACGCGATGCCTGCGCATCGTATCCTTCGGGCAGATAAACCACGACCAGGCGCTCCAGCGGATCGCCCAAGGGATTCCCAGCGAGCGCGTCGCTTCGCACGGAGTCTATCCGAACGTCGCCGGCTAGTCTTAGGAGCCGCGCAAGTTGTGAACGCTCCTGCATGGCGATTCCCTTCGTCGCACGAAGAAGCGAAGCCTAGAGTGAATACGCACTAGTGGGTGAGTTAAAGCGCGCAATCGATTTGCGTGGGGCGATTGCGATCAACGTCATCACGATGATCGGAATCGGCCCGCTCGTGACGATTCCGTTGGTCATTGCCGCGCTCGGCGGCCCGCTGGCCCTGGTTGGCTGGATCGCGGGAGCGATCGTGGCACTGTGCGACGGATTGGTGTGGGCGGAACTGTCGTCGCGTTTTCCAGGATCGGGAGGCACGTACGTTTATCTGCGCAACGTCTTCGGGCCTCAGCGTCTCGGCAAGGCCCTGGCCTTTTTGTTCAACTGGCAGTTTTTGTTATACGCCCCGTGCCTACTGGCCAGCGGCTACATCGGCTTCGCCAATTATGCTGCCTACCTGTATCCGCCGCTGGGGAACAACGTTGTCGCGCACGATGCCGCGGCGATTGGCATCGGCATCGTTACGATCGTGTTGCTGTACCGGCGCACGTCGCAGGTCGCCTCGTTGGGCGCGGTGCTCGCCATTGCTGCGACGTTGACCATCGTGTTGGTTGCCTTGGCCGGTCTCTCACATGCCGACTTCGCTCGAGCCTTTCACCTAACGCAGCCGGTGCGCTTCAATCTCGGGTTCCTCGCGGGGTTTGGCGTCGCGCTGTTCATCACGCTCTACGACTACGCGGGCTACGCCGACAGTGCGCTGCTCGGTGACGAAGTCGTACGCCCGCAGCGCACGATTCCTCTGTCTATCCTGCTCTCGGTGCTGATCGTTGCGATCCTCTACGTCCTGCTTCAGGTCGGCGTGCTCGGCGCCGTTCCGTGGCAATCGCTGCTGGATTCGCACGGTCAGCCGACCGCGCAGGCGCAATACGTCGGGGCCTTCGTGGTCGAACGGACTTGGGGACGCCTCGCGGCCGTGGCCGTGACGGTGCTGGTTTTGGTTACGGCCTTCGCATCGCTGTACGGAAATCTGCTCGGGTTTTCACGCATCTCCTTTGCAGCGGCGCGCGACGGCGCCTTTCTTCCCAGCTTCGGAAAGCTCCATCCACGCAAAGACATCCCCTACGTCGCGTTGCTGGCCGTCGGGGGACTGTCGCTCGTTGCTAGCGTTTTCACACTCGATCAGGTGATCGCGTTTCTCACTGCCGGCATCGTGCTCATCCAGGGTATCGCGCAGATCCTTGCGTTGGGGTTTTTGCGAGCGCGAGGCGAACGCACGCCATTTAGAATGCCGCTCTATCCATTGCCGGCATTGCTTGCGCTCGCCGGTTGGAGCCTCGCGTTCGTGATGACGGGCGCGGCGGCGATAGCGTTAGGCGTCGGCTGGCTCGCCGCCGGCGCGGTGGTCTTTCTGGTTGCGGCATGGCGACGGCGCTGGTGGCCGTTCGCGCTCGCAGCGTTGGTCGCTTTTGTGCTGCCGATGGGCGCCCGCGCGGATGCACCGACGGCGAGCTGGGTGGGCTGGAAGACATCACGCGTGGTCTCCGAGCACGGCTATCCGGTTTTTACGGTCGATGGCCGCCCCTTCTTCATCTACGGCGCCGCGTTCTTTTATGAACGCATTCCACGCGATCGCTGGCGTGAGGCGCTGCTGACCTACAAGCGCCTGGGCATCAACACGCTGGACCTGTATCTGATGTGGAACTGGCACGAACCGTCGGACACGGTAGAGGATTTTGCCGGCAATACCGACCCCCGGCGAGACCTGCTCGGCCTGTTGAAACTCGCGCACGAGTTTGGTTTCAAGCTCATCCTGCGCCCGGGGCCGGTAATTCGTAACGAATGGCGCAACGGGGGCTACCCGGCGTGGCTGCTCGAGCGACCGGAATATAAGATGCCACTGCATGACGTGCTCGAAGGCCGCTACCCAGCCACCGCAACGTTGCAGAACGCGCACGCCGACGCCGCCGCGGCCGAGTGGCTTGCGAACGACACGCATCTCGCCTCCGCCGCTCAATGGCTGCGCGACGTGTTGCGAGCGGTCGAGCCGTACTCGCGCGATGCGATCGCGATTGCGCTGGACGACGATCAAGGCGCATACCTCGATAACGACACGTGGCCGGCCCCACACTGGCACGCATACGTGCGTTGGCTGCGTGGGACCGTCGAATCGGTTGCCGGCAACAAAATCCCGCTGTTTATCAATACCTACGAAATGAAGGTGCCGAGCAGCTCGCCGGCCTGGGCCTGGGGAAACTGGTACCAGAGCGATGCGTTCCGCATCGGTGCCCACGACCTCGCCGATCTCGACTTCGCGACCGGATTGCTTCAGACGCAGGCGCACGTCCCGGTGATGCAGTCGGAGTTTCAAGCCGGATGGCTGCAGTCCGCGGATGAAGCCGCTCCCCGGCCGAGCGATCCGTCGAACACGAGCATCGCGCTCGGCGAGCTGCTTCGCGACGGCGCACACGGTATCGTAAATTTCCCGGTGCAGGACACGATCGATCCCCACGGCTGGGAGGCGCCGTGGGCGAACTGGTCTTACGCCTGGGACGCCGCGCTTACCGAAGATCTCCACGCCTCACCGCGCTACGCGCCCACCCACGTTTTCGGCGACATCGTCCGGCGATACGGAACGCTCCTCGCAAGAACCCACGTTGCCGCCGATACGTCCATCATCTGGCCGCCGAGCCTCTACGCCGCGGGGAGCTTGGGCAACGACGATTTCGCTGCGTTTGCCGCTGCGACGATCGCGATGCAGCGCGCGTGCAACGGCCGCGGATTGAACTGCACGCTCGTCGATCTGCGGGCGCAAGCCGAAAGCTCGCCGCGCTCCGGCGTGCTTCTTCTTCCGGTGCTTCCATCCACGATTGCGATGCCTGGCCTGCAACCAGGCGCGGTTGCGCGGCTGCGCACGTTGATGGCGGCGCACCGGCTCGCTTCCAGCCCCGCCGACGTACCTCGTGCGCCGGGCGTTCCGCGAGCCCGCAACGTAACGTTGCTGCTCGCCAACGACTCCTCATACGGCTTTATCGTCGCGATCAATCCGAGCGGGCGGAGGAGCGAAGTCGGCCTCATCCGGGTGCGACTCGCTCGTCGCACGGTTAGCGTTCCAGCCTTCTACGTGCCGGCGGGCGGCGCGCGAGTGGTCCCCGTCGGCGTCAGCGCCCCGGCGCCGAGCGAGGCTCCTCGCCCGTCCGTTGCTAGCGCGCCACCGTTTCGCGATCCGGAAGGCAGCCGCATCGCCAACGCACACTTGCAGATCGTTTTCGCGCCTTTCGCGGGAGCACGCATCGCGGAGTTCGACGACGGTGGCCGCAACGCCGCAACCAGCATCGGACTCTTCCGGGATGCGACTGATCCGCAGCCGGCGACGTCCTCGCGCGACTACATCGCGCCATACACCCATCCGCTCGCGGCGGGCACCTTCAATCGTGAGTACGAGTGCACCCGACTCGACGCGTTTACTACCGAGCGTGTCACATGCACGTACGATGCGCCGGACGTACCGAGCGGCGGCGGATTCTTTCAACGTACCCTTACGCTGAGCGGTGGCAGCAGCGAGCTGGTCGTCGGCGAGGAGTTTCATCCGCATAACCCTGGATCGACGGCGCGTCTCGAGAGCATCTCCGGCTTTGCATTCACGTCAGGCGATAGGCTCCTTACGTCCCCGTTAGGATATGCCGTTGGAATCCTGCACGGCGAACGCCTACTCATACTGCGCTGGCGACGCGGGGACGTCGCTCGCATGGATCTACGCCGGACTCGCGGCGCCGAGATCGTCACGCTCGTTTTTGCGCGCAGATCCGTAGAACTGCGGCTCGGCACCTACGCCGCGCGCAGCGCCGCCGAGGCACGGCGACTACTCGACGCGAATCAGCCGTAGCTCTGCGGGGAAGTGGCGGAATGGCAGACGCAGCCGCCTCAAAAGCGGCCGAGGCAACTCATGTGGGTTCGACTCCCACCTTCCCCACCATGAGTTGAGCACCGACCTGGCTCAAAAACGGCTCGGCTGGTCACATACTGGTCACGGAGATTGCAAAAGTGAATGGTTCGCGATTCAAGTATGACCGCAACGCCTGCCGGACCCAGCGTAAACTTCGCGGAGCAGCTCGTCGGCTTGACTCTTAATGGGTGGCGGGTCGACGCGTTAGTCGACCACCGCTAGCTAGACCCGAAGGCCGCCGGCGGAAACTTCTCCCAAGCGTATATGGTCTCAAGGGATGGGGGAAAGGCATTTCTCAAAGCGTTCGATTTAGCGTCGGTTCTTCGTCATCAATCCAAGCGGCCACGTGCCGAAGTGCTCGCGGAGATGGCGGTTGATTACGCGTTCGAGCAAAAAGTGTTGGCACGGTGCGCAGAGATGGAACGCGTAGTCCGCGTCCTCGGCAGCGGCGACGTCGAGGCCGAACAGGGAAATGCTTATAGCTGGGTACCCTACATCATTTTTGAACTGGCATCTCGCGATGTTCGCAAGCACCTAGATGCACGCCCTACGATCGGGATAGGTTGGCTTCTCCGGGCTTTTCATCACATAGCGGTCGCGCTAGCGCAGCTTCACCGCGAAGGTGTCGCGCATCAGGACCTGAAACCGTCCAATGCATTGGTATTCGATCCGGGCAGCCTAAAGCTCGCCGACGTTGGCCGTGCTTCGTTGCGGGGTGATCCTCATCGATTTGACGCGTGGGACTGGGTGGGTGAAACGAGGTATCAGGCACCGGAGTTGCTCTACGTCCGCTTCCCGCTTCGTCGATTCGGCAATCTACGCACTTCGCGTACGCGCGCACGTGTTGGGGAGGGTACCCACGGCGCTAGAGAGTCGCGCTGGCCGGGCACCCGGTTTGGGTGAACGGGCTCGGCGGATCGGGTGGCTGTAAGGAGCGTGTCATGCGATGTAATATTTGTTATCTCGCGTTCAGCCCGCTGCGCTCTAGCGTTAACGTACGATCCGGTCTAGCGTTATCGTGCGATGAGTTCGCGACCGCTATGCAAGGTGGCTCCCGAGCGCATCTACACCGCCCAGAACCGAGGTGTTTACCGCGGTTATTCACGCACGCGCGCGGGCGCGGGGGGGGTGCCCCAAATGAGCCGGCCGAGCAGCAGCCGCCGTGACCATGGCGGCCGGGCCATGTGACCGCCTCGCTGGGTGCGCGTGACCAAGAAGCCGTTTGGCTACAGGGGACAGGCGACTTTAGTCACAATTTAAGCTCTCCTGGCCCGAGCACCCGTCAAGGTTCTCGCAGAGCTTGATCCAGGTCACGGTTATGAAAGGAGATTGGAGCAATGAAAATCTTGAGTTTTGCCGCCCTCGGTTTAGCAACGGGCGTGATGATGCTTGCTGCTTGTAGCGGCGGGTCGCCATCGTCGGCCACAAATGCCGTCGGGCTGCCGCAGAGCAGCGCACCCAGCCGCCATTACATTTTCCCCAGCAGACGCCTCATAGCGATGACGAATGCCAGAGGTTTTGTAGCGATACCAAGCCGCCATCGCGCGAAGTCATGGGTCAGCCCCATGGCGAAGGATACGCAGTATCTCCTGTACGTCGCTGACACCGGCGGCACCGGCAACTACGACATTTACAGTTACAAGTCGCAGGCGGGTCATCTATTCGGAACGCTCCACCCGGGCTCGTTTGGCTTCAGTATGCCAACGGGTTCGTGCGAAGACACTGCAGGCAACGTTTACATCGTAGACGCTGGCTCGGGTCTTCTCTGGCAGTTCCCGCACGGCTCGTCGAGTGGCACATCGGTGGCGATTACCAACGCGATCATGCCGCTCGGCTGTTCGGTCGATCCGACAACCGGGAATATCGCGGTTTCGAACTTTGGCAACTCCACGATGAACATCTTCCAAGGTGGCTTCAGTGGAACGCAACTGCTCAGCACAGCGCTGGAGCCCTATATGTGGAGCCCCGGCTACGATCCTAGCGGCAACCTCTTCGTCGAATCGGACTACACAACGTTCACCTCGATAGAGCTCGAGGAACTCCCCGCCGGCAGCAGCACCTGGCGCGTCATCTCGCTGCCGAATCAGGCGTGCGGAAATCCGTTCTGCTTCCCGGACTCCGTCCAATGGGACGGCACGTACCTCGAGGCCGGTGATCAGAACTTTGGCACGACCACCAATACCACTCCGTCGGACATCATGGGTGCCTTTCGAATCTCCGTCTCGGGTTCAACCGGAACCGAGATCAGCTCGACCACATACAACGGCAACTGTGCCACCACCGCCCCAACCGCCGACGCGCTCCAGATCTTCGTCGGTGGTACGACGCGTGCCATGAACGGAGCCGTTTTCGGAAACATCGATTGCGCTGGCAACGTCAACTACTATAACTACACCGCGGGCGGCGCTGCGAAGAGAAGCCTTCCCGTAAACATCGCCCCGGTACAGGCGGGTTATGGCATTTCCGTCAGCGCGATGAAGAACTAGGCTTGGTTCATCACGCTCAAAAAATCAGACCAACGAGCTCGCCTCGGCTTACGCTAAGAACAGCACACGGTTTCGCGAAAGCGAGGCCGTGTTGCTTCTGTAGCTTAAGTTGCATTGCGACCGCGTAGTATTGCGGCTTAGCGCTTCGCAGCCCGGCGCCAGGCAGAGGGGGGCCTCGTTTATAAAGGCCTTGTCTCCCAAGGTCATCATCCCGGGATAAGAGCTAAGCCCCTTTTAAAACGAGGCCCCGGCAGTGTCGCTTAGGATGGGGTTTGAGCCATCTGCTAAGCCGCGGGCAGCATCTCGAGGACAAGCCTGAATCCGCATCGACTTTTGATCTTATGCATAATAGCCAGCCTCACCGTCAAATGATCGCCCCAACACCAGCGGCTTTGCCGCAGCGATCGAATGTGCTTAAGAAATGACGGATCCGCAAGTTAAAATGGGGCCGTGTTTCTGATACAGATACGAGTTTCAGCTAGGGACTGAGCGCCAGACCCAGTGGGTTGCTGAAGCCCTTCTTGAGATTCTTTGTGGGCTTACCGCCGCTTGGATATTTGTAAAAGTAAACGTTCCCGCCGCTCTGGCTCGCTAACTCGGGGGCGTTTGGTGCTATGAGCGTGTCGCCCGCAATCCAGAATCCGGCGACATCCAACGAATCGCCGAGCGGCGTCGTTCCGACAATCTTTCCCCCTGCGCCTGTAGTCTCATAAACAGCTGAATAGGTGTATCCCGAAATTTTGGTCCCGGCGTCCTGATCGCCCACTGCCAGATGTTTACCGTCCCACTGAACCTGCCCCGGGACGTTGATCGTGCCGCCCGTCAGTTTGATGTTCGTGAAGGTTTTCTTTCCCTTGGGGATCTCCGCAAGTTGGAAAAATCCGTCGGCGGTGAGACCGTCAACGTAAAGGTTGCCCTTGGGATCGTATCCGCAGAAATACATCGTCTCTATTTTGGAATCCACGTACGTCTGTGGATCCCCTTTGGCGTGCGTATAAATGGAAACGCTGCCCGGTCCGTTGCTGTAACTGGAATTATTAGTAACGGCTAGGTTCCCGGTCGTCGGATCTACGGAACATGTCTCAGAGAATTCCAGACTATCCATCAGGGTAGCGATCGGCTTGGTTCCGCCGTGTTTATACTCAATGATCTTAAAACCGCCCGATGCTGCATAATTGTTTACGATCCAGACGTTGCTTTGTTTATCCACGCATACGCCATCCGGCGTGTAGATGTCGGTTGTCAGCGATCCTACCAGCTTACCCGCGGGGTACGAGTAGACCCGGACGATATTGGTATAATAATTGGCGATGTAGAGCAGCTGCTCGTTCTTTGCCTCAGGAAGCATCCATGACGGATTGTACTTCATTTGTACGACCGCAACGTCGATATCGCGCGCGGCGTCGCTCGTGCTCAACCGGCTTCGAGAGATTTGACCGAGCGATGGCGCGAATTGTGACTGGCCACCACCTCCGCAACCAGCGAGCAACGCGAACGCGGCGCAAAGGCCGAGCGCGTAGCGGCCAACGTTTGAAATTCTCATCTGCTGGACTCCCTTAAGCATGAACGCATCGCGAACCAGGTATGTCCTGACCCGCGCTCAGTCCCATCGTACCACCCAAGCCACGATTTGCGGAAGCCGCGTCGGCCTAAGGCCTCGCGTCCACAGCGCCGATCGGCAAGGCGGCCGCAAGGCCGTGGCGCGTATAGCAGCGTGCCGCCCACGTCGATCAGGGTTGCGGCGGGGTAGTTCCCATCGGGGAGTGCGCCAAAGCTATACACGACTCTGTAGTTTTTGTTATTGGTGTGTGCAGCGAGCGTATGGCTTTGCGGCATCGCGTCCGGCGCGCCGATCGGCGGCCGCGATCCGGCGCACGCTGCGAGCAACGCAGCAGCGGCGCAGGTGCTCAGGGCATTAGCGGCTAGAATCCACGTTCTACGTGTGCCTCGGTCCTCGCATTGTGCGCGGTGCGCAGCTCAGCGATTTGGTGCGACGCTGACGGTGACGCCATAGACTTGAGTAGCCTTGTCGAATGTGCGGAACAGCCTCGTCGGCCTGCCGCCCGCGGGATACCGCCATACGCCTGTGTCGCCGTGCCTGGAGGGCTGCGTAATCAAACCGTTGCGGAAAAACCATACCTCTCTGAACGCGCGGTTACGCCAGTCTCTGAGATTCGTTGTCCCGACAACCGTTGCGGTCGATCCGGAAATCTCCAGCCGTAAGATTACGTGTTGTATCGGATCGGCCAGCGTTACGTAACTGCCATCCCACGAGACGACGCTTCCCCCGTAATAGCGATGATTGACCGTCAGATCTGTGAAAGTGGCGCTGCCTTTCGGAAGCTCTGCGAGTACACCTTTCGATCCTTGTGAGCCGTCGACGAAGAGGTTACCCTGGCCATCGTAGGCGCAATACACGTAGGTCGAGATATTGGGGTCCCGATAAATATTCGGACTGCCCTGCGCGCTGGGGAAGATTGCGATATTCCCTCCGCCGCTTCCGCTGTACGTCGCCACGGCGAGATTGCCCGAGGTTGGGTCAACGGAGCAGGACCACGGGTAGCCCGGATCGTGTAACGTTGCGATGGGGCTCGTCCCGCCGTGCGCATACTCGAGTATGTTTGGAGAGCCGTACTTGAATTTGGTAAGGAATACGTTCCCGGTGGCGTCGGAGCAAAGATACGACCATTCCAGGTCTTTGGTTGGCTCAAAAGATCCGACTAGCTTGCCTGCGGGATACGAGATGACATGCCCCCCGGCCGTGGACGCCAGATAGAGCAAGTCTGTACTTTTCGCGTTTGGCAGTATCGCGGATCGCACGCTCTGGTTTGGGAGCACCATTGTCTGAGGCGCGCTGCCAGACCCCGTGATCGGCGGCTGTGAGCCGCCGCAACCTGTCAGCATTGCCACCGCCACGCAGCCGCTCAGCGCGCAGCGGCTGAAATCCAAGCTCTTCATCTGCCTTGCTCCTCGCTCCATGAACCGATCGACGCCTAAGGAATGTTCGGCGCGAGACCCTCAGTTCCCAGCTTTGACCAGCGCGAGACTGCGAGCGCTTGTGCGCGGCGGAATAAATCTTAAGGCGCTGTGGCGCCTTGTTCATGGACGCCTCAGGAATCTCGCGTAAAACGCTGCGAACACCAAGACGATTCCAATATTTACCATTAATCGTTCCCAGAATCGGTTTCTGAAGAACGCGAAATCTACACCGACTGTGACGGCTGCCATCGTCACCACGTAAACCACGATAGCTACCTGTCTGCCCATTTCAATTAGACCGCTTCGATTCGGTTCTCAAAACGCCCTCAACGGCTCATAGCCAGAACGGCACGGAGTGTGCGACCAGCTCGCCGTCGCGTCTTTAGTTCGCGCCCCCGAAGAAGGTAGTCCCGTAGAGTGTGCCCTTGATGTCGAGGAGGCCCGCATACGGGTGTCCGCCGCCCGAGTCGCGACGAAAGCTATGGATCACGCTCTCTCCACCCGCCGTCGTGATCGCGAAAACCGTGCCGTAGTCGGAGGCGCCCCCTGTCGTGGTGGTGCCGTAGAGCGTGCCGCTGACGTTGATGAGGCCTGCGTACGGGTAACTGCCGTCCGGCGAGCCGGCAAAATTGTGGAGCACGGTTTGCGCACCCGAGGTCGTGACTGCGTAAACGGTCCCCTTGTTGTCCGTGCCCCCGTGCTCCGTGGTGCCATAGAGTGTGCCGTTGATGTTGAGGAGGTCCCCTTCTGGATCATCGCCGTACTCCTTGCCTGGGGGGAAGTTGTAGACCGTCGATTCTTTGCCGGACGTGCTGATCTTGAAGACAATTCCGCAGCCTACGCCCTGCACCCCGAAAGCCGTCGTGCCGTAGAGAATGCCGTTGACGTTGATGAGGCCTCCAATCGGAGTCCAACCGTGAGTCCCGTCGAAGCTGTGGAGCAGCGTTTCCTTACCAAACGGCGTGATCTTAAAAACCGCGCCGCATCCGAAAATGCTGCGGTGGTGGTAGCCGGCCTCGCAGCGTCCCCGGCCACCCCACTTGGTCGTGCCGTAGAGTGTGCCTTTGACGTTGAGGAGTTTTCCGGCTGGGTATGCGCCGTCGTGCGGACTGCCTTTGAAGCTGTGGAGTACGACTTCTGCACCGGACGGTGTGATCGAGAAGACCGTTCCGTAATCGTGGGCGCCCCCGCGCAGCGTGGCGCCGTAGAGCGTGCCGTTGACATTGACGAGCCCGGCAAACGGATCTTCCCCGTCTCCCAAGCCGCCGAAGCTGTGGAGGACGGTTTCCGCGCCGGAAGCAGCGATCTCGAAGACCGTTCCGCGGTGGTGCGTGCCACCTCTCCGTGTCGTTCCGTAGAGCGTGCCGTTCATGTCGGTGAGTCCGGCGTATGGATTTTGAACCGTCCCGAGAGCCCCCGCCGAAGGTGTGGAGCACCGTTGCGTTACCGGACTTTGTCATCGCGATGACCGTTCCAAAGCCTCTCGCAACCGCTGCGCTCGCTCCGTCGTAACGCGGTGCAGCGGCGATCGGCGACTGCGATCCACCGCACCCTGCCAAAAAGGGCGGCCGCGCCGATGCTAAGTGCGAAGCGAACCAAGACCGTCATAGTGCAGCGCCCCCCTGAAGCTGAACGAACACGCGGCTAAGAATGTTCGCCGCACATGTCTGCTATTCCAACGAAGGAAGCGAGGAGTCCACATAACTAACGATAGCTTATGAGGACCTTCGCGAGCCGT
Organism: Vulcanimicrobiota bacterium; assembly: GCA_963713685.1. GTDB lineage: Bacteria > Vulcanimicrobiota > Vulcanimicrobiia > Vulcanimicrobiales > Vulcanimicrobiaceae > Cybelea. The sequence goes on along the minus strand of CAVQMS010000001.1, from coordinate 1,333,864 downwards.
TACCCTCTGAGCATTGGCGCTGCCGCGGCGTTGGCTGCGTGCAGCCAAGCCGCGCCGCTGGTCGGCGCGCCCCGCTTGATGCCGCAAAGCCACGCGAGTGCGGCCCAGGCGGATCACGCCGGGTCGTGGGTCTTGCCCGAGGCAGCGACGAGCGATCTTCTTTACGTCGGCACCCTAGGTAAGGGCCTATCCATGTACACGTATCCTGAAGGCAAGCTGGTCGGCGTCGTCACGAATCCCAACTTTTCTTATTTGGCCGGAGAGTGCGTCGACGCCTCGGGGAGCGTGTTCGTTACGAACTTGGGAAACAACGAGATCTTTGAATACCGGCACGGCAGCAAGAAGCTCGCGCAGACACTCGACGCGCCCACCGGATATAACGGGATCGATTGCTCCGTCGATCCGACGACCGGGAACCTCGCCGTCAGTTTATTGCACGGACGCGGTGACAGAGCTGGAGGCGTGGCCATCTACCCTCGCGCACAGGGATCGCCGCAGCTTTACACGACTCCGAATATCCACGGCTATTTCTTTTGCGGTTACGATGACGAAGGGAACTTGTTCATTGATGGTCGTCCCCCCACGGGAACTTTCCATCTCGCAGAGCTCCCGGCGGGGAGCAGCAAATTCGTAGACATTACGCTGAACGAAAAGATCGGAGTCCCCGGGAGCGTCTTGTGGCACGGGAAGTACTTGGCTGTAGGAGATCAATACGCCGCAGACGTTTATGAGTTCCGCATAAGAGGATCACACGGAACGCTTGTCAATACAACCCCACTCAACGGGATCAAACCCCATCTGGCCGATCGCGCCTTCTGGATTCAAGGTAAGCGCATTGTCGTTGCGACCCGTAGCAAGGCGTATCCGCAGGGAGCCGTCGACTTTTTCGCTTATCCCGCCGGTGGCAATGCGACGAAGATCGTTAGCAAAGATGTCCGCTATCCTCTGGGCCTTACGGTGAGTCTCGCGCCACGCTAGCGTTACGTGCCATTATCGCGCGGGCTATTGTCGCTGCTGAGCCAGAGTCTGAACCGGCGCCATCGAACGAACGACGCCTTGACCATCAGATGCCAGGTAAAGATAGCCCTTGACCCAGCGGATTTCCCAGAAGCTATGCGCAATTAAGCCCGTATCGATGCGCTGCCACGTCTTGCCGTTGTCGGCGGACAGGAAAGCGCCGCGCAGCGTCGCGATAGCCACATCGGGATTGCCCTTCGTTACGCCTTGATTGTAGCGAATCTCGCGCTCGGGAGAATAGATGAATGCCTGTCCCGTCGCTCCCTCGACGCCTTCGTGGAGCCGCTCTCCTTGCGAACGCCGCAACCCACGCGGGTTCACTTCGGCCCGCCCGCGAATCAGCGGCGCGTTTGTCACGATCGCCACTTGCTTAAAAGTTACGCCGCCATCCGTACTGCGCAGAACGAACACGTTGTGCTTCGCATCGACACTCGACGCGAGCACGGTTTTCCCATCGGCCGGCGAGATCGTGAGCGCATACCAGAACTGAGTCGGCACGACACCCGACGATTTCTTCCACGTCGTTCCACCATCCGTCGTTACCGACAGCGAAGATTTTCCGTTATTGAGATCGCAGACGAGAATGTGTGACCCATTCTTTGCGTCTACCACGACTGCGCCCGGCCACGTAAACGGCCACGAGAGCTGCGTAATGGTCGTACCACCATCCGTCGATTTGAAGATCCCTTTCGGTCCATAGAACCCGGGCCCGTTATTCGGGCCGGAAGTGAAATACATTGTCAGGGGCTTTTTCGGATCGAACGCGATCGGGGTAGTCATGATACGGCTCGGCGAAATGCTGTGATTCGAACTCGAAAAGGACGAGCAACCGTTAGTCGAGATGCTCAAACCGGAGGCCTCATCGTACGCGTAGCAGATGCTGGGGTCGCCAGGGCGCAGCTCGTTGAACCCGTCTTCGTAGAGATTGGAGTCGATATTCCAGGTCGAGCCACCGCTGCTCGTAAAGCTGCTATCGAAGTCTTGCAGCGACACCAGCAGTGACTGACCGTCGGGAGAAACGGTAAACCGGCGCGCGAGACCGGTTGCCGAGGCGGCGCTTACGACCTGGTCGTTGTAGCTTCCGGACGAACATGTCGGCGCGTAATCGAGGCCCTGATCGGAACCGATCCAGCAAGCATCGTCGCTGCCGTTGGCTGCGGTCCAGACATCGCGCAGATCGATGATCTTCAAATTCGCGGCGCTGGTCACCGGAGGATTCGGCGAGCCGTCGCCGGGTATGTAATAGAAGCCCCCGTCGGAGCCGACATACAGCCGGTGTGGATGCACCAGGCTATACGCGATCGCTTGCGTACCAAGGCCGTAGTTGTAATAGGAGTTTTTCAACACCGCAGTCCACGTCTTACCGCCGTCTGTGGCAGCAAAGAGATTCTGATCCCAGCTGCCGTCGTTGGAACTAACGTACACGGTCTTTGGAGCGCCCGGGTCCACGGCTATTTGGTGTACCATCCGGCTGCTGCCCGCGGTTCCGGTATTTTTCGTGAACGGAAGCCTCCCGACTTTCGCCCAGGCCCCTTTACCGAATGCATAGATGTAGCCGTCGCTCATTCCCGCGTACATTGCGCTTCCTGCACTGCCTTGCACGGCACTAAGTGCGGTCGGGTGCTGCTTCGCCGTTCCGCTGACTTGGACGCTCCACGTCTTGCCGTCGTCGCTGGACGTGAGAATCCCCGCGTCATCGGTCGCATACAGCGCGTTCCCGAAGGATGCAAACTGCGTCGCCTGACCCCCGCGGTAAACGTTCGTCCACGACAATCCGCGATTGTTCGTCCGAAAGATTCCGTCGTACTCCGTAGCGGCAAGCAGGACCGATGGCTTGGCGGGATCGATCCACAGCGAGTTGACGGCGGACGCCACGATTCCCGACGAATCCGTCAGTCCATTCACCAAGGATTTCCAGGACGCACCTCCGTCGCTCGATCCCAAGATTCCGGCGCTCGAGTACGTTTCTAAGCCGGTGCCCCGGCCGCTCGCCATATAGATGATCTTTGAGTTTGCGGGATCCACCGCAACCGCATTAACCTTGCCCGAGGTGGGAAACCCATCGGACATGTGTGTCGGGCCGAGCGGCTCGAACACAACGCTCCCGCCTGACGGGCCAACTGCCCCGCGAGTCGCTTGAATTGCCGCGGGAATAACTCCGGCCCCGCTGCCTCCGCGGCATCCAGCCAGGACGGCAACGGTCATTAGCGACGAAAAAAATAGCGAGGAGCGCTCGAACATGAGAACCTCTTATCAACGCAGCGGATCGACCCTCATTCGCGGCCGACCGAGTGAAGGCCTGGATGCAGAAATGCGTCGCGCGTTTCCACATCGTCGACAGTTCGCTTTTGCGTCAGCGAGTCGAAAAATCGGGATGACAAAGTGAAAAGGGAGGCGGAAATAGTTTCCGCCTCCCCCTATGCCCCGCTCAAGCCGTGAGCTTCTTAGCTAATCGTTACGCTCACCGGCGCCGACGAAATGCCGTTGACCACGACATACAGCATGCTCGCACCGGTTTCGATGCCGGAGGGTACGTCGAACTTCGTCGAGACGCTGCGACTCGATCCGACGCCCATGAAGCTGTGTCCATGCGTGCGCGCGTAGAACACGTGACCCGTCGAGCCGTTCACGATGCGCACGAGCGGATAGTTCGTGGCTTCTTGGACGTCGTCGCCGTAGTAATTCGCCTGCGACGCGCCGTTAAAGCGCTTGCCTTTGATCGTGTAGGTGCTGCCCGGCGTAAGGGTCGTAGGAACCGAGCTGATCGTTGGCTTGATGCCGGGGTACGCTCGGGTGGTACCCGTGTAGACCTCGACGTCCGTGGAAGCATCAGCCTCCAGCACCTGACCGGTTGGAAGCACCAACAACCGAATGTTGTAGCTCGAGTCGTTGGGAGCGTTCGGCGGCGCCGCGATACTGTTGAGCTTGTTGGCTTTGTAGATGTAGAAGGTCGCCGGCGCCTGATATAGGCCCGGGCTTCCAGCGATCATGATCGACCCATCGGTCAGCAACGACGACGGAGCGTCTGCGGCGTCGACTTGCTGGTTGTTGATGACGGGGAAGCTGGGACCCTGAACCCACGTACCCTTCCTAACGTTGTACGTGGCGGACAGACCACTTGCGCCCGCAACCCAAATCGTGTTGTTGGGTCGCATGGTCTGCGGGCCGATCTCTTCGCCCGAGGTTAGGTTCACCGGAATCGTCCCGGCAGTCTGCCACATGTTCGTGGTCGGGTTGTAGTACTCGGAGTTGGGCTCGCTGATGACATCGGCCGTCAGAACGTTGCCGTTGCGCAGCAGCGTCCAGCCTTCTTCGCTGTTCGCGTCGTGCTTGCCGGTTCCGATTTGCGTCCAGGTCATCGTCGATTCGTCCAACAGTGCCTGGTTGGTCGTGCAGCAGTTTCCGAGCATGTAGGTGCCATTGTCCAACACCACGCTCGACGCGTCGCCGATCTCACCCCAGCCGGTCGGTCCGGTGACGGCAGCCCACGTGTTTGCCACTGGATCGTAGATCGCGCCGAGGTTCGTTTCGACTTGACGGCAGGCGGTTGTATTATACTCGCCACCGTTCACGATCACTTTGCCGTCGGCGAGAACTGCCGATCCGAAGTACAACGGCGAGTAGTTGGAGGGCATCGATCCCAACTTCGTCCACGTGCCGTTGATATAGCTTCCGGTGTTGTCGGGTGCAAGACCGTACCAATTGGAAGTGCAAAAATCTTGCACCATGATGGTTCCGTTGGTCAGCAACAGTTCGGTTCCCGGGCCGTTGGTCCAGGGCGCCGTATGCGTGAGCGGAGTCCAGCCGGCGGCGCGTGCGCGAGCCCGTTCGGCGCCGGTGATGTTGTGCCGGTGCGGTGGCGGAAATGCCGGCGTGTGCTTAAAGTGCAGCAGGCGCGCACCTTCGGCCATGGCGCTCGAGCGAACAAAGGGAACCGACGACGTGCCAGGTCCGTTTGCGATCGGGGCGCTCGAGTTACCGCTGCATCCAGCCACCAGGGTGGCGGGCAACAGCATCGAGAGAAGAATCCAAAAACGTCGCATGATAACTCCTGTACCAAAAGTAGCGCGGGGTTTATAAGCCGTTTGCCGTGAATGCCGCGCAGAGTGCTGTGAACGCGAACACGCGATCACGATGGAGCGTAGGGCGTGGGGTACCCCGCCAGAACGGATGGCGCTCTAGCGCTTCTTGCGGGCCGGAGCCTTCCTCGCAGCCGGGGCTTTCCGCGCGGTGGATTTCGCGCCGGCTTTCTTGCGAGATGCACCTGCGCGCGCGCCGCGCTTAGACATGACCGCTTCTTTGAGCGCCTTCGCCGGCAAGAACTTGAAAACGCGCTTCGCGGGTACTTTTACTTGTTCGCCCGTCGCGGGATTCCGCGCCATGCGCGCCGCGCGATCGCGAACCTTGAACTGACCAAAGCCGGGGATCTTGACAGGGTCACCCGCAACCACGGCAGCTTGAATGTCTTCGAAAACTCCGTCGATTAACGCGACGGCATCCTTGCGCGAAAGCTCCAGGCGATCAACCGCCGAGCGCACCAAATCGAGTTTGTTCATCGGTTCCTTTCGTGTGAAAAAAGCAGCCCCTGACGTACCAAATCGCTTCGCGCTGCTTGCTACGAAATGATGATGGACTCCTTGTCTAAAAAAGGCGCCTGATGCCCGGCAAGGTGGTAACCTTTGATCCCGGTCCGGTGCGAGGTAGCATCGGCGTCCCTGGCGACAAGTCGATTTCGCACCGGGCGTTGATCGCCGGCGCCGCCTGCGCGCAGCCTTTACGCATCGCAAATCTCAACCCGGGTCGCGACGTACAAGCGACGCGCGAGGCGCTAATTGCGCTCGGTGCCCGCATCGAGGGAGCGGGCGACGACGCGATCGTTAGCGCCGGACGCCTGCATCCGCCTAGTGGAGTCCTCGACTGCATGAACTCCGGATCCACGGCCAGGATGCTCCTTGGCGCGTGCAGCGGCGCCGGCGTCGCCGCTCGATTCGACGGCGATGCGTCGCTCCGCGGCCGCCCGATGGAGCCGGTGGCCGCGCAGCTGCGCGCGTTCGGCGCACGGATCGAGACCTCGGACGGCCGGCTCCCGCTTGAGTTGCTCGGAACGCCCGAAATCCAAACTCGTCATTTCATTCTCCTCGCACCCTCGGCACAGGTGAAATCCGCGTTGCTGTTCGCTGGGATCTTTGCCGGGGTTGCGGTACGCGTGGATGGGGATCGCGGTTCCCGGGACCATACCGAACGGCTGCTGCGCTACTTGGGGGCCGAGGTCGCATGGAATGCGCGCGCCGTATCGCTTTCGGCGGGCAGGCTGGTAAGCCAGGCGGTTGAGATCGCCGGAGATTTTTCGTCGGCAGCGTTTTTCGTCACCGCCGCGGCGATCACACCCGGCAGTGCGATCCTCGTGCGGAACGTCGGGGTGAATGAGACCCGGACCGGTTTGCTCGATGCGCTCCGCGGAATGGGGGCGTCTATCGAGCTTCGCAACGCGCGCACTCGCTCCGGCGAGCCGATCGCCGACATCGCCGTCGAGTATCGACCTCTGACGGCCACCCAGATCGGTCCCGAGCTCGCTGTGCGCGCCATTGACGAAATTCCGCTCGCGGCGATCGCGGCGGCATTTGCGGTGGGCACGAGCACGATCGCCGGCGTTGGAGACCTGCGCGCCAAGGAATCGGACCGAATCGCGGGTATTGGCCGGCTCCTGCGTGCGGTTGGCATCCGCGTCGACAGCGAGCGCCGCGGCCTAAGCATTGCCGGCGGAGTGCCGCGAGCGCGTGGAGAGCCGGTCGAAACGCACGACGATCATCGCATCGCAATGGCCGCTGCCGTCTTAGGGCGCGCCGCGGGGCCGCTCTCGATCGACAGCGACGCGAGCCTGGACGTTAGCTTCCCGGGGTTCGTTGGGGAGTTAGGCCGCCTCTAGGGCTTCTAGGCCGCCGGCTCCGATGCCGAAGGCTTGTCGGGCTTTGCCGAGCTCTCAGCCTTGGCGGATTCGGTCTTGGGCTTGGCGGGCTCGGCCTGCGGCTTATCGGCCTTCGCGGGCTTGCCGCTTTCCGCCGCGCGGCGCGAATCTGTGACGTAGAATCCCGAACCTTTGAACAACACGGGCGCGGCGTTGAAAACCCGGCGAACGGGCGCGCCGCAACTCTCGCACGGGACCGCGTACGTCTCATCGAAGCCGTGTCGCACCTCGTGGACCCGACCGCAGCCGGTGCACGCATAGTCATAGAGCGGCATGTTCAGAGTATACCCACCTTAGCACTCAGGGTCAATGACTGCTAGCTCCGCACTCCTTGCGTTAGAAATCGGCCAGGACTGGAGCGTCCCGCTCGTATTCGACCAGGCCTTTGAAGTGAACGAGCGAGTCGTCGAGGGCGCTGGCAAGGCGGCGTCCGCGCTGCCAGCTGTCCAGCAATCGACCGAGGCGACCGTGATAGGCTGGGTAGGCAAGCCGCACGTGCACTTTGGAGCACGACGTGCGCCGCTCGATCCGGAAGTCCAACCGGCGGCGCACCGAATAGGCGCCGACCAACGAAAGACGATAGTTGGAAATGAGCGCGTCAACCTCGTAGAGCTGTTCTGCGTCGCCGGGAAGCCACGAACGAAGAACGACCTCGCTGCCGAGGGTCAGCGGCTGGTCCGAGCGAGCGCGCCGGGCGCTGCGCAAAAGCGAGAACCAGACGGGCCACTTCTCCACCGCGCAAAGTAGCGCGAACGCGTCTTCGGCGGGGCAATTGACGTCCAGACTCGCGCTATGTGAAGGAAGCCCAGGCGCAAATACGTCATCCGCGATGGCCATAGCGAGGCTCTATTCCGTAACGTTGCCTTAAGAATCCTTCGCCGGTCCCCCCAGCGCAATCGCCGTCGCGAAGAGGACCAGCGTCTCAACGCCGATCGGCATCGCCGCTTCGTCAATTCGAAATAGCGGGCTATGCCCAGGGTGAATCGCGCCAGCCGTTTCGCTGCGGACGCCGAGACGAATCAAAAGCCCCGGAACGCGCTGGGCGAAATAGGCGAAATCTTCGCCGCCCATGGTCGCGGGCGGACTCTCCACCTGGATATTGCTGTGTTCGCGAACGTAACGCGTGAATTGCCGCGCGAGCGACGCGTCGTTGATCACCGGTGGGTATCCGCGCACGATTCGGACCTCGCTGCGCACGTTATAAGCCTGCGCGACGCCCGCGATGATTCGTCCGACGCGCTCCACGAGCTCCTCTCGCACCGCCGGATCGTGCGCGCGCAGCGTACCGCTCAGCGAGACCTCGTCGGCGATCACATTGTTGCGATATCCGCCCGAAATCGTTCCAATCGTGACCACGGCGCTCGCCAGCGGGTCGGTTTCGCGCGCCACGACGTTTTGCAGCGCAAGCACCATCGCCGCCGCAGCGGGAAGCGCATCCACTGCGCTGTGCGGATAGCCGCCATGGCCGCCGCTGCCGCGCACCGTGAGATAAAGCTCGTCGGTCGAAGCGTTTACGGGTCCGGGCGTGATACCAATCGTTCCAACGTCTAGGCGCGAATCGACGTGAAGCATCGCAATCACTTCGACCGCGGGAGCCTGCAACGCGCCTTCCTCGATCATGGGCAACGCTCCACCCGGCCCTTCTTCCGCCGGCTGAAACAGCAACACGATCGTCCCATGCAACCGCTCACGGCGCGACGCGAGAACGCGCGCGGCGCCCAACAGCATCGCGGTGTGGGCGTCGTGGCCGCAGGCGTGCATCTTGCCGTCAACCTGCGATGCGAACGCTAGGCCCGTGCGCTCGGTAACCGGTAGGGCGTCCATGTCCGCGCGCAAGGCCACGACGCTCCCTGGCGCGCCTCCTTCGATGTACCCAATCACTCCGGTTTTTGCGACGCGCCGGTGCCGGATCTCCAGGGAATCGAGCTCGCGCTCGACCAGCGCCGCGGTCTCGTGCTCTTCGAAGCCGAGTTCGGGGTGCCGATGAATGGTGCGGCGCAGCTCGACGATTCGTCCAACCAGCGCCTCGTTGATCTCGATGGCCATTCCAAGCGGAGTTAACGGACCGGTACTTTCCTTCCCGCTGCCGAAACGGAACCGCCGCCATGATGACGCCGGATCTCGCCTTCGCGATTCTCATCAACCGAACGAGCGCGTTCTACAACGCAAATCCTCCGGCTTATATGACGTACACCGAGCACACGCACGTCAACGCTCCGACGCTGGGTCGAACGCAAGAGATAAACCGCTCGGTGGCGGTCCGTGTGGCGGACGATTTCGCTGTGATGCAAGACCTCCCCAACGGAGGATATCGAACCGGTCAGGCCTTCCCGGTGGTTGCCTATTTCGATCCGTTGTCCGCCTTTGCGTTCAGCTACTTCGCGAACCTCAAACGCGTCGACATCACGCTGCAGCGGGGGGCGCCCATGTTTCTCGCCATACCCTCTGCCGATCCGAGCGTCAACGTCGTCGTTCCTTACAATAGCTATTGGGCCGCACGCTACGCGCCCGACTCTACCGATGCGGCGATTCATCTCTTGATCGAGCCGACACCGCGCGTGCGGGAGGGCTTCTATCCGTCGGAGGTCGTCGAGGACGGCACGACCGGTTTACCTTCGCGCATTGAAATGCGCGTTGCCGGCGGCGACGAGACGATCGAGCTCGATTACGCGGTCATGGACGGCCATTGGGTCATCGTGCACGGCCGGTTCAGCGCTACGCAGCACGCCGCGTTTCTCACTTTCAAGGTCATAGCGGACGTCACGTTTAGCGATATTGCGTTTCCAGCGCAGGCGCCTGATCCCCGTTTGGCCGGAACGCCGGTGCCGGGAGCGACCCCGACGCCTTAACCGCGTGGTCGCGCGGCGCGACCCACATGTACACGTTTGGAATGAGCAGCAGCGTCAACACCAGCGAACTGAAGACGCCGCCAATCACGACGATGCCAAGGCTCGAACGGGATGCGGATCCCGGATCCAGGGCGAGGGCCAGCGGCACGTTGCCGGCCATTACGGCGAAGCTCGTCATGATAATCGGGCGAAATCGCGTGTGCGCGCTTTCCTTGATCGCCGCGAGCTTGTCGAGCCCTCGCGAGCGTAACGTGTTGGCGTAATCGACCAGCAGAATTCCGTTCTTGGTCGCGATACCGATCAAGAGTATCGTACCGATCAGCGAGAAGAGATTCAGGGTGCGATGCGTCAGCACGAGCGCGCCGATCGCACCGATGGCCGCGACCGGCACCGAAAAGATGATGATAAACGGCGAGACGTAGCTGTTGTAGAGCGCGACCATGAGGAGATACACGAGGATTACCGAGACGATCATTGCGAGGCCCATGCCAACGAGCGTCTGATGCATGAAGTCCTGCTGGCCCAGCGGTGCCGGGCGGACGACGATGTTCGGGGGAAGGTGCAATGAGGGCAGGCGTTTGATCAAGCCCGTCTCGACGGCCGACAGGGACGAGCTTGCGCTGTAGTTGGCATTGACGTGAATCACGTTGTTGCGATCGGTCCGCGTGACCAACGGTGCGGTCGGCGTCGAAACGAATCGTGCGATGTCGCTTAAGTAGACGATGCTTCCGGTCGACGACCGGATAGCTACCGACTTGAGTGTGTCGAGGCTCGTCTGGGCCGACTCCGGATAGATCACCTGAACCTGCTCGAGTCCAGACGTCGTCTCGAACTGTGCGGCTTGATTGCCGCCGAAGGCCGCCCCGGCAGCCTGCGCCGCTTGCCCCAAGTCAACGCCCAGCGCCTGCGCCTTATTGCGGTCGAACTGAATCGATATCTCGGGCGCGAGCTGCGTGCCGGTGCTATTGACGCTGGTGGCACCCGGCACTTTCTGCAACAACGCGGCCACCTGCTGCGCGTACGGCGTCGGGTCGCCGCCGGTTACGTCCGTGACGAGAAAGTCGATGGGTTGCGAGTTGCCTCCGGCGGTCGAGGTAGCCGGAACGACGACGGCTTGTACGCCTGACGGCAAGTTGCTTCGTGCGATCCTTCTAAACTGCGTCACCCAATAGTCCGTGGAATGCTTCCGGGCGTCTTTGAGCCAGAAGTGGACTTGGCCCACGTTGCTTTGCGACACGAAGCCGCCGAACGAGGCGGCGTAAGCCCCCGCGACCGCGGTATTGGCGAACGCATCGGGTGTGTCGAGCATCTTCCGCTCGAGCGCGAAGGTACCGTTCTCGACCGTCTGAATCGGCGTCCCGATCGGGTAGATGAGCTGCACGAAGATCTCGCCCCGATCTACCGGTGGGATGAACTCCTCGCCGACGACACCCAACCCTACCAGCGCGAGCGCCAGCACGAACGTGCCGGCGCAAAAGAGTGCGACGAGTCGCCCGTGTGCGAGGCTCCACGGTAATACACGCTGCGTGTACCACGACCGCGCGTCGTCGAACTTCCGGCCGAACCACTCCACAACGCCCCAGGGTTTCCAATGCGATCGGAGCGCCCACAGCCCGGCCAACGTCGGCGTAATGGTGAATGACACGAAGAGGGACGTCAGCGTGGAGATCACCACGACGATCGCAAACTCGGCGATCTGTCGCCCAACCTGTCCTTGGATGAACGCGATCGGAAAAAACACGACGACGTCGACTAACGTGATCACGACGGCGGCCGCGCCGATTTCCTCTCGGCCGCGCACCGCGGCGTCTTCCGGGCCCTCTTTGAGCTCGGTGAAGTGACGTTCGATGTTCTCGAGCACGACGGTCGAATCGTCGACGAGTATCCCGATCACCAGCGACATGCCGAGCAGCGAGATCGTATCGATCGTCAAGTTCATGAGCTTCATGACCGTGATGGCGATCGCCAGAGAGGTTGGAATCGAGACGCACACGACGATGGCGCTGCGCCACGAGCGGAGGAAAAAGAGCATGGCGATGCCGGTGAGCAGGATGGCCGCGATCAACGTCCGGGTAACGAGGCTGATCTGCTGCGCCGTGAATTTCGATTGGACGTTGATGACGCGGAAGCTGATTTCCGGGAATTGCCGCTCGATCTGCGGGAGGGCGCGAATAATATTGTTCGAGGCGTCGACCTCGCTGCCGGCCGATGCCTTTTGCACCTGCATGAAGAGGCCGGGCTCGCCGCTGATGTGCGCGTATTGCAGTCGCGGCTCGTTGCCTTCGGAGACCGTTGCGACGTCGCCGATACGAATCACGGAATTCGTCGCGGTCCAGGGGTTGACGATGCCGGGAAGGGCCCCGACGCCGCCGCGATAGTCTTCGACTTGCGCGCCGGTGGAGTTTTGCAGCGCGCTGCTCGAGGCCGCGCCTCCCGCGGGAATGATCGCGAGGTTGCGTACCGTGTCGAGACTCTGGATGTCGCCGCGAATGTCGATCGTCGTTTGCCGGTTCGGCTCGTAGGCAAAGCCGCCCGGAACGCGCTGGTTGTCGAGTTGAAGCGTGTTGATCACGTCGTTCAACGTCAGGTTGGCGGCGGCCAGGCGAGCGGGGTCGACGACGACCTCGTAGGCCGGAGTGACGACGCCGCCCACGTTAACGAACGAGATGTCGGGGACTTGCTCCATCTGCGGCGCGATCACGTTGACCGCATACATCGCGAGTCGCGACAGCGACAGCTTCTTGGAATACAGCGCTAACGTGACGACGACCGACTCGGCGGGATCCCGGAGATTGACGGTCGGCGGACTGATATTCGTCGGCAGATACTTTTCGGCGGCCTGGATCGCCTTATTGGTCAGCGCGAGGTCCGTGGCGGTATCCGACGCTATATAAAAGACTGCCGTGATCGTCGCTGAGCCTTGTTGAACCACGGAGTTCATGGTCTGCAGGTCCGGCGTGCCGGCGAGATTCTGCTCGATCGGTTGGACGATGTTGTCGCGCATCTCCGTCACCGACGCGCCACTATACTGGACCGAAATCGTGACCGTCGGCTGACTGACGTTCGGATAGAGCTGCTTGACGATCGTCGCGGCCGACAAAACGCCGGCGAACGTCATGAGCGCGACGATGACGAAGACGAGGGTGGGGCGCTGAATGAAAAGACGAGTGAGGCTGAAGGTCACGGTTGGAACGACACCTTTTCGCCGTCCCCGACGCTGGTTTGACCGTTGCTCACCACGCGGGTTCCGGCGGCGATGCCGCTGACGACGGAGGTGGTCCCATCGCTACCAAGCTCGGTCACTTTGACGGTCTTCACGCTGCTCTCGGGCGCAACCGTCATGATGGCGTCGTGATTGTCGTCGGTAAAGGCGGTTTGGGGAACGCGGATGCCGTGAACCGGAACCGTCGCGATCGTTCCTTGAACGACCATTCCTGGCCGCAGCCGCTGTAGCGGATTGGCCAGCTGCACCTTCACCTGAAAATCGGTCGAGCCGGGGTTGATTGCGTTGAGGACGCCGACCACGCGTCCGGTAAAGCGCGCCATTCCGCTCAAATCCGGGGCGGTTACGGTCGCGGTGGCGCGGGGAACGACTTGCGCCACCTGCTCGCTCGAGGCGTGCAGCACCGCATAGATCGGGTTGATCTGTTGGAGCGTGAACAGTTCGCGGTTGCCCGGGTACTCGCCGGGGTTGATGTTGCGGTTGACGACGACGCCATCGATCGGCGACACCAAGGTCGCTTTGCCGATCTGCACGCGCACCTGCTGGGCTTGCGCCATCGCAACCTCTTCTTGCGCCTGCGATTGCTGCACGGCGGCAGACTGTAAGCCTTGGCCCGAGAGCGTGCCGTTGGCTTGCACGTTGGATCGCGCGGAGGCGAGGTTTGCGTTGGCGGAATTGAGCGCTTGCTGATCATTACGGACGAGCGTTGATTGCGCATCGACCGCTTGCTGCGAAACATAGCCCTGCGTCAGGAGATTCTGATCCCTCGTCAGGTTTGCGCGGTCGTTCGCGAGCGTTTGCTCGGCTTGCTGGACCGCAGCTTGATCGGTGCGCATCGTGTCCATGCCCTGCGCGATCGAGAGGGAGCCTTGATAGACCGTGTGCGAGGTGTTGGCGCGGTTGCTATTGGCGGTTGCGAGGTCCGATTGAAGTTGCGCCTGCAAATCCGAAGTGTCGAGCTGGGCGAGTACCTGTCCGGCGTGCACGGTGTCGCCTTCGCGCACGTACACTTGATCGGCCGGCTCGGCAAGCGTGCTTTGAATGGCGACGTTCTGGTACGGCGCGACGATGCCCGCCAGGTGCTGTTCGGGCTCGATCGTTCCGTAGCTGGCAATGCTCGTCTGTACGTACGGCAGTCGGGGCGCTTGGGAGTTTTGGTGGCCTCCGCAAGCACTGGCGGCCAGGATTGCGAATGCCGCACAGAAGAATCGCAAGGAGGCGTCGCTTCGTTTCATTGGCTGGCACGATTGTACCTAACACGGCGGTTCCTAGTCCTGGAGTGAGTCTGAGAATGAGTTTGGCGGGCGAGCGGCCGCGGGTTCTCGTCATCGACGACGAGCGCGGTTTGCGCGAGCTCCTCGAATATGGCCTCGAGCGGGCCGGTTTCGAGGTCAAAAGCGTCACCGAGGGGTCGGCGGCATTGCCCCTGCTCGAAACCTGGCTCCCGGACGTCATCGTCCTCGACGTGATGCTCCCGGGGCGCGACGGGTTTACGCTGCTTCCGGAGATCCGGCGCCTGACGACCGCCCCGGTGGTGATGCTAACCGCGCGCACGGAGATCGCCGAGAAGGTAGCCGGGTTCTCGGCCGGCGCCGACGATTACGTCGGCAAGCCCTTCGACTTCGAAGAGCTCGTCGCGCGGCTTCGCTCGGTGCTGCGGCGCCCGAGAATTGAAGGGCGCGAGACGTTGACTTATGCCGATCTCAGCATCGATACGCCGAGTCGTGCCGTCCATCGCGGCAACCGGCGAATCGACCTTTCCGCCCGCGAGTTCGAACTGCTTCGGGTTTTCGCCGAACATGCCGAGCAGGTGTTGACCCGGTCGGAGCTACTCGATTTGGTATGGGGTGTAGATCGCGACGTCGTGCCAAACACTGTCGAGACCTACGTTTCGTTCCTGCGGGCCAAACTCGATAGCGGCGAAGAGATCAAGCTGATCCAAACGCTGCGCGGCGCCGGCTATTGCCTGCGAGCCACGCCGTCGTGACGACGCGATTAGCCCGTCGCCTTCGCGCGCTCGCTGCGATCGAAATCTCACTCGTGCTCGCCGTGGTGATCGTTGCCGGCGCGCTGCTTGGGTTTGGGGCATACATTCGAACGATATCGAATGAGCTGGGCGGCACGCTGACGCAGCTCCAAGCCGCACTCACGCGGACCTCCTTGCCGAATGCGCGCGCCGGGGGCGCCTTTGCCGCGTCGCTGTTGCTTGGCGCCGGCAGCGAGATCGTGTTCCTGGATGCCAACACGCGCGTCACCGTCTACCGCATGCACCGCACCGATCCACAGCCAACCGTAACGGTGCACAGCCGTGGCGACCTTTCGGGCGATCCACGGCCGGGCGGACCCTTGGCTCGCAGCATCCTCGGTTTGGCGACGGCGTTCGGCTTACAACCGCTGTTCGTCCACGTAGGAAGCCTCTACGTGATCGTGAGAGCCAATGACGGCGTGCTCGTCGCAACGGTACGCTCGTTCCTCATTCCCTTGCTGATCGCACTGGCGATTGCCGTCGCGTGCGGCTTTCTGATCGCGGGGGCGCTCACGCGGCAGGCGTTGCGGCCGCTCGACGACGTGACCGCGGCGCTGGAACGGTTCGCGTCCGGCGATTTGACGCCGCACACGATCGCTGCCGACGAAGGGCACGAGCTTGCATCGTTGGCCGCCGCGTATAACGGCGCGATCGATCAGATGGAGCGTGCTTTCGCGGTCCGGGACCGGGCCAACGCTTCGATGCGACAATTCATCGCGGATGCCGGGCACGAATTGCGCACGCCGCTGACCGTCGTGCAGGGGTTTATTGCAATATTGCGGCGCGGCGGATTCGACAGCGCCCCCGATCGCGAGCGCATTCTCGACACGATGAACGATCAAAGCCGAATAATGGGGTCGCTGATCGACAAGCTGATCTTGCTCGAACGCTGGGAGAGTCCCGAGGCCGCGA
Source organism: Vulcanimicrobiota bacterium (assembly GCA_963713685.1). GTDB lineage: Bacteria > Vulcanimicrobiota > Vulcanimicrobiia > Vulcanimicrobiales > Vulcanimicrobiaceae > Cybelea. The sequence goes on along the minus strand of CAVQMS010000001.1, from coordinate 1,317,872 downwards.
TGCCGGCCGTACCCATCGACGTCGGTACGCTGGTAGCGGACCTGGTGACGCCGATCGCCGACGCCCATCCCGACCGGCAGTTCGCGATTTCGACGCGCGGAGGAATACTCGCGACCATCGATCCGATCGAGCTTGGATACGTAGTCACGAATCTCACCGATAACGCGGTGAAGTACGGCGTCGGCGAGATCGCCGTGCGCGTTCGCTCCGAAAATTCGAAAGCGGTTATCGAGGTCGTAGATCAGGGGCCGGGGATTCCGTCAACCGATGCGACGCGAGTCTTCGATCGCTTTTACCGGGGCGCACAGCGCGACGTCGCTGGCTCGGGTCTCGGCTTGGCAATCGTCAAGCGCGCGGTAGAGCGCGCCCACGGCACGATCTCGCTCGACACCAGCCCCAGCGGCTCCCGCTTCACCGTGCTTCTGCCACGCGCCGTGTGAGTCGAAGGATGGCGGAGAGGGTGAGATTCGAACTCACGGAACGCTGTTAACGTTCGCCCGCTTTCGAGGCGGGTGCCTTCAACCACTCGACCACCTCTCCGCCGCTATGCTTCAGGGCGCGGGCGTTATATCTTTTTCTCGCGCGGGAGGCGTTTCGCGCGGAAGAATTGCTGCAGCTGTTCGGCTGCTTCGGCCTCGAGAACGCCCGCCGTAACCTCGGGCCGATGATTCGCACGGGGTGAGCGGAGGATATCGAATGCGCTGCCGTCCGCGCCTCCCTTGGGGTCTCGCGCGCCGTACACGAGCCGCTGGACGCGTGCCGCGATCAGCGCGCCGGCGCACATCACGCAGGGCTCTTTCGTGACGTAGACCGTCGCCTGCGAAAGACGCCACGCCCCCAGCTGCCGCGCGCCTTCGCGCAAGAGCAGCATCTCCGCGTGCGCGGTCGGGTCGCTCCGGGCTTCTTTTTCGTTCTTCGCCTCCAGCTGCAGGTCGCCGCTGATCAGCACGGCGCCGATCGGCACGTCGCCGGCGGCGGCTGCCTCCTGCGCCAACTCGAGCGCGCGGCGGAGATACGATTCGTCGGCGGCGATGGTCATCGGTGTGCGCCCATTTCGCGAGGCGCGAAGCGGATTCCGACCGGTGCTTCGGAAATAGCAGCGCCGGATGCGGTTCGAACTGATCGCAGATGAAGCGATGCACGTGCGCGCCGGCGAGCCGCTTGCGTCGTTCTACCAGCTGAGCCCGTTCGTCTGGCGCGCGAATGACGGCCTGGAAGTGATGCTGCGTGCAGTCCCGCGTTCGGAAAACCCGGCCGAGAAGATCGCTCGCGTCTATCACGGAATCTCGAGCGATGGGCTGGTTTTTCACATGGATGAATCGCCGGTCATCGCGCCCGGACCGGGGCCTGCAGACCGCGACGGATGCGAGGATCCAACGGTCGCCGTTTTCTCCGGAACGACCTACGTGTATTACACCGGCTGGAATCAAGCCCAACTGCGCGGTTGTCTCATGCTGGCGCTCGGGCCCGACGCGTCACATTTACACAAGCGTGGCATCGCGCTGGAATCACAAGCGGGCTGCAGCAATCCCAAGGAGGCCGAGATCGCACAGGCCGGCGATAAAACGTGGCGGCTGTTTTTCGAATACGCCAACGGCGAGGCCTCGCGCATCGGGCTCGCGGTTTCCGAGCGAGTAGACGGCCCGTGGGACGTGCGCCAACCGCCGTTCGAGCGGCGCTCGCTAGAGTGGGATTCGTGGCACCTGAGCACGGGCCCCGTGGTGACGGTGGACGGCACGCCGGTGATGTTCTACAACGGGGCGACGCGCGATGCGAAGTGGCGCATCGGATGGATACGATTCGATCCCGCGTACGCGCAGGTGTTGGCTCGCTGCGACGAACCGCTAATCGCGCCGCCCAGCCCGAAGGGCGACGACACCGATATCGCCTTTGCCGCTTCCGCGCTGCGAGAGGGCGATCTCATTCGGATCTATTATTCCGTGGCCGATCAGTATCTGCGACGAGCGACGGTGCGCCCGGCCTAAACAAAGGGAATCGCGCCCGGAGGGATTCGAACCCCCGATCCCAGCCTTCGGAGGGCTGTGCGTTATCCAGCTACGCTACGGGCGCCGGCGATGGAAGTCAACGAGCCGCGTCGGGAGGCGATCCGGCGCTCGGGATGTGTTTGAAAAGATCGAGCTTGTGGTCGACGAGCGTTCGGTAAAACTTGCGCACGCAGTCCGGGTGCCCAAAAAAGTAGGTCCTTGCGTACGCCAGATCTTCGCCGGAGCTGTCCGGCACGTAGTGCGAAATCTCGATCTCTTCCATTTGTCCCCGGTCGACGGGGTGAGGGCAGAAATCGCACGGAATCGTAGACATGAGATAGTACCTTAACCCTTTGCGTTATGGCTCGGGTAGGACTTGAACCTACGACCAAGGGCTTATGAGTCCCCTGCTCTACCACTGAGCTACCGAGCCGCGGCTCACTTCGGCGGATTCGACACCGCAGTATATCAGGACCCTCGGCCACGGACAATAGCTGCAATGGTCGCGGGCGCCACGCGGGGAAACAGGAGGCGGGAATGTCACGCCGTGCGTTTTGCGTTGCTCTCGCCATCGCCGTTTTGCGCCTTGCCGTGCCCGACCCGGCTGCGGCAACGGCCGACACCGGCGTCGAAGCGCTGCTTTCCAAACATCGCGCCTTTGTCGGGTGGCAGCTCGGGGACGCCGCCTTTCGGACGATCCGACTCACGCGCACCCGCAGTGGCGCCGACGGTCAGGTCACGCAGCGCGCCACCGAATACCGCATCGGCATCGTGTATCGGAACAGCTACGTCTTTCCCAAACGGGCCGATACGGTCGAAGAAGCGGGCTTTACCGGAAACATCTTTTGGAGCACCAACGAAAACGGCTTTACGACGCCGCTGTACGGCGGGCTGGCGAAATTCCGTTTGAGTTACGCGCTCCTGATGAACGAGGGAACGAACGACCTAAAAGGTGCGATGCGGGCTCCCGTCACTGTCGACGGTGAGCAACTCGCGAGCGTGCGTCTCGAGGTTCCCCACGCCGATCCCATCGACGTGGACATCGACCCCGAGTCGGGAGCGTACGTCAGGGCGGTGATCGATCCGGACGGCGACTACGAAACGACGGTGCGGATCGTCTCGTACGCCGACGTGCTGCCCGGAAAGAAAATGATCCGTTCTTTTCGTTTCGGCGACGAGTCTCGCGAAACGTATACCTACACGAAAATCGAGCCCAACGTACCGATATCCGATGCAGATCTCCATCCCCCGCCCGCGCGCGCGAGCTGGACGTTTTCCGATCCGAAACCTTTTCCCATCAGCGTTACCCCGAAGCGAGCCATCGTCGACGCCACGGTCAACGGAGTAAAGGGCCGCTTCATCCTCGACACCGGAGCGAGCTCGATCTTCATCAATAAAGGCTTCGCAGACCGAGCCAAGGTCGCCAAGCTCAACGTTCATGGCAGCGCGGTAGGCCTCTATGGCGCGCAGCCTTCGGACCTGCGCCGGGCCGACTCCATCGCCGTCGGGGGCAACACGCTATCCAACGTCATCGTGGATGCGCCCGATTTCAACTCGAGCGATTATCGCGGCCTGGACCGCCAGAACTACGACGGCCTGTTAGGCTACGATCTCTTCGCCGGCGCGCTCGTTACCGTAGACTTCGGAGCGCAGACGATGACGATCGCCGATCCCGCAACGCAGCAAGGCGATCCCGCCGGTTTGGGGGTTCTCACCGACACGTCGGGCTGGATTCCGACGATTCCCATGACGCTTAATCGCAGCATCGACGTCAATGCCATGCTCGACACGGGCGACCCATCGGAGGTCGTTTTCGGGCCCGACATACTCTACAAGTACCATCTTCGGATGGCACGCAACATCGGCACACGCGCCGGGCTGGGGAGCGTCGAATGCGGCAACATCGACACGCTGCAAATCGGCCCGATCACCTACTTCGGAGAGATGGCGTGCAAACTCGACTCGGGGTTCGTTACCGGACGAAACATCCTCGTCGGGCTAGACTTCCTGCGGCATTTTACCGTGGTCTTTGACTACCCTCGCGGCCGGCTGTTCCTCCAGCCGTCGCGCTCGTAGGCGGTCAACGGCCCTAGTGGAGGACGAATTTCTCGATTAAGCAGTCGTATCGGTAGTGCGGGCCATGGTCTTCTTCCATGACGCCGCGCCCCAATGAGTACCCGTAGTTATGGGTTCTGGCGCTTTCGAAATACGGCGCTACTCGGAATACTCCGAGCGGCGTTTTGTTGGTGTTCTCGAAGTTCAGGAAGAGCCGCGTGATCTTTCCATGCGTTGGCGCCGGGTAGTCGTAATAGGTGTACGGCACGGGCTTTGCCGCGACGATCTCTGCTGGTTTGACGTCATGCACCTTATCGCCAGTCAAGTAACCGTAGATCCAGGTGTTGCCTTTGATGTCGTTGGCCAGGAGCTGAGTAACGCGCACCGATTTCGTTGGTGAGCTGGGTATCTGGAGCGACAGCGCGTAGACGCGACGTCCTTTGACGTGGAACGTGCCGGTCACCCGGTCCACGATAGGAAACAGATGATTGCACGTAAATTTCCAGTAGTTTCCTACCGCGAGCGGTTGATAGACTTTTCCAGTCTTCGCCATGGACGCCGACTCGCCGGCGGTCTGCGGCGGGGAGAGCGCCGTGCCTCCGGCACAGCCAGCCAACATCATCATAATCGCAACGCAAGCGATCGTGTAAGGAAATCGCGGTCGGAGGGACTCGAACCCCCAACCTACAAGTTCGTAGCCTGTTGCTCTATCCAATTGAGCTACGACCGCGTACCCCGTTTCAATACCCTTCGGAGAGGGAGGGATTCGAACCCTCGATACGACTTTACATCGTATAACGGTTTAGCAAACCGCCGCCTTCAGCCGCTCGGCCACCTCTCCACGACCCGCAAAGCGAAGCCTGCTCACGATTTGCTCAGGGCGACGCGGCTACCTTTACCGCCCGAAGCGGCGACCGTGGCAGGTCGCTCACCACCGCTTGGCTGACTGCTACCCTTGTCATCCTGAGCGCAGCATCGCGCAGCGATGCGGAGTCGAAGGACCAAGAGCTTCGTGAAGCATCAACCTCCAAGCGTTACCATCAAGGGCGCCCCCGTTGTGCTTGACGGCGGTGGTACTCTAAACCCTTATGGATCTCAGCGATAACGGCTACGTTCGACGCGGAAGCCCCGAGGACGCCTTTCCTGACGGCGAAGCGAAGATCGCCTCCTGTCGATTTTGCGCGAGGGCGCTACTGCTGCGCCGAGGCTGAGGCCGACTGCGGGATGCACTTGAACTAGATGCCTGAAAATGCGCGCCCTTCGTTATCCATCCTTCGTCCTTCGACTTCGCTCCACTTCGCAGGTTCAGTGTCGCTGCGCTCAGGATGACAAAACAATTAATGCTGCGCTCAGTGCTTCGTCCTTCGACTTGGGCGCTTCGCGCCTGCGCTCGGGATGACAAGTGGTTGATGCCGCGCTCAGGATGACAAGGGGAGGCTACGGCGATGCGGTTGGGCGATCCAATGGGCGCTCGGGCACCACTTCGGGAATCACAGTTGCGGGCCTAATGCGCCTGCGCGCGAAGAACGCGTCGACGCCCAAAACGCGGCCCGTCGGCAGCACCAGGTTGATCGCGGAGAGCAACGCCATGCAGCTTTCGATGCTCGACCAATCGGTAAAGGTGCTGATCGCCCCACGCGCAGCCATGTAGTTCAGCGGAAGCAGGATCCCGACGAACCCGCCAACGCGCGTAAAAAGGCCGAGCACGAGCGAAATGCCGACGCAGACTTCGCCGAGGCGCACGAACTCGGCGAAGACTCCGATGTTCGGCTGCACGACGCCGACGAGGAAATCGTGATACGGCCCCGTTGCTTTGGCTATCCCTTGTGTTACGTACGTAACGATAAAGCCATTGGGCGGCATGAACGCCGCGCTATTGAGAAACTTTGGAACGCCGTGAATGAGCCAGATCAATCCAGTGAGGATGCGCACGATCGCCAACCATCCTCCATAAGCTCGCGAGGAGGGTAGCTTCATGCGACAATCTCCTTTCGTACCTTGACCAGTCGTGTAATCATCGAAGCTGCATCACTAGCCGCGTCGGGTCTTCCCAAACGTCGGGCGGCTGCGACGAGCCCTTCGCGACAGCTCGCGTCCGTCAGCACCGCGTCGATCGCCGCCGGCAGCTCGCCGATCCGCCGCGCGCGCAGCGCCGCCCCCGAGCCGATGAGCACTCGCGCGTTGCGCTCTTCTTGCCCCGGCAGCGGTTTGCAAAGCACCATCGGAATCTGTGCCACCAGCGCTTCGGCCGTGCTCAGGCCTCCCGGCTTGGTCACGAGCACGTCGGCGGCGTGCATGTAGTCGTAGACGTTATCGACAAAACGCAACGCGCGAACCGGATAAGCGACATTCTCGGCCGCGGTCGTGAGCCGCCGCTCGATGCGAGCGTTTTTTCCCGCGACAACGACCGCCGCCAATGGAGCGCGAACCGAGCTCAGCGCGCCCAACATGCGTTCGAGCGGCGCGATTCCAAGGCCGCCGCCCATGAGCAGCGCGATCTTTCGATCCCGCGGTAGGTCGAGGCGTTCGCGTAACGCTGCGCGCGGCTCTGGACCCGGCGCAAACTCCGGCCGGACCGGGATTCCAGTTACGGAGACCCGTTCGCCCGCGACGCCCCGCGCCGTCAGCGCGTCGCGCATCTCTTCGGTTGCCACCACGTAGCGGTCGACGTTGTGATGGATCCAAAATCCGTGCACGCCAAAATCGGTGACGATCCCAACGACCGGCGGCGCATCGGCAAACGATCGCTTGTACTCCGCCATCGCACCGCAAGGAAACGCGTGCGTGCAGACGACCGCGTCCGGCCGTTCCCGCAACAGCAGCGGCCGTAGATTGCCGGCGGTAAACTGATGCGCCCACGAGCGGAGCCGGCCGATTTCGGTGGCCCGTTCCGCCCGATCGTAGATGTAGCGGTACATTTGTGGAATGGTTTTGACCATCCGCAGATACCCGTCCGCGACGATACGTGAAACCACCAGTGCGGCATATTCATAGGAGTCGACAACCGTCGTCTCGGCGTTGGGATCGAGCGCCCGCAAGGCTCCGCCGACCGCATTTGCCGCCGAGAGGTGCCCGACGCCGACGCTTGCCGACAAAAAGAGAACGCGAATTAGGTCTTGTCCTCCTGCGGCGCGGCTTCGTCGTTCTCGTCCTCCGCGAAGGCAAGAAAATCGTCCAGCACGTGTTGGGCGAGCGTCTCATCCTCGAGAAACTTCCCCGCAAGGTCCGTAACGATGAACTGGCCTTCGCCCTCGTCGGTCGACTCGTGCCAGAGCACGGCGTAGGACGCGTTCGCTTCGGGATCTTCCAAGATACCGACCACTTCGAACTCCAGCGACGCACCGTCGTTCGTTTGAATGTGGAGCAGCTCGCTGAGCTCCAAGGGAGCGTGAGGCCTCTCGCTCTCACCGTTGGCGGATGACATTTTGAATATACCTTTCTATTGCAAACAGCGTGCCACGTTGGCTTGGTGCTCGGCGAGCGTCTTGGCGAAAACGTGGCGTCCATTTCCGCAGTAGACGTAGTACAGATCGTCGCCTTTCCACGGATTCAATGCGGCCTCCAGCGACGGCCGCCCGGGGTTTGCGATCGGCGTAGGGGGCAAACCGGCGTGCGTGTAGGTATTGTACGGTGAATCAATCTTCAAATCGGCAAACGAGAGTTCGCTCTTATGCTTGGGCAAAGCGTATTCGATGGTGGCGTCGACCTGAAGCGGCATCCCCAGTCGCAGCCGGTTATAGATTACCCCCGCGATCCGCGGCCGATCCGCCGAGTCTTTGGCTTCCCGCTCCACGAGCGACGCGACGGTCACCGCCTGGGCGACGCTCGCGTGCTGCTTTCGCGCCAGAGTCACCGCATCCGCTGGAAGCTCCTTGAAGAACTCGGCGGTCAGCATGCCCGCCACCTGCGCGGGGGCTGCGCCGAGCGGCACCAGGTAGGTGCTGGGGAAAAGAAACCCTTCCAAATTCTTGGTGCGGACGCCGTAAACTTCGAGCGGCTGATGCATGAAATAGCGGGCGAAGTCCGCGGCCGGCCCGATGCCCGTCCCAGCGAGGCGTTCCGCGATCTGGCCGGCGGCGAAGCCTTCCGGAATCGTTACCCAGCTGGCTACCTGCGCGCCTCCGCTCACCAGCGCCCGCAAGACCTCGTCTTGCGTGCGATGCGGCGTGAAGCGATACTCACCGGCATGCACCGCGACGTCTTCCCGACGCAAACGCGCGAGCATCCGAAAGGTCCACACGTTGCTGATGATGCCCTCGCTCGCAAGCCGCTCGGCGATCTCGGCGAAGGTCGATCCGCGCGCGATGATCACCTGCGTGGGTATCGTGGGATGCGATCGCTCGCCGTAGAGTGCGTAGGCCAATCCCCCGCCCAGCGCACCTACAACTAGCGCACAGGCGATCCCGGCAAACGCGATCCACCGAAGCTGCTTCACCCAGGCGCATTCCGGCGCCGCGCGAGAAACGTTTCTAGAATCAGCGCCGCGGCTACGCGATCCACGACGTCCCGGCGCTTGCGTCGCGACACGTCGGCTGCGATGAGGCTTTTCGTTGCTTGCGCCGTCGTCATGCGCTCGTCCACGCGGTGAATCGTTCCGCCGAAGATCTCGCGCAAACTTTCGACGAACGCATCCATCCCGCGAGCCGCGATCCCGCGTTCCCCCGCGAGCGTGACCGGGTCACCGACGACCAGCTCGTCGACCCCGTACGAGTCGAGGTAACTTTTGATAGATTCCAGATCGCTCCGCCGATTCGTTCGAACGATCGTCGCAAGCGGCATCGCGAAGCTCTCACCGGGATCTGCGATCGCTACGCCGATCCGCTTGCTGCCGACGTCGAGCGCTATGATCACGCGCCGAGCACGCCGAGAGCCGCCATCGCCTTGGGGCGCCGGCCCAGATGATGCGCGACCAGCTCCTCTACGGCGGCGGCGGCGCGCGGCGTCGCCTGCACCGCGGCGGCGTTGGCGCCGCCCTTGGGTTCGGCGAGCGCGCGGAGATTGTCGAGATCGCCTTCTTCCAACTCCGGAAGGTCGCGCCAGCGTTCGCGACACGCGGCATCCACGAGACCGCCGGCCTGGGCGTCCAGCCACACCGGCCCCGGAGCGAGCGCCAAGCCGCACTGCACGCACGTCGTGAGTGGTGGCGCCAGGCCCAGCATCTCGAGAAACCGCAGCGAGAAGCGGGGCAGCAGAGCCTGCGGTTTTGGCGACGCGGCGATGGCTGCAATAGCGGCGACGAGCAGCGCGTAGACGTCGGGCAAGGCAAGGTCGGGTTCGCAGAATGCATCGAGCATCTCCGCAACGACCGAGACGACGGCGTAGCGTTCGGGTTCGACCAGTCGCGACCAGCGCGCCCGCAGGATCTCCGCCGACACGACGACGTCGAGCGAGCGTCCCCGGTGCATTAGGAAATCGCATTCATTCCCAAACTCCAGCCGCCCGGCAAAGTGGCTGCGCGCGCGGCGCACGCCCTTTGCTACGGCGTCAACCTTGCCTCGTTCGCGGGTGAACAGCGTCAGGATGCGGTCGGCTTCGCCCAGCTGGCGCGCGCGTAAAACGACGCCGCGCGTCTTATAGGCGCGCGGCTGCGTCAGAGTCCTCGGCCTCCTGCGGACTGCTGAGGGCGCCGTTGGTGTAAATCCGAACGGCCAAGATACGCCGGCCGCGCGTTCGATCGACGCGCAGACGCGTGTGGTCGTCGGCGTCGATTTCCTCGCCCTCCTTCGGAAGGCGCCCAAAGAGCCCGACGGTGTAACCGCCGATCGTCTCGAAATCCTCCGTGGGTAGTCGCGTTCCGAGTTTCGCATTGACGTCTTCGACGTTCGTGCCCGCCTCGACCACCGCTTCGATGTCGGAGACGACTGAAATCGGTTCCTGTTCGTCCGCGTCGTGCTCGTCCCGAATCTCACCGACGATCTCTTCCAGCAGGTCTTCCATCGTGACGAGGCCCGCGGTTCCGCCGTACTCGTCGACGACGATCACCAGCGAGAACTTATCGCGCTGCATCTCGCGGAGCAGCTCGGAGATCTTCTTCGTTTCCGGTACGTGTACGGCGGTGCGCATCAATAGCCGGACGCTGGTATGCGCTAACGAGCCATTGGCCAAAGCGACCAGGAGTTCGCGGTCGTGAATCACCCCGACGATGTCGTCTTTGGATTCCTGATAGACGGGAAGCTTGGAGTAGCCTTCGGCAATGACGACATCCAGCACTCGACGCGGGGAATCGTCGATAGAGACCGCGACCATCTCCGGCCTCGGCTTCATCACCTCGCGCACGATCGTGTCGCCGAACTCCATGACGGAGTGAATCAGCTCGCGCTCCTGCTCCTCGATCACGCGTTGCTCCGCTCCCACGTTGACCAAAGTGCGAATATCTTCTTCCGTCACGTAGGCGTGGTGCGCGTGTCTGATACGAAAGAGACGCAGCAGCAGGGTGGTGATCCCTTGAAACGTCCGAGCAATCGGCGCGAGGACGTAAGCGACGTAGAAGGTCGGAAGCGCCAGGCGGAGCGCCCAGCGCTCGGCGTCGCCCGTGGCGATCGTCTTGGGGATGATCTCGCCAAAAAGCAAAAAAACCACCGTCATGATGACGGTCGAAAGGACGGCCGCCGAGGGCAGCCCGATCGATATCGCGATATAGGTGGCGAGCGAAGAGCCCGCGAGCAGCACGACCGTATTTCCCACCAAAATCGAGGTAAGAAAGCGGTTCTTGTCTTCGACGAGCAGTTCGAGGTTGCGTGAGCCCCGTACCCGGCGTTCGGCGATCGCTCGCGCACGCAAGCGCGAGATCGAGACGAGTGCGGCTTCGGCGGCCGCAAAGAAGGCCGCCAGGAGGACCAGCACGACGAGCGCGATGAGCTGGTACGGCAGGCCTTCGGGACTACTTCGAGCCGGGTCCGTGTTCAAGTCGGCGCCATTATAACACAACGTGAGGCCGCACTAGCACGTAGATCGCCAGGGCGGCGAGCGTGCCTAGGACGGCTCCCCAGAACACTTCGAAGGGGCGGTGGATGCGCGCCTCGACGCGGCTTTGGGCGACCAAGAAGGCGACGAAGTACGCCAGGATCGCCGCCAGCGGCTTTTGATAGAAAAACGCCAGCATGGTTGCGACGGCAAAGGCCAGAGCCGCATGGCCCGATACGGCGCCACCCTGCAACGCCGAGCCTCGACCGACCCAGGCCTTGGCGAAAATCGTTGCGATCGCCACCACGGCCAGCACGATCAATGCCACATTGGCCGGCACGGACTGGACGGCTACGAAAACTCGCGTCCCGCCGCTGATGATGCCTTGATAGAAGATCAAATACGCGGCTAGCACCGCGCCAACCGCCGCAATCAACACCGCGCCGGCGGCCGCGTCTTTGGCCGTCTTGGCCAGCGGATGGTGCGCGACGGTCAGTAAATCCACGAGCGACTCGATCGCGGTATTCATCAATTCGAGGCTCAGCACCAGCGCAACGAGCGTAACCGTGACGACGACGTAGACGCGATCCAGTCGCAAGATCAGGGTTGCCAGAAGCACGAGTGCCGCGATGAGAAAATGTACGCGCATGTTGGGCTGCGTGCGCGTCGCGTAGATGATCCCCTCAAACGCATGATGGAAGGAGCGCAAGAGGCGGCTCCGGTCGATCGGCAGGTAATGCGGCTCGCTCGTCCTGAGCGGAGTCGAAGGGTGCTTACCGCGTTCTTCGGCCGGGTGATGCATTAGCGCGCTGCTACCGGCTGCCGCGATATGGCCACGGCAGCGCAATCGCATCGGCGAGGCGGCGTTCCTCGCGCTGCATCGCGCGCCGCTCCGCGACGGCGTCGTGGTCGTGTCCCATGAGGTGGAGCAAACCGTGGATCAGCAAGCGATAGATTTCGCGCTGCAGGGGGGCGTCGTACTGCGCTGCCTGCTTGCGAGCTGTATCGACCGAAATCACGACGTCCCCTAAGAGGCGCTCGACCGGCTGTTGCGGCGCGGCGTCGAGCCCGAAACTGAGCACGTCGGTTGCTCGATCCCTCCCGCGGTAATCTCGGTTGAGCGAACGAATCGCGTCGTCATCAACGAGCGACAACGAGACCGCCGAACCTCGCTCGCCCATAGCCGCCAACAGACGCTTTGCCGTCGCGACCAGGGCGCGCCCGTTTACGCCGCTGCGGCGTACGTCGTTACGGTAATAAATCATAGGCGCGCACGATCTTCGCCACCAGCGGATGGCGAACGACGTCGGTAGCGTCGAGCTCGACAACGCCGACGTCCTCGATGCCGCTCAGTCGTTCTGCGGCCCTGCGAAGCCCGCTGCTTTGACCGAAGGGGAGATCGATTTGCGTGACGTCGCCGATCACCACCATCTTCGAGCCCCTGCCAAGCCGCGTGAGAAACATCTTGAGCTGATCGTCGGTTGCGTTCTGCGCCTCATCCAGAATCACGAACGCTTCGGCGAGCGTGCGCCCGCGCATATATGCCAGCGGCGCAACCTCGAGCGTTCCGCGCTCTAGGTATTTGTTTACCAAAGGATCGTCGAGCAGCTCGGCGAGCGCATCGAAGAGCGGACGCATGTAGGGATCGACTTTTTCGCGCAAATCGCCCGGCAGGAAACCAAGGCGCTCCCCGGCTTCCACCGCGGGGCGCGAAAGAATCACTCGCGACGCTTCGCGGCGCTTCAACGCGCGCACCGCCATGACGATTGCCAAATAGGTTTTCCCGGTGCCGGCTGGGCCGATACCAAAGGTCAGCGTGGATTCCTCGATCGAGCGAATGAAGCGGCGCTGACCCGCGGTTCGCGGACGCACTTCGCGGCCGCGGTGGGTTCGCAGCAACGTGACGGGAACGTCGACGTGCGGGTCTGCGCGCGTGTCGGAAAGCGCGAGCGCTACATCCTCGGGAGTGATGTGGGCTCCGCCGACCGCCGCTTGCAGAACGCGCCGGACCACTTCCTCGGCGCGCGCGACGGCGGCATCCTCGCCGGCTAGGAGCAAACGGTCGCCGTCGGCATGCACCGCAACGTCCAGTGAGGATTCAATCGCCGAAAGGTTGCGATCGTACTCTCCGAACAGCCGCACCCGGTCGGGCAGGTCGTGGAGATCGATGGAACGTTGCGCGGTCAACGGGGGAAGTGTTCGTCGCTCAGGCCGCGAGGCTTTCCAAGCACTTCCATGGCGATGACGGCCCGGACCAGCGCGCCCCTGCGGGCAAACAGACCGCCCTTACGGGAGGCCGGTTCGGCGGTGTGGTCGCCGGCCGCCTGGGGCTCTGCTCGAGCCGGCATGGCCCGTGGAGCGGCAGGCTGCGGCCGCGGGGCCACCGTCGGAGGCGGGGAGGCCGGCGCCGGGCGCGCTGGAGGAGCCGTGAATCGCGGGCGCTCTTGCTCGCGAGCTTGCGCTTGCTTTCGAACGCTCGAGACCATGCTGCTGATTACGCCGATGACAACCAGGACCACCCAAACGAGTGTTCCGATATCCCGCACGGCGGCGACTTACTTGCCGGGCCCCGAAAGCGGCGGCGGCTGCGGCTCGCTGGAACTCTCGGCGGAGACTCCGATCGACGAGCGCATCTCCGTGTCGGCCTGAACGTTCTTCAGGCGGTAGTAATCCATGACGCCAAGGTTCCCGCTGCGAAACGCCACCGCGATGGCCTGCGGAATCGTTGCTTCGGCTTCGACGACTTTGGCGCGCATCGCCTGAGTTTCGGCTTTCTGCTCCTGCTCGGCCGCAAGCGCTGCGTATTGGCGTTCCGCCGCCTTCGCCTGGGCGATACGGCGATCGGCTTCGGCCTGACTGGTCTGCAGCTCGGCGCCGATGTTCTTGCCGACGTCCACGTCGGCGATGTCGATCGACACGATTTCAAACGCGGTACCGGCGTCCAACCCTTTCGCCAGCACGGCTTTGCTGATGCGATCGGGATATTCCAGAACTTCTTTGTGATCGATCGCCGCGCCGACCGCCGAAACGACGCCTTCACCGACGCGCGCGACGATCGTCGGTTCGCCCGCGCCGCCGACATAGCGATCGAGATTGCTGCGCACCGTGATACGTGCCTTGACGTTGAGCTGAATGCCGTTTTGCGCGACGCCCTGAAAGATCGGCGTCTCGATCACCTTCGGAGTCACCGACGTTTGCAGCGCTTCCAGGACGTTGCGTCCCGCGAGGTCGATTGCGGCGGCCCGTTGCCACTCCAACGGAATCTGCGCGCGCTGTGCGGCGATCATCGCGAGGGTCACGTTCTCGACGTTGCCGCCCGCGAGGTAGTGGGATTGCATTTGGTCGACGGTCAGGTTCAGCCCGGCCTTGCGCGCGCGCACGTAGTTGGTCACGATGACGCCGGGCGGAATGCCGATCAGGCGCATCCGCACGAGCGCGATAATACCCAACGGCACGCCCGCCGCAATCGTACGGATCCACAACCCGATCGGGAAGTAGTACAGGAACGCGAAAAATGCGATGATGACGAGAAGGATTATGACCGCGCCGCTAACGGCTATCATCTCTGCTCCTATGAAAGGATGGGCTCGACGAAAATGCGTGAGCCCTCGACACGAACCACTCGGATTGGGGTTCCCTGCGCGATGAATTCGCCCTCGGTCAGGACGTCCACCCTACGCCCGTCGATCGAGGCGATGCCGGCCGGGCGCAGGTAGCTCGCGGCCGTACCGCTGCGGCCGCGCAGGCTCGTGTGGTCCGCGCTCGTCACGTACTCCGGGCCTTGCGCCGCCGCTAACGCCAAGCGGTGAGCCCAGGCGTTTTCCGGCATGGCGCGCACGACTAACGTAAAAACGATCACGGTGAGAACGATCGCCGTCGCGATGGTCTCGATCCCGACGAAGAAAAACGGTAACCCAAAGGCCAGCACCACCGCCACTAGAAGCGCGCCGGCGCCGAGGATCCCCGGGAGGCCGTGCCCGGGAACGACGTGCAGTTCCCATAAAATGCCCAACAGCCCGAGGACGGCGAGTACCGCCACGAACCCATTCGAAAAACCGGCATAGACGTGGCTCCCAAAGAAGAGTCCCAGCGCGCCGATGCCGATCAGGCCGGCAATCCCGTGCAGCGTCTGCATTTCGATCAACAGCCCGAGCATACCGATCGTCAACAGCAGGCCGCTGACAATCGGATCGGTTGCAAATCGTGCGACGCTCTCACCCCACGTGAGGGATTGGGCAACTCGCGGCGCGTCGGCCAGGTGCAGTTGGGCGAGCGCGGCATCCAAAGTCGGAGCGGTTGACTCGGCGATTCCCGCGCGAACGGCGTCGTCGGTGTTCAGTGTGAGAATCGCGCCGGAGCGCTTGTACTCCGGCAGGTCCACGTTCTTGTCGACCATGGCGCCGGCGATTTTAGGATTGCGATGATTGCGCTCCGCAGTAGATTCAAACTCTCCGCGTAGTCCCGAGATCAGTTTAACGGTGGCGGGGATTGGCTCGGCCGCGCCGATGGACGCGCCCGGCGCCATCACGATGCGATTGGCCGCCAGCGTAATCAACGCCGCCGCGGAGTACGCGCGCGCGTCGACGTACGCGTAGACCGGTTCGTGCGCGGAAAACAGCGCGTCGCGAATGCTGAACGCCGCCTCCACTAACCCACCCGGGCTATTGACGTCGAGAACGATGGCGCGCGCCCCGTCCTGATTGGCTTCGGCGACGGATCGCTCCACGAGATGGGCCATGCCGTCGTCGACGGTTCCGGTGATCGGAATGACGACGATCGGGCGCCCCGTCTGAGCGCTCGCAGCCATCCCGGCCATCCCGGCCAAGCCGGCCAGCATGAAAAGCGCGCTCCACGCACGCAGGCCGAATGCCTTCATGCCGATTGCTACCTTCACCCAAGAGGGGAAGTTACGCCCTGCGCCCGCGTCCTTCGACTGCGCTCAGGATGACAATGCGGGGTGGAGTCAGGATGACAGTTCTTCGGTGACGATCTGGCGCACGAGGTTTCCGTCCGCGAGGCCGCGGAGTTGCGGCATCACGACCTTCATCACCGCACCGGCATTGCGCGAGTCGGCCGGCAGCTCTGCCAAGACGCTTTGAACGATCTCGCGGATCTGAGCGGCGGATCGCTGCGGCGGGAGATAAGCCTGCAAGATTTCGCGCTCGGCACGTTCCTTGTCGGCGAGATCCTTGCGGCCGGCCTTTTCGAACTCGGTCAGTGAATCGCCACGCTGCTTTACGAGCCGCCGCACGACCTCGAGCTCGTCGAGCTCGGAGAGCTCTTGGCCGCCTTCCGTCCGCTTATAGATAAACCCGGACAGCGCCGAACGCAGCGTATCCAGGCGCAACTGATCCCGCGCCCGCATCGCCTCTTTTAAATCCGAGGAGATTCGGTCTTTGAGCGCTCCCACGACGACGGGTTTTGGCTTACGCCCGGCGCTTGCGCGCCGCCGCCGACTTCTTCTTGCGGCGAACGCTTGGCTTTTCGTAGTGCTCGTGCTTGCGCGCCTCGGCCAGGATCCCCGCCTTTTGGGTGGCCTTTTTGAAGCGGCGCAATGCGCTCTCGATCGTCTCTCCCGGAGCAATGCGTACTTCCATGTAATCCACCCCCTTTCAGCGTGCTGCGCCATCCCGCGAAACACGAAAAATTAGGCCCTAGAGGGCCTCTTCCAGTAGCCTAACACAGCGCCCGCGCAGCGTCAAATCGCCCACTCGCAACTACTGGCGTTTCGCCACGAGTTTAAGGTGGCATGTTCAATGTAGCCACTGCACTAAACGCGCCGGCGATGCGGCGCTCGCTATGTGCGTTCGGATTGTTTTTTGCGTGCGTGACTCCGGCAGGCTGGGTGCAAGCAGGCACGCTCGGCGGTATTGCCGGCACGGTCACCGACGCCGCGACCGGTAATCCGATTCCGGGTGCGCGTCTCCAGATCAGCTCCCCGTCCCAAGCGGTCACGGCGACGACCGACGCGCGCGGCCATTTCGTCGCTTTTTCGCTGCAACCCGATGACTATACGATCACCGTAGAAAAGAGCGGCTACGATACGCGCTCTGCCAACGGCTACGCGGTCAGCGCCGATCAAACGCAGCAGTACGACATAAGCCTCACGCCGTCCGCAGCTCCCGCGCCACCGCAACGTAGATAGCGAGGCCGCCCGCTATCCGGGCGGCCAGGTCATACGGCGTCCGCTCATCACGTGCACGTGAACGTGATCTACGGTCTGCCCTCCGTACTGACCGGTGTTGACGACGAGGCGGAACCCTTCTTCTCCGCCCCGCTCCTGCCCAAGTTTCGCGGCGACCTCGAAGAGATGCGCCGCAGTCGCGCGGTCGCCGGAAAAAAGTTCCGCTAGGGTTGCGTGATGTCGTAGCGGCATCGCCAGCAGATGGACCGGTGCTTGCGGATTGACGTCTGCGATGACGATAACGTCGTCATCGCGATACACGCTCTGGGCCGCGAGCTCGCCGCTGCCGATTTTGCAAAAGATGCAGTCTACGGTCAATGCGTCCGGATCCAAAAACTCCACGACTTCGTGGTCGTATTGCCGGCCTCGTCCGCGACGCGCACCGTAATGTGGACTGGCCCGTCGGGATAGGCATACGACGGCAGGTATTGGATGAACTCGGCCGTGCGCACGCATTCGGAGGTGACGTCGCGCCCGTCGATCCAAAGCAGTGCGCTCGACGGATTGACCGGAACGGCATCCGATGCGAAGCTGGCGTACACGGCGGGCCGATTCGTGTTCACCGTGGCGCCTGCGCCCGGCGCAAAATCGCCAATACCCGGAGGCACGCTCGATGCCGACACCGTGTTCGGAGCGGGCGCTTCGGCGCTCGAGTTGCCCGAAGCAAGCCGTCCGATCACGGCCACGTCGTCAAAGTTGGCGCCTCGCGGAATCGTGTAGCTTCCAACGTACACGCTTGGCATTCGCTCCTGCATGGCTTGATCGGTGACGTCGGAGCCGATGTCGAAGGTTGCAGATCCGCCCGGCGTTCCGTGCAGCGTAACGTGAACCGTGTCGCCCGGGTGCAGTGGGCGGCTCGCGTCGCTCTGCACGCTTGCGATGCGAATGCTGCCGGTCTGACTTGCGGGCGTACTTGCAACGACGCGGCTCGCCAAAATCTCCCGAACTTCGTTCGTCTCCACGTTGTAGCGTACCGTAACCTCATCGTTGGGCCGCAAATCATTAAGCGATGCAGCTTTGCCGTTGAGCGAGATTTCGGTCGTGCGCCCCGCCGAGATCACCTGACCGTCGCCGAGAACAAACTCATTTCCAGCGATGGCGACGATGTGGCCGTTGCGGGAGCCGTACTCGTCGACCACGCGCTGCACGCGTCCGTCTTTGCGCATCTGTACCCGAGCGAAGTCACCCGGGCGAACGTCGCCAAGCTCGCCCGGGGAGGTGACGTTCACGTTGACGTCCTGGACTTCGATGATCGCGTTGGCGGCGACCGGAATAGTTTTGATGCTGCCGTTGTACCCAAGCGTGAGCGTGGGCGGATCCGAAAGCACGTCAACGGCCGCAACCGTCCCGAATCGCTCGTAGCCGCCTCCCGTCTGGATCAAGCCGCTCTCCGATCGACCAACCAGCTGGGCGACGATAATTACCGCGTTAGCGTGCCGATCGAAATGGGCTTGCGCCCCGAGGACGTCGGTGAAGAACCGCAGCGGAACGTAGAGCACGTCCTTGATTTCCAGCGCCGGCGCGTCCAACTCCAATCGAGCGCCATCAACTTGCGCAACGCGACTGCCAATCGTTAGAACGACCGTTTTGGAGCCCACCTGCGTCGTGACTCGATTTCCGGCTCGATCGAACGCGAGTCCCAGTGCTTCCATCGTTCGGCGTACCGGCACCAGAAGCACGTTGTGCTCCAAGCGCGGCGGCGGCTGAAGCGACAGCGTATCGCCGTTGATGACGATCGCGATGGGCTGCGGCGTCGCCGCGGTCGTTGCCGCAAAAACGAGCGCCACGACCAGCCGTTTCATAATTGCTCCAAAACCTCTCGGTAAACTTCGGCGGTAGCGCGAGCGCATCGATCCCAGGACAGCCGCTGCGCCAGCTCCCGTCCTGAGTTGATTGAGCGCGTGCGCAGCCCCTCGTCGGCGAGAAGCTTTTCGAGCTCCACGCTCAACGCGGAGGCGTCGCGCGCGGGAAACGTTAGCGCCACCGTGGCCAGCGGGCGCGGCACCGCATCTTCGCAGGCCACTACCGGACAACCCACCGCCATCGCCTCGAGCATCGGCAACCCGAAGCCCTCGCGCAGGGCGGGTTGAACCAAGGCGCGCGCCCCGGCGTAGTATGCCGCAAGATTCGGCGTCGTCAGATCCCCCAGCGCGACGATCTCCCCACCGCCCGCGCTACGGCGCTGCAGCTCGCCGCCGAAGTCGTCGTCTCCGGTCAGGTACAGGTCGATGGGCCGGCGCTCGAGCAACGCAGACCACGCGTCAAAAAGTGTCGCGAGATCCTTATGCTCGCGGTGATTGCCGACGTAGAGCAGGTAAGGGCGCCGCGCCACAAACGGCGTCACGGGTTGCAGAAAACTCTCTGCGACGCCGAGCGGAATGACCCGAACCTTCGCGCGATCCACGTGCAGAAGCTCGGCCAGATCCTCGACGGTACGCTCGTCGTCGGTTATGACGCGTTGAGCCCGCGCGCACGCCCAGCGTACGACCGTCGAGTAATAGGGGCCAACCTTCGCCTTGAAATACTGCGGGAAACGTAAATGAATCAGGTCGTGAATCGTAATGACGAAGCGCGGCGGCAGCAGCAACGGCGTGTAGAGCGAAAGAAAATGCACGACGTCTAGGCGCGCCCGCCGGATCGCGGCGGGCAGCCGGACTTGCTCGTTCCAACCGAAGTTGGCGCCCTGCGTAAAGGTAACGTACGCATATTCCGGCGCGACGCGCGGTAGGCGCGCGGCGAGCTCTTGCGCGTAGGTCTTCATTCCGATCGACATTTGGCGCGTCAGGCGCGCATCCAAACCGACGCGCGCGACCTTCATCCCACCAAAGCTTTGAACGCCGCTACCGCAGGATAGATCGCAGAGCGGTACGCGACATACCAGCCGCGCGGACCATCGAGCAAGGCACCCCGCGCAAAGAGCAGCCACGCCAGACGCGGCAGTGCCAAACCGGAGGCGCTCAAAAAAGCGAACGCGGGTTTTTTCAGGCTGTCGGCTTCGAGGCTCGTGTACCGTTCGTATTTCGCGCGGTACGCAGCCGCGTCGGGATACGAGTAGTGAAGCAGCGTCCCGGGAAGCTCGCCCACTCGGCCCTCGCAGGACCAGGCCTCGTGCACGGGCGCCGTGCTGGCGGCTGCGGGATGCGCCTGGAGCGTCGCGCGATCGGTTCGAAAAAGGCGGAGCAAGGGCTCGTCGCGCCATAGGCGCATCGGCTTGCCGCAGAAGTATGTCGTTCGCTTGACGCGATAACCGTCAATCGCATCCGACGCAGAAAGGATGGCATCGCACAGGATGTCGTCGAGCGCCTCGTCGGCATCGAGCATTAGGGTCCAGGGTGTCCGTACCTGCGACAGCGCAAAGCGCCGGGCGTCCAAAAAGTCCGTCCAAGCTCGCTGTTCCACGTGCGCGCCTGCGCTTCGGGCAAACTGCACCGTGTGGTCGCCCGAGCCGGCATCCAGGACGAATACGTTCATTCCGCGAGGCAGGCTCGTAAGAGCGCGCGGCAAGTTGCGCTCCTCGTCCCGCGTCAGTACGACCGCGGTGATTAGGCCTGAGTCCAGGATGCCTCGGCAATTCCGGCGCGGCCGTCCAATTGCTCTTCGTGCCCGAGCGCTGCGCCGATGAACTCGCGATAGAGTGGCGCCGGACGGTTCGGCCGCGACTTGAACTCCGGATGCGCTTGCGTTGCGACGAACCAAGGATGCATGTCCACCGGAAGCTCGACGACTTCCACCAGCCGCGTCTTCCCGATCGCGTGATGTCCGGTAAAGCGCATGCCATGCTCTTCAAAAATGGGCCGATAGCGGTTGTTGAACTCGTAGCGGTGACGGTGGCGCTCGCTAATCTCCAGCGTGCCGTAGGCGCGCGCGGCTTGGCTTCCTTCTTCCAGGGTACACGCGTAGGTCCCCAACCGCATCGTCCCACCATACATCTCCAGATTCCGTTGATCCGGCATGAAATCGATCACGGGGTCGACGCTGGTTTCGTCGACCTCGCTCGTCATGGCGTCGGGAAGCTCGCAGACGTTGCGCGCAAACTCCACGCAGGCAAGCTGCATGCCGTAGCAGATTCCCAGAAACGGGATCCGGCGTTCCCGCACGAATTGGATCGCGCGAAGCTTACCCTTGACGCCGCGCGCTCCAAAACCCGGCGCCACGACGACGCCGTGCGCACCCCGCAACACGTCGACACCATCGTTTTCGACCCACTCCGAGTCGACCCGTTTGATCTCTACCGCGGCGTGGTGAAACACCCCGGCGTGGTGCAGCGCCTCGATGATCGAGATGTAAGCGTCTTTTAGCTCCACGTACTTGCCGACCAGCGCGATCGTGACGTGGCGACGCGGATGCAGCAAACGATCGGCGATGGCGACCCAGTCGTCGAGCTTCGGAGCGGCTGCCGGCAGGTTCAGTTTACGCACCGCGGCCTGCGCCAGTCCCTCGGCCTCCAAATTCAGCGGAACCTGATAGATCGTGCGCGCGTCGCTGTTCTGAACGACCGCGCTGGGCGGAACGTCGCAGAACA
Source organism: Vulcanimicrobiota bacterium (assembly GCA_963713685.1). GTDB lineage: Bacteria > Vulcanimicrobiota > Vulcanimicrobiia > Vulcanimicrobiales > Vulcanimicrobiaceae > Cybelea. Next base: position 1,296,223 of record CAVQMS010000001.1, on the reverse strand, counting down.
GCGCGATCTTCTCCTTCAGCTCCAGCGGCATCGGCAGCGCGGATTGCGTGCGGCAAACGATCGCGTCGGGTGAAATTCCGATCCCGCGCAGCTCTCGAACGGAGTGCTGGGTCGGCTTCGTTTTGAGCTCGTCCGCGGCGCCGAGGTGCGGCACCAGCGTTAGATGCACGTACATGACGTTCTCGTCGCCTACGTCGTAGCGCATCTGACGAATCGCTTCAAGGAATGGCAAGGACTCGATGTCGCCGACCGTTCCACCGACCTCGATGATGCAAACGTCGGCGTGGCTGGCCTCGGCCACGCGCTTGATGTGCGCCTTGATCTCGTTGGTGATGTGAGGAATCACTTGTACGGTGGCGCCGAGATACTCGCCGCGCCGTTCCTTTTCGATCACCGAATTGTAGATCTGCCCTGTCGTGACGTTGTTCGCGCGCTGCAGATTCTCGTCGATGAAGCGCTCGTAGTGCCCCAGATCCAAGTCGGTCTCCGCCCCGTCCTCCGTCACGAAGACCTCACCGTGCTGGTACGGGTTCATCGTCCCCGCGTCCACGTTGATGTACGGATCGAGCTTTTGGATCGAAACGCTGAGGCCGCGCGCTTTCAGGAGCCGTCCGAGGGAGGCGGCGGTGATGCCCTTGCCGAGCGAACTCACAACGCCCCCAGTGAAGAAGATATACTTCGCCATCTCGGGTCGCTTTTTTTCGCCGCTTCTTGGCCGCTCACCTGGATTGCGAGCTGTAGTGCCCTCCGGCGGCTACAAGCCGCTGCCACGGACGCTTGCGGCGCGCGTCCTGCGCGCCGCGGCACTCGATTCTCCGCCCTCTCGCCCTCCTGGCTCCGGGCGGATTCAGACGCCGTCGCAGCGGCTTGTATCCCCCGTCGGGCGCTATGCGTTTGCCCTGATATAGCGCGCTAGGCCGGCGTAATCGTGGCCGACCGAGATGGTGAAGTTGGGGAGAGCGGCCTGCGTGAGAATTCTTAACGCTTGGATCGTGGGAGGAGCGGCTTCGAGTAGCACGAGGGCTTCTTCGTTGAGGAGTTGCGGGATTTGCGGAAGTAATCGGCGGTACAGTGCGAGGCCGTTGGGGCCGCCGTCGAGGGCCAACCGAGGTTCGAACGCTGTCGGATCGGGTGCTTGGCGCAGGTCGGAGCTCGGGACGTACGGCAGGTTTGCGACGACGACATCGTAGCGGTTGCCACGAACCGGATCCACGAGATCGCCTTCGTGAAAGCGGCAGCGTTCGCGCACGCCGAGGCGGCGCGCGTTGTCGATCGCGACCGTGAGCGCTCTGCCGGAAACGTCGGTGGCGTCGACCGTGGCATTCGTTTCGGTTGCGATCGTACAGGCAATCGCGCCGCAGCCGGTTCCAACGTCGAGAACCTTCGGCACGCCGTTGCGCGGGTAGACGCGCTCGCGGATGAATTCGATCGCTTCTTCTACCAGATGCTCGGTCTCCGGACGCGGTATCAACACGTTTTCATCAACCAAAAACTCGCGTCCGTAAAATCCGCCCGAGCCTAGGATGTAAGCAATCGGGGTTCCCGCGCGCCGTCGCTCGCACAGCGTCATGAACACGCGCACTTCCTCCGCGAAAAGAAGCGCTTCAGGGTGCGCGACGATCCACTCGCGCGGTCGCCCAACGGCATGCGCGAGCAATAACTGCGAGTCCGTCCCTGCCGACTCGCTCGATTCCGATAGCAGGCCCAAGCCCCGCTCGAACGCTTCTCCAGCGCTCAACGAAATCTTAGACCTCTTCGCCGGCCATCAGGCGCGCTCGCTCGTCGGCGATGAGCTCGTCGGCAATCTGACTCAAGTTGCCGTCCATGATCCCGCGAATGTTTCCAAAGCTGCGGTTGATCCGATGATCGGTGACCCGGTCTTGCGGGAAGTTGTACGTCCGAATCTTTTCGGAGCGCTCACCGCTTCCGACTTGCGAGCGGCGCATTTCTACGACCGCGTCCTCTTGCTCGCGACGCTTGCGGTCGTAGAGCGTCGCCCGGAGCATCTGCATGGCCTTCTCGCGATTTTGCTGCTGCGAACGCTCCTGCTGCGACGCGACGATAATTCCGGTCGGCACGTGGGTGATGCGAATTGCGGATTCGGTTTTGTTGACGTATTGACCGCCGGCGCCGGAAGCCTTGTACGTATCGACCTCCAGATCTGAAGCCCTGATCTCGATCTCGACGTCGTCTTCGACCTGTGGAAGGATGGCAACGGTCGCCGTACTGGTGTGGATGCGCCCCTGCGCCTCGGTTGCGGGCACGCGCTGAACGCGGTGGACGCCCGATTCGTGCTTCAGGAAGCGATACGGCTCGTGCCCCTTGAGCGCAAAGACGATCTCTTTATAGCCGCCGGCGTCGCTCGGGCTTTCCGAGACGAGCTCGACCTTCATCCCCGTCGACTCGGCGAAGCGCATGTACATGCGTGCCAAGTCTCCCGCGAAGATCGCCGCTTCGTCGCCGCCGGTTCCGGCGCGAATCTCGACGAACACATCCTTGGAGTCGTTCGGGTCGCGCGGCATCATGAGCTGTGTCAGCTCGCCCTCCAGCGCGACTGCGCGTTCCCGCAGGTCCTCGTTCTCCGTTTCGGCCAGTTCGCGCAGCTCGCCGTCGGCCTCGCGCGCGAGCGCGTCGTTTGCGCCGATATCCGATAGCACTTGGCGCAGTCGCCGATAGGTTTGGACCACGACTTCCAACTGCGCCCGTTCCTTCACGAGCGCCGTGAATCGCGATTGGTCGAATGCGCCGGTTGGATTGGCGAGCTGCGCCTCTATTTCGTCGAAGCGCCGCGCCATCGAATCGAGACGCAGAGCCAACGAGTCATTCATTGCTGGTTACATTCGCCACAGTCAAAGCGAATGCCGCGCTGATTCGCTCTTCGTCCTTCGCTCTTCGTCCTTCGACTTCGCTCCACTTCGCCAAGCTCAGTGTCGCTGCGCTCCGGATGACAAGCATTGGGAGTAGCCTGTGTCACGATGACAAGGAGCGCCCGTTATGAAGAAACGGGGCGCCTTAGAGTGCGGCTGCGGCCTTCTTCGCTTCGCGGGCCGCTTTGCGCGCCGCCGCCTCTTCTTGCTTTTGTCGGGCCGCCGCCGAGCGCTGATTGAACTTGTCGACGCGTCCCGCCGTATCTACCAGCTTTTGTTGACCGGTAAACAACGGATGACAAGCGGCACAAATTTCAACGGAGATCTCGGGCAGCGTTGATCCGGTGACGAAGGTGTTGCCGCACGCGCAGTGCACGCGGGCTTCGGGGTACCATTTGGGATGTATCTTGCTCTTCACAGCCTTTGCATTATATCAGGGCGCGCAAGTTGCCGAGTTTGGGCTCGCTCGATTTGCGGAGGAGCCGCTGCCGCTGTCCCCAAAGCCAAATGCGTGAAGCCGTTTTCATTGTTCGCAGCCGCGGCGCTCGCGGCAGGCACCCTGACGTTCGCCGGCAGCCTGGCGGCGCGAGCCCCCGCCCTGGCGGCGACCCCGCCGCCCACGCCCCCACCAATCGGCACGCCGGCCAGTCCACAGCCGAACGCGTCCATGGTTCCGGGCCCCGGGTCAACCTACGTTCCCGGCGCCGGCCCGTCGTATGCGCCGTCGCCTAGCCCACCGCCGAACGCTCGTAAAGGCCTCGAAGGCGTCTGGGAGGTGCAGATCCAGCATCCCAGCGGCACCGACTACACGCACTTCAAGCTGACTCAGCAGGGCGAGGCCCTCACCGGCACTTATGTCGACGCGCGGGGCAAGAAGTATCCGCTGGCCGGAACCGTCGACGGCCAGGCCATCCGCCTGATCGTATCGATGCCAAACGGCACAACGCTGCTGCTCGAGGGCAAGCTCGACGGCACGACCGATATGATCGGCGAGCTAACGATGACCGGCGGCGAGGTGCCCTTTACCGCATCCTACCGGCCCAAAGAGAAATGGATTGAGAACGTCAATCCGTCGCCTGGCGGAATACCGTCCTCGAGCGGCGGCGGCGGTTATACCCCGCCGTAAATAGCGGTCTAGGAAGCCTTCTCGGCGAGGCGCCTCTCAACGTAGGGGACGAGTCCACCGGCGTCGATCAGCGAGCGCATGAACGGCGGGAACTCGGCCGCGCGATACGTTTGCCCCTTGCTGAGGTTACGAATGACCCCGCTCTCCGGTTCGAGCTCGATCTCGTCGCCGGATTCGATTCCGTCCACCGCTTCGGCCGACTCGAAGATCGGCAGGCCGATGTTCAGCGCGTTCCGGTAGAAGATTCGCGCAAAGCTCTTTGCAATCACGGCTGAGGTTCCCGACCCTTTGATGGCGATCGGCGCGACTTCCCGACTCGACCCACAACCGAAGTTGGTGCCGGCAACGATGATGTCGCCGGACTTCATTCGCCCGGTGTATTCGGGGTCGAGCCCTTCCAACGCGTGCTTGCCGAGTTCAACGGGATCGATGATGTTACAGTACTTTCCCGGAATGATCACGTCGGTATCGACGTTCTTGCCGTACTTGTGGGCGTATCCGCGCAGTTGCGCTTCCATGGCTATCCTTCGACTCCAGTCAGAATGACGCGGCGTTCAACGACGCGCGGGTCGGTGATTCGGCCGGTCAGCGCCGACGCCGCGCAGGTTGCCGGCGAGGCGAGATAGATCTCGGCCTTCGGCGAGCCCATGCGCCCCACGTAGTTTCGGTTGGTGGTTGAAATCGCGCGCTCGCCATCGCCCAGGGTTCCCATGTGACCGCCGAAACACGCTCCGCAACCGGGCGTGTTCACCGCGCATCCCGCCGCAGCCAGCGTCGTGAGAATACCCTCTTCTGCCGCCTGCATCCAAACTTTCTGCGAGCCCGGATTGACGATCACCCGAAGGTTCGACGCAATGCGCTGGCCGTCGAGAATTTGCGCTACCACGCGCAGGTCCTCGATGTATCCGTTCGTGCACGACCCGATAAACACTTGATCTACTGCGAGATCCTCTCGCGTCACTTCTGAAATCGGATGAACGTTATCGGGCGTATGCGGACACGCGATCTGCGGCTCCAGCTGCCCGACGTCGATCGCTACGACGCGCTCGTAGATCGCGTCGGGATCCGCACTTTCGACGAGGAAGGGCCGGTTCGTGCGCTCCGTTACGTACGCGATCGTCTTTTCGTCGGCATGGAAAATGCCGTTCTTCGCGCCGGCCTCGATGGACATGTTGGCCATCGTGATGCGCCCGGTGATCGAAAGCTCGCGAACCGTCGAGCCGTGATACTCGATGGCGCGATACGTCGCCCCGTCGATGCCGAGTTCGCCGACGGTGCGCAGCATGATGTCTTTGGCATATACCATGGGGCCCGGAGTTCCGTCGTAGACCAGCTTGATGGAACCGGGGACCTTGAGCCAGACCTCGCCCAAGACGAACGCGGCCGCGATATCGGTGGAACCCATGCCCGTGGCAAACGCGCCGAAGGCTCCGTACGTGCAGGTGTGCGAGTCACCGCCGACGATCAGTTCCCCCGGTGCCACCAAACCCTCTTCCGGCAGCACGACGTGCTCGATTCCGCCACGGCCGACGTCGAAAAAGTGTTCGATGCCTTGCTCGAAGGCGAAGTCTTTCATGACCTTCGCCAGCCCAGCGGATTGCGCGTCCTTGGCGGGGACGAAATGGTCCGCCACCAGCGCGATCTTGCTCGAATCGAATACGCGCTGCGCGCCGGCGATGCCGCGCATCACCTTGATCGCGACCGCGGCGGACAGCTCGTTTGCCAGCACCAGGTCCACGGTGGCGTTGATGATTTGTCCCGGTTCCACTTTTTCCAGACCGCAGTGGCGAGCCAGGATCTTCTCGGTTAGTGTCATGCCCATGATACGAACATTATAGGGCGAAATAAGGGCCGGAACCTCTGATGACCAACGGTGAACGCGAATTCGGCTTCTCTACGCGGGCGCTCCATGCGGGCACGCCGCCCGACCCCACCACGGGCGCACGCGCCGCTCCAATCTATCAAACGTCGGCGTTCGTCTTCGGGTCGACCGAGCAGGCGGCAGAGCTCTTCGCGTTGCGCAGCTACGGGCACATCTATAGCCGAATCAGCAATCCTACGGTCGCGGCGTTCGAGGAACGAATGGCTAGCCTCGAGGGAGGGCTCGGCGGGCTTGCCTTCTCCAGCGGATTAGCGGCGCAGCTCTGCACCGTTTTGTCCCTCGCGCAAAACGGCGACCATCTCGTTTGCACGCAAAACGTTTACGGTGGAACGGTGACGCAGCTCAGCGTCACGATCAAGCGGATGGGAATAGAGACGACGTTCGTCGCGGCCGAGAGCCTCGACGCCGTTCGCGCCGCGATTCGCCCCAACACGAAGCTGATCTTCGTGGAGACGATCGGCAACCCGTCGGGCGTGGTTCCGGATTTAGCCGCGTTTGCGGAGGTGGCGCATGCCGCCGGCATACCGCTGATCGTTGACAATACGTTCGCGACGCCGTATTTGTGCCGGCCGATCGAGCACGGAGCCGATATCGTCGTTCATTCCGCCACGAAATTCATCAACGGACACGGAACTGCGATCGGCGGCGTGCTCGTCGAATCGGGAAAGTTCCCCTGGGAAAATGGGCGGTTTCCGTTACTTTCGACTCCCAGCCCGGGCTATCATCAAAAAGTCTTTACCGAAACGTTCGGGGAGTATGCGTTCCTGATGCGCGCGCGGGCCGAAGTTTTGCGCGACGTCGGCGCGCAGATGTCGCCCATGGACGCGTGGCTGGCCCTTCTCGGCTTGGAGACGCTCCCGGTGCGGATGGACCGTCACGTCAAGAATGCGCGTGCGGTGGTGGCGTTCTTGAAGTCGCACCCCGGCGTTGCGTGGGTTCGCGAGCCCCAGCTCGGATCGATCTTCACGTTCGGTCTGCGCGGCCGGAGAGCGGCGCGGCACTTCATCGACGCGCTCGTGCTGTGGAGCCATCTCGCCAATGTCGGCGACTCCAAAAGCCTCGTCATTCATCCGGCATCGACGACCCATTCACAGCTTTCGGACGATGAGCTGCGTAACGCGGGCGTCGAGCCGGAGGCCGTGCGCCTCTCGGTGGGGTTGGAAGATGTCGACGATCTGGTCTGGGATCTGGAGCAAGCCCTGCGAGCAGAAGTGCCGGTTGCATGATCCTCACGACGCCTTCACAGCGCCGCGAGCTGTTGGCGCGAATACGAACCGTCGCCGTGGTCGGCGCATCCGCTAATCTGCTCCGGCCCAGCTACACGGTCTTTTCCTATCTGCGAACCCAATCGGATTATGACGTCACGCCGATCAACCCGACCATCGAGCAGGTCGACGGCATCCGGGCTTTCCCCTCGCTCGAAGCTTACGCGCGGGAGCTCGGCGTCCCCGACCTGATCGACGTGTTTCGCAAGCCCAGCGAACTCGTCGGCGTCGTGAAGGAAGCCATCGCCATCGGCGCGCCGGCGATCTGGTTTCAATACGGCGTCGTCCACGCGGATGCGATCGCTCTCGCCGAGCAAGCCGGGCTGAGCGTCGTCGTGGACAAATGCATAAAGGTCGAGCACGCGCGGTTTTCGGGTGGACTTTCGATGAGCGGCCTCAACAGCGGCCTCATCACCTCGCAACGGAGGCACTACGAGCCTCCGTAGTGCCTCCGAAGCATCGCGCTCGCTACGCGCTCATCTGCTTACCGCCACACCCTGCGCGGAGCATTGGCAATTGACAATCTTCGTCGGCCCGCTCGCGCCGGCCGCGATTTCCGTGACCGTGGACTCGCCGCTGGCCTGATAGACCGCGCCGCGCGACGTAACGCTGGTCAGACCGTAACTCCCAACCGGAGAGATGGTACGCGACGGTTCGGTTTGCCCCGGCACGAAGACCGCTACCGCGCCGCCTTGGCTGCTGGCCACGTAGATGTTCCCAGCCTTGTCGATGCCCATGCCGGGGCCGGTAATCCCCTTGCCGTTGAGATCGAGGTTTACCGGCACCGCTTGCGAAGACCCCGGTGCGATCTTCACGATTTGCAACTTGAGCTTGGCTTGTTCGGCCACGAGCAGGTTGCCCTGCGGGTCGAAAGCCATGCTGCCGGGATCGAACGCGTAGCCGCCGACGCCCGTATCGATCGTGCGTAGGGCCGTGTTGCTTCCCGGAGCGAAGACCTGCACGTAACCCTCGTCTTGTACCGATTCGTTGACGTACACGTTTTGCTGCGCGTCGACGGCGACGCTTCCAGGTGTGCCCTTAAAGTTCGAAATTGTGAAGAATGGGGCAGAAGCTCCCGGCTTGAACTCGGTGACGCTGGCCGGATATTTGTTGGGCTGGTTGGCGGCATATAAGACGTTCTTGGAGTCAACCCACAGTCCGAAGGGTCTCCCCGTGCCGTTGGTGATGGTACGGAGTAACTGCGGATTCTTCATGTCAGCCGTGTAGACGTGGATTTGGCCGACGCCGGGTTGTCCGTCGATGTCGGCAATATAGAGAACGCGACCGGCGCGAGCCTTCGGCGCCGGAGCCTGCATGAGTGATTGCGCCTGATTGGGAGAAGCGCCGGGCACGAACGATGTCGGTGCCGGACTCGCGCACCCCGCCAGGAATCCGATGACGACGGCGGCGACGGCCGTTCGGGAAACAGAGACCATGAGTTCACACTCCTAATCGGAAGATTCTGTTTACTACGGCAGAGAATAATCAGCAGTTGTGAAGAGAGTCTGAATGCGTCCCACGCCTACGTTCAGCTTCCGCGAGTAGCCAGCTCCTCGGCGTCGAGCGAACAGCCGCGCGGCGGCGCGTCCTGGTCCCTCCCCAGCAAGACGAAACCGTCGTCATACGCGATGCCAAGATCCTCGGTTTGAATCGCCAGGCACGAAGAACGATTCGCTAAGTCCACGTGCAGCAGCGCGCCGATGCTGCCGTTCGCAAGCGTGGTTCGATCGGGCCCGACGACGCGGGCGCGCAGCCACGGCGGCCCGACCTTTCGCCGCGTCGCCGTGTCGTCGTAGTATTGCGACGTGAGTTCGGTCATGCCGTATTCGGCGACGATCGCCTCGGGTGAAATGCCGAAGCCTTCGGCGATGCGATCGTAGAGTTCGGCTTTGTCAACGATGCGTGCGCGGCCCTTGAATCCGCCGGTCTCGACGATGCGTGAGCCCGACGGCAGCACGAAGCGCGCGCCGGAGTGCTCCATTGCATCGAGCAGATGCACGAGTGCGAAGGCCGTGGCCGAAATGCAGACCGGTTGGCGTTCGGCGACCGCCGCGAGCAGGCCGGTTTGGAATGAAGCGAAGAGTAATTCGTCGCCGCGCAAGTACCAAGCGGATCGCCCGTCGCCGCGGAGTTCGCCGACGTGACGCATCATGTAGCCGAGCGAGGAACTCGGGCGCTCGCCGGGATCGGGCACGAGGTTGAAGTACCTCAGGCGCGCCCCGTCCGAAAGCACGAAACGATCGAACGCCGCGAGCAGCGCCGCATCGTAAAGCGCGGACGTCTCCATGTAGTGGCGCCCCCTGGACGCGCCGGTGGTGCCGCTGGTTTCGAACGCGAGCGCGGCCGCAGCTGGATCGAACGTATTAATCGCCGCCTCTTTGAAAGCCGCGGCCGGCACCGCCGGAATGGATTCCCAGGATTCGGGCAGCGCCGTGGGCGTGATGCCGAGACGCGCGCAATAGCGCACGTACGGAGCGTTGTAGCGCAGCTGATAGGCGAACAGGCGTAGCGCGAGGTCGTTGAAGCCGGCATCCTGCAGCGTTTCGCCCCGGCGGTGCCAGCCTTCAATGAGGGACAAAATCTCTTGATCGAGCGCCCGCGACTCCGCCTCGTAGGTCATGGTTTCGTCCTTCGTCCTTCGCTCTTCGTCCTTCGACTTCGCTCCACTTCGCCAAGCTCAGTGTCGCTGCGCTCAGGATGACAAGAGGTGGGGAAAGCGCCGCAGTCAGCCCTTCGACTCCGCTCAGGGTGACAAGGTGGGTTTTGCTTTCGTCCTGCGACTTCGGCGCTTCGCGCCGGAGTTTATCCTGAGCGAGCGCAGCGAGTCGAAGGGCTCAGGATGACAAGGGGGGGCTTACGTGACCAGTTCGATTAACGAGAGCTCGGCGGCATCGCCAGGCCGCACGCGCGTTTTGGTGATCCGCGTGTAGCCGCCGGATCGCCCGCGCAATGCCGGAGCGATCTGCTCGACGAGCTTCTTCAGTACGGCGGGTTCCGTGATGAACTCTGCCAGGCGGCGGCGGGCCGCGAGATCCCCCTCCATGGCATCGGTGATACACCGCTCGGCGACGCGGCTGATCTGCTTTGCCTTGGTCGAGGTGGTTTCTATCTTATCGTGCTTGAACAGCGAGGTCGCAAGGTTGCGCAGCAGCGCCTTACGATGCCCGTCCGTCCGCGACAGCCGTTTATACGCGATGGAATGCGGCATCTTTAGTGCGCTACGCTAGGCGCAGCGACAGCCCCCTCTCCGCTAAGACCTGCTTGATCTCGTCGAGCGATTTCTTACCGAAGTTTCGCATCTTCATGATTTCGTCCTCGGTCAGATCCAGCAGCTCGGAGACCTTCGAGATGCCGGCGCGCTTGAGACAGTTGAACGAACGCACCGAAAGGTTGAGCGTCTCCACCGGAATGTCCCACTCGTTCGGCGGCGTCTCCGGGAGAGGCTCCGCACGATTCGTAAAGGAGACGAACAGGTCCAGCTCTTCCTGCATGAGCGAAGCCGCGGTCGAGAGGGCCTCGTCCGGGGTGATCGATCCATTGGTTTCAATTTCCACCGTCAGGCGGTCGTAGTCCACGCTCTGGCCGACGCGCGTGTCGTCGACCGTAAAGTTTACCTTTCGGATCGGTGAAAAAATAGAATCCAGCGGAATCAGGCCGATCATGTGCTCGACGTTGCGCTGCCGGTCGGCCATAACGTAGCCGCGCCCCTTCTCCACGCCGATTTCCATCGTCAGCTTCGCGTCTTTCGACGAGAGCGTGCACAGCCGATAATCCGGATCGAGAATCTCGACGTCGGCATCCGGAACGATGTCGGCCGCGGTCACGATGCGCGCGCCGCTCACGGATAGCGTCAGGACCTTGGGTTCGTCGCTGTTCAACCGGACCGGCAAGCCCTTGAGGTTGAGCATGAGCGCGATCGTATCTTCGACCATGCCCGGGATGGTGGAGAACTCGTGCAGGACGCCGTCGATCTTCATGTACGTCACGGCAGCGCCGGGAATCGAGCTCAGAAGCACGCGCCGCAGCGCGTTGCCGAGCGTTATCCCAAAGCCGCGCTCGAGCGGCTCGATCACGAACTTCGCGTAGTTATCGCGGCGTTCGCGAACTTCGATACTGGCACCGATCGGCGCCTCTAACATGGTCATCTGTTTCTTCTGTCCTTTGTTGCTGCTTACGTTATCCGCGGCGACCCTCCGGTCGCAACGATCATACGCCTAGCAGCGAAATGAGCGAGGTTTCTATATTCTTACCGGTTGAAGGCGACTTGCGAGGCCCTGCAAACGGAAACTGCGACGAACGCGGTAGCTCGAAAAGTTAGCGAGAGTAGTACTCCACGATGAGCTGTTCGTCGACGGGGGTATCGATCTGCTCGCGCGGTGGCGGTTGCAGCACCTTGGCCGTTTTCTCTTGATCGTTCCATTCGAGCCACTCCGGGGGGCGCCGGCTCTGCGCAACTTCCAGGTTGGACTGGAACACCGTGGACTTCATGCTGCTGGGGGCGATCGAGATCACGTCGCCCGCGCGGACGATGTAGGACGGAATATTGACGATCCGCCCGTTGACGCGAAAATGGCGATGCGTGACCAGCTGCCGCGCTTGCGCGCGGCTCGTCGCGAGGTTGAGGCGATACACGACGTTGTCGAACCGCCGCTCCAGGAGCGCGAGAAACGTGCGCCCCGTTTGACCCGGAACGCGCGCGGCTTCGCGGAAATAGTTTTCGAACTGTGTCTCGTGAACGCCGTAGTAGCGGCGCATCTTCTGCTTCTCTCGCAGTTGCCGCCCGTATTCGGAAACCTTGGTGCGAGATTTTCCGGTCGTTTTTTGCCCGGGCGCCGTTCCGCGGCGCTCGACGGCGCACTTGCGGGACAGACAGCGATCCCCTTTGAGAAAGAGCTTGATCTTCTCGCCGGTCTTGCTGGCGGCGGTCTCGCGGCGGCAGAGGCGACAGACTGGACCAGTATAACGCGACATGCGGCTAAACCCGGCGCCGCTTCGGCGGACGGCAGCCGTTGTGCGGGATGGGCGTCACGTCTTTGATCATCGTGATCTCGAGCCCGGCGGCTTGCAGCGATCGAATCGCGGCTTCGCGGCCCGCGCCGGGGCCTTTCACCAAGACCTCGGTGGACTTCATTCCGTGTTCCATCGCTTTGCGCGCTGCCGCTTCCGCGGCCATTTGCGCGGCAAACGGCGTCGACTTCTTCGAGCCTTTGAAACCGAGGTTGCCGGCCGATGCCCAAGACACGACGCCGCCGTGCGGGTCGCTGATCGTTACGATCGTGTTGTTAAAGGACGCGTGCACATGAGCGACGCCGGCCTGGACGTTTTTTACTTCGCGCTTGCGCCGAGCCTTGGTTTGCTTTTTCGCAGCCAAAAAAATATCTCCGAAATGCTGGGACGTGGTTAAGCTAGGGCGCCGTGGTGACGCCCAAGTGGATATCTTACCCTAGGAGGTGAAGCGGGGTCAACAAAGGCGAGGGGCCCAGCCTGACGGCCGGGCCCCTGCTACCCTTCGTCCTTCGACTCCGCCGCTTGCGCGGCTTCGCTCAGGATGACATTGCCCTTACGGGTAGAGGATGCGGAATCCGAGCCCTGCGAACGGGCCATTGTAGGTACGGTTGATCGGAGCGTTCTGCTTGTTCGACCAGTTATCGCCCATCCAACCGAGGTCGATGAAGACCGGGCTGTTGCCGATGACGTAATCCACGCCCACTTGGTACTTGAGGATATTGTAGCCCAGCGACAGGCTACGGTTGGTGAACCCGGTGCTCGGGAAGGGATTTTCGATCTGGAAGTTCCCCGTCCCGGTAACGCTCGGGTAGTACCAAACGCTGCCAAAGAATGACAGCGGCTGGTTGAGGTCGGGCAGCTTCTCGCCCCCGAAACCGACGCCGTTCATGCTCGGGTAGCCGTAGTTGTTCGACATCCAGAGGTATCCCACGCCGATGTAGATACGTGGTTGAAGGACGCGGACGGCGAACCGGACGTCGACGTCCTGATCGTTCAGCCTCGTGGTCGTAGCGACGGGCGAACTTCCTCCACCGCCCACGATCGTCACGTAGCAGTTCGCCTGCGGGACGCCGCCGATGGTCGTGCAGTTGTGCTGATAAGGCCACTGCTCGTACGAGCCTTCCAGCATGAACGGGATGCTTCCGAGGCTGAACTCGCCGGCGCCGCGGACGGCGTACCCGCCGTTCCCGCCATTGCTATGGCTGCCCGGAGTGAACTCGTTGTATACACTTGGCGAGAAGATGTAGTCACCGGCCACGAAGGCTTCCCCGCGGAGCGGCCTGGGCGTGGGCGGCGGTGGCGGCGGGGGCGGCGCGGCCGAAGGCGGCGGTGGCGCCGGGCTCGGCGGCGGCGTCGCCGGAATGTACCGCACGACGACGAGATGCCGGTCCGGGACCCACTGGACGTACGCTCCCATGCCTTCCGAAATCACGCGGACGGGCACGAGGACGACGCCCTGATAGATCATCGGCGGCACGTCCAGCGGACGCGATTCGCCGTTGATCATGACCTCCGGTTTGCCGACCGTCACCTTGACCTCGGCCCCCGGCTTCGAAACGGTCGCGGTTTTGCTTCCCGCGTCCCACGAGACCGTTGCGCCCATTTGTTCGAACATCGAACGCAGCGGAATAAGCAGCTCACCGCCCTTGACGAGAGCCGCCAAGACGCGGGATTGCTTGAGAATGTCGGGTTTACTGTAAACGTGGTGATCGTTGTAGAGAATAGGAATTTGCCCGGACGGCGGACTTCCGAAGTCCGCCGTTGGCGGTGAGCCCGTCTGCGAGACGTTGTTTCCAATGTTTCCTTGCGCCAGCGCTGTCGACGGGGCAGCAACCGCGCTGAACCCGCCTAGCGCCACTAGCGCAGCGAGTACTCCGGTGCTGAGTCGTTTCACGAGTGCCTCCTTATGGAAAACTCAAAATGCTGGCGAGAACGCTCTCTTGCCAGCCCTGTAGCACGAGCGGACGCTCGTAGCGTTGCTGCCCGCACAAACACACGATACCCGTTATTCCCCTATCGCGCAACGTGATAAACGCCAGAGCCAAGCGATTCCTAACAAAGTCTCACCCAGCGCTAAGCTGAAGGCGACGCGCGGTCCGGCCGTCCCCGCGCCCAGGCTCAGGCGGGCCAGGACGAGCGTCGTCAGGGCCGGAGCGACGATTTGCGGGAGGACCACGGCGAGGTTCCAGACGCCCATGGCAGCCGCCATTGCGTTGCCCGGCAGCACTCGGCACGCGATGGCCCAGTCGGCGACCAGGAACACGCCCCAGCCCACGCCCGCGAGCAGCGTCGCCACCGCCACGCCGAGCGTGCCGTGCGACCCGATGAAGAACGCCAGAGCCAGAATAAACGCGCCCGCGCCGATCGATGCGACGAGCCGTTTGTCGAGGCGGTCGCTGGGCCGCGCCGCCAGAGCCGCGCCAACCGCTCCGAGCAGCGTGAACGCGACGATCAAGATCCCCGTTTCGCGACGCGCGTCCGCCAGGTTGGCAACACTCAAAACGCCCCTGACGTAAAACAGTAGATACCCAAGCAGCGTGTAGAAGCCGACGTAGATCAGCGCGCGCGAGATGAACAGATCGACGAATGCGCGGGTGAAACGCGGCGAGTCGGCCTTCTCTTCCGGAGCGCTTCGTAACGGGAGACGGCGCGCGTGGGCGACCGTGATCGCGCACGTGGCGAGCAGCAGCGCGGCCAACGAGGAGCTCAGCAAACGAACGTTGAGGATGAAGCTCGCTGCGAGCGCGCCGATCGCATTTCCGGCGCCCTGCAACGCCGCCATCCAGGAGGATGCGCCGCCCGTTCGGCTGCGTTCCACGAAATCCGGGATGATGGCCTGATACGGCCCGATCGCGACGTTGAGTGCGGCCTGCAGCGCGATGAATGCTACGGTGAGTCCGACCAGCGTGCGCGCATCATAGAAAAAGATCAGCGCCGCAGCTCCGCCAATCGCGCCGAGGCCATAAAACTCGATCCGCCGGCTGTCGCGCTCCCGGCGCGCGTCCGACCAGAAACCGACGATCACCTGCGTGATCGCCGCGACGAGGGCGCCGGCGGTCGCGAGCCTGCCATAGGCAAGCAGCGCGTTTCCCGAGGAAAGTTCGATCGTGCGGGATTGCAACGAGATGCCCAGCAGCGCGCCCCACACGGCTTGCACCCCCAGCCAAAACAGCGCGAGCCTAAAGGCATTAGCCGTGCGCGCTGGCATAACCATATTCGACCGCCGTGTCAACGTCATAGGCGAGTTCGGGCGCGCAATCGCGCACGGCTCGCGCGGGCATCTGCAGCAGGCGCAACGCCACCGACTCGAGATCGCTGACGCTCAAACGATGCAGTAGAAAACGCATCAAAACGATCGGGCTCACCAAACGCGCCATCTGCCATGGGTGTTTACGGGCGTCGAAGAACCGCGCCGCGATCGCAGCGAGCTTTTCGCTGCTGCCGTCGGGAAGCACGAACACGCCGCCGTTGACGACTTTCTCGCCCGCGAGGGTGATGCCGTAGGGCGGTGCCTCCGGAAATCTTTTCTCGAAGTCCGCGCAGTCCGTGAGCGCGATCGCGAGCGTGCCCGCCGGAACGCGGGCCGTGAAGGCCGCAATCGCGGCCGGTGTGACGTAAGGCAGGTCGCTCGTTGCGTACAGCAGCGGTTCGCCGTCGTCGGCCCAGGTGCGCAGCGCGCGCAGCAGGTTCTGGCTCCCGGAGGGGCTTTCGGGGACGAAACGATCGATGTCGCCGCCACAAGCTGCTCGAACCTCTTCGCCTCCCACCACGCCGATACGCTCAACCCCGCAGGAACGCAGCGCTTCGAGCATGCGCTGCAGCATCGTGCGGCCGCGCACTGGCGCCAGGGCTTTCACGTGGGTTCCGGCGGTTCGTGCAAAAACGCCGTCGATCCGCCCGCCGGCGGTAATCACGGCCTTCACGCGGCCTACTTCTTCGCGATCGTTTTCTTCTTGCCGGCCACGGTCCGTTTCGGACCCTTGCGCGTGCGCGCGTTGGTCTTGGTCCGTTGACCGCGCACGGGCAGCCCGCGGCGATGCCGCATCCCGCGATAACAGCCGATGTCCATCAGGCGCTTGATGTTCCCCTGTACCTCACGCCGAAGGTCGCCTTCGACGCGCAGCTGCAGGGAATCGATCGCGTCACGCAGCTTCTTCTCGTCTTCTTCGCTCAGCGCTTTCACGCGCAGGTTCGGGTCGATTCCCGCGAACGCGAGCAACTTACGGGCGGTCGTTGAGCCGATCCCGTAGATGTAAGTGAGCGCGACCTCGATGCGCTTCTCGCGCGGTAGATCGATACCAGCGATACGAGCCATGAATTGCCTCTCTTATCCTTGAACCTGCTTGTGCTTAGGATTGACGTCGCAGATCACGCGCACCTTGCCATAGCGGCGAATGATCTTGCACTTTTCACAAATTTTCTTTACCGAAGGTCTAACTTTCATAATTCTGCCTTTAATACTGAGAGCGGCACGTCATTTATATCGATAGGTTATTCTGCCGTGCGTTAAATCGTAGGGCGACAACTCGACGAGCACGCGGTCCCCGGGCAGTATCCGGATGAAGTGCATTCGGATCTTTCCGGAAACGTGAGCCAGAACGCGGTGCCCGCTGGTCAGTTCGACCCTGAACATCGCGTTTGCCAGCGGTTCGACGATCGTGCCCTCGACCTCGATCGCGTCCTCTTTGGGGAGGGCCGTTTTCGCTGCTTTGTCCGCCGGTGCTTTGGCGCGCGCCGGGCGGCCTCCCCGCCGACGCGCCATTTACGCAAGCGCCTCCCGCTCCGGACGATATCGCTCGATGTCCGGATCCTCGGCATAGTCGCGCAGCGTCAAGATCTTGGGGCCGTCCTCCGTGACCGCGATCGTGTGCTCGAAATGCGCTGCGAGTTTACCATCTGCGGTCACGACTGTCCAGCCGTCGCCGAGGATCCGAATCTTGGGGCCGCCCTCCGTGATCATCGGCTCGATGGCCAGCACCAAGCCCACGCGCAGCTCCATTCCGGTCCCCGGCTCGCCGTAATTGGGAACCTGCGGCTCCTCGTGCATCGATCGCCCTACCCCGTGCCCGACCAGCTCTCGGACCACGCCGTAGCCGTTCCGCTCCGCGTGCGCTTGCACTGCCGCACCGATGTCGCCGACCCGTTTGCCGGGCTGCATCTGGCCGATACCGATCGTCAGGCACTCCCGCGTAACGGAGAGCAGCCGTCGCGCCTCCTGCGAGATCTCGCCCACGGCAACCGTCACCGCGCAGTCGCTGACGTAGCCGTGCAGCGTCGTCCCGATGTCGATCGAAAGTAGATCCCCGTCGCGCAACACGCGCGAACCCGGGATCCCGTGCACGACCTCGTCGTTGACCGAAGCGCAAATCGATCCGGTGAATCCGTTGTAGCCCTTGAAGGTCGGTATACCGCCGGCTTGACGAATGCGCTCCTCCGCCATCCGATCGAGCTCGCTGGTCGCGACCCCGGGCCGGACCGCCTTCATCAGGTCGGTCAGCACGCGCGACGTGATTTTTCCGCTCTGGCGCATCAGATCGATCTCGCGCGGAGACTTCAGCGTAACCATGTGTTATTTTTTGGCGTGCTCGGCGACGATCACGCTTGCGATCCGTTCGGTGATCGCGTCGACGCTCGCGAGCGCATCGACTTCCAACAGCTTACCCTTTTTACGATAGTAGTCGGCGACCGGCTTCGTTTGGGCATCGTACACTTCCAGCCGCTTGGCGATCGTCTCGGCGCGATCGTCCTCGCGTTGAATAAGTACGCCGCCGTCGTCGTCGTCAATTCCGTGAACCTTCGGCGGCTTCGTGAGGGCATTATACGTCCGCCCGTTGCGCGGATTGGTCCACCGCACCGCGAGCCGGTCGATCAGCGTGGCGCGGTCTCCCTTGAAAAGCACGACCGCATTCAGCGGGGAGCGCCGGCGCGAGAGCATTGCGTCGAGCGCCTCGGCTTGGGCAACCGTGCGCGGAAAACCATCCATGACGAAGCCGGATCCGGTGTGCTCCAGCTCGCTCTCGATCATGTGGATCACGAGGTCGTCCGGAACGAGCTCACCGCGCCGCATGTACCCTTCGGCCTGTTTGCCAAGCTCCGTTCCCTTGGCGCGGTGCGCGCGGAGAATGTCGCCCGTCGAAACCTGTTTGAGGCCGAAGCGCTGCTCCAGCAGACGGGCCTGCGTTCCTTTCCCGGCACCGGGCGGCCCAAGAAAGACCAACCGCATTGTGTTGTCTCTCCCCGGGCCCTTACCGTTTGATGAAGCCGCGGTAGTCGCGCATCGCGAGCCGGGCCTCGATCTGCGTGATCGTATCCAGCGCCACACCAACGACGATCAGGAGCGACGTCGAACCGAGATAGAACGTCGTCACCGAAAGGCCACGCTGGAAGGCTCCGGGCAGCACCGCGAGCAGGCCGAGGTAGATGGCCGCGGCGGTCGTGATGCGCATCAGGATTTTGTTCAAATAGTCCACCGTCGGCTGGCCTGGCCGAATGCCGGGCACGAACGCGCCGGTCTTCTTCAGATTGTCGGCGACGTCGCGCGTGTTGAGCACGACCGAGCTGTAGAAGAACGTGAACACGACGACCAGCAAGAAGTAGACGACGTTGTAGAGCAGGCCGTTAGGGCTGAACCACACGTTCAACCAAGACGAGAAGGCCTGCATGCCGTGCTGAATCGCCGCCCAGATGCCGGTGCCCGTTATCACCTGGCCACGGCCGAACCACGAAAGGGCCTGTTGCGGCAAGAGCAGGATCGAAATCGCGAAGATGATCGAGATGACGCCCGCGTTGTTCAGGCGCAGGGGAATGTACGTGGAGCGGCCGGCAAACATCTTGCGGCCCACGACGCGGCGCGCCTGCTGCACCGGTACTCGGCGCTGTCCCTGATAAAGGAAGACGATCGAAATGATGATGGCGATGGCCAAAACGATGTAAATAATCAGGTTTACGAGCGATTCGGCGCCCTGGCTCGCGGAGGCGTACGTCTGCTTGACGTACTGTGGGTAGCGCAGCACGATGCCGATGAAAATGATCAGCGAAACGCCGTTGCCGATCCCCTTGTCGCTAATTTGCTCCCCGAGCCACATGAGGAAGAGCGTGCCGCCCACCATGGCGATGATCGCGTAGAGCAGATACCACATCGAGGTATCGTAGAACACGCCCGAGCGCTCCATGGAAATCGCCATGAAGGTGGCTTGAATACTTGCTAGGACGATCGTTAGCCAGCGCGTGTACTGGCTGATCTTCTTACGCCCTTCCTCGCCGCCTTTCTTGGCCATCTCCTCGAGCTGCGGCAGCACGACCGTCATGAGCTGCATGATGATCGAGGCGTTGATGTAAGGCGTGATTCCCATCGCGATGATGGAGAGCTTTTGAAGCGCACCGCCGGAGAGGAAGCCCAGGAGGTTGTAAAAGGCGCCGCTCTGCAGGACCCGCTGCCAAGCGTCTTGATTGACGTTGGGCAGCTGCACGTGGATCATGAAGACGAACCACGCGAACGCAAAAAACACAAAAAGGATGCGCTGACGAATCTCCGGTACGAGCACTGCGGCTCGCAGGTTGTCAAACATTCCTTATCGCTCGTCCTTCGGCTTTGTTCGCTATGCTCAGGCTGACAGGTCTTCGATGTGCGCGCCCGCTGCCGTCAGCATCTCGCGGGCCTTCTTCGAAAAGAGCACGTCGCGCAAGCGCAGACCCGAGGGAAGCGCCTCGCCCGTTTCCTTGCCGAGAATCTTCACGCCGTCCAGCACCAACTTCACGAGCCCGCGTTCGCGCAGCGACTCGGGCGTGATTTCGATTGCCGGATCCCACTGCGCCAACTGATGAAGGTTGACGATGGCGAAGTGCGTGCCGAAATGCCCGAGATCGCGGGCCTTCTGCGAGTAGCCGCGACGGTGGGGTATGCGCCGGGCCCAGGGAGTCTGTCCGCCTTCGAACGCCGGACCTTTTCCGCCGCCCGACCGGACCGTCTGTCCTTTGCCGCCCTCGCCGCCCGTCTTGACCATACCCGAGCCGTGGCCGCGACCGATGCGCTGCCGCTTCGGCCGGCTGCCGGGCGCGGGTTTGAGCGCGCCGAGTTTCAGGAGTTGTTTTTCTGCCATGTTGATTATGCCACGTAAATTTCTTTGACGGTCTTGCCGCGCATTGCCGCGACTTGTTCTACGGTTCGCAGGGATCGCAAGGCCGAAACGGTCGCCATGACCACGTTGATCGGATTGGTCGTGCCCAGGCATTTCGTGAGGATGTCGTGGATGCCGGCCAGCTCGAGCACGGCGCGCATCGAACCGCCGGCGATGACGCCGGTTCCCGGCGCGGCCGGCTTTAACAACACGGTCGCGGCGCCGACCTCGTGGCGCACTTCGTGCGGAATCGTTCGTTCGACCATGGCGACGGTTATGAGGCTCTTACGCGCCTGCTCGACGGCTTTTCGAATCGCCTCAGGCACTTCGCCGGCTTTGCCGATTGCGAAGCCGACTTTGCCCTTGCGGTCCCCAACCACAACGAGCGCGCTGAAGCTAAAGCGTTTGCCGCCCTTGACGACCTTGGCGACACGGTTCACGCGAACCACGGTTTCTTCGAGTCCGCTGGAATCGCGCTCTCGGCCACGATATTGCATCAGAACGTCAACCCCGCTTCACGTGCCGCATCCGCGAGGGCGCGCACGCGCCCGTGATATTTGTAGCCGCCGCGATCGAAAACGACCTGCGATATGCCAGCCGCCTTGGCCTTTTCGGCGATGGCCGTTCCCACCGCTTGCGCTGCGGCGAGGTTGGTGCGCGAGGGCAGCTCGGCCCCGAACGATTTGTCGAGCGTCGACACGGCCGCGAGCGTGTGTCCCTTAGCGTCGTCGACCAACAGCGCGTAGATGTGATGCAACGACCGGCGCACGTAAAGCCGCGGCCGATCCGGCGTACCGGACAGCTTCTTGCGCAACCGCACGTGGCGCGTACGCCGCGCCTCCGCTCTAACCACTATTTCTTGGCCGCCTTTCCAGCTTTGCCGAGCTTCTTACGAATCCGCTCACCCTCGTAACGAATGCCTTTGCCTTTATAGGGTTCCGGTTTGCGCAGGCTCCGAATGTCTGCGGCAACTTGGCCGACGGCCTGCTTATCGATGCCGTCTACGTGAATCTTGTTTTGCCCCTCGACCGAAAGCGCCACCCCTTTGGGGGCCTCGAACGCCACCGGATGCGAGAACCCCAAACTCAGGTTCAGGCGCTCGCCGGACTTCGCCACGCGGTACCCAACGCCGCTGATCTCCAGGCTCTTACGAAAACCTTTGCTTACGCCTTCGACCATGTTGGCGATGAGCGTGCGCGTCAGCCCATGCGCGCTGCGATGCGGCTTGGCGTCCCCCTTGCGGTCGACGATTATCTTACCGTCGGTCAGCCGAATCTCGACGAAGTCCGACAGAATGCGCTGGCTCAGCTCCCCCTTGGGGCCTTTAACCAGCACGACGTCGGCCTCGAGCTTGACGTCGACGCCCGACGGTACCGTGACCGGCAGCTTTCCTATGCGCGACACCGTGGCGCTCCCTTACCAGACATATGCTAGAACCTCTCCGCCCACGCCGTGTTTCTTCGCGCGCTTGCCCGACATGATTCCTTGCGGCGTGGAGATGATCACCAGGCCCAATCCTCCCAGCACTCGGGGTATCTCGGTCTTGCGCGTATACACGCGCAACCCCGGGCGGGATATGCGGCGCAGGCCCGTGATGACTTTTTCCTTTTCCGGCCCGTAGCGAAGTTGAATGCGGATCGTCCCCTGGGGTCCGCTTTCGAGTCGCTCGAAACCGTCGATGAAGCCTTCGTCTTGGAGGATCTGGGCGATGGCCTTCTTCGTGCGGGATGCGGGTACGTCGACTGTCTTGTGGTTGGCCGTGTTGGCGTTGCGAATGCGTGTCAGCATATCGGCGATTGGATCGGTTATCGACATTTGCTCGTCTCCCTCACCACGAGGCTTTCGTCACGCCGGGCACGACGCCGGCGTGAGCGTTCTCGCGAAAGCAAATGCGGCACATCGCGAACTTGCGCAGATAACCGCGCGGGCGCCCGCAAACCCGGCACCGATTGTGCTGCCGCACACCGAACTTCGGCGTGCGCCGCGATTTCATGATCGAGCTTGTCTTTGCCATTCCTGCTTATCTCTGCTTCCCTGGGGCCGAGGCCGCCGGCTTCTGCAGCGGCAGACCCATCGCAACCAAGAATTCCGAAGCTTCCTCGTCGGTCTTGGCCGTCGTTACGATCGTGATGTCCATGCCGCGCGTCTTGTCGACCTTATCGTAGTTGATTTCCGGAAACACCAGCTGCTCGCGCAGACCCAAGTTGTAGTTGCCGCGCCCGTCAAACGACTTGGCGGGCAAGCCCCGAAAATCGCGAATGCGCGGCAGCACGACGTTGAAAAGTTTATCGACGAACACGTACATGCGGTCGCCCCGCAGCGTTACCTTGGCGCCGAGATTCATTCCGGCCCGCAGCTTGAACGCGGCGATCGATTTCTTCGCTTTCGTGACGATCGGCTTTTGGCCCGTGATCGCCGCCAGCTCGCTCACCGCGGCGTCGAGGGCCTTCGGGTTAACGATCGCCTCGCCCACGCTCATGTTGACCACGACCTTCTCGAGCTTGGGAATTTGATTGACGTTCTTGTACCCGAACCGCTCCTGAAGCTTGGGTCGAATCTGACTGTCGTAGGTTTCTCTGAGACGCTCAGCCACTCGTTACGCTCCCTTTGCCGAATCGCGCGCCGGCTCGCTGCAACGCGCGCAGATACGGTGAACCGAACCGTCCGCCGTGCGGCCGCGCCGCAAACGCGTGGGCAGCTTGCATTTCTCGCATACGTATTGCAACGCCGACAGCGGCAGCGGCGACTCTTTTTCGATGATCCCGCCGGTCTGCGTCGCGCCGCCCATGTTGCCCGACTTCGTACCTTGCTTGGTGTGACGCTTGACGATGTTGACGCCCTCGACCGTCGCCATCCCCGCAGCCGGATGGATCGCTTTGACCGTGCCGCGCTTTCCGCGTTCTTTGCCGCGCCGGATCATGACCGGATCGCCTTTGATAATCATTGCTTTGATCGCCACTTTAGAGTACCTCGGGTGCGAGCGATGCGATCTTCAAAAACCCGCGCTCGCGCAGTTCGCGCATCACGGGGCCGAAAACGCGCGTGCCGCGCGGGTCGAGGTTATCCTTTTCACCCTTGATGATCACGCACGCGTTGTCGTCGCAGCGCACGACGGATCCGTCAACGCGCCGAATCGGCGCGCTGGTACGCACGACGACGGCCTTGACGACTTGGCCTTTCTTCACCGCCGCGCCGGGAATCGCGCTCTTGACCGTTCCGACGACCACGTCGCCGACGTGCGCGTAGACGTGCCGGCCGCCGCCCGTGACGTGAATCACCAGCAGCTCCCGAGCGCCGCTATTGTCGGCCACCTTCAAGCGCGTCTCTTGCTGAATCATCGGGCTCGTTCCACAATTTCAAGCAGACGCCAACGCTTGTCGCGCGAGAGCGGCCGGCACTCCTCGATCCGAACGAGGTCGCCGATGTTGGCTTCGTTGCGTTCGTCGTGCGCCTTGAAGCGCGCCGACTTGCGGACGATTTTGCCATAGGTCGCGTGCGGAACGCGGGTCTCGGAAACCACGACGATCGTCTTGTCCATTTTGTTCGAGGCAACGCGCCCTTGCTTTACGCGACGCGCGCCGCGAATCGTCGAAGAAGTGTTAGGCTGCTCCATGCTCTCCCTCGGCCAGGCGCTTCTCAGAAATTACGGTTTGAATTTGCGCGTACGAGCGGCGCATGGCGCGAATTTTGCTAAAGTCGGTCAAATGGCCGGTGCGCAACGCAAAGCGCAGATTGAATAGCTCCGCTTTCGCATCGCGAGCCTTCTGCTGCAATTCCTGAACGGTAAGTTCGCGCAAACCATCGAGCTCTTGGTGTTTCACGCCGCCTCCTCGCGAGAAATGATCTTCGTGCTGATCGGCAGCTTCGAAGCGGCGCGCTGCAGCGCTTCGCGTGCAACGATCGGCGCAACGCCGGACAGTTCGAAGAGGACTCGCCCGGGTCGCACGACGGCTACCCACATCTCCGGATTCCCTTTGCCCGAGCCCATGCGCACCTCGGCCGGTTTCTTGGTGACCGGCTTGTCGGGAAAGACCTTGATCCACACTTTGCCGCCGCGTTTGATGTGGCGCGTCATCGCGATACGGGCGGCTTCGATCTGGCGATTGGTCATCCAACACGGCTCCATCGCCTGGAGTCCGAAATCGCCAAAAGTCAAGGAGTTGCCGCGGGAGGCAGCACCCGACATCCGCCCGCGCTGGACCTTGCGCCACTTCACGCGCTTTGGGGTCAGCATCTTACTCGGATACCTCGCTGGCGACGGTCACCGGCTCGGCAGGCACGGCTACCGGTTCCGGAGACACAGCCAGCGGCTCGGCAGACACAACTACCGGCTCCGGAGGCATCGTTACCGGCTCGGGAGGCAGCGTTACCGGTTCGGGAACGACCTCGGGCAGAGCCTCAGGCCCAACGGCCTGTCGCGGCGGCGCGGACTGCATGCGCGGCTCGCGTCCGCGCCCACGCCCACCCCGTTCGCGGCGCTCGCGGCCACGATCCGCGCGATCGCGTAGCGCGCCATCGGTGCGCGGCTGATCCGGCAGCACCTCGCCGCGATAAATCCAAACCTTGACGCCGATCCGGCCGAACGTCGTGAACGCCTCGACTTGCGCGTAATCGATGTCGGCGCGCAGCGTGTGGAGCGGCACCTTTCCGTCGGCGTTATGCTCGGTGCGCGCGATTTCCGCGCCACCCAGGCGTCCCGACACTTGCACTTTGATACCGCGCGCGCCGGCTCGCATCGTGCGCATGATCGCTTGTTTCATAGCGCGCCGGAATGCGATGCGCTTCTCCAGCTGATCGACGATGTTTTGCGCGACCAAACGAGCGTCCAGCTCCGCGTGCGATATCTCCATCACGTTGACGGCAATGGTCTTACCCGTAAGCTGCTCGAGATTTTTGCGGATGTCGTCGATACCGACTCCGCGCTTGCCGATGATGATTCCCGGCTTAGCGGTGTTGACGATCACGCGGGCCTGGTTGGCGCGGCGTTCGATCTCAATTTTGCTGATCGAGGCCGAGCGCATCCAGCGATTGAACGACTTCCGGATAGCGACGTCTTCGTGCAGCCACTCGACGTAGTGCTTTTTTTCGAACCAGCGACTGTCCCACGTGCGCGTGATGCCCAACCGCATGCCGACCGGGTGAATTTTTTGCCCCACTTACGCTCCTCTTGCCGCGCGTTTGCGACCGCTTTGCTTCTTGCGCGGCGCCTTCTTCGCTGCCGCCGTTGCAGCGGGAGCGGCGCGCCGCACCCTCTCGGCCGCTTGCACGGACGCGCCGGCGAGCTTCTTCGGCCGTTTGACGGGCGGCGATTCGCTGACGATCACGGTCACGTGCGAGAGCCGCTTGCGCTTGAACGCGGCCCGCCCTTGTGCGCGCGGATCGAGGCGCTTGGTAAAGCGGCCCCCGGGCCCGCCATCGACGGTGATCCGCGAAATGTACAGATCGTCGGCGTTCATGTCGTGATTGTTGCCGGCGTTCGCGACGGCGCTGCGCACGAGTTTCTCGATCGGCTCGGCCGCATAGACCTCGGCAAACTTCAAAAGGACCAACGCTTCGCGCACGCTCTTGCCGCGAATAGCGTCGGCGACGCGCCGCAGCTTGCGCGGCGCGGTGCGAACGAAGCGCAGGTGCGCGACGGCCTGCTGGTTCGCGGTCGTCACGTTTTCACGGTCGCTTTGTCGCCGCCGTGGCCGCGGAAATGACGCGTCGGCGCGAACTCGCCCAGCTTGTGCCCCACCATGTTTTCGCTGATGTAGACGGGAATGTGGGTCTTGCCATTGTGCACGCCGATCGTGTGCCCGACCATGGTCGGGAGCACGGTCGAGGCGCGGCTCCACGTCTTCACCACGCGACGCTCGCGAGTCTCGTTGAGTCGCTCGATCTTCTGCACGAGATGCTCCGCCACGTAGGGGCCCTTCTTTAGCGATCTAGCCATCTATTTGGAACCCCGCCTGCGTACGATCATTTTACTCGTGCGCTTATTGCGCCGTGTTTTCTTGCCCATCGTCATCACGCCCCACGGCGTCGTGGGCGGCCGCCCGGACGTCGAGCGCGCTTCGCCGCCGCCGTGCGGATGGTCGACGGGGTTCATCGCGATGCCGCGGACGCTGGGACGCTTCCCAAGATGCCGCGAACGCCCGGCTTTCCCGATCACTTGATTTTCGTGTTCGATGTTGCCGAGCTGCCCGATCGTGGCGCGGCACTCGATGTGAATTTTGCGAACCTCGCCGGACGGCATGCGGACTTGCGAATACTCATCCTCTTTGGCCATCAGCTGCGCCGAAACGCCGGCCGAGCGCACGAGCTTGCCGCCCTGCCCGGGCCGCAACTCGATGTTATGAATCACGGTGCCGACCGGGATATTCTTGATCGGTAACGCGTTGCCGATCTTGATGTCCGCGTTGGAACCGGATTCGACCAGCTCGCCGACCTGCAGCCCCAGCGGCGCGAGGATATAGCGCTTTTCGCCATCGCGGTAGTTCAGCAACGCGATGTGGCAGGAGCGGTTCGGGTCGTACTCGATCGTCGCGACCTTCGCCGCGACCCCGTCTTTGGTACGCTTGAAGTCAATGATCCGGTACTGGCGCCGCGTACCGCCACCCCGGTGCCGTACCGTGATGTGGCCGTTGTTGTTGCGCCCCGAATGCTTCTTGCGCACCTCCACCAAGGACTTTTTCGGGGCGACCTTCGACAGCTCGGAGAAATCGAGCGTCGTCAGAAACCGCTTGCCCGGGGACGTAGGCCTATATTTTTTTACAGGCATGGGTTATTGCTCAAAGTAGTTCACTCCGCCGAGCTCGATCTTCTGGCCGGCCTTGATCGTCACGATGGCTTTTTTATAGTTGCTTTGCTTGCCGCTCGTGCGCACGCCGCGACGCGCGAAGGTGCGCGACTTGCCGCGAACGTTGATGGTGTTGACGTCCAACACGTTCACCTTGAAGATTTCCTCGATGGCGTGGCGGATCTGCGTCTTCGTAGCGTGCGGATGCACGACGAAGGTATACTGATGAGCCAGCGCGTCGGCCATCGCTTTTTCGGTGATGCGGGGTGCAACGATTACGTCACGCGCGTCCATGCGACTGCTCCTTTTGCGCGGCGAGCATCTCCCCGAGCGCATCGTAGGCGGCGACGGTGAAAACGATCCGCTCGAACCGCAACACGTCTTTCACGTCCAGGGCGCCGGAATCGGTGACGGAGACGCGCTGTAAGTTCCGGCTGACGCGCTGGATCTCCGGGCCCCGTTCCTCGTCGCGGCCGCAAACGATCAGGGTCTTGGGACCGCTGCGCGCCGACTTGGCGCTGCCGAAGAGCAGCTTTGCAAAGTCCGCAGTTTTCGTGCTCGCAAAGCCGGCTGTGTCGAAGATCGAAACGGCGTCGCTTTGAAAGCGATCGGCTAACGCCGCCAGGAACGCAAGGCGGCGCTCCTTTTTGTTGAGCGCCTCGACGTAACTGCGCGGCTGCGGTCCGAAGACCACGCCGCCATGCCGCCATTGCGGCGACCGAATCGATCCCTGACGGGCACGTCCGGTTCCCTTTTGTCGCCACGGCTTGCGTCCGCCGCCGGCGACCTCGTCACGCTTCTTGGTGGAGGCCGTGCCGGCTCGCGAGTTGGCGAACTCGCGATGGACGGCGCGATAGATCACGTCGAGCTTCGCGGTGAGGTCCCGCTCCGGAAAGACGGGGGCCGCCACTTCTCGAACGGCCTTGCCGGTCGCGTCGATCACACTCGGCATCTAAATGTTGGCTTTCCGAGTTTTGACGCTCTGGCGCACGATAACCAACGCGTTTTTGGAGCCCGGCACGGCGCCGCGGACCAGTAAAAGATTGCGTTCCCCGTCGGCGCGGACGACTTCCAAATTCTGCAGCGTCGTGCGGTCGACGCCCATATGCCCCGGACGGCGGCTGCCCTTGGTCGTTCGACCCGCATTCGTATCGCCGTTCGAAGCCGGTTGCCGATGGATCATCGAGCCGTGGCTTGCCCCGCCGCCGCTGAAATTGTGGCGCTTGATGCCGCCGGCGAAGCCCTGTCCTTTCGAGATGCCCATCACGTCAACCCGATCGCCGGGCTCGAACCCGGTTACCGTGACGGTTTGGCCGGGCTCACCCTCGGGTTCGTCCCGAAACTCCCGAACGAAGCGTACCGGCTCCACGCCGTGCTTTTTGAAATGCCCCGCGAGCGGCCGGGTCGTACGATTTCGCTTCATCGGCTCGAAACCCAAGGCGACGGCGTCGTAGCCGTGCTTTTCCTTGGTCTTGCGTTCGACGACCGTACAGGGACCCGCCGCGATCACCGTAACCGGAACGTACCGTCCGTCATCGGTGAAGACGTTGGTCATCCCAACTTTCCGGCCAAGGATGTTCTTCATGCTTCTTTCTTCGGGAGTCGGCTAATGGACCACGGGCCCAGGCGTATCGCTAATCACCTCCGCCGATTCGCAAATAAGCCGCGAATCGGCGCAAATCGCAACTTCGGCAGTTTACCAGGGCCACGGCTCGCGGTCAAGGCCACGTAAATCCCGGACAAACGCGCGTGCCTGCCGTACTATCGCGTCATGTGCGATAAACGCCTCACCGCTTCCCTCGTTGCCGGCGCCTTCGTCTTAATGGCCGGCGCGCCGGCGCCCGGATCGGCTTCGACGGCGACGCTCCTGGAGGCGCTCCGCAAGGCCAGCCTCGGCCGGCCCTTAAGCTCGATTTCTTCGATTCATACGGCCGGCCACGTCGAGATTGTCGGCCTCAAAGGGACGGAGCAGGAGTGGGATGACCTGCACAACCGGCGCTTCAGCGTCACCCAAGAAGCCGGGGCGCTCAGCGGATCGAACGGCTGGGACGGCAAGGTCGCCTGGAGCTCGGACTACTCGGGGCTGGTGACGATCGACGGCGGCCAGGCGGGACGTCTGGAGGCCATCGACCAGGCCTACCTGGACAATCTTGCATACCTGCACCCGGATGCCGGCGGGGCCACGATCATTTATGCGGGCCAGCAAAGCGAGGACGGGAAGACCTACGATCTTCTCGCCGTCACGCCGCCGCAAGGCAGCGAGATTCGCCTCTGGCTCGACCCGAACTCGCACCTGATCGCGCGCGAGACCGGTACGATCGGCGTAGTGTCGCAGACGACGATTCTTTCCAACTACCGCCGCGTGGACGGAGTTACTTATCCGTTTAGCAGCAGCACGCAAACCTCGACCGGCAACTCGGAGACGATTCGGCTTTCATCGCTGGAGATCAACGCGCCGGTCGGCGAGCGCATACGGGTACCGCGTTCGAGCGGGCACGACTTCTCGATCTCGGGCGGCGCCAGCAGCACGGTCCCGCTCCAATTGGTCAACAATCACGTCTACGTCAGCGTCATGCTGGACGGCCGCGGACCCTACACCTTCGTCGTGGACAGCGGCGGTGATTATATCGTCACGCCCGAGGTCGCAGCCACATTGCAGGCAAAGAGCACCGGCGGCGTTCGTCTTTCCGGCGTCGGCAACGCAACCGAAGGGGCCGCGTTCACGCACGTCGCTTCGATCGGAGTCGGGAATGCGCTGGTTCGCAATCAGTACGCGCTCGTCTTGCCCATCGCAACCGGGTTTGGAGTGGCGGAGGGCATGCGCATCGACGGAATGCTCGGCTACCAGTTCTTGGCGCGTTTCCTCACAACGATCGATTACGCCAACTTCAAATTCACGATGGCGATGCCGTCTTCTTCAGCCGCATCGGCTCCCGGTGCCACGGCGATTCCGTTCTTCATCGACGGTACCATTCCGCGCATTTCGGTCGGCGTTGACGGCGTGACCACGTCGGCCGAAGTCGATACCGGGAATCGCGCGGGCCTCGAGCTGTCCTCACCTTTCCTGGCGGCCCACACCGCGATCGCCGCGCTCGCGAAGACGCCGCCGGGTGTCGTCGGATTTGGCGTCGGCGGACCCGCCTATGCGCGGCTAGGACGGATACCGACGCTGCAAATCGGTCCTTTCGCTATAACCAATAGCATCGCATCATTTACGTATCAGTCGCAAGGCACGTTCGCCGATCCGTTTAACCCCGCGAACATCGGCGGAGCGGTTTTGAACCGTTTCAGCGTCACCTTCGATTACGCGCATCAACAGCTGCTGCTCGCCAAAAACGCCCAGTTCGGCGCGCCCTTTACTTACGACCGCTCGGGGCTCTTTCTCATCGACGAAAACAGCGCGTACACCGTCCTTTCGGTGCTGCCCGGAACGCCCGCGGCAGCCGCGGGATTGGCAAAAGGCGACATCCTGCTGACCGTCAACGGCGCTCCCGCTGCAAACGAATCGCTCGCAGCCCTGCGCGCACAACTCTCGGCACCGGTGGGCACGACCGTTCGCCTGCACATCCGCGGCCCCCGCGGCGTGGAACGCGACGCAATGCTAAAACTGGCCGACTACGTGTAACTCCCACCTTTGTCATCCTGAGCGAAGCGACACTGAGCTTGCGGAGTGGGCGAAGTCGAAGGACTGAGCGCAGCGAACACACCTACCCTTGTCATCCTGAGCGCAGCATCGCGTAGCGATGCGAAGTCGAAGGACGAAGGGCGCGGGGCGCACTGCTCGCTAGCGGCCTCTAGCGGCTCGCTCGAACCGTCGCAGACGCTACATGTGAAAAGTTACTTCGTCTACATGGTCCGTTGCTCGGACGGGTCGTTTTATGTCGGCGTGACGAACGACGCGGACCACCGCGTGGACCAGCATAACATCGGCACCGATCCGGAATGTTATACGTTTTCTCGCCGCCCGGTAACCCTCGTTCACGCCTCGCACTTTTACGATGTGGTCGAGGCAATTCGATGGGAGAAGCAACTCAAAGGCTGGTCGCGTGCGAAGAAACAGGCGCTGGTGCTGGGGGATTGGGCGGCCATTCATAATTTAGCCCGGCCCACGTCCAGACGCGTCCGATAAGCTCGCGCCTCTTCGCTCTTCGTCCTTCGACTTCGGCGCTTCGCGCCTGCGCTCAGGATGACAAAACCAGGGTGGTGTGTCGCTGCGCTCAGGATGACAAGGGTGGGGGCTTACGTGAACGCGGCGAGGCCGGTGATTTCTTTGCCCACGATGAGCGTATGCATTTCGCTCGTGCCCTCGTAGGTCAAGACCGACTCGAGGTTGTTCATGTGACGGATCACGGGATACTCCAGCGTGACGCCGTTCGCCCCCAAAACCGTGCGCGCTTGCCGTGCGATGTCGAGCGCCTCGCGCACGTTGTTGAGCTTGCCCAAACTCACTTGCGCGGGATGCAGGCACCCTGCATCCTTTGCCCGTCCCATATGCAATGCAAGGAGCATACCTTTGTTCAGCTCGACGAGCATATTCACCAGCTTCTCTTGAGTGAGCTGATACGCACCGATCGGATGCTCGAACTGAACGCGCGTCTTGCTGTACTCGAGCGCGGCTTCGTAGCAGCTGCGGGCCGCGCCCATCGCTCCCCAAATGATCCCGTAGCGCGCTTCGTTGAGGCACGCCAGGGGCGCGCCCAAGCCGTCGGCCAACGGCAGTAACGCATCGGCCGGAACACGGCAGTCGGCGAGGACGAGTTCGCTGGTAACCGAGGCCCGCAGCGAAAGCTTGCGCTCAATGGGGGTGGCCGCAAAACCCTTGGCCTCGCGCGGAACGATGAAGCCGCGAATGCCGTCGGCGGTTTGAGCCCAAACGATCGAGAGATCCGCGATCGACCCGTTCGTGATCCACATCTTCGTGCCGTTTAAAATCCAGTCCGAACCGTCGCGTTCCGCGTGAGTTCGCATGCCGCCCGGATTGCTGCCAAAATCGGGTTCCGTCAAGCCAAAGCAGCCGATGAGCTCGCCGCGCGCCATCCCCGGCAGCCATGCACGCTTCTGTCCTTCGTCGCCCCAACGGTAGATCGCGTACATTGCCAGCGATCCCTGAACCGACGCGAAGCTGCGCACGCCGGAATCCCCGGCCTCGAGTTCCAGACACGCGATGCCGTAAGCAACGGCGCTCGCGCCGCTGCAACCGTAGCCCTGCAAATGCATCCCGAGCAGTCCGAGCCGGCCGAGCTCGGTTCCAAGATCGCGCGGAAGAATGCCCTCTTCGAACCACTCGGCCACATTTGGAGTGATACGATCGCGCACGTACGAAGCGACCGTGTCGCGCACCAACCGCTCTTCGTCGGAGAACAGCCGCGAAACGTCGATGAAGTCGACCGCGTCGGGCGCGTTCCGTTTGGCCGTCTGCAACGCGGTTAGCGCTTTAGGACGCGCGCCAGTTTGTCGAAGAGGGCCTCAGTGGATCGCTCGAACTGGTCTTCGAAGCGGCGCCACAGCAGCCGGCCGTCCGTGTCGGAGAGCATCGCGTCAACGCGATACTGCAATACCGTCTCTTTGGCTTCGCTGCTCAGGTAGAAACCGTGGGTACCGTCGAATCCATCGTTGCGAAACCGCCAGACGATCCGCTCCTCGTGGACCGCTTCTTCAAGCATTGCGTGAATCCCGAGATGCCACTCTTCCGTACGGCCTGGTGTCAGCGGTCCCGGAGAGCGCATGAACGGCTGCGATGCAAACGGCCAGATCTGATCGCCCGAAGTGCCCATTTCCTCCAGCAGATGGTATATCCGCCGTTTGGTGCCGTGAAAAGATCGCGACCGGAGTTCGTGAAGATCGATGGGCATGGGCGGTCGTTCGATTATCGGAGCGCTACAACCCCCACGCCGCCGGCTAGTAGGATCAGCAGCGGCGCACTGATTTTGCTGCGCAGCATCAGAACGGCGACGACGGCCGTCACGGCGTAGGCGATGACGCTCGCGGGAGCGCCGCGTGCAATAGTCCAGACGCTGGACCATACCAAGCCGACAATAGCCGGCGCCAACCCCTGGGAAATTATCGCGCGCCACGGTGAGGCTTCGAATCGCGTCCACAGCGCGTTGAAGAACACCATGATGACACTGGACGGGAGGAACATCGCGATCGCTGCGGCGGCAGCTCCGAGCAGTGGCCGGCCCGGCGTGGCGGCGTAGCCGATGAGGGCCGCGAAGATCGTCGTCGGCCCGGGCACCAGCTTACCGATGGTATAGAACTGCGTGAACTGCTGCGAGGTGACCCAATGGTAGTGCGTTACTGCGTCCTGGTGCATCTGCGGAATGATTCCTTTGCCGCCACCGAAGCCCAGGACCGAAAGTTGCGCGAACGTCCACAGCAGGTGCAGCACCGTGCTGAGGCTATCGCTCATTGGGTACGCCTGCGGGAGCGAACGTATTCATGCACTATCCCGGCGCCCCCAAAGATCACCAACACGAGCAGCAGCGGCATCTTCAAAAACGACACGACCAACGCGGTCACGACGAGCAGCGCGATCCGAATCCAATCGCCGCGCTCGTCCCAGGTGAGTTCCAAAGCGTTACCGATCGTCAACCCGACGGCACCGGCGGCACAACCGCGCAGCACGCCTTGCACGTACGGGTTGGATGCAAACCTAAAATATAGCGCGCCGACAATCAATACGATGACGAACGGCGGAACGCTTGCGCCCACGAACGCCGCAATCGCACCCGGATAGCCGCGAACCTTTTGCCCGCAGTAGATCGCCAGATTCAAGATGTTCGGGCCGGGCAGAACCTGCGCGATTTCCAGGCCGTCCATGAAGCGCTCGCGGTCCAACCAGCCGCGCGCAATAACCTGCTGCCGAATACTCGCCTTTTGACCGCCCCCGAACGCGGTCGAGGAAATCGCTGCGAAGGTTAGCGCAACGCTCGTCAGGGATGGACGGCTATCATTCGACATCCGGAATCGGCCCGTCCACCATGGGGGAGGTGTGCTTGCCGGAGAGGATGTGGATGTGCACGTGCTCGGTATGTTGATACGGCGGAAGCACCCCCATGCGGATCATAAAGCCCTTCTCGTAAAGGCCTAGAGCGAGCGCCACCTTCTGAACGCCCGCGATGAGCCGATGCCAGATCTTGGCATCGCCGAGGCCTAGATCCAGAATCGTCGGTATCCATTTCTTGGGAATGATGACGATGTGGATTTCCCACCATTCGTCTTTCGTGCGATCGATGTTGTGCCGGAACGCAAATACGTCGTCGTCCTGATAGACGACTTCATCCAGCCTCGCTCGCGTACCGTCCAGTCGCCCGCGAAACGTATGCTCCGGATCGGGTTTCTCCCAGACCCGCTGTTCGGGGCTGGTGATCATCTCGGAAATCCAGTGCGGCATACACGCGCTGGCTTCAGGCATCGCAGGCAGGCGTCCTCTTGGAGATGGTGAAGCTGCGCGCATGAGCGCCGACCGCGCCAAGAAGAACCTTACTGCCGCCGACGTTTTGGGCGCCCAGCCCAAATGGTCGAAGGATCCGAAATCGTGGGAACACGTCGTCGCCGGCAACGAGGTCGTGTATGAGGACCGCCACGTCGTCGTCTTCCACGATCCCGTCGACGAAGAACACGAATCGCAGCGCGTTCCTGGTGAGATTCGACTGACGCTCCTTTCCAAGAAAGACGGCGTCGATAGCCTGATGGATCTGGGCGTTGCCGACGAGACGCTCAACGCCGCGATCTTGCACGGCATCCAGCAAGCCGCGCTGCGACTTGGCTTAGAGAAAAAAGGTTTCGAAGTGCGCGCGCACGTTTATCCGCCGCTGCAGCGCCGTCCCGAACTCGCCTTCAAAATTCGCGCCGGCAAACCGCCCAAGCGGACGGAGGCGGCGCCAAGCTGACGCCTTCTGCCGTTTCCCTCGTTGAACCCGCGGCAGCGTATTTGCCGTCGTACGTAGCGGCCTTGCGGCGCGGATGGTCGCCCAGCGCGCACCGTCCGTCGGCGCGGCTCGACGAGCTCCGCGAGGTCGAATGCGGCGAGGACGCGTTCCTCGAGTCGCGCAACAATCCGGCGGCGAACGTCGCTCCCATTAGACTGCCTGACGGTTCGACGGTACCGCGAATCCCCGGATTCCAGCGCTGGTTATGGGACGGGGATTTTGCCGGCAGCATCGGCCTGCGGTGGCAACCGGGAACGCCGGAGCTGCCGCCTTGGTGCCTCGGGCACATCGGCTACGGCGTGGTGCTCTGGAAGCGCGGGCGCGGCTACGCTACGGCCGCCCTACGGCTAATGCTTCCAGAAGCCCGACACGTCGGTTTGCCGTACGTCGAAATCGTCGCCGATCTCGAAAACCTCCCGTCGCAACGTGTCATCCTCGCAAGCGGCGGAACGCTTATCGAGACGTTCGAAAAGGTCGCCGCCAACGGAAACGGCAAGGCGCTCCGCTTTCGGATCCCGCTCTAGGGCTGAA
The DNA here is from genome assembly GCA_963713685.1 of Vulcanimicrobiota bacterium. Lineage (GTDB taxonomy): Bacteria > Vulcanimicrobiota > Vulcanimicrobiia > Vulcanimicrobiales > Vulcanimicrobiaceae > Cybelea. The sequence continues at coordinate 1,260,716 of CAVQMS010000001.1, read as the reverse complement.
CTATTCTTGCGGCTTTTTGGCGAACGGCAACTTGCCTGCCATCGCAGCTTGCTTTTCGGCGAGCTTGGCTAGAGCCTGAACCACGACGATCGCCAGGATCGTCACGAGAATCGCGTAGATCAACTCGGCCAGCACGCCGCTACCGGGCTTCAGGAACAGCGCAATCATGTCGCTGATGAACTTGTTCCACGCTCCCGCCGCGATGAGGCCGAAGGCGACGGTGGCCAGCGCGATCATGGTCCCGAGGTAGCCGGATTTCGTGTCCATGGTTTTCCCTCCAGTGGCGAGGTTTCGGGGCTCTATTCAAAACAAAAAGCCCGAAGCTTGCAGCTTCGGGTCTGAAAAACGGCGCTCCGAGAAAGCTAGGCCTTCAGCTCGATGTCCACGCCGGCGGGCAGGTCGAGGTGCATCAGCGCGTCCATCGTTTTCGGCGAGGCCTGGAGAATATCGATCAGCCGCTTGTGCGTGCGCATCTCGAAGTGCTCGCGCGACTTCTTGTCGTTGTTGGTCGAGCGCTGGACGCAAAACCGATTGATCTCCGTCGGAAGCGGCACCGGGCCGCTGACGAAGGCGCCGGTGCGCTTCGCCGTTTCGACGATGCGCTCGGCCGATTGGTCTAAAACCTTGTGATCATACGCTTTGAGGCGTATGCGAATCATTTGCTTCGCCATGTTTCCTACGTTAGATGTTCAGTTTACAAGGAGCTTGATTTGGGATTTCCGCTGCGTTCTTCGCCCTTCGTCCGTGGTCCTTCGTCCTTCGACTTCGCGCCTACGCGCGGAGTTTATCCTGAGCGAGTGCAGCGAGTCGAAGGGCTCAGGATGACAAGGTTTTTTCGTCAGCGTTCGTGCGGAGCGCTAATTGATCTATTCGGCGACGGTTGTGACGACGCCGGCACCGACGGTTCTGCCGCCCTCACGGATCGCGAAGCGGAGGCCTTGCTCGCAAGCGATCGGCGTGATGAGCTCGACGTCCATTTGAACGTTGTCGCCCGGCATGACCATTTCGACGCCCTCGGGCAGCTTGATCGTCCCGGTGACGTCGGTCGTACGGAAATAGAACTGCGGCCGATAGTTTGCAAAGAACGGGGTGTGCCGGCCGCCCTCATCTTTTGAGAGAACGTAAACTTCCGCCTTGAACTTTTTGTGCGGTTTCACGGACCCGGGCTTCGCGATGACTTGGCCGCGCTCGATCTCATTGCGGTCGATGCCGCGAAGCAGGACGCCGATGTTATCGCCGGCGATACCGGAGTCGAGGAGCTTGCGGAACATCTCGATGCCCGTGACGACGGTCTTCTTGGTCTCCTCCTTGAGGCCGACGATCTCGACTTCTTCTCCGACCTTCACCTGACCGCGCTCCACGCGACCGGTGCCAACCGTTCCACGGCCGGTAATGGTGAAGACGTCCTCGACCGGCATCAGGAAAGGCTTGTCCAATTCCCGTTGCGGCTCGGGGATGTAGTCGTCCACGGTCTCCATGAGCTTGAAGATCGCATCCGCGTCGGGGTCGCCGCGCTTGCCGCTGGAGTTCAGTGCCTTCAGGGCCGAGCCGCGAATGATCGGTGTATCGTCGCCGGGGAACTCGTACTTCGAAAGCAGCTCGCGGATCTCCATTTCGACCAACTCGAGCAGCTCTTCGTCGTCGACCATGTCGACCTTATTAAGGTAGACGATGATGCGGGGCACGCCGACCTGGCGCATCAGCAGGATGTGCTCGCGCGTCTGGGGCATCGGCCCATCCGTCGCGGCCACGACGAGAATCGCGCCGTCCATCTGGGCCGCGCCCGTGATCATGTTCTTGATGTAGTCCGCGTGGCCGGGACAATCGACGTGCGCGTAGTGACGCTTGGGCGTCTCATACTCCTGGTGCGAGATGGCGATCGTAATTCCGCGTTCTTTTTCTTCCGGCGCGTTGTCGATCTGGTCGACTCCGACCTTTTGCGCCAGGCCCTCGGTCGAAAGGCAATGCATGATTGCCGCGGTTAGCGTCGTCTTACCATGATCGACGTGACCGGTCGTCCCGATGTTTACGTGCGGCTTGGTGCGCTCGAACTTTTGCTTGGCCATCTCTTTCCTTTCATACGCGCGCTCGACTTCGCCGAGCGCTTTGGCACTACGCCTTCACTTCCGGAGCTGCGCTCCGGAAACTCGGCTACGCGCCCCCCACGCCACTCCGCGGCGTGGGACCCCAAAGGGGTGCAACTCACTAGTACACGGAGCCAGGCGTCCTGCCCAGCTTTTAACCGCTTTTACGCGGTAAACGCCCCCATCGCAGAGGGCGTACGACCACGGAATACTATCAGGCTCGACGATACCCTGTCAACGCTCGAGAAGAGGCCCGGTCACCCACCCTCAGCTCACTTCGTCCTTCGACTTCGCTCGCTACGCTCGCTGCGCTCAGGATGACAAGGTGGGGAGTCCGCTACGCTCCGGAATTTATAAGGTGGGGAGCCGCTACGCTCGCGGAGTTTGTCCTGAGCCCGGCGCCGCAGGCGCGGAGTCGAAGGGCTCAGGATCACAAAGGCAGGGAGGCTAGGCCGGGGCGAGCTTCTTTCCGGCGGCCTTTGCCACGATTTCTTCCTCAACGCTCTTCGGCGCCTTTTCGTAGTGCGCGAACTCCATGGTGTAGGTCGCGCGTCCTTGGGTTGCCGATCGCATGTCCGTCGCGTACCCAAACATCTCGGAAAGCGGCACGTGGGCCGTGATCACCTGCGCGCCGCCCGGAGCCTCTTCGGTTGCGTGAATCGCTCCGCGGCGACGACTGAGATCGCCGTTGATCGCGCCCATGTACTCTTTTGGCGTCGTGACCTCGACCTTCATGATCGGCTCGAGCAAAATCGGTCCCGCCGATCGGTTGGCTTCCTTCCATGCCATCGAAGCCGCGATCTTAAAGGCCATTTCCGACGAGTCCACCTCATGGTAGGAACCGTCGAAGGCTTCGACTTTAAAGTCCATCACCGGAAAGCCGGCGAGCACGCCGCTTTGGGCCGACTCGCGCACGCCCTCTTGAATCGCCTTTGAGTACTCTTTGGGGACCGTGCCGCCGACGATCTTCCACTCAAAGATAAAGCCGGTGCCCGGCGGTTGCGGCGCGACGCGCAGCCAGACGTCGCCGTACTGACCCTTGCCGCCGGTCTGGCGCACGAAGCGGCCTTCCTTTTCAACGGTCTTCGTGATCGCTTCTTTATACGCAACCTGCGGCTTGCCGACGTTCGCCTCGACCTTGAACTCGCGACGCAAACGATCCAGGATGATCTCGAGGTGCAGCTCGCCCATACCGGCGATGATTGTCTGCTGCGTCTCCTCGTCCGTTCGCATCCGAAAAGTGGGATCTTCTTGTGCCAGCCGCGCGAGCGCGAGGCCGAGCTTGTCCTGGTCGGCTTTACTCTTAGGCTCGATGGCTTGATGAATCACCGGCTCGGGGAACGTTATCGACTCCAACGAGATCGGCGCGCGTTCGTCGCAGAGCGTGTCCCCGGTACGCGTATCGCAAAGCCCAACGGCAGCCGCGATGTCGCCCGCGCCGATGGAATCGATATCCTCGCGATGGTTTGCGTGCATGCGTAGAATGCGGCCGATTCGTTCCTTGCGGCCGCTCCGCGAGTTCAACACGTAGCTGCCCTTATTCAGGACGCCCGAGTACACGCGAAAATACGTGAGGTTCCCGTAAGGGTCCGTCGCGATCTTGAAGGCTAAGGCACAGAACGGCTCCGCATCGTCCGGCTTGCGAGCGATCTCATCGCCGGATTTTGGATCGCGTCCGACGATGGCCTTGGCCTCCAAGGGCGAGGGCATGTAATCGACCACCGCGTCCAGCAGCGGCTGAATCCCCTTGTTCTTGAATGCCGATCCACAGAGCATCGGCAGCACCGTGCCCTCGATCGTCGCTTTGCGTAACGCCGTTTTCATGCGATCTATCGGCAGCTCTTTGCCATCGAAGAACATCTCCAGGAGCTCGTCGTCTTGCTCGGCGATGGCTTCCACCAAGTGCCGGCGCCATTCCATCGCGAGATCGCGCAGCTCACCCGTCACGTCTTCCTGGCCCGTCGCCGTCGAGCCCAAGTCGTCGGTGTAGACGACTTTCTTCATCGTGAAGAGATCGACGACACCTTGAAACTTATCTTCGGCGCCAATCGGGACCTGAATCGGAACCGCGCGAGCTCCGAGCCGTTCCCGGATCTTTTCGACGACGTTGAAGAAGTCCGCACCAACCCGGTCCATCTTATTGACGAAGATGATTCGCGGAACCTTATACTTGTTCGCCTGTCTCCAAACCGTCTCGGATTGCGGCTGCACGGCGGCAACCGAATCGAAGAGCGCGACCAAGCCATCGAGGACGCGCAACGACCGTTCGACCTCGACCGTGAAGTCCACGTGACCCGGAGTATCGATGATATTGATCCGAGTATCGCGCCAGGTCGTCGCGGTAGCGGCCGAGGTGATCGTGATGCCGCGCTCCTGCTCCTGAACCATCCAATCCATCGTGGCCGCACCGTCATGGACCTCGCCCATTTTGTGCACGCGCCCGGTGAAGAACAGGATGCGCTCGGTACAGGTCGTCTTGCCGGCGTCGATGTGCGCGGCAATGCCGATATTCCTCGTGCGTTCGAGCGGATATTCCCTTACTGCCATGGTGTTAGTCTAGAACTTTACCAACGATAATGGGCAAAAGCTTTGTTCGCTTCTGCCATCTTGTGCGTGTCTTCACGCTTCTTGATCGTAGCGCCGGTGTTATTGGAAGCGTCCAGCAGCTCGCCGGCCAACTTTTCTTCCATCGAGCGGCCGCCGCGGGAACGCGCAAAACCGATTAGCCAACGCATCGCCATCGCTTGGCGACGGTCGGGCCGAACTTCCATCGGAACCTGATAGGTGGCGCCACCGACGCGGCGCGGCCGAACCTCGACCAGCGGCATCGCATTGGAGAGCGCCTGCGAAAACACTTCCATCGGATCGCGGCCGGTCTTCTCCGCCACGATGTTGAGTGCGCCATAGGTAATGTGCTCGGCGGTCGACTTCTTACCGCACAGCATTACCTTATTGATGAAGCGCGCCAGCACTTTTGAGTTGAAGCGCCCGTCGGGTAGTATCTGCCGCTTGGGCGCGGGACCTTTACGAGGCATCGTTACTTCTTTTTCTCGCGCTTTGCGCCGTATTTCGAACGGCCTTGCTTGCGGTTGGCCGTGCCGGCCGTGTCAAGCGTGCCGCGAATGATGTGGTAGCGAACGCCCGGCAGATCCTTGACGCGGCCGCCGCGCACCAGGACCACCGAGTGCTCCTGGAGATTGTGACCGATGCCGGGGATGTAGGCGGTGACCTCTTCACCATTGGTGAGCCGGACGCGCGCAACTTTACGCAGCGCCGAGTTCGGCTTCTTCGGCGTCACCGTCTTGACTTGGGTGCACACGCCGCGCCGCTGGGGATTGCCCGCGACCTCGAACGTGCGCGTCGGCAGATCCGGATGACCCGGCTTGGGCCCCGTGAGAATGACTCGGAACGCCCTCGTCTTGACCTTTTGCTCGGTCTTTTCGCGCCCGCGGCGCACCAGTTGGTTTATCGTCGGCAAAGCTGGCTCGGATCTCCTGGAAAAGCTGCACACAAACAACGGCCTCACCCGCAGGTGGGACCGAGCCTCAACTATACCAAGGGCACATTTTGGCGTCAAATCCTCAAGTGGCAACCGGCAGGCAGGCTTCCCGCGCGGGCAGGCGCGCCGTAGAGGAGCTTACGGCTCCGAAACCCGTATCTGCGGCCATGGCGGCGAGTGGGACGCTTCATGAAGAGCCGCGGCTGGGAGTACTCGACGGCCTGCGCGGCGTCGCCGTGCTGCTCGTCCTCTGGTACCACGTCTGGGAGATTTCGTGGCTGGCGGCTCCGCCCTGGCTGGCCTTCCTGCCCGCAACCGGCTTCGTGGGCGTCCAGCTCTTCTTCTTTCTGAGCGGGTTCGTCATCTCGTATCCGTTCGTTCGCGCCGCGCTCCACCGGCGACCGCAGCCGACCTGGGGCAACTTCGCCTGGCGCCGCTTCATCAAAATCGTGCCCTCGTACGTGCTGTCCATCGTCGTGGCTTACGCCATCGGCTACGCGCAAGTGCAGCCCTACGCGTCCCCAGTTCCCGACCTGCTGACGCACCTGCTCTTCATCCACACCTGGTTTCCCGATCGCTACGGCAGCATCAACGGCGTCCTGTGGACGCTCGCCGTCGAGGTCGAGTTCTACTGCATCTTCCCGCTGATCTGGGCGTGCTTCAAGCGCCAACCCTGGATGACGGCCGCCGGCATGATTGCGATCGCGTGGATTTGGCGAGCCGCGATGGCGCAATGCTGCTATGCCACGCTTTTCCCGCAATACGAAGAGAATTTGCCGGGATATCTCGATATCTTTGCGTTCGGTATGCTCGGGGCGCATTTGTTCGCGCGCTTCGGCGAGCGGTGGCGCGCATCGCGCGCTACGTACATCGCGCCGGCGATCGCGCTGGCCGGCATCGTTGCGCTGCTCGCGCTCTTAGAAAACCTCTATGGCTACAGTCTTCACGATCAGTGGGCCGGCGTCTGGCAGATCGACGGGCGACCGCTGCTTGGCGCCGCGTTTTTGATCGTCGCGCTAGGTTCGCTGGCGAGCCCACGCTGGTGGCAGATCCTGCTCGACAATCCGCCGCTGCGATTCCTGGCGACGATATCGTACAACCTTTATCTGTATCATCAGCTGGTCGCTCGAGCATTGTTCTCGGAGCACATTCCGCCTTACGCCGGCGATCCGCACGGCGATAAGACGTGGCAGGAACGATACACCGCTTGCGCGTTCGCCATTACGATCGCGCAAGCGGCGCTGGTGACCTACGGCTTCGAGCGCCCCTTGTTGCGGCTGAGGCTTCCCGCTCGGAGCTCTAGCGGCCCTACGAGAGCTGAGACTTAAAGATGCTCTGCGTGATGCTGTCGATTCCCGGCACGCGCACTTCCTTACCCTGGAAGGCACTGATGGTCGTCCAAAGCCAAACGACGAGCGCGAGGATCCATAGAATCGGGTAGAGCAGCCAGAGATGAATAAAGCTCAATACGAACGAGAGTATGAAGTAGAACGCCCAGATTACGATGGACTGAGCCGCGGCCCACTTCACAAATCGGTTCGTCCCTCCGCCAACGAGCATAACGATGCCGCCGAGAAGGCAGAACAAGTACGCAAGTCCGGCGGCGACGTTCGGTTCGAGCCCAAACGGCGCTTTTTCCGGTGGTTGGGTTACGGACACGGTTAAGCCCCTTTCGCTTTCAGATGTCCTCCGAGCTTGTGGGTTGTTTGATTCGCACGGTGATCGACCCTTTATCGAGCGCTCGCCAGCGACAGGCTCATAGCGCAGCTCTGCGAAACGAGCCCGGCATGCATCGCCGCGGATGGTATCTGCTGTTGCTGCTGCCGTTTGTCGGAACGCTGCTGCCCCCGCTCTATAATCACGCCCGTCCGACGCTCTTTGGAATGCCATTCTTCTATTGGTATCAGCTAGCTTGGGTGCTCGTCACCGCGGCGTTGCTCGGCGCCGTCGTGATTCTCACCCGAGACCGTAACGGTGTCTAGCGCCGCGCTGGTCCTGTCGGTCGCGGTTGCGGGCGTTACGGCTTTGGGGTTTCTGGCGGCGCGGTGGGGACGCGGAAATCTCGCCGACCTCGAGCAATGGGCGCTGGGCGGCCGGAGCTTCGGGACCGTCGTTTCCTGGTTCTTGCTCGGCGGCGACCTCTACACCGCCTACACGTTCATCGCCGTGCCGGCGCTCGTCTACGGCGTCGGGGCCTTGGGCTTCTTCGCGGTGCCGTACGCTACGATCAGCTACCCGATCGCGTTGGTCGTGCTGAGTCGATTTTGGGGTATCGCGCGCCGGCGCGGCTACGTGACCACCGCTGACTTCGTTCGAGACCGGTTTGGCGACCGCGCGCTGGAACTTGCGGTAGCGTGGACCGGGGTTGCGGCGGCGTTACCGTATATCGCCCTTCAGCTCGTCGGGATGCGTGCGGTTTTCGGGCAGTTCGGTTTGCTCGGCGCCGGCGGAGCGCTGCCCGCGCTCACGATTGCGTTCGTTTTGCTCGCGGCGTACACGTACACAAGTGGCCTGCGAGCCCCCGCGCTGATCGCGTTCGTCAAGGACACGTTGATTTATGCAACGGTAATCGCCGCGTTGGTCGTGATTCCGTCGCGCTTGGGCGGCTGGGCGCACATCTTCGCCACCTCCGCCCTAAAGCTGGCGAGCCGACCGCACCCCTCCTCCATCTACCTTGCGCCATCCCAATACTTTACCTACGCGACGATGGCGTTCGGATCGGCGCTTTCGCTCTTCATCTACCCGCATTCGATCACGAGCGTTCTGGCTGCTCGAAGCCGCGAAGTGATTCGGCGGAACGCGGCCTTGTTGCCGATCTATTCGTTGCTCCTCGGGTTACTGGCGCTGCTCGGCTACTGCGCGCTCTCGGCGGGCATCGCACCAAAGGATGCCAGCAGCGTCGTGCCGCTGCTCTTCGAGCGTTACTTCCCCTCCTGGTTTGCCGGGCTGGCCGATGCGGCCATTGTGATCGGCGCGCTCGTGCCCGCCGCCATCATGTGTATCGGCGCGGCAAATCTTTTCGCGAGCAACGTCTTTCGCGAGTTCTCGCCGCAACGCTCGTCCGTCGAAACCGCCACCGCCAAGCTCGTGACACTCGCTGTCTGCGGGTTCGCTCTACTCTTCGTCTTCTTCGTTCCGGTTCCGTACGCAATTGATTTCCAGCTGTTAGGAGGCGCCTTGATGCTCCAGATTTTTCCCGCCTTCGTCTTCGGGCTTTGGACGCGTTGGTTTCATCCCAAAGCGCTGCTTGCCGGGTGGGCGAGCGGCTTGATCGCGAGCTGTATCATGGCTTACGAAAGCGGCTTTACCTCAAACTTTACGCTGCACGCCTTTGGCGCTTCGCTTACGGGTTTCATCGCGCTCTACTCGCTGACGGTGAATCTGCTCGTCAGCATCGCTCTCACGCTGGTTCTGCGAATTTCCGGCGCAAACGCCGGCGTCGATCGCACCAGCGCCGGAGACTTCGCATGAGCCAGCCGATCAATCCGGCCGGTTGGCCTCGCCCCAGCGGCTACTCCAACGGCGTCCTCGCGGAAGGCCGCTATCTCGCGATCTCGGGGCAGATCGGTTGGAACGAGCACAACGAGCTCGTCTCCGAGAGTTTCGCCGAACAAGTGCGTCAGGCGCTGCGCAACGTCATGGCGGTGCTGCGCGCCGCCGGCGGCGACGCGGAGCATCTGATCCGCCTCACCTGGTACGTCACCGACAAAAGCGAGTACCAGGCCTCGCTCAAAGAGTTGGGCGCGGCCTACCGCGAGATCGTCGGCGAACACTATCCCGCAATGGCGTTGGTTCAGGTCGCCGGTCTTCTCGAGGAAGGCGCCAAAGTGGAAATTGAAGCGACGGCGGTGCTGCCGAGCGAAGCGTCTCCCGGCCCAGCGTCTCCCGGCCCAGCGTAAGAGACCCAATATGGGGCGTTTCGAAGCTTCGTCCTTCGACTTCGCTCCACTTCGCAAAGCTCAGTGTCGCTGCGCTCAGGATGACAAGGTGGGTGGTGGCTCGCGGAGTTTGTAGCGCTGGAGTTTGCCCGTTTCGGTTCGGGGAAGCGCGGCGACGAACTCGATTTCACGGGGCGCTTTGAACGGGGCGATCTGGTGGATGCAGAATTCGCGCAGTTCCTCGGCCTTTGCGTCGTCCGCGGTACAGCCCTCGGACAGCACGATGAACGCTTTCACGAGATGCGTCTCTCTTTCCGGATCGCGTTTCGCTACGACCGCGACCTCTTTAACGTGAGCGTGAGCGATCAGCGTCTGTTCCACCTCGGGCCCTGAAATGTTGTAGCCGGCGGAAACGATCATGTCGTCCACGCGCGCGACGTACCAGAAATAGCCGTCTGCGTCGCGCCGGTACGCATCGCCGGGGTAGTTCCAGCCTTCCTGTACGTAGATCTCCTGACGCTCGTCTCGGAGATATTTGCATCCGGTCGGGCCTCGCACCGCGAGCCGCCCGACAACGCCGTCGGGCACGGGTCTGCCGGCTTCATCGTGTACCTCGGCGACGTAACCCGGAACGACGCGCCCGGTGGAGCCCGCGCACGCTTCGGATTGCGGCGACCCTACGAAGATGTGGAGCATCTCGGTGCTGCCGATACCATCGAGAATTTTGAGCCCCGTCTTGGCGGACCACTCGTGCCAAACCGCCGGCGGCAGAGTTTCTCCGGCCGACACGCACGTGCGCAGCGTCGAGATGTCGTAGGGTTCCAACGCACGCGCCATCGCTCGATAGGCCAGCGGCGCGGTGAAGAGCGTCGTGACGCCGAGCGCGTCGACCGCCTGCAGCAACTCGGCCGGACCCGCCTTCTCGAGCAGCAGCGTCGCCGCGCCGGCGTACAGCGGGAATAGCAGCAGCCCACCCAGGCCGAAGGTGAACCCCAACGGCGGGCTGCCGCAGAAGAGATCGTCGCTTCGCGGCTGGAGCACGCGGGCGCAGTACGTGTCGCAGATTGCCAACAGGTCGCGATGATAGTGCATCGCAGCCTTGGGCGTTCCGGTCGTTCCCGACGTGAAGGCGATGAGCGCAACGTCTTCGGCGCGCGTTTCGACGTTCTCGAAGTCCGATGGTTTTGCGGCCATTAGCGCTTCCAGCGAACGCGGCGAACTCGACTCGTCGTTGAAATAGGCGATTCGCACGCCCGAAAGTCCTTCGCACGCGCGCTCGAGCTCGTCGCGCAGGCGCACGTCGCACAGCGCGTGCTCGACCGCCGCTTTCTCCATCATGAAACGCAGTTCGGTCGCGCGGTAGAGCGGCATCGTGGTCACGGCAATGCCGCCCGCCTTGAGGACGGCAAACCAGCACGCCGCCAGCATCGGCGTATTGGGCGCGCGGAGCAAAACGCGGTTTCCCGGTTCCAGCCGCAAATCTTCGGTCAGCACGCGTGCGATGCGATTGGCCGCTTCCAGCAGCCGCGCGTAGCTCCAAGCTTCGCCACTCGGCGTGAGGATGCAGCGCCGGCCGCCGCCCCATTTCTGAACCTGCCGATCGAGCAGCGCCGCGGCCGCGTTGACGCGCTCGGGATATTGCCGTTCTTTGAAAAGCAGCGCCGGCATTTGTTCGGGCGAGGGCAGATTTTCTTGGGCGAAGGAATCTTTGTGCGACGTCGTGCCCATGACTCGAAGCTCTAGCTTTCCAAGAGCTGCTTCGCGATGACGATCTGTTGGATTTCGTTGGCACCCTCGTAAATGCGCAGCGCGCGCACGTCGCGATAGAGCCGCTCGACGATCTCGCCGCGAGTCACGCCGCGGCCTCCAAAGAGCTGCACGGCACGATCGCAAACCCGCCCGGCCGCTTCGGTCGCGAACCACTTTGCCATTGCCGACTCTCGCGTCACCCTCGACCGGCCGAGATCTTTCATCCAGGCCGCGCGGTATACGAGCAGAGCGCTTGCGTCGACGTCCGTGGCCATGGCGGCAATCGCCGCCTGCGTCAGCTGCAACGCCGCCAGCGGCGCGCCGAACAGCTTGCGCGACTTTGCGTGCGACACCGATTCGTCCAGCGCGCGCCGCGCGAATCCCACCGCCGCCGCGCCGACCGTGCTGCGAAAGATGTCGAGCGTCGCCATCGCGATCTTGAAGCCTTCGCCTTCTTCGCCGATACGGCACGCCGCCGGTATGCGCGCGCGTTCGAAGCGCAACGTCCCGAGCGGATGCGGAGACATCGTCTCGATGCGCTTGCCCGACGAGCACCCCGGCGTCGCCGCATCCACGGCAAACGCCGTCAGGCCTTTTGCGCCGTCGCTCGAGGTTCGCGCGAACACCACGTAGAGATCGGCAATCCCCGCATTGGAGATCCACGTCTTCTCGCCGTCGATGACGTAGCTATCCCCGTCGCGACGGGCCCGCGTCGACAGCGCCGCAACGTCCGACCCCGCCTCCCGCTCCGAAAGGGCGAAGGCCGCCACGCAGCGGCCAATGGCGACGTTGGGCAGGTAACGTCGGTGAAGATCGCTGCTGCCGAAGAGGGAAATAGCTGCGCTGCCTAGGCCCTGCATCGCGAAAGAAAAATCGGCCAATGCCGAACGATACGCGAGAGCTTCTCGCGCGAGGCAGAGCGTTCGCGCGTCGAGCGTGGCGCGAACCCCGCCGAAAATACCCGGCACGCAGGCCCGCAGCCAGCCGTTTTCCGCTAGCGCGCGCACCCAAGCACGGCAGCTCGCATCGGCGTTGCGTTCGTCGTCGAGCACGTCCGCGCGATCTATCCAGCGCTCCAGCTCCGCGGCGAAAGCCCGATGCTCCTCATCGAAAAACGGCCACTCCAGTCGCTCAGACATCATGATCGGCTTAGTTCCCTTCGAACTGGGGCGTGCGTTTTGCCATGAAGGCTTCGTACGCGCGGCGGAAATCGTTGCTGTCCATGCATGCTGCCTGCGCCTGCGCCTCGGCGTCGATGGCTTCGTCAAGCGGCAGCGCCCATTCGTATTTGAGCATGCGCTTGGTCATAGCATGGGCGAGCGTCGGACCGCGCGCGATCTTTCGCGCAAATTCCCACGCGCGCGGCAGCAGCCCTTCGGGCGGACAAAGTTCGTTGTAAAAGCCCCACTCGAAGGCCTGCGTGCCGGACATCGCGCGCCCGGTGTAGAGGAGCTCGCTGGCTCGTCCCAGCCCGATGATGCGCGGCAGCATCGCACATGCGCCCATGTCGCATCCCGCTAAGCCGACGCGCACGAACAGAAACGCAACGCGCGAGCGCTCGGTCCCGAAGCGTAGGTCGCTCGCCATCGCGAGAATCGCTCCGGCACCCGCGCACGCCCCATCCACCGCGGCCACGATCGGCTGCGGACACGCCCGCATCGCTTTGACCAGGTCGCCGGTCATCTGCGTAAACTCCAGCAGTCCCTGGGGATCGGCTTGCGTCAGCGGACCGATGATGTCACCGACGTCGCCTCCCGAGCAAAAATCTCCGCCCGCCCCGGTCAGGATCACCGCCTTGACGCTGCGGTCGTCGCTCAAGGCCCGAAATCGGTCCCGCAGCTCGGCATACAGCGCGAACGTCAAGGCGTTTTTACGCGGCGGTCCGTCCAGCGTGATCGACATCACGCTCTCCGCGCTGTCGTAGCGAGCCTGAGTCATCGAATGCGGAACGGTAGATCTTCTTCGTAGGTGTTCCCCGCGCTGTTGCGCGCAATCACGCGCAGGCGATAGGCTCGGACGAAGATCGGGGGCACGTCGAGAACCATGAGCGTAAAACTGAAGCGTCCCGGGCTGCGATGCGGAACGTTGATCGAAAAGAGGTTCGTGCGTACCTCTATGCTCGCCACGTTCGTGCCGGTGATGAAAGCTCCCGACCAGTGCTCACCGCGGTGAACGTCGAGCGCCGAGAAGTGCATTGCGAGTATGCGAGGGAGCGCACCGTTCGGCTCGATCTGGGGGCTTGGCAGCACCTGCGGTCCGATCGCGGCATTGGGCGGGATTCCCGAAGGGCGTGACGCGCATCCCGACAGCAGCGCCGCGAGACCGAGCGCTCCGATGCGAAAAAGCACGACAGAACCCGTACGGAATGCGCCAGGACGCCACCTGCTGGTGAGAAGGCGCCCCGCATATTCCCGCGTAAGGCCCTTTCTCATGCTGCAGCACGCCGCTCCACGAAGTCTCGTGCTGGATTACGCAATCGGCGTCTGTGGCGTCTGGATTTCAGGCGGCTTTTTTCTCGACGCCTGGGCGCACGGCCACGTTCCTGTAGAAAATTTCTTTACGCCGTACCACGCGGTGTTCTACTCCGGGATGCTGGCTCTGGCGCTTGTCATCCTGGGGTTCGCGCTACAAAACCGCCGGCTGGGCTACAGTTGGTCCAACTCGGTTCCCCGGCCGTATCGTCTAGCGCTGCTCGGTATTCCGATCTTCGCCCTGGGCGGCATCGGCGATATGATCTGGCATCACGTCTTGGGAATCGAAGAAGGCGTCGACGCGCTCCTGAGCCCAACGCATCAGATCCTGGGGCTAGGGATCTTCTTCTTATCGAGCGGGCCGATCCGTTCCGTATTGGCGGATCGCGCTCACTCGACCACACTCGGCCGCCAACTTCCGTTGGCTCTCGGGCTAGCGACGTGGCTGATCCTCGCCCATTTTGGAACGGCATACGCCTTCGATCCCGCAGCCGGGCGTACGAACGCTCCGCCGCCGGTCGTACCTTTTAACTCGCACTATCTCACGGCGCTTGCGATCGGCTATTACAAGGTTGCGACGGGCGTCCTCATCGTGATCTTCCAAAGCACGCTGATCGCGGGTTTTGCGCTTTGGCTCGTCTCGCGCATGCACCCGTGTCCAGGAATGTTTACGATCCTCTTGCTGATCGGCAACATCCCGGCAGCCGCGGCATTCACCAACCAGACGCCGTTGCTAGCCGTTACCATCGCGCAATCCCTCATCACCGGCATCCTCGCCGACGCCTTCCTCGCACGATTCGACCCGCATCCCGCGTTCGGCAAGACTCGAGCGTTTAGAGTCTTCGCCATAACGTTACCGATGACGTACATCGGCGTCTACTTAGTGGGCACGCTGCTGAGCGAGCGAATCTGGTGGGATTGGAACATCGCACTCGGCTCGTGGATCTGGTCCGGCGTTTGCGGCTTTGCCCTGAGCTTGATGGTTCTCGCGCGCCGCACCGCGTGATCGCCACCCGGCTCGCAATCTTGGCCGCGCTTCTTCACGCCGCAACGGCGTGGCGGTACGGCTACTTCCGCGACGAGCTGTACTTTATCGCGTGCTCGAAACACTTGGCCTGGGGCTACGTCGATCAGCCGCCGCTGGTGGCCGTGGCCGCGTGGCTCGCCGCGCCGGCGGGATACTCGCTCCTCGCGCTGCGCGCGCTTCCGATCGCGGCCGCCGCGCTGACGGTGTATCTGGCGGTCGCGCTCGCGCGCGAACTGGGTGGAGGGCGCTTCGCTCAACTGCTTGCCGGCATCGCAGCGCTGCTGATGCCCGCATATTTGCTGCTGGGCAACACGCTGACGACGACTTCCTTCGAACCGCTTTTCTGGACCCTTGCGATCTATCTCACGATTCGCATCGTACGCGGTCCACGAGCGCCCGCATTGTGGGCGTGGCTCGGCGTCGTGGCGGCCTTGGGCGCGTACGGGAAGTATTCGATGCTGCTGCCAGTCGTAGGGCTCGCGGCCGGCTTGCTCGCAACGGAGCAACGACGCGCGTTGCGTTCGCCCTATCCGCTATATGCCTGCGGGCTGGCGCTGCTGTTGCTGGCTCCGAACCTGATTTGGCAAGGGTCTCACGGATGGCCGCTCGTCGAGGTGTTGCGCGGCGACGCAACCCACCGCCCCGGCTTCGCGGCCGGGTTTGCGTTGGAGTATCGCGATTGGGCGACCAACGCGAAGGCTTTCGTGCTCGAGCAACTGCTGTACACCAATCCGCTTGCGGCGCCGATCTGGTTGGCCGGACTGATCGCGCCGTTTCGCCTTGCCGCGTTGCGCGATCTGCGATTCGTCAGCATTGCGTACGCGGCCGTCTTTGTGATTGCAACGCTGCTGGAGGCGAAGGGCTATTATATCGTCGGCTTCTATGCGTCGTTGCTGGCGATCGGATCGGTAGGCGTCGAACGCGCCCAAGCGCCGGTGCGCGCGACGGTTTTTGCGCTGCTGGCCGGCGTGGGCCTCATCGCTCTGCCGCTTTCGCTGCCGGTCCTGCCCGTCGATAGCTTGATCGCCTACACGCAGCGCTTCGGCTTGACCGGGCGGGGCGGTGCGCCGGCGCATCTCATCCAGCCCGTGTTCGCCGAGGAATTCGGCTGGCGGCGGCTCGCGCGCGACGTCGCGGGAGAATATTTCTCGCTTCCGCTCGGCGCTCGTGAAGGAACCGCGATTTACGCCGACACTTACGCCGATGCGGCGGCGCTCGACTTTTACGGAAGCCGCTACGGCCTGCCCGCTGCCATCTCGAGCCAAAACAACTATTATCTCTGGGGAACGCGCGGCTACGACGGCCGCACGCTGATCGCGGTCGGCGCGACGCAGATCGATCGTCTGCGCCGCTACTATCGCAGCGTCGAGCTCGTGCGCACGTCCACCGAACCGTACAAGTGGGTCGTCGAGGGACCCGCGCCGATCTATCTCTGCCGCGATCCGATCGCGCCGCTTTCAGTGATTTGGCCGGAGCTCCGCTGGTACGGCGCTTAGGAGCGAGGCGATCGCGCTACCTTCGGCTCACCGTCACGCCCACCGGTTCGCTAAGCGAATCACTGATCGTCTTGACCGACGGGCCACCCGCGGGGTACTTGAAGTATAGGACGTGCGACGCGCAGACGTTGCTGGCAATAACGCGCTTGCCCTCGATCCAAAACTGCAGGACGTCGCACGAATTCGCAAGCGACGTGGTGCCGACACGGGTGCCCGCGCTTCCGTTGATTGCGAACTGGTAAATCTTGGAGGGCCCGTAGATCGACACTTGATCGCCGACCGCGAGGTGTTTGCCGTCCCATTGAATTGCGCCGGGCAGAACGATGTTTTGGTTTAGCGTGATGGCTATCGGGGTCGTGCTTCCCGCCGGCAGCTCGGCGATCTCGAACATCAGGTGGTACGCGCTGCCGTCGACGAACAGATTGCCGTGGCCGTCGTAGCCGATGAAATAGACGCGGAAGACGTTAGGCGTCGTGTATTCGTTGGGCTTGCCCTTCGCGTGCTTGTAAATCGAGAAGCCGCCGTAACCGCTCGACGGAGGATCGTGCAGAATGGCGAGGTCTCCCGTGGTCGGATCGACGGAACAGCCGTGCGTGAAGCCCGGCTCGGTGTAGGTTTTTATCGGCGTCTTACCGCCGTGGGCGTACTCGAGCACCTGCTTTGCGTCGCCGTTGGCAATGAAGACGTTTCCCGCGGCGTCGACGCACTCGTAGTGAACCGCCGAGAAACCGGTGAGCACGCCCTTCAGCGTGCCGCCCGGATACGTATAGACGTTCACGTGATCCGTGCCGAGATCGGAAACATAGAGCAGGTCGTGGGATTTGGCGTCGGGCGCCATCCACGAACCACGCCGCTCTGCGCTGAGGCGCTCCGTGCTCGGGGCGCTCTGGGCCGTCGCCGGCAGCTGTGAAAGCTGCGCGCCGCCGCTGCTCCCGCCGCAGCCGGCCAAGAGGCCGATGGCCGAAAAAACACCCAAAAGGTGCGCGGCCGATTTTCCAATCCGCATAGAAGTCGATCCCCCGTCCGTACGAGCGTTGGTGCTATCCCGAAATGTTACACGGCCCGCCTTGCAGGCGCATGGGCAATTTGCCCATGCTTCTACGGGGTTCAGCCGGGGCGCTGCACGAGCGCCGGCAAGAGTTGCCAGCGCGAGCGGATCCCCAGCTTGGAGAAGATCGACTCGCAATGATGGTGCACGGTCCGCTCGCTCAACCCTAACGTGGTCGCGATCGCCCGGTTCGTCTCCCCGCGCGCCGCCAGCCGCGCGACTTCGGATTCACGCGGCGTGAGGACCGTCGCAAGGCGCTTGTGGATCGGCGTGCCGCCCCACACGGGATGCATCGCATCGATCCGGGCCCCGCAACGCGAGCGGAGCGCCCGCGCGGCGCTCGCCTGTCCGGCGGCGTCCAGCGCCAGCGCCTGCATCAAGGGCCGGGCCGCCCGCGCGAACTCGCCTTCGGCTTGCAAAGCGAGCTTCTTTGCGCGCTCCGGCATTTGACGGCGCGCGGCGACGAAGCTATCGAACAGGTCCTGGTACGCACGCAGTAACGGCGACGCTCCCGCTCCGCATTGTCGCAGCATCAGCGCGCTCATTCGCGGAAGTTGCACCGCCGGCCCGAGCCGTGCCGCGCGGATGCCGAGCAACAGGCTGTTGTCGAGCACCGATAGCGACTCGAGGCTGCGATTGAGCAGCGCGTCGTGCTCGTCGCGCCGGCCGCGGTGCTCGTAGAGCGCGCAGAACGACTCGACGAGCGGGCCGAGCAATCCCTGTTCGGGCAGCGCAAACGCGAGGTCGAGCAAACTTGGATCGCAGCTGGCCTCCAGCAGCGCTTCCTCAGCGAGCATCATTCCAAGCGGAATCGCCGTGGCGGCCGCCACCAACAGCGTCTGTGTATTGCTGGTGCGAATGGTGTGCAGCTCGTGAAGCAACGCCGCCGCACGAGGAAATTCACCGGCCGCAAAAAGCGCCTCCGCGAGGCTCACCATTGCGAACGGCTTGGCGCTCCCGAGAGCGTGCGACTTCTCCAGCGCCTCCGCGAGCCGCTCCGCAGCCTCGATCCGGCGCGACGTTTCGAGCGCTTCCTCGAGACACGCGACCGCAAGCGCGACGCTGCCGTCTTGTATCGCCGCCGAGCCGTAATTGACCAGGATGCGCGCGCAAAGCGCCGGTTCGCCATGCTCGCGGGCCGCGGCCAGCGACCGTTCGAACGCCGCGAATCCCTCGGCGATCGCGCGGGCTTTGACATGCGCGATCGCGCGCGCTTGAAAATAGAGCGCGTCGATTTCGCCGTGGCCCAAACCGGCGAACGGCGCTACCGGATCGAGCGCACGGTGCGCCTGAACGGGACCGTTGCCGATCGCCAGATCGACCGCCACGCGAATGCGCGCGCGCAGCGACTCGAGATCCTGTGCGCTAACCGCCCGACGAACGTTGACTGGAATTCCATTCCCTCCTTTGGCGAAAGCTGACAAGGGGTTATATCGCTCGCTGCGCTCAGGATGACAATAATGGTGGGGTTGGGATCACCACTGCGAGGCCGGTGCGAGAGTCGTTGATCAGCTCGAGGATTGCATCGGCAACTTCTTGCGCGGTTGCGATGCGCCCCTCGGGGTTGCCGTTCGCGAGGAGCTCGCGCGCGGCCGCTTCGCTTCTTCCCGTTTTTTCGGCGATGTTCGCGATCGTTTGGGAAAGCATATCGCTCTCGGTGTAACCGGGACACACCGCGTTGATCGTAATCTGGGTCGCCGCGAATTCTGCCGCGACCGCGCGGGTAAACCCCACGACGCCGTGTTTGCTAGCACAGTACGCTGCGATGTAGGGCGCGCCGGCCAGGCCGGCAGTACTCGCAACGTTGACGACGCGGCCCCATCCGGCAGCGGTCATATCCTGCAACGCTTCGCGCGTGCACAGAAAGGTGCCGGTCAGATTGGTCGCCAGGATCCGATCCCACATGGCGCGCGGCGTCCGAGTTACGCGCGCCGATTCGGCGACGCCGGAGTTATTGACGAGGATCGCGATCGGTCCGTTGACCTTTCGGCAGGCGTCGAAGGCGCTGCGGATTTGCTCTTCGTCGGTCACGTCGGCTCGCGCCCCGAAGAAGGGTTCGACCTCGCCCGGCACCACGGAGCGGCTGACGATGCTGATCCGCGCGCCGTGCTGCGCGAGCAGCGCCGCTGCAGCGTGACCGATGCCGCGCGCGCCGCCGGTTACGATCGCGTGCTTGCCGGCGAGGTTCAACGCGTCACCTCCTGCGCGCGCGCGATCAGGCGCTCCAACTGCTCCTTGCCCGCGAGATACTGAACCGGCCAGGCCGCATCGCGATACCCGAGCTGGGCTGCCGCGTGCAGCGTCCAGAAGGGGTCGGCGAGGTGCGGGCGCCCGAGTGCGACGAGGTCGGCTCGTCCCCCGGCCAGGATCGCATTTACCTGGTCCACGTCGGTGATGTTGCCGACGGCCATCGTCGCAATGCCGACCTCGTTGCGGATCTTATCGGCGTAGGGCGTTTGAAACATGCGGCCGTAAACGGGTTTGGCATCTGGTGAGGTTTGTCCGGTCGAGACGTCGATCAGATCCGCACCGCAAGCCTTGAACGCACGCGCGATCTCTACGGCGTCGTCGCCGGAGATGCCGCCGTCGATCCAATCAGTGGCGGAAATGCGCACCGACATCGGCCTCTCCTGCGGCCACACGGCGCGCATCGCCGCAAAAACCTCGAGCGGATAACGCAACCGGTTCTCGAGCGAGCCGCCGTACAGGTCGGTACGCCGATTGAGCAGCGGCGTGATGAACGACGAGAGCAGATAGCCGTGCGCGCAATGCAACTCGAGCATGTCGAAGCCCGCTTCGATGCCCATTTTCGCCGCACGAACGAAGGCCGCTCGGATCTCGTCCATCTGCGCTCGAGTGAGTTCCAGCGGCACCTGATTGATCGGCGCGTAGGCAACGGCCGACGGACCTACGACCGGCCAGTTGTCACGCTCGAGCGGTTCGTCCATGCCCTCCCACATCAGTTTGGTCGAGCCCTTGGGCCCCGAATGGCCGAGCTGCAAACAGACCTTCGCGCCAGAAACGCGATGCACGAAATCCACGATCCGGTTCCAAGAGTTCGCGTGCTCCTCCAAATACATGCCGGTACAGCCGGGCGAGATGCGCCCCTCGCGCGTGACGCAGGTCATCTCGGTAAAAATCAGCCCTGCGCCGCCCAGCGCACGTGCACCCAGATGCACCAGGTGAAAATCGCCGGGCGTTCCGTCGATCGCGCTGTACATGTCCATCGGCGACACGACGATGCGGTTTCGCAGCTCGAGCCCGCGCAGGCGCAATGGCGTGAACATCGGCGGCGCCGAGCGCCCGGCGAACCATTGCTCGATCCGATCGACGTAGGTGGTGTCGCGCAGCCGGAGGTTTTCGTGACCGATCCGTTGGCTGCGCGTGAGCAGGCTGTATGCGAACTGTTCGGGCGGCAGCGTCGCGTACCGCGCAACGTTCTCAAACCATTCCGTCGAGTTTCGCGCGGCGTTCTGCAGCTTGAGTACCTCGATCCGCCGCGTCTGCTCGTATTCTTCCAGCGCCGCCGGTACGGGCAGCGCGGCGAGTGCATCGGCGAGCCCGATCGCGTCTTCCATCGCGAGTTTCGTGCCGGAGCCGACGGAGAAGTGCGCCGTGTGCGCGGCGTCGCCCAGAAGCACGACGTTCTCGTGAACCCAGCGTTCGTTCGCGACGCGGGTAAAGTTCAGCCAATCCCGGCCCCGCAGGTGCGTGCTGTTGGCCATCAAGCGATGCCCGTGCAGGTACGGCTCGAAGAGCCTTTCGCAAAATGCTATGGTCTGCTCCGTATCGGCGCCGTCCAGCCCGTGCGCCAGATACGTCTCCTCGCGGCACTCCACGATGAAGGTGCTGAGCTCCGGGTCGAAACGATATGCGTGCACGGTAAACCACCCGTGCGCGGTTCGTTCGAAGATGAACGTGAAAGCATTGAGCGGTAGCGTCGTGCCGAGCCAGACGAAGCGACAACGCCCGCGATCCAAACTCGGTACGAACCCTTGCGCGTAGGCGGCGCGCACTCGGCTATTGACGCCATCCGCGCCCAGGAGCAGATCGCACGCCGCGCGCTCATCCGCGACGTCGTTCACGTCGGTTTCGAAGCGCACGTCAACGCCAAGCTCGGCGGCGCGCCGCTGCAAAATATTCAAGAGATGTTTGCGCGCGATACCGCAAAAACCGTGCCCGCCCGAGCTTATCGTGTGACCTCGGAAATAAACCTCGATGTCGTCCCAATGCGCGAAGGCCTCGGTGATTTCACGGTGCGTGGGCTCGTCGGCCGTGCACAGATTCTCCAGCGTCGCGTCGGAGAAAACGACGCCCCAACCGAAGGTATCGAGGGGACGATTGCGTTCGAGAATGCGGATCGACCATCCCGGAAAGCGCCGCTTGGCCAGGATTCCAAAGTACAGCCCGGCAGGTCCGCCGCCAATGCAAGTTACGCGCATCTTACTTGCTTACACTTTGATGAGAGGCGCAGACGAATCCCGCTCGCCTGTGGTAACCTACGTTCGAGCCGTGATCAAAGCAACACAGATCCGCGCAGTCCTCTTCTGTTTATGCCTGGGCGCAGCGCTCACATTGACCGCTCGCGACACCCACCCCGCGTCCGCCTCGGCGTCGGTCACGCTGGCGAGCGGCTTCAACGAGACGCGCACGACGATTCCCGTGGCGATCGACGGTCAGCGCGCTTCCTGCGTGCTCGATACGGGCAGCTCGGCAATTTTGGTTTCACCCTTGCTCGCGCAGGCCGCGCACCTTTCCGGGCGCGCCGGAACCTTCGAGGTCGCCCCAGACGGACGCACCTACGTGGACCGCCAGACCCAAATCGCGAGCCTCAGCGTTGCCGACTACGCGCTGCGCAACGTTCCCGCGCTGATTTCGTCGAACCTTACCGGCTACAGCGCCCTGTGCGGCTACGATTTCTTCGCGCATTTCCCAACCCTCATCGATCGCGAACACCGGCAAGTTACACTTTATCCGAGCCAGTCCAAACTGGCGCGATTTCGCTGCCTGCAGGTCAATCTTTCGCCGCACGTCCCGTTAGCCACGGTCGAAATCAACGGCAGCTGGCTCAACCACATCGTGCTCGATTCCGGAATGGCCGGCGGCGGCGCGCTTTGGGACGGCGTGCGCTCGCAGTTGCGCCAGCCGCTCGTAGCAAATGCCAACTACGACACGATGCCGGCGGCCATGCGTGACGGCTTTGCCTGCGGCGCCGTAGCCTCGGTACGATATGCCGCCGGCGCGCCCGAGAGCTCGATGCCGATCTGCACCGAGACGCGGCGACCCGACGGCTACAACGGTATTATCGAAACGAACCTTCCCACCGTTCACGCCATGGCCGTGGACTATCCGCACCGCCGGATGTGCTTCGACGTCGGCAGCTATCCCCAAGTAACCGCCCCGGGTTCAACGACGAGCCGCGATCGAACCGCGTGGTCGCGCTTTAACTACCTCCGGCCTCCGTAGCCGCCCGTTTACGAGCGATCAGCAGTCCGTCGCAGAGCGGCAAGAGCGCCACGTCGACGCGCGCGTCGCGGCCGGCTTTGAGATTGAGCGCTCGCAAGGCCCGCGTATCGGCATCTTGCATCGCCGCATCGACGACGGCACCATCCCAGATGACGTTGTCGACCAGTATCAGGCCGCCGGGGCGAACCCATTCCAAACACGCCTCGTAATACCGATCGACGTTTGCCTTGTCGGCGTCAATAAAGGCCATGTCGAACGGCGCAGCGTTTTCCGCGCGCAAACGAGCCAGCGTCTCGAGTGCCGGAGCGATGCGCAAGTCGATCTTGCGCGCGACCCCGGCGGCCTCCCAGTACCGGCGCGCCACCGCCGTGTACGTTGCGCTGACGTCACACGCAAGCACGTAACCATCGTCGGGCAATGCCAGTGCCATGGAGAGCGAACTATATCCGGTGAACACGCCGATCTCCAAGTAGCGCCGCGCCCCGATCGTGCGCGCGAGCAGTCGCATGAACTGCCCTTGCTCGGGCCCGATCGCCATGCGAGCCTGCGGTAGTCGGGACGTCTCCTCGCGCAAGTCCCTCAAGACTGGATCTTCCCGAACGACCGTCGCGATGATGTAGTTTTGAACCGCAGGATCGATAAAAGTGCTCTTTGCCGTCATCGCCTCGTATCATAGCATCAACGAAAGAGCGCCCGATATATGTGGGCGCTCTTTGGCGTCGTCCGGAACCTGGTTATCCGGTCTTGTGAGTCGGCACGCACAACATCGTAGGCGTACCGACCGAGACCTGACCTTTCGTAAACTGATTGGCATAGGGTCGAGCCTGGTTAATCGTCGGCCCTTGGATTGCGTAGCACGTCAAGTGATCCGCCGGCGGCGGGGGCCTTAGGTGAGGACCCGATATCACTTTCTTTACGACGGGGGTACAAAACAGCTCGGGTGCTCCGACGCCCGTTTGGTACTCTTGGAACTGGTCCTTGAGATCGACCGTAGCGCTAAAGCTGCCCGAAATCTTACCCGTGTAGCACTCGAAGTGTGAAAAAGTCGTCGCCTCCGGCACCATCATTCCTGATGCTACGGCGGGCGGGGAAGCCGTCACTCTGCCAATGATAAAGGCCGACGCGATCAGTAGTACTCCGAACGCTAAACTGACAAACCGCATGGGGAACTCCTTACACGACCCGAGATGGGAAGGGGGTAAGCCTTCCCTGGCGTGCAGTCCAAGCATACATCCGGCGGCCGCAAAATCCAAGCCCGGAAGGGCTCGAAAGTAGGGCTTCCGGGACGGCTACCTGCGGATCACTCGTTGGTGGATTTCGTCCAGGTCTTCCACCGTATTGAGGGTCACGGCATCCCTCACCGATGCATCCCGAACCTTGGAGCTCTCGCGCATCTTACGCGCCAGCTCGTCTCCATGGTTGTAGCCGCGTATTGCGGCGTTGTGCCGTTCGATCGCGGGTTTATCGGCCTTTCCGTTGGCGACGACCCATTCTTCGAACTCCATGTACGTCGGTCGGGATTGCCGCACGAAATCGATGGTCTTCTGCCGATCGAGCCCGAGTGCGTTCAGCGTCATGGCGTCGAAGCCAGCCCCGCACTCGTCGTAGCCGTCGGGCAGCGCTCCGATCCCCGCAAGTGAAAGTTTGAGCCAAAGGCGAGGCAGATGCAGCGCGCCCAGTGGGCCCGCAGTCCCGGAACTGACCAAGGGTACGACGATCGTTTCAGTTTCAGCGGCCATTGTAACTCCCTCCGGATTTAAGTGTGCGCCACCGCCGCACGGCCGTGGCGCCCTTTGAACGTAAGCTCCGATATGCCGGACTTGTCGAGTTCCCCTAGTCCCAACGCCTTCATTCGCTCGTATTGGTCGAGGGTCGCTTGTGCCAGCGGAAGGCTGAGGTTTGCGGCGCTCGCGAGCGAAAGCGCGATGCCCGAATCCTTGGCGGCATGCGCCGCCGAGAAATAAACCCCGTGATCCCGCTCTTGCATGTCGGCGCCGTCGGTTTCGAGCACGCGCGAAGCCGCACCGGTTTGCGAAAACACTTCGCGCAGCGCGTCGAGGTCGAGGCCCAGTGCGTCGCCGAGTCCGAGGCCTTCGGCAAGGCCCGCGGTGTTGATGTTCATGACCATGTTGACCAAGGCTTTTACTTGAGCGGCTCTTCCCGCCTCGCCGATGTATTTCAAGGACGCGCTCATCGCTTCGAGGAGCGCCTTGACGCGTTCGAAGGTCTCTCGGCGACCGCCGATCATCAAATACAGCGTGCCGTCGCGCGCCTGCGTGATCGAGCTCGCCATGCACGCTTCGAGCGATTGCGCGCCGCGCTCCTCGGCCATGCGCTGCACGTCAACGTGGACCTTCGGCGTAACCGTCGCGCAGTTGATGAAGATTTTTCCCCGCGCGCCGGTCAGCAGCGAGTCACCTTCCGGCGCGAAGATTCGATACATCGCGGCATCGTCGGTAACGACGGTCAGGATGACGTCCGATAACTCCGTCACGCGATCCAACGTCGCGGCCACCTCTCCGCCCGTCTCGGCGGCCGTCTTTTCGGCCGAATCTCGATGCGCGTCGTACAGCGCGGCGATCGGGTAGCCCACGTCGCGGAGGCGCCTTGCAATATTGGCGCCCATGCGGCCGGTACCGACGACTCCGATTTTTGGAAGGTTGCTCATCGTTAGCAGGTGGCCTTACCCGTAGCGAAAGCGGGTTTCCCCCCAGCCGCGGTAGCGCCAACCGTTCGGTAGGTTTGCAGGCGTGGGCCAGCCTGCTGCCAAAATGGCTGCGTTGCTACCGGTGCGTTCACCGGTTTTCTGGGAGGAGAGAAATTCTGCTATGAAACGCATTCTAGTCGCCGTTGCCATCGCGCTGGCAGCAGCGATTCCGTCCTACGCCGTTGCGCAGGTTGAAAGCACGCCGATTCCGGCGCCGATGAAACCAAACTTTTCTTCGATGAGCTTCTTGGTCGGCACGTGGACCTGCAGCACGAAGAGCTCGCGGCGCCCGGCCGCTTACGTAACGACGGCGACGTATACCATGGATCCAACCGGTTATTGGATAAGCGAGACCTCCACGACCAAAATGACGTCGTGGATCTCGAGAAAGCTCACGCTCTGGGATAAAATTACCTACGACCCGGATTCGAAGCGCTGGGTGGACGTAACGTATGGTGACGGCGGCGCATACGGCCTCGCCTTCTCGAGCGGCTGGGACGGTAACAAGATGACCTGGCACGACGTTGGGTTCGCACCGGGTCCGGACATCTCGAGCCAAACCGACATTACCAACACCAAGGTCAGCGCAACCAAGATGACGTCCATGTCCTCGTTTACGGAAACGAAGACGGGACGCCACGTGACCGTCGCGGGTATCTGCACGAAGCAGTAATCTTGCGTCCTGCGTCCTTCGACTTCGCTCGCTACGCTCGCTGCGCTCAGGATGACAAGGTGGGTGGAGTCGCTGCGGTCAGGATGACAAGGTGAGAAAATAAAAGGCCCCGCGTGAGCGGGGCCTTTTTTAGTTTCGAGCGTCGAACGGAGGGACTAAAACTCTTCCTCGGTGCTGGGCTCGGCGAACGGCGTTTCTTCTTCTTCGCCATCGTAGGCCGGCTTTTCGTCCTCGTAGGTCGTCTCTTCGTCCTCTTCCTCGAGCTCGTAACCCTGGGCTCCCTCGATCTCCTCCTCGGGAGCTGCTGCTTCTTCTTCCTCGAAGATTTCTTCCGGTTCGATCTCGGCCGCACGCGGCACGGGCGGGGGAGGCGGAATGACAGCAGTTGCGTCGAGCGGCTTGCTGTCGTCGATTTCTTCCTCTTCCTCTTCCTCGGGCACCGCTTCGGCAACCGCTTCGCGCGTAGCCACGACGGTTTGCGATACGACGGGTTGTTCGTCGCCCATTAACAGACCGTACTCGCGACGCTCGGATTCGCCCATCTCGTCCTCGGGCGACTTGATCTCGACTTCTTCGCGGTTTTCTGTGAGCACCTTGACGTCCAGCGCTAGCGATTGGAGTTCCTTGATCAAGACTTTGAACGATTCCGGAACGCCGGGTTCCATGACGTTCTCGCCTTTGACGATCGCCTCGTACGTCTTGACGCGTCCGACAACGTCGTCGGATTTGACCGTCAACAGTTCTTGCAGCGTGTACGCAGCTCCGTACGCTTCTAGCGCCCAGACTTCCATTTCTCCAAAGCGCTGACCGCCGAACTGCGCCTTGCCGCCGAGCGGCTGTTGGGTGATCATCGAGTACGGGCCCGTCGATCGCGCGTGGATCTTGTCGTCGACCAAGTGAGCCAGTTTGAGCATGTAGATCAAGCCCACGGTGATCGGACGCGAGAAACGTTCGCCGCTGCGCCCGTCCCGAAGCCACGTTTTTCCATCAGACGGAAGGCCGGCGTCTTGCAGCCATTCGGCAATGTCTTCCGCGTGCGCGCCATCGAAGACCGGCGTCGCGACGCTCATGCCGAGCATCTGAGCCGCCCACCCAAGGTGCGTCTCCATAATCTGTCCCAGATTCATGCGCGACGGCACGCCCAACGGATTAAGCACGATGTCTACCGGTGAGCCGTCTTCCATGTATGGCATGTCGTGTTCCGGCAGCACCTTGGCGATCACGCCTTTGTTGCCGTGGCGTCCGGCCATCTTATCTCCCTGCAGAATCTTGCGCTTTTGCGCGACGTAGACCCGAACCAGGTGATTGACGCCGGGCGAGAGCTCGTCGCCGTTTTCGCGCGAGAACACCTTGACGTCGATGATCTTGCCCTTTTCGCCATGCGGAACTTTCAGGCTCGTGTCGCGAACTTCGCGCGACTTCTCACCGAAGATCGCGCGCAGCAGCCGCTCCTCGGCCGTAAGCTCGGTCTCGCCCTTTGGCGTGACTTTGCCGACCAGAATATCCTCAGGGCGAACCTCCGCGCCGATGCGAATGATGCCGCGCTCGTCGAGATCCTTGAGCGCGTCTTCGCCCACGTTTGGAATGTCGCGCGTGATCTCTTCCGGCCCAAGCTTCGTATCGCGGGCTTCGCATTCGTACTCTTCGATGTGGATCGACGTGAAGCGGTCTTCTTTGACCATCCGCTCGCTGATCAGAATTGCGTCTTCGTAGTTATAGCCTTCCCAAGGCATGAACGCGACGAGCACGTTTTGCCCCAGCGCCAGCTCGCCTTGATCGGAGGATGGGCCGTCCACCATGACCTGCCCCTCGACGACTTCGTCGCCAACGGCGACGATCGGGCGCTGATTGATGCACGTTCCGGCGTTGCTGCGCACGAATTTCAATAGCTCGTAGTTGCGCTCCACTCCGTCGCGATTGCGCACGGCGACGCCCTTGGCGTCGACCGAAGTGACGGTGCCCGCCTCCTCCGCGACCACGAGGCTCCCGGAGTCCTTGGCGGCGCGGTACTCCATGCCCGTGCCGACGATCGGCGCGTCGGGGCGAAGCAGCGGCACGGCTTGACGCTGCATGTTCGCGCCCATCAACGCTCGGTTGGCGTCGTCGTGCTCGAGGAACGGAATGAGCGCCGTCGCAACCGAGACGATTTGCTTGGGCGAAACGTCCATCAACTGCACGCGCTGCGCAGGCTCCTCGATATACTCTTCCGCGTAGCGGCAGACGACTGAATCGGAAGTGATCTTTCCACTCGTCGAATCGACCGGCGTGTTGGCCTGCGCGATGATGTACTCGTCTTCGCGATCGGCGGTGAGATAGACGATCTCGTCGGTCACGATCCCATCGCGCACGACACGGTAGGGAGTTTCGATGAAGCCAAACCGGTTAACGCGCCCGTAGGTCGCGAGCGATCCGATCAAGCCGATGTTCGGGCCTTCCGGCGTTTCGATCGGGCAGATGCGACCGTAGTGCGAATGGTGCACGTCGCGCACCTCGAAGCCCGCCCGTTCGCGCGACAGACCACCCGGGCCGAGCGCCGAAAGCCGGCGTTTGTGCGTCAGCTCGGCGAGCGAGTTGGTCTGATCCATGAACTGCGAAAGTTGCGAGGAGCCGAAGAACTCCTTGATCGCGGCTACGACCGGTCGAATGTTGATCAGCGCCTGGGGCGTGACCGTTTCGATATCCTGCACCGTCATGCGCTCGCGAACGACCCGCTCCAAGCGGAGCAGTCCGACGCGGAACTGGTTTTGCAACAGCTCGCCGACGGAACGGACGCGACGGTTGCCGAGATGATCGATATCGTCTTTGGGCACGACGCCGGTGGCGACTTTGATGAGGCGGCGAATGACCGCGATCATGTCGGCTCGCGTCAGACACTTGCCCGTGATCGGGGGCATCTCGAGCCCGGCGTCGGCGTACTCGTCGATAACGACGTACGGCTGATCGACGCGAGCGTCGGCGTCGCGATTAGCGATGCGGTAGTGGAACTTGGCGTTGAGCTTATAGCGCCCCACGCCGGCTAAGTCGTAGCGCTTCTCATCGAAAAAGAGCGACTCGAGCAGCTTCTCGGCGTTTTCCGCGTTTTCGGGCTCGCCGGGGCGCAGCTTCTTGTAAATCTCTTTGAGCGCGTCCTCGCGCGTTTTGATGTCTTTGTCTTTTTCGATCGAGTTGCGGACCAGCGGGCTGTCGTTGAACAGCGCCAAGATCGCTTCATCGGTTTCCCAGTCGAGCCCGAGGTCGGGGCGGGAAAGCGCGCGTACGAAGGTCGAGACGTAAATCTTCCGATTCTTGTCGATGCGAACGCCGATCGTCCCCTCGGTCTCGTCGTTCTTCGTGCCGTTGTCGGTTTCGAATTCGATCCAAGCGCCGCGGTTGGGAATGATGGTGGCGTTGAACGTCGGACGCGAGTTCGTATCGACGTCTTGGCTGTAGTAAACGCCGGGCGAGCGCACGAGTTGGCTCACGATCACGCGTTCCGCGCCGTTGATCATGAACGTGCCCTTGTCGGTCATGAGCGGAAAATCGCCCATGAAGATCTCTTGGTCCGGAATGCCTTTGATTTCACCCGACTCCGCCGTGATCAAGCGGACGCGCACGCGCAATGGCGCGCTGTAGGTCATGTCGCGCTCGCGGCATTCCTCGATCGAGTATTTGGGCTCGCCGAGCGAATGCTCGCCGAACTCGAGAATCAGGTTACCGGTGAAGTCCTTGATGGGCGAGATTGAGGAAAAGGCTTCGGCCAGACCCTCGGTCTTGAACCAATCGAAACTGGCTTTCTGCAGTTCGATGAGATTCGGCACTTCGAGAACGTGCGGAATACTGCCGAACGAGTACCGCTCGCGTTTTGGCCCCGGGTCGGGACGCTGCTCGACCGTGAAGGCACCCGTTGGCATCGGAAACGTCGAGGGCATGATCTTGGAAGCGCCGTTTCCATCGGATTTGAGCGCGGTGCCCGAACGTTTCGACCTGCTCTTCGTCGCCCGGACAGGTTCCATTGAACTCTTCGGTGCGGACTTCGGAGCTGTCGTCTTCGCCATTACTCTCTTTCTCTGCGGATAAATCTTCAGTTATAGCCCACGAGGGCCGGTAGCGCTTTTCGGGCACACCAAAAAGACGAAACACGGGCTCCGTAACACGGAGGTGTCTCGCCCTACTCTGCGTGGCGGCTTTCATGCGCCCCGGGGCATAGGAGACGAGTTTAGCACCCGTCGCCACCAGCGTCAAGGAACCCTGCTTGGCGGGTCTAACGGCTTTGACGAAAGTAGCAGGCCGCTAGAGGCCAAGCTACCGGCCCCGTCGCAGCCGTCACTCTGGAGGTGCCTATGGCACAGAGCCGTTCAGCGCGCGCTTCGCTTGCCGTTCTAGCAGGCGCTATAATCGTCATTCCCTCGCTAGCCGGCTGCGGCGGCGGCGTGCCCAGCGGCGCGAGCGGCCTAGCAACGGTTTCGAGCGGCGCGCGCAGCGATGCGTCAGGCTGCGGCAAGTCGCTCGTCTACGTGACGTCATACAACAACTCCGTTTATATCTACGATCAGACGCACAATGCCAAGAAGGCCTGCGGGCAGATCACCGGCGTGACCAACCCGCAGAGCCTGTTTGTCGACAAGCACCGCAACCTGTGGGTTGCGATCAGCGGCGACTGCAAAACGCAATTCTCGAGCGTGCTCGAGTTCGCGCCGCGCGGCACGACGCCGATCAAGACGCTGACCGACCCGGACGGAGCCGCTACGGACGTCGCGGTCGACAATACCTCGGGGACGGTTTACGTCACGAATTTTTTTGACTACACCAAGGGTTGCGCTAGCGGCAACAACGGTACGGTTGAGGTCTATGCCAACGGCAGCACCACGCCGACGGCGACGCTCAGCGACCCACACATGACCTACGCGTTCAACGATGCCGTCGACGATAAAGGAAACCTTTACGTGACGTATCTCGAGGTCAACGGTCCGTCGGGCAGCGGCCGGATCGACGAGTGGCTCGGAGGGACCGGATCGCCGGCAGACCTTGGGATCACGCTCCAAGCTCCGGGTGGCATTCAGACAACCGCGTCGGGCGCGCTCCTCGTCTGCGATCAGTCGGTCGCGTGCGGCGACTTCGCCCCGGGCTCAACGACGATGACCAACCTCTTTGCGACGAAGAACCCGGGATCGTTCGGCGTCGCGCTCGACAGGCGCGAGAAGCACGCCTGGGTCGAGAATCCGTCTCTCACCGCAGGGCAGCTGCAGCGATACGTCTATCCGGGGCCCGACACCCGGGCCACGGAGTCAATCACCGTGCCCGGCGGCGGGTATGCGGGAGTGGCGCTGAGCCCCGCGGCACCGCAGGGGAAGCCTTACTAGCGCGCTTCGTCCTTCGACTTCGGCGCTTCGCGCCTGCGCTCAGGATGACAAGGTGGGATCGCTGCGCTCAGGATGACAGGGGGACGCGGGCCGGCGACTGTGCGCCGAGGATCTGTTTGATGCGAGCGGCGAGCGCCTCGCTCGTGAGGCCGAACAGCGCGCGCTGCTTATCTTGAGAGTCGTGCTGGATGAGGACGCTCGGCACGCCGATTCGCTCCACGCGCAAGTTGAGGCCGTGATCGGAGACGAACTCCGCGACCGCCGAACCGAAACCGCCCGCCAGCGAGTGTTCCTCCAGCGTGATCACGTGGGAGTGGTTCCGCTCTAGCCCTAGTAGTAGCGCCTCGTCCAGCGGCTTGGCGAAGCGCGCGTTTACCACGGTCGCTTCCACTCCGCTTAGGGTGACAAGGGCGTCCAGCGCCACGTCTACCGTCGTCCCGTAGGCGAGAATCGCGACGCCGCTGCCGCGACGCAGCACTTCTGCCTTGCCGTGCACGATCGGCGCCGGTGGCTCTTCGTGCCGCCCCGAAGTGGAGCCGCGCGGATACCGGATGCCCGCCGGTCCGTTCAGCGAGAGTGCGTGCTCCAGCATCGGCTGCAGCTCGGCTTCGTTGCGGGGTGCCATTAGCGTCATGTTCGGCAGCGTCCGCAGATAGGCGATATCGTACAACCCCATGTGCGTGGGCCCGTCGTCACCGACCACGCCCGCGCGATCCATACAAAAGATGACCGGTAGGTTTTGCACCACGACATCGTGCACGACCTGATCGTAAGCGCGTTGCAGGAACGTTGAGTAGATCGCACATACCGGCCGCAAACCGCTGGAAGCCAGTCCGGCTGCGAAGCATACGGCGTGCGCCTCGGCGATGCCGACGTCGAAATACCGCTCCGGGAAGCGTTTACCGAACTTCGCCAGTCCCGTACCGTCCGGCATGGCGGCGGTGATCCCGATGACGCGCGGATCCTTTTCCGCCACGGCGATCATCGCGTCGCCGAAAACGTCTTGGAACTTCGGCCGTCCGCCGGCGCTGCTTTTCTTGCTGCCGTTGCTGGGTTCGAACGCGTTGGCGCCGATGCCGTGGAAGGTTCGTGAATCGCGCTCGGCCGGCTCGTAGCCCTTTCCCTTAACGGTGCGCACGTGCAAGAGAACCGGGCGATCGAAATCCTTAGCGGTCTGAAGCGCATCGACGATCACGTCGAAGTTGTGACCGTCAAGCGGGCCAATATAGCGGAAGCCGAGCTCCTCGAAGATGACTGCCGTCTTTTCCGACGGCCCGATGAAGTGCATCGCACCGATCTCGGCGCCCTCGATGGCTTTCTTGGCGGCGCCGCCAAGCGGAATGCGCTTGAGCACCATCTTTCCGGTACGGCGAACGAAGTTTGCGAACGGCTTCGTACGCAGCACCGAAAGATACGAGGCGATCGACCCAACGTTGGGCGCGATCGACATCTCGTTGTCGTTGAGGATAACGATGAACGGGCTCTTCAACGCCCCCGCGTTATTGAGGGCCTCGTAGGCGAGACCGCCGGTTAGCGCGCCGTCGCCCAGCACCGCCACCACCGTTTCATCCCCGCCACCGAGATCGCGCGCCAGCGCCATTCCGAGCGCCGCGGCGACCGCTGTGCTCGCGTGGCCCGCTCCGAACGGATCGTACGGTGACTCCGTACGCATCGCGAACCCCGAGAGGCCGCCGCCCTTGCGAAGCGTCCCAAAACGGTCCCGGCGTCCGGTAAGGATCTTGTGCACGTAGGTTTGATGGCTGACGTC
The DNA here is from genome assembly GCA_963713685.1 of Vulcanimicrobiota bacterium. Lineage (GTDB taxonomy): Bacteria > Vulcanimicrobiota > Vulcanimicrobiia > Vulcanimicrobiales > Vulcanimicrobiaceae > Cybelea. The sequence goes on along the minus strand of CAVQMS010000001.1, from coordinate 1,227,511 downwards.
CCAGACGAGCTTGTCGGTGGGAAGGTCCAGCACTCGGTGCAGCGCGAGCGTCAGCTCCACGACCCCGAGATTTGGCGCCAAATGGCCGCCGTTCGTTGCGCACGTGCGAACGAGCAGGTCTCGAATCTCACTCGCTAAGACGTCGATTTCGTCGCGCCGAAGGCGCTTGACATCCGCGGGAGAGTCGATACGCTCGATCACCATTGGCGCGTTATACGCAGCTACGGCCCCAGGACCTGCGCCACGACACGCGCCGCCAGCCGAGCCCCGCGCGGCGCCTCTCGCGCCAACCACAGCGCCTGCGGCCAGTTCCACGGTTTGAGCATCGCTTGCAGCGGATGTTCCCAATCTCCCGAGAGCTCGCGCTGCGGCGTGTCGAGTACCACACGGACGGCCGCGAGGCGCGCGGCTTCGATACGGCCCGTCTCCATGTCGACGCCGGCGTAACCGCGAGCCGCCCACTCGCCGCGGCTTGCTCCGGTTACGATCGTATCGGCCGTCAATAGCGGATCGAAGACCGGATCGATGCCGAGGTTACGCGCGGCATTGGCAAACGCTTCGACCATCTCGGCATCGCAACGGACCACGCGCCCGTCAGGTCGCCGAACCTCTCTAGGCAGCAGCAGCGTTCCGGCGGGGAGATCCTCGCGCAGCGCTCCCGCCAGCCCGCAACTTACTACCGTCTCCCCGAAAGGCCCACGAACGTCCGCCAGCGCGACGCCCGCTTTCACGATCGCAGCATGCGGTAACTCGCGGCGTAGCGCCCGCGCCTCGAGTGCCGTTGCGGCGACGAGCACCACGCTCGACGCCGATTTCTTGCCCCACGTAGGGTTTCGTTCGCTCACGGTGGTAGGACTTGCCATGAGCACCGTCACGCAACCTTTTGTTTCAGATATTACAGAGCTTCGCCGGCGAGCGCGCCAGCAGATGGACCGCGGCGCCGTCACCGAGAATTACGGCGGCGAAGTTGCGCAAACGATCGATCTGCTTCAGACCGCCCTGGCCACCGAGATCGTTTGCGTCTTACGCTACACGATGCACAACATTGCCGCCGTCGGGATCGACAGCGAGAGCGTCAAGCAAGAATTCGCCGAGCACGCGCGCGACGAGTACGATCACATGGAGAAGATCGCGAACCGAATCAATCAGTTGGGCGGAACGCCGAATCTCAACCCGGAAGGCCTGCATACGCGCTCGGCGACCGAATACGGGAGCGCCCAAAAGTTGATCGAGATGATCAAAGAGAACCTCGTCGCAGAACGCATCGCCGTGGAACATTACCGGGACCTCATCCGCTTCTTTGGCGAAAAGGACCCGACGACGCGCGTCATGCTGGAGGGCATTTTGGCGCAAGAGGAAGACCACGCGAACGACATGCACGACCTTCTCGTGGCGCACGAAGGGAAGCCGTTCCTGGATTCTTAGGCGTAGCCGTTCTCGCGGTACCACGCGACCGCGCGTTCGAGCGCGTCGCGCACCGGCGTCGCGTCATGGCCGAGATCGCGCTCCGCGGCCGATGAGTCCGCGTACATCCGCTCTTGCGACATGCGCACGCCCTCGAGCGGAACGTTTGGAATCGCGCGGCGACTGATGCGGCAGCGCAGTTCGTCGGCGTACCCGGCAGCCAGCGCGAGCGCGTATGGCGCTCGCAACGCGGGCATGCGTTTGCCCGTGACATCGGTCAGCAACGCCCAAATCGCATCCATGCTGAGGTTCTCGCCGCCGACGACGTAGCGCGCTCCGATCGCGCCGCGCGTGAGCGCGGCGACGTGCGCGCGAGCGACGTCTTCAACCGCAACCAAATTCATGCCGCCGTTGCCCGGCGCCTTGGCAAGGATCTTTCCGCGCGCGAAGTCGAGGATCAACTTGCCGGTCGGGGTCGGCTTCCAATCCCCCGGTCCGACCGGCGCCGTAGGCAGGATCGCCACAACGGGAATCCGCGCGGCGAACGCCGCGCGTTCCTGCTCGAGCTTCGAGCGGTGATAGCCGCTGTGGGCGTGATCCAGCGTAGCCGAGCTCGACGTCAGCACCGCGCGCTCGACGCCGCCGAGATATGCGGCAAGCATCAGGCCGGATGTGCCGCCCACGTTAACCGCGTGCGCCATCTTGCGTTCGCGCGGCGCAAACGAGTAGAGTGCGGCACAGTGCACCAGGTAACGGCAGCCGCGCAGCGCTCCGGAAAACCCGCCCACGTGCCGCAGGTCACCCTCAACCCACTCGACGCGTTTGTCTTGGGTCGTGACACGAGCGGGGCGCGCAAGTGCGCGAACGGCGTAGCCGGCGGCAAGGAGTTCGCGCAGAACGTGCGAGCCGACGAAACCCGTCGCCCCGGTGAGGAAGACGCGATCGCCGTTCAAAGGGCTCGCCAACGCACGAACGGTACTACGCGAGCAAGGGAGGGCAACATGAAGCTTTCATTCGTGGCAATTGCGGCGGGCGCCGTTTTCTTTTCCGGGTGCGGTTCGAGCGCCGCCGGCGGGTTTGCAGCGCCGCCCGCCTCCTCGAGCGCCGTGAGCGTGCCGTCCGAAATCACGGAAGCGGATGGAGCGTCGGCGGCCTACTGCCGGCAGACCGGCGGCCAAGTCGAGGTCCGCCATGCGGTCTACGGCAGCAATGGGCCGAGCCTGCTCTTTCTGGCCGGCGTACGGTCGTTCTGCCAGTACACCCGCAAAAAAGATGGGTCGCGCATCCACATCTTACTCACGACCCTCTACACGACGAAGCCGACCTTGGCGGCCCTGGCATACATCTTGAAGCCGCCGGTTGGATCGTGCCAAGGCAATCCCGCGTCGTGCTACTGTTCCTATCTCGGGGGATCGGATCAGTTCGGCGGCACCACGGGCGCCGGCGGCGGCTGGTACAAAAAGAACTCCATCGACCAAACGCTCGAGGCGTGCATTTTCCCGGACATGTCCTCGATCGATTCGTGGGGATTAGCCTATCATGCGAACGGCATCATTCGAGGCATCAACTTGGAGAAAGTGATGCGCTATAAATATCCGGGACACAGCTGACCCAACCCGAAACTAAGCCGGCCATGAATCTCGACGAGGGCTACTATCCCGTAGCGCCGGGAAAGCTGGCGAACGTTCAAACCTTTCTCGAGATGCACGCGAAGCCCGCGCTCCGCGATGCTCCGCAGGGCCCGTGGAAACTCGAACGTCTGCAACACCCGGACCTCCCGCGCTATCGAGCCGTGGTCCATCGCGTCGGCGACCAATATCTTTGGGCTTCGCGCTTGGCGATGTCGGATGGCGAGCTCCAAGGCTTTCTCGAACATCCCCAGATTGAAGCGTATCTGCTCGTCACGGATACCGAAGACGAAGGCATTTTGGAGCTGGATTTCCGCGCGGGCGACGCGTGCGAGCTCAGCCTCTTCGGCGTTGCGGTACCGCTGGTCGGCACCGCCGCGGGACGCTGGTTGATGAATCACGGCATCGAGATTGCCTGGTCGCACCCGATCGAACGCTTTTGGCTGCACACCTGTACGCTCGATCATCCTAACGCGCTGGCGTTTTACCAGCGTTCCGGATTTCGTCCGTTCAGGCGCGAGATCGAAATCTACGGCGATCCTCGCGTGCTCGGAATTACCCATAGGGATGCGGCGCCGCACGTGCCCATCCTATGAACCAAGGAGCTCTCTTGATGCACAATCTTCGGGCCGCAATCGTGCCGGCCGTTCTGCTTTTCGCGACGATTGGAGCGGCGCCGGCCTCGACGCGACTGCTCTACCAAGACACGGTGATGGCGCCCAGCGGTACGGAGCAGAGCGTTACCGCGCTGATTACCGTCGCGCCGCAATCCAACGGCGCAGCGCGCGTCACGTTGAGCGCGACCGGTCAGTCGCCGGTGACCGTGACGATCGCCGCTGACGGATCGCTTCCGGCACCGCAAGGATCGCCCGAGCCGCAGCGCGCGCAAGGCATGCTGATCCTTCAGCGCGTCATGCTGTTCGGGCGCATTCGCAGAGCGCTGCCGATGCACTCGCCGGTCGAGGTGCGCATTCCGGTGCTCGCGCCGGGAGCACCGGCGCCGCTCGCGCTTCCCGCGCAACTGACGCAGATTTCGGGCGCGGCGGCGGCGCTCTCAGCGACCGCCTCGACTTCGACAACCGCCACGATCGATCCCGAGAAAGCGAAGATTCACGGCATTCTGCCAGTGCGTCGCGTGGCCGAGCGCGTCAAGAACGCCATGACGCCGTCGCACGTAACGCTCCCGGATAAAATCACGGCCACGATTCACGCCGCGATCAAAGGCGGCACGGTGAGCAAGATCAGCGGACACGTCGCGCACGAACTCACGGCGCACGGCCAAACCACCACGTTGAACGAAAACTGGTCCCTCAAACCGTCGCTCTAGCCGCCACCGGCGCGGCGTTCATCCTTGCGACGGCCGGCATGACCGCCGCGAAGTACCGCGCGCTGCCCCCGCGCATCCCGATCCATATCGGGCTCGACGGCACCGCAAATAACTACGGATCGCGCCTTGCAGCGTGGCTATTGCCGGGACTCCAGCTCGTCATCGCGGTTACGTATGGTTTTTCGTACGCACTAGGCGCCCCGGTGACGTTACTGATCGTCGGCGTTTGCGCTCTTGCGGTGCTGTGGCGAGCGCAGCTTCTGATCATTTCCGCCGCGACGAGCGGAGCAAAGCGCGTCCCGACTCTCGGTTTTTGGATTTTCTTCGTAGGCGTTGCGGTTGCCGGCGCGGTCGTGGCCCGTTACAGCGGTGGCGGCTGACAGATGTTTGGCGTCCGCGCGCTTGTCGGCGCACACGCGATTGCCGCTGTCGTGTGTGTGATGGTCTGCATGTCGTCTTCTGCTCACAGTCAGGCCGGTGTGCCCTGGACCCTTGGAAGGTTCGACCAAGACTTCGTGTGGTCGCCACGCCTCAATGTTGTCCCCGCGATCGACGCATGCGCCGTCAAGACACACGCCGAGTCGCCGGAGCAGACGTGTTTGTTACGAGCGATGCGGGCGGGAGGGGCCTCGTCTAAGGCCATCGCGTTTGCCCGTTGGTACTACGCCTTCTCGGAAGGCGACTCCGCCTTCGCGGACCGCCTTGTCAAGCCGCGGTTTGGCGTAGTATCGATCGCGGAGATTGAGCTCCCGGGCCGTGCCAATACGAATTGGATCTACATTTTTGTCAATAGTAAGCCGACGGTGATAAACCCCGAGGAAGCATTCACGACGAAGTTACCGTGGAAGAACAATGCCAGCTTTCTCGCGATCAAGAGAGCGCATCCGAACGCCGGCGTGTTCCCAAATGAGGACTTTGTAGGCGAGTCCGCACGACCCAGCGGCGGGCAGCGGTTTACGATTGCTGCGCCTATCATCGATGGTTGTCACGCGTGCGCGCTCGTCGGGATAGTGTATATCGGTTTCGACTTCGGGCCGCTTGGTTCAGCGATAGGAACGGCGATGACCGCCGTCCATCGCTGCCCATCTTCCGACGCTCGCTGCAAGCGTTTCTAGAGCGTCGAGCTTTATGTCAGGAGGCCTTCGTCGAGGGGGAGCTGATAAATTCCAGCAGGTCGGCATTGATCGTGTCGGCTTGCGTCGTGGGCATGCCGTGCGGGAAACCCTTGTAAGTCTTTAGCGTCGCGTTTTTTAGCAGCTTTGCCGTCAACGGTCCGGCGTCGGCGTAGGGAACGATCTGATCGTCGTCACCGTGCATTACCAGCACTGGTACCGTGATTTTCTTGAGATCGTCCGTGAAATCGGTTTGGGAGAAGGCGACGATACCATCATAATGCGGCTTCGCGCCGCCCATCATCCCCTGGCGCCACCAGTTCTGGACGATCGCCTCCGATGCTTTTACGCCCGGCCGGTTGAAGCCGTAGAAAGGCCCTTCCGCCAATTCGAGATAGAACTCCGAGCGATGTGCCGCGACCTGAGCTTGGAATCCATCGAACACTTCCTTTGGGAGGCCGCCGGGGTTGGCCGCCGTCTTGACCATCAGCGGCGGCACCGCGCTGATCAGTACCGCCTTCGCCACGCGACTCTCGCCATGACGTGCGAGATAACGGACTACCTCGCCTCCTCCGGTCGAATGGCCGACATGAACGGCGTTCTTTAGATCCAGATGCTCCGTTACAGTCGCAAGGTCGTCGGCATAGTGATCCATATCGTGGCCATCGGCTGTTTGCGATGACCGTCCGTGACCGCGGCGGTCGTGCGCTATGACGCGATAGCCGCGATTGACAAAGAACATCATTTGCGTGTCCCAGTCATCTGCAGATAGCGGCCAACCGTGGCTGAAAACGATCGCCTTGCCAGAGCCCCAGTCTTTGTAGTAAATCTCCGTGCCGTCGCTGGTTTTAACGAAACTCATCGTAGTGTCTCCTGTCGTGTGAAGCGATCAAAGGCTTGAGGCAGCATTCGCTATGAACGCCGCGACTTGCTGCGGTCGCGAAGGCATCACCGTTAAGATATGGGAAAGACCGTCTCCGCGTTGCGTTCCGTAGCCATTGTTCGAACGCCGCGGATCACCAGTCGCTGAAAGTGCTCCGTCGCCATGTGGGACTCGAGAGACGCTTTATCCCTATACTCTTCCCACAGCGCAAATACGTTTGGTTTCTCCTTGCTTCGGCCGATGTCAAAGCTGATCACGCCGTCCTCTTTGCGTGACTCGTCGCGCAGCTCTCGCAGGAAGTCCTCGGCTTTGTCCGCGTCTTGGGGAGCAAATGTGAAATGGATGGATTGAATGAGCATTCTTCAGATAACCCCCGAGGCAGTGGCCTCGATGTCCAGTTCGACGTCGACCTCCCCCTGATTGAACGTCAATCCGCATCCGGATGGGGTGGCCCACTCATGACACCGACGACACGCCCGGGGAATGCGGAGTTCCGCCGGTCCTGAAAGGGGCGTAGTGAGCTGCGCGAAATGACCGCGCGAGAACGCCTTGCTACCTGGAGCGACGATTGGAGGCTACGTGATGGGTTTTTTGCGAGTTGTGCGCCACCCGTTGGGCGTTGCAGCGGCGCTCGGCATGCTTGCCGGATGCGGCGGCGCGATGTCGCCCGCACAGTCGAACGTGGCGGCAGGGAGCACCGCGGCGCAGCTGCGCGTCCGCGGCGTCCTTAGCGCGTCGCACGAGGCGACGACTTCATTACATGTTGACCGCGGCCGTTCTTGGATGGATCCCGATGCGAAGAGAACGTCCACCTTGCTTTACGTCGCGGACGAGGCGACGGGCGACGTGTACGTCTATTCGTACCCCAAAGGTAAGTTGAAAGGTACCTTGACGGGGTTTAGCACCCCGTCGGGGATCTGCTCGAACAAGGCCGGTGAGGTGTTCGTTCTCAACGGCGGCGGGAGTACGGTCGAGGTCTTCGCGCATGGCGGCAGCACGCCGATTCGGACGCTCAATCTCCCCGGATATCCGGAGCTCAACTGCTCGGTCGATCCGACAACCGGAAATCTGGCCCTTGGCGTGCTGGCCGGCAGCTGCGGGGACTGCATAGCGGTCTTTACTAACGCTCAGGGAATTCCGACAACGTACGCGCCCTCCGGACAGAGCGGGATACCGGGATGCGGTTACGACAACGTTGGGAATCTATTCTGCGACGCCTATGGCAGCGGCAATAAGTTTGCGCTCTTCGAGCTTCCAGCCGGCAGCGCCAATATTACGAGCATTTCGGTAAGTGGCGATAGCGGCCTAAAAGCCGGCCCGGTGCAATGGGACGGCAAATACCTGGCATTCGGCTCGGGCGCAACGGGGATGATTTATCAGATTGCACCCTCCGGCTCGACGGGAAGCATCGATGGTTCAACGTCGCTGGCCGGGACCGGTTGGGTTTGGCAGTTCTGGATCGCGAAAACTCAAGGAGTACATCAGGGCCCGCGGATTATCGTTCCAACGTATGCCGGCAGCGCCAGCGCCGAGGTCGGCTATTTCAACTATCCGGCCGGCGGCAGTCCCACCCAAACCATCACCGGCTTCTCACAACCGGATGGCGCAACACTCAGCGTAATCAAGAGGTAGTCGCGGTACCGCACTCGGAGGAAGCCTTTTCCACTGCTGAGGGAATGACGTGCGCGGTTGCAAACCGCATCAGGGTGGTCACGTCACTTTGAAAAGTCCGAAGGGCTGGTAGCCGCGAGTACTGCACTTCGCCCTTCGCCCTTCGCCCTTCGACTTCGCTCCACTTCGCCAAGCTCAGTGTCGCTGCGCTCAGAATGACAAGATCGGGGAAGCTGCGCGAAGCTCAGTGCTCAGGATGACAAGATCAGGTGTTGCCCTGGGCGCGCCGATAGCCGTCGACGGCGGTGCGGACGATGTCTCGGACGTCCTGATATCGCGGTCGCCAGCCGAGTTCGCGCTCCGCGAGGCCGGCGTTCGCGACGAGCACCGCGGGATCGCCCGGTCGCCTCTGCGCAAAATGGAAACGGACTCCAGCCCCGGTTGCCGAGCGCACGGCCTCGAGCACTTCGAGAACGGAAGCGCCGCGGCCGATGCCAAGATTTGCGCGGAGCGAGCTGCCTCGGCTGCGGAGTCGATCGACCGCGCGGACGTGCGCATCCGCTAGGTCGTTCACGTGGACGTAGTCGCGCACGCACGTTCCGTCGGGAGTCGCATAGTCGTTCCCGAAGATCGCCAGCGTGCCCGCCCCCAGCGCAGCGTCGATCGCCAAAGGGATCAGGTGCGTCTCGGGATCGTGTTGCTCGTACAGCGGATGCCGCTCACTCGCGCCCGCGGCATTAAAATAACGAAGCGCTACCGAGCGAAGCCCGTAGGCACGCTCGTAGTCCGCCAGCATATTTTCGACCACTAGCTTCGTCCGGCCGTACGGGTTGACCGGTTCCTGTGGGGTATCTTCTGCGATCGACCTCGCCGAAGCCGCCTCTCCGTAGGTAGCACACGACGAGGAAAATACTATCCGCTCGACGCCGGCGCGGCGCAGGGCACGCAGCAGCCTGACGGTGTTGGCGACGTTATTCTCGTAGTAACGCTCGGGCTCTTCGACGGATTCGCCGACATAGGCGTACGCCGCAAAATGAACCACGGCATCAACACCCAACTCCCGGCAGAGCTCTTCAACCAGCGCTTCATCTCCAATGTCGCCGCGGACGAGATGCTCGCCGTCGACGAATCCGGCATGCCCGCGCGAAAGATTGTCGAGTACCACGTACCTTCTTCCGCCATCTTTAAGCCGCGCAACGAAGTGCGAGCCGACATAGCCCGCTCCCCCGGTGACGAGGATCGCATTCTCCTTCAAGCGTTGCGGGCCCAACTGCGAGCCGCCGCGACCGCTCGATCGAGCAGCGATGGCAGCACGTTCCGCGCGTCGAAATGCTCTTCTACGACCTCGCGAGCGGAGCGGCAGTGTCGTTCGTAATCTTTACTCACCAGCTCGACTGCGGCGATCGCCTCGTCCGGCGAGCGAAAGGCAATCAGGCCGCGTTCGGCTTTCAGCCAACGGGAAAATCCCGTTTCCTGCGTTATCACTGGACGGCCGCTTGCGAGGTACGACGTGCTCCGGTCGCTGAACCAACCGCAGTCGGTCGTCACGTAGCCCTGTTTGGCCACACTGAACTCCGCCTTCGCCTGTTGAATGAAGCGCTGATAGACCCACGGATCGGTAGATACCTCGTACGGATCGCGAACGATCCAACCAGACTCCCGCAGTCGATCGCGTGGCGCGGAATCGCTGCCGATGGCGAGCTCGAAACGCGCGTCCACCTTCGCCGGCAAATCTATGTAGGGCGGAAACGAGCGCGACTTCATGCCGTAGAGGCGGCCATCGAAGTACCGTTCCGGATAACTCTCCCATTGCATGATCGTGGAAAAGTTTCCATCGCGCGGACCCGGAGTAACGGGCCAAGCATCGAGGACCACGGGCTGCCGCGTTGCCTGCCACGCCAACGCATCGTTTGGAATCGAGCTATCTCCCGTCGCGATATTCTCGCCGAACGAAAAAAATGCGTTATGCCGCTGTGCCGCCTCCATCGCGGCCGGATCGCTGAGGTGCCGGATCTGCGTGAAAGCCGGGTCCGTGTCGATCAGCACGCGCACCGGTACGTCGAGAAGCCAATCGCGCAGCGGGTTCACGCCCGAAACGTTCAAACAAACGTCGGCGGTGCGGCAGAGCTCCAACGCCCGGCCGGCGCACGGCCCGAGCCAGGCCCGCGTATGCGCATCGTAGTACGCCCAGCACTCGCTCAGACCGGCGCGCGCAAATGCCGCCTTCGCGAACGCGATTCCAAAGGAAGGGTCGGCAACCGTCTCCCCTTGGACCGGATCGTAACAGGATTCGAAATCATCGCTATCTTCGAGGAAATAGACGTCGTGGCCGAGCCGCTCCAGGCCCAGCACGTATTGAAGATGGTGCCACGCGACCCCGCCGAGGGGACCGCGGACCATGTAGCCGAGTACGAGCACGCGCACGGTCGACGCTCACACTCCCATCTGGGCGAGCATCTCGCTGAGAACGCGCTTGCTGTCGAAATGCTCCTCCGCGATCGCGCGCGCGGCCTTGGAATGCGCTTTCGGATCGGCCTCCACACTCCTTAACGCGTCGACGGCCGTTTCCTCATCCTGAAAGGCGATCAATCCGCGGCCGCTGGGAAGAAGCCGCGACCACGTCGTGTCTTGCGTCACGACCGGACGCCCCGAGGCGAGATAGCAAACGGAGCGGCACGAGAACCAGCCGGTGTTTGCCTTGACGTAGGTTTGCTTGGCAACGGAAAACTCGCCACGCGATGCCGCGATGAACTCTTGGTAGCTACGTGCGTCGTAGGCGCACAACGCTGGATCGAGGACGATCCATCCGGCAGCACGGGCCGCCTCAATCGGAAACTCGGTGCCCGGGGTCTGACTCACCGCGAGACTCAGCGGAATCTCCGGCACGCGCCTCGGCAACCGCAAGAAGCGCATGAATTCCACGTCCTTCTGCCCCCACCGCTGACCTTCAAATTCGACGCCGTCAACGACGCGCCAATTCATCACGGTCGAGTAACCGTGCGACGTACGGATCGGCGGATCGCTGGCGGGCCAGAGGTCCAGCACGGCGGGCGGGCGAGTCGGATGCCATCGTACACCCAACGTCGGGATTTGACAGTACGCGGATCCGATACCCGCACCGAGCGTGAAGTGGTGCGTATGGTCCTCGATCAGCTGTCGCATTCCGCTTGGGCCGCCCTCGAGCGAAGTCCCGCTCAGGTATTGGATCTGCGTGAACATCGGATCGGTGTCGACGAGGGCTCGAACCGGGATCGCTGCGTACTCTTCACGCAGCGTCGCGGAGCACGACAGGTTAACAAACGCGTCTGCGGTGCGACAGAATTCGCGAAGGTCGGACTGCGAAAGCCCAAAGCACTCGCCGGAAATCGCATCGCGATACGCCCAGCGCCCGCCGAGCCCAAAGCGTTCCATGGTCGCTGCCACGTGGGCGACGTTCGACGAGCAATCGAGGTAGCCGTCCTGATACACCGGCCACGCGCCCGTGTCTTCTAGGTAGATCACGTCCCAGCCGAGAGCCGCGAATCCGAGAACGTACTGCACGTAATCCCAGGCAACTCCGCCAAATGGAAAGAGCCCTACGAATCCGGTGACGACGATCCGCGGATTACGACGCAGCGCCGGTGGCCTCGCGCGAGAGAAGCTTTCCCTCTTTCATCTCGACGCGCACGTTGCAGTGCGCGAGCGTCGTGGGCCGGTGCGCAATCAGGAAGACCGTACGGTTTGCCATCAGCCGTTCCATCGCGTCGACGATCGCGGCTTCGGTCGCTAAATCGAGCGCGCTCGTCGGCTCGTCGAGCAACAGGATCGGCGCGTCCTTCAGGAACGCACGCGCCATCGAGACGCGCTGACGCTCGCCACCCGAGAGCCGCATTCCGCGCTCGCCCGCCTGGGTGAGGTAACCCTCCGGCAGCGCTTCTATGAAATCGTGCGCGTTCGCGCGTTGCGCCGCTTCCACGATCTCTTCATCGCTCGCATCGGGTCTTCCGTAGGCGATGTTCTCCCGAATCGTGCTCGAAAACAAGAACGTGTCTTGGAGAACGATTGCAAACTGCCGGCGCAAGTCGACAAGCTTGTAGTCGCGCAAGTCGACGCCGTCCAAGAGTATCGCTCCGCGCGTTGGATCGTAGAATCGCGTGAGAAGACTGACCAGCGTCGTCTTCCCAGAGCCGGTCCTCCCTTGGACGCCCACCCGGTCGTTGGCTTTGATTGCGAGCCGAATGCCGCGCAACACGTCGTGCCCAGGCTCGTAGGCAAACCACAGATCGTCGAAGATAAAATCACCGCGCGCGCGATCCAGACGTTTTGCGTGCGGTTTTTCGAAGACCTCGGGGAGCTCATCGAGCAGCGCAAAGCCGCGGCCCGCGCTGGCCAGTCCATTTTGCAAATCCGCTACCTTCTTACTAATCGTCTTGAGCGGTAAGTAGATCTGCCCCTGGTATGCCAGGATCATCAGCAGCTCGCCGATCGAGAGATGTCCGGCTTTGGTTTGAAGGACGCCCAGAAAAAGGATGGCGGCCGTGCCTGCGGCCACGGTGGTGCCGATCGCCAGATCGAACCTGCCCTGAAGCCAAGCGATGTCGATCTGTCCCCACAAGCGCCGGCTGGCCTGCCGCATGAAACGGCCCTGCTCGTGCTCCTCTTGGCCGAATGCGCGGACGACGCGACCCGCGGCGAGGGCTTCTTGCACGACGGACATCGCGGAGCTGTCGAGGTCTTTCACTTCGTACCAACGCCCGCGTAGCCGCCGGCCGAACCGGGCAGTGAGGACGTACAGCACGGGACAGACGACGAGCGATACGAGAGCTAATTGCCAGTTCAAGCTCGCCGTGACGATGAGAATGGCGAGCACCGTCACCGCCGCGGTCACCAATGGGATCAGACCGTCGATCAAGACGTCGCGCAGGCATTGCGCATCGTATTGGATTCGAAAAAGCGAATCGGTCGTGCCCCGGCGGTCGTGATAGGAGAGCGATAGTCGTTGCGCGTGCCGGAACAGCGCTGCGCGGAAATCCAAGACCAGTCGCTCGCCTAAGTACGTAGACGCCAGCCAAACGGCCATCCCTTGAACGTAAAGGAGCAGCGTAATTACCACGAGGAGCGCGGCAACTAACGCCAACACGACGTACTGACCACCGTTACCGAAGACGTGCACTATGGTAGCGAGAGCCCCGGGCAGCGGCTTCGAGCCAATCACACTATCGACGGCGACCTTTAGCGGGACGGGCATCAGCAGCGTCAAGGGCGCGGCCGCGAAACTCACGAGAAAAGTGCCGATGACTTTGAGCCAGTAGGGCCGCGCGAACGCAACGATGCGCGCGAAGACATCCCGGTCGGCGTTCGGACGCGCGTTCACCGGAGTTCCCTCGCGGCAACTGCAGCGCTTACATCGCAATGCCCGACGATCGCTTCTGCCACCCGGCGGGCGTCGAAGAACTCGGCGAGCTCGCGCGCCGCACGCGCGTGCTTGGCGTAATTTGAGGCGACCTCGTCCAACGCTGCGGCGGCTTCCTCCAACGTCGAAAAGCGGAATAACCCGAGCCCATTCGGCAGGATCGAACTTGGCCCGGTGTTCTCGACCACGGCCGGCCTACCCGTCGCGAGATAGCACAGCGTTCGATCGCTAATCCAAGCATTCTGGAATTTCATACACGACGCCTTAGCGCAGCTAAACTCACCGCGGGATGCTCGGATATACTCTTGGTAGTCCCGCGGACTGCCGGCGACGTCATGAGCGTGACGGACGCGCCACCCATTTCCCGTCAAGAACCGACGATCTTCGGCGTCGGCCTCGCTCTCCCGGTCCAGCAACAGCGCGAGCTCGAGCGGCACGCGCGTGTGCCGCGGCAGCTCGGCGAAGCGGAGGAACGCGCTTCGCTTGTTGTTGTCGATGATTTCCTCGCCATCCATCACCCACTCGTGGCCCCACCAGGTGGACACGGTCGTGAATGCGCCGTCCGCGGGGGCCGGGACGAGGGGCCACAAGTCGAGGCTGACCGGAGGGCGGATCTGAATCCAGGGCAGGCCGCAATCGGTAAAGTTCGCCCAAGGTTTCCCGACGGTTTCGCCGGTGGTGAAATATAGGTCGTGCGGATGAACGGACAAGAGTCCGGAGGCGATCCAGTATTGCAGCAATCCGGGGTCGATATCCACGAGCGCCGTGCGGCGGAATTCCTCCAGAACCCAGGATTGGATTCGCTGATGGAAGTTCAGCAACAGATCCGCCTCGCCGAAGACGGCCCGCGCTTGCGCCTCAGTAACGTTGAGAAACTCGCGCTCGGCAGTGTAGAGGATAATTCTTTCCTGCAGGCCATAGCGGCCGAGCCGTTCTCGAAGCGTCGCAACCCGCGCCGCTTCCTCGCGCGAATCTTCCGCAGTGCGAAACTCCTCCATCCACCAGACGTCGCATCCGATGTTACGCAGGCCCTGCACGTACTGCATGTAGACCCAAAAGTGGCCGCCGCCTTCGGGGTAGTTGACCACGTTATGCGGAGAAACGACGACTCTCATGCCCGGAGTGCTTGCCCCGTAACGGCCGGCACGTCACGAAAGCTGATCAGCTTCACGGCGCCGGCGAGGAGAAATTCACGCAACCGAGGGTTCGAAAGCGTCCGCAGCTCGAGTTCACGCTCGCTGTGATACGGCGACGCGAAGTCGGCTCCGACGTACCCCGGATGGCAGCTGAGCTCGGTGATGCTGCCATCGCGCAGCTCGGTTTCGAGCATTTGCAGCAGGCTCTCCAGGCCGATCTGCTCGGGGTGGAAATCACCGTCCCACTGGCCATAGAAGTTCGAGAAGTACCGCACGGCGGAATGCTCGCGCAACGGGAGCCCGTGTCGCATCGCGATGTCCTTGAACAATGGCGTGAGGCGTGGGTCGCGGTGCACGTTTTGATGCGAGTCGAGATGTGTTGGCAGGCTGCCCAATTGCGCGGAGAACGCATCGATCTGGGCTTGGATCGCCGCCTTGCAGCTTGCAGCGTCATTGAAGTCCACGGAGGCCACGGTGTCTTCGTCGGTGAGCGTCACGTGCAATCCCACGCCAAGCGCTGGATTTGCCTTAGCCAGCTTCACCGCATGGTCCGCGGCCGGCATCCCCATCATGAGGCTCGCGCTCGTGACGACGCCCGACTCGTGCAGCTCTAGGATCCCGCGATTGATTCCGCGGCTGGCACCGAAATCGTCAGCGTTGACGATCAAGTACTTCACGAAGCCCTCCAAGGGCGCGATCGATGCGCGCCATCGCCGCAGCGCATTCCTGCGCCGTTCTCGTCACGACGCCAAGCGCGCAGACGCCAAGGACCGCGCAGGCCGCCCAGGCGCCGTCAAATCCGGCAGCGGCAGCAAGTGCGCTCAGCCCGAGGATGCCGGCGGTCGCGCCGCTCGAGCAAACCGGCCACGCACGAAAGCGTACTAACTGTCTGCCGGCACCGTGCTCCTCGATCAGCATGACCGACCGCGCGGAGCCAAGCGCGCCGGAGCGAACGTTCAGATCCCAGGAATCGTAATCGCCTCCGCGAGCGCCGACCGCGCCGTTCTCGCGCAGGCTCTGTTCGAGCGCTTCCAGCCAAGCGGTCGCGCTGCGCCAGCGCTCGTTCCAGAGCACGTACTTTCGCGGCAAGATCATCCAAACGCGCCACGTTACGGGCGCGCGCCAGAAGGTCAGACCGTATTCCATCCTACCCCAGAGGCGCGCCAAAGGCTGAGCGAGATGCAAGAACGCCGTTAGCCCTCTCGCACGCAGCGAATCAATTTTCGATCGGGGTTGCGATTCGAAAACGGCTTGCCGTGCAGCGAGCCCCGCTTGCAACGCCGGCACTATTAATGAAAGCGCGAGAAGCGGCAGCGCCAGAAGCAACGGTCGCCAAAGGATGCCCAAGGCCGAGATCACGGCCAGCGCGGCGATGACGAGGTACCACTCCGGCATCAGCGGCAGCAATGACGCCAGGGGCGGGGCGGGGTGTTCGAGCGACTGGTAGGGAGCGCTGCCCCATGGCCCTTGGTATATTCGCGGCCGCCGAAAACCAAGTGTTTGCGGCACACCCTTTGCGTAGATGCGGCCACCCCACGTCGGGTGACCGAATGCGTTGTACTTCTCGGGCCATTTCCTCTCGAGCAACGCCTCCGCTCGGCCGTAGCCGCGCTGCTGCTTCCAATACGAACGCAGCGTCGTGCGCCGGTGGTGCCAGACCATCGCACCCGGGCTGAATCCAATACTCCAGCCGCGGGCTTGGATTCGCCAGCAAATGTCGACGTCATCGCCGGCGATGCGAAGCGCTGGATCGAAGCCACCAATTGCCGCGAGCTTCTCGCGGCGAAACGCCATGTTGCAACCCGGGATGTGCTCCGCTTCGCGGTCGGAGAGCAGAACGTGCGCCGGACCACCCGGCGCGTTGTCGAAGCAATCGGCCACGATACCCAAACCCGGGGGCGCGAGATTCGGGCCACCGATTCCGGCGTACGTCGAATCGAGAAACGCTGCCGCGAGGTATTTGAGCCAGTGCGGATCGGGAAACGCGTCACTGTCGAGGTACGCGACGATCTCGCCGTTCGCGGCTTCGAGGCCGGTGTTTCGCGCATTGCTGAGGCCGCGGTTCGGGGTGTTGATCAGCCGAACGTTGTACTCGGCTGCAATGACAGCGGTCGCATCGGTCGATCCGTCATTGACGACGACCACCTCGAAGTCGGGATAGTCGACGCGCCGTAAGCCCTCTAGACATTCCCGGATCGTGCTCTGCGCGTTGAACGCGCAGACGATCACGGTGACGCGTGGCCAGTGCACGTCGGATCGAAAGGGTACCTGCGCAAACGCTTCGCGCACGACCGCAAGCGCGGGCTTCGGCGTACGGTCGCGACGCGTGAGACCGAAGTCCCAATCCTCGATCGCATATCCGCCGCGATGCCACTCGTCGGTCCACGCGAACGCGAATGCACCGGCGCAGCCCGATTCGAAAATCGTGCGCAATTGCCAGTCCAGGACGTGCGCTTGATTCTTCTCGCCGTGGCGGCGGCTATCCAACCCGACTTCCGCCAAGATCAGCGGTCGATCGCCGGCCATGTGCTGCAAGCGCGGCAGATACGCATCCAGGCGCTGCTGCGTCTCCAGATAAACGTTGAAGCAAACCAGGTCCAAGAAGGGCAGCTGCAGATACTCGGTCGTCGGATAGTTAACGTAGGTGACCAATGCGGTCGGGTCTTCTGCCTTGACCGCGCGGAAGAGCCGCTCGACGAACCGCTCGACGCGGCGACGCCCGAGCCAGCGGACGACTCCGGCCGGGATCTCGTTGCCCACTGCGTAGCAGAGGATCGCCGGGTGTCCCGCGCACTCCGTCACGCTCTCGCGCACGCGCCGCTCGATCCGCGTCGTCCGAGATGAATCGTCGAGAAATGCTACGTGCTGTTCCCATGGCAACCCTACCATGACGCGCAGGCCATGACGCTGCGCTGCATCGAGTACCGCGCGCGTTGGCACGGTATACGTGCGAACCGCATTCAGCCCGTTTTCGGCCATGAGCGCAAAGTCGCGCTCGACCATCGCCGGATCGTGTCGCTCGCGATCGTTTTCATCGAGGGCAAACGTTCCGTAGGTCGTTCCGCGCACGTACAGCTTCGCGTCGCCAGCAAACAGGAACTTCCCGCGGACGGTGGGCCGCGGGAGTTCGTTGATTGCGGGCTCGATATGGACTAGGCTGACGCCCACTCGGGCTCCGGCAGAACTGCCCACCCTACGCCTCGGTAACGTACGCCGCAACGCGCGAGTCGCTCGCCATCGAGCATGTTTCGGCCATCCACGACGAGCCGATGCCGGAGGCTCGCCGCGAGCACCCGCGGCTCGATCGCGCAAAACTCCGGCCACTCCGTGAGGACGAGCAAGGCATCGGCACCTGCGGCTTCCGTTGCCGAACGCGCTAACGTCGTCCGGCCCGGCAGTTCCGCCTGCTCGATCGCGGGATCGTACGCGATTGCCGACGCGCCGCGCTTGTGGAGATCTGCAAGAATCCTCAAGGCGAGCGAGCTGCGCAGATCGTCGGTGCCGGCTTTGAAGGTCAATCCCCAAACGCCGATGTGCATGCCATGCAAACCACCCAGTTCTTCTTCGAGGATGTCGACGACCTTGCGCGGCTGGAGATCGTTGACGCGCAATGTCGCTTCGAGCAGATGAGAGGGCGCCCCGTTGCGGCGGGCGACGTGTTCGAGGCTCTGCACGTCCTTCTCAAAGCACGGTCCACCGAATCCAATACCCGGCGTGAGGTAGGCATCGCCGATGCGGCGATCGTAGCCGATACCGCGCAGTACGTTGCGCGCATCCGCATCAAGACTTCCACAAAGGTTCGCCATTTCGTTTGCGAAGCTGATTTTGAGCGCAAGAAACGCGTTCGAGCCTCCCTTGATGAGCTCGGCATCGCGACGACTCGTGACCATTAGCGGGGCGTCCAGTCCTCCGACGAGCGCGGCGTATGCCGCGGCCGCTTGTTCCGACTCCGCTCCGACGATCGTTCGGTCCGGGTGCAAGAAGTCGTAGACGGCGTTCCCTTCGCGCAGAAACTCCGGGCAATAGATCAGGTCTAGCCCGTCCGGCAAACGCGCGGCCATCCGGTCCGACGTTCCCGGAGGGACCGTCGAGCGCAGCACGATGACCGCCGGCCGACGCGTTACGGATCGGCGGAGGGCTTCGATAGCGCACTCTAGCGCGGCAAGGTCGGCCGATCCATCGTCGTTCGATGGCGTGCCAACCGAAACGATGATAAAGGCCGCATCTCGTATGGCCGACGGCAGGTCCGAAACAAAACTAAGCCGCCCCTGCTCGAGGTGCCGCGTCAACACCTCGGCTAGGCCGTCTTCGCGATACGGTGGCACCCCGGCGCGCAGGTCTTCAACGCGGCCAACGTTGGTGTCGAAGCCGATCACGTCACAGCCGAGCTCTGCAAAACCGACCGCGTTGGCCGTGCCGACGTAGCCCGTTCCGAGTATGGTGACTTTGCGGGGATTTATAGTGCGCACGTAAACCTTACAAAGACCGCTTGCGGCGGCTTTAGATTATATAATGCCGTGTTTGCGCCTCAGCATACCCAAGGGGAAGCGAG
Source organism: Vulcanimicrobiota bacterium (assembly GCA_963713685.1). Lineage (GTDB taxonomy): Bacteria > Vulcanimicrobiota > Vulcanimicrobiia > Vulcanimicrobiales > Vulcanimicrobiaceae > Cybelea. The sequence continues at coordinate 1,208,466 of CAVQMS010000001.1, read as the reverse complement.
CGCAACACCTACAGAGCCCTCACAGTTACCCACACGTTCCTCTGAGAGCGTACCAGTGTGTGCGCTGCATGGAAGCGTTCGCTTTTTGACGGGCATTACAAGAGTTGATGAACGGTAGGCTGACCGCTAAATTCACTAATGCGAGGCTAATAACCGCCACCGGAGAAGGTGTCCGCCGATGAATGCGATCGTTACCGGTGCGGCAGGTTTTGTGGCCTCTCACGTCGTCGACGCGCTGTTATTGCGCGGCGACCGCGTCTTTGCTGTAGATAATCTTCTCACCGGCTCACAGCAGAACTTAGGGACCGCTCTAGGGCATAGCAACTTTAGCCTTCTCATCGCCGACGTCGCTCACGATGGCGAGGCGATTGAGGAGTGGCTCCGCGGACAGGCAGGCGGCTACGATGCCATCCTGCACATGGCGTCGCCGGCAAGCCCACGAGACTATAAGAAATTCCCCGTTGAAACCTTGGCGGTGAACAGCTACGGGACGGACCTGTGTTGCCGGCTCGCCGCGCGATTCCACGCTCGACTGCTGTATACGTCTACATCCGAAGTGTATGGCGACCCGCTCGAGCATCCTCAGCGTGAGGCCTACTGGGGAAACGTAAACCCGATTGGACAACGATCGTGTTACGACGAAGGCAAGCGCTTCGGCGAGGCCATGCTTATGGCCCACGTGCGAGCGCACGGCATCAATGCCAGGATCGTTAGAATTTTCAATACGTACGGCCCTCGCATGCGTATCGGAGATGGGCGCGTCGTCCCGAATTTCATTTCACAAGCGCTTGCGGGTCAACCGCTCACGATTTATGGCGACGGAAAGCAGACGCGATCGTTCTGCTTCGTGGAGGACATGGTGCGCGGCATCTTGCTGGCTTCGTCGAACGATGAGGCCTGCGGTCGCGTCACCAACCTCGGGAATCCCAGAGAGATCACGATCGCCGAGTTTGCGGCAGCGGTTGCGGAAGCTGCGGGCGTTTCATACACGATGGAGATGTGCGAACCGACTCCCGACGACCCAATGCGACGCTGCCCCGATATATCGCTCGCTCAGGCGCTGTTGGGATGGCACCCGCAGATTGACCTCGAGGAAGGCTTGCGCCGAACGATCGCATCGTTCAAAGAAGCCACAGCGCCGGTCTGATATTTTGAGCTCCCGCGCGGTGCTCGTCGTCGGCATGCACAGGAGCGGCACGAGCGCAATCGCTCGCGGTCTCAAGGCCCTATCGGTATACCTGGGCGATAACTTGCTCGACGGACAGCCGGATAATCCAACGGGCTATTGGGAAGACAAGAGCATCGTTGAAATCAACCAGCGCGCATTGGAAGTGCTTGGGCTCAAATGGGACGACGTCTCGCTCATCACGTACGAACAGTTCGAGCACTACCGGATTCGCCTGCTGAAGATCAAGGCGGTGCACTACCTCAAGAGCGCCTTCGCGCCGCAGCCGCTGTGGGGGTTCAAGGATCCACGCACCCTTCGACTCTTGCCGCTGTGGCTGCCCGCGCTGCGCGACTGCCATGCCGAGGATGCCTACGTCATCGCGATTCGAGACCCTCGCAGCGTTGCTGCCTCGCTTTTTCGCCGGCAGGAGATAAACGCGGCCAAAGCACACCGCCTGTGGCTCGTCCACATGGTTCCATTTCTATGCGAACTCCGGGACAAGCGGCTCGTGGTGGTGGACTACGACCTGCTCATGCTGGAGCCACGCCTGCAGCTGGAACGGATCGCGCGCAAGCTCAGCCTGCCTTCACTCGACGAAACGCGCTCCACCGAAATCGATCGTTTCGCCACCAACTTCTTGGATGGGACCCTTCGCCACAGCGTTTTCTCGCCGCACGCCTTCGATGCCACAACTGGTGAAGATCGCTTGAGTCGAGCTGCATACCTTTTGCTCTACGAGCTCGCGACGGACCGAATCGAGGCTGGAGCTCCGTCCTTTTGGCCCGCATGGGAGAAGATTCGGCGCGACCTCGAGACGCTGCTCATTGCGCAACCACCGCTTGTTTGATCAGCGATTGGCCCGGAGGCGGCGTGGCGAAGTCTTGCGGCGTGCCGCCATTGAAGTTCGCGGCGCCGAAGACCAGAACGAGATAGCCGCCCGCCGCCGCATTGAAGTTGACCGAGGTCGCATGCGGCGCGTATACTAGCCCGCTGAGGTTCTCGGTCGTGCCGTTGAAGTTTGGAGACTGCGAGTTGCTCGGGACCTGATAATACAACACGCCCTGTTGCGAGCCGGACGTGGGCGGGGAAAGCGTCATCGACTGTGCGCCGTTGAAGTTCGGCGGCGTACCGCTGGCGGTAACGTAGAGCGTGACGCCGCTTCCGCTGACGCTTGCACTGTTGAAGTTCGAGCCGCCGTTGAGGACGTAGGTCCCAGGCAGCAACGTGACGGTGGCGCCGTTGAGGCTGAGATTATTGTAACAGCCCGGGCTGACATTGCCGACGTAACCGTTTCCCTGGAAACTGGTGCAGCTGCTCGTCGAGGGTGGGTTGGCGGTGAGGTACGCGCAGCCTGAAATTTCCGGGCAGGGATCCGCGACCGGCAGCATTGGCGCGGGAACTCCTTCGGTGAAATTCGCTCCGGTCATACTTGGGGGCGGCCCGGCGTAGCCGATATTGAGCACGTGCGCGGTCACGCCGCTAAAGTTCGCGGTGTCGTTGATGAGCATTCCACACTGCGACGCGCTAACGTTTCCGCTGTTGAAATTGCTCTCTACCGTCATGCTCAGCAAGAAGATGCAACCGGCCCCGGTGGACGACACCTCGGCAACGGCCAGGGTCGACTCCGGCATGCCGTTTGAGTAGCCGAACAGCTTGGAAAAGAACGTCGCCACATGCTGACTCGTGATCGTTACGGAAACGGCACAGGGATTGCTGGAAAACGGTCCGGTCAGGGGCGGGTTGTTTGGCGTGATACTCGTGTTGCCGGCGTTGGTGAAGCCGTTATTTGCCGCGTTGGCTAAGGCAGCCGCCTTAGCGGCGGTGGGATTCGGACAACCCGCGTGCAGCAGCGCTTCCGCGCCGCCCGCGGCGGCTGCATCGGTTGCGGTCTGCTGCGTTTGCTGCCGATATTCCAAGTACCCGACGTCTACACCGATGCCGGCGAAGCCCATCAAAACGGCAAGCGAAATGGCGATAAGGGGTAAGACTTGACCTCTTTGTCCCGCGCTGTGCATTGGGACGTCCTCCGCGGGCCGTGCAAGTAAGATGGGATGGAAGTGGCCCGCGGGCAGTGTAACCGATTCCGGGGCGCCGCGTAAGGTACAGGGCGTCCACGGTCCCACACAGTTTGTCGCACAGCCGCTATCGGAGGGCGTAGAAGTCGATCAGAAGCGCGTCAGTGAATGGCTAAGTACACTGCGGCGTTAAGGGCGGTCTTGGGGTCTCAGCGCTTGCAGTAATACCGCGCCAATTCGAACACCTCGTCGCGGTCGAAGCCGAGCTTTCGATAGAACTCCGTCAGGTGCGGTTCGCGGCGCGGCAGCTCCACCATGATGCTGGCGGCGTCTGTTTCACTCGCGTGCGCGATGGCGCGCTCTACTAGTTGCCTGCCGGCGCCGTGCTTGCGCGAGTTTTCACTGACGTAGAGATCGCTCAGGAACCAGATGAGCCGGCAATACCACGACGACCAGAGCGGATACAGCTGAATGAAGCCGATAGTTTCGCCGTTATTGCGAGCCACGAATATTACCGAGTCGCCCGAAGTCATTCGCTGCTCTAAGAAGCGGCGCGATTCATCCAGATTCGAGCCCCCCGCAAAAAAGGCGCGATAGGCATCAAAGAGCGGCGCCACTGCGGCAACGTCGCCATGTGTTGCACGCGATATCAGCAGCGCGCTAATGTCCCTCTGCGGACATGAGACGAGCATCGAGCGCATCGAAGCGCTGCAGCACCTTCGCCTCAAAGTGGTCCAATCGCGTTTCCAACGCGCTGAACTTCGATTGCCGCGGCGACGGCTCTTCTAACGGCTTGCGGGAGTCAGGTTGGAATCGTCGGGCCGGCCACGGCGATCGCCACCAGCGCCGCCGAGTCTTTACCGTTAGCCGAACGTTTAAATTTACCGGTGGGCGCCAGGAATTCAGAGTACCCGTCGGCGTCAAGTAGCTGACCGTCGTTGCGCGAGGTGCAAGTGGCGGCTACTACGGCCCCAACCTTGACCTCGGGATAGACGGCAGCACGAAATCGCCCGCGGGACTTGCCCCCCGGAGCAGCTGCGCAGCGCGACGAGGGGCCGCCATCGGCGATGGCCCGAAGCCGTGAGGCGAGGGGGCTTACGAGCCGATGGTAAGCGGGGAAGCGACCCTATCGCCGACGTAACTATCCGAGCAGCAAGGCTTACGGTTGGTCTTTAGGATTACTTGTATCCCATGAAGGAGGTCATTTAATGAAAGGCCTGCATTTTATTGTGGCAACATGCCTGGGCACCGCATTCCTGGCGGCGTGCGCCAGCGGCGGAACCGGCGTCGCCCCCGCGACGGAAAGCACAGTTCCCAACCCGAACAGCTTTGGGCTGTTGCCACCGATACATCGAGGCGCTGCGATGCAGCACGTCAAGCCTGACAGAGATCCGTACTTAAGAGCGCTCTACATCACGACCTTTAGCGGTAATTCCGTAAAGATTTTCACGAACACCTACTACCGCGAGCTGATCGGGATTACCAACGGGATCTCGATTCCGATTGGTATCTCTATAGACCAACGAGGCAATCTTTACGTAGCAAACGGGTACGGTGGGAACATTACGGAATATGCACCCGGAGGGACTTCGCCGGTTTTCACCTACAACGCAAATATGACGGCACCATACGGTGTCACGGTCGACCGCCGCGGCGACGTCTACGAAGCCGATGCCAATGGTTTAGTCGTCAATCAATACCTCCAAGGCAGCAATGTCGCAAGCGTATCGTGCTCCGCCCCAGAGGGTGCTACTCCCATCGGCGTGGCAGTAGACGCAAGCGGCGATGTGTTCGTGTCCTACATCGTGGGCAGCGGCAGCGGCAGCATCTTCGAGTATAGCGGTGGTCTCAGCGGCTGTAATGGGACACTTCTGAATAACTTCAGAGTCAATAGCATTGCCCTGGACTCAAACAATAATCTCATCTGCACCAGCAGCAGCGGTGGTGGCTCGGTTTTCGTTCTCGATCCTCCGTATACAGCCATAACGCGGACGATTGGCTCGGGCTTTTCGGTTCCGACTGGCGCATCCATAAACAAGAGGAACAAGTTGGTCTACGTGGCTGACGAAGGAAATGAGACCGTCACGGTTATCGACTATCAGACGGGAGCAAACATCAAAGTGCTCGGCGCGTCGGATGGCATCACACAGGTCTACGGGGTCGTCGACAGCCCCAATGCGGTCTATTAGCTAATACAATTGTTACACCACCTCAACTCATCGACGGCGGCGGGGTCTCGTTTTTGCGGAGCTAAGCCCTTTCCAAAACGAGGCCCCTCCCCCGCGCTGCGATCGAAGCCCTAACGCTCCAATAAATGCGTTGCGCTCAGTCCTTCGACTTCGCTCCACTTCGCCGAGCAAAGTGTCGCTGCGCTCAGGATGGCAAAAAGAAGCGGTAAGGCTTAGCTGCCGAAGGCGGCGCGCACTGACTCCTTGATCGACGTCGTCGTGCGAATGACAGCGGTCGGTTCGTAGCCGCAGTGGGCCATGCAATTCTCGCACGATTCATGCTTGCCGCGGCCGTACTTCGACCAGTCCGTTTCATCGAGCAGCTCTTTATAAGTTTTCGCGTAGCCCTCTTTGCTCATCAGATAACAGGGACGCTGCCAGCCGAACACCGTGTAGCACGGAATGCCCCACGGCGTGCACTCGAAATCCACTTTCCCTTCGAGGAAGTCGAGATAGAGCGGACTATGGTTAAGGCGCCACTTCTTGCGCTTGCCGCCGGCAAAGGCTTCCTTGAAGATTTCGCGGGTGCGGCGCACGCCCAAGAAATGCTCTTGGTCCGGCGCCTTCTCGTAGGCGTACGCCGGCGAGATCTGCATCATGTCGACCTTCAGCTCATCGTTGAGGTAGTCGAGCACTTCGCGAATCGATTCCGGGCCGTCTTGATCGAAGAACGTGGTATTCGTAAACACGCGGAAACCGCGCGCCTTCGCTTCCTTGATCGCATCGACCGCTTTGTCGAAAACGCCCGTACGGCAGACCGACTGATCGTGGCGCTCGCGCATGCCGTCCATGTGAATCATCCACGCAAAATACACCGACGGTTTAAAGAGATGGATCTTCTTCTTCAATAGCAGCGCGTTGGTGCAAAGAAAGATGAACTTCTTGCGCTTGACCAGCTCCTCGACGATTTGCGGCATCTGCTCGTGGACCAGCGGCTCGCCGCCCGCGATCGAAACCATCGGCGCCCCGCATTCCTCCACGGCCGCGATGCACTCTTCCACGCTCAAACGCTGGCGTAAAATCTCGTCGGGATGCTGAATCTTGCCGCACCCTGCGCACGCCAGATTGCACTGAAGCAGCGGCTCGAGCTCCAGGACGAGCGGATACTTCTCTTCGCCTTTGAGCTTCTTGCCTGCGACGTATTTCGCAACGGCGATCTTCTGCTGGATGGGCATGGTCATGGTCGAGTAGCTGCTTCCTTATAGTTTGGCCGCGTCCTTCGTCCTTCGTCCTTCATCCTTCGCCTTCGCTCCACTTCGCCAAGCTCAGTGTCGCTGCGCTCAGGATGACAAAGGTAGGGAGTTCGCTCAGCTCAGGATGACAAGGGTAGAGCGTGCGGTCACGCAGGCACCCTTGCGGCCATTGCGAGGGCCATGGTTGGGAAGAGATGCCGGTAGAGGTGGTAGTTGATATAAAAATCGCCAGGAAAGCCCGTTCCCGTGCACTCGGGCTCGTCCCACGTTCCGTCGCGCCGCTGCCGCTCGCACAGGTAGTCTAGACCCCGCTGGGCGGCGGGATGTTGCGGAAACCCTGCAAGTTGGAATGAAAGCACGGCCCACGCCGTTTGCGACGGCGTGCTCGCGCCGATCCCGGCAAACGACTCATCGGCATACGAGTGGCAGCTTTCTCCCCAGCCGCCATCTTCGTTCTGCACCGAAACGAGCCACGCGACGGCCCGCTCTATCATGTCCTTACCCGTACCCAGCGCCGCTAGCGCAGAAATAACGCACCACGTGCCGTAGATGTGGTTGACGCCCCAGCGCCCATACCAGGAACCCCACGGCTTTTGCGTCGCCCGCAGATACGCTAAGCCTCGCTCCACGTAGCGATTGCTCAGATCGTAGCCCAGCGCCGCGAGCATCTCGAGAACGTGCGCCGTGACGTCTTCCGTTGGAGGGTCGATCATCGCGCCGAAGTCCGAAAACGGCATTCGGTAAAGCAGCTCGCGCGTGTTGTCGCGGTCGAATGCCGCCCACGCGCCGTTGCGCGAGTCCATCGCCAGCGTCCAGCGCCGGGCACGCTCGCAGGCATCCACGACGGCGCCGCGATCGCCGCCCTCGAGCAGCGCCAGGACGACGATCGTCGTATCGTCGATGTCGGGATACGCATCGTTGTCGAACTCGAACGCCCAGCCGTTGCCGCGCGTCTCGGCGCACTTCATGCGCCAATCTCCGGGTGCGTCATCGGGAATCTGCTCGCGCAACATCCAGGTTACCGCGCGCCGCATGGCGGGATGCGACGCGTTCAAACCGGCGAGCGCCAGCGCCCGCACCGCCCACGCGGTATCCCAAACCGGCGACATGCAGGCCTGAAAGCGCCATCCCTCGGCGTCGTCGATGATGAAGCGCCGCATTCCCTCGATCCCTTTGCGCATCACCGGGTGATCCACCGAATAGCCCATCAAATTCAGCGCTATTAGCGAGTAAACCCAGGGCGGTTGTATGCCGCCCCAGCTGCCGTCAGCCTCTTGACGGTCGACCACCCATTGCGCCATGCACTGCTGCGCGCGTTCGCGCCTCGGCCGAGCCGGCAAACGCTCATACAGTTTTTGCAAACGCTCGACGTACATCAGCCAATGCGGGCGCCCCGTGACGCGCGTGCGCTCGTGCTCCGTCCCGGGCACGACGATTTCACCAATGTCCACGCCCAGCGAGCGCTGCGGTTTCTTCGAAACGACGATCGTCAGCGGCGCTACCGTGCCGCGCGCCCAGCAAGCGAAATCGTAGAGATTGAACGGCATCCACAACGGAAAGTCGACGATCTCCGGTGGGAGCGACGGCACGCCGCTCCACGGATACTCGCCGAAGATCGCCAGCCAAATCTTCGTGAAGACGCGCGCGCTCGCAACGCCGCCGCCGCGCTGGATTACCTCCAGCGCCTTGCGCATCGGCTCGCTCTTGGGATCGACGCCCAGCACCTTGAGCGCCACGTACGCCTCGATGGTCGTGCTCAGGTCCGCGGGCCCATCGTAGTAGAGGGCCCAGGATCCGTCTTCGCGCTGATTGCGCAACATATGCTGAACAGCGCCCGCACTGAACGCGTCCAGCGAAAGACCCAGAAAGCGGAAGAGCAAGACGTGTTCGGCCGTCATGGTGACGTTCGTCTCCAGCTCGCCCGACCACCAGCCCTCGGTCGATTGCGCCTGTAATAGCCATTCCACCGCCCGCTTCAACGATTGTTGCGTCGCAAGACCAGTCGGGGTCTCCGATGGACGTGGAGCGACGAGCGGTCGCGCGGGAGCGTCCGGGCGACTCTGCCCATTCAAGAGATCTGAGGCCGCAACGACTCCGCTGCGGACGGCGGATTCCATGGTGTCAGGCCACCCGGTATCGGTCCAGGATCCGGCAACCGCAATCGCGGGATGTGAAGTGTGCTGCGACGTTCGCTGCACGCCGACGCGGGGCAGCCATGTTGCCTCAGGATTGCGCGTCACCGCACTGCGTAAGAGCTTCGCTTCGCGCAGCGCCGGCAGAAACGCCTGCACTTCGCGCCATGCAAAAGCTTCGAGCTCCACGGTCGGGAGGAGCAAATACTCCTGCGCGGCGCTGAAGCTGCAACACAAATAACCGGGTGTTTTCTCGAAGATCCATTGCAACGGCGAGTCGAGCGCGGCCGCAAAGTCAAGGCCGATGCTGCCGCCGTCGTGCCACAGATGCACGTCGATGATGGGGTAGGGGTCGTATGCGTCGAGATTCTCAACGCTATAGGCTGACGCATCGCCCAAGAGTTTCGCCACCTGGCGCGGGGGAACGGCAAGCACGACTGCGTCGAAATGCGCGGTGTCGCCCTTCGACAGGCTCAGGGTGACACCGCTGCTCAGGGTGACGCCGCCGTTATCCGGCGTTACGGACAGCACCGCCGTTGAGAGGTGCACCGCATCGAGCCGCGCCGCGGCGGCTTCCGCGAAGCGCGCGAGCGGCACCGTCGAGAATCCGAAGCGCGCCGCGCTCGCATCGCGCAGAAATGCCGTCCTCAGTACGAACATCGCGTCGGCGGCGCCGACGCGATCGAATGGTGCGTTGAGTGCGGGAATGAAAAACGGATCCCAAAACGCGCGGCGCTCCGCCACCCCTTGGTGGTTGCGCTGCAGCCATGCTTCGAACGTTTCTGTGTTTGAGGTTCGTGCTTTATCTGTCCTTCGACTTCGCTCCACTTCGCCAAGCTCAGTGTCGCTGCGCTCAGGATGACAAAGGGGGGCGGGGCTCAGGGTGACAGACGCCAGCGCGCGGGCGATGCGGAGTTTTTCGCGTAGCCCCAGATGCGCATAGGTCGCAAATGAGGGCAACAAATGCAACGGTGCAGGCAAGTTCGCGGCGCGCAAGCGTCCTGTAACGCCGTCGCGCGACAGAATTCGCGCATCGAAGCGATCCTGTAAGCGGAGCTGTTTCTCCATCCCGACGGATCGAGCGAACCGCATGAATTCGTCGCAGCACGCTAAGAATACGTGTTGGCCGTTGTCGACTTCGACGCCGTCGAGCTCGAAGGACGTCGCGCGACCGCCAAGTAGACGGCTTCGCTCGAAAAGCTCGACGTGCGCGCCCGCTTCCTTCAGGCGGAGCGCCGCCGCGCAGCCGGCGAGCCCGGCCCCAACGACGGCTACGCGCTCGAGAGCCACGAACGTACGACGACGCGCAGTTTCTCCGTCTTCGAAAGCGCGGCCCGCGCCCTCAGCGGGAGGCCCGGTTCGCGCTCGATTTTCTTGAGGAGTTCCTCGTAGATGCCCGCCATGGTCGCAACGCACGCTCCGGGGCGCCGCGGAATGTATCGCAAGACGTCGTAGCCGGTCTCGAAATAGCGCCGCGCTCGTGCGACGTTATGCGCGATCAAATCGTTCCAGCCGGGGTAGATGTCGCCGTCATACAGCGCCGGCTCCGGGATGCCGAAGCGCGCGAGCTCGTCTTGCGGCAGATAGACGCGCTTCATGTCAACCGCGTCTTCGCGGACGTCGCGCAAGATGTTGGTGAGCTGTAGTGCCATCCCGAGATCGTCGGCTCGCTCGAGCGCGATCGGATCGTCGAAGCCGAAGATGCGTACGCACATCCGGCCTACCACCGACGCGACGAGGTTGCAGTACGTGCGCAGTTCGTCGAACGACGCGTACCGCGATTGGCTGAAGTCCATCTCGACCCCGTCGACCAGCATCTGTAGCTCCGCCTCGGGGATCCCATAGCGGTCGACCGCCTCGGAGAGAACCCGCAGGATGGGATCGTCGCCGTATTCCCGGCGGACGCAGCGCGAGATACGCTCCCGATGCACCGCCAGCCGGGCCGGCAAATTCTCGACGCCGACCGCATCGGCTTCGTCATCCACCTGCCGCGCAAAGTTGTAGAGCGCATAGATCGCCATGCGCTCGTGATAACCCAGCGAGATGAAGCCCCAATAGAAATTCCCCGCTTCCCGCTTGGCCATATCGCGGTTGAAGCGCTCGGCGCGGTGTTGGTCGGATCGCGGCGTCGCCATGCCCAGCAAAGCGCGCGGAAGGTTGATCATTTACGCAGAACGGCCTTGAGCAAGTGTCTCTAATGCGGCACGAACCACAAGGAATACCTTCGTGGTAGCTGAGACGCTCGGACGTTCGTGCTCCGTCTTATACCCGATGGCCTGGATCGCATCGCAAATCGCCAAGCCGCCCATGCGGTAAAGCGCAAGCTGCAAGCGCAGCGGCCGAGGCACGCGCCCTTCCAGGGCCAGCCCCGAGGCGAGGAGCCCGCGAGCGCGCTCCACCATCGCCTGGGTGGCCCCGGCGATGCCGCTGCTCGCGACATCGCTCTCGACGAGATACCTGCGACCCAGGGTGGCGTCGCGGCTAACGTCTTGCGCGTGATTCGCGAGTTGAAGCCCGATGCAGACGTCGTCAGACAGGCGCTCCGCAACGTCGTCGCGGACTTCGAAGACGCTCAACACCATCCGCCCGACGGGTGCCGCCGAAAGCCGGCAGTACGCCTCGAGCTCGCCCCACGTGCGATACCCCGTTACGTGCTGGTCCTGAACGTTGGCGGCGATGAGATCCAGAAACGGTTGTGACGGCATGGCGTAGCGCGCGATCGTCGGCGCGAGCGCAACCAACACCGGATGAACCGGCGGAGTACCTTGCAAGAGGGCCTCGACTTCGATTCGCCAGCGCTCCAAACGCGGCAGCGCGGTACCGTTCGGGCTTTCGTCGCCAAGATCGTCGGTCGTGCGACAATAGGCGTAGATGCGCGCCAGATCGCGTCGCGTGTGCGCACCCGCGAATCTCGACGCAACGCTAAAATTTTCGTAGTGCTGGCGCGTCAACGTGCGGCAATACGCGTCGGCGGCTTCGAGGTTCAACGTCATCGGCGCGTGTCAGCCTCGGCGGGGAACAGCAGCGAGGCTCGGAGGCCGGCGAGCGTCGCCGCGCCGACGCAGAACATCGCGATCCGAAGCGTTAGGATCAGTTCCCTCGCCAACTCCTCGGCGGCATCGAAGCCCTTGTCCGCCGCGCGCAAAAACGGGCCCGCAATGCCCGCCAAATCGGCGCCGAGCGCGAGGGCCTTCGCGATGTCGACGCCCGTACGCATTCCTCCGCTGGCGATCAGCATTTCGGTGGGCGCTGCGCGCCGTGCTTCGATCAAACATCGCACCGTCGGAATACCCCAGCCGGCGAATGCGCCCGCCACCCTCGCGCGCCAAGGTTCCGCCATGCGATAGCGCTCGACCTCGCTCCAGGACGTCCCGCCTGCGCCGGCGAGATCCACCGCCGCCACACCAGCGTCGAACAGCCTTCGCACGTCGCCGGGTCCGATGCCCCATCCAACTTCTTTGACGACGATTGGGAACTCGGCGCGCGCGCAGAGCTCGGCGATTTGGCCGAGCAGTCCGCGAAAGCACGTGTCGCCTTCCGGTTGGAGCGCTTCTTGCAGAGGATTGAGGTGAAGTACGAGCGCATCGGCGCGCAACATTTCGACCAAACGCCGGCACTGCGCGATGCTGTATCCCTTGTTGAGCTGCACCGCGCCGAGGTTGGCGAACAGCACGACGTCGGGCGCCTCGGAGCGAACGTCGAAGCTGTCGATCGAATCGGGCGATTCCAGCAACGCACGGCCAGAGCCAAGGCCCATCGCCAACCCTTGGAGCTGCGCCACCCTTGCCAGCCGCAGGTTTATGTCGCGCGCGGCCGGGGTACCGCCCGTCATACACGAGATGAGAATCGGTGCGCTCAGGCGGCGCTCGAAGGCGACGCAGGACGGGTCGACGTCCGCCAAATCAATTTCCGGCAGCGCGCGATGTTCGAATCCAAAAGCATCCCAACCGCTGACGATGCCTTTTGCGCTGACGTCGCGCTCGACGTTGATCCGCAAATGCTCCGCCTTGCGCGAAGGCGTCGCGCTTTCAGGCCGCTCGTTGGGCAAAGTAGAGCGTGACCTCCTCGAGAGCCTGCAGATCCGCACGCGGCGCGTGCCGCGTAAGGGCGGCCACGGCTTGCCGGCCAAGGCGCTGCGCGAGCGCGCAATCCTCGGTGGCGGCTGCCACGCCCAGCAACCGGCCGGCGCGCCCGAAAGAACGCGTGACGGACTCGGACGCTCCACCGACGATCGCTCCGGCTTGAAGCGCCGCAGCGGTCAGCACGCCGTTTGCACGGATGTCGCCGCCGGGCCGCTCGATCGCCTCCAGCACGGCCTGTCCGACGAGGCGCGCCGCCTGCAGCCGCCGATCGGCGCGGTGCACGTCGCTCGCGAGGGTGCGAAACGCGACGGCGTAAAACGCGTCGCCCGCGTTGAGGCTTTGACCCAGGCCCCAGCGCGCCACCATCCGCGCCGATTCTTCGGCGAGCTCGTCGTGCAGCAGCATGAAGCGATCGAAGAGATCGAATGCCGCCGCGACGGGAAGCGCATCGTCGACCTCGGATCCATTGGCGGCGCAGGCCCAGAGCACGAGGCACGGCCGAACCGGATCGCGAGCGCAGCTCAGCGGCAAGCGCTCCTCGATAATTTGCCCGGCAACGGCCGAGAATGAAAACTCGATCCCCCGGAGATATTGCTCGACGCGGGCGCGATGGTCGCTCAGAGGAAGCGCGTGGGGGAGCCGGGCCATTATTGCCGCTCTTTGACCGCGCTCGAGACGGTCGCCTTCCTCAGACCTGCCGTGGCGCGTTCCGCCGGTTCAGGGTAAGTGTTCTTCTAGATATTTCGCGCGTTGCGCCGAAACGCCGAACAGTTCATCCAAACTCGTCAACTCGAGCAGCCGCCGCATGTTGCTGCCGCAGACAAGCGCTTCGAGGCGACGCCCTCCAGCGGTGAGCCTCTTGTATAGCCCAACCAGCTCGGCCAGAGCGGTTGAGTCGAAAAAGCGGGCTTCGCGCAGATCCACGAGCACGTCCGATTGCGTTCCCAGCGACACCAGCGCCTCGCGCAGGCGATCGCGGTTAGAGACGTCCCACTCGCCACGTAGTACGACGACCTGCGATCCTTCGAAGCAGAAGGTCGAAATGCCCTGATCTACTTCGCTCTCCATCATGCAATTGTATGTACCCGGATGGCGGCTGAAAATCGGCCACCGGCTGGATGCTTACCTCCCTTCTCGCAACGAATGAGCGAGCCACAGCCCGACCCCGCCCAAAACGACGACTGCGAGTGGGTCAAAGCCCATCAGCGGAAGCACCCCGATGATGTAGGCGGTCGCGATGATTCGCGTGCGCCAAGGCTCGCCGGCGACGCGCATCACGTAGCAGAGCGACGGGATCAACAGCCCGACGTCATACGCCCATGCGTGCGGGCTAATGGCCAGTGTGACGAGTGGCGTCATGCTCGCCGCTTCGAGGATCGGGGCGCGGACGAGCAGAGCGATGCAAGCTAAGAATAACACCGCGCCCGCGATCATCGCCACGCTCTGAGGAACGTGCGCGTACATCAGGACCGTCGGCAGGCTAAACGATTTGACCGCATTCGCCGCAAAATCGGCGTTATAGTAGCCTTGAATCGAATGGAGGTATGTTATCGGCCATCCCCAGTTTCCGGCCGTCGCAGCCACGCTCGCTACGTACCAAAAAGCTCCGCACGCGCACGCAACGGCCAAGGACTGCCAACGCCCTCGCACGCCCAGCAGCACGATCAGCACGATCGCGTCCGTTGGCTTAAAAAGGAGCGCGCCGGCGGCGAGGCCCGCCAAGACTGGGCGCTCTTCGGTCAGCGCGAGAATCGCAAGTAAGAAGAGAACGAGCGCAACCGGCGTGCTCTGTCCGACGACAATTGCGTACAGCAGCGGGGCCCAAGCGAAAACGACGGCGATTGCAAACCAGCGCGCAAATCGATAGATGCGCGCGACGAGCAGCGCTGCAAGGAAGGATACGGCGACCATGAGCGCTTGATCGATGAAAAAGCTCGTCACCGGCGACAGATGTGAAAACGGTGCGTAGAGCCACGCGACTGCAGGCGGATACGCAAACGACTGGACCCGCATGTGATGCGCGGTTTGCCAGGCCGCGTGTAACCAGGGATCCAGCAACGTGCTCGTTCCTACCGTGGCCCCTGCCGCCCAGAAGTTGCCCCAATCAGCCTCATACGCGGTGCGCACGAAGTAGTGAGGGATCACGAGAAGCGGGATTAATCCCACGCACGCGAGCGTGGCGCCATAGAGCAAGATTCGCTCCCGCGAAAGCCGCAGTGGGGCTTCCGAAGGATTCACGATCCGAGCCATGCCCAGCTGGTTTTCGACACGAGCAACTGGCAGCTTTCTGGGATGCTATTGCCGCAACGCGGGCAGAACACCCTCCGACTTCGACCGGAGCGAGCTATACAGCGATGAGGGGCGCCGAATCGGCGCAGTAGCTACGGGACCGTGCGCCGAGGCTACTTTCAAGAGCTGAGGATTCGCCTCGCGCAGCGCGAAGCATGCCAGTCCTTGTCCTTTTCTGGAGGCTACCTCATGAAGAAAATGGCCCTTTTTCTCTTCCTTACTGTCGCGATCGCCGGAAGTGCCATTCCATCGCGCGCCGACGCGCAATCCAACGACAACGCCGCGATCAGCGCGCTCTATCAACAGTTTGCCAACGCGTTTCGGCAAAAGGACCTCAACACCATAATGTTGCCCTACATCCACAGCAATACGCTCTTCGTCTTCGACGTCAGCACACCGCGCGAGCATGTAGGCTGGGATAACTATCGTGCTGACTGGAAGGGATTCTTTGATTCAATCAAGGGCAATCCGACGTTCTCCATCAGCGAGCTGTCCGTGACGATCAGCGGCGACGTCGCCTACACGCACAGCATTCAATCGTTTACCGGAAACATGGGCAACTTGCACGCGATGGCGGTTCGCGTTACCGACGTTCTGCGAAAAGTCAACGGTAAATGGCTGATCGTGCAAGAGCACGTTTCCGTGCCGATTAACTTCACTACGCTCAAACCGGATTTCATGTCGAGACCCTGAGGAGAGTCCTTTACACCTCGACGTGCCTCGTTTGAAACGGCTTTAACGCTAAGAGACGTAACAGAGCGACCCTCGCGCCACGCCTGCCATCCGCGATCACGCGGCCGCGCCCCCTCCCCGACGCGCACGGGCGGCTTCGATTCTCCTCGCCATAGCGGCGTCGATCGTGTAGTCGGCTGAGTCCCGTCGCCCGGCTTCGATCGAGCATCTCGGTGAAGCGGCACATTCGGCGCAATGCCTACAGGGATTCGTTGCTTTGCCATGCAAAGTAAACTTCCCGCGCTAGGAACATGAGAGTCTTGGTCGTCGGGCTACGATGATACTGCAAGCGGGGCTTGGCATTTCGTTGTTCGCCGTGCTCCTCGGAACGGTGTGCTGGTGGGTGTCGAAGCGGGTCTGTTGGCGCAAGCGACGCTGCCGGTTGCAAAAGTACTGCTGCTGCGAGCGCACCGCAAAGGACTTTTTTTCAGGGCGCAGGTTCCCTATTTTTTAGGGGTCCTTTGAGCCGTCCGACCAACGGTGTACCGGGATGTCGATCGTGATTGGCTCGTACGCGCGCATCGTGTTGGGCGGCGGCGCGAGAATCGGCGATCCCTCGAAGCCCGCGGCCCACATGTTCATCTGATCCATTGCAACGAACAGCATCACGTGCGGATGCCACGGTCCCTTCACGTCATCGTTCAGATAGGCTTGCTTCGAGAGCATGAACGAAAACGATCCCGGCAATGGGTCAGTAAATTGATGGCTCGCATACCCAGCTTGCGCCTTCTTCGCCATCTCATTGCGTGTGGCACCGGCCAACGCCCACTTTGTGCGCGCCTCGTAGTATGGCAACACACTTTTTACCGCCGGCGGGTTTAAGCAGAGTGGCGAGCGATTTCGCCAACTCCAAAGCTCGGGATCATCGAGGCCCCCTGCGAAGGCTCGCCCCACTAAGCAGGTCCAGCCATTGGTCCCCTCCACGGCAGTGACGTAGCCCGTTTTGGTGAGCACGAGGATCGTTGCCTTAGCAGAAATCGATGGCGGCGCTGCTGTGCGAGCGAGCCCGATTTCGGCGGCAGCGCTGGGCATCAAGTATCGCTCCACTGGCCCCATAGTCAGGTAGTGCGGGTTTGGCGAGGGGACCTGTGCGAAGGCGGTGGCGGAGCAAGCGAACGCGAGAGCAACGGTCATGCAAGTCTTCAATCGAGCTCCTCCTATTTGAGAAGTGATTTTAGCCCATCGTACACAACGCTCGCTCGCTATGAAACGTGATGGGAGTTCACAAACTATTCTCGCGGTGGGCGCGTCGATTGGTTGAGGCAGTTTCCCTGCCGGGACCGATGAGCCGGTTGCGGCCGCGATCTCCTTGAGAAGCCCAACGCGCAACGCCGTGCACCGGCGCGATGTGGCTCTTAGTTCAGGGTACTATAGAGAAGACGGTTCCGTAATTGTTGGAGCCGCCGCCGTCGCCCGTCGTGCCGTAGAGTGTACCGTTTACGTTAATCAAGCCCGCCGTTGGAGTAGCGCCATCCGACCCACCGGCAAAGCTATAAATGACGTTTTCTTTGCCCGATTTTGTAACGCTAAATATCGTCCCCTTGCCGTTTTTGCCACCGTCTGCGGTCGTGCCGTAAAGTGTGCTGCCGACGTTGATCAGGGTCGCAAAGGGACTGACACCATCCGACCCGGACCCAAAGCTGTGCACAATCCTTTCCGCACCCGACGTCGTAATGCGAAACACCGTTCCGCTTCCGTTTTTGCCGCCTTCCTCGGTGGTCCCGTAGAGCGTCCCGCTTACGTTAGTTAAGGCAGCCTGGGGATTAGCACCATCCGACCCGCCAGCAAAGCTATGAACGACTTTTTCGCTGCCCGATCTCGTAATGCTAAACACGGTGCCAAGTCCGTTTACACCGCCGAACTCCGTGGTGCCGTAGAGCGTGCCGCCCACGTTAATCAAGGCCGCTACGGGATAAGTACCGTCTGTCCCGCCGCCAAAGCTATGTAGCACTCTTTCCGTACCTGATTTCCCAATGCTAAACACCGTACCGGTGCGGCTAGGCCCACCTCCCTGTGAAGTGGTGCCGTAGAGCGTTTCGCCGACGCTCAGCAAAGCCGCCGCGGGAGCAACACCATCCGACCCACCGGTAAAACTGTAGCGGACAGTCTCCTTCGCGGATGGAGTAATCTTGATCACTGCTCCCTCATTGTTCGCGCCGCCATCGGCGGTCGTAGTATAAAGCACCGTCGTGCCCGTCAGGCCCGCAACTGGTCCCGACCCATCCTTTGGACTGCCGGCAAAGCTGTGTAACACTGCCTCTTTGCCGGTCCGCGTAACGCTGTAGACGGTCCCAGTGTTGCTCGTGCCACCCAACAGTGTAGTGCCTAAGAGCTTGCTCTTGACGTAGTACAGCTGCGCCAACGGGTCACGGCCGTCCGAACCGCCTAGAAAGCGGTATACGACGCGTTCCGTTACTCTCGGGTGTCGCAGCGATGCCGCGTGCGCTGCCTCGGCGATAGCGTGGCTCGACACCTCCGACGGCAGCAACGGTGTTCCGTGCTGGCTGTTCGTGCACGCTGAGACCATGGCAACGGCCGCGCAGATGCCGACAAAGCCATGACGTGAACGGAGACAATCCATGAGATGACCCCCCGAGTAGGAGATGAGGTAATCTTGCAACTTTGTCAGATCCTTGTTCGAGTCCTAGCGTCGGACACGCGTGACGTTCTGATCCACAATGCGACCGAACGGTCTTCAAACCGAAGTCGCCCTCCCAAATGGCGGCGCAGTCATTCGAGGCTTAATCGCCGGAAAGCAACAACGACCTTTGCGGTCGGGAAGGCGCACTCCCTACGCTCGTAACCCTAATCCCAGGGAACCCGCATATAGAATAATGCAAAGTGCAAGGCGCAACGCCGCTGCGGGGTCTTGTGCGCAAGAGCAACCCCGAAGCCAACATTACAAACGGCTCCAACGCCCAATGCTCCTCAATTTCACAATCGCTGGGTTTACGGGATGCCAGGTGGAATCGAGTGGATACGATATAGGCTATGCTTCGTGCGAGGCGTATTTTGGACCCGATGCTGCCGTAGCACGGTCAACGTTTAATAACGTCGAAGAGGAGCTGTATGCCTTCGCTGGCCACGGCTCATCCTTCTCGGTTAAATCCTTTTCGAAGACCGCTGGCTTGAATGTCGGGAAGACGACCATTGCAGAATACCGGCCTAACCGGCACGTTAGTGGTTCCATTAACATGCTTGAGGCGAAGACCGGCCCTTCGAGCGTTACCCTTCAGATTACCCACGTGCCAGAATATTAGCGGGATGCGCGGCCAGCAGACTGCAGTATGCGCGGAGTGGTTCGAGCATTAGAGAGCTAAGAACGCGGGCATAATGATGGGTTGAGTGGGTGCGTATCTTGGAGCAGCCGCCGAATGACGGGCAACTCTCGATTAGACCGCCTAGGAACGGCGGAAGCCCGAGCAACGTTCAAGGAAGAGGCTTACGCGTTTAGGGAGAGCCGTAAGCCCACTTAGCCTGCGTCTTCCGATCGCGAAGCGGCTTCCAACTCATCGCCACCGCACAACGATCGTCAGGGTGGCGCGTGCCGGTTCAGACTTTTTTATCAGCCTAGCTTAGGCTCTGAGGCATCGTCCCCTCTCGGCCCCCACAAGGAGAACCGCCTATGCTTTCGCAACGGATTCTAATCACTGCCGTTGCCACTCTGGCGATGGTAGCGTCGGCCGGTGCCGCCATGGCGCACAGTTACTACGGCAGCCCCACAAACACGATGTTCCCAGCGGGCCGCAGTTACAGCGGTAGCTGGCCGGTCACGATTACCCACGCACGATTCGATAACGGCACGGACTGCCTGACGTTGAACGGTGGAAGCAGCGGTTCTGCGTCGCTGGTCGCCGGCGGCACAAAGTATCCGTACGGCTCATTCCTAGTTCGCAATGGTCTCCTCGTCGTGAACATCTCAGAACCACTCTATGGCCAGAACGGCGCCTTGATGTTCATCGCTCCCGCCAGCCGCGGACTCATCGGCGAAGGCATCTTCGAAGATCTCAGGGGCGGGTCGAACTTCGACTTCGGTGACTTGACGTTCGGCATGAAGAACGGCTGCTGAAACCATTGCGAACGGGCTCGCTGCGGCGAGCCTTCCCTAGAGAAGGGGCGACTGTCTGGCGGCTGCGTTCAAGTTCCGTCAAGAGGGCGGGATCGATGCAAACGCAGACTGCGTTCCCAAGCGCGCCCCACTCCGGGGCTGGTAAGCTCGAGCTGCCCTTCGACGCGCCACACGTTCAGGACGGGACGGAGAAGTACGCTCAAGCGAGAGTTGGCGAGGGGTATTTTAGCGTTTCGACGTTCGAATGGATCGGACGAGAGCCCGGCAGCGCAACCGGAGTCTACTTCGAAGTCGACGACATCGCCAAAACGATCGCCGACCTTCGTGGCAAGGGGGTCGAGGTCAGCGAACCGGTTAACACTCCGGTTTGCCGTGTTGCACACCTCGAGGATGCCGAAGGAAACAAGATCAGCCTCCATCATATCAGGGTCTCGCACTAAAGCATGTTAACCGTTAACCGGCCACGAGCTCATGTGGTACGTAAAAGCGATTTATGAGAGTGCAGCCTTTTAAGCAACTCGAATTCTGGTTCGATTTTGCGAGCACGTATTCGTACATCGCGGCAATGAGGATCCAAGGATTGTGCGGGCAGCGAGATGTCGATCTCGTGTGGAGACCCTTCTCGCTCGGGCCCATTTTTCAAATGCAAGGGTGGGATAACTCGCCATTCAACCTCAATGTGCGGCGTGGAGCCTACATGTGGCGCGATATGGCACGACTCACGAAGAAGGGGAACCTGCCCTGGCGTAAGCCGTCCGTATTTCCCAGAAACTCGATTTTAGCAGCTCGCATTGCGTGCGCCGCCGACTCCCAAGCTTGGTGCGGTGACTTCATCAGACGCGTGTTCGTTGCCAACTTCGGCGAGGATGCGGACATCGCCGACCCCTCGATGCTCGCGGCAGTACTCGATGAAGTTGGTGCGCCGAAGGACTTCTCAGAGAAAGCAACCTCGCCCGAATATCGAGGGTGCCTTCGACGGAATACCGAGGTCGCGATCGATCTTGGCATATTTGGAGCGCCGAATTGCGTCGTCAATGGGGAGCTGTTCTGGGGTGAAGAGGCGCTGGAGGACGCGCTCGACTGGGCCGTCGTTACGCAGTTGTAGGCGATTGTCTTATCATACTTAGTGCCAAGGTGACCTGATGTGGGAAAACCGCTCAGGTTGAAACCGTGAGTTCCGGGCCACGGCCCAAGGACAACTCACGTGAAGAAAAGTCGCTTCACCCCAGCCCCATATCGTCGCAATACTCAAGGAGCTCGACGCCGTCAACGGAGCGCCCACACACGGCTTCGCATCCCCGGGCAGAAGTGGTTTGTAGCAGCACGGATCACGGCCAGGCGCCAGCCTATTGCGCGAGAGGGTGTCGTGTACTGGCTCGTCCGAATACGAAAGGCGATTGGATATGTGGGCGGCGGCGTACTCATGCCGCATCTCTTCACTCAGCGTGATCTGCTCGCATTTGCAAGTGTCAGCAGTAGTAAAAGTGTACTGTAACCTTATAAGCACCGAGGGGATGGTTCTCCCACTTTCCGCAATAAAATACAGACCCGTGCGACTCGAATCGCGACTCCACGCTTTCTTCTCTACCCAAGAGATCCTGGTTATTACCGCTCCAAATCATACGCATATGGAAGGTGTTGTTGTTAGTATGATATTCCACAACGAAGGAGGATGGCGATGCTATGCAGCCATTGAAGAGCCCGCCGTCCGTTTCGATGTGGTTGACGACCTCGGTACCTTTTGCAATGACTCTTGTAGGTAGAATGACGTTCATGCAATACGCTGACAGGGTAACTTGAGTAACGTCGTGGTTCGTCCCATTCCTCACCGTCCAAGTCCATGAGGTGCCGGGCGGCGGCATTTTCGCGTTGCTCGTTGTTGCCGACTGGTGAGCAAAGCTACTCGTTCCAGTATCGGGAGTGGAGCAGCCGGCGACGGCCAAAGTTAGCACTAACGCGCAGTAAGCTAGACGACGATATTTCACGATGCAAAACTCCCTTGCAGGCTGCGCACAAACGAAGTGGACGCCAGAAAAGCGTCCGCCTACTCTTCACGTCGTTCGGGAGGGACCAGCCCCTCAACTGCTTCTAACGGGAACGGGACAGCGGAGGGACGAAGCCCTCATAAGCGAACAGGTGTTCGCCTCATGGCACGGGCGCCGCAATACGAGCGAGAGAACGCCCGAGGCGTTCGCACGCTTCCTTCTCGCTGGTCGCATGATCGGACCCGCTAGACGATTTGTCTGAACACCAGCTACCCTGGTCGCGATACCATCAACCACAGGATGCTCGTGTAAAGCAGCGACAACATTAACGAGCACGAAGACCACCGAAGTCATCGACGGCAGATCTCCAGACTCGAGCGCGTTACTGCTGCGAAGCTGCCAAGGAATCATGACCGCGATCTGAATGCCCATTGCGATGAACACAAGCACATAGGTGGCGATCAACCAGACGCTGCTCAGCGGCACGCGCGAGTTCGCAGCTAAGAAGAATCCAATGACAACGCCCAGCGCGAGCATCGGCCCGAACACGCGAGTCGATTTTCGCCACGCCGTCAGACCCACTCGCACGATCAGCGGCTCGCGGCTCTGGGACAAGAACAGCACGTAGACGTTCGTCGCGATCAATCCGACGTACCCCGCGGTCGCGAGCAACACGTGCACGTACAACAAGGCGACCATTTACGACACCGCAAGGTGGCCGAAGCTGTACAGCAGGCGTAGCATAACTCAATCCCAATTTGACTCGAGATGGTGCGATCGTCACAACCGCTTGGTTTTGCGGCACCCCGCGAGCATCGCCGCAGCCACGCAGATGCTAAGCGCGTACCGACTGCAATATGAAATCATGGTGGCACCCGGTTCCTTGTGTGTTACTCCGCATAGATCAGAAGCGCACCCATCACGCTCACGTATGCTCAGCAATCAGCTTGGCCGAAGCTAACCTCCGCGACCGCACCGTGCGCCGAGCCTGGACCATCGCGTTAGGGTCGTGCGTCAACGAGGTGTAAGGAGCTGCGCGCCCATTTCGCCAAGCAGCATCGCGAAGCATGATCGCCACCCTTCTGCTTGCTGTGAGCTTTACGATCCCGCCGACGCCCGATCACTACGTCACCGATAACGTCGGCGCGCTCTCGCAATCGGCTCGCGTTTCGATCGAAAACGAGCTCCGGGCCTACGAAAAGGCCACGGGCCATCAGATCATCGTCTACATCGATCGAACCACCGGCGATGTTCCACTGGAGACTTGGACCGGCGACACCGCGCACACTTGGAAGATCGGCCGCCGCGAACACGACGATGGCGCGATTCTCTTCCTCTTCATGCGCGATCACCGCATCCGCATCGAAGTGGGGTACGGTCTCGAAAGCAAGCTCACCGATGCCGACGCGCACCGGATCATCACCGACGACATCACGCCAAAGATGAAGGCGGGCGATCCCGACGGCGCGGTTTCGTCGGGCGTAGCCGACATGCTGACGACCGTCGAGCCCTCGTACAAGGTATCGCAGCTACTGACGCCTGCGGTGAGCGAGAGCTCGCCGGGCGAGATCACTATCACGAACCCGGTCGTAGCCGTGGCGATCGCGATCGCCGCCTTCCTGTTCTTGCTCTTCTGCATTTTCGTCGTCGTCTCGCCAATCGTCGGAGCCGTCCGTTACGGTTACTTGGTGATGCGCGAGGGACCGACCGCCGCAAAGAAAGACATGCGTCACTGGTGGTCCTTCAGCGTGGGCAGCGGCGGAGGCGACGGCGGCGAATCGTTCGGAGGCAGCGGCGGCGGTTCGTTCGGAGACGGCGGGGACTTCGGAGGTGGCGGAGCCTCCGGCAGTTGGTAGGATTGCGCGTTTAATACCATCTGGACTGATGTCACAACTGTACGATTTTCCAAATTGGCGACGAAGAGCCAACCTTTCTTATTAACCGTGACGGCGACTGGGGGTACTAATGCCCTGCGTAACATGTTGAGCGTTGGCTCGTATGGAGTGACCCCGGCAAAACTAGACGCTGAGTGATCTTATTCTTGCCTGGTCGCGCTCCCGCCACGAAGACGGAGAGCGGTAATCCGGGCCAAGGGGGCGTCGGTTGTTGTAGTTCTCGATCCACAGGCAGAAGTGGTTTGTAGCAACATGGATCACAGCCAGGCGCCAGCCTATTGCGCTAGAGGGCGTTGAGTATTGGCTCGTCCGAGTACGAAAAGAAACGCTAAGCTAATTAAGTGCCGTTTTGCGGACACAAAATATAAAGAAATGCCACGGCGCCAGCGCTTTGCGGGCATAGTGCAACGACCCCAAAACCAGGCCCCCTCCCGAGGCGTGCCGATCGACGCTGCGAGGCGGCTCGGCTCCATGCAATCGGAGGCACGCAAAACGAGGGCCGCCTCTCCGGCGCGGCGGATCGAGGCGCGACGTCCGACCCGGTCGTTGCGATAACGGCCTCGCGGTCCGTTGGTCCTTCTTGTCGTCGCGTTAAAGTAGCCAACCTCCGCACGGTAGCGCATAATAAAGCAGGCTTAGCCTTAGGGATAGCTGCTCGAAAATTTCGAACGAAATATAAGGCTGCGCTACCGAAAGTCGAGATTAGCTTCATCGGCTGGTAGTTACAAAGGTACATCTCTTCGATGGGCGTTCAGCTAGGAGAATAAGTATGGACAAAAATACGAAGATTTCACGCCGCGACATAATCGGAAAGTTGGTGGCCGTCTCGACCGCAATCGGCGCGTTCGTGAAGCTGCCGGCGCGGGCACATGCAGCTCCGACTCCGCAAGCAACTCCGACCATTGACCTGAAGACGGCGGACTACGTGTCGCATCCCGTGTTCGGAAACGAATGCTCCTGGTGCATCCACTTCGTTTCGCCGAGTTCTTGTCAGATCGTGAAGGGCACAATCTCGCCCCACGGCCATTGCAAGTTCTTCTCAACGACGGTTCCGTAGCGCGCTGGCGCTAGCATTGTCAGAGCCGTGCCCGTCAACGCGCCGCTGCCCGCGTTGATTCTGTAGGCGAAAACATCGTTGTCACCAGAGTTCGTCACGTACGCGAACCTGCCCGCCGGATCGATCGCCACATCCGGTCAGGATTTGCTTTATAGCGATTCGACTAAGCTCGGCATGGCATCGTAACTAGGGGCGCAGAGCGCGAAACACGTTCTCGTTGTTCTTGCTTGTTTCGGTGGCCGGTTGCGTCGCACAGAGTGAGCGCTTCAGCCGCGTTCATCGAGTCGTTCAACAACCATGTTTGCTGCGAGTTCCTCAATGCACAGTGGTTTCACACGCTGGCCGAAGGGCAACTCAAGGCGCACACGTGGCTGCACGGTTACAACACGACGCACTCGCACAGCGCGCTCGGTTACCGCACACCCGAGGAGTTCCTCGCGACCTACGAAACTTACCAACCTCCACAGAAATCAGTGGCTGCATGACGGGGCCGACGCTAAGAGCCGCGGGCTCACTTGCATTCGGCTCTGAACCGCTGTGACTCTGATCTTAGTTGGGAGCCCATACCCGACGTGACCGACAGATGGTTTTCCGAGACCCGGATGAATGACCGTCAGATGAGCGACACCGAACAACGCCCTACGTACCGTTGCGAAGACGGTCACAGGTTCTACGGCGATCGACGAGGCGACGAGGCCCCTGAGACGCTTCCATGCACCCATTTCAGCGAAGGCAGCCAAGACCGATGCCGTAAAATGGGAAAGCGTTTTCATGGGCGCAGCGACTAGCTCTCGCCACACTATGTGCCAAGCGCATGGCCTTCCGCGGCGCCCCGGCGCCGTGTTTAGCCGGGTCCTATGGGCCATTCCCACAACTGTGGAGACGTCGTTCACAGAGAGTTGTCAACGAACGTTGACAACTTGCCATGGACCGTCAGGCTGAACCCTCAGGCGGCCCGCGGAAAGGGTGTTACGTCGTCAGTCTTGCAAGCCGACGGCGCGCGGCGAGCGATTTCTCACGTCGCCGGACGCTCGGCTTCTGGTATGCCTCGTGACGACGGATCTCACCCGGAATGTTCTCGGACGCGCAGCCCTTTTTCCATCGGCGGAGCACGAGGTCGATCGACTCGTTCGGCAGCGGATGCACCGTCGCCGACTTCGGCGCCCAGTTGCGGCTGTTTCTGGGCCGCTCAACACGTTCGGGAAACGTTCGAGGGCCGGAAGCCTTAGAAGAGCCCTGAACGGGCTGAAAAACGCGGGAGAAGTCCGGCATTGTGCTCATCGCTCTAGCGTACCACGCCTCGGCCTCGTGACGTCCCGATAGCCGCAGGTGCCGCCGATAATGCTCTATTATCGGTAATGTGTTTCAGTGGCTCCGAGCCGGCGGCCAACGCCCTCAGCTCGTCTTCGCCGGGCAAACTTAGTCTATCGTAGCGTGGTTAACGCTCATTAAAACCGGCTCGTCCGCTTTACCGCAAAAGGAAAAGCGCTTATCGATGCCACCACCACCGAGCACGTTGCCAATGAGCAAAGGCTGCTCGCCGGCTTAAGCCAGCGCAAGCAACTACAACTCGCCGAGCTGCTGCGGAAGCTGCTACTCTTCTTGGGAGGCGCCGCAGAGTGATCGGCACCGCAAGGTCTCTCCCCTATCATCAACGACCTCGCCAACGGCGTGGACCTTCGTGCTAACCTACCATCATGAGATTCGCCACCAAAACCGACCGGGTCGAAGCCTTCAGCGATGGAGTCTTCGCGGTGATCATCACGATCATGGTCCTGGAGCTCCGGCCTCCGCTCGGCACGGAGCTTCGCTCGCTAGCAGGGGCGCTTCCGTCGATCGCCACTTACGCGGTGAGCTTCGTCTTCGTCGCAATCTATTGGAACAATCATCATCACATGCTGCGCGCGAGTCGTGGTATTGACGGCCCCGCGATGTGGGCTAACCTGAACCTCTTATTCTGGATATCGCTGGTGCCCTTCTCTTCAGCGTGGCTTGGACGAAATCCGACTGCGGTGGGCCCGACGGTCCTTTACGGCGTGATCTTTTTCTTGGATGGCGTGGCCTACGCGTTGCTCGAGCGCGCGCTGATGATCGTCAATGGAGGCGACTCGGCCTTTTCCAAGGCTTTGGGGATCGGCGTCAAAGGGAAGCTTTCGTTGATCCTATACGTCGTGGCAATCGCTGCAGCGTTTTTCTCAACCGTTGTTGCGGACGTGATAATCGTCGCAGTCGCGATCATGTGGTTCGTCCCGGATCGCCGGTTGGAGCCGCTCATCGACATCAATCGCAATTAGGACGTCGTGCTAGCTCCTAGGTAATCACTTTTACTCCAATTTCAATGACACAGCGTTCTCTGATTTGCGTTGATTGGAACGAAGCTTCCGGCGCAATAAATTCCCGGACCTCCCGTCGTGTGGGCAGAAGTGGTTTGTAGCAGCATGGATCACGGCCACGCGCCCAGCCTATTGCGCAAGGGGGGTTGCGTATGGGCTCGTCCGAGCATGAAAAGAAACGCCAAGCTGATAAAGTGCCGATTTTCGGACACAAGTACAATGTAAATGGTTCCCTGGTTAACGGTGCCACGCGAGTACCTTGTGCCGTAGAGCGTGCCCTCTACGTCGATCAAACCCGCCTCTGGGTAGAAGCAATCGAAATAATCGGAGCCGTTACGAAAACGGTACAGTGCTTTCTCTTTGCCGGTCGTGCTGATACGGTAAACGGTCCCGCAACAATCGGCCTTCCTCCAGGCAAGAAACTCGTCGCGCTGTTCGTACCGTTCACGCCCTCGGCGTCTCGCCGGGCACCAGTGCTCCTACTCGGAGAGGTTGGCGTCGCGGCACGCAGGTACGGTGAGGCGCAGCACAGGTAACCGAGCGGTGCCGCAGAACGAAGGTTAATCCTGAAACAACCTCGGCACGCCGCTTTTGGTCGTGCCGTCCAGTCCGTTTTGCGACGGTAGGAGGCACCATGCGGGGTTTGAAGCTTTTACTTTCAGCCTTAGCGTCCGCAGCTCTCCTCGAATCATGTGCAGGAGGCGCCGGCACCACGCCGCTCTCCAGCGCGGCCGGAATCGGCACTGCAGCGCTTGAACCAGGCGTGGCTAGTTACAAGATCTACGTCGCGAATGCCAACAGCAACGCGGTGACAACGTACACGTCGACAGGAACGCCGACTACCCCGACGATTACTACTGGCGTTAGCGAGCCGATAGGCTTAGCAGTCGACGAAAACGGAAAGATTTACGTCGCGAACTTTGGGAGCGGCAGCATCACGACGTACAAGCCTGACGGAACGCAAACAACTCCAACAATTACTGGGCTTGGCTTTCCCAACGGCGTGGCAGTCGATGAGAACGGGAAGATCTACGTTGCGAATGCACGCAACAACGCCGTGAGAACGTACAAGCCAGATGGACAGCGAACGACTCCGACGATCAGCGCTGGGATAAGCTCACCGGACGGGGTTGCGGTCGACGCGAACGGAAAAATCTATGTAGCGAACTATAACACCAACACGGTGACGACCTATAAAGCTGACGGTACCCAAACCACCCCGACGATCCACGCCGGACTAACCTCGCCGGACGGCGTGGTGGTCAACGCGACCGGCAAGATATTCGTCGCGAACTATTTCGGTGACGGAACTAATGACTTCGGCTCCTTGACGACTTATAAGGCGAATGGAAATCGGACCACGCCGACGATCCTTGTCGGGCTTGACGGCCCCCAATACCTTGCACTCGATCCGCGCGGAAAATTCTTCGTAACGAACCTCCAGACCAATACGGTGACAGCGTACAAGGCCGATGGAACGCAAATCACGCCGACGATCACCGGTCTGCAAGGACCCAGCGGCATCGCGCTGCACTAAGCTCGTCCCCTTAGCCGCTGCTCCGCACACGGACGAAGGCGCCACCCCGAGCTTAGACCGAACCTCGACGTGTTTGGGAGCAGAGGCATGCCTGCAGCTTCGCCTGTCCCGCGACGAGGGGCCGGAGCGCCCGGCCCACAGCTTCGCGATCATGGGCAGAAAGTGGTTTGTAGCAGCATGGATCACGGCCAAGCGCTAGCCTATTGCACCAGAGGGCGTTGAGTATTGGC
Source organism: Vulcanimicrobiota bacterium (assembly GCA_963713685.1). Classification (GTDB taxonomy): domain Bacteria; phylum Vulcanimicrobiota; class Vulcanimicrobiia; order Vulcanimicrobiales; family Vulcanimicrobiaceae; genus Cybelea. The sequence continues at coordinate 1,179,521 of CAVQMS010000001.1, read as the reverse complement.
TCGTCCGTGTACGCAAAGAAACGCTTAGCTAATGAAGTGCTGATTTGCCGACACGAGTAGAAGAAATGCCACAGCGCCGCCCCCTAGCGGGATAGGCCTGGGAGCACGAAAAGAGTGGCTATGCTGCGATCACGGGTCGCTGCGCTAGAGCGGAACAACCCTCATCAGGGAACGTATCGGATCGCCGAGCATGCTTCACTGAACAACCTTCTCGAGCTCTGAAACGAACTTCTGGTTCTCTTCAAGAAACGGAAAGTGCGCGGAGTGATCGAACCACACAAGCTCCTTCCTTGGCGCCCTGATCTTCATGAAATACTTCTCAGTGCATTCGTGCGGATCGGTTTCGTCGTGACGTCCGGTGAAGAAATAGGTCGGAACGTTCACTGCGGGAACGGCATCCATGAGCCCACCCTTATCGCTAGTGACGTCGAATCTCAAGTGTTTGTGGGTGAATGCGACACCCTTTCGCACGTTCATCGCATCGGAGAAAGAGTATTCGGGCGCTCGAAGACCTATCAGGATCAGGGGAATGAAGCTCTTCATTCCCTGGACTTCGCCACCAAACTCAAAGAGCCACCGCTCGCGATCGAGAGGTGCCTTACCACTAAGCTGGTCCAGGGCCTCTTGATTGCGGGCAGACGCAGCCTCGCGACGAAGCCACGCATCCTGGAACGCCCGATCTTCATCGCTCGAGCAGGCCAGTTGCCCGATACCTACGTACGCCTTGAAAAGTTTCGGATAGCGCTGTACGACTAGCATTCCGAGATACGTCCCGTACGAATGGCCCACCAGGTAGACGTCCCGCCGATGAAAGCGCTTTCGAAGGTAGTTTACTAAGTCGCGAGTGTCTGCAATCTCCTGGCTCACGCGCATGGTGCCAATCGGTATTTTGGGATCGTATGACTTGCCCGCGCCACGGCGATCCCACTGGACGACGATGAATTTATCTTCCAGCGGCCGTTGAAAACGATAAGCGAGATACATCATCGGCATGCCGGGACCGCCGTGCAGGAATAGGAGTATCGGGTTGGAGGTACTCCGCCCGCGTATCAGGATTGATTGGCTGACGCCACCCAGCTCGATCCTGTCCAGCTCGGCGATGGCATCCGCGCCAGCAATGGTTGGAGTGTAGGCTGGTCGTAGTACGAAGAGCGCAGCAAGTGACACAAAAAGTATGACAACGAAAACGAGGACGCCACCCGCGATCGTTGCGATGCGCCTAGCTGGCGGGCGATTCTTCATGCCGCTGGTGAAGGGCTGCAATGAAGCTGGCGCATACATGGTGCTTCGGCGCGTTGGCAACCCGGCCCACTAAAGAGCAGGGCGATTTGTCACGCGCCATGAGGTTAGCGTAGCCACTACGATGGCGGAAGCACCTCTTTTATCAAGCGTTCTGGCTTAGCGGCCCCTTAGCCCCGAAAGCCTTGACCAAGAATGAGGCCGTGCAACAGAGGTCCGAAAAGCGGAGAATCGGCTAGGAGGGGCCAGAAACCGACGTATCGGGAAACCCTTAGCTAGCAAGGCGGCAGTTCGCATTACACGCTCATCTCACCGCGTGAAGGCCCGGCTTTCGGCGATCAAGACCTTCCTAGCCTTAATCAAGTCGTACAGCGCCCCGGCGCCGGCCGACTGAGGATGCATTCCCCGTTCAATACTAAGACGCGCGTTAGTGTTAAACTGGTTTCGTGAGCCGCTCACTCCAGCCTGGCAGCTTCTTCGGCAATACGACATCCAGAGGTGTCGCCGGAGTACTGCTTTCCGAAGTCGTTCATCCGGAATCGCGTTCCCTTCCCGAACATTCACATCAATGGCCATACCTTAGCATGCTACTCCAGGGATTTTACAGCGAAACCATCGGCGACGAAACGATATCTTACGATCCATTCACGGCGGTCTTTCACGGGTCTGGGCTAGTGCATTGCGATGAGATTGGGGATGGCGGTGCTCGTTTCTTCGTCGTGGAGCTGAATGATGCTTGGCAGGAGACGATCGAGCGTCACGGCGGCGCACCGCAGCATGCCTTCGAGTTGCATGGTGACGGGGCCTCATGGGTCGCGCTTCGGCTCTATCACGATTTCGTCATGGATACCGCATCCGAAGAGTCCGCCGAAGAGTCGCTTCTCGAGCTTTGCGCCTATCTTCCAGAGGCGCCCCCGCCAGATACGTCTAGGCCGGCGTGGCTTGACGCGGTCGTCCGATTCTTACTGAAAACCTTTCGTGAGGCTTACAGCTTACGCCGTCTGGCCAGCGACGTCGGCGTCGATCCATCGCACCTCGCGCGCACGTTTTATCGATTCCATCGACGCACGATCAGCGACTTTGTAATGCGGCTTCGCGTTCAAGAAGCGTGTCGCCAGATCGGAGAGTTTGATCGGGCACTTTCCGAGATCGCGCGAACGAGCGGATTTTCAGATCAAAGCCACATGACCCGTGCGATCCGACGCCTCGTGGGGAACACACCAGCCGAACTGCGCCGCGTCTTGCAATAAAGAAGAACGATGGGCAGGCGCGGCAGGATGCACTGTTTCGCACTCTTCCTCACGCTGGCGCTTTCGAGCAGCATCGGCCTGGCCACGCCACCCGCTGCCCCTAGCGGCTTGCAGGGTTCATGGGCGGGTCTATTGACGGATGGCGCCTGGTCTCTTTACGTCGTTTTGTCATTTGCAACGACTTCAACGGGATCCATCATCGCGACTGTCTCATACCCGAGAGAAAGCGAGGATGCCTTACCGGTTCCCTCCTCGACATTCGACGGTACGCAGCTCCGCCTAGCAGCGAGCAAGGGCGGCAAGGCTATTTTTATCGATGGAATCGTCGAGCAGGAACGCATCAGCGGCAGCTATCGCTACGGACCCCACCAAGGTGCTTTGGAGCTCTGGTCGCTCCGCCAGCGGCTCCGCGCGGATCTCCTGCCGTATACTGGCGATTTCTCCGACGAGCGCGGGCACGACGTCGTCGTCAGCGAGTCGCTAGGGGTCCTTTATTTCTTGGATCTCACGTCGGGGCGAACTGGCCGGCTCTACCCACTTTCGGGGAACCAATTCTTTGGTGGCCCGACCCGGTTGATCTACGCGCCAATCAAGGTCATCGCCAGATTCACCGACGTTAAGTCGGGTAGTTTTGAGACGCTCACGCTCACGATCGATGGCTTCACTGCAACCTTGCATCGAAAGCTGATCGGCCATCGCACGGACATCTCTTTCCAAGCGGCTTCCGATCGTATCGCCGGAACGCTGAGTCGACCGCTCGGTCGTGGACCCTTTCCGGCCGTGCTATTACTCGCTGGTTCGAACGGCCAACCACGCACTGGCTACTATTCCCTCGAAGATTTCGTCGCTGATCACTTCCTACGGATGGGCTTTATCGTCTTAACGTTTGACAAGCGCGGAGCAGGCGCTTCTACGGGGCCTAATACTGACAATGGCGTCGAGTTTGTCGCGGCCGCGGCTCTTAGCTTTTTGAAGCAGCAACCGGATGTCGATTTGGCCCGGATTGGCATCTGGGGAATGAGCCAGGGCGGCATGATCGCACCAAAAGTAGCGTCGCTCGAACCAGGCGTTCGTTTCATCATTAACGTGTCCGGAAGCGTGGTCGATGCAAACACGGAAGAGATTGAACGAACAGCAAACATGTTGCGTGTTGACGGCTTCAGCGAGTCGGATATAGCCGAGGCCGTGGCCTTTCAACGATTGAAGTTCCATTATGCGGAAACGGGCGACGATTGGAACGAATACATCCACGCTTATGAACGCCTCAAGGGCCGCCCGTGGGTCCCTGACCCTTACGTTGGCCCGCCCGCCTCGAAGGCGAGCAGCGCGTGGAAGTTTTGGCGCGAATCCGGCGCGATTCGGCCGTTTGACTACTGGCGCGTGTACAAGGGACCGGTTCTGCTTCTGTATGGACAATACGATTCGATCGGTGACCCAAGCGAAAATGTGTCTCTATTCATTCAAGCAATGAAGGCAGCGGGAAATAAGAGCTACACCGTCAGCATCCTGCCGAGCGCCGATCACAGTATGTACGTAAGCCATACCGGTAGCTTCAGAGAAGAGCGCTTGCTGACGACGCTCGATCTCAACGCCTTCAGTATCCTCGACGCCTGGCTCTTAAGCCGCGAGATCTTTCATCCACCCGTCAATTAGTACGCGCAGAGATCGCGTGGTCGCGCGGCTGACCGAGGAGGCTGGCGCGATCCGGGAGCTAATTCATGGTCTCGAGCGTCTCATGCTCATCAGGCTCGACACAGTGTCGTAGACAACGCATGCAGCGCAATATCAAAGTTTGTCAAATGTGGAGCAATTCTTCGACCCGCAACGAAATGGTGAATGTCATGAGAAACACACTGTCGCGTGGACGATTTGTTGCACTCGCCGCGAGTACCGCATTGATGTCGTGGCCGAGACTGGCTCTCGCCGAGGGCGCGTTTATTCAGGACGTGGCTTGGTCACCCGATGGCACACAGCTCCTATTTTCGAAGGGCGACATTCGGGGCCCCATGCACCTGTTTCTCGTCCACCTTGACAGCTTAGAGTTACGACAGATCACGACCGGGGTAGCTGTCAACGTGTTCGGTGCTTGGTCGCCCGACGGTAGAACTATTGCGTTTCGCTCAAATCGAGATGGCGCGAACGAGCTCTACCTCATGCGGTCCGATGGGTCCGATGTTCGACCCCTGACGTCGGGTGGCGCACCCAATTCTTTCCCGTCGTGGTCGCCAAGCGGGTCGATCGCCTTCAATTCAAAGCGAACGGGAACGTGGCAAATTTTTGAGGTCATCCCCGGCAAGACGCCGGTGCAAATTACCAGTAACGCTTGGAGTAACGAAAACCCCATCTATTCACCGGATGGCAAGCTGATCGCGTTCCAATCGAACCGCGCTAGGCGTGACGGAATTTACGTCATTAGCAATGATGGTAGCAACGAGCGAGTACTATCTGTACAGGAGAGCTTCTGCGTCTTTCCCGCCTGGAGAACGAACGGAGTGTTAACGTTCAGTTCAAGTCCAACCTCGGACAGCCCGGTCGACAGCGTTGACACCGTCTGTCTCGATTCTGACGGAGTTAGCAAGCTTACCATCAAAGCCGGCTTCTTCGTGCGCTGGGATGGCAGTGGACGCGTTGCCGCCATCATCAGCGGAGGGTACCCGCAGTCGAACCTATTCCGATGCAATTTGGACGGGGCAAATCTTGTAAAGATCGCTTAGCACGCTAACGCGGTGCAAATTCGAGTAGTTGTTTAGCCCGCACAAATCAGAGCGCAGATTCTTCCTAACCATAGGTGAGACCCAGATCGATTGGCGACACCGACCATTTGACATCGACGAGACACCACTCCAGCTTCCGTCATCAATAGAAGTCAAGATCCGCGCAATGATGAAGTTTAGACTAACCTACTGGGCTTTAGACTTTATCGATGGGCGTCACGTATTTCTGGAGATCAATCCTGCCGGGCAATATATGTGGGTTGAAACGACGACAAGGTTGCCGATCACAATTGCGCTCGCCGTCGTGGTCAGCGAGGGCATCATCTGAGGTCGCTTCGTGAAGGATTGACTAGGCTCGATCCCCGCCATGGTTATCGCTTCCAGCGGATGACGCATCACCTCAGCGTGACCGATATCAGCGATCCGAAGAAATTTCGCTTACAGCCTGAGGAACCGGAAGCAAGGACCCAACCGGAAGTGTGAAGGCCCTTGTGAAGGCCCTTATGTAGCATCCCTCGGCGATGTCCATCGTATCCATGAGGCATTGTTCGCGACGACGCCGTCAACGGAGTGCCTGCCCACGGCTTCGCGATCATGGGCAGAAGTGGTTTCTAGCAGCATGGAAAGAAAGCCCCAGCGGCTCAGCCGCTTGCGGCGGTTGCAGGAAAAACGCAGAAGGTTCCGTGACGCATCTGGACAGAGCGGCTCCGTGGTCGCGGTCGTTGACACAGGATTTCTCGTCGTTCCTAAGCGCGTTCGTTTAGGCGGGCGCTCTTAGTTTTTTCCCAGCGCGAGCCCTACCTTGCGTTCCCTATCGGTCGGGATCTGAATCGTGTCCGCAGTGCAGCGTATCGGTCTAGTGGCCTAAGTCAGCGAAGTACGCCGAAATGCGCCCGCTCCTCGCGCACGATCGAAGATCGTCGCGATCGTCCGCGCCGTCGGCGCATCGGTAAGGAGTTGCGCGCCCATTTCGCCAAGCAGAATCGCGAAGCATGATCGCCGCCCTTCTGCTTGCCGCGAGCTTTACGATCCCGCCGACGCCCGAGCACTACGTCACCGATAACGCCGGCGCGCTCTGGCAATCGGCTCGCGCTTCGATCGAAAACGAGCTCGAGGCCTACGAAAAGACCACCGGCCATCAGGTCATCGTCTACATCGATCGGACCACCGGCGACGTTCCGCTGGAAACGTGGACCGGCGACACCGCGCATGCGTGGAAGATCGGCCGCCGCGGGCACGACGACGGTGCGATTCTCTTTCTCTTCATTCGCGATCACAGGATCCGCATCGAGGTAGGGTACGGTCTCGAAACCAAGCTCACCGACGGCGACGCGCACCGGATCATCGCCGACGACATCAGCCCCAAGATGAAGGCGGGCGATCCCGACGGCGCCGTTTCGTCGGGTGTAGCCGACATTCTGACGACGGCTGAGCCGTCGTACAAAGCATCGCAGCTGCAGACGCCCGAGGTGAGCGAGAGCTCGCCGGGCGAGATCACCATTACGAACCCGGTCGTAGCCGTGGCGATCGCGATCGCCGCCTTGCTGTTCATGCTCTTCCGCATTTTCGTCGTCGTCTCGCCGATCATTGGCGCTATCCGCTACGGCTACTTGGTGATGCGCGAGGGACCGACCGCCGCAACGAAAGACATGCGTCACTGGTGGTCCTTCGGCGTGGGCAGCGGCGGGAGCGCCGGCGGCGCATCCTCGTTCGGAGGCGACGGCGGCGGATCGTTCGGAGGCGGCGGCGCGGATTCCTCGGGCGGCGGCGGGGACTTCGGAGGCGGAGGAGCCTCCGGCAGTTGGTAGGATTGCGCGAAGCGCGGGGCGTCGGAAAACCCTCACCGATATAGGACTTTTTCGTAGCGAGCAGGACTTCCCCGTCGTCGTTTCCGCGCTCAACTATCATACCTGCGCAATACGGGGGATGCACGCTTAGATGCGCTTGACCGATTTTTTTGGCATCCGCGCGAGAGCGAGGTCGCACAGCTCGTCAGTCGCGGCTTGCGCGATGCCGAGATTGCGTCGAGGCGGCCCATCTATCACGCGGGGTTACAACCCAAGGAGCTGAACCAGCGTGACCTGCTCTATCGCAATCATACAAGATACCGTATCCCAGCGAGACTGTCACCGCACGGCTTCGCGTCAGCGGGCAGAAGTGGTTTGTAGCAGCATGGATCACGGCCAGGCGCCAGCCTATTGCGCTAGAGGGTGTTGAGTATTGGCTCGTCCGAGTACGAAAAGAAACGCCGAGCTAATGAAGTGCCGATTTACGGACACAAGTACAAGAAATGCCACGGCGCCCCGCGTGGCGGGCATAGGGGAACGACCCGAAAACCAGCCCCCCTCGCCCGATCGCTCCTCGCGCCGGCATGCGGAAAAAGCCTGTAAAATAAGAGCTTTTCGCAGCGCATCTCGATCGACGCGCCGCGTGCAAACTTTGCAGCGCTGTTTGCAAAAACCGCTGCGCGTAGAAAATGAGATATGGGATAAGGTTTTTGCTGAGGCCACGTGGTGCATGCTGATGCGCGATGCTTCACGGAGCAACGACCTTGCAAGCGCGAATGCCGTGCAAAGGGCGGGGCGGCGGAGGCTACGGAGCCAACGCGAACACCGTGCCGTAATCGCACGTGTAATCGCCGGAATGGGGGCAGCTTGGCAGTGAAACGCCGCCGATCTGTGTTGTGCCATAGAGAGTGCCGCTCACGCCAATAAGTGCAGCCTGGGGATTGAGTCCGTCGCTGTTGTGGCCATAGCTGTAGATAAAGTTGTGCAGCACACGCTCACTGCCACCCATCGTTACGCGGAAAACGGTTCCATATCCGCCCGTGCCCCCTTGAAGCGTTGTACCGTAGAGTGCACCCCTGACGGCAATCACGCTGGCCACGGGAGCGACTCCGTCGGAGCTGTTGTCGCCAAAGCTGTGCAGCACACGTTCGTTTGAGCCGGTCGTGCTCATGCCAAAAACTGTTCCCCCATTGATTGAAGCGGAACCGCCCTGTAAAGTTGTGCCGTATAGCGTGCCGTTTGCGACAATTAGACTCGCAACCGGGCTGTTTCCATCGGGGCGATTCCCAAAACTGTATAGAACAGTCTCCGAGCCGCCGGTGCTGATGTTGAAGACGGTTCCACGACCATTCGCGCCCCCACCTTCCGTCGTGCCATAGAGCATGCCTTTCACGTCGATGAGGCCGGCCATCGGATAGTCGCCATCGGGCCGACCGCTAAAACTGTGAATCACGCGCTCTTTGCCGTCCGCAATACGTAAGCTGAATACCGTTCCCTGACCGTAAGCACCCCCCTGATACGTTGTACCGTAGAGCTTGCCGCGCAGCGCGATTAGAGACGCCCTCGGATTCGCTCCGTCAGGGCCGTTGCCGAAGCTGTGCAGCACGTGCCCGTTCGCGCCAGTCGTACTTACACTGAAGACCGTTCCGCCGTTGTATTTGCCGCCGCCGACCGTGGTGCCGTAGAGCGTGCCATTCTCAGCGACAAGGCTTGCTACGGGGCCGCCACCATAAGCGCTGAAACTAAGCAATACGCGCTCGTTGAGACCACTCGTGCTGACGCTGAAGACCGTTCCAGCGCCGGGGTTGCTGCGAAAGTAGTATGTGCCGCCGTACTCGGTCGTTCCGTAAAGCGTGCCGTTGACGTCGATCAGCGGTGCCACCGGGCCAGCTCCATATAAGCCGTAGACGTTGCTGCCGAAGTCGAAGAGCACTCGGTACTTATGCGCATCTTGGCGCGGTTGCAACTGCGGAGCAATAGTTTGCGGCATCGCGCCCGGCGCGCCGATCGGCTGCTGCGATCCGCCGCAGCCTGCCAGAAATGCCGCAGCGACGCAGCTGCTTGACGCATAGCCACCAAGACCCAAGTTGTTCATCTGCCTTGCTCCTCGCTACGTTAACGCCACGGCGCCGGGCGCGCCGGGCGGGGCGGCATTGGTGGTGGCCGCTAGAGGCTATAGTCGAACATGTCGCCGATGCTGTTTGCGCGTCGGTCGGTCGCCCCTAGGCTGCCGAGCTTCCAGTTTTCCTCGATATATTTTAGGACGCTTCCGAATTCGTACTCGGTATGCGAGACGTAGGCGCGTTTCGCGTAGGGTGACATGACGATCATCGGTACTCGGAAGCCCAGCCCCATTACGTCGAGTTGGGGCGGAGCGACGTTATCGTAGAAGTTGCCTTCCCCCGCGTCGCTCCAGATGACAACAATCGCGGAATGTTTCCAATAGCGGCTCTGTTGCGCCCCGCGCACGATCGAGTTAACCCACGCGGGGCCGCGTCCGCTTCCCGGAATATCGGAGTCCGCGAAAGGCGAGAGGACCCACGAGAGTGCGGCGAGATGGCCTTGCGAGAGGTCCGAGAAAATGTTCGTTGCGGGTGCGCTCATATTCCGCCCCCAATCAGGACCGGTACGTACATACGAAATCGCATCAAACGGATTGAATAGAATCGAGTTACGACCACCCCAATAAAATTTCCACGACACGTTCGCGTTATCGAGCAGGTTCGCCATAGTCGGAACCTGCGTGAAGCAAGGAAAGGGCCCTAGCCATTGCTCGATGCGGTCATTCTTCAGCAACGACGTCGTTGTACCGGGGGGTGCATCACATCCCCAGGGCGCGCTACTAGGTATTCCAACAACAAACGCGCGAGGATAAATTTTCGTAGTGCCGGCGATGAGGTAGAGTTGTTCCACGAACTCGCCGAAGCGGGTTGAAGCGAACATTTGATCGGCAAGCGCAAAACGTTTGGCTAGGTTCCAGTATGGTTGCGTTTCACTGCGTTCGACCCGCGTATAGGGACAGAGTGGATGCCTGGCATCGAGTAGATTCCATCCGTCCATCTTACCGTTGTCATAGGCTGTTTGAAAGTATTCTCCGAGCCACCCTAGGATGCAGGCCTTGTGCCGTGTTAGTGAGATCGTTCTTAGGGGAACGCGCTTACCCGAGCTCGTTAATCCAGTCGTTGGCGCGTCAGCGCCGGGATAGCCCGCAAACAGGTTGTCAAAACTGCGGCTCTCCTGCACGATGACGATTACGTGTTGAATCGGCGATTGCGGCCCGGCGGGCTTATCGTGTCGGAAATCCTGAAGATTTGTTCTCGCGGTCGTAGGTACGGCGCTTTGCGGCATCGCACCCGGAGCACCGATCGGCGGCTGCGATCCACCGCACGCTACGAGCATTGCTGCGGCCACACTAATGCCTACATACCGGCCAAAATCTAAGCTCTTCATCTGCCTTGCTCCTTGAGGCTAAGGATGTTCGGCGCCGCGCCACAGTTCCATCGCAGCGGCCAGGTTGCCATGAGTCAAGCCGCCTCGGCCCAGGCGCCTGTTGCCACCACGCCGATCGGCGGCCTTGGGCCGAAGCTAAAACCAAATAGCGCCGCGACTGATGCGTAGCGTTCCAAACATAGTAAAGAGACATCCGAGACCGCCTCGGCCCACCGCTTCTCAATCCACGGGCAGAAGTGGTTTGTAGCAACATGGATCAAGGCCAGACGCTAGCCTATTGCGCTAGAGGGCGTTGAGTGTTGGCTCGTCCGAGTACGAAAAGAAACGCTGAAATAAGGAAGTGCCGATTTGCCGACACAAATATGAGAAGTGCCACGGCGCCGCCGCTTGCCGGGAGCGGGCGCGGCTAACGGCGAGGGGGGCTGATAACCGCACTCAGCGGCTCGCCAAAGCCATCGATTTCGCCGAGCTTGCTTCCGCCGGGATACGTATACACGAATACCGAGTTTGGATTTGTGCTGGGCTGTATCAGGCGGCCATTCACGATGAAGAAACCAGTGTGAAAGCTGCCGACTCCCGGAATCGGCGTTTGGCCGACTTGAGATGCTCGATTATCGCGCGCACCACCGATCTTGTATTGCGCGTCGTAGGCTCCGTTCTCTCCGAACACAAGCTGACCGCCATACCAAAAAGCTCCGCCGCTCCCGTCTAGGGACTGTAAATCGTTCGCATGCAGGATTCCAAAGGTCCTCTTGCCCGAGCGCAGCTCGTTGACGGCGGGCGGATTGGAGATAGTCGTCTCACCTACAACGAACAGGTCTCCGTGGGGGTCGTAGGTGCAGTTGCTCGGTATGAGGACGGTAAAAAGCCCGTACTCTGTCGGCGTTCCGGAAGCGTGCTGATACACGTAGACGTTGCCGAAGTAACCGTAGTCATCTGTCACTACAGCAAGATTGCCGGTACTCGGATCGATCGCGCACGACCAATTGAAACTCAAACCACTTTCGCTCGGACCGGAGATCGTCCGTATGGGCGTCGAAGATCCGTGGCGGTATTCGACGACTTGCGGCCCATCGACAACGTACACGTTTCCGCCGGCATCGACGCAGTCTCCAAACGGTCGGTATCCGTTGCTGAGCTTTCCAACCAGCTTTAGGCCAGGAAAGGAAAACACATCGACGGCGGCTTGACTGCCCGTTCCAGCGTCAGCGACGTAGAGGAGGGCTTGGCTCTTCGCCTCCGGCAGCGTCCACGACGTGCCATGCTCAGCGTGCGTGGCGATCGCGTGGCTTTGCGGCATCGCGCCCGGCGCGCCGATTGCCGGCGATCCGCCGCAGCCTGCGAGCATCGCAGCGGCGGCGCAAATGCTAAGCGCCAAGCAACTCAACGCTGAAGGCTTCATTTCACTCACCAACTGATGACAACGAGGCCGTTTGTCATTGCATTTTTCCAGCCTTGCCAACTCTGAAAGCGCAGTGCGCTGGGCTCAATATAAGACGAACCTCCGCCGCCACCGCCTCCGTGAGAAGCGTAGCTCCCATTAAAACCCCCATCACCGCCGCCGCCGCCACCGCCGCCATAATAGCCCCCGCCGCCGCCGCCACCACCACCACCGAAATTCGGGCATAGATTCCGCTGCTGGCAGCCCTGGCCGCCGCCACCACCGCGGCCGAGTGATCCGTTAGCACCTGGATGCCCGTTGTTTTCGCCTCCGCCGCCGCCGCCGAGTCCCCCGCTGGCCTGTGTGCCACCCGCTCCTCCTGCACCGCCTTCGCCCGAGCTAGCTCCGCCTGAGTCGCCGGTACCGCCTATGCTGCCGCCTCCCTTTCCGCCGGCCCCGAAGGCGTAGCCATACATTGGACCGCCGTGACCACCTCCGCCTCCGGCGACGACAATGCGATCGATCAAGCGATCACCATCCTCCCGAATATCGGACGCGCCACCGCCGCCGAATCCATCGTGAAATCCGTGACGATTCATGCCGCCGTTAGCGCCGCCGTTAAATCCGCTCGCGACCCCGAGTGGCTGCCCACCGACGAACACCGCGAGCGTTTCTCCCGGCGTAACCGGAATAATCGCGAAAACGCGACCACCGCGACCGCCAGTACCGCCTGCGGCGCCGCGAACCACGACTGTGATCTTCGCGACGCCTCCCGGCACTTTAAACATCTGTTTCTTGCCCGTAAATTGAAACGTCTGACTGCGAGAAGCAGCAGCGGTGTTGGCGCTCACAGCGGGCACGCCGACCGGCGGCTGCGATCCACCGCAACCCACCAACATTGCCGCAGCCGCGCAGCCGCATAGCGCGTCGCGGCTAAAACCTAAAATCCTCACTTACTTTGCTCCATCTTCCAGTGTACGTCGCGGTGGCTGGCTACGTTCGGCGTGGCGCCTCGTTTCCAGCTTTGACCAGTGCGAGCAAGGCAACCCAGTGCCGTGGATGCGGAGCCTTTGCGCCAGCCCGAATGCAAGAGGAAGCTACAGAGTCTGCAACTCACGGGCACGCTTCGTGATCAACATCATACTGGATACCGCGCCACGGAATCGGATCACGGATGCAACATTGGCTGTGACTATCACGTAGAGGCGCTGCACTTACACCCGAAGCTGCGACTGCACTCGCGAGCGAGGAATACGAATCGACGTAGACCAGCAGCTTCGCTCTCCGCTGCCGCGCCCACGGCTTCGCGATCACGGGCAGAAGTGGTTTTGTAGCAGCATGGATAACGGCCAGACGCCAGCCTATTGAGCTGAGGCGTGTTGACTATGGGCTCGTCCAACAAACCGGCCTCCCTCTCCCTTGCCCACGGAATCTCGCGCTTGGCCAAAAAGCCTTTAGAATAAGGCTTTCCCCAACTCTCGCGATCGGGCTGGCATGCCGTAACGCCTCGTGCGAGCTTTGCGAGCCCGTTTGCAAAAACCGCGGCGCATCGCAAACGATATATGGCATAACGGTTTTTAGCGCTATGTGGTGACGCACGGTCACTGCGCGTGCATCGGGCGCGCGACGCGCTGCCTGTGGCGCTTGTCTCGCTGCGGGCCTTTGCCGACGCCGGTAGAACCCTAAGCAGCGATGCAACCTCGCTTTTGGGGTTCCGCGTTAGAAATACGAAACGTTGCGCGCTACCTTGTGATCTGCGGGGCTGCGATGGCATTTGGCCGTGCATCCGTTGCTGTTGCCGAAAGCCCATGCGCCTTGTCGAATCCGCCAAGCTTCGCTGGCCAGCCACCATGCGCACACTACACGGTACGGCGCGCGCGCGTTCTAGCAACATTCACTAGGAGCGCGTTTCATTCTATCTACTACCCTGGTGCACTCACAACGCTCGCCGACGGCTCTGCCATAGTCGAAGAGGCTCCCTATGCTCTCTTCCGAATTCACGACGATCGAGCCGGAGTAATGTGGGCGCCGTGGGGGAGTCGTTACTACGGCCGGTATTATCCGCTTCACAGCGTGAGGTCTTGGATTGGGTCGCCGCCGCCGCGGCCGTCCCCTTTGCCGACATGGGCCCCGTATTACTTTTACCTCCTTGGATCTTTTGATAACACAACGGTGATTCAGTACGGGGACGATTGGATTTATGGGCTCGCTAGTAATGGTTCCGTCGATTTTCGTTTTCGTCGTTCGGGGACCGAGTTGATGGATCGACCGACATTCTTCGGTCGCGATCCAGACGGAACGTTTTGGTTTGAGTCAGGAAGTACGCGATTTCAACGCGACACCGTTTACGCGGTCTTTCCAAGAACTAATAAACTGCTGGCCCTCGAGGCGGCGGTGGAAAACGTCTTCCAGGGTCCTTCTGGCTTTATCTACGCGACCCTGGGTAAAAATCTCGTCGAGCTTAGATCGATTCCGAACCCGCAAGCGCATTATTACCGGGGGCCTATCCCGCTTAAAGCCGGTGACCTCTATGGCGCGACAGATATCACGGTCTCGCGGATCGGGGTTGATGGCTCGGCGTGGGCCTCAACTCCGTTTGAAGTCATTCACGAGCATCCGAACGGCCAAGTTAGCGTAATCCGACTTTCGAGTATGCCGTCAACGATAACGCGTTCACCCTCGCCGATCGCAATAAGGCCGGCACCAGACGGCTCCGCCTGGATCGCGGGTTGTGACAAACTTGTGCGTCTTACTAAAAGCGACGGCATCGAGGTTATGAGCTTTCCTGGTTTAGGGTGTTCCGAGCTTCACTTCTCGTTCGATAGTACCGTTTGGGTAAAGGACGCTTATAACGCAAACGTGATTATGCACGTTTCGCCGCCAAGAGATTAGCAGGTTCCTTCCCTCACTAAGCCAGCGAAGGAACCGGCAATCCGCAGCCAGTACCGGCCCTAGTCATGATCAAGCAGCTGTTAACTCTCTTGGCCCTCCTGTTATTCACCTTTAACGCGACCGGTGCACGCGCCGATGACCCTTCCGCGCGGGCAACCTTTCAAGCGCGCTATGCGGCCATGAAAACCGCCATGGCCGAACGCGACTCCAAGGCGATTGCAGCACTCTTAGCTCCAGACTTTGTAAGTATCGACTCGTCTGGACAGAGTGAGACTGCGTCACAAATTATACAAGAGGTGGACGGGCTCCCGAAGGACCCGTTAAAAATCAGCACGACGACTTTGCTTTCCGTAAAGGTCGCTGGAAACTCTGCCGTAGTTGACCAGCGTTACGACATGAAGACGGTCAAGACCGCGGCTGATGGAAGCAAGGCTAACATTCAACTGATCACACTTTCGACTGATACTTGGGTAAACATAAATGAAGTCTGGCTGCTGCAGAAGTCGGTAACGAACCAACTAGACTACTACAAGAATGGACAGCTCGTGATGCACAAAGTCAAGCCGCAACCATAAGACATGAAACGAAATCAATACCGCCTGCGATCCTTGCCCTCCCTAAGATCACGCTTCTCGCTCGCTACATTATCTCGATCCGCGGGCAGAAGTGGCTTGTAGCAGCATGGATCAGGGCCCGGCGCCAGCCTATTGGGCTAGGGGGTGCTGAGTACTGGGTCGTCCGAGTACGAAAATAAACGCTAAGCTAATGCTGCATCGACATAGCACGAATCAGCGCGGACGGAACTCTCCGAACCCTCGAGGAGTGGTTCGAATCATGCTGGGGCTAACTCTTTTTCCCCTACGGCCTATGAGAGTCTTCGCATTTTGCGATCCCCATCGTTCGTCGCAGCTAGACATAGCAGCGTTTGAGATGACGTCGGCTTGCAGATTTGCTCAAATCTGGCAAATCTAGCAAAAACGGCGGCAGACCGGGTCGAGGCCCCCAACCTCGTCGCCTCTCGGTAACCCGCGCCCGCCGTCATCGTGGCGGCCGGTAACCATCCCGCCCGGAGCCCGAGGCTGGAGACGCCTTAGCCCCGTCGAACCTTGGGCATCGGAGGGCTGGAGATGATGAGTTCAGGTCTTGGGCGCTATGCTATGGGCATAGGCCTTGTTGTATTGCTGGCCCGGTGCGGCGGGCAATCGGCTGCGCCGAATGCGCTGCCGCAAGGTGTCGTGCCGGTTGTCCATAAGGCGCAAGGCGGGTGGATGAAACCAAAGGCCAATCCGCGTCACCCGTGGCTTTATGTCTCGGACACCGCCAACAACGCGGTTTACATCTACGACCTCGACAAGAATGGCGCCTCACTAATCGGCGCAATAACCACGGGACTTAATGGTCCGTTCGGTATGACCATTGACAAGTCGGGAAATCTTTACGTCGTCAACCAAAACCCCCCGGGCAACGTCGCGATCTATCCGCCAGGCCACACTTCGCCCAGTCTGACCCTATCGCAGGGTTTGACAGTGCCTCAAGGTGTAGCAGTGGATGCGACCGGCAAGGTGTACGTCATGAATCGTGGTAGCACTCCCGGAATCGACGTTTTCCCCGCCGGCTCGTCTCAACCATCGGAATACATTACCAACAATCTGATTCAAAATCCAATTCAAGATTTCTTTGATGGGTCCGGAAACCTATACTTTTCGGACCCAAACACTGGTGTTTCCGAGATACCTAAAGGGTCGCAACAACCCGTTTCGTTGGGCCTGCAAGGACTCAGCCAGGCTACCGGCATTGCGTTGGCGACTTCCGGAAACCTATATGTGAACGATTACCGACCAAACGAACCTTACGTGACGCACGTCTACGCTTTAGGCCGGACGAATGCAAAGTATAATCTGAAGGGCGATGTCGCCGGGTATTACCTCACCAGCGGTTCGCTTGGCTTCAGGGACTACATCTTTGTGCCGGATTGGTTTTCCAACCGTGTATTTGTTTACAGAGATGAGTTCAGGAAACCCTACTCGGTTGTCGACACGCCAGGTAGCAATACCGGCGCTAGCGCCTTTAAGCCGGCGGGCGTACGTTAGATTGAAAGGCATAAAACGAACATGAACACGCTATCTCTACCCGTTCAAATGTTGGGCCTTTGCGTTACCGTCGCGATTTTGGCCGGATGCGGCGGTTCGCAAACGGCAATGAGTGGCGCACTTCCGCAGGTGGCTATGCAGCGAGAAGCACGTCAGCAGTCTAGCAACTGTCCGCCGTATTCTGGCGGCTCGGGAATTCTCTCGGATGGCGACTTCTCTCAAGTCCCAGAACCAGGTGGCGACGGCGACGCAGTCTACTACAAAGGCCAAGTATTTGCCCCGTCCTGGGAAGTCTCGAAGGGCAATATCGACGTCCTCAGCTCCAACTACTGGAACATGGATGGCCTGTGTAGCGTGGATCTTGACGGCTATAATATGGTGGGCGGCATCGAAGCCAGCGCGTTTGCGACGAGGCACCGCACGTATACACTTTCGTTCTTGCTTTCGGGAAACGGCGATTGTCCGCCGACCGTTAAGTCGCTGAAGGTTACGGCAGACCGTCAGTTCACAACCTTCACTTGGAACATTTCCGGTGGGAACAGCCCGCGAAACGGAGATTTCGCAACTGAAAGGTGGAAGTTCAAAGCAGGGAGCCTCACGACTTTGAAGTTTGATAGCCAAGATCCGCCTGACAGTGGCTGCGGCCCCGTCGTGGCCGCAATCTCGGTTACGCAAAATTAGCTAAAAGCCGGGCAAAATGCGAAGGAGACAGCGCAAATGAAAACATTACAACCAGCCGCAATGCTTTAGGTATTGGGCTGGCCGTTGCCGTGTTGGCCGGATGTGGCGGGGCGCAGACCACGATGAGCGGCGGCGTACCGGGGATGACGCTGGGCGTCAGTGCCGTAAAGGGGGCGAATCTTGACAAAAAAGGGAGCCCACAGTACGTGTACGTTTCGGACACGCTGCAAGGGGGCCCGAATTTTGCGGGCGCAGTGGACATCTATCCCGCCATCATCAACGGAAACATTTGCTTAGACCTTTGCCAGCAGCGATGAGAGGAGAGTTCCTCGGTGGAACTCCGAGACCGTGAGACAGTACGTTGAGCTCGGCTTTATGCATAATCCAGATGAGATTACTGCGTTGCTTGAGATTCAGCCGACCGAGGCTCACAAAGCTGGAGACGAGCGAATCCCGGGCAAGATCTGGAAGCACGACTTTTGGGCCCTCAGGTCTGGAGTCGATGACAGCGAAATTGATGCTGAAAGGCATTTCGCGGCTCTCTTTGACAAGCTGGGATCGCGCATTTGCACAATAAGAGAGTTCGCCAGACGCTCGGAGCCTGTGGTTAGCTGGGTCATCTTGGTTTTCGCAGACGAGCAGGTTCCTAACGGTGTGATCCCGGGTGAGTTGCTCGGGAAAATTTATGAAATCGGCGCCGACCTCAATGTATCGATGTATTTTGATCGCAGAAACCTAGGCTAGCACCCATCCGCCGCCCCGCCCTTTGCCCGGCTCCACCGAAGCAGGCGGCACCGGAACTGCGAAGTTCCGGTCGGGCCGATCCCCGGGGTCAGAACCGTCTAACAGCGCCTATGCGCTATACACGAAATGCCGCAGCAGATCCGCCACGTGCCGAATCGTCGCGCCTTGCGGTTCAACCTATCAGACTCGACTAGTGGAGGTCGATCTTCCGTTCGGCTCTCCATTTAAGCATCAGCTCGCTCGTAAACGCGCCGCCATCATCTTATTTGATGATCGGCGGTGGAGGGCGTTGCTCTTTGCTTGTCAACTCAGGCTTTAGGCGCCGAGTAGCAGTGGCGCCGGTCGGTAAGAAGTGTCGGGAGGCGATGGCCGTAGGCGAGAACGCTTTCGTAAGGGGGGTTCCTATTCAGTGTCGGCTGGAAGCCCTGAGGGCTGCTGCTTGAGGAAGAACGACTCGGAGTACTTTGAATTGATCTTGTGAAACCGTCGCGGGCTCTGGCTGAAGTTGAAGGCGTTGCCGATGCTCGCGGCGCGCACGTCCGGCGACGGGGGCAGTGTTCCGAGGTTCCAGTTGCCTTGGATGAACTTTAGGACGCTCGCGGACTCGTACTGCGTGTGCTCGACGTGCGCCTGAACGTAGGGTGAAACGATGAGCATCGGCAAGCGGAAGCCCAAGCCGCCCTGATTGTCGATGAAAGGCGGCTTCACATGATCGTAGAACCCGCCCGGATCGTCCCACAGGATGACGATCGCCGAGGAGTCCCAGTACTTGCTCTGGCCGACCGCGTTTACGATCGAGGCGACCCACGAGGGGCCGTCATCGACCGGGACTTTTTTCTTGCCGACGATCTTGTATTCAGCGGGGTGATCCGAGTTGGGTCCATCCGGCGTCACCCACGCCACAGAAGGCAGCTTGCCGTTCTTGATGTCCTTGAAGATGACGTTCGGGTTTCTCGTGACGTTCGTGTGCCATTCGGGGCCTTCTCGGACTGCCTTAATCGCGTCGAACGCGCTCCAGATGCCGCCGTCGCCGTTTGGGGGCATCGTGTAATACTTCCACGAGATCTTCTTGGCGTCGAGCTGATCGCGGATCGTACTGTAGGTGAAGCATGGGAACGGGCCAGCACCCTCTAGATACCGGTCGCTGGTCGTTATCAGCGACGTGACGGTACCCGGCGGCGAGTCCGGGGCACAGCCCCACGGCATGTTGTACGGGTTGTCGATGATGCTGTTATCGCCGTATTTTGAAGCCTTATGGTTGACGACGGTGCCGCCGGCGATCAGATCTTGATGCGCGGTGAAGCTGGAGCTGCCCTGCGTGTCGAACATGTTGTCCGCCAGCACGTATTGGTTTGCAATGTCCCAGTACGGCTTGATGTCGGTGGGATCGACGTACTGGTACGCGTACGTGCACTCGGCCTGCGTCCCGCTGCCGTCCGCACCAAAATTAACGAGGTCAAAACCATCAATGTTGCCGTTGTCGTATTCGGCGAGGTAGCCACCGTAGATGTGATCCAGGTCGTTGTCCTCTCCGAAGTTGTTCTTGAATCCAGCTCCTACCAACGACACCTTCATGAGCTCCACCGTCGTGGGGTACGTGATGACCGGTTGGCCCTTTCTCGTGCACGACTGCTGAATCGGAGTCGGCATCGGTGCGGCCTGTCCGCTCGTCGTTCCGTTCGCGCCCGGATAGGTCGCGAAGAAATTGTCAAAGCTGCGATTCTCCTGGATCACGACGACGACGTGCTGGATGGGTGAGCTTCCACTTGGCGGGCGGTCCGCCGCGTGCGCACCGTTCGGAATCAGTCCGGTCGAGCGTCCGCCTAGTGACGCGCCTCCGCCGCACGCCGCGATTGTGGCGCTTACTATTGCCAGGAAAAGGAATGCTCGTGTTTCAGAAAGCCGCAATCCCAACCTCCCCATTTAGTCCGCGGGAACTTTATGCGTCCGCGCCTGCCTCCTTTGTTGGCGAGGCCAAAACGGGATCCCCTACGGTCGGCCCGGCTAGGTTAGGCTTGCGCCGATCCAAGCCGTCGAGATAAAGTCTGGCCGTCCTCAGACCTTTTGGGCGACTGCCACTCCCTGCGCGTATGCGGCCTCTAGTCCCGCCCGGTCATTGAAACCGAGCACGCCAACAGAGAGTGGCTGATCGGGTCGTATTTCCGTGAACGTCACTCCGTCAGTGTCCTTAGCAGCCCGAAGATCAGTCTCCATAATCTTCTGCTGCATGACCGTCAGGCAAGCCAAGCCAATCTCGTAGAGATTTGTGGTTGGCTCGACCGTCCCTAAGAGGCCAGCGGGGTCCATAAAAACGACGTAGATGTGCGTTGCTCCGGCTGAAACCGCTAGGTTCACGGGCGTGTTATTTGCGACGCCACCGTCAACATATTCAAAGTCGGCGCCGGGTTTCCCAAGGTTCATCTTAACTGGTTGAAATGCACCTGGAATCGCAGCAGATGCTCTCACCACGTTGACGTAGTTCACCTTTTCCATGTCATACGACGGATCCGGAAGGCGCGACTTCAGAAATCGATCGAGCGTGGCTTCATCTGCATTCTCAAAGTGATAGAACGCGTCTGACGTTCCATTCGTGAGGTTCGTCGCTGTCAAGATGAGCGTGGATTTGATGGCATTTACGTTGAGGATGGTTGTAAGAAGTCCTTGAATCGGCTCTTCGTCATAAATGCCGCGAAGCGAAAGCAACCCTTTCTTTGAGCCGATCTTACACCAATCGTTTACCAAGTGAAAGTTCCCTAGGGCAGCAAGGGGTTTGCCGCGAAGCCCTTCGACGTCGTCAACGAAAGCATTGACCTTCTGCACAACGTCAATATACCGAACAACCTTCAACGTTGATATCGTTTGCCAGAGTTGAGCCAGCTCGTCAAAAGCACGTTGAGCCGTCAAGGCAGCGTTTATAGAGCCAATCGATGTACCGCAGACGATATCGAAGCTAACGCGGTCTTGCAGGCCCGACAAGACCCCCGCCTCAAAGGCGCCTCGCGCGCCACCACCGCTCAGGACGATGGCTGTCTTGGTTTGTGAGTCGATCATAGATTTGCGTCAGAACGTGAGCGGGGACCCTCCATCTCTTGGGCCTTAGACTTCCTTAGCCTATACTCCCAGTTCGCCTGTCCAAAAGCCCGCCCGACCGGAACTGCTGAGGCCCTTGTGCAATATCTGCGCGGGGTAGCGTTAAAGCCTTCTTGAAAGGGGCTGCGATGCGCGCCTTTTTCACGTTGATACCGGTCGCATTGGTGTTCGGACTCGGCTGGTCCAACGGCATCCCGCCAGCTGCAGCCGCGGATTCTGCTGGTCCTCACTGCTCGGCAAACGACACGGTCATTTCAGGCAAGGGTCTGGCCACAAAGAACTCTACCAGCTTTGTTCGCCTCGCTAGCGCAAGCGGCGATCTTCAGCAGTTGCTGTTTTTGCCACCGTCACAAAGCGGAATGCTGCTTACCGAAAGGCTAATCCCGCCTTCCCAGGTCGATCACTCGAATAGGCCTATTTCATGCTCCGTAGTGAGCATCATGCCACGCGACGGCATTTCACTAACGGGCTCGCCATGCAAACCCATCCCGATCCCGGTGGTTGACAGTGGGCCGGTAGCATATTTCGAGAGTGCTGCAAGGAACGCTAATTCAGCGATGGTCCGCGTTATGGTCGAGCAGCAGGAATTCTTCGCCGTCGGCCAGTTCACCCTCGACGACTGGATCGGTTTCAGCGTCGATGGCAGCCCGGCGGTCGCGTTGCCCGCGAAAGGCGTCGAGCTAGTCGTGGTAACTGCGCTCTTTCCCGAACTTCCACGTGGCCCACACCGTGTCACGTACACAGTCTACCAACAATCTGATGTAGATGGAGTCGCTCAGGGCGTCGTTTGCCTGTGACGTCGCCCTTCCCGGCCCGGTACGCAGAAGCAAGCGGCACCGGAACTGCGGAGGCTCTTCTGTAGTGTCGCTCTATTTGGGACAGAGCGTCATGAGTGCGGCTTCGTCGTCATGGAGCGGCGCGCTGAGCTTGAATACATACATGAGTTCGATTATGGCTGGCTCCTCACGGAATAAGAACATCTCGATGTTGTTCGTCTGCTGGTCTGACGGGTTTGCATGCCCAGTCATGAGTATTCGCTGAGCCTGCTGCCCGCAAGCTGTCACCGTTGCTCGCGCTACCGTGACGCCGGGAACCTGCGCAAAAATTCCAGCGATCGTGTTGGCCTCCCTCATCGGGTCACAGTCGCAGACCTTTCGCGCACCGCTGATTGAGCTCACGCTTCCGTCTGGTTCTCCGCGGACGAAGCGAGCGTATTCGGTCTTGTCCTGAACGGCGACGGGCTTCCAGTCGGGCGATAAACGGGACGCTGGCGGCGATTGCAGTGCCTGCGCCAACAGAACTGAGGCAATAATCTCGGCAACCATGAGATCAACGCTTTTGACGGTTTGTGGCTTTTCACCCAGTCCGAGCGCCCGGTCCGCACAGGCCGCGACCACCGCCGAACGCCCCGGAAGAAGAGCCGCCGCAGTTCCGGTGCCGCTTGCTTGTGCGGGGCGCGGCAAAGTGCGGGGCGGCGGGGCTAGTGACGCGCGAGGCTGACCACGGCACCAAATGCATAGTGCCCAAGACGTCCGGCGATTCTCTTCGTGGCCCTGCCGCCGGCAGAATATTTGTAGAAGAGCACATTGGACCGCTCGCGGCTCCGTTCTGGGAATGAGTTGGGCACTATCACGGCTGGCCTTTGAACCCAAAACTGCCAGATGTAATAGGCATTTCGACCGAGGTCGGTTGTGCCCACTTTGACGCCATAGCCGCCCCTAACGGTGAACTGATAGATCACATGTGAACTTGTGTCGGCGACCGCCACGTTCGCGCCGTCCCACTGAACCTGGCCACCAACAAGTATGCTTTTGTTCAGGGCGACATTTTTTAGAGTCTTTGTTCCTTTTGGTAGTTCCGCGAACGCGAATGCATATCTATACGTTGCCCCGTCAGCAAAGAGATTTCCATGAGAGTCGTAGCCACAAAAATAGAACTGCTGAAATGTGGGATCTCTATATTGCGTCGGTGTTCCGCGTGCGCGCTTGTAGACTTCAAGCGTGCCGTATGAGCTGTAACCCCTCGCCGCAACGGCCAGATTGCCGGTCGTGGGGTCGACGGAGCAGCCGTTGGGGTGACGGCTGGGGCTCTGAAGGACCGCGCGTTTCGTCCTCATTCCATGCGCATACTCGACGATTTGATTCGCGTTACCGTCTACGACGAATACGTTGCCCCGGCTGTCGACGCACTCGCCGAGCGCAGCATCGAACCCTCGCAGTACACCCTCAAGTTCGGCCTGAGGATATGTATACACTTTGACGGTGAAAAAATCGGAAACGTAGAGTAGGTCGTGTCTCGCGGCATCAGGCCCCATCCACGATCCGCCCCGCTCGGCCTGCATTGCAATCGCTGGTGCTTGCGGCATCGCGCCCAGCGCTCCGATCGGCGGCTGCGATCCGCCGCACCCGGCCAGCATCGCTGCAGCGACGCAGCTGCATAGCGCGTATCGGCCAAGACCCAAGCTTCTCATCTGCGTTGCTCCTCGCCCCGTGAACGGATCGGCGGCTAAGAATGTTCGGCGCTTGGAACTAAGCCCCCGCGTTGTAGTTTTGGCCGCTGCGCGATCGGCGCCGCTACGCTGCGTAGCTGCAATGCCCGCAAAGCCCGCAACGCGCAATGCCGCGATGCCGTGCAGCGCCGCGATGCCAGGCGCTCGCAACTGCGGTCCCGAAAACGAAAAAAGCTCGCACCGTGGATTGGGGGACGTATGGCTCTATGCTGTGGTCAGCGGCGCGCCCTCGCCGTGCTTTTGTTTGTGGCGCCGATCATCATCGCGTGCAGTGGCGGTCTCACTAAGACGCAACAAGGTGGTCGGGCGACAGCTCGACACGACTGCTCCTCCGCATCTGGACGCTTTACCGACGCGACGATTGTCAAGACGGGCCCGTTCGCCTCGGGTTACGAAGTGCGCGGACCGCGAAACCGCAACTTCCTCCCCCCAAACACGATCATCACGACGGCTGGCAACCGTCTACTCGTCCGCGGCTACAGCGAGGTTTTTGCATATAGGTTGGCCGGCGTTCGGGTCCGCAGGATGTCCTCTCTCATCTGGGTGGAGGCGAAGGGCTTTCCAGCGGAGCGCAACGGCGCTATCCTTCGAGCTTATCGCGACTCAATCAGGAGCGGTATGGCCGCCGTCGCGCGAAAAAGTTGCGCGGATTGCTACGCTGTATTCTCAGACCCTGCCCCTCCGTCTATGCCACCGTTTCCGCAACCGCCGATGCCGAGGTTGCGGGAGGCTCTTGCCTGCCCTGCTGCCTCGATCAGAGCCGCAAGGACCAGACAAGCCGCGGGCTTGGCTGCCTAGCCCCAATGCGATCGAAGCCGCGCTAAGCCCGCTACGCTGCTTCGCGACCGTCGCCGCTATGCCGCGCAGCAGCAATGCCCGTGAAGCCCAAAGCCCGCAATGCATAACGGCCTCGGATTCGCGAATGCCGCGCAACGTGCGGGGCGGCGGGGCTACTCGCTGTAAGCTGTATTCACCCTTGCGACCACCGGATCTACAAGCCTTAGGAGATGGAGAAGCTCGATAGAGTCCGGAAAAAACTGCCAAATGCACGGGCCCCACTTCATATGAAATAACGAGCGATCGATGCAGCGTACTTTTACGGAACGTTGGAGATCGCCATCTTGAACATTCCAGGTCTTTGAAATTAGAAGATCCCGAAAGGCTCGATAACCCTGGAACACCGTAAAAATGGCGGCTTCGGCTTCGGTATGGGCTCCCCACGTTCGTGACGAAACGAATTCGACCGCTTCTCGGCACGACGGGACGAACAGCCATCCGTGCTCTTCAGAAAAGGACCACAACGACTCTCCCGCCTTGCTACTGGGACCAATCGGTGTCCACCGCTCCTCTTTCTTGAACCTCTCCAAGAGCGCCGCGCCAATCTTTTGAGTAATAACGATGCCCACGTCTTGAAACACGTCGGCAACTCCGCAAAGCAAATCTGACGCGACGCGATCCCAATGTTCCCCGAAATAACGAGTGACAGCGAGGGCGGAGCCATAGCCGGATTCGCATTCGATGTAGTCGTCAGTCAGTTTGAGAAAAATCATTGTTTTATGATATCGGCCTCCGACGCGCACCGATCGGCGGCTGCGATCCGCCGCACCCTGCCAGCAATGCTTCAGCGACGCAGCTGCTTAGAGCATAGCCATTAAGACCCAAGCTCCTCATCTGCCTTGCTCCTCGCTCGATCAACGGATCAGCGGCTATGGATCTTCGGCGCATCGCTGCAGTTCCATCGCCGCACGGCCGCGAGCCTTAGTTGCGTGGCGCGAGGCTCACGGAGTCACCGTTGGGCTCTCCCAGCAAGCCGCTCATGATGGTTTTGTTAGCGTTACCTCCGGCTGGATAGTTGAATAGCATCACAGCTGAGCCACGCCGCACCTTACGGCTACACCTGCTAGGATCACATATTGTCGAAGTAATCACCGTCCTGCCCTCGATCCAGAACTGCAGCGTGCCCCTTAGGTCGCCGCCAAGAGACGTTGTGCCGACCTTCGTTCCTTTACGGCCCCTTATACTGAACTGGTAAATGGCTGGCGTTAGTTGATCGCCCACCGCGACGTACTTACCATCCCATTGCACGGCACTAGGCCACCCGATGTATTGATCAAGCTCAACGGTGTTGAAGGCACTGGCCCCCTTAGGAAGTTCGGCAAAGACAGTATAGCCGGTACCTTGTTTACTTTGTCCGTCAACGAACAGATTGCCCTTGTTGTCATAGGCGCAGCCGTAGTAAAATTCAAAGCTGGGGTCCCGGTACTTTATTGGCGCTCCCTTGGCGTTACTGAAGATCCATACTCCCACACCACCATAAGACGCCACCGCGAGACTTCCAGTGGTTGAGTCTATTGAGCAACTATTAGCACCTGGCACGTAGAGCGTCCGTAGTAGTTTCGTACCACCATGCGCGTACATATAAACACGCGATTTTCCAAAGTCCGTGATAAAGACGTTGCTGGAGCTATCCACGCATTGTCCCGATGGCAAATAGAAGCCCTTCAGCTTCCCCACCTTTTTACCGCCCGGATACGTGTAGACGGAAACCCAACTGTGGCTGGAGACGTAAAGCAGGTCTTGCGAAGCGGCATCAGGCGTCATCCAAGATCGGCTGTCATCTCGCTGCGCGGCTTGGGTTTGAAGCGCCGCACTCTGCTGCATCGCGCCCTGAGCACCGATCGGCGGCTGCGATCCGCCACAGCCTGCGAGTATCGCAACGATCGCTCCTGATACCATGACGCGGCGACCAAAACGTAGCGTCATGCTTTACATCCTGCCCTTGCTCGCGACCACGCCCACGGCGTCAGGCTGGGTGATGGTCTTGATCGCGGTGCCCCCAGCCGGGTAGTGGAAGAACTGAGTGTTTTCCGACGACGGGGATCGCGCGACGATAACTCGCGTGCCCAGTATGAAGAAGTTGGCGGTCGCCAGCCCCTCGTTGAGTACAGTCGTGCCGACCGTCGTTCCAGTCCTGCCGCGAATCTTGATATGGTAAATGTACGTATCGCCAGTCTCCGTGGCCCCGCCCAATGCAAGGTACGTTCCTTCCCATTGCAAGCCGATTTCCAAGCCGTAGTTGTGCAGCGCGATTTCCTTAAAGCTCTCGCGGCCAGCTGGGAGTTCGGAGAACTCGAACGCACCCGCCTCCGCGTAGCCCTCGATGAAAAGGTTACCTTGATCATCATAGACGCAAAAGGAGTAGTAATAAAAATTCGAGTCTGTATAGATCTTCGGCATACCCGTAGCATGCCGGTAGATCGCGACGTTTCCGTTTCCGCCGACGCTGTAGCCGTTTACTACGGCGAGATCGCCGGTTCTCGGGTCAACCCAGCAGGCATACGCAAGTCCAGCTGAGTCGGTCAGCGTTGCGATCGGGCTTGTGCCACCGTGCGCATACTCGAAGATTTCGCCTAGGTCAAAGCTCGGGATGAAAATGTTGCCGCGTGTGTCCGCGCACATCCCGTCCAACCCCTCGAATCCGCCCAGCTTACCGACGAGGGTTCCTTTCGGATAGCTGTACACGTAGACTTCGTGGCTCCCGTCGGAGACATAGAGAAGATCGCTTTTGTTAACGCTTTTTCGCATCCACGATCCGCTGCGGTCAGCTTGCGCGACTGCGGGGCTTTGCGGCATCGCGCCAGGTGGGCCGATCGGCGGCTGCGATCCGCCGCAGCCTGCCAGCAGCGCGGCCGTCACGCAGCTGAGCAGCGTACAAAAACGGCCGAGATCTGAAATGCTCATCTGCTTAAGTCCTTGCTACGTGCGACCACGCAAAGCTCAAGGCAACAGCGGCGGATAGTAGGCCGCCCCCGAGGGAGTGTGTAGATCAATGCTGATCATTCGTTTTGACGGGGAGAGCGCATGCGCTCGGAACTCCAGAATCGCGGGGGCGGGTCCGTAGCGTGGGCAACCGTGTATGCCCTCGTTGACCTCGAACATACGATCGGATTTCGCAAAGGTCAGGGCGGTCGGACCATCGATCTCTTTGGTGATCGTCTGGTACGGGAGGCTTTGACCCGTGCGATACTTCTTTATATTGCATTGCACGTCGTTTGTTACGTAGAGCGTTCCTTCTGGGTCTACGGCGATGCCAATGGGCCACGTGATCCCATCGGTGATCGTCCTCGACGGTGAGGTACCACCCGGCGGATAAACCCGAACGTTCGACGTTCCGTAGAGCATAAAGTTTACAACGTACATATTGCCAGTGTGATCGATGGCAATGCCGTTCGGAGCCGTTAAGCCATCCTTTAGGGTGAAGTGTGGAACCGTTGATCCCTTCAAGTACTCCGTAACGGTTGGTCCTTCGAAGTTTGTTACCCAGAGGTTTCCATGCGCATCGATTGCACAGAATGCTGGGGCCTTGATGCCTTGCGTAATGATGCGCAGAGGCGTTGTTTTCCCGAGGGCATATTCTGAAGCCCAACCGAATCCGCTGCCTGGATCACTCCCGACGTAGAGAGTTCCGTCGCCGTCAACACAGTCGCCGTTGGATGAATCGACGTCAGTGTTAATCACGGCAATTGGCCTTGGGTTATTCTGCGTTGGGTCATATATTGTCACGCCATCGTAGGGTGGCGCGTCAAAGTTGGTGACGAAAAGTAACGGCCCCGACACCTTGTAATCGGGCATGTGCGCGCTCCGGGCCGGGCTCTTGACCGTTGCTGGAGTGAACCGCATGGGCGGTTGCGATCCGCCGCAGTCTGCGAGTATCGTGGCAAGCGCACCAACGGCCAACGAATGGCGCGCGAAGTCTGCTGCGTTCATTTCCAACTAAAGACCACTAGCCCGTCGCCAGTGGCATTCTTCCAGCCTTGCCAACTCTGGAATTTCTGTGCACTCGGCTCGATGTACGAGGATCCACCGCCACCGCCACCGCCACCGAAGGCGTCGAGATCATTGCTGTTCCCCGCTCCGCCGCCTCCGCCGCCATAGTAGCCACCGCCGCCACCACCTCCCGGTTCTCCGGCCTGACAGAGGCTGCCATGACAGCCCGCTCCGCCCGTGCCGCCGCTGTACAACGATCCTGGATTGCCGGGGTTTCCGATGCCCTGACCACCAGCGCCGCCGAAGCCGCCGTGATATTGGCTCCCGCCAGCTCCGCCCCCACCGCCGCCCCACGTGTAGCATGGTCCGCCGGTTTGACCCGGGCCGCCCGTGCTGCCGCCTCCCTTGCCGCCGTTGCCGTCCGGCGGTTGGTAAGCAGATTGCGGACGGAGTTCCGACCCACAAGTGCCGGGGAAGAGCGGGGCGCCTTGACCGCCACCGCCGCCGGCGACGAGTATGCGGTTCGCGATCCGTTCCCCGCCCTGCCGCACGTCCGAGGCACCCCCGCCACCTTGTCCGCTAAATCCATAGACCCCGCCGCTCGCGCCACCATTAAAGCCACCGCCGTGTTGCGAACCAACTCCCCCGACGAGAACAGCGAGCCGTTCGCCCGGCGTGACAGGAATCACCGCGTACATGCGGCCGCCGCGGCCGCCGAGCTTGTAGCTGGGATTGCTGCCGCCGCTTGCACCTCGGGCAACGACCGTGAGCCACTTTACACCCGCGGGAACCGTGAACCGCTGACGCTTGCCGGTGTAATTAAACGTCTTATTGTATGGAAGAGAGTCGGCGCGAACAGCGGTGCTACCGGTGCTAACGTACGCCATCGCTCCTGCTACGTCGATCGGCGTCTGCGATCCACCGCAGCCTGCCAGCAGTGCCGCAGCCACGCAGCTGCTTATAACGTAGCGACCAAACTGCGAGACTTTCACTTGCCTTGCTCCCCTGATGCATGAACGCATCGGCGGCTGAGAACGTTCGCCCCTTGGCGCTAAGCCCCCGCGTTGCGGCTTATCATGCATTTGCGCTACTACGGTTCTTCGATGCGGCGCCATAACGGCTCGCGCCAACGCAGGGTGGGACACTTCAATCGCCATGGAGCACATCGGATGCCTTGCTCGCACTGGTCAAAGCTGGAAACGGGGCGCTACGCAGAACGTAGCCACCCACCGAGACGTTCACGGAGCATGGAGCAAGGCAAGTGAGGATTTCAGGTTATAGCCGCTACGCGCTTAGCATTTGCGCAGCCGCGGAATTTCTAGTAGGTTGCGGAGGATCGCCGCCGATCGGCGCGCCGCGCGCCATGGCGCAGAGCGCGGCGCTTCAAACCCAAGCTGTGCAGCGGGATGACAGCGGATCGTGGATGCTGTCGGAAGCGAAGAGCAAGGATCTGCTCTACGTGGTCCATGAGTATGCGAGCGACGTCTCGGTCTACGCGTACCCGGGTGGTGATCTTGTTGGCAGCATAGCTAACGCAAACGAGAATCCCATCGGCGATTGTGTGGACAAAGCCGGCGATGTTTTTATCGTGAACTACGACACGCCGAAGCTTCGCGCTGGAGATGTCGTCGAATACCGACATGGCGGCACGAGGCCGATTGAAACGCTCACTCCCGGCGGGAACCCCGTCGGTTGCGCCGTCGATCCCACTACCGGGAACCTTGCGGTTACGCGAGGGCAAAGCGTACGCGTCTATCCGCACGCGAAGGGACCGCCGACGAACTATTACAGCTTGTTTATGGACGACTATACTTATTGCAGCTACGACGACAGAGGCAACCTTTATGTAAACGGATTCAGTCGCCCAAGCGAAACCTATCAGCTCGCCGAGTTAGCGATGGGTCAAAAGCATTTTACGCTGCTGACGATCGACAAGAGACCGAGGATCCGTCCTCTGATACTCGGCGGGGTCCAGTGGGACGGCGAGCACGTGGTAATCGGCAACGGTGGCGTTTTCATTCACAGCAAGCTGTACTCTGCCGTCTACCGGGTCGCAATAATTGGTTTGAGGGCAAAGATACTGGACTCAACGACGCCCAAGCGCGCGGCTTTCCCCGGCAGCTCTCAGTTCTGGATTGAAGGCGACACGTTTATCGCTCCGTCGGTTGGCGTGCACGACGGCACCAGGATTTACAAGTTCGGCCTTTGGACCTACCCCCAAGGGCACCTCGTAAAATTCGTTACCGATCCTCAAGGTCCGTGGGCCGTTACCGTCAGCCTCGCCCCACACTAACGGAGCAAATGGAGTGACGAAAACCTCATATCGTTCCCGCCGGGTGTTTACCATTACCGCCGCTGCGGCGCTCGCAGGCTGCGGCGGATCGCAACCACCTATCGGCGCGCCCGGGTCGATGCCGCAAAGCCACGCGGCTTCAGCGCCAGCGAATCGCAGCGCATCATGGATGGCCGCGGGCGTCGCAAAGTGGGATCTACTTTATGTTTCTAACGGCAACGGCACGGTGACGGTATACCGCTATTGGCAGCGAGACCTCGTGGGCACGCTCTCAGGTTTTACCTTGCCGACCGGGGAATGTGTGGACACGGCGGGAAATATTTTCATAACCGATTCTGACGCGCACGACATCGTTGAATACGCACATGGCGGCAAGTCACCGGCGCGATATTTGCGAGACGGCAAGAGCAACCCGTACGGATGCTCCGTTGATCCAACGACCGGAAACCTTGCAGTGGCCAACTTCGACGGAAATGTCGCTATATATCGGCACGCATCCGGCAAGCCGCGGATCTACTCGACGCGCGGCTTTACGGCGCCCCCACTAGCATGTACCTATAACGACAGAGGAAATCTCCTCGTCACGGGATCGGACAGTGACCGTTACTCATCATTCGCTGAGCTCGACAAGCACAGCGGGAGCTTCATCAGCGTGAACCCATCGCCAAGTTCGAGTTGGAACTGGATCTTAATCGAGGGCATTCCCTGGGACGGCAAATATTTCGCAATCGGCGATGACGGCGTTTGGCGTTTTACCGTGAAGGGCGATGGCCAAGCTATTTACAAAGGATCCACCGCTCTGTACGGCGTTTCCAGCGAAGCGCAATCCTGGATTCCTCACTTTAGTGCTAATCCGAAACGGCAGGGAACGCAGATTGTTGCCGCTTCAGGAGGAGATAACGGCGGCTCCGTTATGTATTATAACTATCCGTCGGGAGGAGCGCCGATCGCGACCATCACGGACGGCGTGTTCTATCCGTACGGCGTAACGGTGAGTCCCAAGTTGTGAATCGAGGAAGGTTTGCCGTGACGCCGTCGGCGCGCTCCGCGCTTAGCATCGCCGCGGCGGTGGCATTCCTTGCTGGCTGCGACGGATCGCCGCCGATCGGAGCGCCGGGCCTGATGCCGCAGAGGCCAGCCTTGGCAACGCACGCCGCTCACGTCACGTCGTGGATGCTGCCGGAAGCGAAGAGCGAGGATTTGCTCTACGTTGGCGACACTGTAGTCTATTTTTACGTTTTGTCGTACCCCGGAGCCAAGTACGTAGGAAAGGTTGCATTGCCGATCGGTGACGCCGAAGGCGCATTCTGCTCCGATTCTCACGGCAACGTCTTTATACCAACTTACGCAGCAGGGTCCCCCGGCTCGCACATCTACGAATACGCTCACGGTGCGACAACACCGAAACGAACTCTCGTAATCGACGGCTTCACCGCTCTCGGCTGTTCCGCCGATCCCTTCAACGGAAATTTGACCGTTGCCGATTTTACCGGAGTTTCTCAGAGCACGGCGTCCGCCATAGCTGTCTACCGCTTGGCCAAAGGACGGCCCAAACTTTACGCAGATGCCGCGTTCGCAGCCTTTACATCCTGCTCTTATGATGCCCGGGGAAACCTTTTCGCGGACGGAACGAATGACACGGCCCAATTCGCGGAGCTACCCAAGGGTGGCTCTACGTTCCGAAATATCTCGGCCCACCCGAACCCCGACGGCGGAGAGGTGCAATGGGATGGCTCGCACGTGGCGATAACTATCGAGAGCAGGGGGCGTACAGGCTCCCCGAGATACTCTATCGCACAGTTCGTTATTTCGGGTTCGACCGCGATCCTTGTAGGCCAAACGCAGCTCCTAACGAGAATGGCCTACTTGCACCAAACCTGGATTCAGGGGTCCAGAGTGATCTCGCCGCCTGCAGGCTACATAGACAGAGCTAGGGTCGCAATGTGGCCATACCCCGGCGGAGGAAAAATAGTCCTAAGTAGGCGGGTACCAGCACGTTACACTTACGGAGTTACGGTATCCCTTGCTTCATCCGATGTGCGGCCGCGCCGGTAGCGTATGCGGCGTCGAGGGATAACGAGACTCTCTCAACCTGTGTGGTGGTACGTGCTGAGCTGTAGTATAGCAGCGGCAGTGCTGGCAGGCTGCGGCGGATCGCAGCTGCCGATCAGCGCGCCGGGCGCGACGCCGCAAAGCCGCGCGATCGCCACGCACGCCGAGCACGGCGGATCGTGGATGGTGCTGGAAGCGGAAGGTGACCTGCTTTATGCGCCCGGGGGCTGCGGAGGAACCTGCGTCGTCTCATATCCAGGTGGCCAACTGGTCGGAACACTTCCGACCCGTGGCCTCGGGGTTTGCTCGGATAACAAAGGTAACATCTTCATATCCGATGATACGAAGGTTGTAGAGTACGCGCACGGTGGCACGACGCCTATTGCTACTTTGAGTCTCCCAGGCACCACGGCGGTGGGCTGTTCAGTAGACCCGAAGACAAACAACCTCGCAGTTGTCTTTGTAGGCCCAGCAGCCAATGTCGCCATCTTCCCGAATGGGGAAGGCTCACCAATACTGTACAACTCCCACATGGAATCTTTATACTGCGGCTACGATAACGACGGAAATCTCTTTACAGATGGCTATGCGGGCGGAGGGCTAGAATACGGGCTTGCGGAGTTGCCTAACGGTGCTTCCGACTTTTTTCCCCTGTCGATAAGCCCCTACATCGGACGACCTGGACAGGTACAGTGGGACGGGACATATATGACCTACGAGACGACGGACACCGCCGAGATCAAGCGTTTAGCAATCTCCGGTTCGACCGTAACAGTAGTCGGGGTTACATCGCTCAGAAAAGTCAACCACGGCGCGGGGCCGTCCTGGATTTACGGGGGTTCGGTCATTGTGCCGTTCCCGCTACATGGAGACTACAATAAAACGATAGGTTTCTGGAAATATCCGAAAGGTGGGAGAGCAACCAATATCATAAAGCGCTTTGGAGATTACAAGCCCGGTAGCATAGACTTTGAGGGCGTAACCATTTCCGTTGCGCCAAGCCGTTAGTGGTCGCGCGCGAGTGAAGGCGCTAAACTTAACGGCGCTTTTCCTAACGCTCGCCGTGCTAGCATCCTGCGGTGGATCGCCGCCACCGATCGGCGCTCCGGGCGCGATGGCACTAAGCCACGACGGTCGGAATGTATGCTGATGACTCGGAAAGCCTTGATGCTCAGTGCAGCACTTATCTCCTTCGTATCGTTGCCTACCCCGCCGATTCTTGCCGAATACGGCGTCTTCGAATCTTTCGGAGCACATACGTTACCCTCCGCAAAAACGTCGGTCGGACCAACAGAGGGTGGATTTGCCTTGTCTATCACGGCAGACGCTCCAACGGTTAGGCTCGGGTCCCCGATTTGGGTCACGGTGGAGTTACGTCCGATTTCTGACCAAGGGGCCAAGGTCGAATACGGGTCCCGTCATTCGTCTTATGTCTTCACAATCATGAGGCAGCCAGATGAAATGGTAGTTCCTGCCGTTCCAAACACATTTGGTCTGGCCGCGATCTCCGGTCCCTGGTGTGGCCGCGCTGTACCAGCAGGGCACTCGGTTTTCGGACGGTTTCAACTTGACGAGATGTACGCCATTACTAAACCAGGGGCTTATTCAATAAGCGTTTTGGGTAGACCACTGATCGACTGTAAGCCGGTCATGATGCAATCCAATTCCATTACGGTAACCGTACAGCCATAAACTAAAGCGCCGTGGCACCACTTCCATTTGCGGACCAACGCTTTTAGGGCTTCGGCTCTGGCGGAAGCACTTCTTGGTCTGAAGTCAACGCCTACCCGCGAGGCCACCTTCTAAAGTTCGGTCGTGGCACGGAAGGTCCGTGGGCCGTTACGGTGAGCCTCGCCCTGCATTAGCCCCCCCTCCGCTCGCGCTCCGCGCCGCCGCGTAAAGGCGTCGCAGGTATCAATAAATATCAAACACGTTGCAATGTAAGAGCCGCCTGACGGGACACACCAGCTCAAGACAAGAAAGCGCAATTTGCTTCGGGCTATAAGTTGCTCGCGCTCGCGATCGAACTGGGTGGCCGTGGCGACCAATCCAGCGAGGGCAATCCGCGGCTCTCTCTTGAAACATCTTCGGACGATGGCTGATTCATCGACACTTCCGATGGAACAGCGGCACTTCGTCGGACGCCGCCGAGAGCTCGCCGCGCTACATGGATGGTTGCTTGACGCTGCAGGCGGAGCTCCAAGCGTAGTATCGATTTTTGGCCCGCCAGGAATCGGGAAGACGCGACTGCTTGAGGAGTTCGAACGCGCAGAGGGCCTGCCCGTCTTTCGGGTCCAATGCACCGATAGCGAACTGGAACCCCTCACGGCAGTTCGCGAGTTGCTGGCTCGACTAGCGTCGTACTCCGGTCACTCCAACGAAGCTACGCCCTCACTAAAGGTGGGGCAACTCTTTGCACGTGTCCTGTGCGAGCTGCGTGAGATTTGCGCTTCCCAGGTCGGTGCTCTCGCAATCGAAGACGTGCATTGGTCCAGCCCCGACGTTAGGGCTCTAGTGAATTATCTAGTTGACGCGGTGGCCGTCCTGGAGTACAAACCCCGCCTCCTATTTCTCCTGACCTTCCGTGACTTCTCCGTCACCGACCCGTCTCGTTCGGAGTTCATCGAGAAGTTGCTGCGACCACCAAAGCATGTGTTGCACCTGCCTCCGCTTTCGGGAACTGAAATCGGGGCGATGGTACCACCGTACCGCTTTAGGGAGCGTCTTTTCCTTGACCTCGTGAGGCTTTCGGAAGGGAACCCGCTTTATGTTGAGGAGCTCATTCCGGTGTTGTGCGAGGGGGAGATCAGATCGCTGCCGTCGCGAGCCGAGACCGCGACGCGCAGCGGTCTGGCCGCGCTTAGCGCAGCTTCGAGACAGGTCTTGTACGCTGCTTCGGTCATCGGAGTCGATTTTTCATTCCGCGATATGGCTGCGATTAGCGATATTCAAGGCGATGCGCTAATCGACGCGCTGCAGGAGGCGAGCGATAGTCGCTTCGTGGAGCGCGGCTCCTCTGAATTGACATATCGCTTCAGACATGCGCTCATCCGAGAGATCGTTTACAACGAGATTGTCCCAGCTAACGCGATTCGGTTTCATCGCCGGGCGGCGCGCGCGATCGCCAAACTAGGTGGCTGCCGGACTCGACTGGCCGAACTGGCCGCTCACAGTGAGCGTGCAGGCTGGTCGAAACGAGCGTCAATCCTGTTCCTTCGCTCAGGCGAAGCGGCGGAACGACTCCACGACTTCGAGTCAGCCGCCTCAGCCTATCAACGAGCTCGCTCGAATGCCCCGCCGCACGACCCGCTGCTCGCGCTGCTAGCCGCCAGCCATGCGAACTGCCTCTTCCTGACGGGAGCTTTGGATGAAGCCGCGGAGGCGTACGCTGAGGCCGTAAGGCTTTACGAACGACTCGGATTGCTTGAAACGACCGCCGACCTCATACTCCAGCGATCGGTTTGCCTAGAGCGGCTCGGCGATCCTCAGACGGGGCTCCGCGAACTCGAAGGCAGCCTACTGGCCGCAATAAATGCGGGTGCAAAGTCGGAGGCTAGGATCGTCTTGGCCGGCGCGAGACTGACGCAAGCGTATCGACCGCTACTTGTCAGAGAGTACGAGAAGTGGCGCGAACGCTTCGATCGTCTGCCCAAGGCCAGCGCGCCGACTTCTGACCGCATAAGCAAAATGAAGTTTGACGCCGTTAGGGACATCCAAGAAGGCCGTTGGTCAAACGGCATGCGCATATTCGATCGGGCTCTGGAAACCGCTGCCCGCGCTGGCGACCCGGCAATCGAGTTCGACACAGCCGTCCTGGCAGCTAAATACCATGCGTTGGGCGGCAATACTTCGAGGGCTGCTGCGCTCTTCCGGTACGCATATGTCATCGGTGAGAGAGAAAATGGCGCCTGGATGCGGCACCTCGCTGGAACACGCCTCGCCAGGCTTCAAATATTAGGTGGATCCTTAAGTCACGCGCGAATGTTGCTTGAGAGTTGTGTCGAGGTGCCCGCATATTCACACTTGATGCAAATCAGCGTGGCGACCAATGCCCTGCTGCTTGGAGTGCTTCAAAATGACTCTGCCCTCGTGGACCGCTTTCTCGATCAACAGTACATTGAGATGGGTCTGGAGTATCCGTCGAGCGCGGTTCTGAGCGACATCGGGTTTTCATATGGTGTCGCTTTGCGAAGTCGCAATCGCACGGACGAAGCGCGCGACCTCGTAGCTCGAATTTTACAGCACGTTAACCAACCATGGGAAGCGCGCCCGTTTCTCGCTATGGTTCCTTTATGGGGTGCCGCCAGGGACGCCAGTAAGGCCCAGAAGCTCTTGACAGCATCTATGCACATACCAGGCGGCCCGGGATATCTGCATCTATGCCGCGCCCACGCGCGTAACCGCGCGAACGATGGCCGGGCGCGCCAAGATGCGCGACTCGCTGCGCACGAGTTCCGCCGGTGCGGACTGAAGCTGCTCGAAGCTGGCGCACTTGAGCTTGCCAATGACCGCAAACAGGCCTTGGCACTCTATCGCGGCGTAGGCTCGGTGTACGACCTCGCACGGTTGGCTGGACTTCGGACCGACGGCGACGCGTTTACGATTCGGCAGAGACAGATAGCCGATCTCGTCGTGGGCGGCTATTCGAACAAGGCAATCGCGGAAACGTTGGGCATCGCTCCTGGCACAGTGAGCGCCCACCTGGCTACAGTATATCGGCGGATCGGCGTCACGTCGCGGACACAGCTGCTTGCCAAGCGCAGCATCTGGCCTAAGGAAATGCTTAGTAACGTCTGATGTCCCTCCGTGTTAGGCTGGGCCAGAGGTAGTTCTTTCTAAGCTAGGGAGGCGCTGCGATGCGGACGTTGACTTCTTGCCTCAAGGGTTCTCCTCGGCGCGGCAGCCGTCGCACTGCTCACCGCCTGTTCGGCGGGATCTCGTCCGCTAGCATTGCCGGCTGGTTCAAGCGAAACCGTGCCAGGTCAGATACTAGCAAATTCGTTTGTGACCGACGTGCCAAGCACCGGTTTGCTCCATGTCGCCAACACCTCGAAGAGGGTCCTCAGCGTTTACAAGCCGATCGGAAAGAACCAGGACATCACACTAACAGTCAACTCCAGGCCACTTCGCTACAGTTACGATCGTAACCGACTGACCGGAGGAATTACAATATGAGTTTGTCAGTCCCATCCATCAAGATGGCAAGCATTGTTGGTGCAACGGTGCTCCTCGTGGCGTGCTCAGGCGCCTCGCAGCCATCTTCCATCCCTGCGGGGATGGTCGCGAAGCCTCCACTTCGCGTCATAAGTGAACTTGTGTCAGGTCGGCGAGCGCGGGTTACTCCCGACGCTACCGGCGCATTGCTCTATGCGGCGGTGTTGGACAATAACACGGTTGAAATCTATCGGCAGAAAGGTCAGAATCAACAGCCAATTGGTCAGATCGGCGGCCTCAACCAGCCCTATACGGGTCTCTTTGTTGACGGTGCGCGGAACCTCTATGTATGCAACTATGGAAACGGGACTGTCACCGTGTATGCTCGGGGGCAGACCACGCCGTTTGAGACGCTAACTCAGGCGGGTACGCCTGGTGCGGTGGTCGTGGGGTCGGACGGAACCGTGTACGTCGCGAACCGTAACAACGGCTACAACGGGAAAATCCTCGTGTATCCACCAAACCAGACAACCCCATCGGGCTCACTTTACACGTTCACAGGTGGTGCGTATCCCATAAGCATGGCGCTTAACTCGCTAAAAACGGTCCTATATATCGGTTTCGATCTCCCCGCGGGCGGAAATGGCGAAGTCGAAAGGGTACAGCTTCGTTCGAAGAAGGCTACGAATCTGGGCATTACGATCGGAACAGCCGGCGGCATCGCGATCGACAGCAAGAAAAATCTTTTGCTGGTCGATGGATTGGTTCCAGCAGTGGATGTGTTCCCGCCGGGAAGCACGACACCATCGCAGCAGATCACGGGGTTCCAGGGAGCGGCGGGTATCGCGCTCAATCGCGACAACACCGAACTTTGGGTTGCGGAAGGCCTTAACAACACCATTGCCGGTGTGACGTACCCCGCCGGCGCTATCGTCGATATGATTACCGTCGGCACTGGGGTATTCGACGTCGCCACCAGTCCCGCGAACCCTCACTGACGTGCATCACCTGATTCGGTCGTAGACGAAGCGCGAGCGCCAAATGAAAGGCAACGATTTTCTGATGCGTATTTCCAGGTTCGGCCCTTTCACCTTAGGCGCATTGGCAGTCGCGGGGGTATTCACGGGTTGCGTCACTGGAGGGTCACAGTCGGGAGCGCTCGGCCGCAGTGGATTGATTC
Organism: Vulcanimicrobiota bacterium; assembly: GCA_963713685.1. Lineage (GTDB taxonomy): Bacteria > Vulcanimicrobiota > Vulcanimicrobiia > Vulcanimicrobiales > Vulcanimicrobiaceae > Cybelea. Next base: position 1,140,248 of record CAVQMS010000001.1, on the reverse strand, counting down.
CTACGCAGTCGGCGGCAGCCAGCATCGCTGCCCCGCCTCCAGGCGCTTTTAAGGACACGATGACGGGCGCGCGAGAGCCAGCTCACCGCCGGTCCTGGATTTCCCCCGACATCCAAAAGGTGCATAAGCTCCTCTTCGTTTCCGATGCGATTGGCGTGGTGTGGATTTACAAAATGCCCAGCCTCGAGATTAAAGGAATCCTAACAGGTTTCCAAGCGGTAAATGGTGTGTGCTCCGATCGTAAGGGCAACGTTTGGGTCGCCATGTCGGGTTTCGGGCAAATGTGGAAGCTTGCACACGACGGCACGATCGTAAGTATTTTGCAAGACACGATCGGAATTCCGATTGCGTGCGCTGTGGACCCGACGACCGGGAATCTCGCCGTATCGAATGTGGGGAACAATAACCCTCCTCCCATTGGAGGAAGTATACTCGTGTACCCACGTGCTGCGGGTGTCCCAACGATGTATTATTGTTTGTCGTGCCTTCTCGCCTACGGTTTCGTCGGCTACGACACCCGCGGTAACCTCTTCGTCGATGGCAAAAATGAGTCGAACGCCTTCGCACTTGCCGAACTTCCTGCTGGCAGCAATGCAGCAACAAATCAGCTAAAAGCTCTCAATATCGAAGGCGGCACTCTTTACGCCCAGGGCATGGTTGAATGGGATGCCGCGGGCCACTACCTGGTAATCGGAGATCAGCTCTGCGACAACAAGCACGCCGCCTGCGTATACCGAGCCAAAATCGTCGGTTCGACTGCAAAGATCACCGGTAGAACGACACTCTTGGACTCGAAAGGCAATCCGATTTGTGACATGATTCAAGGTACCCTAGACGGCGACAATATTGTTGGCTCAGATGCCGGAGACGGGTATTGTGGCCACCCTAGCGGCACGGACCTTTGGCCGTTCCCTGCCGGCGGACGGGCGACGCACTATAACGACATCTACGACTCTCAACCGGTCGGCGCCGCAGTCAGCCAAAAATAGTCTCACCCCCCGTGCATTTGCATCGACAGGCTCGTGCGCATTGACGGACGACGGTACCAACAAGGAGCAGCTGTGAATAACCTCGCTAGAGTTACGGCATTTGTCGTTGGAGCGCCACTATTCTCAGCATGCAGCGTCGTTGGCACTTCCAACGTGCCGAGAACAAGCTATCCGTCGACGGCGCAGTTGCACTCCGTCCCAGAATGGCAGGTAAGACACCTCGCGAAGCGGGCCTGCCCAGAGGCACATGATGGTACGGCGCAATGCGAGGTCCTCATTGAGACCGGCACCGTCAGCCCCGATTGGACGGGTTGGGGGCCGTCAGATCTTCAAGCCGCCTATGACCTACCGTCGTCGAGCCGAGGTTCCGGGCAAATCGTCGCTATCGTCGACGCTTACGACAACCCCGTCGTTGCCTCGGATCTCGCCACATACCGTTCGAACTTCGGTCTGCCAGCGGCGAAATTCTATAAATACAATCAAAAAGGACAGCAGAAGCATTACCCCAATGTCAACGTTGGTTGGGGCGTTGAAATCGATCTCGACGTCGAGATGGTTTCGGCGAGCTGTCCGAATTGCACCATCTATCTCATCGAGGCAAATAGCAGCACGACTCAAGACCTTGAGGCGGCCGAAGTCGAAGCCGTAACTCTCGGCGCGCATATCGTCAGCAACAGCTGGATATGCTACCTCTCGTTCAGCTGCCTTAAGCGATCCAAGTTCGATACCCCTGGCGTGGTCTATCTTGCTGCCGCCGGCGACAATGGATATAACTGGGAGGGCTTGCCTATGGCGCTCCCAAACGTCATCTCAGTCGGCGGAACGGTGCTCTCGCGATTCGGCAAGAAGTACAACGAGAGAGTCTGGAGTGGGACAGGTTCAGGCTGCGCATCTGGCGTCGACAAGCCATTGTGGCAGCACGATCCTCAATGTGCAGCTAGGACCAACAACGACGTCGCGGCCGTAGCCTGGGACCTGGCAGTGTATGACACCTTTGGCTTCCGGGGCTGGATCGCTGTCGGCGGCACCAGTGCCGCCTCGCCACTGCTGGCTGGCGTATACGGACTTGCTGGCAACGCCAGAACTCAAACCACCGGTAAGAGGTTTTGGACTATGCGCGCAGCCAAACGCGCCCACGACCTCCATACCATCAGCTTCGGCAACAACGGCTCATGCGGCAGCAGTTATTTGTGCACCGCCGGCACCGATCAATTCGGAGTCTTCTCCGGTCCTACGGGGTGGGGTACCCCCAACGGCCTCGGCGCCTTTTAAGAACGTAGTGGACAGTTGAAGAAACTAAACCGTGCTCCGGTTGTCACTACGTCTTCCAGAAGCGGCCTCGCTACCGGAATCATCACAAAGGTTTAATAATTCGATGGCTAAGCTCTTGCGAATCCTTGGCAATATGACGTTCGTTTCGACGCTCGCGGTAGCGGGATGTTCGTCGAATTCCAACGCTACACCGAGTGCAGGTACGCCAATGACCGTGCAGCAGCAGCCAGTAGTCAACCAAGGCTGGGTTCACAAAAACGGCGTCACGTACCACATGCCCCATTACATGGGCACGCGTTACATGAGTTATCCCGAAGTTCAGCCAGACGTTCAGATGGTTTACCGCGGCGCCCCGGTGCTTGTCGCGCCGAAAATGTACCTCATCATCTGGGGGTACAAGTTAGCGGGCGATCCAAACAAAGTCGAACCGCTGCTCGAACAATACGCCAAGGTGATCGGCGGAAGCCAATACAACAACATTTACACTCAGTACTATCAAATCGTCGGCGGCGTAGAGACGTACATCACCAACCCCAGCAATCAGTTCGGTGGCATTTGGAGCGATAACGCGAACACGGTCCCTCCGCATCCGAGACAGGTACAGATCGCCGCCGAAGCAATCAAAGGCGTCGCGCATTTTGGATACGACCCCAACGGTTCGTACGTCGTCGCGACACCCCACCTGCACAGTTCGTCAGGCTTTGGAACGTCGTGGTGCGCGTATCACAGCTCGACGATTTTCGAAAGAAAGGTCATTCCGTACACTAACCTCCCGTATATTCCGGATGCCGGATCGAGCTGCGGGGCGAATTTTACCAGCCCGCCCGCCGACGAGACAAGGGTGGACGAAGGCGTAACCATCATCGAAGGCCACGAGTACGGCGAGTCCGTGACCGATCCGAATCCGCCCAACGGTTGGGATAATAAGTTCTACGGTGAGATCGGTGACATTTGCGCCTGGCAGAACATTCTCAATGACCCGTTTGGCTCGAACAGCTATACTTCCCAGCCGATGTTTAGCAACGCATCCGGCTCCTGCGTACACTCCTACCCATGAAAACAAGACCAATCTCCCAATCCAACTACCCCGCAACTGCGGCGAGTGCCGCGCCGCGCGAACTTGCGATTGAAGACCCCGCGAGAGATCGCGGGAGCATCCTGATCGCTGCGAATTGGGGGCGGACGCTTGAGATTGAACGCCCTCGTCACACTTGCACGTTTGAGGCATCTACCTCTGAGCCTGGCCGTGCTGCATGGCGGCGCTGCGCGCGTTCCAAGCAACTGTTCGACGCTCTGAAACGGCTGGCCAGATCGTAGCGCAGCCATGCTCAGCCGGCTACGGGGGATGGGACTCTTAATCGGCACGCCGTCTTGCGCCCATGAAGCAAGCGCGACTGTTGACGTGGCACGTGGACGCAGGGTCCTCGGCCGGTAACACCGGCGGCTGCACCTGTGCTTCATCGCTCGAGTGGTCGACTTACTTTGCCACCGGGCGCGCCCAGGCGGTAGATAATGCGGTATTTCTTCTTTCCGAGTTTTCTACGGTAATGTTAAGTCGCCAGTCAAAAGACTATGCCTCAAAAAATATCAAACTACGTTCGTTCACATTTGCGCTAAGCGCGCTGCTTCCTGATCCACCGCGCTATTGCCATTCGACCCATCCGATGGTAGCCTAACCTGGATTAATGATTCTCCTGGCGATGTCGCTGTGCCGTTGTATCGTCGTTGCTAGCCTTGTATCGCTTCCGGCTGCGGTAGCGGCGCTTTCTGCAGGTGATCGAGACCAGGCCGCGCCACAAGTCGTACTAGTTCGGTTTCACAGCACGGTATTCGCAAATAATCGAACTATTCGCGTTCTGCTTCCGCCAGGGTACGGGCGACATGATCGAGCGTCGCTTAGATATCCTGTTCTTTATTTAAACGACGGGCAAGATCTGTTCGACCCGCGTCTCTCCACGTTTCGCAACGGCGGCTCGTATCTGCTTAAAGATCGGATGCAGGTACTCTATGGCGAAAACGCGATCCCACCAATGATTATCGTTGGTATCGACAACGCCGGGTATCGCCAGCGGCCGAACGAGTATCTCCCGTGGCCGGATACAACTCTGCGGCCGTGGATGCCGCATCCGCATGGTAAGCTCTACCCGACGTTTATGACGCAAGAGCTTATGCCTTTCATTCAGGTGCGTTTTAGGGTCTTGACCGATGTTGCCGATACAGGCGTCGGAGGCGCGTCATACGGCGCGTTAGCCGCTATCTATCTCGTTACTCAGCGCCCAGGTCGTTTCGGGCGTTTGCTTGTCGAGAGTCCCTCGGTTTACCCAAACAACTATGCGTTGATCGGGGCCGTCAACTCGGCGCGAAGCCTACCCTCTCGCATTTCGATCGGCGCCGGAACCAACGAAGACGGCGACTCTAGCTGCATTCCGGGGCACCCTCCGCAACCGGAACTGTTGGACGTTTGGCGGCTGACCGACGCAGTGATGCGTCGCCAGGGCGCTTCTTCTTCGCTGCGATTGACTGTCATCGACTGTGCTCGCCATCGTAATGCTGACTTTGGTGCAAGGCTTCCGCGAGCCATTGAGTTCCTGTTCGGCAAATCGTAGAGAGTTACGCCCAGCCTCAGATTCGCAGCAAGCCCACCGATCGGCGCGTGGAGACGCAGCCGGGGGCCGAAGGGGCTTTAGCGATTGGGTCACATGGTGGGACCAGCTCGCGTGAAGGTGAATCAGACCTTCGAATTTCGCCCACCATGGGTGCAGGGTTCTTTCGAACCGCTTGTCGTCGCAGGCAGCCACGCTGCGAGACGCCGATGGAGAATCAAATGAACGAGGGCCTTCGTGCAACGACGCTAGGTGCCGTGAGTCGATTGTTGCTGCTTGCAGCCTTCATTCCCACGAGTTGCCTAGCTGCGGAGATCCCGGAGAGTGTCCACCGAGAGTACTTGATGGGCGCGCGAACGGTACGCCTGACGGCCGATCCCTCCAGGATTCGCTTTTCTGGCACAGACTGGTTTGGCCATTATCGGTCACCGTACGTTCGGGTTTTTGTCAATGGACGAGGACCCTTCACATTCCTCTTCGATACCGGCTCTAATGTAACGACCCTTAGTACGAAGGTCGCCAAAGCCGCTTCAGTGGCGGTTATCAATCATGTTCCTGGCCATCATGCTATTGTCCGCGTTAACGAAATACGTGTGGGCAGCATTTCGATGCGCGACTATTACGCCGTCATCGCCGATGGTGACGACTTGGACGGAATCCTCGGCTTCAATTCGTTCGGTCAAAACTACCTCACATTCGACTTCTCAAGCAAAACGTTGCTCGTGAGCAGGCACCCAGTGCCGTTACGATTCGCATTTTGGCTGCCTTATGAGCTAAGGAAGCATCTCCCACTCATAGATCTCTTCGCGGACGGACGCGAGCTGCCAACGCTGATCGATACTGGGGACGATGCATATGGCTGGGAAGCGACCTCAAAGGACCTCGGGGGTTTGCTCTTCGGTCATTTGCCCATTCCCGCCGCGACCGTGTTCAACGGCCAAACCGGAGCCACCAAGACAATGATAACATCCGTCGATGGCTCGCTCGCGCTCGGCCGAGTGCATTCGGAGAGGCCGGCCGTGGCCATCAACGAGTCCCTTCCCGTGCCAGACATTGGGATTGATGTAATTGACCAATTCACCATGGAGTTCGATCGCATCCATCGTCGCGTCGCATTTCAACCGCATTTCTCGGGGTCTGAATTCGTCGTGCCCGGCGAGATTACGTGCGGTTTCTACATCTCATTCCGCCAACCAACCCGCCGCGTTCGAGAAGTTTTGCCCGGCCTGGCGCCTGCGCGCGCTGGCATGCGCGCACCAGACGTTATTATAAGCATCAATGGGCATCGTGCGGTGTCGGTCAACTACAAGTACTGGGATCGATTACTTCGCGCTCGTCCGTCGGTTACGGTCGTTTGGGACCACGACGGTCACGTTCTTTCACAAACGTTCCCCGTAGTTGAGCTGCGATAAGCCTGCCGCCCCGCCCACCGCTTCGCGATCACGGGCGGAAGTGGAGCAGCATGGATCACGGCCAGGCGCCGGTCTATTGCGCTAGAGGGTGTTGAGGATTGGCTCGTCCGAGTCCGAAAAGGAACGCTAACCTCCGAAGCTAATGAAGTGCGGCGTGGCCGTATCGCGCCGGCTTCCGCAACACTTGGCTCCCGACTATACCGCCCTACCGCGGCGTTAGTGCATCAGAGAGGTCCGAATCAGGCGTTTTGACGCTGGCGCCATGGCCACCAGCTATTCCACGAAGGTCTTCTATCCAATCGGTTCGGCGATTAGCAACAAAATCTAATCCGCTGCTGGCTCCGTTAATCCCTAAACGGTGTCTTCAATGGTCCCTTCGAACTCCGGTTAGAACTTGAAGTAGATGAAGGTCGGTGAAAGGCCCGGCCACGTGAGCAGCTCGAGTGCCAACAGCAGCCCGGCCAGTGTTCCGATCTGCGCCAGCGGACGCAACTGCAACCACCACGGTTCGATTCGCCGTTCGCTTAGAAGCAGGCGCACCAGTCCGAATGCCGCGATGCCGGCAGCTAAGACGGCCGGCCAGCCGACGAGCAGACCGCTTCCGGCGCCCCCCGCGAACAGCGCGTGGTAAACCGTAAGCGCCGCACCAAAAGTGGGCGCACGAAACAACACCCAGCCCAACGTAACGACCGTAAACGTCAGCGCGACGCGGGCGAACAGCGCGATACCGCGCGGCGCCGCGCGTTCGTGCGCGACGCCCAATAGGCGCTCGATGCACAGCATGATCCCGTGAAAACCGCCCCACGCGACGAACGTCCACTGTGCGCCGTGCCAAAGACCGCCTAAAAGCATCGTGAGCATGAGGTTACGGAGCGTGGCCAGCTTCCCGTCGCGGCTGCCGCCCAGCGGAATGTACAGATAGTCGCGCAACCACGTGGAGAGCGTGATGTGCCATCGGTGCCAAAAATCCGTGACGCTCGTTGCAAGATACGGCAGCCGAAAGTTTTCCGGAAACACGAATCCCAGCAAGCGCGCGCAGCCGATCGCGATGTCGCTGTAGCCGGAAAAGTCGAAATAGATTTGCATCCCGAACGCGAAGACCGCGCCCCACGCGGCCGGCGATCCGGGATACGTCGCAATCGAGCCGAAATAGCCGTTTGCCACCGAAGCAAACTGATCGGCAATGGCCATCTTCTTCACTAAGCCGAAACTCACGCGCGCAAGGCCATAGCTGATGTCCTCCGGGCCCGGCGGCCGCCAGGAAACGAGTTCCCCGAAGAACAGCCCCGCGCGCACGATCGGCCCCGCCAACAACTGGGGAAAGAACGCCAAGTAAAGAGCGTAGTCGAGCGGTTTGCGCACGGCCCGCATCTTTCCACGAAAAACGTCGACCAAGTACGAGATGCTTTGGAAGGTATGAAAGCTGATGCCGATGGGCACGAACAGGTTGACGAGCCACGGGTTCTGATGCATGCCGATCAGCGCTGCCACCGTGCTGCTCGCGAAGTTCGTGTACTTGAAGCTGCCCAGGAATGCGAGGTTCGCAGCGACGCCGAGCCCCAGCAAGAGCCGCGGATCGCGCCCGCGTTCGCGCTGACGCTCCAACGCGATGCCTATCGCGAAGTCGCTGACCGTCAGGATCCACAGGAACACGACGTACCATGCATTCCAGCGCGCATAGAAATAGTAGCTCGCGACGAGCAGCACGTATTTGCCTGCGCGTCTCGGCACCAGGTAAAATATGCCGGCGACGATCGCAAAGAAGAGCCAGAACTCGTAGGACTGGAAAAGCAGCGGGATGCCGATGCCGACTGCCGCAGCAAACCACGAAAGTGAATGCGCTTCGCTCTTTCGCCCTTTGCCCTTCGACTGCGCATCGCTTCGCGATGCTCCGCTCAGGGTGACAAAGTGGGGGGCGGCGCGTGCTGCGCTCCCCCCTTCGACTCCGCTCAGGGTGACATGGTGGTTCACGATCGCAGAGACGTTGGCGCCGAGCAATCGGCTAAAGCGGAGGCTGCCTTCGCGATTCAAATGGTCTTCGTCGGCGAAGAGCTCGGGGCGCTCCAACGCAATGTATTTTCTGGCTGGGAGCAATTGCGCGTGCTGATCGCGCGACATCGCGAGGAGCGAGCCGCTGGGAAGCTGATCCGATGAACGATGGACCGGACGCGTCGGGATGCGGACGAAGATCACGGGAATGCCCGCGGATTCATACCGCGCAACGATCGGCTCGAGCCATTGCTCACGATATCGTGCGTACGAGGGGCTGGGTGCGGGCACGTGCAGCACCTGCGTGGCAATCGCCGCGCGTTCGTCGTTCGAGATGCCGGCCGGGTAGGTAATGGCGCCGGTCGCAAAATCGACGTGCAGCCCTTGGAGCGTTTCGCTTCGAGGGTGGGCCGCTAGCGGCGCATACGTCGTGGCGCCGCGCGCTTGCGCGATCGCGGTAAATCGCGCCGCCGGGTCGGCGGCAAAGGCCTGGAAGTCTTCGCGCAGCTCCGGCCCACGCAAGAACAAATCGATTCCATGCTCGACCCGCTCGCGTGGATCCGAAAACGAGCCGGCTAACTTCGGAAGGTCCCGCAGGCGCGTCTGAAATACGACGTAGCGCAGGTCCATCGGGCGATCGTCGCCGTCCAGGCTCCCGATCGCGCTATCGTCGTCGGCGTAGGTATCGACCGCAATGACGACGGCGCGAAAGCGGCTCGCCGCTGGGTCGATCGCGCGCACGAAGAACGGCCAGCAGCGCGGCGTGGTGCCGGGAACGCCACCGTTGACGAAGCGCAGATCGCCGCCGGCGTGACTTGCGGCAGCTGGGTCGAGGCCCGAATAGATGCGCGAATCACCCAGCACCAAGACGTCCCGCCGAGGATCGCTGCGAAACGTTTCAAGCTGCCGGATTGCCGCTTCGAAGCTGCCGGTGCTGGATGACGGATCGAGCATGCGCCGGTAGAGCCCGGTACGAAACGTGAGAACGCCCAGCACCACGAAGATCGCAAGCGCGGCCCCGACAATAGTCGCGGCCGTCTTCGACCGTGACTCGGCGCCGGCCGCGTATTCCACGGCGCCATTGGTTCGCTCCCTCCGCGCGCCGGCCCCCGCTTCCCATCGGTCGGTGAAACCTATCCAGAAGGGTACTCGTCAAGAAACAGGATGCAAGCCGCCGTTCGAAGCCGCGAATCGGGCCCGGTCGCGCTGATTACCATAACCGTGATGCTCGGCATGATCATGGCGATCATCGACACGACGATCGTCAACGTAGCGATCAACACGATCGGCGGCAACCTTGGCGCGACCGTGGACGAAGTCGCTTGGGTCGCGACCGGTTACATCCTCGCCAGCGTCGTCATCATGCCGCTCAACGGTTGGCTCACCGCCCTACTCGGCCGCAAGCTGTTCTATGCGATCTCGCTCGGCTTGTTTACCGTTGCGTCCTTCTTCTGCGGCACCGCCCGGTCGATTTGGGTGCTCGTTTTTTATCGCGTTATCCAAGGCATAGGCGGCGGCGCGCTGCAGCCCACAGCCCAAGCGATTTTGTTCGAAACGTTTCCGCCGGAGCGGCGTGGGGCCGCGATGGCCATCTTCGGCATGGGCGCGATGGTCGGTCCCGCGATCGGGCCGACGCTGGGCGGATGGATCGTCGACAACGCAAACTGGCCGCTGATCTTCTACATCAACGTTCCGATCGGAATTGTCGCGTTTATTATGACGCTGGCCTTCATTCCCAGTCCCAAATACATTGCCAAACCCAAAGGCGGCATAGACTGGGTCGGCCTCGGCTTGCTAACCGCAGGTCTGGCGTCGCTGCAGTTCGTCTTGGAGCAAGGCGAACGCGATGACTGGTTCCAGTCTCAAACGATCGTGCTCTTGACGGTGGTCGCGGTGGTCTCGCTGATCGTCTTCGTCATGAAAGCGCTGCGCGACCGGCATCCCGTCGTCGACTTGACGGTCTTCAAGTTCCGTTCGTTCTCGGTGGGCTCGTTCTTGGGCATCATCATGGGGTTCGGACTCTTTGGCACGGCGCTGATCTTGCCGCTCTTTTTCCAATCCATCCTGGGAATGACGGCCTTCGACACGGGCATGGCGCTGATGCCGGGCGCCTTCGCAACCGCGGTGTCGATGCTGATCATCGGGCGCATCCTCAACCGGGTCGACGGGCGCTGGTCGATCGTATTCGGGACGCTACTATTCGCGTGGTCCACTTGGCTGTTGGGCGGCCTCGACGTCCAGGCCGGATACTGGGACGTCTTCTGGCCGCGGATCGTGCAAGGCTTTGCGCTGGGCTTTCTCTTCGTTCCGCTGACGACGATTTCGCTGAGCGACGTGCCGGTACCGGAGCTCGCGAACGCAACCGGCGTCCTCACGCTGCTGCGCCAACTCGGCGGCAGCCTCGGCATCGCGATTCTCACGACGCTGCTGGTCCACCAAACCGCCATCGCCTGGAACGTTTTGGCCTCCGGCGTGACGCAGACGCACGGCTATTCCACCGGTCAGCTCACGCAGATGGTCGCGCAGCAATCCGCCATGATCGCCTACAACTATCTCTTCCGCCTAACCGCGATCGTCTTCGTAATCTCGACGCCGCTGGTGTTTCTCATCAGGCGCCCCACCAGGCAAGTAGCTCCGGCGCTGGCCGTCGCCGATTAGGGGTCAGGATGACATGGTGGCAGGCTAGTTGGCGATGACCATTTCCGATGTGCTCGACATAGGGATGGTCAGCTTCGACACAAACGGCGCGATGAACGTAAACGGATAGGTGACGGTCACTTCGGCGACGCATCCCGGCGCGTTACTCCCGCCGCAGCTTGGGAACTGCACGGTTGCGCCGATTGACGACGCGTTCATGGCGCCCTCCGAAAGACTCTGGACGTAAGTCTGAACGTCCGCTGATTTTGCGGAGCAGTGATCCAGCAGCGTGCACTTCGACCCTCGCACGATCGCCCAGCGTGCGCCTTCGCGCGCGGCGTTCGCCACGAATCCATAAGTGTATAGAGCCCGGCCGAAGTCCATGATGCCGAACATCACGGCCAGGAGCACCGCCATGACGATCGCGGTCTCCGGCAGGCTGGCTCCGCGTTCCCGAATCCTGCGGCTCATTGACTGATCACCCGCATGACCGCGCTTCCGCTAACCGGCACGTGTGTCGGAATCCCGGGATAGTTCAGCAACGATGTAAACGAGCCGCTCACCTGCACTTTTACGTAATATACGTTTCCCGACGTCGGAACCGCGCCGGTGGTGCAAGGCTGCAGCGGGCCGCCGTTTTGGGAGCACAGCTGCGTCGGGGTGGCCGTCACGCCGGCGACGTTCTGCCCATCAAGGAGCGCCGCAGACGTCATCCCCGAATCATCGGCTGCGGTCGTGAGACTCTGTGCCCCGTACTGAACGCCGGCACGCGCGGCATTTGCGGCAAGGATCGAAAAGTACGCATAGCGCCCGACTTCGATCAGGCCGATCAACATGAAAATCAAAACGGGAACAGTCAAAGCAAACTCGATGAGGCTCGTTCCCGATTCGGAGCGAAGAGCTGCTTTCAAGTTCATTGTGAGAGCACCGCCGTCTTCAGCAGCGACTGGCCCGAGGCCGGAGCCCCGAAGTCGAGGCCCGAGCTGCCATTGAAGTTCGCATAGGCGGCGACGAGGACCGCGTACTGCCCCTGCGAGCCGTTATAGTTTATTGATGCGCTCGGAGCATAAATTAAACCGCTGAGATTCGTCGAACTTCCATTGAAGTTGATACCGCCGCTGTTGCTCGGCACCTGATAGTAGGTCACCCCCGCGTACGATCCAGTCGTCGGCGGGGTCAGCGTCATGCTACTTACCTTGTTGAAGTTCGGCGGCGTTGCGCCGGCCGGGATGTAGATCGTAACCCCATTGCCCGTGATCGACGCCCCGTTGAAGTTCGCGCTGCCGGCGAATACATAAGTGCCGCCGCTTAGCGTAATACTCGCACCGTGGAGGTTGAGGTTGGTGTAGCACCCGGGGCTGAGGATGCCGCTACCCGAGTACGGTGTGTTGCATGGCGACGTCGAGGGTGGGCTCGACGCGAGCGCTGCGCAGCCCGCGATCTCGGGGCAAGGGTCCGCTGCCGGGAGCATCGGCGCCGGCGAAGCCGCGCTGAACGTACCGCCGTTATTACTCCCGGAGTAGTCTACTTCGCCGATGGACGCGGCGTTAATCGTGGCGCCATTAAAGTTTGCCGAGCCGTTGAGCTTAATGCTGCATTGCGGAGCCTGAAAGTTGGCGTTGTTAAAATTCGTGTTCTGACCGATCCCCAGCATGTATATGCAGCCGTTGCCGTCCGCTACGACCGCAGCTACCGCCTCCGTCGATACCTGCATGCTGGCTTTGCCGAAGAGACGCGTGAAGAACGTCGCGACGTTGCTGCTCGTGATTTGGACTTGAACGGCACAAGTGTTGCCGGCGAACACTCCCGTCGCCGGCGGGTTGTTCACGGCAACAGTCACGCCCTTGACGCCGGTCGTATAGCCGTTGTCGGTCGCGTCGTTCGAGGCGCCGGTGTTCGCGCCACTCGTGCAGCTCGAATAGATCAGCTGCTGGGCGCCGCCGAGCGCCGCTGCGTCGGTGGCGGATTGCTGTTCACGCTGCTGGTACCGCCAGTACCCCACGTCCACCGCCATTCCGCCAAAGCCCATCAGGCTTGCCATGCAGAGCGCGATCAGCGGCAACACCTGGCCAGACTCTCCCTTGCGCTTCATTCACAGTCTCCTTGTCCGGGCCCAATGCTAGAAAAGCCGCGCCTTGAAAGCACGACCGAACACCGAGGGGTCTCTTGAGCCCTCAGGGATTATGCACCAGAAGGCGTTAACGCGTCAACAAACTTTAACGTATTTGGCGGGGGAAAAGCCGGCGGACGGCCAAAAGGAGGCCTTACGAGCCGCCGCTTTAGCGAGCGGTAGCTTGTATTGTTCCTCGCTTGTTAGCCATTTGAAGGAGAAGCTATGCTTACTACTCTCACGTCCATGCTTCGCGACGATTCCGGCGCCACGATGGTCGAGTACGGCCTGATGGTCGCGCTAGTCGCTCTCGTAGCCCTGACGGCCGTTAAGCTGCTCGGCACGAACCTCAGCACGCTGTTCAACACCGTCGCCGGCACGATTTAAGCCCGCGCTTCGCCCCTTCAGACGGGGGCGATTTGGGTCTGGGTGACAAAGGGTTGAGATGCTTCCCTCAACCCTTTTGTAATTTCGCCCTTCGACTACGGCGCTTCGCGCCTGCGCTCAGGATGACAAAAAAGGGGGCGTGCTTTAGGGGGCTACCGTCACGGGCTGTACGACGCTTTCCTCACCGAAGCCATCGGTGAAGCTCGCGACGATCGTGTAGCGGGTAGGAACAGTAACGGCGGGCGCTTTCAGCGTGACGACGTCCGCCTCCGCACCCACGGCGAGGCCCGCGACCTCGTGTGATTGGGAGTCGGTGAGCGAGATCCGCATGCCGTTTCGCGGCGAGAGGATGTGGATGCGAATGGTGCCGCCGCTTTTGACGGCCGGGGTCAATACTTCAAAAGTTCCGTTCGCGGCGCTGGCCGCGGCGGGTGCATTGGTTTCGTCGTCGCCGGCGATCTGCGGACTGCTCCCGCCCCGGGCGGGCCCTGGTGCAACCACGAGCCCGGCCATGGTTTGCGCGCTCGAACGCCCCTTGCTCACATGCACCAGCACGCGCATCTCGCGCAAGCTCGCGACGGCTGGGACGACGAGTTGCGTTTGGCCCCCGTGAGAAAATGGCTGCTGCGCCCAAACCGTGCCGTCGGTGCCGAGCAACTGGACGTAGCCTCCATCGCCCGCCGCAGCGTATGCGACGTCAACCGTTTGGCCCGGCTTCACAACCGCCGGCCGGACCGAAACATCCTGAATCTGCGCCGGTGCCGTGCCCTTCGCGACGATTGCGTTCAGCACGCGCGTTTCCGTAACGCTTCCGAGCGGACCGCTCATCGTCATCTGCAGGGTGAACGCCCCAGGATCGTTTGACGCTGGAATCGGGATCGGAATCGATCCTGCGCGCGCGTCCAGCGGGCCGCCCTGGACACGGCGGCCGTCCGGCGCGGTCACCACGTAAGAAAGGCGGCCGGCGCCAAACGCGTCGTATTGCGCAGCGACGGTCGTTCCCGCGAGGGCTTCCGGCGGCACCGCGAACGCGGCAATATGCGGGAGTGCTGACCGCAATCCGGCCGCGATGCCAAGCACGAGCATGCCGGCGGCGAGGCACGCCGCGGCGAAGAAAGCGTAGGTGCGGTGCGGCTGGCTGCGCGGCGGTACCGCGGCCTCGACGATGCAATGCACGCCATCGCCGGCAACTTCGGCGAGCGCGCGATCGAACGAAGCAAAATCCTTCGGCCAGATGGGGATCTGCGTCGCGCTAGTCGATAACGGTTCGACCTCAAACGAAACCGGATATGCCAGCACGGCATCGCCGGTGCGCGAAACGATCCAGGTGCGGCACACGAGCGCCGACGCCGTGCGGTTGACCACGCGCAGCGCATAGATCGCAACGCCCCGGCGCTTATCGAAACTCTCGAGCGCGAAATATGCCGACACGCTGCCCGCTAGCGTCTGTAGCGCCATCGAAGAACCGAACCGTGCCAACGAGCCGGACTGCGCCGGCGACGGCACCGCTAGAGCCGTGCTCAACGGATCCGTCGGCCCGTCATTGCGAGATCACCATTTGCGAAGTGCTCGACATTGAATACGTCGGGAAGTTCGTGCTCATGAAGGGCAGCACGAATTGGAATGGGTACGTAACCGTGACGATAACGATGCAACCGGGCGATTTCGCCGGTAGGCCGGCCGGGCAGCCCGACGGCGGCCAGGTGGCATTTACGCTGATGCTGCTGGGAGTCATCACGCCCATCGATTGGCCTTGCACGAACGTCTGCACGTCCGGCTGCGCGGCTTGGCAATGGTCGAGCTGCGTGCATTGCGCGCCGCGCACGATCGCCCAGCGGGCGCCTTGGCGAGCCAGCTGCGCAACCGAAGCATAGGTATACATCGCGCGGCCGAAGTCGATAATCCCAAGCAGCAGCACGAGCACGATGCCCATCACGATGGCCGTCTCCGGCAAGCTGCCCCCGCGCTCGCCCTGGCGCGCGCGCCTCATTGGTTACCTACCGGCATGATCGCCGTCGAGGTGATCGGGATGTTCGTTGGGATCCCCGGGTAGTTCATGAGGGTATTGAACCTGCCGGTGACCTTGACTTGAACGTAGTAGACCAAATTCGCCGGAACCGCGTTCGCCGTGTTCGACGGGCAGGTCGATGCCTGTCCATTCACCGTGCAAACGAGGCTCGAGGTTATCGTCCAGTTCGAAAGACTTTGCCCGTCTGCCAGGGCAGCGCTTTTCGTCGCCGGCCCATTAGTGCTCGCATCGGCAGCCGTCTCCGTGGTCTGCGATGCGTATTGAACGCCCGCTCGTGCGGCGTGCGCGGCAACGATCCCAAAGTAGGTGTAGCGGCTGACCTCGACGATCCCCATCAACAAGAAGATAAAGACCGGTGCGAGCAGCGCAAACTCGATCAAGCTGGTGCCGGCGGAGTCTCCGCCGTGCAACTTACGGAGCCGGATCATTGCGCCACCACCGCTTGTTTAATCAGGGACTGGCCGGGTGGCGGCGTGGCGAAGTCTTGCGGGGTGCTGCCGTTGAAGTTCGCGGCGCCAAACACCAGGACGAGATAGCCGCCGCCCGAGCCATTGAAGTTGACCGACGTCGCACCCGGCGCGTAAATCAGGCCGCTCATCGTCTCCGTCGAGCCGTTGAAGTTTGGCGGCTGCGTATTGCTGGGCACTTGATAGTACAGCACGCCTTGCTGGCTGCCGGACGTGGGCGGGGAGAGCGTCATCGATTGTACGCCGTTGAAGTTTGGTGGCGTGCCACCCGCGGTGACGTATATCGTAACGCCCGTGCCGGTGACGCTCGCCCCGTTGAAGTTCGTGCCACCGTTGAAAACGTACGTCCCTGGGTTCAGCGTGACCGTGGCGCCGTTGAGGTTGAGATTACTGTAGCAGCCGGGGTTGAGCGAGCCGACGTAACCATTTCCTTGGAAACTGTTACAGCTACTCGTCGAAGGTGGATTGGCGGCAAGGAACGCGCATCCGGAGATCTCGGGGCAGGGATCCGTCACCGGCAGCATCGGCGCGGGAATTCCCTCGGTGAAGGTCGCTCCGTTTTCGTTGGGCGCCCCGCCGGCGTAGCCGATGTTGAGCACGTGGACCGTGGCGCCGTTGAAGTTCGCGCTGTCGTTGATGAGCATCCCGCACTGCGACGCGTTGACGTGCCCGCCGTTGAAGTTGGTTTCGACCGTCATGCTCAGCAAGAAGATGCAACCCGCACCCGTAGAGGTCACTTCCGCGACGGCCAACGTGGACTCCGACATGCCGTTGTAATAGCCGAACAGTTTCGAAAAGAACGTCGCCACGTGCTGGCTCGTGATCGTCACCGAAACGGCGCAGGGATTACTCGCAAATGGGCCGGTCTGCGGCGGATTGACAGGCGTAACGCTGACGTTGCCGGCGTTCGGGAAGCCGTTGTTTGTCGCGTTGGCTATGGCGGCCGCACTGGCGGCAGCGCTATTCGGGCAACCCGCGTGCAGCAGCGCTTCGGCACCGCCGGCCGCGGCTGCATCGGTAGCGGTTTGCTGCGCCTGCTGGCGATACTCCAAGTAGCCGACGTCCACTCCGATGCCGGCGAAACCCATTAACACCGCGAGGCTTATGGCGATCAGCGGTAGGACCTGGCCTCGTTCGTTCGTTCGTTTCATCGCGTCACTATCTCCGGAGTCATGACGAAAACCACGTCGGATTGAGAGTTCTGGTAGTTGGTCGACGTGAAGAGCTTGCCGAGGATCGGGATTGACGAGAGCAGCGGGATCTTCGAGATCGTTTTTATCTCCTGGCGATTCACGAGGCCGCCCAAAATGATGCTCTCACCCGGCCGCGTTATCACGTCCGTGGAAAGCTGGCTGACGATCAGCGCGGGGATCGTAAAGCCCGAAACGACTACGGCATTTGCATAGTCGAGCCGAGAGATCTCGGGGGCGATCAATGCGTGGATGGACCCGTTCCCGAGAATGTCGGGCGTCACGTTGAGCTGGACGCCGTAATCCTTGTAGACCACGTTCACGGTGCCCAGGCCGCTCGAGGTGACGACCGGGATCTGTCCGCCGACTAGGAACGTTGCCTTCGCTCCGGGACTCGTCACGAGATTGGGGCTCGAGAGAACTTTAACGTGCCCCTCTTGCATCAGCAAGTTCAGCGTTGGTGCGAGCGTAATCGAACGGAAGAACGGCTGGATCGTGAAGCCGAGTCCCGAGCCAATCGCAGATGGCGACTCGACGATGGGGAATGAGGGCGGGGTTAGGGTGTATCCACCACTACTACCCGGTATGAACGTTGCAGACTGCAGCGAGAGGCCCAGATTCGATTGCGCCGTCTTGTCGACTTCAAGCACGTACATCTTGATGTCGATCTGGCTGTTGCTCAACGAGTTGAGCCGATCGATCAGCTGCCCGTTGCTGGCCAGATATGGACCGGCCAGGCCCCGGGCGCGATCGAGAATGGCCTGAGCCGTCACCGCATCAGTGGCGTTTCCGCTGACGATCACGTTGCCTTTGCCGTCGGGGTCCACGTGTATGTCGCTGGCGCCGCGAATGCTCTCGATGGCGCGCTGCATGTTTCCGAGGTTCTGCGAGATCGTCACCGCGTTCACGAGGACCGCGTCTTGGGCTTTCATGACCGGCGCGAAGCGGGCGATGATGTCGGTGATCTGTTGGAACTGCGCCCCATCGCTCACGCTTCCGCGAACGACGATCGAGTGATCGAAGCTCACGACCTGGACGCTGGGTGCCGAAATCGCGCTGCGCAGCATCTGCGCGAGATCGTCGAGCTGCTGCTCCGTGACCGTGACCTCATAGGTCTCGCGCCGGCCGCCGGCCCAAATGAAGACCGTCGTATGTCCCGGCGCTTTGCCGTTGACCACGACTTGCGACGTTCCGACCGGAACGATGCCGGCGATCCGGCCATCTCCCACCGCGACGCGAGTCAATCCTTCGGCCTTTAAAAGGATGGAATGCCCGGATTGAATCGAGACGAGCGTGACCGAATCGGCCGATACCGGCAGGGCATAGGCAACGACGCCCGCCGCTAAAGCAAATGAAAGAAACCGACGACTTATGGAGTTCATCGCAAAGCATTATGCCACAGATTCGGGCGTTAATGCGTAAACGGATCAAAAACGTTGAGTTAGAATACCGGTCATAAAGGCTCGCCCTTCTTGCCAGCGGGCCTCCGCGATGGCATGATACTGCCCACCAGGAGCAGGAGGTTTCCATTGCGGCCTTTTTATCAGGTGGTTCTCTTTGCGCTCTGTCTACAAGTCACGACGCTATCTGTCGTGGCTGATTCAGCGCAAAGCGTTCCGCTCGCCACCGTAGCCCGTGCTGCGCATTTGCAATACACGTGGCTTTCGGCCTCGCGCGCCGTACAACTGAGCGGCCCCGGGATCGTGCTGGTGATTCGCCCCGGCGATAACCTGTACGAAGTGGACGATCGTGTCGAAGTAACCGCGGTTACGCCGCGCTACATCTCGAACGACATCTACGTTTCACGAAAGCTTGCCAATCACATCAACCAACTAGTATGGCAAGCCCAACGCCTCGCAAACATCCAGGAAGCACAAGCCGCGAGCGTGATGAACGCGATGTTACAACAAGTCAACGCGCCGGAACTGCACGGCACGATCGTCCTCAACGTAACGCAGCTGCAAGGAGCGGAAGCGGTCCTTGTGACGGGAACGGCGCCGCCATCGGCACCCGTGCGGATCACGTTGCTCGCAACGCTCTCCTCCGAAATCCCCAACGTCCTACTTAGCCGTCACGACCTGATGGCCGGCCCCGATGGAAAGTTCCAAGCGATCGTGCCGATTGCGCCCGACTACCTGCGCGACTCATTCATTCACGTTCTGGCGACATCGTCGCCGGGCGTCATCTCGGCGAGCTCGCAGCTTCTGATCCACTCAGCTAATGCCGGGATCAACGTCCCGGTTGACGCGTACCCCGGCGGAATCTGGTAACCCTAGGAGACATATGCTTCATAGCTTCACCTCGATGATCCGCGACGAGGACGGCGCAACGATGGTCGAATACGGCCTGCTCGTGGCGCTGATCGCGCTCGTCGCATTGGCTGCGGTCGCAGTGCTGGGCACGAACCTCAGCACGTTGTTCAACAACACCGCTAATACTCTGTAGTCTCGGAATCTTTCCTAGCTTTCCCTCGTTGTCGATTACACACACCAACACTAAGGAGATACCATGTTAACCACCCTCAAATCGATGATTCGCGACGAAGAAGGCGCAACGATGGTCGAATACGGCCTGCTCGTGGCGCTGATCGCTCTGGTAGCCTTGGGCGCCGTTACGACCCTTGGTTCGCATCTGAGCACGCTCTTCAACAACGTCGCCAACACCCTCTAGAAGCCACACGCAGGGTTGCGGGCGCGGTCCTTCGAGTTCCGCCGCGCCCCTCCCAACCCCACGCCTATGTCCGTCGCAATTTGGTTGACCCTCGCGGGCTGTTTAATCGCCAGCTTTTGTGACTGGCGGACTCGGCGCATTCCAAACTGGCTGACCGGCGCGCTCGCGTTCGGCGCCATCGTCGTTCACTCGCTCGGCGGCTGGAAACAGCTCGCAATCGCCCTGGCCGTGATGGCGGCGTTGACCCTGGTCGGCACGCTCATTTACGGGCGCGGCGGCATCGGGGGCGGCGATATCAAACTGGCGATCGCCGGATCGGGCCTGCTCAGCTACCCGCTATTCGTACCATTCCTGATCTACACCGCGCTGGGCGGGGGCGCGCTCGCGCTGCTCTACCTAATCTTTCGTCCTAACGCCCGGCCCTCGCTTTCGCGGGCCCTCGCTCTGGCAGCCGGCGGCGCGCAGGGCATTCGCGCCGAGCGCGAAACGTTGCCATACGCCCTTGCGTTTGCATTTGGCGCTCTTTTGGTCGTTCTGTCGCAGAGCGTCGCTCCATTTCTAAGGATAAATCTGTCGTGAACACCCGGCGCACCACCCTCCTCATCGCGAGCATCTTGGCCGTTGGGACCGGTTGGCTGACGCTGACCTATCTCTCGTCGCTACGTCCGGCCACCGGCGAGCAGCGGCCCGTTCTCATCGCGGCCCAGGACATCGCACCCCGCGAACGGATCACGGCGGCGATGTTCGTCAAGCAGACTCGCCCGGCCGAAGCCCTCCAGCCGGGAGCCATCTCCGACCCCAGTCAGGCCGAGGGCTCCCTGGCGCTGATCACGATTCCGTCGGGATCCCAGTTGACGGCCTCGGAGATCGGAACCAACGTCGCATTTGCGCTGCCGGTGCGACTGCAGCCCGGCATGCGGGCCGTCAGCATTCCAGTCGATCGGGTGAAAGACGTCGCCGGCCTCATTCAGCCCGGCGACCGCGTTGACGTGATCGCGATACCGCCCAGCCGCGCCGGCGGACCGCCGCCCAAGGCAGTCACGATTTTTCGAGCGGTCCGCGTGCTGGCCGTCGGCAACGCGCTGGAGAATCCGTCCGCCACCCCCTCGCCCGCGGAGCAAGAGGCAGGCACGGTGACGCTGGAAGTGACTCCCGGTCAAGCCGATTTGCTCGCCTGGGCCGACTCCAACTCGACGCTGCGGCTCGCGCTGCGCTCTCCGCGGGAAGCGCCCCACACCGAACCGGTCGAGCAGTTGACGCTGGCGGGGAATGATGCCGGAGGGCCGCAGGGAGAGCCCGCGCCGCCCATCGGGCCGCCCGCGGCGGTACCCGCGCCGCCGCCGGTAAGCGCTCCCGCCGCCGCGCCGCGCACCCTTCAAACCCCCGTGGAGCTGATCGTCGGCGATCAAATCGTGGACCCGGGTAAAGCCGCTCCGAACCCATGACCGGCGCGCCGATTTTCCTTTTCATCGGCTCGAAGGGCGGCGTCGGCACGACCACGCTCTGCCGCGAGCTGGCGCGTGCCATGCGCGAGAAAGCCAACGTTGCGATCGTTGACGCAGACCTGACCGGACGGCGCAGCGTCGCGCTGCTGTGCGAAGCGTTACACAGTTTGGATGCGGCGCGGGGCGACTCTTCGATCGCGTACGTGCGGGCCGACGGACTCACGATCGTCGAGCTGGCAAGCCGCTACGATGCGGCCTTCACCCTCGATCCGGAAGCCGTCGAAGCGCGCGCGGCCGACCTGACCGGTTTTGACGCGATCCTGGTGGACGCGCCGCAACCCTTTGCCGCGGCGGTCCGGCCGTTCGTCACGCGGGCACGGCGCATCTTCGTCGTGGTGGAGCCGACGCTCTTGGGAATTGCCGGAGCGCAATCGCTCGTTGCCAATCTTCTGCGGTTCGGAATTCCGTCGGAACGAATTGCCCTGGTCAGCAACACGCGCACCGAGGGCGAGCCGGTTTCGCGCAGCGACATCGAACGCGGGCTCGGCGCGAAGATCGTCGCGGAGATTCCGTTCGCGCAGCAGCGCGGCTACGCCAAGAGCATCGCGGCGCTGCAACGCTACATTCAAGCGCTGCCCCCTGAGGATATCCTCACGGGGCTGCAGCCCTCGGCGGCCTCGCCGGTCGGCGACTCACAGGTTCCCTTGCGGCGCACGGTAAGCGTCCGCCCCAACGGCCGCACAGCCGGTACGCCCATAGACCCCAAGCGCGACGCTTTCAAGCAACAGGTTCATCAGGCGTTGCTGCGGCAGCTCGATCTCGTATCGGCAAGCGCAGCGCACACCGATGCGGCGAAGCTCGCCGAGCTGCGCACGAAGGTCGAGAGCATCACGGCAACGCTGGCGGCGGAGCTCGGCGGGTCCGCGGAAGAGCTCGCGGCGCTGCGCCAGGAAATCGTTGACGAAGCCCTCGGCCTGGGACCGCTCGAGGATCTCATGAAGGACCCGGACGTCAGCGAAATCATGGTGAACGGCCCCGACAAGATTTACGTGGAGCGGCACGGCGTGATCGAGCGTACCACCAAGCGGTTCAGCGAAAGCCGGCAGCTGCGATTGGTGATCGAGCGCATCATCACACCGCTCGGGCGCCGCATCGACGAATCCTCACCGATGGTTGACGCGCGTCTGCCGGACGGCTCGCGCGTGAACGCCATCATCGAGCCGGTGTCGATCGACGGCACCACGCTAACGATTCGCCGCTTCGGACAACACCGCTTGACGACGGACGACCTCATCAACATCGGGGCCGCCCCCCGCGTCGTAATGGATTTTCTCCGCGCCGCCGTGCAATCGCGGCTCAACTGCCTGGTGAGCGGCGGCACCGGCTCGGGCAAAACGACCTTCCTCAACGTGCTGTCGTCGTTCTTGCCGGAAGCCGAGCGGATCGTGACCATCGAAGATGCGGCCGAACTGCTGCTCAACCAGCCGCACGTCGTTCGCCTCGAGTCACGGCCCGCCAACGTGGAAGGCACCGGTGAAATCCGCATTCGCGACCTCTTCCGCAACGCGCTGCGCATGCGGCCCGATCGGATCATCATCGGCGAGTGCCGCGGCGCCGAAGCGCTCGACATGCTTCAAGCCATGAATACCGGCCACGATGGATCGCTAACGACGATCCACGCCAACAGCCAACGCGATGCGCTTTCACGCATCGAAACGATGGTGCTGATGGCCGGCTTCGACCTTCCCGTGCGCGCCATCCGCGAGCAGGTGGCGAGCGCTCTCGATCTGGTCGTTCACACGGCGCGTTTGCGCGACGGCTCGCGCAAGGTCATTGGCGTCAGCGAGGTCGTGGGCATGGAAGGCGACATCGTAACGATGCAAGAGATCATCCGTTTCTCGCAGCGCGGCGTGGACAAAGAAAACCGCGTGCTCGGAGAGTTTTGCTATACCGGCGTGCAGCCCATCTGTCTGAAGCGGTTCGCCGAGTATGGGATCACCTACGACTCGCGGGCCCTGAACGAACTCTCGGCGCTGCCCTCGCTATGGTAACCGCGCTCTTCCCGATCGCGGTCTTTGCCGGCGTATCGGCGACGGTGTTCATTGGATTTCTTTCGATATGGGGCGCGCTCAACAAACGCGCCACGGCACGCGTGCACACCTTCGCGGAGCGGCTGGACCGCGCCGGCATCAACGCGACCGCGCAAGAGATCGTGCTCACCGCCGTGGGCGGCGTCGCGATCGTGTGGATCTCGCTCGTCCTCATATTCCACCCGAAACCTTTGATCTCGCTGATACTGCTGCCCGTCATCGCCGGCGTGGCGTGGCTTGGCTTTTCCAGCTATGTAAAATTCCGCGTGGCTCGGCGGCTGGGCGCGTTCATAAATCAGCTCGAGCCCGCCACTGCGGCTCATGGCGGGCGGTCTTCGCGTCGGGTTGGGCTTGCGACAAGCGCTCGCGATCGTTATCGACGAGCTCCCCGATCCGGCTCGGCACGAGTTTCGCCGCGTCATCGGCCAAACCAACATCGGCGCCAGCGTCTACGATGCGATGGACGACCTTTCCGAGCGCATGCCGAGCCACGAATCGTTGATGATGGCGCGCGTCTTTCGGGTGCAATCCGAAACCGGCGGCGATTTGGCGCGAATCCTCGATCAGCTCGCGGACACCATCAAAGACCGGCGCCAGGTCCAGCGTAAGTGTTCGGCGCTTACCGCTGAAGGGCGCATGAGCGCCTGGGTGCTGATGCTCATTCCGGTGGGCCTCGGCCTGTTTATCGCAACCACACAACACGACATGGCAAACGCGTTGTTTTACACGACGATTGGCCGTGTGGTTCTGCTGATCGTCCTCGGCCTCGAAGTCTCGGCTTACGTCGTCCTGAAGGCGATGCTCCGGGTCGACGTCTGATGACCCCAGTATTCAGCTATCTGATCGCGCTGCTGGCCGCCATGTCGGCGTTCTTTCTAGCGATCTCGCTTATTCCGTCGAAGAGCGTTCTCTCGGAGCAGCTCGAGGAGCTCAAAGCCCGCGATCCGATCAAACGCGATGAGCAACGCTTTCCGCTCCTCGAGCGCATGCTCCATAAGCAACGGCGCATCGCGCTCACGCAGAAGCTGATCGAAGCCGGTTGGTACACGACAACCCCGATGCAGTTCGGCTTGCGCATCATCGGCGGCGCCCTTGCGGGTGCGTTCCTCACGCTGCTGGCCGTGAAGGTCTTCAATCTCGGATCAAACTGGCTGCTGCCGCTGATGGCGTTGTTGACGTTCTGCGGCGGGTACGCACCGTTCTTCCTGCTCAATCAGGCTGCCGAAAAGCGCAAGGCCGCGATTCAAAAGAACCTGCCCGAATTCTTGGATATGGTCGCCTCGACGGTCCAAGCGGGCCTGGCGCTCAACTCGGCGCTGGGTTACGCGGTCGATGCGGTCACGGGACCGCTCAGCGACGAGATCAAAGAGGCGCTTTCGGAGATTCGGCTCGGCCGCGCCCGCGCGGATGCATTGCGCGCCGTGGGCGAACGAACGAATCATCCCGCGCTGCGCAACGCGCTGCGAGTGATGACGCAGGCCGAGCGGCTCGGCGCGAACATCGCGAAAATGCTCAACGATTTGGCCCAGGATGCGCGCCATCAACGGCTGATGCTCGTCGAAGAGATCGCCGCGAAGCTTCCGGTCAAAATGGTTTTCCCTATGGTGTTCTTCATGATACCGGCCATCATCACGATCATCTTCGGAGCCGTCGCCGCCAACTATTTCGCCGGCAAGCCATGATCGGCATCGCGCTCGCAGCCGTCTTCTTCGGCTGCATCGCCTTCATCGGCACGCAGCTTAGCCGCGCCGTCTGCGCCGGCATAACGCCGGAACCCGATGGCCCTACGCCCGGAACGCCGCCCTCCGCCGTGCTCATCGTCGCAGCTGCGCTTTTAGGCGGATCGCTGGTCGCACTCGCAACGACGCCGGTGCAGATTGGCATCGCGGCGATCGTCGTTTTTGCGCTAGTGGCTTGCTGGTGCAGCGACACGATCTGCGGCATCGTGCCAGACGTCTTCACGCTCGTGCCGTTGGCAGCGCTGCTGCTCTACGCCGTCGTCCAGCGCGATTGGGGAATCTTGGTCTCGGCATCGGTTGTTTTTGTGCCGTTCGCGGCCGCCGCGCTCTTTTCGCATGGGTACGGGATGGGCTGGGGCGACGTGAAACTGATAGCGCTTGCAGGCGCAGCCCTCGGTGCGCCGCTCGCCGTTCTTACGCTGGCGATCGCCTGCGTCGCCGCGGTCGTCGGCCACCGGATCGCCAAAGCAGCGGGTAAGCCAATCGCCTTTGCGCCGTACATCGCGGCAGCAACCGGAATCGCGCTCCCGCTCGGATTCGTGCACTGAGCGCGGTTCGACTCGTCATATTTTTCTGGGGCGCCTTGTACCTGGCATTAGACCCGTTTCGCGCGCTAAGTAACGGCGATCTGTACTGGCAGCGCTGGCTCGGCGATTACGCGATCGCGTGGCATCATCTGCCCACCGCGTTAGGAAACGAAACGTTTACTGCGGCCGGCGCCTCGTATGTGCCACAGGAGTGGTTCATCAGCCTCTTGGTCGCGATTGCGATGCGCTACCATTTGCTTGTGCCGCTGGCCATGCTGATGGCCATTATCCCCATCGGGATCCTCGTATCGATTTACGTCCGTTCGCGCAGAGCCGCAAGCCCGGAGGCGATCGCCGCAGTCTTGCTACTCACGGGCGTCGCGCTCGTGGCTTCGTTTGGAATTCGCGCGCAGGTTTTGGGATGGGGTTGCTTTGCCGCGTTTCTCCTTTGCATCGAGCGACGCGACCGATGGGCCTATGCCGCCGTCCCGATCGTCGTCGTTTGGGCGAACGTCCACGCCAGCGTGCTCCTCGCACCCGCGTACCTAATGTTGCGATTAGCGGGCGCTGCCTTTAGCGACGGGCTGCCCGCCATGCTGAAAACCCGCGATCTTCGAATCCTCGCGCTAGCGCTGCCCGCATTGCTTTGCACGCCACTGGGCTGGCATCTGCCGGCGTATGCGGCGACGCTCTCGGTTAGCCCCATACGGCACTACATCGAAGAATGGCAGCCCGCCACATTTCGCGATCTGGCGTTTATGCTGGGCGGCTTGCCCTTGGCGTTGCTGATCGCAGTGGCCGCTTTAAGAACGCGCCTGCGCGACATGCGCCAGACCCTGCCGGCCGCGGCGCTCTTCGTCGCCATGCTGCTGGCGGTGAGAAACATCCCCTTGTTTGCGATCGCCGCGGCGCCGTTAGCGGCGCGCAGCCTCGATGCACTTCTCCCATCGTTTCGGCGGATCCGTTCGAAGATCGCCGAGATGGAACGCTTCGCGCTAGTCTCGATAGGTGTCGCGGTGATGGGATCCGCGTTGTTCCTTGCGCGGCTGCAGAGCTTGGAGCCGCCGCCAACGTCCGTCGCCGCCATCGCATCGCTCGGCGACGCCGGGGCGCCGCGCCGGGTCTTTTGCGAAGACTTTTACGCGTGCAGCGCCGCCTTAGGTTATCCCAGTCTGCGCGTCTTCATCGACGGCCGCGCCGACCCATACCCGCTTTCTGTTTGGCGATCCTATCTGTCGGTAATCCGGCTCACGCCGTCGTGGAGGCGGATTCTCGGCGAGTACGGAGTTGACGCCGTGCTCGCATCGCGGGGAGATCCTTTCGCGGTGGCGCTTTCAAGGGAGCCGGATTGGAGGCGTTCCTTCGAAGGCGATGGCTTCGTCGTATTTCGCCATGAATGACGCCCGTCGCGCAAACATCGCCGCCGCAATCGTCATCCTCTTGGCGGGTGCCCTAAGCAGCATATGGGTCTTTCTCGTCCCAATTTTTCAGGCGCCGGACGAGCCAGCCCATTTCGACTACGCAATCTCGATTTATAGCGCCCACCGCCTAATCCGACTCAGCGATGGGGCGCCGGATTGGATCGTCAGCCCTTACACCAAGTACCTTCTCCAGGCTTCGGATTTCGATCGCATCGCCTGGCATTCATCGATGCGCGTGCCGCCAGGATACGGCAGCAAAGCATACTTCGCCCGCGTTGACGCCGGCGCGTCGCGCTTGCGATCCACGCCCGTTTCCCCACGGCAGAATCAACTACATTGTGCCCCTCTATCCGTTTGGGTTCTACGCGCTAGAAGCGCTCTGGATGCGCGCCGTGTCACTCTTTACCGGACTCGCTCGTCAGCATCTTTTTCGCAGCGCGCCTGCTGTGCGTTTTTCTTTTAATGATCGGCCTGTACTTCAACTACCGAACCGCACTTAATCTCGGAATACCTCGCTGGACCAGCGTCGCGCTGACCGCCGCCGTCGGTTTCTTCCCGCTGACATCGTTCGTCTCATCGTACGTTCAGCCAGATAATCTTGCCTTATGCGCTTGTTTCCGCCACGCTTTTCTTTGCGACCCAGCTGCGATCACGAGTGTTTTCAGCCTAAGGCACCGCAGCGCTCGGTATCTCCCTTGGACTTCTCGCGATAACGAAGTACCAATTCTTTCTAAGCGTCGCCGTGCCAGTTCGCTGCTTTTCGCAGTGAGCTTCGCCAAGACTCGCCCGTCTTCGCGCGCGAGCCCCTGCAATGCGGTCTGTCCTTGCGCCCTCGGTTATTCTCCTCGCGGTTCAGCACTGGGTCGATCATACCTCTAATCGCGACGACTGTGCACCAACTACATGAGCCTGGAGTACCTCCATGCAGTGATCGCCACAGGGTTCGGTGCGACTCTGCATTACATCGCTATGACCACCGTCGTCGGCTTTTACGGATTGTTTCGTTTCGGGCGGATGCGCCGTAACGTTCTGGCAGGTCGTAGGATGGTTTGACACTCCGGTGGTCATCCTAAATACAACGGTCGAGGCGTGGATCCGCGCGGCGATCAGCTTAGCGACGATAGCCGTCTTTGTCGTCCTCGCCTTTCAGTTGGCGCAATTCCTTTACGCCTTCTTCCCTTCTTGCACGCCGGAAAGCGCGTGCGGCCTTGCGGGTGGCGACGGACGACCCGGTGTTCAATAGCTATCTCTGCTTCCTAGCACTGATCTTCGTGCTTTACGTTGTATCAAACAACGCTTTTACGGCCGAGGGGCGTCATTGGTATCCGTATATCTTCGCGGCTTTTCTCTGCTTCGTTTGGTATGCGCCGCGAGCGCTGAGCAAGCATTACCGTATAGCGAGCTCGGTCTTGCCTGCACCCTCCTTGGATATGTTCTCGTGGCGGCAGGCTACGCCCTAGTCGACGTACACCAGCGCTACTACGGGCCGCCGCTGCCGGGCTACGTTGCCGACCGACCCCTCCCGGCAAATCTCCCCGCGAAATGCGGGCGTCCTTTTTCCGGTAACGATAGCGACGTATAATGTCGATGGCGACGGTGCACCATTTGCCTTCGCACACGGCTCCCCGCTTGTCGTTGGCGGCCTGGCGGTTTTACCAGAGGCAAACGTTGTGCCTTCGACGGTGGCGGTGGTGGTAGACTCGCGCACGCCGATCCCAGTGCTCGCCGATCAGTACGTATCGAATTTCGCCGAGGCTACCCACGGCTTGAGTAACGGCGACGGCGCTTTTTACGCCAATATCGCCACGGGGCAGCTTGGAGAGGGCGCGCATACCGTAGCCGCTTACGCGCAAAGGTTGCATGAGCGTCGCTACGATCGCATTCCGCCGGTTAGATTGTTTTTCCTAACGGCCGCCGACGGGCGTTTTTCGCCGCGCGGCGTGAGCGGCATTCGACGAAAGCACCGCATTGGGGGTGCGGTAGAGCTTTCCGGCCTCTGCAAAGGCGACTGTGATTCGTCGACAAATCGAACCGCGTGTGGATTCCGTTCAGGCGGCGTTCTTCTCTTCGCGGACGTACGCGCAACGTTCGCCCGAGACGCATATCGCGCGGTCTGGCTACTCGCGGACGACCGACCGTATCCAGCGCGCTATGAGCAACGATCATTCGTTCGTGGGGACCCTTCCAATCGAGAACCTCGCCATCGGCGTTCACCACGTCACCGCCTACGCGATACTGATTCGTCGCGGCAGGTTCCGTCAGATTCTCGCGGCCCGTCGCATTTCGCGTAGCCCCCGGGGATGGAACGACTCGGTTCTTGCCGACGTCGCCCGCTGGGTGCACGCGACCCGCTCCGGCAGTTAGCAGGAGCGTCTAGGCACATGCAACGACCCGATTTCCTGACTGCCTTAGTGGCCGCCGCGCTCGCCGGAATGTCGCCGGCGGCGGTTCGGGCTGCGGTGCCCAGCTCCGTCGAGCGAGTCCTCTGGCTGCGTCGTGGCGGATACGGCGACGACATCCAGGCCCCGTTTTGCGTCGACGGGCGTACCATCTACGAGCCGGGGTACCGCATGATCTGCTGGCTGATGCGCGACCGCCAGGTCCCGGCCGCCCAGGGGTACGTCAAGGTCGACATCGTCGAGATCGAGGCGCTTTGGGAGGTGCAACAGGCGCTGGCGCTTCACGGAATTCGCCGGCCCCTCGTAATCACGAGCGGCTATCGCACCTGGCAAACGAACGTGGCGACCGAGGGCGCCGCTCGTAATAGCGCACACCTTTACGCGAAGGCGGCCGACATGTACGTGGACGGCGTCTCCATGCGGGACCTCTTCGACGCCTGCTGGTCGCGCGGAGTCTCGGGCGGGATCGGCTACTACGACGACCACGTCCATCTAGATTCGGGGGCCCGCCGCTGGTGGGTCGGAGACCTGGCCGTACCAGAATTCACCTAAAGCGGCCGGAGGACGTATCCTTTTGCTCCCAGACGGGTACAAGCCCTCATCATGGAGCATCTGGTGCGAGTGCCCAAATGGTTCGGTTCGCGGTATGCGTGGGGCGCCGGTTTCTATCTGGCGCTCAACTTTCTGATCCTCGCCGCGGAGGCGCGCTGGCATATCCTCTACCGCTTGACGGCTTGGGATATTGCGGAACTCAAGACACTGGCGTTCTTAGTTAACCAAGGCATGCACCACTAAAGTATCGCCCCGAGATGCCATGATATACTCATGGCATGCGCGTGCCGATGCGGGTTTCCCTCGACCGCGTCGTTCTATGGGGGGCGCGCTTTTTTTGTTTGGCCTGTTGCAGCTCGTTCGCAACGCGCCTCCGACCTGAGCCTCGTCGTGCTTGCGTAGGGAACCCGAACCGATCGCTAACGATGAGAGACCCTCTACCCTCCTCACTTCCCGTATCGAACGGTACGCCCAAGAGTTTGCGCGCGCCGCTGCCGACCTGGGCTTGTCGGTCAATGTCGTGACGACCGATGCGGTTGCCAAACCCATCGACAGGATCGAGGACTCTGGGCTTCGTGTGCTGCGATTACCAGCGTACAACCTTCCGGTCATGGGTTCTCACTATCCGATCGCCTTCGGCTGGCGGAAAGCCAACGAGCTTCTTCGTTGCGATGTCGTGATGGCACACACGCGTTTCTTTATGACAACCCTGGTAGCAGCGACCGCGACCGCTCGCATGGGCAAGCGCATCTGCGTTGTCGATCACGGGTCCGGTCCGCTGCGCTCGTCCCCTCGTGCCCTCGCTTTGGCCTCGCTGGCATACAACACGCGCACAACAGCGTAAAGCACTACGCGGATTCTTTGCCGTGTCGGCGGCCTCCGCGAATTGGCTGCGCCGGTTTGGCATTGCGAACGCGCGGATACTTCCGAACAGCGTCGCACCCTTGGCAGCGCCGCCCCACCAAGCGGTTCTTGCGACACGAAAAGATCGTGGTGTTTTATGCCGGCCGGCTTCACGCACAATCGGGCTACTGGAACTAGATGATGGGGTCGATTCGTTGGCTCATCGGGGCTATGCAGATGACCTCGCATTGCCGGCGGGCCGTTGGCAAAAACACTCGGCGACGTGCCTTAACTCTTCCCGTCTGGTGTTGGTCGGCGGGTTGCTCACAGATCGTTGACAAAGAACTGAAAGATGCAACTGTTTTCGTGAACCCTTCCAAGCTTCCGGACGGATCGCCGACTGTACTGCTTGAGGCCGGGCTGGCCGCGTTGCCAGTAATATCGACACCATTTGGCGGAAGCGCCGAGCTAATCCATCCGGCCACACGGAGTTGATTATTCCGAGCAGCGATTCGGAGAGCATCGCTGCAGCTCTTACAGAGGTGATATCTCACCCGGAAGACGCATCGCGGCGGGCAGGCACTCTTCCGTTACGAACAAGAAAACTACACATGGCCGTCGACCGTACGTAGATTTCTGGAGTATCTCCAATGATGGAAGAGTCCGGGACTTGCACGATCTGCGGCGCAGCATTGCTGCACGCTTCTGTACGTGCCAGGTTATCAGAGCCACTTTGTTTTCGATACTTGATTGCCCTACCTGTCGCCAATGGTAGCTGCCCGACCCACTCGGATCAGGAGTCTACGACGCCATATATGCGGTGCCCGGCGGGCCTCCAGGATACGACCGCAATTTTCAATATGCTCGGCGTGTTGCTCACCGAAAGGATCCGCTGGGCTACTTAGCGTCACGCCAAGATGCCTTTTGGGGTGTCCGGAAGGCGCTGGAAAGCATCGGCGCAAGGCGAGTTCTTGAGGTCGGGTGCGGGCTTGGTTATTTAACGTATGCATTGCGTCGGGCAGGCTATGATGCTGTAGGAATCGATTTTTCATCGGAGGCGATTGCAAAGGCAACGCGGTCTTATGGCGACTTCTACGAGTGCCGCTCCTAGACTCGTACGCCGCTGCCTCACAGGAGCGATTTGACGCCATCGTGATGGTCGAGGTGATCGAGCATCTGGAAAGGCCTGTTGAGCTCGTCGCGAAAGCCCTGCCGTTGCTGAGCGCGCAGGGCGCCGTCATTGTCACCACTCCGAACCGATCATTTCTGGGCGATGGCGAGTGCTGGGTCACAGATCTGCCGCCGGTTCACCTGTGGTGGTTCTCAGAAGACTCTCTCCAGACCATAGGCCATCGTCTAAATTGCCGCGTTCAATTCATAGACTTCGGGGACTACAACGCCCGCCACCCCGTACTCTTTCATTACAAGCCTCCCCTAGAGCCTAGCTCGACGCCGGAGGAGCAATGATTCGTCATGAGACCTTGCCGATTGCCTTAGCCCGCCGCCTGGGTGTCTTGCAGGATGCCTATTGGCTCACATCCCTAATGGTGGCGCCCTTCTGGCGCGCCGCCACATCTCGGCGACCCACTTTGGTAGCGGTTATTGACCCGATCCTGAAGAGAAGCGGCCATGGTATCGCTCATCATTGCTAGCCTCGTAGTCATAGCGCTCTACGTGGGCACGAAGCGCCTGAGCGGTTTGCAGCTACTCGGCGTCGTAGTGCTTGCGTTGCTGGGCATTGTTCTTGCTATTTTCCCGACGCTCTCGAGCCGCGTTGCTGCGTTCTTACATGTCGGTCGTGGCACCGATTTGGTTTTTTATTTTGCCGTCCTCGCCGGCCTTTTTGTGGCCTCAAACTTTTACTTCCGATTTAAGCGCCACGAGGAAGCCCTAATAGCGCTGGCTCGTCAGAGCGCCATCGAGCATGCTCAAACTCCGGCAGACGAACCGCCTGCGAGGTCAATGCCGCAGGGCGATCGAGCGGTAGAGGAGATCGATAAGGATCTTCACCGCGTCGAACCCTGATTGACCTTTCCCCTGCGAGTACGCGGTGTAGGCAACTTCTACTGGCACTTCGACGAAGCGCAGCTTCGCTGCACCGATCTTCTGCAGTATTTCAGATGCGTGCGCCATCTCAGGCTGTTCTATACGTATCGACTGGGCCGCATATCTGGTAAAGATCCGTAGCCCGTTGTGCGTATCGGTAACGCCGACGTGAGCGTGGATGCGCGTGAATATCAAAGCAGCCTTCAAGAGCATTCGCCGCAGCGGAGGCACGGCGCATTCCTTGGTTAGGAACCTTGACCCGAGCGCAACGTCGGCGCCCGATTCCTCTAAAGCAGCGACCAGCGCCCCAACCGACTGCGCCGGGTGCTGTCCGTCCGCGTCAAACGTGCAGATGTATTCGGCACCGTTTGCGAGCGCATAGCTGATACCTGTTTGCAGCGCAGCGCCTTGCCCGAGATTAACCACGTGCTCCAAGACGTGCGCGCCGGCGGCGAGCGCAAGCGGGCCGGTATCGTCCGGTGAGCCGTCATTCACGACACAGACTTGCTGATGGCCGAGAACCCTCAGCGACGTGACGACGCCGCCGATCGTTGCCGCTTCTTTATACGCCGGTATGACGATCCACACGTTCCCGGCAGTGGGGCGAGGTGCGTTAGCAGTCATGCCGACTCCGTCGCCAGCGCCAGCTGCGGCCGTCGCGCGAGCAGCAGTGCCGGAAGCATGAACGCCACAAGTCCCAGCCAGCTCGGCAGGCGCAGAAGCCACATCACCGGCCGATTCGTTACGTTGCCAAGGACGAACTGACGCCAGCTCGCCTCCGCCAGCCACGGATCGATGAATGGATAGATGTGTGCGTGCAGCACAGCCGGCCCTGAAGTTTGCGCCAGCGCAAAAAGTCCGAAGATCAGCGCAAACGCCGCCAAGGCCGTTGCCAAAACGAGCGTTCGACTGCGCCACAGCACGTAAGCAAGGTACGCTACAGGGAAGACTGGCGCGAGGAACAGCGCCGCCGACGTCGCCATCATCCACGGCACCGCGAGCAGCAACAAGGCGGCGCCGAGCCATCCGCGTTGTACCTGTGCGTGCGTCACGAGTAAAAGACAAGCCGGAACCGCCGCCGCGAGTTGTTCGACGTGCACAAAGGATCCGCCAAACACGGCGAACGCCGGCGGAACGAGCACGGCCAGAGCCAAATCGTCGTAGCGGCAAGCCAGACG
Organism: Vulcanimicrobiota bacterium; assembly: GCA_963713685.1. Classification (GTDB taxonomy): domain Bacteria; phylum Vulcanimicrobiota; class Vulcanimicrobiia; order Vulcanimicrobiales; family Vulcanimicrobiaceae; genus Cybelea. The sequence goes on along the minus strand of CAVQMS010000001.1, from coordinate 1,106,253 downwards.
CAGGCCGACGAAGAGGCCGAGTCCCATCATCGCCAGATAGGAAATGCTTCCGGCAACGGCGGCCGAGGCGTCGGGTACGCCGAGCGCCGCGAGAACGGTTGAAAGGCTGTATTGGTTGTCGCGCGACACTTCCGAAAGCGCGTGAGCGGGCAGCACCTTCGTCAGATAATCGATGCTTGTGTAAAAGCCGCCGCTGACGATGGAGAACGCGCCGATTATCGCACCCGTCAGCGCAAGCCTCAGGCGAATCGCGGGATAGGCGATAAAGAGCCCGAGGGCTGCCGGCAACGCAATCTGCGGCTCGACCGTTGCAACGGCGATCGCGGCGACGGCGAGCGACGATCGCCCGCGCGCCGCACACAGCGCGGCGACCACAATCGCCGCTAGTGAGAGCGGCATGATGTTTCCGGATGCGAAGGACGTCAAACCAAGGGACAGCGCGAGTGCGGCCCACGCGACAAGCAACGGCTGCTTCGCGGCCTGCGCCAGCGCGTACGCGGCTGCGGCAACTGCAAGCGCGAGCAAAGCCCACCAGAGCATCGCTGCGGTATCGAACGGCAGGAGCGTCAGCGGGGCGAGCAACGCCAGCGCATATGGCGGATACGGCGCAGGCACCGTCACCGTCGCCGGCGCGCGATAGTACGGTGCGAGCGTGCTGCTCTCACAGCCGTGAAGCGGCTGCGAGAAATACGGATCGAAGCCTTCGCGTTGGGCCAGCGACGCGCAATAATACGCGCGGAAGTCCACCATGAGCCAGCCACGCGACCTGTCGCCGTACATTTGACCGGCGATCGGGAAGAGCACGCAGAGCGCGGCCACTAGCGCGAGCCCGTGGTTCTTGCTAAATTGCAGGCCAGCAGCTCGAGTTGACGCGATGAGCAGCAGTGCGAGCCCGGCCCACGTTGGCAGCCGAACCGCCCAGGCCGCGAGGCTGCCCTTCGAGTGACTCTGCGAATACACGCTCCACGACGCTTCCGCGAAGCGCGGGTCGATTGCCGGGCCGGCAGCGTGCGCGAGCGTGAGCGGCACGGCCACCGTATACAGCATCTCTAACCCAGAGGTCAGCGCTACCGCAGTGATTGCAACCAAGAGTACGATCGCGAGATTGTCGCCCCAATATCGCCACGCGAGAAAACCAACGGGAACGAACGGCGCGACCATCAGCGCGGGGGAGACGGCCCAGCCCCACGGTACGGCGAGCAACAGCATGGCGACGATGCCCCAGGGGCGATATTCGCGCGGCGCCGCGGTAACGATCAGTACGGCCGCCGGCAGCGCGGCGGCGATCTGCGTTGCGTGAATGAACGTTCCGCCAAAGACGGCAAACGCGACCGGCATACACACGAGGAAGGCGTCGTTGCGAGTCTGCTTCGCTAGGCGCCCCCCGACAAACGTACCCGCCGCGAGCATGGCGATGTAGCACAGCAACCCCGCGCGCATGGCGATCGCCGGCGCGACGCCCAACGACGCCAGCACCGCCGTCAAGCTGTACTGCGTGTCGCGCGTGATCTCGGACAGCGCGTGGGCCGGCAGCACGCTGCTGACGTACTCAAGGTTCGTTGCCGGCCCGAGCAAGATCAGCGAGAGCGTGCCCAGTGCCGCAAACGCCAGCGCGAGAGGGATTCGCGTTGCCGGCAGCCAGACCGCGAGCGCGATGCAGGCGGGTAACCCCAGGTGCGGCTCGACCATCGCACCCGCCGCGAGCAGCGCCGCGGCTTGGGGGCGCCCGCGCCACGCGGCATACGCCGCCAAACAAATGAACCCGAGCGCGAGCGGCACGACCTCGCCAAAGGGCAGCGACAGCATCGCGAGCGACAGCGCGAAGACTGCCAGCGCGATCTCCCACGAAACCGAAGCGAATCGGGCCAACGCGACGATGCAGGCCGTTACCGCCAGGAGCAGGAGCGCCGCCCAGAGCGTCGCCGCAATTCCAAACGGAAGCATGGCGAGCGGCACGAGCGCCGCCAACGCATAGCCCGGCAACGGCGCCGGAATCGTTACGCCGGGGTTCTTCTCAAAGAAGATTTTCGGACCGATTGCCGTTTCGCACGATCGTAGCGGCTCCGTGTGGTACGGATCCGCGCCCTGGGACGCGACGCGTGCGGCGCAATAGAACGCGCGAAAATCGCCCATCAAGAAGCCCGTGCGCGTTACGACGCTGGTTTGAATGCCGAGGCCCAGCAGCGCCGCCAGCACAACCGCCGCGCCGATCCAGAGCCTCCGCACGCCGGTTACGACCCTGAAGCGAGACGCAGGTCGGGTTCGGTAGTCGCCTGGTCGTCGATGGTTTTGACGATCTCGGCGATTCGATCGAGCACCGTGACGTGCCGCTGTTTGAGGATCGCGTCGAGCGCGCCGACCCATGGCTCGTGCGCGTCGCCAATCAAGAGGTCCCCGCGATACACCCGAGCCGCGCTGCGGTAGTGTGCGTATGCGGCGCGAAACTCGCTGCGCTCGTATTGCGCGTCGGCATCGTCCGCATGCGACACGAACCGGTTGACGTCGACGATAACGTTGTCCAGGTCGATCGCAAGATCGTCGCCGGCGCGGAAGTAGGACTCGACTTGCCGGAAGCCGACGACGTGCGCGATCGCCTTACGAATGTTCGAGCAGACGGTGCGCAGGCTCTGCGAGACCAGATGCCGCTCGGCGCCCGGCCAGAACACCTGCGCCAGCTCGGCGCGCGAAACGCTGCCGCCGGGCTGCAGGGCGACGTATTTGAAAATCTGACGATCACGGCGCCGAATCCATTCGATCGGCTGCCGATCGATCTCGGCCAGAAACCACCCGAAGAGCCGCACCTGCATCGGATTCGCGGCCTGCGCGCGCCGCCCGTAGCGGTCCTGCAGCCGGCTACGCGAGAGCGCCCGAAGCGGGCGATATCCCTCGGCCGTATGGATCACGAACAGCCCTTGTTCTTCCAACGCCTGCAGCTGCTCGCGATCGTCCAGGTACGAACCGCTCATCAGTTTGAGCACGAGATCCGCTTCGCGCTCCGAAACGTGCGATAACGTCGCGGAGACGAACTCGTTGAACATATGTCCGCGGCGCATGCGCCAGTTCTCGAAGGCTTGCGCCAAACCGCAGCTGTCTTCAGCCGCCTTGCGTAGCGCGCCGCTCACGACCTGAGGCCATCCGTCCGTGACCTCGAGCATGCGAAGCACGTCGGCGTGCGTGTGGGGGACGTTGCAGGTTTCGGCGACGTGCCGAATTTCGGCGGCATCGAAGGCCAGACGCTCGGCGTCGCAGAGTGAAGCGGCGCCTTGCGACACCAGCTGCCCGACGTGAAATGATTTGCGCGCCCGGCAAGCTACGAGCAACCCGACGTCGTCGGGGAGATCCTCGATGAGCGCTAGGATCGCCTCGATGCCGGCGTCGTCCGGCAACTGCTCGCAATCCAACGCGAGCTCGATCGGCGCACGCGCAGCCAGCGCCTTGAGCAGCTCGTCGTTCGAAGCGATCTCGCCGTCGAACTCGAGGGCGCGAGCCGCCGCTTTCCAGATCTCTTCCGGGCCGGCTTTCGGCGGCACGGCGCAGTAGAAACCGTTGGTCGCGCAGTGTCGCAAGTAACCGACGAGCGCCATGGTCTTCCCGAATCCCGGAGGCGCAACCAAAAAGCGAACTGGAACGCTGCTAAAGCGTCCTAGCCACTCTTCCAGTTGCGGCCGCCGGACGATCGACGGGCCAACCCGGGGCATCCCTGAGATCATAACTCCCTGGAGGCGGTCACATAAGTAGCCTCCTCTGTGGACAAGTATACATTTTTTGATCATAATTGCCAACCAAGCGGCGCGCTCTTTCGTCAAATTCTTTTCGCGGGCCGCTGCTTCGCTCAGGCAAAAAAACGCTGGTCTAAAAAGTAATTTAGCCCAAAACATTCGGGGAATACCGGGGTGGGGGCGCAGATATATCGGAGGGTAGGGTTCCTAGCCGATGAGACTGCGAGCGGCGGGGTCGACGGCCTTCCCGCGCCAGCGCAGCTCGTAGTTCAGCTTTCGCAAGGCGTTAACAAACCTTATGACGGCGGGCTGGCGGTCCACCACTTCGCGGGTGAGCCGATGATGCGAAGCGAGGCCGGCGCGCAGCCGCTCGATCGTCGCCCCAGCCGCCGGCGGATGCGCGCCCGAGAAGCGCAGCAGCCGCGGATACACCGGCGCAAAATAGCGAACGACGTCGAAATCGGCCAGCTCATCTTCGCGCAACACGTTGCCCGGCGCACCGAGGGACGAGTAGTGCCGCCCCTTCTCGGCATGCCGGCGCGGCTCGAGCGTGTGGCCGTAATGCGCGTAGAGATACGGCACCGCAATTCGCTTGCCGGTTAGTCCGTGCAGCCGTTCGTGCACGGCGCCCTCCCACCGAACGTCCGGCGCATAGCGGAAAAACATCATGCGGCGCTCGATGGATGTATAGAAGTCGAACGACGCAAAGAAATGCCACGTATAGCCGTCGACGAAATCGTATTGCGCGGGTACGCGATCTAGCCGGGCGGCGATGCGCCGGACGCCCTCGCCGTGAACTTCGTCGGCGTCAACGAACATCACCCACGCCCCCGCGTCGTGCTCGCGATGTAAGCGCAGGCAGACGTTGCGCGCAGCCGCGAATCCGGAGAACGCCGTGCGATCGACGACGAGCCGCTTTTCCTTGCCAAAAGGGCTCGCCCACAACGTTTGCGTGTGCAGCGAAGGATCGGGGGCGTTGTCGTTAACGAGCAGCAGCCTTGCGCTCGAGGCAATCGATTCCAGCATTGCGCCCAAGAACGGCTCCTCACGCGGGCCCAAGATCAAGTGCGCGGCGATCGAAACTGCCACTATTTGCCCTTCGACACGCTCGTTGCGCTCGCTGCTCAGGGTGACAAGGGGGTTTGCGGCGCTCGCTGCTCTGGGTGACAAGGAGTGAGGGGTTTCCGTTAGTCAAGCGAAGTCGGCGCGATGCCGCCTTTGCGGGTTGCCGTTGATGCTCGCGTCATCGCCGAAGACACGCGCGGAATCGGGCGGTACGCGCGCGCCGTGTTGCGGCGCCTGGCCGACCGCGACGACGTGGCGTTGACGCTCCTTGCGAATTCTCCGTTTCCGCAGCGCTATCGTGCCGCATACGCTGCCGCGCTGGGCAGCGAAGCCTTCGTTGTGCGCGGGCGCGTAAACCACGACCTTGACCTGATCTGGCACCCCGCGAACGGAACCTTCTTCACTTCTTCACTCCCCAGCGTCGCGACGATTCACGACGCGGTGCCGTTCCGCTATCCCGACCCCGACGCCAAACGCCGGCTGCACGCGCAGCAGCCGTTTCTGCGTTCGGCGCGGACAGCGGCGCGCGTGATCGCCGTTTCGTCGTTCGGGCGCTCCGAAGTCCACGAGCTTTTGAACGTACCGATAGAAAACATTAGCGTCATCCCGCATGGCGTCGACGCGTCATTCACGCCGGGAACGCCGGAGCCGCTGCCGGCAGCTTTGAAGGATCGGCCGTTTCTGCTGTTCGTCGGCGATCCGATCGCCGAGCCCCGGAAGAATTTTCCACTGCTCTATGACGCTTACCGCCGGGCGTGGCCCGCGGGCGACGGGCCGGCTCTCGCCATCGCGGGAGCGCGTGCACCCGAGCTTCCCGGCGTGATTCACCTTGGGACGCTCGCGGATGACGTCGTCGCCGGGGGCGCTCACCCGCTGCGAGCCTGCTATCGCGCCGCACTCGCGCTGACGCTCGCGTCGTATCACGAAACGTTTGGCATGCCCATGCTGGAGGCGATGGCCTGCGGAACGCCGGTGGTAGCGTCGCGAGCGAGCGCGCTGCCCGAGATTGCCGGCGAGGCGGCGCTGTACGCGCCCCCCGACGAACCCGACGCGTGGGCCGCAGCATTGCAGCGCGTCGTGCGCGACGCGCCGTTGCGCGAACGCTTGCGGGCTGAGGGCCTACGGCGCGCGCAGCTCTTCAGTTGGGACGAAAGCGCGCGCCAGCACCTGACGCTTTTTCAATCCGTGGCCGGATGATTCGGCTGGGCGTCGACGCGTGGAATTTGCCGGGAGATCGGCGCGGCATCGGGCGTTATCTGCGCGCGATCTTGCGCGTGTGGGCGGAGCGCGAGCGGGATCGCGTCGAGGTGACGCTCATCGTGCCGGAGTGGCACACGTGGACGGTTCGAGAGCGCTATTTAGCCGAGGTGCCGTTTCAGCGGTATCGGATCGTTTCGCGGCGGTGGCACGGCCGCGCGGGTTTGGACGCGCTTTGGTTTCCTTTCAATGGATGCAGCTGGACCAACTTCAGCTTGCCGGCGACGGCGACGCTACACGATGCGTCCAACTTCGTGGTGGACGACTACGCGCCGGCGACTCAGGCGATTTTTCGCGCGGCCGCGGAGCGTTGCAGCGCGTTAATCACCGATTCCCGCTTTGCACAAGCCGAGCTGGCGCGCGAGTTGGCGATTCCGCGCGAGCGCCTCGTCCCGATTCCGCTGGGCGTCGCGCCGCCCCGGCCCCCGGCTCCCGTTTCGCTCGACGTTCCGGGGATGATGCCGTACGTTCTCTACGTCGGGGCGGCCGAGCGACGCAAGGGCTTCGACACCCTGCTCGGCGCGATGGCACGCGTTGTAAAGGAGCGCCCCGAACTCGCGCTCGTCGTGACGACAGAGCTGGAAGGCTGGCAGATACCTCCGGGCGTGCGAGTGATTCAGTTGGGCTACGTTGATGATGACACGTTGGCGGCGCTGTATCGCAGTTGCGTTGCGCTCGCATTTCCTTCGCGCTACGAGGGCTTCGGGCTGCCGGTGCTCGAGGCGATGAGCTACGGCGCGCTGGTCGTTGCATCGAGCTCGTCCGCGATACCCGAGGCCGGCGGCGATGCAGCCTGTTACGTCGCGCCGGACGACGACGCGGCGCTAGCGGCGGCGATTCTGCGCGTTGCGGGCGATGCTGCGTATGCTGACGATCTGCGGCGGCGCGGGCCCATTCACGCTGCGGCCCTCACGTGGGAAGAAACGGCAACGCGTACCCTCGCTACGATCGCGGGAACGCTTCCGTAACCCTCAGTGCAAGACGGCCTCGCAGTCGACGTTCTGCGACGTTATTTTAGGGCGACAACGAAAAGACCGCGCCCGGGCCGTTGGCACCGCCGACGAACGTGGTACCGTACAGCGTGCCGCCCACGTTGGTCAGGCCGGACTCCGGGAGAGCGCCGTCCGGATTACCCTTAAAATTGTAGAGCACGAATTCCGGGCCGGAGGGCTTCACAAAGGCAAAGATCACTCCGGGGCCGCTTGCACCGCCGCTGCGGGTCGTGCCATAGAGCGTCGCACCCACGTTGGTTAGGCCGGTGCTCGGGAATTCACCATCGGTTGGGGCGCCTGCGAAGCTGTAGAGTACCGTTTCCGTCCCGAAGGCTGTGATCTTATAGAGGGTGCCCTTATCGTTTGCACCACCCAAAGCGGTCGTTCCGTACAGCGTACCTTCCACGTTGGTCACGTTGGCACGTGGCTCGGCGCCGTCGGGGCTCCCTGTAAAGCTGTAGAGCACGCTTTCCGCACCGGAGGTCGTGATCTTATAGACCGTGCCCTTGTCGTTTGCACCACCGCGGGGCGTCGTGCCGAACAGCGTACCGCCCACGTCGGTCAGGCCAGCGGACGGCTTAGCGCCGTCGGGGCTCCCCGTAAAGCTGTAGAGTAAACTATACGCGCCCGAGGTCGTGATCTTAAAGACGGACCCGCAGCCAAGACGGCATCCGCCGGCACCACCGTAACGGGTCGTGCCATACAGCGTTTCGCCCACCTTGGTGAGGCTAGACTCCGGGCTATCTCCGTCGGGCTTCCCTGCAAAGCTGTGGAGCACGCTTTCGGTGCAGCGAGCTATGCGACACGTGATCTTAAAGACGGTGCCGTCACCGTTTGCACCACCGTGTTGCGTCGTGCCGTACAGCGTGTCGCCCACTTCGGTCAGGTCAGCGGCCGGGCCATTGCCGTCGGGGCTCCCTGTAAAGCTGTAGACCACGCTTTCTTCGCCGGAGGTCGTGATGTTATAGACCGTGCCGACAAAGTGTGCACCACCACCCACCGTCGTGCCGTACAGCGTACCGCCAACGTCGGTCAGGCCAGCGGACGGATTCGCGCCGTCGCCGCTCCCGCCAAAGCTGTGGAGCACAGTTTCCATCTGGGCGTTCTTTCCGACACGATGCGCACCATGCCGTCCGTACGCCACCTGCGACGCAGTCTGCGGCGTGACCGACGCTGGCGTTGACGAAGAGAAACTGTTGCTGCCACCACATGCCGCTAAGAGCGCCGTGCCAACGCACGCGCCGACAACGCTAGATAAATATTTCACGTTACTCCTGTAGCTTCGGGATCGACTGTAGCAAAGGGCTTGGCGCTGCCAAAATCAGCAAATGCGGCGAGCCTAAGCTCCGACGCATTAGAAGAAACCCTTCGGGCATGCTGCGCCTTTCCGCTCGCTTTGTCCTTTACGAGCTCAGTTGCAAGGGCTAGCTGTGCAAGGCAGCGATGAAGTGAGATTGATTCGACGCGGGGTCACTGTCGTGCTGACAGAATCGCGGTGTAACCCTCAAGGGCGATTTGCACGCCGATGCAGAGCAAGATGAACGCCGAAAGCCGCAGCAATACGTTGATGCCAGTCGGCCCCAGCTTTCGTAAGACGTGTTCCCCTTGGCTGTAGCAGAGATAGATCACGGTGCAGATGCACGCCAGGCCCGCCAAGGCGCCGAGGCCATCGAGTAGGATCGAGCCTCCCGGAGCGGCGAGCAAACTGGTGCCGACGGTCACCATGACCGCAATGGATCCCGGGCCGATCGTCAACGGCAGCGTCAGCGGGTAGAACGCGCCGCTGAGCACTTCATCCTCAGAAGCGGCCGGCGCGCGATGCTTCGAGTCTTCTTGTCCCTGGCTGAGCAGCCGCCAACCCGCGCTGGCGAGCACCAGGCCTCCGGCGACACGCACCGCCGAGAGGCTTAAACCGAAGAACTTCAGCGCCAGCGGACCGACAATCAAGGACGCCGCCGCGAGGATGAAGGCGTTGATCGCGACGCGCCGGGCGAGCCTTCCCGCAACAGCGAGCTCGAGGGACTCCGTATAGTTCAAGAAAATGGGTGCCATGCCCATTGGATTGACGATCGGGAACAGGGCCAGCGTTACGAAGAGAAAACCCTGGACGAACGGCCACGCGGCCACGGTCCGAAGTGAGTCCACCGTAACGTTATCTCACGCCGCGGGCGGTCGCGTTTTCTGTGCGGCGACTATTTCTAGTTAGGGCTGACGGCGATTCCGTTTCCGAAATTGGAGATGTTCTCATATTCGGTCGGCACCGTACTCGGCGTGAGCGGATAGGGCATCGAGTACACCTCTCCGCCTTCGGTAGAAACCCACAGGGTCGTCTCGCTATTCTGCATCGCCAACTCCGCGAGATTAGCGCCCGCGGAGAACGATAGCGTCAGCGACGGCGTCGTCGCTCCCGGAGGAAACACTTCGATATTATCGCTCGCCGACTCGGCGACAACGATGTTCCCGCCACTATCGACGAGCAACCCTTGAGGCTGATTGATCGTCATACCCAGAAGCCGTTTGTTGCTAAGGCCTGGTCCGAACTCCGCGATAGAGCTGTGGGGTCCCGTATGCCGGAATGCCACGTAGAGATTGCCGCTTGCGTCCTCGGCCATTCCGTCATCTTCTGAGCCTAACCGCGCGTGCGCGATCGGAACGTTAGTGCCGACGTTGTATTCGAATACAAGCCCCTTATTGTGGGTGCCGGCATCGCGACCGCATACGAAGACGTGCCCCGCCGAATCGGCCAATGCGTATAACGGTTCGTGGACTCCCTTCGAGTATGTCATCGACGGGCTTGAGGAGCCATACGGATAAACCGTGACCGTTCCGTTGCCTGAATTAGCGACGTAGAGCGAACCGTTGGCGTCGACGCTCAATCCCCACGGGGCGCGCATGCCGTTGGAGATCGAGCCGATCTGCTTCTTATTCGGCCCCGTGAGAGGGAAGATGTCGACGGAGCCGTTGCCGTCGTCACCGACATACAACAGGGGCTGACCGCTTAGAGCGTTGCGCGGAAGCGCCCTCGACGCACGGTGCGACACCGCGCCGCTGGGCAACGGCGTTGAAGCCGCCTCTTCTTGCAGCTGCGGGGACGCCGTTTGCCCGATTTGCTGCGGCCCTCCGCAACCGGCGAATGCTATCCCAATCGTAATTGTGAATATGAAGCTCTGGCGCTTAGAGAATCCAGCCATTGTCTTTCCCCCTAGCACTAGCATCGGCTTCTTTGCTGTCACCTCCTCCCCTGCCCGACGCGGTCGAGGGACGGCTCTGTAGAGCTCATTTTCGCGCACTTGAAATCCTAAGGCGGTCTTATGGGCTACGTACAAAACCACGCGTTTCGCCTAGCGGCGTGATAAAGACGTAGTACCATCGGCCGTCCATGATTACGCCGGATCCAAAAGAATATCCGAAGGCCCACGAGTCATTTACTCGCGGCTCGCAGGCATCGTAAGCATAGGTGAAGTCGATAGCCGCGCCGCATTAAAGGTAAGTAGGGGCCATAAATGCGGCCCTTTTTTCGCCGTTTCCCAGGGCGATCCTAACTTTAAGCCAGCGCGCACCAGCTATTAGAAAGTCTACAAGTGATTGAACCAGTCGCCAGACTAGATGAGAAATGGGTGGCATTTATCCCAGGCTTAATGGCGAGGTTTCCTGAGCGGATCGTTTGGATGGCTTTCGTATTTACTAATGGCTTCGCAGCAATCGCTATTCTTGGCTTATTCGCGATGCTATCGAAATCGCCGTTCCTCTTTCCATCTCTCGGCGCTAGCGCGATCTTGATGTTTTACAGCCCGCCCTTGCCGACGGCGAGCCCCCGAAGTGTGGTTGTCGGGCACGCCATCGGAATCGCTTGTGGCTTTGCGGCGCTGGTGCTAACCGGTTTGCAAAATAGCCCTTCGGCTTTAGTCATGGGTATTGACGGTCCTCGGATCATCGCCGCCGCCTTGTCACTCGGAGCGACAGGGGCGCTGATGGTGTTTTTTAGGGTCACTCATCCTCCGGCAGGCGCAACTGCGCTCGTTATATCGTTAGGGGTTTTCACTAGGCCATATCAGCTCCCCATAATGGAGCTGGCCGTCATCGTCCTGACGCTTCAAGCAATAGTAGTAAACAGACTTGCAGGCGTTGACTACCCCATTTGGACGCCCCGCACCCCACCGCTACACTCGTAAAAGACAAGGGGCGATAGCGGCGCTTCAGACTATTCTTCACCCAAAAGAGCCTAGATATGCCTAGCAGAGCTTCGAGGAGGGTTGAGGATGTTTCGACGGATCAACGTGACAGCAGCCGTCGCGAGTCTTTCCTTATTGGCCGCATGCACGAGCGGGCAGCCGGTATCGCAGGGGGGCCTCGGCGTCGCCCCGCCCGCGGTGGGCGCGAGCTCGCCGGCGGAGATCGCGCCCAACAAGGATTGCGGCGGAACGGGCGGCGTCAAAGTCGAGCCGTGCCCGGTGCGTTTGACGAGACATACAAAGGCGGGCATCGTCGTGACGGTGAGCGGTCCTGGAGTAGTTAACTCTTACCTGGGCAAGATAAACGGATGTTTTGGCAGCAAACTTTGCTACAACGCAGAGCGTGAAGGCAGCAGCCAGGTGCAGTGGCGCATCAGTTCGGGACGAGCCTGTGGCGGCGCCGACGTCGAGTTTAACGGAGTGAACGCGAGCGGCGGGAAAGTGGGATATTTCTTCCTGCGCGTCTCGAACAGGTATTGCCCCTAAACTTACTACTACTCGCTTGGTAACGGTCAAGCTGCCGAAGGCCTGCAGCAAAAAGGTCACGCCGTCCGTCACAACGCGGGCGACATAGACGTTCCCCTCCGCATCAAAGGCAACGCGACCATCGCACCTTCTTGGTGGAGAGGAGCAACTGTCAATGAGAATTTCTATCACGGCCGTTTATGCGGGAGTCGCATTAGCGGCCACTGCAGTGCTGCCCGGCTGTGGCGGCGGCGCTTCGTCATCGAGCTTCGCCCCTTCAGCGTCGACGCAGCAAACCCTAACACAACCCCGATCAAACGTACGATCACAAGGAGGCGTCACGCACTACGATCTCGTGACGCTCGACGGGCTTGGCGGAAGCGTTAACTTCGCCATCAACATCGACAGCAGCGGCGAGGCCAGCGGGACGTCGCTCCTAAGTGGAAACCAAATCGAGCACGCCCAGATCTGGATAAAACCGCCGCACACGATTGACCTCGGCACGCTGGGCGGCCCGAACAGCGCGATTTTCCAGTATAACCACGGCCGCGCGGGCCAGTTCGTGGGGTGGTCCGAAACCTCCGCAACCGACCCCTATGGCGAAAACTACTGCGGTTTCGGCACGTCACAGATTTGCCGCGGGTTTAGCTGGCAGGACGGCACGATGAGGTCGCTCCCGACGCTTGGCGGAAATAATGACCAGGCCAACGACGTGAACAAGCGCGGCCAGATCGCCGGTGATTCCGAGACCAGTACCAAAGACGCGAGCTGTAAATCGCCGCAAGTCTTTGATTTCCTCGGCGTCATTTGGCAGCCGGACGGTACGATCACAACCCTGCCGCCCTACCCCGGCGACACCGTCTCGTATGCGTACACTATTAACCAGTCCGGGATGGACGCGGTTGGTAATTCAGGCTCGTGCGCCGCTCCGGCAGCTCACGCGGTGCTCTGGCAAAATGCCTCGTCACCGATCAACCTCGGCAGCCTCGGAGGCAGCCTCAACGTAGCACTCGACATCAACAACCGCGGTCAGGTCATTGGTAACTCAGACCTTTCCGGAGACATGGTGACTCATACGTTTCTCTGGCAGAGTGGCACGATGAGCGATCTCGGCGCGCTGCCCGGCGACGTCGATAGCTTTGCCGGTGGGATCAACGATGAGGGACAGGTCGTCGGCGAATCATGCGACGCGAGCGGAAATTGCCGAGGCTTCCTATGGCAGAACGGGTCAATGACCGATCTCAATACGCTCATTCCGCCGAGCGAGAACGTGAACGTGCTGTTTGGCAGCAACATTAACGACCGCGGCGAGATCACCGGAGCAACCGTCGACGCACAGAACGTAGAGCGCGCTGTAGTGTTGATCCCTCGCGGATCAGCCGACGTTTTGCCTAACGGCACGTCCGCGCGTAAGGTTCGGAACCCCCACTCCGGGTTCTGGGATCTTCGCACTCTGATTCGGCGATAGAGCAGCGGCAATCAAAGGGATGAGCCCGCTTAAGCGGGCTCATCCTTCTTCTACTATACTATGCGGCTCTTAGTCTCCAGCCCATCATCGACCACGCGACGCCCGCAAAGATGAAGTTCAATCCGACGACGAACCCGATGAACCAAAACGCGGAATAGGGCCATTGAATCCAAAGCAAGATCCCTAAGATAATGCTGATGATGCCGCTGAACGCCATCCAGCCGAAGTGCGGGATTTGCAGCCAGAGCGCGGAGACGAAGCGGAAGATTCCGCCGAACACAAAGAGCGCGGCCAGCAGCAAGGTGATGGTCAGCGCCCCGACCACGGGATGCCCCAACAGCATCAACCCAACGATAATATCGAGCGCACCGACTAACAGAAGCAGGATCACGTGGCCAGCGCCCCGCGCGACAAAGGCGCTGATGATTTGCGCGACCCCGGCGACAAACAAGACGACCCCAAGCACGACGACGGACGCCAGCGTCGCGGCCGTTTCAGCCCAGATGGCGTAAATTCCGAGCAGAATGAGGACGATCCCTAGAGCGACATACCAGCCCCAGAGTTTGTGAGCTTGGCTGATGTCCGCGGCGATTTCTCTCATGCCCTTCCTCCTACTGAAGCTTTTGTGAGGCCTCTATGCTACCGCATGCTACGCTTTGGAGAAAGAGCTAGGCGCAATTTTGTTGACGCGTTAACGCGTTTTCAAGGTTGCGTAACCAGTCAGCCGTAGGGTACGATATCCCGGCAAGGGCGCTCCTCCGTTTGAGGGCGCCTTCTAAAGGAGTTTACGATGGAAGGTAGTTCGCTGCGACTCCGCCATGTATTGGCAGGGTTCGTCGCCACGTTGATCGGCGCGTCGTTATGGACGGGTTGTGCTTCGCGCGGCTCGTCATTCAGCGCGATGCCGCCAGACGCTGCAAGTCAAACCGCTTGGCAGCCGGACGCCCAGCGAGATGCGATAAGCCCCAGTGCGAGAGTAATGGTGACCAACCTGAACGACGCCGGAACGGGCTCGTTGCGCGCGGCGATTTCCAGGGTCAACGCGCGGCACGCGGCTCACGCCCTCATCTCATTTTCCGTAAACGGCACGATAACGCTCGCGAGCGACCTTCCCGCTCTTCGCGCTCCCGTAACGATCGACGGCGCCTCGGCGCCGCAATATGCGGGCCGGCCTGTCGTCGAAATTAACGCCAACGGCTCGGCCGGCCTGACCTTCGGCCCCAGCTCGGACGGTTCGAAACTCGTTGGAATCGCGATCGGTGACGCGAAAGGCAATGGCGTTACGCTCGACGCCGGTTCCGTCACGCTCAATCACAACTATATCGGCCTGAGCTTGAACGGCGCGGCGATGGGTAACGGCGGCGACGGAATCTACGTATCGGCGCAATCGTCGCAAGACCGAATCGGTTTGAACCTATCCGGGGCATCGGGCGCCGTGGCGAACGTCGTCTCCGGGAACGCCGGCAATGGAATCAGCCTTCACGGCTCGTCCGGCAACGTCATCGCCGCCAATCGCATCGGCACCAACGTCGACGGTAAGGTCGCGATACCCAACGGCGCCAACGGTATCTGGCTCACCGCCGCGTCGAACGACAACGAAATCGGCGGTACCCGCTTCGTCGATAGTGTGACGCACAAAGCCAACAATCCGACCGGCAGCAAAGGAACGACGCAGCCGGTCTTCGTCGTGCCGCCCGACGGAAATCTCGTCTCCGGCAACGGCGCGAACGGTATCTCGATCGACGGCCATTCGCAAAAGAACGTCCTCAACGGGAATTTCATCGGAACGACGCGAGACGGTGACGCGGCCATCCCCAACCATGGCGACGGCGTGCGGATCCTGAGCTCCAACGATAACACGCTCGCGGGCTGTAAGTTCGTCGAGAACCCGTTCGTCTATTACAATGTCCTCAGCGGCAATCGCGAGAACGGGCTGCGCGTCACCAACTCGAACGACGTCATCGTTCAGGGCAACTTCTTCGGGATCGGCGCGAACAACTCGACGATCGTCGCCAACTACCACGACGGCATTCTGATCGATGGATCGTCGCAGAAGACCCAAGTCGGCGGCGTCATTCCGCTCGGCAATGTTTCTGCCGGCAACATCGGCAACGGCATCGAAGTCGCCGGGACCGCCGCGGGCTTCATCACGTTCAACACGTTTGGCGGGCTGCTCGCCTTCAAGGGCGCCGCCCCGAACGGCAACGACGGCCTGCTGATCACGTCCACGGGCGGCAGCCAGACAGTGCGCACGAACGTTCTCTCGGGCAACATCAACAACGGCCTCGAGATCACGGGAAACGCCTCGGGGGTGACGGTGGGACCGAATATCATCGGGCTGAGCACGAAGGGCAATAGCCTGCTCCCGAACGGCGGCGACGGCGTCCTGATTGGCGGCAACGCGCACAACAACGCCATCGGGGATTACTACCAATCGGTCATTCCGCAGAACACCTTCTCGGGTAACCTCGCCTATGGCCTCGCCATCATGGACGGCGCTCACGACAACGCCGTCGTGAACAACTTCATCGGCACCGACGTGCTGGGCGTCTTCGCGCTTCCAAACCAGCAAGGCGGCATCTACGTGGGAGCCTACGCCGTTCGCAATCGCATCGGCGGCGAGACGACCGATCCGAAGGAGCCCAAACTGAACCTCATCAGCGGCAACGTCGGCAACGGCGTAACGCTGGATGCGGGCAGCAGCTATACGTCGGTGATCGCCAACTGGATTGGCCTGAACCGGCACGGCAAAAGCGCGCTCCCGAATACGCGGCGTCCCATCGTCGTGAAGCGCGGCAGCTTCAACAACAAGATCCGGGGTAACAAAACCTAAGAAGCGTAAGCGGTGCTTAGAGGCTCCAACCAAACTCGAGAAGCGGCTTTGCCGCTTTCGCGAGCGCGACGCTACGATCGATCAGGGTTCCGTCCATGACGTCGTCGTCGGAGAGCCTCTCGCTCACCATGAACGAGGACATGCGGAAGTATTGTGCGATCGGGCTATCGGCGTGGGCTTCGAATCCACGCGGCATGCGTTTGAGCGCAACCTCTTCCTCGGAGAGAGACACGTCGTTTTTCTCGAGACCGCGCAGGACGCTTTGAAAGCGTTTTGGCTCGTTGGCCATTGATTCGCGCCAGCGCTGTAGCAACGGCTTATCGAGTTGGTAGAAGCCCACGACGATGAACGATGCCTTAGGCGCAACGTGCACGTACAGGCCGCCCGAAGTATCGCGCATGCCATTATGCGGAAGATACGTGCCCAGGTTGGTTTTGTACGGGCTCTTGCCGGGCGAAAATCGCGTGTCGCGATAGATGCGAAAGCCCACGCGCGTGGGATCCGCGTCGATCGGGATCTTCGCCTTGCGCAGCGCGCGAGCGATACCTCCCGTGAGCGCCTTGAGCGGCGCGAGAAGTTCGCGCTCGTAGACGTCCTTGCGTGCTAGAAACCAGGCTCGCTCATTGTTCTTCTTCAAATCGCGCAGAAAGCGCAGCGCCGCGGGTGAGAACCCCGAGAACGTTCCGGATGCAGTAGTCGGCATGGCTACTACTATGAGAACTATTTTGTAGTGCGTCAAGGCGCTCACCCGGTCGCGAACTTGTGGGCGCTTTCCAGTTGAAACAAATGTATGCCGGCGTCGGTAGGGCGCTTCGAGGGAGCCGAACCATGACGAGTTCCAGGGCCAGGGCTACCGGTGCCGTCTACTTGCTGTATTTTTTGATGGCCATCTTTGCAGCGTCTTCGATCGGTCGCGTCCCGGTCGCGTACAGCGATGCCGCCAACCTCATCGCGAATGCTGGCTATGTCGCCGTAACCCTGCTTCTCTACCAGATGTTCAAGCCGGTGAATCGTACCGTCGCCCTACTCGCTGTGATCATCAGCATCGTAGGTTGTGTCGTTCAGTCTCTTAGCCTCTTTCATCTCGTATCGCCCCACAGCTCACTGCCGATTTTCGGGCTCTTTAACCTCACTATCGGCTACCTCATTCTCAAGTCCACGTTCCTGCCACGCGCTCTCGGCGTGCTGATGGCGTTGTCCGGTTTCGGCTGGCTCACGGTTCTGTCGCCGGAACTGTTAAAGCATGTCGTCGCGTATGTTGAGGTCCTCGGCGTCGTGGCGGAGGGCACGCTGATGCTGTGGCTGCTCGCTAAGGGCGTGGACGTTCAACGGTGGAGCGAACAAGCCGGAGCGCGCGACCCCCTTAGCTGACCTTTACATTCTGTGCCAGTGAGGCGTTTAGCCAGGCGTGCATTTTGGGAAACTATGAGAATTGCGACCACTCGACTGACTCCTCGGTCAGACAGCCCTTCCGCGCTTCGCGCGGTTGCACTTCTTCGGAGGTTCGTCGATGCTCAGATCTGTAGTTACGACCCTAGCCTTCGCCATCGCTATGCTCCCTGTCGGTGGCGCTCCCCAGTCGCCGAGTCCCACCATCAACGCCACCGGCAACTGGAACGTCAATCCTACCGGTGAGGCCCTCGCCAGCGGAGTGCTCAAACTACGACAAGACGGTTCGACCGTAGTCGGCCGCTACGGTCAAGTGGGCACGATCGACGGCAAATTTGAACCGGGCACCTTGCAGGTCGACGCTACCTGGAGCGATTCCCGAGGCAAAGGTTGGATGACGATTCTCTTCACCGCTGATGGGAATAGATTTTCGGGGGAGTGGGGACGCCCCGGTAGTAAACCGAGCGGACATTTCGACGCAGCTCGTTCCGCGTATCCCATCGTGACCGGTCGCTACCACTTGACCGTTACTGGTGGTACGGAATTTACAACGCGTGAGATTAGCTTGCGGCAGTTGGGATTAGATGTCGTCGGCAACTACGGATCAGGCACACAGTTGAACGGCACGATGGCCATGGACAGCAACACGCTTACCGGGACATGGCAGGGGGCCAGCGGACACGGCTGGATCAAGTTGAAGTTCGCCGACGACAGCAAGACTTTCGACGGCACGTGGGGCGTGGTAGCGGGCACAGAACCCTCGGGTCAGATGACCGGCACGATCGTCAGTACCGCTCAGCTCTGGGTCAGGGGACTTTGGAACGTCGCCTCCAGCGGCGCCGCGTTCACAACGAGCGCTCTGAAATTCGAGCAAGAAGGCCAGACGGTGACCGCCTCCTACAAAGCCGGACACTTGCAAGGTACGCTTCCGCGCGGTTCAAACGTGTTAACCGGAACCTGGAGAGACTCGCATGGCACCGGCAGTTTTGCCTTCAAGTTCGCGTCAGACGGTAAGAGTTTCCAAGGCACCTGGGTCACAAAGAACAATAGCAACGGGAGCATTATAGGAAAACGCGTGATCGCCGCAATGCCCGCGTTGCATCAGTAGCCCCGTCGTGCGGGCCAGTGCGCTGAATACGAGAGCGCGTTGTGCAACATCTACACCGCCGCAGGCTGATAACCAAAGAAGGCGTCCGCGATGCGCGGACGCCTCTGGGGTAGCCTTGACGCAGGGAAATGTTGCTAGCCCTGCGTCCGCGGGCCTTCGGGCTATTCTGCCACGACCGCCTGGCTAACCAGCGATTTCCCCACCGGCGCGGAGCCGAGGTCAATGGTCTTGCTCGTGCTGAAATTTGCGCTACCGAAAACCAAGACGGTGTAACCGCCACCGGCATTGCTGTAGTTTACCTGCGTCGTGGGGAAATACAGAAGGCCGCTAAAGTTGCATGTGCAGGTACTCAAATCGAGAGCCGAACTCTGCGTGGGCACTCGATAGAAAAGCACCCCTGCGGTGGGCCCGGTCGTCGGAGCCGACAGCGTGAGGTTGGCATTACTAAAGTTCGTGTCCTGGACGTTTTGCGTCATGTAGATCGTGACGCCACTGCCAGTGACGGTCGCGTTGTTAACGTGGAACTGCCCGTTAATGGTGTACGGCCCCGGGCTCATCGTGACGTTCCCCGAGAGCGTCAGGCTGTTGTAGCAGCCAGGTTGGATTGTCGTGTTCTGGAAATTCCCACCCGCCGAACATCCCGAAGTGGTAGGCGGATTGTTCGTCAAGTCCGCGCAGCCGGTAATCCGAGGACAGGGGTCCGATGAAGGGAGAGCCGAGCCCGGCGACCCTTCGGGAAAGTGCGCCCCGCTGATATTTGGAGCCCCGCCGGAATACGCGATTGATAGAGCGTCGATCGTAGAGTTGCTCATGTTTGCCGTGTCGTTGATGACGATGCCGCAGCCGGGCGCGTTAATGTTTGCATTAGTGATATCCGATACCGTACTCATGCTGAGCAGATAAACGCATGCGGTGGCGCTTGACGCTACCTCAGCAACGGCGAGCGTCGTTTCTGGCATCCCATTTGGATAACCGAAGAATTTTGAGAAAAACGTTGCCACGTGCTGCGTCGTGATCGTTACCATAACGGCGCAGGGATTGGCGGCAAATGGGCCCGTCAGCGGTGGGTTGTTGGGCGTTACGAGGACGTCGCCGCCGTTGGTGTAGCCGTTGTTTGTCGCGTTGGCGTAGGCGGCCGCATTGGCAGCGGTGCTATTCGGACAGCCCGCGCGCAGCAACGCTTCGGCGGCGCCTGCGGCGGATGCATCCGTTGCGGTTTGCTGCGTCTGTTGTCGATATTCTAAATATCCGACGTCGACGCCGATGCCCGCAAACCCCATGAGGGCCGTCAGAGAAAGCGCGATCAGCGGTACGACTTGACCTCTTTGTCCCCAGCGTGGACGCATTGGGACTCCCCCGAGGGCCGTGGCAAGTAATAGGTTGGAATGGCCCGGAGATAGTTTACCTTGCGCGAGGGCGGCAGCCAACGTACGGGGCATCCGGGCTCCCACACAGTTTGTCGCACAGTTGTCGGGGAACGTCGCGCCTTGCGTTCCTGAGGGCTTCGGTAGGAGGGTGGGCTCATCTGAGATCATCCCCCAGCTTGGCAGGCCTCCGGCGATCTACAGCCAGACGCCGCCGACCGCGACTAATCATAGCGGAGCTCCTGACGCCGTTTCACAAGACGATAAGGAGTAGACCAATCCAGGCACCGAGCGCAGTCGTTGCGTCAAGCCCGCACAGCGGGAACCGCAATGCAACAGCGCAAATGCGGCGGACACTTGAGAGGAGTTATCCGTGAGCACGAAGCCCGATTCCACGGCCGCGGCACCGCCATTCAGTCGTCTCCCGGTCCAGGATGCGTTGCCATTCCCGCCGACGCCGTCGGCCAGCATCGCCGGTCGTACTCTGCAGGAGTCCGTCTACAACCCCCAAGTCCCGCAGCCGCGTCTGCCCGCTGATGCGCCGAATATCCTGATCGTCCTGATCGATGACGCGGGGCCCGGCCTACCGACGACATTCGGCGGTGAGATTCAAACGCGCACGATGGACCGCATCGTTGCGGAGGGAATCACGTATAACCGATTTCATACGACCGCGATGTGCTCGCCGACGCGTGCTTCGCTCCTGACGGGTCGAAATCATCATCATGTAGGCAGTGGGCAGATCGCAGAGTTGGCGAACGACTGGGACGGCTACTCCGGCCATATACCCAAGAGCAGCGCGCTCGGAGCAGACGTGCTGAAGGACTATGGCTACGCTACCGGCGCTTGGGGCAAGTGGCACAATACACCGGCCGAGGAGACCACTGCTGCGGGCCCCTTCGAGAACTGGCCGACCGGCCTCGGCTTCGAGTATTTCTATGGCTTTCTCGCGGGTGAGGCCTCGCAATACGACCCGAACTTGGTGCGAAACACGACCGTCGTCTTACCTCCCAAAAGCCCCGAGGAAGGATATCACCTCAGCGAAGATCTGGCCGACGATGCAATTGGTTGGTTGAACAACCATAAGGCCTTCCAGCCCGACAAACCGTTCTTCATGTATTGGGCGAGCGGTGCTATTCACGGCCCGCACCACATCATGAAGGAGTGGGCAGACAAGTATAAAGGCAAGTTTGACGACGGCTGGGACGCCTACCGCGAGCGTGTCTTCAAACGCGCGAAGGACAAGGGCTGGATCCCGGCCGCTGCGCAACTGACCCCACGGGACCCGACGATGGCATCTTGGGACAGTATTCCTGAGGACGAAAAACCGTTTCAGCGCCGCCTAATGGAAGTGGCTGCCGGCTACGCGGAACACGTGGATGTGCAAGTCGGCCGTCTGATCGACGAGGTCGAGAGGCTCGGCTATGGCGACAACACGCTGATCTTTTACATTTGGGGCGACAACGGATCCTCTGCAGAAGGGCAGAACGGAACGATCAGCGAGTTGTTGGCGCAAAACGGGATACCAACAACCGTTCAGCAGCATATTCAAGCGCTGGAAGGGCTCGGCGGCCTCGACGCGCTTGGTTCACCCAAAACCGACAATCAGTACCATGCCGCCTGGGCATGGGCCGGAAGCACCCCCTATAAAGGTACGAAGTTGTTGGCTTCCCATTTCGGTG
Source organism: Vulcanimicrobiota bacterium (assembly GCA_963713685.1). Taxonomy (GTDB): domain Bacteria; phylum Vulcanimicrobiota; class Vulcanimicrobiia; order Vulcanimicrobiales; family Vulcanimicrobiaceae; genus Cybelea. The sequence goes on along the minus strand of CAVQMS010000001.1, from coordinate 1,084,679 downwards.
GGACGCGGAACCCCATGGCGATTCGCTGGCCCGCGCGGATCAAGCCGGACAAGATGCCGCGCACGCAGTTCCACCACTGTAACGATGTCGTTCCGACCATCTACGAGATTCTCGGCATAAGCCACCCACGCATCGTGAACGGCGTCCCGCAGGACCCGATCGACGGAGTCAGTTTCGCCTATTCGTTCGACGAGCCCAAGGCCAAAGGCCGACTACTTACCCAGTATTTTGAAATCATGGGCAGCCGGTCCATTTATCACGACGGATGGATCGCGTCCGCATTCGGTCCGCGCATCCCGTGGGTTCCAGGTTTACCTCCCGGTTTCGAGCAGTGGACCCCGGATAAGGACACCTGGGAGCTCTACAACCTCGACGACGATTGGACTCAGGCCAACGACCTGGCAGCGCAAATGCCCGAGAAGGTCGCCCAGATGAAGGAGACGTTTGCTATTGAGTTTGCCCGCAACAACGGCTTCCCCATCGGCGGTGCGCTCTGGGTCCCGATCTACCATCCCGAGCTGCGCATCGCTCCCCCGTATAAGGAATGGACGTTTTCGGGCGAGACGGTCCGAATGCCCGAGTTTTGTGCGCCGGCGCTCGGAAACAAACCCAACGTCGTCACCATCGACGTAGATATCCCAAACAATGCGAACGGTGTGCTTTACAAGCTCGGCGCCAACTCAGGCGGTCTCACGTGCTTCGTAGAAGACGGGATCCTCTGCTACGAGTACAACCTTTTCCTCATCCAGCGCACGAAGATCCGTGCAAAGGAAAAACTGCCCGTCGGCCGGGCCAAGATCGAGATCGAAACGGTATACGTTGAACTCAGGCCGGCTGGTCCGCTAAAAGTTTCGATGAAGGTCAACGACCAGCTGATGGCCGAGGGCACGGTGCCGATCAGCGCGCCGCTCCTTTTCACTGCCAACGACTGCCTAGACATCGGCATTGCGCACGGCTCGCCGGTGTCGCTCGACTACTTCGACAAGGCACCGTTTAAGTTCAACGGCAAGATCGAACAGGTGCAGGTTAAGTACATTGTAGCTGGCTAGCCGCGATAATTTTAGCCGCCCGCCGCCCCGGACATTGCACGGCTTCGCGAATGCGAAGCCGTGCTGCAGTCAAAGCTGGAAACGGGCCGCCACGCCGAACGTAGCCAGCCACCGAGACCGTCACGGAACATGGAGCAAGGCAAGTGAGGATTCCAGATTTCAGCCGCTGCGCGCTTAGCATCTGCGCGGCCGCGGCAATACTCGCGGGCTGCGGCGCCGTTCCCGTGAGCTTGTCGAAGGGTCAGGATGACACGCAGCCGCCAATCGGAACGCCGGGCGCGATCCGGCAGACCTCCGCCATCACAGAGCACGCCAAGCGTCGCACGTCGTGGATGATGCGCGAACCGAAGAGCAGCGATCTCCTCTACGTCTCGAATCCAGGCAACAATACCGTGACCGTCTACTCATACCAGAGCCGGAAACTCGTCGGTGCGCTGAGTGGCTTTTCTAGCCCCGCCGGTTTGTGCGCGGATACCGCCGGCGATGTTTGGATAACCAATGAGGGCGGAAGCAACGTGATCGAGTACGCGCACGGCGGCACGAAACCGATTAAGACGCTGAGCGACGGGAGCAAACAGCCGTTGGCGTGTTCTGTCGATGCAAAGACCGGAAACCTCGCCATCCTCAACGCCAACGATGTCGCCGTGTATCAGGGTGCCAGCGGATCACCGAAGCTTTACAAAGGCGGCGGAGTGTACGGAGATTACGCGCTCGGCTACGGCGCGCACGGCGATCTTCTCGTTGACGGCGGCAGCTACGACAACCATAATTTGATCGCGTTTGCGCAGCTTCCGCTGGGGACCACGCATCTGAAGCAGGTCGTTCTCTCGAAGACGCTGCAGTGGGCGCCCCCCACATTCGTGCAGTGGGACGGCCAGTTTTGGGTGGTCGGTACCGAGACGCTCGACTGGTTCACGATCGCCGGTAAGAGCGGCAGATTCGAGGGCTACTCGACCCTCCTGCCCACAAGTTCGATTATGCAGTTTTGGATCGCTGCGATCGGCGGTGGAAGCGCACGCGGAAATCAGATCGTCGTCACCGAGGACGACCCGTACAAGGTCGAGTTTTTCCAGTACCCCGCCGGGGGCCAGCCGTTTGCCAGCATCATCGACGGCTTGAGCGACCCCTATGGCATCACCGTCAGCAAGGCCTCAAAGTAATGAACTTCCTCAATTATTGCTATCGCGCGCTTGCACTTTGCCTGGGCGTCGCGGCATGGAGCGGATGCGGCGCGCAGCAGGCGCCGACGCCGACGATGCTTCTTCCGGCGGCGCGGTCTGCCGGCAATCCGTGGATGGCGCCCAACACCAGCTCGCGCGATCTGCTCTACGTGACCGGCGATTGCGGAGGCATCTGCGTGTTTACCTACCCCGGCGGTACTCTGGTCGGCCAGATCACCGATTCGAACTCACCATTTGGCGAGTGCGTGGATAAGGCCAGCGATGTCTTCGTCGCGGATTTCGGGGGCGGAAGCGGTACGGCGGCGATCGTCGAGTACGCGCACGGTGGAAAGAAACCGATCGCCACGCTTAGCGACCCGGGTTATTATCCGGAGTCGTGCTCGATCGATCCAACGACCGGAAATCTTGCCGTTACTAACGACGGCGGACCCCTCGCGATCTATACCGGTGCGAAGGGCGACCCGACGTACTATACGGATTCAAAAGCCTACCCAAACGGTTTCTGCGCGTATGACGACAAAGGCAATCTTTTCGTTGACGGTGAGTACGTCGGAAGCGGCGATTATGCATTGCTCGAAATGCCCAAAGGCAGCCATACGTTCAAGAGCATCAAGCTCGATAGCCCCCCGAGCTTCTGGTACGATATCCAGTGGGCCGGCAAGTACCTCGCGCTTGCGGACAGCCCAACGGTGATTTATCACGTCGCCATCAGTGACGCGAAGGGCAAAATCATCGGGAGCACCCTTCTCAACGGGCCGGTTTCGGGCATCGAAGTGCAGTTTTGGATTCAGGGCGGGACGATTATCGAGCCGTACGGGACTGGCGACCTGCCCGATGAGATCGGGTTCTGGAAGTATCCGAGCGGGGGAAAGCTGCGAAAGAAGATCGACGGGTCGCAGTTCGGCAACGCCGAGTTAATCGGAACGGTCGTCAGTCCGGCGACGAGCCGCTAGCCCCAAGGCCTTAGGAGAAAGTCATGACTTTTCGGTTGAGATCAGCGCCAATAGGCGCCGTTGCATTAGCGGCATTGCTGGCGGCGTGCGGTGGCCGTACCATTGGGATGATCCCAACGACGAACGACGCAAGTCAGACGTTTTCGCACGGTCAGACGTTTTCGCACAGCCAAACGTTTAAGTTCACGGGCAAAGCGCAGCGTTTCAAGGTTCCCAGTGTCAAGTATCTTCAGGTTGTCGTTCGTGGAGCCAGCGGTGCCGGCGTTAACGGCGAAATCGCACGCGGCGGCCGCGTTTACGCTATCATCCCGGCCTCGATCGACCGGGTTCTCATCGTGTACATCGGCGGCGCTGGAAACGGAACTAAGGGCGGCTTTAACGGCGGTGGCGACGGCGGACCTGACAAATACTGTGGGGGCTGCAGCGGCTACGGCGGCGGCGGCGCGTCCGACATCCGCCTTGCCGGCGGCACGCTGGGCGATCGCGTTCTCGTTGCGGGCGGTAGCGGCGGACGAGGCGGCGACTATAAACCGTACTCCGGCGGCACCGGTGGAAACGGCGGCGGCACCACCGGAGGCGGCGGTAACAATGGATCGGGCGGTAGCGGCAGCTGCGGAGGTTCCGGTGGCGGTGGCGGATCGCAGAGCGCCGGCGGAGCTGGCGGCTACGGAGGTTGCGGCGGCTATTACGGCTCGGCCGGAGCCGTCGGCGTCGGAGGCAAAGGTGGGGCGCCGTACGACGGCGGCGCCGGCGGAGGCGGAGGCGGCGGCTTCTATGGCGGCGGCGGTGGCGGTGGTGGCGGCACCGATGAGAGCGCTTCTTATCCCGGTGGTTCCGGCGCCGGCGGTGGCGGCGGCGCGTCGTATGTCGGCAAGCGCGCAACACACGCGCATGTCTGGCAAGGCTGGAAGAACGCCATTGGGAACGGCCTCGTCGTCATTAGTTGGTGATGCTATGAAGGTGGCGATCGTTGCTCGGATTACTTCGAGCCTTGGCATCGTCGCGATGTTAGCGGGCTGCGCCGGCGACGCGGTTTCGAGCGGAGCGCCGGAAACGGTTTCTGCGACTGCAACAGCGGACCGGCACGTCGTGGATGGCGCCGAACACGAGCTCGCAAGACTTGCTCTACGTTAGCGGAGCGTGCGGCGGCGTCTGCGTTTTTAGCTATCCTGGCAACGCACTGGTCGGCGAGTTGTCGGATTCGAACGTGCCCTACGGTGAGTGCGTCGATAAAGCGGGCGACGTGTTCGTCGTCGACTTCGGCGGAGAGGGCGGCAGCTCAGGCATCGTTGAGTACGCGCACGGCGGGAAGAGCCCTATAGCGACGCTGAGCGATCCCGGCTATTATCCGCAGTCGTGCTCGATCGATCCGACAACGGGAAATCTAGCCGTCGCGAACGTGTCGGGGCAGAACGGCACGACGGGCAGTGTCGCCATCTACGCGAACGCGCAGGGCGAACCGACCGACTACGTCGACCCCAAGATCTTCTACCTGGGCTTCTGCGGATACGACGACAAGGGGAACCTTTTCATCGATGGTCAGTACGACCACAGGGGCACGTTTCAGTTCGACGAGCTGCCCCAGGGCAGCAGCACCTTCAAGACGATCAAACTCAACCAGAGGCCGGGTTTCCCACTCAACATACAGTGGGCCGGTAGATACATGGCGCTTGCCTATAGCAACACGGTGATCGATCATGTCGCCGTCTCGGGCTCGAAAGGAACCGTCATCGGCAGCACCGTTCTCAACGGGCCGGTTTCCGGCATCGAAGTGCAGTTTTGGATTCAGGGAGGGACGATTGTCGCGCCATACGGGAAGGGCGACTCGCCCGATCGGGTCGGCTACTGGAAGTATCCCACCGGTGGACGCCTGCGCAGACGCATCGGGGGTTCCCGGTTCGACAACGTCAACTTGTTCGGGACCGTTGTAAGTCTCGCCCATAAATGAAGATTTGCGTTTTGAGGTGCTTCGCGCTTAGCATTTGCGCGGCCTTGGCAATACTCGCAGGATGCGGCGCCCTTCCCCTGAGCTTGTCGAAGGGTCAGGATGACATGCAGCCGCCGGGCGCGATGGCGCAAAGGGCAGCGCAGCAAGGCCAGGACGCGCAGCGCGATCAGGGCTCGTGGATGGCGCCGGAAGCCGCGTCGCAAGACCTGCTGTATGTGTCCAGCCACAGCTGGGTTTCCGTCTATACTTATCCGCGGGGCAACTTGGTCGGCAAGCTCAAAGGCTTTGATCAAGCGTCGGGACAGTGCGTGGACAGCAAGGGCGACGTCTATATCACTGACTCCGGGACGTCACGTGTCCACGAATACGCGCACGGCAGTCGCATGCGCATGCGGACCATCAACGTCTTGGGCGCTCATGACTGTTCGATCGACCCGACGAGCGGGGATCTTGCGGTCATCAAAGGGCCGCTCAATGGCGGAGTCATAATCATCAAGAACTCCCGACGACACGGCAAGGAATACAGGAACTCGGACTTCTATGTAAATGTCGCGTGCGCTTATGACGCGAAGGGAAACCTTTTTATGGACGGGTGGAGCTGGCTGCCCAGTATCGGCAACTTCCTTCTTGCTGAGCTTCCAAAAGGTGGCAGCCAACTCCGGATCATTGCGTTGAATCAGTACATGGGCTGGCCTAGCGGGATCAAGTGGCACGACAAGTACCTGGCAATCAGTGACACGGTGACGCCAGCTATCTACCAGTTTGTGATCAAGGGGAGCGAAGGAACAAGAGTTGGCACGACGCACCTCGGAAGCAATGCTGCTTCCGTGAAGCAGTTTTGGATTCAGGACGAGGCGGTCATCACAGCGACCCATTGCACGGGAATCTGCGAAGCGGGAGAGCGCGGTTCAGCCGTAATGTCTTTCAAATATCCAGCCGGTGGCACAGCCACGAAAACGATCACGACTGGCTTCAGAAGGGCGCCTTACGGAATCTCCGTTAGCCTCGCTCCGCACGGCTAAGCCTCTCAGCATGCACAACGCCGAGGAGCAAAGCAGATAAAGGGCTTCGCTTTTGCCGGCTACGCGCTCAGCATCTGCTTCGCTTCGGCAACGCTGGCGGGGTGCGGCGCATCGCAGCCGCTGACGGTGCCGGCCGACAGCGCGCAAGAATACTTCGACGCTCGTGGTCCGACGACCACAGCAAGTGCATATAACGTACTCTATAATTTCGAGGGTGGCAAAGACGGCAAATCGCCGTCAGGTAACCTAATCAATGTAAACGGGACGTTTTATGGTACGACCGAGTTGGGCGGCAATACCATTTGTTATGGGCTGGCTTATGGTTGTGGCGTCGTTTTTAGCACAACGAGCGGGGGAGAGGAGCGCGCGGTTAGCCGCTACAGCTGACCCGCGGGGGCTCAGTTGGGCTAAGCCGAAACGATGCTAGGCTGCGTGGCGTTCACGGAGCGAGGAGCAAGTGCAATGAAAAGCTTGGGTATCGGCCGTTACGCGCTATGCATTTGCGTGGCCGCAGCATTTCTCGCAGGTTGTGGCGCCCTTCCCCTGAGCTTGTCGAAGGGTCAGGATGACACGCAGCCGCCGATCGACGCGCCCGGCGCGACGACCGAAATGCCGGCTCACGCGAGCGTTTTTTCATCGGGCCTCAACGCCCAACGAACGCCGACCGGCGTTACGTTCAAAAGCCTTTACAGCTTCACAGGTCTTGGCAAGCTGGACTCCACCCAGAGTGACTGGCGCCGCGAGCCCGACAGGGACGGCAGGCGTCCGGACGCGGGCCTCCTCGACGTTAATGGTACGCTCTACGGCACGACGTTTTATGGGGGTGACTACGGCTGTCGCACCGTTTTCCTTCACACGCACCCCGGTTGCGGTGCGATCTTTACGATCACCACCTCCGGCAACGAAAGCGTCCTCTACCACTTCTACCCCCAGACAAATGGTGCGCACCCGCAAGGGGCCCTCACGGAGGCCGCTGGCACGCTCTATGGTACGACTCGCTTTGGCGGCAGTAGCCAGGACGGAACGGTCTTTTCAATCACGCTTTCCGGCAAGCAAACGGTGCTCTACAACTTCACCGGAACACCAGATGGCGCAAATCCCGGCACCGGCCTCATCAACGTCGACGGCACATTCTACGGGACGACCGAGGCTGGAGGTAAGGGCAACAACGGAACGGTCTTCTCGATCACACCGTCCGGCACGGAGACGGTGCTTCACAGTTTCGGAGGAAGTCCTGATGATGGCGCCGGCCCGCAGGGGCTCACAAACATTGGCGGCACGCTCTACGGCACGACGGGGTCCGGTGGAACGAGCCAATACGGGACGGTCTTCTCGATTACGCCGTCGGGCACCGAGACGGTGCTCTACAGTTTCAAGGGCGGCACGATGGACGGTGAACATCCGGATTGTGAGCTCACCGATGTCCATGGTACGCTTTACGGCACGACATTTTTCGGGGGCGAAAAGAGCCGTGGAACGGTCTTCAAGATCACGCGCTCCGGCGCAGAAACCGTCATCTACAGCTTCGGAGGAGTTCGGTTTGACGGTAGAGGACCGGTCGGCAAGCTAACAAACGTGGGGGGTACGCTTTACGGCGTCACCAATAGAGGCGGAGGCGAGCTGTACGGGACGATCTTCTCGATAACCACGTCGGGAAAGGAGACTGTGCTTCACAGGTTTAGCAACGGAGACGGCAAGGAACCCGTGGGGCACCTCGTCGACGTGAACGGCACACTTTACGGCGTCACCTATGCGGGCGGTGCAAGTCGCCTCGGAACGGTGTTTGCGATAACGCCATGACGCGTCCGGAACGGCCGCCGTCGGTAAGCACCTAGCGCGATGCGGCCTCGCGAACGCGGGGGTGAGGTAGCGGTCCTACGGCTTTACCGCGAATACCGTTCCCTTCCCAGACGCGCCGCCATATTGCGTGGTGCCGTAGAGCGTGCCGCTTAACTCAACCAGGCCCGCGCACGGTTCCGCTCCGTCGGGCTTGCTAGCGAAACTGTGCAGCAATGCCTCCGCGCCGCGCCGATCGGCGACTGCATGTCATCCTGAGCCTGTCGAAGGGCGCCGCAGCCTGCAAAGAAAGCAGCGGCGCCGATGCTAAGCGCTAAGCGAGCGAAGTTACCCATGAGCGATGCCTCCCGGAAGCTGAACGAACGAGCGGCTAAGGAGGTTTCGCCATGCTCGTCAGCTGTCCCAGCGGAGTAACTGTCTACGAGTCCGCGTTCGCTTTCACCCCGTAACGCGCATGCTCGAATGCCGCCGCCTCGCTCGCGCCGCGATCGCAGCCTGCGTGGCTGGCTTAAGGATAGGCGGGCTGCCTACGTCGTCGGTTTGGGTGGCCGAAGCGGTTCGGTGATCCGGGCGTCGAGTGCGAGGACGATCTTGCCGCGCGCCTTGCGAAGTGCGAGCTCGACATAAGCCGCGCGGACCGAGGCAAAGGGATAGATTGAGGTCAACGGCATGACGATCTCGCCCCACGCGATCATGTTCGCGACGGACGCGAGGGTTTCGCGCGAAGTGGCCGCCCCCGACCCGTCCGTCTTGACTCCATACTTCTCCGCTCCCGCGAAATCAATGACAGTGTTAATGCGGTCGCTTGCTACCCCGAGCGTAACGGCAAGGTCAACATAACCTCCGCCGAAAAGGTCGACGAATGCGTCGGGTCCTTTTGGGGCCAGGGCCTTTAATCGCTGCTCGAGACCGTCTCCGTAAGCGACCTGTTCGACGCCGACGGAATGCAGGAACTGCGCGCTGTCCTCGCTCGCGATGCCAATGACGCGAGCCCCGGTACGTCGCGCAAGTTGGACCGCGAGTGATCCGACGCCACCCGCCGCACCGCTTATTGCGACCACGTCGCCTGGCTTCAACGCTACTGCGCGTACCGCGGCTACCGCGGTTGTCGCAACGACGAACAGGCTTCCGGCGCGGAACCAATCGAGCGACGGCGGCTTCCGGATCAGTTGCGATGCGCTGACCGCGACGTACTCAGCCTGCGCCGAGCGCTGTTCTGACCAGCCAAGCACCTCGTCGCCGGACGCAAGCTCCATGATGTCCGCGCCGACGGAATCGACGCGCCCCGCGAAATCTGCGCCTTGCCCGAACGGAAACTCCTTCGGGAACACATCTTTGAGCAGACCTTCCCGAATCGAAATCTCGCCGGGGTTCGTACCCGAAGCAACGACACATACCACGACCTCACCAGCCTGCGGCTCAGGCTTCTCGACGTTAACGATCTTGAGCTGATCGACTCCGCCGTACGCGGAGAGCTGTACGCTTTTCGGCATGGAGCAAGCACCTTTCCCTAGAGTTACTGCTTCTGCGTCGATAATGCCGTCCTTTTCGGGCCACTGCCGGACGTTAGTCAAAGCAGAGGTTTTAGAACAAAGGGCGCCCGAGCCGCCGGGCGCCCCCCACACGGCTTCTTACACACTTCCTGACACAGTCGGAAACGCATGATACGCAGCAAATTCCATCGTGATAGGATAACGCAAGCGCGCGTCAATCGATCCGCCGGTGACGCGCGCAACCTTTCTTCCCGCCAAACTATGACTCAAGGACACCGTAAAGATGCTTGGAAGTGGCGCTCTAACGATGCTAGCTAAAGCCTTGGTGGTCGTCGCGTCGCTGGCGTTGTTCTTCGCAACCGGGTGCGGATCGAACGGCGCCTTCTCGAGCGTTCCGCTGCGGCAGAATGCCTCCGGCGTACGTCCGGCCGCGGGGCATCCGGTGAGCCACTACATCTCGCACGTCATCGTGCTCGTGCAGGAGAACCGCAGCTTCGAGAACTTCTTCGCCGGATTCCCGGGCGCCAACGCTCCCATGTTCGGCTGCGTGAGTCCGGGCGGCGGTGCGCCAGCGTTTCGTGCGCGCTCGGGATCCGGCTCGGGCTGTCCGTCAGGCGACACGCAGGTGCCGCTGCAGCCGGCGACGTGGCATGCATCGGATCTGCCCCACGACTGGACCTCGTCCATCAGCAGTTGGGACAACGGAAAAATGGACGGCTTCTGGCGGATGGGCAAACCAGGCGCCTATGAAGCATACACTTACGTACAGCCAGATCTAATCAAGCCGTATATGGACATGGCGAACACGTACGTGCTCGCCGACGAGATGTTTCCAAGCGAATTCGGCGGGAGCTTCACGGCGCATTTGACGCTCGTCGCCGGCACCGACGACATCAGCAACGCGCCGGCGCGCGCCGAAGTCGACTATCCCGACGCGGCGCCGGACGACTGCGATTCGCCCCCGGGCACGGTAAGCTCGTACGTCAACAAGGCGCGCCGGAAGCACTCCAACCAGGGTCCGTTTCCGTGCTTCAACCAGTTCAACACGTTGGCCGAGGTGATGGACAAGGCGAACGTGTCGTGGAAATACTACGCGACGAAACTCATAGGCGCCGGATTGTGGGAGCCGTTCGAGGCGACCAAGTACGTGCGCTACGGCCCCGATTGGAGTCGCAACATAATCGTTCCGCAGACGAAGATCCTCACCGATCCGGGGAGCAATCAGCTGGCGTCCGTGAGCTGGGTCACGCCGAGCAAGCTCGACTCCGATCATCCCGGTGGCGGAGCCGGCTTCGGGCCGTCGTGGGTCGCAAACGTCGTGAACTCGATCGGCAAGAGCCCGTACTGGAACACGTCCGCGATCATCATTCTCTGGGACGACTGGGGCGGCTGGTACGACAACGCGGCTCCGCCGCAGCTGGATTTCCGCGGCCTCGGCATCCGCGTGCCGTGCCTGATCATCTCACCGTACGCGCGCGAGACGTCGCCGAGTCACCCCGGCTACGTTTCGCACACGCAGTACGAGTTCGGAAGCATTCTGCGGTTTATCGAGGAGGTCTTCAACCTCCCCTACATCGGGCCGTCGAATAAGGGCTACACGGACGAGCGCGCCGCCACGCTCGACGACAGCTTCGACTTCACGCAGAAGCCACGGCCCTTCGTCCCGGTGCAGACGAAATACCCGCGGTCGCACTTCATTCACGAGCCGCCTTCGAACCAACCGGTCGACACGGAATAACGTAGGAAAAGGCGGTAGCGGCGTGAAGGGTGCTGCTCCTTCCCCCTACGTTCTAACGGAGGCGCTCCCTATGACACTGTCCACGCGTCGCGCACTGGTAGTGGCGGCGCTCTTTACCATTGCCGGATGCGGCGGCACCACAGCGCAAAGCGCGCTCGCGCCGTCGGGCACAACGTCGTCCCCCGCGAGCCGGCTCACCGTGCCGGCCGGCGCGTTCTTCCCGGTGGCGCATCACGGCGCCGTGCAACGCTCGATTCACGCGACCTACTCTACAAAGAAATCGCTGCTCTTCTTATCGGATTTCGGAAACCACAGCGTCAACATCTTCCTCCGTAGCCAGCTCGCGAAAAACCCCTCGCCGATCGCAACGATTACCGAGCCGACGGGGGGCTGCCCTTACGACATGGCCCTCGACAAGAAGAAAACGCTCTATCTCGCCGACTCGTGCTTGAGCCAAGTCGAAGAGTATTCCAAAGGCTCGACGACGCTCAAGACGACCATCACCGACGGTATCTCGTTTCCGTTGGGCGTAGCAATCGACAAGAACAACACGCTTTACGTCAGCACCGGCACCGACATTCAAGAGTACGCCAACGGCAGCACGTCGCCGACCAAGACGATCACCGGCATGTCCGAGCCCTTCGGCATTTCGCTCGACTCCAGCGGTAACTTGTACATCCCCGACTTCGGCTGCGGTTGCGTGTGGGAGCTGCCCGCCGGCGGCTCGAGCGTGACCAATCTGGGTCTGCAAGACCTTACGGAGCCGCTCCAAAGTGCCGTCGACCAGAAGACAGGCTACCTCTGGGTGACCGACGGCTCGGGCGACCGTGTTCAAATCTACAAGCTCGGATCGACCAGCCCCGTGCAGACCATCACGGGCCAAGGTTTCCCCTATTCGGTGGGCATTCAGAATCAGGGTAAGCCGCTAGGCGAAACGGTCTACGGCGACCAGGGGACCGACGACGTGTACGTCTTTAAACCGAACTCGTACACCCCATTTGCGACCCTCACCAACACTGGCGACGCGACGGGCCTGCTGCTCAGCAGACCGTAACCGGAAGCATTCTGCAATACGAATATGCTTTGAACGCGTAGGCGGAGCCGCATTTCGCGGCTCCGCCGCACCAGGCGTTGTCTTCTGCGCGCAATCGTGAGCGCGTTGCGCGAAAAGAACGCAAACGATTAGCGAGCGACTAATGGAGCTTTGATGCCAGGCTGACCGTCGCCGCGCTTGGGAACAGTAGATGGCCCGTGATCGTCTTCGTCGGTTGGCCTCCCTTGGGATAAGACCAGTAACGAACGCTCTCGGCGTAAGGCTCGGCGCCGATGAGGGTATGCTTCTCAATCCAAAATTGGAAAACCCCATAATCGTCATTAAGGGGAGTCGTGCCCTTAAGTTTTCCCTTCGTCCCCGATATCTCAAACTCATCGACGTTCGTGCCATCGCCGATCGCAAGATCCGCTCCATCCCACCTGAGGCCTACGGTGTAAACGATACTGTGGTTCAGCGTGACGCGCTTGAGCGTGTGGGATCCTTTTGCCATTTCTGCTAATTCGAATGTCGAGCTGCTAGAGCCCTGGCCATCGACAAAAAGGTTGCCCTTATCGTCGTAGCCGCAGTAGAGGTAAACCTTAAAATTCGCGTCGCTATAGATTTTGGGACGACCCCTAGCTTTGTTATAGATAGCGACCCCCGGCGCGTTCGCGCCGTTGGTCACCGCGAGGTTGCCAGTCGTTGGATCGACAGAGCAATCGCGCGGATGAGCCTCTCGATCGATTAAGACGCGCTCGGGGAACTGTCCCCCGTGCGAAAACCCGACGAGTTCATTCGCACCGCTATTGACGATCCAAACGTAGCCCGACGTGTCGGAGCAGGCCCCCTCGAGGGAACTAAAATCACCCCGCAGCGTCTGAATGAACTTCCCTTGGGGATACGAGTAAACCGTCACCGTGCTCTGGTTTGCCACGTAAAGGAGATCTTCGGAGTTGAGGCTCGCCGGCAGCCACTCCATCGTAGCAACAGACGATCCTACCGTTTGCGCGCCGCCGCAAGCCCCTAGCAGCAACGCGCAGACAAGCCCAGCTAACGCACTTCTAAGGCTCATCATCTTGATGGGCTTAAGGCAATGCCGACTGGCCAATCGAAGCCTAAAATCGTTTTGATGGGCTTTCGACCTTTCGGATAGTTCCAAAAGTCAACACCTCTGTAGGTATTGACCGTTTCGGAGATTATTAAATCTCCTTGAAGTGCAAACCCAAAAGTGTTTACGGCACCATAGAGGGGGGTCGACTTCACTAATTTTCCGGCATTCCCACTGACCGCGAACTCGAAGACGATGCCACGATCAATATCGCCGATGACCATGTTATTGCCGGAACGCTGAATCCCACCAGGGCCCTCGATATAATGATTCAACCAGACCTTCGTAAAGGCGCTCCCGCCTTTGGGCAGTTCGTGAAAGATAACCTTGCCGGTTTTTTTCGTCCAACCATCAATGAAGAGATTTCCTTTGTTGTCGTAGGAGCAAAAAGTAACGGGAGCCATGGCACGATCAATGTAGTAATGCGGCGTTCCGTTAGCCTTCCGATAGATCGCGATCACCCCGGGTCCGTCTGACTCGACCGGATTGCTGGCAACCGCCAAATCGCCGGTTAGGGGATCGATGGAGCATGCGAGCACTTCTTGACGCGGCTCTTTGATGGTGCGGATTGGGCGATCGCCTCCGTGCGGATATTCAAGAATATCGTGCGCCCGATTGTCCAAAACATAGACATCGCCACGTTGATCGACGCAGAGGCCTTCCGGCGCCTTAAACCCATGCAAGACTCCGACATTCTTCCCCGTAGGAAACGAGAAAACATCGACCTGGTAAGCGTCGAGGTCGCTGACATACAGTAGTTCCCCGCTCGCAGCCTCCCGCAGCATCCAAGAGTCAGCGGGGACACCGCCTGCACTTGGCAGCGCACGAGATGCGCAGCCTACCAACAACGCAATCACGCCGCCAAGGCAGATGGCCGAACGAAAACTCTTGAGCTTCACGCGCTTAGGCTCCTCGACAATCTGCGGTGCGTTGAACGTGTCATAACGCCCCACAGATTAATGGGCTAAATTGAAGGGTGAAAATAGACCCGCTTCCTCTGCGTTCTTGGTTGCTTCAATGGGGGTCCTTCCTTTACCTAAGCCTAGGGAGAAACGTCGTAGACGCCAGCTAGATTCGTTGTTAGGATCAAGGCCTTAACTCTGACCGCCCCTTAGATGGGCGGCCGGTTCGCTTTAGACGAAGGGGCCGCCGGTGACCGACATGGAGCGCGTCTGGGAACGCATGAAGACCACGGCTACTAGGCTTGCAAAACGCAAAATCCCCGTCGGCGAGGCAGAATCGCGAGAGACCGTTCTCAGTATCTGCCGTCAAGAAAAAGCTACGCTGCCGCCACCGGAAGCCCTGGACTACTTGACCGCCGAGTTGCTCCGACTTACTTTACAGGACCGACGAAACTAGGGTCCGCGGGCCCGCACTTCGGGCAGGTCAAATCGTTAGCGGGGATTATGCCGGCACGACCGAGGCGGCGTATTGCCGGTCGGCGTCGAGCCACTCGTCCTTGAGATCGATCCGACGCACGCCGGCGGGATACGTTCCCTTCGGATGCGCGGCCGCCCAGTCGCACGATAACACCGTCAGATATTCGAAATTCTCCCACACCAGGTCGCCCCCTCCGCGGCGAGCGATTGCTGCGATCGGCGCGAGATTTTCCCAACTCTGCGCCACGATGCCCGCCCATAGTTGCAATACTGGTTCCCTATCGATGAGTCCGGTTTTTACCAGCACTCCGAGATTCTCGTAATAGTTTCCGATAGCGTTGATCTTTGCGAAGAGTGGTCGCGTTTCATCAGTCCTAGCCGAACGCGTCGCGATTTGGTGGCGAAACGCCGGATCTTGTAGCTTCGCGGACAGTTCAGCCTGAACAAAGTACAGTGCCGCTTGAAAGTCGGGCACCTCCGTTGTTTCGCGCAGCTCGTTGAGGGCGGCAATGTGATTGCTGCTGCGCGCGTGGCGGAGTTGCACGATGGCTGCGATGGCAGTCGCGGCGATGACGACGAACGTGCCAAAGGTGACAACCGTGTTGATAAGCTCTAAAGACATAAAAGGTGGCCTCTCGACGAGAGCGATGTTTGGGGGACTGTTCGGCGCAAGGCCGACGAGTGCTAGTTCTTCGACAGCCTCAACTTAACAGCGCCGCCGCTTCGCACCTCAGCGCTAGGGGGCTCGAGGGGCCGCTCGGCGCTGGGCGTCTCGACGGCGTGATTCACGTAATTGCCATTAGCCGCGAAACCATCACCGCCCCGCCCGGACTACTTCGAGGATGAGCCACAGACCAACAACCGAAAATGCGATGCCGGCCGCGACGCCAGCGTACCGCGAAGCGCGCCGTCCGAGAGCCGCACCGACGCGATTCCCTACGGCGATCCCGAGCGCCGTAACGAACAATGTTTGCACGGCTATCGCAATCAGCACACCGGCGATCGGCAGCCCTGACGCGCCGAGCGGAAACCCGATTGCAAGCTCATCTGTCGATATTGCGAGACCGGCTGCGAACGCGGCTCGCAAGGAATTGAATGAAGCGCCTTCTGCCCCTTCCTCTCCCGACATAGCCTCACGTATTGCGTGAAACCCGATGCCAATCAGTATGATTCCGCCCATCACCACTGCCGCCGTCGCAAACCGAAGACCAATGATTCCCGCTAAAACAATGCCGAAAACCGGCATGATACCCTCGAAGATAGCGAAGGTAAGGGCCGGTCGCCACGGACTAAGACCGCGAAGGCCGAGAGCAATCGCTATGGCTAACGTGTCGAGACCCAGCGGTAGAACAAACGCGACGATCTTCAAAGCCACAAGAGTCGAGTCTATCCGATTTTATTCGTCCTCGGCGCCAAGCTCTTCCACTGCCTTGCGCAGCGCTTCGATTTTCTCGTGCAGCAACGAATGGTGACGGTTCGCCGCGTGACGAATCGAGTAGGCAATAGACATCGTGGCCAGCAGCACCCAGACCTGAAAGAGATTTTGGAAAGCGTTGCCGTACAAGGCGCCGGGGTCCCACGCGCAACCCAAGAGGCGTCCCTTACCGTCGCAAAGCACGAGCGGCAGGCCTGTCGATGACCACACCGAGAGTAAGATCCACACCGTTAGCCCGAGCACGAAGAGCCCGCCGACGACCGGCACTGAGAACGTCCGCTCGAACCATGAAAACGCCAAGACGAAGGCTCGACTTATCATTTGAGACGAGTTTCGCAAGTTAACTCAAATAACTTGCCATCCCAGTAAAACGCCGCGTCTATTCAACGTCGCGGCAGTGGTCGACGCCCGGCATCACGGCGGGGGCAACGCGATCCTCGACTTGTCCGGTAACTCGTTGGTTAATTGCGATCGCCGTGGCGACGCGCCCGACCGGAGTGCCTGCGAAAAGCGATGTACCCGACCGCGAGCCAAAGTTCGGCGGATACAAAACGCCGGGCGCTTTGAAAGTCGGAGCGCCCAAGTCAATTCGCCCGCCGGTCGAGCTGCTCATTGGGTCGCCCGCTCCAGCCTTCACGATCGAATTGTTCATGCCGGGCGGCCGGTTTGGACCTCTCGACAGAAGATCGTCCAAGGCTGCGCTTTCATACGTTCCCGACAGCATGTTGAGGGAGCGCTCTTGCGCCGCGGCAACCTCTTGGAGCCGCGCGTTCATTGTCGCCAGATCGCGGTCTTCGCCCGTCCGAGGATCTTTCGGGAATAGCTTGGGGTCGTTCAGCAGATCGTAGACCTTCTGCAAATTGTACGCAGCTTGAGCCATAACATTTCCGAGTTGCACCTGATCGAGCTGAAGGCTTGCGCCCCCACTGCCAAGATGCGGCTGATCGACCACGCTGTCATAGGCCCACTTTGCGAGCACCATTCTGCCCTGATCGATAACACCGTCGTTGATTTTGAGGCCCTGCACTGCCTGAAAGATGTTCGTGCGGAACACCTGACAGAACGGCGTCGTCTTCACTCGAATAACCGGGCGGCGGCGTAGCGCTCGGACGCCGTTATCATCAACGAAAGCCCGCGTGGCTTGATTCATTTGGCGACGGGGCTTGCGGTTCACGAAGGGCGCGTGCTGTTGGTTGCGTCGAGTTATCCCAATCAGCCGCGTCCCCTCTGGAATCTTCCGGGAGGCCGTCAGCAGCCTGGAGAGCTGCTCGCCGAAACCGTCGTGCGCGAGGTTCTCGAGGAAACGGGATTACGCGCCGAGGTGGAGCGGCTTGCGTACGTGAGCGAGAGCTACGATGGTGAGCAGCACTTCTTAAATACGACGTTTACAATTCGCATTTCGTCCTTCGCCCTTCGACTACGCGGCTTCGCCGCTTCGCTCAGGATGACAAGGGAAGGTGGCGATGACAAGGGGGAGGAACAGAGACCATGTTGAGGGGGTTGAGTGGGTTTTGATTTCGGATCTCGCGGAACGCATCGTCGTGGGCGTCGTGCGCGAGCCGTTGCTCGCCTATCTAGGCGGAGCGCTTCCGCAACGCTACGCCGGATTCCACGACGCGGGCGTCACGATCGAGTGGCCTGCCGGTTCAGATTAGCGCTTCCCACCCAGCGTTCGCGGTCGAGCGAATGCAGGATCACATCCACGGGTTTGCCCCCGACCGTCGCTCCGCGCGGCAGCATGCCTTCGTCCTCGAAGCCGACGCGCCGCAAGACGGCACGCGACGCGACATTCTCCGGCAAACAATAGGCCCGCATCCGCTGCACGCGCGTACGCCGGAATCCCTCGTCCACCAGAGCTGCGACGGCTTCCGTCGCGATACCCCGTCCGCGATGCGCGCGCACCACGCTGTAACCGATTTCGGCCATCGTGCGGTTCGTCTCCGCGATTCGCAGCGAGACCCATCCAAGCGGTTGGGCCCCGTTGGAAAAGTGCAGCAGCCATTCATACCGTCCCACGGTGCCCTGGCCCAAGCGCCTCGGGCGCGCCCCCACCGTGCGCACGAAGTGCACGCGGTTGACGTCGGGGAGATCCTGATAGTCGCGCAGGTCCGGTGCCTGTAGGACGTCCCACAGCAGCCCCGCGTTTGCCGAGGTCACCGGCTCGAGGCGCAAGCGGGCCGTTCGAATCATCCTCATCTGCGAATACGCACCGCTTTCCGTCTTACCCAATGCGCGTGATCTGAGCAAGGATGGATTTGGCTGCAGCCTATGCCGGGAGTGCGCCGGCATGGGTGGATTTCACCGCAACGGTTTCTTCGCGCCCATACTTCTTCTATGGATCGCGCACGCATTGCATGCACGAGGCCTTCAAGGTCCAAACCAGCGCCGGTACGCTCGAGATCGTCGACAACGTCAGCATCGCGCCGCGCTGTCCGGTTCAATCCGGCGACCGCATCGAGGTGTGCGGAGAGATGGTTCACGACGCTGGCCGGCCGCCGGTGGTTCATTGGACGCACCACGATCCCGCGAATCGCCGTCCGAGCGGTTTCATTCGCCTGCACGGACGGCTCTACGCATAGTGACTTATTTTATGACCCAGATGAGACCCTTGCCCTTTTCGACGCAGCCCTTAAAAGCGGTGCACTTGGCGGTGATGGTCTGATGGTAGTGACCGACCTTTATCTTTCTCGAAGCGGTAACGGTTTCCGTCGTCGGATTTCCGGGGTCGGGCCTAAAGCTTGCCTTCAGCCCCAGGTTGCTCGTCTTCGCGAACCAGTGGACTGTGCCGCAGGGAACGCTTACGCTGTAATGCGTGCAGGTTAGCGTGATTTTGAGTTTGTAGCTGCCGCCCGGCTTTAGGCAAATCTTGAGTTTCGCGGGATCGCTGCACGCGTCGGAGACGATCGTGTCCGACTTGACGCCGCTGACGCTCAACTTGGTGGTTTGCTGCGACGGCATCGCGAGAGCGGGCCCGCTTTGGGCGTTCGGCAAGGACCGGCCACTCGAACAGCCGGCCACGAAAACCAACCCGGCGATCGCGGCCGTCAGATATCGGCCAGTCCCGCCGTTGAGAAATAGCTTCATAGCATTCTCCTTAATGAGGATAGTGCGAATGGGTCTCGGGAGCAATGCTAGTTGATTGGGCTTAGGGGGGCAACCTTCCCCCGGCTTGCCGTCGGCGGTAGGCGTAGCAGCTCCGGAATCGTCACGAAGCGATAGCCTTGGCGCTTGAGCGTATTCACAATTAGACGAGTCGCTTCGACGTCCGAGCTTCGGTCGCAAACGTGCGCCGAAGCGTTCGCGCGCGAGCACACTATGCCGCGGTTGCCGTCGTGCAGCGTGATGATCGCACCGTCCCCGACGTAGCGCAGCACGCGTGCGGCGATAACGCGCGCCGGCGGGTTTTCCCAATCGTTGGCGAGCGGGACCGACCACATCACCGGCGTGTAGCCCAGCTTACGCACTTCGTCGAGCACCAGCCAATCGCGTGAGCCGAAGGGCGGCCGCATGATCCGCGTATGCCGGCCAGTAGCGGCGAAAACCGCCTGATCGGTGCGCTGCAGCTGCCGGCGCAGACCGCCTTGATCGTAGAGCACGAGATGCCCGTGGTTCCAGGTATGGTTGCCGATCGCGTTACCGGCTTCGGCTTCCCGGCGCACGACGCGAGGATAGGCTTGTACGGCACGTCCAACGACGAAAAAAGTCGCGTGAACGCGTTCGGCTCGCAGCACCGCCAGAATCTCATCGGTGTACGGCGGATTCGGACCGTCGTCGTAGGTTAGCGCGACGACGCGTTCGTTCTGGGGCCCGCTAACCAGCGTCTTGCCGAAAAGTTGATTTCCCGGACTTTCGGCGATCTCGTAACCGACGAAAAGGACCGCTCCCAAGAGCGCGGTGCAAATCGCCGCTCGCGTCGCCAAGGGCGCTCGACGCGCAACGTGCGCTCGCACCGCTCAGCCGTGCATTCCGCGTATGCGCGCCTGCGCGGCAGCGACGTTGTGCCGGAACTCGTCGGGCCCGAAATTCCGGAAATCGTCGATGATTTGTTGGTAACGCGGGTCGGCCAGCTGCGTGCCCTGTAGGTGCACCAGGTCCTTGGGTATGCCTTTGGAGAGATCGATTGAATATTGACGCACGGCTTTGGTCGCCCAATATTTGGGGTCGGTAAAGGTGACGGTTCGTTGGCCTTGTTGGTAATCCGCGAGCTGCTTCACGTAGACCGTGTACAGCGCCGCGGCATTCGGGCGCGGCGGCCGGTTCACGAGCTGCCAAATGCCGTCTTGATCGAGTCTTCCGAAGAAGAAACTCACGTCGTAGACGCGCGCCGCAGGCGCCGTTACGGTGATCTCGTGTCCGTTGTATCCGCGAATCTGATATTCAAAGCGCGAGACGCCCTCGACATCCGACATGCGGTACTCTTCTTGGTCGATCGGAGGCTTGGGATAATGAATCATTAACCGAGCGTACAGCTGGCTGGGCGCTTTCTGCGCGTGGATGGCCGGTGCGAAGCGTCCCATTTCGCCGGTCCCGTAGATCCGCCAGCCCAATGCGAGCATCACGACCGCGAGAACGACGATGAAAATTTCTATCGGGAACCGGCGCATCACCGCGCCCTACTTTGCCGACGCCTCGGCTTCCTGGTCCAGAACTTGGTTGACCAGGCGGTCGGCCCGAGCGTTCTGCTTGCGCGGAACGTGCGCGACGTCGACGTCTTCGAAAGCTCGAATCAGCTTCATCGCCCGGCGATGGAGCGGCTGAAGGCCGGCATGCTTCACGCGGTACTCGCCGCGCACTTGCTTGACGACGAGCTCTGAATCCAGGCGGACGGTCAGGCGCCGTATGCCCCGGGCTAACGCCGCCTCGAGCCCTAAAACGAGCGCCGTCCACTCGGCCACGTTGTTGGTGGCGACGCCCAAATAGGCGCCGATCTCCTCGACGAGCTCGCCGGCGGGATCCAGGAGCACGGCGGCACTCGCCGCAGGGCCGGGATTGCCGCGCGATCCCCCGTCGGCAAAGAGCGTCGCCTCCACAAATCGCCCTTCGGCGGCGCCAAGGCATAGACCGCCCGCCAGCGGGGTACACCGATCAGCATGATACACGTGACAGTTCTCCGAGCCGCGGCGCTCGCGGCGGCGCTCGCGCCGGTGCTCGCGCTGCCGCCAAATGCCGCAGCCGGCGGCAATTCAACCTTCTACGGAATCACCGTTCACGTATCCGCGAACAATATTAAGGTCCAGGATCCTAAGACGAAGGAAACATTGAGCTTCGTCATCGTTCCGAAGTTCGATCAAGTCTTTTCGGCCAACGGCAAGAACACGTATCAAATGAGCGCCATCAAGGCCGGCCAGTATGTCGGCATAATCTACGACCAACGGGCGCTGGGCGTGCGCCATGCGGACAAAATCTACTTGCTCACGAACGCGAATCAACGCATAGGGGCACAATAGCACCTCCTTAGGACCGGCCCGGTCTACGAAGGCCCGGCCGGTCTGGTGCGAGAAGTGCGACCGCCTACACCAAAGCGGAGATGCATTGATGGGCGTTCGTACCGGCACGTTTTTACTTCTGGCGGCTTTCGTCATGGCGAACAGCGGCTGCGGCGGAGGAGCGTCGTCCGTTCCGGCAGCGCGGCAGGGGATGACCCGCAAATCCAGTTCTCCCAGTTCGCCGATCAAGCACGTCGTGATCATCGTTCAGGAGAATCGCACCTTCAACAACTTCTTCGCCACGTATCCCGGTGGCGACGGAACGATCGTCGGCAACGCCGAGGCCGAACCCAACTGCAGCCCTCCGATCCAGCAAGGAACGATTCCGCTCAAAAAGGTCGACCTCGTCGTTCGTAAGGATCTCGACCACAAGTATTCCGGTTATAAGACGGCCCGCGATAACGGCAACATGGACGGCTTCGACGCGATCTTGGGTGGAACCGGACCGGAGTGCACGTATCCGTACCAGTACACCGATCCGATGCAGATTCAGCCGTATTGGACCATGGCCCAGCAATACGTTTTGGCCGAACACATGTTTACGACGCAAGGCAGTGACAGCTTCGTCGCACATCAGGATCTGATTCGTGGCGATACCGTCGTCGATAGCAAGGAGGCCATGGTCGATCTCCCGGACTGCGGCGTCTGCTGGTGGGGCTGCGACTCTCCGCCGGGTGCCTACACGCACTTGGTGACGCAGCATAACGTGGAGCTGAGCCCGAAAAAGGAGCGCGGCCCGTTGCCGTGCTCGAAGTATTTCACCACGAAGTATCGGACGCTGCGCGATCTGCTCGACGCACAGAGCGTGTCCTGGAAGTATTATCTGCCGCCGAGCAATAAGATCTTCGGCAAACTCTTGAGCGCGTTCGACGTCGTCTGGCCGGTTCGCAACGGGCCCGAATGGACGACCAACGTCATCACGCCGGAGACGGCTATTTTCTCCGACATCAGCAACAACAGTTTGCCGGCGGTCTCTTGGGTGATACCCGACGAGCCCGAGTCGGATCATCCCGGGACATCGACCGACATCGGACCCTCATGGGTGGCGAGCGTGGTCGACGCGATCGGCCAAAGCCCCTACTGGGGCTCTACCGCGATCGTGATCGTTTGGGACGACTGGGGCGGTTTCTACGATAACGCTCCACCCACGGTGATGAACTACGGCGGCTTGGGGTTCCGCGTGCCTGCGATCATCGTTTCACCCTATGCGAAGCCCGGATATATTTCCCAAACGCAGTACGAGTTTGGCAGCATCCTGAAATACATCGAGCAGAACTGGAACCTCGGCTCGCTCAACACGACCGACGCGCGCGCCAACAGCATCATCGATAGCTTCGATTATTCGCAGGCACCGATCACGTTCAAGAAAATCCACTCGCAGTACTCGAAGGAATACTTCATCCATCGCAAGCCATCGTACTTGCCGGCCGATACCGACTTGTAGCTATCGAAACCACCGGCCCGCGGGGGTGGTTCAAATGAGGGAAATGATGCAATATAAGAAATCGATCGAGGACGTCAAGAAGGCGCTGGCATCGGTGAAATCGACCGGGGGGTCGCCTTCGGTCACCGATCAAAGCCCGGGCGTGCGCGCAAGCCGGGCGCTGAAGCGCCTCGAGAAAGTTGCGTCGGGCCTCGAAGCCTAGCCGGTCTTCCTGAACTGGTCGATCGCGAGGGCGCACTGCGCCGCGAGACCCCTTGCGATATCATCCGCCGCCGTGCCGAACAGCACGGCGTTGCGTTTGTCGGCGGTGAGCATCCCGATCGGTTCCTCGCCGACGAAGATCGGGATGCAGAGCACGGCTCGATACGGCGGGTCCACTCCGTTGCGCGTGTCGAGATACGAAGGAATGTTGCGCACGTCGGCCTCGTTGAAGGCCCGCCGTTCCATAAAAGCTTCGCCGAGCATTCCTTCGCCCACCGCGTAGCTCTGCTTCGTCGGCACGCCCTCGTTGCTGAAGAAAAACTCGAGCCTCTGCGTACTCGGATCGTACATCCACAGAGCGATGCGGACGTCGTCGTCGGGGTCTTCGCTCAGGAAATTTTTGGCTTCCCCCATGCGGTCGCGCAGATAGTGCGCGAGGAGCGTGGCGCGTTCGTCGTCGGAGGCGGCGTTGGCGAGCATGTCGATGTAGAGCATGGCCGACGCCGACCAATTTTGCACGAGATTCGCGTACTCTTGGATCGTGCTCTCGAGTTCTTGTGCGCTTTCGCGCGCCTCCTCACGCAGCTCCACCGAAACGCCGCCCAGAGTGAGCTTACTGATTCCGGGCAAGAGCACGGCAACGGCGATGAGCCCCAGCCAGCCGATGTCCACCGCATCGAGCACCGGCCAGTCTTCACGCTTGAGCGCCGGATGAATCGGGAAGGCGTGAAAGATCGCGCCGAGCAGACCGCCGACGCCGATTGCGATTTGTGCCGCGGGCAGGTACGCGCGCCAGCGCCGCTCTTCGATTCCGTCGCTCACGCCACAATCCTTACACGCTTGCCGCGGCAATCACCTAGCTCCCAACGGTAATCGGCGGCACTCGTGGAATAAGGCTCAGCTGTGTCGCTGTGGTCTCGGTTGCTGATGGTCGTCGTAGGCGCGGCCATTTATTTAGGCCTCGCGGTGATCGGTTTCGGTGGACTGGCGCGCTTCTTCTCAGTTCCCGCGCTGAGCGCGTTGGCAGTAGCCTTGCTGGCCCTCTCGGTAGCGGCGCTCTTCGCGGGAGGCAGCCTCAGCCCGGGCGTGCGCGAGGATCGTGGCAATCGCTGGGTTTTGCTTCCGATCGTCGTCATTGGTTTTCTGAGCGCGTTTCTTCCCGCGTGGACCGATCGCAACGGCGTTTGGACGATCGACGGTGACGCGACCCGCTGGTTGGGCGTAGTGCTGTTCGTCGTGGGCGGAACGCTGCGGCTCGCGCCGGTCTTCATTCTGGGCCACCGCTTCAGCGGGCTCGTCGCGATTCAGCGTAAACATACGCTCGTAACGAGCGGACTCTACGGCATCATTCGGCATCCGAGTTACCTCGGATTGCTATTGGGTGCGCTCGGGTGGGCGCTGGCGTTTCGCTCCGCGGTCGGCGTGTTGTTGGTCGCCTTGATGATTCCGCTGATAGTCGCGCGCATTCGCTCGGAAGAGGCCCTGCTCCACGCTCACTTCGGCGCGGAGTACGATGCGTACCGCGCTACGACGTCACGCCTTATCCCCGGCATCTACTGATCCCACCTTGTCATCCGCGTGTCATCGTGAACCTACCTTAGGGCTGCTCGGGGGGATCCACAGCAACACCGGTCACCGCCGTCTCGTGGCTGCCGCCTTTAGGGGGCTCGACCGTAATCGCGTTGAGGATACTTCCGCCGGCCGGATAGGCATACTTGTAGGCTTGTCCGAGACTGCCCTTGAGGATCGCGCTCGCCACGTAGAGATCATTACCTGATTTCAGCAGGGAAAAGCCGCCGTTCGGACTAGGCCCGTCGTTGGGTGGATCCAAAAGCTGTGCGGTGTGCAGCAGCGTATTCGACGCCGGCGCGTAGACGTTGAGAGTCCCGTCATCGCCGACCACGCCGACATTCCCCTGGCGGTCGACCTGGATGCCCTTAGCATTCGTGATTCCGGTGTTGACGCCGAGATCGACCGTGTTCTTGCCCGAGCCGCCACCGACGATCTCGCCGATGTGCGACGGGCCGTTCGCGGTGCTCAGGATCACGTAAAGATTACCCGTCGCATCGTACGCGCAGAATCCAGCCGAAAACCCCGGCACTGGAGGCACGACCTTGTACGGCGTAGTCGCGCCCTTATGGAAGAAATTGATGCCATTGGTCTGAAACTGCCCGACGCCTACGTCGCCCGAGTGCGAAATCGCGACGGCATTTGGAAAAGCGCCGCTCGGCCGCACGACCAGCGTGAGTGACGGCTGCGTCGCGCCTTTGGGGTAGACGAGCACTTTCCCGGCAGTGAACTCGACGACGTATAAATTATGCCATCGGTCGACGTTCAAATACTCCACGATTGGAACGCCCGTGATCAGGCCGACCTCTTTCTGGTTCGTTCCGCGAAGCGGATAAATGTGCACGGCCGAGTTCGTGTAGTCCGCCACGTAAATCAATCCGCTCTTCGAATGTTTGAGCGCCGTGTTGGCGGGGGCTTGGCCGAGCGCGTTGGCTTGCATTGGTGCGGCGGGAGCGTTGGGTCCCTCGGTGGCCGTGCAACCGGCGAGCAATCCGGCCGCGACGAGGGCACCGATCGTTCCTCGTAGTTCGTCGAGCGTTATCATTTGGCGCTCTTTCGCGATCCGCGCGCAAATCACCGGCTCGCGGCGCTTGGCTCGCTATCCGCGCGGGTAAGGAGCCACTATGACAATTGATTCTGCGCCAAAGATCTTTCAAAAAATCTTTCAGCCGAAAAAATGGGACCTCGCGGGTCTGCATGGCATTTCCGATGCGACACTTGAGATGCACTTCGGTCTGTACGAAGGTTACGTCAAGAACACGAACCTCCTTAACGAACGCCTGGCCGAGATCCGCGAACGCGGCAATCTAGCGGGCACCAATCCGAGCTACGCCGATCTGGTGCGCGGGCTCGGTTTCGAATACAACGGCATGCGCCTCCACGAGCTGTACTTCGACAACATGACCAGCCACCCCGAGTCGCTCGGTTCGGGCAGACTCAGCAACGCCCTGGGTGAAGCCTATGGCGGTTTCGACGAGTGGAGAAATGACTTCATGGCCGTCGGCGGCATGCGCGGAGTGGGCTGGGCGATCGCTTATTACGACACGACAAATTCAGAGATCAGCAATCATTGGATCAACGACCACGAGAGCGGCCACATCGCCGGCTCCGTTCCGATCGTCGTCCTCGACGTCTGGGAACACGCATTCATCAAGGACTACAAGCCTGCCGATAAGGGCAAGTACATCGAAGCCTTCTTCGCCAATCTCGATTGGAAGGCGTGCGAAGCGCGCCTTCCGGCAGCGCGAAGCACGTAATCGGGGGTCCTTCGACTTCGGCGCTTCGCGCCTGCGCTCAGGATGACAAGGCGACAAAGGGCGCAGGATAGCGCGGCGGTGAACTCGCGAAGCCTATGCATCGTGCACGCTTCGCAATCACTCCCACTGTGGCCGCCGCGCTCGGCTCGCTGCTGCTGGCTGCCGGCTGCTCGGCCGGAGCCGGCCAGAACGTTGCTCCCGCATCCGGACAGCCGCAGGGCTGGGCGCGTCCCGCTTCCCATCCGCTCGCTCGCGGCCCCGGCTGGCTCGCGCCGGCGGCAAAATCGTGCAAAGAAAAACTGTACGTTTCGAGCTATCACCTGAACTACGTGAGCATCTACTGCACGAAGGGGCACAATCAGGCACCGATCGGGCAGATCACCGACGGCATCACAAGTCCGGAGGGCGCCAACACCGACCGCCGCGGCAACCTATACGTGACGAATACCAACGCAAATACCGTCACCGAGTATGCCCCGGGGAAAACGACGCCGAGCTTCACCTATTCCAAGGGGCTGACGGCTCCGGCCGGCGTCGCGGTCGACGGCAAGCAGAACGTTTACGTATCGAGCATCAGCCCTGCATCAATTCAGGTCTTTCCGCAAGAACGTGAATACGCCGACCTTGACGATCACGAACGTTCCCTTCCCCATTGACCTCGCGCTCGACGCCGCTGCAAACTTGTACGTCACCAGTTATACGCCGAACTTCGCCAACGGCGAAGTCATCAAGTATTCACCGGGGAGCTCGAAGGGAACCAATCTCGGCATCGTGACCGACGGCCCGGGCGGCATCACGCTAGACAAGGCCGGCGACATCGTGACGGCAGACCAAAAGTTGCCGGGCGTGCTCGTGTTTCCGCCGGGCACGACGAAGCCGTCAAAAACTTTCGCGCAAAATACGATCGACCCGGATCCGGTTCGATTCTTGCGTAGCGAGCAACGAGTTTATGTGGGCGATGCCATCGGCAACGCAGTTTACGTGTACGCTTATCCCAGCGGCGCGCTGGTCGATACGATCACCGACGGTATCGATGGCCCCAACGGTCTAGCGCTCGACCCACCCGCGCCTTTGTAAGGAGTATCCTCATGCAACATTTTTCGAGTAGGCTTCGGAGTGTTTGGATCTCGGCGGTCGCGGCATGCGCGGGGTGTGCGGGCGGCCAGGCGACGTCGAGCGGGCCATTGATTCCGACGGTATCGTTGCGCCAGCCGCAGCCCGCGCACCGCGCCGGCGGCTGGCTTTCGCCCGCCGCGAAGTTGGGCAAGCATCTGATTTACGTATCGGATTTTACCAAGAACGTGATTCAGATCTACCCCGCCAAAGGTTCCAACCCCAATCCGATCGGGCAGATCACTGACGGCATCAGCGGCCCCGAGGGAAGCTTCGTCGACGAGCACGGCAACTTGTTCGTGGCAAACGTAACCAATTTCACGGTGACGATGTATCCACGCGGGAGTACGACCTGGAAGCTGCGGTACACCGGATTCGCGTATCCGATCGACGTGACGGTCGGACGAGACGGCATGGTCTACGTGACGGATCTCGTCGGTAACAAAGTGGTCGAGTTCCCCAAAGGTAAGACGCGCTCGAAGCGCACGATCATCGTTACGTACCCACACGGCGTGGCGCTTGACGCGCAAAACGACCTGTACGTATCGTACGATACCGGCGCGCACGGAGCCGGTCCCGGGCAGGTTGACGAATATCCGCCGGGCTCGACGAAAGGCACGAGCCTTGGCCTGCCGATCGTTTGGGCTGCCGGTGATGCCGTCGACGGCGTCGGCGATGTCGTCGTGGCCGATCAGGGGTCGGGCAGCGGCAACGATGCAGTGTACGTCTTCCCCCCGGGTTCGACCAAACCGTCGCACACGATAAACCAAGGGATGCAGGACCCGTTCCAAATTGCGCTCGACAAACCGTTCAGACATCTCTACGTCGCCGACCCCTCGGTAAATGCGCTCCTCGTCTACGACTATCCGACGGGGACGCTCGTCAACACGATTACCAACGGGCTAAGCTCCGTCTATGGAGTGGCCGTCGCTCCCGGCACGTAGCTCGGGCACAGTGCAGTGCGTAGCGAGTGTGCCGAAATGGGACGGTTTCGGGACCAGGAGGATGCTAACGCGCGTCGCCGAGTTTCGCTAATCACTTAAGGCTGAGCGCTTCCGCAATTGGATAAGGATACGTAGAAATGCTCCTCACCGGTGCGCCGCCGCCGGGGAAGCGCCAGAAGCCGATTCCCTGCATCGAGTTGTAGGACACCGGACCAATGACGGTGCCGCCGTGTATCAAAAACTGGGCATCGGCCACCGAATCCGTCAGGGTCGTAGCGCTCACTTTATGTCCCGAGCTTCCATTTATTGCAAACCGGTAGATAACTGCCGCGCTCGACGAAGTCTTGCCCGCGTCGCCGACGGCTAGATACTTACCATCCCATTGCATGGACCCGGCTGAGTGTATGACCCGATTTAAGGTGATCGTAGTGAATGTGGAACTCCCTTTGGGCAACTCTTCGAGGACGAATGAGCCGCTATTCTCTCCGTCGATAAAGAGATTGCCTTGGAAGTCGTAGGTACAGTATCGGCTCTCGAACATGTTTGGGATCGTGTGCAGGTGGGCTAGCCTCCAGCCGCGCTTGGGGTTATACGGCCAGATGGTCACTGAACCCGGAAAAGCTCCGGCATCCGCTACGTTTTCGCTGCTCGGGTCAACGGAGCAACCACCAATTGGGTTCGGGTTATATAAAATTGAAATGGGTTTGCTTCCCCCGTGATCATAAACCCATACCTCGCTCAGACCCGACTCTTCGGCCACGAAGACATGCCCGAATCGGTCTGAACAGAGATAGCCTGCGACCCCAAGCGAACCGAGTGGATTGCCGTGGGGATACGTGTAAAGTTCAACCGAATTAAGGTTAACGTACAGGAGACTGCGCGCGTAGGCTCCCACCGCCACCGACGCATGGCCGCGTCCCGTGCGAGAGTCGATCGCGTTCGCCGGTACCGTCCCAGGCGGCTGGAAAGATGATTGCGATCCGCCGCATCCCGCAAGCAACGCCGCTGTGGTACCGATGCTAAACGCGTAGCGAGTTAAGTGTGTCATGGGCAATGCCTCCCGAAGCTGAACGGACGAGCGACTAGGAACGTTCGGCGTCGGACGTCAGTTCCCGGGTAGGAGTCTCGCGCAGTTCCTCAGCTACAGGACCTGTTTTGCTTACGCCTCATCGTGAACGTGCCGCCGCCAGATACGTAGCCGTTTACGCCGCTGACGATAAATATGCCGGAGCCTTGCTTCGCGTTGACGGACCCTTGCAAGCCCATATAGACCGCTGGCGACGGGAGCCAAACGGCAGATGCGAATAGTTCTTTGCCCGAGATAAGGTACGTTCCGTGAAAACCTTCACTGCCCGCGTTAAACCAACTCCCGGACGCCTTGAACCGAAAGCAAAAAGAAGACTCGGGAAGACTGTTCCCGACCTCAGTAGTGAATTTAGCCAGATAGTACCCCTGAAGAGATTGCTCTGGCGAGCGCGTTGCGGGTTGAACCCCCGTACTCGGCGCACCCGTCATTGGCTGCGATCCGCATCCCGCAAGCATGGCGGCGGCCACGCAGAGACCTAAAGTATGGCGCGCTAAACGGATCATCTCGCTACCCCTTTCGAACCCCGTAACGGTTCGACGAGGGCTCTCGCTTCCCCGGAGACTCCAAAAGCCTCACTGCCGTTGCGCGAATCTACCGGCGGATGGGCCTGATCGAACGGACCACGCGGACGAGCTCCTCGTCGTCGCCTCAACGAACTCGAAACGTCTGAGCCTGTCGCTATTTGCAAAGTATCCCATAAGGGAACGGTTTAGGAACGGTTTTAGGGCAGCTTTAACAGCCGTTCTTCATGCCGAAAGCCAACGTGCCGGCGTCGAAGTTTGACCCGCCTTCGATATCTTCGAACATGCCCAGGCCGATGTTGCCACGGTTGGCGGAAGCGACGAACGTTAAGGCGCCGTTCTGACCAGATAGTGGTTGTGTTATAGTCGCCATGAGAATGCCGTTGACAACTAGGAATGAGCCGTTAGGGTATTTGAACCCGCCAAAGACTAGCGAAGCCGAGCCGCCGCGCGGGCCATTGCCGGTAAGCGTCAGGCAGCCTGTGCCGTTGTCGCGTTGCGAGCGCGTCACGGTCACCGGCCAGGCACCGCTCTAATTGTGCAATGCCGGGGCAAACATACCAATGGTGTTGCCGCTATATCCGTGCGCCATGGCGGCACCGGCCGAAACGGCCATTGCCATGGCGGCAGCAGCAGCGATTATGATGCGTTGCGTAAAAGGCATGGGCGATTCTCCTTGTAGTGGGAGAGTAGGTTGACTCAACGCTTTCAATTAAAGCTGAAGGAAGTATGAATTCGAAAGGCGTCTGAATGAGACAAAGTCGCCCGAATTGGGAAATGGTGCGAGTGGGCTCGCGGCTCTCCCTAAACGCGCAAGCCCATACATAGAACGTTGATCGGGCTTCGGTCGTTCGCATGGCGGACGGTCCAGATGAATCCGTGCTAGGCGGTTTAGTCTCCCTCTAAGGCGTCGAGCGCGCCACCCGACACGAACAACCCCAGCCGGGGCGCTAAAACGCCGTCGTAAGGCCGTGGGTTGAGGCGGCACCAAACGTACAGCAACGGGACCGGGCCGCCAAATAACAGCAGGCACGCGATCATCAGCCGTCCCAGAAGGGTCAGCCGCATCGAAAACCACACCCCGTCTGCTTACGCTTTTCTCCCTAGCGCGTGCCTGCTACGGTGGACCGTGCGCCTCATAGCGGCCAGAAATCGTGCCGAACGGCTTCTGGCGATGCGCGCCGGAAACGTGCGGTTTCGCGACAGCGAGCATCAAAGTCACGGCAACGGCTGCGTTTCCAATCCCCGCATGATGACAATAAACAATACGCCCAAAGCAACGCCCAAGAGGACTCTCGTCACCGCCTCGACCGACGGCGTAACCCCGAGCCGCTTAAATGCCCAGCTCAAGCCTCTGCCGAGGAGATACAGTAGGCCGATATATGCGCAGAAGGCGGCAAACAGCGTCACAGTGGCGTGACGACCTCGTCTTCCAAACGCGCGGAAAGAAAACTGTCGCGCCAAGTTCCCTTTTGAAGAAGATTAACCGGCAACGATGCGGCACTTTGCGTGTCGCACGTGGCGTAGCCTGCATTCCAATACTTCCGATTTAGAACATAGCCAAAGTCGGCCGTCCGGTCAGCATGGCTGACGATCGTCAAACGAATGGCTCCGATTAGCCGGCGTTCGTCGAGATGCTCGACGCAAAAAGGCGCGCGGGACCAGTTCAGGGACCGCAGCCCGTCGAGGTATAGAAATTCGACGCTGATATAGATGTTTGAAGGGTACTCGCGCTCTGGGCGTTCTCGTCGTCGGGTGTGGGCTTCTCGTTTTTGAACCCGTTGAGGGCGGCGTCAATCTCGCTCAGCGCCCTACTTCTAGCGCGGCTGGAAAGTTCGGACTGACCCATTCTGTCGTAGGCGATCGCCACTTTTGCCCACGATTGAGCCGCGATGGCGAGGCCCGTAAAGTCGTGCCGATCCGCGCCAGCGTTTTGAGCATCACTGCTACACGAATCGATAACTCTGCTCCAGTCGAGTTGCTGCCACGAAATTTTGCATTGATCGGAATCGAAGCCATACCCGCTAAACGGCGGGTACGTGTTCAAACCACAATCCGCCATAACTGGCCGGGAAGCGGTGAGGGTCATGGCGCCGATGAGAAGCACCAATCGAATCGCTCGATCCATTTCTGACGTGCGTTCAACCGCTAATAGTCAAGCCCTGGCAACTCCGAGCAGCAGGTGCAGTGGAGCGATCTGCTCGAGGAAGCGTGCGAGTATCGAGCCGCGAATAAAGGCGACATGAGGCCTATTCGCGCTGGCGGACTCGTCGCCGTCGGAATCGGGGTTGGTGCCGCCCTTGGCACGGCGTTCCATTCGCTTGCCCTTGGTCTAGCGCTCGGCGCGGCGGGAGGCGCCATCCTGGCGATCGTCGTGCAGCGGCGGTGATGGCGCCGACGCGCTGCTTCCGATGCCGAGCGGAGCCGCGGGACCGCGACCAGAAGGGCGGTCAAAATGTCAGCATACGTCATCGTCAACGTCGATACTAAGCATCCGCAAGAGTATGAGCGCTACAAGGAAATGGCGCAGAAAACCGTCGCCCAATATGGAGGACGTTATCTCGTCCGCGGCGGTCAGATGAATGTGTTGGAGGGTTCATGGGAGCCGACGCGGATCGTAATCCTCGAATTTCCCTCTTACGAGAAGGCGCACGAGTGGTGGCACTCGGCCGATTACGCTCCCGCAAAGGAGTTGCGTCAACGGCTAAGCGCCACCGATCTCCTAATCGTCGAGGGTTACAACCACACGTCTTGACGTGGGGTGTTTCGTTTTCGTCCTTCGACTTCGGCGCTTCGCGCCTGCGCTCAGGATGACAAGATGGGTTTTGCTTTCGTCCTTCGACTTCGGCGCTTCGCGCCTGCGCTCAGGATGACAAGGTTGGGAGGGCGCTTCGCGCCTGCGCTCAGGGTGACAGGTGGGTTTCGCTTTCGTCCTTCGACTTCGGCGCTTCGCGCCTGCGCTCAGGATGACAAGGTGGTGGGGTGCTCTGCACTCAGGATGACAAGGTGGTGGGTTTAGCTTTCGTCCTTCGACTGCGCGCCTTCGGCGCTGCGCTCAGGATGACAATATGTGGGTGAAGAGCTACTGACTGCCTCTGGTGCCTGGGTCCTGAAAGAAGCCGGCGATAGTGCCGTTCGAGTCCACCACGAACATGAGGCCTTGGGAGCCCTTGTCAAAGACCGCAGTGTAGTGGTACCGCTGGTAGCCTTGCAAGCTGTCCTGACGAACGAAGTCTAAACGCCGAAACGTTCCGAAGGACGCGAACGCGCCGTCAATCTGCGAGATCAACTGCTGCGTCAAGCCGCTCTTCATCTGCGGCGAGATGTTCCCGCCCGGTGCGTGTCCGGCGAGAACCTGTTTAAAGAAGGCCGTAAAGCGTGACGTCGTTGCGCTATCCGGTGCGCTCGCGGTGCTGGTCGTGGGCTGATCCGCCTGTGCTACTGCCGCAGCCGGTTGTGCGAGTGCGAGCAGTAGCGCTGCGACGGCGCATTTCTGGAGCATGGTGTTGGCGTTTCCTTTCAAAGTCAGGGTACCCTTACCGAGGGACCTTTAAGCTCGTTTCCACACGAGGACGTTGGACGTGCCCCAAATCTCGGGCGGCAACGTCCGAATCGTTAACGTGTCGCCCACGATCTTGAACTGCCGCTCCAGCGTCTTTCCCATCAGATCGGTAAAGACGCTGACTTCGACGTGGTGAAAGACGCGGTCGCCGCGGATCTCGTAGCGCCCGGCATAGGCGAGGAAATTCTGCAAAGCTTCCGTACGATGCGTCTCCGACGATGAAACGCCGGATGGCGACCGCAACTCGGGGCGATGCGTCCCCGCGAGCACCGCTGCCATGCGAGCGTCCGCGCTGTAGATCAGGTATCCCACCGGAGCCGGACCGAAGCGCGGTTGAGCGGTAGCCTTGCCTTCATCCACGTCGAAACTGACGAGGCTCCACGCGCCGACCACGCCTTCGCCGCTCGCGGCATCGGCCGGCACACGTGCGACCGCCGCAAGCAGGCCAAACGAGGCGGCCAGGTCCAGCACTCCTCGGCGCGAGAACGAGCGTAACCGTGGGGATCGGTCGTGAGTATCTTGAGAACGTGTTGACGAATCGATTGGTAATTCAGCCATGATCAAACGGCGTGGCGCCATCCTCGCGATTATCCTCCTCACTGCAACTTCCTCCGCCCATGCCCAAAATGATCCCGCAAAGGCGCTTTTCCAAAGCGGCGACTTCCCAGCGGCGGCCGCAGCGTACCAGGGCTTGCTGCAAACGCATCCATCGAACGTCGCCGCCCAACTCGACCTCGCCGCGATCCGGCTCTATCAAAACGACCTTGCCGCAGCCGAACCGCTCTTGCGCTCGGTGCTTGCGGCGCAGCCAAACGACGCTCGCGCCACGCGATTGATGACCGAGCTCCGCCGGCGCAACGCTGAAGCAGCGCGTACGACGACGGTCAGCGGCGATGCGAGCATCGTTCCGTTCGTCACCGCGGATCCGTTACCGGTCGTTCGCGGCGTCGCCAACGGCGTCGCCGGGAACTTTATCATCGATACGGGCGCGGACGTCGTACTCGAACCGGCCTTTGCCGCGAAGATCGGCGTGCACACGACGAGCGCGGGAACCGGCGTCTTCGCCGGTGGCCAGCGCGCCGCGATTCGGAGCGGCATGCTCGCATCGCTCGCACTCGCAGACGCCGCCGCGCGCGATGTGCCCGTGCACGTTTTACCGACCCACGCCTCGGCGCTGTTTCCAGGATTGCACGTGGATGGTATCGTCGGCACGACGTACTTCGAGCGCTTCTTGGCGACGATCGACTATCCGAATCGCCGGCTGATCTTACGGATGCGCTCGCCCGCGCGTTCCGCCGAATTTCAAAGATCCGCGGCGGCCGCAAACGCTGCGATCGTTCCCTGCTATCTCGTCGGCGACCATTTCGTCGTCGCGCAGGCGCAAGTGAATCAGGCTGCGCCCGGTTTGTTTCTTTTCGATTCCGGCTTGGCCGGCGGCGGCATCATGCCGTCGGCCGACCTGCTCAAAGCGGCCGCGATTCCGCTCGACCAAGCTCACGCCGCCGCGGGTGTCGGCGGAGGCGGAGCCGTGATGGGCGTACCGATCCTCGCCGGTCGCGTGGCGGTCGGATCCGCCGTGCAGAACGCCGTTCGCGGAATATACACGCCGCAGGGTTCTCCCTTCACGCTTTTCCCGTTTACCGTTTGGGGAGCAATATCGAACGAGTTTCTTCGGCACTATGCCTTCACCGTCGATTTCGATGCGATGACGATCGTGCTGGCGCCGCCCTCACCGGCGGCAGCCGCGCCGCACCTATCCCCGCAACAAATTTTCGATGCTTCATTTCGCCGCTTGCAATCCTATCCGGTGCCGCCGTACGCGGTCTGGACGGCGACCTGGAACATTCACGGGCGACCCATGGGTTACTATACCGGCGAAAAGTCATCCATCGAGGTGTCTCGCTACGCGGTGCGCCTTTCCGACGGCCTGGAAAACGTCAGCGACCCCAGCGCCGACGGCAAACTCCCGGCGGCCGTAATCGAGCCGGAGTTCCTCGGTCCGTTTGCGTGGCGGATGCGTTCTTCGGTGCGCGTCGCGCCTGCCGGCCACGGCGTGATGATGCAGCCGGATGTCGCGGGCTTGAAAACGATCGCGACCGTGGTCGCAATCGCGACCGCGCCCTATACGATCGGCCGGACCACGGAGTCCGTGCCAGTTGAAGACGTCAACGGACATGCAGCGTATCATCTCGAGTTGCATCCGCGAAGCGACCCGGAGCGTCACAACTTGCGCGATCTGTGGATCGACGTGCACACGTTTGACGTGTGGAAAGCCCATTTCGTTGGGACCTATGCGCCAACGCCCCAAGCTCCCGTGAGTCCCACCGACGTGACGGTCTATTTTCGCAACGTGCTCGGCTGCTGGGTAGTTACGCAAGCGACGTGGACGTGGGACGACCCGCCGATGTCTTTTCACTTCGACGTTAAGAACGATGAAATCGGACTCCCTGCGGCCCTTCCCGACTGGCTCTTCGATGCGGCACAATACCGGCGGCATCAAAACGCGGGGGAATCGGACTACCTGGGCACGCTGCTGCAGCGGATGCGCAGCGCAGCATCTCCCGCGCCGTCTGCGACCGGCGGACCCAACGGGTAAAGGCGAAAGGCTCGCCGAAGGCCGCTAATCCCGACCGGAGAAAGAGTTGTATACGAAGTGCATTTAGATATACGCGGCCGCTGCGCGGCGCTCATCGCGGCCTTTGGTCTTGCATCCTGTGGCGGCTACGGGAACGTAAGCGGCGGCGCCCCAATGGCGGGGCAACCCCATGCCAGGTCGATCGGCGCCACCTCGAATCCAATTCAGCACGTCGTCATCATCGTACAAGAGAACCGCACCTTTAACGATTTCTTCGCGACCTTTCCCGGCGCGGATGGAACCACCGTGGGCAAAATGGGCGGCAAGACGATCGCGCTTAAGAAGGTCGGCCTTGTCGAGAAATGTGACTTCGGTCATTCTCGTAACGGCTTTATCGCCGACTACGACGGCGGCAAGATGGACGGCTTCGGTTTAGAAGGCGGCAGCAAGAATTGCCCTGGACCGGCGGGCAAGAAGCCGTATCAATACGTGAACCCAAAACAGATCGCGCCGTATTGGGACATCGCCGAACAATACGTGCTTGCCGATCAGATGTTCCAGACGCAGGGCAGCGGCAGCTTCACCGGCCATCAGGATTTGATCCGCGGCGGCACGACGTACGATCAGGCGCTGACCGAGAGCCTCGTTGACTATCCCACGGCGGTGCCGTGGGGATGCGACGCGCCGCCGAAAACCAAGACCTCGTACCTGTTGTGGACCGGCAGCGCCATCCAAGGCAGACACAACAAAGGCCCCTTCCCTTGTACGAATCACTTTCCGTCGGGCAGCTCCTATGCGACGCTGGCCGATTTGCTCGATCAAAACGCCGTATCGTGGAAGTACTACACGCCGAAGATCGCGGGCGCCGGCGGTCTCTGGAATGCCTTCGACATGATCGCCTCGGTTCGCAATGGTTCCGAATGGCACACGAACATCTCGACTCCCGAGACGAACATCTTCAAGGACATTTCCAACGGTACGCTTGCCAACGTCTCGTGGGTCATTCCGGACGCCGCGAACTCCGATCACCCCGGCTCGGCAGCCACGGACACGGGCCCCTCGTGGGTGGCCAGCGTCGTCAACGCGCTAGGTGAAAGCGCCTACTGGCCGTCCACGGCCATCGTCATCGTCTGGGACGATTGGGGTGGCTTTTACGATCAGGTGCCGCCGCCGTTCTTCGACCACTGGGGCGGCGTCGGGTTCCGCGTCCCGGCCATGATCGTGTCGCCGTATGCGCGCGAGGCCGTGCCGAGCAAACCCGGCTATATCTCGCACACGCAGTACGAGTTCGGCAGCATCCTGAGGTTCGTCGAGGACAACTGGAACTTGGGGCAGCTCGGAACGACCGACGGGCGCGCCCACAGCATCGTTGACAGCTTCGACTTCACGCAGCCGCCGCGGGCGTTCGTGCAAATCCCGTCGTTATATAAGCGCGAGTACTTCCTGCAGCAGCCGCCGTCCTACAGGCCGGTCGACAGGGAATAGCTACTCGTAGTCGGGGGCGCGGTAATCGTCCCTCTGGGTCATGAAGAATTGCGCATCGAGGGGCGCCTTGATGCGTACGAACTTGCGCGGCGCCTTCGAAAAGTCAAAACAGTCCTCAGCCGGCGAGGCCGCGCGCTGGTCTGCCGCGGCCAGCTGATTCAGGCCGAAAAGATCCTCGGCAAATCGCAGAACGCTCGCGGTTTCGTATTGCACGTGCGACACGTGGCTGCGTTTGGCGTAGGGCGATATGACCAGCAACGGAACGCGAAAGCCTAAGCCGTCGTAACCTTTGTGGGGTGGCGGCACGTGATCGTACAGGCCGCCCCAGTCGTCCCACTGGACGAAGATCGCCGTCGTGTTCCAAAACTTACTCTCTCCCACCGCGTTGACCAACGCGGTGACCCACGACGGACCAAGGCCGCCTCCGCAGTTGACGTGATCGGAGTCGTTGCAGACTGGCGTAATCCACGTGAAGTTTGTCAGCTTCCCGCCGGCGACGTCGGTGAGAAAGCGGTTTTGCGGCGTGATGACGTCTTTTTTCCAGTCGGGACCCCGGCGGATATGCTTCACGGCTTGATAGCCCGACCAATAGCTGCCGTCGCCGCTCGACGCGCTGCCGTACCTACTGGTGTAAAAACGCCACGATAAGTTTGCGCCGTCGAGTTCGTCGCCGAGTGTCGGGTAGTCGAAGCAGGGCGACTCCGGCGGCCCGAACCTGCGCTTCGCGGTGAGCGTCTCCACGAGATCGCTTCGACCGCCGCCGCAACCCCATTGCGTCGTCGGAAGATCGACGCTCGCATCGGCCTGTGCCGCAATGACGTATTGGTGTGCCACGAAACTCTCGTCGAGCTGCGACTGAAACATTCGGTCCGCCACGACCCACTCGTGCGCCATTTCGAAGTACGGCTTCGAGTCGCGGTGAGGAACGTAGACGTACTGCGGATGCGGTATGCTCGGCGGCCAGAAGTAGGCCTTTTCCCTGTCGAATTGGTCCATCCGGCACTGCGTGCCGGGCAGCCTGCCCCGCCCGTGGCAGGCCAAGAACATCGCTTCTGCGGAGTGATCGATGTCGTATCGGACCGCGAGACCCAGCGGCAGCAATTTGACCGTCTTCCCGGTCGAGATCTTCCCCGTTGAAACGGTGTCGGCACCCGGATATCCCTGAAACAGGTTATCGAAACTCCGGTTCTCCTGGATAATGTAAACGACGTGGTCGATCTTTCCGGCGCCGGTTTGGGCCAGTGCGCTTACCCCATCGCGCGAAGTAAGCGGCAGCGGCCGCGCCCCAAAAGAGCAGCCGGCCAATGCGGCGACGGCGACGAGGATTAAAAAGTGACGCATCGCGTTACTCGTAATCGGGAGCGCGATAGTCGTTGGGCTGCCGCAAAAAGAACTCGCGGCCCACCGGCGCCTTGATCCTTACGAACTTTCGCGGCGCTTGAGAGAAGTCGAAGCAGTCCAGCGCCGGCGACAACGCTCGGGCGTCTGCGGCTGCGAGCTGATTCAATCCAAAGAGGTCTTCCGCGAAACGCAACACACTCGCCGTTTCGTATTGCTTATGCGAGACGTGGTCTTGTTTCGCGTACGGAGAGATGACCAACAGCGGCACGCGAAACCCAAGGCCGTCGTAATCTTTGAACGGCGGCGGAACGTGATCGTAAAGGCCGCCCCAGTCGTCCCATTGCACGAAGATCGCGGTCGAGTCCCAGAATTTGCTGTTCCCCACGGCGTTGACCAGCGCCGCCACCCACGAAGGCCCGTATCCTCCGCCGCAGTTGACGTGATCGGAATCGTCGCAGACGGGCGTTATCCACGTAAAGTTCGCCAGCTTTCCGGCTGGAACGTCGGTCAGAAAGCGCTTCTGCGGCGTGATGATGTCCTTCGTCCAATCCGGTCCGTAATAGATGTGACTGACGGCCTGATAGCCGGACCAATAGCTGCCGTCACCGCTCGACCGGCTGAGGTACTTGCTCGTATAAAACCGCCAAGAGAGTTTGGCCTTGTCCAGCTCGTCGCCAAGCGTTTTGTAATCAAAACATGCCGTCTGCGGGATGCCGTACTGGCGATCTTTTCGGATCGTCGCAACCTTGTCGCCCGGGCCGCCGCCGCATCCCCACTGGGTTGCCGGAAGGTCGACGCTCGATGCCGCCTGCGCCGCGATTATATACTGATGCCCGACGAAACTTTCGTCGAGATGCGACTGGAACATGTGATCGGCGACAACCCACTCGTGCGCCATGTCGAAGTACGGCTTCGAGTCCTTGTGCGGCACGTACACGTATTCGGGGTATCGAACGCCCCGCGGGCCGTTGAAGTGCTGCTCGCGATTGAACCCGTCCATGCGGCACTTCGTCCCGGGCAGTTTGCCGGTTCCGTTGCACGCCGTGAACATCGCCATTGCCGAATGGTCGATGTCGTACGTAGCCCTAAGGCCTACCGGCTTCAACGCGATCCGTTCGCCCTTCGAGTCACGCCCTTCCGCGACGGTGTCGGCGCCGGGATATCCCTGAAAGAGGTTGTCGAAACTCCGGTTCTCTTGAACGATGTAAACGATGTGCTTGATTTTGCCCGCGCCGGTAGCTCCAAACGCGCTAAAACCCGCTTCGGATTGCGACGGCAACGCCTGATGAGCGCCGCAGGCGGCAAGGCCGAAGGCCAAGGCGGCCGCGGCGATCCGCGCGCTACTCCGGGTCGCCATGCTGCGGCGTTGGCTTCGTGTCCCTGAAGTACTCGATCGAGTGCTGGGATGGAATCTGCGTGAAGCCACGCGCCGTTTGCCCGTAGTCGAAGACGTCGCCGATGCTTGCCGCCCGCGAGTCGGACGTTCCCAAGCGTGGCAGGTTCCAGTTATCCTCGATGTAGCGTAAGATGCTGCCCGATTCATAGGGCGTTGATGCGACGTATCCGCCTTGGCTGCTCGAGCCTTTCTTCGCGTATGGAGAGAGAATCAACATTGGGACGCGGAAGCCCAGGCCGCCGAAATCCAGCTGCTGCGGAGCGACGTGGTCGTAGAACCCGCCCCAATCGTCCCACAAGACGACGATCGCGCTGGTGTTCCAGTACGAGCTTTGGCCGACCGCGTTTACGACGCTTGCCACCCACGATGGTCCGTCATCGCACCCGCATGGTTCCCCAGGATGGTCCGAGTTGGCATCCGACGGAATGACCCACGACACGGCCGGAAGCGTGCCGCCGGAAATATCGTTGAAGATGTTCGTTTCGGGCATCGAGACGTTCGTGCCCCACTCCGCGCCGTAGCGCACCGACGCGATGACGTCGAATGCGTTCAAGATGCCGCCGGAACAGATGCTCGGGCAGCCGCCGTCGCAGTTGTTCGGGTTCCAACCTTTGAAGCAGGGCGAGTAATATTTCCAGCTGACGCCCTTGGCATCGAGCGTGTCGCGTATGGTTTCGTAGTACGAGGACGACGGAAATTTATTCGTGCACGGAAACGGCCCTTTTTGCTGGTATGGCAAATACTCGCCGGACTTTGTGATGAGCGAGGTCTTGCTGTTCGACCCTGAGTCGCAGCCCCATGGCATGATGTTCGGATTGTCCACGAGGCTGTATTTCTTGTCGATTTGACTGCCGCCGCGGATCAAATCTTGATGGGCGATGAAGCTTCCGCTGCCTTGGGTTTGGAACATGTGATCGGCCAACACCCATTGATCGGCGATATCCCAATACGGCTGAATCTGCGACTGCTCGACGTACTGATACACGGCCTTGCCCACGGGTTTTCCCTGGGTGCCGCACGCGCCCTTGCTGACGAGGTTGAAGCCGTCCATCTTCGCGCCGTCGTATTGCGTCAGGAAAGCCGCGTGGCAGTGCTGGATATCGAAGGGATTTACGAGCGTGTGCGCCTGCAAGTTCGTCCATACGTCACGGTACTTGCCGCCCCGTTTGATCTTCATCTTACCGCGCGTCGCGCCGTCGGCGCCGGGAAAGCGCGCGAACAAATTGTCGAAGCTCCGGTTTTCCTGGACGATCACGATGACGTTCTTTATCGGCGAGCTGCCCGATGGGGATTGCGGCTGCAGCGGCGCGGCACCGGGAAGCGACGACGAGGCCCCGCCACACCCGTTCAGCATCACGCCGGCGGCGAGGACCCAGATCAACACGTGCGGTGCGCGATTGCGCATGGCGTTCTCCGTTCTACTCTGTGTCGGGCGGTAGGCCCGAGGGCTTCTGGTGAAGGAAAAAGTCGCGCGAATACTTCGACTGAATCACTTTGAACTTCCGCGGAGACATTTTAAAGTCAAACGCATTGCCGATGCTCGTGGAGTCCTGGTCGTTGTTTCCCAGCGACCCCAGGTTCCAGACGTCTTCCACGAACTTCAAGACGCTGCCAAACTCGTACACGGTGTGGTCGACGTGGGGCTTGACGTAAGGAGAAACGATCAGCATCGGAATCCGGAAACCTGGGCCGCCTTGCCAGTTGTGCGGGTGCGGGGGCACGACGTGATCGTAGAATCCTCCCCAATCGTCCCAGACGACGACGATCGCGGTCGAGTCCCAGTATTTGCTCTGGCCAACCGCATTGACGATCGAGGCGATCCACGATGGGCCGGTGTCGCTTCTCTCCGCCGGATGATCGGAGTTCACGGCGTCGGGGGTGATCCACGCGACGTCGGGCAGACGGCGCTGAGAGACGTCGGTGAAGAAGTCGAGGTTCGTGCGCGTGACGTTGGTGTGCCATTCGGAGCTATAGCGCACCGCCTTGATCGCATCGAAGGCGCTCCAGATTCCGGGGCCGCCATTCCCTTTTAAAACGGGCATGGCATAGAATTTCCAACTAACGCTCTTGGCGTCGAGCAGATCGCGCAGCGTTTGATAGGTCAGACAAGGGAACGGCCCATCGCGAAAAACCTTACCGCTGGCCTTCTCGATGACGGCGGTGCGAACGGTCTTGTTGGCGTCGCAGCCCCACGGAAAATATGACGGGTTGTCGATGATGGCTTGCGTCGGCGAGATCTGCGTTCCGCCCGCAATCAGGTCCTGATGTGCGGTGAAACTGGAACTCCCTTGGGTTTGAAACGTGTGGTCCGCGAGCACGTACTGCGTTGCGATGTCGCGATACGGCCCGATATCCGACGGGTTGACGTATTGGTACGCATACAGGCAGATGGGCCCGCCGCTGCCGTTCGTTCCCGATCCGACCAAGTCGAATCCGTCCATGTTGTCGCCGTCGAGCTCCAGTTTATACCCGCTGTAAATGTGGTCGAGATCGGCGCTGACGGCGAGCGGCGTTTCTTTTAGGGGCACGGTCGTCGGCTTCACGATCGGAGGCGAACAGTTCTTCGCGATGCGCGGCGGCATGGCGGCAGCCTTTCCCTTCGTCGTCCCATCCGCTCCGGGAAAAGTCGCGAAAAGATTGTCGAAGCTGCGATTCTCCTGGATCACGACGATCACGTGCTTGATTGGACTGCTCGCTAACGTCCCAACGTGGGCCGCCGGGAAAAGCCCAGCGTTCGGCGATCCTCCCGCGAAACCGCCGCATGCGACGAGCCCCGCAACGATCGCCAATACTACGAACGAACGCGCAATAAACGATTTCTTAATCACGATATGCCGGCCGCAGGTACTTAGCTGCAGCCATAGGTGCTTTCCTCTTTACGTACGTGGCGACGCGAGAAATGCAGTGAGTCGGAGGAAAGTTAACTTTGGTATGGTTTTAACGACGTAACAAAATGAGTCCGCGCTCAATCGTAGCTTTCGCGCACCGTTTCAAGAAGCGTCTGTCCGAATTCCACGATCACGCCGTCGCCATCCAAGACGTCGACGCCAAAGCCGGGATACAAACTGACGAAACGCTCTTGCTTCCATCGCGCAACCGACCAACGGTCGCGCGCGCCTTTCTCGTAGGGCCACGGCGGCATGCCTTCACGATCGGAGCGAATGTCGCGGCCATCGGCGGTGCGAATGCGAACCTGGAAGCCCTCCACCCGCGCCATCTTCATCTCGAGCGTACCGATTTTCATTCGGGCTCGCTTGTCATCGCCGTAGCATCAGAATGCGTCAATTCCGTTGGGCGATCCCCAACCGGCGCACGTCGTATAGCGGCCTTGACGATATGCGCACTGACCTTGGACGTCATACAGATGCTTGTGGTGCGCCTTCCGCCAGAATGTACGCCCGCCGTCTTGCTTCGTCGCGTTGCCCGCTAGGCCGAAGACGCCTGCGAGCAGCGGTGCCGGGACGCTGGTGCCGCAAACGCTGAACCAGCCACCATCTAAGCTGTCGTACTCGGCGACGCCGGGCGAACAACCGGCTTCCGCTGCAGCGTCGTTGGCAAGCCGGTACGCGCAAACGCTGTCTGGTATTATCGAC
This sequence comes from Vulcanimicrobiota bacterium, assembly GCA_963713685.1. Taxonomy (GTDB): domain Bacteria; phylum Vulcanimicrobiota; class Vulcanimicrobiia; order Vulcanimicrobiales; family Vulcanimicrobiaceae; genus Cybelea. Next base: position 1,040,469 of record CAVQMS010000001.1, on the reverse strand, counting down.
TGCCACGCCGGCTTCTTGATGCCCGACGCACAACCGCTCGAGCTGCTGGACCAGATTGTTTCCGTGTATTTAGAGCCGTTCTTGGCGAGCTGCGTTCCGCCGATCGCTGCAACGCTATCGAACGCCGCCGGTGCGCCAACTCCCGAACCGGAGTCGCCCGCTGCCGCGAGATATTCGACGCCCTTGGCGTCGAAATATTTCTGGCTGACACAGTTGTTCGACCCGTAGCACGTCCAGCTATTGCTCACGATGGACGCCCCGAGCTTGACGGCTTCCGCTTCCGCAGCCTCCAGATCGCTGGAAGCGTTGGTGTTCGCCTCGACCAGATAGATCGTGCAGTTCGGACAGGTCGCCGAAACCATCTCGATGTCGAGATCGATTTCTATCTCCCACCCCGTGTACGTTGGATAGTTCTTCTGTTGGCCAAGTTGATTGTACTTATAAAAACTTGCGGTGCCGAGCCCGAACTGACTGCGGTACTTCGCGACGTCGGCCGCGGCATTGGGATTGTCCCCTGCGTCAACGAGCGCGACGATCTGTCCAGAACCTTTTGAAATCGGAAGGTTGTAGCGAGTTTGGAAATCGATGGGGGCCCAGCCGCATGGCGAGCCTACGCAAGCCGGCTGCACGCCTTCGGTTTGGATCAGCGCCAAGCAGGTTGGTTTGCCGGTGACTTGCGGACAAGCGGCGCCCACCGGGCTTTGCGGCATCGTCTCCACCGCGCCGAGCGGCGCTTGCGATCCGCACCCCGCGAGCATTGCTGCAGCCATGCAGACGCCCAAGGCATAGCGACTCAAATTTGAAATCATCATCTGCCCTGCTCCTCGTACGTGAACGCACACGGTTTTTGGGCGGGAAATCTCGGGCTGACTGGATTCGAACCAGCGATCTCTAGTCCCCCAGACTAGCGCGATAACCAAGCTTCGCTACAGCCCGCTCGTCAACGTCGAATCTTCTATCGCCTCGGGGATATACGCAGGCCAAAAGCCCCCTCCTCCCGTTTTGGGCACGGGTTTAGGCCGAGAGCATTTTCGCCAGCGCGCGCAACGCCAAAACGTAGCCGTGCGCGCCTAGCCCGCTGACGACGCCGCGGCAAGCGGCCGCCGTTACACTCGTGCGCCGAAACGGCTCGCGCGCGGCAATATTCGAAAGGTGTACTTCCACGACTGGAATCCCGATTGCGGCAATCGCGTCGCCGATCGCGTGCGAGTAATGCGCGTACGCGCCCGGATTGATGACGACGCCGGCATACGCCGTGCGCGCCGCGTGAAGCGCTTCGATGATCGCCCCCTCGGAATTGTATTGCTCGCAACGCACGTCCAGCTCGAGCTCTCGCGCGCCGTCTAGGACGCTTTGGTTGAGCTGGGCCAGGGTCTGCGTCCCATAAAGCGCCGGCTCGCGTTCCCCAAGCAAGTTTAGGTTCGGTCCGTGCAACACGAGAACGCGCATTGAGGCCCGCTTCTTTGGAGGAAATGCGCAGGCCTTCGCATCAGAGGCGCTCATGCCCGATACGATGCTCGCGGCGTCTGCTCCCGAAGCGGGGATCGCACTCATCGCCGCAATCACCACCGATCTCGTTGGAGAAATTCGCAATCGGCACGACCTCTGGCCGACCGCGACGGCCGCCGTGGGGCGGCTGACCACCGGCGCGGCGCTTTTCGGCGCGGCCCTCAAAGGCAACGAACGAATTTCCCTGCAGATCGGCGCCAAAGGGCCGCTCGGAACGCTGGCGGCGGAGGCGTGGTTGCTGGATGCTGGGGCCGTCGGGGCCCGCGGATACGCAAGCAATGCGCGCGTGGATCTGCCGATCGACGCTCGCGGCAAATTCGACGTCGCCGGCGCGGTCGGTCCGGGCTCGCTGCAAGTAACTCGCTCCAGCGACGTGGGCCAGCCGTATGTTGGCATCGTGCCGCTGCAATCCGGTGAAATCGCCGAGGATCTCGCCGTGTATCTTGCGCAGTCCGAGCAGATACCGAGCGTGGTCGCATTGGGCGTGCTGGCCAACCCCAACGGCGTCGTCGCGGCCGGCGGAATTTTGGCGCGCGCGCTGCCCGGAGCCGACGGACGTGCGTTGCGCGAACTGGAACGAAGAGCGGCGAGGATGCCCCCCGTAACGCAGTCGATCTCACGCGGCTTGGATGTCGGAGCCCTCTTGGAAGAACTTGCCGGCGATTGGGAATTGCGTTCGCAGCAGCCGATGGAGGTGCGCTTCGCGTGTCGCTGCAGCCGGACGAAGGTAGAGGCGGTTCTGCTGGGCTTGGGCGCCGACGAGCTGCTGCGGCTCACGCGCGAGCGCGATGGCAGCGAGGCGATCTGCGAATACTGTAAGACGCGCTATTTCTTCACGACACCGGAGATCGAAGAGCTGCTGGCGAGGCTATGAGCCGCGCAGCACGCGAACGAAACGACGCGCGCCGACCGAAAGAACCGCGGCCCCTGCAGCCGTCCAAGAGGCATTGGGATCGCGCACGAGTTCGCCGTCCACTTTGACGGCGTTCCCCGCAATCAATCGCTCGGCGGCGCGCCGGCTCTCGGCGAATCCGGCTTTCACCATGACCTCAGCGACACGCTTGCACTCCCCTAGATCGATCTCCGTCAGCGCTTCGGTCGGGATCTCTTTGCGCTGCACCGTTCGCTCGAAAAATTCGCACGCTTGCGCGGCCGCCGCCTCGCCATGGTAGCGCGCCACGATCTCCTGCGCCACGCGTTTCTTTTCTTCCATGGGATTTGCACGGTCCGCCGCGAGCTCGGCCGCTAGACGATCGCACTCGGCCTTCGAGCGAAACGCCGCCAGCCGCGCGTACACGACGATCAGTTCGTCCGAGATTTTCATCAGCTTGCCGAACTGCTCCGAGGCCGGTTCGTCGACGCCGACGTAGTTGCCCAGCGACTTGCTCATCTTCTTCTCGCCATCGAGTCCGACGAGCAACGGCACGGTGGCGCAAATCTGCGGTAGCTGACCAAACTCGCGCTGGTACTGGCGCCCAAGCAGCAGATTGAAGAGCTGGTCGCTGCCTCCCAGCTCCACGTCGGCCTCGATTGCAACCGAGTCGTACGCCTGGGCAACCGGATAGAGAAACTCGTGCAGCGAGATCGCTATGCCGGCATCGTAGCGTTCGCGGAAATCGTTGCGCTCGAGCATTTGGGCGACGGTCGTTTTGCCCAGCAGCTTCACGAGATCTGTCAGCGACAGTTTGTCCAGCCACTCCGAATTATAGCGCAGCTCGATGCGATCTAGATCCAGCACTTTGCCGGCCTGCTCGCGATAGGTCTGCATGTTCGCTTCGATTTGATCTTGCGAGAGCTGCGGACGCGTGACGTTGCGGCCGCTCGGATCGCCGATGCGCGCGGTGAAGTCCCCGATGATCAGCGTCACTCGATGCCCCGCTTCGGCGAAGCGTTGCAGCTGGTGCAGCACGACCATGAACCCCAGGTGCAAGTCGGAACTCGTCGGATCGATCCCCAGCTTGACTCGAAGCGGGCGTCCTGCCTGAAGGCGCGTCAGGAATTCCGGCCGGGTCTCGACGTGTTCGAAGCCCTCGAGCAAGTCTTGGCTACCGGTAACGCTCACGAGCTCAACTCGATCATCGTAACGCCGGATGCGCCTTCGTCTTCGTTTCCGTAACGCAGGCTCTTCACGCCCGGGTGCGCGCGAAGATACTCTTGCAAGCCGCGACCGAGCATCCCGGTGCCCTTCCCGTGGATCAACCGAAGCGGCGAGCTTCCGGCCAGGATCGCGTCGTCGATCCAGCGTTCGACCAGCGGCTCGGCTTCGGCATAGCGTTTTCCGCGCACGTCCAGCTCGAGGGAGGCACGCGTGGCCGCGGACAACCGCGTTTGCGCGCCCTCGGCGCGGCGCGAGACCCGGGAGGCCGCCGCTTCGGGCCGCACGTCGCTCTTCTCCACCAGCATCTTCATTGAACCGACCGAAACGAGCAACCTCTCGTCGTAATCTTCCGCAACCACTCCCTCTTGGTTCAACGACACGATGCGCACGCGGTCGCCGGGAGAATAGCCTTGCGCCTGCGCCGGACTCGATGCGTCGGGGACGATCCCGAGGTCGCGGCGTATCGCTTCCAACGTCTCGGCGAGCAGCCCGGTTTGCGAGGGGCTGACTTTGCCTTTTCGCCGCCGGTCCGAATCGTCGCTCGATTCGGACGCGCGCCGCTGCAACTCTCTAACGAAATCGCGCAAACTCTGCGCAAGCCGTTCCTCCGCTCTGGCGGCGAACCCGCGGCGTTGCAGCTCAAACTCGGCGCGATCCTGACGCAGGAGGTCCAGCGCGCGAATCGCCTCGCGACGTTCGTTTTCGAGGTTGACGCGCTCCTCGCGTAGCTCGCTGTTGCGTGCCGATAACTCTGCCAGCGCCGCTTCGTATTCGCGCTCGCGCTGGTCGAGCAGCGCCGCAGCCCGCTCGACTATTTCCGAATCGATTCCGAGCCTGGTAGCGAGCGGGAAGGCCAGGGACTGGCCCGGCGTGCCGGCGTCCAGCTCGAAAGTCGGCGTGAAGGTTTTTGGATCGAAGCGAACGCTCGCGTTCGCGATCCCGGGGGTGGCGTGCGCGAAGAGTTTGAGCTCGATGGAATGGGTCGAGACGATCGCGCGCGCGCCGGTCTCGAGCAGCCGCTCCAGCATTGCCCGCGCCAGCGCCGCGCCGGCGCTCGGCTCGGTGCCTCCGCCGATCTCGTCGACGATCGCCAGCGTTCGCGCGTTGGCGCCGCTCAATATCTCGCGCATCCGCTCCAGATGCGCCGAAAACGTCGAGGTGTTGGCGGCAAGAGATTGCTCGTCACCGATATCGGCGACCACGCGCTCGAAGCGCCCGACGCGCGTGCCTTGGGCCGCCGGGATCTGCATGCCGCAATACGTCATCACGACGAACAGCCCCGTCATCTTTAGCGCGACCGTTTTTCCGCCCATGTTGGGCCCGCTAATCACGAGCAAGCGCGTCGTTTCGTCGAGCGCGAGAGATTGTGGAACCGCCCGTTCGTCGAGCAACGGATGGCGACCGCGCTCGATCGCGATCGCGGCTTCGTCCGTGAGTTCGGGCGCGACGCTGTCCGTGCGGTGCGCGAGCTCGGCCTTGGCCGCCAGAAGGTCGATCGTCGCGAGCATCTCGACGTTGACTTCGATCGCGCCAGCGAGCCGCCCGATCTCTCCCGATAGCGCTTGCAAAATCCGCGCCACCTCGCGCTCCTCTTCGATCTCCAAGGTGCGCACGCGATTGTTCGTTTCTAGCGCGGCGAGCGGCTCGACGAACAGCGTTTGGCCGCTCGAACTTGTGTCGTGAACGATGCCGGGCAAACTGCCCGCGAACTCCGCTTTGAGCGGAACCACAAAGCGTCCGTCTCGAATCGTCACGATCCGATCCTGAATGGCTTTGGCGTACTTCGCCGCGTTGAGGATCGAGCTCACGCGATCCCGCGCATCGCCTTGGGCTTGCACCAAGCTGCGGCGAATCCGGCTCAAGGCGTGGGAGGCGCGGTCCAACACCGAACCGCGCTCGTCGATCGCATCCGCAATCGCTCGCTGCAATTCTCGCAGCGGCGTAAACGGAGCCACGACCTCCGCAAGATCCGCATGCTCGCGGACGGCGCCGTACGCGGCGGCCGCCGCCGCGATCGCGTCGCCGATTGCGCGCACCTCGCTCCCGGAAAGCGCCCGGCCAACTTGCGCGGCCTCCGTCAGCGCCGACGTTTCTACCGCGGGCATCAGGCGGAGATCGCTGCCTGCAGCCAGCGAACGCAGCGCCTCGGTGCGCCGCTGCTCGCGTCGAACGCCATCGAAATCGGTTAACGGCGAAAGCTCCGCCGCGCGAGCTCTGCCGCGCTGCGTCCGAGTCGCGCGAACGACGCGCTCGCGGACGCCGGCGAAATCGATCGCCTCGAGAGTGCGAGGATCGGCGAGACTCATAGAGGCTTCAGTGGGCGAGCTTCTGTCGCACCAATTCGTTGACGAGCGCCGGATCCGCCTTGCCGCGCGAAGCCTTCATCACCTGACCGATGAGGAAGCCCGCCACGTTATGCTTCCCGGCCTTATATGCCGCAACGAGCTCGCCGTTTGCGACAAACACTTCGTCAACGAAGCGCTCGATCGCGGCGCGATCGGTGGTCTGCGTCAGCCCGTCGCGTTCCACGATCGCCGCCGGCGACTCGCCGGCGCTCCACATGCGCGTCAAGAGTTCCTTGGCGATCTTGGAGTTGACGCGCTTGGTTTCGACCAAGCCGATCAACTCGGCCAGATGCTCGGCCGAGACTTTCGAATCGGCCACCGCGACGCCCGTCTCGTTGGCGAGGCGCGAGAGATCCCCGAGCACGAAGTTGCTGGATTGCTGAGCTTGACCGCTGAGAGCGACGACGCGGTCGAAGTATTCTGCGAGCGCCATGTTTTCGATGAGCTGCGTCGCCGGCTTGACGCCCAAACCGTAAGCCGCGGTATAGCGTTCGAATCGCTGCCAAGGAAGTGTGGGCAGGGCTTCCGTGATGCGCGCGACGGCAGTTTGCGCGATTTCTATCGGCACGAGATCGGGGTCTGGGAAATACCGGTAGTCGTGCGCTTCCTCTTTGCTGCGCATCGAATGCGTCACGCCATTGACTTCGTCCCAGCCGCGCGTTTCTTGAACTATCCGCTCGCCCGAGCGCAGCAACGCGATCTGCCGCTCGATTTCGCTCGAGATCGCGCGGTCGACCGAACGGAACGAATTCATGTTCTTGATTTCCGTTTTCGTGCCCAATTCGCTCGAACCGACCGGGCGGATCGACACGTTGGCGTCGCAGCGTAACGAGCCTTCCTCCATCTTGACGTCGCTGACGCCAAGGGCAAGCAACGTCCGTCGCAGCGATTCGAGATATGCCGTCGCTTCCTGTGGGCTATGCAGTTCGGGTTCGGAGACGCATTCCATCAGCGGAACGCCCGCGCGATTGAAGTCCAGCAACGAGTACGAGCTTCCGGCGATGCGTCCGTCACCGGAGCCGGCGTGCGTCGATTTTCCCGTATCTTCTTCTAGATGGATTCGCGTCAAGCGGCACTCCTTGAGCGTGCCGTCCTCCATCCAATATTTCACCGAGCCGCCGACGGTCAAGGGCATGTCGTACTGCGATATTTGATAATCCTTCGGCATGTCGGGATAGAAATAGTTCTTCCGATCGAATTTCGAAAACGACGGGATCTCCGCTCCGAACGCGACTCCCGCCGTGATGACATGCTCGATTGCCTTTTCGTTCGGTACCGGAAGTGCCCCCGGCATGCCCAGGCACACCGGGCAGATCTTGGTGTTCGGCTCGCCGCCGAACTCATTGGGACACCCGCAGAACATCTTGGTGACCGTCTTGAGCTCGACGTGACACTCGACGCCGATAACCGCTTCGTATTCGAGGCTCACGCGCTCACCCGCGACAATGCCGGCTGGCGCGCAGCCGCATGCTTCGTAGCCTGCTCGTAGGCGTGCGCGGCACCCAGCAAGAGCTTCTCGGCGAAGAGCGGCGCGCAGAGCTGCAAGCCGATCGGCATCGGCAGGCTGCCTCCGTCGGGAACCGTCCAGCCGCATGGAACCGAGAGTGCCGGCAATCCCGCAAGCGACATCGGGATCGTATAGTAATCCATCAAATACATGCTGTACGGATCGCTCTTGGCTGCGAACTGGAACGCGGGACAGCTGGCCGCCGGGCACGCGATGAGGTCGCACGTCGCAAAGGCGCGTTCGAAATCGCGCGCCGTTAACGTGCGCGCTTTTTGGGCACGCACGTAGTAGGCATCGTAATACCCGCTCGAGAGCGCATAGGTGCCGATGAGGATCCGGCGTTTGACCTCCGGTCCAAAGCCCGCCGCACGCGTGTTATCGTACATCTGTCGAACGTCGGAGCCCTCGGCCCGGAAGCCGTAGCGCACGCCGTCAAATCGCGCGAGGTTCGAGGAGCATTCTGCGGGCGCGATCAGATAGTAGGTCGCAAGTCCGTAGTCGGCCGTCGGGAGCGAGACCTCGACGATGTCGGCGCCAAGACGCTCCAGATCGCGGTAAGCGTCGTTGTAAAGCCGATGCATGTCGTCGCCCAAAACCTTCGTGTCGAACTCGCGCACGATTCCAACCCGCAAGCCGCGAAGATCCTCCCGGAGCGATTCGGCCGCGCGTTCGACCGGGCGATCGATCGACGTCGCGTCCATCACATCGTAGCCGGCCATCGCATCGTAAGCCAGCGCCGCATCTTTCACGGTGCGCGCAAGCGGCCCGATCTGGTCCAGACTGGAAGCAAACGCTATCAGCCCGTAGCGCGACACTCGACCGTACGTCGGCTTGAATCCGATGAGATTGCAGAACGCTCCGGGTTCGCGGATCGAGCCTCCCGTGTCGCTTCCCAAACCGATCGCGGCCTCGTACGCGGCCACCGCGGCGGCCGATCCTCCGCTCGAGCCGCCCGGAACGCGTGTTGCATCGTACGGATTGCGCGTTACGCCCAGCGCCGAGTTTTCGCACGAACTGCCCATGGCGAATTCGTCGCAGTTCGCCTTTCCGATCGCAACGGCGCCGGCTTCCAACAGGCGCGCCACCGCCGTCGCGGTATACGGCGCGACCCAGTTCTCCAGAATCTTGCTGCCGCAGGTCGTACGGGTCCCGTCCAGACACATGTTGTCCTTGACCGCGATCGGCACGCCGGCTAACGTGAGTCGTTCGCCGTTTCGGACCCGCTCGTCAACCCGCGCCGCCTGCGCGAGTGCCGGCTCGTTCAGCACGGTCAAATACGCTCCGACGTTCGCTTCGACCGAGCCCACATGGGCCAGCGTCGCCGCCGCGACTTCGACCGCACTGACCCGCCTGGAGTTGACGTCGGCAGCGATATCCGCTCCGGCACGCTCGATAAGCTCTTGCGCCATCTTCGCTCGCGCTACTCCGAGAGGATCCGTGGAACGCGAAAGAACGGGCCCTGCCGCTGCGGCGCTTGCGACAAAACGCGCTCGCGGTCAAGCGACGGCCGCAGCGAGTCCTCGCGCGTAACGTAGCGCGATTCCACGACCTGCGCGGTTGCCGGAACGCTGGCGATATCGAGATCGTTGAGCGCGTTGACATGCTCGAGCAGTTCGCCGAGCTGCTTTCCGAAGCGTTCGATCTCTTCTTCAGTTAAAGCGAGTCGCGCCAGTTTCGCGACGTAGCGAATGTCAATCGGGTCGGCTGACAAGATCAGAGTACTCCAGGCGAACCAGCGTCTCGACGTGGCCGGTTTGCGGAAACATGTCGAATGGCTGCACGATATCGAGGCGATAGCCTTTGGCCACCAGGAACTTCGAATCCCTCGCCAGGGTCGCGGCGTCGCACGAAAGGTACCAAACCTCGGGCACGCGAGCCTGCGCGATCGCCGCGAGCGTAACCTCATCGCAGCCCTTGCGCGGCGGATCCAAGAATACGACGCGCGCCTCATGCAGAGTTTTTCGCACCTTCGCGGTGCCGATCGATCGTTCGACGCGCCCGGTGACGAAATCGACGCGAGCTTCAAGCTCGTTGAGACGCGCGTTCGCGACGGCTTCCGCGACCGCGTGGCCGTTCTCCTCGACTCCAACGACGCGCCAGCCACGCTTGGCAAAGTGCAGCGCGAACGTTCCGACGCCGCAATACAGATCCACGAGCGCGCCGGAACCTTGCAGCCGAGCGTCGAGAAACCTGAAGATGCTAGCGACGATCTCGGCGTTGACTTGAAAGAACGAGCCCGCCGAAACGCGGTAGCGAACGCCGCCGATCGTTTCCTCGATTTCGGGTCCGCCGGCGAGCACGTGATTGTCGCGGCCCAAGATCGCGTTCGCGCCGCTCGGGTTCGAGGAGTTCGTTACGCCGACGAGCCCGGGTACGTCTCGCAGCAGCGACGCCGCTGCGTCGCGAGCACTCGGCAAGGGGTGCTCCGTCGCGATCGTTAGCACGATTTGGCCGGTGGCAGCCGCGCTGCGGGCGACGACGTGGCGGGCGTCCCGAAGCATACCAGCGACGGGCTCGGATTTACGCAGTGCATCGAGGCGCCCTAGCGCCGCATCGAGCTGCGGCGTGAGGACGGGGCATGCATCGATCGCAACGACGTCGTGCGACCGTTGCCGGTAGAAACCGAGCTCCGGCGGCGCGGAGCGAGCGTCCACGACCACCGCCATCTTGTTGCGATACGCGCGCGGCTCGCTCATACCGATCGTTTCGCCGACGTTGACGTCGGGAAACCCGCCGATGCGCGTCAGCGCGTTGTAGACTACCTCGCGCTTCCAAGCCAGCTGCGCCGGATACCCCAGATGCTGCAGCTGGCATCCTCCACAGGCGCCGAAAACGCGGCAGAACGGACGAGCTCGATCGGGCGAATCCGACAATCGCTCGAGCATCTCTCCAACCGCGTATCGCGGCTTTACCTCGGTGATGCGGACTCGTGCGCGCTCTTGCGGCAGCGGGCCAAAGCAAAAGACGACCATACCGTCGGCACGGCCGACGCCTTGGCCGTTGGCCAGCAGATCCGTGAAGTCGAGGTCGAGTTCGGCGCCGGGGCGCAGCGCCTGCGGACGCCTAAGCGCTGTTTCGCTGCTCGTCGAGTGCCTTGAGCAAGGAGTTGGCCTCGTCGATCAATTCCTGAATGCGTTGTGTCGTCGGATCCTCGTGTCGCCCCGACGCAACGATACGGATTGCGGTATACGCAAGTGCCGTGCCGACGAACGCCACACCAAGGCCCATCCCGACCCAAAACAGCATCCGCGCGAGACGCCGCTCTTCGCGATCATCGACGCGCTCGGGTTCCGGCGTTTGGTCCTGGGGTCGCATGCGGTGTATCTTCGCCCTCCCGCGAAGCGCTGCCTGTCAGCACGACGTCGTCGACGAACTGTTGGGTCGAGCGTTTCGAATAACCGTCGCCGTGCACGCCGAAGTACAACCAAAACGTACGGCCCGCGTAAGCGGCCAGATTCCAACTAGCCCGTACCCAGGCCGCTTTATAGTTAACGGTCTTGTACAAATTTAATACGACGTTGCCGCGGTTGTCCAGAAGATCGGCCTCTTGGTAGGCAAAGCTCGTATCGGGCTCGTCGGAAAGCTGATAAAGGCTTGCGCTCAGCACGCCCCCAGGCGGGATCGTGACGGCTTGACAGACGCCTGAGTTGCCTTCCGGCTCGCCCGACCCGCTGAGGGTTCCCGAATATTCGTCGTGCTCGCCGCTGCGCGGATGATCTTTGATGACGTAGGCGTTGACGTCACCGCATTGGTACCAGCCGTCGTCGACGTTCCCGGTCTCGAACCCGCCGTTGCTCACCGCATTCGCTGCGGCGGTTGGCGCGCCGGGCGTGGGGCTCGCCCGCGGCACGCTGAAGTGCCCCGCTACGGCATGACGCACCGATACGTCGGGCGTGACGGCGATCAGCGCCGCGCTCGACAACAGAGCGATCGCGGACCAATCAATCCGCGGAATCGAGATGGCCCACATCGTTGAGCGTGATGATCCGCGCGTGGCCGCCGGCAATCGCGACGCGCGTGATTCCACTGGTTGAGAAGCGGGACGCCTCCAAACCGAGCGCGGCGAACAAAGCGTGAAGCGCTCCGGCATGGGTCACGACGCCGATCGATGAATCCGGCTGCTCCGCGAGCAGTTCGTCTAGAAATTCTTGCACGCGCCCGCGGACGTCGGCAAACGTTTCACCCTCGTCCGGGGCGTAGTGCCTCGCGGCGGTCGGCGTCGAGCCCGCGAGCGCCGGATAAGCCGCGACGATTTCTTCCCACGTGAGGCCCTCCCAGCGGCCGAAATCGAACTCCCGCAAGCGCGCGTCGACGACGATCTGCGCGCCGCTCGCGCCGGCGATGGCGCGCGCGGTTTCGAGCGCGCGGCCGAGATCGCTCGAGTATATTTTGTCGAACCCTTCGCGGCTCAATGCCGAAGCAAGCGCGCGCGCATGCGCTCGACCGCGCGCCGAAAGCGGTACGTCGCTTCGGCCCTGGAAACGCCGTGCGGCGTTCCACGCGGTCGGCCCGTGTCGAATCAGCGTAAGCCGCACCGAGGAAATCTCTGCTCAAAAGCCAATCGGCGCAGCCGATTGGGCTCGTGGAGAGGTGGCAGAGCGGTTGAATGTACTCGCTTGGAAAGCGAGCAGAGGTGATGAGCCTCTCGAGGGTTCGAATCCCTCCCTCTCCGCCATCACGTTGATGCGGCTTATTCTCCGGCCACGCGATCGAGGTGCGCCAACCAGAAATCGAAACTCGCTCGAGCCTGCGCCTCGAGCATTGCATCGCCCGGAACGACGTCGCGGCGCAGCTGCCGCGCGAGCAGCGTTCGCGTTCCATAGTTGGCATCGATCACGACGTCGGGGATTTGCAGCTGCTCGATGAGGCTTTCGGGAAGCGAGGCCTCCGGGGGCAGCGTGCTTAGCACGATCTCCGGCGGGTTGCCCCTGGGCCAGGGCTTGGCTTCAAACTGACGGCAGATCTCGTCGGAGCGGTCCGCGTTACGCCCCCAGACAAACGTGTAGGCGTCGTTATCCTGCAGCTCCGCTAGAATGGCGCGGGCCGTCGCGCCGTAGCCCAGAATTCCGATTCGTTTGAGTGCGACCGGCTCGTCGAGCAGCGCTTCAATCGCGCTGCGAGCGCCGAGACCATCGGTGTTCGTGCCGACGACCTCCCGACCGAAGAAAATCGTGTTGACGGCCCCCGCCCGCCGCGCTTCCTCCGTTAGTGCGTTGCAAGCGCTCAGCACTTCTTCCTTGAGCGGATACGTCACGTTGCACCCGGTAAACCCCTCGGCGGATAGGCGGCGGATCGCCGCGATGCCCTCACCCTTGGCGACGCGAATGGCGACGTAGCTGCCGTCAATATCGGATTCCTCGAGAAAACCTTGGTGCAAGCGCGGGCTCGCGCTGTGCTCGACCGGGTCGCCAAGGACCGCCAGTCTCATCCTCGCCGGCCCCGCAGCATCAGTCGCTCGAAAAACCGAAAAAAGCGCGTCACGGGAAAATCCTTGAGCTCGATCGGTTCGGTGAGAATCGTATAGTGACCGCACAGCTTGCCGCCGAGCACGTCGGTAAACAGTTGATCGCCCACCACGGCGATCTCCCGCCGGCGCATCTTCAGGCGCCGCTTCGCGCGCAGAAAGCCAAACGGCAGGGGCTTGAGCGCATTCGGAATGCAGGCGATGTTCAGCTGGGCGGCCAGGCCGGTGACGCGCTCGGAAAAGTTGTTAGATAGCATCACGATGCGAAAGCCGCGCTCGTGCGCGCGGGCTATCCAAGAGAGGTGCTCCTCGGCCAGTTCGGTTTCGCGAAAGCCAAGCAGCGTGTTGTCCAGGTCTACGATCAAGCCGCGAATACCGGCCGCCTCGAGCTCCTCGTGTGAGACGTCGTACAGGCGTGGGGCGAACCGGTCGGGGCCGAACATCGCGCTTGCCTTTGCGCGGGTTATCCCCGGTATCCTCGGAGCTCTCCACATGCCCTCCACCCGCCTGCCTGCTCCTTGGAAGTCGTCCACCGGAATCCCGGCGATACCCACAGGCGGCCCACAAGGATTTTCAGAGGGACCCCAATATCTTGTGGTAAACTCCTCAGGACGGCACAATAGGTATCCCGAACCTGTGCCTGCGAAGCATTGAAATCGAACGTTTGTTCGGTATAATTAGGAGCCTCGTATGAAGTTCACGCGCACCTATTCGCTCCCGGGCGATCCCTACGCCGGAGTCAGCTTCGAGCCCCGTAGTTCCCGAATCGTCAACCCCGACGGCTCGGTCATCTTCGAGGCGAGCGACGTCATGGTACCCACAACCTGGAGTCAGGTTGCGGTCGACGTGTTGGCCCAGAAGTACTGTCGCAAGGCCGGCGTGCCCAAGGCGACGGCGCAGGTCGAGGAGGACGGCGTTCCGGGCTGGCTGCAGCGCTCCATCGCCGACGGGCAGGCCCTGGAAGCGATGCCGCGCGACGCGCAGTTCGGTGCGGAGCGGGATGCCCGTCAGGTCTTCAATCGGATGGCGGGTTGTTGGACGTACTGGGGCTGGCAGCACGGTTACTTCGACTCCGAGAGCGACGCGCAAATCTACCACGATGAAATGTGCGCGATGCTCGCTCGCCAAATCGGCGCGCCCAATTCGCCGCAATGGTTCAATACGGGGCTGCATTGGGCGTACGGCATTTCCGGGCCGGCGCAAGGGCACTGGTTCGTGGATCCGGCGAGCGGCGAAGCCAAGCGCTCAGCCGACACCTTTTCTCATCCGCAGGTTTCGGCGTGCTATATCCTTGGAATCGAGGACGATCTCGTCAACGAGGGCGGCATCTTCGATGGCGTCGTTCGCGAGGCCCGGATTTTTAAGGGTGGGAGCGGTTCGGGCGCTAACTTTTCAAAGATTCGCGCCGCCGGCGAAAAGCTTACCGGGGGCGGAACCTCGAGCGGCCTTATGTCGTTCCTCAAGGTTTTCGACCGTGCCGCCGGCGCGATCAAATCCGGCGGCACCACGCGCCGCGCCGCCAAGATGGTCGTGCTCAACGCCGATCACCCCGACATCGAAGAGTTCGTCAACTGGAAAGTTCGAGAAGAGCGCAAGGTCGCCGATCTCGTCATCGGCGCGCGAATCTTCGAACGGCACCTCAACGAAATCATCACGGCCGCGCACGACACGCGCGTACCGGACCACGCGCGCCTCGATCCGGCACTCAACGCGTCGCTGCGCCGCGCGATTCGCGACGCGATCGCGTCGGGGATACCATCCGGCGCGGCCCAGAACGCGCTGGATTACGCGCGCCAGGGCTACACGCGCTTGCAGATCGAGCAGTATGACATCGCCTGGGATTCGGAAGCCTACGTCACCGTATCGGGGCAGAACTCCAACAACTCGGTCCGGCTCGGCAACGATTTCTTCGACGCGCTCGACCGCGACGACGATTGGCTGCTTACCGCGCGCACGACCGGCGACGTCGTCAAACGCCTGAAGGCTCGCGACTTATGGGACCAGATCGCGCTCGCCGCATGGCAGTGCGCGGATCCCGGTTTGCAGTTCGACGACACCATCCAAGAGTGGCACACCTGCTCCAGCGACGATCGGATCAATGCAACTAATCCGTGCAGTGAGTACGTTTTTATAGATGACACTGCTTGTAATTTAGCTAGCGTCAATCTCGTCAAGTTCTTGAACGACGATGGAAACTTCGATGCGCGGCGCCTCGCTGAAGCAACGCGCATTTGGACGACGACGCTGGAAATCTCCGTTACGATGGGGCAGATGCCGTCCAGGCGCATCGCGGAAAAGAACCACGGCTACCGCACGCTGGGACTGGGCTACGCAAATCTCGGCACGTTGCTCATGCGCATGGGCTTACCGTACGATTCCGAGGAAGGCTTCGGCTGGTGCGGAGCGATCAACGCGCTGCTGACGGGCATGGCCTATCGCACGTCCGCGGAAATGGCGCAGCAGCTCGGGCCGTTCGCCCGGTTCGAGTCGAATCGCGAACCGATGCTGCGCGTAATTCGCAATCATCGCCGGGCGGCATACGCGGCCGATCCGGGTGAATACGAAGGCCTGACCGTAAAGCCGGTGACCCATCCGCCAACGCTGTTTACGCAAGAGACATGGGCTTTAGCTCGCAAAATGTGGGACGAAGCACTGTCGACCGGTGAGGTAGCCGGCTATCGCAATGCGCAGGTCACGGTTACCGCTCCTACCGGTACCATAGGCCTCGTGATGGATTGCGATACCACCGGTATCGAGCCCGATTTTGCGTTGGTCAAGTTCAAGAAGCTCGCGGGCGGTGGTTACTTCAAGATCGTCAATCAATCCGTCGACGCCGCCCTGCACAAACTGGGCTACTCGCAAGAGCAAATCGACGCGATCGAAACATACGCTAAGGGAACGGGGACGCTGGATTCGGCGCCTCATATCAACCGCGCAACCCTCAAGGCCAAAGGATTCGATGACGCAGCGATAGCCCGCGTAGAAGCGGCGCTGCCGACCGCATTCGAGCTGGCCTTCGTCTTCAATAAGTTCGTGCTCGGCGACGACTTCTGTAAGGAAAAGCTCGGCCTGACCGAAGAACAGCTCAACGACTGGAACTTCTCGATGCTGCGCGACGGCCTCGGCTTTAGCGCGCGGCAGATCGAAGAAGCCTCGGCCCATATCTGCGGCCGGATGACGGTCGAGGGCGCTCCCGATCTAAAGGACGAGCATCTCGCCGTTTTCGACTGCGCAACGCCATGCGGTAAGTACGGCACGCGCTACATCCGCCCACTTGCCCACGTGGACATGATGGCCGCCGCACAACCCTGGGTCAGCGGTGCAATTTCAAAAACGATCAACCTCCCGCAGGACGCCACGATTGGCGACGTTCAGGAAGCATACCGTTATTCGCGCGAGCGGATGATCAAGGCGGTCGCGCTCTATCGCGATGGCTCGAAACTTTCACAGCCGCTGGCGGCGAGGTACGACTTCGGCGGCGACGCTGGAGAGGAGGACACCTCCAGCGCACCCCAGCCCTTCGCGCAGCCGCTACAGATCGCCGAGAAAATCGTCTACCGCTACATCGCGAAGCGCCGCTCCATGCCGCAACGCCGCAGCGGATACACCCAAAAGGCAACGATTTCGGGCCACAAAGTCTATCTGCGTACCGGCGAGTACGAGGGCGGCCAGCTCGGAGAGATCTTCATCGACATGCACAAGGAGGGCGCGGCTTTCCGCTCGTTGATGAACAATTTCGCCATCGCAATCTCGCTCGGGCTGCAGCACGGCGTCCCGCTCGAAGAGTTCGTCGAGGCCTTCACCTTCACGCGCTTCGAGCCCAACGGGCCGGTGATCGGGCACGATCACATCAAGATGGCAACGTCCATCCTCGACTACATCTTCCGCGAGCTCGCGGTCAGCTATCTCGGCCGTTACGACCTCGCACACGTTCAACCGTCGATGCAGATGGACGCGATGGGGCCCGAAGCCCAGGAGGAATACGTCGCCGAGGAAGAGGTCGGAGTGCAAGTTCGGCCAGCCGGCGTCGCGGAGAGGCTGCATCCGGTGAGCACCCATCTACATCCCGGCCAGGAAACGCCGCCAGTGCAGCCCATGGCGAGTGCGGCCATCGCTCCCGGTGAAACTCCCGCGCCGTCAGTGCGCTCCAGCAACGGAACGGCGACGGCGACGCTCGTGCGTACGCAAGCGATCAAAGCATCCAAGGCCAAAGGCTACACCGGCAACGCGTGTTCCGAGTGCGGCCAGCTCACGATGGTGCGCAACGGCGCCTGCGAGAAATGCGACTCCTGCGGAGCAACCTCGGGCTGTAGCTGAAAGCTAACGCCGCGCCATTAGAATGGCGGATGAAACGCGTCGCATTGCACTCGCTGGCGGCACGATCTACCTTGATCCTTGGAATGAGCCGATCCGGGATGGCGCGCTCGTTATCGCCGAGGAGCGCATAACGGCTCTCGGAGCTCGCAACCGCGTGCAAATTCCGGACGGCGCGCGAGTTCTCGATTGCACCGGCCTTTCTTTGGCGGCTGGATTCTGGAATAGCCACGTGCATTTCACCGAGCGCAAATGGAGCGACGCCGCTCGGATTCCGGCGGCCACGCTCGCGCTGCAGCTACAAGACTTCACACGCTTCGGCTTTACGTCGGTCTTCGATCTCTCGTCGGCGCTCGATAATACGAAGGAGATTCGCCGGCGAATCGAGTCGGCCGAGGTCGTCGGGCCGCGCGTCCACTCGACGGGCGAGGGTATCGTTCCGGCAGGCGCCGCACCTTCGGACGACGTGTTGGCAGCGCTGGGTTGGATGAGCGTTTCGCTTCCCGAAGTCGGCGACCCTGAACAGGCCGCGGCGGCCGCACGGCGACTGCTCGACCGATGCCCCGATGCGCTAAAGATGTTCGCATCCGGAGCGCCATCCGCAGCCCCGCGTACGTTAACGGAAGAATCGATGCATGCGGTGGTAGAACTCGCGCACGCGGCACACAAACCGGTGTTCGTCCATCCCAACGACGCCGATGACGTGCGTCGCGCCGTAAACGCAGGGGTAGACGTCATCGCCCATACCGTACCAACCGCGGACGCGTGGGAGGACGCCCTTACGACGGCGAGCCAAGTAGGAACCGCACTCACGCCTACGCTCGCCCTTTGGAAGCACGCCCTGCGGGCCGCCGCGATCGAACAACTCGCCTTTTTCCGCACCGCCGGTGGGACGGTGATATTCGGAACGGATTACGGCGCGGTGGGGGCCGATCCCACCGACGAGTACGCCCTGATGGCCAAGGCCGGCATGACCTTTTCGGACATCCTAGCTTCTCTGACGACGGCGCCGTCACGCCGATTTAACCGTTCTCAATCGAATGGAACGCTCGCCGTCGGCGCTCCGGCGGATGTCGCCGTGCTCGACGGCGATCCGTCCCGGGATCCCGGTGCCTTCGCCGACGTTTGTTTGACGATCCGCGCCGGCCGAATCGTCTATCAGCGTGGAATTCCGCCCGGTAGGTAGAAAACTAGCTAAAACTCCGCACAAAGGAGAAGCGCCTTGCCAATCTCCAGAAAGCGTTTCGTCGCCGCGACTGCTCTTGGCATCTCCAGCGTCGCACTCAAACCCACGGCGTCGCCCGCGGCACAAGGATCCTCGCTTCATTTTCATATCCTGAAGCCCAGCGAATACGACTACGCGCGCATGCTCAGAACTTTCAAGGTAAACAAGCGCAACAAGCAGGTTTTTCAATCGGTCAGCCCACTCACCGTAGCGGGTACGGCGAGCCTATATTTGCACATGCAGAATTCGATGAACGCGTTCGAGTTCTCGTACGGCACGGGGCGCGGCAGCCTTGCGACGCTCGGCATCTTGACCGGCCCTTCCGTCGCGTACGCGCTCGCCGATGCCATGTGGACGAAATACGGTTTCGGCGCGGCTTTCAATCTCGCGGCTACGAACGTCTATTACCATGCGACGAGTTTGAAGGAGACAGGGTCGCCGGACGATCCCGACAGCATCTACCAAGATTGGTCGGCCCAGGCGGTTCTGCACCGCGGGGGCGGCTTCATGGTTTGCCACAACGCGCTAACCGCCGTGGCAGCGCTGATCGGGCCGAAAACCGGCATGACGCCGGAGGCCGCGCTCGCTGACTTCATGGCCAACGTGCTGCCCGGCTTCCAAGTCGTTCCGGCGGGCGTCGCCGCCACGCAGCTCGCGTTGGAACACGGCTGGCATTCGTACCCGGTGATTTAGCGCACCGGAATCCGGGCGCACAAGGTTTTTGGAATTCCGCACGCGATACTGCCGTATGACCCGTTTCTGCCTCGCCGCAATCGCCGCAACGCTCCTCGTCGCCCCACCGTCCACCTCCGCCGCGGCTTCTTCTTCGCCATCGCAGCAGCTGATGAGCAAGCTTAACTGGCGTAGCATCGGGCCGTACATAGGGGGTCGCTCCGTGGCGGTCGCGGGGGTGTGGAGCAATCAGAACCTTTTCTACATGGGCGGCGTGCAAGGCGGGATTTGGAAGAGCGCCAACTACGGCAGCAGCTGGGTGAACATCAGCGACGGCAAGATTCCCGGCGTCGCCGATCCGATCGGCGCACTCGCGGTGGCGCCGTCCAATGCCAAGGTTATTTATGCCGGAACGGGCGAGGCCGACATCCGGAGCGATTTCGATACCGGCGCCGGCGTCTATCGAACCACCGACGCCGGAAAGACCTGGTCGTACGCGGGCTTGCGCGAGACGCACATGATCGCTAAGTTGGCGGTCGATCCGCGCAACTCCAACGTCGTATACGCAGCGTCAATGGGGCACGTCTTCAAACCCAACCCCGTGCGCGGCATCTTCAAAACGACCGACGGCGGCAAAACGTGGCGCAACGTCCTTTTCGTCAACGACGAGACCGGTGGAGTCGACCTGGTGATGGATCTGCGCAATCCTAATACTCTCTACGCCGCGACGTGGCAAGCGCAGCGCGTTCCTTGGAAGCTCACCAGCGGCGGCCCGGGCAGCGCGCTCTATAAGACGACCGACGGCGGCGCGCACTGGAAAAAGATCTCGACGAACCCGGGCTTTGCGACCGGCATTTTGGGAAAGATCGGCGTCTCAGTGGCCGCGAGCAACCCGAGTATCGTTTATGCGATCGTTCAGGCCCACGACGGCGGAGTGTTCCGTTCGGCCGACGGCGGGGGTACCTGGAAGCGCGCCAACGGCGATATGAAGCTGCGCCAGCGCGCCTTTTACTACACCGCGATCTTCGTAGATCCGTCGAACGCACAAGTCGCATACGTGCCCGAAGTCGACGGCGTTTACAAAACCGCCAACGGCGGCAGAACCTTCTCGCTTCTGAGCCCGCCGCACGGCGACAATCACATCGTGTGGATCAACCCCGACTATCCAAAGATCTTGCTCGTCGGAAACGACGGCGGAGGGACGGTCTCCGTTGATGGTGGCGAAACCTGGAGCAGCGAGCACAACCAACCCACCGGACAATTCTATCACGTAGCGATCGACAACCAGTTTCCTTTCCACGTCTTCGGCGCGTCGCAGGACGAAGGTGCGTTCGAAGGGCCGAGTGCAGCGGTCGGCCCCGGAATCGGCCCCGGCGAATGGTATACCGTCGCGCTGGGTGAGAGCACGTTCGTCGCGCCCGACCCGGACGATCCGTACGTGACCTACGGAAGCGGCTACTACAGCTCGTTCGTGCGCCTCAATCGCATAACCGGCGACGCGAAAAACGTCAGCCCCTGGCCGCGTTACATGGCTGGTGCCTCATCGTCTGAAACGCTATACCGCTTCGGGTGGACCCATCCGATCTTCTTCTCACCGGCCAACCCGCGCGAGCTGCTCGTCGCGGCGCAAGTCGTTTTCTCGAGCACCGATCGGGGCCAAACGTGGAGAATCTTGAGCCCCGATCTCACGCGTAACGATCCGAGCACCGAGGGCCCGACGGGCGGAGCGGTCGACCAAGACCAAACCGGCGCCGAAACGTTTCCGGACATATCTTCGCTCGCCGTATCCCCACTCGATGGCGACATTCTCTGGGCCGGCTCCGCGGACGGCTTGGTGCACGTCACTACCGATCACGGTGCGCACTGGACGTCCGTCACACCGCCGCAGCTCCCGCAATGGGCGCAAATCAGCTCGATCGAGCCTTCCCACGCGCAGAAAGGAACCGCGTATCTGACGGCCTCCCGCTACATGTGGGACGACTATCATCCATACGCCTACGAAACGTCCGACTACGGCGCGCATTGGACCACGCTGACCAATGGGCTTCCCGCCGACCAATACGTCTTTGCGGTACGTCAGGATCCGCGCGAGCCGCGGCTGCTTTTCGCCGGCACGCGCAGCACGGTCTACGTCAGCCTGGATGGCGGCGGCCTCTGGCAGCCGCTCACGCTGAATCTGCCCGGGGTACAGGTACGCGATCTCGCGATCGACGCGCGTGAAGGCGAGTTGGTCGCGGCCACGCACGGGCGCGCCTTCTGGATCCTAGACAACCTGTCGCTGCTCGAGCAACTCGCGCGTCAAACCACGTTCAGCGTCTCGAGCGTGGCTCTCTTCCAGCCGGAGACGGCGTGGCTTTCGCAGGCCTACGGCGGCCCGGACTTCTCGATTCCAAACTTCGGCGACAATCCCAAGTACGGCGCGGCAGTGTTCTTTAATCTTCCGAGCTCGTACAACGGGCACACCCCGCTAACGCTGACGTTCCTCGACGGCAACGGCGCCACCGTTCGGGAGTTCACGCTGCATCTCAAAAACAAACACGAGCGCAAGTTGACACCCGAACAGGAAGAAAATCTCGACGCAGGACAGCAGCGTCAGCGCGATATCGAGAAGCTCACCGCGGTGGAACCCGGTATGAACGTCTTCCAATGGGATCTACGCTATGCGCCGGCCTATGACGCTCCGGGTTTCAAAGTTCTGGAAACCGACGACTTCCCAGATGGCTCGGACGGTCCCACGATCGTTCCCGGAAAATACACCGCCGTGCTGCAATACGGATCGACCCCGCTGCGCAGCGCGTTCAACGTGCGCCTCGATCTGCGCGTCCATCCCGGGCCGGGCGATCTGCAAGCGCGCCTTGCGTTGGAGTCGCAAATACTCAGCGCCATCGATCGCTTGGACCGGAGCATCGCCGCAGCGATGAACGCGCGCGGCAAGCTTCCGGCGGCAACGCGAATGCAGATCGATACCGAGATCGCCGACCTCGTGCTGCTAAACGTGCACTCGAGCGAAGCCGACGTGCTGCATCCTTCGAGAATACGCGAACAACTCGGCTTCTTGCTGGGTTCGCTCGAAGCCGCGTACGCGCGGCCGACGGCGGCCGAATATGCCACCTACCGGGACCTCGAATCGTTGGCAAGCGCGGGCGAAGCGCGCTTACGTGCGCTCGCCTCGCCTTAACCTCGATTCAGGAGTAACAGTAGGAGTCCGACGAGGCGTCACCGCCCTGCAGGCGCACCTGATGGACTCGGTGCGCTTCATCGAACTCCAAAAAGAACTTCGGGTCGAATGCGATCGTGCCGTCTTGGGCCACGTCGAGCTTTACCATCCAGCTTCCGATCCCGTCGGGATAAAACTGATCGTCCCAAGCTCGATAGAGCGAGTTGGTAAAGTAGACGCGGCGCCCGTCGCGACTGATCTCGACCATTTGCGGACCGCCGCTAAGCGGTCTAGATGAATCCTTCGGGTGCGGCGTTCGACGCGCGATCCCGCCGATGTGCACGGAGCCGACGAGCTTCGGATGGAAGGGATCGCTCACGTCATACTGGCGCATTTCCCCGGTTCCCCAGCACGATGCGTACAGATAGCGATCGTCGAGCGACAGATCGATGTCGCTGAGCAACGGGGGCACCGCCGAGAAACCTTTGAGCAGATCGGGGAGCTGCGCCGGATCGGCCGGCTCGGCCGGTATTTCGATGACCTTTTGCAACTGCCAGGCGCCGTTGTCGCGATGCCAGAGCCAAATCGAACTCGACAGGTCCTTGAGCGATACGACGACTCCGACGAAGCCGTAGGTATTCGCGGGGTCGTGGGAGGGACGCAACTCCAGCACCATCTGCTGTTCGGCGCCGAGGTCGATGCTTTGGACGTGGCGCCTGCGACGCAGGTCCCAGAAGTGGAGCTGGTGGCCGTATTTCCCCTCGAGCAGCAGATTCGGGTTGAGCCCGCCCTCGATCATATTCGGCGTTCCCCATTCGCTGGTAATCATTGCGTCTTGCGTGAGGTGCCACCAGAAATCGTACGCTAAATACTGCGGTCCGCGATCGGCTTCCCACGGCCCGATAATGTCGAACGTGTCGCAATCCATCATAAAGATCCCACCGGGGCCGTCGCCATTGGCGTCACCTAGCGCGCTGACGTAGATGGCGTCGGGACCGCAATGCACGGTATGCGGCCGGGTGTAACCGGCACGCGCGATAAGCTCCTCGGGTTCGATGACGCGCACGATGTGCGGTCGCGTGGGGTCGGGTTTCGTGTCGATGATGTGGATGCGTGACGAGCGAAGGCCCGGCACGATCAGAAAACGGCGCTCGACGTGGGGACGTGGCGCAAACGGACAAAGGGCGGCGCTGCACGCGTTCCAGCCAAAATGGTGGAGCTCGTCGCCGGTATTGGGAAGTTCTACTCGACCCACTTCGGTCGCGTAGCTTCCCGAAGCGGCGTCTGCATCCACGACCGCGAGCGCGTCGTGCGTTCCACTTCCGTTCGCGCTGAGCAGCGCAACATATGCGAGCGTCTCCGCGGGAGCTTGCATCGCATCTTTGGCAGAAGCGTAAAATGTCGGGTCTGGTTTGAGAAGCATGGGGCTCGACCTTTCTCCGCTCGACGCGGGGGTCTATAGCCGGGGAGGGAGGCTATTTGGATGCCCCCGCTACCGAGCCCTTGAACCGCCTAGGTCAGGAGCGTTATGATTCCGCTTACAAGCAACGCGATCGCCCAGACCAAGTCGACGTTAAACCATGCCGTGCGTAAAAAGCTGACACCTACCTTTTGGTATATCACGAGCGCCACCGCGGTCATCGTCACGACGTACCCGAGCGTATGTACGCCGACCATCAGCCACCCAAGAGCGTAGGCCCCGTGGATCCCGCCCGCGGCCGGCATCGGCATGGCATCTTGCAGCATCGCGCGCGAGCCGGTTACGAAGGGCAGCAGCATCAAGCCCGCGCCATGCGCGGACGACATCAGCAGCCCCCACAGCGCAAGGCCCCAAAAGCCAACCCGCATTCCAACCCATCGCGGATGGCGTGCGCGGACCAAACGGTAGACGCCGAATGCGATGAGCAGGCCGGCGGCCGCGCGATGCACGATCGCATGCGGAAAGGTCAAGGCCGCGAGAACCACGAGCATCACGACGATCGACACGGAGGCGACGTGCCCCAGCGTCAGAGGGATGATCGCTCGGAGAACGGCGCGCGCGCTCCGTTCTTGCAGGCCGAGCGCTACTGCGAAGAGCCAACCCATCCCCGGGTTGATGCCGTGATAAGCTCCGAGCAGAAAAAGCCAGACCCAGACGAGGTGATCGCTCACGCGGAAATGGTCCCACAGGTATGCCGTAATCTCGCGTCGTAAGCGGGTCGATCGCTTCCCCCGTACATAAGCTCGGAGGTTTCCTCATGCGGTCAAGACGCCTTTTGATGCGCGGTTCGCTTGTAGCGCTCGCCGTGGCTCTTCTCCCCGCCTGCGCCTCGCATGGCAGCACAACGCTGCCTCCTTCCAGCGCGATGGCCGCGGCGCAGCCGGAACTCGTTCCGCCAAAGTGCAAGGGTCAGAAGACGACCAAACAGTACGCGTCGCTCACCGAAACGCTTTCGACGCAGGGCGGCTCGCTCTGCATTCCGAGTTTTGGCGGCTTTGGCGGCAAAATCAAATATCCGAGCGCGAACCCTTCGGTCAAACTGAACATCATTAGCAGCACCACCAATTACGATCAGCTGCCCGAGCTCGGTCAAGGCACGGCAATATTTTATCTGCAGCTGGCGCTTTCGGGCGGGACGAGCTTCGGAGGCAACGTTCGAGCCGGCGGTGGACTGACCTCAGCGACGATCGTCGTCGGCAATCCTTATACCGCGTACGGTCAGGCGAAGATCGACGGATTCAAGCTTAACTTCGGCCCTTGTTATACGATCGCGACAAAGGGCAAGTACGGCGGCGTCATCGGCGGCATCGGAACGCTCTTGAAAGGTGTCAGGGTTCCCGCGGCAGCGAGCGGTGTGATCGAAACCTATTCCGGTCAGCAAACCAGCAAGCAGTGCTGACCGTTTAACGCGCCGGTTACGAGACGGAGCGGAGCACGCCCGTAGCGGGCAAAACGACGCCGCCGAGGTTGAGCGGATCGTAGCCGCCGACCGTCACAGCTTCCGGTTCGGCCCCCGCCCGGCGCGCCGCGCGCAGAGCCTCGACCGCCTCGGGAAGAGCAAACTGTTCGCCCACAAATCCAGAGACAAAACGTCCGCCGCGGATCTCGCCGCGCGCCTCCATGCGGCGCAAGGCGATCAGCAACTCGCGCCACGGCGGCGCGAGGCTCTCGCGCGCGATGACGTCGCGGAAGACGACGCCCCAGCGAGCCAAGAGCCGTCGCGCAAAGGCTTCGCGATCGATTCGCTCGGTCGTCGCTGTCAGAAGCGTCCAGCGGCCACTCGAGGAGCGCGGCCGCGCGCGCAAGCCTTTCTCCCCTAAGCGCCGCTTCGCGTCGCTGAGCGAACGCAGCGCGTCGAAGCCATCCGCGGTTACCAAGCCCGCCGCGACCAGTTGCCACAGCGCTTCCTCGACTTCGCTCGGCAAACGCTTGGTGCTGCGCAGGATCTCGGCGAAGAACGGCGCGCGTAGCCGTTCGATGCATTCGAGAATTTCTTGCGCCGCGGGGGACAGGCCCGCAATGTCGCGTTGCCGGAGAACGATGAGCTCGTCGGCGTTGGCGCGTAGAAACAGCGCGATCGGCGCCAGCCGCGTCGGGCGCACGCGCGTGCGCTCGGCCGAAGAATTCGGCTCCAGCGCGGGGTGTGGCGTAAGCCTCCCCCACATCACGTCGCCGGCATAGCAAAGACGATCTAAATATTCGGAGCGATATCCCGCGATCCGCGCCGGCAGAACTTGCGCCTCCCATGCGACGGCCGGAATCTCGTAGCCCTCGAGCTGGCGGATGACGTGCAGCGTTCCGTCGATTCCGTGCAGTCGCGAGCCCGGCGCAACGCGTTGCCAGCGCTGTAAGAACGAAACGTACTGCGCGGCGGTAACCGGCTCGATCTCGCGCCGCAGCTGACCGATCGTCAAGCGATGAATGCGCGCGAGCACGCGGCGGTTGCACCATTCCTGCGTTCCGGATCCGCTGAATCGGCCGCGCAACACTTGGCCTTGCGTTTCGAGGCGAATCAACGCGGCCTCGAGCGTGCCGGCGTCCGCGGAGAGCCGAGCCGCTAATCCATCAACCGTAACCGGTCCGCTGGACTCGAGCCAGCCGCGCAAAATCTCTGCGAAGGCCTCTTCCGGGCTATCCGGAGGGGACTCCGCGCCGGCCGCAGCTATCGGCGGCGTGAGTGTCGCGTCGGGATAGGCGACGCGAGCCACCTCGAGACGCTCCGCACACGTCCACGCGTTTCCTAACAGCGTGGCTCGGCGTTGCGCGACGAGCTCCTCGAACCAGGCCTGCCATTGCGCCACCGGCGGCAACACGACGAGCGTCGACAGCGCGTCGTGCAGTTCGTCGGCATCCCGCACCACGGGCCAAGACTCCGCGGCGACTTCGGCAATCGCCGCCGGATCGAGAAGGCCCGCTCCGTCAACGTCATCACGCGACGTCCGGCGCAGCTGCACCGCGCGCGCGCGCCGCTCTTCCAACGGAGCGTCGTCGAGAAACGCGTACGGGTTGGCGTTGAGGATTTCGTGGCAAAAAACCGAGGGTGCCGGAGTGTCGATAGCTACGGTCCGCAGCCGCCCGCTTTCGACGCTTCGCAGCACCTCCAGCAGCCCGTCGAGGTCCATCGCCTCGCGCAAACAGTTGTCGATCGTTTCGCGGACGAGCACGTGATCCGGAACGCGAATCGGCCCGGTGAGATTTTCGGGACATGCGGCTTGATCGGGAAAGACCGCAGCCAAAAGGTCGTCGGCGCGCATGCGCAGGAGCTGCGGCGGCACTCGTCGTCCGCCGCTGAAGCGCAGAACTGCGAGCGCTCGCGACGCATTCCAGCGCCAGCGCGCGGCAAACATCGGGGCGGGCAACAAAGCCTGCGTCAACGTCTGCTCGACGCTCGCCGACTTGACGAACTCAAACACGATGTCGAGCGGAAATGCGTGCTGATCGCTGAGCGAGAGGACGAAACCGTTGTCGGTTGCGGCGGCCTGCAGTTCGAGATTGAACGACCGGCAGAAGCGCTTTCGGAGCGCCAGACCCCACGCGCGATTGATGCGCGCGCCGAAAGGCGTGTGCAACACGAGCTGCATGCCGCCGGCCTCATCGAAAAAGCGCTCGGCCACGATCGTTTGATTGGTCGGAACCGCACCCAGGATCGCCTTCCCCGCCCGCACGTACGCGACCGCTTGTTCCGCACCGGCCTGGTCGAGGCTGCACTCGCGCACGAGCCATTCGCACGCCGATGCGTCGTCGCGCCCGTCAATCGCGGCGCGCACGTCGCAGACTTCACGCGAGAGCTCGATCGTTCGGCCGAGTCCTTCGCCGTTCCAAAATGGGATCGACGGTGGGGCGCCGTGCGCGTCTTCTACGCGAACGACTCCGGCTTCCACGCGGCGAATCTTCCACGAATTCGTGCCGAGCAAGAAGATGTCGCCCGCCATGCTTTCGATCGCAAAATCCTCGTCCAGCGTTCCGATCGCGTGTCCGTCCGGCTCGACGATCACGCTGTAGTTCGCCGTGTCGGGAATCGCTCCGCCGCAGGTAAGTGCCGCGAGCCGCGCGCCTCGCCGGGCGCGCAGCCGGCCGTTGACGCGATCGTAGTGCAGAAACGTCCCGCTGCGTCCGCGCGAGGTCGCGACGCCGTCGGCCAGCATCGAAACGACTGCCTCGAAGTCTTTTCGCTCGAGCGCTCGGTACGGATAGGCATCGCGCACTGCGGCGAAAAGCGCGTCGGCCTCCCATTCGTGCTGCGCGCACGCGGCTACGATTTGCTGCGCTAAGATATCGAGCGGCGCGTTCGGAATCGTTAGCGCGTCGAGCGCGCCGGCGCGAATGGCCCGCACTAGCGCCGCACATTCGATGAGCTCGTCGCGCGTCGTAACGTAGAAAATCCCCTTCGGCATGGCGCCGATCCAATGCCCCGATCGTCCGATGCGCTGCAACGCGACGGCGATGGCGCGCGGCGACCCGAGCTGCACGACGAGATCCACCGAACCGATGTCGATTCCCAGTTCTAGCGATGCGGTTGCGACGACGGCGCGGAGCTCGCCGCTGCGCAGGCCGCGCTCTACCCCGAAGCGCGTCTCGCGGGAAAGACTGCCGTGATGCGGCATGACGAAGCCTTCTCCCAGCCGCTCGTTCAACGCAAAGGCTATGCGCTCGCTCATCCGGCGCGTTCCGACGAAGATCAGCGTCGTGCGATGCCGCCGAATCTGCTCTGCCACGCGGTCGTAAATCTCGCCCCACATCTCTTTGCTCGCGACCGGTCCCAGTTCGTCACTCGGAACCTCCACCGAGATCTCCATCGCGCGCCGATGTCCCACGTCGATGACGCGCGCGGCCGGACTCAGGAAGCGCGCGACTTCGTCGAGCGGCCGCACCGTCGCTGAAAGCCCGATGCGCTGGGGGCGGCGTCCACCGGCCCGCGCGACCAGGTCGTCCAGGAGCGCCAGCGTGAGCGCCAGATGTGAACCGCGTTTGTTGCCGGCCATTGCATGAATCTCGTCCACTACGACGCAGGAGACGCCGGCAAAGAGGCAGCGCGATCGCTCGGCCGTCAACAAGATGAACAGCGATTCCGGGGTCGTTACGAGCACGTGGGGCGGCTTGCGCAACATCTGCTGACGCTGGGCGGGCGTGGTGTCGCCCGTTCGCACCGCGGTTCGGATCGGCGCGAGCGAAACGCCTCGTTCCCGCGCGAGCTCGACGAGTTGCGTCAGCGGCTTTTCGAGGTTCTCGTGCACGTCGTTGGAGAGCGCCTTCAGCGGCGAGACGTAGACGACCAGCGTTTGATCCGGCAGCGTCGTCGTAGCGGCGCGACGCACGAGATCGTCGAGCGCTAGCGTGAACGCCGCGAGCGTTTTCCCCGAGCCGGTCGGCGCGGCGATGACGACGTCGTCGCCTCCTCGGATTGCGGGCCAGCCGGAAGCTTGCGGTTCCGTGGGCTTGCCAAAGGCCCCACCAAACCACTCGCGGACGAGCGGATGGAACTCGTCGAGCATACTCACTACCCCTACCACAACGCACGAACTTTAAAAAGAGCTGCGGCGCCGCGGCCCGAAGCCGCCCTAGATGCGCTGCCTGCTTTGCGCCATGCTGATGCTGGCTGCCGGGGCGATGCCCGCGGTCGCCAAACCGGCCTTGCAAATCCGCGACATGGCGCGAATCGTCGACTTGGAGGAGCCGGCGATCTCCCCCGACGGCGCCCGCGTGGCACTGGTGACGATCGCCCAAGACATGCCGCGCGCCGCGTACGTCAACAGCTTGGTGCTGATCGAAACGCGCGATGGATCCGCTCGGACGCTGGTGCGGGGCCACGACGTTGCCGTTCCACGCTGGTCGCCCGATGGGACGCGGCTGGCGTACCTCGCGCGGCCCTCGGCGGCCGGCGTTCGACAGCTTTTCGTGCGCCGTCGCGGCGTGCCGTTGCAGCTCTCGCACGCGCGGGGGGAAGTGCTCGATGCGGCGTGGAGCCCCGACGGTCTCTCGATCGCGTTCGTCGCTGCCGACCCGCAGGCTCCGGCCACCTACTTCTTCGCCGGCGACAACGACTACACGGCGACGGCGCTCACGCCGCCCGATCACATATGGATCGTCTCGGCGGCAGGCGGCGCCGCTCGACGTCTGACGCGCGGTCCCTGGACGGTCGCCCCAACCGATCCGGGCGGAATCTTCTCGCCGCAGATCGTTTGGACGCGCGACGGCCGCCACATCACTTTCACCCGAGTAGAAAACACCTTCAGCGGCGACGACGAACGCTCCACGCTCTGGCAAGCGGATGTTGCCGGCGGTGCGCTGCGCAAGCTCACCGATCACCCCGAACTGGAATTGAGCCCGGCATATGCCCCGGGCGGCTCGGACCTGACCTACTGGTATCCGCTCAACGGCGACTTCAACGCCGAGAATACGCTGCGCGCGCTAAGCAGCGGGCGTGACGACACGCTCACCGCGCGGCTCGACCGCAACATTGCCGGATCGCTGTGGTTTCCCGACGGGCGCCGGCTGCTGATTTGCGCGAGCGATCGCACGCAAAACGTCGCCTGGACGATCGACCTCAGCGGAATTTTTCACGTGCTGCCGCTGGGTGATTTGCATATGGTTTGCGACCCCTATTCGAGCAGCACGTTTGATGCGGGAATCGCCGCGGACATCGCGCGCGACGGCTCTATCGCCTTCCTCGCAAGCAGCTCAAGCAGCGCGCGAGAGCTTTACTACCTTCCGCCCGGCGCGAGCGTACCGCGGCGGCTTACCCGTTACAACGATTTTCTTTCGCGCATTGCGCTGGGGCGCATGACCGAGTTGAATTGGATCGGCCCCGGCGGCTTCACCGAAGACGGCGTGGTGACGTATCCCCCCAACGCGCGCGAAGGCGAGAAATATCCCGTCGTGTTGCTCATTCACGGTGGGCCTGGACTCTCGAGCGCGCGCGACTTCGTATGGGAGCAATGGCCGCTCGCTCAAATGATCGCCTCGCGGCGATATATCGTGCTACAGCCGAACTACCGGGGGAGCGACAACCTGGGCAACGCCTACATGACGGCGATCGTTCACGATACCGTTGCCGGGCCCAGCGCCGACATTCTGGCGGCCCTCGCCGCGCTCGAGCGCCTGCCGAACGTGGATGCTTCACGCGTTGCGGTCTCGGGGTGGTCGTACGGCGGGGAGCTAGCGTCGTGGCTGATCGGCCATTATCACACTTGGCGGGCGGCCATCTCGGGGGCGGCGGTCAACAGCGAGTTCGACGAATACAACCTCTCGACGTCGAACGTGCAAGACCGCTATCCGCTCGGCGCGTCGCCCTACACCGGCGAGGGTGAGCGCATCTACCGCGACAATTCCCCGATCACGTACTACGCGGCGATCACGACCCCCACGCTGATCTGGGGCACGACCCAAGACCCGGTCGTGCCCATCACGCAATCCTACGCGCTCTACCACGCCTTGACCGACAGGCACGTGCCGGTGCGTTTCGCGGTTTTCCCGGCATCGACGCACGGCCCGGCCGACCCGCGCCAGACCGCCGCGCTGACGCGCCTCTGGCTGGACTGGCTCGATGGGCACATGCGATAACGTGCCGCACCTCATCCAACCGGCCCCCGGCGGCGTTGTATAGGGCATGAAGCTCTTCACCGCAACCGCCCTGCTGCTTACGCTGTGCCTCGGCGCAGCCGCGCCCGTGCGCGCGTCCTCGGACCGCGTCGTGCTTGCGGGCGGCTGCTTTTGGGGAATGCAGCTGGTCTTTGGATCGCTGCGCGGCGTCGACCGGGTCGTGGCCGGCTATGCCGGAGGCAACGCCGATACCGCCCAATACGAAACGGTGAGCACCGGGACGACCGGGCACGCCGAATCGGTCGAAATTCGCTACGATCCGTCGAAAATCTCATTCAAACAGCTGCTCGACGTCTACTTTCTCGTCGCGCACGATCCCACGGAGCTCGATCGTCAGGGTCCCGACGAAGGCACGCAGTACCGCTCGGAGATCTTTTACACGTCGAACGCACAACGCACCGAAGCGCTGGCCTATATCGCGCACCTGCAGCAAGAGCACGTCTATTCCTCGCGCATCGTGACGATCGTCGCGCCGCTTCGCGGCTTTTATGCGGCCGAAGCCTACCATCAGGACTTTGCGGTGCACAACCCGCAGAACCCGTACATCGTCGTCAACGACTTGCCGAAGCTCAAGAAATTGCGCCAGCAATTCCCGGGGCTCGTCAAGCCGAACGCCCCCTTCGGCGCTTAGCCGTTACAACGGCGCGTTTTCGACGTTCCCGGCGTACGACCGGGGATCGAAGTACCAATCCGGCAGCGTGGCCGGAAACGTGATGTTCGTGAAGTCGTAGTCCACGGTCGCATCGCGCCCCAGATAATCCGAATCCCGTTGATAGGTCGGCGTGCCGTGGATGTGCGTCACGATCGGCATCGCGTTCATCCAGTCCAGGGTGACCGTGAAAAGCATCGGGTAAACGTGCTTCCCGCTGTCCTCTTCGTAGAGCTTGTCGGTGGCCACGACCTCCTTGAGCTCCAGTGTCTTATGATCCACGTAAAGCTCGCGTAAGCGGTTGCGATCCGGATCGCGGCGCGCCTCCAGGCTGACGTGAATCTGATCGCCTTCGTTGGCGATGCGCGTGACGCGATAATCGAACTCGCCGAGCACCGTCACACTCGCAATCACCGGCGGAAGGCTGCCCGTCGGCTCGGGCGTCGGCACGAACTCACGCGGGCTCGTGTGCGGACGTGCCGGAGCCGGCTCGAAGAGATCCGCCGTTGGAGGACCCGGATCCCACGGCTCGTTGAATGAGGGGCGAAGAAACTCCAGCGTTCCGCGTGCCGACCCACGATAGACCCGCCGGCCCAGCGCCGCGCGATCCGACGTGCGACACCAAATATTGTAGGTGTAGCTGTTGACCAGATCGGGATAGCCGTCGTCGAGCGTTTGCTTGCGTACCAAGGTATAGGTGATATACGGCGGCGGCGGCCGATGCGACCGAAACTGCCTTCGAATCAAGTACAGCAACCGATCCGGCGAGGGTAACGCGATCGGCGTCGCGGTCGGGGCAGGCCGCAGCGTGGCGTGCGTCGGCTGCGTTGCAACGCAGACGCCAACCAAGACAAGCGCAGCAATGAGCGTAGTCTTCACGCCCTAATTTTTGACCACGCGACCTTGGAGTGTCCTGTGTATTAGCGCGGAGCCATCCGAATCGCGCCGTCGAGGCGAATCACTTCGCCGTTCAGCATCTGGTTTTCGACGATGTGGCGCGCCAACGCGGCATACTCCGCGGGGTTCCCGAGTCGCGACGGAAAGGGCACCTGTTTGCCCAGCGATTCACGCGCGGCTTCCGGCAACCCGGCCAGCATCGGCGTGTCGAAGATGCCGGGAGCGATGCTCGCCACTCGAATCTGATGTTGCGCGAACTCGCGGGCGATCGGCAACGTCATTCCAACGACACCACCCTTCGAGGCCGCATACGCGGCCTGACCGATTTGTCCGTCGAACGCGGCGACGGACGCCGTGCACACGATGACGCCACGATCCTCGCCCGGCTCGACCGCGCGCTGGAGCATCTGAGCCGCCGCGAGCCGGATGACGTTGAACGTACCGATCAAGTTTACTGAAATCACTTTGGTGAAACGTTCCAACGGCAGTGGTCCGTCGCGCCCGATGACGCGTTCGGCGGTCGCGATCCCGGCGCAGTTGATCGCCCCGTGCAGCGCTCCGAACTCTTGCGCGGCAGTGTTGACCGCTTTCTCCACCTGTCCCGCATCCGTCACGTCGGTTCGCACGAACCGAACGGTCTTGCCAAGTTCGCGTTCGAGCTCGGCTCCGCGTTCGCTCACGTCGCAAATTACTACGTTTGCGCCGTTGCGCGCGAACTCGGCAACGCAGGCCGCACCCAACCCCGAACTGCCGCCGCTTACCAAAAACGTTCGTCCATGTATCTGCATAGGCGGCAGTGGTTACAGCCTTGCGATGCCGATATCCTGGAGCCCGCCACCAACCCACGGTAGCCGGGGTTTCTGCGACCATGAGCATCGCATTTTTGATCGTTCGAGTGATCCTTGGGTTGAGCTTCATCGCCCATGGCAGCCAAAAGCTGTTCGGCTGGTTCGGCGGATATGGCATCGCCGGGACCGGCGGCTTTTTCGAGGGCCTCGGCTACCGGCCGGGCAAGATGTTCGCGCTCATGGCAGGGTTGGGCGAAACGGTCGGAGGCCTCCTGACTTTATTCGGCCTGGGCGGCGCGCTCGGACCGGTTCTAATCGTGATCGTCATGCTCGTCGCGATCGGTTCAGTACATTACAAGAAGGGCTTCTTCGTAGCCAACGGCGGATGGGAACTGAACTCAGCCTACATCGCCGCCGCACTCGCCGTTGCCTATGCCGGCAACGGAACGTACTCGCTCGACAGTGCGTTCAATCTGCAGTTCTTGACCGATCCGCTGCAAATCGCGTACGCCTTGGGCGCCGCGATCCTCGCCGCGGCGCTCAATCTGCTGGCTCGACGGCCCGCCCCTCCCGCGACGCCGGCAGCCGACTGAGCCGCGCCAATGGAAACCGTCGCTTTCTACGGAGCCGGAGCGCTTGGCTCCGCGATGGTGCGAGCGATGCTGCGGCGCGGCATCGAGGTCCGCGTGTGGAGCCGCTCAGCGCATAAGGCCGAGGCGCTCGAAGCGGACGGCGCGCGTGCCTTTACGGACCCTGCGGAAGCAGCGATCGGTGTGCAGCGCGTGCATTTATGCTTAAGCGACGATGCGAGCGTCGATGCGGTGCTCGATGCGGCGCTGCCGGGCGTCGCGCAAGAGAGCCCGATCGTGGATCATACGACGGTGACGCCGGAAGGCGTTACCGAGCGCGTGCGGCGGCTCGATGAAGCGGGTCATTCGTTTGTGCACGCTCCGGTCTTCATGGGGCCGCCGATGGCGCTCACCGCGACCGGTGTGATGATGGTTTCGGGCGACGCCGCGCTCGTGGAGCGGGTTCGCGACGCGCTCGAAGCCATGTGCAGCGATCTGCGTTATCTGGGTGAAGACCCGAGCGCGGCGGCCACGTATAAGCTCATGGGCAACGCGATGATTTTGGCCGTGGTGGGCGGCCTCAACGACGTCATGCGCATCGCCGAGGAGCAAGGGCTTTCGCGGGCGCAGGCCTACGAGCTGTTCGACTTCTACGATCCCTCCGGGCAGATCAAGGGGCGCGGCAAACGCATGGTCGGCGGAGACTATCATACGCAATGGAGCATCGACATGGCGCACAAAGACGCCGTGTTGATGCAAGTCGCAGCCCATCACGAACGCCTCCCCGTCATCGACGCGATCGAAGCCCTGCTGCGCAACGTTTCCGACCGCGGTCTGGGTCTGCTCGATTTGGGCGCCGTCGCGCAGCGGTAAGAACTCGTCGATGGATCTCAACCCTCAGGCGCACCAAATGGCAGACGAATCGATGGTGCGCAACCTCGAGGCCCAAGCACAGGCGATCTGGCCGCAAGAAGTTGCGCTGCTGCGTCGTTACGCACTTCCCGCAGTCGCGCACATTCTCGACGCCGGCTGCGGAACGGGCGAAATCGCATCCCGCATCGCCGAGCTCTACCCATCGGCACAGGTTCTCGGCGTCGATATTCTCGACGCTCACCTGGAGCGCGCGAGAACGCGCTACGCCGCCCTCGCGCCGCGTTTGCGTTTCGATCACCAGAGCGTCTTCGCGCTCGACGCTCCCGACGACAGCTTCGATCTCACGCTTTGCCGTCACGTCGTTCACTCGATTCCGCATGCGGATCGCGTCATCGCCGAGCTGGCGCGCGTCACACGCCCCGGAGGCTATCTTCACTTGATTCCCGAGGATTACGGCATGCTTGCGTTTGCGCGTGGCGCGGTCGATCCACGCGAGTTCTGGCACGAGGCTCCGGCGCAAATGGGCGACGCAACGGGAATCGATCTCTTTTCGGGACGCCACGCCTACGGAATCTTGATGAAGCTTGGACTCGAACAAATCGCCGTGGATTACGCGATCGTGGACCCATTGCGCGTGCCGCGCGAAACGTTCGCCACGATCCTGGCGGCATGGCGCGACGGATACGCCGAATCGATCGGCGAGACGACAACATTCAGCAAAGAGTCAGCGGTGACATACTTCAATCAAATGATTGCAAACGTGCGCGATCCCCTCGGATACGCCGTCTGGTTCGTGCCGATCGTCAGCGCCCGAAAACGCCAGGCTCGGAGTGGCTGATCGGAGGAACCGAAAGCGGCGTACGACGCGGTAGGGGCGACCCCGTCCAGATGGGCCGCGGCGTCTGCGCCGGTATGGGCGTGAACACGGCGCTCGGCGCCACCGATGGAAGGCTCGGATTGAACGGCGTCGGCGATGCAAGGATCGTGCGCACCGGAACCTGCACGATCAGACGGCGCCCAACCGGCTCGTACCGAACGGACGCGCCGAGCGCTCGAAGCACCGGCGCAATTGCGACGAAGGTTGCGCTGAGCGACGCCGGCACCGCCGGCGCGATCCTCACTCGGACGCGCACGCTGCCCCGCTCGATCAGCAGGCTATCGCCCACGGACCACACGCGGTCGGCGAGGCGCGTCAGCAGCGGGCTCACCGGCGCATAGACCCGCCCAGCCACCACGTACGCGCGAACGTATTCGGCGAGAGGGCGGCCGTCGACAATGATGCTTACCGGTGCGCCCGGTGGGAATAGCGGCACTTGCAACGATATACCGCCTGGGATGCAGCGACTCATCTCGGCGTTTCGCGAAGCGAGCGTGCGCTTTACTCGCGACGGTTGCGCCTTTCACGCGCAATCGGTGGCCTTCAACGCACTCTTTGCGCTCTTTCCACTGACCGTCTTGGCTCTGGGCGCCATCACGCTCGTGCTGCCCGATGCCCAGCGCCGCACGCTACTATTCTTCGATACCCTGGCGCCGACGCTGCACGACTACATCGCCAACAATCTCCAGACCTACATCTACGGGCGCGGAATTTCAAGCCTCATCGCGTTTGTTTTTCTCATCTGGTCGGGGAAAAATCTCTTCATGGGCCTCGCCTACGCGCTGGATCGCGCGCTCAACGTTCCCAAAGGGCGCCCGCTCGTCCACAATCTTTTGCTTTCCGTCGTCATGTTGCCCGTGACCGGCATTCTCTTGATGGTCGCAATCGGATTGCCGATCGTTCTCTCGATTACGTTCCACGTTGCGGGATTTCAGGATCCCCGGCGCCTCACCCACATTCTGGCGTATCTCGTCTCGATCGCACTGGTCTTCATCGTAGCCGTAATCCTGTATCGTTTGCTTCCAAACCGCAAGATCTCGTGGGCCTTCGCGTTGCGCGGGGCCGCAGTGGTTGCGGTCGCATGGCCGATCGTGCAGATCGCGTTCGCTCAATACCTGACGCACGTGGACTTTACGCACGTCTACGGTGCGTTGTCGGCGCCGCTCGTCTTGCTTCTGTGGTTCTACTGCATCGGGTCGATCTTTCTCTTCGGTGCCGAATACAGCATCGCGTGGCCAATGGGATATTCGGGCTCGGTTCCCGAACAATCCGCAACTGATGGCTGATAGGTTTTTACGCTGCCTTCTCGGGCCGGCGTTGCTCTGTTCCGCGATTCTGCTGGCCGCCGTCGCGCCTCCGCCCCCGCCTCCGCCGACTCCCGGGCCGTCCGCTGCGGGACAAATCCCGGTCGTGGTCGTTTATCCGTTCGAGGTTCAAACCGGCGCCGACCCCAAACTCGGCATCGCGATCGCTCAGATCTTGGGCCAGGAAATGCTCGCCGCAGGCGGGATCAGCGTGCCGGCCATCCCGCAGGGCGTCAAACGCGCCGATTTTTTGGATTACGCACGCAGCGCACACGCCGACTTTTACATCAGCGGATATGTCACTCCGGTGGGAGATAGCGCGGCGGTCGTCGAGCAAGTCGTCAGCATCGAAAGCGGCGTCATTCTCTTCTCGCAGACGGCGCAGGTTTCCAGCGTCGCGGACGTCGCCTCCCAATCGCTCTTGGCGCGAGCACAAATTCTCACGTTTGTGGGGCGCGGTACCGAAACGGTCGAGACCCAGACCTCCGGTACGCCGGCGCCGACCTCTAGCAACGGTGCACAGATGCCATTGCGCGGCATCGCGAGCATCGTGGATTCGGTTTTCAAGCACCGTAGCGGCAGCCATTCCGCCTCGCCCGAACCGACGACCAAACCTTCGCGCGGCGTGATCGTTTCCTCGGTCGCCGCGTCGGGCAGCGTTGCCGCCGCCGACCTCACCAACGCTACGCACGAACTCTACTTCGCCATGAACCGCTACTTCAACACCCAGTTGACCTCGGTAACGACGGCCGACGTGGCTCGCTCCGCCGATCAAATATGCGGCTCCGATCGCAACAACACGATTGCAAGCGGTACGCTGCAAGCCGTTCCGGCGCACCACGGGAAAGACGTAACGTTCAACCTCACGCTCTACACCTGTTTTGGCGTATCGCTGGAAGGCGCGGTCGGTAAAGGCTCTTCGGTCAAAAGCGCCGTGGATGCCGCCGTTACGGCCTACGCGAGCGCCCACCCGAATAACGACTGAGGCATTTCCTTAATCGAGAAGCCCCTCAGGAGGATCGATCACGATCTGACGGCGCTCCAGTGCGATCTCCGTCACGATCGCGCGCACCATCGGAACCATGCGCCCGCTGACGATCAGCATATCGCTGGCCGGATAGTGTTCCACCCGCTCGACCGAACCATATTGCGTGCCGTCCCTGCCGCACACGGTGCAGCCTACTAGATCGTCATCCAAGTACTCTCCCGGCAGTAACTCGACCCAGTCGCGCGGTGCGTACAACAGCGCGCCGGCGTAAGTGCCGGCACTCGACGCGTCCTCGATGCCCGCGATCCGAATGAGAAGCCGGCCACGATGCGAGCGCACGGCGGTCACTCGCACGGTCGAAACGTCGTCCCCTCTCCCGCAGCGCAGTTCCACGCCCGGAGAAAAAACGATGCGACCCGCGCTCGTCGGGTCGCATTTCAACTCTCCGTGAATGCCAAACACGCCGGCGATTCGGCCGACGGTCACACGATCATCAAGCGTCATCCTGATTTTGTCGCAGGACGTCGCCGGAGTCGTCCTCGACACCCTGGGCGGCTTCGTCCGTGTCGAGGATGTCGACGGCGACTCGCCCTTCGGCGGTCGCGCGTACGACGGTGCGCAGGGCCTGCGCGACTCGTCCGCTGCGGCCGATGACCTTTCCGAGATCCTCGGGATCGACGATCAGCTCGATCACGGGCTGCGCGTGCTCGTCGATAAACAGCTCGACGGCAACGCTATCGGGCTTTTGCACCAGTTTGCGCGCCAAAAACCCAAGCAGTTCCGTGGCGCGCCGGTGGCCGGCCCAGGGGTCGCTCGAAGCCACGCTCGGCTTCCTCTCGCGTCGCGGCGGGGGACGGGTCGAGCGGGGCGCAGGAGGAGGCTGTTCGCGGGCCGCGGGTTGTTCGCGCGCCGCGGGCGGCTCGCGGCGGACTTGACGCTCCGCCTCGTCGACGACGGTCTCGCCAAAGAGTCCGAACTCGTCATCGAAGGCGCTCATGTGCCGCTGCCTTTCGCGTGCTTGGGTGACCGCTTCGTGGTCGGAATGGGGCCGCGCTCCATCAGGCCTTTTTCGGCGAAGAGCCGCCGCACCGTCTCGGACGGCTGCGCGCCCTTCGCCAGCCACTCGCGCGCCTTAGTTTCGTCCACGACGACGGTTCGCGGTTCGGTGCGTGGATTGTAATGTCCTAAAATCTCGATGAAGCGTCCGTCCCGCGGCGCTCGCGCGTCTGACACGACAAAACGATAGGTGGGCTGCTTTTTCGCGCCCATACGGCGCAGTCGGATACGTACCATGTTTTTCCGTTACTTTCGTTGTTAGGGCGTTCGAAACGGCAGAAATCCGCCGCGCTTCTTTCCGCCAAGCTGTTTGGTCATCTCGCGAGTCTGTTCGAACTGTTTGACCAACCGGTTCACGTCGGAAACCTGGCTGCCCGAACCGCTCGCAATCCGTTTGCGGCGCGATCCGTTGAGGAGGTTCGGATTTCGGCGCTCGCCTCGCGTCATCGACGAGATGATCGCCTCAACCTTCACGAACTCGCGTTCGGGGATTTCGAAATTCTTGGGCAGCGCCTTCGTCAAACCCGGCACCATCTTCAGCAGTTCACCGATCGAGCCGATTTTGCGCACTTGTCGCATCTGCTCCAAGAAGTCGTCCAGCGTAAAGCTCGATTTTAAGAGTTTCTCGGAGAGCTGCTTGGCCTGATCTTCGGAATATAGGCTGCGCGTCTTTTCGATGAGCGTCAGCGCGTCGCCCATGCCGAGAATGCGCGAAGCGAGGCGCTCCGGATAGAACGCTTCGAGCGCCGAGAGCTTTTCGCCCACGCCGACGAGCTTGATTGGAGCGCCGGTGACGCTGTGGATCGACAGCGCCGCTCCGCCGCGCGTGTCGCCATCCAGCTTCGTCAGAATCACGCCGGTGATGCCCAGCCG
Organism: Vulcanimicrobiota bacterium; assembly: GCA_963713685.1. GTDB lineage: Bacteria > Vulcanimicrobiota > Vulcanimicrobiia > Vulcanimicrobiales > Vulcanimicrobiaceae > Cybelea. The sequence goes on along the minus strand of CAVQMS010000001.1, from coordinate 1,000,225 downwards.
GTCGTGAAAACCCTTGGCGACGTTGGTCGCCTCTTGGCCCGTCATGGCGTCGGCAACCAGAAGAATCTCACATGGAGTGGCGACGGCCTTGATGCGTGCGAGTTCTTCCATCAACGATTCGTCGATCTGCAAGCGACCCGCGGTGTCGATGATGATCGTGGAAATGCCGAGCCGCTTCGCATGTGCGATGCCGTCGCGAACGATTTGTACGGGATCCGCCGTGCCGCCCTCGTAAACGGGAAGATCGATCTGTTTGCCGAGCGTTTGCAGCTGCTCGATTGCGGCAGGCCGATAGACGTCCGCCGCGATTAGGAGCGAACGGCGGCCCTGCTCCTTCAAGCGTAGCGCGAGCTTCGCTGCCTGCGTCGTCTTCCCGGACCCTTGCAACCCAACGAGCAGGATCGTCGACGGCGGGCTATCGGAAAACTGCAGCCTGGCCGGTCCGGAGCCGCTCGCCGGTCCGAGCAACGCCACGAGCTCGTCATGGACGATCGTGAGAATCGTTTGCCCCGGCGTCAACGACTCGAGAACGTTCGCACCAAAGGCGCGCTCTTTGATGCGCGCGACGAACGCCTTGGCCGCGCCAAGTGAAACGTCGGCCTCGAGCAGCGCCACGCGAACCTCACGCAGTGCGTCGTTGACCTCCGCGTCGCTTACGCGGCCACGCCCGCTCAGGCGGTCGAAGATTGCGCCTAGGCGCTCACTTAACTGATCGAACAAGAGTTTATCCTGAGCGCAGTCGAAGGGCTACGATGTCGAAGAACCCGCCGTGGTTTCGTCGATGCGCTTGACGGCGTCGCCGACAGTCTTGATCTTCTCGGCTTCCTCGTCCGGAATGTCGATGTTGAACTCGGTCTCGAACGCCATCACCAACTCAACTTGGTCGAGCGAATCGGCACCGAGATCGTCGGTGATCGACGCTTCGGGCGTGACTTCCGACTCGTCGACACCCAGCTGCTCGACGATGATCTTCTTTACTTTATCGAAGGTGGTGGACATTCTAGTCTCCTTTCACAACCTGGGGTCATATCAATATGCCGCCATCAATCACGAGCGTCTGTCCGGTGATATATCCGGCTGCATCAGAGCAGAGGAAGGCGACCGCTCCACTGACGTCCTCGGGCTTCCCGGCTCGGCCGAGAGCGGCTTGTTTGATCAAAAACTCCTTGGCGGCGCCGGGCATCCTTTCGGTCATGCCGGTCTCGATGAGACCCGGCGCGACGGCGTTGACTCTTATATTCCTCGAACCCAACTCCTTTGCCAGCGATTTGCACAGGCCGATGAGCCCCGCTTTCGAGGCCGCGTACGCGGCCTGTCCGGCGTTGCCGCTCATCCCGACGATGCTCGTCATCAAAACGATCGACCCGGCGCGTTGTTTCATCATCGGCTTCGCGACCGCGCCGCAGAGATAAAACGCCGACTTCAGGTTCACGTCGAGCATGGAATCGATGGTTTCCGGCTTCAATCGGAGCAGCAACGCGTCGATTGACTGACCGGCGTTCGCCACGGCACAGTCGAGCCTCCCAAACCGCGCAACCACGTCGGCGACGATCCGGTCGATCGCCACGCGATCAGTAACGTCCGCCTGGAATAGCTCGGCCGTCGCGCCGGCGCGCGCGCTCGCGCAGGCGGCGCCGGTCTCTTCCAGCGCAGCCAAATCGCGGCCGACGAGGGCCACGCCGGCACCGCGGCGCGCGAATTCGACGGCGATCGCACGTCCGATTCCGCGACTCGCACCCGTGATCAGCGCCGTTCTGCCGTGCAAATTCATACGCTCGCCGAGGCTGGGCCGGCTATGGCGGAGCGCAAGCGCTCGATGCCTGCAAAATCGCTCACGACCGCCGCCGGCGGAGCTCCCTCCATCCGACGCATCAACGCGCTCAAAACGCCGCTCGCACCGAACTCGATCACCATGTCGAGCCGGTACGAAAGGAGGCGTTCGGCGGTATCGTGCCAGCGCACCTCATCCACGACCGATTGGACCAAGTTCGCCTTGATCGTTTCTACGTCGCGATAGGGGCGGCCGTCGACGTTGGAGATAACGTCGAAGACCGGCATCGCGAAATCGCTCGCTTCTACCGCCGCCGCGACGCGTTTCAGCGCGGGTTCCATGAGCGGGCTGTGCCAGGCGCCGGAAACGTTGAGCGTGACCACTCGCTTCGCACCCGCAGCCAGCATTGCGGCGGCCGCCGTCTGTAATTCTTCCAGTTCGCCGCTGATGACGATCTGCGTCGGCGAATTGAAGTTCGCGAGAGAAACGCCGTCGAGGCCGTGGTCGCGCAGGGTTTCCCGAACGCGTCCCGCTTCGAGCCCAAGGACCGCAGACATTCCGCCACGGGCGCGTTGGGCGGCTTCCTGCATCGCCTTGCCGCGCTCGCTAACGATATGCAGCGCGGCGTCGAATTCGAGCGACTCGGCTATGACCAAACTGCAGAGCTCGGCGAACGAGTGCCCCGCCGTAACGAGGGGCCGCAGATCGGCGCCGACGGCGCGATAGAGCGCGATATTGGTGGTGAAAATCGCCGGTTGGCTGTATTCGGTCTCGCGCAGCTTCTCTTCCGGTCCGTCCTTTTGGAGCGCGAGCAAATCGTAGCCCAAAAGCGCGCTCGCGCGCTCGAACGTCGCTCGCGCCTCCGCGGAATGCTCCGCGACGTCGGAGCCCATGCCGACGCCCTGCGACCCCTGGCCCGGAAAGACGACGCCGATTCGCACCTACGCGGCCCACCGCCAGGCAACCGCGCCCCACGAGAGGCCCCCGCCGAAGGCAACGAAGACGATGATGTCTCCGGGCTTCACGAGGCCCGCTCGCACCGTTTCCGAAAGCGCCATCGGAATCGAAGCCGCCGAAGTGTTGCCGTATTCCGCGATGTTGATGACGACTTTACCCTCGGGAACTTCCAAGTAGCGAGCCATCGCGTCGATGATCCGCTTATTGGCTTGATGCGGAATCAGAAAGGTAACATCGGCCTTCGTCAATTTCGCCTTCTCGAGCACGGTCTCGGTGGAGCCGACCATTTTCATGACGGCCAGCTTGAACGTTTCCGGACCTTGCATGTGAATCAGGTGGACCTTCGCATCGAGCGCCGCGTGGTCGAGCGGGTGACGCGATCCGCTGCCCTGCGCGTAGAGGAGCTCCGGACGGCTTCCGTCCGCGCCGAGGTCCGATGCCAGAAAAGAATCTTCTGTGGAGCGTTCCAAGATCACCGCGCCGGCCCCGTCGCCGAACAAAATGGCGGTGGAGCGGTCGTTTTTATCGACGATCTTCGAAAGCGTTTCGGCGCCGATCAGCATGATCCGGCGGTACACTCCCGAGCGAATCAATCCAGCCGCAACCGTCAGGCCATAGATGAATCCGCTGCAGGCGATGGCGATGTCGAAGGCCGGCTTCTCCAGTACGCCGAGTTTGGAGGCGACCAGGCATGCCGTCGCGGGAAAATAGTAATCCGGCGTTACCGTTGAAACGATGAGACAATCCAGTTCGGCAGCTCTCAGCCCCGCGTGAACGAGCGCGGCAGCAGCCGCCGCCGAGGCTAAGTCGCTCGTCGCTTCTTCTTCGGACGCCCAATGGCGCCGCTTCATTCCGGTGCGAGTCGCGATCCATTCGTCCGACGTGTCCAGCCACGCTTCGAGATCGTGATTGGTTACGACGCGGGCCGGCGCGTAATGGCCGACCCCAACGATTTTCACGCCATGCAACGACACGTACCGTTAGCCGGCCGACTCGTCTCGCGCCTTAACGACCTGCCGGCCCTTGTACGTACCGCAATTGGGACAAGCAAAATGCGGGCGCTTCGGCTGGTGACATTGCTGGCACACAACCGTCGTGACGCTGCCTAGCTTCCAGTTGGCAGCGCGACGGCTTCGCGTTTTGCTGCGGGGCGTTTTCCATTTTGGATTGGCCACATTATCTCCGTTTCAAAGCTCGTTCTCGGGCTCACACGAACATTCGTCTGCGTTTCGATTCGCCCCACATACGGCGCAGAGTCCTCTGCAGTCTTGCCGGCACCGTAATCCCATCGGCAACGCGCTGACCAGGCTTTGTTGTGCCAGGTCGGCGACGTCGAGCCGTTCTCCGATCAGAACGTTGCTCTCACCAAACGGGTCTGAGTCCCTGCCGCGCGCGGGATCCAGTCGTTCTTCAACATCGACGTGGACCTGCAAGTCCACGTCCTCCAAGCAAGCGTCGCATTGGCTGCGTGCCCGTGCGTCGACGCTGCCTTCGACCGCAAGCATCCCATCGGCTTGACGAAGTTCCAGCCGGACTCGAACCGGATCCGGAAAGACGATCCCTTCGAAGGGTTCGATTGGGACCTCATCGGCCACCAGCATGATCTGACGACTGCCGCTGAGGAGACCGCTGATATCGACCCTGTGCGAACGATCCATAAACCCATGCCGCCGCAGTATGAAACCCCGCCAACCAGGGCGGGGTCGCCACGGACTTTGCCATTCTAGAACCCGTACCGTTCCTTGTCAAACACCTTGAGCCGAGGGATAGACGTCCGCCATGAGCCTCGATCCCATAGCGTCCCGGTTGGCGGCAACGGGGGTCGCGTTCGCTCCCGAGATCTCCAGCGCTGCCCGCCGTCACGGTCTCGATCCGGAGCTTCTGGCGGCCGTGGCCGCTCAAGAGACCGGGGGTCCGGGCGCCAACGCCGGCCACAACATCGTTGGCGACGGCGGGCACGGCCGTGGGCTCTTCCAGATCGACGATCGCTGGCACGCCTTCGCCTCCACGCCGGCTGCGATGGATCCGGCGCGCAACGCCGATTATGCAGCCGGGATGCTTTCCGGCTTGCTCCAGCGTTATGGCGGCAACGTGCGCGAGGCGCTTTCCGCCTATAACGCCGGGTCGCCGACCGCCGCCGGAACCAAGACGCGCTGGTCCGACGGCAGCGACCTTTCATATGCCGATTCGGTGCTGCGCCATTACCAAAGCTTGAGCGGCGGACCCCCGCTGAAAATCGGTACATCCGAGGAGTCCCCGGAATCCTCGGCCATCGCCGAGTCCGGCGCGACGATCGCTTCGATCGGATCGCTGCGCACGCAAGCCCAGCATCTTCCGCTTCCGATGCCGGCCTTCCCGAGCCGGCCACACGCTCACAGCTACCAGCGGCAGCCAACGAATTACGTACAGTTCTTCAACGACGATGCCGACGAGACAAACTCGTAGAACAGGAGTAACCGACATGTCATTTTCGCCCTCGATCCTCGAAGGAAGCGTCTCCGCCAAACCGTTTGCACCTATGCCGCGTCCGAGCGTCTCCGGTTCGCTCGAGGCGCCAGTGCGTCCAGCTACTTCCGGAGACGTCAGCGACTCGCCCGAGAACGCGGCGGTTGCCGAGCTCGGCGGCCTCATCTCATCGCTCGGCTCGCTCTCGTCGCAAGCGCAGAGCCTGCCGCTGAGCGCCCCGACTCTTCCCGGTTTGCCGCAAGGGCAGAGCTATCGGCCGCAGGCGACCGACTACACGCAGTTGGCCGATGATTCGAACTGATTGCGCAAAGGAGCAATGACATGGCATTCCTGCTTCCGGTCCTCGAAGGGGTCGGCTCCGGACTTCTCGGCAACGCCATCGGCGGCGCGCTCGGCGCAGGCACGGCGGGCAATGCCGAAAACTCCGCAATGAACGCGCTCAACGCTCAGGACGAAGGCTTTCAGCTGAGCATGTATGCATCCGAAATCCAAAACCAAGAGCAGCTCCAGATGCAGTCGGAAGTTTTCGACCAGATGATGGACGAGCGCAGTGAGAACATGCGCGAAGTCGATACGCTTCGCAACGTCGACATGGCGCAGCGCAAGATGGACGATTCGATCACCAAGAAGTTCATCCAGTCGATCACGGAATAATGAACGGACCGCTGCATACGCTGCGCACCGAACGCACGACCGCGCCGCGCGGCTCCCCGGCCACGCAGCGCGGCAGCGCGGAGAAGGCGTCCACGCCTCCTGCGGATCCCGAGCTGCAGGCCCAAGTCGCGGCGCAGCGCCAGGCGTTCGACTACGAAACGGCCGAGCGAGCCGAGATCGTGCGCGAGCACGAGGTCCTCGAGGCGCTGCTGATGGCGCACCTCAAGAACGAGGACGAGATCACCAAGAAGTGGATCGCGCTCATCTAGTCGCCGCGCTGTGTCGCCATGAGCCCCTTATTTATCGGACGGCGTGTACACGGCGGAACTGAAGGGAACGGTAAACCGCGGATTGGAGACCTGCTTCCAATGGTTTTTGGAAACTTGGCCGATATCGAGCGATCCGTATCCGCCCGTCGTACCGTCGCCGACGACGATTAGCCTGTCCGTACTATTAAAGCCAAACCCGTGCGGATCGCATCCTTGAGAGCACGGCGTCATCGTATTGAAGGGTGAGTTGCCATACCTTACCGGTAGCACGTATTGGTAGATCTTATGGCTGGAATCTCCCACGTTGAGCACCGTTCCGGCGTTGCTGATAGAGAATCCGGCGATGTCGCCAACGTTTATCGTGAAGGTGTCGAGCGGTAAGCCTTGGCTCATGCTCGGATCGGTTGTCGGATTGGTTATTTCCGCGACGCCATAACCGCCGGCCCCATAATCTCGAACCCAGAGGTTACCGGAACTATCCTCATCGCCCGCGTCGATGAAACAGACCGCCGAGCAATCACTAGGCAAAAGCACGGCAACGGGCGTCGCCGACGGATTTCCGTTAGGCCAGTATTCGTACCCGGAGCCGCTAACGGTTTTGTTTTCGACCTGGTACTGGAATTGTTCCATGATCGCGAAAACATGGCTTCTGTCGACGACAGCGTCGCTGAGCGAACCGGTAAAATTGGAGCATTTGGAGACCGGGCAATCGGGTGAATAGGCGCGAGCGAAGCGCCCATCCTTGTACTCCTGAATCACGCCGGCCCTGCCTCCATCGACGTCGGTCACGAACAAGTTTTTCTCTTGGTCGACTTTGAGTGTCAATGGGTCACCGCCTTTGACCGGCTGGCTCTCGGTTGAAATAACGTCGAGAACGCGTTTTGCGCCCGCCGATAGACCGAATAGCTTGCTAGTCTGCTTTGCTGCCGCCCAGATCTCTATGCCGCGCGCGTTGGCATGCGGCGTCGTGAAATGGGACGAGCCAACCGGGATCGCCGATGACGCGGCGCCGCCGTTGCAGCCTGCGAGAAGCGACGCGAAAAAGCAAGGCTAAGCACGAGGGGTACGCGATGCGCCAGAGCGTTCATGGTAATGCCTCCCGACCATTGCAAATCTTATCGCCGAAATGTTCCGAACCCTGCGCGGGTCGCGGCGGAGCGCCAAGCGTTCGACTACGATGCCGCGGGGCGAGCCGAAATCGTTCGCGAGCACGAGGTCCTCGAGGCGCTGCTGATGGCGCACCTCAGAACGAGGACGAGATCATCAAGAAATGGATCGCTTTAAAAATTGAAGGGAGGATGGTGCCCCATGCTATACTTTTCACCCGCATCGGGCCGTTAGCTCAGCTGGTTAGAGCGCATGCTTGATAAGCATGAGGTCCCTGGTTCGATCCCAGGACGGCCCACCAGAGCAAAGCACTCTCCCACGGCCAGCGGGCTTTAGCCCACTTGCCAGACGCGATCCGAGGTGGAGCTAAAACAGCTTCAGGCTTTTTTTATGAGCCTTCCTTAGACTCTGCGACATCGGCCTAGCCGCCCCACAAGGAGAATCCCTGATGCGTTTCTTGAAACCGACTTTGACTGTCGTCGCCGCCACCATGGCCATGGTTCTGCCATCCGTCGCTGCAACGGCGCGCGGTTACGGTGGTAGTTGGCCTGTGACCGTGACCCATTCGCAGCATAGCAACGGTACGTACTGCTTGACGCTGATGGAAAACGGCAGAAATGCTGGCTCGGCGTCGCTTGTCATTGGCAGCCAAAAGTTCCCGTACGGCACTTTCCAAGTCATCAACCACACCCTCGTGGCGACTATTCAAGCACAGGGATACGGCCAAAACGCTGGATTGGTTTTCATCGGATCGGCCAGCGGCGGCAACGTCGGCCCGGGCGTCTTTGACGACGTCTACGGCGGTGGAGCCTTCGACGAGGGCGCGTTGACGTTTGGGATGAGGAACGGCTGCTGAACTAAATCTCGCGGCAACGCCTTTTCTTAAATCAGGCGGAGTTGTCGTGGCGGATACCGTTGGGTTGAGGAAATAGTTAGGGCGAGTTGTCGTCCTCCAAGAACTGCTGCGTGAACTGTTGCGCGTCGTCCGGTATCGTTACCACTCTGCGCCCCACGAGCACGATCGACCCCGTCGTGAACGGCTTCTTCTTCGACGTGACCAGGGTCACCGAACCTGAACCGCCCTTCGCGGAGAGATGCGAGATGCCGAGCGCCGAAACGAGGCCTTGCTCCACGAGCGTGGTCTTGAAGTGCTTCAGTGTCACGTTCGGAAACCCGTCCGTAATGGCATTGTAGGCTGCGCCCTTGAAAGGCTTGCCGTTCTTGGTGGCGATCAAATACGCGCATCCGCTCTGCTTGTTCTTCATCGCGAACGTACCATAGTAGAAATATTCGACTACGGGTTTCGGGGTGGGCGTCGGCTTTGGAGTCGGCGTGGGTTTCGGCGTCGGCGTGGGTTTGACTTTCGCGTACTTTAAGAGTACCCAGCTCGCGAATCCAGACTTGCCCGTTAGGAGCTTAAACGTCGTCCCTTTGACGGTTCCCGCGGCAAAGTACTCAAGCCAGGTGCCCGCCCCTTTTGTGCTTTTACAAATCGCTACCGCCGGCTGCGCGGCTAGGTCCGGCGACATCGCGGACGGCATGTTTTCGGATACCGTCGAGTTGTAGGGGGTAACCCCGCTATAACCGTGGCATGCGACCAGGGAAGCCACGATAAAGAGCGCCGCCGTCGCACTAGGCAGGTAGAAACCTCGCATAAGTCCTCCGAGCGCAAGCAGAATCACCGGCGCGGCCGAGTGGAGACTCGGCGTGGGATAGTCTTGTCGCGGCGCGCTGAGCATCACCTGCACGGCTCGCCTACGGTGCAGGCGACAATGAACCGTTAGCCAGATACCGATTAAACCACGCGACGGTTTGGTTCAGGATATCGATCTGATCGCCGGTTTTTTGGATCGCGTGGCCCTCGTCGGCATAAACGACTAATCGGGTCGGGACGCCAAGCGTCTCCATGGCATGCCAAAATTCAAACGACTGCGGTGCCGGAACTTCTTCATCCCGCTCGCCCTGGAGTATGAGCACCGGCGTTTTCGAGCGCTCGATGAACGTGATCGGCGAGCTTCGCGCGTAGACGTTCGGATCCTGATAGACGGACGCACCGAAGAACGGGAGCATCCATTCATCGATCTTGTTCTGGCCGTAGTACGACTGCCAGTTCACGACGCCCGCGCCTGCGACGATGGCCTTGAAGCGCGTCGTCTGCGTCTCAGCCCACATCGCCATGTATCCGCCGTAACTCCAGCCCATGAGCCCCAGCCGGCCGGCGTCGATTGGCGCGGTCTTGAGCGCCGCGTCGATGCCGGCCATGTCGTCCGACCAGTCACCGTAACCGAAATCCTTGACGTTGGCGCGCGTGAAAGCTTCGCCTTGGCCGAAACTGCCCCGCGGATTGGGCATGAACACGAAGTAACCTTGGGATGAAAGTGCGCTGACACTTCGGTTGCCGAAGCTGGGCACGGTCTGCGACGACGGGCCACCGTGGACGATCGTCACCATCGAATATCGCTGGTGCGAGTCGTACGCCATCGGATAAATCAGCCAGCCTTGAACGTCGAGCCCACCATTTTTCCATTGGAGTGAGACGGCTTTGCCGTACAAACGCTTAGCGCCGTCGTTGCTGTTCGATATCCTGTGGAGCCGCGACGGCGGACCGGCCCAGAGTTCCGGCGGATCGTCGAACGACGCTCGCACGAGCGCGACGAGCTGACCGTTGCGGGCGCTGGACCAGCTCCAGAGCGACTCGGCGCGATCGGTCAAGGCGTCCAAATGTCCGCTCCCGGCGTTCACGCGCATCAATCGCATAGCGCCGGCGACGTGTGCTACGACGTACAGACTGGAGGCGTCGCTCCACCGCAGCGACTGCACCGAAATAGGCGACGCTGCAGTGAGATCGCGCGTCTCGCCGCTTCGCGCATCCACCAGATACAGATCGCCGCCCGTCGCGCCGAAATCGCTCATGATGCCCCCGATGATTGCGATGCGCGTCCCGTCGGGAGACCATTGGGGGTCGTCGATTTGATACGATGGCGCCAGCAGATCCTGCATCTGACCGGTCCGAACGTCGATACGGGCAAGCCGCGCGACCCACCAGTTGTTGTCGCCGTTGCCCTTGGCGTAGGTTGCCGCAATCGCTCGACCGTCGGGGGACCATCCGTACTCGTAAACGTAGCGATCGGGCGGCGTGATCAGTCGCATGGCTCCCGTTCGTGCGCTGATGATTGCGAGCCGCTGTTCGTCGACGACGCTTCCGATCACGCCTACGTCCCGCGCTCCAACGGCCAAGGCGCCGGCCTTCCGATGAGCCGCACGAATGTAGAGAACGGCGAGCGTGTCGCCCGCAGGCGACCATGTCAGGTGCGCAACGTTCCCGCTGAGTTTGCCGAGTTGGCGGACGTGTAAGCCCGCTGGGCCGGCCAGATAGATTTGCATCTGCCCTTTGAAGCATGCGTCGGAAAGAAAAGCGACTGCGCTGCCGTCCGGTGACCACACCGGGTTTTCCTCGTCGTAATATCCATTCGGTTTTCCGGCCGTCAGGCGAACGCGCGCGCCGCCGTTTAGCTGCCGCACATATACCGAATCCCAACGAGGCGACTGCAAAAGCCGCGCTGGATCGTGAAAGCTCTCCTGCCATGCGACGGCGTCGCCAGCCGGCGAAAGGTCGACCCCGCTGAGATCGCGCAGCGCGTATGCCGCGGTCAGAACGTCCCGCATCGATGGAACGGTGGTCGCACCTGCGGCTATGGTCAAAACCGCGCTGCAGGCGACCAAGGAATACAGCGAACGATTCATGCGGTTCGAGCTTCGCCTTCTGTGCTGCAGCCCATGCGCAACAAACCAGCACGTTCCCGAGTTTAGGAAAATCAAGGAGGTTTGCACAAATGCTTTTTGACGGCGATGTGATCGTCCTCGCCGGCGCGACGGGCCGCGTCGGGGGAGCAACGCTCCGGCAGCTTCACGACGAGGGCGCCCGGGTCGTCGTGGTTTCGCGCTCGCTAAAAAGCGCCGCCGCCTCGATCGGTGGTTGCCAGCGCGCTTTGGCCGCGGCGGCCGACCTGGCCGATTCGGCAAGTACCGCCGCGCTGATCGACGAGACCGCGACGCGTTTTGGCCGGATCGATGCGATCGTAAACCTCGCCGGCCGCGGGAAGTTCGTTCCTCTGGTGGACTCGACGGTGGAGGATCTGCAGGCTAATCTCAACGGCTTCGTCCTGCCCGCATACAACCTAGCGGTGGCGGCCCTCCGCCGCATGCTCGTGCAAGAGTACCTCCCCGGGCGCCGTTCCCGCGGTCACATCGTCACCGTAACGGCCGGCAGCTCAAAGGATCCGCAGCCGGAATTCGGCCTCTTCGGCTCGGCCAAGGCCGCGGTCAACACATTGATGCGCGCGATTGCGCGCGAACACAAGGCCGACGGTATCGTTGCCAACGCGCTCGTTCTCGGGACGGTCGCGACGGATGCCGCGCGGGACTATCTCAACGCCGACGAGTTTGCGGCAGCCGCGTCGCCGGACGAAGTCGCGCGCGTGCTGTCGTTTCTTGCAAGCGCCGCTTCCGACGGAATCAACGGGGAACTAGTGGACCTGAACGCTCGCGAAGCGGAATAGCCGAACAGGAACGTCGTATCAGCCGCCGGCCATCGCGCCGACGACGAGGAACGGCTCGAGGCCGCTAATCACGGCACGTGGGAGCGGATCGTCCGGCGGTTCGTGCGACAAGTCTTGCTCGCAGGCGAAAAAGCGCACGTAGGCGCGGCGCCGCTGCGTAACGTGGTCGCGCATCGTGCCGCGCAGCATCGGATAGCACGACTCGAGGGCGTCCAACAGCGAGCGCTGGGTGGCCGTGCCTTCGACTTCCACCTTAATCTCGGCATTCACGCGCGCCAGCGCGCGCAGGTGCGCCGGCAGGACGACCCGGATCACGGCAGCGTCTGAACCTCGACCGAAAGCACCGCAGGCAAGTCTCGCACGATCGGCCTCCACGAGTCTCCCGAATCGGGTGAGACGTACACTTGGCCGCCGGTGGTGCCGAAATAGATTCCGCACTCGTCCAGGGCATCCACTGCCATCGCATCGCGCAACACGTTAACGTAGCAATCTTGCTGCGGCAAACCATTGGTAAGGGCTTCCCACTCGTCGCCACCCGTTCGGCTGCGATAGACGCGCAACTGGCCATCGATCGGGAAGTGTTCGGAATCGCTCTTGATCGGCACGACGTACAGCGTCTGCGGCTCGTGAGCGTGAACGTCGATCGCGAAACCAAAGTCCGTAGGAAGATTGCCGCTGATCTCTCTCCACGAGTCGCCGCCGTCATCGCTGCGCATTACGTCCCAATGCTTCTGCATGAAGAGCACGCTTGGATGGCTGTCGTGCATCGCGATGCGGTGGACGCAGTGCCCGACCTCGGCCTGCGGTTCGGGAATCCCTTCGGAACGCAGCCCGCGGTTGATCGGGCTCCAGGTCGCGCCGGCATCGTCGCTGCGAAATGCGCCCGCCGCGGAGATCGCCGTGAAGATGCGGCTGGAGTTGTTTGGATCGAGGATGATCGTGTGCAGGCACATGCCGCCGGCGCCGGGCTGCCAACCGCCGGCCGACGGATGCCGGCGAAGCCCGGAGAGCTCTTCCCAGCTACGGCCGCCATCGGTGGAGCGGAACAGCGCCGCATCTTCGACACCCGCAAAAACCGTGTCGGGATCGCTACGCGACGGTTCAAAGTGCCAAACCCGGGCGAATTCCCACGGATGCGGTGTGCCGTCGTACCACCGATGCGTTCCCGCAACGCCGTCATAGACGAAGCGGTTGTCGACCGGCTCCCACGTCTGGCCGCCATCGTCGGAGCGTTGCACGATTTGTCCGAACCAGCTCGACGACTGCGAGGCGTAGATCCGATTGGGATCGGCGGGCGAGCCCTTCACGTGGTAAATCTCCCAACCGCCAAAGTGCGGTCCGCTGACCTTCCAATCTTGACGCTTGGCATCCGCTTCGAGAACGAACGCGCCCTTGCGCGTCCCCACGAGGACTCGCACCGAGCTCACGTCAGGTTTCCATTCTCGCCGGTAATCATCGTGCCTCGCAAATACGCGGCGTGCTATCCGCGACCCTTCGCTTCGTTGGGAAGCTCGACCGTAAAGCGCTTGTGGCGGCTTCGGAATCCCGACACCAGCGTAACGGCGCTCGGCGCCACGCCATAGGCGGCCGCGAGCGCCTTAACGCACGCGGCATTCGCGGCGCCCTCGATCGCACGCTCGCGCACGCGCAACACGAGCGTCCCGTTCTCAGTCGAAAGCCCCGGCCGCTTCGAGCCGGGCTTGACGACGACGTCAATAGGCAGCGGTTTTACAATCTTCGCAGTACCCACAATCTCGGCGCAATCACGTAGTTGAGTTGAACCAGGATGATAAAACCGATGCTGAGATAGGTGTTGATGAAGCACAGCGACGCGCCGACGGCATAAAGGGTCTGAGCTACGATTATGCGGCGGCGCACCGCTTCGGCGAGTCCGGCCGGAGCTTCTTCCTTGATGAGATCTGCTTTGAACGTGTAACCCCAGCTCCAATACAGCGTCGCCCCGAGCCCGACGATGTTGAGCCAATAGATCAGGACCGAGGTGCGATAGGTGATGAACGCCGCCAATAGTTTGGTGGAAAACGGCACCATCGTCACGGTCAGCAAGAACGCTAAGTGAATCCACGTCAGGCTGCGCTCGGAACGCTTGAGCTTGCTGAGCTGGGTGTGTTGACCGACCCAGAAGATCCCGAGCGTCATGAAGCTCAGCAAGTAGGTCAAGAGGTTCGGTCCCAAACCCGCAAGTGCGTGCTGCAGGCCGCTTTCCGAGCGAAGCCCTTCGAGCACCGGCACGCGCAGGTCGAGCACCAGAAGGGTCATCGCAAACGCAAAGACGCCGTCGCTTAGCGAGCCGAGCCGTTCGACGCTCCGGCCCGCAATATCATTGTACGACAGCGCCATCGGATCCGTTGCAGGCAATAGCAGGCCTTAGCTAGTCGTGGTTTCTTGCTCTAATCCAAGATCAACGCGAAGCTCGCGAATAACTTCGGCTCGCCTCGCCTGTGCTGCTTCGCTCCGGTCATCCTCTAACAATGTCAACAGCGCCTTCTCTATTGCGTGTAAGCGCGAACGGAACCACTCGTCCTGATACAAAACCTGTCTAGGGTCCATCGAGTGCTAGCTTCGGCCAGTCTTGCGCCCGCCCTATGGGTCTGGCCAGGAAACTGTGCCCCCAACCGGCTGGATTCCCTTGACGTTCGCTATCTGTAGGCATGGGGAGGCCCAAGGCCGGGATGTCCCGGGCCCAGGCGAACTGTCATGGCCTATGGCCTTAGCAATGACGAAGGAGTGACCGGTGACGATTGATGGAGTACGGATTGCGCTGATACCGATCGTGTTGCTGGTCTTCGCCCTCGCGATATTGGGAATTCTCATGCGTTATCGTTTTAGCTTCGCCAACGTTCCAATTCGACTGCGGCCCTATATGTTGATAGCCATTTTGGTGCTGGTCATAGCCGAACTCATCGTGGTTTTTGCCCCCTATATGGGGCTGCGCATTCAATGACTCCAACTTTCACTGTGTTGCATGAGATCCGTAACACGCTTGAGGAGTAACCTAACAACACCCCTCTTCTCATGGGCGGTGCTAGCGGAACGTCTTAACGGAGCGCTTGGGCCGTCCTGACCGGTTCCCAGAGATAGCCGCTTTACAAAGCTGGGCCGGCTGTTCGCTCGAAGCGAAAACTTTAACGGTATCAGGGACTTTTCGTTTATGGAGATGTGGGGGTTCGAACCCCAGACCCCCTGCTTGCAAAGCAGGTGCTCTACCAGCTGAGCTACATCCCCGTGTTGAGCGTGGTTTGCCCTGTCATGCTTCGACTCCGCTCAGCATGACACCGAGAGGGACGCCGAAGCTCGTCTGCTTTCGCATGCTTCGACTCCGCTCATCATGACACCAGCGGAGCATTGAAGCTCGTGCTTTCGCATGCTTCGACGAAGCTCATCCCGAGCGAAGCCGAGGGGCTCAGCCTGACACCAGAGCGCTCACACCTGCTTACGCGCGCCGGCGCGCGCACGCGAGGGGTGCGCAGCCGAAGGACTCTAGCCGACGCCGTAATGAATAGGGGCGGGTCGCCGCGCGCGACCACGGGGGCATAGCTCAGCTGGTAGAGCATTACGCTGGCAGCGTAAGGGTCAGGAGTTCGAGTCTCCTTGCCTCCACCAAAGAACGCAGTTGTTACGGACGCTTTTCCCTACTATATGGTCGGGTTACAGCTCCAGAGCGGCGGCGGCAGCGTCCTCTTCGCTCCATTGCGCCCCTAGCGCTTTGAGCTTGTCGAGTCGCTCTCCGAGCGCGCTTCGAAGCGCCGCAACAACGCGCTCGTACTCTTGCCACTCGGTGTAGTCCCGGCGGGCGCCCAGCGAGCTCAGTCTTGCCTCGACGAACCCGAGCAGCATCGCGGCCTGTTCAAGTTTTTTTGCCGTACGGGCCTCGTCTGAGCCGCCCCGCAACGCCGCTAACGCCGCTATCGCTGCGACGTGCTGGAGCACGAATGCCGTCAGCACCGGCGCGCGGATGTCGCGCGCCGCTTCCAGCGCTTGCGATGCATGTTCGCGCGCATCGTCAAAACAGTCCAGCGCTATAAGATACGCCGCCATATTGCTCAAATCGGCCGCCTCCGAACGGCGATTCCGAGTCGCTGCATGGCCGGCGCGAGCCTCTTCTGCTCGATGCAACGCAGCAGCTGCGTCTCCCACCTCAAACTCGACTTCGGCAAGGTGACCCGCGATCGACGCCGCGGGCCTCTCGAGGCCAAGCGAAACGTAAAGGGTAAGCGCTTCGGCGTAGAATCGGCGGGCGCCGTCGACGTCACTGCGACGCGAGCGGGCGGTCCCGAGATCACTCAATGCTAAGGCCTGCAGGCGGCGATTCTCGAGGCGCTCGGCAGCAGCCAGCGCCTTGTGCAGGAGTGCTTCGCCCTTTGAACCCTTTCTAGTTGCAGCAAGCGCGCTTCCGGCCGCGTGTTCGGCGCGTGCCACCTGCAAATCGTCGAGCATGGAACCCAGCCGTAACGCCTGGTTCGCCGATGCAAGTGACGCCGCGGATTCAAAAAGCGCGCCACAGAGCTCCGCATCGGCGATATAGAGCTGAGCGAGCTCGTCAGCCGGAGTTTTTTCGGTAATCGAGTCTATAGCCAAACGAACCCAGCGTCGCCCTTCTACGGGAGAGAAGGAATACCACACCCGCGCAAGCGCTCCAGCAAGGAGACATCCCGAGCGCAGATCGCCGCGCTCTCCGAGCGACCAGCCGAGCGCGACGCGGAAATTATCGAGTTCGCCCTCGGCTTCGCGCAACCACAAACGCTCGGGAGCATCGTACCAATCTCGATCGAGTCGCTGGGCAACCGCAATAAGCGCGAGCGCGTGGCGATGTGCCAGCGTTTGTCGTTCTCCCCGCTTCGCCAGTTTCTCCAATGCGTATTGCCTCGTGGCCTCGAGCAGGTAATAACGCGTCTTGCCGTGCGCGAAGTCGACCATCACGAGCGATTGGGCGATGAGTGACGAGAGCGACTCTAAGACGTCTTGTTCTCGAATGCTTTCGTCGGCGCAGACGATCGTCGCAGTCTCGAGGGTAAAGGAGCCAGAAAAGATGGCGAGTCGATCGAAGAGCAGCTGCGCCTGCGAGGAGAGGAGCTCATAACTCCAGTCGATCACCGCGCGCATCGTCGCGTGACGCGGGACCGACGCCTGGCGGCCTTCGGTCAGCACGTCAAATACTCGATCGAGACGATCGCAGATCTCCTGTGCTGATAGCACGCTCGCGCGTGCCGCCGCAAGCTCGAGGGCGAGGGGCAAGCCGTCGAGACGCCGGCAGATCTCGACCACAGGTTTGACGTTCTCCGTGGTCACCTCAAAGCGCGAGTCGGCGGCGCGAACGCGGTCCTCAAAGAGTGCGACGGCGCCGTACTTGATGGCCTCGCTAGGCGACGGCATGCTCTGCTTGGGAACGGCCAGGGAGGGGATCTGATAGGTTCGCTCGCCGTTGATGTTCAGAGCCTCTCGACTCGTCGCCAGCAAGGCGACGCTCGGGCATTCGCGCAGCACCGATCCCGCCACCGCCCACGCCTCCGAAATGACGTGTTCGCAGTTGTCGAGAATGATTAACAGACGTTTCTGCGCGAGATAAGCGAACAGCGTTTCGAGCAGAGAACGCCGCGAAGATTCTTGAACGCGCAACGCACCCGCAAGTGCATGCGCCACCAGGGCGGGATCGTTGAGCGGCGCGAGCTCGACGAACCAGACACCGTGTGGAAACCTGTGTAAGGACCGCGCTCCAACCTCAACGGCGGCACGCGTTTTCCCGGCTCCGCCGGTTCCTACGATGCTGACGAGCGGCGCCATGTCGAGTAGATCGGCGATCTCTTGAACCACCTCGTCGCGCCCGAGGAACGATGTGAGCTGTCGTGGCAGATTGTGCGCCGGCTCCAGCTCTTGCTTGACGAGGCGCGGGCCGCGCGAACGCTGAGCGGAAAGCTCGAGCGTTTGCCGCGCTTCTTCGGAAAGCGCGAGCGCATCCGCGATGCGTTCCAACGTCGCGTGGTATGGCGCCTTGCGAAATCCGCGCTCCAGCGCGCTGACGGCTTGTACGCTGATGAGCGCTCGGTCTGCTAGTGTCTGCTGCGAGAAACCAGCCTGTATCCGAAACTTCTTGAGAAGGTCAGCGAGCTCGGCGGTCCTCGTCGCATCTTGCAAGGCCGACTCTGATCGTTCCACCGGCCTCCGCTGCGATGCCCCTCTCTCCATGCGCCCGCGCTCTAACTACCCGGTGCGGGCGCGATTCCGATTGGCGGGTCGGTCAGTCCACCGAGTACATCCAGGATATACTCAATTAAACCCTGGACGTTCACTGCATCGATGTACCCGGCGGCATCGGCGACCCAAAGATTCTGATTCTTGCTGTTATCGAAGTTGATGTTCGCCGGAAGGATCAGACCACCGAGGATGACTGGTGTAAAGAGGCTGCACGACGACGGCCCTACGCACTTAAAGATGCCGAGCAGATGATCCACGTAATACAGGTTGCCGCTGCGGTCGAAGGCCAGTCCGCCGACCGACAAAATTCCAGACTTGAAAAGCGTGCCGCTGCCGTTGCAGCCGACGAACTCCACAATCGATCCCGTCAGCTTCCGGGAATCGTTAAAGCTCCAATAGCAGTTGCCGTTTGAATCGATTGCGATACCCTCGCCTTGGACCGGATCGTTTCCATAGGTCAGTATGCGCGACGGTTTGTTTTGCCGGTCCAGATAGACGCTTACGCTTCCCGCGTGGCCTCCGGTGGTCGAGCCGTTCGAAATGGCAACCAGCCGCCGATTCGGAGTGGCGGCGACGTTGACGGGAACTTCTCCGTCATCGCTGAGCGTTGCAACGGGGCCTTTAGGCCCCCTACGCGTCGTGCGATAGACGAGGACGTTTGAAGCTCCGGAGTTGGCGATGTACCAGTGGCCGTCGGGTGTCGTCACCATGCCCAGCGGCGCCGAGAATCCCGATGTCAGCGTTTCATAGGTCTTCAGTGTGCCGTTTTTCTTGCGCTTGTAGACCACGACTTCGTTGCCCGACGGCTGAGACGAATACATCCAGTCGTTGCCGTAGAAATGGGCCGCCGGCGCGGCGAAGTAGGGCGCTCTCGCGGTAACGGGCGGACCTTGCGCACATCCACTCGCAACGACCGCAATTGCCAAAGGCATAAGTCGTCGAGCTACACGGCTAGACATCGATTGAGACTTTCGTCGCACTCTTAGGTCAGTCCTAGTCAAAGTTGGCCGCCTAGGGAGAAGAGCAGCCCTAGGCTCTAACTGGCCCAATAACACCAACAAAGGCCTTGCTAGGCCGAACCTTCAGCCAATTTCAAAAGAAGGCCCGCCTCGGCGAGCCTCCTTTTGGATGTCCTCAAGTTGCCTTGTTAGAGAGTGACTCTCACCCTCACTTTCAACCGATGCTTTTTGGTGTCCGTACTGTGCCGCGAGTGCTACAGAAGTACGCGTACCGTGACGGTTATGTGATGCCCCTTGCCGGCACTTACCGTAAAGCTTCCGGTTCCCACCAGCAGCCCGGTGATCGTGAACTTGGTGCCCCGATTCCCGGTCATGGGTGAGATCAGGATCAGCCCTTGCGTGTTGTTTTTCAGCGTAAAGGCAGCATCGCGATCCCCGACTTCGTGGAACCGGCAGGTCACGATTCCGAGCAGAATGATGCGGACGTGGTGCCCGCAGCTGGAAAACATCTCTCCGCGCTCCTCGCCGGCGGGAGCGATGCCGCGATCTAGCTGCTGCTGCGTTGAAATGCCGTTACTGCCCGTAGGAATATAGGAAGGGGTTCCGGATGATTGCCCGTGGCACGCTACGATGCTAAGCGCAAGGGCTGCCGCTCCGGCAGTGACACCGATTCGCTTAAGATTGAACGTCATAAAGTTGCTCCTTTGTTGTTGTCGCTCGAGGTTTGCATGATGTCGAGGGAGGTCTCGAGCAGACTCTCTCGCGGACTAGCTAGTCGACGATCGAATTCACGATGTCCGTCTGCATTACGAAGTAGTCGATGGAACCAACACTTGCGTCTATCCGAGATCTGCATGGTCGTCATATCGGCAACGGACAGCTCCCGGTCGGGAGCCCAAGCGAGTAGTTCCAGACGTCGGGCGAGAGCGGCGTTCGGACTAGCCATGCACGCCACGATGGGGCGCTACAAACGCCGGCTCGCTGTTGAAGCGAATCTGCCGGCACGCCCATATTCCTATCGACATGAGCGAAGAGAGGCTGGTCTTCCTCATTTCGACGCCTCATTCGACGGATACGCGCCCGATGTGTAGCATGCAATCAGGTTAGCGTACCAGCCGAGGCCCGCCCATATACAACCGCTACTGTCTGAGAAAACTGTATGAGTCGGGCAGTCGCCCTGGATCAGACCACGCTATTGCATCTCTAGGGCTGACGTCTCAGATCGTCGGAACCGCCTCTAATGCCACATTTTCTTCAGCTGCGCCGCCTTGCACGCATTTGCCGTGCATGTCACTTTTACGATGGTTTCGACGGTGCGCAAGACCGAGTAGTGATCGATGTGCTGGTTATACGAGCCAGGTGTTACCATGGGGCCGATCAGGAGCGTCGGGATCTGATTCTTTCCGCTATTGTCCGGCGCGGCCTCGTCCCAGGTTAGAATGAACAGCCCGTTGTGAGAAGCATTGTACTTCAGGATCGGCGGCAGATTCTTCTTCAGCCAGTTGTCGCCGGTTCGCGTGCTGCAGTCATGCATATCGTTGCAGAGATTCGGCACGATGATCGCGAGCGTTGGCGGCTGAGCGGGGAAGGTCGTGTAAACGAGGTTCGAGGCTGAGGGGACGTTCGTGAAGTTCACCCACGGGTTGTGCTTGCGGGCGTATTCACCCGAATAGCAACCGGTATAGCCGTCCTGCGGCATCGACTCCGAGTAGCCGTCGAACGTCTCGTTAGCGGCAAGCATCTCCGCCCCGACGTTCTCCGTCGAGAACGTGTGCGGACACGAATCGTCGGTGACTCCTTGCGTCGAGCCCGAGAACAGCGCCAGATAATTGGGTTGGCTAGGGTGACCGATCGCGTGGCTATTGGTCATCAGCGCCGCCTCCGGCACCAACGTCTTATTTATGTAGGGCGCTTGCCGGCTACCGATCACGAGGTCGTAGTCGCGGTTCTCCATGATCATGATCACCACGCTGTTCGCATGCGGCCCAGTGTTGTTCGCGCTCGCCAGCGTTACAGGCGTAGAGGCTTGAGCAATATTGGGCGCGGTGAGGCCCGCGCCCGCACAGGCCGCGAACACAAGCGTTGCGACGGCCGTACACAGCATGGTCACGGTCGTTCGAAAGACGGAGATTCCAGCGGAAGCCTGCATTTTCGGAAAACCTCTTTCCATGGCGTAGGGTGTTGAGAAGAGCAGCTTGCAACGATCATAGCGTATCGAGTCTTAACGGAAGCCTTCGATGGCATTGTTTTCGGATTAACCGCCTGACGGACTTGCGCGTTCGTACAGCCAGCGCGTCACCCCCGCGATGACGAGCTCGTGCTCTACGGCATGCAGGCGCTGCATGAGCTCCTCCTCACCTTCGCCAGGGTCGACGCGCAAGGGTTTGCGCGCCATCACCGGTCCCCGGTCGGTTGCAGCCGTTACGCGATGCAGCGTCGCGCCGACCCACTTGCTCGAAGCGCCCAGCGCATCGCCGACCGCGTGTGGCCCCCGAAACGCCGGAATCCGCTTGCCGTCCGGCATCGTCACCTCGTCGCGCTCCGCAGCGAGCGGAAGAAATGCCGGATGGAGATTGAGCATCTCGGGAAAAGCCCGCACGAACGTGTCGGAAAGCAGATGCATCCAGCCGAGCAGCAACACGAGGTCGGGCCCTTGGCCCAAGGCTGCTTGTAAGAGCCGCGCGTCGTAATCTGCGCGTGACTCCTGCTTACGGTTCCACGGCAGCACAATCACGGACGGTACTCCTGCGGCGCGAGCGCGCTCGATCGCGTGCGCCCGTTCATTGTTGGCGATCAACGCAACGATCTCGAGCGGCAAAACCCCGCTGCCGGCGGCATCGAGCACCGCCTGAAAGTTGCTGCCGTTCCCGGAAGCCATGACCAACGTACGGCGCCCCGGCCGAAGCAGTGCGGCGCGATCGTAGCGTTCCGCCACTTTGGCGCCGGCGGATTCGCGGTAGTATCGCTCGAGCCGATCGTCGCCGACCGCGGGAACGATCGCCCGCGCATAACCGCGAGCGCGCAGCGCATCCAGCGCTGCTCCGAGCAGAGACCGCCCGAGGCCCCGGTTTCGCTCCTCCGGCGCGACGCCGAACGGACCAAAAACGCCCACACCGGGCTCGCGCGCCATACCGTCGAGCCATGAAAATCGCAGGCCCTTCGGATCGATCGTCGCGAAGCCGACCGGCATCCCGGCGCGCCGTGCTATGAGATTGCTCCCCGCGTAGGCCTCGGAGCTCCAGACGCCGCCGAACGTTTCGTCGATCCATGCCAAGGTTTGCTCGTCGGCCCGCTCCGATTGAGCGATCTCGACTCCGGCCGGCGATTTCGCCATGGGCCGCACCGTCGCGAGATCGACGACGAGATTCACAATTTCGCGCAAGCTAATCGTATAGTGGCCGGAGGGCCGCGGCGCAATCCTCTAAGAAGGCGATCTCCTCCTTAGAAAGCGCCCCGCGCTTGCCCTTGACGGCGAGCATTCCGATCACGACGCCGCTTTCGGCGCCCAGGATCGGCACGATGGCTTCGGAATCGCCCGCAACCGCGGTCCGCGCACGCACGGCCTCGCCGTCCAAACCTTGCGCGATCGAAACGTCTTGCTGGTTCTGCGGTAACGCACCTTTCGATCCAATCACCGTCGCCAGCTCGTCCCCGACGTCGTAGATGCCGACGCCGCGGTAATCGCCGGCCTCGAAAATCATCGTCGCTGCCGCGCGAGCGCGTTCGTCTCGCGGCGCTTCGTTGTCAACGGCCGCGGTGAGGGCGGCGGCAATCGATCGGATCATCCTTCGCGTGCGGGATGAATCACTACGCTCGATTCGTCGTGCGTTCGATTCTCGACCCAACCGACGACCTTCGCGGCCGGCACGGCTTGCGTCGCGGCAGCAGCGTCGGTGAGCGGAACGACGAGCGTGTATCCGATGCCCATGTTGAAAAAGCGATAGCGTTCTTCTTCTCCCAGCCCGCCGCGCCGCACCAGCTCTTGCACGATCGGCGGCACGCTCCAGCGCTGCTGTTCGAAAACCGCCCGGAGGTTGTCGGGCAACGTGCGTGCCACGTTCTCTCGCAAACCGCCGCCCGTGATGTGGGCCATCGCTTTCACCTGTGCGACAGCTTGAATCGCTCGCACCTGGCGATAATATGAGGGGTGCTCCGCAAGCAGCGCGTCGGCGTAGGTGGCGTTGCCAAAAGGGGCTCCCCACTCTTGCGGCGGTATCAGCGAGCGTGCCAAGGCATAGCCGTTGGTGTGCAAACCGACGGCGGGCAAACCGAGGATGGCGTCGCCGGCCTCGATGCTTTCGGGCTTGGGAAGCCCGTCGATCGAAACGATGCCGACGATCGTCCCCGCCAAATCGAAATGCGCCGGTTGATAAATGCCCGGCATCTCAGCGGTCTCGCCGCCCAGCAGCGCGCAATCATGTAGCCGGCACGCCTCGGCACAGCCGGCGACGATCTTCGCCGCAACGGCTGGATCCAGCACGCCGACGGCGAGGTAGTCTAAGAAGAACAACGGCGCGGCGCTGCAGACGAGGATATCGTTGACGCAATGGTTCACCAAGTCGGCGCCGACTTGCCCGTAACGCCGCAGTTCGGCCGCGATGAGGACCTTCGTTCCGACGCCGTCGGTCGAAGCGACCAATGCGCGCCCGGGATCGCCCGGAAGGCGAAACAGCCCGGCGAATCCGCCGATCCCTTCCAGCTGGTCTTCGCGACGCAACGGCCCCAGCAGCTCCCGATAGCGCGCGACGGCCTCGTTTCCTGCGGCCACGTTGACGCCGGCGCCGGCGTAACGATCCGGGGACTCGGGTTTTTGCTCGATACGAGGATTCTCCCAGCTTTGCGCCATAGGCTGGCAGTAGTTCACCGTCCGAAAGGTCCACCATGCAAGTTCGTCTTAGTCACGATGCGCCGCTTGGCGTACGCGCCGGAGCGCTCGTCGTCCCCTTCTTTTCCGATAACACGCTCGAAAGCATAACCAAAGACGTCGATTCGGCGCTCGGCGGCGTCATTGCCGACGCGCTGGCCTCCGGCGAAACGCGCGGCAAGCTCGGCGATCACGTCCTCGTCTACGCCAAAGACGCTCCGTATCGGCGGGTACTCGCCGTGTCTCTCGGGGAGCGCGCCAAATTCGAACCCCACTTTCTGGCGCGTTACGCGGGAATCGCAATACGGTATCTGGGCCGGCGCAACGTTGAATCGGTCGCCATTGCGTTGCCCGAGCAGGCACGCGGTCAGGAAACGACCGCAGCGTCCTTCGTCGCAGAAGGCGCCATTACCGGAGCCTTCGACACGACGCTCTATCAAGAGCGGCCGGAACGGCGAATCGCCACGACGACCGTCGACATCGTTGCGCAAGGAATGGACCAAGCCAAACTCGAGCAAGGCGTCGCGCACGGGACGGTCCTCGGCGAAGCGGTCAATCTCGCGCGACGATTGGCCGTCACGCCCGCCAACGACATGACGCCGACGCGCTTGGCCGAGGAGGCCGGCACGGTCGCAAAGCAGACCGGAATCGAGATCGAGGTTTTTGACGAGGCTCGCGCCCGCCAAGAGCGCATGGGCTCGTTTCTCTCCGTCGCGCAGGGCAGCGTTCAACCGCCCAAGTTCATTATTATGCGCTATAACGGCGACCCGTCGAGCAAAGAGCTTCTAGCGCTCGTCGGCAAAGGAATCACGTTCGATACCGGCGGCATCTCGATCAAGCCCGCCGAGCGCATGGAAGACATGAAGTACGACATGTCGGGCGGCGCGGCGGTGATCGCCGCGATGTCGGCGCTGGGCAAGCTGAAACCGAAGATCAACGTCGTCGGCCTCGTTCCCGCGACGGAAAATATGCCCGGCGGTAAGGCCACGAAACCCGGCGATATCGTCACGGCGATGAACGGCAAGACCATCGAGGTGATCAACACCGACGCCGAAGGACGGCTGATCCTCGCCGACGCGCTCTGTTACGCAAACAAGCTCGGCGCCACGAAGATTGTCGATGCCGCCACCCTGACCGGCGCCTGCGTCATCGCGCTCGGTCACGCCAGCTCCGCGGCGGTGACCAACGACGAGCAGTTCGGTTCGGAATTCCTCGCGGCCGCAAAGCCGACCGGCGAACGCTACTGGCAGATGCCTTATTACGAAGACTACACCGCACAAATGAAAAGCGACATCGCCGATCTGAAGAACACCGGCGGGCGTGCGGCCGGCACGCTGACGGCCGCGGCCTTCCTTAAGGAGTTCGTCGGGGAGACGCCTTGGGTGCACCTCGACGTCGCCGGCACCGCGTATCTCGATAACGAATCGGCCTGGCAAGCCAAAGGACCGACCGGGACGCCGGTGCGAGCCTTTGTCGCGCTGGTGGAGTCACTTGCCCCTGCTCAACCCTTCGACTCCGCTCAAGGTGACAAGGAACACGGCCATCCTAATGGCGCGCGGGGATCCGAGCTGACGGTGTGAAAGCGCGCAACGGGGTCGAGAGCGCTCGACCCTACGAGCCCGAGAAAAACCCCGCGATTCGGCGCCTGACGGCGGGCGCAATTAAACGCCGCAAGGGTAAGACGCTCTTCCCAATCGCTACCGCGTACGACGCGCCCTTCGGCCAGTTCGTCGAGCAAGCCGGTATTGACGTAATTTTAGTCGGCGACAGCGTGGGCAACGTCGTTCTGGGTTTCGACGAAACCACGCCGGTCACACTAGAAAGCATCCTCTACCACACGCAAGCCGTCGTGCGCGGAACGACGCGCGCGCACATCATGGCCGACATGCCCTTCGGCTCGTATCAGGTTAGCAACGAGGACGCGCTGCGCAGTGCGATTCGGCTCGTGAAAGAGGGCGGTGCGTGTTCGGTCAAGCTCGAGGGCGGGCGCGATCAGGCCGAACGCATCCGAGCGATCACGGGTGCCGGGATTCCGGTCGTGGGACATATCGGCGTAACCCCGCAGACCGCGGGGCTGGGACCGGGGTTCAAAATGCGAACGCACCGGGATCGCTTGATCGACGACGCGCGCTCCGTAGAGGCCGCCGGTGCCTACGCGATCGTGCTGGAGGTCGTCGACTACGAGATCTCGCGCGAGATCACCGAAATGCTCTCGATTCCTACCGTCGGCATCGGCTCGGGACCGCACTGCGATTCACAAGTGTTGGTTCTCCACGATATCCTGGGAATGTATCCACACTCGCCCAGCTTCGCCAAGCGCTATGCCGAGATCGGAAGCCTCGCGACGCTAGCGCTGAAAAGTTACGCAGAGGAAGTGCGCGAGCGAATTTTTCCGGGATAACGAGAATGCCGGCCAGGTGGCACTCTGCGGTGCTACGCTTTGGCTTATGCTGGAATCCGACGAGTGGTCCGATCCCTTGATCATCGCGATGCGCGCTTTCGAGCGCGTCCTTCTTGGGTGCGGCGCCACGCCTCGAGCGCATCCAGCCGGCGTCGTACCACCTGCAGCTCCTCGATCAATGCGAGGC
The DNA here is from genome assembly GCA_963713685.1 of Vulcanimicrobiota bacterium. Classification (GTDB taxonomy): domain Bacteria; phylum Vulcanimicrobiota; class Vulcanimicrobiia; order Vulcanimicrobiales; family Vulcanimicrobiaceae; genus Cybelea. The sequence goes on along the minus strand of CAVQMS010000001.1, from coordinate 973,821 downwards.
CGCCCGCCGCCAGCTGACCCGCCTCCGCAGACAAACGTGATTCCTCTGCATCCTCGCCGCCGGGCGTAGTCGCCGGTGCAACCCTCGCGCCGGCGCGTTCCAACGCGCCCGTAACGAAGGATTGCGCCCGGGTGCGCGCCGCATCGCTGAGCTTGCGTCCGAGCGGCCGAATTTCAACGATCATCGTCGTCTTGTTGGCGTCGACGAAAAATCGCATCTCCTCCCGCTCGATGCCATAAAGCACCTCGGCGGTCGTACCCAGCGCCCGCGCGATTCGGACGATGACGCTGACCGATGGATTGAGGCGTTGATCGGCCTCGATCTTGTAGAGCGTCGGATGGTTCACCTCAGCGCGGCGCGCGAGCTCGTTCTGCGACCAGCCCAAAACTTTGCGCCGCACGGCAATTCTTTTTCCCAGCGTCACGCATCTGGACTGTAGCAACACCCGTGCGGGGCCCTTGAACCGGTTGGTCTTGCCAAATGGTCAGAACCAGTTGGCCTACGAGGAGCTAGGCTTCTGCCTTTTGCAGCCGGTGGGCGGCGGGAACGTTTGGATACTCGCCGATGAGGCATCCCAGGCACATCTCGTCGCGGCTCCGTCCCACCGAGGCGATCAAACCTTTCAGGCTCAGGTACCCCAACGAGTCCGCGCCCGTCTTTTGGCGGATCTCCTCCACGGAGTAGTTGGCCGCGATCAGTTCGTCGTAGGTAGCCATGTCCACGCCGAGATAACAGGGATGTTTGATGGGCGGCGACGTGATTCGCAAATGAACTTCACGGGCACCCGCTTCGCGCAGCAACTCCACGATGCGCGGCGTCGTCGTCCCCCGAACGATTGAATCGTCCACGACGATGATCCGCTGGTCGCGTAGGTTTTCCACCAGCGGATTGAACTTCAGATGCACGAAGCGCGAACGCATCCGCTGGTCCGGGCTGATGAAGGTTCGTCCGATGTAGCGGTTCTTGATCAGTCCTTCGATATAGGGCAAGCCACTTTCGGCCGCATAGCCGATGCCGCCGGCAACCGCCGAATCGGGTACGGCCATCACGACGTCCGCCTCTACCGGATGCTCTTTGGCCAACTCGCGACCCATCGCGTAACGCGCCATGTAGACGGAGCGATCGTTGAGCTTCGAATCCGGGCGGGCAAAGTAAATATACTCGAACATGCACAGCGCCGGCTGCACGCCCTCGACTTCCGTACGATGCGATTCCATACCGTGGGGGCCGATATGGATGATTTCGCCGCGCTCGATCTCGCGCACGTACTGCGCGCCGACGGTCCCCAACGCACAGGATTCCGACGCGACGACGTACCCGTTTTCCGGGAGGCGGCCCAGGCAAAGCGGCCGGACGCCCCACGGATCGCGGAATGCGTACAGCTCGTCTTGCGTGCAAAGCACGATCGAATAAGCGCCGCGCGCGCAAGCCAAGACCGATTTGATGCGATCGAGCATCGTGCCCTTCGACTCCACGATGAGCTTGGCGAGCACCTCGGAGTCTGACGACGCCTGCAACACCGTCGTCGGCGCGAGAGACTCGCGCAGCTCGTCGGTATTCGTGAGATTGCCGTTATGCGCGAACGCGAAGTCGCCGAGATCCGAGCGTTCCAGCAGCGGCTGCGCGTTGACCACGATGGACGAGCCGGTCGTGGAATAACGCGTATGGCCGATCGCTATGTGGCCGCTGAGCTGCCCGAGAATCTCTTCGTCGAAGATGGCGCCGAGAAGCCCCATCTCTTTGTGCGAGCGGATCGTTCCGCCATCGGCAGCGGCGATTCCGGCGGATTCCTGTCCGCGGTGCTGCAGCGCGTATAGCGCAAAAAACGCGAGTCGAGCGGCGTCGCGTCCCGGTGCGAAGACCCCCGTTATCCCGCACATCGTGATGCCATTATAGCAGATAGAGGCGGTTGACGAGCCTCGATCTAGTCGCTTGCGCGCCTCCCGCCGAAGATTTGCAGCAAAGCCAAGAAGATATTGATCGCGTCGAGGTAGATGCTGGTCGCCATCAAAACCGGCGTGAGGCCGTCGCCTCCGGCACGCAGCCGCGCGAAGTCGATCAGCACCAAACCCGAAAAAATCACGAGGGTAAGCCAAGCGTAGGTCTCGGGATGGATGAAGCGCACGAACATCGAGACGACCCCGACCACGATTAATCCCAATAGCGCGATCGTGAAGATGCCCTGGAATCGGCGCAGGTCGAGCCCGGTCGCATAAACGATCGCCGCGAGTGCAAACATTCCCAACCCGGTGGTCAAGGCCGCGTTCACAACAATGTCGGGGCCAAAAGCGCGCGCGTACTGCCCGACGACCGGCGCGATGCCGACCCCTTCGCAGAACGTGAATCCGTAAAAGAGCAGCAGCGAAAGCCCTTCGTTTCGCCGCACGGCGTAGATCGAGAACAGCAGAATCAGCCCCACGATCATCGCCATCAAGCCGATGCCCGGCGCTAGATTTTGAAACAGCCACGCCGCGAGAGCCGTGATGCACAGCCCGAGCGCGGTGATGCCGAGCACCTGTGCAAGCAGCGAATGCGTCGGGACTGCGGGCGCCAACTGACGCCCGTATTGATTCGGCGGTTGAAGACCATAAGCCATGACGTTTACTAGTAACCTCGCTGGCGCAAAAGAGTTTCTCCGGTGGCGTTCGCTCGCTAGCTGCGCCTCACCCGTCGCGCGGCAGGCAGGCGATGTCCGTGCGGTACGTGAGATCCGCCGTTCCCAAACGGCCGGCGAGATCGTTCACGGCGACGTAAGCGCGGGAACGCGCCCCGGCAAGATCGTCGCCGAGCGCCGTGACCGTGAGCACGCGACCGCCTCCGGTGGCAACGCCGCCGTCGACGAGTTGGGATGCGCCCCAGAAGGCGCGGCACCCGTCGCCGAGCGAGACGTTTGGATTCAAGCCTCGCAGCGGCGTGTTGCTCCGCGGATAATCTTGCGTCGCAAGCACCACGCCGACGCAATGCTGATGCGAAGTCGACGCCGCCGATAGATCCATCGCACCGCACGCGACCGACCAAAGCAGCGTCGCAAAGTCGCCGCCGATGCGCGGCAGCAGCACTTGCGCCTCCGGATCGCCAAAGCGTACGTTGAACTCGATGACCTGCGGCCCATCTGCGTTCCACATCAACCCGCAGTAGAGAACGCCAATATACTCTTCGCTTTCGGCGAGCAGCCCGCGGAGCAGCGGCGCCAAGATTCGCTCGCGCACGCGATCGTAGATATCCTCAGGGAATCCCTCGGGCGGCGAGTATGCACCCATGCCGCCGGTATTTGGCCCGGAGTCGGCGTCGCCGGCGCGCTTATAATCGCACGCGCCGCCGATTGGAACGATTGCGCGTCCGTCGCAGAGCGCGAAGACGCTGATCTCGCGTCCCACAAGGCATTCCTCCAGGACGACGTCGGATCCGCCGCCCGGAACTCTATTGCGGCCGTACCAATCGGCGAGAACGACGCGCGCCTCGTCCACTCCGGACGCGACCACGACGCCTTTGCCGGCCGCGAGGCCGTCTGCCTTTACGACCACGGCCCCGGCGCGCCACTCTTCGAGCGCTTTGTGGGCCGCGTCGAGCGAGTGAACGACGACGGCGCGCGCGGTCGGGATACCGTGGCGCTGCATGAAACGCTTGGCAAACGTTTTGCTCGATTCGAGTCGGCCGCCGGAGCGATTCGGGCCAAACACCGCGATGCCGGCCTCGCGCAGCCGATCGCCCACACCGGCAGCGATCGCGGTTTCGGGCCCGAGAACGGCCAAATCGATTCTCTCGGCAATGCACCTGTCGGCTAAGGTCTTTCCGTCCGTTGCCGCGATTGCCCAATTCTCTCCGCGCGACGCGGTGCCGGCATTTCCGGGGGCCGCGAAGACGGCTTCACAAGACGGCGACTGCGCGAGTCGCCAAGAAAGCGCGTCTTCGCGCGCGCCGTTACCGACGACGAGAACCCGCATGCGTCACTCCCACTCGACGGTGGCCGGCGGTTTCGTCGTGACGTCGTACGCCACGCGGTTCACGCCGCGTACTTCATTGACGATGCGCGACGAGATGCGCTCCAACAAGTCGTGCGGCAGGCGAGCCCAGTCTGCCGTCATGCCGTCTTCGCTCGTGATCGCGCGGATCGCGACGAGGTTCGCGTACGTGCGCCCATCGCCCATGACGCCGACGCTCTTGACCGGGGTCAGCACCGCGAAATACTGCCAGGGGTGCGGCGAAAGCTCGGCGGCATCGATCTCGGCGCGAACGATCGCATCCGCGCCGCGCACGACGTCGAGGCGCTCCTCGGTGACGTCGCCGATGATCCGAACCGCCAGCCCGGGCCCCGGGAACGGCTGGCGGGCAACGATCGCTTCGGGAAGGCCCAACGTGCGCCCGAGCACGCGCACTTCGTCCTTGAATAGTGAGCGCAGCGGCTCGATCAGCGAGAGCCCCATTTCCTCGGGCAAGCCGCCGACGTTGTGATGCGATTTGATCTTATGCCCCGCCTTGCTCTGCGGGGTCTTCGACTCGATGACGTCGGGATACAGCGTCCCCTGCACGAGATACTTGACGCCGGGAATCTTCGCTGCCTCGCCCTCGAAGACGTCGATGAACTCGTGGCCGATGATGATGCGCTTGCGCTCCGGATCTTCGATGCCGCGCAGCTTTTCGAGAAACCGATCGCGCGCGTCTACCGCGACGACGTTGAGGTGCAAAACCTCGCGGAACGCTGCCAGAACCTGCTCCGCTTCGTCTTGGCGCAGCAAGCCATGATCGACGAAAATGCAAGTGAGCTGTTGTCCGATCGCGCGCGCCACCAGCGTCGCCGCAACGGCCGAATCCACCCCGCCGGAAAGCGCGCAAATGACCTTGTCGCGGCCCACGCGCTCGCGAATCTCCTCCACGGCGCGTTCGAGGAAGGACTCCATCTTCCAATCCCGGTCCAGCCCGGCGATTTCGCCCAGGAAGTTATCGAGAACGACGCGGCCGTGCTCGGTATGCGCGACCTCGGGGTGAAATTGAACGCCGTAGATCTTCGTTTTCGGATTCCCCATGGCGGCCACTTCGCAGCGCGCCGTGGAGGCCAAGGCCTGGTATCCGCGCGGCAGCGTCACGACGGAATCACCGTGCGACATCCATACGCGCGATTCTTCGGGAACGCCGTCGAAAAGCGGGGTGTCACGGTTTGAGACCAGCAGCGTCGCCGGGCCGTATTCCGCTTGATCCAGCTTGAGGAGCTCCGCCCCGATTTCCCGCGCTAGGAGCTGCATTCCATAGCAGATGCCGAGAATCGGCACGCCCGATTCGAGGATCGCCGAATCCATCTCCGGGGCGCCCTCGACGAGCGTGCTTTCGGGGCCGCCCGAAAGAATGAGCGCCGCCGGCCGGCGCGCGGCCAGCGTACTCCATGGAACGTCGAAGGGAACGATCTCGCAATAAACGCCCAACTCGCGCGTGCGCCGCGCGATCAGCTGACTGTACTGCGCGCCGAAATCGAGAACGAAAACCGTCTGCGGCATCGACTCCTTCAGGCGGCGGCCCCCGCCGCTTTCAGCGCGCTATCGTAATCGGGCTCCGCCGCGACCTCGCGCACGATCTGCACGTACGAAATCGTTGCGTCCTTGCCGATAACGACGACGGCGCGCGCCAACAGTCCTAGCTCCTCGATCAGCAGGCCGTAGTTGATGCCGAAACTCCTGCTGCGATAGTCGGAGAGCATTTCGAGCTTTACGTCGCCTTGAGCGGCGCACCAGCGCCCCTGAGCGAAGGGCAGGTCCATGCTCACGACGGCGGTTCGCACGCTCGATGGAACCTCACCCAAGCGCTGGTTGAACTTCTGCGACTCGAGCGAGCAAACACTCGTGTCGAGCGACGGGACGACGATGAGCAGCGCCGCTCGCTGACCTTCGTCGAGCAAAATATCGCGCGTAACGGTCGAGAGATCGGGGGCAGTCAAGGTGAACTCGGGGGCCGGGTTGCCCACGCGCAGCTCCGGGCCGAGCAGCGTCATCGGTTGCCCTTTGAAGGTCACGACGCCGGTGCGTTCTTGCACGTTGTCAACGGTCATGGATGTCTCCTCACAGCACAGTTAATGGCTATGTCAACACATCTTCCAGGCGCCCGGTGTCGCGCGCCATGACGATTTCCATCGCGATGCGCTCGCCGACCGACACGTCACGCCCCCATCGGTAGGCCGAGTAGGGCGTGAAGCGAGTACCCGGCGAACCGGGGATCCGCAGCGAAACGTCATAGCACACCAGTTCTTTTGGTGGTCCCGCCGCGATTGCGCACTGCAGCGCGAAGGGGCCGATCACGCCCGGCGGACAAATTTCGCGCGCTGCCGCAACGAAACGCTCGCCCATTTCAAAAGCCGGCTCGAGCATCGACTCCAGGATCGTGGCGGCAATGTGACCGGCCTCTTCCAGGCGCAGCGGCACGTCGCGCAGCGCGTCCAGCGCGGCGGGCGGAACGTTTCGGAAACCCTCGAGATTGGTTTGGCGCCGCGTGTCGGTCCCAGACAATTCCAGCTCGCCAAACACCGGCGAATAGAAGAAATTCAAGTTGACCGACGGACCGAGCACATATTCCTCGATGCGCGCGGACGCCAGCCCCTCGGCGGTCAGAATGCCATCCTCCAGCAGCTGCCGGCTGACGTTTCGATACTCCGCCGGCGAGGATGCGAGAAAGAAGGCGCGCTCGAACGTGACGCGAGCGTGCGGCGCCTTTACCATGACGAGCCGGTCGATTTCATCCGGTGATGCAAACTGCCGCGGATGACGAATGCCGGCCCCCCTCAGCAGCGCATACTGATCCGCTCCCGTGTCCGTGCGCTCCTCAGCTTTCAAGAGAAAGCGATTGCCGAAGAACGGTACGCGCATGCCGCGCTCGATCTCTTCGTAGCCGTACTGCTGGCGCAGGTACACTTCAAACGAGCGATTCGGAATGAAGACGACGTTTTGGTCGAGCATGAACTGCTGAACGTCGTCGTTTAAGATCTCGGAAAAACCGGCCAACTCCAAAGTCGCGTCAACGCAACCGCGCGGAATCGGACCCTCGCGCGCCGCAAAGTGCTGGGTGTAGGTTCGTTCGCGGCCTTTGGCGGTGACGACGAGATTGCGCAGCCCCTGCAGGCGCGCGCCATACGCCACCTCAAGCGCCGAGTGGCTTCCGACCGAACAAAGCGTCAAGAGCGACCGCTCGTACTCGGCGAGCGCTCGAGCGACGTACTCCTTGCTCACGGCCGCGTCATTCGACGCGAACCTTTCCGCCCATTCGGCGCCAAACGATCGGCCCGTACACCGAGAGAATGGCGATCCCTCCAATCGTCACCGTGAGGGCGCACGTTAGCGCCGCGCGCGACGGCGCGGCCGAAAAGATCGTGATGCCCCCTCGCCCTGCGGGATACGCCGGAAGCAGATACGGGAAAAGCGTAGCGGCCGACGCTACCAGCAGCGTGGCGATGAACGACGACGACATCGCGAAGGCCCACGCGGCACGGCTCTTGGTCGTGGCCCAGCGCAGCGCGACCAGCGCGGCCAGCGACAGCACGGGCATCGCGACAAGCCAGACAGCACCGGCCGGCGCGTGGATCCGAAGCGTCAGCGCGGTCACCGCGGAATACAGGAGCAGCACCAGCCACCACAGGCGCAGCACCTGGCGCCGCGCCTTCTCGCCGAGGTCCCCGTCCACGCGCAGCCACAAAAAGGCCGCGCCATGCTGCGCCAGCGCAACCAGAGCGAAAGCTCCCACCAGAGCGGCGTACGGGTTGAGCAAAAACGCAAAGGTGCCCTGAAAATATCCCGCGCTATCGAGCGGCAGCCCACGCAGCAAATTTCCAAGGGTGATGCCGAAGATCACGATCAGCAGAGCACTCGAAAGCGAAAAAGCTGCGTCCCAGAACTGCTGCCACAACGGCGAGGAAAAATGGTCGTGCAGCTCGAGCGCGATGCCGCGGAACATCAGCAGCCACAGCACGACGATGAACGGAAGATAGAAACCCGAAAACGACGACGCATAGGCCACCGGAAACAGCGCGAACAGCGCGGCTCCGGCGGAGATGAGCCAAACCTCGTTGCCGTTCCAAAACGGCCCGATGCTCGCCATCGCGGCAGCTCGTTCGCGATCGTCGCGGGCGATCGCCGGCGCGATCGCGGCAACCCCGAGATCGTAACCATCCAGCAGCGCGTACATCGTCAGCATGAACGCGATGACGATAAACCCAAGCGTGCTCATCCGTTACCCTCATCCCGAGCGAGGGCAGGTGGCCCGAGCCCGATTTCACGCAGCAGCAGATACAAGAAAAGCACGCCCAGCAAGAAATACATGCCCGCGAAGCCGAGCAACGTGAAGATCGTTTCTCCGGCCCCGACCGTCGGTGAGCCTGCGCCGGCGGTTTTCATCACGCCATAGATGATCCAGGGCTGTCGTCCGACCTCGGTGACGACCCAGCCCGCCTCGTTGGCGATATATGGAAACGGCATCAAAAGCATCAGCACCCAGAGCAGCCAGCGCGCCTTCCAGAGCCGGCCGAACGCCAGCAACGCCACGGCCAGCGCCCCGACCGCCGCAAAGATCGTACCGAGTCCAACCATCATGTGATACGCGTAATACGTCAGCTCTACCGGCGGCCACAGCTCCCGCGCGTACGCATCCAGGCCTTCGACGTTGGCGCTGAAGTTGCCGTAAGCCAGGAAGCTCAAAATATCCGGAACGAAGATCGGATCGATGAGGCGATGCGTCCCGATGTCGGGCATGCCGATGATCGCAAGCGGCGCGCCGTGCGTCGTCGCAAATAAGCCTTCCATCGCGGCGAGCTTGACCGGTTGATATTTCGTGACGTCGCCGCTGTTGCGATCGCCCGTCGGGAAAACGGCGAGCAGCGCGAAGATCAAGCCCACGATCGACCCAGCACGCACCAATCGCCGCCCAACTTCTTCCTCCCGCAAGGACAGCAGATAGTACGCGCCCACGCCCGCCACGATGAAACCGCCGGTAAGGAGCGCGCCGGTCAGCGCGTGCGCGAACTGCCAGCCCAAGAACGGCGAGGAGAGCAATGCCCAGATGCTCTCCAAGCGAATCGTCCCGTCGCGGCCTAAGCTGTAGCCGACGGGATGTTGCATCCATGCGTTGGTTGCCACGATGAAGAACCCCGACAGCCATGACCCGACGCACACCACGACGGCCGACCACGCCGTAAACCTCGTCGGAAGGCCCTCGCGGCGGTACAGCAGCACGCCGAGAAAAATCGACTCGAGAAAGAATGCGAACATGCTTTCCATCGCAAGCGGCTGGCCGATTACCTCGCCGCTCCGCCGCGAAAAAATCGCCCAATTCGTGCCAAACTGAAATTCCATCGGGATGCCGCTGACCACACCGGCTGCAAAATTGAAGGCGAAGATTTTCGTCCAAAAGCGAGCGATCCGGTCCGATTCCTTATCGCGTCGATGCGCTGCTTTCCACGTGTACGCCGCCACGAACGGCGCCAACCCCATGGTGCCGATTGGAAACAGGTAATGGAACATGATCGTGAAGGCAAACTGCAGACGATCGGCCAGGACGGGATCCATCTACGGCTTCTCTGCGCTAGACGCTAGCTGCCGAGCAGTTTTCGCGCTTGCGGGCTGTCCTGGTATTCTATCGTAAGGATTGCCTTGAGATGCCGCGCCCCATCTCGGGATTGCGCGTCGGTCATGCGCTGTAACGTCGTATAGCACCAATAAATCAGCATCGGCAGGTCCCGATCGCGCGGGTAAACTTTCTGCATCGCGACGATGGAGTTCACCACGTTCATCGCGGGATCGCTCTCGCGGTTTCCGTAGTCGTAGTCGAGCATGAAGTTGATGTGCTTGAGGCGGTTCTCGATCTCTAAAATCGACATGCCCATCTGCCCAAAATATTCGTCGGCCGGCGCGAGCGTCGTGAGGTAGGCGTCGTGGGGCATCGCGTTCACCGTCGCGATAACGCGAATCGGGTCGACCGCCTTCAGGCGCGCGATAAAGGTTTGTGCGTTTTGCACGTCCGCGCTGCTGTATCCGCGGTCGGTCGAGGCCTGATCGGCCGCGTTCACCAACTCGTTCCCCCAGGTGGTCGGCAGGTGCGCCACGGGAAAAGTCGAGACGGCCGCGCGCGCAAGCGCCAGCGAGCGCCACTTCGGATCGTGCGTCAAAAGCCACGCCCGCCAGTCGGCCTCTACCCGGATGAGCAACGCGTCGATGTCCCCGGGATAGGCTTTGACGTTTGCGGTGGCGTCCGCGTCGGCTAGCCGGGCCAGCGTCTCCGCATCGTCCTCGGAGTTGACGCGCTGCAACAGCGCTTGAGCTTGCTCGATGAGCTCGGTATCCTCGGAATGCTTCTCGATCCAGTCGGCGGCTTCGCGAACCCACCACACGGCGGCGTCGTGATTGGTCAGAGGATTATAATGAAGGCCGGTGCCGATTCGGACCGTCAGGGTTGCCAGCTCGCCATAGGCCGGATCGTCGGGATACTGCAGCGAGTAGGCGCGGCCGGCATTGAAGATCGTCGACAGGTAGGTGGCTTCAGCGCGAAAATTCCAACTGTCGGCATCACCTTTGGCGTACGCGTCCTTCATCTGTTGGTACAGCACGGCCGGGTCCACCTCGAGCGTCGCTCGCACCCTCGCCGGGACGGCGATGAGCGAGCAAACCAGAACGAGTAGGACCGCTGCCCTAGACCACACTCGAATCATCCAACACCAAATGCAGGTTATTGGTTAGCAAAGCGTTCTTCAGCTCCCTGGCAATCCGGCGCCCAGTCGACATCGGCTCCGAATAGTTGAGATAAGAATATGGTGAGCCGTCGATGAAAAGATTAGTTCCCGCTACGATTCGCGCCGAAATCTCCATGACGTAGAAGTGAATATCGGGTGTGATGATCGTTTCGATGCAAAACGCTCCGAAGAGCCCTTTCGGTCCGCAGATTTCCTTGCTCACGCGAATCACGTCGTCGCCCATTCGCAGCGCCTCGGCGAGCATCGACTCCCGCAGCGAGACCGGCTGGTTGCCGACCACGACGTAGGATGGGCTAACGTCCATGCCTTCCTGGGCCGCGGCCGGGATGCGGCCGAGCGAATCGACGTTCGTTTCGTAGCGCCGATCCATCGACATGATTTCGAGCTTGTCTTGCAGCGGCGAATAAAAATAGTGAATGTACAGCGGGACGCCGATGATGTATTCCTGAATTGTGTAGGCTTCTTTGAGATGCGTCGCGCGGACTTCGAAATCGTGGGTGTCTCGAATGAACATGTAGCCCTTGCCGCCGGCCGCGCCGTAGAGCTTCACGATGACCGGCCGGTCGATCTCGGCGCCGCTGCGAAACTGACGCGGCAGCTTGAGGCCCGCGCGAGAGAGCCACTCGCGCTGCAGCTCACGGCTCGCCTCCCAATCCAGCACCGCCTTGTTGCCGAAGTAGGGGATCGTCATCTTCTTGTGCTCGTCGAGCGAAAGGTACGCGACGAACGAACCGTGCGGTACGATGATCACCTTTCGTTTTTCGAGCTCCGCGATCAGCGTCATGAACTCGGAGTATTGCTCCAAAGCAATGACCTCGTCGACGAAGGCAAACGATCGGTAGAGGCGCTCCGTGTCGCGATTGGAGATCGCCAGCGTGCGGAAGCCCTCGTCGTGCGCGCCCTTTAGAATCTGCAATGCCGAATGCGAGCCCAAGGTCGCGATGGTATACGGCCGGTTCATGCGCTCCTCTCATCAATAGTAACGGCGCGTTCGATCGCCGGATTGCATAACAGGCGTTCGATTGCCGCCGCCAGCACGCTCGGTCCGACCGGAGCGCCGGCCTCATCGAACAGCCGCCAGGCTTCAGCCTCCCTGCCGCCTTCGCCCTTTGGCCGAACGATGGGTTCGATCCATACCTCGCCCGGACGCGGCGCTTCGCCGTCCAGCAGGGTTAGGCGATGCTTGTTGGGGTTGAAGATCGTTTCGTCGGTCTCGATACGCACCACGAGCGCATCGGCGTCACCGTCGTCGTCGAAGACGTGGATCTCGCTGCGCTCCACGCGCTCGACCGCGACGCCGAGCCGGCGCAGCGTTACCAACGCCGTATACGCGGTGTTGTCCGGAATCTTCAGACCGATCGCTGCGGTTTTCTTCACGATAGCGCCGCGACGAAGCTGCGGAAAAGCGTTGCACCGCCGGACGGCGCGAGCGGATCGTCGCCTTCGCGCCGATCGAGATGATTGTAGTTCCAAGCGTCGCGCTCGGGGTGCGGCATGATCGCGAGGACGTTCCCGGCGCGATTCACCAATCCGGCACAGCGCAACGCCGAACCGTTCGGAACGGCGGCGTCGTCAACGGCGCCGTTCGCGTGCGCGTAGACAAAGGCCAGATGCGCGCCCGAAACGATTTCGCTCACGTGCTCTTGCGTTGCGGCGAGCCGCCCTTCGGCATGCGCCGCCCATGCCGGAACGAGCGCCTCGGCCGGTAAGCCCGCGGTAATGGCGCACCGTGCCGGCTCCATGGCGAGCTTGAGATACACGTGCCGGCAAACGAAGTGCCCCGAGGGTGCATTCTTGGTGAACGCCGCCGTCGGCTTGCGCGGCTCGCCCGTTCCGGGAACCAGCCCCGCTTCCAATAGGATCTGCGCACCGTTACAGACCCCGAAAACGAGTTTTCCGGCCGCAGCTGCCGACATGACGAAATCCATCATGCGATCGTGCGCGGCCACCGCACCGGCACGGATCCGATCTTCGTACGCGAAACCACCGGAGAGCACGTAGGCATCGTACTCGGCCAATGTCTCGGCCTGCGACCAGTGGACGAGTTCGGCGTCGCCGCCGCAATCGCGGAGTAAACGAACGGTTTCATCCTCGGAGTTCGTGCCGGGAAAAACCGGAACGGCGATTCGGGCGCTCACGAATACAGCTCCGCGAGTGGCCGCGACCAGATCTCGTACAATCGGCCGATGTCGAAGCGAACGCCGGTGACGGTCAACTCCGGCTTGTCGTTGGTCTCACCCACGTGAAGCACGCCGGTGAGATCGATGCCGCTATCGTCGCTGACCTCGCACAGAAACCCGCCCGCCTCGCAGAGCGGATTGCCGAAATCGATCTCGGCGCCGATCGTTCGGCCCCCCAGCATTGCATCGAACGCCAGCCGCGCGAGCGCCGTCAGCATTCCGCCGCTGCGAACCGCGCGGCACGATCGCAGTACGCCGCGCGCAATCGCGTCGTGGACGATAGCCACCGCCGCTCGCTCCGCGCCGTACGAAAGGCGCGGCAGCGTGCCGTCGATGCCCAGCACTTCGGCCAGCACCGACCCGCCTACGACCATCTCGCGGCTCCCGATCCAGAGAAGCGACGAGCCCGGCGCTTTCAAGCCCGGCGTTACCACGCCGCCGACGTCCTCGAGCGCGCCGATGCACGCGACGATGGCCGACGCCGGAACCGCATCGCCGTCGGCTGACTCGTTGTAGAGGCTGACGTTGCCGGAGACGAACGACAGATCGAGCTGCGTTGCGGCATGCGCCAATCCCTCGACGGCCGCAACGAACGCTCCATAGTGTTCCGGCTTGCGCGGATTACCGAAGTTCAAACAGTCGGTGAGTCCGATCGGCCGCGCACCCACCGCAACGACGCGCCGCATCGCTTCGAGCACCGCGTGTTCGGCCGCGTAGCGGGGATCGATGCGCCCGTAGCGTGGATTTCCGGCAACGGCCAGCGCCACGCCCAAACGCGAGCCGGGAATCGGCGCAAGCACGCCGGCATCGGCGCGGCCGCGAGGCAGAACCGTCGCGCCGCGTACGACGGCATCGTAGCGACGGTACAGCGGCTCCCGCGAGCAGACGTCGCGGTGCGCCAACACCTGTGGAAAGAGCAGCTCGACGTCCACGGCCGGCAGCTCTTGGACCTCGCCGACGTGATGGATCACCTCGGTGTAGGGCAACTCGTCCCGAATCGAACCGGTGAGGAACTCGCTCTCCACGTCCATGACGACGCTGCCTTGGTAGCGCATCACGTAGCGCCGTTCCGCGGTGACGCGCCCGATAACGGTCGCGCGCGCGTTGTACGCGACGTCGGGCAAAGTGAAGACGTCGTTGTAGATGCGCAGCACCTCGGGCACGATTTCGGGAGGCAGCACCCACAGCAACCGTTCCTGCGTCTCGCCCACCGCGATGACTTCGGGCGCCATGCCCTCGACCGCAACGTTGACGCTGTCGAGGTCGATGTCTGCTCCGTAACCGGCGTGCGCGGTGATCTCGGCCGAGCACCCCATGATGCCGCCTGCGCCGAGGTCTTTGAAGCCCGCCACGATTTTGAGCTCGCGCAACACCATGAAGACGCGATACGTCGCGCGCATCAACACGTTTTTCAAGAACGGATCGGGAACCTGAACGGCGCCCTTATTGAGCTCGGCATCCTCCGCGTCCAGCGACAGCGAAGAGAAGGACGCGCCGCCGAATCCGCTGGGATCGGTCGCCTTACCGACCAGCACGATTTTCCATCCCTCCGCGTCCTTGGGCGCGAACGAATGGATGACGCCGCTTTCCTTGAGGACGCCAAGCGCAACGACGTTGACCAGACAGTTCTCGTCGAATCCGCCGTCAAAATATACGTCGCCGGCAATATTTGGAACGCCGATCGCGTTTCCGTACGCGCCGATTCCTTCGACCGTGCCTTGTGCGACGTAAGATTGGTGCGAATCTTCGAGAGGCTCGCCGAAGCGCAAGGCGTCCGCAATGGCGATAACCTCCGCACCCATGCAGAGGACGTCGCGGACGATGCCGCCGACGCCCGTCGCCGCGCCCTCGAAGGGAACCACCTGCGACGGGTGATTGTGCGATTCGTGGGCAGCTACGATGGCAAAGCGCTCGCCACCGTGGACGCCGAGATGCACGATGCCCGCGTCTTCACCCGGGCCCAGAACCACGCTCGCACCGCTAATCGGGAGCCGTTTTAGGTGATGGCGGCTCGACTTATAGCTGCAATGCTCGCTCCATTGGGCATCAAACGCGTGCAGTTCGACGATCGAGGGTTCTCGCCCGAGCTTTTCGGTGATTCGCGCCAGCTCGTCGTCGCGCAGTGCGACGTTCGGAGTTCCGGATACGCCGGAACTAACCAATCGCGGCTCCCGCCGGTACCGGCGCTTGCTGTTGCAGCGACGCATCGGCATGCAGCACCGACGAGCGCGCGTTAGCCTGCATCAAGAGAGTTCGCCCATATAGCACCGTATCTTCGAGCCCCAAGAGCTTCGCGCACTGCATGGTCAGCCGTTCGGGTTCGTTTCGACCGTCGAGCACCGGCGCCGAAGAGCCGGCATCCAGCATCGAGCGCAGCAGCTCGTTCTCTCCCACCGCGACGACGATCAGGCGCGCAAAGCTGGCTTCGAGCTGTTGCATCAGTTGCAGCACGTAACCGGGCGTGGCCGACGGGCTCGCGACGTGCCGCACCGTCGGTAACCCGAGCTGACCGAGCGCGGTAACCACCTCGTTCGCCCGCTCGACTTGCGATGGTGCGTCCGCGATGATCGCGACCATGCCGGAACGCATGACCGGGAACGTCCCCACCAAGTCCACGACACGCTCGTAGGCTCGTTTGACGTCTTCCAACGCGGCTTCATCCACAGTTTGGAGGTTTCGGTAAATCTGCTTGTCGAGCATGAGCTCTTCGCGTCCCTGGGGCCAGATGCGCCACGAATCGTTGTCGATGACGTCCGCGATGACCAACTGACCTTGATTCTCGCCTCCGGCCAGGCGCCCGAACTCGATCTTCAAATCGACCAGCAGCACGTCGCGCTTTCGCCACGCGTGGGAGAGGATATCGAAGGTCAGCCGCGCCAGTTCGGTCATGATCCCGATTTCCTGCGGCGCCGCGATACTGCGAGCGACGATCTGATCCGGCGAAATCATCGGATCGTGCTGTGCGTCGTCCTTCAGAAAGAACTCGATGACGCGCGGGACGAGCAGCGTTCCTCGCTGGACGCCGGGGTTGCGCTTTGCGAACGAGCCCGCGGCGACTCCGCGCGTCACGACCTCGAGCGGAATCATGTTGGCTCGCCGGACGACCATCTCGTTGTTGTCGTCGTCTTCGCCGCCGGTGAGATAGTGGGTCGGCAGACCGCAGAGATTGAGCAACCGAAACACGCGCGCGGTGGTTTGCGCTGCCAAGCGACCCTTGCCCGCAATCTCGTTGCGGCGCGCTCCGTCTCCCGCGGAAATCGAATCCGTCTGCGCGACGACCAGCTGATGCGGCTGCCCGGGGTTTTCGTAAAGTACTTTGGTCTTGCCGCGCGCGATTTCGATCCCTTTGTTCAAGTAAGCCGTACCTCGATTTGGCGTGGAAATGGCTCCAGGCCTTCGACACGATCGGCCAGCAAGCGCGCGCGCTGCGGCGCGGTGCCGACGTAGCTGCTTGGATCCAGCAGGCGTCGGATTTCGGCGGGATCGACGAGTGCGATCAATTCGCGGTCCTCGGCGAGCAGGCGCGAAAGCGGATTATCTTCCCCACGGCCCACCGCCGCCCACGCTTCCATTGATGCACCGCGCAGAGCTTCGTGCAGTCGCTGGCGGTCTCCGCCGGCCCGGACTGCTTCCATCATGACGGCTTCGGTTCCGGCGAAGGGAGCATACGTGCGCAGGTTTGCGGCGATGCGCCGCTCCTCAATGCCGAGCCCCTCGACGACCTTCCGTGCGAGCGTTACGATTTCGTCGGCGCACATCAGCGCCTCGGGTAGAATGGTTCGCCGATTGGCGCTGTCGTCGAGCGTTCGTTCCAAGAAGTTGGTCGCTGCGTTCTGCCAGGCAACCTCGGCGTACGCCGGAAGCAGGCGTGCCAGCGAGCAAATGCGCTCGCTAAGAGTCGGATTGCGCTTGAACGGCATCGCCGAGCTTCCGACTTGCGAGCGCCCGAAGGGTTCGGCCAGCTCACCGAAACCGGGACTGGCGAGAATCCGCACGTCCGCTGCGAACTTAGAAAGCGACGCGCCCAGCCCCGCCAGCGCAGCGAGGAGCAGATAATCCAGCTTGCGCGGGTAGGTCTGCGTACTGACGTCGCGGGCGCGCAATCCGAACGCTTCGAGGACGTAGGCTTCGATTTCCGCCGAGCCGCCCGGTTCGTTCGCGAGGTGTTCGTAGGAAGCGGCCGTGCCGACCGCGCCGCGCAACCCCTTCGCGGTCAGATTCTCAAAGGCGAAGCGCAGCTGTTCGTCGTCCACGAGCAAGTCTTGAGCGTAGGACGCGAGGCGATGCCCAAGCGTCGTCGGTTCCGCCGGCTGCAGGTGCGTGAACCCTATGCAAACGAGATCGGCGTGCGCGCGAATCTTCGCGCCGAAAGCCACGAGCAGCTGGGAGAGGTTCTCTCCGACGAGCGAAAGCGCGACGCGCAACCGGTATGTCTCGACCGTATCCTCGATGTCCATTGACGTCGCACCGAGATGCAGTTTTCCGCCGCCGTGCTTTGCCTGTGCCGCGAACACGCGAATCTCGGCCATGAGATCGTGGTGAATCTCACGTTCGATTTCGAGGGCAGCTTCGATGTCGACGTCTCCCGCGTGGGCTCGCAGATCGTCAAGCTCGGCCTGAGTGATCAATCCTTGCGCTGCTTGCGCCTGCGCCAGAGCAACCCAGACGGCTCGCCAGAGCCGGCGGCGCGTGTGCTCGGAGAAAAGCGAACGAAGCTCCGCGCGGCCGTATCTCCACGAGTACGGCGAGGCGTAGTTGCTGTAGTCCATGAACTGCTAAGCTGTTCGCCTCACGGGAAGCCGCGGCCTCGTCACCGTACAGCACGGCAATGAAGACACGATCGCTATGGCTGATCGCGTTGTTGTCGGCTGCCGCGAGCGCCGGCACCGGCTGCTCGAAGAACGGCAGCCTGGCACATGGGCGCCACTCGTGGACGAAGGCCGGCGTGCTGCGCGTCGCCGTCAGCGAAGAACCCAAGACGCTCAATCCGTTGCTCTCCGCGACGACGACGGAAGGATTTATCACGCGCCTCATGTTCGAGCCGCTGCTCTCTGCCGATGCTCGTGGGAATCCCGTGCCGATGTTGGCGGCCGAAGTGCCTTCCCAAGCGAACGGCGGCATCAGCGCGGACGGTCTGACCATTCGCTATCATCTGCGCGGAAACGCGCGTTGGACCGACGGCGCGGCGGTCACTTCACACGACGTCGTGTGGTCGTGGCAGGCGATCCGTAATCCCAACAACGACGTGGTTTCTCGCCACGGCTACGACGACGTTCGTTCGATCGATACTCCCAACGCGCACACGCTCGTCATCCACCTGAGGCAGCGCTTCGCGCCCTTCGTCAACACGTTTTTTGCCGAGAGCGATCAGCCCTACGACGTTTTGCCGGCACACGCCCTCGCCCGTTACGCGGATTTCAATCGCGTGCCGTTCGACAGCGCACCGACGGTCAGCGACGGGCCGTTTCGATTCGAGAGCTGGCGCCACGGCGACCGCGTTGCGATGACGGCCAATGCCTCTTTTTTCGAAGGTCCGCCGAAGCTGCGCTCGGTTGAGATTCAATTCATTCCGAACGAAGATACGGCGATCGATCTCTTGCGAACGCACGCCATCGACTTTATCTACGAGCCGTCCCTGCAAACGTATCCGGCACTGCGATCCGTGCCGGACGCGAGAATCGTCTGGGCCAACGTCAACGGCTACGAGGGCATGATGTTCAATCTCGCGCATCCCGCCGTAGCCGATCCATTGGTACGCCGCGCCATTGCGGCGGCCATCGACAAGGCGTCTCTCGTGCGGCATCTTGCCCACGGACAGGCGACGATCGCGAGCGAGGACCTGCCCAACTGGATGTGGGCGTTCGATCCGACGGTAAAATCGGTGCCGTACGATCCGGTCTCCGCGGCGCGGCTGCTCGAGCGCGCCGGCTGGATCGCCGGTTCCGACGGAGTCGTGCGCAAGCGCGGACGCCCTCTGCAACTGCTGCTGGCGACCGACACGCAGACTGCGACCCACCGCTCCGAGAGTCTGCTGATACAGGCCGCGTTACGGCATATCGGTATCGACGTTGAGGTCAAATACTATCCGCTCGACATCCTTTACGCCCCGCAGGGCATGGGCGGCATCGCGCACGGTGGAAAGTTCGATCTGTTGCTCTATCCCTGGGTTTCCGGGATCGACCCCGACGATTCGTCGCAGTTCACGTGCGACAACATGCCCCCGCACGGCTACAACGATTCGCGGTATTGCAGCGCACCGATGGACGCCGCCCAAACCATGGCGTTGACCCATTACGACCGCGCGACGCGCAAGATCGCCTACGCGCGGATCGAACGCCAACTGTCGGTCGACAATCCCCTGGTCTTCTTCTGGTGGCAGCGGATGCAAGAAGCGCTCAGCAGCGACTTCCACGGCTTCGATCCGAACCCGTCGAGCGAATCCTGGAATGCCTGGCAGTGGAGCATCTAGCGACGCGAGAGCTTGGAAAGTTCGACGCTGATGCGGTCGACCAAGGCGCGGTGATCGTCGGGGTCGTTTCCCGCGCGACCGGTAACGATAGCCTCGATGCCCCGAACGGCACGCTCGTACGCGATGCGCGCGCGGCGCTCACCGATTCGGCGGGCGAGCGGGCGCAGAAAACGCTCGCGCCATCGCGCGCGCGAGGGAAGCTCGCCGCCGGGGCGCGACGATTCCCACAGATAGTTGCATTCCGTCGCCAGCGCCGATAGCAAGGGTATCGCGGCGTTTCGGGGATCGTTGGCAAACGATTCGTGTGCGATGGCCAGCGCCTGCGCGATCTTCCCTTCCGCAAGCGCGCTCGCGTACTTATACGCCTTGGGATCCTCGATCGCGAGCGCTTCGCGTTCCAAGTCTGCGATCGTGATGCGCTTACCGGCTAGGCCCAGCTTTTCCAGATCGTTGCGCACGGCGGCGAGATCGGCTTGGCTGCGGGCCAGCTCTTCGACGACGCGCGCTTCGGCCTTGGCTTCGATGCGCTGAAGCGTTTCTTGAACGAAACGTTCGCGCGTGTCTTCGCCGGCGGTCGTGTCGACGCGCAATGCGGCGCGTCCGGCCAGCGCGCCGAAGGCCATGGGACGCTGCGAGCGCGGCGACAGCAAATCGAGCAGCACTAGGGTGTTCCCCTCGGGTACGTCTTGCGCGACGGCCCACAGCGCTTCCCGGGGCGCCGCCCGCATCAATTGCGTATCGGTGACCGCGACGATGCGCCGCTCGGCCAAAAACGGCATGGCTTGCACGGCTTCGCTGACGCCCGTCGCGTCGGTGAGGCTCTCCGCGGCGAACCGATTTAGGTTGAGGTCTCGGACTTCCGGCGGCAAAAGACGATCGAGGATGACCTCGAGCGCGCGGTCCGCCAGCACTCGCTCGGTGCCCTCGATGATGACCAGCTTGCCAATCGCGGGCGCCTTATCGAGAAAATCGTAAAATTTCAGGCCTGAACTCCAGTTCGGGGATCGATTCCACGTAGGGGGGCTGCAGCACGCCAAATTCCGTCACGAAGCCCGTGATCAAGTGCCCGGGCGTCACGTCGAATGCCGGGTTGTAGACGGCCGCATCTTCCGGCGCGACGCGCGTACCGGCAAACGACGCGACCTCGTCGGCGGAACGTTCCTCAATGGGAATGGCATCGCCGCCGGCCAGCGTCAGGTCGAACGTCGAGCGCGGCGCCGCAACGTAAAACGGAATGCCGTGGTGCGCCGCCAAAATCGCCAACGAATACGTGCCGATCTTGTTGGCGGTGTCGCCGTTGCGCGCAATGCGATCCGCTCCCACGATCACGAGATCGATCCGGTGCTGTTTCATCGAGACGGCCGCGGCGCCATCCACGATGAGGACGGCCTCAACGCCCGCTTGTCGCAGCTCCAGGCAATTCAACCGCGCGCCTTGCAACAGCGGGCGCGTTTCACCGACGAAGACGCGCGGCTTCTTACCGGCGCGCTGCGCGGTGATGATGACGCCGAGCGCGGTGCCACCGCCTCCGGTTGCCAGCGGCCCCGTATTGCAGTGCGTGAGGATCCGCGCACCTTTCGGGATGAGTTCCAGCCCGTTGGTGCCGATCGCTGCGTCGATCGCGATTTGCTCCTCGTGGATGGCTCGGGCTTCGTTCAACGGATCGCCCGCGGCGACAACGCGATCGACCGCCCACGCCAAGTTGACCGCCGTCGGCCGCGCCTCGCGCACGCGCCGCGCCGATTGCGCGAAGAGCGCGTCGTCCGGGATGGTGCGGCGCAGCAACGCCACGCCGTACGCGCCGAAGACGCCAATGCACGGCGCACCGCGAACGGCGAGCGTTTTGATCGCGCGCTCGATGTCGTCCACCGTTTGGGCACGCTCGTAGCGAACCGCGTGTGGAAGCAAGCGCTGATCGAGATAGCGCACCGCGTCGTCGTCCCACGCGACGACCTCAAAGGACTCCATCACAGGCATAGCAGCGTTGCGGCGGCGAGCGCAGCGGAGTAGCCCTTGTTGCCGCGCTTTGGATCGGCCCGCTCCTCCGCCTGCTCGAAATTCTCCGTCGTGAGAACGCCGAAACCAATCGGCGTGCCGGTGGCGAGCTGCACGTCCATGATCCCGCGCGCGCACTCGCCCGCAACGAACTCGAAATGCGGCGTCTGCCCGCGAATCACGGCGCCCAGCGCAACGAGCGCATCGAAGCGATCGCTCTCGATGAGATTGCGGCAGGCCAGCGGCAGTTCGAAACAGCCGGGAACGTCGTGCAGGCTGATTTGGGCGTCTGCGACGTTGCAGTCGTGCAAGGCTTTTTTGGCGCCTTCAACGAGCTTCTCGGCAAGATCGGCGTAAAATCGCGCGGCGACGATTCCGAATCGCCGCCCCGCGCAATTCGGGGCCGCGGGCTGCGGCGCGCCGTTTTGCTTCACGAGGCGGCCTCATCGTCCAGCATGTGGCCGAGCTTGGAGCGCTTCGTGGCGATGTAATGTTTGTTGTGCGGCGTTGGGGCGGTCTGTAAGGGCATGCGTCCCACGATCTTGAGCCCGTACCCTTCGAGCCCGAAGATCTTCTTGGGGTTATTGGTGATGAGGCGCATCTCTTTCACACCGAGGTCGGCGAGGATCTGCGAGCCGATGCCGTAATCTCGCTTATCTATCGGAAGCCCGAGCGCGACGTTCGCCTCGACCGTATCGGCGCCGCGGTCTTGCAACTCATAGGCTCGCAGCTTGTTGGCAAGCCCAATGCCTCGGCCTTCCTGACGCAGATAAAGGAAAACGCCCCGGCCCCCTTCTTCGATCAGGCGCATCGCACCGTCGCGTTGCGCCGCACAGTCGCAGCGTATCGAGTGCAACGCATCGCCGGTCATGCACTCGGAATGGACGCGGACGAGGATATCCTTGCCTTGGCCGATCTCCCCCATCACCAATGCCACGTGGGTGTTTTCGTCGATGCTGGTGTTGTACGCGATGCCCTTCCACGTGCCGAACGTCGTGGGGAGCTCGAACTCGGCGATTTTCTTCACGAGCTTCTCGTTGCGCATGCGATATGCAATCAAGTCCTTGACCGTGACGAGCTTGAGGCCGTGGCGATCGGCATAGGCGCGCAGCCCTTCCAAGCGTTCCATCGTCCCGTCGTCGGCCATGATCTCGCAGATGACGCCGGCCGGATAGAGGCCCGCGAGCCGGGCAAGATCGACCGCCGCCTCGGTCTGTCCGGCGCGCACCAGCACTCCGCCTTCACGGGCTCGCAGTGGAAACGTGTGACCGGGGCGCAAGAAATCTGCGGGCTTCGCCTCGGGGTCGAGCAGCCTCTTGATCGTCGCGGCGCGATCGTGCGCGGAGATGCCGGTCGTCGTCATGCCGCGGGCCTCGACCGAGATGGTAAACGCCGTCTCGTGCACCGCGGTGTTGTCGCGAACCATTTGCGGGATGTGAAGCTCGTCGAGCCGAGCTCCCACCATCGGAACGCAGATCAGGCCGCCCGCGTGTTTGCGCATGAAGTTCACCGCGGCGGGCGTGACCATTTGCGCCGACATCACCAAGTCGCCTTCGTTCTCGCGATCCTCGTCGTCGAGCACGACGACCATCTTTCCGGCGCGGACGTCGGCAATGGCCTCGTCGATCGAATCGAACGGACCGCGCGATTCCGCCAGCTGCTCGCCGAGCGAGGGAAATACGTGGCTAAGGCGCTGCAGCGTGCGATAGGAGGGCTCGCGGCGCCCCGCCCGCAGAAGCGAGATCGCCGATTCGGTGAGACCGGCGCTCGCGGCGAGCTCGGCGGCCGAGACCCCGGCGTCGTCCATCGCGGAGATTAACAGATCGGCAAAACGGCCCATGACCCAAGCCTACGGCGAAGTTTACAAATGTCAAGCCACCGTTGCCTGCTAAATTCCTTAGGCGAACAAGCGAGCAATGCGGACCGGGGTCCCTAAGGGCCGGTGTATTTGCAGAGCCTTCTCGCGTAAGGGAGCATGTCGCCGAGCGGAGCGTAGCCGGGGTCAAAATCGTTGACGCGCCACCCCGCGGGCGTGCGCGAGTAAAACTGTGACCATTCCCGGTCCCGACCGGTTCTCGCGTCGGTGTAAACCGCATAGACGAACAGCGATTTCACGGGATCGGCTTGCGATACGCGGTTCGGCTGCATGTGTGACATTAGCACTCGAGACAGGCTGGTGCGGAACTCACCCTGCTTTGGGAGCGTTGGAATCACGTCGCACCCAGATCGCTCCTGTACCCTAATGACGGGGTTGCCGATCATAAGGTCACCTCCAAGAATCGTGTATCCCCAGATGCGGAGATTCGCGATTGCATCGCCGCTGATGTTGCTGATGAGGATTGCGGTTTTGGGATCGTAAGTGGTGGTGCCATCGATGGTGACCTGGAGTGCTTCGCTTCTCGAGCCGTCGGCTACGAATCCGGTCGCTCGAGCAAGAGGCTGCCACAATGCGGCTACGGCTATGCCATAACTCACAACGTATATAGCGACCCTGGCCGACACATGACGGAACCTTTGGACGCCGAGATAGTCGAGCGCCGTGTAGACGACGGCAATGAGTGCTGCCATCGCGATCGTAAACTTCAGTGGGTCCGGAGCGTGCAGAAACGGCACGACCACTGCGGCAAGCACCAAAACCAGCCCGACTTTCGCCGATCTTCGAATTCCCCGTCGTGTCACGCGCCGAAGATTCGCGCTCGGTGCGACGGCGTCCGCTAGGAAAGAGTCCGCGCGTAATCGTACCTGACCATGCCGTCGCTCGGAGGTGAGCTCGATGCGTTTGCAGCCCCTTTTCGCAGGCCCCACACTGGTTTTCGCAATGGTTGTTGCCGCCGGCTGCCAGGGCGGCTCGACGCCAAGCGTCCCCGGTTATTCCGCGGCGCAGCCCGAAGCGCGCAGCATGCTTGCGCCCAAGCTGAAGACTCCGGCCTTAATCACGCTTAACACTCAGAGCGGAGCGCTCGAATACTGGCCGATCCAGCCCGGCGGAGGCAACAATCCTCAGCCACTCTCCGCACCTCTCGGGATTTACACCGGCTACGGGCTGGTCGCAAACGGCGACGTTGTAGCGATCACCATCTATTCTCCAGCGGAGCTCGTCACCTACAACGTCAGGACGAAAGCACAAAAGACATTTTCCGACCCATACGGCAGCCCAGTCGACCTCGCCATCGACAAGAAGGGCACGCTCTATGTCCTGAACCTTGCGAACGTCGCAGTATTCCGAGCCGGATCGTCAACGCCGACGGACATTTCATGTCCGTACGTCAATGACGGCGTCGCGATCGCCGCCGACGATGAAGGCGACGTCTTCGTCAACGGTTATGGCGCGGGGGGCTTCATGGGCGTCATCGAGTATCCCCAGGGCTCCCAGGCATGTAAGAAACTCCTTCGCTTACGGGCGGAACGTGGTTACGCGGGCGGTATTGGCGTCGATCCAAAGACTGACGCGTTGATCGTCGTCGACAACCCGGACCTCTGCGCGGGAGGGTTCGAAGGTCGCATGATCATCTATCCCAAGCCGTACGAGCGAGGAACGTCACGCAGGCGCAACCTCAACGCGACCTATTGCGCGGGAACGTTCCGTCTCAACTCGACCTCCAACTTGATCTTCGTATCGGACTCGACCGTGAGCGCCGGCTTCCCGCTGATCGATCAGGAAACGTACCCCGCCGCAAAGTTTGAGGGGGTATATCAGATCGGTCCGTCCCCCTCCGGCTCATTCGGCGGCTTCACGACGATCCCGAACACGCTGCCGAACTAGCCCGTTTTGCCTGGCGAGCCAGCACCGCGGGGGAATTGACACGCCCCATAGGCTTTGCCTGTAAAGGGGCGATTGCCTATAAAAGGCGCGATCTGCCCAAAAAGCGACTAGGCGGGAAAACCGACCTTTTTTACTTCCGCGACTACTTCGGCAAAAATGTCCGCACCGGTGCGACGCTGGCTTTCGGGCGGGGCTTCATTCGGAAGGCCAGCGTCGTAAAGAGCCTGTTGGGCCTCTGGCCGCAAGCGATAGACATATGATCGGTCGCCAGCGGCTGACCGCTCCACGCGCTTGGTAATGACCTGCTTGTCCATGTTCAACCCAAGGGACCTGGCTCTCTTTGTAATTCCCATAAGCAAGCCGCCAATGTTTCGGCGGCTGGGCAGCCCGAGTTTTTGCTGTAAGCTGTCGTCGTCAAGCCCGCCCGGCGTCCCGGTAAGGGCATTAAAAAGGCTGATATGCTGATCTGACAGCCCTTCGATAAGTTGAGCCATGCGCTCGGCAACTGACCCCGGGGCCGTGGCTGGAGCTGTGACCCCAGCCCGGCGCTTGTCGATCACGGCTAGGATGGTTTCAAGATCAACCGCAGTAGCGGCCTCGATCTCTACGTCATTCCCGTATTTTACTAGAAATGGCATTTATTGGACTCATTATACCACAGCAGAACGCGTCTGTCTAAACCTAGCCAGTTGTCAAGTCCACTTCTGCCGCGACAAGAGGAGGAGTGGCGACGGTTGGCCGAGAAGTAGATAAAAGGAAAGCCACCCGTGGGGCGGGTGGTCTTCCGGTGACTGTAGCTCAACAGGTAGAGCAACCGCTTGGTAGGCGGGCCGATACGAGTTCAAGTCTCGTCAGTCACCCCACCCTCACATAATCGCTACAACCGCTCCATCATTGTTCGCTCGGAACGAATAAGTTCCCTGGCAAAAAAGGTGGGGCACAAAAAGGAAACCACAATATGCCAAGTACTGCAGCGTTCCATTCTAAGCGCGAGGCCAGTAAGCCGCGCCGTGTATATCACAACAACAGCACCTGTCCGCCAGGCCGAGATATAAAGGCGAACGGTGATGCTGTTTCAGGGACCGGAGGCTACGACCTCTGCCATGATTGCGCCGAGCGCAATCGGCAAGGTAAGTAGCGCTTAGTCTCCCTTGCTCCATCGGTACCAGTTTGGGAGAGACGGCTTAAAAAACGTGATCTCCCAAGCTGGTCCGATCAGCTCTCCCTCCTGGACCGTATAGTAGCGGCGTAACGCGACTGGGCGCAATCCGAAGTCTATTGCAATAGCTACGGCTTTGAGCCAGAGCTGTAACCACCGTGAAAGCGAACGGTTGGCTCGGGGAATGTGTGCCCTGGCCCACCCTCGCAGGACTCAAATGTTTCGATTCCGCTTTGCGAGAGGATGGTCACCTCACGCCTTATTCCTGCGTCAACAAAATCGAAGTCGGCTTCGGTATAGATCGGCGGAATAGCAGAGCCCGGCGCTCGCGGACGGAGTTCCGTCATGCCGCGTACCCGAGCACGCTACGCCTTGCGTGGAGTGTTCCAATACGGGCTCTTGCACTTCGGACAGACCAGGGGTTCCTGGTCTTTATCCCGCGGAACCCATTCGTGCCCGCACCGCTCGCAGCGGTACCCCCAAATCCTAACTCTCGGCATAGCCCAATGCTATACCCAATAAGAATATACGTCAATGGACCCCCTAGAAGGTTGACTGTGGCTATACCTTGTAGTAATATACTTGTATGGAACCCAGAGAGCAGCGCGGCCTTGAAATCGCGGCCACTAAGAAGCTGGCCCGCAGGGGCGACTTGTGGCTCGTTCCGTCCTCTACGGGACGCGGAACTTACGTCGTTGATTACGACCCGGCAACTTGCACCTGCCCAGACTTCGAGTTGCGTCAAGAGCCCTGCAAGCACGTTTACGCGGTCGAATATACTGTCCGCCGCGAACAGACGACAGCGAGCGGAACGGTTACGGAAACGATAACCTACCGCCAGGAATGGTCGTCCTATAATGCAGCGCAGACGCATGAGAAGGTTCGCGTTGCCGAACTGTTGCGCGATCTCTGTTCTGTGGTTGACAATCCCGTGCAACGGCGTGGTCGTCCCCGCTTGCCACTCTCGGACTCGATCTTTTGCGCGACCATGAAGGTCTACGGTGGAATGTCCGCTCGCCGCACCGCTTCCGATCTGCGCGACTTTGAGGCTCGCGGGCTTATTGACAAGGCCCCGCACTATAACTCGGTGATTAACGCGCTGGAGAACCCCGACCTCACGGCATTCCTGAAGGCGCTGATCGAGGAAAGCGCGGCTCCGCTTGCCGCCCTCGAAACCGACTTTGCCGCCGATTCGTCTGGCTTTTCTAGCTGTATCTACGACCGTTGGTTTAGCCATAAGTATGGGCGTGAAATAGCGCGTTCCCAATGGATGAAGGCGCACATTATGGTCGGAACTCGCACGAATGTAATCGCGAGCGCCGAAATCACCCCGTCGAACGTGAATGATTCTCGGATGCTGCCCGCGCTGCTCGAAACGTCGGCCAAGCGCTTCGCCATGAAGCGCGTTTCCGCCGACAAAGGCTACTTGTCCCAAACTAACGTGCAGGCGATAGTCGATCACGGAGGGGAGCCGTTCATCTCTCCTAAGGCGAACACGCGCTTCGGGGTAGCCCGCGATTCTAATGGCTGGAAGCCCCATACCTGGAATAAGATGCTTTCCTACTATCGCTACCGCCGCGACGACTTCCTCAGCCACTATCATCGTCGCAGCAACGTCGAAACGACGTTCCATATGATCAAATCCAAGTTCGGGACCCGCGTCCGCTCCAAGACGGAAATCGCGCAGGTCAACGAAGTCCTGTGCAAGATTCTCTGCCACAACCTTTGCGTGTTGGTACAGTCCATCTACGAGCTTGGAATCGAAGCGAAGTTCTGGCATAAGGACTCGGTGGCCTAGAGCAGTATGTCGTTTGGGATTTCCAGCGCCTGCCGCTCCAAGCAGTCCGCGATTTGCGGAACAATCTCAGGACCTGTCGGCGTAAAGCTAGAAACCTGCGGACGAACACCGCCGTAAATTTTCACCTGCATCCGATCTTGCAGGTACTGATAACTTTCAAATGGGAAGCGGTCAAAAAATCTCTTGAGAAACATATCGTTTTTGCGATTTATCTTTCCCGACTTGTAGTCGGCCAGGGTCGCATCCGCGAATCGGCGCATCCTCTTAGCTACGATAAACGTGGTCATCCTGAGCCGCTTTCGCGCGAGCCATGAATCTACGACCGATTCCAGAGCACCCGAAGAATTAAGGAGGGGTTCAAAAGCCCACAGCGCCAGGAACGCCAAACTGAAAATCGTGACAAATGGACCAAGCCACGGCGGAAGTAGCCACTTCAGGAGGCCCGTCAAGCCAACGTCCTCCAGCAGTTTGTGCATGAACGACGCGTTTTGGAGATAGCCCAGAACAACCAAGAGCGCGGCCACCAGGCCCACGACACCAAACCTTTTGCGTACTGCCATGCCTTCTCTAATCCGCCGCGCCGCCGAGGGCTCCCCCGCTCAGCCTGAGCGACTGCCCACAAAATAGGCCCGCTGCCCATAAAATCAGGCTCCGAGCCCATTAAATGGGCAAAGCCCGCCCCATACTTGAAACGACTGTTTCAAGTATGCTAGCATAGCCCGTGTCGAGAACCGTGGACGAGGCGCGGCGCGCCGAGCTGCTCGAGCGGGCAGTCGACTACGTTTGCCGCCACGGCTTGGCCGAGCTCTCGCTCCGACCGCTCGCAAAGGCGGTCAAATCGAGCCCTCGAGTACTGCTCTATTACTTCGGGTCGAAGGAGAATCTAGTTGTCGAGATCGTGCGGCGCGGCCGCAGTCGTCAGCGCGCGATGATGGCGAATCTCAACCTCACGGACCTCTCGCCGCGTGAGGTTTCTCGGGCCCTGTGGCGCGAGTGGAGCAAGCCGGAGTGGGAACCGTTGACCCAACTCTCGTTCGAGATCTACACGCTCGCGCTGCGGGACACGTCGCGCTTCCCCGGTTACCTGCACGACGCGATCCATGAATGGCTCGGCGCCCTGGAAGCCTGCACGATGCTGCCCGGCTATACTCGTGGGCAAGCCGATGCCCTCGGCACGCTGCTGATCGCCGGCTTCAGGGGGTTCTTGCTGGATCTTTTGGCGACCCACGAGCGCGCTCGCATCGATCGCGCCGTGGATTTATGGCTGGAGCTTCTCTACGATCCGCAACGGTAGCGCGCGCCCCGGCGCGACGATCTTCATCTTCGTCACGGTGCTCATCGACATGCTGACGTTCGGCATGATCGGGCCAGTGTTACCCAAACTGATCGCGAGCTTCGTAGGCAATGACTTCGCGCACGCCGCGCAGATCATCGGCCTCTTCGCGACCGTCTGGGCGTTGATGCAGTTCTTCTGCTCGCCGCTGCTCGGCATGCTCTCGGATCGCGTCGGGCGCCGGCCGGTGATCCTCATTTCAAACGCCGTGACCGTAGTGGATTACGTTGTCATGGCGCTCGCTCCCAATCTCGCATGGCTCTTTGCGGCCCGCGTGCTGTCCGGTATTGCATCCTCGAACATGACGGCGGCCAGCGCCTACATCGCCGACGTTACGGCCCCCGAGAAACGCGCCGCGGCCTTCGGCATGATCGGCAGCGCCTTCGGGCTCGGCTTCGTGCTCGGCCCGGCTATCGGCGGCATGGTCGGAAACGTCAACCCGCGCTTGACTTTTTGGGTGGCCGCCGGCTTCGCGCTGCTCAACACGCTCTACGGCCTCTTCGTGCTGCCGGAATCGCTGTCGCCCGAGCACCGCGCGAAGCGGCTGCAATGGCAACGCGCGAATCCACTCGGGTCGCTTCGGCTCCTGCGCTCGCATCACGAACTGTGGGGCCTCACCTGGGTAAACTTCATCACGTACGTCGCGCATGAAGTCTTTCCGAACATTTGGGTGATCTATTGCATTGCCGCGTTTGGCTGGAGCACCGGCAGCGTTGGCTTGACGCTAGCGCTGGTCGGAATCGTTGCGGCAATCAACCAGGCTACGATGGTCCGACCGGTCGTCGCGCGGCTGGGCGAGCGGCGTACGCTGCTTGCGAGCCTCGCGCTCGCGGTGATCGGGCTGGCGCTGTTGGGCACGAACAACGGCATCATTTTTCTCATTGCCGCAGTGATCATCGCGTTGCCAATGTATCAAGCGTCGTCCCAAGCGCTGATGACGCGGCACGTCCGCCCCGCCGAGCAGGGCGAGCTGCAGGGCGCTCTTGGCTCGGTTCGAGGCATCTCGATGCTCGTCGGCCCGGCAATCTTCACGCTGACGTTTGCGCAGTTCGCGGGCCCGTGGCGCTCGTTTGGATTGATCGGCGCGCCGTGGCTGTTGGCGGCGCTACTGTACGCGGTGTCGTTGGTCGTGGCCTGGCGCGTCACGTCGCACGCCGACGACGTCGTGCTTGCCGTGCCCGAACCGGCGCCGCCGATATATGCCGAGGGCTAAGCGAAGCTCACGATCGGCTTGATGATCCGCGCCTCGGCCAAATCGCGGTAGGCCTGCGGCACTTCGTCCAAGCCGATCAGCGTAGCGCCAACCTTTTCCGCCGAGACGCGACCCCGCTCGATCAACTCCAACGCCTTGCGCGTGTCGTCGGGCCCGCACGAGTAACTCGCGACCAGACGCAGGTCCTTGAAATAAAACCGTTCGGGTTCCACGGCGATCGGCGCTTCGGGCGGAAACGGCGTAAACATCACGACGGTGCCCGAGGCAGCGACGGCTTCGAATGCGTGCTGCATGGCCTGCGGCGTTCCCGGCCCGCAGATCACGACGTCGGCGTCTGAGCCGAGCACGTCGCGCGATTCCTGCGGATGAAATGCGGTGGCGCCATTGGCCCGTGCCAGGTCGCGCCGCGCGTCGATAAAATCGCTTGCAAAAACTTCGCATCCGAGCGATCGTGCCGCCAGCACGTGGAGCAGCCCCATCACCCCAAGGCCGATCACGTACACCCGATCGTCTGCGACCGCGCCGCTACGGCGCAGCGACTTCACAACGCAGGCCAGCGGCTCGATCAGCGCCGCATCGGGAAACGAAACGTCCAGCGGGACGCGCAGCGTGTCGCGCTGGTTCTGCGTGGGAACTCGGAAGTATTCGGCGATCCCGCCCGGCTCGATTCGCGTGGCGCGCCAGGTGGGGCACTGAACGTACTGGCCGCGACTGCAGGCCTGACACGCAAAGCAGGGCGCATGGTGATGCACGAAAACGCGATCCCCGACGGCGAAGGAGCTGTCGCCGCGCACCTCCGCCACGATGCCGGCCGGCTCGTGGCCGAGCACCAGCGGGGCCTTTCGCCGGATATACCATCCCATCACGTCGCCGCTGCAGATGCCGCTGGCCATCGTGCGAACGAGCAGCTCGCCCTCGCCAAGCTGCGGGATGGGCCGCTGCTCGACGCGCACGTCGTCCACGTCGTAGAGCACCGCCGCGCGCATCGTCCGCGCCGTCATGGCTCGACCAGAGCTTTCATGCCTTCCCCTGCGTCTAGCCTCGCGAACGTTTCGACGATCGTATTCAAGCCGCCGCTGTGCGTGATCAGCTGCCGCAACGGAAGATCGCGCGTGGCGATCAGATCGAATGCCTCACGCACGTCGGCGGGCGTGAAATGGAAGGGCGCAAGCAGCTGCACCTCGTCATAATGGAGCCGCGCGGCAAGAAACGAAACGCGCGCCTCGCTCGACAGTCCCGCAAAAAACGAGACGCGGCCGCCACGCCGCACGTACGACGGTGCGCTTTCCCACATTTCCACGCTTCCCGTGCACTCGATCGCCGCATCGGCGCCGCGGCCCTGGGTGCGCTCCTTTATCGTGTCTGCGATCGAGGCGGCGCGCGTGTCGAAGCTTTCGAGCCCCAATTCGCGCGCCAGCGCAACGCGTTCGGGGCGCCGGCCGAAGAGCAACGCGTCGATCCCCTCGCGCCGCAGCAAAAGTGCGTGCAGAATTCCGAAAGCGCCGTTGCCCAGAACCGCAACGACCGAATTCGCCGGCGGTGCGAGGGTCCGAACCGAGTGCACGACGCAGGCCAGCGGTTCTAGAAACGCGCCCTCCGCATAGCCGACGTCCGGCGGTTTTTTAAAGCAGTTACGCTCGACGATGCGCTGGGGCACGGCGATGAAGTCCGAATAAGCTCCGAGGATCATGGTCGGCATAATGCTTTCGCAAAGCTCTTCCTGGGCGTGCCTGCACCAAAAGCATATGCCGCAGGGCGCCGTGTGAACGCACATCACGGCATCCCCGCGAGAAAACGCAGTCACGCCCGCCGCCACGGCCGCGACGTCGCCGGAGAACTCGTGGCCGAAGCGAGTCGGCATGGGCATCTTGGGATGTCCCCGCCGATACGTCTTGAGATCGGTTCCATCGGTCAATGCTGCCCGAATTCGAACGACGATTCCGCCGGGAGGAGCCTGCGGAACCGCTTCGTCCCGTAACTCAATCCGTCTTGGTGCGACGAGCATTGCGACGCGCGATGAAAGCGGCCCCATCACGGGTTGCCGGGGGCCACGCACGACATCAGCGCGGTCCGAAGTGGTGGCGGCAGCGGGCAGCTCTTCTTCGTGGCAGCATCGATTGCCGCAACGATCAACGTCAAGGCCGCTCCCGCTTCGCCGCTGCGCTCGTTAAACACGACCGTTTGCCATCGCACGCTCGACGCGCCCACCCGCTCGACGTGCGTGCGCATACGCAGCCAATCGCTCATGAACGCCGGCGCGTGATACTCTGCTTCGACCCGGACGCGCGGCAGCCAGAAATCGTAGTCGGCGAAGACGCTCTCGTAGGGAAAGCCCAAGTCGGCAAAGAGCTGCATCTCGGCATACTCCGCAAAGCGCGAGTACGCCGCAAAATACATGATGCCGGCAACGTCTACGTCGGCCCACTGCACTTGAAGCCGGCTTTCAAAAACGCGTGCGCCGGGTGGAAGCGCGTCGCGGAAGCGCGTCATCGCACCGTACGGGCGTAGCGCGCGATAGGGTCGACTTCGAGATTGACTCGGCTGCCCGGCACGCGCGCGCCCAGCGTCGTACGCGCCAAGGTTTCCGGAATGACCGCGACCTCGAACCAGTCGCGCTCCGACGCCGCAACGGTGAGGCTCACGCCGTCGAGCGCGACGAAACCCTTCGCCGCCAGCATCGGCGCAAGCGAACCCGGCGTTTCTATCCGCAGGCGCTCGCCCTGTCCTTCGGGCGTTCGGACCAATACCCGCGGCGCGGCATCCACGTGGCCGTACACCAAATGGCCGCCCAGCCGATCGCCGACACGCAGCGCATATTCTACGTTCACCAGGTCGCCGGCGATACGTTCGCCTAGGTTGCTGCAGCGCAGCGTCTCGGGAACGACGTCGAAGGTGACGATCTCTCCGTGGATCGCCGTCGCGGTGAGGCAAACCCCGTCGATAGCGATCGAGTCTTTGGGTTCGGGCCGTTCGGATTGCACGCCCTCGCAACGCACGGTCAGCGTCGCGCCGCCTTGCGCTTGCCTCTCCAGCCCAAGCACGGCGCCCCGGTACTCGATCAAACCGCTAAACAACGAAAAAGCTCCCGGAAAGCATGACGTCGTTGCCGAGTCGTTCCACGCGGTCGAAGCGCGCGCGCACGCCCAGGGCGGCGAGATCCGAACCTTCGAGTACTCCGACGGCACGCGCGTTGTGCAAGAAGACCGGCGCAATGGCCCAATAGAAGCGATCGGTCAGGCCGCACGCAATCAAACTCGCGGCGAGTTTCGGGCCGCCCTCGCAGAGCACGCTGCAGATGCCGCGCTTTCGCAACGCCTTCATCGCTTCGGCCAGGTCGAGCGTAAGGGAGCCGGGCTCACCCACGCAGAGTATGTCCGCCGCCTCGTACAACTCTTCGAAGCGTTGCCGCAAACCCGCGGGCGCCAGCAGGATCGTTTTGGCATAACCCTCTTCAGGCGCGAACACGCGGCGCTCCAGCGGCAGCGCGTCGCTCTCACACGCGACGATGCGAAAGTAAGGCTGAACGCGATCGTGACGCGGACGAACCGTGAGCTGCGGATCGTCCACGCGAACCGTTCCCGCGCCGACCATTACCGCGTCGTATGCTACCCGCAGCTCGCGGACGTAGCGCCGTTCCTCTTCGGAGCTCAGCCGCTCTCGCACGCCGGGCTTTCGCGCGATCGCGCCGTCGAGCGACATAGCCATCTTCACCGCCACGTAAGGGCGCTGGCTCGTGCTCGAACGCGCGAACATCTCGATCAGGTCGAGCGCCGCGCAATCGCCGGCAATCGCGACGTCGATGCCGCGCTCGCGCAGTTGTGCCGCGCCCCCATGACCCGCCGGATCGAGCGTTCCGGCGACGACGCGGGCGACGCCGGCGTCGATCACGGCCTGCGTGCACGGAGGCGTACGCCCGGCATGCCCGCAGGGCTCGAGCGAAACGTAGAGGGTCGCGTCGAGCGCATTTGAGCCGGCTTGACGCAACGCCTCGGCCTCCGCGTGAGGCGCGCCGGCGCGGTGATGATAGCCCTCACCCACGGGCCGGCCGTCGCGCACGACGACGGCACCGACGGGCGGGTTCGGCGCGGTGCTGCCGGCGCCGCGCGCGGCCAGCTCGTAGGCGCGCTGCAAGAACAGCTCGTCCGGAGGCGTCAGTTGGGAATCGGCTCTCTCCACGGGTCGCCGCTCTTCGCTACCGCGATGACCACGGCATGCTCGACGAGCGCTCCGGCCTCGCGCAGCGCTGCGGCGCAGTCTCGCAGCGTCGACCCGGTGGTGCAGACGTCGTCGAACAGAATGACGCGTTTCCCGGCGATGCTCGCGGCCTGACAGGCAAACCGCCCTCGGGCGGCAAGCCGCTGCGCCCGCGAACGCCCACGCTGCGCGTCGCCGGACCGCAGCTCCAACGCGATCAGGACGCCG
This sequence comes from Vulcanimicrobiota bacterium, assembly GCA_963713685.1. GTDB lineage: Bacteria > Vulcanimicrobiota > Vulcanimicrobiia > Vulcanimicrobiales > Vulcanimicrobiaceae > Cybelea. Next base: position 938,772 of record CAVQMS010000001.1, on the reverse strand, counting down.
GCCCCAGCAAGATCCGCGGCGTGGCGTGCAACCAGCGCGACGCCGTCCGCGCCGCGCACGCGCCGGCGCCTCGCCGTCGTCGGAATCGGCACGAGTAGCGAGCCGCGCTCCAGGAGCGGCGCAACGGCTCTGCCGAGCGCCTCGGCGACGTCTCGCCGCCCGTCCTTGAGCGCAAGCACCGCCGATCGCAGGCTGTCCTCGTACGGGCCGAGCGCCGTCACGGCGAGCCCGGGCAGCCGAACGCGAATGTTTTCTCCCGTGGGCGCGCAGCTCTCGCAAAATCCGGAGCCCAGCGCATTGCAGCACGCACACTGCGCCGGAAAAAGCAAATCGAGCAGTGAGCGCCACTCCATGCCGCTCGATCACGACGAAGCTATTGGCTAGCTAGCTCTACCCGTTTATTCCCCGGCGACGAGTACGTTTTCCAGAATGCTTTCGGGTTCGACGAGATAGTCGTTGCCGACGATCGAATCGCTCAGCTGCGAGCGCGCCCCAATCGTCGCGCCTTGCCATAAGATCGAACGCTGCACTCGTGCTCCCGGCTCGATGCGCACGCGATCGTCAACGACACAGGGCCCTTCGATCGAGACGCCTTCGCCGACGTAAACGCCGGCGCCTAACCGCACGGGGCCTTCGATGCGCGCGTCGGAAGCGACCGTTGCCGAGGGATCGATGCCATTCGGATTCGTCTGGGGGATCCGCACGATTCCTCGCACGACGTCGTAGCTCGCGCGGCGATACTCATCCGGCGTGCCGATGTCGGCCCAATACGCGCCGCGCGCGTCGAATCCATAAAAGCGCTCGCCCGCCGCTTGCAACGAAGGAAAAACCTGCTTGCCGAAATCGTAAAACTGACCGGCTGGGATGTGTTCGAAGATTGCCGGCGAGAAGACGTAGACGCCGGTATTCACCAGCTTGCTGCGCTCGGTACCTTTAGCCGGTTTTTCTTGAAAGCCAACGACCTTTCCACGCTCGTCGAGGACCACGACGCCGTATTGGCTCACCTCGCTGCAAGCGACCAGCGCAATGCTCGCGACGGCATCCCGCTCGCGGTGGAAGTCGAACAGCCGGTCGAGGCGCAGATCGGTCAGCTCGTCGCAACCGATGACCACGAAGACGTCGTCGCCGAAGAAGGATTGAACGTTTTTTACCGCGCCGGCACTTCCGAGCAGCTCGGATTCGTACGAATAGTGAAGCTTCACGCCAAATCGCGATCCGTCGCCAAGCGCGGCGACGATGGACTCGGCATGATAGTGCACGTTCATGGCGATCTCGTCGAAGCCGTAAGCTTTTAGGTAGCGCAGCAGATGCGCGGCATTGGGCACGCCGGCGACGGGAACGAGCGGCTTGGGGACGAGCTTGGTAAGCGGATACAAACGCGTGGAAAGGCCGCCCGCCAGGATCATCGCTTTCACGAGCCGGCCGTGCTCTTTGCGGGACGCACGCCGAGCGCGTCGAGCGCGATGAGCCCGACGAAGCGCGGGAGCGCGAGTTGGCGCCGCCAGCGCCGCGGTTCCGTGACGAGCCGGTACAGCCATTCCAAGCCCAGGCCCCGAACGAGCTGCGGCGCGCGCGCGACGCGGCCCCCGATCACATCGAAGGATCCGCCGACGCCGATTCCAACGCCGCAAGCGGTTTCCCGCAGGTGTTCCGCAAGCCAGTACTCTTGCCGCGGCGAGCCCATCCCGACGAGAAGCAGGCGCGCACCGCTGGCTGCGATCGCCGCAACGATCTCCGGAGTTTGTGCTTCCTCGAAAAATCCGCTGCGTGCGCCGGCCACCGGCAAGCCGGGAAACCGCACCTCTAAAATTGCGGCCGCATCCGCAGCGACACCGTTTGCGCCACCCAGAAAATACACGGGCAAACCGCACTCAGCCGCGCGGGCGCAGAGGCGCTCGATCAGCTCCACGCCGGTGACGCGGTCGCGCAGCGGCGCTCCGCGCCATCGAGCCACCGCGAGCAGACCGACGGTGTCGCACAGCGAGAGCGCGCATCCGTTGACGATCGCACGAAAGCGCGGATCGCGCTGAGCGTAAACGACCATTTCGGTTCCCAGCGTCACGACTTGCGACCCGTCGCGTCCGCGCGCCAGCGCCAGAATTTGTTCGGTCGCCTCCTGCGCGTCGATGGGATCCAGGCGACATCCGAGGATCTCGAGCGAGCTCACCGCGATTCGATCGGCTGGGGAGTATACGGCGCCAGCAGCGGCCGGAGCTTCTTTGCGACGTTCGCCGGTATTTCATCCAGTGGCAAACGGCAGGATCCAACCGCAAAGCCGAGCTGCTGCATGGCCCACTTCACCGGGATCGGGCTCGTCGTTGCAAAGAGCGCGTCGATGAGCGGCATGAGCGACGCGTGAATGCGCGCGGCCTCGTCCACCCGACCGCTGCGATGGGCTTCCAACAACCTGCGATACTCGGGCGAGCAGAGATGCGAGGCTACGCCGACGACCCCGTCGGCTCCGAGCGACAAACACGGAAGGAAGAGATGATCGTCGCCGGCCCAGACGATGAAACCCTTACGCCGGCGGCTCAAGATCATCCCGATCTGCTTGAGATCGCCGCTCGATTCTTTCACGCCGGCGACGTTGGGATGCCGCTCGGCGAGCTCGAACAGCGTGTCGGGCAACATATTTGCGCCCGTTCGACCCGGAATGTTGTAGACGACGATCGGAAGCCGTGTGGCTTGCGCCAGCGCGCCGAAGTGCGCCAGCATCCCGCTCTGCGTTGGTTTGTTGTAGTACGGAACGACCGCGAGAATGGCGTCCGCCCCCGCCGCCTCGGCGGCTTCCACCGCGAGCACCGATTCGCGCGTGGAGTTCGTGCCGGCGTTTGCGACGACGACCGCGTCGCGCCCGACCGCTTCTTTAACGGCTTTCCACAGCGCGACGCGCTCCGCCGCATCGAGCGTCTGGCCTTCGCCGGTAGACCCGGCAACCACCAGTCCGTCGTTGCCACGCTCGACCAACCAGCGCGCCAAGCGCTGCGCTTCGTGCAGATCGAGGTCGCCGCGTTCGTCGAACGGCGTAACCATCGCCGTAAGGATCGCTCCGAGGTTGACGTTCATACGACCGGATCTCCTTTATCGAGTCCGAACTGCTCGTGCACGGCGCTCTCAGCACGGGTGACCTCGGAAGCCGGCACGAGAATCGAGATCGTGACGTTGCTGTCGGTACAATGGATGATTTCCACGTCCACGCGCGACAGCGCTTCCACGACGTGATGGACGACGCCGGGCGCGTCCCGCATGCCTGTGCCCACGATCGAGAGCTTCGAGCAGCCTTCGCGTATTCGCACCGCTAGGTTTAGGTCGCCGAGCAATCGGCGAATGTCGCTCCCGCGATCGCCTTCCACGACGAACGCGACGCCCGCCTGATTGATGGTGACTTGATCGATGGAGATTTTCGCGTCGGCGACGCGACGAAACATTTCGAGCTCCGTTTCCATGCGACGCCGCGGCGATTCGATATCGCCGCGAATGATCCGCACCCAGGTCACACGCCCCGAAGCCGTTACGCCCGTTACGGGACGGTGATGGTCGATCGTTTCGTCCACCAGCGTACCGCGGTCTGTTTCCAAGCCTTTTATGGCGTAGTGCGTGCCGGTGCGGTTTGCGTAATCGGCGGCCTTATAGTGCATGACCTTGGCGCCGTGATTGGCCAGCTCCGTCATCTCGGCCAGCGACGCTCGATCGATCGTGCGCGCGCCGGCGATGCGGCGCGGATCGGCGGTCATCGCGCCGCTGACGTCCGTGTAGATGTCGACGCGTTGCGCCTCGAGCGCGTGTCCGATGGCGATGGCCGAGAGATCCGTTCCGCCGCGTCCAAGCGTCGCTATGGTTCCGTCTTCGGTCGCTCCGTGAAATCCGGCGACTACGGCCACCTCCCCGCGCGCAAGCACGCGGTAAATGGCGTCGGGTTCTACCCTCAGGATCGTGGCGTCACCCTGGCGAGCGTCGGTAACGATACCGGCTTGCATTCCGGATAGCGCTGTGGCGTCCACGCCTTGCGCGACCAGCCCGTCGGCGAAGACCGCGGCCGCAATCAGCTCTCCGGCGGCAAGCAACACGTCGGCGTTCGCATTGCCCGCGCGCCCTTCGATCAATGCGAGCAGCGAATCCGTCGCATAGGGATCGGGGAATCGGCCCATCGCCGAAACGACGACGACGGTGCCAAATCCGGCTTCGCGGGCATCGCGCACGCGGCAGTACGCGACCTCACGCTGCTCGGGCGTCGCAACCGACGTGCCGCCGAACTTGAGCACCGCGATTCGCTGGGTGGCGTTCACGCCGTGATGTACCCCTTGGTCAAGAGGAGCTCTAAAATCTGCACGGCGTTGGTTGCCGCCCCTTTGCGGAGCTGATCGCCCACACACCACAGGAGGAAGTTCCTATCGTCTTCCGGGCGCAAGCGCGCCACGTGCACTGCATCGCTGCCCTCGACGTCGCGCGGCGTCACGATACCCTCAGGATAGAAGACGATCCCGGGCGCACTCGCAAACGCGGCGCCGAGCTCCGCCGTGCTCGTCGGGCGTTCCGTTTGCAAGAAAACCGCTTCGCTGTGCGCCGTTCTGACCGGCACGCGCACCGCCGTGGCACTTACCAGGAGATCGGGCAGATCGAGCATCTTGCGCGTCTCTTCACGAACCTTGCGCTCTTCGCCGCTCGTACCGAACGCATCGAACGCACCGACCTGGGGGATCACGTTGCGCGCCAGTGGCCGCGGGAACACCGATGGTTGAGGCTCGGGATCGCCGCAGGCCGCGGCGCGTTCCTGGGCGATAAACTCCTCGAGCCCCGGGAGGCCCGCGCCGCTTGCCGCTTGATACGTTGCCACCCGTACGCAGCGCAAACCGGCGACGTCGCGCACGGGGCGCAACGCTGTGCAGAGCACGATGGCGGTGCAATTCGCCACGGGGAAGAGCCGATGTTGGGCCTGCATCGCGTCTGCATTGACTTCCGGAACGATCAGCGGAACGCCGCGCTGCATCCGAAACGTCGCGCTGTTATCGATCACGATCGATCCGCGTTCGACCAGCGCCGGAGCGTAACGTTCGCTGGCCTCTTCCCCTCCGGCAAAGAACACGACGTCGTAGCCTTGCAGTGCGGCTTCCGACGCGGCGTGCACGTCGAGCGTGTCGCCCCGAAAACGAATCGCTGCGGCCCTAGGCCGCGATGCGAAGGTTCCCAGCGCCGCGATCGGCAAGCGCCGCTCCTCCAGCACCCGCACGATCGTCTCTCCGACGGCGCCGGTCGCACCCACGACCGCGACGTTCACGAAACCGCCTCTTCAAAAATGGAATCGAGCCCGATCGAGAGGCCGCGCCGATGCACGACCGCGCGGACCGCGGCGAGCATCCCCGCGACGAACGACTCGCGCGTGAGCGAATCGTGGCGGATCGTCAACATCTCCCCGGTTCCGGCGAAGAGCACAGCTTGATGGGCCAGCAGTCCCGGCAAACGAACGCTGTGGATAGGCGGCGCTTTCTCCGTAACCGCTTGAATGCGCGAGGCCGTTTCGCGGGCGGTGCCTGAGGGCTTGTCTTTTTTTGTGGCGTGGTGCATCTCCACGATCTCTGCATCCGGAAAGAACCGTGCTGCCTGCTCGGCGAACCGCATCATCAACGTCGCGCCGATCGAGAAGTTGGGTACGATTAACGCGCCGACGCCGCGTTCTTCCGCGAGTGCAGCTAAGGCGCCACGTTGTTCGCCGCTCCACCCGCTCGCCCCCACGACGACGCAGACTCCGCGGTCGACGGTCGAGAGCACGATTTTATAGCTGGACGGCTGCGTGGTGAGATCGAGCACTGCGTCGGGTTTCGCGGCGAGCATCTCGTCGAGCGAGGCGAAAATAGCGTGCTCCGGATCGGCGCGGCGCGCGAGGCCGCAGCAATACTCTCCGGTCCGTTGCAAGGCTTCACGCGCGATGGTTCCCATGCGTCCCATCGCTCCCGCAACCGCGACCCGCACCCCGCTCGGAGCTCCTAGATCTTTTCGAGGGGCGCGTATTTGAGCATGAGCATTTTTTGGCCGACGTTGGGGAAATCGATGGTTACGAGGCCGTCACCGCCGGCGCCCACGATGCTTTCAATTCGTCCTTCGCCCCATTTCGGGTGGCGCACGCGGTCGCCGTCCTTGAGCCCGAGGTGCACTCCCGCGCCGGCCGATTCGTGAATGGCGACTTCGCGCCAACGGCCGCCTGCCGGGCGCGGCAACGGCACGCTGTCGCTCTCCAACACCTCGAGCGCCGGCAGCTCTTCCAAAAACCGCGACTTGGGATACGCGTACGTATTGCCGAAGAGCGCCCGGCGCGACGCATAGGTAAGGAAAAGCCGATCGATGGCGCGCGTGATGCCGACGTAGGCGAGGCGCCGTTCTTCTTCTAGTTCGGCCACTTCAGTGAGTGCTCGGCTGTGCGGGAAAATGCCCTCTTCCAGACCGGTCAAAAAGACGCTGGAAAACTCCAAGCCCTTGGCGCTGTGGAGCGTCATCAGCGTAACGTAGGAAGCGTCTTCCACGAGCGCGTCGAGATCGCTGACCAGTGCGATGTTCGCCAGGAATCCGGCGAGCGTCGGCTCCTCATCGGCCGACTCGTATTCGCGCGCTACGCCCACGAGTTCCGCGAGGTTTTCCAGGCGCGCTCGCGCCTCGTGCGAATCCTCGCTTTGCAGCTCTCGAACGTAGCCGGAGCGTTCCATCACCGCGACCAGCAGATCGGCAACCCCCGCGCTCTCGGCGCGACTGCGAAGGTCTACAATCAGCTCGGCAAAGCGCTCGAGTTCTTTGAGTTTCTTGGGCACCGCCGAGCGCAGCAGGTCGCTGTTGAAGACCGCCTCACCCACCGAGAGGCGCGCCGAATTCGCCGATTGCACGAGCGCCGCCAGCGTTTGCTGGCCGATGCCTCGGCGCGGCACGTTGACGATTCGCTTGAATGCCAGGGCGTCGGACGAGTTGACGATGTACCGGAGGTAGGCGATGACGTCTTTGATCTCGGTGCGCGCGTAAAAGCCGACTCCGCCAACCACCCGATAGGGAATGCCTTCGGCTAGCAAAGCTTCTTCGAAGACGCGCGACTGGGCGTTGGTGCGATAGAGTACGACGAAATCTCGATAGGCCGAGCCATCCCGAACCAGGCTCTTCACCTTCTCGACGACGTAGCGCGCCTCGTCGCGTTCGGTTGCCGCGGGATAGAGCGTAATGGGTTCGCCCTCGTCGCGCGCCGTGAAGAGCTTCTTCGGCGAGCGCGAGAGATTGTTGGCGACCAGCGTGTTGGCGGCCTCGAGAATCCGGCCCGTGCTGCGATAGTTTTCCTCGAGCTTAAACGTTTTTGCGCCGGGAAAGTCTTCCTCGAACCGCAGGATCATGCGGTAATCGCTGCCGCGCCAAGAATATATCGACTGATCGTCGTCGCCGACGACGGTAACGTTGCCGTTATATGCGGCGAGCAACGCGATCAGACGATACTGCGCGGTGTTGACGTCCTGGTATTCGTCAACCAAAACGTATTCGAACTTGTGCTGATATTTCTCGCGCGTGGCGGCATCGCGCTCCAGCAAGTCGATCGTGCGCACGATCAGATCGTCGAAATCGAGCGAGTTCGACTCGCTGAGCCGGCGCTGATACTCGGTATACACGTTGGCGATTCGCTCGCCGGCGAACGACGTTTGCGCCTGCGCGTACTGCTCCGGCCAGATCAGAGCGTTCTTGGCCTTGTCGATTTCGGCAAGACATGCGCCGGGCGAGAGCTGGCGCTCGTCGTAGTCGAGGTCGTCGAGAATCTCTTTGACCAGCTGCCGCTGGTCGGAATCGTCGATCACCGCAAAGCTCGGCCCGATGCCGATGCGCGTACCGTCGCGGCGCAAGATTCGCACGCACATCGCGTGGAACGTCCCGACCCACAGGTCGCGCGCGACCGGACCGACCATGCTCTGCAAACGTGATTTCATTTCGCCCGCAGCTTTGTTCGTGAACGTGACGGCGAGGATACGGTCGGGGGCAACCCGCAGTTCGCGGAGCAGGTAGGCGATGCGGTGCGTCAGGACGCGCGTTTTGCCGCTTCCGGCGCCGGCGAAGATCAGAACCGGGCCATCAGTCTGCTTGACGGCGGCAGACTGCACGTCGTTGAGAATCTCGGTTTCCAGGAGCATTTATCACGGTTCGCCGTTGGACACGTCGTTGCCTGTAGCAGCAACGCAAATGCTACGTTTGCCGCAATCAGCGCACGGCGCGAAGCACCCGCGCCCGTCGCAGCGCCATGGCAAATGCCGCGGCCAAAAATGCCAGCGTGGATTCGGCGCCTTCGTTATAGTTTACGCCGTTTTCGCCCAGCCCGTCGTAGCAGCCCCCGCCGTGCGCCATCGCAATATCGCGCGAGTTCTTGCCGAAGTACCACTCCAAAGCAACCTCGGCGGCGGCAAAATGGGCGGTGGCGCCGGTTGCGTCGAAGGCGGCCAGCTCGGCGTCTAGCATCGCGCAAGCTTCGAGCGGTTGCTGTACGTACCGCGCGCGCGGTTGCCCGTGAAAATACCAGCCGTCGTTTCCGATCGGGACGTGGATGCCGTTTTCCATCGTCACGCCCTCGTAGAACTTCAGGGAGGTGAGGCCGGCCTCGGTGTAACGCGCATCCGATAACGCCTGTCCGGCCCGAAGCAAGGCTTCGGGCAGCCGCGCGTTATCGTAGGTCATCGCGCCCTCGAACCAGCGCCAATCGTCTTCGGCGTTCGCGTCGTAGGCAGCCAGAATTTCGCCGGCGAGATAATTCAGCCCGGCAGCATATCTGGGCTCGTTCACGGCGGCATGCGCGTGTGCGAGTCCGAGTGCGGCATAGGCTCGCGAGCGGACGTATTCGAGCGATTCGAGCGAGGGCAGCGCCCGGTCGAGGAGCGTGCCGCAAACGCGCCGCCATGGCTCCGTCGGCGCATTGGCGACACCGTAGCCAAGAGCCCATATCGCGCGTCCGCAACTATCGTGCGTGCCGATTTCGTCGATCCAGGTGCGATCGTACGCCATGAAGTTGTGGAATCGGCCGTCGTCCAGCTGAGCGTGCTGCAGGAACGAAAGGTAGATCGACGCCAGTCGCTGGTTCACGCGTTCTGACGGAAGCAGCCGCGCGTGTGCGAGCACGACCATAAATGCTCGTGCAACGTCGTCGGTGCAATAGCCGAACTTTCGATTTGGTACCGTCTCGAGCGCGTGCTGCGCAACCCCGACGTCGTCGGAGAGCGCGACCAGATGATCGAGCGGAGGCGACGCCGTTCCGGCGCGCGCCTTACGCAGAACTCACCAGTTCCAGCGATCCGCCCGGGCAGAGCTCCCCGAAGAGCTGGCCGTATTCGGCGGAGACGTGCGGCCACGTCATCTGCCGGCCAAAGCGATATGCCCGGCGTTCGGTTGCACGTCGCAACGACGGATCGTCGAGCAGCATGTTCAGCCGGCCGGCGATCGAGTCGGCGTCGCGAAACTCGCACAAAAAGCCGCGGTTGTGCGCCAGGAGCTCTTGCGCGTAAAGATACGGCGTCGAAACGATGGCCTTCCCGCATCCCACCGCGTAGGCGAGCGTGCCGCTGACGACCTGGGCCGGATTGAGATACGGCGTGAGATAGATATCGGTCGCCGCGAGATAGCTAACGACCTCGTCGAAATCCAGATACTTATCCAAGAGCTGCACGTTATAGTGCAGCCCGTATTCGCGCACCATCGCGTGCAGCGATTCGCGGTACGATTCGCCTTCGTGCCGGCGCACGACGGGGTGCGTCTCGCCCAGAATCAGGTACAGCGTTTCGGGATGACGGCGCACGACTGCGCGCATGGCCTCGATCGCGTACTCTAATCCTTTGCCGCGGCTGATCAAACCAAATGTCGAGATCACCGTGCGCTGGCCGATGCCAAAGGTTGCCTTGGCGGAATGCGTGTCTTGGAAGGGCACGTCGGGAACGCCGTGGTGGATCACCTGAAGGCGCTGCGGGTCGATGCCATACACTCCTTCGAGCAGGCCGCGTCCCGTTTCGGACAGCGCGACAACCTTTGCCGCCTGCTGGCAGAGCTCGCGCGTGACGCGCAGGTAGGAATCGTCGGGTTCCGGCAAGACGGTATGCAACGTCAGCACGACCGGCTTTTCGAGCAGCCGAATGAAATCGACGAGCAATTCACCGCGTTCGCCCCCAAAAAGTCCGTATTCGTGCTGAATGTTGACGAGTTCGACCGGATAGCGGTTGACGAAGGCGGCGGCGGCGGCGTAGCTGTCGCGATCCTGTTCGGCAATGCGAGCGATGACTTCCGGCGGATAGCGGCGCACTTCGGCGCCGGGCTCGTCCACGGCGATTACCGGGCTTCCCAAATGAAATGCCCGGTCGTATGCATCGACCATATCTTTGGTGAACGTTGCGATGCCACACTCTCGAGGCGGATACGAGCCTAAGAATAAAGCGCGCGGCGGTAGCATGTGTGCGAGTGTCTCCTCCACTTCTGGACCCCAATTTACCCTTGCCCAGATGCGGAATAAACCGAATGCTCCCCCGCTAGCCTGGTATCCTTTCGGGCGGGGAGCCCAAGCGAGTGCCCGGTTCCAACACCGTTCCCGGATCAATCGTCACGTCGTGGCCGATAACGCTGCCGCGAGAAATGCGCGCTTCCGCCCCAATCGTAACCCCGCTGGCGACGATCGCTTCTTCTATAATTGCACCCGAACCGACGCTGACGCGTTCCCAAAGGACCGACTCCCGCACGGCCGCATTCGCGCCGATGCTGCAGCCCCGGCCCAGGACGACGTTGGGCCCCACGGTGGCGCTGGCGTCGACGACCACGTCGGCGCCGGCATGTACGGGCGGCACGACGCCGGGGTGCCCGCGTAATGCATCGCCGCCTTCTCCGTTGATTCCCGGCTCGACCGCTAGCGGCATCGCGCCGCTCAACACGTCGCGATGCGCCGCGAGATATTGCTCGGGCCTGCCGAGATCGATCCAATAATCGTCGGTCGTGAACGCGTAAAGAGATTTGCCGGTCGCGATGAGCTCTGGGAACGTTTCGCGCTCGATCGACACGGCGCGCCCCGAAGGAATGAGATCGAGAATCTCGCGCGCGAGCAAATACGTTCCGGCATTAATTTCGTTCGTCGGCTCTTCCCCTTTGGGAGGCTTCTCGACGAAAGCGGTAATCCGCCCGGCTTGATCGTGTACGACACAGCCAAACGGCGACGGATCCGCTACGCGAATCAAGTGCAAGACGCCAAAGCCGCTCTTCTCGTGATGACGCTGGCGCATCGCTCGCAGATCGAGGCTCGTGAAGATGTCGCCGTTGAGGACGAAGAACGGGCCGGTGATATGCTGTTGCACGTTCTTGAGGGCCCCCGCGGTTCCGAGCGGAGTTTCCTCGATCGCATAGGTAATCTTCATGCCGAGGCTCGTGCCGTCGCCAAAATAGTCAACGATGGCTTGCGGCATGTATCCGGCGGCGAGAATTACATCCCGGATTTCGGCCTCATACAAGCGCTCCATCGTGCGGGCAAGGAAGGGCACGTTCATGATCGGCACCATCGGCTTGGGCGTGCCGTACGTCAACGGACGCAGCCGCGTCCCCTCACCTCCGACCAAAACGATCGCCTGCACGGCGGGTTATTTCGCCTTTCACGTCATTCCGAGCCTGTTTGTGTCACCCTGAGCTCACCACCATGTCACCCTGAGCTTGTTGCCATATAATGATGTCGGGGACGACCGTGCCTTTGAGAGCCAGGCTGCCACCTCTGCAGGTCTCTAATGAAGGCGGGCGCAGCGGTTGCAAGAGGCGCAGGGCTCGTGTAGTATAACCGTCGCTACCGGTCCCGGGTAGTTCAGCTGGAAGAACGGCAGACTCTGAATCTGCATGTCGGTGGTTCGAGCCCATCCCCGGGAGCCACGGCCCTATCGTCTAGAGGCCTAGGACGCCGCCCTCTCACGGCGGTAACGCGGGTTCGAATCCCGCTGGGGCTACAATTCTCCTTATTTTACAAGGGTTTTTGCGACACTTTTCAGGCGCCGTCTAACCAAAGTGCAACACCACGCCCTTTTCGTTACCCCACGAGCCTCCCGAAGGCGGTTCCCGCGCCCGAGGAGCGCCACGTCATGCTCGTCGTTGTCGGCGATCGCGGCGGCCACGGCTATTTCGTGCCAAGGATGTTGATCGCTCGAGCGCCGACGGCAATCACGGTTACGAGTGAAATGAGGCTTTGCATCACCATCAGCATCTTCGCTCGAGGTCGCAGCGGCAGTACGTCGGTCGGACTGAAGGCCGTAGAAGTGTTGAACGCAAGCGCGAGGTAATCAGCGAAGACCGGTTGCCAGTCTTCGGGAACGCCGTCGGGCGGCTCTCCTCGCGGAAAAGTGAAGTCTGCCGGCCCACGCCATCCCGACGCTCGGCCTGAAGGCCCGCCGCGATCGAGCTGCCAGTACGCCAGAGCAAAAACCAGAACGTTCGTCGCCCAGATGGCAACCGACGACGTCAGCAGCGTCAGCCCGCTCACGCCCGAATGTGGCCGCGTCATGCTCACCAAAAGAATGGAAAGAACCGCAAGCTGGATGAGGGTAATGAAAGGTAACAACACCGCAGCGGCATATCGCTCAGTCCGAATCAGGAGTTGATTCGTCGGTGCGAATTCAACTGCCAGCAAGGTACCTGCTAGAATCCCGGCCGCCAAGACTTGGACCGCTTTGGGCAATGGCTGAAAGCGCCCAGGTAGAAAGGCTAGGATCGCCGGGAGCGCGATGACGGCAAGAGCAGCAAAGAGCCGAGACTCGCGAGCCCGCGGGCGTTCAGGGGATGTCACTTCATAAGCGCAATATTGCGCCAGAAGTTTTCGAGGCTATCCGTCCCCCCAAAAAGCGTAGTAAAGTTCGTTGAGTCTACAAGGACGATATCGCCGGCCCGTTGCCCGTAGGGTGGCATCCACAACAAGCAGTTAAACTCTTTGTTCCCGGCCGCCGTGAACGGATGCGGACGATCGGGATCGATCAACTGGCGCGCTAGAAGACGAATTGATTTTAAGTCGCCTGTAGTGAGTTCGTAGTGTGGTAAATGCTGGTGAAAATTGAACGTTGGAACCTTGTCCAGCAGATTCTTCGTATCCAGATCACGAAACGACGTGAGTGGTGCGATTTCGTTCGTCTTCTTTACGACGGCGGGCCGTAAACCCCAGACGTTGTGAACCGGAACATCGAGCGCTTTCATGAGCGAGCGCGTATACTGACTGAAGCGCTGTTGACGCGGAACGAGCGTGTCGCCGTGATGAAGAAACTCGACCTGACGTTGTGCGTAGTCGCCTGTAAACCCAACGTCATGATGCGGTGCTAACAACAGACACGTGCCCTCGCGCTTGAGCCACTCCTTGAGTGCCGCGATCTCTTCCGGGGCGGCCTCTTGTTCCGAGAGCAGGTGGTCGAGTCCAAAAACCATGATGGTATCCGTGTCCGCCAGTATCCGCTCGTCGACTGGAAGCTTATAACCGGCTTGGTCAATTCGCTGAAAAATGGCGACCGGATGACCGGTGGCTTCTTCGGCTACCTGCTGGAAACTCAACGTCGATCGGTGGAAAAGCTCGAGGGTCCCGGCGATTCCCTGAAGGAACTGTTCGGCGCTGTAGTCCGGTATTTCGTACTCCGGCCACAGCACGTTCCGCACTGCGGTCATCGTTGAAAAGCGGTTTTCCATAGCCGCCGGATCTCGCTGTGCTTCCCACGGATAGCTCCAGGTCCAGTAGATGCTCAACCGTCGCTTCCCGGCCGTGTACTTGCGCTCGACGTGACTCTGGTTGTACGTACGTGCTTTCGGAAGCGTGTTCATAGTCGGTCCTCCTCTACGTACCCGCGTCGCCTAACGACGCGAGATATCGAAGTGCTTTTAGGCCGGGAAGAAAGAAATATGCTCCACCTCGCAATGTCGTGAAGGCGGGCAGGCCAAGGATTTTCTTTCGAATCGGCCGCTTTGGAATCGTAAATTCTAGTGTCCCGTCTTGATTGCCGATGATAGGGTCGTGTTCGTTGCCGAGTTCATGGAAATTTGGGTCGTTTGTCCACACGTTTTGTGCAAACTCGAACTGCCTCACGAGACTGGCACATATGATGAATGCCGCAATACCGCGTTCTGCGCCGTCCTCCGGAGCATTCACGGGCAGGTGCGGCCCGTATGTCGCGCCCCTGCGGATCATCCGCCGGCGGTTGATGTTGGCCGCAGTGTCGCGTGGGTTCATGCGCCGGGCGTGTGCCCCGAGGGGCACGGCGTAGCCGATGGGGTCCATCTCTTTATAGTTGAAATCGTTGTTACGCTGCAGATCCGCACCGAGCGCCGGATCGTCTTTATTAGGCGCAAGCACCAGGGGGGCGCCGCTCCGCCAGCGACCCATCAGCTTTGCGGCCAACAGCTCTTGCTCTTCGGGAGTCTCACCGTGCTCCCGTAAGAAATCGCGAAACCTCCCGACGTGCTCTTGTAGGCGGCGATACGCCATATAGCTGCCATTCCTCGAGAGGATTTCGGGCTGAGGAAGATCGTCCAATAATCCAAATTCGTCGACATAGCCGAGGATGAACTCGCCAGCCTTGAGCGGCGCACCCGAGCCCGGCGTCGGCACCTCACCGCTTCCTTCAATGACGGGCTGCGAAAGGCGATCGCGGTAGCCGAAATGATCGTGAGCATACTCGAACGGGGGCGTCGCTTCGAGCTCGAGCGTCGATATGACATCAACGCCTTCGCACCGAGCAACGAGTTTGTCGTGCTCGGTTCGGCATCGCTCCCGCTCCTCAGCATCCCGGGCGAATAAGATAGCGATGGCGTGAAGGTCGGAACGCGCGATCCCATCGACCCAGTTTTTAGGATGATTCTCGCCCGCGTCGCCCAGGATGCTCGCGCGCGCGACCATGCCCTGCTTAAACTCCTCGGGAAACGAATCGAGCGACGCATTATCGACACCAAGGGCTCGCAAACCGTTCCACGTCAAGGCGACCGTCACCCAGCGTTTCTCTCGTGCGATCGACGCGCGCACTTCGGCGGCTGACTCGACGCGTTCCAGGATCGCAGAAAGCCAGGCTCTTCCGCCGGCCGCCTGATGAAACGAGAGAAATGCGTACAGCCCGTTGAGCGCGGGCGTCCGCGTCAGCAGAATGTGCTGGATGTCGTCAAGCTCGAGTATGGTCACGTTGGCGACCGACATCATTGCATCAGATCGAGTATGCTCGAGAACGCGGCCCGCAGTTTAAGCGCCTTCTTGACCTCATCGGCACTGACGTACGGATACTCGCCATATTCCAAAAAGCTCGGGCATTGGTGTTCACGGACGAACTTAACAAACGCGTCCGGATTCGTTGCCCAATCCTCGGGGAACCCCTCGAGATTTTCGAACGATGTGCTCACGCCTAAGCCCGTGAACAGACTTACGGCGTCTTCGGTGTATTTGTCGAAGTCGGTGTCGAAGATGCCTTGATACATAAAATACGTCTCGCCGTTGATCGGAAACATGACCCAACGCAGATAGTGTAGCTTTAGAACTGCGAGGGCGTCCGGCTGTTCTGCCAGCGTTTTTTCGATGGTGCTCGCGTACTTGTAGAAGTTTTCCTCGCGACCGGGCTTGACTTTCGCGACAATGGAAAAGCCGTAACACGCGGGCGTCTTCGGGAATATCGGGCCGAATCGACCTTGCTGGACTTTATCTTTAAAGAAACCCCCTTTGGGTATTGCCATGGCCGCTGGTTTCGACCAGTCACTTTTCGTTGCCGTATTTGACATAACTGACGCCTTTCGTCGTTTCAGACGGAGAGTGAGAACGCCGCCAGCAGACTACTACTGCGGCGCGAAGTCGCTCCGGCCAAACATCTAGGTGAAGCCGGCCGCAAAGGAGCGACGGTAGGACATCGAGTATCGGCGCAGAGACCATCTAAAAAAGCGTGCATCCAAGAAGGTACCTAGATACCCTGTGCGAGCGCAGTCCGAATGGCAAAAAAAGCGAATTGGATGCTAAGCGCCACCTGCAATACAGATAGCACGGTGCCGAGCAGCCCCAGCGGAACGCCCATCATGCGCATGATCGGCTTGACGAAGAGCATCATGATCAAGTTGATCAGCATGACCGCGATCAGGGTGAGGTAAATTCCCGTCGCGCTTTCCGGGGCCAGCATCAAAAGAACGATGATTGCGGCGATTCCGTACGGCGTGGCGATATAAGGAAATACAAGGTGCGATGCCGCCGTTGATGGACTCGGAGCCACACGGCTGGCGTCTGGCGCGGGACCTCCATATAAGGCCAAGATCGACCTCATGGCTGCAACGAACAACACGATCGCGCCAGTGAAGGCGATCGCCGGGACCGAAATTTGCCATTTTCCCAGCATGAAGCTGCCTACGATCGCCGACAGCACGATGGCGACCGTCGCGATCGAAGCACTCCTGGCGGCGAGTCCCACGAGCGTCTTTGTATCGACCCCGGTCGCCATCTGGTAAAAATGATTGATGAAATTGATCGGCCCGAAGGTTACGAACAGAATGATGAAGACCTCGCTCGATCCGAGAAACTCGCGTCCGGGTGCGCCAACGAATACGTTCATCATTCTACTCGCACGCTTGTACCTCGACTGCGACTGCCTGAATACGAAGCGTCATTCGAAGCTGAGGCGACTCGTGCACCATAGTTTCCTTTGGCTTCACGGCGTCAACGACGGGCTGCGGGCCTCCGGCCGCAGGGCAAGAAGTCCGAACCTGCAAGTGCCGCCGAGGCCGGTTTTCGAGAAGTCGATAATCGCGTTGAAGCCTGGATCCCTTGACGAGCCCGACTGCAGCGATTCGAGGCGCGCGGCCATGAAAAACTCCTTCCACAAACGCGGTCGTGGAGCGATTCATTCGCAAAGCGCCCGCGGACGAACCGAAGCCAACCGCAGAGGCTACTATTTTATAGCGTCTGCTGCACGGGCGCAACGGCGCCCGCGTGCCGCCGCACAGGCGCCGTAAGCGGGGGCCCCGTCTTTAAATGACTCCGTCACTATCCCAGGGGCGCCCGGCCGCGATAGGGGCCACAGCCGTAAAGACGAGACGCCCCATAGCCGCCCAGCCGGCAATGCCACTTAGCTCTAAGCCCGCAATGCTATCGGCTCGCGGCCGTTCAGATCCAAAATAGCCGATCTTCGCCGCCTCGAAACGGCCTGTACCCTACTCCGGAGTCAAGGGGGCCCAAAGAACGTGCTCGGAGCGATGGCCTGAAGTCATCGAGTGACGAGGACGCGCAGCCGTCGTGCGGCACATCGCTCTCGATGCATTGCCCATGGAGATGTAGCGCGCGGGATCGCGAAAAAAGCCTGCATTTGCGGCGTAACCGGCAACGACCCGCGCCCAAAACGAAAACCCGCCGCAGGCTAAAGAATCCGGCGTTTTCTAACATTTTCTAACGGAGCGGTCGGGAAGGGTCGGTAACGGACGGTACCGGCCGGGAGCCGAGCGACGAAAAAGCCTTGCAGAATAACACGGGATCGGTAGCGGACGGGACTCTCCGGAATCCCCGAGAAGTGGTTCGAATCCCGCTGGGGCTATTCATTTCGTCCTTATTTCACAAGAGTTTTCGCGACACCCGAGGCTCTGTGCATCAAAAGTGCATCAAAACGCAGAGCCTTCTTTTTCCTTAGATCTTAGCCGACCAGGCGACCAAAGGCATCGGCCGCCTCGGCGTCTCGGCTTCGGTAGACGTGGAGGTAACGTTCGACTGTGACACCGATTGACGCATGGCCGAGACGTTGGCTTACGACCTCGATGGGGACGCCCGCTTGCGCGCACAGACTCGCGTGAGTGTCCGAAGACCGTGCAACGTGATAGGCGTGACTTTGGCCCGCTTGATGCAGTCGAGTACCGCTCGGCCGAAGTTCCACGGGGTCCACCGGTGAGCCGTCTGCCCGAGCGAAGACTAAGTCTTCGTCTTGATAAGCGCCACCGAGAAAGAGCTTCTCCTCCGCCTGTGCTGCGATGTGCGTCTTTAGAATCGAACAAAGCGCCGGCAATCGTTATCATTCGGCGCTAGTCTCGTTCGGCCCGCTTCTAGTGTCGGCCGCTGGTGTCAAGAGCGATCGCGGGGCAGTTCACGGCGAAGCCCGCCGGCGTAGCGAGCGGTCCGACATCGGCGTACGACGTGAGCCGTTTGCTTTGCGCAGTGCCGACAACGAACACGGACCACAGAGGCGAATACCCGTTCGTCGCATATGGGTCTGACGTATTCGGTACGAGCGAGAGCACGTTGAACGGAGAGCCTATTGCTGCCGCGTTCGCCGCAGTGGCGTCTTCACCGAGCGGCGTTTTGAGCGCGAGATACGCTAATCCCTGAACGTCGCTGCCGGTCTGCGGTCCGTTGGCGACGACACCGATCGGAATCTCAGCCGCCGAATTGGCCTTCGCCAAACGCGGCACGTAGGTTGCGCGCTCCACCGCGGCCGCCACCGGATCGGACGCGTCAGTGCTGACGTAATAGATCGGTTTACCGTTAAAGAATCCACGTGCTAACGTGAGAGTCACGGTGGCCTTGATCGTATCGATAGCGACGACGCGGTCTTCGGTGTCGGCGTGCTTCGTCACGTCGAACGGGCCGTTCCCGGTTGCGATGATCGCCGCATTGAGAACACCGGCGGTACCGGCGATGCGCACGAACGGCGAATACGCGTCGTCGGCGACCGCGCCGGGTTTGGCCGACGCGGGCGGAAAGCCGCCGGCACCGGCAAGGTACGAGCGCTGCGGTGAGAAGTCGGGTTTACCAGGAAACGCGACGATGCCGTTTTTCATCGTCGCAGCTACGATGGCGGTGTCGCCAAGCTGGGCGATGTCGGGCGCGTAGACGACCTTGTAACGCTTTGCGACCGAAGCATCGGAAGCGTCGGTGACGATGTACCACACCGTTTGTCCATGCGCTTCGCCCCGATGGAGCGGCAGGGTCGCGGTGTGCGTCGTGGTATCGACCGCGACGATGCTGGGAAAGAAAAATGCTGAAGCCGGTTCCGTCGCAGCTCGTGCGACGCCGGTTCCGATGGCGATAAGGGCAGAAAAAAAAGCTGCAACGATTACTTTCATGCCCGCAGTACGCTCGGCGTTGCGCCTTGGATTATCTAGCTGCGCGATCATACGGCTGCTCGGCCACCATCGACGGGCAGCACGACACCGTGAACGAAGCTCGCGTTGTCGGATGCGAGATATACGATTGCGTCGGCGATTTCTTCGGGCGTTGCGGGATGGCCGGCGGGCGCTGCAGCCGCTATCTGCGCGAGGCTGTCTCCCATAGCGGCCGTTCCTTCGGTGACCGTCGGACCTGGACTCACGGCGTTCACACGCACGCCCCTGGGACCGAACTCAGCGGCCCACGCCTTCGTAAGCAAATTGATTGCCGCTTTAGTCGAGCCGTACAAAGCCAAGCCGGCCATACCGAAGTCACCGACCATGCTGCTCAGGTTGACGATCGCGCCCTTGCCGCGCTCGGCCATTTTCGGTGCCAGCTCGCCGACGAGAATAAACGGCGCCCGCACATTGGTCGCGTAGACGCCGTCAAACGTATCCGGCGACGTTTGGGCAGTCGGCCCGAACGGGAAGATTCCGGCGTTATTTATCAGGATGTCGACGTGTCCGGCAATCTCCAGTGCGCGCTGTGCCAGCTTGCGCGTGGAGTCGGCATCGTCGAGCTCGGCCTGCAAGAAATCGGCTACTCCATCTTCGGCCCTGATCGCCGCCACGACGGATCGGCCCCGCACCTCGTCGCGGCCCGAGACGAGTACGCGGGCACCACGGCGAGCGAGCGCGAGTGCGGTCGCTTTGCCAATGCCGCTGGTCGCTCCGGTCACGAGGGCCGTCCGGCCATTGAGGTCCTGAGAGGTGCTGTTGCTATTCATACCTTTTCCTAGAATTGGAGTTGTTAATCCAATATAGGCGTGTTAAATTGGATTATCAACTCCAAAAAGGGATCACCAAGCAATGAGGACTCTGACCGCCGACGAACGGACCTTCACTGCCAAAGGCCTTGCGACGCGGGAGCGCATCGTCGAAGCAGCCGCCCAGCTTATTCACGAGCGCGGAGTGGCCAGCACGACAACCGAGCTGGTCCGCGATGCGGCCGAGGTGAGCTCGTCGCAGCTCTACCACTACTTCAAAGATAAAATGGAGCTGGTGCGCGCGGTGATCGCATACCAGACCGACGCGGTCATCGGCGCCCAAGCCGAATTTCTCGGACATCTCGACAGCATGCAGGCCTTGCGCCGGTGGCGCGATCTGCTCGTTCGCGTCCAGCGAGGAGCGCGCTGCGCTGGAGGTTGTCCACTGGGGACGCTATCGAGTGAAATCGCCGAGATCGTTCCGGAGTTCCGAATCGACCTCAATCGGGCATTCACGCGCTGGGAAGACGGCATTCGCAGCGGCCTGCGTGCCATGTACGCGCGCGGAGCGTTGCGCAAAGATACCGATCCCGACCGGTTGGCAACGGCGCTCCTCGCGGCCGTTCAGGGCGGCTTGTTGCTCACGCAGATTCGCCGCAACACCAAACCGCTGGAGGCCGCCGTCGACACGATGCTCGACCACATCGAATCGCTGACGAAAAAGCGCAAGGAGACACTGTGAAGATCGTCGTCGTAGGAGCTGGCGGGCTCGGTGGATACTTCGGAGCGCGGTTGGATGCAGGGGGTAACGACGTGACCTTCATCGCGCGCGGCAAGCACCTGGAGGCGATGCTCCGCGACGGCTTGCGTGTCCAGAGCGGCGCGACGCCGTTGCTCGTGCGCCCCGTACAGGCGACGGATCGCACAGAGCGGGTGGGTCCCGTCGACCTGGTCATCGTCGCCGTCAAGCTCTGGGACACAGAGATAGCAGCCGAGAGCGTTCGGCCGGCGATAGGCCCGCAGACGGCGGTCGTCTCCTTTCAAAACGGCGTCGACGCGGCGGAGCGGATCGCAGGCGTGCTCGGTCACGAGCACGTGCTCGGCGGTGTGGGTTACGTCGCAGCGACGATCGAGGTTCCGGGCGTCATCCGCCATACTGGAACGATGCAGCGCCTAGTCTTCGGCGAGCTGAACGGGAAGCTCTCGCCGCGTGTCGATGCATTCGCCGCTGCGTGCGCGCATGCGGGAATCGATTGCGAGGCGAGTTCAGACATCCGCCGCGTCATCTGGGAGAAGTTCGTCTTCATCGTTGGCCTGAGCGCGGTGACTTCTCTCTTCCGCCGCAGCATCGGTCTGATCCGGGCGCATGCGCGCAGCCGCAACCTGTTGCTAGAGATCATGCGTGAGGCGGTGGCAGTTGGGCGCACGAGCGGCGTCGCGCTCGACCCCTCATTCGCAGAGCAGCGCGTGGCCTTCGTCGACACGCTGCCGGAGAGCATGACCACCTCGATGTACACGGACCTCCAGCGCGGCAATCGGCTAGAGCTGCCTTGGCTGAGCGGAAAGGTAGCATCGCTGGGTGTGCAACTCGGCGTGCCAACACCCGCCAATCATTTCGTGACCGATGCGCTCTCCCTCGACGTCAACGGAAGGATTAGATAATACACAACCGTGAGCAAACCGCGGGTTGCTGCGATCGACCAGAGCCGAGCGTACGAGCTCTTTATTTCAACGGAACCAACGCCGACGACGGCCGCGCCGTCGTATCGTGGTGAACCGCATGAACTCGCGGTATCTTTACGCTGCGTTCGCGCTCTCGGCGGCGACGGCGCGTCAGCCGGCCACCGCGGCAGTACAGATGCTTTGATTCAAAATGGTCGCGTCCGTCAAGGACTATTGGATGGTGCAGATCGATGCGAGGTGATGGAAATTCGCGCCAACGGGAATCGAACCCGCAAACGGAGTCCCGGCCGCTCCCGTCGATTACCGAAAACTCCCAACCTGTACGGGTTTTTGCATTCTTGAGTCCCGGTAAGCTCCTTTGAATCCCGGCAGGTTTTGCGGAATCCGTTAGATCGATGTTAGAGGAGCAACTGCTCCATAAGCCGCCTTGGCCTAGCTCTCAAAAGTCACGATGTCGAGCGCTCGAACCGCGTCTTCGATGGCTCCTGACGGAACGGCGCCTGGAATCCAAGGCTTCAGGACGTGCGTGCTTAGAAGGTACGGCGATCGTTCCGGTACGCGTTCATGACGGGGCATCCGGGTGACCGCCGCCCCGGTCTAAAACAGATTGTGGTCCTTCAGTGTCGCGATGACTGCGGTGAGCAGTTCGCCGATGTGGTCTTTCGTCGGCTGGCTATTGAGAGCCACCGCGAGAACGATGTCTTCACGCGGGAAGTAGGCGTGGAGCACGCGGTAGCCGAGCGTTATACCTTCGTAGAACCAAACTCGGCCCAGGCCAGGAAGGTATTGCTGCGACAGGCCGAGGCCAAAGCCGCGCGGGTCGGACGGCGTGACGCGCTTGATCCGGTCGCCCGTTTCCGTTGAGACGAGCGTTTCCATCTGTGCTCGTTCGGCCGGCGTGAGAATGTCGCCCTGATAGAGATCGCGTGCCCAGAGCACAATCGCGTGCGGCGTAGCGACGATAGCTCCCGCGCCTTGCGCCCACGACATGCTGTAAGGACGGACATCCTTCTTCAGCAGCGGGCTCAGCGTCTCGTTCCCCGGGCCTGTGTTGTCGAAGTACCCAGCGACGGTGCGCGCCTGCAGACTCTTCGGATAGATGCCCGGATAGTAGTAGAGATCCTTGATCCGTGTTCGATCGATGACGCTCGCACGCACTTGATCGGTATAAGAAATCCCGGCGGCTTTCGCTTCGATCATTTGCGTGAGCACGTAGCCTGTATTCGAGTAGAGCCAGACATGTTTTTCCGGTTCGCTAGGATAGACGAAAGCAACCAACTCTCTCGGTGAGAAGAAGTGGTACGGATCTTTGGAATATTCTGCGCCCCACCGGTCTCCGTCGTACGATTTGATGCCGCTGGTCATGTCGAGCATCTGCCTGATCGAAGCGCTCTTCCATTCGGAATATTGTGGAAGCCAATCTCCGATGTTTTGCGATACCCTCAGCTTCTTCGCCGTTTGCAGATGCTCGGCTAGCACGCCGGTGAACGCCTTGGTGTTACTGCCGACCTGAAAGAGATTCGCCGGCGTTACTACGACGTCACCTTTGTAAGCGGTCGTACCAGCGGCAACGTCGATCATGCTTCGATTCGCCAGGCTCACCGAAAGTGAAGCCGCCGAGATATGCTCGTCGCTGCCGTACTTCGCGAGATAGGATTGCAGGTTCGCTTTCAGCGCGCTCGCGACTGCAGACGCTGGTGACGGAGGAGGAGGCGGTACGCTACCGGTCTGACCCGAGCATGCCGTAAGCAAGGCGATGATGAACGAGGCAAACGCAGTTCGGGAATAGACGGCGCCCATCGGCGATTCTTTGACGCCTTAGCCCGCAGAGCCCTGCTTGTGAACTGTCAAGCTGGTCCGCAGACTTAGGTTGCCGGAGCGACAAGCCTCGCGATGACAATGCCAGCATAACCCGCCGCGACGCCAAAGATTACGCTGCTCAGAACGTACGCCTGAAATGAGGCTTGTGGCGTAGCGAGGCGCTGTCTCAATCACACATCCCTGGAGCTAGGTCGTGGACCGGAACGTCGAAGCCATAGGCGCGTTGCTTTCCCAGATGGGCGCAAAGCGTCGCGTATTACCGCCACGTCACGGTCTACCGCGACCGCGACGCAAAGGCCTTTGCGAAGATCGTGAGCTACGCTTCGGCCGAAATCCGTTGGACGGCCGTTAGATTCAAGGCGCGGCAGGCTGCGAAACTCGCGAAAACCAGCGCAGGATAAGGAACTTCTGGTAGCGCCAACGGGAGTCGAACCCGCGAATCGGGATCCCGGCCGCTCCCGTCGAATACCCAATAGTCCTTTCCTGTAAGGGTTTTCGCGTTTTCGAGTCCCGGCTAGTCCCTTCGAATCCCGGCGAGTTTTGCGGAATCCGTTAGACGGCCGTTAGAGGAGCGAGCGCTTCTAATTTCCGCTTCGGAGGCTGACCTGCGGGTGAATCCGGACAGACGGAGAGTGTGAGTTTCCGGGCGTAAAGCCCAGCTAGGAGACTCACGTGAAGAAGACTCGATTCACTGAAGCGCAGACCGTCGGGATTCTTAAAGAGCTCGACGCGGGCGTACGGGCCGCGGAGCTAGCTCGAAAGCATGGCATCCACGCCAACACGATTCGGCTCTGGCGCGACAAGTACGGCGGCATGGAGACCAGTGACTTAGCGAAACTCTGCACCATGATGAGGTGGTCGAACTGCGCGCGCCGATTTGCTGCCAAGCCGCTGTTGAAGGACTACGAGCTTACGCGCGCGAGCGGCTGCGAAGGCGATGGGCCATCGCGTCGAAGCTTAGTGCACGACCGCTTGGGAGCGCGAGCAGCGTCACGCACACAATGAATAGCAGCAACTCTAGCGATTCCACGCCAAGCAAGAATTGATATTTGCCCGTCGCGAGATAGTAGGTGAACGAAAGAAACATGCCGCCGAGGGCCCCG
The DNA here is from genome assembly GCA_963713685.1 of Vulcanimicrobiota bacterium. Lineage (GTDB taxonomy): Bacteria > Vulcanimicrobiota > Vulcanimicrobiia > Vulcanimicrobiales > Vulcanimicrobiaceae > Cybelea. Next base: position 914,327 of record CAVQMS010000001.1, on the reverse strand, counting down.
GCGCGTGTAAGAAGTCCAAGGAGCAACGAGACGCCAACTAATGTCTCGCCGACTGCTACCAAAATAGCAAACGTATTCTGGTGCGGCAGAACGATGCCGACGATGAAATCGTGCATGAGGCCCTGTATGTGATCGGAGGCGTATTTTGCCGCCTCGTAAAAGTCGCCGTGAGGAGCAACCCATTCCGAATTAAGCTTCGAAGTCCCGTAGGCAAGCCACAAGAGGCCGATGTATATTCGAAAGCTCGCGATCCACCGCACAAATTGATTTTCCACATGCTACTCCGCGTGTAAGCCTAGAGCCCCCTTCGCTCTCCTTTGGCGAAACCTGGCGCCACACAGCGATATCAATTATTATTAACGCTAAGCAAAAGAGGAAGTCGAGCCCGAGATTCGTAGAGGGCCAAGTGGAGCGGGAAAGATGCGGAACATCGTTGTTGTCGGCTTGATCTTCGGCCTTAACATGCCGGCGTTTGCATTTGGGCAATCCCCAAACCCGGTTGTGAACGACACCTGGCCGCAATATTCTCCTGACGGGACCGCGATCGCCTTTAGCTCAACCCGGAGCGGAACGCGTCAGATATACGTCATGGGCTCCGACGGTTCAAAAGCGAGTAGAATAATGTTCGACCCGGCCGTGTCGGGGCAGTACCTGGACGTCAGTTGGTTTCCGAACGGAAGCCTCTTGTTCTCTACCTACGAAAGAACTGCTTTAACCGGCCCCGATAACGGCTTGGCGGCAATTCGCTTTCTTAGCTCGACCGTTACCGGCGCGAAGCCGACGATTCTCTACGAGGGAATCAACGTGGACCGGCCGGCTGCATCGCCTTCAGGCAACACGCTCGTCTTCGAGGCGGAGCACGGCGCGTACCAAAGTAACCCAAACATCGACATCGAGACGCTCGAGCTAAGGTCCTTAACGGTGCGCGTGCTTACGAATGGGCGCGGCCAGTACATGCAAGCGGCATGGTCGCCCGACGGCTCGAAGGTTGCCTATGCTTGCAAAACAGGTGGTGCGCGCGACCTGGGCATCTGCGTCATGGATCTGGGGGATCGCCGCAGTCACGTCATCTCACACGGTCCAGGATCGCATCAATGGCCCTCTTGGGCACCCGATTCTAAGCGCCTCGCCTTCTTCATCGAGCTAAACGTAGCCGGCAAGCTCAACTGCAATATTGCCGTGGTCAACGTCGATGGAAGCGGACAACGGCTTCTGACGCATCATGCGTATGTCGGCCGCGATGAAACGCCATCCTGGGCTCCGGATGGAAAGCATATCGCATTTCAGACCGATCGGTTGGGGGACGGCTTGCGTATTGCGGTCATGGATGCCGACGGTAAGAACGTACGAATGCTTACAAGGTAAAGGTACTTGGAGTTGCTTCCAATCTCGCTAGGTGCGGATACTCAGCGAAGCTCCACCACAGGAAAACGTTTTGAGAGAGCATGGCCGTCATGCACCCAAACGATCGCGACCGGGCGACGGTTGCGAAGCGAGCGATCCCAGGACTCATAGCTTACGTCGGACGCACGCATGCCGTTAATGCGCAATATCGAGTCCCCCGTGTGCATGCCGGCGTTGGCCGGAGCTAGTCTCGGCAGCACGTTGGAAACGCGCCGGCCTGGTTGGCGATACGCAATGTAGAATCCGACCGTAATCTCGCCGGGAACGGCGAACTGCGAGCCGCTGAAGCGCGGTTGAAACCCAACACGACGGTGAATGCGATCGAACTCCATGATGAACTGCTCGATTACGCCCATGCCGATGTCTGGTACCGGAAGCGCCTCGTTGATCGCTACGGCTGGTCTATTGGAAAACACTCGGCCGAGGGCGAGCGAACCGTCGATAGAGGTTACCACTGTTCCCGTAGCTCCGGTATCGCCGTTGAATACGGTCGCGGCAGGAACGGGCAAGTGATCGAAGAGCAGGCCTTTGACGTCCCTCGAAGTCGCTTCCCAGGCATACGCGTCGTCGCCGGTGGCGATAAGCGTCGGCGGCCTGCGTCCGTCTGCGAACAAGCCGATGATCGGAAGGTGTTTGGCAAGAGTGTAAGGCAGCCAAAATGCCGAGGGCAGCGGCACCGGGCGGGTGCCGACGAGCAACGCTGCGCGCGACCAGTCGAACGTCAGCCAGTATTTACCGAACGAGTTAAAACCGAGGATACCATCCAAATCGTCGCCATCGGTGATGACGGCATAGTAGTCGTGCATGGTAACGTCGCCCACGCGGATTTCGTTCGCGCGGGCAATCGCATGCTGGCCGCGAACGTGGCTGACGACGTCGACCGACACGGCTTCGCGAGAGCACAGTGGCAGCCGTTTTTAGATCCCCTTACGGCTGTCGCTGCTTGTGTTGGGTCAGTCACCCGTCTTTATGGATAAAAGCCCGCTGGGGCAGACCGGACTCGTAAAGCTTTGGGAAGGGCCACCGCAGATCGAACGTATGTGCTATCATCGGGATGGACCTACACGGGGCAAACTCGTAGGCTCGTTTCGATGCGAGCGGTCCTGAACGAGAGTCAATTCTCCTTCCAGGGCCTCCTCTAAAAAGCCACGCCTAGCTACGGGGCTTTTTTCATTTCAGGCCCTGTCACGCACGTGCCACGGATTACCTTCCTGGGCCGTTTCGCGCGTCGCAGTCCCGGCAAAGTTGGTAGCCGGCAGTGCCGGGTCTGTCCTCATTGGCCTCCTTTATACCGCAGCCCGACGGGCAGGAGCTGTTGTTGTGATAGAGGCGCTTGTCCACTGGCTTGGAGACCTCATTAACGTCGTAGAAGTCTGACGTACGTGGCACAAAGCATCCCTCCGCGGGTTAAGTTGCGCGCATAAGGGTGACGTCACTCGTCGGGGACCCCATCGGGCGACCTAATTACCGCCCTGATCGTCGGGAGCAAGAGGGCACTCGCAACGATCTTCGCAACGGACGCAAATGTAATCCCCTTCCTTGTCTCAGCGCACCCGCAGCCCCAAAAGAGCTCGCTCATACGGCGATTATACATCCGACTTTTCGGGCAGATCGCCCCTTTCGTAGGCAAACCGCCCGCTTTTAGGCGGTGGTCCCTTTCGGGACCGGCGGCTAACCCGCGAGGCCGATCCAACGGCGTAGCATCACATTCGCCGCCGCGCAAGAAGCGCGAACAGCACGACGAGGGCTCCGACGATCAGAAGCAGTAGAGGGACGGGGTTACCGGAGATTGTGTGGCCCGGCACCTTGCCATTATAACGCTTTCCCGCTTTTAAAAGGGATCACTACTCCACTTTGTGGGCAGCTTAACGTCTCCGACGAGAACGACCAAAGACGCTCGAAATATCGCGGGCGCCCTTTTTACGAGCCTTTTGCGCCTAAGGGTTCGGGGTTTCGGGCGTAAGACGAAACCGCACGTGATTTGCGGCTTGTCTAGCCGTGCCGCAATACCCCTGATGACTTCGCCGTCGAATTTACCGATCAAAACCACTTCAAATTCGGAACACCCATCGCCGAACACACCAAGACATTTCTGAAGTGCGCGGGCCTAGACCATCGCCGAATGGTCGTGCGAGTCGAGCGCTACGAGTGAGGGAGCCGGATAGGCAGTAAGAAGATCGCGACGATGACGAGCACGGTCGCGAGCGCACCGCGGAACCAGCGCTCGGGAAGGCGCGTCACCAAGTGGGATCCGACGAGGACGCCCGGAACCGATCCCAGCAGCAGCAATCCCGCCAGCTTCGGGTTGACATCCCCAATCTTCAAGTGGCCGAGCAGCGAAGGTACGAGCACAATGATCGCAAACGCGACGTCCGTTCCAACCAGACGGCGTAAGGCGATCGCCGGCGCTACAAGAAGCAGCAGCGGAAGCGTTAGCGAGCCGGCCCCAATCGACGTGATGCTTACCGTGAGGCCGACGAAGAAACCGATGGCAGCGAGGCGCATCGTCGGCACTTGAGCGGAAGCCTGCGCCTGCGTTAGATCGCCGGCGACCTTACGATTGAAGATGATAACCGCCGCTGACAGCAGCAACGCCGCCGCTACTGCCATCCGCAAGGTGTTGTCGAGCTGATGGAAATCGAGAACCCGGTGGAGGTACGCGCTCACCGAGACGCCGACGATCGCTCCGGGCACGCCACCCAGCGTCAGACGCACGAGCACCCACCATTGCACGTTCCGGCGCTGGACGTGAGCGATCATTGCTACCAACTTCGTTCCGAGCGCGAAGAGCAGATCTGAGCCGATGGCGACGTCGGTGCCGACACCGAGAAACAGAACCAAGAGAGGCGTCGTGAGGGCTCCGGCACCAACACCGCTGTATGCTATGCAAGCGCCCACGATGAACCCGACCAGTACGAACTCCCAAGTCATGTCTTGGTCACCGCCTTGGATCTACTCCTTAATTAAGACAGGGGCCGACGTATCCTGAGGTCGCGGCCCAGGCCTAGAGAGGAACCTAGGTCATCATTCCGGGTACCCCCAAGAGTGACCTGGGTCATCATTACACCGTGTCAGGGTGGCGTTCGACTAGGCCGACGCGGTTTCGCGCGAAGCCTCGATTAGGATCTGGGCGACCTCCACGGCGCTAGAAGCGCAGCCCGAATCGCGCCGCCGCCCTTGAAGAGCGTTCCGTTTACGGCACACCTAGCTGGGTCGCGCGCATTTTCGAGCGTTTTAGGTCCCAAAAAGTGCACGCTTCCGCGAGTTTGCTTCTATCCGTGGGCGGTCCGAACCGTAAGCGTGTCGTCGCAGCACTCACTCGGTACGCCATTGTCTTGGTAACCCACGCCCCACAGCACCCCACCGCGCACGGTCGTAATGGCAAGGAGTTGGTTGAATGTGTTGTAGTTTGATGCTTCCAGCGATGCTGGTCCGGGCTTCGTCTGCCACCGCTTCCCGTTCCATTGCTCGAATAGGCTGCGAGTCGCGCCGCTGGGATACCCGGTCCAATAGCCGACCGCCCACACGTCGGTCGACGATTGCGCCGTCACGCCGAAGAGCCAATTGGCCTGCGGGTAGGTGCCTTTCGGCTCCATATTTGGACTGCGCACAACGCTCCACGCGTTGCCGTTCCAATGTTCGACGAGCGTATGGAGGACCAGGTCCGACATACTTGGTCGCCTATAACCGACCGCCAATACGTTGTTAGACGAGACAACCTTCACGCTGGAGAGCGTGCTGGCGAAGAAACCGTTGACGGGTTCTACAACAGTCCATCGAGCGCCATCCCAGTGCTCCGAAAAGACGTTTGCGTTGGGATTATCGCTTTCCCCGACCGCCCAAACGTCGCTGGGACTCGCGGCCGAAACGGACCATAACAGAGTGAGTCCTGAACCTCACGAACCACCGGGGTTGTTCACGATGCTCCACTGTGTCCTGTTCCAATGCTCGGTGAGCGCCGCGAAATTACCCTCGCCGACCGCCCAGACGTTCTTGGGGGAAAGCGCCACGACCGACTCCAACTCGCCGCATGGTACAGGCGGGCTGGAAACGACGCTCCACCGTCTTAAGCCATAAAAATAGGTCGCGGCATCGTGAGTCGACAATAGGTCGCCATGACCCCACTCGACCTCCGAAAGCACGCGCCACGCGGTCCGCGCGAGATGATGCTCGGCTTTTATCTCTTACCGCGTACCATCGATAAACTTCGCGCGGAGCTTCCCGGGGGAAACCTTGGGGAATACCTCAATCACGATACAGGCTTCAGTGCTTATGTCGTTAGACGACTCGGTCTCGAAATGAACGAATTCCGTAAAGTGGTTGCCAGCGCTCCTGACGAGGGAATGATTGTCGATTGGTTGGCTGCTCGAGTCGATACCGCTGCTGCGTCCGCACTCAACGCGAAGCTCGAAACATTTGTCGTAGAACGAATGTCATCCGAAAACCAAGTGCTAGTGCGCCAACGCCACCCCGTTATGCAGGTTCGCCCGGATCTTTCAAAAATTCTTGACATCCTCGATGCCGATGACGGACACGCCTTCGCGTAGCATCTACTAAGGCTGACATCGCTCAGATGCACGATCTCGCGGTCAGCGATTCGTTCGATCGATGCTCACATTTGGGCGTCCAGGATTGCCAAATAATCGCCCAAAGGCCGGAATTAATAATCTAGAAGCGAAGCGCCGACGGCCGGAGAATGTTCGCTTCAGATGAGAAGGCGCCAACGACTCCCGGCAACGCTTATTCTCGCCCCTCTCATGCAGCCTTATCGCAGCATGAGTCTAGGGCATCTTGCATTGCTGGCAACGCTGGCCATTGCCTCGACCGGTGCCGCTCTACCGCAGGAGGCAAACGCACCCGAGGTCATTCACGCCGAATCCGCTTAGTGTCTAGTTCTGGTAGGGTCACTCCAGCATCTTTTTGCCTAGCTGCCGCTGCGACATGACTACCAAAGGGCGGTGAGACCGTCGCTCGCGAATATAAATTTTATATTTTAGCAAGCGCGGCGGAGAACGTGAGGGATCATTAACAAGCAGATCTGGTTCATTACTGGCGCGGGCCGCGGTATGGGCGTCGACATCGCGAAGGCTGCTCTGGCCGCAGGCCACGCAGTCGTCGCCACTGGGCGCGACCCTGAGCGAATCAGCTCCGCGCTCGGAAGTCACGACGAGCTCCTTGTCGTTAAGCTCGACGTTACCAATCTCGGCGACGCCCGGGACGCCGCGTGCGCCGCCGTCGACCGGTTCGGGCGGATCAACGTTCTCGTTAAATAATGCAGGTAATTTCTACGCGGGGTTTTTTGAGGAGATTACACCGGAGGACTTCCGCGCGCAGATCGAGACCACGATGTTCGGCCCAATGAACGTCACTCGGGCGGCCCTTCCTGTCATGCGCGCCCAACGCTCCGGCCTCGTCGTGGCTATCTCCTCAACCGCTGGCTTCGTTGGTCAGGAGTTTAGTACTGCTTACTCAGCCTCTAAATTCGGGCTAGAGGGCTGGATCGAGTCACTGATTCCAGAAGTCGCTCCCTTCGGCATCCACACGATGCTTGTCGAGCCTGGCTTCTTCCGTACTGAGCTCCTCTCGCCGGAATCGACGAAATACGCCAAACCCTCAATCGACGACTATGCGGAACGCAGCGAGCAAACTGTCGCTGCGTGGAACAGCATGAACGGAAAGCAGGGCGGTGACCCCGCAAAGCTGGCCAACGCGTTGGTCCATCTCGCAAGCCTAGACGAGCCGCCGCTTCGCTTCGTAGCGGGCGCCGACGCCATTACCACCGTGAAGCAGAAGGCAAACGACCTGCTCGCCCAGGCGGATGGATACCCCGAGCTGTCTGGTACCCTCGCGCTTGACGACAAGCCGCCGCGATCAAGGGCGCTAAGCTAAGGCAAGACCGCGAGGCTGTTCGAGTCGCTGACGCTAGATTGAGTCAACCGAATCGTAAAGTTCTCGGCGAATCGACTTAAAGAATCCACATGAGTATAAAAACGAGCGCATCTTAGTGCCAGCCGCTCGCGTTGCGATCGCCATAGGGTCATATCCAACCCGGCCGCGCGGGGAATCGCACCGCTAGGCCACCGTTTTTCTAACATTTTCTAACGGAGGGGTCGGGAACGGTTGGGAACGGAGGGGATCAGCCGGGAGCCGCGAGGCGAAAAAGCCTTACAAAATGACACGAATCGGTAGCGGTCGAGACTCTCCGGAACCCCCGAGCAGTGGTTCGAATCCCGCTGGGGCTAAAATTCTCCTTATTTTACAAGGGTTTTCGCGGCACTTTTCAGGCGCCGTCTAACCAAAGTGCAACACCACGCCCTTTTCGTTACCCCACGAGCCTCTAGAACGCACGCGCCGCGACGGACTCCCGCCTTTATGAATCGGATCGATGTCGTACGTCCCCGGAAGGCGGAAGACTTATTACCCCTAGATGGTGGCCCGGCTGCGAGTTTACACTCTCGCTGATCATGAGCGCGACTCCGCGTGCTGCGGCGCGAGGCGTGGAAGGCCAAGCCTGTCGGGGATAAATCCCGTCAATGCCCCACAACGCCGGAAACCGGCAATCAGGGTCGAAAAGATCGGCGTATGAGGAATGTCGGTTCAGAGTGACCCAACGCGAGATAACGAGGGCCGTTCAGGACGAAGTCAAGTCGGGAAAAGACCGGATGCAGATCTTCGAGGCCTATCGCGCGCAGTTTCCCAAACCCGCCGTTCTCGCGGCCGTCATCGCTGGAACTGCGCGAGAAGAGGATCGGACGAAGTATCGGATCCTCAACCTCTTCCTGGTCGTCCTTTTGGTTTTGAGTGGGGTTCTGAAGGTTTTTACCATCTGGGCGGACGTGCCCGAAAATCCACTATTGGCGACGGGCGTGTCGGTCGTCGGTCTGGCGATTTCGCTCGGTTTTGCCTACACGATCTACATTTTCACTGGTGCCATGTACGGCCTGATCGCATTGCTGGCCGGCCTCAGTCTCTTGAATACCGTTCTGCACGTTCAGGAAGATCCGATCGGAACGGCGGTGTCCGTTATTTTCTTGGGATCCATCCTTTGTCTGAGCGTGGTTTTAAGGCGAAGACTCTTTCCCGGCCTCAAGCTCTTCGGCGTCAAAAAGGACGGCGCCGGGCAGTATCTCTTAGACTGACGCCGTCATAGGAGGTGTGCGGGGTTAGGATTTCTTGAACCGTTGGCTGGCACGTTTCAGCTTCGTGTCTATAATGCTTACCACGCGGGCCAGATCGGCATGAATCTCGTGTTCCCATAGCCACACGACGTTCCAACCGATGTCCTCAAGCTTATGCCGCATGCCAATGTAAATTGTTCGACCCGGCTTGGACCGTGTGAGATGCAAATCCCGGCGCAAATTGCGGTATCTCAGTCGGGCGTGCATTTGCAGTCGCGGCCGCAAGTGCAGCAATTAGGAAAAAACCTTCTTCATCACGTCTCCCTCGGGAAGCTTAGCTCAATGGTGGCCATTTTTTATCATCACAAAGACTAGCACCATCCGGCTTTCTTGTCGCGCCCTTTTGGTGGTCAAAATGCGCGGACTGAATACTGCTGCCTAATGCGCTTTAGAGTCAACGCACTGTAACGTCCGACAACATCAGGCGAGCAGCTGCCGATCCGAGCGGCCAATCGCACGAACTTCGCAGCCAGGTGACACTCTGCCGATGTGGCGCCTCGCAGAATAAACCTTTCTGCGACGGCACGCACGCCGATGGCGCGTTCAACGATGGGTACACGTAGCGAGCAAGTGGATGCGTCGTCGGGATCGTTGAATCGTGCAGATTGATCAGACCATTCAACGTCCCGGAGCTGAGAATCGCATCGGGCGCTGGCCTGCGGAAGGCACGGTAAGCGAACGCTGTACGCAGTCAAGCCTTGACCTACACCTGGCTGGCTCGCGGAAGGCGCGGCCGCCAACAGATAGAACTTTGCTCGATATGACTCGCTCGTTGCTCGTCGGAGCTGCAATCGTAGCGGCGTTGGCTCCGACGATCGTAGCCCGCGGCGCGCCCGTGCCGTCGGGCGCGCGTGCAATCCCGGTTTTCCGCCCCGCGCTGGCGCGCGCCGAAAACGCGGTGCGTCCCGCCGCGCAAGATCACTTCAGAGTTCCCTTCGACGTTGACGTGCGCGCGAAGCCGCTTGCGCAAACGGACAAGGAAGCGCCTTTTTATTCGTACACATGGCAGCCGAGGCCGCGCTACACTTGGTACGCACCGGCATGGTACCGATCCGCTTGCTACGCGAATAACCTCTTTGGAGTTCCGCCGCTCTCTCCAGCGACGCCGATCGGCGTAGCGGATCCGGCGGCAAACATTTCGATCGGATCGCTCGTCGACTCTCGCTCGCGGAATCTCTTCTCCTTAAAGCCCTCACATAAGCCAGGCATCGCTCCGAGCAGCAACAATCTGGCCGCATTGAGCCCGGCGTCGTCGTTCCAATACGAGTTTCAGACGCCCTGCGGAACCGCGAATTCCTTCGGTTTCTAAGTCGTAAGTTTCGCCTTTCCAACAGCCGTTACTGGAGTCCGACTTCAACCGCCGCACATGAGGCAGGTCATCGGCGTGCGTTGGTTGCTCCGAGTATGACGAACGCAACCGGCACGGGTTCGGTGGATGACCAGAATCTAGCCAAAGCGCTCTGACGGCTGAATCGACGAACCGGCTCGCGCGAACCATTAAATTAGCTACGTAGCCCCGTCCTCGCAGCACCGCACCACGGCTTCGCATCGGAGAGGCCGTTGTTGTTTTACGCTTTGCCCTGGCGGCTTCGACCGGGGCCAGCTGTACAGCGGGGACGGGGAGCCCGCCGATCGCACGATAGTGCGTCGGATGGTTCTGGAATCGGCGCTTCGTCGCGGTTCCGAAAGCGACCGCTACGGATTCCGTCAGCCTCGATAAGGTTGAGCTCGGCTGCGCTGGGATAGCGTTTCGCCGCGGCGAAAGTCCGCGCCTAGCCCTTCGACAAACCGGGAGCAGAGATCTTGAATATTCATATCGGTTGCGTCTGTAAACTGAAAAAGGTTGCTGCAGTTAGCATCAGCGCTGTTTTAGTATCCCTTGCTGGATGCGGGGGCATTCCGGCCACTATCGGCTCTACTTCGCAACGCAGCGCGCTTCCCGCTGAACGGCGCTCGAGAGAACAGTTACTGCACAGCTTCGACTATACCGATGGAGCCTACAATACTTACGCAGGATTGGTCTTCGGCGCCACCGGCAATTTATACGGCACCACACGAAGCGGTGGTGACTACGGATGCAACATTGCTGAAAGCTGCGGTGTTGCCTTCGAGTTGATGCGTATCGCTAACGGCAAGTGGGCGGAGAGAGTGTTGCACAGTTTCTTCCCGAGCGATCCTCTTGGTTTCTTCCCGCGCGCCGGCTTGATCATTGATGCCAAGGGGAACTTATACGGCACGACCGACTCGGGTGGCCGGTTCTGCGTTAGTAGCGTCAGCTGCGGCACTGTCTTCGAGTTGTTACCCAACAGCGGTTCGTGGACCGCGAAAGTGATCTATCCGTTCATGGGCACGACCGACGGGTCAAATCCGCAAGCCGCCCTCACGTTCGACGCCGTTGGAAATCTCTATGGCACAACCTCCGAGGGCGGAGATCGTGACGACGGCACGATCTTTGAGTTGACTCCCCGGCGCAGTGGTTATTGGACAAAGAGGACTTTGCACTCGTTCACCAACCGCGAAGGAAACGGTCCGGCGAGTGCGCTGACATTTGATAAGGCAGGCGACCTTGATGGCACGACCGGCTTCGGCGGCGCATATCGGTCTGCTTGCGGCGGCTATGGCTGCGGTACGGCGTTTCAATTGAACCCCGGCGGGAACGGCATTTGGACCCTGAAGGTTTTACATAGCTTTGGAAAAGGAAACGACGGTGCTTACCCCGTCTCGGCCCTGACCGCAGACTCAGCCGGCAACCTATTTGGCGTCACCGCCCAGGGCGGTATGCACGGCTCGGCGTGCCTTGCTTACGGGTGTGGGACCGTGTACAAGTTGACGCACAACAAGCACGATAAATGGGCTGAGGGGATAATTCACGATTTCGGTAACGGGGCAGACGGAAACTTGCCTCGGGGAGACCTGATCTTTGACGGCAGTGGGGCTTTGTACGGCACGGCGGTCGAAGGTGGTCTTTACGGAGCCGGCATGGCCTTTCGATTGACCCCAGGCGCCAGTAACAAATGGGATGAGCAAGTGCTGCACAACTTTGGAAACGAAAAGGATGGCAGCTTGCCGTATTCAGGCTTGATCTTTGACCGGGCTTACAACTTTTACGGTACAACGGCCTCCGGCGGCTATTACCGCGACGGCACGTGCCGGAAATCGCATGGCTGCGGTACTATCTTCGAAATCACGCCGTAGGCACGCTCAAGTTCACGTGCCGGCAAGTGCCCAAGCTCTGACAATCGTGAAACGCATCTCTCGTTCGGCTGCCGCGCTACACTGCCAATATATGCGCCCGCGGACGTGGATTTAACGAGCTCACGGGTCTGATTTTCTAACATTTTCTAACGGAGCGGTCGGGAACGGACGGCATCAGTCGGGAACCGAGCGACGAAAAAGTCTTGCAGAATAACACGGATCGGTAGCGGGCGGGACTTTCCGGAGCCCCCAAGATTAGGGGCCTAGATTAGGGGGGTCCGGTTTGAATTGGATAGCTCTCTGTATGATGTCGGTAGGGCAGGTTACGCTGGTTGTGCGTGCTGGCGTCCTTTGTATTGAGCTTGCTAGCAATCTGGATCTCCTTAATCGCTTGGGCACGCTCCCTCTCACCAACGTAAGCGACGGCTTGGATCTTGTGGGCCAAAAAATCGTTCGGATGGAGCTTGATTACCGCTTCCGACTCGGCAAGTGCCTCGCCGTACTTCCGCTCACGAATGTCGATCAGGCCGAGAAGAAGATGTGACATCGTAATATTCTCGTCCATTGGTGGCCGGTCACTGCCTATAATTGCTCTCGCTTCTTGCGCCGCAAGCTTCATTCTATCTTGCGAAAACAAGTGGGCCGCCACAACATAGGGCTGTGTTTTTTCGAATAGATTTTGAGCCGCCCTGGTAAAAAGCGCATCGGCGTCGACAAGGGAAATCGCCCTCTGCGTAACGACCTTGGTGTTATCGACAATCACTTGATTATTCAACCGGAGCCGGAGCCACAACGTATTACGGCTCTCTGTAAACTCCCCTGAAACACGCTTGTCTCCGCCAATACCGAAAAGAAGCGCCGCGTTATCAGCGACAATGTTAAGCGGTAGGCCCAGCGTCGGCACAACTACGACAGGTTGTTCCCCCGGCAAGTCAAGTTGAGCGCCTCGCATGCTTGTATTTGCCTCTTGCTTGTAACGTTCGAGTGCGTCACGGAATCGTAAGGCAGCCACAGCCGGTGTGTAACCTCGCTCGGCCAAGTCATTTGGCACACTGATATCCGCAATCTCGATCGATGATAGTTTGACATCGTTAACGACTAAAACAACGAACAACACGATTGCGCCTACGGCGACGACCGTGAGGAAGAACGATGAAAAGCCCTTCCAAAGCGCGGGAATAACGCGTGCGAGGCCGACGATTGATGATGACACGCTCTTCCAGGAGAGTTTTTGGCGCATGGCCTCCTCCTTCAGCTAAGGCCGTGTACGCCTAGAAAACGCTCGAGGCGAAGAGTGGCCACCGAATGGGTCCGTTACTTATTCCCTGCTTGATAGCAAATAGCCTGGGATTCCTGAGCGAAGGGGCGACGCAAATCCTAAAGACGCGCTTTTTAGCACCACTTAGAACCTCAAGACCAACCATTATCTTCCCTCCGACGCCGAGCCTTCGGAGGTCGCGCTGTCTCGATCGGGTTCCAACTCAACGACGGTCGTTTCTCGAAGTCTCATTGAGTACATCTACGGCTTTGGCGTTGCGCTCGGCCTATAACTGAACCAAAAGCACTGCGGATGCGGCAACGCTGACTGTTTAGGTTATTCTGCACGGCCACATCAAGTCACCGACGAGTTGCGGTAGAAGCGATTTTATCGCGGCGGCGGCTTGCGGATCACCACTCGGCTGTTCCCCGAACTGCGCTGCATTGCCAAGCGCCGAAGCGGCGCCGACATAGGCCGTGGCTTGAGGGGGTAAAGGATGGGTTCGTTCGCTCCTCCTATGGCTGCGGGTTGGGTAACGGTTGATAATACTTGAACCACTCGCACTGTGGCTGCACAAACGACGAATCCGCTGGACGCAACTGCTGGCAGGGCCGCATCAGGTCGTCGATCATCTCTGGCAGGAGCTTTGAGATTGCGGTTGCTATTTGCGCATCGCCACTCGGCTGATCGCCCAACGCGTTGAACGGAGCGAGCCCCGCCACGTCGACGGCGGCTACACCGACACCGCTGAGGTTTGTGGAGGTTGTGTAACCAATTTCTGCGGGCTTGTTGCTTGGAACCGGCGTCGGATGTATTTTGAAGGTCGTCGTCGTCATGTTCGGCGGCTTAAACGCAAAGTAGAGCGCAGTTGCACCCAGGAGTTGCGAAAGATTGAGACTAAACCGCTGACCTTGCTTAGCCCTGACGTGAGAGAGGTACGTGATATAAGCGGCACTATTTACGTACGCCGTATTGGTTGGTTCGCAGTCGACGACCATGAGCTGCATGGTCACCGTCGTCACCGATCGGTTGAGGAAAAAACTGAAGAGGGTGCTGGCCGTCCCCGGTTGGAGCGCAACGATGGCGCCGGCCGTCGACGGATCGCTAAAGCATTGCTGCTGGTACTGTGCGAGCGTCCACGCCGGCTCGGCAAGAACGCGATATCGCACGAGGCGATCGCTGTAGATGTCCGGGACGGGCGGCGGGGTTGCGCCTTTCGGAAGCTTACTGTTCATGTAGGATGATCTCAGCGTGTCGGCCATCTTGAGAGAGATCGCCGCCGAGACGTTCGCATCGGATGCGGGCGCCAAAACGTAGACCGGCTTGATCCACGTGTCGGTCGAACCGGAAGCGGGCGTATGGAATCCGATCGGCCGGGGCGTTGGCGTGCCGGAAGAAGGCAACGGAACGTTACTTGAGATCCAAGTAACGCAGAACGTCAATGCTGAGTAGAGCTGGAATGGATCGTTGCTCGACTTAGTCGAGCCCGGCGGCGCCTGCCTACACTCCGCCGGCGCCGTCGTGACAGGCGAAGGTGCAGGAAGCGGCGGCAAGCCGGGAGGGTTTCTCGCGATAATCGGCGATGGCGACAAGCCGGCGATATACCGATTGATCGCGCGTTTGCAGGCGCCGATGCGCGCTTGGATCAGCAGAACCACCGCTCGGCGATTGCTTTGCAAGGCTCCCCGCTCGCCGAGCATCGTCGCGACATCCGCAGTGCTGCAGACGGAAATCGTGTAGGCCGGCACGGCTCCGCTGGTTCTTGCGGCCGGCGCGCCTGAAGACTCAGCGAGCACAACAAGCACCAGGGCCACCAGGGAAAGGAGCGTTGTAGCTGCGCGCATACGCCCTGCCTCCTTCGCAGCGTTCCCTCGAACGGGACTGCCCAGTTCGAATGCCTTCGAGCTAGGCGCCCGCTTGCCTTCTTCCACCGAGGGAGCAGGCGCGCGGTATCGCACGGCGTCCTGCATCTCGATGCGGTCGCGCTCTCCGGCGCTTCGTACTGCCCTCGATGTCCGTGAAAGGCAACCGTTTTGCTGATTCGGCGCCGCACCGTCTAACATTTTCTAACCGTCATTCTGGAGAGGTCGCGGAGTAAAAACGGGGAGATCTCCATCTAGAAAACTCGCCACTTATCCTCGGTGGCATGATGGGGATACCGCCAGCGGCACCCCGACGATGACGCTCACCGGCTTCACCGATTCGTTCGGGGACGCGATAAGCAAAGCGCCGAAGTAAGAATTTCTTCCACTGATTATTAGGAGGTTTTCTTAAAAATGCGTTTACATCTGGGGCACCAAACTCTGGCGGCAGCCGTAATGGTCGCGCTGCTCGCGGGATGCGGAGGCGGCATGTCGCCGGCGCAGGTCGGTGCTACGGGTCAGAGCACCGTCGCGCAGTTACGGCACATGGGCCGCGCCGGCGCGGCGTATGCATTCCAATTGGCGGGTGCGAACGTAGCGCGTTCGTGGATGGCACCCGATGCGAAGAGGTCCGAGAGCCTGCTCTACGTCGCGGACCAGGGCGCGAACGACGTTGAAGTCTACTCGTATCCCGGCGGTAGGCTCAAAGGCACGTTAACCGGATTTCAAACGCCGTCGGGCGTCTGCTCGAACAAAGCCGGCGACGTTTTCATTCTCAACGGCAACGGTACGACCGTCGAAGTCTACAAGCACGGCGGCTCCTCGCCAATCCGGACGCTCAATCTTCCGGGCTATCCGGAACTCAACTGCTCCGTCGATCCAACGACGGGGAACCTCGCACTTGGAGTGCTCGGCGGCACTTGCGGAGACTGCTTTGTCGTCTTCCCCGCCGGCTCCGGAACGGCCACGGTTTACACGCCGTCGGGTCAAACTGGACTTCCCGGCTGCGGCTACGACAAGAACGGCAACCTATTCTGCGACGCCTACGGCCACAGTGACGCCTTCGCGCTCTACGAGCTTCCCAAGGGGAGCTCGGCGGTAAAGGCGATCCCGGTCAGCGGCGCGAGCGGCTGGGTGGCGGGGCCGATGCAGTGGGACGGCACGGACTTGGCGGTTGGAGGCAGCGCTGGCCCGACGCTCTATCAGATACAACTCTCCGGATCGACGGGAAGCGTCGTCGGTTCGACGTCGCTGAGCGGCGCGGGCGCGGTTTGGCAGTTCTGGATTACGAACAATCTCGGCAGTAAGAAGCACAAAGGGCTGCGCGTGATCGCTCCAACCTTCATCAACAGCGTCCCCACTGCGGGCTATTGGAACTATCCGGCCGGCGGTACGGCGACGAAGATGATCACCACTGGACTCACGCAACCAGACGGCGCGGCACTAAGCACTAAGAAGTAGCTACGCCTCGGTTTGACCATCGCTCGCGGGGGAGGAACCTCCGCGAGCGACGGCTCCATTTGATAGAGACGTAAGCGCATTACGCGTGTAGCAGCCGGAGCTCGCGCGCGCCAATCGCCTCGCATAGAATCCCGTCATGCGTCGCGAGGAGACGTTGCGGGAGATTGCGCGCGCTTCGCGGAAGCCGACGATCTACCGAGCGGCTACGGTGTGAGCCCGGTAACGTTGCTAGAGAGAAGGAGAGAGCTTTGAAAACGCTTTGCTGGTGCGTTGGTTTTATCGCGTTGAGCGCCACGGCCCTTTTGAGCGCGTGCGCGGGTGGCACGCTCGCGCAGTCCGGTTCGAACGCTGGAGTTCCTACGGGCATTGCGCTGCCTCGCGTCGCGCTTCCCCCCGCCGGCATTGATTCCAAGCCCATACCTCGCGACTCGATCTTCGTCGGTTACAGGTTGTCCCAGAGCAGTGGCATCGACGTCTACGCCGATGCGGCCGACGGTTGGGCGCACCTTGGCACCATCACCGAACACGTTGATCTACCCCTCGCGATAGGGATCAGTAAGGACGGCTTTCTGTACGTTTGCGATTCGGTGCTCGGTCAAGTCACTATCTACCGATTGGCAACCGGTGGATCCTACGAGAGTAAGCTCACGAAAGGCCTCGACTTCCCCTATGCGATGGCATTCGACGCCTACAGCAACCTCGCCGTGATCAACACCCCGCACCGAATCACCGTCTTTCCCTTCGACCACGACAACCGGCCCTATGAAGTCAGCGAGGGCCTCCACACTCCATCTGCCGTCGTGTACGATCGACCAGGCGATCTCTATGCCGCGACTTATAACACCAGTTCGGTGCTCGAATACTTTCCGTACACCAACCAGATTATGAGCAAGATCACCAACGGCATCGATAAGCCCAAAGCCCTGGCGATCAGCGCTTCAGGGGCGCTGTACGTGGCCAACTACGGCGGCCACAACGTCACCGTATACTCTGGGAAGACACGCCAGCTCATCTACACGATTCCGACCGGGAGAAATGCGCCCCGCGCGCTTGCAATCGACGGCGATCAGGTGTACGTTGCAGCATACGACAGAGATTCTGAAGTGATCCACTATAACGCCAAGAACGGGACGTCGACGACGATCAAAGACGGCGTGGACCGGCCAACGGGGCTGGCCATATGTTCGAAAACGTATCTTTGCGTGATGAACCGTCAAAACGTGACGATTTACCAAGCCGATAAGCTGGTTCACACGATCCCCTTGGCCAAGAAGGACCTGCAATCGATCACTTCCGGTCGCTAAAACGGTGATACCCTTTCGCAAGGTGAGATCGAACGCATCCGTCTTGCGATTATGAACGTACTCGAGCGCCTTGCCATCGCGAGCCGGACGCGTTCCGATTACGGAACAGGGGCGGTTCCCACCCCTGTTCCGCAGCGAAGTGCGTTATGCGACGGCTTCGCTAATCTACTATTGCTTTGAACGCGGATTCTCTGCGACACCGTTCGGAACTAAGCTTGCCGAGAGACCGCTGTCATAGCTGTATAGGAACTTAATGTTCTTCGTGCTGTACGAGTAGACGTCGACCAAGCCGTCGGTTCGGTCCACCGCCGTAAACTGATTATTCGACTGATTGAGCTTCCCCCAGAAGCTTTCGCCCTTAAGCGCGAATGGGCCGCCGACGACCGTGCAGGTTGGAGCGCAGCCGCTATAAATGTAAACGTCCTCGGCCATGTCATCGATAATCACCAGATTGCCGCTCTTGTCGATGTCAATGCCGCCGTAGTACGTTTGCTGAAAACCCGAGGCCACGGCGCCGTTGCCGGCACAACCCTTGTAGTATACCAGCTCTGCACCGCCCGAGGCGCTGGTCTTTACGTCGATCCAACAGTCGCCGGCGTTCGACATTGCAACGCCGCCCACGTGGAAGTAAGCGCTGTTCGTGAGATTCACGGTGCAGCCGCCCTTGAACGTGCAGATCGAAAGGCTGCCGGCACTTGAGCCGTTGTCTACCAGGTTGCCCAGAGCGATCTTGCCGGTAACGGCATTCGGGCTTGTGGCGTCCGAGGGCTGCCCATACGGATCGGCAATCGAACCGATCAGCTTGCCGCACATGGTTGGGCCTCGGTGAATGTCGAGAGTGTTGGCTGATGCGCTACCGGGGTTAGGCAGCATCAGGTTGCCTTTTCCGTCGACCCCCACGTCGTTAACGAACGCAACTCCCTGAATCGCGCAGATTGGTCCGTTGTTTTTCTTATTGTTGGCAGCATAGCCGAGAACAGATGTTGTATCGAATTCACTGACGTAAGTACCCTTCTTGGGCATCTTCGTCTTTTTATCCGGCAGCATCAGTGAATGTATGACCGACACAAGGCGCGGTGGCGCAGCGTCGTCGAAGACGCTTATTGGAGCGGTTCGCGCTTGTGGGCTAAGACCCAACGGCGAAGTGCTGTTAGACCCCATGTTGCCGGCGCAACCGGCGAGGAGGCCAATGGCGATCGCCGTGCAGACCGCCGAAGTAAGTAAACGCATGCGATAACTCTCCTTGGCGAAGCAGTAATAAAGTAGTTGGGAAGGCGTTCGACGCTGCCCGCGATTCGTGAACCCTGCCCTCGAAACGGACAGCCGAACCACTGGTCGTAGAGCGATGCACGCGAATGAAGCATCGCACATTGGTAGCAACGGTTTACATGAAACTTTGTGACCTCGAATACGCGCTCGAGCCGTTCGCTTTTTTTGTCATTATGCGGGCGAGCCGCCGGTCGGATGCTGGGCTATTGCGTGCAGCGGAACGCCTGGAGCATCGAGGCTCCTGGATGTCGCCCGAGGCAAAGAAGGCCAAAGCTCCCAAGGGCGCGCCTCCTAGCGGACCGTGAACACTCGAAGTGTTCAGAAACCGCGGGGTCACTTCAGGGACGCGCTCGAACACGTCGCCACTACGTGGAATCCGACGGATTTGATGCCGCGCGCCCCGCTGTCGAAAGCCACACTGTAGCGGAGATTGAGCATATGGGAAAACTAGTTTTCGCGATGTTACAGTCCCTCGACGGCTACGTCGCGGCGGTGGATGGCGCGCTAGAGCCGCCGCTTCACCCACCCAGCGTCGCGCTTTTTCGTCACTTCACCAACCGCGAGAGCAGCTTGGCCGGAGGTCTGTACGGTCGTCGCCTATACGAGATAATGCGCTACTGGGATGAAGATCAGCCCGAATGGAGCGCGCTCGACCACGACTTTGCGAGGGCGTGGCGAGCGCATCCGAAATGGGTCGTGACACGTTCGCTGAAATCGGTCGGCCCCAATGCCACACTCGTTGATCGCGACGTTGAAGCATTCGTGCGCGGCCTGAAGATGGAAATCCACGGCGACATCGCCGTCGCCGGGCCCGAGTTGGCGGGGAGCCTCACCAACGCGGGCCTAATCGATGAGTATCATCTTTACTTTCGCCCAGTCGTCCTTGGCGGCGGGAAGCCGTACTTCGCAGGCGCTCGTCCGACACTCCGCCTCGTTGCCAACGACCGGGTCGGTGATGATGCGGTCCGATTGACGTACGAAACCGTTTGATCGCGTAAATCGATTGGGAAGCGCCCCCGAGCCACATCCATAAGCCTCTGAGTCCGCGTCCCCTCCGGGCCCGAGCGTTAACCGTACGCGAGATCGGTGCTCTGTCCGACCTCGATAATATAACCGTCAGGATCGCGGATGTAGCAGCGGGTCTCACCATACTTCTCCAGAGGCTCAGTGAGAAACGTTGCCCCCCGATTCTTCCATAACTTGTAGCACGCTTGAATATCTGCTACCCGGATATTCATGAAGCTACTGATCTCATTGGGGTCGGGAGGGGGGCGGAGCGTCACCGTTGGTTTGTCAGGAGTCGGACCGCCCCCAACGTTGATTATGAGCCACGTGTTTGCGATTTTGATGTACGGCGGTGCGTCTCCATCGCCCATGCTCACAATTTCCCCTCCGAAGACCGTTTTGTAGAATTCGGCGGATCGCTCGAGGTCGGCCACTGTGAGAAAGTGAGCGACGGTAAACCCCTCGTGCGGTGGCATCTGATAGCTTTTCTGCTCGACTTGTACTTCGTCCATTGATCTCTCCAATTGCGGTTACAGTTTAATGCGAAGGCACAATAAACTCGACGGTCCTCTCGTCGTTCGGATGGTGGTTTGCATTAAGGACCTGGATTCGTACTTTGTGCGGCCCGGGCGCGAAGCCGTTAAGAATCTTTGATTGCCCGCTTGCGCCGACCCAAGGCGGGGGGCGTTTTGTCATGAGGTCCTGACGGATCGAAACGTCGCGCGAACGTCTTCAGAAAAGAGTTGCGGCTGTTCCCAGGCCGCAAAGTGGCCGCCGACGTCGTGCTTCTTGTAATAGACGAGTTTGGGATAGGCTTTTTCCGACCAGCTTTGAGGCGCTTGATAGATCTCGTGCGGAAACGCGCTCACGCCAACCGGGATAGTCACGCCTACGACGTTGAAGAAACCGAGCTTATTCTCCCAATAGAGACGCGCCGAGGAGATGCCCGTCTTCGTGAGCCAGTACATCGTGATGTTGTCGAGGACGTCGTCGCGTGAAAGGCCGCCCGGGTGCCCGAAAAAGGCGGGTGCGATCATCTCGTAACTGTCCTTGTCGTGATCGAGAATCCAAGCCGCCAATCCGATCGGCGAATCGAGCAAGGCGTAGAGCGTTTGCGGGCGGTTCGCCATCTCGACGGCGTACCCGAGGTGGTGCGTGTAGAAGTCGGCGAGCTGCTCGTACGCGTGCAACTCGTCGCCCGCGAGCCCAGCGGGCGGCGGAGCGTTGGCAGTTGCCTTCGTTAGAATGTCGTCCGGTACGGTACCCGGCATGTTGGAATGAATGGCCAGCACGGTCGTCGGCGCTAGCAAAGCCAATTGTTGTGTAACGGATGCCCCCCAATCGCCGCCTTGTGCCACAAACTGATTGTATCCGAGCCGCTGCATCAGCACGATCCAGGCCTTGGCGATGCGCACCGGATCCCAACCGAGGGCGGTCGGTTCAGCTGAATAGCCGTACCCCGGTATCGACGGGATCACGAGATGGAACGCATCCGATGCGTTCGCGCCGTACGCCGTGGGATTGGTCAGTGGATCTATAACCTTCATCTGCTCGATCATTGAGCCTGGCCATCCGTGCGTGATGATCAGGGGCAGCGCATTTTCGTGTTTCGAACGAACGTGAATGAACTGGATATCCACCCCGTCGATCTCCGTGATGAACTGCGGGGTAGCATTCAATCTCGTCTCGATCTTGCGCCAATCGTAACCATCCGCCCAATACGTTGCCAGCGCCTGAGTCGTCGCCAGCTGGATGCCTTGGGTATCGTCGGCTACGAGTTCTTTTGTGGGCCACCGCGTTGCCTTGATGCGCCGGCGCAATTCGACAAGTTCCGCTTCTGGAACGTTCAACTGAGGGAACGGGCGAATAGCGGTTGTGCCGCCCCCTGTCTGTTGTGCAACCTGTGTCATGGTTTGAGCCCTTTCTGGAAAAGCGAGAAGACCTAGCGGGCCCGCAGCAACGCTTGCGGCCGCAGCGCCGAAAAAGCTGCGGCGATCGAGGCTAAGTACCTTCCGCATTCAAACGCCCCCTATTAAATCTCGTCCCCGGCGACAAGCTCAACATGCATCTCCGATGTACTGGCGAGCATGCCCATGATCGGTCCCAGGTCGGGGCGATACCCGGTAGCCCGGCATTCTAAACCTCAAGCGTTATGAGCTTCCAACCAGCGCGAGGAGGCTAAGCGAAAAACCATCGAGCTTCTCGAGCAGTTCGCGCCGGAACCAAACGGCCACGTTCGAGTAGTCAGTCGGAATCTAACGGTGTGACTTGGTCGGCTTCCTCGCTATTTCCGGAGTGGTCTGAAACCGGAGCGAACCTCTTCGGAAAAAACTTGCGGCTGTTCCCAGGCCGCAAAGTGCCCGCCTGCGCTGGCCCGGCTGTAATAGATGAGCTTGTGAAACGCGAGCTCCGCCCAACTGCGCGGCGCCAGGTAGATCTCGCCCGGGAAGACGATTGCGGCAGTTGGGAGGGAGACGTTGGCGGCGTTGAATGGGCTGGTCTTATTCAGCCAATACGAGCGCGCTGCAGAAACCCCCGTATTTGTCAGCCAATAGAGCGTGATGTTGTCGAGCACGTCGTCGCGCGTCAGCGCACCCGCGGTATGTTCGTCGACCGCGTGCCCCGCCACCGCGGAAACAACGGCCGCCGCCGGCTGTCCCCAGCCGTCCCCATGGTCGAGAAGCCAGCTCGCCAATCCGACGGGCGAATCCGCCAATCCGTAGAGCGTTTGCGGCCGTGTATGCATGAACGCGGCATACGCGAATTGCTTCCCATACAGGAGCTGGAGCTGCTCGTACGCCTGCTTTTCATCGGGTGAAAGACTGGCCGGCGGTGGGTCGCCGCAGGAGAGCGACTTTGCAATGGCCGGTGGAACGGTCGCCGGCAAGCTGGTATTGATCCCCAATAATCCTGGCGGAGCCTGTTTGGCCATCAACGTCGTCACCACCGAACCAAGGTCACCGCCTTGCGCAACGTACTGCGTATAGCCAAGGCGCTGCATCAGCACGGCCCAGGCGCGTGCAGTAGAGTCGGTTCCCCAATTGGGCGAGATCGGCTTTCCCGAGAAGCCGTAGCCTGGTATCGAGGGAATGACGATGTGGAACGCGTCCGAAGCGCTCCCGCCATGTGCCGTCGGATTGGTCAGCGGCTCGATGATCTTGAGCTGCTCGATGATCGAACCGGGCCAACCGTGCGTCACGATGAGCGGCAGCGCGGTTGCATGTTTCGACTTCACGTGAATGAACTGAATGTCCAGCCCATCGATCGTGGTCATGAACATCGGGAGCGCGTTCAACTTGGCCTCGCATTTTCGCCAGTCATAGCCGGTCGCCCAGTAGGCTGCAAGTCCCTGAAGCATTTCCAGCGGTACGCCTTGCGAGTCATCTTTGACTGTTTCCCGGTCGGGCCAGCGTGTCGCCTTGATGCGCTTGCGCACATCGTCGAGATCCGCCTCCGAGAAGTTAACTTGAAACGAGCGAATACTGGTACGGTCAGAAACCGTCTGCGCTACAACTTTAGTCATGGCGTTAGGCCTTTCTACAAAACCCGAGAGACCTAGTGGACCGGCGACAACTGTTGTCGCTGCGGTACCTAAAAAGTGAAGGCGACTGAGGCGAGACATCACACGTTACTCCTTCGCAGCGCTCGGAACGGAGCGCAGTTTTTCTGTGTCACCCTGAGCCCTCCAGCTTCGCTCCCGACAGGCCGCCACGTTGTGCTATCCCCGTCTTTCGACGCCTTGGCGGGCATCTAGCACTTCAGACCTGTTACGCGGGGATCGAAACGCCGGGTCACGGGAGTACTCCAGCAGCGCGATCAGCCAAAAGAACGGCGCCAATCTCAATGGTCGTGGAACGATCTTTAAGCTGACGGCCTCGCACGGCAAGTATTCAGAGAGCATCCTGTATCACTTCAAAGGGGCAAGCGATGGGGCTTGGCCCCACTCGAGCCTGGTTGCGCATGCCGGCACGCTTTACGGAGCGGCTTGGTCGGGCGGCAATGGCGGCTGCGCCTACCTGTCCGACGGGTGCGGCACCGTATTCAAGCTAACCGGCGTGGGACGACGTACACGGAAAGTACGGTCTATGCGTTCAAAGGCGGCACCGACGGAGCCTTTCCGTTTTCTGCCGTCATCATCGTGAAAGGCCGTCTGTATGGTACGACGGCCTACGGGCCGGCCAGTGCCCTTCTTGCGGATACGGCACGGCATACAAGGATCGAGCCATGGCGCGACCGCGATGCGTGCGCTTCTTGCAGCGACTGCGCTACGTGCAAGTAGACGTTCGCCGTGATTGCGATGCTGGAATGACCGAGCGCGGATGAGGTCAGCTTCAGATCCGCACACGCAACCAACGAGAGCGACGCAAACGCATGCCGGAGGTCTTGAAGGCGTACTGTCGGCAACTTCTTGCGGCGGACGACCTCGTGGAAGCGAAAGCCCAACGTGTCAGAATTCAGTACTTTTCCCGGGTGGTCGGACCGTTCGAAAATGCAATCGGCATTGCGAAGCGCTAGGCTAAGACGACCTCGCGATCGCGAACGCCGGGCGCGGGGCGGCGGGACGAGGTAAGCGCGTGGTAAGGCTGACGGCCGTAGCGCTCAAGAAGACTAAGGTGTCAGCTTGAAGACGGTTCCGTAGCCGTATTTACCACCGTTGTTCGTTGTTCCGTAGAGCGTGCCGTTCAGGGCGACCGGGCCCCCATACGGGTACGCGCCGTCCGCGCCTGTGAAGCTGTGGAGGACGTCTTCCGCGCCGGACGTGCTTACCTTATAGACGACTCCGTAGCCGTATTTACCACCGTTGTACGTCGTTCCGTAGAGCGTGCCGTTCAGGGTGACCAGACCCGCATATGGGTATAGGCCGTCACCGCCCGCGAAGCTGTGCAGGACGTGTTCCGTGCCCAACGTGCTTACCTTATAGACGACTCCGTAGCCGTATTTACCACCGTTGTACGTCGTACCGTAGAGCGTGCCGTTCAGGGCGACCAGGCGCGCATAATACGGGTATGCCCCGTCCGCGCCCGCGAAGCTGTGCAGGACGTGTTCCGCGCCGGACGTGCTCACCTTATAGACGGTTCCGTAGCCGTATTTGCCACCGTTGTTCGTTGTTCCGTAGAGCGTGCCGTTCAGGGCGAGCAGGCTCGCATACGGGTATGCGCCGTCCGCGCCCGCGAAGCTGTCCAGGACGTGTTCCGTGCCGGACGTGCTCACCTTATAGACGGTTCCGTAGCCGTATTTACCACCGTTGTACGTCGTACCGTAGAGCGTGCTGTTCACGGCGACTAGACGCGCAACCGGGTATGCGCCGTCCGCGCCCGCGAAGCTGTGCAGGACGTGTTCCGTGCCCGACGTGCTTACCTTAAAGACGACTCCGTAGCCGTATGTACCACCGTTGTACGTCGTACCGTAGAGCGTGCCGTTCACGGCGAGCAGGCCCGCATACGGGTATGCGCCGTCCGCGCCCGCGAAGCTGTGGAGGACGTGTTCCGCGCCGGACGTGCTCACCTTATAGATGGTTCCGTAGCCGTATTTACCGCCTTCGTACGTCGTACCGTAGAGCGTGCCGTTCAGAGCGACCAGGCTCGCAAAAGACGGGTATATTCCGTCCAGGTTTCCTTTGAAGCTGTACAGCGACTTGAAGCCGCTGATCGTGGGCACTTGTCGCGCGAACGAGGGCTCCGATCGAAATGAGGAAGTCGCGCCCTGCTGCGGAAAGGCGGGAAGCGGCGACGAAGTAGTGCGTTGCGAACAGCCTACCAGGACGCTGAGACAAAGCGCGAACAGCGCGGTAGAAAAGCGCATCTTGAGCCCTCAGCGGAACGTTTCTAACCTTCTTCGAAGACCGCCCAGCTTCTCCTCTTCGGCTACCTGCGAAGTTACAATGTGCAATGCCAAAACAAAGGCGTACGCATAAACGAGCGTCGTTCCGGCTCACGCTAACGTCTAATCACGTAGCTTAAAACTGTGGGAAGCCCGGAACCGCATCGCACGAAGCCGCTCCGCCGCCTGATGCGTTGCTCTCCGTGAAGAGAATCGACGGGTATACGAGCTTTGTGGAGCTCGAAGGAGCGTGGATGAACGAGAGGTTGTTTGTTTCGCCGGTCCCGATGCCATTTACGCACGTCGGTGCCGCCTTGTCGCGAGTGACCGTCTCCAACCTCACCCTGATCGTGCTGTCGCGGTTGAGCACAGCACGGTAGGCACAGCAGCTGCCGAAACGGACCTATAAAGCAGGTACGCCGCCCAGAATTGGAGGACGGCAATCAAGAGCGGCCCAGCGCATTTCCCCGGATCACGCTCAAACAGGCCGATTCCGGAATCCAGCAGTTGCATAGCGCCGGCGAGCGCACCCAGGATCAGCAACGCAGACGTTGCCCGTTTGTAGATCGCCGCCAATGCAAACAAAGCCAGCGGAATTGTGCGCGCCGCCGCATACATAGCAAATATTAGCGACGCCTCCGTTGGAGCGGCGTCGGCAGGGAGCAGGTATTGCGGACGGATGAGCGCCGCGATGGAAAAGCCGCTCGCGACGAGGACGTTGATTGCTGTCACCAGCGAGGCCAGCCGCATCGCTTTTAGTTTTGTCATTGATTCCGTCCTCTGATTGCGGCGCCGGAGGCTTGGCCCTCGGGGCCGCGTCTCTACCAGCTACATGGTTAGATCAGGCCATTTAGTATAGCAATCCCTATAGGCCAGAAGTTTCACTGCCGCCCCGAACGCGTCGGCCTCGTTTCGCGGGGCGCACTGTTAGCGGCCCTGTTCCTCGCACTTCTTGTATCGGGGCGCAACCTCTGGCGACCCTCAAGCGATTCCGAGAGCATGACCGATCAAGAGATTAAACCCTATCTCGGCAAAGCCGTGCGCGTTACTCTGGCTGACCGGCGTGTGCTCGCTGGCGTTCTCCACGCCTCCGATGAATCGGGGCATGGTCACCGGCATTACGCAATCGTATCTGATGCGATCCGCGAGGGCGGGCACGTCGCACGGGAAGTCATCCATGGCGGGGACCAGATCGCAACAATCGAGGACGCCTCCGGAGATCCTGCGGCAACGCCCTAAAGCGGCCCTGACAGGCGTCGTGGACGGTCTCGAAGGCGGAACCCTATGAGGGGGACTGCATCTCGGCGCCCTTAAGCAATCGTCGGGTCAACCACCTAGATCTGCCGAATCACAGTTCAGAATGACTTTACTTGCGCGAGGCGACGGCTCAGCACCATACTCTCGGCGGAGCCTGTCTTGAAAATGCGGCGAAAACGCTCAGCACATATGAAGCTTCGGCTCGCCTCGTGGGTAAGCTGCGTGCTCATCCTCGGCTTTTTGACGTCCGCATACCGCGCTTCAAGCCCGGACGTGTGGCGCAATCTCAACGTGCTTCCCGGTCGGGTCTTGTTCGAGACGGTCGTGACGAAGCGACCGGAGACGATCGACGTGATCGTAGCGCGCATTCCGGTCGCAGACGTAACGAAAATCGATCGATGGCACCCCGGATGGGACGGTGAGACGCTTGATCCCGTTGCCGAGCCCGTCGCCCATGTGGCCAGCGTTGCTGATTTGAAAAGCAGCTCGCCGCTGCAGCATCGTATCGCCATTCCGCCGCTTCCAGGCGGCCTTTACCAAGTGCGTCTGTCGACGGCCGACGTAACCGCAATCCAATATTTGAGTGTCAGCTCGATCTCGGCGATGCTGAAACGCGGCGCGCGTGACGCGGTCGTGATGGCCTTCGATCTACGCACCATGCGTCAGCGGCGCGATGTGACGGCGGTCGTTTACGCGGCCACGGGCGTCCGGACCGTGAAGCCGTTGCGTGACGGGCTGCTCCACTTTCCGCGGTTGTGGTTGACGCCAGGTCTCAAGAAAACCAACGTCGGCGGATTGGTCATCGTCGCCTCGGACGGATCCATGGTTGCCTTTGAGCCCGAACGCTTTTCGTCAGTCTTGGGACAGGGCACATATCTGCAGACGGACCGGCAAATCTATCGGCCCGGCGACCGCCTCTACTATCGTTTCATCTCACTCGAACCGGCGACGAACGCGTTCTTGGATCTTGGACCCGAAATTTGGAGCGCGCATCATGCTACCGAGGGCAGCTTCCTCCTCCCACCGTCGGCCGCGACCGGGTATTACGAGAACTACCAGATTTTCGTGACGACTGCCAACGCGAACGAGTATCAGATTGAGGCGGCACCGCTAAGGTTCGTCGTTACGCCAGGCGATCCGGCGCGCTTCGTCATCTCGGCGACCCGCTTGGACGGTGAGCCCGTTGCCGGATTACCGCTCTACTTCGAGTCGAGCGGTTCCAAGGGACCGGGCACAGTCCGCTTAGACCGTTGGGGTAACGCGACTGTGACCGTCCCAACAACGCCGGGTTCGGACCTCCAGCTTAAAGTGTACGGTCCCGACGCGCACAGCGTCGTAGCGGCGGCAGGGGTGCAGGTACGCGCGCTCAAGGCCGGCATCAACATCTATCCGCCGGTGCTGGCATCGCCTAACACTTGCTACGCGGTCCCGATTGCCCCAACGAACGATCGTGGCGCTGCCGAACCGAATCGGCCTGTTGTCTTTGAGGACTGGTCGGATGCCGCTCTCCCTTTTGAAGACCGGTCGAATGTCGTTACCGAGCGAAAACTCACGACTGGAGCCGGCGGCTATGCCATCACCCGCTGGTGCACGGGCGCGACGGTGGGCGTTTACTGGGTCGGCGCTCGCGACGACGCTGCCAGGACTCAAAACCGCGTCCCGATACAGGTCGTCGAAAATCGCCAGCAAGCGGAGCACTTCATATGGGCATTCCGTGATTCGCAGGAGTCAGCTGCGCGCAAGGCCGTTGCCGCTACGGCCGTCAGCCAGACGGACGGCGACGCCCTGGTGCTTTCCGGGTCGGACCGCGACTTCGACGCAACGGTCGTGCGATTCGAGAACGGCGTAACGAGCTTCTCCCTCGCGCCCACGCGCAGGCTCGACGACGTGGACGGCGCGATCTATGAACCTACGGTTGGTGGACGGGCCATGGGTTATATCAACGTGGCGCGTCGGCCGAAACGCCACCAGCTCGACGTCGCAATCGGCTGCCTTTCCGGCTTGAAGAAGGTGTGCGTGCGCGTTGCAAGCGCAGGCGGCGTAAAAACGGTCGCGCGGCTCTTCGTCGACGTCAAGCCTACGTCGGAAGCGGCGATCGCCAACACTTTGAATAATCCGCGTGCGTATGAATCCGTCTACGGAGCATACAGTCCAGGCTCCGACGTAACGATGCTCTGGCGGGGAGGCTTGGGAACGCCGGCGACCTCGTATCTGTATTCCACGGCGAACGCCACTGTTGCGCCAGCGCCGCTGCCTCTGCGACCGATTTCGTACCCGGCGTTGGTCTGGCTCAGCGGCGTAGCGACTAATCGTAACGGCTATGCCGTCGTGCCGTTGCACGCAACGTTCTTCACGGGAAGATTCTATCTCGTTCACGTGATAGCGGTAGGCGCGGGTGGTGATGTCGGCGAGGCGTATGCGTGGAAGAGGCTATGACGGCCGCTCTCGGCCCACCAACAATCAGGCGCGAACCCCTAAGGCTCTTCCTAGTTCTTATGAGACGTCATAAACATACGCCCATGCGGATAGTCGAAGACGCAGGTCGAGCCGTGCTACGTGAGCGGCGTGAGGTGCTTTGGTTCGTAGAGGCCGACCTTGTCGCCGCGGGGGAGTTCGAGCGTCGTCACTAAACCCCAGCCCCGGTCGGCGACCGGTGTCGTTTTGATTCCCTTTTTCTCGAGCTGCTGTACCGTCGCGGCGATGTCGTCGCAGATCAGCCACAGTTCGTGTTCGGAGTCGCCTTCCGTCTCATGGACGGCGAGTTCCGTCGGCGGTGCGGCGAAGAAGAGCCGCCCGTTGCCGGCGTCGACGTAGTGCAGGTCGAGCACGTCCTTGAGAAAATCGTACATCTCCTTCGAGTGCTTGGTGTAGAAGATCGCGTGGATCCCGGTGATCACTCTGTCCCTCTTCCCTCGAACTACGCGCGCTTCGCGCGCTCCGCTCGGGATGATTGCAGCAGATGCCTAATTTGGCTTGCGCTGATGTAAGAATATCAGATTGCCGTCGGGGTCACGCACGGCGGAGATAAAGCACACGGGCGTTTCGAAGGGTTCGGTTGGCTCGTGGCCCTTGACGGTCAGCTCCGCGCGTAGCGCCGCGAGGTCCGACACTTCGAGTGCGAGCGACTGCGCGCTGCCCGGAGAGCCGATCTGTTCGAAATTCCCCACGCCGAACGTGCTGCCTGCGACGTCGAACTCCACCCAGAAATTCGATTCGAGGCCCGCCTTTGTCAGGCCAAGCGTATCGCTATAGAAAGCGACCGCGCGCGAAATGTCGGTGACGGGATACGCGGTGAATGCAACGCCGGTGATGGCCATGGCTATCGTCCTCATCCTCTGTGAAGGGAGTGATCGGGTTTTTGACGATGGATTGCGGTTCCCCCGCGTACTTGTGATCGTTGCCTTATTTAGAGGCTTTTCGCATCAGCGCACGCAACTGCATATAGCCCCCCCAAGCTAAAGCCCCCGAAAGGCCCCTATGAAGCTCAAAGAAGCGATAGCGGAAATAATGCTCTGTCGCATAACAGACCCTGACCGCGCTGCGATGCTCGAAGCGCAGGTTTTAAGGCGCGGAGCGAGCGTCACCGTCGATCCCACGGACAGTCCCGAACAGAAGGCGGCTCGCGCAATATTCGGCCTGGTGTAGGTCAAATAATCACTTCACGAGGGCAGCGCGGCAGCCGTTCTTCGCTCCATCGGGACGGCTGTCGTAGGCCCGTTTCGATGCGAGCGGTGCCTTTCGGATACGTGTACAGTGCAGCAAACTGCGAGTCCGCAGCAAAATCGGCAGTTCGCACGTGTTTACCATTCTCTTCGCACCGCGAAGGTCACCGGAGTCTCTGAGCCGGCGAGCCTAGTGACGACAGTTGGAGAGCCGGGGGACACCTGGACACCACCCGGCCGCGAGACCTCCGAGCCTAGGCCTTGTTGGTAATGCTAAGCTTGGCCGTGCCGATCGTCTTTCCGGTTTTTCCTTTATCGGTAAACACCGTCGTGCAAGATCCGGTCTTGTTGCCCCACACCGCCTGATACTTATTCCTGGAGCCGGAGATCGTTGCGATACCGCCATTCGCGCAAGCCTTATCGTTGAAGGTGAACCTGCCGCCCTGTGGGCCTTTCGTGGTTACTGACTCTACGGGATTCGAACCGGACAGGTGGATCGAGCAGGGATTGACCGACACACCGTGATCGGATCTGCATCGTGCGGGGATGACGTTGATCGAGGCGCCCGCCAGCTGCACGTGCGATGCAATAAAGGGCAGCGCATTCGAGGAAGTCGGACGTGCAGACGCACCGCCGGCGCATCCGGCCAGCATTCCGGCGACGGCGAGAGCCGCAAGGGATCGTTGTGATGACTTGGCAGAGTTCATAGTGCTCCTTAAGTGATGTTGGGTGCGCTTCTGTCTGCGAAGACTAGCGCGCATCTATTAAGAAAGCATGAAACCGCCTCGGCTGACGAACGGCAGTCATTTCTTATTTTGGAAATATAGCGCACAAGAAGCGTCGTGGCTTTTGTGCAGTTTGAACCGGTAATCGAACCGGGAAAGCTGTCTGCTATTCTGAACACGGCAGGGGCGAACTAGCGTCGGTCGAAGCGTGGTTGGTGCTAGTTCTCGTGTTACCGTACGTAGCGCTCGTCCTCGCCGCCGTCGGTCTGGCGCCGACCCCTTCCCCCGCGCCAACCCTCGATGCCACGGCCATCTTGCAGCGCAGCGAAAGCCGATGGCAAGGTCTCAGCTCCTATCAGGTCCCCGTCGCGATCAGCGGCAGCGTCAGAGTGGCGTTCGTCTCGGTGCCATTCAAGATGACCGGAACGCAATATTATCAGACTCCGGACGAACAAGCGCTCCACCTCGACAATCCGCCGAGCTACGCGCGCGGACTGGGCAACACGCTCTCGACGATGGGCACGCCGCAAACTTGGTTGCGTGATTACACGATAGCGCAGCCGGTCTCGCAACCGCATGGCCACCACACCGCCTACCTCTTAACCGGCACGCCAAAGCGCGAGAGCCGCGTCAAAACCATGACGATGTGGATCAGCGCCACCACCTACGGTATCGAGTCGATTATCTTCTCGTATACCAACGGGGCGTCGCTGACGGTAGCGTTCCAGCGCCACCACGGTGCGACGCAATATCATCTGCCACGCAGCGCTACCGTAGTCGCAAAGTTTCCGAGCTACAGCGGTAACGCGCGGATTGTATATGGCGATTACCGCTTGAATCAACCGATACCCGCGACGGTTTTTGCGACGCATTAGCGATCTTGCTTAGCGCGAGACCTTCTCGAGCGCTTCGGCAGCGTAGCGCCTGCGCCGGGGTCCCCCCTCCGACGCCCCAAGGAATTCGATTTCGATTTGTGAGTCGGGATGCACGGCGGTAACGATCGCTTCCTCATCCTCGCCCTTCACAACAACATGATCACCAAGGCGAATCACTTTGCAACTCCATAACATCTTCTAGCGAACGCACGTTCGGCGCGAGCTTCATTCGTGTAGTAGACTCTTCCAATTTCTTGGTACGTGGGCCGCCGGCCCGGGAACGGGCTGATCCAACGGATGCGAATCTGGCGGAGATAACGTTGGACCTTCAAAGAATTCCTCGGATCGATAATTGTAGAACCAGCTCTCTCCAGGCTCGAAGCTAGAAATCACCGGATGGCTGGTATGCTGATTGTGCTTTGTAGCATGCTGACTCGGCGAGGTGTCGCAACAGCCGATGTGACCGCATTTGGCGCAGCGGCGGAGGTGCAGCCACCAGCCGCCTGACGCCAGACATTCGACGCAGCCCCTCCCGCTCGGTTTAGCCTCTGGATCAATGTCGTCTATTCCGCCATCCATGGTTCTCGCAGCTTCTTAATTGGTCGGCCCTTGACCTATCGGGAGCGTCCATCCGCGACGACGAGCCACTATGCCTTCGGCTTTCATTCCGGTTCAATTGGTTCCGGCTTGTCTCGAATCGACAGTCCTAAGCTGCGGTGATATCGTTCGTTCTTCGCAAGTGCCTCCACGATGTCGTCGCGGTTACCGTGACCGGCCAGCAGCTTCAGCAATCGTTCGCGGCTCTCGCGTAAGTCCCGCGCGTAGCCTTCGAGCACCGCGCCAGGCACGTCGTCGTGCGCCTCGGGCGGCCGGCTTACCCAATGCTCCATCGCCTCGTATGCCGCTAGCCCATTCCGCTCGGCCTCTAACAACTCATCGCGATATACACTCATGACTCGCCCACAGTTCTCACCGGCATAACCTTATCTCGACGCTTGAGAAGCGCTCGGGACCCTGGGATATTTGGCCGCGTGCACGAGTGCGGTCAGGTGAGCGCGGCTCACCGAATCGTGGTTGCCGCGCATGTCGGTCGCAGCGTCGCGAGCGATCCGCAGAAGCTCAGCTGCAGCGAGCGCTTGTGCGTCCGGTGGTGTGCCCTTGAGAGGGGCCATCACTAAGATTGCCAGCCGTCCCACATACTCGATTTGCAGATTGCGCGAGACGAGCGGAATCGTAGCGGCGTGCAGATCGCCAAAGACCCCGGCGTGCAGCCAATCGAAGAGGTCCGCAATCGTCATCGTGGGCTGCGTCGTTTCGGTTGGGTTTTCATCGATCCGCTGCAATACCAGCGGTCTGAACAGATAATCAACCGCGGTGAGTTGCGTTTTGTTGATCTCCTCGACGAGCGGGAAATCGTGGCGAGCCGGAGGGTCGTAGGCCCAGGTCGGGAGGTTTCCATAGCCATCCCAACTTGTATAACCGTAGCCCGACCACTCCGAGTAACGCAGCCGATTCAACACGAGAGCTGGAATCGGCAGCGCGTTCGGATTAAATAGCGCCGCGTCCAACACGTTCATCGCGCGACGTTCGGTCTGCAAGCTAACGGGCACTATCGGCGATTGCGCCCCGGGATCGCCTGCATGAGCCCAGGAGAGATACTGGCCGCCGAGATAATGGGCGGCCGCAATCGCGCAATGGTCGTAACGCCGCAATATTAGAGCGAGAACGTCGCGTTCTTGCTCGTATGCGTTTCCGCTCGCGGGCCAGTACCTGTTGATTGACGCAATCTCGTCGCGATACATTTTCATCTGAACGTCGCGCGGCGTGCCCCGTTGCATAGTCGATGTCTTCATCGGACGCATAACGCGTCCAGGGGTTTGACCACGACGAAGCCCAGCGCCGCAACGTCGGAACCTCTTGCTCGGGCGTTTGCGCACCGGGAATGCTTGCGTAACCGAATTTGATCGCGTAGTAGTCGTACGGCCCGATGGTAGTTTGAGAGAACCCCGCGCAGCAGGATAAACGCCGAAGTGGCAAGGAGCGCGATCAGGAGCGTCCGTTTCATGGGGCGAATCTTCGCAGGCTTTCCATTGAAACTCTCTTACCGCGCAAGGCCCGGATCTGCTAAACATTTGCCGACGTTATTGACACAACCGGTCCAAGAAAGCGATGACCTTGGGCCACATGATCGCATTCTTGTTCGCGTCGTTTAACGGAAAGACGTTCAAGAATATTACGCTCGACCACCCAATCGGCGGTCCCGGCGCCGTCCAGGCCGTCGGAAATGACATCGTGGTCGGCGTTCAGACCAACGGTGCCAATGCCGCTTACCGGTTCGCGATTAGCGGGTCGAGCGGAAAGCTGATGCACACAACGCCGCTTACCGGCGCCCACGACATCGTCCAATTCTACATTCTCAACAGAGCCTTGGTCGGCGGAGACTTCAACCCCAGCCGATCCACGGCCGACCGATTCAGCTACCCAGCCGGCGGAACGCCCACAAAAACGGCTTCCGGTCTCAGCGCGCCCATCGGCGCGGTAATCAGCCAGTAGGACGTCCGGATTAATTCAAGATGGTGACGGCTTGGCCGTAAGTATACGGCGCACCCTCGAAGTGCGAGCTTTCGTGGCCGCCCGCAGGATACTGCCATGAGTCGAA
Source organism: Vulcanimicrobiota bacterium (assembly GCA_963713685.1). Classification (GTDB taxonomy): domain Bacteria; phylum Vulcanimicrobiota; class Vulcanimicrobiia; order Vulcanimicrobiales; family Vulcanimicrobiaceae; genus Cybelea. The sequence continues at coordinate 879,393 of CAVQMS010000001.1, read as the reverse complement.
GCGGTATTCGCAAACGTTGTTGCCGCCGGCAACCTCGGTACCCTGCACGTGGTTCACCGGGGTATTCTTCTCGCCCACGATAAAGGGCTGAAACACCTCGGTGTTGCCGGCACCGCCGCAAGCATCGCGTAGAGGGGCGCCCCCGACTTCCAAGAGAGCATCACCCGAGCTTGTTGGCGACGCCTGATATATTCCAGTCGACTGCCGTTTGTCGAACGCGGTATCCGTCACGGCGAGGTACTTGCCGTCCCACATAATGCTGCCTGGTAAGCTGATCTTCTGCTTGAATAAAGTGATCCTTAGGACGCTGCTGCCGGAGGAAAGGTAGGCGATTTTCGTCGTCTTTTTCTGGGGGTCAAAGCATTCCACAAAGAGGTTATCGTTGTTGTCGTAACCGGGAGGAAAAAGCTCGTTGCATTCGCGGTTGTTATACTGCTTCGGAACTCCTGACGCGCCTTTGAAGACCTGAATGTTGCCGTCTTGCGCTCCAGGCGTCTCGAAATTCGCGACGGCGAGGTCGCCGTTTGGACTAACCGCGCAACCAATGGGGAATCCGTTCGTGCCGAGGGTTTTAGTTATACTCGTACTTCCCCGCGCAACCTCCACTACCGAGGATGCATTGGAGTTTGCAATATAGATGTTCCCCTTGGCATCTACGCATTGACCGGCCGGCGCCAAGAGACCGACGATCTCTCCATCTAACTGCCCCCCAGGGTAAGTGTAGATGAAGACCCGATCGTTTGGAAAACTGCTGGAAACGTAAACGAGCGCCGGAGCGCTTTTGGCCTGCGGGTTTATCCAAGAGCCGCGGTGGCCGGCGTTAGTCACACCGCTTGCGGGTACGGATCCAAGGCCGGCAACCTGCGATTGCGGGCCGCCGCAGCCACCTAGGAAGACGAGGGCCGTGCAAACACCTAAAACGCGCGACGTGGCGCCAGATAGAGCTTTCATAAGTGCTCCTTAGCGGATCGGGGAAGGTAACGCAATCATCCCAGAAAGCAGGCGCGTGCGCAAGGGGACGTGCGACGGTTGTTCTCTTGGGCAAAGCGTGCGCGCAATTGCCGACACGCCGGTGCTTACGGTGAGCGCTGCATCAGTTGCAGCTCTCTTGCGAGTGGGGTCGCGCTGACTCTGACGAATCCCGTATTCGGACGATCGTAATCGATCATCATATTGATGACGATCACGTAGGCAAGCACATAGATCGCACTCAAGCCCACCGGCCGCGCTTTGTCCATCGCGAAACGCAAGCCAAGAGACAGCGTCCCAAGAGTCACCAGGACCAGCGTGAGAACGATGATAGCCGTCGGCACGTGACTCGTTAGCGCCTGGCGCTGGCGTGACGAGACCTCAATCTTATCGCTGAGGCTCTGCATCAGCAGCGAAAGCCCGAGATTGGCTGGGTGTGCACGCAACGCGGAGGATGCAATCGCCCACAGTTCGTCCTGATCGCGATAGTTTCGATCGATCACTAGTCGATACAACTCTGGATCGTTGGGGGTCTCGTAGGCCTTCAGTATTGTCGCGGCGTCATCGGTCAATATTTGACGAAATAGCTTGGATTGCGTTGAACCAAGTTGGGCCGCACGAAGCCAAGTCGTTCCCATAGAGTTAGCCTCGTTGACTATGAGCGCGCGCCGGGCATCGAAACGCGCCGACGCCTGAGAAAACGATAGGCCCAACACAAAAGCCGACAAGGTAAGAAGCCCCGCTTGCACAGCGTTAAACGGGTCGGTTTTCGACGCGTTGCGGGACAGATAGCCGCTAAACCGATAAGGGAGCTCTATCGATACGCCTAACACCACCAACATCAGGATCGGAAGCAACCACGGATTCGAGTAAAAAATGAATTCGGTCATTACTGATGCCTCAGGTCAACTCGCTGCCACGCCGTGGATGCCGCTTAGCGACGGCGCGGCGCGGCGCTCACCGTAACGCCGACCAGGCTGGAACCGCCGATCTGAATGCCTTTCGTCTCGTTGCCGCCCCCGGGGTAGTTCCAAAAACCGATTTCCGCGTTTCCGTTTTCCGGTTGGATCACCGCGTCGTTGCGAATCCAGAACTGGAACGGTACCGACGTGTTGGACACCGCATCGAGCGTCGTCGTGCCGACCACCTTCGCGCGCGAGCCCGAGAGGCGAATGCGGTCGAGGGTGAACTCATTCGATCCTTGCGTTCCCCCAATCGCCACGTGGCGGCCGTCCCATTGAAGCGCGAAGCCGGAGCCGAGGTTCCCAGAGACCGTAATCTCGCGCAGCGAACTGCCCCCCTTGGGCAGTTCGGCCAGCGCGAAACTGTGGTCGTTGTGTTCGCCGTCGGCAAAAAGGTTGCCGCGGTCGTCGAACGTGCAAAAGAAGAATTCCGAAACGTTGGCTAGCGAATAGATTTGAGGCGTGCCCGAGGCATTTTTAAAAACCGCCACATTGGATGTGGCGCTGGCGACGCCAAGATCTCCGGTCTTCTGATCGACCGAACAGCCAACCGGCAGAAGCGAATCGTCCTCGAGTTGCGCAATCGGTTTGGTGCCGCCATGCGCGAATTTGAAAATGGAGAACCCCTCGCCCATCGCCATGAACACGTCGCCGCTTTTGTCGGTGCAGAGCCCGAAGGCGGGGCCGAACCCGAACCCGCAGGCGTCTAGCGTTTGGACGAGCGTCCCGCGAGGATAGGTAAAGACGTATACGTCGCAGTTATAGATGCTAGACGCGTAGAGGAGGTCCTTACCGCGTGCCCTTGGGTCGATCCACGAAAGACCGTGCGACTCGGACCGCGCAGCCTGCGGGACAAGGCCGGGTCGCTCACTCGGCCCCAGCGCACCGCCGCATCCGGCAAGCAACACCACAACGGCACTCACTCCGAGCGCCCGACGGCCGTTATTCATGCTCGTTCGCTCCCCTATTAATCGGGACTTCCCCGTGTGAACCCCAACCGCTTTCCGGCAGCAAGCATCTCGCAGGCTTTTTCGATCCGCTGCCTGCGCGCCTCGCGCTGTTTGGCCGCGTCTATCCAGCTGGTTAGGTCCCTGCGCGCCGTGGGTGTAAGACCGCTCCATTGAGCCTTTGCCGTCGGTATAGCCGCGAGGGCTTTGTGCAGATCCAACGGCACTATTGCAAAACAGCACGGCCGTCGCTTTCCGGCCACAAGCATGTCACAGGCTCGCTCGACCCGCCGTCTACGTGTCTCCTCTTGCTTTGCGGACGCTATCCAACTAATAAAGTCGCGGCGCGCGATGGGCGTAAGGTCGTCCCATCGAGCCTTTGCGGCCGGCGCAGCCGCGAGGGCTTTGCGAAGGTCTGTCGGCTCCCTGCTCATGGTCTGGCGCGAGTATTCCCGACCCCGTGCCATATCACTGTCGAGAGACGCGGGTCTACCCGTATCTTTTGCGCGGCCACAATCGTCTTCATGGCAGTACCAAGAACTTTTGAAGGGGATAACAAATGACCGACCGCCTGATGAACGCACCTCCCATCGTGTCACCGGAGGAGTGGGAAACCGCCCGCCAGCGGCTGCTGGCAAAAGAAAAAGCGTCGACCCGCGCCCGCGACGCGCTCGCTGCAGAGCGGCGCCGCATGCCGTGGACGAAGGCCGAGAAAAACTACACGTTCGACTCACCCAAGGGCAAAGTCAGCCTCGTCGACTTGTTCGAAGGGCGCCGCCAGCTGGTGATCTATCGCGCGTTCTTCGAACCTGGCGTGTTCGGCTGGCCCGAGCATGCCTGTCGCGGCTGCTCCATGATGGCCGATCAGGTCGCGCACGTTTCACACCTCCACGCTCGAGACACGACCTTCGCCAACGTCTCGCGCGCTCCGCAGCCCGACGTCGAGCGCTTAAAGGCCCGGATGGGGTGGGCGATGCCGTGGTATACAATTACCGACGGTTTCGACACCGACTTCGGCGTTGACGAATGGCACGGCACCAACGTTTTCTTTCGCGAAGGCGACAACGTGTACCGTACGTACTTCGTCAACAACCGCGGTGACGAGGCGCTGGGAAGCACGTGGAGCTACCTCGACATCACGCCGCTCGGGCGCCAAGAGAACTGGGAAGATTCACCCGAAGGCTATCCGCAGTCCGAGCCTTACAAATGGTGGAGCTGGCACGACTCGTACGGAGTCGAGCAAGACGGCAAGTGGAGCGACGTCGTCGATGCTGCGCAGGAGATACTGACGTGATCGTTCTCGCGCACATTATGGCAATGCCGGTGGAAGAGGTCTTGCTCCCGCTCGCGAGTGGGGCCGGCGCAGGAACGGCGCTATGGCTCGCCGCTTTATTAATGAGAGTATTACGATGAAGTCGCTGAAAGGTAAGTCTGCCGTGGTGATCGGAGCGAGCTCCGGTGTCGGCCTGGCAACGGTGAAACGGTTGGTTTCCGAAGGAGTCTCGGTCGTCGCCGTTGCGCGAGGGCGGGATGGACTCGACGCACTTGCTGCAGCGTGCGACGGCGCCGTGCGAACCGTCCAGGCCGATGCGACCGATTCGTCGACCGCGGAGTGGTTGCTGCGCGAGCACAAACCGCAACTCGTCGTGCTTGCCGCCGGCGTCCGGCCGCCGATGGGAACGCTCGACGAGTTCAGCTGGGAGGCATTTTCAATTCCCTGGAACGCCGATACGCAAGCGGCATTTCACTTACTGAAGGCTGCGCTGACGCTTCCGCTCGCGACGGGCAGTACGGTCGCGATCGTTTCGAGCGGAGCCGCGGTCGCCGGTTCACCGCTCTCGGGCGGCTACGCCGGCGCAAAGCGTATGCAATGGTTCATGGCCGGGTACGCACAAGAAGTGTCGGACGCGAAGAAGTTGGGCATCCGCTTTTTCGCCGTGCTGCCGCGACAGCTGATTGAAGGTACGGAAATCGGAGCTACTGCGGCCGCCAATTACGGCGCGGCGCAGGGTTTATCGGCGGCGGAGTTTCTCAAGCGTCGCTGGAAGGTGCCCCTTAGCGCAGATAAAGTCGGCGCGGCGATCGTCGCCGGCTTGCAGGGAGATCTCGCCGACGGAGTCGCCGCAGTCGGGGTGACCGGTGAAGGCGTCGAACCGCTGGGGTGAAGATGGAAGATCAAACGCGGGCGCTCTTGCCGGCGATGGTGGAGGCACGCGACCAGTTCATGGAGCTCGTCGACGAAATTCGCCCCGAGCTCCATCGGTACTGTGCGCGCATGACCGGCTCGATCTTCGACGGAGAAGACGTCGTTCAAGAGACCTTAGCAAAAGCATACTACGCCCTGGGCCAGATGGTGCAGCCGCCCGATCTAAAACCCTGGCTCTTCCGGATCGCGCATAACACGGCTATGGATTTTATCAAACGCTACGAACGCCAACACGTGGAGCCCGTTGCCGACGTCCCGGATCGCGCGGAGCCCGAAGAATCCGGCGTCGATCCCGCGCTCGTGGAAGCGGCGCTGACGGTTTTCGCAGAGCTGCCGCCGACGCAGCGGAGCGCCGCAATCCTTAAAGACGTGCTCGGGCAATCGCTCGAGGAAACCGCGCACACGATGGGAACCACCGTCGGTGCGGTGAAGGCCGCGTTATCAAGGGCACGCGCGAACATCGCCCGGACGCCACGCGCGCGTTTTGCGGAACCGGCGCAGCCCGCGGGCGAAACGCTGCTAACGCTTCGGCGCTACGCCGATCTCTTCAACGCCCACGACTGGGATGCGCTGCGCGCGCTCCTTGCAGCGGAATCGCGCCTCGAGGTGGTTTCCCGAGTGCAGCATCCACGTGCTGTGGACGCCGGATACTACGATCGCTACGCTGCGTACACGAAGACCGAAGACCTCCGCGCCGAAGCGGGCTTCGTCGACGGCGTTCCGCTGATTGCGATCTTCAGTCCGCCATCCAGCCGGGTGCCCGCGTACTTCGTCTTGCTCGAGGTCAGCGCGGGACGTATCTCGGTCATTCGCGATTTCCGCTACATCCCATACATCACGATCGACGCGCGCTACTCGGCATTCGGTAAGTGATGGCAAAATCGATTCCGGAGGGGTGGCGCAGCGTCACGCCTCGGCTGGTGGTTCACGATCCAGCCAAGCTGGTCGATTTCCTGAAGAAGGCGTTCGACGCTAGTGGGGACTTCACGGCAGACTCACCGTCCGTCATCAGAATCGGCGACTCCATGGTCATGGTTAGCGGCGTCGGCCCTCGTGATCCGATGCCCGCCTTTCTTTACCTATACGTTGACGACGTCGATGCAACTCATCAGCGCGCGTTAGAAGCCGGCGCCGTGTGCCTCGAGGAGCCGGCCAATATGCCCTACGGGGATCGGCGTGGAATGGTCCGCGATCCATGCGGCAACGAGTGGCAAATCGCTACGCACAAGGGAATGTGAGATGATCGGACTGGTCGTCTAGAAATGCAGGAGCGTAAGGATACCGATCACGACTTCGACGGCCACCAGCACCACGATGATCACTTCGAGAAACTCGTCCCGGCGGCTGCGAGCCTCGTCGCTGAAGAAGCGGTACATCTCGCCGACGCTGGCGAGCTTGGTATCGATTTGACGCTGCCAGTCCGCGAGACCTAGGCGCGTCGCCGCCGATCGGTAGATACGCGCGTAATAGGCATCGCCTACGACTTTCAAGGCGTTGCTCGAGCGGTCGGTAAGCTCGAGCACGTCGACGATGAGGTAGCGCAGCGTTGCGGCTTGCTCCGCTTCGCGGCGCCCGCGCAACGAGCGCGGCGGACCCGCGGGCTGCATCTTGTAGATGACGTCTAGCTCCGTGTCGAGCAGCGCGTCGTAGGTGCGCAGCTCGAGCAGCTGGGAGTTGGCAAACTCTAAGATGTCCTCGATAGCGCGCGCACTCTCTCGTCGATCGTAGACGAAGGCTGTATCCCACTGCACGATGGTCAGATCGTCCTCGTGGTAGGAAAATCGCATTCGTAAGGCCTCTTCGGCTTCGGTCGCCGACAACAACTTACGCTCGCCGAGTAACAGGCTCGCGAGCGCCCCGGAATGATCTTCCAAGAGCGTTTCAGCGTCCACGGCCTCCCCAAAACGTTCAATCTCGATGATCACATAATCTTCAATCAAGGCTGGGTGGCGTTCGTCCAAGGCATATCCGTATTCGTCGCAGATTCGCGCTACGGTAGATTCGGCAAAGCGCAGGATGCGCTCGTCGCTACGCGCCCGTTCGGTAAGCGTCGCTAGGTCGCTCCACGTGCCGGCGACGGAGAAGGTAAACCGAAGCGAAACGACGCCGTAATCGTAGAGTTTCAGACGCGTCGAACAGCTCAGACCATCGAAATCAACGTCCGGCAGACTCGCTACAAGAGGCGGAACCGGAAACTGTAGATAAGGCGGAGCGTGCGTGCGCAACGGAAGCGCGGCCGGCGCGCGATTATCCCCAGCGAGCGCACTCATCTTAGCCAAATCGATCGTGTCGGCAACGTCGAATAAGTAGTACGCTCGCACGGCGCCGCTAGCGATTTCGAGCATCGCCGCCGCCTTACGGCTCTAGGTGGCGCCTTCCTTTTACGGGAATTTAGGCCGGCGTAAGGGGCCGGCTATTTCGCGCCTATGCTGACGGTCACTCCGAGTGGGTGGTCCGGCCCCACGATCTTATGGGTTATCGCACCGCCGGCTGGATAGTCCCAATAGCCTACGTCGCCGAAGTCGAATCGAGAAAAGTGGAACTGTGCCGCAACGATATGCGTGCCTTGCGGATTCACGTGACTTTTCGCAAACCTCGGTATCCAGAATTGGCGAACCGGGCCCTCCCCACCATCGAGGTCGGTTCTACCCTTCTCCGTTCCGGTCGATCCGGTTATAGCAAATTGGAACACAAAGTTGCCCACCTCATCGCCAACCGCCATATATTTGCCATCCCACTGGACCGAGCCGGGCGTTATGATGTGTTGATCTAAGTTGACACCCATAAGGAACCTGCTGCCTTTAGGGATTTCGGCGAATCTAAAGCGCTCCATATGGTTCGTTCCATCGACAAAGAGGTTGCCCGCATCGTCGTAGCCGCAGAAATCGAAATTTGCGAAGTGGGTGTCATAGTGCCGGGTGGGGTTACCCGAGGCATTTCGATAAATTGCGATATCACCCGAAGTCCCTGCGTCGACGACGGCAAGGTCGCCTGTAACCCGGTCGACGGAACACGCGCGCGGCGTATGGAGTGTGTCGTGTAAGGTCGCGATCGGGCTCGTACCGCCGTGTGCATACTCAAAGATCCGCGACGCGCCAGCGTCGGGAATAAAAACGTTTCCGGCTTTGTCGGCACACAAGTGTTGCGGGGCGTGGAACCCCATCAAGGTTCCAACCTCCTCGCGCCGCTGCCAGGAGTAGACATTCACGACGGGGACCGCCTGGAATGGGTAGGTCGAAACGTACAGAAGATTCTCTGCGGTGGCCGTTGGGTCCATCCACGAGCGCGAGGGGCTCGTGTGGGCGCTGACGTTTGTAGTTACGCTCGGCGATTGCGGTGCGACGCTATTGCCGCATCCAACCAATACAACGACGGCGAGTAATGCAGCGGGAGAAACGTTCACGCCCAACACCTCCACAACGAAAATCGACGATCAGTTTTTGAGCGTTCCATCTTTAGCCCCGCACTTCCTAGACGTTGGGGGCGTGGCGTGTGCGAACTACCTATTAGTTGCCGCGGCGGCGCGCGATCGGTCGTCATGCGAATCGACGGCGAGGTTTGAAGCCACTGCCGGATTTTGGTATGGGCGAGAAGAACCTCTGACGGCGTGAGCCGAGGAGCGCGCTGGGCGGCCTGGTCTGTTGCCGGGATAGTTGCCGTCGTGCATCTACTGGTGGCGGGACAGTACGACGTTTTTCGCAACGAACTGTACTTTATCGTTTGCGGTCGCCATCCGGCGTTCGGGTATGTGGATCAGCCCCCGCTCGTACCGCTGCTCGCGGCGGCAACGCAGTTCGCCGGCATCCACGTTTGGATATTACGCCTTCCGGCGGTCCTGGCGGCGGTGCTGCTCGTGCCGCTGACGGTGTTGTTCGCGCAGCTCTTGGGCGCAAGTACGCGTGGCGCGTGGTTGGCCGCGGTGGCGGCGGCCAGCGCAACGCTGGTGACGGCCATGACCGCCACGCTCGGGACCTCGACCTTCGAGGCGATCGATTTTACCGCGATCGTATATCTGGTGACTCGCGCTACGCTGCGCAACGAGCCGCGCCTCTTTTTGTGGGCGGGGGCCGTAGCGGGGTTCGCTTTCGAGACGCGGTATGGAGTTTTGTTCTGGGGAATCGGCATCGCCGTCGGCATAGCGCTCTGCGGCCCGCGCTCCGTATTTCGGTCGCGCGATTTTTGGATCGGAGTGGCTATCGCGGCGGTGATTGCGCTGCCGAACGTTTTATGGCAGTGGGCGCACAGCTTCCCGTTTTTGGAGCTCGTGCACAACGACAACCCCGGCAACTTTACCGGCTCGCCGCCGGCGTTCGTCCTCGAACAGATTTTGTCGGTCAACATGCTGCTGGCGCCGTTGTGGGTGACGGGCATCATCGCGCCGTTCGTGTCGAAGCGTCTTGCGCCGTTTCGCTTCTTGGCGGTTACGTTCGTCATGACCGCGCTCTTCATTCTGATCACGCACGGCAAGATGTACTATATGGCGGGGGCGTACCCAACCATGTTCGCCGTCGGCGCGGCGGCGTGCACGATGCTCCCACGCGTGCTCGTTGCGGTATGGGCGGTGCTGGCTGCCGCAAATGGAGCGCTTTCGCTGCCCCTCGTCTTGCCGGTGCTTCCGCCGCAGCGTTTGGAACGCATGATCGATCAGATGTCGCCTCGTCCGAAGCCGGTTGAAGCCGCCGGCATCGGCGCGCCGCTGATGCAGATGCTCTCGGACCAGTTTGGCTGGCGGGAGCTGGCACGCGATGTGAACGCCGCGTACGCGGCGCTGCCGGCCACGGATCGGGCGAAGACGGCTATTTTTGCGTCGAATTACGGCGAAGCCGCCGCGATCGATGTGTACGGCGAGAATTTGCCGCCGGCGCTAAGTGGAAACAATCAGTATTATCTGTGGGGGCCCCGCGGCTACGACGGGTCGGTCGTCCTTGCAGTCAACGTTGACCCGGTGCAGTGGTCGACAATTTGCAACACGACGCGGGTGGTGGCGCGCTTCGGCACGTCGCCGTATGCGATGCCGTACGAGCGTAATCGCCCGATCGTCCTCTGTCGGGGCATGCATCCGCCGCTGCCCGCACTCTGGCCGACGTTCAAACATTACGGAATCGAAAACCTAGGAAGTGCGCCAGTCCTTTCTCGGTAACACCCTCGATGACTGAATGATTTTAGCGGCCCGAGTTAAAACTGCGGATTCACCTGCTTTGAAAGGAATAGAATCAATGCCCAATCCGTTCGTCCATGTCGAGTTGGCAACCGCTGATCTCGGCAAGGCGAGAGAGTTCTACCAGAATCTGTTCGACTGGAAGCTCGAAGACATGCCCATGGCCGACGGCGATACGTACACGCTGGTTGAGGTTGGCGAAAACGGTTACGGTGTCGGCGGCGGCATGATGAAGGCGCCGATGCCCGGCATGCCGTCGAACTGGATGGCGTATGTCTCCGTCGACGACCTAAAAATGGCCACAGAAAAAGCAAAGTCGCTCGGCGCTACCGTGATCAGAGACATCACGCCCGTCCCGGGGATGGGTTCGTTCAGCATCATCAGCGACCCGACGGGCGCGGTCCTGGGTCTATGGAAGGCCGATCCTCAGTAGACCACACCGGGGTTAGACGAGTGGGAACCCGTTTGGGTTCCCACTGACGTATTCTGCAGCTGCTCGCTCTAGCTTCGGCCTTTCGGCGGTCTTCCATGACCGCCACCACCACTGGGACGGCCACCGGACATTCCGCCGTGCGGAAAGCCACCGCCAGAAGGACGAGCGGCGTGCACAGCACCGCCGCCGACGCGTCCGCCACTCATGCCGACGTGCCGGAACGAGCTACCCTGCTGGAGATGCACGCTGCGCATCGTACCCGAGGACAGCTGACTGTGATGCGCCGCGGTTACCGGCGCACTGTGATGGGCCGGAGAGCCAACGGTGCCGTGTCTCGCCACCGTCGCGCTGTGGTGCACCGCCGCACCGACGGTGCCATGCATTGAGCGCGTGGTGGTCCTTGAAGCCCGAAGCGGCTTCTGCGCCGCGACGATCCGCGGATGTCCGTGATTCACCGATGCCAGTTGGCCGCGCTCTCGCGCTGCCGCGCGCTCGTGTGTGCGCTGCGTTGCAGTTTCGGCGACGGCATGGCGGCGCGCAGCGAGCTGGGCCCGTGTCGGCGTTGCGTGGATGCCACGGCGACCACCGTTGAAGCTCACGCGCGAGCGACCGACGACGCCCCCGTGAATGACGCTCCTGTTGACGAACGTATTATGGATGACTGTTCGGTTCACGTTGACGACGGCCGTGTTGTAGTTGAACACGCCGCCCGACCAGAAGCCGCCAACGAAGCCGGTTCCGAAGTAGCCGAAGCCATAGTTAATTCCACCGTAGAATCCAACTGTCGGACCCCAGTAGCCGGCATTCCAAGCGTATGCGCCGTTGACGTAGTTCCAATAACCGGGCGTCCAGTAATCGCCGACCGCCGGCGGTGCCGTCCAGTAGCCCGGAACCCAATAGTAGCCGGACCATCCGCACCCCCAGTAGCCCGGGATCCATTGCCAGTTCGGATACGGCGCGGCCGGCATAGAGTACGCAGGCAGCGCCGGCGGCGGATACCCCGCCACGACACCGACGGCCCATCCCGGCCCGCCGAAGCCCAGGCCAACGCTTACTTGCGCCGACGCGACGCCCGGCATGGCAGCGACGGCTAGGGATACGATGATTGCGAGGAGTGATCTCTTGATCTGCATTGTGCCTCCTTCCGGAGTTCGATACTCTAGACAGACTCTGGTAGGGCGTTACCCGCAACAGAGGTCGCCCAACTGGTACCTAATCCGATTCTCAGAGAGCTCGAGAGTGTGTGCGCCAGGGCGGCACGCTTGGCTAGGCAACGCAGGCTCGAGGCGCACGGCGTTGGCTCGACTGCTTCTTCAGACTTTCTTAATCCTTACGGACAAGAAGGTAAGATTAACCTTTCCTTCCCGATCCTACACGAGGTGTTTCGATGAGTTTACGCATGCACGAGAAACTTTCAATCGCTGCCGCCATCCTTGGGCTCGTAGCCGGCGGCTGCAGCGGTAGCCAGGGTTCGATTTCAACCACGCCCGCCGCACCTACGGTGCTGCAAAATCAACTAGGGGCGAGGAACGCATCGCCAACTGGCGGTGGCATTTTGCACAAGCTCCGAAATCAAGTGGTCATCGGATCGACCATCGACCCGGTCTACGGACAACTCAATCCGTATGGTCTCGACGTCGCTAAGTCAACGTCGGGAGCGTTTACAAAGGGCGATCTGGCAGTTTGCAATTTCAACGACAATACCAACACCCAGGGCACCGGTTACACAATCGTTGCGCTGCATCCCACGCCGGGTTCAACGCCGACGCTGGTCGCTGCCGACCCGACAACACTGGTTGGCTGCAACGCGCTGGCGTTAGCGCAAGACGATACGATTTATGCCGCGGCGTTCTCGGCCAACGACAATCCAATTTTCTCTTCGAGCGGAACGCTGATTACGAATCTCAGCGGCAGTCCGTTCAACCATCCGTTCGGCCAGACGTATGCCCAGCCAAAGAAAGGCAACGCGGCTGTTTACGAAAGCAACGCCGGCGACGGATCGATCGTGCGGATCAACCTTCCGTCGCTCAGCACCGAGGTCATCGCCACGGGTTTCCCGGTTAACGGCGGACCACCCGGTAGTATTCTTGGCCCCTCGGGTTTGCAGTACGAACGGCGGCACGACGCGCTTTTCGTAGTCGATGGCCAGAATAACTCCGTTACCGTTATCTCCAAGGTTTCCAGCCTTCACGCCGGCTGCCTTACGGTCAAATCCAATGGTAAGCAGTTTGCTGGACGTTGCGGTTCACGAGCGCGCCTTCTTTTCGCGGGGCCCCCCCTCAATGGCCCGATTAGCTCGGCCCTTCTCTTCAACGGAAGCGTCGTCGTTGGAAATACGCTCGATCCAAGCGGCCAAAACCTGATGGTCGAAATTAATCCGGGTGGGCACGTAATGAACGTGCGAAACATCGATACGGGTGCCGGCGGCGCGATCTTCGGAATGGTCGCGACCGGAACGAACGCGGCCAACACAAAGCTCTACTTCAACGACGACAACGCCAATAATCTTCAGGTGCTCGAGCGCTAGCTCTCAGAACTTCGTCGAGCGAGTTCGAACGCGCGCCTCGATCTTAGCGATCGAGGTGCGTTCCCTATTTAACGGTCAGTTCAAATGTCGCCGAGTGCTTTAGTCCGTAGCAGCAGCCGCCGGAGACATCCTCACCTTGAATCGTGAGCGCGTACGTCGTCTTCAAAGTGTTCGGCGTTGCTCCTAGGGTAATGTAGGCCACCGCGGTACCGTTTGCGTCCAGCGGAATGTCGTAGCGCGGTTGCTTAATGGTAAAGCCGTTACTCCCGCCCGGTGGCGGAGAAATGTTACGAATGCCCACATTAATGGTCCCGGCCAATCCGCAAAGGCTCGTCATCTCGGCGCTCACTCTTACGCTCTGACCGCTGGTGATCGTCGCACTCGATGGGCTGAGTGCAAACGTGAAGTCCGGCTGGCACGGTGCATTGCCCGTGTGGATTCCGAGAGCCTGAGCCTGAGCGTTGGGGGCGCCGGGGTTCATCGTACTCGCGCTGCATCCGGCTAGAACGAGAAGAAACGTCGCCAGGATTGGCGCGAAGGTGTATCTACGATTAACAATCACTTCAAAACTCCAATCTACTCAACGGACGTTACGGCACGTCCGTGAGGAAAGTCTGAAGGCAGAGCTCACTGCGAATCGTTTTAAATATCAATAATCATCACACATTTTGTTCACAGCGCTGCGAATGGAGTAAGGTTTTTAGGATCCCGGCGGAACGAATGTATCGGCCGTCATGAAGTACTTGCTGGGCCATGTCACGATCGTATTGTGCGGGTAGTCGTAGACGATATTGAATCGCTTCAAGACGCCCGTGCCGATACTCGCACTATCGGCGGTACTCGCGAAGACGCCACCAGTTTGCCTCGACGCTCGCGTCACGACCCCCGTCAGATGCGTGCCGAAAACGTCGAGACTGGGGAGCGTGAAGACGTCGGCGTACACGGGGCCGCCCAAGCCGTAGCCGGTCACGATGTTTTCTCTCGATGGATAACGGCCGAAGAAGCCGTTTTGCTTGGCGAATGGTCCGAACAGCGTCAACGAGGAGCGATCGCCGGAATCGACGAGTACCTTACCGGCAAAGCCGTCGATCACGGCGTGGATCTCGGGCAGTACCCCTTCGAAGCGCGTCGTCCTTGCATTTGGGGGAGCCGGCGGCGCGGAGGCGGCAAACGTGATCGTCTTGTCGTCGACGTCGACGAGGGTGGCAAACTGCTTGAGGACCGGATAGCCGATGATGCCGTCCAAGCGCGGAAAATGGAGCTTCGTTCGAATCTCCGTGAGATCGAGGACGTCGGCGTCCAGGCCCTTAAACGTCAGGTTCCCGAGTGAGAGCCTTGCAATCGTTGCTCGGCCGTTTTTCGCGGCGTTGTTTCCCGCGCCGGTCACGGTTCCGGCATCTCGTACCGCGACGGCAAGTCTGGCGGCGGTTTCCGGCGTCACGGCGATCGACGGCGAACCTGTGTCGAGAATCATGGTAAACGGGCCCTGCCCGTCGAGCTTGCACTCGATGACGATGCGATTGTCGACATACGTAAACGGGATTGTGGTTTGGCCTGCGGACGGAGCTGCCGCCGCGGCAATGAGAGCGGCCAAGAGAAACATGTACTGAAACTTAACGACGGTTAAATACAACCCTCCGCCAAAATACATAAAGAATTATCAAGAGTCCGCTACTGATTTGGCCTCTTTAATTTCACTTCGTGCGGACCTTCGGCGCCGCTCGGCGCCTTTACGGAACCACCCCGCAGGGTGGTTCCGTAAGCTGTGTCTCGCTTAAGAACAAGGGCTGTGGCACAACCTTCGAGCCGACACCGCGCTGAACGCGTTCACGTTGCAACCTACCGGCGAGGTTGCTCGTCGAAAAGCGCCTCGACGTTGAGCTCGATACGTACCTCGTCGCCGACCACGACGCCGCCGGTTTCCAGCGCCGCGTTCCAGGTCAGCCCGAAGTCCTTACGGTTGATCGTGGTCTGCGCGCTGTACCCGACGCGGCGACCTCCCCACGGATCGCTCGCCCGGCCCTCGAAGGTTCCCGTCAGCGCCACGTCGCGCGTAACGCCGTGGATGGTTAGCCTGCCATGAATCGTAAACTGATCCGGAGTTCCCTCGATAGCGGTGCTCTCGAATGTCAAGTGCGGATACTTCTCGACTTCCAGAAAGTCGGCCGACCGGAGGTGCGCGTCGCGTTGATCCTCCCGGGTATCGATTGACGCAGCATCGATGGTGGCGCTGATCGCGGCGGGCACGTCGTTCTCCGGTGTGACTTCGATTTGCCCGTCGAAGTTCGTGAACCGGCCCCGAACCTTCGTGATCATCAGGTGGCGGACGACGAACTCGATGGTCGTGTGGGCGCGGTCGAGCGTGTAGACGCTCTTCTCTTGCAGCTGGGTGGTCATGGGTCTCTTGGCTCCTTTTGGTTGCTTACAGCCTCAAAGTGTGATAGAGTGGTGTTAGTAACTTTTGCATACTTAGGGATTCCTTTCAAGTACGCACTCCAAAGTAGCCTAGGAACCTTGTGGAAACTAAAGAACTGCCCCTTTTGCCATCCGATGCCGAGGTCTACAGCACCGGCGGGTGTCCGTCGCGCCTGATCCTCGATCGCATCGCAGACAAGTGGACGACGCTGATCATCGGCATCCTAGCCCAGTCGAAGCACCGCCGCTTCAACGAGTTGCGGCGCATGATCGGCGGCATCTCACAGAAGATGCTCACCCAGACGCTGCGTGATCTCGAACGCGACGGGTTGGTGACGCGGACGATCTTCCCTGAGATTCCGCCGCGCGTGGAGTACGAGCTCACGCAGCTTGGACGTACGCTATGCGGACCGCTGGGCTCGCTGACGCAGTGGGCGCACGACCACATGGATGAGGTCAAGGGCGCGCAAGCGCGGTTCGACGCTCGTCGTCGACCATAGCGTCGCGTCGCGTTTTTCGAATCGTGGCGGACGTGATCTTCGATCTCGATGGGACGCTGATAGAAAGCGAGCAAATCTGGCGGGACGTGCGTCGCGAGTTCGTTAGGCTGCACGGAGGCACGTGGCACGATGGAGCTCAGGCCGCCATGATCGGAATGCGCACGGAAGAGTGGGCGCGCTACATCCACGATGAGCTCGGCGTCGCGCTCGCGCCCCGTGCGATCGCGGAGCGCGTCGTCGCGACGGTTTCCGAGCGGCTTCAAGACGTCCCGATTCTGCGCGGCGCTACCGAAGCACTCGAAAGGCTGGCGCGCACCTTCAGACTTGGACTCGCGACCTCTGCCGCGCTTCCCGTCGCGCAGGTCGTCCTCGCCAAGACCGGCTGGGACAAGTTGGTCGCGGTTGTCGTTTCGGCCGACGAAGTCGCGCATGGAAAGCCTGCGCCTGACGTATACGTGCGCGCCCTCGAGTTGCTGCAAGCAGACCCCGAGCAAGCGGCGGCGGTCGAGGACTCAGCCAACGGTATCCGGTCCGCATACGCCGCGAGGCTCGCCGTCGTCGCGATTCCGAACCACGACTTTCCGCCGGACGCAGGCGCACTAGGGCTCGCAGCCCGCGTGCTCCCGAATCTCGACACCCTCAGCGCCGGCGTCGTTCGCGGAGCGCTGTTTGCTCGAGCAGCTCGCTCGTGAGCTGCCGGCGCGCTTGAATTGAGAGCCGCCAGGTTAGGGCGGTGATAGTCTCATCAGTCTCGAAGGATAGTAGTGTAGGCTGCTAGGAACGAAAGCTTGCAATCCGTCTCGCGAGAGGGGTGTTTTTCTGAGGAGCTCTGCGAATTTGAAACGCTCGTTATCGCTGTTCGCCGCCCTCGTCGGCGCGAGTTGCGTCGCCGCAAGCGCAGCCAAAGAGGCGCCTGCCATTGCGGCGTTCGACCGGA
Organism: Vulcanimicrobiota bacterium; assembly: GCA_963713685.1. Lineage (GTDB taxonomy): Bacteria > Vulcanimicrobiota > Vulcanimicrobiia > Vulcanimicrobiales > Vulcanimicrobiaceae > Cybelea. Next base: position 862,339 of record CAVQMS010000001.1, on the reverse strand, counting down.
CGTTTGCCGGTGTCAACGACTACACGTGCGTTTTAAGCTCTCATGAAGTGAACGGAACGCAAACGCAGGACCGCGTCTATCAGTATTCCTTCATGAAGCCACACTACCTAAAAACGCTGATCGTCGGCGGCGATGGCAAAGGGTCGGGTGCCGTATGGGTAGGTGGCGATCAGGTGAGTGGTCATCAAGGCGGTATTCTCTCCGGGATCCACGTGAAGATCAACTTACGCGACCCGCGCGCGATCTCGCTGCACGGCGTCACGATTCCTCAGGGTCTACTGCCGGGCATCATCGACGACTACAGAACCATTCCCGGAAAACTCACGCAGATCGATGGCGGTACGATCCGAGGCGTCGAAACTGACCGTTTGGACCTGAAGGTCGCCGATCCGGCGTCGAACCACGGCATCACCGAGCAAATCGTTTACCTTTCAAAGGACACGCATTGGCCGATCCGGCAGGTCATGTATTCGGGATCGCAGATCGTCCTCGACGAATCCGTCAACGATCTAAGAACGAACGTGGGCTTAACACAAAGCGACTTTCCGTTCTAGGTATTTTAGCGGCCTCCGACTTCGCTCTCTGCCGGTAGTTTTCTATTCCGGCCAACACTAGACGCGCGAGAGGGCTGCTAAGCTAGGGGGCGCACGCGGCGCATAGGCCATACAGCGTCACGGAGTGGTCCTTGACCCGAAACCTCGGTGGCGCTAACTTGCGGAGATTATCCAGGCAACCGGCGACGTCAAAAGCGCGATCGCACTTCTCGCACTGAAAGTGGTGATGGTGCCCTTTATCAGAGCGCTCGTACCGTGACGGCTCTCCCGGTATTTCGACCGTTTCGATCCAACCGGCATCTAGAAGTGCTCCCACCGCCCGGTAAACGGTGGCAACGCCCAGGCCATTGACCCGCTTCGAAGCCGCTTTGAACAGGTCGTCGACGCTTAGAGGGCGTTCCGCACTCGCCAAGACGGCGCGCACGGCGTCCCGCTGCTTTGTATTTCGGCTAACACGAACCACCACTGGTTTTCCTCCGCTCGGGGACTTCACGTTAGAAGCGTTTTCAGGCTGGCCCGCTCCCACGCCTGCCCCGTTGCGCTTGACTATTTGATAATGATACGCTATTCTCATATTTGATCGCAAGGTGCTCTGGCAGATTTTTCGTATCGCCAAACGCGCGTTGCCCGCTACCACTCGAAGAGGATACGATGAACGCTCCATGGCGGCGCTATGGTTTAGCCGCGGTGATTGCTTGTGCCCTGACCCTCTCACCTGCGGTTCCGGCCTACGCCGTCAACGCAAGCGCATTCCTGACGGGGACGGTGACGAATAAGGGTTTGCCGGTTGCGGCTGCTCGACTCGTGGCGTCGGGCAACAATCTCACCGTAAAGACGCAGACTGACGCCCGAGGGCGCTTCTCCTTCCCGCCGCTGCCGCTCGGCACGTACGACGTCGAAGCGCAGTACGGCAATCTGCGGGGCATCCTCCGTGTCGATCTCGGAAGCGGCGGGGCCACCGTCGCAATTCTCTTGCTGCCGCTCACCGAGATCGAGCACGTCGTCGTGAGTCGGGCGCAAGCGCCACTGATTCACGGCAGCGGCAGCGACGTCGTGCTCAATAGTACCGATCTCACCCAAATGCCGTTCAACAATAGCTTCTCGGAGATGGAGGTCCAGATGCCGGGGGCCGTTCGGGGCGCGAACGGCGTCGTGCACCTAAACGGCGATCACGGCGTGATCAACTATATGCTCGACGGGGTCGCCTTGCCGCAAGAGCTCAACCGCGACATCGGCGGCGAGATCAACCTCAACGATCTCTCCTTTGTTGACCTAATTGAGGGTGCGTACCCCGCCCAATACGGCTTGCGCTTCGGCTCGGTCTTCAACATGGCGACGCGGTCCGGGACCGGCCCGCCAGGGGTCGACGGGTATGCCTCAGCCGGCTCGTACACTAACGCCCAATCGCAGCTGGGTTATCACGCGCCGATCGCGGGCGGGGGCGGCTTCGATGTAGCGCTCAACGGTTTTCAAACTACGCGGGGCCTCGACCCTCCGAACTTCAACTCGCCGCATAACGACGCAAGCTCGGTGGGGCAGTTCGCTACTGCTACCTTGCCCGCGGGTGGCAACAATTTCACGAAGATCACCTTCATTAATAGCTATAGCACGTTTCAGATCCCCAACAATCTCGCCAACGGCGAGCCCGCCACTACGGACGACAATGAGAGCCAAGCTGACACGTTTCTGGCGATACAGTTTCACCACGCGATCGGCGATACAGGAGCATTCACGTTCGGCCCCGCCTACAAGGCGTCGAAAATCCAGGACTTCGGCGATCCGACGAATGACTGGATCTACGGCGAGGGGCTAAACGTCGAGCCTCCGCCCTTCGGGAACGGGGGTGCGTCTACGGATTGTGCCAATGCACTCAAAGATCCGAGTATCGTCTATCTCCCCACGACGTGCGCCTACTCACTGGCGGACGAGCGCACCGCGCTCGACTACATCGTGCAGGGCGATTATATCCAAACTTTCGGACACCACACCATCGCATCCGGCGCATCCTACGACCTGACGCGGGTCTTGAAATACTACGCGATCACGCTTCAGCCCGGTAACTTCCTGGCTCCGATCGAGACGCCCGAAACGCCGAACGCGCCAACCAGCGTGGTCGACAACGCCCCGAACCTGGGAAATACGTACCAGTCGTACGTTCAAGACAGCTGGCGCATGAGCAGCCTTTGGGAGGCCGACTACGGGCTCCGCTACGATTTTTTCACGATTAAGTCAACCGGCTTCTCGCAAGGGTTCGGGGCCTTTAGCCCGCGGCTCAAGCTCACACGTTTCTTCGGGAAGCGCGCGAGTCTCTATGCCTATATCGGGCGCTTCTTCGAGCCATTTTCGCTTGAAAACGTCAGCCCATCGGTCGCGTACTTGCTCAATCTTCCGCTGCAGCCCACCGAAGCACAGTTCGACTTAAAGCCGGAGCGCGATACGCAGCTCGAGTTTGGCGGACACATCCCGATCGGCTCGGGCGACCTTGGCTTTCGAGTGTGGCAAAAGAATGCAAACAACCTCATCGACGACACGCAAGTAGGTGTCACACTCCTCCATCAGGACATCAACTACGTGCTTGGGCGGTTGTCGCAAGAGGCACTCAACTACACTCTACCGCTGCAGCGCTACGGCCGAGCCTACTTCTCCGTCGCGCATGTGGTTTCGCTCAATGAGGGCTGCGAGACGCAGTTGCTCGCCCCATGCTTCGGATCGCCGACCGGTTTCACGCCGGCCGACCACGAGCAGCGTTACAGCATTGCCAGCGGCGTGCTGCTCAACAACCGGCGTGGAGGCTGGTTTTCGGCCGACGGTGAGTACGGAAGCGGGTTGTCGTCGGCAATATGTCCGCCCGGCACCCCCGGGTATTGCAAGCAGACGCCGCATACTACGTTCAACGTGGAAGAGGGTATCGCGCTAACGCCGAAAACTGCGCTGACCCTCGGCATCCAGAATGTGCTCAACGATCGCTACTTCGTAACCCTCCTGAACGCTCAGGGGAACCATTATGCGCCGCCACGCACGTTCGATATAGGCCTTAGGGTCCGACCATAACGAGACCCCCAATCTCCACCATCGAAAACGCCCGATTCCTTGAGGGATTGCGGCGTTTTTGTTATTTCTCTCGATCGCTCTGGGGGGACTGAACTGCACCGAAACAAAACGAGGAGCCCCGAAGGTCACGTATCACACCCTTACCCATTGATGAATTCTCCACACAATTCGACCCGGCTAAAGAACGATGGCCGAGCCACCGCGCGCTCCTCGCTTCGATTAGGATTACCAGCCGTCGTCGTGCTGGCAATAGCCGTCTTCATTGTGGTCGCTGTCATGCTGAGGGCCTTCGCCGGCATGACGGCATCGGCCGAGGCCAAAGTTCTAGGCATTGCTCTTGCGGTTGGACTTGACGTGCTAGCGCTGTCGATAGCGGTTGGCGTCATGCAAATAAACTGGAGAGCTCGGATTCGCCTTGGCCTTGCATTTTCGGTTTCGGAAGTCTTAATGCAGGTCGTCGGTTACGGCATAGGAACCGGCGCAGGCCGCATTGTCGGCACGGTCGCAACCTACGTCGGGTTCGCGATCCTCGCGGGAGTGGGAATTTTCATCATTCGCGAGAGCTCCGAGAGCACGCCCACCTTCGAAGCTGCTTCGGCCTGGGGACTTGTGGCTGCATCTGCCTCGATAAGTTTGGATTCTCTAGGTATCGGCGTGTCACTTCCCGGTGTGCCTCTCCCACTGATTCCGCTGTTGGCCACCGTCGCTATAAGCACGGCGATTTTCACGGTAATGGGGTTGGCGTTTGGCGAGAGGCTTGGCCAGCGCTATAAGAGCACAGCGCAACGCACCGCCGGCATCGTCCTGGTTATTCTCGCGGGCATTTTCGCGATCCAGCATCTTGCAGGTTGGTCGCCGTAACGTGCCCTAAGTAAAGGGTAAATTGTACCTTTGAGGGCTAATGAAATGCCGCGTTCCGGCTAGTATGTTTGTCCTTGGAGCGCGAACGAGAGACGGCCTCCTGCGGAACCGTATGCGATATCGACACGAAAGTAATTGCGGAAGATAATGCCGACACCGGAGTCGGCGTGCCATTGAAACGTCGGCTGCGCAAACGCTTGCGTTCCGCCACGCAGCCGGCTCGACGCGGTCTCCGTGAAGAACGCGAACTTGAAGACCTGCGGCAGCGCGTCATTGAGCCGGAATTCCGCGGTCGCCTGCTGTGCGTCCGTGCCGCAGAACGCCTTGGGGTAGGCGCGCACGTAGGCGCACACCAAGAAGCTATCCGGTACGACGCCTCCGGTGCGCGCTTCTGTGCCGTGCAGCACGAGCGTAGACTTGCCGACCGCAAGGTACTGCGCGACATCTGCTAGGACGGATTGATACTCGCTGGTCGAACCGAACCAGCCCAGGGCGTCAAATGCTTCGAGCCGGTACTGTGTGTGGCAATAGGGCGGATACCACTGCGACGACGGAACGGGACACGCGTGCGAATAGCCCGCCTCGAGGACCGTGTTATGCGCCGGCGATTTGCTGGTTTGAAAGACGTACGGGGAAATGATGCCCGTTGACTGCGCCGTGGTCGACCGAGTCTCGCGAATGCCGACTTCGAACTGAACCCCGTTCGTCGCGCTGTGCAGGAGAGCGGTCTCGACTCCGGTGTTCCAGCTGTAGATGTTGATTGCAAGCGGTTGACTCGCTCGGAACACGCCGCGCCCACCGAACGTATCGACGATGACGTCCGTCTCGGTGCCTTTGACCGGATTGACCGCGATCGGTGATGTAAAGAGGACTCGGACGAGGTTTGCGCGTCGGCTGAGTTGGCTGTAGCTCGAGAATGTCGAACCATGACGGTCGACCGGGGCCGACGTGATGATGTAGCCGATGCCCTGAATCGGAGCCGTCAAGGGTTGGTCGGCGTAGAAGGGGTGGTCGGTGGGCTTTAGCAGTTTCGCCATGACGATCCAGTGGAGCGTGGCCGTCTTCGCGGCGCTCCCTGGTCTGATGACGAGCCTCGGGATGAATCCGGCGAGTCTACGGAGGTTTGAGAAATCGCGATTGACGCCGGATTGATCGAGCAGTGAGCCCTTGCGAAGCGAAAGGTAGCGTCGAACCACGCTCGGGGACGTCTGACCATAAGTCTCGATCGTGACGTCTTCGATCTGCGCGCCGGCTATCGCGGCCGAGACCTTGGGTGGCGCAACGGGAGCGCTCGCCAGGGCCGGCAACGGCGGAAACAGGCACCCCATGAGCAGCAAGAGGAGGGCTGTGGTCGTGACCGCCGCGCGTCGGAGCTTAATTGAGAAAAGGCGCATTTCAAAGCCCGTGACCCAATTCGGCACGGGCCAGTTTCGAAGCCCAAATCCGAAACTCAATGGGCGGGGACGACCGGTTTGCTCAGACGGGCGAGTGTGAAAGCGGTAAGGGCTTTATTTCTTCGAGGACGGACTGTAAGCGACGCCTTCAATGTCTCCGCTGCCGTTTAGGCCGTTGTTGAAGCTGTAGTAATAAATCAGCGTCGTTGGAGTGTATGCATAGATATCGACTTGCGCTGCCGCGTACCCGCCGGCGACAAGGCGCTGACTCTGACGACCCAAGTGGCCAAAGATGGCCGCATCGTTGCTCAACGTGTTTTCGCTGACGGAGGTGCACGCGGGGCTGCAGCCCGAGTAAACCCAGAGATCCGTGCCCGCTGAACCATGCCAGTCGAACGTAACGATATCCCCGTAGTTGTCGACGTCAACGCCGCCGTAGCCGGTGTTCTGGAAGCCCGTCGCAACCACACCCGTTCCGGTGCAGCCCACCCAGTAGGTAAGGACTACGGCCGTAAAGGTCGCGTTGTAGGCGTCGGCCCAGCAGTTGCCGTTCTTGTCCATTGCCACGCCGGCGACTTCGCCGATGCCGGCCGAGCCAGGTGTCAGCTGCGTGCACGTCAGGCTGCTCACGGTGCATGTTACGACGAAGCCGGGGCCGAGGATGTTGCCAACCACGATCGCACCGGTTGCCGCGTTCGCCGAGGCCGCATCCGAGGCTTGACCGTACGAATCGGTGATGGTGGCCATCAATGGGCCGCACATCTGCGGGCCGGTGTAAACGTTGACACCGCTGAACGAATCCGGGACGATGAGGTTGCCCACCGTATCGGTAGCGATGTTGTTGACATTGCTCACACCGCTGACCCTGCAGATCGGTGGACCGTTCGCAATGTTGTTCTTGGGATAGCCCAGGACGCTCGATGAATCGAAGTCGCCGACGTAGATGCCTTTGAGCGCGGACGCCGGCGCTTGGCGCCCAAGGAGCTTCACCCTTCCCTTCGGCAGCATCGAGCGCGGGATTATGCTGATCGGCGTGCCGTGCTGCACCGCGCTGCTTCTCGGACCGACTCCGGTGTTCGATACGGAGCTGACCGGAGACGATGGATTTCCCGAGCACGCGGCCAGAAGGGCCGCAGCGATCGTCGTCCAGGCCACCGCTGATATCAAACGCATAACGGGAATGCCCCCTTCTTCGTGGCGATTCACGAAGAGGCGGGTTTCGTCACGGCCCTTCTTACCTCATTGACGATTGTCGCGCTGCCACGCGCCGGGCGACACGCCAACGACCTTCTTGAAAACGCGCGTGAAGTGACTCTGCTCGGTGAACCCGGTTGCCAGCGCGATCTGTGAAAGCGTAAGGCCGCCGTAACGCATCAGTTCTTGCGCCTTCGCGATGCGATGATTTAACTGCCACCGATGCGGCGGAAAGCCCGTCGAGGTTTTAAAGGCACGGGAGAACTGCGACGAGGACAGGCCGAGTTTCGCGGCGACGTCCGAGACCGACGCCACAGCACTCGAAGACTTCGCCAAAGACACGGTCGCGCGCCGCAACTGCGAACGGGACAACCCGCCTTGGCGCTCGCGAAAGCGCGCGAGTTGCAGCCCCTCGCTATGAAGGCCGACCTTCTTCGAAAGCCGGTGGAACTCGATCCGCTCGGCGCTCGAAAGCGGGCGCAAGACGCGCTCGATATCGCCCGCATGACTGCGATAGATTTCCCGGATCAGCTTGTGACCCGGCTGCGTTAGCTCGATCGCAATCGTGATGCGGTTCTCGCTACGGGCGCGCCGGCGCCGAACGAGGCCCAGCGCCTCGAGACGATCGACACCCGGAACGATCGAGCTTTCGCCCATCCCGACTTTTTCCGCGATGACCGCGACCGTCAGCGCACCCTTATGGAGAAGCGCCTCGAGAACCGCGAAGTCACTCATATAAAGACCGCGCGACGTAATTCGCGCTGAAAGGTACGCATCGACCGACCGATAGGCTCGCGAAAAAACCATGTAAACCTTGGCGCCCGAGAGTTCTACCGTACGTTGCGAATCTTCGCTAGCTATCACGTTCGAATCTGTCCAGAATCAGAATTTTGGCCAAGAGATGCGCGGATTTGTCAATAGCTGGAACCCCACGCTTTGATACTATGGTTCCGGTCAAGGTCCGGCCATGGAGAGGGGGCCCAAAATGCCAGCCGTAACAGTTGAAAATCCACTCGTTCTTCCTCGCCTTTCGCGAATTGCCACGACCTCCGCCACGGCGCGGCCGGTGAACCGCGTTGTGAAGGCGCATCGGCAGAAAGAAGGCGCCGGTTTTGAGATCTGGCGGCCGTTCCCCGGCGAGGTGCCGCTAGCTACCGTGGACCCGTTTCTTCTCCTCGACCAAGCCGGACCAATGCTCAATGCCCCTAACGAGGCGGCCGGCGCTCCGTGGCATCCCCACCGCGGTTTCGAGACCGTGAGCTACATCCTCGGCGGTGAGATCGCGCATCACGATAGCAACGGCGGTGGCGGCGTAATTCGCGAGGGCGACACGCAATGGATGACGGCCGGCGCCGGGATCCTTCACGACGAACTGCCGACGGAGCGCATGTATCGCAACGGGGGACCCGCGCATGCAGTGCAGTTGTGGGTCAATCTCCCAGCCTCGTTCAAGTTCACTCCACCGCGCTACCAAGCTATCGAGGGCGAGGGCCTGCAACTCATCACGACCTACGATGGCGGAGCCTTGATCAGAATCGTCGCCGGCGACGTCGGCGAATTCAGCGGACCCGGCGTCACCCACACGCCGATTACGTATTTGCATGCAACGGTGGCCCCGGGCGCCGAACTGGCACTGCCGTGGAACCGGGGGTTTAGTGCGTTCGCATATGTGCTCACCGGTCGCGGCTACGCTGGAGACGAGCAGCGGCCGATTTCCGAGCACGAGCTTGTCATGTTCGGCCCGGGCGACCACATCGTGCTGCGTGCGTCCGAATTGCAAACCTACGACGCCAACGCCCTCGATGTGCTCGTGCTCGGCGGTCTGCCGATCCGCGAGCCTATCGTCAACTACGGGCCGTTTGTCATGAATACTCGTGAGGAGATAACCCAAGCCATCGAAGACTACGAACGAGGTAAACTCGGCATCATCCCCGCCGATCAGCTCGCTCCGCGCAAATTCGCTTAAGGCTCGCCGTGTCGGAGTTGCAAAAGGGCAGTACTCAAAGGATCAAGGTCGCGGAGAATGGCCCGTACCTCGTCTACGGCCACATCCCCGTTACGGTCGAAGTGATTGGAGTAAACGCGGAGGGTCAATCGTGGAAGTGGGAGACTGGGAGGTCGATCGACGTTGCGGAGAAGTACGCGTTGTGTCGGTGCGGTCAGTCTAAGAATAAACCTTTTTGCGATGGAACGCACGCGACGATCGGTTTCGACGGCACCGAGACCGCATCGCGCGAGCCCTTCGACCGACAGGCGACGGTCCTGGATGGACCGGAAATGGTGCTCCAAGATGCCGAACCGCTCTGCGCGTTCGCACGGTTTTGTGATAACGCCGGCACCATTTGGGTTCTGATCGAAAGGACCGACGACCGCGACGTGCGCGAAATCGTGGCCTACGAGGGAACGCAGTGTCCTTCGGGGCGCCTCGTGGTACGCGATCGAAAAGACGGCAAGGTGCTCGAGCCTGCGTTTGAGCCATCGATCGGGTTGGTCGAAGACCCCGCTCAAAAGTGCAGTGGGCCGATTTGGGTGCGCGGCGGCATTCGCATCGAATCCGCCGACGGCACGCCCTATGAAGCCCGCAACCGCGTCACGTTGTGCCGATGCGGTGCATCCACAAACAAACCGTTTTGTGACGGCCAACACGCCGAAGTCGGCTTCGAAGACGGCCTATAATCCCACTGTCTTGCCGAAAGGTGTTCGAGAATGAACGTTTCAACGAAATCCTTGCTTGACGACGCGATCGAGGCGCACGGGGGCCTCGACCGTTGGAGGCAGCTAAAATCCGCGGACATCCACTGCGCCGTGAACGGGGCGGTATGGAGGCTGAAACGCGTCCCTGGCATCCTCACCGATTTTCACTATCGCATCGACCTTCATCATCAGCGGGGAAGTTTCCCCAATTTCATGCAGTCCGGCCAAAAGGCCACCTTCCAGGCGGATCGCGTAGCCATTGAGACGACCGACGGGACCGTGATCGACGAGCTGCTGCGGCCGGCTGAATCGCTGGAAGCGCAAACGCTGCAGACCACCTGGAACGCATTACAGTTGGTCTATTTCGTCGGTTATGCGATCTGGAGTTATATGACCACACCGTTTTGCTTCACGATGCCGGGCTTCGCAACGGAAGAAATCGATCCGTGGCGGCAAGGCAACGAGACGTGGCGCAGACTGAAGGTTACATTTCCGGATTATCTCGCCCGTCACGCGAAGGAGCAAACCTATTACTTCGGCAGCGACGGGCTGCTTCGGCGCCACGACTACGTTGCGGAACCTGTTACAAAAGAGCGGGTGGCCACGCACTACATAACGGATAACAAGGTGTTTTCAGGCATCACGATCGGTACGAAGCAGCGTGTGTACGTCTTAAACCCGGACGGTGGCTACTCCCCGGAGCCCTTATTGGTATCGCTGGACGTCAAGGAGGTCTCGTTTAATGCTTAACGTTGCAGTCATCATCGGAAGCACCCGCCCCGGACGCCACGGCGAGGCCGTTGCCCGCTGGGCTTTCGACATCGCTCGCAAGCGCGACGATGCCACGTACGAGCTCGTCGACATCGCGACGTACAACCTCCCTCATCTCGACGAGCCCATCCCGCCGTCACTGAATCAGTACAGCAAGCCTCATACGCATGCTTGGGCTAAAAAGATCGGATCGTTCGATGCATTCGTTTTCGTAACTCCGGAGTACAATCACAGCACCTCCGGCGCGCTGAAGAACGCGATCGACTTCCTGTACAAGGAATGGAACAACAAGGTCGCGGGATTTGTAAGCTATGGCAGCGCGGGTGGAACGAGGGCCGTCGAACATCTCAGGCTCGTGATGGCGGAGCTGCAGGTGGCAACCGTACGCGCGCAGGTCGCTCTCTCGCTGTTTGCGGACTTCGAGAACTTCTCGGTTTTCAAGCCTCTGCCGTACCACGAGGCATCGGTCAATGCGATGCTGGACCAGGTGGTCTCCTGGGGGGGCGCTCTGAAGGGGACCCGCGGGTGATCAAGCTCGATGTCTATGTCAGTCCGTATAAACCAGCCGTTAGCGTGCTGCCCGAATGGAATACTGCCGCGCAAGCAACCTGGCCGGCAAGTTCGGTCTCGCTGCTCACCGGTGAGAAAGAGGCGGTGCTCGTTGACGCTCTGATCACATTTGCCGAGGCCGAGCTCGTCGTTGAGTGGATCCGCGCTACGGGTAAGGAGCTCGTCACCGTCTTCATAACGCACGGTCATGGCGATCACTTCTTTGGCTTAAATACGATTCTAGCGGCCTTTCCCGAAGCCAAGGCCGTTGCGCTCCCGGAGGTCGTGCCGTTTGCTCAGGAGCAGATCGGTCCTGGATATATGAGCTTTTGGAATGCCTCGTTTCCGAATCAAATTCCCGAGCACCCGCGCGTGCCTGAGCGCATGCAAGGCAGCGTGATTGTGCTTGAACGACACGAGCTGCGTCCAATCATGATCGGTCAGAGCGACACGGTGCCCTCGAGTGTGGTTCACATTCCCGATCTCGACGCGGTCGTCGGTGGTGACGTTGCCTATAACGGCATACACTGTTGGCTGGCACATACAGATCACGACAAGAGAGAAGGGTGGATAGCCAGCTTAGATAGGATTGCTGCCCTCAATCCAAAGATTATTGTCGCAGGTCACAAGGCGCCTGACGCACGCGACGACGACCCGCAAGCGATCCTCACTGCGACGAAGACCTATATTCGCGACTTCGACCGACTCGTGACGGAGAGCGCGACGCCAAAGGAAGTGATTGATAAAATGATGTTGCTTCATGGCGAACGCGGAAACCCGTACACGCTGTGGACTGCTGCATACGGCGTGTCGGAACAGCTCGGTGCAAAACCATGAAATCCCCCACGTCACACCTCCTCGGCGGGACGATTACGATCGGTGGGGACCTGACCGTTCCTCGCATCGGCTTCGGAGGAATGCGCCTTACCGGGCCAGGCATTTGGGGTCCGCCAGCCGATCGTGCCGCTGCCGTGGCCTTAGTTCGTCACGTCGTTGACGCCGGAGTTACTTTTATCGACACCGCGGACTCGTACGGCCCTTACGTGAGCGAGGAGATCATCGCCGAAGCCCTCTATCCTTACGCGGCTAACGTGGTGATCGCAACGAAGGCCGGGTTCGTCCGAACCGGTCCGGACGAATGGGTGATCGATGCCCGGCCCGAGCGATTGCGCGGATGCGCCGAAGGCAGCCTGCGCCGGCTCAAGCGCGACCGCATCGACCTCTTTCAATTGCACCGGGTCGATCCGCAGGTTCCGATGGAAGAATCACTCGGCGCGCTCGTGGACCTCCAGCGCGAGGGTAAGATCCGTCACATCGGCATCTCGGAAACTTCGGTCGCCGAATACGAACGGGCAAAGAAAACCGCTACGATCGTCTCGGTGCAGAATCTTTACAACGTCGAAGATCGGACCGCCGAAGACGCATTGCAAGCGTGCGAGCGAGACGGAATAGCGTTTTTACCGTGGTTCCCCTTGGCTGGGACCGGATCACCAAGGCATTCGGCGCTGAAGATAATCGCTGCTGCGCATGGCGCGGCACCGCCTCAGGTCGCGCTCGCCTGGCTGCTTGCTAGATCTCCTTCGATCTTGCCGATCCCCGGTACATCGTCGATTGCTCACTTCGACGAGAATCTCGCGGCCGCGCAACTCACTCTTTCCAACCGGGAGTTGGAAGCACTGAAATGAACGGCGCCATGTTGACGAGACGCTAGCCCCATAGTGAATGGCGATTCGCCCTTGGGGCTTCCGGTAACCCGATCGCGCGCTGAGTACGTATTCCCGACATTGACGGCAGCGCAAGTTCATCGGGTTGCCGCGCACGGGCACGCACGAGCGATTGCGCCTGGTGAGGTGCTCATCGAGCAGGGGCAGAACCCCTTCGCCTTCTTTGTCGTAGTCAGCGGTGAGCTCGAAACTCTGCGCCCTTCGGCCGTAACCGAAACGCTCGTCGCTGTCTTTGGGCCTGGTCAGTTCACGGGCGAAGTAAACACGCTATCGGGGCGCCCCGCCCTCTTTCGAACGCGCGTTTCCAAGCCGGGTGAGGTGATCGAACTCGATCGCCAGCAGCTGCTGACTTTTCTTCAGATCGACGCCGAGATCGGCGAAATCCTGATGCGGGCGTTCATTCTTCGTCGGGCTGAGCTGGTGGCTGCCGGCGTGGGAGACGTCGTGCTGATAGGGTCGACGCATTCCGCCGATACGCTTCGGATCAAAGAGTTTCTGATGCGCAATGGCCACCCGTACTCCTACATCGACCTCGAACGAGATCCCGACGTGCAGGCGCTGCTCGATGGTTTTCATGTTGCCGCCGGCGAGATACCGGTCGTGATCTGCCGCGGCAAGTCCGTTCTTCGAAATCCCACCGACCAGCAAGTTGCGGAATGCCTCGGTTTTAACGAGGCGATCGACCAAACGAAGCTCCGCGATCTCGTCGTCGTCGGCGCTGGGCCTTCCGGGCTGGCGGCAGCCGTGTACGGCGCGTCGGAAGGGCTTGACGTTTTAGTTTTGGAGACGAGCTCGCCCGGGGGCCAGGCCGGTTCAAGCTCTCGAATCGAAAACTACCTCGGGTTTCCAACCGGGATCTCGGGTGAGGAACTTGCGGCGAGGGCATACAATCAGGCGGAAAAGTTCGGTGCGCAGGTTATTATCGCCAAGGCTACGCGGCTGGGCTGCGATCGCAAGCCCTACATCGTCGAAGAGAATAACGCTCGCATTCCAGCCCGAACCGTCGTGATCGCGACGGGAGCCGAGTATCGAAAACCGTCGTTAGAAAACCTGCCGCGGTTCCAGGGAGCGGGTGTGTACTATGGCGCCACCTTCCTCGAAGCTCAGTTATGTGGCGGGGAGGACGTGATCGTCGTAGGCGGCGGAAACTCCGCCGGTCAGGCAGCCGTGTTTCTGGCGCAAATGTCGGCGCGCGTGCACCTGTTCGTGAGATCCGAGGGTTTAGCTGAGAGTATGTCGCGCTATTTGGTTCGCCGGATCGAAGAGACTCCGACAATCGAGTTGCGGCCGCACACGGAGATCGTGGGCCTCGAGGGAGACGAGCACCTCGAGTCCGTTCGCTGGGAAGACAAAGAAACCGGAAAAACGGAAGAGCGCAACATTAGGCACGTCTTCCTAATGACCGGAGCTACTCCGAACACGAGTTGGCTCAACGGCTGCGTCGCGCTCGATGCTAGCGGCTTCATCAAGACGGGGGCCGATTTGTCGCCCGACGACCTGAGTTCCGCGCGTTGGCCCCTTGCGCGCCGGCCGTTCTTGCTTGAAACGAGCCTGCCGGGAGTCTTCGCGGTCGGCGACGTGCGCGCCGGCAGCATCAAACGCGTCGCCTCCGCCGTGGGCGAAGGATCGATCGCAATCTCGTTCGTCCATCAGGTCATTCGCGAATAGACGGATCCCGCGCATGCTCGACGCAACCTTCCCCGAATCCAAAGGACGGCACAATGGGTACTCAAGTTGTCTTGATCACCGGTGGGCTCTCCGGCATCGGACGAGCCGCTGCCGTCGCCTTCGCCAAGAAGGGCGCGAGGGTGGCTGTTGGCGCACGACGCGATGACGCCGGCAAAGAGCTCGTTGCGGAGCTGCGCTCTTACGGTTCGGAGGCGGAGTTCATCCTCGCCGACGTTCGCAGGGAGGATGACGTTCGCGCGCTGGTCGACAAGACCGTCGCACGATTCGGCCGCCTCGACGTCGCGGTGAACGCTGCCGGTAGCGAAGGCCAACCTGGCCCGATCGCGGACCAGACCGCGGAAAGCTACGCGGCGACGTTCGACACAAACGTTCTCGGCGTGATCCTGAGCATGAAGCACGAAGTGCGCGTCATGCAAGAACAGGGCGCTGGCAGCATTATCAACATCTCCTCGACGTACGGGCACAAGGGCACCGCGGCGACCCCTCTCTATGCCGGCAGCAAGCACGCCGTCGAAGGCATTACGAAGTCGGTGGCACTCGAGACGGCCAAATCGGGAGTCCGTGTGAACGCCGTTGCGCCTGGCCCGATTGACACAGCCCTGTTGGCCCGCTTTACGGGCACGCCGGAGAACAAAGCGGCCCTGACGGCGACAGTTCCAATGGGTCGCCTCGGGCGCGCGGAGGAGGTTGCCGACACGATCGTCTTCCTTGCGTCGGACGAAGCTTCATTCATCACAGGCCATATCCTCGCCGTCGATGGCGGCAAGACCGCTAACTAACTCTCTTCTCCAATATCGGAAAGATACAGATCGTGGCTGACAAGACTATGAAGATCCCGGGGCCCACTCATCCCATTTCGATCGAAACGAACCCGTCCCGCGTTGTGGTCACAGTCGCCGGCAAGGTCATTGCCGATACTAGCAACGCGTTGACGCTTCGCGAGGCCGACTATCCGGCCGTTGCGTATGTACCCCGTCGCGACGTCGATATGACGGCGCTCACACGTAGCAAACACACGACGCATTGTCCCTACAAGGGCGACGCTTCCTACTACGACATCCCGGCCGGCGGGGATCGCTCGCTCAATGCGGTATGGACGTACGAGACGCCATTCGAAGCGGTGGGCCAGATCAAGGAGCACCTCGCCTTCTATCCCGACCGCATCGACGAGATCAAGTAGAGTAACCTCGAAGGAACAACGTTGTGACGACAGGCACACTTGGCGGCCAGTTCACATTTCCTGGCACATCGTTGACGGTCCAACGAATCGGTTACGGCGCGATGCAACTCGCCGGCCCCGGCGTCTGGGGTCCGCCCAAGGATCCGGACGCTGCGGTCGCGGTCCTTCGCGAGGCCGTCGCGGCCGGCGTCAACCATATCGACACAGCCGATTATTATGGGCCGCACGTCACGAACCAAATCATCCGGCAGGCGCTTTACCCGTACCCCGCGGGCCTGGTGATCGTCACCAAGCTCGGCGGCCGCCGTCCTCCCGACCGGTCATGGCAGCTTGCCAACTCACCTCAAGAACTGACGGCCGGCGTCCACGACAACCTGCGCAACCTAGGCCTGGAGGCGCTCGACATCGTTAACTATCGCGTCATGGGATCGCGCGATGGTCCCGAGGAGGGGTCGATCGCCGAGCAGGTGGCAGCGCTGGCCGAACTACAACGCGAGGGGCTGATCCGCCACATCGGTCTGAGCAACGTCACCTCCGGTCAGGTAGTCGAAGCACAGTCGATCACCGAGATCGTGTGCGTGCAGAACAACTATAACCTTGCCTATCGCCACGACGACCCCCTGATCGAGGATTTGGCGCGACAGGGCATCGCGTACGTGCCGTTTTTCCCGCTCGGCAGGTTCACACCGCTGCATTCTTCCACCCTCTCGTTTCTCGCCGGCCGCATCGGGAGCACGGCGATGCAAGTCGCGTTAGCGTGGCTGCTGCATCGGTCACCGAATATTCTCTTGATCCCCGGCACCTCGTCGGTCGCCCACCTGCGCGAGAACCTCGCCGCCGGTCAGTTGACGTTGCCGCCGCAAACCCTGGCCGAGTTGGACGAGATCGCCACGCCGCTCTCGCCGCGCGCGGGCCCGTAAAAATTTGCTACCGAAAGGAAATCTAAAATGTCTGACATGCTCAAAGTCGTCGAGATACTAGCGGAGTCCAATAAGAGTTGGGAGGACGCCGCTCAAAATGCGGTCAAGCGCGCGGCGGAAACACTTAACGACATCAAGTCGATCTACGTTCAGAACTTCGAGGCGGCCGTCTCGAAAGACCAGATAACGAAGTACCGGATCAACGCAAAGATTTCGTTCCTGCTAGAAAAGAAATCTAAGTAGTTAAGGGATCTTGGTGATATAGCCGTTCTTTAGGCCGGCACCGAAATAGACGCCGACGACGCGCCGGCCGTAGACCGAGTTGGCGCTGACGGGGCCGATCACGGTCGCGGCACCGGCGGTCCAGTTGCGAATCGGCAGGAAGAAACCATACTCGAGGGTTTTGTTCTTGAGGTCAAAGTAGTCGCCGATCACGTTGTAGTTGCCGGCTCCGGCCGCCCCGGTGATCCCTTCGAAGTGGGTGAGGATCGACTTCGGCCAGTCGTAGACGAGCATTTTGGTCCCGGCGAGGTTGCGCACGTACGCGTGGGTGCCTGTCTTGTCGGTATAACCGCCGGCTATGGCGACGTCGCCGCCGTTCATCCAAATGCCGTAAGCCGTCGAGCTGACGGAGCCGGGAAATTCGAGCGTCGAAAACTTCGCGGTGGCCGAATCGTAGATGAATGCATGTCCTGAAATCGGATACGTATCCGAAGGGGCCAGGCTCGACCCGGACTTCACCGCATCGTAGTTCCCTACGGCTTTGTAGGTCGCGTCGCCGTAGTTGCTGTGAACGATCGTGTAGTTGCACGATTTAGGCGCGCACAGGTTTGGCGGAGCGTCGACCGTGAGATACTTCTTGGTCGTCGAGTCGTAGACGAAGCCGTCAGCGTTCGTCTGCCCCTTTTTCTGGTAACTGCCGACGACGCGATAGCCCATCAGCGTGATGGCCGGGCCGTACACGCTGGTCTTCGCCGATCTGGGATACTTAATTGGCGTCCAGACGCCCGTGCCCCGATCGTAGACCACGCCGAGATTCGATCCGTTTCGGTTGTCGATGAAGCCCGTGATGAGATTGCCGCGGATGCCGGTGAGCAGCGTTCCGACCGCGTTCGGAAACTGCCTGAGCGGGACGTCGAGCGTTTGCAGCACCGGCGCGTTCGAGCCGAAGCGCAAGAGCCTCGTCTGCGACGACATCGGAGGCACCGCGCCGAAGCTGCCGGCGCGACCTCCACCGGCACCGGCGCATCCGGCGAGCAGTGCGATCGAGGCCACCACGACCGATGCGCGCGCGCACGCGGATGTAAACGGAAAACTCATTAGGACGCCTCACATATTCAAAGAATAGCGCTACGGGATCGTTCCGGTAGTGTAGCAGTCTATGCGACGTGCCCCGCTTAGACGTCGAAATTTCTAACTCAACGTATCGAAATCGTTCACGCATTAACGCTGGCGACTCGTGCCATAATCGACGGCGAGGAAACCCTTGACAATTTAGCGTCGCATAGCTCGCGGTTTTATATCGCCGAGCAAGCGCACATCCAGCACTACTATCTACTCGCGCTTGAATTGAGGAGATTGAACGTGAGCCGAGCGGTTCTTTTGCTCCAGGACCGGTCCTCCAAGCTCTTGGCATCATTTCGGATGCCTCCGGTCGCCGCGGCGTTGATCTTTGGAATTCCCGCGATCATCGCCGCGGTACTCTTCGCACTTCGGGCGCATGGCGTCCGCGCCGACATCGACTGGATCTACTATCCCACGTTCGCATTCGTGTACGGAGTCTGGATCCTCCCCATCCTCGTATTCATGCTCTACAGCGCGCGGCAGATTCGCCCCAACCCGGAAGCGGAACCGAAGCGCCGCTTCATTTGTATGGTGCCGGCGTACAACGAGGAGTGCGTGATCGGCAATCCGGTACGCAGTCTGCTCGCACAGAACTACCCTAAAGACCTCTATGAGGTCTGGGTAATCTTCGACGGCACGGACGGAACGGCCGACGTGGCCAAGAGCCTCGGGGCGAACGTGCTGACGACGCCGACCAACGGCTACGGCAAGCATCGAGCCCTCGATTATGCCTTCCGCCAGCTCTTGCGCGACGATGACGACCGCTACGTCGCGGTTTTCGACGCCGACAACGTCGTGAGCCCGAACTTCCTGCAGGCCATGAACAGCGCCGTCGAGGCCCGCGGCTATCGCTGCATGCAATCCTTCCACGACGTCCTCAACGGCTCGGACAACTGGATCACGAAGTCACTATGGTGCGCCTGCGTTTCATCGTCGCGAATGTACCTAACCGGACGCATGCGCAGCCTGTCCAACGCCCTCATCTGCGGCACCGGCTGGTGTTGCGAAGCGCTACTGCTTCGCCGCCACTGGCCATCGATCAAGACGCAAACCGAGGACATCGAACTTAACGGGATCCTCGCACTCGAAGAGGGCGTGCACGTCGGGTATGTGCCTGAGGCGCATATCTATGACGAAAAGCCACTCAACATCTGGGTATCGATCCGTCAGCGGATGCGCTGGATGTGCGGACATGCACGCGTTGCCCGCTATTATTTCCTGCGTTGTCTTTGGCAGGGACTCCGGCGGGGCGATCTCGCCCTGATCGAGCTGGCCGCATACTACCTCGTGCCGTTCGCACTCCTAACGAGCTACCTGACCTGCCCGCTCTTGCTGGGAATCTGGATGGGATCGTTCAGGATCACGGGCCCATTAGCGGCCGGCCCCGTACAGCAGACATTCGAGGCGATCTCCTTCTTCTTCATCTTGGGCTATCAGCTCGTTGGTTTTTGGGGAACGCGATCGCTGGGCGCGAACGCGCTCCTGCGCGCCCGCCGGTGCATCGTCTATTCACTCTACACACTGGTTTTTGCGATTATCGCCTGGCCGCCGGCGTTGATCTGGGCGCTTTTCTCGGTCGCCAAGAGCGATTGGCTCTATCACACACCACACGTTAGCGATGTGACCGAAGCGGCGTTCGCACCGCAACCGGCCCTCATGGCTGTGGCTGGAACTAAATCCTAGGAGTACATCATGTCCACGCAACTACGAACCGCACTCATCATCCTTGTCGCCCTGGTTCTGGCCTCGACACGCGCGGCTACGGCCGACGACTACGCGCGCCTCGAGCTGGACAACACCTCGATCGGCTTCAGCAGCCCAGGGAATGCCTACGGCCCCTGGATCTTTCAGAACGCGCGATACGTCTTCGTCATTCCCGGAGAAGGCGCGATCAACTTCGAAGTCTCCCACCAAGCTGACGGTGATGTGAACTACCCAACCCACGGCGACTATTTCGCGGCCGGTATCACCCACGATTTCACCTCGCGATTCTACGGCAATCTGAACTTTGGATATGGCACAAGCAACCCGTATGCAAAAACCGATATTCACCTCGAAGCGGCATATAAGACGACGCCTGACAGGCGGCTCGTCATGGACGGCGCAGAAGACTTCGTAACGTATTGGTCGGGACAGACCCTCCAGCAACTTTCGGTCGGACCGACCTATTACTACGGCAGCGGGGACGTTCAGCTTCGGTATCTCGTCGCAGTCAACTCGGGAGCGCAGACCAAGAGCGGTGCCTCCGTCGCATGGGACATCGTTCCCGATAGGCGCTCGAAGTATACGATCACCGGGCTTTTCGGGCCGCAGCAATACCTGACGTCGATACCCGGCCTGCCGCTCTCACTTGCGAACTACACCGGGCAGACCTACACGCTCGGGGGCGAGTGGCAAATCGGGCGCACGCTGCCGCACGGCTTGCGTTGGGGAGTGAAGGCCGGGGGATTCTTGTCGCAGATCAACCAAGCGACGAGCGGTGCCTCAATTTATACCGGGCGCGGCCTCACGTTCGGTGCGTGGACGACGTACTAAGCATCCCAAGGCGCGCCTTCCTAGGATCGCTGGCAGCGGCATTGATGACCGAGCTCTCGCGTAGCCGAATCGCCGCTGCAATGGCAGCGAACGATCCACGGCGCCGGTTTGAGCAGTGGATCCTCAACTACCAGATCACCGTAAGCGGGCTTTGCCGCTATTACCGCTACGGTCCCCATGCGCATGAAGAGTCACCGCTTGCGACCGCGTATGCGATCCTGTTGCTCAACGAGCACCATCCCGACGTCGCGGACTTGCTGGTCGACGGACTTGTCAAGGTGCAGGATCGCTTTAGCTCCAATCGGCACGTCGGCGGCGGTGTGCCGTCGATTGCCAACGACGCCTCGCTGATGTTCTACGCTTCCGACGCCCTAGCCGCAACGAAGGCGCTCATGAACGTCTACCAGCGCAGCCGCGATCGCGCACATCTGCGGGCGGCCGCCGGGTTCGTCGAGTTCGTGCGACGCTTAGCCGACGGCGAAGCCCGCGGCTTCTTGCTCAGCAACCTGGACTTTCCCATGCAGTACGCCACACCCGCAGGCGTGTACCAGAACTGGCTGGTGCCGAATATCGCGATGCTCTTTTGGGACGCGCTGCGCGACTACGCGGATGCCGCCGCCGATGCATCCACCTCGAAGCTCTTTGAACGCGGACGCGCCTTCTTGCTGCGTTCGGCCCAGGCCGAAAACGGGGCCTACTACGACCACTACGATCCGGGGTATCCGCCACGAGGCTATTCCCCGGAGCGCTGGCGCTGGTTTAAGGTCGATCCTGATGGCCGCCGCATCGGCATCGGCGACAATATGATGATGTCGGCGCTGGGCGCGCAGCGAATGGGCGACAGCAACGGCGTCGAGCGATTCCTCCAGTGGGCGAAGCCCTTGGATGGAGCGTTCTATGCCTACATCGACGTCGATACCGGAGGCTCCGGGTTTCTTTACACCGATCGTCGCTACTTCGACGTCGTCTCCTCGGCGATGTACTACGAGCTGTGCTCGACAAGCGGCCGGCTCGATGCAGCCAAGCGTGCTTCGCTCGATCGCGTCTTTGCGCTTTCAGCCGGTGCCGACGGCGGCTATCGTTGGGGATTGGGCGCCAACGGGGGGTGGGTGCAAGACGCAGCCGAGGCGCTGGTGACGGGTTATTGGATCGCCCGCGCGTCGTGAAAGCCATCGTCTTCCGTTCCATCGCAGGCTTTGGGGCAGTTTCGCTGTGTTTGGCCGTGACCACCGGACCCGCAAACGCAACCACGGAGCCCGGCACGATCGGGCAGATCGATCATATCGTCATAATCGTCCAGGAAAACCGAAGCTTCGACGATCTCTTCGAGGGTTATCCGCACGCCCACAGCTCCGCAACTGGGAAGTTGCCGAACGGCAAGACGACCCGGCTCCAACCGATATCGCTGGCCGCTTCCTACGATATCTCGCACGCCTTTCAAGACGCGAAAGAAGCGTACGATGCGGGCAAGATGGATGGTTTCGCATACGAGTACAGCGGGACTGGCGGCTCTCAGCATTCCCATCCCCAATACGGCTACGTCCCACGAAATGAAGTCCAGCCCTATTGGGATCTCGCCGAACAGTACGTTCTCGGCGATAAGATGTTCGCGTCGCAGCTAGATGGAAGCTACGTCGCGCATCAGTACCTCATCGCGGGTTGGGCCGGGGGAACCTACAACTATCCGGCGGTCGAACCGTGGGGGTGCGATGCGGCGCCCGGTAACGCCATCGGGCTGCTGAACCGGATCGGGCAACCGTTCGGAATGACGGCTCCGTGTTTCAAATACAAGACGATTGCTGACGAACTCGACGCAGCGGGCGTTTCTTGGCGTTACTACGCGCCGAAGACCGGGCTCGGTTATGCCTGGAATGCTTTCGATGCCATTTCGCAAATTCGCAACGGGCCGGACTGGAAGCAGAGACGT
Organism: Vulcanimicrobiota bacterium; assembly: GCA_963713685.1. Lineage (GTDB taxonomy): Bacteria > Vulcanimicrobiota > Vulcanimicrobiia > Vulcanimicrobiales > Vulcanimicrobiaceae > Cybelea. Next base: position 839,952 of record CAVQMS010000001.1, on the reverse strand, counting down.
CGTCACACCCGAGACGCGGATACTGGCCGACGTGGCGAAAGGCAAGCTCGCGGCCGTCACATGGGTCGTGCCATCCCTGCCTCTTTCGGATCACGCCGGATCGGGCAGCAAACGCGGGCCGTCTTGGGTCGCCTCCGTTGTCAACGCGATTGGAAGCAGCAACTTGTGGTCGTCCACCGCGATCTTCGTAACGTGGGACGACTGGGGTGGCTGGTACGACGACGTCGCGCCGCCGCAACTCGATTATGCCGGGCTTGGATTCCGTGTGCCGCTGCTCTGCATCTCGCCCTTTGCCAGGAGCAACTATGTCGATCACACGCGTTACGAATTCGGCAGCATCCTTAAATTCATCGAACGCCGCTTTCATCTTCCCTCCCTTGGCCGCACCGACGCGCGCGCCAACGTACCCCTGAACTGTTTTAACTTCCAGCAGCAAGCGCGCGCGTTTCATCGCGTGCAGACGGAGTTCACTCCCGACGACCTCATCCGCGGCGCCTCGAACTCGGCGCCGGACGACGAATGACACTGCGAGGGTCGCTTGGGCTCATGCTCGCGCTGCTCTGGGGCTGCGCGCTGCACAACGAAACGTTGCCTCCGATCGCCACCCCGCTCCAAATCGCAAGCGATCGGCCCTCGGCGGAGGCGCGAGTTTATGTATCCGACCCGCTCGACGACGCGGTGGAAGTCTACCGCGCGCTTGGGCGCAATCGCGCTCCGATCGCAATCATCAAGGACGGCATCCACGGCCCCGCAGGTCTGGCAGTCGATCCCGGCGGCGACCTCTACGTCGCGAACACCACGAGTAACACGGTGACGGAATACCGGCGTACCGGTTCGACGCCAGTTGCAACGTACTCGCAGGGCGTGCTCGGACCGGTTGCGGTGGCGATAGACGACGCCGGCACGCTCTACGTCGCGAACTTCGACTCGTTCGCGCAGTCGGTGCTGGAATTCGCCAAAGGCAGCACGAGCCCGTCGACGATCATCAGCGCTCCATGCGGCTGCTACCCAATCGGCTTGACCGTGGATTCAAAAGCGAATCTATTTGTCGCGTATGACAATTTCTTCGAGCAGACGGTACTCTACCAATACGCGCAAGGATCCACCTACCCGGTAGCCGTCAATCTGCAGCTTGGAACGACGCGCTGGGAGACGGCTGGCCTGCTCTTTGATAAACGAGCGAATTTACTGGTAGGCAACGCGACGCTGCCGGGGATTCAAGTCTTTCCGCCGGGCGCCGAGAAGCCGCGGCGGCTGTTCGGGAAACGCGGATCCCCTCGTTTCCTTCAGTTCGATCAAAGCGAGAGCTCGCTCTTCGTTACGGATACCGCTCGAGGTGTCGTCGAAGAATATCGCTATCCTAAGATCAAGCTGACCGACGTCATTTCCACCGGGTTGAGAAGCGCGTACGGCGTCGCGGTTAGCCCTCGGGCACCGCTCTGAGGACAACTAGGCCCATATTTACCGGCTTCAGGGCTACATCGGCGGCGCGAGCGTTCCGTCAGACCAATGAGCGACGGGAACCATGAAGATCGTTTCTGGCTCCGGAAAGACGCGGTGCGACGTGTCGAGTACGACAGGTGACGCCGGCAAGTCCGCGCCCCAGCTTGCCCCGTCCTTCGCGCCATCCGTTTTAGGAGCGTAAAACATCAGGTGCGACAACCACGGCCCGACGCCATCGCCCAGATCGCCGTGCTTCGACATCATATACGACATTGAGCCCGGTTCCGGCGCCGGCAACTGCTTACCGGCAACCGCGGCCTCGGTCCGATCGAGTATTTGTGATTTCGTCAGCCCCGACAGCGCCATTTCGGTGCGTTGGAGCGTGTAGAGCAGAACGGTGCGCGTCGCCGCCGGGTTGTAGCAAATTGGCCCGCGCATTTTCCAGTTCCAGAACTGACGGGAATCGAATGGCGACATCCACGATCGTTCCACGAGACAGGTAAAGCCGTTCGTACCCTTTTCCGCGGTTTCGTACCCGTGATTGCCGAGCACGAGGAGGGTCGCGTGGACCGATATCGCCGAGGGCGCCGCGCTTCGCGCAAGGTTGATTTCTGCTTGACGATCGGCCATAAGGTACTGGCTGAGCGGGGCCATTCGTTCGTAAGAAACATTCCGCGCCCAGCCGGGGGCGGGACTAGCGACAGCCACTACAACGGCCAGCATCATTGCAAAACGGGCGCGGCGCGAAATGGACTCCATTAGAGCATACCTCCAGCCAAAGATACTTGCTCCCAACAACAAGTAAAGGCATGCTCTTGTGACAGCAGATGTACGCTTTGGCCCGTTTTACCTTCCGTACGCGGCGGGAGGTGCGGGCGCAACGCCCGTAACGAGTCCACTCGCCGACAAACCCGCCGTATAGCTGTATTTATACGCGTTTCCGGGATAGGCATAGACGTCGACCGATCCGTGGTCGGCATCGCCGCAGTAGAGATGGCTTTGTTCGTGATTGAGCTTGCACCAGATCGACGATCCCATAAGCGGCGCAGTGGTTGGCGAGCCGCTGTAAGGCGGCGAGAACACGTCGATTGTTTCGCGGAGCCAATCGGTAATGATTAGGTTGTTAGCGCTATCGAACGTCGGCGCACCCGGTAGACCCAGGCTTACGCCCGAGAGCTGCGAGCCGGGCATCTTTCCGTGCGGAAACTCGATGACGGTGCCGACGTTACCGGTAGTAAGGTTTGAGACGAAGACGTTACCCAATTGATCCGTCCCAAGGCCGAACAAATTGTGGAAAGATGGATCGCTAAGCGTGCCGAGCTTTTTGCCGTTCGTGCCGTTATAAAATTGAACGGTGGGAGGCCCGCTCACATTGTTCAGGTTCAGGATGTAAACGCGATTCCTACCGTTGAATCCGATATCGGCTGGTTCGCCGGTGGAGTCCGCAATGGTCAGTTTTGCGCTGCCGCAGTTCGGGGCATATTCCGTTGTCGTGTTCGCGCGGCCATCCGGCACCCAGAGGTTTCCAGTTCGATCGATGGCAATACCGTTGGTGGACGACGCCGGTTCGCAATCGATGGGAGGTTTATTCTTTTTATCGTTGAGATCGAACCACAGAACGCTCGAGCCGCCGAATTGCGCAACCGCAATGTGCGGCTGTCTCGTCGCCTCATCCCCGTCGGCAGGCGACCTCATCCAACCCGGCCGGACGGCAGTAGATTTGAATCCTTCGGGAAGCACGGATCGAGCACCGTCGATCGCGAGCATTGGCTGGTAGTGCTCGGCCCATTGCGGCGTGACCGTTTGATTCGGTGAGTCTACGGCATTTCTTGGCTGGAAGCCGGCGCAAGCCGTTAACGACGCAAATAGAAAGGCCACGCCGAGCGCGAGTCGGGTTACTGTGGGCAAACGCACAAGCATACAACGCTCCTAGAAGAAAGGTGATCGCGACTAAATCGGTCTTCCAACGTTAAACGTAGCACGGCGTTTGTCCCAGCATTTCAAGTCCCGTCTTGGTCCCAACTTTGGCGGGTCGTGGCCTCGACCGCAGAGAACTCGGCCCTCGTTTCTTTGACGATCTTTCCTTAGGGGGCAAGTAAGCGATGCGGAACGGCGACATCCGGCGGCGCGCGGTGGTAACCTTGCTGCGAAACGTTCGCAATCGCCATGCCCTAGCGCGGCATCCCCTAGTCGGGGAGGCGTGTAGCAGCGTTACGCCTGGGCAGACTTCGCGGCAGCGTGTGGCGTTTGCCGACGAACTGCCGACCATTATCTCGTTGCTCCTGGACGAGCTCAGCTCGGAATCCGAGCAGCAACGCCGCCGCATTGGGGTTCTGCGCAGAAGCGACATTGAACGTGAAAGTCACGCTACCATTGCGTCCGACATGAATCTATCGCGTAGCCAGTTCTACCGAGATCTCCGCGAAGCGCGGGAGCGATTTACAGACGCGCTGGAAGGCCGGCTCTCCTTGCAAACCGAACGCAATAAACGGTTCATTGGGATCCTCCAAACCGAATCACGATTCGTAGCGATCGACGCGCTACGCGACAGTGGTCAGTTCGAGCGAGCATACACCGAGGCGCTCGCCACGGCGCGCGACAGCAGCGATGCCGTGCGGGCAGTTCGTGCGCTTAGCTTATGCGCGGAATTCCAAACAGAGCTCGGCTCATTTGCCGAAGCGCGTAGCACGACGGAGCGTGCGCGGGTTCTGCTTGCGAATGTCGCCGACAACCGCTTGAAGGATGTCTTGAACGCAAATTGTGATTTGCTGGAGTTTGAGGCGGCGCACTGCGAAGGAAAGCCCGCGGCTCCATCGGCACGCGATCTCCTGATCGAACGTCTACGTTGCGGTTACTCCCGGGATGACGGCTATACGGAGACGCTCGTCGTGGCTCTGATCGAGGAGGCTTCCATCCTATTCGAGCAGGGCGATCACGTGCGTTCGCTCACGATTATTGAAGAAGCTTCGTCGATCGTCGAACGCGAAAGGCTCGCGGGCACGCGTTTGGCGGTCGATGTCGCAATACGAGCCTCTGGAATCCGCGCGCTCCGCGCCGATCAAGTAGGTAACGCGCTGGACGAGACGGCCGCGATCGTTGACGTAGCGAGCCGCAATCGGGACGTGCGAAGCCTGCGCCTTGGAATGCAGATGACGTCGGCCCACCTGTTGACGCTGGGCCGCTTCGATGAAGCCAAACACTTCGCATTAGAGGCGTGCGCACTCATCGACTTGTTTGGAAGCACTCTCGATCGTCTCATCGTGCTTTCGAATCTCGCTCGGATCGAAATCCATCGTCGCGACGGCGCTGCAGCCTTGGCGTGGGTCGAGGCCGCTCGTGCGCTGCCCTGCAATCCCTTCTCAATCTCACAGGCGCTCGCAATCTCCGAAGCTGAAGCATTGGCGTTGCTCGACCAACCGGGTCGGGCGGCAGAGCTGGCGCACTCGTTGTGCATCCGCGTGCGCAACTGGCCGCGTCTGCTTGGTCGCGCTAAGTTCGCCGAAGCGACTGCGCTCGCCGCGCTCGATCGCGGACGCGAGGCGCTCGCCTGCAGCGAGGACGCCGTTGAGCTCTCGCGTGGAACCGGCGGTCCACTACTACACCTCCGAGCGCTCGATCTCTGTGTCAAGCTGGGCGGAAATTCCGCATCGCGGGCGGCTCTGCGCGATCTGCAAGCCGCACTCGACTCTCGTTTTGTCAAATGATGACGCCAACTTATATCATTTCAGCGCCCTAGGCACCGTTGGCCCCGCCCCCAGGATCAGCCCAATGAACGGAAAACACCTGTAGGCCTAGCCGCTTCCAATCAACTCACCAGCAAGGAGCAAGCACGTGATGAGGAGCCTGAATTTCACTCGCTACGCGTTGAGCGCGTGCGCGGCCGCCGCTGTTGCGTCCGGCTGCGGAGGATCGCAGCCGTTGGCAGGACCGGGGATGATGCCACAGCAGGCACGGACCGCATCGCACACGGTACCCGAGTGGAAGGCGCAAGGCCAAGCGCGCTCGGCCTGCCCCGAGGTTGTCGGAAAACCCACGTGCTTCGCGCTGATTCGAACCAAGGGAGCGACCCCGGCATGCACCGGCTCTTCGTGCGGCTGGACGCCGCTCGACCTTCAAACGCGCTACAAACTACCAATCGCGAAGGGAGCGGGGCAGATTGTCGCCATCGTCGATGCGGGTGACAATCCCAGCGCATTAACCGATCTCTCCACCTATCGCACCCAGTACGGACTCGGCAGCGCCGTCTTCTCCAAATACAATCAGGAAGGGCAGCAAGGCAACTACCCGACGTATACCGGCTGGTCGGTCGAGATCGACCTCGACATCGAGATGGTCTCAGCCACGTGTCCGAAGTGCACGATATTCCTGGTCGAGGCAAACAGTTCCGATAACGCCGATCTGGAAGCGGCCGAAACGGAAGCGGTAACGCTGGGTGCCCACATCGTCAGCAACAGTTGGGGTTGCTACGGCTCGATCAGCTGCGTCGGACAGTCCTATTTCGATACGCCCGGCGTTGCGTATCTCGCCGCAACCGGTGACGCCGGTCTGAATCAAATGGGCGCTCCCGCAGCGCTAGCGAGCGTTGCGGCCATCGGCGGCACGCAGCTCGAGAAGAGTGGCTCCCAATACAGCGAGACCGTCTGGAACGGCGCGGGGGGCGGTTGCGTAACCGGTATCCCCAAACCGAAATGGCAACACGACAGCGCCTGCTCGGCGCGGGCCGCGGCCGACGGGTCGGCGGAAGCCGGATGCTCACCCGGCGTCTCGGAGTTCGACAGCTTCGATGGCGGGTGGTTCGGTGTGTGTGGAACGAGTGCGGCTTCGCCGATCGTTGCCGGCGCATTTGGCTTAGCGGGCAACGCCACTAAACAAACCGGTGGCCGGACGTTCTGGCTGAAAAAGCATCGCAAACACCTATACAACGTCTGCTCCTCGCAATGTCTCTTTAGCACCTATTCTTACGGCGGAGGTTGGGGCTCGCCAAGCGGCCTCGGCGCCCTCTAAGCCGCTCGCTCGGCCGCGCATCTGAAACGGTGCGACGCATCGTTTGATTCAGACGCATCGTTTGATTCATTGGTAGCGTGCGCGCGAGCAAATACGCATCGGCTCGCTTTGGGGAGACGATCATGCGTCGGCGCGACGGCTTTGCCAGAGGGGCGCTCATCAGGGTCAACGAAAAAGAAGAGTTGCAGTTCGGCCCATATGACACTCGTATTGGTCGCCGTCGCAAGCGTTGAACCGATGTTCCCGTAGGAGGCTTTTCTTGCTCGCACGCTCGGCGGTGCCGACCCTTAGCATCGCAGTGGTCATCCTCGCGAGTTGTGGAGCGCCTCAGGTACAGCCGGCAACGTCTGGCGCTGTGGCGCAAGCGCCCAACTCGCGTTCGTGGCGTGCTCCCGAGGCCCATCGCGACAGCCTACTGTATCTTTCGGACGTGCGAACGAACACCGTTTTTGTATACTCGTATCCAGAAGGCAGGCTGGTGGACAGACTCACCGGTTTCCAGCGCCCGCGCAGCGAGTGCGCCGATGCAAGCGGCGACGTCTGGATCGCCGACTCTGGGGGATACCAAATGGTGGAGTATGCGCACGGCGGCACGCAACCCATCGCGGCCCTGAGCACTCCGAACGAGCCGCGCGGATGTTCGATCGATCCAACGACCGGCAATCTGGCGGTTACGGGCGCCGCGGATCGAGGGGGCGTCTTCGTCTACCACTTCAGCAAGCACGGGCAATGGCGCGATCCGCGACAGTATGGCGGCTCCGCCATTCGAAGCGCCTATTTCGCCGGCTATGACGCGAGCGGCAATCTGTTTGTTGACGGCTTTGATAAACTGGCCGGCGGAGTCTTTCGATTCGCAGAGTTGCCACGAGACGGTAACGCGCTGGTCAACGTCAGCCTGAACCAACAGATCAATGCGCCGGGGCAAGTGCAATGGGATGGCCAGCATATCGCCATCGGCGACGCGGGCACGACGCCTTCCACGATCTTTCAGTTTTCCGTAACGGGAAATCATGCTTCCAAAGTCGGTACGACCACGCTCGGGGGCAGCAGGAGCGTTCGCCAGTTTTGGATCGGGAGCGGTACGGTCGTCGGTCCGGACTTTAACCGCGATGTGGCGCTTTGGAACTATCCCAGCGGAGGTTCGCCGATTAAGAAACTTGCTTTGTTTGGATATGGCGCCGCCATCAGTCTAGCGCCGCACGTGCGTTCCGTGCGTCCATAAAGGAGAGCACAATGTTCCGAACCCTTCTCGCCATCGTCGTTGCATGCGCTTGGCTCGCGGGATGCGGCGGTCAATCCACGACGCCGGCAAACCCGCCCCTTTCTCAAGCGATGCAACAGCCCGTCTCACAAATCGGGGGCGGCCCGCGGAAGGCAAACAGCTTCGAACTTCCCGAGCCTCCGGAAGTGACGTCGATTAAAGGCGTTGCCAGGCTCTCGCTCTTTGTTGGTTGGGACGAAGCGAAGAGTCTTCCGCAGTTCGAGTTCGAAACGCCAAATGGCCCATATTTTCACGGCCCAACGATCCGCGTCAACCCCGGCGATACTATTCTGATCACACTGAAGGACGTCTTGCCGCCGGCCCCCGGCGACATGGCCGATATCAATCTGCACTTTCACGGCTTAGGCGCCTCGCCGAAGCCTCCCGCGGATGACGTTTTAGGAATGCTGGCGCGACCCGGGCAAGAACTACATTACGTCGTCCGCATCCCGAACAATCAGCCGCCCGGCCTCTATTGGTATCATCCACACGTGCACGGCAAAACGAGCTATCAGGTCGGCGAAGCCGGAATGTCTGGAGCAATTATCGTTAACGGTTTGGAGCACCACCTGCGCGGACTGGCCAAAATGAAGGAGCGCGTCATTGTCGTCCGGGACACTGGCATTGGCAAGGAACGCGCGCCCGATGACGTTGGCGACGGCATGCTCGGCATGGAGGCCGAACGGCCGCAGGTCATCAACAACGAACCGTGCGGTCCCGAGATAGGCCTAACACCTTCGCTGAACGGCGCGCCTGCTCCGCAGATCACGATCGCTCCGGGCGAGAAACAGTTTTTCCGCCTGATCAATGCGACCGGCCATAAAACGCTCAAGCTCGCAGTTGACGGAGGGAAACTCGAAGTCGTCGCAATCGATGGCTTCGCGTTGGATACGTATCACGGTACCCCGCCGACGCTGACGGAGTCGTCGGCGGTGGTTCCACCTGCCGCGCGTCTCGAGTTCATCGTCACGGGGCCACGCGTCCGTTCGGCGAAGTTCCGCACCCTGTGCTACGATACGGGCCCGGTCGGAGATCGCGATCCGGAAATCGTGCTAGCGAGCTTTGTATCGCCGCGGGGTCGCGGCAATCCGCAAGCCGTCGTCCCGCCGAGCCAAATGCGCGAGGCTGCGCCACTGCCGCAAAACGTCTATACCACATCGCTTCCCCCGGTAGCAGCGACACGCACCGTGGTGTTCAGCGAGATTGCTAAGAAGTTCCTTATCAACGGCAAAGCGTTTACAATGGACGATCCGCCAATGTTCATTGTCCACGTCGGCACCGTCGAAGAATGGCACGTCCTAAACGTTAGCGACGAGATCCACGACTTTCACATTCATCAGGTGCACTTTCTGATAAAGGAAATCGACGGCGTCAAGCTCACACACCCATTCTGGGCCGATAGCACGGTGATTCCGCATCGCAATCGAACGCGGCATCACCCTGGTTCGCTTCTGCTACTGATGGACTTCCGCGACCCAATGATCAAGGGCACGTTTCTTTTCCACTGCCATATTCTCGATCACGAGGATCGTGGGATGATGGCGAAAATTGAGGCGATCTAGCATCATGCCGGCCTTCAACCGTCTCTGCATGTCATTTGGCCTCTGTGCGACGCTGTCCATTCTCGCGGGTTGCGGCGGCTCGCAGAGCTCGTTGCCGTTGGTAGCAACGGCGTCGGGGGGAGCCCGTAGCTCGCAATCGGCGCCGCAACACTCTTGGATGGCACCGCACCTGCAGAGCGTCGATCTATTGTACGTTTCGGATGAGAACGGCAGCGTTTATGTATACTCGTATCCAAAAGGGCAGCTCGTGGGAACGCTCACCGGGTTCAGCAATCCTGCGGGGGTGTGCTCGGACGAATCGGGAAATGTGTTTATCACCGATACGCCTACGACGGAAATCTTCAAATACGCGCACGGCGGAAAGAAGCCGATCGCGTCGATCGTTGACTCCGGGGGCTATCCCGAGGGTTGCGCCGTCGACGCAACAACCGGCGACCTCGCGGTGACCAACTATGAAGCCATCGTGCGTAAAGGACCCGGCAACATCACGATCTTCAGCAATGGGACGCACACGTCAACGACTTATAGCGACCCGGCCGTCAACGCCTTTCTCTTTTGCGGCTACGATGGAGCTGGAAATCTCTACGCCGACGGCATCAACGCCGGAACGACTGAATCGGAATTCGTGGAACTCGCGCGTGGAGGCACGCAACTATCGAACATCAGGCTGAATAAACGCGTGGCCTTCCCGGGAGGGGTTCAGTGGCGCGATGGCGCCCTGGTAATCGAAGACGTGTCGACGGATCGTGTGTACCGCGTAGCCATCTCCGGGTCGAAGGGAAGGGTCACCCGGACGACCATCCTGAAACGCGATCGCAGCAATCTACTCGCGCAGTTTTGGATTCAGGGGCGCACGATTATCCTGCCGGACGGTAAGACCAGCCGGCAGGCCAATAAGGTAGGCTTCTGGCCTTACTCGGACGGCGGGGCGCCGACTAAGATCCTCGGTGCGCCGGGTTCCGCTGAGCTCTTCGGCGTCACCGTGAGCTTAGCGGCCAAGTAGGTCGTTCGCCATTAACGCAGCGCCGGTTCTTCTGGAAACGACGCCCCCTTTCAAATAAGACGAGCCCGAAGGGCTATGCTTCGGGCTCGTGCATGTGCGAATCGCAATATTCTAGTCGTTATCGTCCCTGGGTGGGGGAAGGGCCTTAACGAGCTTCGATCCATTGAGCTGCTGGTGCAAATAATACCCAGCCGTCTCGTAGCCCGATGGAAGAGCTGTCGGCGACGCGATCGGCGTGATTCCAAGCGAAAAGCAACTCATATTTGGTGGAACGCTTGGCGAGGAGATTTCCGCTAGCGACGGAGGGTTCTGACCGCCGCCGCGCAGCTTGCGCTCATCGAGCGCGTCGAGGAAGTTTGAGGTCGCGCGATCGCCGTCAGCCGGCGACAAGCCGACCGAAACGCCCTTTGCTTCGTCCGGCAACGAGGAGAATGTCGGCAAGCCAAAGATCGCTTCGATGAGTTTCGAGACCGAGCCGTGATCGGCGAAGTCGTGAACGACGACTCCGGTCTTGGAGAACGGCGATATCACGAAGGCCGGCAAGCGAACGCCACCGCCGCACGGATAACCTTCTTCCGGACCGCTCTTATCTTGCGGACAGGTGCTTCCGAAACCCGGCGGCGACAAGTGATCGTAGAAGCCGCCACTGTCGTCATACGTGACGATGATGATCGAGTCTTTCCAGTATTTGCTCTTGGCAATCGCATTGATGACTTCGGCGAGATACGCTTCGGCGACCTGATGGTCGGAGCTACCGCTCCCCGGGTGATCGTCGTCGCCGACGTAATACTTCTTGCCGGATGGGTTGTTCGTGAAGATCGGGTCGGCGGGCACCAAGCCGTACGTGTTCTCGTTTCCGCCTTTGACCCAGAAAACTCCCGAGGACGGCAGTTTGCCTCGCTTGATGTCCGCGATTAAGCCGTTGCTTTCGGTGTTATCGCGCAGCGTTTTCTTCTTCGCGAATGCCGAGCGTGCGTTATTGATGTAATCGAAGTAGAGAGGCGCGGTATGATGCGCCGAGAAGCCGGCGTTGGCGGTATAGAGGCCTTCTTCATACCATGCCCAGGGGACAGATTGGCGGTTGGTGTTCCCCTCTCTCTTGATGTCGCGGGCGATGTAGCCGACGACCTTTGATTTGGCGGCTGCGCGGTCCATCTCTGGATTGAGCAACACCGGCATCGTCGCATAACTCTGGAACGTGTTGCTATCGGGCGAGTAGGGCGTAATTGGGAACGGCAGATCGCCCGGGGGTGGATTGTCGTCGTTCGAAATCGGTACGCCATCGGTGTAGCCGCCGCTCGGCACCGGTTGGGACAGAATTCCTTCGCCAGCTGCTGCCTCGGTTTGTCCAATCTGACCGGAAAAGAGCTGAATGTTAGCCGGCGACGAGTCTCCGGTGTTCGCCTGGAAATAGTGATCGAAGAGCGCGAAGTTCCTCGCGTAGTACCAGAGGTACGGGACGGTATCGCAGTCGTAGACGCCCTCGATACCAATGGACTCGTTGTGTGCCTCGATCTGCTGTGGACTAGGGGTCGGACCGAGGACGGGCTGCCCGGCCTCGACGTCGACGAGGAAATCGTCCATCTTGCCGCGGTCCATCGACACTTCTTGGTCATAGCGGCCATTGAAGCCGCCCGTGATGTCGGGCGCATCCTGAACGTAGTTGGGGCTGTTCGTGTTTGCCGAGATCAGGAACGGACGCTGGCAACCCAACGTTTCGGGATCGTACTCACAATCCGTTTCTTGAGCCAGATATGTCCCGAGGTTCTCGACGTACTGGCCGTGCAGGCCCGGAAAGAGTCCAAAGACTTGATCGAAGCTGTGGTTCTCTTGAACGAGCACGAAAACGTGCTTGACCTTGGTCCGCACAAGGCTTGCAATCCGTTGACGAGCTGCAGCGTCCGCGCGCTGCCGCTTGGGCGATTGCGCCACACCGATTGGTGCGTTCTGCGATGTCATCGGCGAGACTGAGGAGCCTCCGGCCGCCCCTCCACATCCCGCAAGCGCCCACGATGCCGCCAGAATTGCGATGCTCAATACTAAACGACCCATTACGTTTACCACCTTCCAGTTCTATTGAATTGAAGCGCGTACGCATTCAAACTAACAAAACGCAAGCTAGCATACAACGGTACCGCAGGTAAGTTTGATAAGCATCGACAATCGCTTCTTAAGTTTTACTCGCAGAACGCAAGGACACTTAATCACCTCTTAACTGCCATCCACGCGCATCATCGTGAGCTTTCGGAGGAGCATCGTCGGTATGGAGGTCGCCGCGGAATGGTCCGAGGTCAGGGACGGTCCAAATGTCACAAGACCCTTGATCCGCCCGTTGTGTACCGCTAAGGTGGCACGCCTTGACCGGGATTGAAAAAGGGGCCGTATCAACGCTGAGCTCGAGCCTCGGCCGTCACCTCTTTGGAGTGGCGGCTTTGGCCTCCGGCCTCGTCACGCTGGCCTGGCACGACTACAACGGATGGCACCAACCGCGCTACCTCGTCGACGCCGCAGCCGCTGCCCAGATCCTCGGTGGCGCTGCGATTCAGTTCCGTCGCACCGCGAAGGCCGGCGCGGGCGTCCTTGGCACGGTTTTTCTTGCCTTCGCGCTACAGTGCGTTCCACAAATCTTCGCGACACCGCAGGTGTACAATAGCTGGGGCAACTTCTTCGAGCAGTTCTCTCTCGTGACCGGAGCGGGGATCGTTTACGCGAGCCTGTCATCGGCATGGGCGCCGGAAACGGCTAGGCGAATCGGCCGCGTTCTTTTGGGCGTCTGTGTCGTTTCTTTTGCCCTCGAACAGGCGGTCTATCTCGATGCTACCGCTCACCTTGTTCCGAAGTGGATACCACCAAGTCAGATGTTTTGGGCGGTGACGACGACGGTTTCGTTCGCACTAGCGGCCGTGGCTCTCCTTACGAATCGAATGACACTTCTCGCGACTTGGCTACTGACAACGATGATCGTGATCTTCGGCATAGTTGTGTGGGTACCGTTGCTCCTTTCGGATCCCCACAGCCATACGAACTGGAGTGAAGCGGCCGAGACCCTCGCGATCGCCGGAACGGCGTGGATTCTCGCCGATCTCCTCGGCGGGTATCGCCGTAATAGCGCTCGCTCGCGGGCCTAGCTTTGAAAACGCGGTTCATCGCTTTCCTGCGCGGCGTCAACGTTGCAGGGCGGACGGTTAAGAAAGACGTCTTGACCGAAACCTTCCTCCGTGCCGGCCTCTCGGACGTACGCACGCACATCGCCAGCGGAAACGTCTCCTTCGATGCTTCGCAACGGGTGAATCGCGGCCAACTGTCGCGGAAACTCGAAACGCTATTAGCGGGCGCCACGGGCTATGCGATTCCCGTGTTTTTGCGTTCTGTCGACGAGGTCGCGGCGCTATTGGCGCTCGAGCCGTTTGAAGGATTGCGGATGACGGCCGTCACGCGTTTGTGCGTGATTTTCATCTCCGAGCCGCTTCCGAAAAGCGCTCGACTGCCGTTTTCGTCGCCACGTCAAGAATTCGAGCTCGTGAAGGCGACACCGAACGAAGTCTTCGCGACTATGTGCCTGCGCGAGGGGCGCCCCGGGAACCCGAGCGCCTATCTCGAGAAAACGTACGGCGTCAAGGCGACGACGCGCTTCCTCGGCGCGGTCGAGAAGATTTTGGCGGCGGCAACCGGCTCGTGAGCGGGGGGACCGTCGGAGCACGCCCCGAAATTCGTTGGACGTTCCCCGAGTCGAATATCTTGCAAAGGAGTCTTCGACCATAGAAATCGTCATCGCCGAACAGGGCGCCTTTCGTTTTGATCCATCCTTTTCGGCCGAAGAGGCGCGCGGACGGGCCGGCGCCCACAAGGGCGCGGCGTTCGGTACGCTTTCGCGTTTGCTCGCGCGCCCCAAAGACGAAGACATAGCCATCGAGGAGCGAGGCCTCCTCTACATTCCGATGTGGCACGCGAAGGCTCATCTCCGGTTCGTTTACGATCGTCGCGAGTCGTACCGGGTCGCCGTTAAGACACCGAACGCCAAGACGGTGACGATCGCCGCAAGCGACTTCGCGGTGTCCGCCCAGGCGAACTTTGACCTTCCCGCCGTCGAACACTGCGAACGCGACGAGCGAAAAGAGCTGTGGCTCGACGCCATCACCAACCAGCCCGTCAACGCCGCGCCATACCTGAAGGCACAATCCACGCCAATTGCGCTCGACGATTTTGCGCCCGAAGGCGCGCGGATCGTTGCGCCGACCGTCCGCGCTTCAGCGGTGATCCGCAATTTGCTTGGCAACGATTTCCGGCCCAGCGATGCCGACGAAATCAAGGAAGAAGACGTGAACGTCGAGTGCATCGACCTGCATCTGAGGCCTGCGTACGCGTTCAAGTACGTGTGGTCCGCCAAGAACAAGACGGCTGAGGTGGCTATCGACGGCATCACCGGAGAGATCAACTCCGAATCCTCTGCGACAACGGCAGCGCTGGCCAAACTCTTGCGTCCTGAGACGCTTTTCGATCTCGGCGCTGAGACGCTCAACGTCATCGTTCCGGGCGGTGCGATTGCGTTGAAGCTGGGAAGAGCGCTCGCGGAAAAGCGAAAGGCTTAGCAAAACTCTAGAAACTTCGTGGCCATGGGAGCACCCGTAATCATATCGAGGCTTGTAAAGGCTTTATAGAATGCGCGTCACGGGGCTCGACGGCCCGCGCGCTCACGCAGCTTCTCACGCGCCTTCTCGATGCGGCGATCGCGCGTCTCGAATTCTCTTGCAGCGGATACCCAGTCAACGTACTCTTTGCGATGGCTGTACGACATCGAGTCAAATGCCTTGCGTTCGATTGTCGTCATCGCTTTCGCGAAGAATGCCGGAACGTCCACGGTCCGATCCTGCGCATCGAACGCGAGGGTGACGGTGACGCGCTCGCCCGCTGCGACTCCGGCGGCTTCGCGCACTGAACGCCGCACGGGAATGCAAGGGCCGTCCCCCATATCGCAGATGGTGGTGCGATATCCGTAGCCATCGATCGTTGCGATCACGGGCACGCGCCGCCGTCCTTCAAACTCTCGCATCGCGTTTTCCGGCACCGCGATGAACGTAAGCGTTCCGGCTTCGTTGGCGCATGCGAGCTTTGTTCGAAACGTAGCCATGCTAGGCGCCTCCGCAATCGTGCTCGCTGTTCATTCCCGAATATTGTGCATGCTGGCGATAGTCGTAAACGCGAAACACTCGTCCCCGGTCATCTTTATCGGGATTGCAGTATACCGTCGGCGCGGGCCTCGATAGGAAGCAGGCCTGGACTTTGTCACCAACCCGTTCTCGCATCATGATATTGTTGCCGGCCGTGCCTTCGTAGTGCGTAACAGTTGCGCGCAAGCGCGGATTCGCCGGATCCGATCCCAAAAAGGTGTTGAACTCCACGACGACGCCACTCTCGTCAAAGTCGCGGGCTGTGAAAGTCTTCTGACCATCTGCCGTGAGGCGAGGCTCGACGATCCTAACGGTCGTATCCACGCACTCAACCGATCGATAATGCCAGAGCCCGGGCGCGTACTGCTGGTCCTGTGCGCGCGCCGCGAGTGTATTCCCCGCCGTAGCGAGCAAAACGAAGCAGAGGCAACTGGAAAGGATCGAGCGAGCCCGCGTCTTAGCCATTTGGCACAACCCCCTATTTTCGCCGTTTTCGAGCCGGACGGACCGCACCCTACCTTCCGGGATTTCGGCTTCGATGCTAAGATCGAACCCCAGCTAACGTCGATTCGGAGAAAGAGATGATTGGAAAGCATTCTGTAAGAGCGCAGCGAGTGCACATTGCGGTCGCGTTTCGCCGCGCCGCCCCGATTGATGGCCGACGGTTCCTACGCGCTGTCCCGAGGCTCCGGGGCCTGCGACGAGCTCGACAAGATAGTTGCAGCGACTGACCAAAAGGATGTCGCATGGTACCCGGGTCTGGGCTCAATGCTCTTCTCAGCTTAGCCAAGGGAGGGTTTGCTGCCGGCTCTTACGCGTTGCGGTTTCGGGTTTCACAACGCTTCAATCAAACTTTTGTAGGAAAAGACGAGCTCGTGCGCTTTGGAAACGATGAAGCGAGGGCAAGAGGAGGCTCGTGGTGGACCCCTTTCGAGACCGTTTCATCAAGAAGCGGGCAGTTTGTGAGCAGCGCGGAGCTAGCGGCTAGGCTCGCGCTGTCGCAGAGTAGCGTTCCCCACGTTGTCGCTTTTAGTGGCGGAGTGGCTGTCGGAACGCTCGGGTACTTCGGAATCGCCGCACCCGCGTTCGACCACGGCGGCGGCGGCGTTCAGTTCTGGTTCCCGTCGGAGCCCGTCTTTACGGAGAGGACGCAGCCGTTTTAGAAACATCGAACCCAGATCGGACGTATTTAGGTACACTTTAGTTCGAGGAGTTTGGCTATGGCAGCAACCTCCGTGCCGGCGGCACCGGCATCGTCTGGAGTCTCGACGCTCCAGTTATATCTCTTGCGCGGAACATATGCGCTGATCTTGACCTTCCTGGTCACGAGCATCTGGCCGGGCGTGATTCACCACGACAAGCTGGCTCTAATGCACGGCGTCGCGCGCAGCCTGTTGGCGGCCATGGCGCCGCTCATGCTGATGGGGCTTCGCTATCCCCTCAAGATGTTGCCGGTGCTCTTCTTCGAGCTCGCTTGGAAGACGATCTGGCTGCTCTTCTTCGCCCTCCCGTTATGGACGGCCCATCAAGTCGATCCCGATACATGGGATACCATCAAAGCCTGCGCGCTGGTTTGGGTAATCTTCCCGTTCACGATTCCGTGGCGTTACGTCTTTCAAACATACGTCAAGGCGCCCGGAGATCGATGGAAGTAAAGGCCTAGAGACCGCCAGGAAACTGTTTGCTTGTCAGGTGCGAGAAGCGCGCTTGCGTTCCGTTCTGCGCGCGCTGCTGCGCGATCTCGGCTTTCCGATTCGTCGATTGAACCGCAAGCGTCCCGAGGCCAGAGTTCAGATCTTCGTTTGTCCGCTGCCACGACGACTTGTCCTTGAACGCTACTCCCGGATAGATGCGCTGCAAATCTCGAACCGTTCGATTGGCGCTCTGCACTTTTCGAAGTATCGCGACCAAAGAGTCTACGTCGCCAAACGCGTAGCCGTTGATGTTGGGCCCGACCAGCTCGAAAAACGCGTCCTGAGCGTGGTACAGCTCAAAGCCCGGGTCGCCGATGCTCCCTAATTTGTCTTGATTGACGAGAAGTCCGAACTGGCGCCCCGAGTACTGCGCGCAATAGAACCAATACGTCGCCTCGTTGCGATAGCCAAAATCGTACAGGCCAATAGCGCCCACGTAGAGCTCGATAAAGCTGAGCCGGCTCCACTGCTCCTTCATCTGCAGAATCGTGGCAACAAACTGCCCTTGATTCTTCGAGGCTAAGCCCACGCTGTATTTTCCGATCCTGATGATCGGGCCCGTGGAATTGTAGTATGGCGTAACGTAAGCGTCGATCCGGCCCGGGTCGTCGGCGAGCACGGGGGATGCGAGCGAAAACATGCTCGCAATGACCAAACCCGCGAATCGGAGGGGCTTAAAACCTATCCAAGCGCGCATCCGGACCTTTTGCTCACGACTGCCCAAAAAGCTTTTTCCCCGATGGGCCAAAGGAACGCGTCTCCTTCGCCACGGGCGGCTACGGGTTAATGGCGGTCGACGAAATACTAATCACGCCGGTCTTCTGGGTGATGCGCTTGAGGAGCTTCTTTGAGGCGCCTTCGTAGGCCGAAATAGTATTGTCGTTGTAGTCCGTGACGTAGAATCGCTTCTGTTTGTCGACGGCGACCTGCGGGCTGGCGCGCGTCGGCAACACAAACGAAAGACCATCGTTCGGACACGATTTATTCGGATCGTAATCCACCAGAACGCCGTCATCGCTGGAGTCTTGGTTTCCCGTGTAGACCCTTCCCGAAGAGTCGACCGCGATAGACAGTCCGTCGGGAGCATACACGCTGCTATCCGATGTCGAGGTGTAGAGCTGCGTAACCAGCGTGCCTTTTGAGAATTCTTCCGCCTGCTCGTTGCGTTTGATGGTACCCTTCGGATCCGGGATGCACGTCGTCTTATCCTTGAAATACACCGTCGTGGGGTCGGGATAGTGGACGCTCCACACGTGGCCGCGAGCGTCAACGACCATCTGCGTCACGGCTTGGCTCTGCCCGGTTGCGAAAGCAATGCTGCCCCTCGTCTTGCCAGCCGCGAAATAGGTTACGCCACCGCCGTTATCGCCGACGTAGAGGTCGCCTTTCGGGTCGACCGTCGCGTAGGTCGGCAACACCGTGCCGGTGAGGTTGCCTCCTGTGTAGGTCGCGATCGGCTTTTTCGCCTTGCCGCCTTTCCTGGCTCCGGCGGCAAATTCAAGTACGTTTCCAGAGCAGTACTGAACGGCATAGAAGTTGCCTGTTGGACCGGTGGCGAGCGACGAACTTACGCAGGGTACGCCGTAGAACTGCTCCTTTGCGGGCACGGTGCCGTTCTTGAGCGGTTGCAGATAGACGGCGAAACCGCCTTGCGGGGCTTCATCTGCGAAATACGGCAAACCTGTGACTCCGAATGCCACCGGACTAGCCACTCCATCTGCGACCGTTGTTTCTTGCAGCTTGAGGTCCGGCAACGTATAGCGCGCATACTCTCCGGGGTAGAGGCCGGGCGATCCGACGTTATAGACGTATAAGTACTGCGGCGACTTCGCCTTGGCGAGGAGCGCCTGCGGAGCGTCCCCCGGCACCGATGGAACGCCGGTCCCGGTGGAACACCCGCACAGCAAAAAGACGAACGCTGAAAGCGCGGCGTTTATAACTCGCTTGCTCATCTGCACTCCTTGTCGGCCTGACTTGCTCGCTAATTCTGCGGCAACCGCCGAGCCCCTGTGCGCTTAAATCGTCTGCGCTGAGGTGCTTAAAGGGTTAGAATCTCGAGCCCACCCTGAATTGGCAGGCCATGCAAATCTCCAGGATCTGCTCACCGCTTAGGCGGCGGAAGGTCTTGCTCCCATACTCAAAATCCTCGCCGGCCTCAGTGGCGTCGTATCGTGCCTGAGCACCCACGTTCAACGGCGGTCGTTCCTTCAATATCTGGTTCTTGAAGTTGACGCGATAGGCGAGGTCCTTAGCAAACAATACGATATCGCCGCGTACGTTCGCGTATCCCCCGTAGACCGGCTCAGAACGTTCCACACCAGTCAGTCCCCTGACGGCGCCTTTAATGGCGAGCACTGCAACCGGCGAAGGATTATCCATCATGACAATATCTCAGACCGCCAAACGTCAAGACAGGTTGCACTAACGCGCCATCACGAGCCGTGGTATACTGAGATCCTCACCCAAAATACGCTTTGACCGTAAGTTTAGAGGCCGGCCAATACGCGTTTCCGCGAGAGAAAGGCCTGCCATGACCGCGATGGAACGCGTCTGGACGCGCATGAAGATCAAGGCAACCAAGTTTGCGAAGCGCGAGACTCTCATTGGCCTCCCCGAAGCGCAACGCACCGTGCTTACGATTTGTCGCCGAGAACTCGCGTCGTCTCCGCCGCCGGATGCGCTAGAGTACCTGACCTCAGAGCTGGTACGCCTGAGCCTGGAGGGGCGAGCGTAGCTACCCGATGACCCACTTCGGGCGAATACGCTCCCGAGCTCAGCCCGAGTAAGATTGCGAGGAGGGCTGCCCGCGGTGCGTGACCTCGCGAAACCGCGCCTGCATGGCTTTGCTCGGAATCTTGATTCGATCTGCGAGTCGCAAAAGTTGCAGCATCCTAACGTGCCACCACGTCATGTCGAACTCGAACCAGCGTAGTCCATGCCGCGCTGAGAACGGAAACGCGTGGTGATTGTTATGCCAGCCCTCACCCCACGAGATCAGCGCGACCCACCAGCAGTTGGTTGACTGGTCGGGCGTCTGGTAGGTGCGATAACCCAACGTATGGGATGCGCTGTTGACCAGCCAGGTCGAATGATAGCTGACTACAAGCCGAACGAAGATAGCCCATATAACCCACGACCATCCGCCGAGGGCAAAGAGTCCGACGCCAAGCAGCACCTGAAGCGGAATATTGAGATACCGGAGCGCTCGATAGAATGGCTGGGCGTAGAGGTCGGGCGCGAAATGCCGCATTTCCGCGTCCGACGGCAGCGCAATATTGTGCCGGTAAAGCCAATCTACATGCGCCCACTTGAAGCCGCCCCGAATGCTGTGCGGGTCGCCTTCATGGTCGGCATGTGCGTGATGCTTGCGGTGCACGGCCACCCATCGGATCGGATCGCCCTGCAGCGCCAGGGTTCCGAAAATGGCGAATAGGTATTCGACCGGTTTGAGGAGGCGCAGGCTATGGTGGGTTAGGCCACGGTGAAAGCACAGTGAAATCCCCAAACCCACGGTGGCGTACGATACGACCGCTGCGGCTGCAAGAGCCGACCACTGAAAAAAGCCCGGCCAAAACGCCGCAAGGGCGCCGGCGTGGATCCCGATCAGGCCGAGGCCTTTAACATAGCGATAAAATCGATCGCTGCGTGGTGTCATTAGGGCCGTCACTTTCGTAAACATGCATGGCGCATTATAGGTACGCTCAAGTCAAAACGTTTTCGCATTGCGCTGCGGCGCGCGTGCATTCTCAATACCTCAGTCATAGGGTTGGCGTCCAGGCACGTTGGGTTCCACGCAGGATTACCCTGCTATTGTAGCGCGAACGGAAGCCGGTGGGGATAGTGAAAAGCCCGATTCTTTGGTGGCGGAGGCTTCCCCGAGGAGGTTTCGGCTACGCCGGGCGAGACCCCGCTGCGCCCTCCCACCCCAGGACGCGCGCGATCAGTTCGGTCCGGTTCCGGCTTTCGGTCTTGTCTATCATGCTCTTGATGTGATTCTGAATGGTCGACGAGGTAATGTGCAGCTTTCGGCCGATCTCTTCGAGCTTCGCGCCGTCGAGCAGAAGAGCCAGCACCTGAAGTTCGCGCGGCGAGATATGGAAGCGCTCGGCCGGCCCGGTCAGCGAGCTAGGCGGTGCTGCGCGGTCGATCCGCACCCCGATGAAGAGCCCCGCCGGCCCGGACATCGGTTGCGTCCGCACCACTAAGAACGGGACCGGATGGGCGATGCCGGCCTTTTGCGTGCCGGAGTCAGCCTCCCAGCCGGCAATCAGCTCCCGGACGGCTTCTTCAAGAACTGCGGGCAAGCGATCTGCTATCCGGGTACGCAATCCCGTGAGCGCGATGCGCCGTTGCTCTTCTGCCGTCCATGCGAGGACGATCTGCAAGTCGCGGTCCAGCACGTAGAACGATTCTCCCGATTCCTCGATCGCGCGCGTTGCGTCCTCGCGGAGATCCCTTGTGCGGCGAGCGGATCTCCCGGTCTCACGCGAGTCTAGCCGCAGCGCCGAGAGTCGCTCCGACGTAGCGTCGAGAGACAATGCCAACATGCTAATTTCACTCGAGGTAAACGGGCCCAACTCGCTCGTACGCAAGAGCGTGAGGATGCCAAAGCTGGCGCGGGCGTCGGCAAACAACAAGGTGATGCCGCTTTCGAAGTCACCCAGCGGGCTTAGCGTCGCGGCGACGCGTGAGCCCACCTTCGCCTTCTCGCGCTGACGCGCGAACTCGCCTTTAAGCCGTGACAGCTCGTCGCCGTTTCCGACTGAGTCAAGCAGGAGATCCGCCAGTTCGCCATCGGGTCGCAGCCGCGCAAACGACCAGCGCGAAGCCGGTACGACGCGAAGGATGGCCGAGATGACCGGATATGCCGGATCCGATTCGGGCAGGAAGTCCGGCGGCAGCGTCATTTCGCCCCTGGCCGGGCCCGAGTGGGCACTATCGCGCTTTTTCACGATGGTCAGTTTCTCGTTATGATGTTACGCTGAAGGTGCTTCTTCTCTGCTGGCGCGACTTACTGCTTCGTGCCTGAAAGCGTCACTTTATGGCCCGCATCTGCGGTTTGGCCGGCGTCGACCCGAAACACATCCCTCTGCTGCGTACCGCACTCAAAGCGGCCGCGGCGCCGGACCTCACGATCGTCGCTCATCTCGATGTCATCGCGTTGCGGAAGCTTGCAGCGGAGGTTCTCGTCGTCGATATCGACGCTCTGAAAGTCGACCCGCTCGAGATGTTACGCCAACTCCGCTTCGTTCTTCCCGACTGCGTAATCGTTGTCTATACCGCAACGATCGAATCTTCTTGGGGCCGCGCGTGTCACCTCGCGGGGGCTACCTGTATCCTTTCCAAAGAGGCGCATGAGTCACAACTTATTTCCGGGTTGAAGCGCGCGATACGGACCGGCTGCTTTACCGATCCACGCTTTGCCGCATAGTCCGTAGCGCCATCCAAGGCGCTTTTGGCCGGCGTCGAGAATAAGAGCGGAACACCTCCGATTCTGGAGGCGCGCGGCTCCCAGACTCGGGAGCGAAAATGAGTGAAATGTCATCGAACCCGTAGCCACCGTCAAGAAGCGTGCGAAGAGCGCTGCCAAAGAATACGCACCCCACGAGCATTTTGGAAGCCCGCTAAATATCTGCCGGATATGCGGTCAGAAGTACAGCTACGCTCCAAAACCCCTCGACCCGTTCCGCGAGAGCAAAAACTAGCAAGTCAAGGCTTCGGCTTGGCAAACGAGTCGCGCTGGAGCGTAAACTGGTAGCTCGCGTGACTCGCTTCGTCGCCACCCGTCGTGGCGACCTCGTCGCGCACGACATCGGGCACTTCCATCGACCGGTCGTAGTTTATCGTGACGTCCGAGGTTTGACTGTCAAAGCCGCCGTTGTCGAGCCGCGTTTCCTTGACCTCGCGAACGATGACTTTCTTTCCATCGCCCGCATCCACGAGCGTGAAGTCTTCCTGCATTTGGAATTGCGTCGACTGCTCTTTGCGTTGCCAATGCCCCTCCGAGTCCCACGGCGCGCCGTCGACAAACTGTCGACCGAGGTAGCTAAGCAGCACCCACTCGGCTTCGCTGGGGCCCGGCATCGAAGGGCACAGCACCGAAGTGTTGCCGTAGACGCTGCAAGTGAATGCCTGTCGCGGCCGAGGATCGCCCTGGACCAACTCGGCGATGCGCACCACGAGCGCGCCGTCGGGTGCCAGCGAAACGACGTCCACGTACATGGTGCCGCTGCCCCCTTCGGGGGCGGCCACACTCCCCTGGCTGTTGACCGTAGCTACCCCGCCGTGGGACGCGTTGAACTTGTAGCTCTGCAGGCCTTCTACGGAAACGCTGAAAGCGTATTCCAAATGCCGCAGAGTCTTACCGGGCGAGGAAGCGGGCGCGGGCGTCTGCGCGGTGAGGCCGACGAGACCGCAAAGCGACAACGAAAAAGCGACGTTTAAACTTCGCACCCAGAAAGCTGCTATTTCCCGATTCGCGACATCGGCCCTGCGGGCGAAAGCCCGGGCGGTGCTGACGGCGAACTGCTGAGGCGTGCGCGCCGCATTGGTCGTCCTTGCGTTGTCCGCGCTCGCGGCGTGTACGCGCGGCGGAGTTCAGAGCGGACCCTCGCACGTGCTGCGCATCGCGTATTCCGGCGATCCGGCTTCGCTCGTTCCCTTCGTGGCGATCGACCAAGAGATCATCGCCGTCGACACGCTCTTCTGTCAGACGCTCGTTGGTCTCTCGGCGGACAACCGGGACGTCCCGATTCTCGTCGCGCGAATCCCGACGCGGCGCAATGGGGACATCTCCCCGGATGGGACTCGCATCACGTACCATTTGCGCACCGACGTACGCTTCGCCGACGGCGTCGCCCTGACGTCGGCCGACGTTGCGTTCACGTATCGCGCCATATTCGATCCGCGCAACCGGGCGACGTCGGTCGAGCCGTATCGCCGCATCCTTTCCCTGTGGACGCCGGACGCACACACGGTCGTGATCCGATTGCGTCAACCCTGGAATGCCGCGGTCCACGTCCTTTTTGCGCAGGCCGATTTCGCGTACGGAATCCTGCCGAAGCACGCGTTCGCAGACACGAAAGTCGTCGGCGCGGCGTGGGAAAACGCGCCGTTCGGTAGCGGCCCGTTTCGCGTTAAGACGTGGCTGCGAGGCGACCGCATCATCCTAGAGGCGAATCGTTACTATCGGCCTCGCCCGAAACTCCAGCAGATCGTGCTGCAGATCGTGCCCAACCTGAACTCCAATTTCGTCGCGCTTCGGTCGGGCGCCGTGGACGTCGGCACGCTCACGGCCGAGAACGTCGCACAGGCGGAACGCACCACGGGTCTCCGCGTTCTACGGATTCCCGAGAACGCCACCCGGCTGTTGTACCTGCAAACGCAAGCCGCGCCGACACGGGACGTTCGCGTACGGCGTGCGATCGCGGGCGCGCTCGACTATGCCGCGCTCGCCGGCGCCTGGCGCAACGAATTCCCGGCGGCGACGTCCTTCCTGCCGCCGCCCATCGTTACGTGGAAGACTAGCCCGATTCGCGACTATTCGCACGACCCAAGCGCCGCGGGGCGCGCGCTGGATGCCGCCGGCTGGCGGATGCGCCAAGGCGTCCGATTCAAAGACGGGGTCCCTCTCGGCGGCTTGATCGGAGTCAACTCCGAGGATCCGATCAACGTGCGGATTGCTACGCTCGTGCAGACGCAACTTGCCGCGATCGGCATGCAGTTGTCGATTAAGGCAAACCCGACGCGCATCTGGTTCAGCCCGGAAGGGTTGTTGCGCAACGGGAAGGCCTCGATCGTCGGCGAGTCGTGGGTGGGAGGCAGCGATCCCGAGCAATCCTTGAACCTTCGCTGCGTTCAAGCCGTCAAAGGCGGCGATAACCACTCATTTTACTGCTCGAAGCGGTTCGAAGCGCTGTTCGACGATCAGGCTCGCACTCCCAGCGGAGCACAGCGCGACCGAGACTTCAACGCGATGCAGGCGCTCGTCCACGACGACGTTCCGGTGATCCCGCTGTATTATGAAGATCGCCTCCTCGGGGTCAGCAATCGCGTCACGGGATACCGGCTGAATATGTTGTGGATTCCGGTCGACGCCGAAAACTGGGACGTGCGGCGTTAGGGCAGCACTTGGTAGAAGGCGCTCATGCCGGCATCCATGTGGTCCGCGACGTGACAATGAAAAAGCCAGAGGCCCGGGTTATCGGGCACCATCTCCACGGTCAGCATCTGCGCGGGCATCAGGGCGAGAACGTCGGTACGCTGCTTATTCCATAGCACGGTGTTACCGTGCCAGTGCGGCGTGTGAAAATCGAAGCCGTTTCCGATGTCGATCACGTACCAGCGCACGCGCTCCCCTTGCTTCATCACGATCCTCGGCCCATTCCCATAGAGATATCCGTTGATCGTAAATTTGAAATTCCCGTCGGCGAACCCGCTTCCGTTGAGCGTGAAGGCGTTGTTGGAATCGATGCCGATCGCTTCGGCACGGTCGCTCCGCTTGAGCCTCGGCGTGTAAGCCGCGACGTTATCGTTGAAATACCAGCTTTGGTTTTCGTTGACGATGTGGAATACCGTAACGAACTCCCGGTCGACGTCCTTCGGCGTTCCGTCCGGTTTGGCCATGCCGGCAGCGGTTACGACGATCGCGCCAACCAAGCCCGAATCGACGTCCTTTTGTTCGTCGACATGCGAATGGTAGAGCCACACGATCGAGCTGGGATCGCCGGGGCCGGGGCCGGCGCGCTCCGGAACCTGCCAGACGTATGTGTAGGTGCGTCCGGGAGGAACCGCGCCGTTCAGTTTGCCGGCCGGCGAGCTGCCGTCGTTGTACGCCATGCCTTCGGAGTTCTTCGCGTAGAACACGCCGTGGGGATGCATGCTGTACGGTCGCGATGCATTGTTCTTGAATATCACCCGAATCGTGTCGCCGACTTCTGCATGAATGATCGGGCCGATAAACCCGAGATAGGCATCGTCCGCCGCCCGCGCCTTCAGCGTGCGAAACGTTGCGTCGGTATATTCCCGGTAGATCGCCTTGCGATAAACGCTGCCGATGTGATGCGCGTCGCGCACCGCGTAAGGCCGCTGCATCGCGTCGAACGGTCCGCCGGTCACCTGATCCAGGCCCGTCGGTGCGTAGTTCCACGTCACCTCGTCGGCGGCGATGTAATATATCCGAACCTGGCCGTCGGCCGACGCCGCGGCGGTGCCGCCGGCAATGCCGAGCGCTGTAAAGCAAATAGCAACGACTAGAGTACGCATACTCCGTTCCCTCCTACGCTGGAGAGACTGCGCAGAGCGTGCCCGCGCTTCCTTCTTTAGGCTCCCGCCTAGCGGGGGGCGAAGCGGAGCCGACCCCGTTCTCGGGCTTTCGCCGCTTCGGCCTCGCGGTCGCGCGGGGGGGCCTGCGTGACCAGCGCTAGGAGCAGCTCGCGCGTCGCATCGCTTACCTGTGCCACTGCGCGTTCGAAAGCCGCTTCGTTTGCTTTTGAGGGGCGCGTGAAGCCGCTGATCTTTCGCACGAACTGCATCGCCGACGCGCGGACTTCGTCCTGCGTTGCCGGCGGCGCGAAGTTGTGGAGCATCTTGATGTTACGACACATTGCAGACTCCTTTGTAGTGGTTCTCGCGAAAAGCCTTCGGGCGCGATGTGCTTCAGATAGGGGTGCGCCGTTCCTCCCGATCTCGCGCTTCGAACACGAGCTTTGCTGCCGCAACGTCCTCCACCGCGAGGCCTACGGATTTAAAGACCGTCGTCACCGAAGGCGTCGGTGGTTTGGTGCCCGCGAAGATCTCGCCGATTTCGGCGTAAATCGCCGCCTCTGCCACGATCACGTCGCCGGCTTCGCGCGCGGCCGCCTCGCGCGAATCGACGACGACGGTGTTCGCCATGGCCTCGTCGTCGAGCTCTCGCCAATACGGGCGGGATGACCCGACCGCGTTCACATGGGCGCCCGGTTTGAGCCACGCACCTTTGAGAATCGGGTCGTGCGCACCCGTGGCCGTGACGACGACGTCGGCTCCGCGAACCGCTTCTTGTGGCGAATGCGCGGCCTTTGCGCCGTGCTCGCGCGCGAAGCGCTCGGCGTGCGCCGTCGTACAACTCCAGACCCGCACGTCCGAAAAGTTGCGCACGAGCGAAAGCGCCTGCAGGTGCGACTTCGCTTGCACGCCGCTGCCGAGCAGCGCGAGTATGCGGCTCTCCGGCGGGGCGAGATATTTCGTGATCGCGGCCGACACCGCGGCGGTGCGCATCTCGGTGATCAGGCGCCCGTCCATCGCCGCGAGGGGCTGCCCGGTATCCGTTCGGTAAAGCACGATCGTAGCGTTATGCGTTGGAAGTCCGGTGCCGGCGTTGATCGGATAAAACGTCACGAACTTCAGCCCCATGACGTCGCCGAGGACCGCCGGCATGATGCCCAAATACCTCCGATGCTCCTCGATGGTGAGCACGTTGCGCACGGGCTGAATCACCGCGCCGCGTGAGAACTCCGCGAGGGCGCGCTCCATCGCGTCGATGAGCTCATCCCAGCGCAGCCGGGCGCGAACCGCCGCTTCGTCGAGGTATATCACGAAGCGCCGAGTCTAGCGCGACGAGGAGAGCCGCGCGAGGGCATCGAGCGCCGCCGGCGAGCGCGGGCTCGCCACCAGCTCCGCTTCGAGCGCGGCTTTCGCGACGTCCTTTTTCCCGAGCCGAAGGGCGAGCTGCGCCAGCGCCATGTGGGGCGAGTAGTAGTAGAGCCCCGGCGTCTCCTCGCCCAGACTCTTCGCCTTTGCGGCGGCCGCCGAGGCGGCCGTTAGCAGTTGCATCGCCTTCGCGTCGTCGCTTTCGAGCGCGGCGATTTCCGCCTCGAGCGTGAGGCGCATGGCGTCGAATAGCGCCGCCGAATACGCATTCGCCGAGTCCTTAGGGATTTCGCCAAGCGCTCGTTCCGCCAGCGCCGCCCTCCCGAGCTTTGCGTACGCAAGTCCTCGCGTAAAAGGCAGCGTTGCGGATTTTCCCTTCACGTACGCGTAGGGAACCGCCAGAACGTCTTGCCAGTCGCGCTCGGCCACCAGCTGGCGCGCGATGAACACCGGATCGTCTTCGCGGCGCGCTACGGCGATCGCCTCGGAGAGATGCCCGGTTTGCGTTAGCGCGTAGAGCAGAAAACTCACGTTGTGGTCGTGGTAATAGCGTGGCGCGCTATAAAACCCCGGGTGGCAGCACGCGAAATCGGCAAGGTCCATCGCAACCGACCGCTGTCCCACGTCCAAGGCCTCCGCGTACAAACCGACGTCGAAAAAGGTATGAGCGGGCATATGCGTCAGGTGCGAGTCTTCGGGAGGCAGCGTGAATGCCGCGAGCTGCCTAGCCGCCGCGACGGCGGCCTGGGACTCTCCGGCAAGCTGCGCGGCGTGAATGTAAAAATGTAATAGCCCGACGTGTTTTGGAAACGCCGCTAGGCTCGCCTGGAAAAGCGGCAGCAATGCCGCGACCCGCGCGGTGCGCGCGGCTCGCTGGGCGGCCGTCAATCCTTCGGCGTCGGGGTTGCCGACGGCAACGTAGAGCGCAGCTTCCGCGTAGAGCGCCGCGGCATCCGGGTCGCTGGAATGAGCGATCGCGATACGCCGCAGGGCGTCGCGGTAGCTAAGCAGCAGCACGTCTTCGGACGTTTTGGCTTTCGAGTCGAAGCGATCGGAAGCCGCGTCGATCAACGCGCGATCTTCGGCCGACGCGTACGCTTCGAGCTCCTTTGCCTGCTGGATCGCGTAACGGGCTTGATCTCCCCGGTCGTCGGTTGCGGGAACGTTGAGGTTCGGCGCGTTGCTCAACGCGATACCCCAATACGCCATCGCCATGTGCCTATCGAGATCGGCCGCGGTGTAGAATTCGTGCTCCGCCGCTTCCGGGTTATAGGCATAGTAGTCGAGCAGTCCGCGGTCGAATGCGGCTTGAGCTTCGGGATTGGTCGAGACCCCATGATGGACCAACGTCTGCGCCCCGGCGGCCAAGGTCGCGGCGAGCAAAAAGCCAACCAGCGCCGACGCTTCCTTCATAGCTGGAACGTCCTCCAGTCGTAAGGCTTGAAATCGCGCCGGGCGACGTCCTCCCAGCCGATACGATAGGCCTTCCCAATTCCAACTTGATCCCCGAACCCCACAACGCCGAGCGGCAGCGTCGCGTCTGGCCGGATGTAACGCAGATCGGTCGCAGTAACGGCGCGCATGAACTTGGTCAGGAGCGCGTTTTCCTTCGTTGCTTGCGCAAGCGCGGTTGGCGCGAGGCGCTCGACCGCGCGCTTTCCGATGGATTGAAAGTAGGCATTGCGCATTTCGACCTCGAGAATCTTGCGCTGCATCGTTGCGTAAACGCCGAACGCAATTTCGACGGCATCGTGATAATCCGACTGCGCTTCGAAGGGGGGGTCCAACAACACGACGTCGGCGGATTTCGCCACTGCATGGGCGATGCCGACCGGCGAGTTGCTCGCGACGCCTCCATCGCAGTACGGGCAGGGCGTGCCGTCGGGGCCCGGCATGATCACGGGGTCGAAGGCGATCGGAATGGCCGCCGACGCAAAGATCGCGAGGTGCAAGAGGTCGGGCGTGGCTTCGCGCACGATCGTGTGCGGGCCAAGCAGAACTTGCAACGCAGTGCGGACTCTCTCGGGAAGCTCCTCACCGCCGCGCTTGGGACGCACGAAGAAATATTCGGGCCTCTGCTGCGCCAGATTCGTAACGCCCCAAACCAGCGGCACCAGCAAGGGCGCGGCGGGATCGATGTTGCGGGAAATCCACTCAAAGACCGGCTCGTCCTGCAAAAGCCCGCGTTCGTTACGGACCAAGTCGATCAGGCTGAGCGCCGAAACTGCACGATTCAGAACTCCGCTCTGCGAATCGCGCAGGGCAGAGTATTGCGACTTCGGGCGAATCAAGTTTTCGGCACTGATACCATACCAAAGCTCGCGCAGCTTTGCGTACTGGCCGGTCGCAACGAACCATCCGTTGAGCGCGCCAATCGAGGTTCCGCACACGATCTCGTAGGGCGGCAGCATCGTACCTTCGACAATGCCGCTGCGAGCCACCAAGGCTCCGACGATTCCTGCTTCATATGCCCCGCGCGCACCGCCCCCGCTCAGGACCAGCGCGCGCTCCAGCGGCTCGTCCAGCGCGTCGCCCGGGCGATCGGCGCCGAGCAGCATCGTTCCCAATCCAGAGGCCCCGAGCCCCAACAAAAAATTCCGCCGCTCAATCATACCGCTCTTAACTTCGCGCAAGAGGCAACGTACCTTGCGGCGCCATGCTAATATGAAACTCCCCTGCCACAAACGGCTCCTTTGCTATGCTGATGCAGAAGGACGGTCTTCTCTTAGAGAAAGGGGGTATCGATGATGCTGTGGCTCACCAACCTTCCCTCCTGGATATCATTCGTCTTGGCCGTCGGCGCCGCAAACGTCGTAGCGCTCGCGGCGATGTTTTTCGCGCGGCGCTGGTATCAGCGCGCCGGTGTTTCGGCGGGACCGGCAGTCGTTAGCGCCTGGGCTACCTGTCTTGGCGCGCTCGCCGCGGTGCTCTGCGGCTTTACCATTATCACGTTATGGAGCATCTTCACGCGAGCGCAATCCAACACGGATGCCGAAGCTGCCGCAATTCGCCTCGCGGCGCGTGACATGCTCCCGGCGCAACTTCCGATTTTACGCGCGTACGTCAACGGTTCGGCAGCGGAGTGGCCGCAAATGTGCGGAGGGCAGCCCGACCGGCGCCTCGCCGCATCCTTGACGGGGCTTCAGCGAATGGCAAAGCCGCGTGCTCAGTAATACGCAAGCGATCTCTACAACCAGTTGGGCACGCTCGAAGATCTGCGCTACCAGCGTTGGCAGAGTTCCAGCGCCTCGACGCCAAACGAACTCAAAATCACATTGTGCATCCTTGGAATCGGACTCTTCGGCGTGCTGGCGATTGCCCTGCCCGAACGGCTCGACACGCATCTAGCGCTGACCGTTCTCACGGCGACGGCGATCGACGCGGTGTTTTGGGTGATGATCGCACTCGCGTACCCGTATTGCGGTAGTTGCAACATCGGACCAGACCAGATTATCTACTCGCTGCAACTTCATTCGACCTGATGCGCAGCCTCGCGATCGCACTCATTGCGGAGCATTTCGGCAAATCGTGATTCTGCGTACGCTCGGCGCGACCGCAGTCGTTGCGTTCTGCGCGGGCGTCGCATCCGGCAGCCTCGACGATACGCTGCCATCCGTTGCGGCTTCCTACTATGCCAATGCCGCGAAAATTGAGATTCTGACGGGACGCGATTCAACGATGGATTACTACCAGCGACTCCTCGACGATGCGGACCTTGCGCATTTGCCCGCGCCGAACAACTACTCCACGCAAACATGGCGACGTTTGATCCAGGCGGAAGCGCAGCTCGACCTGAGCCTTGCGACACAGCTTCTGCACGACTCGTTTGTGCCCTTGGCTTCGGTTCACGGCCTCGCCGAAGCATTCGTTCGTTCTTCGAAAGACGGAACGATGCAGCCGGTCGCACTCTACGTGCCCAGCACTTACACGCCGGAAAAGCCCGCGCCGCTGGTGGTTTTCTTGCATGGACGGCTTCAACCCGAATCGCATTTGATCGCACCCGAGTTCATCGAAAGCTTGGCCGAAAGCACCGGCACAATCGTCGTAGCGCCGTATGGGCGCGGCTACTACGACTACCGTGGTTCGGAAAGCGACGTCTACGATGCTTTGGATGCGGCCACCCACGCCTTTAACGTTGACGAGCGCAAGCGATATCTCGTCGGATATTCAATGGGCGGCTTTTCGCTTTTTCGCATCGCGCCGATCCATCCTGAGCGTTGGACCGCCGTGATGTGCATCTCCGGATCGCTTCTGGCGTCTCGCGCGGCCGCAGTCGCGACGACGATGCGGAGCAGCCGGTTTTACGTGTTGACGGGTGCGCGGGACGATAACGTGCCGACCGCATTTCCAACGGCCACGGCAATCTTTCTGCGAGACGCCGGGTTTTCTGTAAGCTTCTATTCGCAATCCGACGGCATGCACGCGATGTACTCGCTTCGGCCGATCCTCTCGCGCGCTTGGACCGATATGGAGAGCGGGGTCGTGCGGCTTCCGATCGGGCTTTCCGGAGGCGCCAACCTGCCCGACGCGGTGCCGCAAAGCAACGGCACGTAGCGCCTTCCAGGCAGGCGCCTGCAATGCTAGCCGAGTATTGGGGCGGTAGCTACCTTGACTGAGGAGGGAGCCTCGATGACTCGCACTGTTGCACTGGCCGCTTTCGTCTTAGCCCAGCTGCCTGGGGTCGCCCTCGCCGGCGCGTGCGGCGCCGCCGGCCCGACCATCACCTCGGTGACGTTGCAAAGCATGACGCCGAGCCGCTACCTCAACTACTATCACGTGACCGCCACGGTGACCAATCGTGGGGATCAGGCACAAGCCGGAAACGTCTTGCAGTTCGTCGACGTGAATCAATACGGCGACCGCTTAGACGATCGCGGCGTTCCTCCGCTGGCCGTGGGCCAGTCATATACGATCTCCTACGTTTGGAGGCGTGCCGTCGACGCCGGCAAGTGGACGACCCCGCTGGACTTCAGCGTCCGGCCCGTCGCGCCCACGTCGTTAAGCAACGACTGTCTACCGGGTAACGTCAGCTCCAGGATAACCTTCTAGCGACCGGCGAGTTACGTGCCATAACGGCGTTGGCGTGACGCGAAATCAGTCAACGCAGCTTGCAATTCGGCCTCACCGAAGTCCGGCCAATAGGTTTCCGTCGCCCAAAATTCGGCGTAAGCCGCCTGGAACAAGAGAAAGTTGGAGAGCCTCAGCTCACCGCCGGTTCGGATGACCAGATCCGGATCGGGAAGGCCGGCAGTGTAGAGACGGCTGCCGATGGCGTCTTCATCGATGGATTCTACGTCGCGCAAGCCCGCTTTGACCTCGCGCACCAGTGCGCGTACTGCGTCGCCAATCTCGCGCCGGCCGCCGTAGTCGATTGCGAGATTGAGCGTCACCGCCGTGTTTTTGGTCGTTTGCGAGACGAGCTCTTGAAGCGCCGCGAGCGTTGCGGGCGGCAAGCGATCGCCTCGCCCGCAGAGCCGAACTCGGACTCCCTCTTTAGCCAATGCGCGGAGCTCGCTGCGCGCGGCGCGGATGCATAGGGCCATCAAGACATTGATTTCGGCCGAGGGCCGGTTCCAATTTTCTTCCGAAAAGGCGAAGGCGGTGACGATCGGGATCTGCGCGCGGCGTGCAGCCCGCAAGGTTCGCCGCAACGCCGTAACGCCGCGCCGATAACCGCACGCGACCGGCAGGTTGCGTTCGCGAGCCCATCGGCGGTTGCCGTCCATGATGATGGCGACGTGACGAGGAATCATGTCGTCGCGAGCTTTCCTTTAGGAACGGCCAGGGAGCGTTCGTGTACGTCGCGCACGACCGACTCGAGCTCATCCACGTAGGCGAGGAAGCGCTGCCGCCCGCGCCTCGTGATCCGATAGATCGTCGACGGCCGTCCGGCGCCCCGCTGCTTATCCGTCGCGACGATTCCGACTTCGGCCAGCGCGTGCAGATGACGGTTGAGGTTTCCGTCGGTCAAGTCGCAAGCGCCTTGCAATTCGGTAAAGCTCAAACCATCCGGATGCGCGATCAGACACGTGCAGATCGCGAGTCTGCCGCGTTCGTGAAAAATCCGCTCGAGCCCCGGATAAGCGAAGGGTGCCTGCTGCGCATCGGTCATGCGGAACGCTCCCGCCAAATGAGATAGCCGATGCCAAGCTGACCCGCGCCGAATCCGATCGGCATCACCCACCAGGCGAGTGCCGACGCGGCCAGCGGCGTGATGAGAAAGATGAGCCCGAGCACGCCAAAGCCGACCGTTATTCCCATCGTCGAACTCGGAATCGCGCCCCGAGACGCAAACAGCCCGATGGCGTAAAAAGCAAACCATGTTCCTGGCAGTAAGCTGAAGGCTCCATGATCGACGAGAGCCAGGCTGAGCGCGCCGCCCAGGACGACGCTCGGCGCTATCGATATCGCCGCGGTGCGAAAGCGGCTCCGCTCTCCCGGTGCGCGATGTTTGAGGAGCCATAGCGCGGCGGCACCGTAGTTCAATATCAGCGCGACGACGAGACAACCCAGCCAAATCGCAAGATACGCGCGAAGTGCCTCGGCGGTTTGTGGTAAGGGCGCGAGTTTTCGCTGGATCGACGCGGCGACCAACGCTCCTAAGCCGCTCGCGGCCGCCGCGGCGCCCGAATAGCCTTCAAAACGCTGAAGATGCGCAAGGCGTTCGCGTACCTCGGCCAGATCGGAAAGCGCCCGCTGCAGTTCCATCGACTTACTTTGTATCACAAAGCGTCTGAGAACGCAACGCTGCGTCGTCGAGCCGAGGAGCCCGCAGTTACCTCCCGAACGAGGCCGGTCACACTGTCTTGGAGGTATCGGGCATGAAGCGACTGCTGCTCGCGCAGCTAACCTTGATTATTGGGTTGGCGGGATGCTTTCAACACCAGCAAGCGAGCATCACGCCGGCAGGCGCCGCGGCCGTGCTTCCGCCGGTACCCAGCGGACCGAGTTCCAAGATCAAGCACGTCGTCATCATCTTTCAAGAGAACCGTTCGACCGATAATCTCTTCAACGGGCTTCCGGGTGCCGACACGGTGCAATATGGTTTGAATTCGCACGGCAAGAAGGTCAAGCTGCAGCCGATTCTTTTGACGGCGCCTTACGACATCTCCCATAAGCATGCCGCGTTCGAGGTTGAGTACGCGAACGGCCAGCTCAACGGCTTCAACCTCGTCAAGTCCCATTGCAAGAGCCGGCCTCAGTGTCCGAGAGACGCTCTGCGCGCCTACGCCTACGTTCCAGAGTCGGAAGTCAAGCCGTACTTCTCGATGGCGGAGACCTATGCGTTTGCAGATCGAATGTTTCAGACCAATCAAGGGCCGAGCTTTCCCGCCCATCAGTACATCTTAAGCGGAACGTCGACGACGACGCAAAATTCGGCGTTGCGCGCATCCGAGAACCCGCAGACTCCGGCTGGGAAATTTACCGGCGGCTGCGATTCCCCAGCCGGTTCGCTTGTCGAGCTGATCGACTCCAACGGCAACGAGAACCAAAAGGTCTTTCCATGCTTCGATCGCCCGGCGCTCAGCGATCTGCTGGAAGCGAAATCCTTGAGCTGGCACTACTATCAAGCACATAACGGACCGGGG
This sequence comes from Vulcanimicrobiota bacterium, assembly GCA_963713685.1. Lineage (GTDB taxonomy): Bacteria > Vulcanimicrobiota > Vulcanimicrobiia > Vulcanimicrobiales > Vulcanimicrobiaceae > Cybelea. Next base: position 804,599 of record CAVQMS010000001.1, on the reverse strand, counting down.
CTCTGGAACGGACCGGATGCCATCGAGCACATACGCGACGGCGCCGGCTTTCGCAAGTATGTCACTTCTCCACCCGAGCACGTCATCAATGACATCACTGCAGGCCGCCTGGCAGACGTCGTGTGGGTGACTCCCACTTTGTCGGATTCGGATCATCCCGGAAACAATGGCTCCGGGCCCGCGTGGGTTGCTTGGGTGGTCAACACGATCGGAAAGAGCCCGTATTGGAGCTCCACGGCGATCTTCGTCCTATGGGACGATTGGGGTGGATGGTACGACCACGTAAAGCCGCCAGTGTATAATTCCTACGAGCTCGGCTTTCGCGTTCCGTTGATCGTCATCTCGCCCTACGCCAAACCCCACTACGTTTCGCATAACCAGCACGAGTTCGGCAGCATCTTGAAGTTCGCCGAAGAAGCTTTCGGCCTCGGCTCGTTAGGGACAACCGACCAGCGGGCCGACGACTTGTCTGATTGCTTTAACTTCTCGCAGGCTCCGCATCCCTTCAAGGCCATCAAAGCGCCCCTCGACGGCAACTACTTCTCGCATCAACTCCTCTCGGACCAAGACCCCGACGACGACTTCTAAAGAGTCCGAGCGGACCGGGCTACGGGTCGGGATTTCCCGCCAGCAAACGGCCTAGAGCGTACACGAGTTTGAATCGATCGGTGGCCTGGGTCCAGACCGGCGTAATCGTCGGAATTTCGCTTTGTCGTTCGTTCGGAACCATCGTGCTGAGCAGCCCCAATGGCGTGGCTGGATAACCCGCGACCGTTCGAAAAAGCAAGTCGGCCCAAAAGGCGTTGGCCCAGCCAAACTCCGGGCGGGTGAACTTTTGCGGATCGTTGGGGTCGATCGATTCGTGCATCAGACCGTTGAGCGTGTCGCTTTGGTCGAGCATTTCGACGGCATCGGTGATGGTCTCGCGCGTCGTGGCAGTAAGCGCCGCACCGATGATTCCGAGCGGCCAAACCCACCCTTTCGGCGTGTGCTCGCTTCCCAATCCCGCGGCGTACCTTCCGGTGTAGTAATAGGGATCGTCAGAGCTCAACGTAAAGCGGCGCGTGTTGAGGTAGATCGGATCGTTGGTCGCGCACCAGCCGATGTAGGGCAGGGCGGTCAAGTTCGGAATGTTTGCGTCGTCCATCATCTTGGCGTGCCCGTAGCCGTCGGTCTCATAAGCGTACAGCCAGCCCCCGCGGCGGCGGCTAAAGACGCGGCCGTAGCGCTGAATGCCGCCCTGCACCTGCGCCGCCAGCGTGGTTGCGCTCTGCGCCAGCTGCGCGTCCCTGAACGCATCGCGCGCGAACGCGGTCACGAGGCGCATCGCCACCACCGCGATGGCGTTCTGCGGGATGTTGTAGTGATAGACAACGGGGTCGTCGGAGGGACGAAACGCGTCCCAGATCATGCCGGTGTGAGGGTTGTAACGGGAATGCGACCACACCGGCTGCGGCCACGAATAGTGGCTACAGGTCGCGTGATGCTGCTCGCATTGGAGCGTTGCGACGATTTTTCGCAGCGCGGTGTGAAGCGTCGGCGTAAAGATCCTGCGATCGCGTGTGTTGGCGTAGTAGACGAAGACCAGCAACACCGGCCACGCGAGGGAGTCGACTTCCCACTTATCCTCCCACACGTGATAGTCAGCGCGGAACGCCTCGGCGTAGGGATCGGCCAAGATGTTCTTGGCATCCCGCGCAATGACGCCGAAGAACGTTGCGTGCAGCCGCGGATACGTTCTGACGAAGCGGATGTATGGAATGGTCTGCGCGGCGGAATCGCGCAGCCACATCGCCGGAATGTCGCCGGTTTGAACGTACGTCGTGCCGTCGCGCTCGTGAAAGAAGTCCGCAAAGAATTCGTGGAACAGCGTCTGCGTGTCGATTGGACGGATACGCGACTCTAACGGAATATTGAGCGTTTGCGCCGTTGCCGGTGCGCCGACGCTCAATACACAGGCCAGCAGCAGCGCCGGCGCAATCCTCAACCCAGGAACGCCGCCGCGGTGTGCAAAGCCCCCGTCCCGTTTTTCCATAGGGCATACTGCAACGATTGCTTGGAATTCATCGAGGCCGCACCGATCTCGCCGCTTGGGTTGATCGCTATGACGCAGTACATGTCGTCGTGAAGGTTCGGCGCGCTTCTGGCCATGAGGCCCATCAGGTCATTACAGGCCTCTTGCGGGTGAGCCCCCTGCGCCATCCGATCGACGATAAAAACCGACGTGCAGTAGTTGGCCATCACGTCCCCGTTGCCGGTTGCGGAGGCCGCCCCGGCCGCATCGTCGGCGTAGTAGCCGCAGCCGACCAGCGGGGAATCCGCGACGCGCCCCGGGATTTTCCAGGCCAGCCCGCTCGTCGAGCATCCCGCAGCGACCTTGCCCGTGCCGTCGATGCCCAGCATGCCGACGGTGTCGTGGTGTTCGCGGTCGATCCAGAACGTCTCGTGATTTGGGGTGTTCTTCCACTTGAGCCACGCAGCCAGGCTCTTCAGCGTAAGCAGCTGCTGCGGCGCGAAACCCATCTCGATCGCAAACCGCAATGCGCCCTCGCCGGCCATCGTGGTATGGAGCGTTTTCTCCATCACCAGGCGCGCGACCGAGATCGGATTCTTGATCTTGTGAAGGTTGCACACCGATCCGGCGCGATGCGAGGTTCCGTCCATGATGCCCGCGTCGAGCTCGACCTCACCCTCGGCGTTGGGCAAACCGCCATAACCCACGCTCGTGACGTTGGGATCTTCCTCGACGACATTGATGCCCTTCTCGACCGCGTCGAGCAGAGATCCACCGCCGGCAAGAACCTCGGCGGCGCGCGCATTTGATTCGATGCCCCATTCCCAGGTCGACAGAAAAACCGCTCCCATGGGGTCGGCGCGGACGATAGACGGCCTCCCCGCCGCCAGCGAGGCCGCAGCGGCCCCGCCGGCAACGAGAAAGGCGCGGCGGTCGAGCGGTTCGCTCACCTCGTGCAGGTGGTATCGAAGGTCGCCTGAGTTCCCGAACCCGATATGACTTCGTGGACGGTCACGTTGGACGGGTTCACCTTGGTGTACGTCACCGTATCTTGCATGCTCATCGGGCCCATGGACGACGTACCCGCGTAGGTCTTGCCGTCGGTCGACGTCAAGAAGGCATGGCCGCCCATGTTATCGGCATTGACCTGCCAGTACGAGCTCATTCGCGTGCTGTAACCGAAGTAATAATCGCCCGAATAGGCCGGCGTCGCAACGTGATTGTGAACGACGTTACGCGGCGCGATCTCAAAGGTCGCTGTGCCTTGGTCCGTGTGCGCCGGTTGTCCGCCCATCGCCGGGACGCTGGTCGAGCAGTTCCAAGCCCCGCCGAGGAGATAGCTGAAGCCTTGCATGTTGCCCGTCAGCGCGTCGCCGGCGGCGCGCGCCGAGGGTGCCATCGCCAGCGCCGCCGCGATGGCGAGAACGCCGGCTGTTCCGAAGAGTCGCATCATAGGGATCCTCTCAGAGATGGAAAGGGAGGCTGCCGCACGGTTTCCTTCATCAAAGTTGCGGCTCCTACGAGGCGAGGCGTCGCTACAGCTTCACCTGCACCGAAAAGTAGAGGTTCATCGCGAGCGGATAGTTGAAGGAATTCGTGTCGCCGTACGAAGGCGCGAAGCTCTGCGCGAAGTACGGGTTTTCCGGCACGCCGTTGGCGGCGATGCCGGGAACGTATTGAGCGGCCTGAAATCGTACGACATTTGCGCACCTAAATTGAACTGCCAGGGCCGCCGAAACTCGCCGAGGTGTCGAACGCGCATGTTCGCGGCTCTGGTAATCGGCTTTCCGCCGATTCCCGCTCTTGATTGGGTTCGCAACAAAAAGGCTCTTAGCAGCTTGACGCGGTATGCTCTTTCCTCGATTATCCTTACTTTCAAAGGAGTTGTGGGATGAGAAGCTGGCCTTTACAAAGAGTCATCGGTTTTGGTATTGCCCTGCTTGCCTGGACGGCGTGTGGCGGTGCCGGCAGCACGCCGGCAAAGCAAACCGCAACGCAGGCCGCTACGGTGCAGGTCCGCGACGATGCGGCGCTTCGCAATGTCAGCGGCCAATACGCTGGAACGATCAAAGACAGCGCGAACGGAAAAGGCAAGGCCACTCTCGATTTGGCGCAATACCGGAACGCCACCGGAGGTACGATGACGGTTAACTACGGGACGAATAGCGGCACTGCATCGGGCGCGTTTTTCGTTAGTGGAAACGCCTTACGCGGAACCGAAGTATCGTCGGCCTGTGTGTTTGCCGAATCCGCGCAGTACGATCCTTCGACCCATAGCTTGAGCGGATCGTATCGTGCGCTTCACGGTTGCGAAGCCGAAAAAGGGACTTTCACGCTCAAACAGCACTGCTACTACGCGCGAGATTGGACGATCCGCAAGGACGCCGGCGGCTTGAAGATGTGCTAGGTCGCGAGCCCGCGGGAAACCGCCTCATTATCGTTCCACATCGCGCCCTCTTCGAACAATCGGGCGAGTTCGGCCTCAGCTAAGCTCTTCTTGAGGGACGCAAAGAGCCCGTCGGTTATCGCCTGCTCGTAAGCGGGACGTTGCCAATCTGCCGCGCGCAGCCGGTCTTCGGCGAAACCGGCAAGGCGAGCGGCCATCGACGCGTCCCTGGAGCTTGCGATCGCGGCGAGATAGGATATCGCCATCGCCATGAGGACCGGATGGTGAGCCTTCGCCGCTGCAGTGAGCGCTTCGCGAGCGAAGGGCTCGGCGCGCGCGGTATCGCCGACCGCCAAGTAATAACTCGCCACGTCATTTGAGAGAAACATCGTGACGACGCTGCGCCTGTCGAGCCGGCCGGCCTCGAGCATGAGCTCCGCGGCAGCGCGAAAGTCCCCGCCTTCTGCCTCCCACTGTCCCCACCACACTAATGCGCGAGACGTTTCGTCGTCCCGGCCGAGCGACCGAAATATCGCTACGCTCCTTTCATATCCGCGACGCACGGCATCCATACCGTCGGTCCGAAACGCTTCCGCGCACCGCCGCAGCGTGTCGGCAACAAGCCTGTGGTCGCCGCTGTCGCGCGCCAGCTGCAAAGCCTCCTGCGCGGCCGCTTTGGCTTCGTCGTCGCGCGATTGCTGAACGAATCGTGACGCTACCTGCGACAACGCGCGAGCTAAACCACGCGGATCTCCCGCTTGCCGGTAAAGGGAAACGGCGATCAACGCCTGCTCGAGTACCTTCTTGTTCTCCCCGATATTGCTGTAGAGCATCGATAAGCCGTAGCGCAAACGAGCTTCGACGGCATTCGGCAACGCGAGCGCAGCGTCCAATACTCGACCGCACCACGCTGCGCCCTCGGAAAGCAACGCGAGCCGTAAGAAGACCAGCGTGGTGTCGGCGACCATCTGAGCGCCTAAACTGGGGTCGTTGCCGCCTTCCAGCGTCCAGCGAAGCGCGGCGCGGAAGTTCGCGAGTTCGCGCTGGAGCGCGCCGATCCAACCGGCCGGGGGACCGAGATCCCATTGCCGATATGCCTCGGCGGCACACGCCGCAAAGGCGCCTGCATGCCGGCGCGAGACCTCCGCGGTCTCGCCGCTTTCATCCAATTTCTCACGAGCGTATTGGCGGATCGGCTCGAGCAGGCGATACCGTTGATCCGTCTCGCCAATGTCCAGCACGACGAGCGACTTGTCGACGAGCGACGAAAGCAGCTCGAGCAGGGGCCAACAATCCGGGGCGTCGTCGCCGCAAACCGCTGTGGCGACCTCGAGCGTAAATCCACCGGCGAAGAGTGCGCAGCGCCGTAAGCACCTTCGCTCTTCGCGCGTTAACAGGTCGTAACTCCAATCGATGAGCGCTCGCATCGTCTGCTGACGCGGGCGCCGATCGCGGCCGCCCGCGAGCATGCGCAGCTCCAAGCGACGCGACAGGTTTTCGAGGGACATCGTCCGCACGCGCGCGGCGGCCAGCTCGATTGCCAGTGCCAGGCCGTCCATGCGCGTGCAAATCTCTTCGATCGTTGTGCGGTTGCCATTCAGGCGAAATGCCGGATTGGCTGCCAGCGCGCGATCCGCGAAGAGCTGCACCGCCGAAGCGAGGTCCAGCGACGATAAGCGGTATACCCGCTCGCCGGAGATATCGAGGGGCTCGCGACTGGTAGCAAGGACCGTCACGTGCGGACAGCGCGCGACGATTTGTGCGACGATGGCGGCAACCTCGGCGATGACGTGCTCGCTGTTGTCCAAGAGGAGCAACAACTCGCGCTTAGCGAGGTAGTCCAAAAGATTGTCGACCGGCGGCCCGTCGGGCGAAAGCGGCGCGCCGAGCGCCGAGAGAACCGCGCCGGCGATGAGTCCGCCTTCCGTGAGTGCCGATAGGTCGACGAACCAAGCGCCATCGCGCTCGTCGTTGATACGACTCGCTGCGACCTCCAAGGCAACGCGAGTCTTACCAATCCCCCCTGCGCCGACGATGGTAACGAGCGCGCCGCCGTCCAGAAGCGTCTCGATGCGCTCCACGTCTTCCCGGCGACCGACGAAACTCGTCACCTGGCGCGGCAGATTATTCGGTGGCGTCTCGAGCGCGCGCAGCGGTTTGAAGTCGGTGCGCAGGCCCTTCGCAATCGGCTGATACACGCGCTCGGGTTCCTTGAGGTCCCGCAGCGGAAGCGTTCCGAGATGCCGAAGTAGTACGCCGTCCGGAAGCGCAGGCGACGCTAGATCCGCTGCGAACCCGGAGAGCAATATTTGGCCGCCGTGCCCCGCGCCGAGCAGGCGCGCCGCGCGATTGACCGCGGGGCCGAAATAATCGCCGGAGCGTTCGTCGGTTTCGCCGGCATGAATTGCCATGCGGACTGCGAGTCCCCCAACCGCGTCAAAATCTTCGCGGCCGAGCCTTCGCTGTATTTCGACGGCCGTTTCGAGCGCCTCCGCGATCGTCCAAAACGCGGCGCAGAACGCGTCGCCAATCGTCTTGAAGACGTAGCCGCGGCGGCGTTCGATTTCATACCGCAAGATCTCGTCGTGGCGGCGCAGGGCATCGCGCATCGCATCACGGTCGGCGTCCCAGCGCCGCGCACTTCCTTCGATGTCGGAGAACAAAAAGACGACGGTGCCCGTAGGAAGAGCCGCACTCCTCACGATGAGCAACCCTTAGGAAAAAGCGAGCGAGACGCCTGCGCGCCTCGCTCTCGCTCCGCCGGTCGCGGGTTTAGTTTGCTGATTTGGTGCAGTGAATCGTTACGTCGGTACTCTATCTGCGGCGCCGGCGGAGCCCCGACGGCGGCAGCTGGACGACCGGCTGGGAAAGCACCGCCACCAACTCCGCGCGGCTCTTCACGTTGAAGGTTTGGAAGAGTGCGGCTAGCTGATTGCGCACGGTGTGCGGGCTTCGCCCGAGCGCTCGCGCTATTTCGGAGTTTCGCCGGCCCGAACGCAGCAGCTCCAACACCTCGCGTTTGGCGGGTGCGATTCGCTCCAACGGCATATGCGAAGCGTTCGTGGCTACGGCAACGCGGCGCGCGATCCAACTGCGTGGCCAAGCATCGATCTTTTGTGCCGCGCGGTTGACCCATCGCCGATCCCGCGTCGCTTCGTAAAGTCCGAGCGCGCACAACGCCGCGCGCCATGAGTAGTTGAAATCTTCGAAGATTCCCCACGCCTCGGTAAGCGCGGCCGTCCCCTCCTGGCAGTCGCCGAGGCGCAGCCACGCGATGCCTTGCGTATATGCTTCGAAACCTCGCACGCGAGGGTCCGTCCCATATGAGAGCAACGGAATGACCGAGGATCTTACCGACCGGAAACGCGCGAGATACTGTTCCGCGATGGCGGCATTTTCGTAAGCGAAAAGTTCCGCCAAAACCAGAAGCGCCGAGCGCTCCTCGCCGGTGACCTCGTTCCAGGAAACCCGTTGCGCAATCTCATGCGCCTCCTGCAGTTGCTCGGCCGCAAACGCCGTTTCGCCGGTATTCTTTGCCAGGAGCGCTCGATCGAGAAAACAGAGGACGCTCCAATGTTCGGAAGGCGCCAGTCGCGTGGCCCTCTTGAAGCCCGCAAACGCCGCCAGCTCGTTACCTTCCAGCTCCTCAACGGCAGCTAGAAACCGGGTAACCTGAAAGCGCTCGAGTTGCAGCCCTCCGGTCCACGGTAGCGTTTCGAAGATCGAACGCACCCGCTCGGAAACGTCGCGCAAGGGCAGTTCGCGGCAGAGCAGCGCCAGCGTAAAGAGTGCGTTGGCTCGAAAGTATTGGTCGGGTTCGGGTGCCCTATCGAGTTCGTCCAAAGCCTTCTGCAGCTCGTCGGCCTGCCGCAGTATCTCGCCGCGGCGCAAAGCGACCCACGAGAGCACGATGCGCGCTCGAGCGCGGTTATTGGGATCGTCCGACCCGAGCTGCACGGCAGCGGCCTCTTCGGCCTCGCGATGCTCGTGCTGCATCCACGCGATGGCGGCCTTATAATAGAAGGCCTCATCGTATAACGGATCGCCGGGTTGGAGATCGTTGAGGGCACGGTCGATCAGTCTGCGGCCGGCAACGTAATCTCGCGTCGAACCCAGCGCGCCGCCCAACAGAACATCGCGGGCCGTCCGCGATTCGACCGGTGTCTGCGGAAAATCGGAGAGCAATCCGATGACATCCATGTATCGGCGCTGGCGCAGCGCCAGGCGCGCAGCCGCAAGCACGGCATCGAGCGTATCGCCCGCTTCAACGAGCTGATGACAACGCTCGTAATCGGCAGCCTTTAGCGCGCTGTCGAATGCGTCGTAATCGAACCCTGGACGATGTTGTCTAACGGTTGTCAGCATAGTACCCGTATGGTGGATTTTAGCGTGAAGCGGGGACCCGGCTGTAAGTAGCCGGACGTCGCCTTTTCTAGAGTAGGTATATACTAGCCTTTGCTACCCGCGTTTCTTTGGCAAGCCGCCTCCGACCGAGTCGTCGTGCTGGATGCGAACCTTCGGCAGACCGCCTCCGACCGAGTCGCCCTGCTGGACGCGAAGCTTCGGCAAGCCGCCGCCAACGGAGTCCAGGTGGTGCACGCCGCTGGGAAGGCCGCCCCCGACGGAGTCCAGATGGTGCACTGGCCCGCTCGGGAGACCGCCCCCAACCGAATCCAGTGAATGAAGCTGTCTGGCTGCCGGAAGCACCGATCCGCCATTCAGGCCTCCCCCGGCGCAGCCGCCCAGTATAGATGCGGCCAGCACTAGGGAAACCGTGACAATGGTCTTGCGCATTAACGTCTTGCCTTTCGACGCCAGGAAGGCGCCAGGAAGCATAGCTACTAGTACGAATATACTAGTACCAATTCGCCTCCAAAGATAGGGCCGCTTGGCAAACCTTGCATCTTATAAACAAACCTAGCGGAATGGACATGCTATCTCGCCACATTAAGCCCGTGCGGCTTTCGCGGTGGAGGCAGCCCATCGGTTTCATCATTTCTAACTCAACGTACTCGTTGCGTTCACGCGTTGACGCCCAAATCCGTGGCACAATGTTAGGGATGGACTCTATTAGTCGTCGCCTTCTTTCATTATTCTTTTCATTATTTTCCAAGGGGTGTTCCACATGTCTTACTCCTCTCTCTCGGCTCGGAAGGGGCTGCTTGCCGCTACCTTCGTCGCCCTCGCCGTCGTAGCGGTTTCGGCCTGCAACGGACCCTCGGCATTTTCACCTTCTACTTCTCTCAATGCCCCGTCCAACCTGAAGCTTGGGCCGGCCACCAAGCCGTCGCCGACGCCCTACGATTTCTCGTACCAAACCGTCGACGATCCGGGCAGCAAGACGGTCAATTGGGCCACCAGCATCAACGAGCTCAACTCGATCTCCGGCTGCTACGGCGGCGGAACGATAAGCAACCCAAGCCATGGCTACATCTCGATGCCGCCCTACACTAAGTTCAGAGGAATGGACTATCCCGGGGCGGTCAGCACCTGTCTGATGTCGATGAGCACCGACCACCTGCGCGCCGGTTACTTTATCGATAACACCAAAGACCACAACACCTGGGGATTCGTCCAAAATCACGGCATCTATGGTCTCTACAAGGACCCCAAGACGCCGAAGGGACACTTCATCGATAGGCTGCTCAGCATCAACGGCTCGGATCTCGCCGTCGGCTACTACGTCGATAGCTCCGGCAACGATCAGCCCTTCGAGCTCATCGTGGCACTGAATAAGTACACCCCGCTCGAACCTCCCGGCGCGCAAAGCGCGATGGCGACCGGCATCAACCTCCGCGGCGACATCTCGGGGACGGAAACGCTTTCTGGCGGCAAAACCGAAGGCTGGCTGTTACGCGGCGGCTCCTATACGACGTTTTCGTATCCCGGGTCGACCAGCACGCAGGCTAACGGGCTCGACTTCCAGGAGCAAATCGTCGGCTCGTATATCGGCAGCGATGGGGCAACGCACGGATTTATTCTCACCAATCCGACTAGCCCCAGCGATCAGTTTTGGCAAACGGTAGACGCGCCTGGTGCCGCCGGAACGACCGTGCTCACCGGCATGAACGCCGTACACTCCATTGTGGGTTGGTACATAGACTCTAACAGCGTTACCCACGGCTTCACGGCCGCAGTAGCAGGGAGCAAGGACGCGCGCTAACGGTTATTCGGCGTCAGGAATGTGATGGTCGATGGGCTGGCGCTTGAAGTAGTTCCGATCGTACGGGCTTTGAATCGGCACGAAAGCCCTCGGAGGCTTTCGGAAGTCGAAGGCGTCGCGCGCCGGCGAGTTGGCGCGCGTGTCGCTGGCGGCTAGCCGGGGTAAGCCGAAGGTATCCTCAATAAATTTGAGGATACTGCCGTGTTCGTAGTGCACGTGAGAGACGTGCCCGGCTTTCGCATACGCCGAAATGATCAGCATCGGAATCCGAAAGCCGAGGCCGTCGTAATCAACGTACGCGGGTGGCTTCGAATCGTACCAGCCCCCGTAGTCGTCCCAAAAAACGAAGATCGCCGTCGAGTCCCAATATTGTGACTCCCCGATCGCGTTGACCACCGAAGCTACCCAGGACGGCCCGGTGGTCGAGTTGTTGCCGGCGTGATCGGAATTTTCCCACGTAGGCGTGATCCAGTTCACCGCGCGCAGCTTCCCGTTTGAAACGTCCTCGAAGAACTGCGTCTGCGGCGTGAGGATGTCTTTGCTCCAATCCTTACCGTAGTAGATGTGCTTGATGGCCTGATAGGCACTCCAGATGCCTTCGTCTCCGTTGATCGTCGCCGTATAGAAGGCCCAGGGGATGTGGGCGGTGTCAAGTTCGTCGCCGAGCGTGATGGGATCCCAACACACGGCTTCGTAGCCCTCGGGAATTTGACGCTGTTGGCCGACCGTCCCGATTTCGTCGCCGGAGCCGCCGGGGCAACCCCACGCGCTAAAGGGATAGTTGACGGACGATTCCGCTTGCCCGGAGATGATGTACTGATGCGAGATGAAGCTGCTCCCGTCGAAGTTCGAGGCGAACATCTCGTCGGCCAACACGTACTGATTCGCCATGTCGAAGTACGGCTTTGTCTCACTGCGCGGGGCGTAACTATACTGAGGATGCTTGTTTGGACACAGCGGCGGCCGCATGCTGCCGCAGCCCACGGGTTCTTTATCGAAGCCGTTCATGCGGCAGTTCGTGCCAGGAATGCTCCCCGTGCCGTTGCAGGCCTGGAAGAACGACATCGAGCTATGGGTGATATCCCAACGGGTCGCGAGGCTCACCGGCGCAATCGCAACCTTATGATTGTTGCTGGTGTAGCCGTATTTCACCGTTCGGGCGCCGGGGTAGCCGTAGAACAGGTTGTTGAGGCTGCGATTCTCTTGAATCAAGATGACGATATGTGAGATCTTTCCGGGCGAGCGCCGATTCGCGTGCGGTGCAGGAGCCGCCGCACTCGCCGCACTTCCCACCGGCAACGTCCGTGGCGGCCCGAGTTGGCCGTTCACGTTGCAGGCGACAAACAGCAACGCCGCGATGGCTAGCGCCCCGATTTTCATTTTATTCCGCGTCGGGGATCCGGCGATCGATCGGCTGATGCATGAAATAGGCCCGATCGTACGGGCTTTGGATCGGCACGAATTTTCGGGGCGGTTTTGAGAAGTCGAAGCAATCTCCCGCCGGTGAATTGGCGCGTTTGTCGCTGGCGGCCAGCCGCGCCAAACCGAAGGTATCCTCAACGAACTTCAAAATGCTCCCGTGCTCGTACGGCACGTGTGAAACGTAGCCTTTTTTCGCGTATGGTGAGATCACTATTAGTGGAATACGGAAGCCCAAGCCGTCGTAATCCGCGTACGCCGGCGGCTCGGGATCGTACCAGCCGCCGTAGTCGTCCCAAAAAATAAACACTGCCGTCGAGTCCCAATACTTCGATTCGCCGATCGCGTTGACGAGCTGCGTCACCCAGGACGGGCCGGTATCCGAGAAGCATCCGGCGTGATCGGAATTCGCGCACGTCGGCGTGATCCAACTCACCGCGCGCAGATTCCCGCTCGAGACGTCGTTAAAGAAGTTGGTCTGCGGGGTGATGACGTCTTCGCTCCAATCCTGCCCCTTGTAGATGTGCTTGATGGCTTGATAAGCGCTCCAGACGCCTCCGTCGCCGTCCCAGACCGAGGTGTAGAACGCCCACGGCAGGCTAGCGTGGTCGAGCTCGTCACCGAGCGTGACGGGGTCCCAGCACGCCACCTCGTAGCTTTCGGGAATCTGACGTTGAGGCCCGACCGTCGTGATATCGTCGCTCGGTCCGCCGGGACAACCCCACGCCGACCGCGGGTAGTTGACCGCGGATTCGGCTTGGCCGGAGATGATGTACTGATGCGAGACGAAGCTGCTGGCATCGAAGTTCGAGGCGTACATCTGATCGGCCAATACGTATTGCTTGCCCATCTCGAAATACGGCTTCGTTTCCGCGTGCGGTACGTAGGCATACTCGGGATGTTTGATCGGGCATTGGCCGCAGCCCGCGAATTCCTTATCGAAACCGTTCATCCGGCAGTTCGTCCCGGGAATGCTTCCGGTTCCATTGCACGCCCTGAAGAACGAAGCCGCATTGTGGTCGATGTCCCAGTGCGTCGGGAAAGCAATTGGTCGAAGCTTGATCCGCCGATTGCGGCTGTCGTAGCCGTAGCTTGCGGTTTTGGCACCCGGGAAGCCGTAGAACAGATTGTTCAGGCTGCGGTTTTCCTGAACGATGATCACGATATGCTTGATCTTATCGCCTGAGGTGAGATCGCGTGCCTGATTCGCAACCGGCAGCCCCGCAAACGCGCTTGACCGGCTGCCGCCGTTACAGGCAACCAGGAGCAGCGTCGCGGCGGCTGCCGGCAGCGCCCAGGCCTTCAACTACTGCGCATCCGGAATGTGATGATCCGCCGGCTGGTGCAGGAAGAAGGCTCGGTTGTAGGGGCTTTGGATCGGCACGAACGCGCGAGGTGGCTTCGAGAAGTCGAACTCGCGCGCCGGAGAGTTCGCGCGCTTGTCGCTTGCTGCTAATCTTGGCAGCCCAAAGATATCTTCGACGAACTTCAGGATGCTTCCGTGCTCGTAATGCGCGTGCGTAACGCGCTGTCTTGCGTAGGGCGAGATGATGAGCAACGGCAACCGCAGGCCGAGGCCATCGTAATCCGCGTACGCCGGAGGCTGGGAATCGTACCAGCCGCCATAGTCATCCCAGAAGATGAAAATCGCGGTTGAATTCCAGTATTTGGATTCACCCACCGCATTGACCAGCGATGTCACCCAAGAAGGCCCGGTGTTGGAGCCGCTGCCCGCATGGTCGGAGTTTCCCCACGTCGGCGTCACCCAGCTGACCGATCGAAGATTGCCGTTGGCTACGTCGGTGATGAACTGCGAGGGCGGGCTGATGACGTCGTGCTGCCAATCGTAGTGATGGTAAATGTGTTTGATCGCCTGATAGGCGCTCCAAAGCCAAGGACTGCTGTAACCGTACGAGGCGGCATAGTAGGCCCACGAGACCTTCGCAGTGTCGAGTTCGTCGCCGAGCGTCGTGGGATCCCAGCAGACGACCTCGTAACCGCTTGGAATCTGGCGCTGCGGGCCGACTTCTGAAATTGTATCGCTGGGCCCACCGGGGCAACCCCACGCGCCGTCCGGATAGTTGACCGCCGATTCAGCCTGTCCGGCGATGATGTACTGATGCGAGATGAAGCTGCTCGCGTCGAAGTTCGACGCATACATCTGGTCGGCCAAGACATATTGCTTGGCCATGTCGAAATACGGCTGCGTTTCGGTGCGCGGCACGTAGGCGTACTGCGGATGCGGGATCGGGCAGTTGCTGCCGCAGCCCGCCCATTCCTGATTGAAACCGTTCATCTTGCAGTTCGTGCCCGGGATGCTTCCCTGACCGTCACACGCCGCAAAGAACGCATTCGAGCTGTGGTCGATGTCCCAGGTCGTTTCCAATGGGACCGGCAGCAGTTTGATTTTGTCCCCATAGGTGTCGTAACCGTACTTTGCCGTCGTGGCGCGGGGAAAGCCATAAAAGAGGTTGTTGAAGCTGCGATTTTCTTGAACGATGATGACGATGTGTTGAATCTTGCCGCTGGCGCGGCCGTGCGGGAGACGCTGAAGCGATAGGACCTGGTGCGACTGGTTCGCAAGCGGCAGTCCGGGCGATACGCTCGCGCCGCCGTTGCCGTTACAAGCCGAGAGTAGGAAAGCGGCCGCTGCAACCGGCAGCGTCCGCTTCGCGCGGAGGATGAAGTGCATGAAGCGTTTTCCTTTCAGCTAATCCGAGTCTGGTACGTGGCCATCGAGGCGTTGGTGCAGGAAGAAGTTTTCGTCGTAGGGCGCGTGGATCTTGACGAACTTGCGCGGCGGCTGCGTAAAGTCGAACGCGTCGCCTTCCGGCGGCGCCGGTGAGTTCGCCCGCTTGTCGCTTTTGGTCAGACGCGGCAAGCCGAACTGGTCTTCCGTGAACCTTAGGATGCTGCCGTGCTCGTAGTGAATGTGCGAAACGTAGCCTTTCTTGGCATACGGCGAGATGATGAGCATCGGAAGCCGCAACCCGAGTCCGTCGTAATCCACGTACGCGGGAGGCTCCCGGTCGTACCAGCCGCCGTAGTCGTCCCAGAACACGAATATCGCGGTCGAATCCCAGTACTTGGACGTTCCGATCGCGTTGACGAGCGAAGTCACCCACGAAGGGCCGGTGTTCGAACCGCTGCCGGCGTGATCGGAGTTCGGCCAGGTTGGCGTAACCCAACTCACCGTCCGCAGCTTGCCGCTCGACACGTCACTCAAGAACTGCGAGGGTGGGCTGATGATGTCTGTGCTCCAATCCATGCCGTGGTAAATATGATCGATCGCCTGATAGGCGCTCCAAATCCCTGGCATGCTGCAGCATTTAACGGAGTATGAAACGGCATAGTAGGCCCACGAAATCTTCGCAGCGTCGAGCTCGTCACCGAGCGTCTTGGGGTTCCAACACACGACTTCGTAACCGGACGGAATCTGACGCTGCGGGCCGACCATCGAGATCCTGTCGGAAGGGCCGCCCGGGCAGCCCCAGGAGCCATCCGGGTAATCGACCGCCGACTCGGCCTGGCCGGAAATAATGTACTGATGCGAGATGAAGCTGCTGGCGTCGAAGTTTGACGCGTACATTCGATCCGCCAGCACGTACTGCTTGGCCATGTCGAAATAGGGCTGCGTCTCGGTGCGCGGCACGTACGCGTATTGCGGGTGCTTGATGGGGCAACTGTGGTAGCAGCTCACGGACTCTTGATTGAAGCCGTTCATCCGGCAGTGCGTGCCGGGAATGCTGCCCGTGCCGTTACAGGCTTTAAAGAAAGCGCCCGAGCTGTGGTCGATGTCCCACGCCGTCTCCAGGCCGACCGGCAGAAGCTTGATCCTGTTACCGTTGGTATCGTAGCCGTATTTTGCGGTTTTCGCGCCGGGATAGCCATAGAACAAATCGTTGAAGCTGCGATTCTCTTGAACGATGATGACGACGTGCTTGATCTTGCTGCCGGTTGTCGGGCGCCCCTCGAGTTGCGCCTGCGCCGCGACCGTCGCGGGGTTCGCGAGCGGCAACGCCGGCGATGGGGCCGAGCCACCGCTAGCGTTGCAGGCGCAGAGGCAGGCGGCTACGGCCGCAGCGGCTACGCCACGGCCATAGCATGAAACTAGTCGCACGATGCCCGCCTAATCCGAATCCGGGATCCGGCTATCGATGGGTTGATGCAGGAAGAAGTTTTCGTCGTGGGGAGCGCGGATCTTCATAAACTTGCGCGGCGGCTGCGTAAAGTCGAACGCGTCGCCTTCCGGCGGCGCCGGCGAGTTCGCCCGCTTGTCGCTCGCGCTCAGGCGCGGCAGGCCGAACTGGTCTTCCGTGAACCTCAGGATGCTTCCGTGCTCGTAATGGACGTGCGAAACGTAGCCCTGCTTCGCGTACGGGGAGATGATGAGCATCGGAAGCCGCAATCCGAGTCCGTCATAATCGACATACGCCGGGGGCTCGCGGTCGTACCAGCCGCCGTAGTCATCCCAGAAGATGAAAATCGCGGTCGAATCCCAGTACTTGGACGTTCCGACCGCGTTGACGAGCGACGTTACCCAGGAAGGCCCGGTGTTGGAGCCGCAGCCGGCGTGATCGGAGTTCGCGCAGGTCGGCGTGACCCAGCTCACCGTCCGCAGCTTGCCGTTGGCGACATCGGTGAGGAACTGCGAGGGCGGGTTGATGATGTCGTGGCCCCAGTCGTAGCCATGGTAGATGTGATTGATCGCCTGGTAGGCACTCCAGATGCCGATGTAGCTGTTGCCGTAGCCGACGGCGTAGTAGGCCCACGAGAGCTTGGCTGTGTCGAGCTCGTCGCCGAGCGTCGTGGGATCCCAGCAGACGACTTCGTGGCCGTCTGGAATTTGGCGCTGCGGACCAACCATCGAGATCATGTCAGAAGGACCGCCTGGACAGCCCCAGGCGCTATAGGGATAGTTGACCGCCGATTCGGCCTGTCCGGAAATGATGTACTGATGCGAGATGAAGCTGCTTGCATCGAAGTTCGAGGCATACATTTGATCCGCCAGCACGTACTGCTTGGCCATGTCGAAATACGGCTCGGTTTCGGTGCGCGGCACGTAGGCGTACTGCGGATGCTGGATCGGGCAGCTGTTGCCGCATCCCACGTATTCCTGGTTGAAGCCGTTCATCTTGCAGTTCGTGCCCGGAATGCTTCCCTGACCGTTACAGGCCGCAAAGAAAGCCCCCGAGCTGTGGTCGATGTCCCACGTGGTCTCCAGGCCGATCGGCAAAAGCTTGATCTTGTCGCCGTACGTATCGTAGCCGTACTTATAGGTCTTCGCGCCGCGGTAGCCGTAGAACAAATCGTTGAAGCTGCGATTCTCTTGAACGATGATGACGACGTGTTTGATCTTGCTGCTGGATGTCAGACGGCGCGCGTTCTGAGCCGGCGCAGCGACGCTTGCGGGATTTGCGACCGGCAGGGCGGGCGATGCGCCGGCACCGGTGTTGCCGTTACAAGCTGTGAGTGATAGCGCGATCGCCACAACGGGGAACGCCCGGCTCGCGCGCGATGTGAGTAGCATGAAACGTGTGCTCCTTGCAAACAGGTGGACTCTTCCCGATAAGTTACGACGATACCGAGAAGAATCCCCATAAGGAACCCGGCGATCGTCGCCGCCTGATGATGACGTGCATCATCTTTTTGATGCGGTCGAAGGCGCCTCGAACGTCATGCTGACGCAAGTGCCGCGCGAAGTGTCGATGCTCATCTTTCGCGCGATCGCCCGAATGATTCGCAGACCAAAGCCGCGCCCCGGGAGCGGCTTGCGCCGAATGAATGAGCCGCGATCCGAAACGTCCACCGATAGCCGTCCGCCGGAGTGCACGCGTGCCAGCAGTTGCAAGTCGCGCGTCGCTTTGCCGGAGCTGCTTATATACGCGTGTTCCACGACGTTGGCGAGCGCCTCGCCGGCGGCGGTCGTGACGTCGTCGCGCAGATCGTTGTCGAATGCAAGCGCCTCTAGGAATGCGGCGAGAGCGTGCCGGATCGGCGCCACGTAGCGCGATTGCGCCGGGCACGAAAGGCGCAGCTCCGAGGGCCGCCTCATTCCTTACCGGCTTCCGTGAGATACGTGAAAGCTGCATCGCGATCGTTGAAGGTCTTGAATGCGCCGACGAGCCCCGCGTACTGGACGACTCGAGCGAACTGCGGGGTCTGGATAACGAGAGCCACCGGAATGGCCTCACGCTGAGCGTTGAGGCAAAAACGCAGGAGCTCGGTTAACGCGATCGAGTCGGCGTAGGTGACTTCTGACAGATCCACCAGAATGGCCCTGTCTTCGCTCGAACGGCGCAAGGCGTCCCGTATCTCCTGCTTTCGGCTAATTTCGAGTTCTCCGCTCAAGCGGATCGTCTTGATCGAATCGGCTGAACTCACGCCGTTCTCCGAAGTGCGGCTGCATTCGGCGCGCCGGCCGTCGCCACAGGTTCTACAAAGCAGATAGTGAGAATTGCGACGTCGTCGGAAACGCGATTGCGGCTGAAAATATTATCGCGAATCGTCTTTGCGGGATCGCCCGCGCGGTTTTCAGCCGCCGACTCGACGGCTTCGAGCAACAGCGTCTCGCCCTCGAGCACGTCGCGGGAATGCTCGATCGCGCCGTCGGTGTAGAGCACGAGCATCGCACCCGGCACGCTCTTTACCCGGTAAGTGGGGTATGCAGCCCGAGCGTCGATTCCCAAAGGCAGCGACCCTACCTCCAAAAACCTGGCGTGGCTTCCCGGCTCGAGAAGCACCGGGGCCGGATGACCGGCGCCGGCGTAGGCGAACTCAAAAGTGCGCGCGTCGATCACGCCTGCGATCGCCGTGATCATCGGCGAGCCGTCCGCAATGAGTTCGGCATTGACGCATTCGAGAATTCTTCCCGGAGTGGGATCGACCAACGCGCACGCGGTCACCATCTGGCGGGCCTTATTCATGGCGACCGCCGCCTCGATCCCGTGACCGGCCACGTCTCCGATGGCGAGCAGCACACGGTCTTGCGAAAGCTGCATCGCGTCATACCAGTCACCTCCGATTTTTGCTTCCTCCGTTGCCGGTACGTACGTCGCGCGCAATCGTACGCCAGGCAGCTCGGGCAGTACACGTTGCGCGAACGCCTCCTGGAGGGTGTCGGCGATTCGCTTTTCGGCTTCGAATGCCGCGCGCATCGCGGCGGACTGGCGGCGCTGCTGTTCCGATTCGGCGCGCTCCTGCTCTAGCCGGGCTCCGAGGCGATACTGCTGGATCGTAAAAATCGCCGACGCCGCCGCAACGGCGAGGACCGCGCCGAGCGCGAAGACGTTCGCCCAGGCGATGGCGTGTTCAGCGCGGGCGTCGCCCAACCGCGCGCTGCGCGCCAGCAGGCGATCGATGGCGCCCATGTCGATCCGAAAACGATCGACCAAGATTTTTCCGCGAAGCTCGATCAGGTGACGTTGCTTTTTCCCGGCGCGCAGGGGCTTGGCGACGTGCGCAAGCCATCGCCGATTCGTGTTGGTCGCATCGTCGACCAGCGGCACCGCTTCGCGCAAGCGTAGCGCCTCGACCGCCGAGCGGACCCGTTGTAAGAGGCGTGGCAGGTTTGCCAGGCCTTCGTAATAGGGCGCGAGCAAGATGGGATCGCGCGTCGCAGCATATCCGCGAACGCCGGTTTCTTCGTCGAGCTGTCCCCGCAACGCGTCGGCCGCAAGGATTCGCGCCGTCCGGGTCTGTTCGGCGTCTGCAAACGATTCCGTCAGGATCGCGCGCACCAGTAGACTGCCTACGAGCAGTAATCCGATCAAGAAAACCAAGAAGACGAGCGTCAGGATGAGTGGTGCAGGGACTCGGCGGGCCATGTCAGGCGCAATTTCTCACGTCCACACCGGGGCCCTCCGCTACTCCTCAATGCCCCAGGTGCCAACCGTGCTCGTCGCAGCGGTACGGTCTTAGCCGCCTGGCCGTGCGCGGAATCGCCCGCTCGGCGGATTTTTTCGTTTCAAATGCCGCTTTCGGCGCGCCGGCGCTCGTATAGCATGAGCGCGCACCCCCGCTCTTGCGTTCCTTCACTCTTCACCGTCAAAGTAGTCGAGCGGTTCGGAGCGGATATTGCGGCGCTCAGGCGATCCCACACCCCACTTGCCGCTATCGGGATAGTGCCATGATTCCCCGATCGGGTTATCGGCGACGACATAGAGCACGAGATCCTCCGAACCGTCGTTGAAGAACTGATGCGCTTGGCCGGGGCGGAAGATGCACGCGTCGCCTTCGACTACGGGAGCCGTTCCCTCATCGTGCCGCAACGTTCCGCGGCCCGAGATGACGTGATAGAACTCCCACTGCGCACTGTGCGAGTGATACGGATACGGCGCCTTTCCGGGCGGGATCCGAAGAACTTCGACGTCGAACGGATGGCGCTCGAGCAGATCGGTCGAACGCGGCTTGCGCCCCAGCGCCTCGGATATCTCGATGCCCTCGCCGGCAAATTTCCCTTTGGGAGAAGACCACTTTATGGGGGCGATTTCGTTACTGTTAACCTTTTGCATCGCTTCGTAAAACCTCACGCGCTGTTTTCTCCGCCCGCCCCGTCGGGGCCGCTTGAGGAGCTCGCCGTTATTGGAAGCTGTGGATGGCTATGGTCCGTGCAATCCCTTCGTCGTTGAAGCTCCAGATTTTTTTGGCGAGAACGTCGACGCAACCGCTCTCCTTCTGTAACTTGCCCTCGATAATGAGCGTCGATGAGGAGCGGATCGGGCGACGATAGGTTTCGTAAACGTCGGGGCGCACGATGACGTTAACGAGCCCGGTTTCGTCTTCGAGCGTCAGAAACACGAAGCCCTTGGCCGTGCCGGGACGCTGACGCGTGATTACCAGGCCGCCGACGCGGCAGGCGCTATTGCGCGGTAGTTCGCGCAGCCGTGCCGCCGGAACGACGCGTTGTGCCGCAAGCAGCTCGCGAAAATGTTCCATCACGTGGCCGACGGGAGTAATGCCGGTGGACCACAGATCGAAGGCCGCGAGCCTCTTGGGCGTCACCGGTTCGAAGCCAACCGACGGCTCGTCGACGTCCATGAGCGCTCCTAGTTCTCCGCGAGCTTCGCGTTCGTCGATGCCGCGCAACGCCCACATCGCCTCTCGGCGCGACGAATACCACGGCGCAAAGGCTCCGGCGATACCGAGATTCTCCAACGTTTCGCGCTGGAGCTGCGTTCGCTGTGCGAACGCCAGCACGTCGGCAAACGGTCCCTCCGCGACGGCGCTTTCCAGGCGCTTTTGCTGTGCCTCGCCGAGGCCGCGAACGAGATGGAACCCCAGCCGCAACGCGCCGTCAGGCTGCACGTGCGACCAATAGCCGCTGGCGTTCACTTCGATAGGATTCACCGCGACGCCGTGCCGGCGCGCATCGTTGACCAGCACCTCCGTGGAGTAGAATCCCATCGGCTGCACGTTGAGAATCGCTGCGGCGAACACGGCCGGGAGGTGACACTTGAGGTAAGCCGACGCATACGCCAAGAGCGCGAAGCTGGCGGCATGCGATTCCGGAAACCCATAATCGGCAAAGCCTTCCAGCATGTGGAAGAGCTGCTCGGCAGCACTTGATTCGATGCCGTTGCCGATCATGCCGTCAATCAACTTCGCACGCATTGCCTGCATGCGTTCGCGCGAGCGCTTGTGTCCCATCGCGCGTCGCAGTTTGTCGGCCTCCCCACCCGAGAAGCCGGCCGCCTCGATCGCCAAACGCATCCCCTGTTCCTGAAAGAGCGGAACCCCGAGCGTCCGTTCCAAAACCGGCTTGAGCTTCGGATGCGGATACGTCACAGCTTCCAGTCCGGCCCGTCGTCGCAGAAATGGATGAACCATCTCTCCCTGAATCGGGCCCGGGCGAATGATCGCGACTTGCATGACGATGTCGTAAAAGCAGGCCGGTTTCATCCGCGGCAGCATCGATTGCTGCGCCCGCGATTCGATTTGAAAGACGCCGATCGTATCGGCGCGCTGCATCATCGCGTAGGTTTTTGCGTCGTCGGCTGGGATCGTGTGCAGTTCGAGATCGCGCGCCACCGCCGGCGGCAGCCAGGAATCCTTGCGTGCCACGCAGCCCCGGTAGAGCGCGAAAGCTTCCCGCAAGAGCGAGAGCATTCCCAAGCCCAACAAGTCAATTTTGATCAGGCCGAGATCTTGCAAATCGTCTTTATCCCACTGCACGACGGTGCGATCGCGCATCGTGGCCCATTCTACCGGCGCCACGCGTACCAACGGATCGCGCGTGATGAGCATGCCGCCGGAGTGAATCCCGAGGTGACGCGGAAAGTTTGCGATTCGACGGCAGAGCGCACCCAGGAGCCCGGATTCGGTCTCTTCGGGAAAGGATTCGCGCGCGTCGAATTCGCGGGCGATCGCATCAACCTGCTCCAGGCTCAAGCCCAGTGCTTTGCCGACGTCGCGGATTGCGGAGCGCGTTCGGTATGTGATCACCTCGGCCACCATTGCCGCATTCGTGCGGCCGTAGCGTTCGTAGACATACTGAATCACGAGCTCCCGATCTTGATGCGCGAAGTCGATGTCGATATCGGGAATTTCACGCCGCTCCTCCGACATGAAACGTTCGAAAAGCAAATCCATCGCGATGGGATCGACGGCGGTTACTCCCAAGGCATAGCAGACCGCCGAATTCGCTGCGGAACCGCGCCCTTGACAGAGCACGCCGCGCCGCGCCGCCTCGCGAACGATGTCCCAAACGATCAAAAAATAACCGGCTAGATCCATCTTGGCGATCAAGCCCAACTCGTATTCGAGCTGCTGTTCCACGCGCGCGCCGAGCGGCATCACATAGCGCCGGGCGGCGCCCTCGTAGACGAGCTGCCGAAGATAACGCTGCGGCGAACTCCCTTCCGGCACCGGAAAGAGCGGAAACTGCCCCGTTAAACGCTCGAGCCTGAAACGGCAGCGCCGCGCGATTTCAATGCTGCGCTCGATCGCCTCAGGATGTTCGGTGAAGAGCCGGCGCATTGCGTCCGGCGCTTTGATATGGAACTCCGCGTTGGGCCGCAGCCGGTTGGCGTCCCGCGCCGTTTGGAGCGTCGTGCCGTCGCGCACGCACGACAACACGTCGGCAACCAGCGCGTCGTCTTTCTCGGCGTACACCACCGCATTGGTTGCGACGTAAGGCAACTGCAACTCGCGCGCGAGCCGGATGAGTTCCAGGTTGCGTTGCGTTTCTTGCGGCGTGAGATGCTGCTGGAGCTCGAGGAAGAAGCGCCGCTCGAAAAGCGCGCCCAAAAGCCGCGCTTCTCGCGCCGCTGCGTTTGGGCCATCCTGGGCGAGCGCCCGTTCGACGCGGCCCAGCGGACCGCCCGACAGCGCCACCAATCCTTCGTTGTGATGCTCGAGGTCGCCCATCCGCAGGCGGGCATCGCCCTTGCTTCCTCGTAGTTGTGCGCTCGAGACAAGCTGGCAAAGATTTGCGTAGCCGCGCTCGTTTTCGACCAAGAGCAGGATGTGCGAGCCGTCTTCAAAGGTCAGCTCGCTGCCGACGATTGCCGCGATGCCCCGTTTGCGGGCGTAAGTGGAAAACCGCACGGCTCCGTAAAGGCCATCGCGATCGGTTAGCGCGATCGCCGCTAATCCGAGCGCGGCTGCGCGCTCTACCAGCTCTTCCGGATGCGAGCCGCCCTGCAGAAAACTGTAATTCGACCATGCGTGGAGTTCCGCATAGTCCTCTACCGCATGCTGAGACATGGGCGATTCGAAAAACTAAGCGCCTCCGGACCGACATGGGCAATTCGAAGACGCCCGTCGCGCGCATCCGTGCGCGCTTCTACTGCTCCATTTTTTCGCAACCCCAAAGGAGTACGACATCCTGTCTTTTGTCGAAAAAACTGGAGCCTTCTCATTGCCCATGTCAGTCCAGAGGCTATTCGTATACGCCTCGCAAGTACCAATGGGAACCTTGGCGGTAGATGCGCGCGAACGTTCCGTCTTCCAGCGCGACGTCGTATTCGTCGCGCGTTACCGGTGAAGGGACATAGGACCGTTCGGAGATGCGCCACGGACCCGCACACTGGCGCACCGCCTGACGATCGACGATTGCCGGCTCGCCGCCACGCAGCTGAACCGATACTTCCCGTACTTGGAGCAGCCGCAACTGAGGCACGAGGTTGCTGCACGCATCCTTCGGGGTTGCGGCAAACATCGCCCGAGGCGAGATCCTTCGACGGAGTTTATTCCGAGCGGAGTCGAGGGGCTCAGGATGACAAAGAAACGGTTCATAAACGAATCGCTCTTCGAGCAGATGCGAGTCCCGCGTCTTGGCGCGAGCGATGCGCTCGCCAAGCACCGCTTCGAGGCGCGCGATCGTAACCGCGACACGCTGGGAGTCGAAGTCGTCGGCGGTAAAAAATACTTGGGCTTCTCCTCCTTCCTCAAGTTGAAGCGCCTGCAACCGTAGCCCGACGATTGGGGCGGCGAACGTGGCGCCTTCCAGTTTTGCGCGCAACATGTCGAACATGCTGCGTTCCTGCGCCGTCGGTATCGCAAGCGGAACGTCGAAACCACACGTATCGGCGTCTTCAAGCTCGATGGCAAGATGCAGCGCACCGGCGCGCTTGCCGCAACAATCCAGGTCGGCGCAGATCCGCGCCAGCAGCATGCGTAGAGCAAAGAATACCTGCGTTTCATCCGCGGCATGCCCTTGACCGAAAATCGAGGCCTCGATCGCGACGGCGTGAGCGCGCGGAATGAAGGGCCGGCGGTCGATGCCGCGCGCGAGTTCGTGCCAGACCGCGGCTGCGGCGCCGAAACGGCGCACGAACGGTCCGTGCGGTAAACGCGCCAACTCTCCGAGACGCTCGATGCCCAGCAGCCGAAGCCGTTCCATTGTTGCCGGCTCGATGTCGAGCAGCGCCAATGGCAGCGGCGCAAGCATTTCGCTTTCCGCCCCGGGTTCGCAGATGCTCCCGTCTTTAATGTGCGCCGCCGCCAGCGCCGCGATCTTATTTGGGCCCGCACCGAGTCGGAGCTCACATCCAAAATGTTCCAGGACCGAGCGCGTTTGCGCCATCCACGTTTGCGCGCCACTGCCGATGCCGTGCATATCGAGAAAAGCCAGGCCGGAGCGAACGTCGTCAATCAGCGGCGAAACGGCATCTAGAGCGTCGAGGATCTCTTCCCAGAGCCCGCGCGCCTGCATTTCGTCGCCGGCCAGCCAATCCGCGGCGACGCTAACGCAGAGCAGCATCGCGCATTTCCTCACGTCCGACTCGCAAGCGAGCCGTACGTTCCGCAACCAGATGTTTATGTTTGCGCACGCCGATGCGGAGCTCGAAACCCGCGAAGGCGCCCCAAAGCCCTCGCGTACCGTGCATGACGATCCGCTCGAGTGCGCAATGCAGGCGCAGCCCGGCCGCAGCACTCAGCGAGACGCCGGCGCGCGACGTCATCACGATCAAGAGCACGCCGCTGCGATGTGCGAGCTTCGCCAATCGCGTCCAAACCGAGTCGCGCAAGGCGATTGCCGGCATGAGCACCAGCCTGCAGATGCGCGAGCGCAGCAGAATGTCGACCGCGCGCACGATCTGAAGCGCTTTGCGTGCAGGAACGATTAGAATCCGTTCGAGACAAGCTCCCGCCTCGGCCAGCGCCGGCGGATAGAGCGTTCCGTCGTCGAGGATTGCGACCAAGCTCTGGCGCGTCACCCGGGCCACCAGCCCTCCCGCCACACTCCAGCGTCCCGTCGCGCCTTCGAGCGTCGCGACGGTTCCACACGGCAAGCCGCCGCCGAGGAGCTGGTCCAGCTCGGGGATGGCGCTCGGAAGGATGCCTTCGACCGGTAACGGGGGAGCTTGGCCTTGGGCGCTCAAGCGCGACTTGAGGGCCTCGAAGGCCTCTCGACGGGCCCCTTCGACAGCCTCAGGATGACAAGTTAGGGAAGCCGCCGGCGCCGCCATGGGAGATTCATCCTAATCGAACATATGTTCGATGTCAAGGCGGTTCGGGGCGTTTTTTAGGGCGCCGCTGCCGACGGCGAGAGGTGTTCCCGGCCGTGCGGCGCGGTCAGGTCCATCAGCGGCCCGATCGGTACGATCCGAGTCGGGTTGATCTCGTTTTGCGTCACGTAATAGTGCCGTTTGATATGGTCGAAGTTCACCGTTTCGGCGACGCCGTCGATTTGGTAGAGGTCCCGCAAATACCCGTAAAGGTTCGGGTAATCCGCGATCCGGCGCAGATTGCACTTGAAGTGGCCGTAATAGACCGGATCGAAGCGGACGAGCGTTACGAAGAAGCGCCAATCACTCTCCAGCGGCTGCGAACCGAAGAGGTAACGCTGGTGTGCGAGACGCTCTTCCATCGCGTCGAGCAGTTCGAAGACCCCGGTAGCGGCGCGTTCGTAGGGAGACTGCGCGGTGGCAAACCCGGCGCGATAGACGCCGTTGTTGAACTTTTCGTACAGCAGATCGTTGAGCTCGTCGATCGCCGGGCGCAGCGCGCGCGGGTAGAGGTCGAGTTTTGGATTGACGGCTAATGCGTCGAACTCTCCTTCGAACATTCGCATGATATCGTCGTCGGAGTTGCTGACGATGCGTCCGCGCCGTTTGTCCCAGAGTGCGGGCACCGTAACGCGTGCGCGATATCCCGGATCGCTGGAAAAGTACGCCTCGCTCAGAAAGGCCCAGCCATTGATGGGATCGGGTTCCGCCGCGGTAAAGCGCCAGCCGCGTTCGTCGCGAATCGGATCGACGACGGTCATGCCGATCGCGCGTTCCAGGCCTTTGAGCTTGCGCACGATGATCACACGGCACGCCCAAGGACAAGCGAGTGAAACGTAGAGGTGATAGCGTCCGGATTCCGCGGGGTACTCCGAGCTGCCGTTAGCCTTCACCCAATCCCGAAACTCGTCGTCTTGGCGCTTGAAGCTGCCGTCGTGGGCTTGCTCGTTCGGGAACTGCGGCTTTACGGTCATGTGGTCATGACTTCATGAGCACCTTTGGCGCGTGCAGATAAGTGAGGCCGGCTCGTTCCAAGATCGTACGGCCCGCGCCCGTAAGGATGAAGTCCGCGAAAGTTCGCGCCGCTTTAGGATGCGGCGGCGCGCTCATGATGGCCAACGTATAGGTGATCCGATCGGTGAGTGCGGCGTTTCCGGGAAGTGGGATGAAGCGATAACCCCGCGCGATGGCCTCGGTGCGATAGAAGAATCCCACGTCGGCTTGCCCGGTGTCCACGCGCGCCAGAAGATCCTGTTCGGGAAAGATCTGCGACGGGTTTTGGTCGTCGCCGAGAATGCGCCGTTCGCCGGCATGCCCTAACCACATCGTGACGGCCTGCAGGGTGTACTCGCCCTTTGGATCCAGTTGCGGATCGGTGCGACCGATCCGGATTCCCGGCGTTTCGAGGGCACGCTCGAGCGAGCTTTTTCCGTCGGCTACCGCGTCGAAGGTTGCGGCGTATCGGGAGTTCGGCGCCCAGGCGATGCCCAAGCTCGTTCCTGCGAACGTCGTCGCGGAAGCGACGCGTCCGCCCAGCTTTGTGACGAGCCGCGGATCGACGCTGATGAAAACGTCGGGGAAGCGGATGCCGCCCGCGATGAGATTAGCCAGCGCCTTGCTGCCGCCGGGCTCACCTTGGAAATCGATACCGGAGGCGAGCAGTGCCGCCTTCACCGGTCCCTCCATTGGAGTGACGAGCGAGCCCGCATAGAGCACGGAAACGATTTCGGGGTCAACGCTCGGCAGCGGGCCGGCCGCGACCCGCGGGCTTAGGGCGAGGAGTCCGAGGCCGAGGATTGATGCGAAGGCGTAAAGTCGAGTGAACGAGAATTTATGCAATAGCGCGTCCCTTCAGGGCTGGGTCCGTCATCGAACACGTGACCGAGGTGCGAATCGCAGCGTTTACAACGGACTTCGGTGCGATGCATGCCATGGCTGTAGTCTTCGAGCAACCGCACGTTTTCCTGTTGCTCGGGACGTGTGAAGCTTGGCCAACCGCAGTGCGACTCGAACTTCGTATCCGAGGTGAACAGCGGCTGACCGCACGCGCCGCAACGATAAGTGCCGTCGTCGTTGACCTGAAGGAGCGATCCGGAAAAGGGTGCTTCCGTGCCGGCCTCGCGTAAGATGTGATAGCGCTCCGAGCCGAGTTGGCTTTTCCATTCCTGCTCGCTTTTCTCGATCTCGGGCGTGACTTCGTGTTTCATGTTCGGCTCCTCACATGTCCATAACGAACGAAGGCGTCAAAGCGATGCAGGACCGAATAGCTTGGGATGAAGCTCCTCGTCGAAATTCTGCTGTCGATCATCTTGCACCCCATCGCCATGATCCTGATGTGGATCAATCTCATCGCGCGCGGCGATATGACGACGCTCAAGAAGGTCGTCTGGTTCGTGGTAAGCATCGTGTGGGGGCTTGGCCCCATTCTTTACATACTCGTAGCAGAAGGCTCGCTGTGGTAGCGAGCCTTCTGCGTTGGAGCGTTAGCTAAGATCTTGGAGCGTCGCTAAGGTCGCGGATTCCCGCGTACGGTGCCGCCCCCGCCGCGTGGGGGACCCACACCGCCGTGTACCGGGGCACCCATGCCGCCGCGCACCGGGGCACCCACGCCGCCGCGCACCGGAGCGCCGACGCCGCCGTGCACCGGGCCGCGGTACCCACCGCGATAGTAAGGATAGCCGCGATAATAGCCGCCATAGCCGCGGTTGTAGTAAGGATAGCCGCCGTAATAGCCGGGCCACCAGCCTGGCCAACCCCAGCCGCCCCACCAACCGATGCCGATACCCCAATAGGGATAGGCGCCGCCGTAGCCGTAACCGCCGCCGTAGCCGTAACCGCCGCCGTAACCATAGCCGCCGTAGCCGTAACCACCGCCGCCATAACCACCTCCGCCATAGGGGCCGTAACCGGAATCGCCGTAGCCGGAATCGCCATAGTAGGCGGGCGCCGGTACGTCAATGCGATAGGCTTGAAAGGCGGGCCCGTTGGGATAACCATAGATGCTGACGCGCATGCCCTCCTGGAGCTTGATGCCGGTCGGGTTGATGACCGTGCCGTCATGCATCTGGATGTTGTCGCTGTAGCCTTTGACGTCCTGAACGTAGACCGTGTAGGCCCCGTTGAAGCCGGTGATCGTGCCTTTGATCGTTTGCTGCGGTGCGACCGCGTAGCTCGGGTACGACTGCGCCCCGGCTAACGTAGGAAGCGCGAGAAGAGCTGCCGCGCAAAGAGCGGCGGCGAGCTTCATGCCTGTGGGAACCATTGAGAAGCGCATAATTAATTATCATTATACTCCCGGGCCAGTGCGCCGGTCGTTAGAAAACGCGCAAAAAGGTGCTTCCCCGCTTACCCGGCCAAGCGGCCACCTCTGCGGTCGCCCGCACTCTTGACTCTGACCTTGCGTCATGCCCTAAACTTCCTCCCGAGGCAAATAATGCAACCACGAACCGCCAGACGACTCCGCCGGGTCAAGCCCTTCGCAGAGGACGCCGGGGTGAGCGTTCGGACGCTTCACGTCTACGATCGGCTGGGGCTCCTCAAGCCCGCCGAGCTCAGCGAATCCGGATACCGGTTGTACGGCGAGCGGGAACTCGAACGGCTCGAACACATCCTAGCCTTGCGTTTCGTCGGATTTACTTTGGACCAAATCAAGGAGCTGCTGCAAGGCTCGGACCGGCCGCTCGGCGATGCCCTGCGCCTGCAGCGCGAGGTTATCGCGCGGCGGAAGCGGCGGCTCGAACTGGCGCTCGCCGCAATCGACGAAGCGGAACGCGCCCTCGCCGGCAACGCACACGCCGATCGCTGGCAAACACTGCGCTCGGTCATGGAGGTATTCATCATGCAAAACGACTGGGACTGGACGCAAAAGTATTATTCCGAAGATGCACGGCGCAAAGTGGAAGAGCGCCGGCGCAACACGCCACGGGGGATCGCCGAACGAGGGGAGCGCGACTGGGCGGCGCTTCTCGCCGAGGTTGAAGCTGCCGCATCCGCGGGCGTCGATCCGTCGAGCAAGCCGGCCCAGGCGCTCGCGCAACGTTGGCGCGACTTGCTCGCGCAGTTCACCCAGGGCGACGCCGAGGTTCGGCGCGGTCTCGACCGCCTATGGTCGGATGCAACGCATTGGCCGAAGGATTTCAAGCGCCCGTGGAGCGACGCTGCCGACGCGTTCGTCAAGAAGGCGATGAGCTGCGCGACGTAACCGAGCGCCGGCGCGCGCGTGCGACGCCGTCGGTCGTTACTTGACGACGCTTACCGCCGCGCCGACGGGGCTGCTGAAGCCGACGAACGACTTAAAAGCCTTGCCTCCGGCCGGGTAGGCGTACGCCCGGACGTTCGCTTGGTCTCGGCTATGGAACAATCCTGGAACGTAGACGGCGCGGGATTCGATGCAAAACGCATAAACGCCATACGAACGGCCGATCGCCGTGACGCCAACTTTCGTGCCGCCACGCCCGCTGATCTTGAAGCGGTAGATCGCGGCGGTGCCCCCCGTCATCGCGAGATACCTACCGTCCCACTTGACCCCGCCAGGATAGGATAGGCTTTCGTTGAGCGCGATATCCATGAGCGCGGTCTTGCCCTTGGGCAGCTCCGCAAGCGCCACCGTGCGGGTCCTGTAGTGAAGCCCGTCGACGAAGAGGTCGCCCTTATCGTCGTACGCGCAAAAATAATAATTTCCGATGCTCAAGTCCCTAACGTAGACGGGGCGCCCCTTAGCGCCGGAAAAAAGCGCAACGTTTTTGGAATTTGCAACGGCGAGATTACCCGTCCTCGGGTCGACGGAACAATCAGTCGGGCTATGGCCGCTATCGTCTAGGAGTTTAATCGGATTTTTGCTGCCGTGCGCATATTCGCGGATGACGCTTTGCCGCGAGTCGACAATGAAAACGTCCCCGCGAGCGTTCGCGCACTCTCCTCTAGCCTCTGCGAACCCGGTGAGCGTTTGAATCACGTTTCCGTTGGGCAACGCGAACACGTCGACGTTAGCCCCGTCGGAGACGTAGAGTAATGCCCGCGCGGCGTTTTGCACGGCCGTTGCTCGTTCGGATCCCAAGGGTGAGAACTGCGCCGGCGCTCCGCTGCAGGCGGCGAAAGCAACGGCGGCCAGAGATGTGCTCAAAGCGGAGCGCACGCGGCGGATCGTCATCATGGCAGGCCTCTCTCGTACGTAAGCGCGCGCTTTATAAAGTGGAGCCGTCGATGGGGATTGAACCCATGATCTCCTCATTACCAATGAGGTGCTTTACCACTAAGCTACGACGGCAATGGCGAATCTGCTGGCCTTACTCCACTCGGAGCCTCAGACCCTACCACGACTAACGTCACCGCCGGTACGGTTGAAAGCAGGTAGTCATGCGCCCAACGAACCCTCCAGCGCTGGCCGACTACTTTATTGCGATCCCCCAGGCGCAGCCCACGTCTTGGAGGTACGTGTTGGTATAAACGACCGATGGCGAAAGGTTGGAGCTAAAAGCTTTTTTGCTGGTCGGATACACGTAGACGCCCACGCTGCCTGCGCTTCCGCAGTTCGCGTAGTAGAGATCGCCGGTTTTAGTGAGGGCAAAATCGGACTCGTACGAACCAGCGGGAAATCCTGCAGAATCCGATATCGAGGGGCTGTCGCCTTTGGCAAGATCGCCGCTGTCGTAGCGAACGATCGCCGCGCGAGGGCCGCCGTTGATCGCCGCGTCAGGGGCGCCATTGCTCGATGCGTACAGGTTGCCTTTTGCGTCAAAAATTAGGCCGCCGGGTCCATCCAGGCCGCGGAGATAGAACGGCGTCTTGTTTGAGGCAGGCGCCTTGAAAACGGCGATCGAGTGCCCGCCCTCGCTCGTAGAAAGCGAAACGTAGACGTTCCCCGTGCGATCGAGCGCGATTCCCGCAGGGCTGATGATCCCATCCGTTAGCGTCGTCTTCGGCCTGAGCGTCCCGCTTTTTGTGAACGGACCGGTATACTCCAGGACGGCATTGTTACCGTGCGAGTTCACCCAAAGATTGCCCAATCGGTCGAAGGTCAAATGATCGGGATCGGAAGTCCCCGACAACACAAACGTATATTTCGGCGTCGACGTCATCCTCAACGGCAGCGTGAATACCGAAACGCTGCCGGGGTCGCCGCGGTACACCCCAAACCCTAAGATCCAGAGTCTTCCCGTTTCGTCCACGTGCATGCCGCTAGAATACAGCAGCGAGTTGTTCGAGTTATTGAAGATGCTCGTCGTTTTTGACGTCGCGTGCAGGGGAACGGCAGCGATCTGAACTTGCGGATAGGCGGAACCCGCAAAAAGCGTCCAGTACACTCGTTGATGCGACGTCACGTCCTCCGTCAGTAGGTTTGGATTGGCAAGCGACACCGGTGCCCCGGGCCCGGAAACGAAAGCCGGGCCGCCGCATGCGGCCAGCAGCGCGGTGCTAACAAAAACGGAGAAGCGCTTCATGGATGCCCCTTACGTCACTGACGACCCGGGCGGTATGTCGCATACCCGCTCGTCGCCACAGCCCACATAATCAAGGGTTCTTCCGCGCCCTCCAGAACCCTCATTTACAGGAGGACCTTCTAAATGCTTTCTTCTATTTTGCTGCGCCGCATCGCGGTTGGGGCGATGGCCGGCGTCGCGTTGGCCTTCGTGGCGCTTCCGAGCCAAGCGCAGATGCGCCAACAGATGGCCGATAAAGTTGCGGTAGGCGCGGCTAACCAGTTTGTGACCAAGATCAACGGCGAGAGCTGCAGCGATTTTGCAACGACGATGTCTCAAATGAAGCACAAGTCCGGCGGCAGCTCAAGTTCGATGTCGTCAAAGCTAAAGGCGAACACCGAAGCGCGAACTCAGTTCGTTAATATCGTTGCGGCTCCGCTGCTCAACAAGATGATCAGCTGCGACATGATGCCTGGAGGGATGTGATGCGTCGATTAGCTCTACTCGCGCTCTTAGCCATTGTCCCGGCGGTCGCCGTGGCAGCCGGGGCGCTTAGCCCGTCAACGATCGTGGCAAACCCGTCCTCGTACGATGGCAAGAGCGTAACCGTGACGGGAAAGGTCGCGAACTTCCAGACGTCGAGCACCATGATGGGCCAGGTCGCGGGCTTTCAGCTCTGCGATTCCAAGTGCATCGTCGTGATCGATAAAACGAACCAGGCGCACAGCAACCGCAGCAGCGCCACCGTCTCCGGAACCTTTCATACGAGCTTCAAAGGTCCGCGCAAGACCTTCACCAACGCGGTGGTGGTCGGCCACTAACGGCCGCTTCTCAATCGCCGCTCTCTCAAAGCCAAATAAAAAGGGCCCTCTGCGAAGAGGGCCCTTTCGTTTCAAACCCTTGCGCATCACGGATAGAGCAGCCTGAGGGAAGGTTGCTCTGCTTCCCCGCGGGGCGAACCGTCCCCGCTAAGAGGCTAGGCCACGCGTTAATCAAAAAGAAGGGGTCTCTTCTTTTCCCCGCCCCGGAGGACTACTGATGTTCCAAACTCTTTCGCGGCGCATGCTGATTGCAGGTGCCGCGCTCGCCTTCGCAGCCGGTTGCTCGAGCAACTCCCAGAGCCCCGGCCAGTCTTCGTTCACGCCTTCTTCGCATCGCGTTGCCAGCGGAATGCGTACGTTGCTAGGTCCACTGGTTTCCGGCCCCATCGTCGTGTCGGCCGTCCCGCGCCAACCCAATGCCCCGCGCGGCTGGCCTCTTAGGAAAAAGAAACACAAAGAAATTCTCTTCGTGGCCGACGGTTCGAGCGGCATCCTTATGTACAATCCCAAGTCGCCTAACGCATCACCCGAGGGATCGATCACAACGGGCGTCGACGCGCCCGCCGGCGTAGCCGTCGATAAAAAGGGCACGCTCTACGTTGTCAACGGCGGCAACAGCACCGTTACCGTGTATCCCAAGGGCAAAACCTCGCCAAGCTTGACGATTAGTTCCGGCATCAGCGGACCTTACGGCATCGCCGTTGACTCGAAAGGCAACGTTTTCGTCAGCAATCTCAGCACCAACGATATCACCGCGTACGCCACGGGCTCGACCACGCCATACGAGACGATCAATTTCAATAACTACGGGCAGGCGGTCGGCCTCGGCGTCGACGCCAAAGACAATATTTGGGTAGCCTGCGACAGCACCAACGGCGTGTTTGAGATCGCAGCGGGTACCACTACCGTAACAAACTCGGGCTTGACCTCTCTCAACGGACCGATCGGCGTTTCGTTCGGTCAGCAGGATCAGATCTACGTTTCCAACTTTGCAGCTTCAGACGTTAACATCTACACCTATGGGACGACGACTCCGTCCGGAACCATTACGAGCGGAATAGAAAACTTTGGCCCGACGCTCAACGGATTCACCGGTGTGGATGCGTTCTTCCAGTCGAACCAGAATGACAACGTCGTGGGCTATAAGAAGGGGCAGACCACGCCCTTCTCAACACTGAGCGGCGCCTCGAGCCCGCTCGGGATCGCGTCATATCCCTTGGTCACGAAGTAGCGCTAGATCTCTAGCGAATCGAGAGGCGCGCGGTGCGTAAACCGCGCGCCTTTTCATTCTCGCTCTAATATCTATCTCACGTCGAGGGACGTAACCGGAGCGATATTGTATTGCTCGACTCGCGATGTAAGTACCGTTGCCACACGTACGTCACCATGCGCCATCACGACCAGATGGGTCGGTATGGTCGAATCCTCGAATTTTGTATAGGGCGCGTCGACGCCGACCGTAAGAAGGTCGAATCGCTTATGCGGCACGTAGAACGTTCGATAATTGTCGATCGTCGTTCCGGGACCGAGTTCGGTGTCCTCTTGCGACAAAGGGTCGCCCAGGTGTGTGACGTAGGCATAGGTATACACCGGCACCGGCTGTCCGGTCTGATAGAATCCGGCGAACACGTATTTGAGCGCATAGCGCTGGGGACTAACATGGGAGGCTCTGCTTAGCACGCGTTGCCCGTACACGTTCACGGCTACGCCTAAAAAGTGTGCCTTCACAGTCCCTATGTTATGGAGCCGCAGGTGAAGGCCGATGGCGATCAGGCCGTTCTGCTCGCCGATCCTCTGTATCGACGCCGTCACGTCTACGTCGGGATTCGCCATCGACGGCTTAATGCGATTCTCGTAGGCGAAGATGTAGAACGCCCAAACACCGGCGGCAATAATGGCCAGCACTTCGACGACGTCGCGAACGATCGCGATCAGGTGCGGAGACCTCAAATTCGTCAGGCGCCTCTTGCCGCCAAAGAGCATCAAGAAATCGGTTCGGCTGCTAATCCGCGGGCGCCTTTTGATTTACCCTACGCGACGCCTTTCTCGACGAATCGGATTTTTCGCGCAAGGCGGAACCGCATCGTTAGGCATCGCTCGTCAAGGCACACCAATAATCCGCGCACGTGGTCACCCTCGACAAATCCAATCAAGATCATGTCGAACTCAGAACAGCCATCGCCAAACACTCCAAAAATCTTTTGCGCGGCGGCGGCGTGCCTGATGACTGAGCCTTCGCCACGGAACCGATTGCCCGCTTTGAATCCGAAGGTTCCGGCGTAATGGTAGCCACCAGTGCCGCCCTCGAAACGGCCCCGATCAAAGACCACAATCCCACCGTTGATCGGGACGCCGTCAAGGTTTTCGAATTCGACACGATACACGCCATCCATAGCCGCTCTTATTCCCACAAGCCCGTCCGGGCCCGCAAGGTCGCGCGCAGACGGAATCGAACACACGTTCCCCTATGGCCCGACCGCCGCAGTTTGCCTATCCTGAGAACGATTCCATGGCCGTGGCCAACGTCAAGGCCCTCCTGAAAGAGCTCAGCCCCGAAGCCCGCGCCTTCGTCATGGCCTGGCTCGTGAAGTTCTACGCCGACACCGGGATGATGTACTCACCCACGATTACCCAACGGCGCAAACGCGTGACGATTGACGACGTGGCCTACTGGCTAGTGAAGGTTCCGACGAAATAAATGTTCTGCCCGGCGCACGGGCCGAAGCAGCGGGATCAACTAGACAAGAACGGCCCTGGAATCAAAAAAACAAAGCTCTTGCGGCGTAAGAGTTTTGCTCTGGAGCGGGCGGCGGGAATCGAACCCGCGACTCTTGCTTGGAAGGCACACTCAACGCCATAAGTGGACGGCAAACCTGCACTTTTACGCCGAAAATAAGTCCGCTTGCATCCGGTGGGGTCCATCGTTTTCCGATCGATAGGTTGTAGTTAGGTTGTAGCGGTGCTAGGATGGTGGCAATAGTAAGAGGCCCCAGCGAGCGTGAACTCGCCGAGGCCGTGCCAAAGGAAGGTTGAGTTCCAATGACTACACCATCATATCGCGGATACGCGAGAGTCTCAACCGGCGAGCAAACGCTGGACGCGCAGAAAGACGCTTTGCGGGCCGCTGGCTGCGTTCAGATCTTCTCCGACGTTGCATCGGGCGCAAAGACTGATCGAACGGGCTTAGAGACCGCTCTAGCGGCTCTGCAGCCGGGCGATACACTCGTCGTCGCGCGGCTCGATCGCCTCGGTCGTTCGATGCCGCATCTGGTCGCCGCGGTGCACGAACTCGCCGCGCGCGGCGTCGGCTTCCGAAGCCTCGCCGAATCCATTGACACGACGTCCGCGGCCGGCCGCCTCGTGCTACACATTTTCGCGTCTCTCGCCGACTTCGAACGCGAGCTGATCCGGGAACGGACACGTGAAGCGCTCGCGGCCAAGAAGCGCCGCGGCGAACCGGTTGGCCGGCGCCCCGCATTCAACTCGTCTCGGCTTCAGGCCGCGCGCGAAATGCTCCACAGCGGATACGGCGCCGCACACGTTGCACGGGTTCTCAAGGTCGGCCGCTCGACGCTGTATCGCGCGCTAACCGCCGTTGCTTAGGCTGCACGAGGGCGGGAGCGCCGGGTGTTCCACGGTACGACGCTTCCCGCCGAGTTCATCCAGCGACGAGAGGTTGCGGACGAACGCTTTAAGTGCTACCCCATTTCGCTCAAACCCAACTAGCGGCCGCCCTCTAAGGGCGGCAGAAAGGAACCGTTTCCACGATGAGTGCGACTATGACCGATCAGGATGCCGTCACGATCGACGCTACGACCGTGACAACCATTCTCGGCAGCTATCTGCAAGCGATTGATCCCGATGCATTCAAATCACCCGACGACAAGCTCGAAGCGGATCTCGCCGTCGAAATACTCCTCGAAGAGGAGCTTAACAAAATCCACACCAAGACGTTCGATGACGCTTACGTGCACGACATAACGACGAGTGCGATATTTGGCTACGGCGTCAAGTTCGGCGTCGAGGCCACAGCTGCAGCACTGCAATCACCACCGCGGGTAGCGCTCCAGGAAGTCAAGGAGATTTTCCTAGACCTCAAAGGGCGCATGCAAGAACGAATCGATAAGATGCAGCTCCAAGCCCAGGCCGAGAAGAACGGTGGCGCCGCATGAGTGTTGACTTCAACGCGTTATCAGCTCTCACCACATCGGCTCTGAACCGCTTTTGCGATGACCCTCCCGGGACGCCAGATGTTAACGGCTGTGATGCGCCAGATCAAATCGCGTGTAGCGCGCTAGGCGTCGAAGATCATGGCCTATCGGGGTCGATCGTATTTGGCATCGCCTTCGACTTCGCGCTGCGAGTAGGGGCGATCGTTGCATTGGATCCGCTGCATCGGCCCAATCTCGACGACCTCGTAGAGGAGTTCCGCGGAAAAGTGCGCCGCGAAAAGTACGAGTCGCGTCCCCAAGTAAGCTCGACCGTTGGCTCGGCTTAGCCTAGAAGGGGGGGGTTTTGTGTCGCTAAAGGCGCTCGTTTAGGCGGGCGCCTTTGGGCTTTTTGCCAGGTTCGCGCGGCGTGGGACGAGTGCTGATGAGGAAATAGCTTCTACGGGCTAAACTACCCGAATCCGCTCTACTCGGGCTCGATCTTCGTCGAACGGAAATCGACTGGCAGTATCGCGAGGCGCTCGCCGTTCGGCGATTCTAGTACCGCGACATGAGTCGTAGCCCTGTTTGCCTGTCCCTCAAACGTTTCTACTGCTTTCAGAGCGGTATCTCGGTCCGGGAATCCACCTACCGATTGAGAGGTGTCGCGCTTCGTCCCGCGCTCCTGTGAAACTACCACAACCCTCCACGTTTGTTCTTCCGTCATATTTAATTTTTGTTTCCCTCTTACCGCGCGGGCATCCTACCTGTCCATCTGGGTCGCGGTCTCTAAGCCAAACGCTAAATCAAAAGCGTCAGATAAAGTCGTCGCACCGCTCTAGACACTCGCGTCAAAACCAAGATTAAGATCACCACTGCAATCGCTGCCGGCGCAACCGCCGACTTGCCCTGATCGAATATCATAACTGCGACAACATAGGCAATGCCGCCGATCAGGACTAACATCGAATCCCGGAAGGAGCGCGCGAGTAACTTATAGAGTTGAAAACTTCCGGCTTTCAACCGCTCGAGATTTGCGCTAGCTACTAGGACGGCCGCGCCCGCAATAAGGAATCCGAGAATGGCCGCGAAGACTTGCGCCTCTACCGGATAGAGGTTGGACTTTACTCCCCGCAGATCCGTTCCAAATGACAGCCAGTCGCGTTCGGCGGCGGTGACCGCTGCCACAGCTAGCGCGGCGGCACCCATTGCGTCGATCCAGAAGGCGTCATTCTTCCACGCCGTCCGGATCGGTGATTTCGACACTGGGAAATTGCGTAAGGTGTTCGCCATAAGCTTCCTCGATTGCCAAAAAGGCAGCTTCCTTGTCTAGATTCTTTGCCCCCGTTTGGAGCGGTACGATCTTCGTCGCGCAGATGACCTGAGTCAGTAGATTTACCGGCACGCTTTTCTTAGTGAACTGGTCCGGACCGGTCACGACGAACTTGCGCGCGCTGCCCAACAGTGGACCACGGCCGATGAGATCCATGAGCTTGTCCTTGAGTTGGTCAAGTCTCGCTCCACCCTTCATGCCGGCGTCGACAACGATCTTGATGCTCGCCGCTTCGCGCGCATCGATCAACGCTTGCATCACCGAATCCAAATCCGCGTGCTGACCTCGGAACAGCGTCGGCGTCGTGGACGGATGATACTGCAACTCCAACTTGCGAATAAAACGCAGCCGCTGAAGCTCGGCTTGAATGTTCGGGTTTGCTAAAGCTTCAAAGTCTACCTGAAATGGAACCCCTACAGCTTCCTCGCCCTGTAAATACTGAGCGATCTGCGGCGGCCTCGGTCCCTCGACGGTGTAGATCATTCCGGCAAGATTCGTTTCTGGGTAGATGACGCAGTACGTTGGTGCTACCCATCGCGCGCTCTCCGCACCTAGTTCTGCAACGCTGAAGGCCCCGTTCAACTCGTAGGACGGCGATGCATCCGGCAACTCCTTGCCTGCGAGAACGCGGAGCCTATTGGGGTAGCCAACCATAAGGTCTGACCACATCATGAAGAGATCGCCGTTAGCTGAATGATAATAGCGGCTTGGTGACACCGACTGGTCAAATGGCAGCTTCGAGAGTAGGTCGTGCGTTCCGGCGATGTCCATGCGCAGGAGCGGATCTCGCTGATGATCCACGATTACCCGAAAGAAGTGCACGGTGACCGATCGCGTCCCCGTGCGGCGCCCGCTCACCTCGCTCTAGGCACGTGCCGCGAGGAGAAAATACTTCCACACGCAGTTCGAGCCACGGCGCTTGACTTAGTGCACGGCCATGCGGCGCCCTGCGAACGCGTTTAGCGAGAGAAGGCTGCTTATCGTCATGGGAGAGCGGGTTTCCCTTTTGAGGCCCGAACACCTGTTCGCCTCATGGCTAGGCCGCCGCAATACGAACGCGATCGAGAGCCTTGGGGCGACCCTCAGGCCGCGAGAGCGGCGCTCAAGCGCCTAAGCCCCGAGGACAGAGCGCGCCTTCTCGCGTGGCTCTGTCTGTACTACGATGACCGCGGGACCATGTTCTCGCCGCAGATCAGCCGGCGCCGCCAGCGGATTGCGCTTGACGATGTCGAGTATTGGCTGGTGCGCGTGCCGAAGCGAAGCGCTCAATGAATATGTTTTACGTCGCGGGCCGACAATCGGTATCGCTCCGACGGAGCTTTCAGTCGATCACCGCAGCGCCACGTTTTATAATCGGCCGTTGCCGCGCGTCGATCGCCACGCTGGGTGGGCGCATTAGGAAATTGGGGACTACGCCAGTCTATTTCCTATTCGTCGACGGCATGAAGCCAATCCCAATGACATGGGAAGTTGCGGCTGAAGTCGAGAGGATTTGGGGACAACCCTCGGGGCCGGGCGTCCCATCAACGCTCACGATGGTTTGGGACGATGGCAACAAGATTCGCTTCAAAGTGGATCGCATCAGCGCCTTGACCACAGAGACGATGCGCTGGCGATTTGGCCCAGAAAGTCAAGCTCAAGTGGGCATCTACGAAGCGATGAGCGACCTCAAGAAGTTGCCTCCACAGTCTTGATGGGCCAAATCACCGCCGTATTGAGGGGCCGGCAGATAAGCGGACTCTTCGACTGCGAAAGTCGCCGGTTAGTTTCGGAAGTGTCACCCAGCCAAGCTCAGTGAGATCTGCCTTGAGATTGGCCCATGCGCGGCCAGCTTGGAATCCGACGGTGTTCTCTCGATTGCGCGCGCCTGCGGCAAGGCTGACGTTGGGGTTCGCAAGATAGGTTCGAATGTCGCCCAAGAAGGCCGTCATCTGCGGATCGGCCATCAACTGCGCAATCGTGCCGCCCTGTTTGCCGTAGACGCTGTAAAGAATCTTGGCAAGGGTGGATTCGGGAACCCCCATGGCGCGTTGACGCTGCTCCCATGTCGCAATGGAGCCGAGCATCCCCATGAAGTTGACGCCGCCGTCCGCGGTATTCCATTGGAACTGTCCGCGGCGGTTGAAGACGCCCATCTGTTCGAGGTAGCCGAGCTTCGCGCTCTGCACGTGCGACGTCAGCTGCAGCGGCCCCAGCGCCTGCAACATCATCGCCCGGACATTCGTGCCGACCTTCATGCGGAAGCCGGCGCGATCGAGCAGCGCCATCATTGCGATCGACGTATCATTGTCGATCTTGAGACCCTTGAACAGCGGCTCGTAGTAGCTCATTTGCCGCACAGCCTGCGACGGCGTTTCGGTCATCAAGCCGCTAAGACGATAGGCCTTATCGAGCAACGGATACATCTGTGCAGGCTGGTAGGCGCGGAATTGGTGAACCAGCTGCAGCCCGGCCGTCACCGCATCCTCCACGGAAACGTTCGGCCGGTTGTAGTTCAATACGCTTGCGAACTGCGCGATCGACGGGGCAACCTTGAGCATCTGCGCGACTTGAAGTTGACCGGCCGTTAGACGGGAGGTTTGCAGCAGAATTTGCGCCGCATCGGTTGGCGCGACACCAATCTGGTTGCCAATCTGAAAGGCCGCTGCCCGAAACTTATCGAGCTTTGCGCCACTTGCCCCGGTTTCGTTTCCGATTGCGGTCAGCGTGCGCTGCAGACTTGCGGCCTGAACGACGGAATACGCGCCCACCGCTGCGCCCGCGATCGCAAACGACTTCGCCATCGTCAGTCCAACGCCAACCGCTTCGGCCTTAAACCGTTGCATGGCCAGCGTGGCTCTATCGACCTGCGCAGTCTGCAGTTCAATTGCGCGGTTTGCCGTGCGCGTGGCGGCTGTCATTTCCGCCATCACGCGCGACCCGTTACTGGTGAAGCGCATCATAACGCTGATCAGCCAGGAGTCGGTCATGATTAGCTCACTCCGTCTTTAGAGGTTGAAGAGTCGAGGGTACAAGAAACCCCCACCGATGACGCCTAAGCCATCGTCGACGGCGGCGCGAGTCCATCAGCATGCCGTGAGGCACGCGCATGCTGTGACACATCACGTTGCAAGGCCATCGTCCGCGGACGTCGCTGCGGGAGCCGTCGGAAGCTTTATCGGCTTCCTCGTTCTCGCCGGTCTTATTGTGCTTGTAGTTCTCGCCGCGCGTGCCGGCAGCAAGCAGCGAGTGGAGCGCGCAGCCGCCTTTCAAGAGCGCTTTAAGGAAATTACGCAGTCGCCGCTTCCACCGATCACCGTGCCAGAACTCACGCTGGCGCCAGGCGAAGCCGCCTACTTTGCCAGCGCGGCGGGTATTATCGGTGCCCATACGCGCACGCGGCGCGTAGGATCCAGCAGCGGCCCGTCGATCCGGATCGCCAAAGGCTTCTATTGGCATGCGAGCACGTATGCATCCGAACCGATCACGCAGTCGTACACGGCCGTCGACGATACGGGTCGCCTAATAGTGACAAATCAGCGAATCATCTTCGTCGGGGCGAAGAACAGCTTTTCGTGGCCGCTATCCAAGATTCTGAGCATTGCGCGCTTCACAGACGGGGTGCAAATCAATCCGGAGAACAAGCGGGCCGTGGTGTTCCGGACTGGAAGCCAGACGGCCGCCATTATTATCGATCGCGCGCGAGCTGGAACGTTGTCTAAAGCGCTCAGCCCCGCGGCACCTTTACGAGGCCCGGCCGCAGGAGGCTAGGCGGGTGTCAGCTGGCGTGCCTTCACGAACGCAAGCGCCGGGTTTTTTACGGCCATCTCGCGGAGGCCACTCTCAATCGAAGAGAGAGACTGCCCGATAACCGCACGCTGAACGTACAGATCCCGCAGTTTCTGCACCGCGGGCCAATGCTCATCGGGTACGATTTTCTTTTGCTGCGCATCGATCGGCGAAACGTCGAGTATGTTTCCGAATCGGTCGCGAAACGTTGCCGACGCAAGATGGCCCTGCGGGAACCTGCCGGTTGCGCGATCCGTCCACTTGGCAATGTCGTTCGCCCGCCGGAACAGATCGCGCTCTTGTTCCGAAGAACTCGCGATCTCAGCATCGAGCTTGGAGATTTGCGCGAAGGTTTCGTCTCGTCGATCGCGCGTGTCCCGATAGTGCCTCACGTCTTCGGCAAGGAGCGCGGCTTGGCGTTCGTCGACCAATCGGTCGCGCTCGGCCTTGGCCCCGTCGAGTATCTCGCCGCACCCGACGCACAGATCCTCGATGCCCGCGATTGTAGCCAGGCGTTCGGCCTCGGCCAACGGCGTGAGCCGTTCGATCTCCGCAACGAGCTCGGAGATCTTCACCTGAGTCGTGGTCATCACTACGCTGCCCTCGCTTTCATCTGCTTGACCCGCTGCTCGACTTCATAGGCTGCCTGAGCAGCCCCGATCTGCGCGAGATCGACGTCGAGC
The DNA here is from genome assembly GCA_963713685.1 of Vulcanimicrobiota bacterium. GTDB lineage: Bacteria > Vulcanimicrobiota > Vulcanimicrobiia > Vulcanimicrobiales > Vulcanimicrobiaceae > Cybelea. The sequence goes on along the minus strand of CAVQMS010000001.1, from coordinate 761,493 downwards.
GTCTGGTTCACGAACTCGTATTTGAGATTGACGGGCGCCTCGTCTGGCCTGCGTTTCGCGAGCGTCTCGGCGACGTTACTTTTCGCCGCGTCGCTCATTCTGGCAACTCCGCGCTATCGGCCGCGGCGGCGCGCGCTTTCACTTCCGACTGCCGCTGAGCCGCGGCTTTTAGGTATCCGAGCCCGGGATATGTTAGTATCCCATTCCGCGCGTCGGTGATGTACTTGAACTCGCCTTGGTTGAGCTCAAGCACGTCGAGAGTTCGCACAACGTCGAGCTCCTCGCGTTTCGCGACGCCCTTGTTATAATCTGTAATATTCACTGAGGTTCTCCTAGATTGTGAGTGTGGAAGAAAACGGGCTCGCTGCATCCGCCTGTCGAGCCGCAGCGCCCTTGAGCCGATGAAGTTGGGCTTCGGTCGCGCAGCCGGTCGACAGGACCGCAACCATATCGGAAAACTCGTCGTTGTCGAGCTCGGAGCAATCGAGCCCCTTAACGAAGGCGAGGTCTTCGGTCGGCATCAGCGGTCCATCCAATCGTGAAACTGAGATGCCGCCGCTTCGGCGCGCATATTACTTTCTGCCAGCGTACAGCTCAGACGCAGCGCCATTGTGAGCGCATCGACCTGATCGTCGTGCCTCCCCAGCGGGAAGGTGCCGTATTCGTCAACGAGATCGCTCAGCCACGGGGCACCACTCGGAAACTTCACGCGCGACGACTCAAACCAGGCCGTCGTCGCCTCGGCCCTTGCGACTTTCGATCCCTTCACGGTCACGGGGATCACCGGCAGCGCACTCGATCGCCGAAGCTCTTGGATCAAAGGCGTCCCGTTGCTCGTGTCTTCGATGTATAACCGACTCGGGCTCCATTTGCGAAAAGTCTCTATCGTCATCGCGACGAGCTCCGGGAACTCGCAGCGATGTCTTACGATGTCAAGGCAGTAGAAATCTCGGCCGTCGGTCGCTACGATTGCGATGACCGAGAAGTCGGCGTTGAGGGTCGTCTTCGAAGCGCAATCGATTGCACCGATCACCTCGAAGCGCCGCGGACGCTCGATGATCTCTTCAAACGGCGTGCCGGCCTTCTGGGTGATGCGGTCCATAATGACCGGAAGCGGTCCGTCGAAGTGGTTTTCAAACCACAGGCGCTTAAAAAGTCCACCTTGCTCGCTCGAGGGCCGCTGTTGGAAAAGGGCTTCAAAGGACCGCGAGGACATTTCCCCGCGTTCAACGCTCGGCAACGCATCAATGGGAAACCATTCCGGCCATAACGCTTCGCCTGGCTTTCGTCCAAGCACGTCACCCTGTTCGGCTATCGCCGGCAGCGAGAGAACCGTCCAACGTTTCCCGTCTTCAGTGTTTAATATCCGCCCGGTCAGGTCATCGAAATGCCAACGCGTGGACGCGAGGATTACGCGCGCCTTCGGCATTAGCCGTGTACGGGCCACATCCGTCCACCAATCCCACAACCTCTTGCGTATCAGCTCAGAGTCTGCTTCGGCACGATCGCGGATCGGATCGTCGATAATGAGATAATTCGCGCCTCTGCCGGTCACCGCGCCCTCGCAGCCTGTCGCAATCAAGATCCCACCGGCATCAGTGTGCCAGCGGTTCTGCGCGCGCGATTCTTCGGACACGCGGCACTCGAACGGCCAAACATCGCTGCGCACGAAGGATCGCGCCTTGCGCGAGTTCTCCTCGGCGAGCTCCGCGCCATACGAAGCGAGGATGATCTGTGCGCGAGGATTTCGACCGAACACCCACGCCGGCAGCGCCTGCGATACGTGCAACGTCTTGCCGTGCCGCGGCGGCATCTGGATGATGAGCCGATCAATCTCGCCGCGCTCGACGGCCTCTAAATGGTCGCAAAGCGCACGTGTATGCCGAGTCTGCTCGTAGCTTGGCTCAAGGAGCCTGATAAAGTCTGCCAGCCGACGCCGTGCCAGCTCGTCCTGCGCAACCGATGAGAGTGCGGCGTGCACATCGATCGTACTCATGCGTGGCGTCTCCTGCGCGCCTGCAGGCTCTTAAGCCGACGCCGCTGACTTTTGGGGACAAAGTACTCGTGCCGGCGAGCATCAACAAGGATCAGACTCTTTTGGACGATCTTCTTGAAGCGCCGAACGATCGAGTCGATGCTTTCGCCAGGGTATGGCACGACTTTGACGCCGCTAAGCGCCTCGCTGCGACCACGATCGAACATCGAGCAATCTCCAGAAGGTTGGGGCGCAACGCCGTAGCATTACGCCCCTGTTCATCAACCCACGTTTTTAGGAGCCTAAAAGCCCGCGCACACCGGTTTAATGTTACAGTGCGCCTCCTGTTTCGCCGCGTAGATCGTCACCGCAAGAGCAAACGCGGGCGGCTACTCAAGAACATCTGCCAGATAGCGCCCACGATCACCATGAGCCACCCCAGAATGAAGAGTGTGCGGCTCTCTCGCGTGACCTCGGCCACCGGATGCTTTTCGCCCGCTGGGCACGCGCCACCAGCGAGCGGATCTCCGGGTGCGTCATACTTCATGAGCACGTTCGTCCCGCCAATGCAGAGCGCAACGAATGGCGTCAAGAATAACTGCGATTCGGACTCCAACCGCTGGCCAGTAACAACGGTTAGGTTAGCGCTCGTGGCCTCAAAGGAGAGTCCGAGCAGAAGCGCTCCCAGAAGGCTTAGAACCGCCGCGACTATCGCGTTTAGATTGTATTGCTGATTCAGCCATCTTATTCGTTTCATCGGCAACGGCATTCGCGGCTGCCTTATCGCAATGCTTCGACAGCCTCTTTCAACGTACCGTGCCGAGCGTCGACGTTGGAGTACCATCTCCACCGTCGCTTCACGACGCGGCCCACCAGCGGAATGAAGCCGGCGGCCAGCGGTTCGCCCGTCATCTCGGCAAATGCACGCCGTAGACGCTTGCCGGCGCCGCCGATCTCGGCAATCACGTGCGGATAGCCGGATCCGTCCGGTGCAAGTGCGATCAGATCGCCTGCAATGCACTTTTCGCCGCGCCGCGAGCCCTTACGCTGGCCGCTCGCAGATACGCGCGAACATCGATAGCCGAGCTTCGCAAATTGAGAAAGGGCGCTGCCGACTCGCTGCGCCCCCTTTGCTACTGAACTCAAGTCCGATATTCCCTATTCGGTTGTCTGTGATGCCTCGGTTAGCGCTTGCCCCTCGCTTTCGTGCTCGGGCACTTTGCCTTGGATCGTCGACGCCTCTGCATCCCCCGCCGGCCGTTCGTCGCGGTAGACGCTGCCGCTCAGCTCGGCGATGATGACGCGCTGCTGAGGTACGGTGAGCCGCTCGAGCGTTGCCTTGAGCGCTCTGAGCGCAGTCTTTGCCTGATCGGCGTAAATAAGCTGCTTCGGCGACGGCTCTTGATAGTTTGAATCCGGATCGTGCTCCGGGAAGTCGCGAAACCACATCGCTCTAAGCTCCATAGACGGCTTCGAGTTCGATGCCGTAGCGCTTCAGCCGATCGATAGCGAGCCGGTCCGTGAAGACCTCATCGGGTTCGACGGCAATCACGCCTTCAGGCGTGCTCATGACGACGCGCTTCACCGGCCGCCAGCCGACTATCGCGGGCTGTGCCGGCACCTCCGACGCTCGCGGTGATTGCTGCATGTAGTCTGCCTTTCCGCGCTCTCTGGCGCGTCATCTGTCCGACCGCTTTAGATCGGCTCCGTCACAGATTGTCCCACAAGAGCAGCGCCTTGTGTAAAAATGAGGCGCCCTACTCTGGGGCTGGTGACGAACGCAACACCCTCGGCATTGATGATGCCGGTTTCGCGCCGCTTCCGTCGCCTCTGGCGAGGTTGCACGCCGCGTGCACGAGTTGAAGGTTCGAAAGCTCCTCTGCGCCGCCCTGAGACCGCGGAACGACGTGATCGAACGTAGGCGCGTACTTCAGCTGCAGCTCCGCGTTAAGCTCGTCGGACTTCGGGAAACGATGGCCGCAGAGTGCGCACAATCCTTGCTGCCGTAGCAGCAGCTCATCGCGCCACCGAGCTCGAGTCTTCGCGTCCCGAAACGGATGCCAGCCCATTGCCTTAGTCGTAGCTCACGATCGGGCGCCGCAGTTTGTTGCCCACATGCCAATGCCCCTTCGAGCACTGATACGGCCCATGCCGGCGCATGTTGCGCTCGTCGAGCCATTCTCGGGCCTCAGCGCCGCTGCTGAAGATCTTCTTCGGCAAGCCGTCGCTCCGGACGCACTCGCGCTCGGGGCCTACTAGGTCGCCGGCCGGGTTCCGTTGCATGCCTGAATCGTGCCGGAGGAGAGTGCCACCATCCTGGCATCGCCTAATCCGGGGCGTCTCTAAACCGGTCGTTTTCGGCACAGGTGCGGACGTGCGATGGCGCAAGGCTCTTTTGGTCCCGAAAGGGCGTCCCTATTTTGACTCGAGTACCGCGGCCGCACCGATAAGAGCGCGAAGCTTCTCCTCCGACAGGTTTTCGATCAGCGTGAGGTTCTGCGTCCGCTTGTCGATGATGGTCGTGCCAGAATCGCCGGCCAGCATCCCCGCGGCTTTCATGAGCAACGCAAGGCCATCGCGCGCCTCGCGCAACGCGACGAGGGCGGTGCGCCGATCGTCAGCGCGCTTTGCGTGTTCGAGCAGATCCAGCGCCTCGTCGACCAGCCGCGCCGTGGCAGCGACCAGCGTTGGGGCGTCTAGCGTTTCGAACCGTGACGAGTCGCGTGGTTTAATCTGCGTTTCATCGGTGCCAGATTTTTCACCACGTCGCAACGTTCGGAGGCAACCGCGAAGGTGTCGACCCACTGAGGCGTGAGTGACGCCGTGGCGAGCCGCTACCTCGCGTATCGAATCGCCACCGAGAAGGTCTTTGGTGATCTCGGCCGTGCGTTCGTGGGTGCAGATGGAGCAGGCTCTAGGCATGAACGGATGGCGGACGACTTTGCGATGCTATGCGTCGCGCCGAATCGAGAACGTCCGTGACCCTCACCCCTAGGGGCGCGTTGTGCTCGGATACGACCGCGAGCACATCGGCGAGCCTTTGCGTCAGCTCCAGCCGCAGCTCGGCGGGTAGCCTATCGAGACCGGTCGCGGACATTCGGCCGCCTCGGTATTCGAAACGTGCGCCGTGGCGTTTTGCCACTAGAGCGATCTGCAGAGCTGTCATCTCACCTCCCTCAAAGTATGTATTCGACACGCGAGAAGGAGTAAGGCCGCCAACTTCCCCTAGTGGAAATCTTGTCGGCCTTGACGGTCTTGACGGTCTTAGAAGGACGACAAGAAAGACAAGACCGACAAGAACGCCACTTTCCTGCGCGCGTGCGCGCGCGAGGCTTCACCCCTCGGGAAGGCATAGCACCCACTCTTTTCCCTGGCGAATCGCCTTAACGCCAATGTCGCGGCGTGCGCGCTCGATGGTACGGGCGTTGATGCCGCGATCCGCGGCAAACGACTCCAGATCTTTGGCTGGCAATGGCCCTGAGGCGAGGACTTCACGCAAGAAGCGCTCTGCCGTGCTGCGGGCTCCGCCGTATCTTTCCTGACGGACTGATCGCAGGAGGTGATCGGCAGTGAGTTCGCCTGCAGGCTGGCCCCACCAAAACCGGCCCTCGTCGTCAATCCGATATTCGATCGGAGCCGGCATGGCAGCAAGGTTGCATTTGAGCGGTGCGATTGCGCGCCGACCGTCTTCTGGATCGACGGCTGCGAGGAGCACGCTGCGCGCAAGACCGACGAATCCGATCGAACCGCCGACGCGGTACAGCGCGCGTTCTGCATCCCGTTTGTTGAGGTGCGCAATGGCCAGAACGGCGACGTTGAACATTTCGGCGAAGTCCGCAAGAGGCTGAAGGGACGAGCGAATCTCAGCGTCTCGGTGCGCGTCGACACCGGCGAGCAGAGCGGCAATCGGGTCGACGATTACCATGCCGACGTCTCCGGTTTCCAGCACGTGCGAAGCTAAGAGATCGATGCTGTGAAGCCCGAACGGTGTATGCACTCCGTCTGGGTCCAGCTCGCCCTCGATGACGAACATGCGCGCGAGGTCTGCGCCGGCAGCTTCCGAACGAGGCCGGATCGTGTCGGCCGTGCCGTCCTCGCCATTCCAGATCAGCACTCGCCGCGGTGCGCACGCCTCGCCGCCCGGAAGTGGAGCTCCGGTCGTAACGCTGGCTGAGATCGCAAGCGAGACAAAGGATTTGCCGGCGCCCGGATCGCCAACGAGCAGCGTAACCTTTCCCCGGGGGATACGCGGCCGCCAAAGCCATTCAATCGGCTGTGATTCGATATCGGAGAGGCGCGTAAGCGCCAAGGAACGACCCGCAGGGGCGTTACCGTTGCGCAGCTCGATCGACGCGCGTTCCTCTGAGGTTAATGCCATGCTCATGCCGCTGCGCCGTCGGTCTGGGCCGATGGAACCAGCTCGCGCTGGTAGCGTCTGGCGAGTCGGAGGACGCTGTCCTGAGTCTCCGGCAGATCCCCGATCGCACGAACGAGCGTTCCGAAGCGCTGGTCGGCCTGAGCGGCCGTCACGCGCAGCGCTTGTTCAACGCACGCCTTCCATGCTGGGTCGACGGCGTGCGGATCGATTTCCCACCACGGCGCGATTTCGCGCCTAAGCGAAACGTCGAAGCGCCGCTCGATGATCGCGCGCGCCTCGTTGCGGTGCCGCGCAAGCTCAGCGACTTCGAAACCGCAAAGCTCGGAGTCCAGCGCGACGATCCGCGTCAGCTCGCATTGCAGCTCGCGCTCGACGTCGTCGGCCGTAACTTGCCTTGGCGCGCACCGATTTGCTCGAGCCGGCGCGTCTTCAAAGAGATCGCTCAGCTCGAGCCCGAGCGCCTGAACGATCGCAGATGGCTCGCAGCCAGCGAAGCATCGGATGAGTGTGCGACCATCTTTTCCGCCGCGGATCGACAATGAGGGGCGGCGGTCGCTATGTGCGGGGCACTGCGTCATCCAGCCCGCGCCCACGCGCTTTGCTCCTAGGCGTGATGCGAGATCCGTCGTTAACATTGTGGGACCCAATCTAAGAGAACGCCGCTCCAGATTTTCACCTGAAGCGGCCTTATACGACTATTTCGACGCGAGCGCAGGAGTTAGGCTACAAGCGCATGGCTGACACCGAGAAACTCGTCTGCGTCGGCCTCGCCGACGAACTCCAGAGCGCCGGCATCGCGTAGCGCCGCGAGCTCGTCGACAGGGGCAGATCCATCGTCAGCGCTGAGCTCGTACGTAACCGGTCGGCGACGAGGATCGATCCGGCCGTGCAAGTTGTGTCGGCCGTGTTCTTGTTTGCTCGTCATTATGGCACGAGACCGCTTCCCAATCGGCCATGCGTCCGTCATCGAGTTCGACCAAAGAGGCCGGGAAGTATCGTCCGTCGTCATCGCGATGCGCACGCCGCCGCGCGTCGTTTAGCGCGAAGACTAAGCCGAGGGTTAGACGATGATCGATTCCGGCGTTTAGGAGGGCGACCCCGAGCTCGCGTTTGTCTCGTAATGCTTGAAGCACATCATCGACGCTCCAAACCTCGGCGCGGCACGGCGTTAGCGTTGTTATGCGGGGCTCGTCGACCTGAACTTCATTCCACCCCTCAGCTGTGACGTCGTAGAGCGGTTCGCGCGGCGAGACCTGGAGGGGATCCTTCGATCGGATCTCGCCGCGCTTGACGGCCTTATCGAAGCAAGTCCAGCAACCATCGCGCTTTAGGTCATCTGGAAAGCCGTCGTGGCGGCACTGGCCTTCGTATCCGAGTTGCGTCACGCAGCATCGGCGCTCGTCACGCGATTAGCATTGAGGTAACGCACGAGGTCGCTGCGCCAGAGAAAGCGCCGCGAGCCTTGGCGACAATATGGAATGCGGCCGAACTTGAGCAGATCGAACATCTGCGATCGGCCGATGCGCAGGAAGCTTTGGGCTTCCGAAATCGTGAAGAGCTGGTCGCCGGCGGAACCCGGCTGCTCGGTCTCGGGCATGAAAAAACCTCGACAGCATCGCCTGCTCGTCGAGGTCACCGGCTCTCCCGGAGTCTCCCTCGTGGTCCGCTCACCAGCTCACCTGGAGTCTCGCAGAACTGCGGGTTCGCGTCCCACCCACAACGTCCGCCTCTCGCTCACCGACTCGCTCGGAGTGTCGCGGCGCGCTTCGTTGCGCACTTTCTTCATACCACGTTAAGTCCACGCGGTCAACTGCGGACCATGGCGGACTCGGGGCCGCTATCAGAGAAATGCGCCGGATCAATGGCTCCGCGCATCGGTCCTTATTAATTCAGAATGCGATGAAGCAGCGTCGCGAAGTGCGAGAACGGATCGCCCAGTGGAAGGCGGACGAGGCCGCGGCGGCCCGCAGTGTCGACGCTCGAACGATTAGTTTCACTGAGTTCGCCTATCTTACTGGGACGTCAAACGCGCAGATCCATAAGGACATTGACGCCGGGAAACTCCGTACGAAGACGATCGGAAAACGGCGGCGAATTGCACTTACGCGAGACGCGCTGAACCGTGTCAAGGCCGGCTTGGAGAGACTCATGCGAGAGGTCGAGGGCGACATTGGCGGGTAAGGCGAAGCGCCGCGCCAAGGGTGAGGGATCGATCATCCAGCGCCCCGACGGCATCTGGCAGTTCTCGATCGGAGTCGGTAAGGACAAGAGTGGTCGGCGCCGGCGCACATACGTCTATGCAAGTTCGCGTGCAGAGCTGCTGCGCAAGGTCGGCGACGAGCGCGCACGTGGCGCTGGCTCGTTTCGTCAACGCAGCACGGAGAGTGTCGGTGCATGGGTCGAGCGGTGGCTCGAGGACGAAAAGCAGCCGAATCTCGCGCGTTCGACATATGCAGTCTACGAGGTCGCTTGGCGGCTTCATGCTAAGTTGCTGATTGGTCACGTACGGCTCGATCGATTCACCCCCGAGCACGTTACCGACGTCTACGCGCGGCTCCGCAAGAAATCCGTCGGGGGCCGTACGATCCAGGTCGTCGCAAAGATTATGCGGCAGGCGTTCGATGCGGCGATACGCCGCGAGAAGTACCCGCGAGCGAACCCTTGGCGAAGCGTCGCGGTTCCGCGGCACGATTACCGAGAGGCCCGGGTCCTCACTGTCGACGAGGCTCGCCGGTTCGTCGCGGCGGCGCGCGCCGACCGGTTCGAGGGTGTCTGGCTCTTAGCGCTGTTCGGTGGCCTACGCCTTGGCGAGGCCCTCGGCCTGAAGTGGAGCGACGTCGACCTGGCCACTGGCAAGATCCAGATCCGGCAGCAAGCGACGGAGGTCTATGGACGGGTCGAGGTCGGCACGCTCAAGACCAAATCGAGCCGGCGCGACGTGGTCGTTTCGGGGGGCGCGCTGGAAGCGCTCCAGAGGCGCGAGCGGGCGGCAAGCAGAGAGAGCCACAAGTCGCCGTTCATCTTCACGACGCCGAGCGGCGCGCTTGTCGATCGCAACAACGTTCGTCGTCGCCATTTTGCCGCGGTGTGTGAACGCGCTGAGATCTCTGGTCTTCGGCCCCACGATCTGCGTCACAGCATGACGTCGCATGCAATCGCGGCGGGACTCTCCCCGATCGTCGTCGCTGCGCGGCTCGGACATAAATCAACGCGGATGACGCTAGACCGCTACGGACACCAGCTTCCTGGCCAGCAGACCGAGGCGGCAGCCACCCTCGAAGCGCGCCTCGGACGGCGTCGCCCGAGGGCTCGTTCCGCGAAATAGGTTGTAAAATAGGTTGTAGTGCAGGGAGTCGCTAGCTTGGACGCTCTACCCGGATTTATTCGATAAGATAAGGCTTTTTTGGTGGAGCGGGCGGCGGGAATCGAACCCGCGACTCTTGCTTGGAAGGCAAGGGCATTACCACTATGCAACGCCCGCGACACTGGGCAGGGCTGGATTTGAACCAGCGTAGCGCTTTCGCGCGCCAGATTTACAGTCTGGTGCCATTAACCACTCGGCCACCTACCCAGATTGTGGTCCGGACGCCGCGGTTTCTAGCCCATCGCGAAAGCCTCCTTGACGGCGCTACGCCGGGCAGATCCGTACGATGAGCGCGAGAAAACGAATCGTTTGGCGGCGGCCGGGGTAGTATAGAGAAGCTACGGGCTTCTCGGCAAGGTGATGCGGGTCAACCACAAAACCTCTCCTCATGGTCTTCTCATGTGCCCCCCCAGCGGGTACCTTACCATGGAAGCCATAGCAAACTCGCCTACGTCTTTTGGAGTTTGGACAGAATGGCTCGCCCGGCGGCCCTCGCGGTTGCTTCCTTCGTAGGACTTCTCCTCGCCGGTTGCAGCGGAGGAGGCTTCGGCCAATCCGGAGTTTCTGTCCCGAGCTCCGGCGACGGCGTACAGACGGTGAGCGACGCAGCGGACGCTCTTGACATCCACCGCAGCTCGGCCTCGGAGAACGCAAAGGCCGCCATTGGCGCCACCGACGCGCTGGGCTCGTTCGTGCGGGATATTAGCGAGGCGGAGCATCTCTTCAGCACCTCGTCGCGCGCGAACCGAACGGGGCAGCGGATCATTCTCAACGGACCCGGCGCCAGGGTGTTGCGCTTCAGCCGGCTGTCAAACGGTAACAGACGGATCGTTTCCGGATCGGATCTGGTGATGCAACCGAGTTTGGGGAACGTTACCGACTTCTGCCAAAGCTCAGCCGGATACAGCCTTGCCGGAATCCCTTCGCTGGACGTAACCTTCGGCTGGCAGAGCGGCGCGTTCTCGGGGGGAGCCCGCGCTAGCGACGGTCGCGGATACTCAACCTGGTCCGCCAATGCCGGCGGTGAAATCGTCGAGGGCGCGATCGGGGCGCTCTCCATCCAGCGCAACGCGGCAGGCTCGGCCTGTCCGATGACGGCACCGGCCTTCACGCTCGACGGAGCGGATGCCGCGAATCCGTTCTCGATCCCGATTTCGATGGCATTTCACCGAGGAGCGTTGTCCAGTATCAGCGTTGCCAACGGCACCTTCGCAAACGGCGAAAGCCTAGACGTCGCGAGCGCCGCGAATCGTCAGTCCATTGAAGTGGACGGCATCGTGCGTAACGGCCGGACGAAGGTGGCGGCGTTCCGCACCAACGCTTCCGGAAACGGCACCTTGACGATCACGAGTACCGGCGCGCAATACGTCATTTCCGACTGGATCGTCGTCAGCATCTAGGAGGTCGGCGTTAGTCGGGGGCGACGCACGCGACGCGGTGTCCCGATGCCAGCGTCACATGTTTGGCAGCGACGGTGTTCTTTGACGCGTCTACCATCGCCCTAGCGCTGCGACTTCCGCCCAAAAGGGTAATCGACTGCGCGTTCGGATTCATCGCGTCGATATCGGAATCGACCCCCGCGGCCTCGGCAACGCGCACGTGTCCGAGCGTCAACGCGATTGCGGCCAACGTCTCCGGCGGGCATGCCGCGAGCGCCTGCTTGAAACCGATGCTCGAGGGCTGCACGGTAACGCTCGCCGGCGCACCGGACGCGCCCAACGCAGCGAACAACAAAACGACCAGCGCGAGGGGTCTCATATCCATCTCCATATGGCAAGTGACTTTTCCGCCCTAACGGGCGCCGCTCATGCGTTCGACCAGGGAGATAAAGGGCCTCCGCTTTGCGGTTCGAAGCCACGCCGGTGCTTCTTACGCGCGAACTCCACGAGTCAATCAAGCATTCGGAGATCGCCGGAATCCGCAGCGGGATCGAGACGGCCCGGCGCCTGCGGCCAGATGTCTGCGCCGCGAGCATTGACGTTGCCGGAGGCCTCGTTGCATTCTTTGGTAGCAAATCTCCGCTCTCGGAAGCCTTCGGCGTGGGAACGCTGGCGCCGGTAACGCCGGATCAAATCGCCGCGATCACCGAGTTCTACGAATCGCGGAACGCAACTCCGCGCGTCTTCGTTTCACCTCTGGCACACTCGACGCTCACGTCCGGATTGGCCGCAGCCGGCTACGCGCCCACGGAATACGAAAACGTGCTGGCAGCGGAAGGCTTCGAAAGCTACGCTCGGCACGACGACCGCATACGCGTGGCCGCCGACGTGCACGCATGGGCTCGCGCTTCAACCGAAGCGTTCATGGATTGCGACGCCACCGAACCGGACGATGAATTCGTTGCGCTGCTCATCGCGTCGTCCGAGGGGGTCTGCGCGCTGGAAGCAGTCGAGAACGGCGCGATCGCGGCGACCGCGGCGATGGATTATCGCGGAGAATGGTCGGCGCTGTTCGCCGCTTCGACTGCGCTTCAGTTTCGGCGTCGCGGGTGGCAGATAGCAATGATCGCGGACCGCATGGCGCGAGCCCGCGATGCCGGCGCGCGCTTTCTGCGCGGCACCGCGCGCCCCGCAAGCAGCTCCGAACGCAACTTTCACCGCTGCGGCTTCGTGACGCTATACACCCGCGCGCTATGGGAACGGAAACCGCATCGCGACCAAGGCACGTGACGGTGGGTCATTGGAGCGTGGCGGAGATTCATCGATCCTGCGCGGAATCGAGCCGTCGCTGTTCGACGCGGTCATCGTCGGGCTGCGGAACGCCGGAACACAAATGTTCGATGCCACACGTATGGCACTCTGATACGCTAGCATTGTTGCGTGAACCCGAAGAAATTCCGCGGTTGGTGCACTAACGGATGCGGAGGCGCCGTTAAGGCGGGTGCGACAAAGTATTGTTCTTTCGGTTGCCAAAGTCAGCACAGGTATAAGATAAAGACACATTTGATAGAAGCCGGCCTCTACCAATGTCGTGGCGGCTATGCCTTTCTACGCAAGCACCTTATCCGGCGCTTGGGTGAGAAGTGTGCCAAGTGCGGATGGAACGAGCGTAACACAAAGACCGGCAAGGTACCGATTGAAATCGAACACATCGACGGGAACTGGGAAAACAATAGTTTGAACAATCTGACGCTCCTTTGTCCGAACTGCCACGCCTTGACTCCCACGTTCCGCGGCCTGAACCGCGGCCGCGGCAGGGCCTATCGGCTCGGCGGACGCGACAATCCAATTCTATCGAGGCCCCGGGTAACGCCGGATTCGGAGAAGGTGCCATGATGCGGTCCCATCAATTCTATTCCTCAGTGCCGACGTGGCGGAGTGGTCGAACGCACCTGACTTGTAATCAGGCCCTGTATGCAGGCTCGCCGGTTCGAATCCGGCCGTCGGCTCCATCTTCCTTAAATCATGCAAACCGTTAATCCAAAGTGGAAATCGGGCCTCGTGCTGGTGTGCGAGCGCTGCTCCAAAGAGCGAATCCCCGAGGAAGATCCTGAGATCGCGGCCCGCATCGGTGATTTTCACCTTCGCAACTGGCTCAAGGAGCGGCTAAAGGAAGATGGCCGGTGGGGCGGGATTCGCGCCATCAACACGAGCTGCATGGACGTCTGCGCACGCGGCCGCGTCACCGTTTGCATCGAGCCGCACAACGGCGAGCGAACCGTGCTCGTCGTCGATCCACTCGCGGAGCGCGACGAAGTCTATCGGACGATCCTTGAGATGCTCGGCTCAGGCTGAAATGGCGCGCTGGAGGGCTGCGCGGGCGAGTAGTCGCGTCGAGTCGAGCGTCGGCAGCGCGGAATTCGAGTCGGTGATGATTAGCGGAATCTCCGTGCAACCGAGCACGACGGCGTCGCAACCGCTCTCCTTCAAGCGATCGATCACACGCTGAAAGTATGCCACGCTCTCTAGTTTGAAGACGCCGTAGACGAGCTCGTCCATGATGCTCCGGTTCATCACCTCACGCTCCTCGGCGCTCGGGCGAACGTGGTCGAGTCCGCGCGCGGCGAGTTTCCCGGGATAGACGTCGCTTTCGACCAGCCAGCGAGTCCCCGTGATGCCTATGCGGCGAAATCCTTGCCGGACCGCTTCACCGGCGACGACCTCCGCGATGTCCAGCCATGGCAGCGGCAAGCGCCCTTCGATGAAAGGCAACGCCTGATGGATCGTGTTGTCGGGGCAAATCAGGAAGTCGGCTCCGGCTCGCGCCAGCCGTTCCGCGGAGTCGAGCATGATCTCGCCGACGCCGTGCCATTCGCCGCGCTCCATGCACTGGTTGTATCTGGCAAACGACGGTGAGTGCATAGACACGTCGGGATGGTCGTGCGAGCCAAGCTTCTGTGATCCCTCGAAGCATATCGTCTGGTAACACAGCGCTGCGCCGGGCGCAGAGCAGGCGACGATCCCGATGTGGAGCGGCATTACGTCACCTCGGCCTAATCCTGAGCTTGTCGAAGGCCTCAGGATGGCGAAGGGTTACTGGAACTCGAACTCGGCGAGGTTCTTCTCGATCTTGCGCTTGACGCGTTGCAGCGCGTTATCGATGGACTTCACGTGACGTCCCAAATCACGCGCCATTTCTTGATAGCTCTTGCCTTCTAGGTAAGATTCCAGCACTTGCGATTCGAGCTCCGAGAGATTTTGCCGGATGCGCTGCCGGATATCATCGGAGACCTCTTGCGTCACGACGAGCTCTTCGGGGTCCGAAGTCTTCTGCGACGCCATCACGTCGAGTAGCGTACGCTCGCTATCCTCGTCGTAGATCGGCTTGTTCAGCGAAATGTACTGGTTGAGGGGGATGTGCTTCTGTCGAGTCGCCGTCTTGATGGCGGTAATGATCTGCCGCGTAATGCAAAGTTCGGCGAAAGCTCGGAAGCTCGAGAGCTTATCGGCCTTAAAGTCTCGCACGGCTTTATAGAGGCCAATCATACCTTCCTGGATGATGTCCTCGCGATCCGCACCGATGAGAAAGTAACTCTTGGCCTTGATACGAACGAAGTTCTTATATTTATTAAGAAGATATTCCATCGCAAGGTTGTCGCCGGTCTTCGCGATGGCCACCAGCTCCTCGTCGACCCGCTGCTGGTACTCTACTCCATCCGACACGGGATGGGTCATTGCCATAATGTTTGTTTGCCTCGTGGGGTAGACGTGCCGCATGCGCAGGCCGCAGCCCGTCGGGCGCGGCACATCCACGCTAGTATATAAGAGGTTCCCCCTCCCCCGTCAAGGACGAAGCGAGCAGTCGCGTTGCCTTAAGGCCTCGTAAATAAGAATAGCGGAGGCCACTGAAGCGTTCAGGGAGGCGACGCGGCCTCGCATCGGTATCCTGACCAAGTAGTCGCATTCTCGCTTGACTAGCTGGGACAGGCCGTCGCCTTCGGCACCGATCACCAGCGCCAGGTCTCGATTGAAATCGGCCTTTGCCAGGTCGGTCGCCCCCGGCGAAGCGTCGGCCCCCACGACCCAGATTCCGGCCTTCTTCATCACGCGGACGGCGTCGGCGATGTTGGCGACGCGGGCGATCGGCAGATACGCCGCCGCCCCCGCGGCCGCTTTTCGGGCCGTGGCATTGATCCCGGCGGAACGCCGGGCCGGCAAAACGAGACCATCCGCGCCGGCGGCCTCAGCCGTGCGGACGATCGCGCCGACGTTGTGGGGATCGGTGAGGTGATCCAGTACGACCAGCGTTCGATGATTGCCCGAGCGCCGGCTCTCCAGCAGCTCCGGCAGCGAAACGTACGGAAATGGGGGCCCGATTGCGATGACGCCCTGATGCGCCTTGAACGGAACGCGATCGAAGAACGCGCGCTGCTCGAATCGCACCGCAATGTTGCGCTCTTTCGCTGTTGCGAGCAGCAAGCGAAGCGCAGCATCCTTCGTCCGATTCGCCGCGATGTGAATAACGCGCAGTTCCTCTCCCGCGGCAAGCGCTTCGGCGACCGTGTGAATTCCGTAGACGAGGTCGTCGAAATCCAAATCATTTCTTCGACTCCGCTCCGGCTTCGCCGGACGGCTTAGGCGGGCTGGTTTGTGGCGACGCTCCACGTTGTGCCCTCCTTTGAATCCTTGACTTCGATGCCGCAACGCGCAAGCGCGTCACGCAAGCGATCCGACGTCGGCCAATCCTTAGCGCGACGCGCCTCGTCACGCAGCACGACGATCCGCTCGATCGCCTCTTGCGGCGATACCCCGTCGAGCCTGCTGAGGCCGTCATCAACGCTCGCGCCGCGCAGCGCGTCCTGCAGCCGTTCAACGAAGTTCGCGCCAAACGCCGGGGCCGTCTCTTCTAGCCAAGCGTCGTCCGGTGCGATGCCCAGCACGCCGAGCCAATAGTTCAGGCGCCGGAACGCAAGGCCGGCCTGGGCGGAATCCTCGGCGATCCGGGATGCGCCTGCGACAAACTCGTGGAGCACCGCCAAAGCCGCGGCAGTATTCATGTCGTCGTCGAGAGCTGCTTCCATTCGCGAATCGAGCTCGAGGTGGCCAGTCGATGAGTCACCAGCCGACCGTGCCAAGAGCTTGTATGCGGCTTTGATGCGTCCGAGGCCGAGCGCCGCGGCGCCGATCGAATCCTCGGTGAAGTTCATGACCTTGCGATAGCCGGTCTGTAAGAAGAGCCAGCGAATCGCCTGCGGATCGTGGCGTTCGAGCAGCGCGGATAGCGGCTCGAAATTTCCCAGAGACTTCGCCATCTTGCGGTTGTCGAAGAGCAGCAGGCCGCCATGTACCCAGAAATTTGCCATCGGCGGATGAACCATCAGCGGCTCGCTCTGTGCGATCTCGTTTTCGTGATGTGGGAAAATTAGATCGGCGCCGCCGCCGTGAACGTCGAATCCGTTGCCTTGCGGATCGAGCAATGCGCGGGCCATCGCGGAACACTCGATGTGCCAGCCGGGCCGGCCGTCGCCATAAGGCTCGAACGGCCACCTCGGCTCGCCCGGCTTCGCGAACTTCCACAGCGCAAAATCCAACGGGTCTTCCTTGTGCTCGCCGACCTCGATGCGGGCCCCCGCTTCGAGCTCATCGAGGTTGCGGTTCGCCAGGCGCCCGTACTTCTTGAAGGCTGCAACCCGGTAGTAGATGCCATCCGCTGCGACGTAGGCATGGCCATTCTCCAAGAGCTCGCGAATCATCAGCTGAATCGGTTCGATGTATTGCGTGGCGTATGGCTCGTGGTCGTAATCGAGCACGCCGAGCTTTCGCATCGACTCTTTGAACTCTGCATAGTAGCGTTCGACGATGGCGTGATAGTCCTGGCCCGTTTCCCTCGCCGCGTTGATGCTCCGATCGTCGATGTCGGTGACGTTCTGCACGTACGTAACGCGGTAACCGCGGTGCGTTAAATATCGCCTCAACACGTCGAAGAAGAGAAACGAACGGGCGTGGCCCAGATGCGCCTGCGCCGAGGGTGTGAGGCCGCAGACGTAGATTCGCACTTCGTCGCCGCGCAAAGGCTGAAACTGCTCGACGCTGCGCGTGCGAGTATTGTAGAGTCTCACGGGCCGTGTCTCAGATCACCCAGCTCCAGGCTTCTTCTTCCGATGCCTCGCCTTGTTCCAACACGGCCAGCCGCTTTTCCAGCGCAACGAGCTGGCGCTGCAGCTGTATTATGGAATCGGTCGTCGGATCGGGCATCTCGACCTGCGGGCGACTCGGCACGGCGCGAATCGGCTTGCCGTCTTGCGCGACGACGCGCGCCGGAACGCCGACCACGGTCGCGTTTGCGGGCACGTCTTTGACGACGACCGAGCCTCCACCGACTTTGGCGTTGTCACCGAGCACGATTGCGCCCAACACGCTGGAGTTCACGCCAACCGTGACGTTGCGGCCCAGCGTCGGATGGCGCTTTCCGTGCGAGAGGCTCGTCCCGCCGAGGGTCACGCCTTGATAGATCGTGCAGCCATCCCCGATCTCGGCCGTCTCACCGAAGACGACGCCCATCCCGTGATCGATGAAAATACCCTTGCCGATCTTCACGCCCGGGTGAATCTCAATTCCCGTAAAAAACCGCGAGATGTGCGCCAAGTAGCGCGGCAGAATTGGAATGCCAGCTCGGTGCAGCGTATGGATAAACCTGTGCGCGACGAGCGCGTGAAAACCAGGATACGACAGGACGACGTCGAGCCAACCACGCGCCGCGGGGTCGCGTTCGAGGGGCGCTCGCAGGTCGGCCAATACGTTTTCGAAGGGCTTGCCCATCTGCAACAGTTTAACCCAAGCGGTCAATCAAGGGGTTCGCGCGCCTTTGGGCGCGAGCAGCGCCACTGCGTGCACCGCGAGGCCTGCGCCGTCGCCGGTATAGCCCATGCCCTCGCTGGTCTTCGCCTTCACGTTGACGCACTCGACGGGAATCGCGAGCCTGGTCGCGATCTTTTCACGCATCTGCGCGATGAACTGCGCGAGCTTGGGGCGCTCGACGACGATCGTCGCATCCACGTTGCCGATCGCGAAGCCGGCGTCGCGTACGGCGCTCGCGCAATCCTCGAGCAACCCCATCGAATCGGCATCTTTCCAGCGCGCGTCATTATCGGGAAAGCGCGTACCTAGATCCGCAAGCGCCGCGGCGCCCAGCAACGCGTCGGCGAGGGCGTGCGCCAGCGCGTCGCCGTCGGAGTGACCGAGCGGCCCGCGCTCGAACGGAATGCGAACGCCGCCGAGGATTAGCGGGCGGCCGTCGACCAAACGATGCGCATCGAAGCCGTGGCCGACGCGCATCAGGCGACGCCCTTGGTTAATGCACGCTCTCGCAAGATCATTTCGGAGCGCGCAACGTCGGCCGGAAGCGTCACCTTAAAATTCTCGCCGGTCGAGGGTATCGCGACCACTTCCATGCCGCTACGCTCCAGCAGCTCCGCATCGTCGGTAACCGTGACACCATCCCGCCGCGCGCGGTCGTGGGCGCTGCGCAGCTCTGCGGTCAGCGCAAACTGGGGCGTCTGGGCCGCCCAAAGCGTCCGGCGATCCAGCGTCGCATTCACCCGTCGCGAGTGTGGGTCCACGACCTTGATGGTATCCACTACGGGCGCGGCCAGCAGCGCGGCTCGGCCCTCGCGCACTTCACGCATCCCGGCGCGCACATCGGAAACGCATACCAATGGCCGCGCGCCATCGTGTACGAGCACCGCTTCGAACTCGGGCGACACGGCTTTCAGTCCTTCGTAAACGCTGCCTTGGCGCGATGGGCCACCGCGAACCACGTGCGCCGTACATTCGGGTGCGAGCCGTTCGATCAGCGCGCACATCGGCTCGATGGATTCGGGCTCGGTTGCAACTACTAGCTCCTCGATCTCCGGCATCGTGAGGAACGTTCGTATCGACCATCCGACCATCGGCAGCCCCGCCAGCTCGAGAAATTGTTTGGGCTTTCCGAAGCGCGCACCCCGGCCCGCCGCGACCACCACGGCGGCCCATCTCACGATGGCACTCCCTCGCGCTTGGGCCGCGCGAAGATCATGCGCCCAGCGACCGTTTGCAGAACGCTGGTAACGACGACATCGATCTCCTCGCCGATCAAACGCCGGCCGTGCTCGACGACGATCATCGTCCCGTCTTCGAGGTAACCAACGCCCTGGTGAAATTCTTTCCCTTCCCGAATGACCGCAACGTGCAGCTCCTCGCCGGGAAGCACGACCGGTTTAACGGAATTGGCGAGTTCGTTGACGTTGAGCACCGCGACGCCCTCGACTTGCGCGATGCGGTTCAAGTTATAGTCGTTCGTAATGAGCTTAGCGTCGAGCTCTTGGGCCAACCGCACCAATCGCGCGTCGACGTTCCCAGCCGCCATATCGTCGTAATCGCGCTCGCTGATCTCGAACACGGCCAACTCCTGCAGTCTGCTCAGCACGTCGAATCCGCGTCGGCCGCGCGTGCGTTTGAGCGGATCGACCGAATCGGAAATCGCTTGCAGCTCGCGCAGAACGAAGCGCGGAACGATCAGCATGCCCTCCAGGAAACCGCTCTCGACGATCTCGACAATCCTCCCGTCCACGATCGACGAAGTATCTACGATTTTCGGCGACCCGCCGGGCGAACCGCCCACGGCGTTGCGGGGAACGGGCACGATGCGGATCTTTGCGCCGAGGCGCGCGCCGAGATACGCGGCAAATACCGCAACGATCAAATACAGGACGATCGCGATATACGTGCCGGCGCGCCCGATATCGGAGAGAAATTCAAAAACGATACCCTTGATCAAGAAGGCGACCAGCAAGCCGACGATCAGACCGACCGCTCCCCCGGCAACCTCCGCGGGCGACAGGCGATCCATAGCGCCCTCGGCTTGTCGAAGCTGCCCTTCGAAGAGGGCTTGCGCCAGCGGCGCGAGCAGTGCGCCGATGATGGCGCCGGCAACGGGCGAAAGAATCAGGAGAGCGATCTGCAGCGCTTCGCTCGCAAAATGCGGCGAGAACAAGCCGAAATACGCCTCCCGTCCCAAAAGGAAGCCCGTCACGCCGAACACGATGACGAACGCAACCCTTAGCACGGTCTCTGAAAGATTTGCTGGTGCTACTCGAATGTTACAAATGCCCCGCAAACATCGTTGGCAAAAAAGCGTCCCCGCCGAGTCAACCGGATAGTATCTCCATCGCGCTCCAGCAGGCCGGTCCGCGCAAACCGATTCACGACGGAGGCATAATCTTCCATCACGTCGGTGCCATAGCGTTTTTTGAACTCGCTGACCCCAACACCCTGCGTCGTCCGAAGCGCGAGCATCATCGCCTCACCGGCGCGCTTCCGACCTTCCAGCCGCTCGGCCTGTGCCGGGATCGGCGCCCCGGCAAGTGCCGCCCAAATGTAGCGCTCCAGCGAGCGCGTATGCAGCGATCGCACGCCCCCGCGGTATGAGGCCGCCCCGACGCCCAGCCCGACGTACTCGCCGTTGGCCCAATAGTTGAGGTTGTGCGCGCACCGGTGGCCCGGACGAGCGAAGTTGCTGATCTCGTACTGCTGGTAGCCCGCGGCCCCAAGCACGTCGATCGCCATCGCGTAAAACTCGGCTTCGATGGCATCGTCGCAAAAGGCCTTGGGCTGCCGATCCCGCCAGGAGGCAAACGGCGTACCTTCTTCTACGGTGAGCCCGTAAGCCGATATGTGATCTACCTCTAGCGCAATGGCAGCGTCCAGCGAGCGACGCCAGCTCGCCGCCGTCTGTCCCGGCACCGCGAACATCAAGTCGAGTGAAACGGAAGCGATGCGCGCGGAACGCGCCGCTGAAACGACACCTGCGACTTCTTCTGCGCGGTGTTTTCGGCCCAGCGTTCTAATTTCGTCCGGGTCAAACGACTGTACGCCGATCGAGAGACGCGTGATCCCCGCCTCGCGATAGCGCGCCAGATCTGCATCGTGCACGAGCTCGGGGTTCAGTTCGATCGAGAGCTCCCGTGCGCCGGCAAAGCGAACGCGCAGTCGCGCGATCAGGTCAGCGAGGCGTTCCCGATCGTAGGCGTTCGGAGTTCCACCGCCGAGATAAATGCTGGCCGCCGCAACGGGAGGTTCCCGCTCGATCTCCGCGTGTAGCGCGCTTAGGTAACGTTCTGCGGCCGATTCTCGCAACGGCCACTTGGCGAAATCGCAATACGGGCAAAGATACGGACAAAAAGGGAGGTGAACGTAAATGCCGAGCATGGGCTATGCATCCCGCCGCTATCGGGCCGTTACGTGGGTGCCAGATGCGGGGCGATTAATTCCGAGATTTTTCCGACGACGTCGTGCTGCACTTCTTGTGCGGCCGCCCCGATCGCGTGCTTGATCGCCTTGCGGCTGGCCCGTCCGTGGGTGAAAATGCAGTTCCCCCGAAGGCCGAGCAACGGCGCACCGCCGTAGGTTTCGTAGTCGAATTTCTTGCCTAGTTGGCGCAGAGCCGGCGCCAACAACGCGGTACCGACCTTTGTGACCAGGTTGCCGCCGAGCAACGCGTCGCTCATCACGCGCGCGAGGTCGGCGATCATGCCCTCACCGGTTTTGAGGACGACGTTGCCCACGAACCCATCGGCGACGATCACGTCGGCGACGTTGTGAAAAAGATCGCGTCCTTCAACATTGCCGATGAATCGCACCGGAGCCGCTTCCAGCAGGCGCGCCGCTTCCAAAACCAGCTGGTTTCCTTTGCTCCGCTCCTCGCCCACCGAAAGCACGGCCACGCGGGGTGCGGCGATACCGAGCACGGCCTTCGCATAAGCCGAGCCCATGACGCCGAACTGCGCCAGCCACTCGGGCCGGCAATCGACGTTCGCCCCCGAATCGAGCAGAACCGTCGGCCCATTGAGCGCGGGCCACACCGTAGCGATCGCCGGGCGCGAGATGCCTTCGATCGTCCGCAACTTTATGAGCGCGATCGCGAGGAACGCGCCGCTGTTGCCGGCGGAAACCACCGCGTCGGCCTCAGCCTGCTTGACGAGATTCACGGCCACGCCGAGCGACGTGCGCTCGCATGAGCGGAGCGCGGTCGACGGTGAAAGGTCCATGGCGACGGAATCGGGTGCGTGAATGATGTGGACACGGGGTGATTGGGGCCCGCGCAGGAGCGGGCGAACCCGCGCTTCGTCCCCTACGAGGAGAACTTCGACGTCGAATTCCTGCGCGGCTAAGAGCGCACCGGCCACCGCTTCCTCCGGCGCGTGGTCTCCTCCCATCGCATCGACCGCGATGCGTACCGCTGTCACAGGACCGCTGCCTTGCGGGGCGAGGCAATAACGTCCACGGCCGCCGGTCTTTGGGAGCCATCCCCTGAATCCTTGCCTCTCGTCAACATTTTAGGCCTTGCCCCGCAGCGGTGCCTCATGGTACTATCTGCCGGCTATGGCGAAGCGCTGCGAAATTTGTGGAAAGGGCCCGAAGGCGGGCAACAACGTCAGTCACGCGATGAA
This sequence comes from Vulcanimicrobiota bacterium, assembly GCA_963713685.1. Taxonomy (GTDB): domain Bacteria; phylum Vulcanimicrobiota; class Vulcanimicrobiia; order Vulcanimicrobiales; family Vulcanimicrobiaceae; genus Cybelea. The sequence continues at coordinate 738,911 of CAVQMS010000001.1, read as the reverse complement.
TAAGACGAAGCGTCGTTGGCTTCCGAACCTGCAATCCGTCCGAATCGACGACAAGGGCGTTCACCGTACCGCGCGCGTCTGCACCGGTTGCTTGCGCTCCAAGCGAGTCACCCGCCGGGCCTAAAGAACTTCGCCTTGGGCGAAGTGATCCCAGCCGGAGCGTTCGAGCTTCGATCCGTTCCAAACGACCCCCGATCCCGCGCGGAGTACGCCAACGCGAAGCAGCGCTCGCCCAAAGTGAGCCTTAAAACGTGAGTTGAGATAGGTAAACGCTCGCGGGCGCACCGCCACCAGCAACTCGAAATCTTCTCCCCCGGCTAGCGCGAAGCGTTCCGGATCTTCTCCAGTGGCCTCGGAGAGTGCACGCGCCGGCTCCGCCACCGGAACCGCTTCCAGCGTCGCTCCGCACTCGCTCGCCGCGCACAGGCGGTCCAGATCCGTGGACAGACCGTCCGAACAATCCATCATCGCGTCGACGTTGCGGCTAGCCGACAGAAAGCGGCCCTCGGCGACGCGCAGCTGCGGGCGCCGAAACGCTTGCAACGCCGCCGCCTGCAGCTCATCTGGGATGCGACCGCCGGCGCGCGTAAGCTCCAGGCCGGCCCGGGCGGCGCCGAGCGTCCCGGTGACTGCCAGCACGTCGCCCGGCCGTCCCCCCGACCGCGTCTTTGCGTTCGAGGCTCGGACCTCACCAACGACGGCGATCGCGATCGTCAGCGCTGCGGCGCGTGACAGATCACCGCCGACGATGGCTAGCTTCGCCCGAGCGGCGCAGTCGGACAATCCGCGGTAGAGTTCCGCCACGCCGGCCGCTGAGATACTTTGGGGGAGCCCTAGCGCAACCGTCGCCAGGATCGGGCGCGCACCCATTGCAGCCAAATCGCTTACATTAGCCGCCATTGCGCGCCACCCCGCGTCCTCCAGCGACATCGCGTCGCGTGTAAAATGCACGCCTTCGACGAGCATGTCGCTAGAAATCGCGCTGCGATGCGAACGTGAGGGTTGCCAGAGCGCCGCATCGTCGCCGATGCCAAGCGTCACGCTTCCACGCCCCTGGGCGTGACACAACTTTTCAATCGCGGCTATCAGTTGGTCTTCGGTCACGCGAGAAGCGCGCGAATTCGCCGCAGTTCCTGGCCCGGATCGGCCGCGCCAAAAACCGCCGCGCCCATGACGAGCACATCGGCCCCGGCCGCAACCAGGTCGCGAGCGTTGTCCGCGCCGATCCCGCCGTCCACTTCGACCAAACAGGAAGGGTTGCGCCGATCGACGAGCGCGCGCGCTTCGCGAACTTTTCCGATTGCGCGCGGAATGAAGTTCTGCCCCGAAAAGCCCGGATTCACGCTCATCACCAACACCGTGTCGCAATCCTCGATGACGTCCTGCAACATCGCGACCGGCGTCTGCGGACATATCGCCAACCCGGCTTTCGCACCGATCTCCCGCAGATGAACGAGCAGCCGCTGGGCGTGCGGGGTCGCTTCCAAATGAAAAGAAATCCGATCGCACCCCACGGCGCGGAAGTCGTCAACGTAGCGCTCGGGTTCCGCGATCATGAGATGCGCGTCGAAGACCAGCGGAGAGAGTTTGCGAAGGTCGCCGATGATTTTTGGACCCCAGGTAATGTTCGGAACGAACCGCCCGTCCATGACGTCAAGGTGCAGATACTCGGCTCCGGCCTCCGCAACGCTGGTAATTTGCTGGTCAATACGCGCAAAATCGGCCGCCAGCAGAGAGGGCGCTATGAGCGTCATCCGTCCGCCGTTCGAGCGCCGCCGCTGCAATTCATTGAAGTTAGAATTCGGTGCCGGGAGTCGGAGAGGGTTTCACGTTGTAAACGCGAGGCGGTTCGGTGCCAAGTCGCGTTTCATCGACGAGCACGTCGTTGACGTACATATCGAGCAACGACGTCCCGACCGCCGTGACCGTAAAATCGAGCTTCTGCCCGGGTTCGGCGAAAGCACGATACAGATCGTACCGACCGGTCGCATCGGTCAGGGAGAGCCTCACGTCGAGCTGCTGCCCGTTCTGCAGGTTCTCGGGCTCCGGAACCGAGACGAGCACGTGCGCTTGGCGTACGATGTATCCGGATTCGTTGGGCCCGGCACTCACTTGCAGCGCGACCGGATCGAACGACGCGATCTTCGCGTTGGGCGGAGGGACTTGACGCGCGACCATACCGTGGCGCGGCCCATCCTTGCCGAGCGGCGTCCAAACGATCTGGCCCAGCTTGATGCCGGACTTTCCGGCCAACGTACGAGCCGCATCGATGCCAAGGCCGACGAAGTCCGGCACCGTCACGGTCAGGCGCGCGCCGCGGCTGACGGCAAGCGTCACCACGTCGCCTTCGTGGACGCTGACGAGCGGTGCCGGATTCTGCACGACGACGTGTCCATCGGGGATCAGGTCGCTACGCACGTACGTTACCTTGCCAAGCTGCAGATGTGCTCGCGAAAGGTCCAACTGCACCTCCCGCATGGATTGATAACGCAGATCGGGCATGAGGCGCGAAACGATTCCGTCGCTGATCACGAAGGACACTTGCCGCCCTTGGCGCACCTGCATGCCCGCGTCGGGCCGCTGCATGATGACGACGTCCTTGGGATAGCGGTCGCTGGTTGCGTGATCCACGACGGCGGAACTCAGTTTGAGCCGCTCGATCTCCGCGTCTGCGTCTGTTAGCGTTTGTCCTACGAAGGATGGTAGGGTCACGCTCGACGACGAGGGCAAGAGAAAATCGTAGATCTGGCGCCCGAACCAAACCACCACGGCAACGAAGACTACCAGGACGATTGGAAAGATCCAATCGCGCGGCAGATACGATTGGAGTGACGACCTCAGGCCAGCGCCTCCGCTGGGATGCGGCCAAAATCGAGATTGCTGAAGAGACGCTGCGTATCTTCGTGTTCTTCAAGCGCGTCCAGAAAAGCGAGCGCGGCGTGCAGGTCGTTGCCTTGCAGCTCGAGTTTGGTCTTCGGGCGCATCCCGAGATACGCATCGGAGATCTTGGCGCCGGCCGCGCGGAGCGCATCGCGCACTTCGGCAAGCCGCGTCGGCTGCGTATAAACGATCGCGAGCTCTTCGTCGTACTCGATGTCCTCGACCCCTTCGATCAGGTTCGCTTCCATGAAGGCGTCCTCGGATTTTCCAGCGGGATCGACTTCGACGGCCCCGACCGCGTCGAACATCCAGCCCACGCTGCCGCTTTCTCCGAGCGTGCCGTCGTGCCGAGTAAAAAGGAAACGCAACTCGCCCGCCGTGCGGTTGCGATTGTCGGTAGCAGCGTCGACCACGACGGCTAGGCCGTGTGGACCGTAGCCTTCGTAGCGAATCTCCTCGATTTCGGCGGCATCCCCCTGCCCCGAGCTGCGCGCGATAGCGCGCTTGATGTTATCCAGCGGCATGTTGAACTCACGAGCTTTTTCGACCGCCATCTTGAGACGATAGTTTGCCTCCGGGTCCGGCGAACCGCCCTTCGCCGCGAGGATGATTTCCTTGCTGAGCTTGGTGAAAAGCGCACCCCGCTGTGCGTCTACCTTGCCCTTTTTGAGCTTGATGTTATGCCACTTCGAGTGCCCCGACATAAGGAGACCCCTTTCGCTAGCCCGGGCCGATAATCCAGGTCGGAAACCACATTCGCTGGTGCCAGGCGCTCCACGAAATCGGATGCGCTGCGAGGATCGGATAGAAGTAGACGAACCCCAACGCCGCGGCGGCGACATAGGCTCCGACGCCCAGGCTGCCGAGCCAGCGCGACTGTTCGCGCCGCCGCGACCATTGCCAAAGACGCTGTAGTACGACGACGTTGCATATGCAAATCAGGGGAATGTCCACGTAGAAGTGATATGCAAATGTGATGCGCGGGGATCGCATCCACGGCAGCCACTGCAACAGATACGTCATCACGATGAGCGCGTATCCTTTATTGCGCTCGCGCCATGCAAGCACGGCTACCCACGGGACGCAGATCAAACCGAACCACAAGATTACCGGATTAGGCAGCGAGGTGATCTCGTAAATGCAGCACCCGTTGGAGTCGTTCGTGTCTCTGCGATGATCCTGATAGAAATACGCGATCGGGACGTAATCGATCGGCCACTCCCACCACTTTGACGAATAGGGATGCGTCGCTTTGAGGGTATCGTGGTACGAAAACATCGTGGCCTGGCGCTCCACGACGTCGTTGAGGCTGTGGATTTCGTTGGGATCCGAGGAGTGGCGCGCCAAATCGGGCAACCACGCCAATCCATAGACGGTCGCGCTCACGAACAGGATCGTCGCCAATGCTCCGTCGAGTCGAAAGCCGCGTGGATTTCCCCACAGCACCGGACGCAGCTGGAAGAGATATCGCTGCAGCCACACCGCGATCAGCACTACGAAGCTCACCCCGAAACCCATCACGCCGTACCACTTCGAGCCTACGAGGCAGCCCAGCGCGACGGTAAAGAGAACCAACCACAGCCTCGAGGAACGGCCTTTCTCGACCGACGCGGGAGCGTCGGCGCGGATCTCGTCGTCGGCGTAGGTAACGTTGCCATCCGGGGCTTCGTACGACACGCTGCCGTCACGCCGATATTGGATCGTCAGCGGATCATCGCGATAGACCAGCGCGCCGCCCTTCCCCTGCGAAAGCGCCCCTCGTTGTATTTTTCCTCGCGCGTCAATCGTACCGCCGTCGGCGGCGAACACCACGGTGTTGTCCGCGTCGCGCAGTGCGTACGACCCCTCACCATAGCTGAGCTCCCTGTGACCGCTGCCAAAGACGCGTGCAAAACCGACATATCGAACGATCAGGTAAAGGCCGCACGCAACATAGAGCGTTACGATGACGACCGTAGCGACGTCGAAACCGCCGGCCGCTCGACCGATCGCGGCTACGATCAGCCCGCCCACAAGCGATAACGCGACCCCGGCGGCGAAGCCCCAGGCCGGCACCTCGACGTGAGCTCGTTCGCCAACCTGCGAGCTGATCCAGAAACGGTAAAACGCATAAACGGCGAGGGTAGCGAAGAAAACGACGAAGCCTTCCGGCGTTCCAATCCTCGATTGGACGAAATGCATTCCGTCGAAGCTCAGCAGCAGCGCGGCGATCGTGGCAAAGACCGTCGAACCGGTGATCCGTTTTGCAAAGAAGTACAGCAGCACGACCACCAGTGCGCCGAACACGACGTCGAGGAAGCGCCATCCGTAAGAATTATCGCCATTGCTCATATGCCCGACAATGGCGTTGAGGCCGATCCAACCGCCGAGCCCATGGCCGCGGGGCATGCCCCCGAAAAGCACCATGGACAGCGTGATCAGAAGCTTGCTCAGAGGGGGATGCGTATTCTCGTAGATCCGGAGGTTTTGCAGATACTCTTCGCCGGCGCGCGCAAAGTAGATCTCGTCGAAAACCTTCTCGGTGGGCCACCAATATCCGACGAAAGAAAGGACGAAATTCCCGATCCCCAGAGCCGCAGCGATCGCGTAGTCGATCGGCACGCGCATCGCGGTCAATCCCTCGCGCGGATTGAACCAGTCGCGCACGGTGGCCATCCAGGCGGGTGCTTCAACCGCCGGCGCCGCGGACGGTTCCGCAGACGTCGCCGCACCGCGCGCTCGCAGGTCCACGGTCCCCAAATACTGATAGCCGAGCCAGAAGAACGCTCCAACGGCCGCCAGCGAGAAGATCGTCGTCCACGGGCCCCAAAGATTCTGCGAGTTCGCGCCGGCAACGCTATTCGTAACCACCTGCAGGTATTGCAAGCTGTACAACAGGTTGGCAAACAGGACTACGGTGAGCACGGCGGCGCCCCACAGGTAGCGCCGCGCAAAGGGAATGCAGGCGATGGAAAAGAGCAGGCCGTTAAACAGATACCTTTCGTGCATTCGCGTCGCGAGGACGAAAAACGCCAGCGCTGCCACGGCGCATCCTTCTAGAAGAGCGCGTGACGTGCGCTCTTGAAGGTAGCGCCACACGATCAGCGCAAGCGCGGCAATCACCAGGAGCAGTCCCCATGCGTATTGCGGTAGGCCAAAACCAGGTCGGGGAATGTATTGATTGTCCGGCAGCCAGAGCGTGCCGCGAAGCGCCCAAAGATTAAACGCATTGACGGTGTTGTAGGGGTAAACGTTGGAGCCGTAAGCGTAGCGTTCCAGCAGCCACATGAGGGCCGCAATGGGATCGCTCGGATGGAATGGTTCTGCCAACAGTACGGCCAGTAGAATCGCGGCCGCGACGCCGATCCCCGTCGAGATGAGGCGCGCGCGCCGGCGCCCCGGATCGACGAAAGCAAAGGCCACCAGCAAGGGAAGCAGGACGGCGGCCTGGGGCTTGATCAGCAGCGAATAGGCGAAGGAAAGCCATGCGAAGACGATCCACCCAAGCTGCAGGCGCGTGTCGTTGGGTTGGTCTTCGCTGCGAAGCAACGCGTAAATCGCCAGCAGCGCGAGCGCTCCGGCGATCGAGTCGACCTGCCCCCACAGCGCCGAAACATAAATCGTCGCGGGATTGAGCACGTAGAGCGCGGCGGCACCGAATGCCAAAGGCGCGCCGGCGAAACGCCGAACAAGCGCGTACAGCAGTGCACCGACGCAGAGGTCCGCCAAGATCGCCGGCAACTTGACCAGCAAGCGCAGCACCGCGTAGCCGGGGTCGTGCGCGGCAAAAAAGAGATGCCAGAAATGCCCGACGACGGCCAAGATATAGAAGTAACCGGGTGGGTAATCCGCAAAGCCGATCGTCGAGTAGAACGTGCCGAAGCCGTGCTCGCCCAGCGCGATGGCCCAGGCAGTATAGGTTGAAACGTCGGTTTTGAAGCCCTCGTTTCCGACGAAGATCAGCCGGACGAACAACCCCAGCAGCAGCAACGCGGGCATTGCCCACACGAGCGTCGCCTGCCGCACGGGCGCACGGACCGAACCGTTAACGTTCACGCAGCGGGTCTCAACGGGCGGCGACGAGATCGAGGGTGCTCAAAAGAAACTCGCGGAGGCCGGCGTTCGGGCAGGCCTCGATGACCGCCAAATGTTCGGCCGCGGCTTGCTGCGCGGCCTCTTGGGCCCCCAACGCGTTGAGCGCGTCGACGACGCGAATCACGGTCTCCCGGTCGAGCGCGTTCCCCGAGGCATATGCGTCGCCGATCGCCGCGCGAGCCGCGGACGGCCGCCCCGCGATCGCCCACACGACCGGAAAGGTCCATTTTCGGCGCGCGATGTCGCCCGCTTCGGTCTTACCCGTTTCCGCCACGCTCGACCAAATGCCGGCGATGTCGTCTCGAATTTGGAACGCCATACCGTAGGCGCGGCCGACGTCACCGTACGCGGCGATCGTCGCCGCATCGCCTCCGGCGGTGTACGCCCCCAAACGACAGGATGCATCGAAGAGCTGCGCGGTCTTGCATTGGATCATGCGATAATAACCCGGAAGATCTACCGATCGTTCCGACTCGAAGTGAAGGTCGAGCGACTGTCCCTCGCACATCACCGCGTGGGCTTCGTGCAGCAGCGCCAACATCTGCAAAACCCTACGCGCGTCGAGATGGGCTGCCGCGTGCTCCAAGCTGAGAAAGCTCAGGGCGCACATCGCGTCGCCGGCATTGATCGCCTGCGGGATGCCGTAGGTGCTCCACAATGTGCGGCGCCCGTGGCGCAGTTCGTCGCGGTCTTCGATGTCGTCGTGGACCAACGAGTAATTGTGAAAAATCTCCACGGCGACGGCGGCATCCAGCGCGTGTTCGATGGGAGCTCCTTCGCCCTTGGCGACGCGCAAAACCATCTGCGGCCGAAGGCGTTTGCCCCTTCGAGCCGGCCCGTAGGGTGCGTAGCCGAAGTGCCGCAAAAGCATATCGGAGATCTCTTTCGATCCCCGATATCCGGTAATCCGTTCCTCGAGGGCGCATTCAAAGCGCTCGGCAAGATTGTCCAGGTTAAGCAGACGCCCCCAGCTCCTCCATTCGCGCCTGGACTTTATCGACGAGCCAGCCCGGCGTGGACGCGCCGGACATGAGCCCTGCAACCTCGACGCCGTCGAACCACTGGGCCTCAAGCTCGTCGGGTCCCTCGATATGATAGGCGCGCGCACCATGCGATTCCGTAAGGTCCGCGAGATGTTTGGTGTTGGCCGACGTCTTGCCTCCGACGACGATCATCACTTCGACGTCCTTGGCTAGGCGGAGCGCCTCGTTCTGCCGATTATGCGTGTCCGTGCAGATCGTGTTGACGGCGCGAACCTCGTAGTATTTGGCCGAAAGTGCTCGGACGATCTCGGTGAAACCCTCGCCCGACCAGGTCGACTGCACGACGACGCCGACGCGGCTGGAGCGCGGCAGCTTCTCAACGTCCGCAGGGGTTTGAATGCACCACGCACCCGGCACGTGGCTGAGCGTCCCCTTGACCTCGGGGTGATTGGAATCGCCAATGACGATGATCTTATAGCCGTCGGCTTTTAGTTTTTCAGCCTGCACGTGGATCTTAGTCACCATCGGGCAGGTCGCATCGATGATCTCGAGGTTCCTTTCCTTGGCCTTATCGAAAACTTCGACCGGCAAGCCGTGCGCTCGAACGAACAGTGCGCCGGCGTCCACTTCGTCCACGGACTGAGCGTTTTTCAATCCGCGCGCCTGGAGCGACTCCACCATCTGTGGGTTGTGCACGACGTGTCCGAGCGTGGTGACGTCGCCTCGAGAGGCAATCGCTTCCTCGGCCTTCTTGACCGTGATTGCAACTCCGAAGCAGAAGCCTTGAACCGACGCCTTACGGATTTCCATGGGTGCCTTTTCCCAGTGCTTCAATTGCGTTCATGATTTGGAGCGTGAACTTCGCCAAGTCTTCGCGTCTTGCTTTCCTGCCGGCCGGCGGCATCAGCGGCGCCCCAAAAGCCACGCTGATCCTTCCAAGCCACAGCGCCCGGTCGGTGCCGCGAATGCTCGCTGGAACGACCGGAGCGTTGGCTAGGGTAGCCAGGAGCGCGACGCCGATTTGCGGCTGGACGTCGCCAGTCCGATTTCGGGTGCCTTCCGGGAAGATTCCGACCGCGCCGCCCCCCTGCAGCACTTGGAGCGACCGCTTGACCGCCGCGGCGGCGCTCCCGCGCCGATCCACGGCGTACGCCCCCAAGGCCCGAATCATCGGACCCAGGACCGGAATCTCGAACAGTTCTTTCTTGGCCATGTAGCTGAGCCGTCGAGGACACAGCGACCCCATCGCCGGTGGATCGAGATATGAAAGGTGATTGCAGGCGACAATCAGCGGGCCGTCGGCCGGCACGTTCTGCGTTCCAACGACGCGAGCGCCCCAAATCACGCGCACCATCAGTCGCACGGCCGCCTTTGCGAAATCGTAGAAACGCGTGTTCACTGGGTCTCCGTCAAGATTCTAGTCTGGCGACGATCGCACAGATCTCGTCCACGACGCCTGCGGCGTCCATGCTGCTGGAATCGATGATGTGAGCGTCGGCCGCGGGCGCCAGAGGCGAGATCGCGCGCGTGCGATCGATCCGATCGCGCTCCTCCAGCTCTTCGCCCAGACGGTGCGCATCAACGGGCATGCCGGCTCGTTCGAGCTGCAGCCGCCGTCGTGCGACACGCGCTCCAAGCGAAGCCGTAAGGTAGATCTTTACCGGCGCGTTCGGTAAGACGACGGTGCCGATGTCGCGCCCCGCCATCACGACCGGTCCTTTCGCGGCGATCCTGCGTTGGGCTTCGACCATTGCCGAGCGTACCGCGCCGTGCGCCGCCACCGCCGAGACTATAGCCGTCACCTCGTTGCTTTGCAGCGCCACCTCATCCAGCTCCGCTCCGCCGGCAAGAACTCGGAATCCGAGCGGGGCGACATCGTCGAGCTTCACTTCAATCGGCGTGGTTGCGGCTAAGCGCGCCAAAGCGGCACCGTTGTCGACGTCGGTTGCCGTTCGCAACGCGAGAAACGCCAGCGCGCGGTACATCGCGCCCGTATCGAGATAAAGAACGTGCAAACGGTTCGCCGTGGCTCGAGCGACGGTCGTCTTGCCCGACGCCGCCGGGCCGTCGATCGCGATCTGAAGGCGCGTCACCGCGCTCATTCGTCATGGTCTCCAACGATTTCGATGCGGTTGCCGAACGGGTCGCAAAGGTAACAGTGCGCCTCGCCGCCGGTGCGGTCTTCACTGAGGATCTCGATAACGTGGTTCTTGAGGTGCTTGCGCAGAGAGCCGTAGTCGGAGGCGCGCAGCGCCGGATGCGCCTTTTTGGCTGGGCGAAAGTCGGGCTCGACGCCGAGGTGCAGCAGCGCGTCGCCACTGCGAAACCACGCACCGCCGCGGTTGGCGAGCTCCGCAGGTTTCGGAACTTCTTCAAAACCGAGGATTCCCACGTAAAAGGCGCGGGCGCGGTCCTCCTGCGCGACCGGCATAGCAAGCGCGATGTGGTCGAAGCTCGTGAAGAAAGCCACCGCGCATCGTTCCCGCGGGATGATGGCGTTGCCCTCCAGGAGAAGGCTAAACATCCACGATGGCCAAGGCGCGCACGGTTTATTTTTGTTCGGCGTGCGGATTTGAATCCACACGGTGGCTTGGGCGTTGCCCGCAATGCGAAGCGTGGAACTCTTTCGACGAACGCCCGGTCGCCGTGGCGGTGCGCGGTGGCCGCGACCGCGCCGCGAATTCAGCTCGGTCAGCCGGACCCGTCGAGCTGCGTGAAATTGGTTCCGCGGGCGTCGAGCGACTTCGCATCGACATGCCGGAGTTCGATGCGGCCGTCGGCGGCGGCATCGTCCGTGGAAGCCTGGTGCTGGTCGGAGGACCACCCGGCGCCGGCAAGTCAACCTTGCTGCTTCAGATCGCGGCGCGCCTCGCCGAGCGCGGCGAGGTGGTGTATGTCTGCGGAGAAGAGTCCGGCGCGCAAGTAAAGCTTCGCGCCGAGCGCACGCTGCATGCGCGGCTGAACGATACGCTCTTGGTTTATCCCGAGACGAATCTGCGGGTCGTCCTCGATCAACTCGAACGACGCACACCGTTGGCGTTGGTCGTGGACTCGATTCAAACCGTATGGCTGCCCGAATCGGAAGCATATGCCGGGAGCGTGACGCAGATTCGCGACTGCACGCAAGCGCTGATGGAATACGCCAAGCGCACCGGCTGCGCGACCTTCATCGTCGGTCACGTCACTAAAGACGGAGCTATTGCGGGCCCGCGATTGCTCGAGCATCTGGTCGATACCGTGCTGTATTTTGAGGGAGAGACCAGCGGCCAATACCGTATCCTCCGTGCGTATAAAAACCGCTTCGGCTCGATCGACGAGATTTGCGTCTTTAGCATGCACGATAACGGTTTGCGAGAGGTCGCGAACCCGTCGGAACTGTTTCTTGGCGCGCGGACCCAGCGGCCCAGCGGTTCCTGCGTCGTAGCGTCCATCGTGGGCTCGCGGCCGGTTCTAATCGAGGTGCAGGCGCTCGTCGGAGAAACGAGCTACGGCATGCCGCGCCGGCTCGCGAATAATCTGGACCAGCAGCGCCTCGCGATGATACTTGCGGTGCTGGAACGGCGCGCCGGTTTCGCCTTGGGAAACCACGACGTCTATGCTTCGGTCGCCGGCGGGTTGCGCATCGGCGAGCCTGCGGCCGATCTAGGAATCGCCCTGGCCATCGCATCGTCCCTTCGAAACGTCGTGATTCCGGCGCACACCGCCGTCTTCGGTGAGCTCGGATTATCTGGTGAAGTGCGCGCCGTCGCCGGCGCAGAACGGCGCGAGGCCGAAGCTCGCAAACTCGGCTACACGCAGGTTCTTTCTCCGGCCAATGCCGGCGACATCGCGGCCGCAATCCAACAGACTCTGGGATAGACCACGCGTTGCCGGCATTGTTTGAGATCGTTCCGAATCTCTCGGAAGGGCGCGACGCAACGATCATCGATGCGGCCGCAATGGCCGTCGAACGAACCGGAGCGCGTGTCGTCGATCGCAGCAGCGACGTCGTCCACCATCGCAGCGTCTTGACGATCGTCGGAAGCGCAACGCAGGTCTTCGAGGCGGCCATCGCTTTAGCGGGCGTCGCATTGGAGCGCATCGACTTGCGTAGTCACCGCGGAGCGCATCCTCGAATCGGCGCGCTCGACGTGTTGCCCTTCGTCCCGCTCGCCGAGGCCTCCTTAGCCGATGCGGCAGCGCTCGCCCATCGTGCCGGCGCCGAGATATGGCGGCGGTACCGCGTTCCCTCTTTTTACTATGGCGCGGCCGCACGACAAAGCGGGCGCCGGTTGCTTCCGGCGATTCGGCGCAATACCGATTGGCTGCCGGACGAAGGCGACGCGCCGCGCCATGCCAGTGCCGGGGCAATCGCGATCGGCGCGCGAGACGTTTTGATCGCTTTCAACGTTGAATTGGCCGCCGGCGATCTCGCGGGAGCTCAAGCGCTCGCGCGCGCAGTGAGAGAGCGCAACGGCGGCTTGCGCTCGCTTCGTGCGCTTGCTTTTCCGCGTGGGGAAAACTGCGTGCAGGTCTCGCTCAACGTAACGGACTATGCTGCAACGCCCCTTTATCTCGTCGTCGAGCTGATACGGCAGCTCGCGGCGGAGCGCGGCATGGATATGCTCGGCTGCGAGCTCGTGGGCTGTCTTCCGTGGGCGGCAGTCGAAGCGGTTGCGGCCTACTATTTAGGAGTTTGCGCCCTGTGACATCGAAGACAACCCTGCTGATCGCGCTGGTGCTTGCGATCGCCGTGCCCCAGGCGGTGCGCGCGCAGGACGGCCCGGGCGACGCGGGGGTTTTTACCACTCGGCTCAGCAACGGTCTTCGCGTCGTGGTCGCGGAGGATCGCGCCGCGCCCATCGTCCAGACCGGCGTCTGGTATGGCTTTGGATCGTTGCAGGAAATCACCGGCAAGACCGGCCTCGCACACGCGCTGGAACACATGCTGTTTCGCGGGACGCCTGAAATTTCGTCGGGTGGATTGGACGACATCGTCGCGCGGTTGGGAGCGCAGATGAACGGTGAGACCAACTACGATTACACGCAATTCTACTTCGAGATGCCGTCCGACAAGCTGGACGTCGCCCTCTATATCGACGCCGACCGCATGCAGCACGCGGCGCTTCGCGCGTCGGATTGGGCGATCGAGCGCAACGCCGTGCTCAACGAAATCGACGGCGACGCCAGCTCCCCGTTTTTCAATCTGCTCTCACGCGTAAGGGCCGCGGCCTTCCCCGGTCAGCCCAGCGGGCGTACGCCGCTCGGTAGTCGGAGCGACGTGGCCGCGGCGACCGTCGCCGATATCGCGCGCTATTATCGCGAATGGTACGCACCGAATAACGCGACGCTAGTAATCGCGGGCGACGTCAACCATGTCGTGGCCTTTGCCAAGGCGCAGCGTTATTTTGGAACGATTCCCTCAAAGCGGCTGCCTTCGCACAGGCCGGTCAATCCCGTTCCCGCGCGCGGACAAACGGTCGAGGCACAGTTTCCATTCCCATTTGAAATTCTCGATCTTGCCTATGCCGTTCCAGGAGACGTCCAGGCCGGCGAGCCCGCCGTCAGCACGCTGGCCACGCTGTTGGAAAACCAGCGTTCGCCCTTTTACCGGGCCCTCGTGCAGAGCAACATCGCGCTCGCGATCGAAGCAAACGCGGACACTCAGCTGCGCGGCGGACTGCTCGACGTGTTCATCGTGCTCAATCCCGGAAGGACCGGCGCAGAAGCACAAACGGTTTTCCAAAATACGCTGAACTCGGTGCTTCAAAGCGGATTCGACCCGGATCTCGTCGTCGCGGCAAAGCGCCTGACGCTCGCGGAGCGGCTCTACGCGGCGGATTCGATCGGCGGCATCGGCGATCTGGCCGGGTATACCTACGGTATCGTCGGCGAGAAAATTTCCGCGGAAGATGCGCGACTGGCCGCCTTGACCGGTGACGATCTGCTTGCGGCCGCGCGCACGTACCTCAGCCGGCCCACGGTCGTCGGTCACCTGACTCCAAATGAAAGCCCGCCACGCGGCAATTCCCAAAAGAGCAGCGCGGCGGCCAGCGACGATTTTTCCAAGCGCGTGCCCAACGGTCCGATCGTCACGCCGGCTTGGGTCGCCAAGGCGGTCCGAACCCCAACCACGGCGCGCAGTGTGTTGACACCGACCGCGTTCACGCTTCAAAATGGCCTGCGCGTGATCGTGCAAACGAAGAGCGATCGCCCAACCTTCGTTCTAAGCGGTCAGATTGCGTCATCGCCCGCGTTTGAACCGGTCGGGAAGCAGGGCATTATCCGACTGGCTTCCGCCGTGGCGGATTACGGCAGCGAACACTATCCCTTCGCGCAGCGCCGAAAGGCTACCGACGAGATGGGCACGTTCGTGGAAACGGGACGGGAATTTTCGGCACAAGGCGAGACCCGCGATTTCGAGCGAATCGTTCAAATCGTGGCCGACGGCGAAGCTCACCCGAGCTTCGCGGACCCCTGGCTGGAGATCGAGCGCTCGCAGTTGGCCAACAGCCTTCAATCGGAGGGAAACATCTCCGGCGTCATGATCGATCGTGCCTACGATCGGCTGCTGCTCGCCAGCGACGACCCATCGCTTCGCCAGCCAACACCGCCAAGCGTCGCGGGAATAACACGAGAGGACCTGATCGCATACACCGCGGCTTACTGGCGCCCCGATCTCACCACCATCGCCGTCGTGGGCGACCTCTCGCCTGACCGCGTGCGCAGCGCGCTCGAATCTGCTTTCGGTTCGTGGCAAGCCGTCGGTGCGCGCCCCAACCCGCGCCTCATGCCGCTCCCTCCCGCCTCGACCGGTCACGATTACATCGGCACCGCGGCCAATCAAGTTTATATCCGTCTTGGACAGCCGGCGATCTCGCGTTCCAATCCCAACTACGATACGTTCTTAGTGCTCAATCAGATTTTGGGCGCCAGCGGCGCGTTCGAATCCCGTTTGTGGCAGGAGCTGCGGCAAAAACGCGGATTGGTTTATAACGTCAGCAGCTCGCTTGACGCCGATGCCGATCGCGGCGACTTTCGCATCGAACTAAACGCCTCGCCGCAGCGCGTAGTCGAAGCCGTCGATTTGGTTCGGCGCGAGCTTCAGCGACTGCGGGACCAGCCCGTGTCGGCAAGCGAGCTCGAGGAAGCCAAGGCGCGGCTGGCCGGCAACGCCTTGCTGGACGAAGCCTCGTCGAGCGGCCAAGCGAAGCAGGTCCTCGATATCGCGGTCAACGATCTCCCGCTCGAATACTATCGCACGCTCAACGAGCGCTTCGCTCGCATCACCGCGGCCGACGTGCAACGCGTGGCGCAAGCCTATCTGCGTCCAAGCCAGCTCGTAGAAGTCTATGCCGGCCCCTCGGGGCCGTGGGCACAACACACGATATGATTACGACGATCGATCCGACCACGGAAGAGGTGCTCGAGCGAATTCCGCGGATGGACGCCGCACAAATCGACGCAAAGCTAGCCCAGGCCGTGCGCGCCACGCGCGAGTGGAGCGCAGCAACACTTGAAGAACGCGCCGTCGTCATGCGAGCGATTGCCCGGCGTTTGCGCGCGGAAAGCGATATTCTCGCGGCCACGGCGGTGCGCGAGATGGGCAAGCCGATCGTCCAAGCTCGCGCCGAAGTAGAAAAATGCGCTTGGAGCCTAGAGTACTTTGCCGAACACGGCGCCGCCATGCTCGGCCCGCAAATCGCACCGTCCAACGCCTCGCGCAGCTACGTCGCGTTTCGACCGCTGGGCGTGCTCCTCGCGATCATGCCGTGGAACTTTCCCTATTGGCAGGTCTTTCGGGCCGCGGCCCCTGCGTTGATGGCGGGCAACACGATGCTGCTCAAACACGCCGCCAACACGACGCGCTGCGCGCTGGAAATCGAACGCGTCGTTCGCGATTCCGGTGCCCCCGAGGGCGTCTTTGGTACGTTGCTCGCGAGCGGTGAGACGATCGATGAGCTGGTAGCCGATCCGCGGATCGCCGCCGTAACGCTGACCGGAAGCGAGCGCGCGGGCGTCGCGGTTGCGCGCGCCGCCGGTGAAGCTTTGAAGAAATGCGTGCTGGAGCTCGGCGGCTCCGATCCGTTCGTGGTTCTGTCGGATGCCGATCTGGAGGACGCTGCAAGAACGGCCGTCACCGCGCGCTTTCAAAACAACGGCGAAAGCTGCATCGCGGCGAAACGCTTCATCGTCGAAGAGGCGGCATACGACGATTTTCTCGCGCGCTTCGCGGAGCGGACGCGGGAACAAATCGTCGGCAATCCGATGGAAGAGCGCGTGCAAATCGGCCCCTGCGCGCGCAGCGATCTGCGCCAGACCGTCCACGAGCAAGTCTCCAGCACTGTCGAAACCGGCGCGCGGCTGGTGCTCGGGGGCAAACCGGGCGGCACCAAAGGCTATTTCTACGAGCCGACGATCGTTGCCGACGTTACGCCCGGCATGCGGATGTTCGACGAGGAAGTCTTCGGACCGGCGGCCGCGGTCGTGCGCGCGAAGGACCGCGAGGACGCGCTCAGGCTTGCAAACGCATCGTCGTTCGGTCTAGGATCCAGCGTCTGGACGCGCGACGTAGCGGCCGCGGAGAGTTTCGCGGCGCGGGTCGAAGCCGGCGCCGTCTTCGTTAACGGCATGGTTGCGAGCGATCCGCGCTTGCCCTTTGGCGGCGTCAAGAAGAGCGGCTATGGCCGCGAGCTCTCGGCCTTCGGAATCCACGAGTTCGTCAACATTCAGACCGTCTGGATCGCCTGATTGACTGCGCAATATTCCGCTATGCGCGAGATGCCGTCGCGGACGCGGTCGGCCGCTCCGACCCAGCTCAAGCGCAGCCAGCCCTCCATCGAATCGCCGAACGCGATACCGGGGATCGCAACCACGTCGTAGCGATCGATCAATTCTTCGGCCGCGCGAAGTGAACTCCATCCCTCCGGCAGCCGCACGCAAGCGTAGAAGCTGCCTTCCGGCGCGATGAAACGCAGGCCGCTTTCGCGCAGCGCTGCGAGCAATTCGTGACGCCGCTCGCGATACCACGGCGCGTGCTCCTCCACGCCGCCGCCGCCGGCTTTGAACACGTGTAAAGAGACTTGCTGCGCGAAAGTATCGGCGCAGGACGTCGCCCACGCGTGCACTTTAACGGCTTGAGCGACGAAGGCGCTCGGACCGAGGATCCAGCCGAGGCGCAGCCCGGTGAGCGCGTTGCTTTTGCTCAAGGAGTTGGTCACGACGGTGTGCGGATAGCTCGCGGCAAAATAGCCGGCGTTGTCGACAAAGGTCTGCTCGCGGTAGATTTCGTCGTGAATCAGCCAAACCGGTTCACCGCCGCGTCGCTCCAAGAAGCGCACGAGGCTCTCCGTTGTGCCGAGCGAAGCGACCCGCGCCGTTGGATTGCAGGGCGAACACACGACGATGGCTCGCGTGCGCTCGCCGATCGCTCCGGCAATCTGGTCCGCATCGAACGCAAAGTCGGCTCGCTCAAGCATGGCGACGCCGCGAACCGCAATGCCCTCGAGCGCGGCCATCTTGGCGTACGAAGGAAACGCCGGCTCGACGACGAGCAGCTCGTCGCGAGCGGGATCCAGCAGCGTCTTGATCGTGACGTACATCGCCTCTTGCGATCCTACCGTCACGCAGACGTTGTGAGCGCGATTCATCCCCGGATACTGGTAGTGGTGCGCGATGGCTTCGCGCAGCGCCGGATCGCCCGCGTTGGGCGTGTATTTCAGGCCGTGCTCTAGGATGTAGCGCATGGCATGTTCCAAATGCTCGCGGCACGGCGAGAGAGACGGCTCACCGAGACCTAGGTCAATCGAGGTGGGGCGCTTCTTCGCTGCAACCTCGCGAATAAGCGATGCCGCGATCTCCATTACGCGAGGATTCATACGGCGAGCTCGTGCTCGCGAAGCGCGGCGTTGAGCGAAACCTTCAGGTCGGTCGTTTGGTTGCGCGTTCCTACGATCAGCGCACAGGGCGTTCCGTACTCACCCGCCGTGAAGCGCTTTGGCATCACCCCAGGAATAACCACGGCGCGCGCGGGGACGCGTCCCCTATTGAGAATCGGTTCGCTGCCGCGCACGTCGACAATCGGCGTGCTTGCGGTCAGCACGACGCCGGCTCCGATTACGGCCTCCCGTTCGACGAGCACCCCTTCCACGATAATGCAGCGCGAACCGACGAAAGCGCCGTCCTCTACGATGACCGGCGCAGCTTGCGGAGGCTCCAGGACGCCGCCAATCCCCACTCCCCCCGAAAGGTGCACGCCCTTTCCGATTTGGGCGCACGACCCGACCGTCGCCCACGTGTCGATCATGCTGCCTTCGTCCACGTAGGCGCCGATGTTCACAAAGCCCGGCATCAAGATCACGCCGCGGCCGAGGAAGCTCCCATACCGCGCGACCCCCGGCGGGACGCAGCGCACGCCCAGCTTCTTGTAGTTTCGCTTGAGCGGTAGTTTGTCGTAGTACACGATCGCATCGCGATCGCGATCGCCCAGCCAGTCGACCTGCCTGCGCTGAAAATAAAGCAGAATCGCCGCTTTCACCCAGGCGTTCGTGACCCAGCCATCGCCGCGCGGCTCGGCCACGCGTAGCTCTCCTTCGTCGAGCATCGCGATCACCCGGTCTATGGCACGCCCCTGCCTACCGCAGACGTCCGCGCCTTCGCGTTCGAGTGTGGCGATTTGCGCTTTTAGCTCTTCTGCGGTCACTCGCCACAGCTACGGCACCAGGTAAGCCCACCCCCGCCACGCGAGCGTCGCGACGGTACAGGGGCGGCTATGCCGCGAAGCGCATAATCCTAGCCCTACGCGAAAGGAGTTTCCGTGCCGAACTCGGCCAGTGAAGAGCAACGAATCAACGCCATCCGCTTCCTCGCGGTGGATGCAGTTCAGAAAGCCAACTCCGGGCATCCCGGCATGCCGATGGGTGCGGCGGCAGTGGCCTACACGCTTTGGGCGCGCCACTTGCGCTTCAATCCAAAAGACCCGCGTTGGCTCAACCGGGACCGCTTCGTCCTCTCGGCGGGGCATGGTTCGATGCTGCTCTATGCGCTGCTTTATCTCACCGGCTACGACGTAACGCTCGACGACATCAAACACTTTCGCCAGCTCGGTAGCAAAACACCGGGACATCCCGAGGCAGAGCGCACGCCCGGCGTCGAGGCCACGACCGGCCCGCTCGGACAAGGATTCGGGAACTCCGTCGGCATGGCCATTGCCGAAGCGCATCTCGGCGCAGTGTACAATCGCGACGACCAACGGATCGTCGATCACTTCACCTATTGCATCTGCGGCGATGGCGATCTCATGGAGGGCATCAGTCAAGAGGCCCTGTCGCTCGCCGGGCATCTGAAGCTCGGCAAGCTGATCGTGTTCTATGACGATAACGAGGTCTCTCTCGCCGGCCCAACCGACATTACCCTTACCGACGATCCGATTGCGCGCTTTGACGCCAGCGGATGGCACACGCAGCTCGTCGACGTCAGCCGCGGCAACGACGTCGCGACGATCGACCAAGCCATCACGGTGGCCAAAAACGTCACGGACCGCCCCTCGTTGATTGCGGTGCGGACGCACATCGGATATGGCTCGCCGCGCCAAGACAACTACCTCGCGCACGGCGAACCACTCGGGCCCGAGAACGTCAAGAAATCAAAGGAAGAGCTGGGGTGGCCCCTCGAGCCCGACTTCTACGTGCCCGAAGACGTATTGGAGTTCTATCGCGGCATCGGTGCGCGCGGCGCGGAACTCGAGACTGAGTGGCAGGCAACGTACGACGAATGGAAACGCGCGAACCCCGATCTGGCCTCCACTCTCGAACGCGCGCTGCGCGGCGACGTGCCCTCGAACTTGCCCTGGCCGACGTTCACGCCCGAGAACGGCAACGTCGCGACGCGCGATGCGGGCGGCGCCGTGATGAATGCGATCGCAATGGCGCTTCCGGAACTGGTCGGAGGCTCGGCGGACCTCGATCCTTCCACCAAGACGTACCTCAAGAACTGCGGCGATTTCGAACCGGGAAACTACGCGGGGCGTAACATCCACTATGGCGTCAGAGAGCACGGGATGGTGGCGTCCACGAACGGCATCGCGCTGCACGGCGGCCTTCTCCCGTTTGCGGCGACGTTCTTTAATTTCGTGGACTACTGCAAGCCGGCCGTTCGATTAGCGTGCTTAACGGGAATTCATTCCATTCTAGTCTTCACGCACGATTCGGTCTTCCTTGGCGAAGATGGTCCCACCCACGAACCGATCGAGCAGCTCGCGATGCTGCGGGCCACGCCCAACTGCTACGTCGTGCGTCCCGCGGATGCGCTCGAGACGTTGGAGGCGTGGAAACTCGCCATCGCCCGGAAGGGTGCTCCCTGGGTGCTGGTCCTCACGCGGCAAAAGGTTCCGCTCCTAGGAGTCCGCGACGCCGCCGTGAGTAAGGGCGCCTACGTCCTCGCCGATAGCGAAGGGGCGAGCCCCGATCTCATTCTGATCGCGACGGGCTCCGAAGTCGCTCTCGCCGTCGACGCGAAGAAGATCCTGGACGGTAAGGGCGTGCGCACGCGAGTCGTGTCGATGCCCTGCTGGGAGCTCTTCGACGAGCAACCGCAGTCCTATCGCGACGAAGTCTTGCCGCCGGCGATCGGCGCGCGCATGTCGATCGAGGCCGCGGCCACGCTCGGCTGGGCGAAGTACGTCGGCGACCGCGGATTCGCGTTCGGCATAGATAAGTTCGGAACGTCCGCGCCGGCCGCGGAGATTGCCAAGGCATATGGGTTCACACCGGACAACGTCGCCGAGCTCGCCCTTCAAAAACTTGCCTCGGCCCTCATCCAACATGCAGCCCACGGAAGTCCCCTCAATTGAGAGGGCACTCCAGTTGAGAGGGCACTCCAGTGCCCCCGCCGTCCAGAAAGGTAGGAATCCTTGAAGAACCAGATTGAGCAGCTGCTCGATGCCGGGCAGAGCGTATGGATCGATAACCTGCGCCGCAACATGTTCGCCTCCGGCGAACTCCAACGGCTAATCGATCGCGGCCTCCGGGGAATGACCAGCAACCCGACGATATTTGAAAAGGCCATCGGCGCGGGCAACGACTACGACGAGCAGCTCGGCAGCCTCATCGGATCTGAAAAGGACGCCGACGCGCTGTTCTGGGACCTTGCGGTTCAGGATATTCAGAACGCTTGCGACGCGTTCGCACCGGTGTATGCTTCCTCCGGCGGTAACGACGGCTTCGTCAGCCTCGAGGTGTCCCCGCTGTTGGCCCACGATAGCGCGGGCACGATCGGAATGGTCAAAGACCTTTGGGAGCGCGTGAATCGCCCGAACGTCATGATCAAAATACCGGGTACGAAAGAAGGCTTGCCCGCAATCGAAGAGTCGATCTACCGCGGCTACAACATCAACGTCACGCTGATCTTCTCGGTGGAAATGTACGAGCGGGCCGCGATCGCGTACGTCAAAGGTTTGGCGCGGCGCGTGGCCGAGGGCAAGCCGATCGATAAGGTACGCTCGGTCAACTCCGTTTTCGTCAGCCGCATCGACACGGCGATCGACAAGCTCCTGCAAGAGCGCATCAGCAAAGGCGACAAGCTGGACCATCTTCTCGGTAAGACGGGCATCGCCGGCCTCAAGCTCACCTATCAAAAATTCAAAGAGATCTTTTACGGCGACGAATTTGCGTCGCTAAAATCGAAGGGTGGCGCGGTTCAACGCCCGCTCTGGGCATCGACCTCGACGAAGAATCCGCACTATCCCGACCTCATGTACGTCGAAAGCGTCGTGGGTCGCGATACGGTCAACACGATGCCCCCGCTAACGCTGGACGCCCTGCTCGATCACGGAAAGATCGTGCCCGATACGGTGGAGAGCGATCTCCCGGCAGCCAACGAGGTCATGCGCGCGCTGCAAGACGCCAAGATCTCGCTCTTCGAAGTGACGCATCAGTTGCAGGTCGAGGGCGTGCAGCTGTTCTCCGACTCGTTCGCCGCGCTGCTTGGCGCGATCGTCTACAAGCAAAAACTTCTCGAATCCGGCGGCGCCGAGCGCGTGCGCATGTCTCTGGGCAGTTCGCAGCCAGCCTGTGAGGCGGCGCTCGATCAGCTCAGTACGGCTGATTTCCTCAAGCGCATTTGGGCGCACGATGCGTCGTTATGGTCGAACGATCCCGACGCGGTGGCGATCATCAAGAAATCGCTGGGATGGCTCGATATCCAGCAGCATATGCTCGAAGAGGTCCCCGGCCTGAAATCGTTTTCAGGCGATACGAAGGAAAACTTCGGTTTTACCGTCGTTTGCGGAATGGGCGGCAGCTCGCTCGCCCCCGACATCATCGCCGACACTTTTGGATCGTACGACGACTATCCGCAGCTGCACGTGCTCGATTCGACTTGCCCGCAGCAAATCAAGGAGCTCGAAGAGAAAATCCACATCCCGCATACCCTCTTCATCATTTCGAGCAAGAGCGGCACGACCACCGAGCCCAACGCATTTTACGCCTACTTCCACGAAAAAGTCTCGAAGCAAATCGGGTCCGCGGTTGCCGGCCGCAACTTCGTTGCCATCACCGATCCCGGAACGAGCCTGGATAAAGAGGCGCAAGAGGCACAGTTCCGCGCCGATTTCGAGAACGATCCCAACATCGGCGGCCGGTATTCCGCGCTCTCGTTCGTCGGCGTCGCGCCGTCCGCAATCGCGGGCTACAACGTCAACCTCTTGCTGGATCGCGCGCTCGGCGCGATGCATGCCAACGATCGCACCGTCGAGGCGCGCAAGGCGCCCGGCGTACGCTTCGGCGCGGCGATCGGCGGCCTCACCGTTCGCGGTCGCGATAAACTCACGATCGTCACGCATGTCGACGTCAAGGCCTTCGGGGCGTGGGCCGAGCAGCTCATCGCCGAATCGACCGGCAAGCTCGGCAAAGGGATCGTCCCAATCGAAGGCGAGCCGCTCGGCACACCGGACGATTACTCCGACGATCGCACCTTCGTGTACGTCGGCGCGAACCTGCCCGATCCCGAGCCCGGTATCGATGAGAAACTTCAAGCGCTCGAGGCAGCCGGTCATCCCGTGATTCGCCTCGCCATGAACGACCGCTACGACGTGGGCGAGCAGTTCTATTTGTGGGAAATCGCCGTCGCGGCCGCCGGCGTCATTCTTGGGATCAACGCGTTCGATCAGCCCAACGTTCAGGAATCGAAGGACAACACCGTTGCCCTCCTGGGGCAATACGCGAAAAACGGCAGTTTCGACGAGCCGAAGCCCGACGTTGACGGCCCGGACTTTACCGTCACGTACCTATCGGGCAGCAGCGTCCTTCGACAAGGTCAGGATGCCAAGGTGCAAACTCCGGTTCAGGCGCTAGCCGGACTCTTTGCACAGCTGCGCCCACACGACTACAACGCCATTACCGCGTATATCGCGCGCAATCCAAGCCATGCGGAATTACTCGAAGAGCTCCGCGTGAAGATTCGCGACGCGCATCGAATCGCAACGACCGTCGGGTTCGGCCCCCGCTTCCTCCATTCGACCGGACAGCTTCACAAGGGAGGCCCGGATACGTGCGTGGTTTTGCAGATCATCGCCGACGATCCGGACGATCCGATGATTCCGGGCATGAACGTCGGCTTCCGGACGCTGCTCGCCGCGCAGGCGCTGGGCGATTGGATGTCGCTGGACAAGCGGAACCGCCGCGGCGTACGCATCCACCTCAAGGGCGCGGTCGAACCCGCGCTGCGCGCGCTCATCGCGGCCGTCGATGAAGCCCTCTCGGTCCGCGCCTGACGTCGTGTTCACCTCGACGCAACGCGACACCCGGCGGGGGTTGCCGAGGCGTCACCCGTTCCCATCGCGGGAGCGCACTTCGTCGCACCTCCTGTGCTCCTCGGCTTATGCGCTCGCGCGCGGGAACGAGTTCGGAACAAAGTGCGCATCCTGCGCTGCCGCGCGCTCGTCGCAAATCCCGCTCATGGGAACGGCTAACGCCTCGGCAATGCGTGCCGACGTATCGCGTAGGCGGCGCGCGGCGCTTGAATATATTTTGCGTTGAGTTGAAAGGAACGTAGAGCGATGCAGCTCGGGATGGTTGGACTCGGGAAAATGGGCCTCTTTATGACGCAGCGGTTGATCGCGGGGGGTCATCGGGTCGTGGCGTACGATCGCGATCCGCAAGCGGTTCGCACGGCCGTCAGCGCTGGAGCGGCGGGTAGCGATAGCCTCTCCGATATGGTGTCAAAACTGAGCGAGTCGCCGAAGATCGCTTGGGTGATGGTGCCGGCGGGTGCGCCGACGGACGACACGATCCATCAGCTGGCCGACGCGATGGGCCAAGGCGGCATCATCATCGACGGCGGCAACACCAATTATAAGGATGGCCTGCGGCTGTACGCGGACTGCAAAGCCAAGGGCGTTTCTCTGATCGACGCCGGAACGAGCGGCGGCGTGTGGGGCTTGCAGGAAGGCTACTGCCTGATGGTCGGCGGCGACGACGCCCAAGTCCGCCATTGCGAGCCGATCTTTATCACGCTGGCGCCGCCAAACGGCTACGCCCACGTCGGTCCGGCCGGGGCAGGCCACTTTTCCAAGATGGTTCACAACGGGATCGAGTACGGTCTGCTCCAGGCGTACGGTGAGGGCTTCGAGATTCTCAAGAGCTCGCAGTACAACTACGACCTCGGCCAACTGGCGGAGCTCTGGACCCATGCGAGCGTCGTGCGTTCGTGGCTTTTGGAGTTGCTGGTTCTGGCGTTCAAAGAAGATCCCGGCCTCAAGGACATCCGCGGTTACGTCGACGACACCGGCGAGGGACGCTGGACGGTGGAGGCGGCGATTGACGAGAATGTCCCGGCTCCCGTGATTACCCTCTCGCTGCTGGCACGAATGGCCTCACGCCAAGAGGAGTCGTTCAGCGCCAAGGTTGTCGCCGCGTTGCGCAATCAATTTGGCGGGCACGCCGTAAAAAGCGAGACGCATGCCTGAGCAAGCCGTCCTTACCCAAGCCACGGGCGATGGCGCCGCGGTCAATCCCTTACGCGAGGGGCTGGACTCCGATCGTATCACCGATCCTTGCAGCGTCGTCTTCTTCGGCGCAAGCGGTGACCTTTTCAAACGAATGCTGCTTCCGGCGATCTACACGATGCGTTTGCGGGGTACGCTTCCGACCGATTTTGCTTTGGTCGGCTTTGCGCGTAGTGCCTACGACGACGCCGGGTTTCGCGAGTATTGTCGCCAGCAACTGGAACTCTTTATGCCGGACGACCAGAAGCCGCAAGGGGCGCTTTGGGACGATTTTGCTCGCCGCATTAGCTATATCACCGCGGACTTTCAGGACACGCGCCATTTTATCGCCCTCAAAGAGCGCTTGGCGCAGAACGACGAAGAATTTGGAACGGCCGGAAATCACTTATTCTATCTGTCGACGCCGCCATCGGTTTTTCCAGAAATAATCAAGCATCTCGAGAAGTCCGGTTTGGCGAAGAGCGAGAACGGCTGGACTCGCATCGTCGTCGAGAAGCCCTTTGGGACGGACCTCGCGTCGGCGCGGACGCTGCAGCGCGCGATCGAAGCGGTGTTTCCCGAGAACGAGATTTACCGGATCGATCACTACCTCGGTAAAGAGCCCGTTCAAGACATTATCGCGCTGCGCTTCGCGAACACGATCTTCGAGCCGATTTGGAACCGAAACTACGTGCAAAATGTCCAAATCACTTCCGCCGAGTCACTGGGGGTCGAGGAACGCGGCGGATATTACGATCACGCCGGTGCGTTGCGCGACATGATTCAAAACCACGTCATCAACTTGCTCGCGCTTGTAGCTATGGAAGCGCCGATCAGCTCGGACGCCGACGACATTCGCGGCGAAAAATATAAGGTGCTGTCGGCGATCGAGCCGCCCGCGCATGCCGACGTCTGGTCGATGTCGGCGCGCGGGCAATATGGTCCCGGAACTATTGACGGCAACTCCGTCAAGGGTTACCGCCAGGAAGATGACGTCGCGCCGGATTCCAACACCGAAACGTTCGCGGCTGTCAGGCTATCGATCGAGAACTGGCGCTGGGCCGGCGTGCCGTTCTACCTGCGCTCGGGAAAGCGCCTGCCGCGCAAGGTTTCCGAGATCGCCGTCACGTTTAAGCCGATCCCTCACCGCTTCTACGGCGACTCGACCGACAGCATCGAGCCCAACGTGCTAGTGATCAAGATCGAGCCCGACGAAGGCATTTCCATGCGGTTCGAGGCTAAGGTACCCGGACCGAAGGAGCACGTTCGCAGCGTTTACATGGATTTTAGCTACGGCAGCGGATTCGGCGTGCAGTCGCCGCCGGCATACGAGCGGCTCATCGGCGACGCGATGCAGGGCGATCAGACGCTCTTCACGCGGTGGGATGCCGTCGAGCGCGCCTGGGAAATCGTGACGCCGATCTTGGAGGTTTGGCAAAATACCAAGGACTTCTCATTCCCGAATTACGCGGCGGGCAGCCAAGGACCCGACAGCGCGGTCAGCCTCTTCCCCGACTGGCGACGCATATGAGTCTGAACCTCGCGCCCGTTCTCGACGCGCTGAGCGAACGGCACCGGGAACGCGGAGACGACGTTGCGGTTGCGACGATGACGCTCGTGGTGTTCTTTGAGGACGCGGCTATTGGCGACCTCGCGAGAGACCGCATTCACACCCTCGCCTCCAAGCATCCGTCACGAGTAATCGTGCTCGACGGCACTCGCGACCCAGCCTCGCATCGCGTCGAGAGCGGAGATTGGATCGAACTCGGGGTCAAGAACGGCGAGGCCGAGACGCTGCGGTCGGCGGTCGCGGCGCTGCGGCTGTCGGAGGCGCCGCTGGTCCTGCTGTGGATTGCGCCCGGCATCGCCGGCGATCCGCGTTTTTCGATGCTATCGGAACACGTGCAGATGGTCGTTTTCAACAGCTCGCTGTTGGACGGTGGGCACGCAGCGCTGTGCGAGCTGGTAGACTACGTGGAGCAGCATCCACACCTTCCGCTGGCCGACATTGCGTATCTTCGCCTGGCTCCGTGGCAAGAAAGCGTCGCTATCTTCTTCGACGGTAAGGATGTCGAAGAGCTCGACGACTTGCGGCACGTCGCAATCGCGTGCGGCTCCGAGCCCGAGGGCTTTTATCTTTTGGGTTGGCTCGCCAGCCGTTTGCACTGGACGCCGAGCTCCGCGAACTCGCTGCTCAACGGCGATGGCAAAACGATCGACTTTGAGATTCGCCGCGAGGGGGAGGCGCGCCGCATTTCGTGCGTAGCGCTGAGCTCGTCGCGGTCAAAGTTCGTCGCCCAAGCCGACCCGAACGCTGAAACGATTCATCTGAGCGTGACCGGTTCGAGTAAGCATCCGCAGCGATATCGACCAATCAACAATCCCGGCATCGCCGCGCTGCTCGAGCGCGCGATCCTTTGGGGACAGAACGATCGAATTTTTCAGGACTCACTCGGCGCAGCGGGCGAAATCCTCGCACGCGGAAAGGGATAGCCAATGTCGGACCGAGGTGAAATGCACGTCTATCGAGATGGGCCGGCGCTGGCGAGGGCGTTGGCGGACTCGTTCGTAGCCAACGCGGGCCTCGCGATGGCCGAGCGAGGCGTTTTCCGGGTCGCGCTCGCGGGAGGCAACACTCCGCGCGCAGCCTATCAGCTTCTCGGGCAGGAGCCGTTGCGCACGGAGATCTCCTGGAGCGACGTCTTCATCTACTTCGGAGACGAGCGCTGCGTGCCGCCGGACGACGAGCAATCCAACTACCGGATGGTGCAGCGCGCGCTCTTGGACCTCGTTCCGATTCAGCCGGCAAACGTGCACCGCATTCACGGCGAAATCGACCCTGGGCTCGCCGCCAACGAGTACGCCTCCGTACTGCGCGCCGACATGGGCGACGCGCCGCATTTTGACTTGATGCTGCTGGGCCTGGGCGACGACGGGCACACGGCATCGCTCTTTCCCGGAACGCCTCCGGATACCGACGATGAGGCCCTGGTGCGAGCGGTCTATTCGTCTTCCAAAATGATGTGGCGCGTAACCATGACGCCGAAGGTCATCAATATGTCGCGCAGCGTCGCCTTTGCCGTCGAAGGTGCCGATAAGGCTCAAATCCTCGCGCAAGTCTACCAAGGTCCGCGCGACCCGATCAAGTATCCGGCGCAAATCGTGCAGCCGTCCTCGAGGCGACTGTCGTGGTTCGTCGACGCGCTCGCCGCAGGCATGCTCCGAGAGAAAGCGCGCTAATCCGCAGCACCTTCCGACAAGTGCGCGCTTCCCGGCAATCGTGAAGCGGCTGATCCTCAACGCCGACGATTTCGGGATCGCGCCGGAGGTCAATGAAGCGGTCGAACGGGCTCATCGCGATGGGGTGCTCCGCGCCGCGAGCCTGATGGTCGGAGCACCCGCCGCAGCGGATGCGATCGAACGCGCGCGGCGGCTGCCGGACCTTGCCGTAGGGCTGCACATCGTGCTGGTTCACGGACGCCCGGTGCTGCCGCCCGAGCGAGTTCCCGACCTCGTGGACGAGTGCGGTGAGTTTCCAACCGATCTGGTGCGCGCGGGATTCCACTTCTTCTTGGGCCGCGGCGTTCGGGCACAGCTGACCGCCGAGATTCGCGCGCAGTTCGAGCGTTTCTCGCAAACGCGACTGGCACTGGACCATGTGAACGCACAATCCCATATGCACGTCCATCCCACCGTCTTTCGCCTGATCCTACAAGTCGGGCGCGAGTACGGGCTGCGCGCGATTCGCATTCCACGCGAGCCATTTGGGCGAACCCGCAGCATCGAGCCGTGGCTCTGGCTGATGCGCGCTCGCGCGCGCCGCGCGGGCATCTCGTGCAACGACTACGCGTTCGGCGTCAACGAGGCCGGCGCGTTGACGCAAGCGCGGGTCTTAGAGCTGCTCGACGTCCTCCCGGAGGGCGTCACGGAAATGTTCTTCCACCCGGCCACTCGGGCATTTGACGGCGCCGACCGCGGTACCGAGCGCTTTGCGTGGGCCGAGGAGCTCGCCGCGCTCACGAGCCCGCTGGTGCGTTCCGCAATCGCCCGTAACGGAATCGCGACCACCACATACGGCGAACTGACTGCCGCTTATCGTGGTGCGTAACAACGGAGTCGAAGCGTGATCGGGCCGCTCAGCCTGATCGTGCTCGCCGTCGCCGTCGCCGGGGCGCTGTATCTTGCGATCGCGGTGCTGTGCCTCGCCGCGTTTGCGCGTCGGCCCCTCGAGCTTGCCTCGGAGTTTCTCCCCAGCGTCACGATCCTCAAGCCGATCGCCGGGCTCGAACCGGACCTGTACGAGAATCTCGCCTCGTTTTACGATCAAGACTACGAAGCGCGCTACGATGTGATTCTCTGCTTGCATTCAAGCGCCGATCCGGCGCTCGCCGTGGTCGAGCGGCTCGCCGCCGAGTTCCCGGACCATACGTCGATCGCGATCGGTGAAAGCGCGGCTCGCAATCCTAAAATCGCGAATCTCGCCAAGTCTGGCGTCGAACTGCACGGAGACATCGTGATCGTTGCCGACAGCGACATTCGGGTCGGGCGCGATTACCTCCGCGCCCTCGCGGCGGCCTTCGCGTCGCAGCAGGTCGGAGCCGCCACGTGTCTCTATTCCGGCATGCCGAACGGTAGCGTCGTCGCGCGCCTGGGCGCGATGCAGATCGAGGACGGATTCGCTCCGTCGGTTCTGGTCGCGCTCGCCATCGGGAAACTGCGCTTCTGCTTGGGAGCGACGATGGCGGTGCGCCGCCGAGTACTCGAGGAGATCGGCGGCCTGGACGCGCTTGGCTCATACCTCGCCGACGATCATCGGCTGGGCGAACTCGTCGCGAGCCGCGCTTACCAGGTCGAGCTCTCGCGTTACGGCGTGCAAACGGCAGTAAGCGAAACGAACCTCCGTGCGCTTTGGTCGCACGAGTTGCGCTGGGCCCGTACGAATCTCGCACTGGCGCCCGCCGGTTATCTGTTCTCTTTCCTCATGTACGCGCTGCCCTTCGCGCTGCTCTATCTTGCCGTCTCACGCGACCTTACCTGGGGTCTGCCGCTGCTCGCGGTCGTCGTCGGGTTGCGGCTGGCCGTGCACTACCTCGCGCGCGGCGCGCTGCACGTAACGCGGCGCTCCGACGCGTGGCTGATACCGCTGCGCGACTTCGTGAGTCTTGCCGTCTGGGGGGCGAGCCTGCTCGGCCGCACCGTCCTTTGGCGCGAAAAGAAATACAAGGCGTAGCGTGAGATTCGACCGCTGGTCGTGGCTGAGCCTCGCGCTGTTCTCGATCGGCATGCTGATCAGAATCGCGCTGTATTTTCCCCTTGCCATGTTTCAGATCGACTCGGACGCCGTACTGTCCGGCTTGTGCGCGTTTCGCGTCGGCGATGGGCAGTATCCCGTATTTTTTCCAGGCGGTACCCGCTTGAGCGCCGCGAGTTGCTACGTTGCCGCCGGCTACTTCCATCTATTCGGGCCGGGACGGATTGGGCTGGCTCTCACTGGGCTAACGTGGGGCGCACTGTATCTGCTATTCACCCTCCTGTTTCTTCGAGTGGTGCTTGGGCGCAAAGTAGCATGTTTGGCGTTTCTTTTTGCCATCGCGCCTTCCGAGCAGTTTATGACCGTTACGTACGCTCCCTGGGCCTATGGTGAAATCATGGCGTCGTGTGCGGCAACTCTGTGGCTCGGGTCCCTGTGGCGAAACAAACATGCACTGTGGCAGCAGCCTCTATTCGGATTTAGCGTCGGACTGGGAGTTTGGTTCTCGATAGAGACGCTTATGATAGCGCTACCTACTATTGCTTGGATCGCCATAACGCGACGCCGCCTAATGATAGCCGCAGCGCTTCCAGCCGTTCTGGGTGCGATTCTAGGAGCGTTGCCGTTTTTTCTCTGGAACGCGACCCGTGGGTTCCCATCGCTGACCCAGAACTGGGCGTCACAACCGGCTTCGAGCATCGCGCAAGCTTGGGACAATTTCGTTTGGCTCTCGACATACATGCTTCCAAAGCTGTTTTTTCGATCGCCAGCATGGTGGTCGGAAACAACGTTCCTCATGGTCGCCTTCGGAGTCGTTGCCGCCGGGTTTGCCATGGCCCTGCGTCGGAACGCCAGAGATCGGGATCGCCCTTACGATGCACACGACATTGGGATATTGCTGCTCTTGGTGCTGACAGCTTGCATGTCCATTTTTAGCTGTTCGCTGGCGGGATCGGGCCGCGGCTGGACCGTCCGATATATCGCACCGCTGTACGTCGTGGTGCCGCTTTTTTGTGGTGTGGGAATTGAAGCTCTCTGGTCGTGGAGCAGGGTTTTGTCGTTGGCCACCATCGCCGCGCTACTCGTTCCAAACCTGCTACTCTATGGTTTACCCGGTAGCAGCTTACGTGGTGATCTTACAACGGAGTTGTTGAATTACAGGCGCACACTTGCGGTGCTGGAGCGACATCACACCCAAATGGTGTACGGCGACTACTTTTGGGTCTACCACTTCAACTTCGATAGCCATGAGCAAATCGCTGGAGTACCGTCTGCACCCGTCGTGGATTACTATGGCTATGGGAGTCGCCTAGGAACATCCGCCGTTCGTTGGGCGCTATTAGGTGGCTTGGACGAAGTTCAGCGACTGGCCGGGGGCGTCCGCGCACGTGGATTGCTGGTTAGGGACGGCGACTTGTGGCTGTTCGTTGCCGACCGCCCGGCGCCGAACGCCGCAGAGTTACTGGCCTCACTAAGAGCGCGGCTACCGCCGTAGCGTTTTGGAGCCCAGAGTCTGCAGATTGACGCCGTTGTCGGTGAGGATCGTGCCTTCGACTCGCTGCAGCTCGACGACGGCCTTGTTCAGGTCGGTTTGCGCGAGCAGCTCGCGGCCGCGCGCTTGTGCGAGCTGGACCTGGCGCTGTAAGACTAGGAACGTCGTCGAAGTGCCGCTGTGAAAGCGGCGCACTTCACTCGCGTAGACGGCTTCGGCGGCCTGTCGCGACTGACTTGCGGCGTACAGCCGAGAAAGCGCCGACTGATACGTTTGTAGAGCGTCGCGCGCCTCGGCGCCGATGCGCTGGTCCACGCTCTGGCGTTGCAGGGCGGCCTGCTGCTCCTCTTGATTCGCCACCTGCTTGAGACCGCGGGCAAGGTTGTTTTCCAGCGGTATGTTGACGTTGAACGAGATGTTGAAGGCCGGGTAACGCCATGCCCACATGTTGCCCGTCGCCTGACCCATTTTGCCTTGCGTTTCCGGAGGCGGCGTCGGACAACTGTGCGTCGGGAGGTTGCATCCGAGGATTTCGAACTCAGGAACCGGCGCGAGGAGCCCGGCAAAGCCGTTGCTCATGTAGCCGACCTGAAGGTCTGCCTGCGGCAACAGTTGGTTCCTCGCGTACGCCTCGTCCACATCGGCCTGGCGACGCGAGTCTTCCGCCTGCCGCACTTCGGGGCGGTACCGCTGCGCCGCCTCGTAGATAGCGGCGAGATCCGCTGCGTTGGGCAGTTGTTGCACCGGTGACGACGGCACGAGATTAGCGCGCCAGATCGGATCGTCCGGATCGGCCACGATCAGACTCTTGAGCTGATTCTGAAGCTCCGCAACGGTTTGGAGTGCCGAAACGGTGCTGCTTTGAAAGTTGGCTACTTGGGTTTCGGTCTCGATCGCAGTAATCGGCGGCGCCGCGCCCTGCCGAGCCAGCCGAACGACGCTCCGCTGCTGCGTGCTCGCGTCTTGCAAGGCCTCTTCTTGTATCGCGACGTTGCACCAGGCGGCGACGAGATTCCAATAGGAATCTTCGACTTGAGAGATCGTATTCGAGGCGTCGAGCAGCGCTTGCGCCTCATCCGCATCGGCAGTGATGAGCTGCAGTTTTAGCGCGTGCTTGGATGCGTTCATCCCCAGGTTCTTCAGCAACGGCTGCGTTACGGCAAGGTTGAGCGACGATTGATAATATGGATTGAACGTGTTGATGATGGTGTTGTTGTAGGTTCGGGTCCGCACGATACCCGCGCTGTACGTCGTGCCGTTGACGGTCTGGCCGGAAAACGAGCCTTGGAAGGTATATTGGTGTTCGATGATGTTTCCCGGGCCTTCCGTGGAACAGGGAAACGGCTGGCCTTGGATATTGTAGCAAGTGTAGATCCCGGGGTTGCCGGGGCCCGCGAAGAAGACGTTCTCGGGGGGCGTCACGGAAAAGTGCGAAGACGGCTCCAACTGCAGCTGCACGTCAAAGGGAGCTTTCGCTTCGGCGATCCGGTATCGGGCGATTCGTACGTTCGAGGCTGAAACTGCCAGGTTCGGATTCTGCAACAGCGCCATTGCTATCGCGTCTTGCAGCGAAATGCCGACGAATGGCTGCTGCGTGACGCCAATCAGGGCCGCCGCGCTCGGTGCGATTTCGGGCGCGCGGTAACCCGGAGGGACGCTGGGAACCGGCGCTAAAATCGGCGACGGAATCTCCGTCGGCAGCAACGCGCGCCGCGGCAGCGTTTCATCGACTTGCGCCGACGTGCGTTGCAAAGGAACCGTCGCGACGACGACGGCCGCAAGCGCAACGATCGCGGGAAGCGCGCGAGTTCTCACCACTCCCCTAACGCCCGATCGCCTGGCTTCCGAGGGTCTGCAAATCGACGCCGTTTTCGGTGAGGATCGTTCCGCTGACCCGGTGCAGCTCAACGATGGATTGATTGAGGTCGGTTTGCGCCGTCAGCTCCAAGCCTCGCGCCTGCTCTAGCTGCACTTGACGTTGGAGGACGAGAAACGTCGTCGACTCGCCGTTGTGAAATTTGCGAACCTCGCTCGCGTAGACGGCTTCGGCCGAAACGCGCGAGCGCCGGGCCGCGTTCAAGCGCGAAAGGGCAGACTGATATTGCTGCAACGCATTGCGCGCCTCGACGCCGATGCGTTCGGCCACGCCCTGCATGAGAATTGCGGCCTGCCGCATTTCCTCGGCCGCAACCCCGCGCATGCCGTGCGCGAGATTCCCCTGGATCGGGTACCCGGCGACCAGCGCGACGTTGAAGGTCGGAAAGTAGGCGGCCCACATGTTGTGATACGCAAACGCCATCGCGCCCTGCGTTTGCGGCGGCGGAGTCGGGCACGCCAATATCGTGGAAACGCTGTTGCACTCGCTGGTGAGAAAGGCCGGAACGGGCGCGAGCAATCCTGCGAAGCCGTTGCTCAGGTATTGCACCTGAACGTCGGCTTGCGGCAACGATTGGTTCTTCGCAAAGGCGCGATCGATGTCGGCTTGGAGCCGTTTGTCCTCGGCCTGCCGAACCTCGGGCCTGTTCTGCCGAGCTTCCGCAACGATCGTGGTGAGGTCCGAGACGCTGGGCAGCTGCTGAACCGACGTCGACGGCACGATGTTCGCGCGCCAGATCGGATCGCCCGGATCGGCGACGACGAGACTCTTGAGCAGGTTTTGCACTTCGGAGACGCTCTGCAGAGAAGAATACACGTTGTCCCGGAAGGTCGCGACTTGGGTTTCCGACTCTACCGCGTCGACGGGAGCGGCGGCTCCGCGCCGGGCGAGGCGGACGTTACTATGCTGCTGCGCAATCGATTCCTTCAGCGCTTCTTCCTGGATGGCGACGTTGCGCCAAGCGGCGACCAGGCTCCAGTAGGCGTTCTCAACCTGAGAGATCGTACTCGATGCGTCGATCAGCGCCTGGGCCGACTTTGCGTCGGCGTTGATCAAGGCGAGTTTCAGCTGGCGCTTCGTCGCGTTCATGCCGGCGTTCTTCAGCAGCGGCTGGGTCACCGCGAGATTCAGCGTCGCGAGGTAGTAGGGGTTATACGCGTTGAAAATCGTGTTGTTATAGGTTCGGCTCTGCTGAATGCCCGCCTGATACGTCATGCCGTTTTCGGTCTGTCCGCCGACGCCGTATTGGAAGGCCGATTGGTGCTGGATGATGTTGCCGGGCCCTTCGGTGTAAATGACGGCGGGCGTGTTGCCGGGCGACGGTGTGTACCTTCCTACTTGACCCGGACCAGATTCGAATGCGTTTTGCGGTGGCGAGACGGAGAAACTGGACGACGGCTTTAGCTGTAGCTGAAGATCGTACGCGCCTTTCGCCTCGACGATGTCGTAGCGAGCGATCCTGACGTCGGAAGCAGAAACGGCTAGATTCGGATTCTTCAGGAGCGCCATCGCGATCGCGTCTTGCAGTGAAATACCGACGAACGGCTGCTGCGTCACGCCCACGATCTGCGCCGCGCTCGGCGCCGCCTGCGGCGCGCTGTAGCCGGGCGCGACGCTCGGAAGGATCGGGAAGCTCGGCGCCGGGATCGGCGTCGGAAGGTGCGCGCTGGGCGGGCGTGGGTCCTCGAATTGAGCGGACGTGGGCTGCACCGGCAGAGCCGCAAGAGCCACGGCGGCGATCGCAACGACGCTGGGAAACGTTAATAACTTCATTATGTCACGGCCTAGCGCGCGAGTGCCTGGCTTCCGAGCGTTTGAACGTTGACGC
This sequence comes from Vulcanimicrobiota bacterium, assembly GCA_963713685.1. Taxonomy (GTDB): domain Bacteria; phylum Vulcanimicrobiota; class Vulcanimicrobiia; order Vulcanimicrobiales; family Vulcanimicrobiaceae; genus Cybelea. The sequence continues at coordinate 703,567 of CAVQMS010000001.1, read as the reverse complement.
CGTTCGCCGAGAGGATCGTGCCCTCGACGCGCTGCAGCTCCACGATCGATTGATCGAGCTGCGTCTGGGCCTGCAACTCGCTTCCACGCGCCTGCGCGAGCTGCACTTGACGCTGCAGCACGAGGAACGTTGTCGACTCGCCGTTGTGGAATTTGCGAACCTCGCTCGCGTAAACCGCCTCGGCGGCTTGGCGTGACTCGCGCGCGGCCTCCAGCTTGGAGAGCGCGGACTCGTAGCTTTGCAGCGCGTTGCGCGCTTCTATGCCGATGCGCTGCTGCACGCCTTGCATGAGCAGCCTCGCCTGCGTCGTCTCCTCGCTCGCAACGCCGCGCAGGCCGCGCGCGACATGCCCTTGCAGCGGGTAGCCTACGATGAAGGCGATGTTGAACGTCGGGAAATATCCGGCCCACATGTTGTGATAGGCAAACGGCATCGCGCCCTGCGTGTTGGGCGGCGGCGTCGGGCACGCTTGCAAATGGAGCCCGGAGCAATAGCTCGTCAGAAACAACGGGACCGGCGCGAGTATCCCGGCGAAGCCGTTGCTCTGGTATTGCGCCTGGACGTCGGCTTGCGGAAGGGACTGATTCGCCGCGAAAACCACGTCGACCCTAGCCTGCAAACGCTTGTCTTCCGCTTGCCGTACCTCGGGGCGCTGCTGCTTGGCTTCCGAAATTACCTCGGCAAGATCGCTCGAGTTGGGGGGCTGCTGCACCGAGGTTGAGGGCACGAGATTCGCGCTCCAAATCGGATCGCGGACATCGGCCGTAACGAGGCTCTTGAGCCGATTTTGGAGCTGCGACACGTTCTGCAGTGCCTGAAAAACGTTGTTTTCGAATTCCGCGACCTGCGATTGCGACTCAACCACCTCGATGGGCGCCGCGGCACCGCGTTGCGCTAAATGCTCGCTGCGCTGCAGCTGCTCGAGGGCCTCCTTCATGGCGGCCTCCTGGATCGTCACGTTGCGCCACGCCGCGACGAGGCTCCAGTAGGTGTCCTCTACCTCAGCGATCGCGTTAGACGCGTCGATCAACGCCTGGGCGGCGCTTGCATCTTCATTGATGAGGGCCAGCTTCAACTGGCGTTTCGCGGCGTTCATTCCCGCATTCTTGAGCAGCGGCTGCGTGACCGAAAGATTCAGCGTAGCCAAATAATACGGATTGAATGCATCGAAGAGCGTGTTGTTGTAGGTGCGCTGCTGCTGGATGTAGGCTTGATACGTCGTGCCGTTGACGGTTTGGCCGCTGGCGCCGTATTCGAACGACGACTGATGCTGGATGACGTTCCCGGGGCCGCTAGTAAAAATCGGGCCAGGCGTGTACTTTCCTTCGTCACCGGGACCAGCAGCAAGAAAATTCTCCGGCGGGTTCACCGAATAGCTCGACGACGGTTCCAAGTGCAACTGCACGTCGAACGCACCTTTGGCTTGCACGATCGTGTAGCGCGCGACCTTGGCGTTCGACGCCGAGACCGCCAGGCTTGGATTCTTCAAAAGCGTCATCGCGATGGCGTCTTGCAACGAAATGGCGACGAAGGGCTGTGCGGTGACGCCGACGATCGCCGGAGCGCCGGGCGTCGCCCGAGGCGCCACGTATCCCGGCGCAACGCTCGGCACGGCGGGAAGGATCAACGTCGGAATCGCCGTTGGGATCGTCGCGCGGCTGGGGAGCGAATCGCCCGGCTGCGCCGACGTGCGCTGCAACGGTACGACTGCGGCCGCTAACGCGATGGCGGCCACCATCGCGGACAGCAGGCGAGTGCGTATCACCGCTATTCTCCCAAGGCCACGCCGATGCGTGGCCTGCGCAGGAGAAGCACGAGCGGTGCGAGCCCAATCGTGATCACCGCCACCCAACGCGACGTATCGGCGTACGATTGCACCGCGGACTGCGCGGACACTAGGATCCGCAGGCGTTCCATCGTCGTGCGATTCTGCACGCCGCCCTGAGAGTTCACGAACCGCTCGGTCGGGAGATGGGCGAGCGTCTGCGTAGAGGCCAACTCGGTCTGATGAATCGTGAAGCCCCGCACCAAGAGTGTAATCAAGACCGCGGCGGCGATGCTTCCCCCGATTTGGCGCGAAAGGTTAAAGAAGGCAGCCGTTGACGGAACCTCTTTGTCGGGCACGCTACCGATGACGGCAACGGAAAGCGGCACGAAGATCTGCGCGAGGCCGACCCCACTGAGGATCAAAGGCAAGATCAACGCGTGAAAATCCGATACCGGCGTCGTGATGTTCCCGAGTATCCAGTTGGACAGCGCCAGCAAAACGAAGCCGATCGCGGCTTGCAGACGGGGATCGACGAGCCCGCGTCCGGCGAGAAACGCCGTAAAGGGCGTGAAGAGGAGGACCGCGCCGGCGCGAATCATGACCGTCGCTCCGGAGAGCGTCGCCGTAAACCCGAGCGAATTGATGAGATATTGCGGCAGGATGATGATCGATCCGTAAAGGCTCACGCCAAGCACCGCGCCGAGTATGCTGCCGGCCGCCACTTGCCGCAGCCGCAAGACACGCAGATCGACCACGGGGATCGTGGAACGCAGCGTCCACCAAACGAACGCGGCCAGGCCGCTGATCGAAAAGAACGTGAACCACCGGATCCGCGCGTCGTCGTACCAGTCATACTGCTGACCGTTTTCGAGAACGAACTGCATCGAACCCAAGCCTATGCACATCAGGAGCAAGCCGATCCAATCGAGGCGGCGATATTGCGGCTCGGCGGGATTGCGCAAGAAGTTCCAGATCAGCGTGGCCGCCACGATGCCGACCGGGATGTTCACGAAGAATATCCAGTGCCAGTTCCAGTTATCGGTGATCCACCCGCCGATCACGGGCCCCAGCGCGGGCCCCACGATCACGCCCATCGCGAAGACGCCCTGCGCTTTCCCTTGCTCCTTGATGCCGTAGGTGTCCCGCAGGATCGCCTGCGAGGTCGCGATCAGCCCGCCGCCGCCCAAGCCCTGGATCAAACGCCAGAAGACCAACTGCCCCAAACTTCCCGAAAGGCCGCACATCAGCGACGCGATCGTAAAGATCACGATCGAACTGAAGAAATACTGGCGCCGCCCGAAGCGGGCCGCAAACCACGGGTTGAGCGGAATCACGACGACGTTGGCAATGAGGTACGCGGTAACGACCCACGCGCCCAAATCCACGCCCACGCCGAAGTTGCCTTGAATGTTCGGGAGCGAGACGTTGACGATCGTCACGTCGATGATCTCCAGCAGCGTCGCGGTGATCACCGCAATGCTGATGATCACCCTGCGCAGGCCGTGCTCGACGACCGGGCTCTCGTAGGTGCTACGAATCATCGACTTCGCTCAGGGCAAGCTTTACTTCACGTTGACGTAAGTCTCGACGCTCATCCCAGGCCGTAGCGGAAAATCGGGCTGCTGGTCGTCGACGTCGATGCGCACCGGAATACGCTGGGTTACCTTTACGAAGTTTCCGCTCGCATTCTGAGCGGGTACGAGTGCATAGGTGTTTTCGGAGGCGGGGTTGATCGATGAGACGTGACCGCGGAACGTTTTGCCCTTATACGCGTCGACCCGAATGTCCACGGGCTGCCCGACGCGCATCCTACCCATCTGCGTTTCCTTGTAGTTTGCGGTGATGTAGATCCGGTGCGGGACGATCGTCAAGAGCGTGATCCCCGCGCCGATGGTTTGCCCTACTTCGGCGCTCTTCTCGCCGATATAACCATCCGTCGAGGCGTAAATGCGCGTGTAATTCAAGCTTTGCTTCGCCAGGTAGAGTTGCGCGAGCGCGGCCTCGCTTTGACTGGGATCGGCCGCTTGCGAAAGCTTTCCTTGCGCCGTCGTTATCTCGCCCGAGGCAGCCGTCACTCCCGCGTTGGCCGCCGCGATGCGGTCCTGTGCGGCGGCGAGATTAGCCTCTGCCACGTTGACTTGGTCCTGAGCGCCGCGCAGCTGCGCGGACGCGCCGGCATTTTGCGCGCGAGCGGCATCCAGCGTCTGCGAGGCGACGTCGCCCGTGCCGACGAGCGACGTCGTGCGCGCTAGATCGGCTTGGGCCTTGCTATACGCCGACGCTGCCGCCGGAACTTGCGCCTGCGCGGCACGGAGCTGTGCGGCGGCTTGGGTAACCGCGGCTTGAGCCATCGGAACTTGCGCCTGCGAGTTCGCCATCGCGCCGCTCGCCTGTGAAACACCGCCCTGCCCCTGTTCGGTCGTCGCGCGCTGATTCGCAACGGCCAAATCGTACTGTGCCTGCGCCTGGCGAAGTTTGGCCAGCTCGTCCTTGTTGTCCAAGACGATCAAGAGCTGCCCGCGCCGCACCGGCTGGTTCGTATCGACCAAGATCTGGTTGATGCGTTCCGGGATCTTGCTCGTGACCGCAACGTCGTCGGCAGCGACGTGCGCGTCGTCGGTGCCTTCGTGCGAAAGCATGTAAGTCAACCACGGAATGCCCCAAATCACCGCCAGGGCGACGACGATCAGCGCACCGATCGCAAAGAAAATTCGCTTGCGCGGCCGCGCGCGCGGCTCTTCGAAATCATCCGGCCGGGAGTCACCCGGGCCGGTTTGCCCCGCTCCATTTGCCTTGCGCCGGGTCGAGGTTTTTTGCTGATCTGTCTCGCGGGTATCCATTACCGTTTCCTTACCCCATTGAGAAAAACGTCGATATAAAAGCGCAGCGCCTCATCCGAATCGCCCCGATGAAGCGAGGAATTGGGAAACTTCTTCCGCCCTAAAGCGTGCATGAAGACGAGCCCCAAGAAAACCATTGCAAGCTTCTGCGAGTCGCCCTGCAGCTCTCCGGCATCGACTCGGCGCCGCATGAACTCGGTTAGGACCGCCAGCAGCGCGAGCTGCGGCTGCCATGCGGTATCCGCAAAGATGTCCTTCTCGTAGTCCTGCTCCACCAACGACCACCGAATCATGTCTTGCAACGATTCGAAGCGAGCGAACATCACGCGCGCAAGCACGAGCAAATCGTCGGAGAGCTCTCCCGTGCATTGCGCGGCCACGTCCGCTAGCTGCACGTGGCCGCAGAAGTGCTGGGCGCAGGCTACCAACAGCGATTCCTTGGTACCAAAATGCCGAAAAAGCGTAGCTTCGTTGACTCCGGCGACTTCGGCGATCTCGCGGGTCGTTGCACCTCGCTTGCCTTTGCGTCCGATCACTTCCCGCGCGGCGGTCAGGATGCGGTCGCGGGTTTCCTCGGGCGATGCGGATCGCCCGGTTTCCGCGAGCTTACGAGTGGCGATCATCGAGCGCCGACCCCCGACAACTCGAGCGGAACGTTGGTTTGGTAGGCGCCGTAGGTCGCATCGGCGAGGGCATGTACGTGTGGAATGTCGATCGTGGCGTGCTGCTGCGCGAGGACGGAGTACGTGCCCTCGACGCGGTAGTCCTGAGACATCGTGATCTTACCGCCGCTGGTGTAATACCACTCCATCTGGAGCAGCGCGTAGTCCGTGGGATCCACGTAGGCGAGCGTGTGGTCGAGAATGTCGCTGTGAATCTTCTTGGTCAACCGCAAGACGGTCGTCTCGCGCCCGCGCAGCCAGCTCGTACCTGCCAGGGTGACGTTCTCGTCCTTCTCCCAGGCCTTGGGATTGCCGATGTCGTCGAATAGCCGCTGAAAGCCGCGTGCGTAGCTGGGCATGCGATCGAACACGACGACGTAGGTGTCGGGACGCCGAAAGTACGACGTCCCGTCGAGCTTCGGAGCCAGAAACGGGAAGTTGAGCATGCGGATGTCGACGTGAACGCGGGCACGGTACGATTCCAACGACGGATTACGCTCGGACATGCGCTGCACGATCGCCCACGCGTTGGTGGGCACCGGCGGCGCGGTATCGGCAACGCCGACGCCAGTGCCCGCCGCCAGGAGCGCCAAAACGACCGCTATGCCATGTTTTGCCAAATTCATACCTGCGCTGCAAGTGGGTACTTGCACGCAAAGACTAGCACGACGCCCCTAATGAATGCAAGTGCTTGCACGCACTTGTTTGGTTGGCTACTCGGTCGAGGCGGCTTTCTTGTGGTGGCGGTGCCCTCGTTCGCCGGCCGCCCGGAAGCCCTGCGCCGTGGCTTGGGAGGGACAGAGGTACTCGCCGTTCTTGGTCTTCCCATATCTGGGATCGCCTGGTTCGTGATAGACCTTGGTCCTGAGATTGACCCAGACGGGCTGCACCGCACCGCAATTCGGCATCGATTCCTGGCGCGCGCTCCCGCTTGTTCCGGGCTGCGTCGAGGCCGCGGTCGTGGCGTTAGCGTTGCTCGATTTGCTTCCGCCGCACGCAGCCAACGCGAATGCAATGGCAACCACCGACGTGGCTGCGAGGATGCGCTTACTCATATCAGGCGTTTCGCGATCGCCGCGGTCGCATCCCGGGCGCGCCGCGCCAGCGGCGACTGCTCACCCATGTAGACGCGCTTTCCTCTAACGAACGTTGCTTGCACCCACGCGTCCTCACCGCGGTAGACGAGCGCATTGAGCGCCGGCGACCACGGGTCGACCTTCGAAGCGTCGAGCACGACGTAGTCGGCGGGTTGTTCGGTCACGAGATCGCCGCCGCTGATTCCCAAGGCTCGCGCGCCCTGCTCGGTGCCCAGAGCAAAAGCTTCCCGCGCCGAAAAGATGCCGGCGTCGACGTGCAGTGTCTTCTGGAGCAACGCCGCGGCGCGCATTTCATCGAGGAGCGACGGCTTTACGTCGGCGTCCGTTCCCAGCCCCATCTTGACGCCCATCGCCTGCAACTGCCTGACGTCGCAAATGCCGTCGCCCAGATATTGATTGGTCATCGGGTTATGGATCACGCGCGCTCCGCGGCGCGCGATCAGGTCGCGGTCCTGCGGCGAGATATAGATAGCATGAATCGCGACGGTGCGTTCGTTGAGAGCGCCGAGATCGTCGAGCAACTCGATCGGAGTTCGTTTGCTCGCGTCGAGCGTTGCGCGGCCCTCGTACGGCGCTTCCGCCACGTGAACGTGCAGCATGCAATCGTACCGGCGTGCGAACTCGGCGGCGGCGCGCACCATTGCTATTGAGGCCGCGTGGAGCGAGTGCGGCGCTACGCAGACATTCGCTTCGGGATGTCGTTCCTGGAGCTCTCGAGTGCGCTCGGCGGCGGTCTCGATGCTCTCTCGAAACTCCGGCGGAGCGTACTCCGCGTCCATCCAGGTTCGCGCGAGAACCAGGCGGATACCGGTGTCGCGCGCAGCGCGAATCGCCGCTTCGGCGTGCGCGTTTCCGGTGCCGTTGAGATAGAAGAACTCCGCGACGGTCGTGATGCCGGCGGCCAGCATCTCGCCGAAGGCCGCCGCAAAGGTCCAATACACGTCGTCGGGGCTCAGCTGGGGAACGACGCGATAGAGCGCCTCACTGCGCCATCTTTCGAACGGCCAGTCATCCGCCCAACCGCGCAGCAGGATTTGATAAGCGTGACTGTGGCCGTTGATGAAACCTGGAACGACGACACGATCGGCCGGAAACGTGCGGGACTCTAGACCGCGAGCGCCGTCGCGCAGGGCAAGAAAATCGCCGCTCGCGGCGATGACGCCATCGCGCACGACGAACGCGTAGTCCTCGCGCAGCTCGCAGCCGACGATCGCGCGAGCGCACCGGACCAGCTCGCTAACCACGACGAGCCACCCCGTCCTTGACGACCAGGGCGGCAAGATTTCCGCCGAATTGCCACCCGAACTCGTCGGGCGACTCGATCCGCAGAGCGACGAAATCCGCCCTGTCGCCGGCTCGGATTCGCCCCGCCTCCATGCGCAGCGACCGGGCCGCCGCGCGCGTCACCGCATACAACGCTTCGGGCGCCGACAGCCCGAACATTTTCCGCCCGAAATAGGCTACCGTCTGCAAATTGAAGCACGGCGACGTTCCCGGGTTATAGTCGCTCGCGAGCGCGGCGACGCCTCCCGCTGCAAGCACCGAGCGCACTGGGGCATATCTCGACAGATCGAGAAACGCAATCGTCGCGGGGCAAGCCACCAAAACGATGCCGCGCTGTGCAATTTGCAGGGCGTCTTCTTCTCGAATGTAGTTGCAATGGTCCACGGCATCCACGTCGAGCTGTGCCGCCATCTCGGCGGCGCCGCCGAACGCCATCTCGTCGCAGTGCACCCGCAACCGCATGCCGTGCAGCCGCGCGGCGTCCAGATAGCGGCGCGTTTGTTCGACGGAAAAGAAGCCGGGCTCACAAAAGGCATCCGCGTATACGGCGCCGTGCGCCGCCGCCGCCGGAATAACTTGGTCGATCAAGTAATCGACGTACGCGACCTCCCGCGTAAACTCCGGTGGCAGCGCGTGCGCGCCCAGGAAGGTCGCCACCAATCGCGGGACGTCGGCATCGTCGCGATGTTGCGCGATGAGGTCGAGCAACGCCGCTTCGCCGGGTTTGTGCAGCGCATAGCCGGTCTTGGTTTCGAGCGTCGTCGTGCCGTGCGCGAGCATCATCCGCAACCTCGGCGCAATCGTTTCCTCATAAAAGCGCGCGGGATCTAGCAGCGCCTGGCGCGTGCACTCGACGGTGTGCGCCATTCCGAGGGCCGGTGGTTCGCCGCGCACCCGCGCGGAAAAGTCCGGCTCGCGATCGCCTGCGTAGAGCGGGTGCGCGTGCGCATCGACAAAGCCCGGTACGATCACGCAGTCGCGCAGGTCGAGCTCGCTTTCGCCCTCTCGACGGAGTTTATCCCGAGCGGAGTCGAGGGACTCAGGATGACAAGAAGTGGGCCCTACCGCCGTCACTACACCGTCTTCGACGACTATCGCGCCGTCGTCGATGCGTCCGAGCGCATCGAAGTCAATGCCGTTTTGCGGGGCTTGCGTGTCGCAGGTTACGATCGTCCTGGCGCGGACGATCAGAGCCGCCAATCGATGCCCTTCGCGTCGGCCGTTTCGACGGCGAGTTCGTAGCCGGCATCGGCGTGACGCACGACGCCCATTCCAGGGTCGGTCGCGAGCACGCAGCCGAGACGCTCCCGCGCGTCGTCGCTGCCGTCGGCTACCACGACCATCCCCGCGTGCAGGCTGTAACCGATGCCGACGCCCCCGCCATGATGAAAACTGACCCAGTGCGCGCCCGCAGCGGTGTTGAGCAGCGCGTTTAGAATCGGCCAGTCGGCGATCGCGTCGCTGCCGTCCTTCATGCCTTCCGTCTCGCGATAGGGTGAAGCGACGCTGCCGGTATCGAGATGATCCCGCCCGATGACGATCGGCGCCGATACCTCGCCGGTGCGGACCAGCTCGTTGAACGCGACGCCGGCCTTGGCACGATCGCCGTAGCCAAGCCAGCAGATGCGCGCCGGGAGCCCTTGAAAGGCTATGCGCTCGCGGGCGAGCTGAATCCAGCGCGCGAGCGATTCGTCGGCCGGAAAGAGCTCGAGAAGTTTTTCGTCGCAGCGCGCGATGTCGTCGGCATTCCCCGAGAGGGCGACGAACCGAAATGGCCCGGAGCCGCGGCAGAATAGCGGGCGAATGAACGCGGGCACAAACCCGGGAAACGCAAACGCGCGCGCGAATCCGGCGCGTTGCGCCTGGCTGCGGATGTTGTTGCCGTAATCGAACACGACGGCGCCGGCATCGAGATACCGAACCATGGCTTGCACGTGCGCACCGCAGCTCTCGAGCGCACGCCGCTGATACTCGTCCGGATCGCGTTTGCGCAGCAGAGCGGCTTCTTGGAGCGTCACGCCGGCGGGGACGTAACCGTCGAGCAAATCGTGCGCAGAGGTTTGATCGGTTACCGCATCCGGGCGGAACCCGAGCTCGTAGAGCTGCGGAAATTCTGCCGCGGCGTTTCCTTCATATCCAATGGAAAGGGCGTCGCCTTCGCGACGAGCTCGCTCGACCTCGCCCAGCGCCTCCTCGCGCGAGCCGGCGACGCGGTCGAGATAGCGCAGTTCGCGCCGGCGTTCCAGGCGTGCGCGATCCACATCGACGATGAGGCACACGCCGCCGTTCATGCTGACCGCGAGCGGCTGCGCACCACCCATGCCGCCGACGCCGGCCGTCAGCGTGACGCGCCGCCGGAGCGACCCGCCGAAGTGTTGGCGCGCCAACTCCGCAAACGTCTCGTAGGTTCCCTGAACGATCCCCTGCGTGCCGATGTAAATCCACGAGCCGGCCGTCATCTGCCCGTACATCGTCAGCCCCTGCGCTTCCAACGCGCGGAACACGCTCCAATCGGCCCATTTCGGCACCAGGTTGGCGTTGGCGATCAATACGCGTGGAGCGCGCGCGTGGGTCTTCCACACCGCGACCGGCTTGCCGCTCTGAACGATCAGCGTCTCGTCCTGCCGCAGACGCCGCAGCGTTCGAACGATCGCGTCAAACGCTTCCCACGAGCGGGCGGCGCGGCCATTGCCGCCATAGACGACGAGGTCTTCGGGGCGTTCGGCAACCTCTGGATCGAGGTTGTTCATCAACATCCGCAACGCCGCTTCTTGCGGCCATCCCAGACACGAGATCTCGGTGCCGCGCGGCGCCCGAACAGCGTGAGATCCGGCAACGACGTTCATTGCATCGGGAATTCTTGGGAATGGTGGTAAGCCCTGTCAGCCTTCGAGCGAGACACGCCGTGCTGTCATGCCGAGCGACGCTTCTTCGTTGTCGTTCTGAGCGAAGGCCCTTGAGCGAGTACAGCGAGTCGAAGGGGCCGCAGTCGAAGGGCTAAGGATGACACAAACTCCCAGGGTATGCTCAGGATGACACGGCGAACGGCCCGCGAATAGCCGCGCATGGAGCACTCATTGCGGCGGTCGCTCTTTGTCGTTTCGCTCCTCGGTGGATTCGCCTCGATTCAGACGGGTGCGTTCGCGGGGACTACGGGCGCCATCACGGGCGTCGTCGCAAGCACCGCTGGAGCACCGGTTGCCGGTGCACGCATTACCGCCGCCAGCCCGTCGCAGACCGTTACCGTGACCACGGACGCGTCCGGTCGCTTTTCGATGTTGTCGCTCGCTCCCGATACCTACACGATTGAAGCGTCGAAGGACGGCTTCGAGACGTCAACGATCACGGGCGCTTCGGTCTTTGCCGACCAAGTCCAGACCATCCGCGTGACGCTGGCCCCGTCCTTGAGGACGATCGCGCGCGTAACGGCGCGCTCGTCGATGGATTTGGTCAAATCGGGCACCACGACCGACGTTTATTCGGTCAACTCGACGGTTACCCAGGCCGCCGCCGGCATCGGCGGGGGCGGCAACTTGAACAACGCCTACTCGGCCATCGCCGCGGTTCCCGGGACGTTCGTCCCGCCCAATCAGCAGGGCTGGAATCAGACCGTTTACATTCGCGGCGGTAACTTCGATCAGGTCGGCTATGAGTACGACGGCGTACCGGTGAACCGTTCGTTCGACAACTATCCCGGCGGCACGGCCGGAACGCTCGGTCAGCAAGAGCTTCAGGTCTACGCTGGTGGCGGCACCGCGAACGAGAGCGCATCCGGGCTTTCGGGCTTCATCAATCAGGTGATCAAGACCGGAACGTTCCCGGGATATGGTAACGTGAGCGGCGGCATCGGAACCCCGACTTTCTACCACAACCTGCAGTTCGAGGTCGGCGGAGCGACGCCGAACCGCATGTTCTCCTACTACATCGGGATAGGCGGCTACAACCAAGATTACCGTTACCTGGACCAGTTTAACGGTTCGAACCTCGGCCTGGCGTGGGGCATCCCGGCGATCGCGGACAATACGACCAGTCTCTTCTTCGGCGGCGTCTATCCGATCTGCGGTTACCGGCCGCCGAGCGGGAGCACCGGTTATTACAACGGCCCCAACCCATCGCCGATCTGGGATCCATTCGTGCTCAAGCCCGGCCAGTTTGGCTATGCGAAGCTGCCGGTCAACACGCTCAATAGCGGCGGGCTTGGCAACGATCCGGGCTGCTTTCAAACGGTGACGCCGGCGTACTCCGCATTCGGCGTCTCGAACATCGCCGACCGCGAGAGCGTGGTCAACCTGCACTTCGGCATCCCGCACCGCCGCGACGGCGGCCGCGACGACGTTCAAGTGCTCTACAACGTGACGGGCCTGCAGACTCAGTTCTACAGCTCGCAGAACGATCTCGGCCCGCACGTCATCACCCAACTGAGCCAGCTGTTCTTCAACTCGCCGAGTTCATGTTGTTATCCGGTGCCCGAGGTCTGGCCGGATTTCATCACCTGGCCGAGCGGAACGCATTTCGGGCAGAGTCCCACCGGGCTCTCACCAGTTCCGTATTTCGACCCGGCTTCGCCGGGAAACCGGTGTGCCAACGTCAATCCGTACCAGACGCCCGGAACGCCTCCGATCATTCGCGGCGCGTGCCCGGGCGGGACGTGGTCGGCGGTACCGCCCAGCAACCGCGACGGCGTCTGGAACGACGCGGCGATCGCCAAAGTGCAATATCAGCACAACATGGGATCGAACGCGTACTTCCGGATATATGGATACTCGTTCTATTCGGATTGGCTGCAGGCAGGGCCGCTGAGTTGGGGCACGCCCTTCTTCGGATTCGGCGCCGACAGCTATGATTACGAGCTCGAATCGCACACGCGCGGGTTATCCGCCACTTACGCCAACCAGCTCAATGCCGAACATCTCTTCACCTTCGACGTTAACTACGTGACGTCGACGACGAACCGCTATAACAACACGGCCTTCAACAACACGCTGGGCACCAGCGCGACCAACCTCACCAACGGCAAGGAATGCTTCGCGATGTACACCGGAAGCGTCTATCCCGGCGGCCAAGTCTATCAAGCCGGGCAACCCGCTCCCTGCAACAGCAACTTCGGCTCGGGCTATAGCACGCTCACCAGCGGCAGCTTCGGCGATCCACTCGATGCGGGGACCTGCGTGTATTATAAGTACAACTGCTTGACGAAATTACCAGCGGGTGCCTCTTGGCAGGTTACGTACACGGGCAACTCGGGTTTCGTCAACAACGTGGTGCCGAACTTCACGGCACTCGCGCTTCAAGACCTCTGGACGCCGACGGACAAGCTGAACGTCAACCTCGGTCTACGCGAAAACGTCTATGGATACAATCTCGCCAACACGTCGAATAACGGCCAGAACTTTTGGTTCCTGGCCGGGCAGCGCGAGTTTTGCTACAACCCGGTGACGCTCGCGCCGTACGTCATACCGCAACCGCCGGCCAGCGGATTGCCGGCCACTCCGTTCATCGGCTTCAAGTGCCCCCTCGACAAATCCATTCCGGCGCACCCCGTGCAGACCGTGCATCCCGACGGCCTCGACGGCCATTTATTGCTCAGTAACAGCTACGCACCGACACTGACGGATTATGCCTTCACGCCGAGCTTGGGCCTGACGTACACGCTCAATCCCGATACCGTGCTGCGCCTCTCGGCTGGGCGTTACGCGCAAGAGCCGGAAACCTATCAAGTTCAGTACAACGCGAAAGACAATAATCTCGCCTACGATCTCTTTCAGGCGTTCTGGCAGTACGGCTACACGACGCCCAAGCACGATCCGCAGGTGCAGTACTCCGACAACTACGACTTCTCGTACGAGCGCCGCTTCAAGGGCACCGACATGTCGATCAAGGTGACGCCGTACTACCGTTACGCTACCAACCAGGTCTACAGCATCGCGCTGCCCTTCGGACTTGCAGGCGGCCTCAACAGCGGGGTCGAGCGCGTCGACGGTTTCGAGACCGAGTTCACCAAGGGGGACTTCAACAAGAACGGCCTCTCGTTCTTGATATCCTACACCTACACCAATGCCGCCGAGCGCTGGGCGAACTATTCGGGAACGACGATCAACCCCATCGATCCGTACAATCAAGACATTGCAAACTTCAACGGCCTAACCAAAGCAGGCGGCGGTTCGCAGTGCTACGTCAACAACAGTGCCGGCAACGTTTTGCCGGATCCACGCTGCATTCGTAAGCCGCGTTACAACCCGCCGATTTGGAATCCGTACTTCGCGATGTCGCCCCAGCCGCTGCTCGATCGCAACGGCTGGTACCCAGTCGGCTTGGACTTCGCCTATCTCTCCCCCAACGTGCTGACCGCGATCGTCAACTACCGCCGCAACAGGTTCTCGATTACGCCGGCGCTGACGTTCAACGAGGGCTCGCTATACGGAAACCCGAGCGACATCCTCGGAATCGACCCGCGCGTCTGCACCAGCAACTCGGCAGGTTTCGTCAACTCGCCGATTCACAGCAAGAATCCGCTGCAAGCCGATTACACCACCTGCGGCTTGGCCGCCACCCAGAACGGCACGTCGCCGGGTGAGCTGTTCATCCCCAATCAGCAGACCGGCACCTTCGACTCGTTCGGCGCGTTCCGCCAGCCGAATCAGCTCAACCTCAGCGTGCAGCTGGGCTACCAAGTCTCGCCGCGCATCAAGGCCAACTTCCTCTTGGCCAACATCGTGAACTCGTGCTTCGGCGGCTCCTCGGAATCCTGGACGAAGCAGTATCCGCCCAACAGTTATACCTGCGGGTATCAGTCGAACTTCTACTACGTCTCGAACTTCTACAACGGCGTGTCGCCGAACGACCGAGGTGCTAACGGCGTGCCGCTCAATCCGGCCTTCAGGCAGCCCTTCACTCCGGCTTACGCCGATACGAACGCGTTCGTGCTGCCCAACCCGTTCAACGCCTACCTTCAGTTCAACATCACGCTGTAAGGCGCCGTCCGGTCGCGGCTTCTGCGGCGAGCACTAGCTCCTGCGAAGCGATGAGCTCACGCGCTGCCGCGATGTCGGGGCTGGGCGGCCGATCGACGGTCCAGCGGGCGATGTGCTCGCGCACGATCTTATGGGCCGCCGCCGTGCCGTGGCCCGAGCGTAGGGGCCGTCGAAAATCAGTCGCCGCGGCCGCACCGAGCAGCTCGCAGGCCAGCGCCCCTTCGACGTTGTCGAGCGCTCGCGTCAGGTTGTTGGCCGACGTCATGCCCATGCTGACGTGGTCCTCCTGTCCGGCCGACGTAGGAATCGAATCCACGCTCGAGGGCCAGGCGAGTCCCTTGTTGTCGTTCACCAACGCAGCCGCAGTATATTGGACGAGCATCAGTCCGGATTGAAGGCCCAAACGCTGCGTAAGGAACAGCGGTAAGCCCCGATCCTCGGCATTGAGCAGCAGGTAGAGCCGGCGTTCCCCGATCGAGGCAAGCTCGGCGACGGTAAACTTTAGAAAGTCGATTGCGAGAGCGACGGGTTCCCCGTGGAAGTTCCCGCCGGAAAGGAACTCGCCGTCCTCCGGAAAGACCAGCGGGTTGTCGGTGACGGAGTTGGCCTCGATCTCGGTGACGCGGCGCACGTGCGCGATCGAGTCGCGCACCGCGCCGTGCACGACCGGGATGCAGCGGAATGAGTACGGGTCTTGCACCCGCTCGCACTCAGCGTGCGATTGCACAATTTCCGAACCGGCAAGCAGCGCGCGCAGGTTTGCCGCGACCCGCTCTTGGCCCGGATGAGGCCGCAGATCGTTGATGCGCGGGTCGAAGACGCGTTCGCTGCCGAGGTAGGCCTCCAACGACATCGCCCCGATGACGTCGGCGGCGGCGGCCAGACGTTCCGCTCGCAACACGCTCAGCGCCGCGATGCCGGTCATGACCTGCGTGCCGTTGATCAGCGCTAGCCCCTCCTTCGCGCCGAGCTCGATGGGCTTCAACCCAGCGCGCTGCAGCGCCGCGGCCCCCGAGAGGCGCTCCCCGCGATGAAAAGCTTCGCCCTCACCGATCAGCACGAGCGTCATGTGGGCCAACGGCGCAAGGTCACCGCTGGCGCCGACGGACCCCTGACACGGCACCACCGGCGTGACGCCGCGATTGAGCATTTCTAGTATGAGATCCAGCGTCTCCGGTTTGACTCCCGAGTGACCGGCCGATAGCGAGTTGGCGCGGAGCACGCCGGCCGCGCGCACGAGCGCAATCTGCAGCGGTTCCCCCGTACCGGCGGCGTGGCTTCGGACCAGATTGAGCTGAAGCTCGACGGCGTCGGCCGGATCGATGGAGATGTTCGCCAAGCGACCGAAACCGGTCGTCACGCCGTAGATCGCCTCGCCGCTCGCAAACTGTCGGTCGACGAACTCCCGGGCCTGGACGACCCGCGCGCGAGCCTCGGCGGAGATTTCGACCGGAGCGCCCAGAGCCATCGCTTCAATCGCTTCGAGCGTCAGGCGATGTCCGTCGAGTTCCAGCATCAGAGCTTCGACCAATCCGGCCGCGGCAGCGGCGCAAAGGGAGGGCCGTTCTGAATCACGATCGTCTGATGGTCGCGCAGCTTGATCGCCCGCGGATTGGGCCCGTTCCACCGCGAGCCGTCAACCCAAATTGTGAGCCGATGCCCGCGCGGCGCTCTCACCGCACCGGCCTGCGTCCAACTTAGTTCCGGCCCCCAGATATCGAAAAATTCTCCGAGGTCAAAGCTGCGCTTGACCGGCGACTCGATGTGAATCATACCGTCGCCGCTATGTGTATGAAGCCAGTAGAGACACCCGCCTCCTTGCGGAATTCCGACACCGGCCGGAACCGCGAGGGCGTGGCCGCGATCGAAGAGCCCGAGTGCAGCGTGAACGTGTTCCGCCACGCCCTCTTGGCTATCGCAGCGAATGCCGTCGATCGGCAGCCCGCCGAAAAAGCTCTGCGCGACGAGTACGAAGAAAACAACCACGAGCTGCATGGCGGTTGCTTTTCGCTGTAACTCGTAACGCAACCCGCGTCGCGCGCGCTCGAGTGTGCATAACGAAAAAAAGTTGTGGACAGCTTGTGAATTGGCCCAAGGGGGCGCTTGTCGATGGTGGCTTCAACATGTTACGATTCTCAAGCTTCGAACTTCATTCGAAGTGCGACGTACGCATCGTTCGCGACCAATGCAAACGCGTGAAACATTGCGATGAGCAGTGCTCCGCAGCAACGGTCAAACCGCCTGCCGGCGTCGGTGGGGCCCCTCTAACGAGGAAGCCAAACAGGCGAGGCACGGTGAGTGAATGCGTCGGAGCCCGTCGAGCAATCGGCGGGTTTCGTAATTTGCGCTCGGCCTAAACTCGACTCCCGCTCGTCGGGCAAGGGCGGTTCGAAGACGCCCGTCGCTCGCATCCATGCGAGCTCCTACTCCTCCACTTTTCCGCAACCTCAAAGGAATACGACATCCTGTCTTTTGCGGAAAAGCTGGAAGCCTTCTCACCGCCCTCGCCCGGCGCGCCGTCACGGAGTTCGTTCCTCGCTTTGGTGGCTTAGGTGGCGGCGTACTTGGCCGAGATTTCGGAGGCCAGGGTGGCGATGCGAGTGCGGGCTGCCGGCGGGGCGATCACTTCTGCCTGCGCGCCCCATCCCAGCACCCAGCGCACGAGTTCATCCACGTCGGCGACCCGGTACGCGATCTCGACGCCCCCGTCCGATCCCTGCTCGACCCGACGTTCGGCGACGATCCGCGCGGCGGCAGCGGCCTTGGCTACGCGCGGTGCGAATCGCACGCGAACTTCCGTGGTTTCGTCTCCGTGCAACACGCCGCTGATCGAGGCCGCCGCGTAGGCTTCGATGTTGAACCCGCTCGGCCGCACGAACGTCTGTACGAGCGCGACCGGAGCGCTAACGCTATCGACGGCAAAGGTGCGCTTGTCGTTGCGGTCGTGGTCGAACGCGACGCAGTAAACGCGCCCGGCGTTGATGATGAAGCCGTAAGGGTCGACGGTACGCGTGGTGGCGTTGCCTTCCTTATCGAGATACGAGAAACGCACGCTTCGCGAGGCCCGTTCGGCCGCCGAGAGTGCGTCGAAGGCGCGTTCGCCCTGTTTGTCCAGGCGGATTTCGGAAAGCCGAAACGCCACCGGCGAGCCGGCTTCGACTCGCGCCCGCGCGCCGCTGCCCGCACTGCCCACGAGCTTTTCGGCTACCTCGTCGATCGAGGCGCCGATCGTGCCTCCGATGCTGGCGCCAAGCGATCGCAATGCCACCAATCCGAAGAGCTCGCCGCTGGACAGATCCAGGCGCTTGAGGCTATACCCGTCGGCGAAGCGATATGCGTTTGCAGCGCGGTCGAAGTATAACGGAAAGCCGGCGTTGCTGAGGATCGCCAGGTAGCGCCGCAGGCTCCGGGTACTCGGGCGATTGCCGCCCTCGGCGATCCGGTCTTTGAGGTCTTCGAAGGAATGCCGTCCCTGATCGATGGCATTGAGCAGCCGCACGAGCAGGACGACCTTCGATTCGCCCTCGGCAATCATTGGGATTCGGGTGACGGCTGAGGCTTCGGGAAACAGCCGTCAGGACCGGATATCGGCGGCGCAGTCGGCTGCGGCGGCGTAGCCGTCACGCCGATCTCGGCTGGATAAAACGACCCGCCATCGGTCATCGTTTTCACAACCACGCGACGCGTTTGTCCCGGAGCGAGGTCGAACGACGCGACTTGATACGGTGTGGAGACCCGTACGCAGCCGATCTCGACGAGATTGCCGTCAACGAGAAAACCTCCCCGGTCCGGTCCGGCCAGCGGCCGGAAAAAGAGGTAGGTCGATGCCGTGCTGGGGCCAGGATTGGTGAGCGATAGGTCGATCGTATGCAGCACCCCATAGTCGCCGTAGTCGTGGCCTTGCGCCGCTTGATCCACGCTCGGCGGAGTCGGCTCGGTGTCGCCGATGACGACGGTGGAATCCGGACCGCCAACCGAATAGTTCAGCGCGTCCGTGCCGAAGCCGCTGACTTGGAAGACGCCGGTCCGATGGTGCCCGTCGCCCGGAAGCACCGGTCCGTCCAGGAGTGTGCGCGGATCGACGCCGCTCGAGACCGCCATCACCGTAACGGTCACGGGTCCCCCCGAAAGCAGTCGCAGATCGACGGTTCCTGAAACGAGCTGCTGCTCCGTCATCGGCACGTCGGCGAGCAAGTACACCTCTTGCTCCCCAAGGTTGACGATCACGCCCTGACCCCGTGTCTTCGTCAGCAAGAAATTCTTGGTCAACGTTTGGCCGACGTGCATCACGTCCATGTTCGGTCCGGCCGAGGCCTCGACGAGCTGCACGGAGGCCGGGTCTTGCGCGCCGGTCGTGATCGCAACGACCAGCCGACGCGGATCTTGCGCGTCGTCGTGGTAGTAGTAGAGGCGCGTCGGCGTGGCCGACACCGTGCCGCGAAAGAGGACGCCATCCTGGCTGACGTGCTCCGGATCGTCGTCGTAGAAAAGCACCCCTGGCTCGAACGGCGCGGCAACGACGTTCTCTACGTTGACGATCGTGCTGCCGGATTGATCGAAATATTGACCGTTGCCCAAAACCTGGACCGGCACGACGAACTGCACGCTTTCCCCCGGCGAGGGCATCGTCGTCGGCGGTTCCACCGTTCCGACGTTGACGCGAGCATCCGGCCGCGCCTGCGTGCGGCTCGTCACCCAGCGCGCAACCTCTTGGGCCAGCCAGACGGGATCGACCGGGTCGCCGGTAACCGTCAGACTCGTCTGCGCCGGAATCGTTCCCGCATTGAAGGCGACACGGATCGCTATGTCCGCGCTATCGCCGTTTGCGTCGACCAAGTGCAGGACGTCGCTACCAACCGCTTGCGTTGCGGTGATCGTCACGCTGGACCCGTCGGGGTTGACGTTCACCGTCACCAGCCGCTGGTCGAGCGTTGCCTGCAGCGGCGCTGCCGTTCCCGTTATCGTGACGATCTGCTGCTGCGCGGGGTTGAGATTCACGGTCGTCGCGGAGACGGCCAAGGCGGGCCCCGGCGTGAACTGCGCTAGGGCTACTCCTAGAACCAGCGCGTGCACTTCACAGCTTGGTGGATCTGATTTAAGTTACGGCAGGCTCGGGAGAAGGCGCCGCCGGCGGTTCGATCGACGGAATCTTTGCATACTTCAGCTTTTCGGGATCGTCGGGATCGACGTCGGCCAAGATGTGATCGCCGGATCCGAAGAAGCCTTTGAGCATCTCTTCAGCGATCTCGTCTTCGACCATCCGCTGGATGGCGCGACGTAGCGGACGCGCGCCGAACTGGGGATCCCAACCCTTGCGCGCGAGCAGCGCCTTCGCCGCGTCGGTTACCTTGAGCTCCATCTCCTGAGCCCTGACTTCGCGAATCACCTTCTCGAGCTCGAGCGTGACGATTTGTTCGATCTGCTCGCGCGTTAACTGATGGAAGACCAGCACTTCGTCAACGCGGTTGAGAAACTCCGGGCGGAACGTCTGCTTTACCTCTTCGAGCACACGATTCTTCATCCGTTCGTAGGCCTTCAATTGATCTTCGTTCGAAAGCCGCTGCGGGCGGAAGCCGATGTCCGTGGTCGTCGTCATTCCGGTGGCGCCGACATTGCTCGTCATGATGATGACGGAGTTCTTGAAATCGACCTGACGCCCCTGAGAATCCGTCAGTCGTCCGTCCTCCAGCACTTGCAGCAGCAAATTGAAGACGTCGGGGTGCGCTTTTTCGATCTCGTCGAGTAGCACGACCGAATACGGGCGACGCCGCACCGCCTCGGTAAGCTGTCCGCCCTCCTCGTAGCCCACGTATCCTGGCGGCGCGCCTACGAGGCGGCTGACCGAGTACTTCTCCATGTACTCGGACATGTCGATGCGGATCATGGATTCTTCGTCATCGAACAAGAATGCCGCGACGCTTCGCGCGACCTCGGTTTTCCCGACGCCCGTCGGACCGAGAAATATAAACGATCCGATCGGCCGATTTGGATTCTTCAAGCCCGCGCGCGAACGGCGAATCGCGCGCGTAAGGACCTGGATCGCCTCTTCTTGGCCGACAACGCGCTCGTGCAGCAGCTCGCCCATCTTCAGAAGCTTCTCGGTTTCGGCTTGCGCCAGGCGGCTCACCGGGATCCTCGTCCACGCAGCGACGATTTCGGCAACGTTCTCCGCGGTGACGCGCAAGATTCTTTCACCTTGCCCCTTGCGATCGCGCCACTCTTGTTCGAGATTCGCCTTTTCGAGGCGCAGTTTTTCCTCACGGTCGCGAATCGTTGCGGCCTTGTCGAACTCTTGGTTCTTAACGACCGCCTCTTTCTCGGCGATCAGCTGGCGCAGCTGCACGTCGGCTTCGCGAATCGCCGGGGGCGGCAACGTGGCCTGCAGACGAACGCGCGATGAAGCCTCGTCGATGAGGTCGACGGCTTTGTCGGGGAGGAAGCGGTCGGTAATATAGCGATCGCCGAGTTTCGCCGCGGCAGCCAGCGCCTCGTCGGTAATTTGCACCTTGTGGTGCGCCTCGTAGCGTTCGCGCAGTCCTTTGAGAATTTCGATCGTTTCTTCGACCGTGGGCTCCCCAACCATCACGGGCTGGAAGCGCCGCTCCAACGCGGAATCTTTTTCGATGTGCTTGCGAAACTCGTTCAGCGTCGTCGCGCCGATGCACTGCAACTCGCCGCGCGCCAGTGCCGGCTTGATGATGTTGCTCGCATCGATCGCGCCTTCGGCCGCGCCCGCGCCGACCAGCGTATGTAGCTCGTCTATGAAGAGAATGATCTCGCCCGCGGCGCCGCGGATTTCGTCCATCACGCGCTTCATGCGCTCCTCGAACTCGCCCCGGTATTTCGTGCCCGCGACTAATCCAGCGAGATCGAGGGTGATGACGCGGCGATCGCGCAGCGGTTCGGGAATGTCAGCCTTGACGACGCGCTGCGCCAGGCCTTCCGCAATCGCCGTCTTGCCGACGCCGGGTTCGCCGATGAGTGCCGGGTTGTTTTTGGTGCGCCGCGAGAGAATCTGAATGACGCGCTCGATCTCGCTGTTCCGGCCGATCACGGGATCCAACTTGTTATCGCGGGCCAGCATGGTGAGATCGCGACCGTAGGCGTCGAGCGTCGGCGTCTTGCTCTTCCCCTTGGGCGCGGCCGGCTGACCCTCGGCGCCCAGCAGCGAGGTGGTTTGTACGCGCACCTTCGCCGGGTCGACACCTAGATTGGTAAGCACCCGAGCCGCGACTCCTTCGCCCTCGCGAATCAAGCCGAGGAGCAAGTGCTCGGTACCGATGTAGTTGTGATTAAGTTGACGCGCCTCTTCGAAGGCCAGCTCGATTACTCGCTTCGCGCGCGGCGTAAAGACCATCTCCTGCTGCACGGTCTGCCCGCCGCGCCCGACGATGGCCTCGACTTCTTGGCGGACTTTGGAGAGATTGACGCCAAGCGACTCCAGGACCTTGGCGGCTAAGCTTTCGCCTTCAGAGATGATGCCAAGCAGAATGTGCTCGGTTCCAATGTAGTTGTTCCCGAGACGTTGCGCTTCTTCTTGAGCAAGCACGATGCTGCGCCGCGCTCGCTCGGTGAAGGGCTCCCACATCGACATCGCTCTGGCTCTTCCTTTCCTTCCTGTATTAACTCCACTCGCCCCAGAGCAGTTTCGTGACCGTTTGCCGTCCGCCCGCCTGGCTTACGGTGCAAGGGTTGGGCCCCGCTCCGACAAACTCCTAGAGACCATGCCAACCGCCGAACAAGTCCGAGAAGCGCTCGTCGACGTCAAAGACCCCGAGCTCAACCTCGGAATCCTCGAACTTGGATTAGTCTACGACATTACAACCGAAGGGGCAAACGGCGAAGACGTCACCGTAATGATGACGCTCACCTCACCGATGTGTCCGGTCGGTCCGATGTTCAAGAAATCCGTCGAGGATCACGTGCGCGCGATCGACGGCGTTAAGAGCGCCAACGTCGAAATTACCTTCATCCCACCATGGGATCCGCACACGATGGCCTCTGACGACGTCAAGGCCATGCTGGGGATCTGGTAAGCCTCCCGGTTCTTCGCCTATAACTTAGCGCTCGCGGAAGATCCGGGTTGGGATGCCTCGAAAAGCGGGGTCGCCGCATTGCCACAGCAAGAACGAATACTCATCGGTCAAGAGCTGCTCGCCTTGCGCGCGAGAAGCCGCGAGAAATCCGTGGCCTGCGTCGTAATCGACGCGCAAGAGAATCGGGCGCCCGCTCGTCGTCGCCTTCTGTAAACGTGCCGCAAACTTCGCGAGCTCCCACGACGCGACGCGAGGATCGTTGTACCCGGTGATCAGCATCACTGCCGGATAAGGCGTGCCGGGCACAACGTGCTCGTAGGCATCCATCGCGTAGA
The DNA here is from genome assembly GCA_963713685.1 of Vulcanimicrobiota bacterium. Lineage (GTDB taxonomy): Bacteria > Vulcanimicrobiota > Vulcanimicrobiia > Vulcanimicrobiales > Vulcanimicrobiaceae > Cybelea. The sequence continues at coordinate 680,574 of CAVQMS010000001.1, read as the reverse complement.
GCGCCTTGAATCCGACCTCGTTCTTTACGGTCCCGAATTCGGGGATATTCGGCGGCCCGTTGGGCGAAAATTCCATGCGCAAGGCGTTGCTGGCTCCAACCACGTCGAGTGCCGCGGTAAACAGGTGTGGCTGTGTGGTGATGGCTCGGCCGATCGTGATGCCGCCCGCGCTCGTTCCTTCGCCGGCGAGATGGGCAGACGCCGTATACTTGTGCGCGATCAGCCATCGCCCGCAGGCGATGAAGTCTTCCCAGGTATGCGGCTTGGTTGCGATCATTCCGGCCTGATGCCAGCCCTCGCCATACCACCCGCCGCCGCGCGGATGGCAGACCGCAAACACGCCTCCCCGCTCGAGCCACGCCAAGCGAGTGGCACTGAAAGATGGGTTGATTTCGATTCCATACGCGCCGTAGCCGGTAAGATAAGCCGGATGCGAAGCGTCGAGCGCGAGCCCCTTACGGTAAATGACCGAAAGCGGAACCATCGTGCCGTCGGCACTCCGCGCGAGAACTTCAGACGAAGTGTACGGGGACGTATCGACGTTGGCGAGCTCCTTGAGATGCGTGTCGCTTACAGTACCGCTTGCGTCGACCGCGTAATACAGCAGCGAGTGCGTCCAGCCAGTTAATCCAAAGACGGCGCCTGCGACGCGGGGATCGGTCGCTATAGCGTTGACCGAGCCTCGGAACGGGAGCGCGACATTCGTCGACGTTCCCGGCGCCCCATCGGCGTCGAGTGCCACCCTCGTGATGCGCCCAAACCCGCCGTCGCGCGACAAGACGTAGAGACCATCGGAGGCCACGCCGAGCTGCTCGACGATCGGGCGTCCCGCCGGAATAACGGTCTGCGCGGCAGCGACGTTCGGAGCATCCAGCGACGTCGCGACGACTTTGAAGGCCGGTGCGTCTTTATGCGTTTGCAGATAAACGGTCGTGCCTTTGATATCGTAACCGGTAACGTCGTCGCTGTCGGAGGCGACCGGTTTCCACGCGGAGTTTGCATCGATCGCTGCGGCGCGCGTCGCGTAGATGGTCAAGTCGTTCTTGACGCCATGGGCGATCACGCCCAGCGTGTAGGGCGACATCGGCGAATAAATGACGATCGGGAAATCCGTCGGCCCAAACGACACGCGGGCATTGACATGATAACCGAAGACCGCGGTATCTCGATCCGGGTCGCGCCCCAGCACGTGCAGATAGGCGACCGCGCGCGTCTCTTTGTCGGTCTCAGTCTCACCCGGCTGAAGCTTCGGGAAACGCACGTAATAGAACGATTTTCCATCCGGCAGCCAGCTCGTGACCCCGATGAAGTAGGCTCGATCGATTGCATCGGGTAAGACTTGCGCCGTCGCCGTATCGACCACGTGAATCACCGAGGCTTCCGAGCCGCCCTCCGAAATGCCATAGGCGACGCGGTTGCCGTCCAGCGACGGTTGAAAGTAGTTGATCGTGTAGTGCTTCCCGGCGCCCGCGAGCGCTTGCGGATCGACCAGAATCCGAGCCGCGCCTCCATCGGCGTTGCGCACGTAAAGCTTGGGAGAGTTGTCCCCGGGGTTGAGCTTCTCGTAGAAGTAGTACGGTCCGTCCAGGGTCACGCCCGTAACCACGGCGCCGGTATTGTCTAGCGCCTTGATGCGGTCGAAGAGCTGCTCGCGAGCCGAACCCAGCCGGCTCAACACCGCCCGGGTATAGGCGTTTTGTTCCTTGAAAAAGTTGACGACGACCGGATCCTTCATGTTTTCGAAGTACCGGTACGGGTCGGTTACCGACGTACCGAACAGCGTTTCCGCGACCGGCTGCGTCGGCGGAACCGGGGGCGGCGTCGGGAAGGACTGCGCTGCCGGCGCGCCGCCGTGCGGCCCGAGCACGGTCGCGAAGCCCAAAGCGATGACGAAAGCGAAGATAACGGATCGTAACATGAGACCGTGTTTTTCCGGCGCCCCTTACCACGTCCTCTGCCCGATCAGGATGACAATGACGGCGAAGCGTACAAGGTCTGCGTGTGAAAACCCGTGCCGAGAAGTACGAGGAGCTGCGCGCGAAGACCAAACAGGCCGCGATGCCGGCCGGCCCGGACGCAGTCGCAAAGCAGCACGAACGCGGTAAACGCTCCGCCCGCGAGCGTGTCGAGTCGCTGGTCGACGAGAATTCCTTCGTCGAATTCGACCGCTTCGTAGTTCACCGAACCAACGCGTTTGGGCTGGATGAAAAAGAGTTCTTGGGCGATGGCGTCATCACGGGCCGCGCGACGCTCGATGGCCGGCAAATCTTCCTTTTTTCACAAGACTTTACGGTTCTCGGCGGCTCGCTGGGCGAGGCCTTCGCCGAAAAGATCTGCAAAGTCATGGATTTGGCCGTGCGCACCGGCTCGCCGCTGATCGGCATCAACGATTCGGGTGGTGCACGCATTCAGGAAGGCGTCGTTTCGCTCGGCGGCTACGCCGAAATCTTTTGGCGCAACGTTCAGGCCAGCGGAGTAATTCCGCAGATCAGCCTGATTGCCGGCCCCTGCGCCGGGGGCGCGGTTTACTCGCCGGCCATAACCGACTTCATTTTGATGACGGAAAAGATCTCGCAGATGTTCATCACGGGCCCGGAGATCATCAAGACGGTCACCGGCGAGGAGGTAAGCTTCGAAGAGCTCGGGGGTGCCGGCACGCACGCTACGCGCAGCGGCGTTGCGCATCTCGTCGCCGCCGATGAGGAAAACCTTTTCGAGCTGACCCGAGCGCTCTTTTCCTTCCTTCCGCAAAACAATCGCGAGAAGCCGCCGCGTTTCGACTGCGACGACGACCCGCATCGCCGCGTGACGAGCCTCGACGAGCTCGTGCCGGACTCGCCCAACAAGCCCTACGACATGCACGAGGTCGTCGAAGGAGTCGTCGATTACGGCGACTTCTTGGAGATCCAGGCGCACTACGCGGAAAACATCATCTGCGGTTTCGGGCGCATCAACGGGGAAACCGTAGGAATCGTCGGCAATCAGCCCAGCGTGCTGGCCGGCGTCCTGGATACGCGCTCTTCCGTCAAAGCTGCACGCTTCGTGCGCTTTTGCGACGCTTTCAATATTCCGCTCGTGACGTTCGTCGACGTACCCGGCTTCCTGCCCGGCACCGACCAAGAGTATGGCGGCATCATCCTGCACGGCGCAAAGCTGCTCTACGCCTTTGCCGAAGCGACGGTCCCGAAGATCACCGTGATTACCCGGAAGGCCTACGGCGGCGCTTACGACGTTATGGCCAGCAAGCACATCCGCGCGGACCTCAATCTCGCCTGGCCTACCGCCGAGATCGCGGTCATGGGCGCCGAAGGTGCCGTCAAGACGATTTTTCGCCGAGAGCTTGCAGCCGCCGCCGATAGAGACGCGAAGATGCAAGAGTTGATCGACGAATATACCGAACGTTTCGCCAATCCGTACATTGCGGCGCAGCACGGTTATGTGGACGACGTGATCGAAGCCAGCCAAACGCGCCGCGTTTTGGCGACGGCACTCGAGATGCTGCGCGAAAAGCGGGCAGCGCGACCCGAACGCAAACACGGCAACATTCCGCTATAACGCAGAGGAACCGCATCAAGTGAAATTGTTAGAGGGCAAGCGCGCGCTGGTGACGGGCGTGGCGAACCGCTGGTCGATCGCCACGGGAATCGCGCGCAAGCTGCACGAGCACGGCGCACTCATCGCGCTCACGTACCAAGGCGAACGCGTTAAAGGCGAGGTCGAGAAACTCGCCGCCGATTTGGGGAACGCTTCGGTTTTTGAGTGCGACGTTTCGAATGACGCGTCTTTGGCGGCGATGCGCGACTCGCTCGAAAAGGCCTGCGGGAAGATCGACGTGCTCGTTCATTCGATCGCCTACGCCAACAAGGAGGACCTCGCCGGCAAGGTTTTCGATACCTCGCGCGGCGGCTTTTCGTTGGCGCTGGACGTTTCGTCTTTTTCGCTGATTGCTCTGGTCCGGGCGCTGCGCGATTCCTTCAACGACGGCTCGTCGATTCTGGCGCTCACGTACCTCGGCGCAACCCAGATCGTACCAAACTATAACCTGATGGGCATCGCGAAAGCCGCACTCGAGGCGGCCGTCCGGTATCTCGCGTTCGATTTGGGAGATCGCGCGATTCGCGTCAACGCGATCTCAGCCGGACCGATCAAGACCGCGAGCTCGCGCCAGGTGGGCGGGTTTTCCCGAATTCTCGACGTGGTTCCCAAAGTTGCGCCGCTCCACCGCAACGTTACGCCGGAGGACGTCGGAAACATGGCCGTCTTCCTCGCTTCCGACCTCTCGAGCGCCGTGACGGCCGACGTGCATTTCGTCGATGCGGGGTATCACGCGATGGGATTGTTTGCCTTAGGATGACGTGTTCAGCAAGATTCTGATCGCTAATCGGGGTGAGATTGCGGTTCGAATCATCCGAACGGCGCGCGAGATGGGCATCGCAACGGTCGCCGTCTACTCCGACGCCGATCGCGACGCGCTCCACGTAGAGTTTGCGGACGAAGCCTATCCTCTTGGGGCCGCGGACCCAACCCAAAGCTACCTCAACGCGGAAAAGTTGATCGACTGCGCGATTCGTTCCGGCGCGCAGGCGATCCATCCCGGATACGGTTTTCTCGCAGAGAACGTCGCCTTTGCGCGCAGTGTCGTGGCCGCGGGCTTGGCCTGGATCGGTCCGCACGCGGCCGCCATCGAAGCGATGGGGGACAAGCTCCGCGCGCGGCAGTTGATGACGGAGGCCGACGTGCCGGTCGTTCCCGGCGCGATCCACGAGCTTGCCGACGTTCGCGCCGCCCGAAAGGCGGCCGAAAAATATGGCTTGCCGCTCGCGCTCAAAGCCTCCGGCGGCGGCGGTGGAAAGGGCATCAAGGTTGCCAAATCGTTGGACGAGATTCCGTCCGCCTTCGAAACCGCTCGGCGCGAAGCGCAGGCGTATTTCAAGAACGGAGCGATCTACGCCGAGCGATATCTCGAGAATCCCAAGCACGTCGAGCTGCAGATACTTGCCGACAAGCATGGCAACACGATGCACGCGGGCGAGCGCGATTGCTCGCTGCAACGCCGGCATCAGAAGCTTTGGGAAGAGACGCCCGCACTCATCCCCGAGGGCGTGCGCGCGGCGATGCGAGAGGCCGGTGTGCGCGCCGCGAAAGCCATCGGTTACGACTCGCTCGGCACGATTGAATGCCTGGTCTCCGGCAATGAGTTCTACTTCTTGGAAATGAACACGCGGATCCAAGTCGAGCACACGGTCACCGAAATGATCTCAGGTCTCGATTTGGTCCGCGAACAGATTCGCATCGCCGCGGGCGAGCCGCTCGGCTATACGCAGACCGACGTCGACTTTCGCGGCTGCGCGATCGAAGCGCGCGTAAACGCCGAAGACCCGGCGCGCGATTTCCTGCCGTCGCCGGGTACGATCGCCGTTTATCGCGAGCCGGCCGGCCTCGGCGTGCGGGTCGATTCCGCCGCCTATGCGGGTTGGACGATTCCCGCCGAATACGATTCGCTGATTGCCAAGCTCATCGTTTGGGCGCCGAAACGAGATCAGACCATTGCTCGCATGCGGCGCGCCATCGACGAGTACGTCGTCGAAGGGGTTCCGACAACGTTGCCATTGCTTCGCGCGCTGTGCGACTACGAACCGGTTGCCGAAGCGACTTACGGAACGGCTACGCTGGAGTCGTTTGCGCAAACGTGGCGACCCACAATTACGAACGGCGGTCCACCTTCCAACCGCGCGCCCTCCCGGGCACGCGGCTCGCGCCCCTCCGAACGCCGGATCGCTCGCCGTCTCACGGCGATACGCAAACGCGGCGCCTCCGTCAGCGGCGACGACGTCGTCGCGCCGATGCACGGGCTCATCGTCGAGCTGGACGTCGGCCCCGGCGATATCGTTACCGAAGGGCAAGTCGTGGCGGTCATCGAGGCGATGAAGATGATGAACGAAATCCGCGCGCATCGCGCCGGCACGGTGAAGGCCGTCCACGTATCAAGCGGATCCAGCGTCGAAAGCGGCTCGCCGTTGCTTACGCTGGTCTAAGGAGCGGGCGCCCGGCCCGACCATGGCGTAGTACCGGCGTGATGGCGCGCGACGTCAACGATTCAGGAATTCCGATCGAGCCAGTCTACGATGAGATCGACGGATCGCCGCACGAGTTAGGCGAGCCAGGCGCGTTTCCGTACGGCCGCGGCATCCGCAGGGACATGTACCGCGGACGGCTATGGACGATGCGCCAATACGCCGGTTTTGGTACGGCCGCGCAATCGAACGAGCGCTACCGCTACTTGCTCGACCACGGACAGACGGGCCTCTCCGTCGCGTTCGACCTGCCGACGCAACTCGGCTTCGACTCCGACGCCGCTGCCGCTCGCGGAGAAGTCGGAAAAGTCGGCGTCGCGATCGCTTCGATCGCCGATATGGAAACCTTGCTCGAGGGCGTACCGCTCGATCGCGTTACTATCTCGATGACGATCAACGCGCCGGCCGCGATTCTGCTGGCGCTGCTGCTCGCGGTCGCGCGGCGTCGCGGGACGCCGTTCGATCGGCTCGGCGGCACGGTGCAGAACGACGTGCTCAAAGAGTACGTCGCCCGCGGCACGTACATCTATCCACCCGGCCCCTCGATGCGCCTGGTAACCGACGTGATGGCCTATTGCGCGCGCGAAGTTCCGCAGTGGAACGCAATCTCGGTTTCCGGCTATCACATTCGTGAAGCCGGTTCGACGGCCGTTGAAGAGGTCGCCTTTACGCTTTCCAACGCCAAGGCGTATCTCACGGCAGCGCGCGACGCGGGCATCGCGCTTGACGAGGTGGCGCCGCGCATCTCCTTCTTCTGGAACGCGCACAACGATTTCTTCGAGGAGATCGCCAAGTTCCGAGCGGCGCGATATCTTTGGGCGCATATTACGCGCGACGAATTCGGCTGCCGCGACCCGCGCTCGCAGACGTTGCGTTTTCACGCACAGACCGGCGGTTCGACGCTGACCGCGCAGGAGCCGGAAAACAACGTCGTTCGAGTGTCGCTGCAGGCGCTGGCCGCGGTGTTGGGCGGCACGCAGTCGCTTCATACCAACGGTAAGGACGAGGCGCTCGCGCTGCCGACGGAGGAGAGCGCCAAGGTGGCGTTGCGCACGCAGCAAATCATCGCCTACGAATCGGGCGTTACCGACGTGGTCGATCCCATGGCCGGGTCGTTTTACGTGGAAACGCTCACCAACGAGCTGATCGAACGGTCGGCTCAGCTCATCGCGGAAGTGGACGCGCTGGGCGGAAGCATCGCCGCGATCGAAAGCGGCTGGATGCAGCGCCGCGTCGCTGAGTCGGCTTATGTGGCGCAACAGGCCGTGGAGCGCGGAGACCACGTCGTCGTTGGAGTGAACCGCTTCGCCGGCGCTGCCGCCGGCGCAGCGATCCCGCTGCAGCGCATCGACGATCGCGTCGAGCTTGACCAGGTGGAACGCCTGGCGGCATTTCGAGCGTCGCGCGACGCCGCATCGGTACAAGCGCATCTCGCCAAGCTCGCAAACGCGGCCGCTGGAGACGATAACCTCATGCCGTTTTTTGTCGACGCTGTCGACGCCGGCGTAACGCTGGGTGAGATCTGCCACGTGTTGCGCGGCGTTTTTGGGACGTACCACTCTAAGGAGGTCGTCGCCTAATAGTGGACATCGATCACGTTGCCATAGTCGTCAAAGATCTCGAGGCGACGCTGCGCCTTTACACGGAGACGCTTGGCTTCAGAGAAATCTATCGTGAGGTCATTTACGATCAAGGCGTGGAGGCGGTTGGACTGGAGGCCGGCGGATCGTCCGTCGAGCTGCTTCTTCCTTTAGACGAAGGCTCGGCGATTGCTCGGTATCGCGGCGATGCGGCCACCAAGCTCCACCACACCGCGTACCGGGTCGCCGACATCGAAGCGAAACTCGCCGAGCTGAAACGCAAGGGCGTACGATTGATCGACGAGCGAGCTCGCAAAGGCGCGAACGGGAGCCTGATTGCATTTCTGCACCCGAAGGCCACCGACGGCGTGCTTATCGAACTCTGCCAGCCGTATCCGCTGCGTAACCATCCCTAATAACGAAAGCCTGACGGTCGCTTGATTTCCGGAACCTCAGATCGGCGCCGCCGCGCGCTGCTCTGGTCGACGCTTGCTTCGGCGGCAATCCATTTGATCGTTTTGACGCTGCTTTTCTATGCCGTGGCGCGCCTCCTGATATCGCGCGGCGCAAAGGAAGTCGTTTCGCAAACAACCGTAGCCACGATCGAAAAACGCGAGCGTCCGACGGCGGCGCTGCCGCGCGCGGTTCGACACGTTCGAAGGGTGCGCCAACGCGAGTCGGCGCCTGCCCGGACGCCCCGATACGAGCTCGCTCGCGAGGTGCCCGTTCGCGCGTCGCCGGAGCCGCAACGCCAGCCCGCGGTGGCCTCCAGCATCGAGCGCGACCGAGCTGGATTCGCCCGAGAGGTCGCGCAACTCAACCAACAAAACGATCCGCACGCGATTCCGACGATCGACCCGGCATCGCAAGAATCTTCGAGCAAGAGCTATCAATTCGGCGTGCCGTCGTCGTTGCGCGGCGAGGAGCATGGTAACGGAATAATTACCCCCGTGCGCAGCTGGCACCATTCAGGACAAGACTGCTACTACGGACGCTACGAGTTTACGTATCCGGACGGCGCCATGGAGAGCGGCGACATCGCCTGGCCGTTCTGTTTCGATCCGGAGTCGGATCCTTTCAAGGAGCCACCGCATCCCATCCCGTTCCCGCTCCCGTTGCCAGGATACAAATTGCCGCCGGACGCGCAACTTCCGCCGATCGAAAAGTCGGTTTACCAACAATGGGCCGGAGGCACCGGCGGCAGTCCCTAATTCAGTGCCGAATCAAGGGCGTTTGCGCCAAGCCATTCAGCACGAACTGCACCGCGAGCGCGGCGAGAATGATTCCTAGCAGACGGCTGATCACGTGGATGCCCGTCTTGCCGATTATGCGCAGCAGAATTGACGAGCCGCGCATGCACAGCCACGTGACGAGAAGCGCCACCAGGTAGGCTGCGCCAACCACGAGGAGATCGCTGCGATCTCCGTGCGAAAAGTTCACCAGCAGCAGCACGGTGGCAATCGTGCCTGGGCCCGCGATCATCGGAACGGCGAGCGGAAAAACGGCGGGGTTTTCGCCCTCCGCGGCTTCTCGTTCTTCGGCGTCGGTGCGTTTGGCGCCGGTGGGCCGCGCGAACAGCATGTCGATCGCGATCAAGAAGAGCAAGACGCCGCCCGCAATCGTAAATGCCGGAAGCGTGATGCCGAGATAATCGAGAATGAGCCGCCCGACGACCCCCATGAACAGGATGACTCCGGCCGCCACGATGACGGCCTGATCGATGATCTGGTTGCGCCGCTGCGGCGAGACCCGAGCAGTCGAACCCAGCGTCATCGGTATCATGCCGATCGGATCGATGATCGTAAACGCGGTCGCAAATGCGGTAGCAACGAAACGGGCGTCCATGCTGCGACGACAGGGTATCGTTTATTGAAGGCAAACGTCAAGGGCTGGTCTATGGGCAGTGCGCAAAACGGTAACGTCGACCTGGTCTTCGACACCTTAGGGACCGGCCCGGACGTGCTGTTGATCGGGGGCGTCGCCTCGACGCGCGCGATCTGGCATCTCGTCCGAGTCCCAGCATGAAGCGCGCGGTCAACATCGCCGACTTGCGCCAGCTCGCAAAGCGACGGCTGCCGCGCGTCGTTTTCGACTACATCGACGGCGGCGCCGGCGCCGAGGTTACGATGCACGAAAACTGCCGCGTTTTCGAGAGCCTGAGATTCCGGCCGCGCAACGCGGTCGCACGTACGGAGTGCAAACTGCAAACGACCGTGCTGGGGACTCCGATCGATTTGCCTTTCCTTCTCGCGCCCGTGGGCAGCAGCCGCCTCTTCTTTCCGCGCGGCGAGTGCGTCGCCGCAGCGGAAGCCGGCACCGCCGGAACCGCGTACGTCCTCTCGACGCTGTCGGGATGCGCGCTGGAAGACGTCAGAGCAGCCTCGTCGGGACCGGTTTGGTATCAGCTCTACCTGTTGGGCGGACGCGATGCCGCAACCGACGCGATTGCGCGGGCGCGCTCCGCGGGATTCGGAGCGCTCGTCGTAACGATCGACACTGCGGTCGCCGGTCAACGCGAGCGTGATTTGCGCAACGGCGGAAGCGAGCTGGTCGGCGGGAATCTCCTGCGCATGTTGCCGCACGTTCCCCAACTGCTTGCGCGTCCCCGATGGCTGCTCGATTTCGTGCGCGACGGCGGAATGATGAAGTTTCCCAACGTCGTCATCCCGGGCCAAGGCCCGATGCCTTACGAAGACGTGGCTGACGCCCTCGAGCGTTCGACCGTATGCTGGGACGACATGGGGTGGATCCGCGACGCGTGGCGCGGCCCGATCGTCATCAAGGGCGTTCTCAGCGGGGAGGACGCGCGGCACGCGATCGATATCGGCGCCGAGGGAATCGTCGTGTCAAACCACGGCGGCCGCCAGCTCGACTACGTTGCACCGACTTTACAAGCCTTGCCCGAAGTGGTTGAGGCCGTCCGCGGGCGTGCGGAGATTTTCCTAGACGGAGGCATCCGCCGGGGAAGCGACGTCGTGAAGGCGCTGTGTTTGGGCGCTCGCGCGGTGCTGATCGGACGAGCGTATGCATACGGTCTTGGCGCCGCGGGCGGCGCCGGCGTTGCCCGGGCGATCGAGATCTTGCGCAGCGACATCGTTCGCACGTTGCGCCTTCTCGGATGCAGCGACGTCGCCAAGCTCGACCGATCCTACCTGGAACTTTGAGGTTTCGACCGGATGCTCTACATCCGCGGCACGCTGCCCGCAGGCGGCGTAGCGATCGTCGGGAGCAGGACGCCGCCTCCCGCTGCGGCGGACTTCGCGTACGAACTCGCGTTGCGGCTCGGCGAGCCGATCATCGCCGGTCTCGCGCTCGGAATCGATGCTGCGGCGCACCGCGGCGCGTTGGCCGCGCGCGTGCCGACGGTCGCCTTTGTGGGATTCGGATTCGGCTGCACTTACCCACCCGAACACCTTGCGCTGGAAGAGGAAATACTCGACGCCGGCGGCGCGATCGTGTCGGTCTGCCCACCCGGAACGCCAGTATCCGATGAAGCTTTGATCGAACGCGACCGTCAACAGGCAGAGCACGCGCGCGCCGTGGTTTTGGTCTGCACGGAAAGCGCTGGCGGCGCGATGCACACGATGCGCTTCGCGCGGGAGCTCGCGCGACCGCGTTTCGCGGTGAAACCGGCGCCGGAAGCGTTGCAATCGCCGCCGTGGGCCGGCAACGCGACGTGCATCGCGCAGGGCGCCACGCCGCTAGAGTTTGACGTCGAGAAGGCCGCCGCTGTACTACGCGGCGCGCACTAAAGATTGGGCGCGAGGCCGACGTCGATGGAGGTTTCGAACGTGCGATTCCATGGCAGGCCGACCGACATCGCGGCGATGTGGTAGCCGGGATCGAGTTGCCCGAGGAGATTTATTGCGTCGCTCCACAACAAGGCGCGGTTGCGCTCGGCCACCGAGGCAGCAACCCCGGGGGTGAGCAGCGTGTGATCGGTGATGCCTTCGGCGGCGAGCGTCGCATTGAGGTCGGGGCGGACCAAATCGTGAAACGCGTAGTCGTCCAGAAACAGCGTGAACTGCATCGTTCGATGCGCCAGCGCATCGTAGCGGTGCATTCGCCGGCCGGCCACCGCGGCGATCGCTTCGGCCAATGCCGTGCCGACGGTATTGGCGTTGGTATTCCACGACGAATAGGCATCTAGCCGAGACGCTAAGCCCGACGCAAGAATACGCTGCGCAAACCTGGCCTGATCGCCGTACGACGCAAGATACGAAAGATCCGCAAGAGCGACGGAGCGGCCGCCCGAGACGTCGGCGGCCATTGCGGCGGCCAAAGCGTCGTCGGAAGCGGGCGTCGTCTTGGGAACGCGGACGTACAGCGCGATGTCGGGATGTTGGTCGTCGAGCACCCCGCCACAGACGCCGACGAGCGCGTTGATGGCGTTCGAAATCGGGGCGTACTCGATTGGGTCCTGGTACGAAGCACCGTCGGACATCGAATAGTGCACCGCCACGCGGGGCGTCCATTTCGCGACGCCCGCAATCGCGTGGGCTACCAATGCCATGCCCAGCTCGTCGGCGCCCGGCTCGATGGAAGCGCGACCCCCGAGCGCGGCGCCGGCGAGCTCCGCCTGCAACAATCGCACGTCGCGGACGTGCAACCCTACCGGCCCGGCGTCGTCCTGACCGAGGACGAGCCGATCGATCGTGCCGTCCGCGGTCAACCTCAAAAGAATCCGGTCAATCGCAAGGTCGCGCGCTCGCGTTGCGAGATACGCATCCAGGATCTGGCTTCCGATCAGATCGCGAAGGCGTTGCGCCGTCGCTTCTTCGCTGAGCAACGGCGGGTCGTGAAGATTCGCGTACTCCTGGAGATATTGCCAGGTCGGATAGGCGGCGAAAAACGGCGTGCCCGCGGGAATGCCGGTAGGTGCCAGACGCATGATCGTGCCGAAAGCCCCGATCCACGCGCGCGGGCGGCGCGCGCGCAAATGCTGGAGTTCCCGCAATCGAAAGTCGGCGTCCGCAAACGACGGCCCGGGAATCCGCGACGCGGTCAAACCGCCATAGGCCAGCATGTCGGTTGAGATCACGAAAGCGCCGGTTTCCGGTTTGGCGGCTTCGTGGTTGAGCCACGCAATCAGCGCGTCCGAGTGCCCGGCATCGAGAAAGTGCCCGCGCAGGCCGCGCGGCGCGGCTTCCACCGGAACGCCCGCGATGCGCCCGAGCATTACGGGAAGCTGCGACGTCACGGGTCGATCGTCGATCGGAACGAAGGCGATAACCGCTAGGAGCAGCGCAGAGATGTGCATCAAATGAGCTCTCGGAGGACCCCGCCGTGTCGCTCGAGCAATGCTTGCGCTTGCGTCGCGTCGATCGCTCGCCGTTCCATCACAACCGCTATTTTTACGCGGTTGCCCGCGGCGTCGAGGAGTTCCCGCGCTCGTTCCTCGTCCACGCCGGCGAGTTCTCGGACGAGCCGAAGGGCCCGGGCGCGAAGTTTACGGTTGGTGGAAACGACGTCGACCATGAGGTTGTCGTGCACCTTACCTAAACGAACCATCACGGCCGTTGAGATAGCGTTGAGCGCAATCTTCTGAGCCGTTCCGGCTTTGAGGCGGGTCGAGCCCGCGAGAACTTCGGGTCCGGTGTCAAGCACGAGGGAGGCTTCCGCGGCGCGCGCAAGCGCCGATCGTGCCACGCTGGTGATCGCGACCGTGTATGCACCGGCTTTACGAGCGCGCTCGATCGCCGCAACGACGTAAGGGGCAGAGCCGCTAGCGGAAATGCCGATCACCGCATCCCGCGCTTCTACCGAGCGTCCCATCACCGCGTCGCCGGCTTGCGCGTCGTCTTCGGCGCCTTCGACGGAACCGAGCAGCGCTGCGGGGCCGCCGGCGACGTGCGAGCGCACGCGCTCGGGAGGCGTTCCAAACGTCGGCGGCATTTCGGCTGCATCGAGCGTCGCAATGCGACCGCTGCTGCCGGCGCCGACATAGTGCAACGTTCCTCCGCGTTTGAGCCGGGCGGTTATTTCATCGACCACGCAAGCGATCGTTGCGGACTGCGCAAGCACCGCCTCCACCGACGCCCGCTGATCGGCGACGATCGTTTCGACTAAAGCGCGGGTATCGAGCCCGTCGAGGCCTTTGCTGCTCGGATTGGACGCTTCGGTGGGCGGAAGTTGCGCGCTCATGCAATGAGCCTTCGCGCGTCCGCCAGCGCTCCCATATACGGTTCGCTGCGCGTCTCGACGATACGAAGGTGGGGAAGCTCGGCCGCGATTCGCGCCTCGAGAGCGCGTGTTAGGACGTTCTCGTCGCGCAGAAGCCCGCCGGAAAAGGCGAAGGGCACGAAGGACGAAGAGTGGATTGCGACCGCACGAATGAGCTCGAAAAGGTGCGCCTCGGCGTTTTTGACGATGGCGACGGCGCTGGAAACCCCGTTGGGCGCGTGTTCCAGCACGAGCGGCGCGCAAGCGGCGATCTCAGCCACGGGCGCCGGGCTTTCGCAAATGCGAGCGAGTACGTCCGATGCGTCATATGCGCCCAGACGCAACGCGAGGGCATCCGACAGGGCATCGCGTCGCGCAATCCCCTCGGCGGCGTTCAGCAAGCGGCGTAACGCAGCGGCACCGATCGCAAAGCCCGATCCTTCATCGCCGATCAGATAGCCATAGCCGCCGGCTCGAAAGCGACGGCCTCCAAGCTCTGCGTAGACGATCGAGCCGGTCCCGCAAATCACCGTCATACCGTCACCTTCCGGGATCGCGGCGCGCAGCGCGATGTGCGCGTCGTCGGTGACGGCGACGCGCGCCGTTGGAAAACGCTTCGCCAACTCGGCCCGCAGTGCGTCGCACGTTTCTTTCCGTCCGGCGCCGGCGGTGCCGATGCTTACTGCGGCCGGCGTCTCGCCCTCGAGTACGCAACCGATCGTTCGCGCTACCGCGTCCACAGCTCGCGCGAGCCCCTCGACGTGCGGGTTGGCGGGATCGCCGACGGCGGTACGCAACAACTCGCGGCCGCGGGCGAGCGCCGCAACCGTATGGCTCGCGCCGGCATCCACGCCTACAACGAACTCCGGCACTCGGCTACAACTCGTTCGAGGAGGGCTGTGAGCCGGCGCGGCGCGATCGCTCCCAGCACAACCGGGTGACGGGCGCCGGTTGCGGCCGGCACATTGCCGGCGCGCCCGCGCAACGTTTCGTATCCGAGCACCGCAAAAGCCATCGCCTCCTTGGCGTCAATCGGAATCCCCATCCGATCCGAGGTTTCGACGCGCGCAGATTTCAGTCGTGCCGCGAGCCGCGCGAGCAGCGTCGAATTGTGCGCGCCGCCGCCGCTGACGACGATACGCGCTTGGGCGAATCCGGCACGCTCTATCGCCTGCCCTACCGATATGGCGGTCAGTTCGGTGAGCGTTGCCGCACCGTCCTCGAGCGACATGCGCTCGAGTCGTTCGCCCTGGCGGGTCAGGAAGTGCGTGCCGAAGTGCTCGCGCCCCGTCGTCTTGGGCGGCAACGCCGAGAAGTAGTCGTCGGCGAGCATAGCCGCGAGAAGATCCGCGTCGACGCTACCGGCCCGCGCAAGGGTACCGTTTGAATCGAAGCGCCGGCTCCCGTTGGTTTTTAGGCTGACGAAAGCATCGATCAGCATGTTCCCCGGGCCGGTATCGAACGCGATTGCCGCTTCGGGCAAAGCGTGGCTGCGCAACAGCGTCACGTTTGCGATGCCGCCAAGATTGAGTGCGACGCGATCTTCGTCGCCGCTCGAAAGCAGCAGCGCATCCACGCGCGCGACGAGCGGCGCGCCGTGACCGCCCGCGGCGCAGTCTGCGCTGCGAAAGTCGAAGCAGACGGTCGCATCCAGGAGCTCGGAAACGACGAACGGATCGCCGATTTGCAGGGTCACGCCCGCCCCTCCGTCGTGCCATACCGTTTGCCCGTGCGATGCGACGTAGTCGATCGAATCGCTACCCGCGACCTGGCGCGCGGCGTGCGCGTACGCGCAACCCAACCGGTGATGCAAATTCGCGACCGCCGCCACGCTGCCGGCGTTGGGCGGAAGGGCCGCCAGTAGATCCTCGCGCAGCGGTGATCCAAACGGGTACGTTTCGAACCGTTGCAAGGCCACGTCGTATCCCGAGTCGCTTGGCAAGATGCGCACGAGGGCCGCATCCACTCCGTCGAGCGAGGTTCCGCTCATCAATCCGATTGCCAGCATGATCCCTAAGGGCTCAAGTCCTCGACCATCGCCTCGTAAAAGCGTGGCCGCAGCGCGGGGGCCGAGTTTGACGGAGAATTTCGCCCGAAATAGACGCTATTGGTCAACAGCACGCCTTGGAGATCGCGGACCGGATCCGCCCAAACGCACGTACCGACGAAACCGGTATGACCAAAAGAGGCGGAATCAAAAAAGCGTCCGCAGGAGTTGTCGTCGTTGGTTTTGAGCGCCCATCCCAACCCGCGCCGCAGCACGGGATCGTAGGCTTGTTCCGCGATCGCTTCAGCCGCGAGCGCTTGCGGGAGAATATGACGATCTCGCCCGTGCGACGGACCGAGGTAGCACTCCGTTAGCGCGGCGACGTCCGCCGCCGTCCCGAAGAGTCCGGCATGTCCCGCAACCCCTCCCATCAGGTAGGCTTTCTCGTCGTGCACGAAGCCTTGAACGCGGCCCCGCCAGTCGTCGTCCTCGGTCGCGGGGATTTCGAAGCGCCGTCGGGCGGGCGGCCGGAAAATCGGCGAGTCTGAAAAAGAACCGCGCACGAGCGATGCGAGCGAGCGATGGTGTATGCGTTCCAGGGCGATGCCAGTTGCGATGAAGCCCAGATCGCTGTAGATGACGCGCTCGCCCGGCGCGGCAATGAGTTCGGAGGTCAGCGCGAACGTTTCGACGTTTTCGTCGAGAATGGCGCGATAGTCCGCGCCTGAGTTCATTCCCGAGGTATGCGCCAGCAGCATGCGGGCGGTAATCGCAGCGTGGGGTTTGCCGCGCCACTCCGGGATGATCCCGGTCAGCGGTTCGTCCAGCTCGAGATGCCCGGCGGCGACCGATTGCAGGAGGAGCGTGGCAACGAAGAGTTTCGTCAGCGAGGCGAGATCGTAAAGCGTGTCTACGTAGACCGCACGCCCGAGCGCGTCGGCTCGTGTGGCGCCGTACGCGCGCTCGAAGATCAGCCGCCCGCGATGTTCCACTCGCGCAACCGCTCCCGTGAACTCGACGCCGCAGGCTCCGCGCAGCACCTCATCGACGCGATGGAATTGGGTCATGCCGCAAGGTTGACGGGGAGCCGTCCGCTGGGGATGCTCCCGCTGAAGAGGACGTCGGCGAGGCCGCCGATTGAAGCCGGATCGTCGCCATAGACGGCAACCAAATGTCGGGCGTTGCCGAAGAGTTCGAGGTCGAAGGGCTCGAGCATCGAGGCCACGAGGGCGTCGGGAGCGAGCCGCAGGATGCTGCGGATCGCGCCGGCTTGTGCCGGATAAAGATGCGCGCGGCGCATCAGCACGATTGGGCGGCGCTGCGACCGTTCGATCGCCGCGAGCATGGGTCCGAGGTCCTCTTGCGAGGGGTCGATCGGCACGCGCGCCTGTTGGAGCGCCGGGGCTTCGCGCTCCAGCGTCGCCTCGCCGCCTCCAAAAGAAATTTCGATTGAGGCTAGCGGATCGGCGTACGCAACGCCGCGCAGCAGCGTAACCGCGCGGCGAGCAACTTCGCGTCCCACGCCGGGGTGGGGAGGCGAAGCGTCGAGCGGCAGCGGTCGAGACCCGGCCAGACGCAGTCGTTGCACGCGTGCGTAGGCTTCTTCCAAACGTTCGAGCGGAATTCGGCAATCGTCAACCGCCGCCTCAATCGCTGCGACCGCGGCATTGGCCGAATCGAGGTCGTGACTGAAGAGCAACACGTCCGCCCCCGCGCTCAGCGCCGCTACGGCGTTCTCTCCCGAGCCGCTCGCCACGGCGCTCATCTCCAAGCAATCGGAAACGAATGCGCCGCGAAAGCCCAGCTCGCCGCGCAGCAGCGTGGTCGCTATCCGAGGCGAGAGCGTTGCCGGACACGTCGGATCGAACGCGCGCTCCACGACATGAGCGCTCATCATCGCTGGCGCATCCTTCGCGACGGCAGCAAACGGCACGAGGTCGCGCGCGCGAAGCGTCGCTTCGTCGCAATCGACGACGGGGAGGGCTTCGTGCGAGTCGACGGTCGTGGCGCCGTGGCCGGGAAAGTGTTTGTAGCAAGGAAGGATGCCGCCGTCTTGCAAGCCGCGAGCGAACGCAGCGCCGAGCGCGGTGACCTGCAGCGGATCGGCACCAAACGAACGCGTCCCGATCACCGTGTTCCGAGAATCGACCGCCAAATCGAGCACCGGCGCAAAGTCCACCGTACATCCGGCTCGCCGCAAATCGACGGCCATCTGTTCGCCGGTTCGCCGCGCAAGCTCGATGTCGGCCGCTGCGCCGAGCGCCATCATTGAAGGGATCGGCTCGACGCCACGCTGCAAACGCATCACGCGCCCACCTTCCTGGTCGACGGCGATTAGCGGCGCCAACTCGTCGCGCCCGCGCAACGCATCGGTGAGCGCGCGGATCTCGGGAAGCGTCGGGCCGTTGCGCTCAAAAAGCAGATAACCGCCAAAGCTAGGCAACCGGGCATCAACGCGGTTACCGGTGATGCCGGCGACGATGATTCCGCGCGCCAAGTCCGTCGTGCGGCTCACGCGATCGCCATCCCGCTCTCTACATCGAAGCGACGAACGAACTGCGCCGGAAGGTCGAGGCCTACGAGCTCACCGCTGCGTAGGTCGCGCGTGGCCCCAACCCGAACGACGATCGTACCGCGTGGCGTTTCGACCTCGAGATAGGCATCGGCGCCCGTCGTTTCGCGGCGGACGATCCGCCCGCGCAAACCTCCGTCGCTGGTCAGTTCGACACGCTCGGGCCGGATGCCGACGATCGCGTCGCCGTCCGGAAAAAGATTCATCGGACGCTCCCCAAGAAAACGAGCGACGGCAACGGTGCGGGGCGAGTCATAAACGCGCTGCGGTTCGCCAACGTCTTCAATACGACCCTCGATCAGCACTGCGAGCAAGTCGCCGACGCTCATTGCCTCGACGTGATCGTGCGTGACGTAGAGGATCGGCCCGACGAAACGCTCGCGTACGCCGATCACTTCATCCCGAACGGAGCGGCGCAGCGACGGGTCGAGGTGCGCTAATGGTTCGTCGAGCAGCAGCGCGAGCGGATCCGAGAGCAGCGCGCGCGCGATCGATGCCCGCTGGCGCTCACCCCCCGAGAGCTGACGCGGACGGCGATCGAGATGTTTGTGGACGTGTAAGGCGAGCGCGGTTTCCGAGACGGCGGCGTCGCCGGCGCCGCGCCGTTGCGCGAAGCGGAGATTTTGTCTAACGGTCATGTTGCCGAAGAGCGCATCGTCTTGAAAAACGAGTGCGATACGCCGTTTCCGCGGCGGCAACCGCACGACCGACTCGCCGTCGAGGCGAACGTCGCCCTCCCGAGCGAGGAGCAACCCCGCGATGACACGCAGCAGGGTACTCTTTCCGGCTCCCGATGGGCCAACAACGGCAAGCGTCAAACCCTGCGCGACGTCGATCGAAACGCGATCGAGCGCGGGCACACAATGCCCGGCGTAGTAAACGACGAGCGAGTCGGCGACAAGCCCCATTATTCTTGGAGTCGATCGATCGTGCGGTATTCCTCGCGAGCTCCGGCATCGCCGGCGCGCGCCCGAGCAACGACGTCGCGCAACCACGTGACCGCGGCATCGTCAGCCTTTTTTCCGGCGAGAACCAGACGCAAGGCCACCAGCGTTAGGTCGGGAGTGCGTGCGCCTAGGCGCTGGATGCCCTCGTAGAAGGGTGCCGCGCCGGCAGCGTGGGGGCGGCGTTCGAGCAGCTCGCGCACCACTTCCGCTTTCGACGGCAAGTTATCGAGAAGGTAGCCGTCAAGTGACTCGAACTCCATCGTCATGGGGTTCGCCACTCGGGTTGCTTTGCTCTTCGCGCTAGTACCGGCTACGCTTGGAGCACAGGGGGCCGACAACGGCGTGGTCCGCCTGCTCGAGCAAATGCGCGTGGCAAGCGGGCCGATTTGGCAAGCGCACATCGTTTCCGTTGCTCGGCTGACGCTCAACGGAGCGCCGGCCGTCGTTTCGAGCGAAAGCGCGGGTCTGAGCGTGATGGTGCGGCACTGCACCGGCGAAATTTGCGACGGCACCTACTTTAACGGCGAGCGACTGTATTCGTTCAACATGAACGGGACGACGTTGGCGCCGTCGCCCCAACTAGAACCCTATCTGCGAGCGCTCCGTCTCGTCGCGTCGGTAGAGTTCCTGATGCCGTCGTTCATCGCACGCGGCGGCCGGATCGGCGCAGCCGGCGCGGCGACGTTTCAGGGCAGACCCTATCGGACGATCGTTATCGCTGAGGTGAATGCGGTTCCGCTGCGGCTCTACGTCGATCCGCAAAGCGGCTTGGTGCGCTTCGCGCGAGCGCTCGACGGGCATGAAACCCTCGAGTATCGCAACTATCGGCGGGTGGGGGCCCTCACGCTGCCGTTTGAAGTGCTGCACGATGGCCGAATCCTCGAGCGCTACGACGATCGCGCCGCAGTTTCGTCGCCCTTCCAGCCGCCGCGCGGCCTGTTACCCTCGTTCAGTGGGCAGCCGGAAGCGATTCCGACCGATCCGAAAGCCATCTCGCCGATCGTCGATTGCAGCGTCGGCGGAATCGTCGTGCGTTGCCTGATCGATACGGGCAACTCGGGGCTATCTATCAGCTCCGAGCTGGCAAGCCGTTTGGGAGCGCCGGTCGTCGGAACCTATCAAGTGCGCGGACTGGGAGGATATTCGACCCAGGTGGTGCGAGCCGGGCCGCTACGTATCGGCAATGCCACCTATCCCGATGCATACTACGTCGTGCTCAACGACCTTCGGCGGTATGGATACGACGCCGTGCTCGGCGCCGACATCTTCGGCACGTCGGGGATCGAAATCGACAGCGACTCACACACGGTCCGTTTTAACGCGGCGCCGATGCGAAACGCGATCAACGTGCCCCTCGCCTTCGAAAATTTCATCCCCGTGGTCACCGTGGGGCTGGGAGCAACCGAGGCGCAGCTGGCAGTGGATACCGGCGACGAGTCGAACATCAATTTGGCCTACGACTTTTATGCCAAGCATCCGGGACTGTTTACGGTTACCCAACGCCGGTCCGTTGGCGGAATCGGGGGCAGCAGCGTCGAGATGATCGGCGAAATTCCACAGGTGCGCATTGGCGACTATCGCACGGGCCCGCAGCGTATTGGAACGACGCAAACCTTACAGGGCACGGCGTTCGGTCATTTGGGAGCGGCCTTCTTGGACCAGTTCGTCATGCAGCTCGACTACGCGGCAGGCGAGCTGCATCTCATTCCGAGGCACATGTAAAACGATGGCGGCGTTCGTGCTTCGCCTCCTCTGCGCGGCCGGCGCGTGCACAGCGACGGTTTTTGCCGCGACGCCCGAGAGCGCGCCCGCGGTGACGACCGACCGGTGCGCGGTGGTTGCCGTGCAGATGATGGACAGCGTCGATTCCTCGGACGCCCGGCCGGGCGATTTTTTTAGATTCGAAACGGTCAACGCGGTTACTAGCGGACCCAGCGTCGTGATTCCGCAGCGCACGATGGGCTACGGCGTCGTCGCCGTCGCGTCGCCCGCCGGACCTCACGACGCGCGCCCAGGTGTGCTCGTCTTAGAGCCGCGTTATCTGACGATGCCCGACGGCAAGAGGCTTGGCGTTGTGCTCAACCACAACACGGATTCGTTGGACAAGGCCGGCGCAAACGACGGCATCCCGGGATATCTGGGTGCCATTCCAATTCCCGGCGTCGGCGCCGCAATCGGGCTCTTCAACTATTTTCGCAAAGGCAAGAACATCCTCGTGAAGCGCGGCACGGTCTTCACGGTCTTTCCCAGCGACGATCCTTCGGTGGAGCACTGCCAAGACCACCCTTCGTACTAGCCTCGCAACATCGACTCTGAGGGCTCGCTCGCTGGCGCAAATGTCTGGGGAGGCAGGGCTGCAACTCGTGACGGGTCGTTAGGATTGGAGAACCACACCCCTTCTGAGAGGAGATCATGGATTTAACAATAGAGAAGCCGCGCAGCCCCAAAGATAAACTGCTGGGACTCGTTTCGCTCAAGCGCGTCATCGACAAGGCGAGAGCACACAACGAGGGCCATTTGGGCGAATACGACTACGATTGTCCGCACGACCGGCCACTCTTCGAGTTTCTCGGCACGAACGGCGAAGAGTTTGCGCGCAAAGTAAAGGAGCTCGCCACCGACGAGGCCATCGCCGATTGGGTGCAGCGCGAGTTTCTTTCCAAGAAGACCCCGACTGAAATCGAGCGCTTTAATAGCGACCGCCTGCACTGGCACCCAGATCCCGGATCGCACAGTTTCGAATATTTTGAAAAATTGCGCGATCAGGTCGCACCCGGACGCCGGGACATCGTGACGTGGTTTGACGTTCTCGACCTCGACGAAGGGCGCCCGGTGCCGCAGCCGACGAGCGTGAACTGAGGCTCGGAGCGACACGCGACGAAGACATTGGCCGCGCCGCCGTCATGTTGGTTCACGGGTGGCAAGCCGATCGTTCGGTGTGGGACGACGTCGTTGCCGAACTCGAATCCTCGGTGCGGACGTATGCCGTGGATTTGCGCGGGAGCGGTGCTGCGAGCGCCGCTCCCGGGCCATATAATCTCGAACGTTATGCGGCCGACCTGCGCGAGCTGATCGAGTCGCTCGAACTTGGGCCGGTCATCGTCGTTGGGCACTCGATGGGAGCGACGGTCGCGTTACGCTTGGCGGTCGATGCGCCCGAGGTTGTTGGAGGGCTCGTGCTGATTGCGCCGATTCCGGCCGGCGGCGCCGGCTTTTCGCCGAAAGGGGAGGCCTATCTGCGCGCGACGGCCGGCGATTCGGTCGCGGCGCGAGCGTGGCTGGCGCGTACGCTTTCCGATGGGTACGATCCGGCGCTGCTCGAGCGCTTGTGCGCAGCGGCGGCGAAAACGCCGGGCAGCGTCGCGCTGGAATCATTCGAGTCGTGGGCGCACGCCGATTTCGCGGAGAAAACGAGAGCGATCGTGGTTCCGACGGTAGTCGTCGCACCGGAGAACGACCAGCCCGAGGCATCCAAGGTGAGGGTGGCCGGGCTGATTACCGGGGCTCGGCACGTCGTGTTGCCGGGCGCGTCGCATTACGCGATCGTCGAACAACCGGCCGCCATCGCGCACGTGATAGAAAGCTTCCCGACATGACTTCGAACAGCGAGCTCGCGCAGCGCGAATGCATCCCTTGCCGTGGCGGCGTCCCGCCCCTAAGTGACGTCGAGATCCAGCCCCTGCTAGCGCAGCTCGGCGCGGGCTGGCACGTGGTCGAGCGCAGCGACACCAAACGCGGAACCGTCAAAATCCTGAGTCGTACCTACCGCTTCGGAGATTTTGCAGAGGCGATGCGGGCCGCGGTGCGCATCGGTGAGATGGCCGAGCGGCAGCAACATCATCCCGATCTGCACGTGTCTTGGGGGAGCCTCAACGTCGAAATCTGGACGCATAAAATCGGCGGATTGACCGAGAGCGATTTTATCTTCGCGGCCAAGTGCGACGCGCTCGCGCAGCGGGAGCCGTAACCCCACGAAGCCCGGAGGACGAGCGGGCAAGCCGTCGAAGGGCCGCGGCCAAGCAACGTGGTGAGCTAGAAGGATGCATCGTGGCCGATTTCTCACGGCGGTTACAGCCCTGATGGGTCTTCCCGCGGCTGCGGGCGCCCTTGCTCCGCAAGCTTCACGCTCGCTGGACGTCGTCAAGCTGCCCAAGGCCGAGCTGCATCTCCACATCGAGGGCACGTTCGAACCCGAACTGATTTTCACGATTGCCGAACGCAACGGCGTGCGGCTCAATTATCGCAACGTCGAAGCGCTGCGCGAAGCATACAACTTTACGGACCTGCAATCGTTTCTCGACGTTTATTATCACGGCATGGAAGCGCTGCTCGTCGAACGGGATTACTACGACCTCACCACCGCGTATTTGAAACGAGTTCAAGGGCAGGGCGTGCGGCACGCCGAGATCTTCTTCGATCCGCAGGCGCACACGAAGCGCGGCGTCGCATTCGCCGTAGTGGTAGATGGAATCACCAGCGCACTGGCCGACGGCCAAAAAAGCTTCGGCATCACCTCGCACCTCATCATGTGCTTTCTTCGCGATATGTCCGCGGAGTCGGCCATGGCGACGTTGGAAAGCGCGCTTCCCTACAAAGAGCGAATCATCGGCGTCGGCCTAGACTCGGCCGAACGCGGTAATCCACCCTCGAAATTTCAAGCGGTTTTCGATCGGGCCCGGGCAGAGGGCTTTCTCACCGTAGCCCATGCCGGCGAGGAGGCCGGTCCCGAATATGTTTGGGAGTCGCTCGATTTGCTCAAGGTCTCGCGCGTCGACCACGGGGTACGCAGCCTCGACGATCCCAAGCTCGTCGCACGGTTGCGTACCGAACGCATGCCGCTTACGGTGTGCCCGCTCTCGAACGTGCGCTTGCACGTGGTGCCAAACCTCGCCGCACACCCTTTGAAGATCATGCTCGAGGCGGGGCTGGTGGCGACGTGCAACTCCGATGATCCCGCATATTTCGGCGGCTACGTTGGTGATAATTTCCGCGAGACCGCCGCGGCGCTTTCGCTTAGCGACGAACAGCTCGTTACGCTCGCGCGAAACTCGTTTGAAGCCTCTTTCATCGACGCCGAGCTGCGACGCAGGTACCTCGCCGAGATCGACGCGGCCGTACGGCTGAGTTCTGGAACGCCTTCCGGTAGGGAGCGGTCTGTCCCAGATCGAGAGTTTCAGCGATGATCAAGCAGAGCCGCTACGACTACTCGGAAACGGTCACAGCGTGAGGGGCTTGCGCTTCTCAAAAACATGCTGGCTCTTGATCCGGCGGTAACCCTGCCGTTCGTAGAAGCGATGCGCCCCGTCGCGAATAACGTTCGATCTGACGCTGACCAGCGCCGCCTCACGCTCGAACGCCCAAGTCTCCGCGGCAGCGAGGAGTGCCGCGCCGATGCCTTCGCTCCGCGACCCGTCCGCGACGACGAGGCCTAAAATCGTCGCGCGTTTCCCAACGATGAAATCGGGCGCAATCTCCACTGCAACGAAGCCGAGCAAGCCACGTTCGGTCGCGGCGACGATCACCCTCGAATCGTCTCGTAACCCTTCTAGTCGCGCGCGGATCTCGGGCGGATCGGCCGGATAGCCGAGTTGTTCGAGCAGTAGCGCCAGCGTCTCGACGTCGCTCGCCCTGGCCGAACGAATCTCAAGCGCCGGCAAGTCTTTCGCTCCATCGGATTCGGCCCGTCGTCTGCATCGCCACGAACAGCGTCAGGATCGCGCCAACGGTGATCGTCAGCCCGCTCCAGCCTTCATTGAAAAGCGCGTACGAAAAGAGGATGAGATAGACGAGCTGCGCGAGCCCGCTCTCGACTGCAGCGAATCGCCACCCGACGACCAGGCGCAGATACGAGATCGTGAGGAACAGCGTGACCGCCGAGCAGATTACAAATGCTGCCTCGATGGGAATGCGATCCACTAAATATGCAAAGAGCAGATGAAACGCAAAGAATGCCGCCGCCAGGAAAAAGTAGTTGACGGGATGCAGGTCGATCTTGCGCAACGTCGTGATGACGAGCATCACGAAAAAGTAGAAAAACAGCGCGACTGGCGCCCAAAACGTGATCCGTTGTGCCAGCGGACCGGGTTGAAGCGGATAGGGGAAGGCCATCCCGATGCCGTTGCCGGTTACGAGCGTCGCGTAGCGCCACTGCAGGCGCCAGCCTTTCTGGAGCCGCCGTTCATCGACCGGTAGCAACGTCTGCGGAGGGAAATCGATCGCGTCAAAGTTCGTCGTCATCGCGAGGGAGAAATCGTTAACGGACGCGACATCGCTCCCGAAGCGATAGCTCCAAGTCCCCATGCCGCGTGACGAGTAGCCGACGTCGAGGGACGTCTCTTGGCCGGACGCAAGATCGAAACCGACATAGCCCTGATCGAGCGCGCTCGCGTCGGCGACCCGCCTGCCGCCGATGGAACAGGCGAAATCCGCATACGTTCCGTCACTAGCTGGAAGCGGGAAGTGCACCGACAACTGCCGGCTGGTCGTATCGTTGCGAATTCGATAGCGTGCGACGAACCGAACATCGTAGAGATTGTACCAGAGGAGTCCGTCGCGCCGCTGCTCCAGCTTGAGGTCGACGTTGATCCGGCTTCTTTGGATCGGCACGACGACGTTATCGTAGCTGTGCTTACCCACCGCCACGCGCGCGTTGACTTGCGGCGCCAATTGCGTCTGGGCGCTGCCCCATTGGGAGGTGAGCTTCTCGCGCTGGCTCGCGTCGGACTGCCCCGTGCGCTGCACCAGCGTCCCTCCCAAAATCATCCAAGCCAAGCTAGCCGAGCAGAAAATAAAGCCGAGGGCAGCGAGGCGTTTGAGCATCCGATAACCCTTCCCATCGAGCGAGACTTTGTAGTGCAAAGCTATATGCTTTGTATCACAAAGTAACTGGGAGTGCAAGGGCTGCAACGCCGATTTGGAGGAGCGTGTAGAATGGCTTCATGAGCGGCTATCATCAAACCGCGCTGGCTTTCTGTGCGGCCATCGTAATGCTCGCGGCTTGTACGGCACCGGCGCAGGTCATCACCCCGTCGCAGGTGCCCGCGGACGCCGTAGCCCTTGGGCGCTCCCAGGACCTGCTCTACGTCTCAGATCTCGGGGCCAACTCGGTCTACTTCTACACCTATCCCATAGGGAAACTCATGGGGAAGCTGACCGGATTTGGCTCCGTAGCGGGACTCTGCGCCGACAAAGCCGGTGACGTTTTTGTCGTGGACGAAGCGGGACCGGTCGACGTCTACGCCCATGGCGGCTCGAGCCCGATCCGGCGGCTCACAACCACCGGTGCGCCGTATGGCTGCGCGGTCGATCCGAATACCGGCAATCTCGCGGTCACGAACCTTTCATCGGTGCTGTACGGCACGATTGCGATCTATGCCAAAGCGAAGGGCAAGCCTAGGGAGTACCCGGACAACGCCGTCGATTCCACGTATTTTTGCGGCTATGATGATAACGGTAACCTGTTTATTGACGGGTGGAATCGATCGGCGCAGTTCATCCTCTTGGAGCTTCCCAAAGGGGGTAGAGGGTTTCGCACCTACATGCTCACCCGAACCGTCGAGAAGCCCGGCGGCGTGCAATGGGACGGCAAGTACGTCGCGATCGGCGATCAAGGCGCCGGCTTGATCTATCGAGCCGGCTCCACCGGCAAAGTAGCGCAAACCGTCACGCTCAAGAAGGGCGCGAACGTCGAACAGTTCTGGATTGCGGGAACCACGCTCATCGGACCCAACGCTCAAAGCGGCGGGACGGTGCCGTTCTGGCGTTACCCGGCCGGCGGTTCACCGACGAAGACGATCAACGGGTTTCTGTACCCGGTCGGGGTCACGGTGAGCCCGGCCAAGTCGCTCTAGCCACGATGCGAAGGACTCCGGTCGAATTCGCCCAGACATACGATTTCGGCCGGAGCCGTTCTTGTAAGAAAACGTAAGTCCGCCTTAGAACGTTCGCGGGACGGGTTAGCCCCTGCGATCCTGGATAAACGAGCCAACGCGCAAGAGGAGTAAACTATGGCGAGTCAGTTACTTGTTGGAATCTTTCCTTCATCCGATGTTACATCGCTCGAAACCACGCTCGGCACCGTGCCGGGTTTGGATCGCAGCCGGGTTTCCGTGCTGACCGCGAGTGCTAAAACGCAAGCGCATGAAGATTCGTTTCTCAATTTCATGCACGTCGCAGAAGAAGTCGATAGCGAGCCGTCCCCGGATATCACTCACGGAACGGGCCTGCTGACGGATTTTGGCGGCACCGACGTGCCTGGACTCACCGATAGGAGCGAACCTTCCCTCACCGACTTTGAGGAGCCGGAGGTGGTCCCTCATTACCTCGGCTCGTTGCCGATTCCCAGCGACGAGGCGGAAAACTTTGACGAAGCAATCGCCGATGGCCGCGCGGTCGTCGTCTACCCGGTTTCGTCGGAGGCCGAGGGCACGCAGTTACAGCAAGCTCTGCGAACGGCAGGCCTGCGCAACGTGCGAGCATTCGCTACGACGAACAGCTAGGAACTCTTTACTCGTTGTCCATGCCGACGACGCTCTTCCAACCGCCGGAACCGCGGTGCCAAATTTCGAGGAAGCGCTGTCTGATGTAGGAGCACGCACCGCCATCCCTCGGCGTTAGAGTGACCTGGAGATCTCCGCGTTGGTATGCCCAATCACCGTACACGTGGATCTCGTGGACGTTGATTTGGAGCTTCGGGGTGGATTTCGAATGTGCCAAGGACACGCGCCCTAGCATAAAGTCAACGGCTTCCTCGCCCTGGCGAATCGGTTCACCGGCCGACATATCCACAAATTCTGATGCGAACAGGGATCGAATCCCAGCTTGGTCGTTATCGTTGTACGCGGTAATAAACCGTTCGATGGCAGCGCGAATCTCGATCTCGTCGCCGCTTCTTGCAGGCTTTTCCATTTCAGGTAACCTCGGTCGCCGTCTCACTGTAGGCTCAACGTTTACGACTGTCAACGCGCGGCGCGCAGGCGCGCCAATTGGGTTTCCTGATATATTTTGATGTCATCCGGCCCGAGCTCGTACTTTGTTAAGCTGCGGGGCGGCCTTACGGCGAAGGAGCGGGCTGGAACTCGGCGTGGAAAACGTAGCGGCCTTGCACCGGAGTACAGTTTGCGATTTTCGGTGAGTACGTGCTGCGCCGCGCCGCGTCCACTACGGCACCATCGATCGCCGCGTTGCCGCTAGAATGCGCGACGGTTGCACTCGTCACGTGCCCGCTTGGAGCAATGGTCACGACGACGTTGACCGTCCCGTGGAGCTTTAGCCCGTGCGGCGGCTCGGGGTCCGCCGCCGTAACGACATGAGCCTCGGAGTTGGGCTGAGCGCACGCCGCAGCCATCGTCGAGGCTGCCGCCGGCGAGCCTTGAGCACCCGTGTGGGCCGTCGGGGTCAGGGCCAAAGCGGGTGAGAGCGCCTGAAGCGCAAGAGTCGCAACGACAAAGATCACAATAGTAACTCCAAGAGCGTAAGCGTTTATCGTGAGGCGGCGCGGTTTGGTCGAGCTCAGACGCTCGATGCGCGAGACCAGCGCGTGGCGGGATTGGAACGCGCTCGGGGTTAGCAATGGAACTCGGCTCGGACGAGCAGCGTGCGCTAACGTCGCCAGACAGGCGGCATACTCGCCGGGATCCCCGATTTTTTCGACGACCCAATCGTCACACGCCGTTTCGCGTTCCGCGCGAACGCAGGCGCCGGCGAGCCGAACCCAAGGATTGAAGAAAAGTCCAGCCTCGATAAGGCGCTGGACGAGATTCGAGAGGGGATCCTTGCGACGAATGTGCGCTCGCTCGTGCTCGATGACGCGCTGGAGATCCGTAGGCGTAAGCTCGGCGAGCAGTGCATTCGGAATAACGATCACCGGATCGAAGAAACCCGCCACGATCGGCACGCTGATCTCATCGGATGTAAAAACGCCGCTATCCACGGCACGAAGCGCGCGCGCGTTGCGCCGGATTTGATGGATCCTTACGAAGCTTCGGCCCAGGCCTGCGACGTTCACGCCCACGCCGAGAAGCCAGATGCAGAGAATCCATGGCATGGCGTCCTCTATCCACGTACCGGCGTGCCCCACGAAGGGCCCCGCGGGTAGCAATGAGACGTGCATCGTTCCCGCCGAATGCGCCCGGAGCGTTTCGAGCAGCGGGCGGCCCGCGTTGGACGCGGTGGTTAGGATCGGTACGATAACCAGCGCGAGGAGCGTTGCGTACCAAAGTGCATAGCGCGTCGCCGAGTCTTGCTTCGAAACTACGCGAGAGACCGCGTACGCAATTGCGAAGATTGCCGCACCTTGCCATAACCCGTTGAAAAGCGTTGTAACGATCACGTTCTAGCCTTCCGCCTGCGCGCAAGAACTTGCTTGATTTGCGCGAGATCGGCATCGCTCAATCGCGCGTCGTCCAGGAGCGTCACGGCGAGTGCGCCGGGCGAACTCCCGAAAAAGCGGTCGAGCACGTGCCGGATCGCCGATTTCGCGGCGTCGGTCCGATGGACGGACGGCTGGTAGACGAACGCCCGGCCCTCTTCCTCGTGCCTGACGTGGCCTTTTTGTTCGAGCGTTCGCAGCGTCGTGAGCACCGTACTGTATGTAAGAGGAGGCGGCGGGAGCGCGCTCACGACGTCGGCTACGGTTGCGCGCTCCTTGCGCCACAGGATCTCCATAAGCCGGAGCTCGTGGTCGGTCAGAACCGGCGCTTTTCGACGAGGCACGGATGCTATCTCCCGTTCAGTATTAGTTTTGTAATAGCAGCATACTGCCGTCGGCGGCAGTTGTCAACTAGATTCCTAATAGTCGTCGGCGGGTTCGAGGAGGGCGATCCGTCCAGCCCGGCGCATGCGTGATAAATGAAAAAGCTTTCGTTCCTCGCCGTCTTCGTGCTGGCGTTGGCCGGCTGCGCTGGAGCTACGAAGCAGTCGGCTTCGCAAAGCTCGGCCGCCGATACATACCGCGTCTTACTCGATACGAGCAAAGGACAGGTCGTCGTCGACGTGGATCGCCATTTAGCGCCCAACGGCGCACAACGTTTTTACGAGTTGGTTAAGGCGAAATATTTCGACGGCGCCCGTTTCTACCGCGTGGTGCCGGGCTTCGTCGTGCAGTGGGGCGCGGCGGCCGATCCCGCCGTTACGAAGAAATGGGACGTGACCATCCCCGACGATCCCGTCAAAGCGTCGAATACGCTCGGGACCGTAGCGTTTGCCGCAACCGGTCAGCCGAACAGCCGCACGACGCATCTTTTCATCAATCTGGGCGACAACGCCAAACTTGATGCGATGGGATTCGCTCCGATCGGCCGGGTTTCTGGCGGCATGCAGATCGTCGGCCGGATCTACCCCGGTTACGCGGAACAGCCGGATCAGGCGCAAATCGCGGCGCAGGGCAACAAGTATCTGGAAAAACAATTTCCACGACTTGATTACATCAAGACCGCCCGCATCGTCGGCGGATCGCGATAGACTCGGGCCGACGCGAGAGCTACGGGGCTAAGGCGAAGACAATTCCCGCGCCGTTCGTGCCGCCGGCGTCGGTCGTGCCGTAGAGAGCGCCGTGCAGGGCCGTCACGCCGCCTAAGACGAGTTGGCCGTCGTTTGGCGGCCCTTGGAAAGCGTGGAGTACACGCTCTTTTCCGGCGATCGTTACGCTGAATACCGTTCCATAGCCATAACCGTAACCGCCGCCGTTGTTCGTCGTCCCGTAGAGCACGTTGTTCAGAACCAAAAGGTTTGCCGTCGGATACCTACCGTCGGTTCTGCCTCGGAAACTATAAAGCACGTGCGCTTTTCCAGCCGTCGTTACGCTGAACACCGTTCCGTGCCCGCTCGTGCCCCCAAAGCTAGTCGTGCCGTAGAACGTGCCGTTGAGTGCGGTGAGACCCGCTTCAGGGTGGCTGCCGCCGCTTCCACCTTTGAAACTGTATATGACGCGCTCTTTCCCAGCGGTGGTGATGCTGAAGACCGTTCCGTTGCCCGTCGTGCCACCGTAGTAGGTCGTGCCGTAGAGCGTACCGTGGAAAGCCGTTAGGCTTCCTTGCGGATTGCTGCCATTTTTGCCGATTTCCGGGAAGCTGTAGAGGACTCGCTCTTTGCCGCCGGCCGTGATGCTGAAAACCGTTCCGACGCCGCTGCCCCCGATGGTTCCCCCGTAGAATGTCGTACCGTAAAGCACGCCATTGAGGGCGGTGAGATTTGCTTGGGGAAGTGCGCCGTCGCCCGAACCCTCGAAAACGTGAAGCGTGCGTTCCTTCCCCGACGGTGTGATACTGAAGATCGTTCCGCCGCCGGAACTATCAATGATGCCCGCAGTTGTGCCGTAGAGCACGCCTTTCAGTTCGGTCAAGCCGGCCTGAGGATTCGCGCCGTCGCCAACACCATGGAAACTGTAAAGCACGCTCTCGATTCCGGCGGCCGTTACGCTGAATATCGTGCCGCATCCGCCGGAGCTCGGGCAGCCGGAGCCGCCCGTATCTGCGGTGCCGTACAACACACCCTTCACAGCCGTCAAGCCGGCTGCGGGATTCGAACCGCCGCTGCCATCGAAGTTGTAGAGAACGCTGTAGCTTGCCGTGGGGCGGCGGGCAAGGGACTTGGCGGCATAATGCTGACCGAGCCCTGGGTTTAATGCCTGCTGTGACACCGCGCCGCAACCCCCGAGCGTCGTTACCGTCGCGCAAATGAGCGATGCGCGTCGCACTACGTCTGAGACGTTCATCGATACCTCTAGGCCACGGTGCGCCTTTCTGTTGCATTTGTCAACGCGTAAGCGTTGTTTCGCTGTGCAGAACCGGCTTCAGGCTTTCTTCACGCGGCCGAGCGACACTGGAATCGTCCCCCAAGGAGCGCCAACATGGCTCAGCTGATATGGAAGACCTCTCGTGCCCGCAGAATATTCACGAGTCTGGCAATGCTCTTCGCTTGTGCGGCATGCGCGGCACAGCCTGGCACCGGGCCGTTGTTTGCGAACCATCAGATCGAGGGCGCGCTCAAGATCAAACACGTCGTGTGGATCATGCAAGAAAACCGCAGCTTCGACAATCTTTTTCAAGGCTACCCCGGCAGCGATACGAGTCCTAGCGGAAAGGATTCGCACGGCCACACGATCTCATTGGCGCCGATCTCGTTCACGGCCGGTTACGACATCGACCATTCTTCAGCCGCGCACTTCACGGCTTGCAATGGCACGGGGCCCGTCCCCGGCACGAGGTGCCGGATGTCCGGATTCAACCGCGAGGTCCTCAGTTGTTATCAACCTTGTCCGCCGCACGCGCAGTATGGCTACGTTCCCCACGCGGAAACGAGACTGTATTTCGAGATGGCGCACCGGTACGTGTTGGCCGATCGCATGTTTACATCGAATCTCGATCTCAGCTACGTGTCACATCAGTATATGATTGCGGGCCAAGCCAACCGCGCCGTCGATTATCCAAGCGGCGCGTGGGGATGCGTGCCGGGCGACGTCATCGGCACGCTGACCGACAGACGGACCTATGGCCCCAATATCCCGGTCTGCCAGAATTACCGCACCCTTGGGGATGAACTGGATGCCGCGGGCCGCAGTTGGAGGTTATACAGCGCTTCAAAGTCGTCGCAGTGGACTGCCTATCGTTCCATTCGCCACATCCGCTACGGACCGGATTGGAACGAAAACGTCATAGGTTCATCGGCGCAGGTCATCGTGGATGTCGCAAATGGCAAGCTTGCCGACGTCACCTGGGTCACGCCGACGTGTAGAAACTCGGACCACGGCGCCTGCGGAAGCGCATCGGGTCCGGAGTGGGTGTCAGACGTCGTGAACGCCATCGGCGAGAGCCCGTTCTGGAGCTCGACCGCCATTTTTGTTATGTGGGATGAGTGGGGTGGCTGGTACGACCACGTGAAACCACCCTACGAGGACTTCGACGGCCTCGGTTTTCGCGTGGCGCTTCTCGTCATCTCGCCGTTCGCGAAAAGTGGCTACGTGTCGCACGTCCAATACGAACATGGCAGCATCTTGAAATTCATCGAGGACCGCTTCGGTCTTCCTCGTCTGAGCGCCAGTGACACGCGCGCCAACTCTCCTGCCGGCGATTGTTTTGACTTCACCCAGCCGCCGCGCGCCTTTCAGCCTTTCGGGAAACCCCTGAGCGCTCAAGACGCGTTGCGTATGCGACGGAACGAAAGCCCACAAGAGCCCGACGCCGAGTAACGCCAGGCTCAGACGATCGACTAACCTACGAAGAGCGGTTGCACTTCCCCGCAAAGTCCGGCTGCGTGCCATCGACCGTGGGGTACCCGGTAAAGCTAAAGCTGTTTTGGTCGGTACGGATCGTTTGACTATGACCCAACTTGCCGGTGGACGACGACTGATCGATCCATAGCTCGGTATTTCCAGTCCATGGCTGTGCGAACGAGACGGACCAGCCGGCTGTGTTGTCAAGAAACGTTTGGACGTAGCGACCGTTCTTCGCGTCGTACGTGGCTGCAATACCAAGGACGTAGGTGCTCGTCATCTTGCCTTGCGGGGGCACGACGACCCATTCGCGCATGACGCCGGAATCGATGGTATACGTTGCCGTCGCCGTGCTGGGCGGACTGCCAACCGGCCCGGCCATACAGGACCACGTGCCGACGTAATACTGCAACGCCGCCATGCCGGTCATTGGCTGTGCGCCAGCTGGTGCGGCGAATCCAACCGCCAAAGCCAATAGCACAATGGTTTTTCTCAAGGGAATCCTACCT
The DNA here is from genome assembly GCA_963713685.1 of Vulcanimicrobiota bacterium. Taxonomy (GTDB): domain Bacteria; phylum Vulcanimicrobiota; class Vulcanimicrobiia; order Vulcanimicrobiales; family Vulcanimicrobiaceae; genus Cybelea. The sequence continues at coordinate 646,534 of CAVQMS010000001.1, read as the reverse complement.
TTCGCGCGGGCCGCAAGGGCCCGCAGCTTGCCCAGTTCCCAGGCAGCCGACCGTTTCGACGACGCGTTGCCGTTTCCCGGGCTTGGCGTTGCGGCGCGCTGACGGAATTGACCGTTTCCGCGGTCGTTGCTTGAGTTGTTCGCACGATGGAACTAGGGACGCCCGAGAGCAGCTCTCGCGCGCGAGTTCCCCCCTACTGTGCTTCCGATCCTGATAGACGCCTAGCCCGATCGCTACATAGCCTCGCTATGCGGCGGCGTCATGAGACTCGCTTTCATTGATATCGCCTTAATGCTGTTCGTCGTATGCTAAAAGGCGCATCGTCAAACCGAAAGGGGATCCCATGTACGGCAAGCGTCTTTTTAGCATTGCGTTTGCGGCCGTCATCGCCGCGTGTTCTCAGGGCCAGACCATTTCATCGAATGGAGGACAAGCGCTGCCGTCTCTCGCTGCGCCCTCGCGGGCCGGCGCGCAGCTCGGGCTTGACGCGCGCCGCGGCTACCAAGTTTCCGTCTTCGTGCGCGGCACGGACAAGCGCTACAATCCCGATCCGATCGAATGGGTTAATGGCTTCCTCTTCGTGGCGTACCAAAACGCAACCGGCCCCACGGGAACCGGCGGCGATAGCACGATCGTGCAATACAGCCGCAAAGGCGCGTTCATTCGATCGATCAAGGTGCCGGGACGATGCGATGGGATGCGGTGGAACCCATACACTAATCTCATGTGGATCACCGTCAACGAAGACGCGAACAGCTCGATGTATACGTGGGAGCCGACGTCAGGATCCCTCGTTCACTACATGTTTTCTTCGGCCAAGCACGGAGGCGGTTACGACGACCTCGCCTTCAGCAACGGGATGGCCTTCATCGCCGCATCCAACCCCAAGCTCAACAAGAACGGTATCAACAAGCACGCTGCGATCGTCAGCGTTGCCTTGAACGGCAGCACGGCGCAAGTGACGCCGGTGCTCATGGGTGATGCGACGGCAACCGACATCCCGACTCAAAAACAGGTGCGGCTCAACTTAACGGATCCGGATTCCATGACGGTCGCACCGAATGGAGACGTGCTGCTTGTTTCGCAGGCTGATTCGGAAATCGTCTGGGTTCACTCCGCCGGAATGGGATCACAATCCGTTTCGCGACTGCTCGTCGGCACCCAACTCGACGACACGGTCTACGCCACCCAAAGTCAGGGCCAACTCTACATCGCCGATGCGAAACGAAACGTGATCTACCTCGCGCAGGGCCGGTTCACTTCGGGCCGTCTCTATACGGAAGCGCCAAGCGACTCAAAGGTTCGTGGTTTCGTCGGTTGGGTCGACACGTCGTACGGCACCGTCACGCCGATCGTTACCGGCTTCGGAAGTCCGACCGGTTTGATTTTCGTGCCGACCATGTAACGGATCAGACCGTTCCCGGCGCCGAGCGTAAACGAGGCAGGGCTAAGTGTTGGCTTTGCTGAGCACCACGCCTCGTGGCTCGTGTACGCCATGCGTGATCGTCCGGATCGGCGCGCCGCCCGCTGGGTATTGGTAGTACAGAACGTCCCCCTTAGTGGTCTTGGAGCCGAGAGAGTAGTCGTTCGGCGCGATGACGGTCTTGCCGCTGATATAAAACTGAAAAACGTCGGACGCTGGGCTTCCGAGCGGCGTCGAGTGAACCTCCGTTCCGCGGCTTCCACTTAACCTGAACTGGTAGATCACCGACGTGTTTTGATCAGCGAGCGCGAGATACTTTCCGTCCCACTGAACACCTCCGGGAAGCGAGATGTGTTTATCTAGGGTGATATCCGTGAATGTGCTGCTGCCTTTGGGCAGCTCCGCCAGCACGAAGTGGCTCCCATCGCGCGGCGGAGAAATACCATCGACGAAGAGGTTCCCATTCTTATCGTAGCCGCATAAATAGTACTGCAGTATGTGGGGATCGGTATAAGTTGATGGTCCGCCCATTGCGTGAGGGTAAATCGCTAGATTACCGGCCGAATTGTTACCGAAAGTTGTTACGGCAAGATTTCCAGTAGTCGGATCGATAGCGCATCCAAGAGGGTGCTCTGCCGCGGCGAGTAAGGTCTCGATCGGCTTCGTCCCGCCGTGGGCGTATTCTACGATCGTCTCACCTACCTCGCTCGTAATGAACACGTCGCCCTTTGCGTCGACGCACTCACCCGAGGACGCCAAAAAACCCGTCAGCCTTCCCTCCAATTTGCCAAGCGGATAAGAGTACACCGACACGGTGAAGACATTCCCAACGTAAAGCAGATCCTGCGCTTTGGCATCCGGTAACATCCACGAGGCAGCGCCAGCAGGGCCTCCGGGCGGCTCGAAGCGTGGTTGCGTGCCCTGCAGCGTCACGCCCGGTACCCCCATTGGCGTCGGCGTCGCGCCGCAGCCTGCTAGCAGAACAACGGTCACGCAGCTGCCTAAAACGTAACGGCCTAACCATGAAATCTTCATCAGCACTGCTCCCAGCTCGACTCGGCACCCAGAGACAGACTTCTTGCCGTCAAACATTCAACTCGGCTCAGCCCGATTCTAGCACCATTACCGACCGTTTCAAGGGCGAGCAAGCCTTGCTTAGAAGCCACCTGCGTGATGGCGGCCAGGCAACAATCGGCAGTGCTTTGCGATCTACCCGGCGGGACAAAACCGGGGACAACTCGTTCTAAGACATCTTGGAGCTGAAACTATCGGCAAGGTGTCTGAATGTCGGGCAGCTTACCTCAAGAGTACGGGCAGGTGAAGCGGGGCGAGCTCGGAAGCGCCGTTGAACGCTATTCCAAAGGAGATCCGTATGGCTGCAGACCCCGTAACCGTCGACCCAAAGCACTACAAGGTGGAGTTCGAAAACGACCGTGTACGCGTTCTTCGCGTTCACTACGATCCCGGCGAGAAGTCCACTATGCACGGGCACCCGGACTGTGTACTGGTCACGCTCGCAGATGCCGGGGCGCGGTTTCACCATCCGGATGGCACGTCGGAGGATGCCGACATGAAGGCCGGCCAGGTCATGTGGACGCCCGCCGTCGAGCATCAGCCAGAGAACGTACGCGGCACGCCCATCGACGTCATTCTCGTCGAACTGAAGAAGGCGTGACGATGCTAGTTCTCGCCGCAAAATGTTCCGGGAAGCCGGAGCGCCGGAACGACATTCTCCGTTTAGCAGCAGCGGTGACCGCGCCGTCCAAGTCCGAGGCCGGATGCATCGCGTACGACGTGCACGAACGAGTCTCGGGAAACAACGAGTTCTTATTCTTTGAGGAGTGGGCCGACCAGGCGGCGCTCGATTTCCACTTCCAAACGCCGCACTTTCAGGAGTTCATAAAGGAGTTCGGTCCGTGCCTACAAGGGCCGCCGAATATACGGGTTTACGAGGTGTCGCGGTCGCGCGATCTGGAGCTATAGCTATTTGGGGCGGAGTTTATCCTGAGCGCCGTTGAGCTTGTCGAGCGGAGGCGAAGGGCTCAGGGTGACAAGATGAAACTGGCCCGCCCATGTGGCGGACCAGTTCATTTTATGGCTCCGGATGTTGGACTCGAACCAACGACCCGCTGATTAACAGTCAGCTGCTCTACCAACTGAGCTAATCCGGAACGGCCCGAGGCTGGGCGGCCGGCGGACGGAGGTTCCACGGCCAGGAACGCCACCCTGCCTTGAGGGTATTAGGCCTGGGTGTCTGAGCGTACGAAACAGGGCCGTGCTGCCATCGTGATTCCAGCCGACGTAGACGATGCGGCACTGGACGTAGACGGGCGCCGCGTGGCGCTGACCAACCTGCGAAAAATCTACTTTCCGAAACTCAAGCTCACGAAGGGCGACCTGCTGCGCTACTACCTGCGCATTGCCGACGTTCTGATTCCGCACGTTGCCGACCGCCCAATGGTTATGAAGCGCTATCCACACGGAGTCACCGGCGACTTCTTCTACATGAAGCGCGCGCCCTCACCGAGGCCGCCGTGGATTCGCACGTGCGCGATCGAGCATAGCTCGGGCAACGTCATCGACTTTCCCGTCATCGACGACCTCACGTCGCTCTTATGGCTGATCAATCTCGGGTGCATCGATCTCAATCCGTGGTATTCGCTCTGCGAGGATCCCGATCGCCCGCTCTACCTGCACTTCGACCTCGACCCGACGCCCGGAGCGACCTTTTCGGTCGTGCGGGAAGGCGCGCTGATCATTCGCGACGTGCTCGATGGGCTCGGCATGACTCCGTTTGTGAAGACCTCGGGAAGCAAAGGCGCGCACGTCTACGTCGCGATTCGCACCGGTCCCGTTCAACACGAGGTTTGGGCTATCGCCAAAGAGATCGGCCATCAGATTGCGCGAGCGCACGCCGACGTGCTCACCGCCGTGTACCGCGTCGCCAACCGGCCGCCGGATCACGTCCTCGTCGACTACAATCAGAATGCCTTCGGTAAGACGTTGGCGTCGATTTATTCCGTCCGCGCCAACGAAGCGGCGACCGTCTCAACGCCGGTTACGTGGGAGGAAATTGAGGCAGGCTGCGAGCCCGGCGATTTCACGATTTTTAACGTTCCGGAACGCGTTGCGCGGTTGGGTGACCTCTGGCAGCCCGTGCTGCGAAGCCGCGGCCGATTCAATCTCGACAAGCTTGGGAAGACGTCGCCTCGTGCCGCCGTTTGAGCAACTCGTCCTTCGCCCGCCGATCGAACCGATGGAAACGCGGCAAGCCCAACGCATTCCCGAGGGCGACGATTGGAGCTACGAACCAAAGTGGGACGGCTTTCGCTGCATCGCCTTCCGGGATCGCGACGAGGTCGAGCTGCAATCCAAATCGGGTGAATCGCTGACGCGGTACTTCCCGGAGATCGTCGCCGCGCTGCAAGAAGCCGGCGCGCGACAATTCGTAATGGATGGCGAACTGCTCGTTGCCGCCGAAACCGGCGCCGATTTCGACGCGCTGCTGCAACGCATCCATCCCGCGGCTAGCCGAGTTCGGCGGCTAGCGGAAGAGACGCCGGCGTCGTACGTGGTCTTCGATCTCCTCGTGGAAGGCAAGAGCGCCTTCTACGAACGCGTGCTGCGCGCGCGCCGCGAGCGCCTCGAACGGTTCGTCCAGCGCAACTTCGCAAAGAATCCGACGGTGCGGCTCTCTCCCTCAACGGAAGACATCGCGCTCGCAAGAGACTGGCTCGCCGGGAGTCTGGCGCGGCTCGACGGCGTCATCGCCAAGCAGAACGTTCCCTACGCCTTCGGCAGCCGCGATGCAGTCGCCAAGATCAAACGCAACTACTCCGCCGACTGTGTTATCGGCGGGTTTCGCACCGGCACTGACGACGTCGTCGCCTCACTGCTGCTCGGTCTCTACGATGAAGACGGTAACCTGAATCACGTCGGCTTCGTCGGCTCGATGAGCGCATCGCAGCGCGTGCGCGCCGCCGAGCTGCTCAAGCCGATCGTCGAGCCGCCCGGATTTACCGGCGCGGCGCCCGGCGGCCCGAGCCGTTGGCGACGGGGTCAAAATTCAGAGTGGTTTCCGGTTCGACCGGAAGTCGTCGTCGAGGTCGCCTTCGATCACGTGACGGGACATCGCTTTCGGCATGCCGCGCGCCTGCTTCGCTGGCGACCGGAGAAGTCGCCGCGACAGTGCACGATGGATCAGTTGCTCAATCCTACGGAATAGTCAGCGGGCTCGCGAGCTCGACCGTGACGGAAACGCCCGCCGGAACGACGATCGCCTCGTGCGAGTTCTTCGCATATACGTAACCGCCCAGCGACGGTGAGGAACTCTGTGAAACGGTGCTCGGACCGCCGCCACCGATTCGCATCTGCCAAGCGATCGGACCGGGAGTGACCGTTCCGTACGGAAGGCCGGACGGCGCTTTCTGACGCTGCTCGTATTGCGCCGCCGGATTGTATGCCACGACGGCGCGGTTAACGACGTACGCTTCTATGTTTTTGACCTTGCCGTTGGTGAGCTTGATCGTGTAAAGTAAAAAACCGATTCGTGCCCGGTTCAATCCCGACGGCTGCGTCACGTCGGTCACGAAACCGCGGATGACCGACCCGACCAGGGCAGGATGCGAAGTGTCGACGACCTTCAACCTGAACTCGCTACCGACGCTTAGCTGGGCCGAATTTACGGACTCCTCCAGGACGCACGAGATTTTGGTTCCGGTCTTGAACGTCTGAGACTGCACGAACGTCGTCGCATCCGCCGACGCGAGCAGCACCGCTCCGGCCGCAAGAACGGCGGCAAATCTAGCCGGCAAAGTTCGGTACACGAAGCTGTTCTCCATCAAAAGCCGTCGCCTTTCGAAGCGTGTCGATGCGGTCCACGTGCTCCCACGGTAGGTCGAGATCGGGTCGTCCGAAGTGTCCGTAGGACGCCGTCTGTTGGTAGATCGGGCGCCGCAGCTGCAAATGGTGAATGATCGCCGCCGGGCGAAGATCGAAGACCGCTCTCACTGCGTCGGCAATCCGCTCCTCCGGAAGCTTCGCGGTGCCAAACGTTTCGATCGCAACGCTCATCGGATGCGCGACGCCGATTGCATACGCAATTTGCACTTCGCAGCGATCCGCAAGGCCGGCCGCGACGACGTTCTTTGCGACCCAGCGCGCCGCATAGGCTCCGGACCGGTCGACTTTCGTTGGGTCCTTCCCGGAAAACGCGCCGCCGCCGTGGCGCGCCATGCCGCCGTAGGTGTCCGCGATGATCTTGCGTCCGGTGAGCCCGGCATCGCCCTTCGGGCCGCCGATCACGAAGCGACCGGTCGGGTTCACGTAGACGCGCGTGCGCTCGTCGTACATGGCCGCCGGAATTACGTGGTCGATCACCTTCTCCGTGATCTCACGCCGGATTTCTTCGAGCGGAATCTCGGGATCGTGCTGCGTCGAAACGACGACCGCCTCCACGCGCACGGGCCGGTCGCCTTCATATTCCACCGTAACCTGCGATTTGCCGTCGGGGCGCAGGTAGGGAATGTCTCCGTTCTTTCGCATGGCCGCGAGATGCCGGGTGAGGTTATGCGCGAGAACGATGGGCAACGGCATCAGCTCGTCTGTTTCGCGACAGGCGTAGCCGAACATCATCCCCTGATCGCCGGCGCCGACGAGCTCGAATTCGTCGTCGTCGCCCGCGCGCGCCTCGAGCGAACGATCGACCCCCAATGCGATGTCCGGCGATTGCTCGTCAATCGACACGCTGACCCCGCAAGTTTCGGCATCGAAGCCAATCGCCGAGCGCGTGTATCCAACCTCGCGAACCACCTGGCGCGCCAGCCGCGGAATGTCCACGTACGTCTTGGTCGTGACCTCGCCCGCGATGTGGATTTGACCGGTGATCGCAAATGTCTCGACGGCCACGCGAGAATAAGGGTCATCCTTGATCAGCGCGTCGAGCACCGCATCGGAGATTTGATCGGCCAGCTTGTCGGGATGCCCTTCGGTCACCGACTCGCTGGTGAAGAGCCGCGTGTACGCCACTAGGTTCCCTCACTCCAGGACGCGCTGTACTTGACTTGCTCGGGAGTCAGCGTATCGATCTCTATCCCCATCGAGGAAAGCTTGAGACGCGCGACTTCTTCGTCGATCTCGAGCGGCACGTCGTAGACCTTCTTCTCCAGCGCCTCGTAATGCGATGCCAGATAGGCCGTTGCGAGGGCCTGATTGGCAAACGACATGTCCATCACCGCCGCGGGATGACCTTCGGCCGCCGCGAGATTAACCAAACGGCCGTCGGCGAGGATGCAAATCTTCCGTCCGTCGTGTAGCTCGTATTGCTCGACGAAGGCCCGCGGCTCCGTCTTGCCGCGCGCGATCCGTCGTATCGCTTCGAGATCTAATTCGTCGTTGAAATGGCCGGAGTTGGCTACGATCGCCCCATCCTTCATCAACTTGAAGTGCTCCTCGCGCACCACATGGTAGTTTCCGGTAACGGTCACGAAAATATCGCCGATCTTCGCCGCGTCGCTCATCGGCATGACCCGGTAGCCGTCCATGGTGGCCTCGATCGCCTTGCGCGGGTCGACCTCGGTAACGACCACGTGTGCGCCCATTCCGGCAGCGCGCGACGCGATGCCGCGCCCGCACCAGCCGTATCCGACTACGACCAGCGTGCGGCCGGCGAGTAACACGTTCGTGGCTCGGATGATCCCGTCGAGCGTGGATTGTCCGGTGCCGTAGCGGTTGTCGAACATGTGCTTTGTGAGCGCGTTATTCACCGCGATCACCGGATAGGGCAGCACGCCGTCGCGCTGCATCGCGTGCAGCCGAATCACGCCGGTCGTCGTTTCTTCACACCCGCCAATCATCGTGGCGAGCTGATCGGCGTGCTTTGTGAAAATCGCGGTCACCAAGTCGCAGCCGTCGTCCATCGAGATCTGCGGTTTGGTCGCAATGACGGATTCGATGTGCGAATAATACGTCGCGTTATCTTCGCCCTTGATCGAGTACGTAGCGATGCCGTAGTCGCACAACGCCGCCGCCACGTCGTCTTGGGTCGAAAGCGGGTTGCTCGCGCACAACGCGATCTGCGCGCCGCCCGCTTGCAGGGCGAGCATCAGATTGGCGGTCTCGGTGGTGACGTGCAGGCAGGCGCCGATGCGAATTCCCTGCAACGGCTTTTCAATCTCGAACCGATCGCGAATCTGCGCGAGGACGGGCATATATGCCGCCGACCAGGCGATGCGCGAGCGACCGGCATCGGCAAGGCTGCGGTCTCTGACGTCGCCCTGGGCCGGGTCGAATGACGAAGCGGCTGGGGTGCGAGCTGGATCCAGAACTGGCACTAGTAACTCCTAAGGTGGGGGGGAAATGGCTCGCGGGCCTTTCGCCGCAGGCTCCCCGAACCCATCCGCCAACACGAGCGCGCGTGGGAACCCTCGACGAGTATCTCCTTGGGCTCGCTTCCAGTGACGCGGTTCCCGGCGGCGGCAGCGCGGCAGCCTTAGTCGGCGCCCTCGGCGCGGCGTTGGCCGCCATGGTGGGGCGGATCATCGCCGAGCCGGTCGATGAGCTGGTCGCCCAAGCGGATCGGCTTCGCGACGAGCTGAGCGCAGCACGGCTGCGGGACGAGAACGCATTTCGCGCCGTCGTTGCCGCGCAAGCGTTGCCGAAAGCCGACGATGCCGAACGCGCGACGCGCCGCAGCGCAATCCAGGCGGCGCTACAACGAGCCGCGCAAGAACCGCTGCAGGCCTCCGGGCTCGCCCTCGAAGTTCTGAAACTCACGCTGCAACTGGCGGAGGCACGCACCGGCGCACTCGCCAGCGACGTCGGCTGCGCGGCCGAGTTCGCGTACGCGGCGTTGACCGCGTGTGCGTACAACGTGCGAATCAACCATCGCTACATGCGCAACACCGGCATCATCGCGGATCAGGCCTCGACGCTCGACGCGCGCGAGAGTGAGGCGGCGAGCATCTTGGCTCGCGTGCGCGCGGCGCTACAGTTCTAGGTACGTGGCCGCCGCCATGCCTCCGAGAATTTGTCCGGCGACCGCTCCCGTGTCTTCGTCGTGCGCGCCGTTCATGGCGCCTATGTAGAACGCGAACGCCACGTGCCGCCCGCTTCGCGTGGTCGTATACCCCGCCAAGCCCTTTTCGTAGACGCCGCCACCCGTCAAGTAATTGTCGCTATCGTCCGTGCCGGTCTTCGCAAAGACCTTGCCGCGAGCCGGTGACGACCGCTGGATATCCGCGAGCGTGCCGTCGACGCCCAAGATCGGTAGGCCGCGGAGAAGCTGAGGATACCACGGCTGCCGGTACGCCCACGCTAAGTAGTGCACCATGAAGTCGGTCGTGAAGAAGGCGCTGCTGCCGAGGCCGTCCTGTTGCGCGGCCTGGCCCAGATCGAGCCCGGCGCCGTGCAGCATCTTCGCCTCCAGCGCGAAGCCGTTCTTCAGATAGTCGCCGGTCGCGTGCGCTCGATACACCGCCCACATGTACGGCATCAAACCCGCATGCAGATTGTCGCTGACTTTCAGCGTGATATAAACGTCCTGCGCCAGCGGGGGTGAAACGTGGTCAGCCACGAGGTTGGCCGGAACGTACGCCGCGCTCGACGGAGGCTTCTCGGGCACTGCGGTTTGCGCAACGCTGATCCCGGCGTCGTCGAGAGCCGTCGTGAACGCCGCTTGCGCGAATAATTTGGGCTCCGGCACCCGATACGCGTAGAGAACGCTGGGCCCCACCGGTTGGGAGCCGGCGATCGTCACGGTGTGGTGCCCGGACGCGTCGCGAACGTCGGCGCTCATGTCGACCGAGGCATCGCTCTTTTGGATACCCGTCGTCGCCCGGTTCACAAACGTCACGTACGGCGTTTGCGGCGACACGGCGATGCTTACGGGGTCGCCCGTGTGCGCACCCGGAGTCACCGTGACGTCGACGAGATTATCGTTGACGACGATCGACGAAACAATCACGCCCGTGCCACCTTCCGCACCCTGGTCGGGGAAGAACGAGGTGTCTACGTTGATGCGCCCCTCTACCCGTTTGATGCCGGCCTTCGCAACTTGCGCAGCTAGCTCGCGCAGAACGACTAATGGGTCGCCGGGAACCGCTTTCGTCTCGGCCGAGCCGTCGTAGGCGTGGTCTTCATTTTCAAATGCAAGCGTGCCGTCGGGGCGAATGCGCTGCGAGAGATTGGGATCGCCACCCGCTACCAGCACGAGATCGCCGTGGAGCACGCCTTGCGAATCGATCGGCCCGGTTCGATAGACCGGCGTCGTCCATCGGAAATCCGGCCCCAGCAGCGCGAGGCTCGTGCCTTCGGTCAAAAGTTTCGTGGTTGACGCCGCAACCATTAATACTCGTGAATTCCGAGCGTAGAGTATCCGATGAGCGTCGAGGTCATAGACCTCTCCCGCGACGATCGAGTGCGTGAGGCGGGGCGTTAGGGTCGGCGTGTTGATCGCCGCCGCCAAGGCCGCCGCGGTGATCACCTAGGCGAAGACTTCGACGAGCTCGAGGAAGGCCGCGATGTCTTCGGCATCGACCTCCATGCCAACGCCCTTGGTGTGATACCGAATGTCGTGAAAGTCCATGCCGCCGGTCATCACCAAGCCGTAGCGCCGCGCGGTCTCCCGAAACTCGCGCGTGTCGGCCGCGTCGTGAAGCGGATAGAAGACCTCGAGCCCGCGCAGGCCGTGCGGGACCAGCTCGTCGATGAGGATGCGATCCTTGAGGCGTCCCGGATGCGCTAGGACCGGAATCCCGCCGGCGGCCGCGATCTGCTCGATGGCGTGCTCGGGCGTCGTATAGTGCTGCGGCACGTAGCCCGGCTTGCCGCGGCTAAGCGCCTGGCGAAAGGCCGCGTCCACGCTGTCCACGATGCCGAGACGCACGAGCGCTTTGGCGACATGGGGACGGCCGATCGCCAGCGCCCCGCCCGATTCGTTGAGCACGTCGTCGAGGGTCAGCCCGTATCCGGCCTTCTGCAGCCGGTCGACCATCGTCTCCGCGCGTATCCGCCGCTGCGCTTGATTGTATTCGAGCAGCTCGTTGATCGGCGACGGTCCCAACGGAACGCCGTAACCCAGCACGTGAACCTCGTTCTCGCGCCAGGTCGTGTTGATTTCGATTCCGGTGATGACGCGCGCGCCGGGCGGCGGCTCGAACGCCCCGTAGGCCGCAAGCGTGTCGTGATCGGAAATCGAAAAGAGCTCGACGCCGCGCTCCCCCATGAAATCGGAGAGCTCTTGCGGGCTGAGCGTGCCGTCGCTCATTCGCGTGTGCGAATGCAGGTCAATCTTCAACGTGGGAAACCTTCTCTTCTAACTTACAGCGCTCGACGAGCAGTGAGATCGCGGTGCGCTCGCTGTCGCCGATCGACACCACGACAAAAGACGGCTTGCAGAACGCGTCCAGCGCGGCGCCCTTCAGATAACTGCGGGCAATTGCCACCGCTTTGACGGCCTGATTGATCGCGCCGGCTCCGACGGCCTGCAACTCGATGCTGTCCCGCTCGCGCAGCGCGCCTGCGAGCGCGCCGGCTACGGCGTTGGGGTTGCTCTTCGCCGAGACCTTCAGCGTTACGGCCGAAGTCACGGGATGCCCCTCAGAAAAATGCGTTTGATTTCGCTAGCCTTTCCCGAAATCGGATCGATTGACACGACTGCACCGCAAAACTGCCGCGGGCCGTTGCGCTGCACGCTGAAACGTTCCGACAGACCGGTGAGAAACCGGTCGAGTACCGCCCTGGATTCCATCCCGATAATGCCCTCCGTGGGTCCCGTCATCCCCAGATCGCTGAGGTAGGCCGTTCCGCCCGGAAGAATCTGCTCGTCCGCCGTCTGAACGTGCGTGTGCGTCCCGACTAAAGCGGAGACGCGGCCGTCTAGATAGCGTCCGAGCGCGACCTTCTCCGAGGTTGCTTCGGCATGGACGTCGACAATCACCACCGGCGTCAGGGCCCGTAGGTCAGAAACATGGGCATCGGCGCACCGAAACGGATCGTCCACCGGGGGCATGAAGGTGCGGCCCATCAGGTTGAGGACGCCGATCGTAACCCCGTTGACGGCAAACGTCCCGACCCCTCGGCCCGGCGCCGTGGGCGGATAGTTGGCCGGCCGTATCACGCGGTCGCTGTTTTCCAGGTACTCCGCGAAATCGCGCTTGTCGAAGATGTGATTGCCGCCGGTAATAAAATCGACGCCGCTTGAAAACATTTCTTCGGCGGTCTGGGCCGTCAGCCCGAAGCCGCCCGCCGCGTTCTCACCGTTGGCGATGCAGGCATCAACGTGATGCTGCTCCCGAAGCAATTCAACGCAACGCTTGAGCACGTCGCGGCCCGGGGATCCGACGACATCCCCCACCAGCAGAAGCTTGAGGGCCGGACTGTCTATCGGCGAGCCGACGCCTTCGCTTTCTTTTGGGACTTCAAAAAGTAGACGAGTACCCGCTTTTCTTCTCGAAAGCCCACCAAATTCTTAGACTGCGCTGGATCCCGCAATGCCTCAATCGCATACAACGCGGCTTCGTCGTCGGCGGCCGGATCGGCCTCCAGGTGATCGTCGGGGTGCGGGTTTCGTACCAGCGCATCGCCATAGCGCTCGCTGAAAAGCCCGACCTGCAGCTCCAGCTCTTCTTTTGAGAAGCTTACCAGGTCACGGGTCACGTGCACGAAGGTCAGCGCTCGATCGCCTTCGCACTCGACGCGCATCACGCCCGGCTCTTCCTTGGCTAACCCGAGAAAGCTGCGCACGTGCTCGTCGACCGCTTCGCCGAGAGCGCTCTGCGCGGCGCGATCCAAGCGCTGGCGAATCGCAAAGGTCAACCGCAGGGTGCGATCGGTCGGCCCACACCGAATGGACGCCAGCTCCGGAAAGCGCACGAGGAGTGCGCAGACCAGACTAACGGTATCGGCGTTTTCGACGACTCGCGTGCTCATCACCGTAAGCTCTTCTTTCCAGCTCCCAATCCCACTGGGCTAACCATCGCCAAGGGGGAGGGTCAGGTACGACGCGACCCCCAGGTCTCCCCTTGACCCTGCCTAGAAAAGACCTCCGTGATCCTGCGGAAGGTTCCGGGCGCGCTCGCCTTGGGCTTGCTCGCCTCGCTAGCGGCTCACGCCGTGCTTTACGGCGGCGAGCACACGATGGGTGGCGGCTACCATGCGCTATTCTTGCAGGCGGCCATTACGGGCGTCTTGGGCCTTCTCGTCGGCTTTGGCGCGCTCGCCTGGAGCGGGGCGGGCGGCACCGCGGACGGCAGCATTCTCGCGGCTCGGCTAAGCAGCCGCCTTCCGGGCGGTGCCGCGATTCTCGCATCGGCCTCACTTTGGTTCGTCGTGGGCGAGGGCGTCGAGCCGCACCACGCCGGCGCAGCCCCGTGGCTGATGGTCCTCTGCCTGACCGCCGCTTCTTGGATCGTCAGGCTTCTCGCGCGAACTCTTGCCGCGTATCTGGCCCGGGCGGTGTTCGCGGTCGCTCGCCTCGCATTTTCGCCTCGGACGCCCAACTGGACGCGGCGTCCCCGCTTGCAACCCATCCGGCACCGCGTCCAGTGCGTGCGGCGCCGGTTCGCACGTCCTCCTCCGATCGCTGCGACCGTTCGCGCGTAACACCCCACGCGCGACGCTTCCTCGTCGCACTCGTTCACTCTAGATCGAAGGAGAATCATGTCTCGTTTTTTCACGGCGCTCGCCGCCGTTTTCTTGGCGTACGCGCTGGCCATGCCGGCCTTCGCCGCGACCACCGGGCTGGTCCGCGGAACGATTACGGTCGACGGTAAGCCCGCATCGCACGCAATCGTCACGCTCGAAGGCGAAGGGTCCCGCTTCGTAGCGACCGCCGACGCATCCGGCACGTACGTGTTCTCTCAAGTTCCATTCGGCCGCTACCGCCTAACGGCACACGCCGCCGGCGCGCACGACCTCTCGGTCTTCGTTACCGTCACCAGCGACACGGTCGCTACGGTCGACGTTCCCCTCTCGACGCAACTCAAGGAAATCGCGAACACCGCGGTGACGGCCGTCGCGCACGGCGCGCAGGCGAGCGCGCCGTCAGTACACCTGCTCGACCGCGGCACGATACAGGCGTCGCCCGTCAACAACAGCCTCGACAAGATGCTCGCGACGCTGCCGGGCGTCATCCAGTTCTCGTACAACGAGCCGGTGATCAACGGCTTCCACGGCGTGACCTACAACATCGACGGTGCGCCGCTACCGCTGGCAACGACCTCGAACTTTGCCGAGATCATCGATCCTAAGACTATCGACTCGATCGAGGTGCTGACTGGTGCGATCCCGGCGGAATATGGCGGCGATCGCATGGGCGGCGTCGTCAACATCATCAGCAACCGCCCGACCGACATTCCCCCTGGATTTTACGGAACGGTCACCGGCGGCATTGGCAATCAAAATCAGGGTGTCGGCAGCCTCGACATCGCGTCACGATTTGGGTCGAGCGAGCTCTTCCTCAATGCGAACACCCAGACGACCAGCCGCGGCCTCGACGCGCCGACTTTCAATCCGATCAACGACGCGAGCTCGAGTAGCGACCAGTTCCTGCGCTTCCTTACCCAGATGAGCCCTCGAAGCACGCTGGCTTTCGATTACTCGAACCAGTTTTCGCAATATCAGGTGCCGATCAATACCGACCCAAACAATCCATTCGACCCGATTCTCAACGTGCCGGGCACGCTGGACACCCAGCGCGAGTACGACCAGTTTTCGAATCTGAACTGGACGACGGTGTCGCGCGACGGCAACGGCGTTTTTCAGGTGATCCCCTGGTGGCGCTCGACCCGCATCGCCTACGACGGCGACCTCCCGAGCGACGTGCTGACGACGGAGCCGGACTTTAGCGTCTGCCCACCTACGTGCGCGAATACGGTTCACGGAATCGGCCTGCAACAGGATACGTTCGCAGAGTACGTTGGCGTGCGCGCTTCAGACTTTCGGGCGACGAAATATCACGCGTGGAAGGTCGGAATCGACGTCAATCGTGAAACCGCCACGGCGGATCAAGTCTTCGCGTGCTACTACGTGGATTGCAAGAGTTCCGGAAAGGTCGCCGTGCCTTACTTCCCCGCGTTCGTGGCGCCCCAAGGGCAGGCTGGTTCACAGATCGGCATCTATGCCGAAGACAAGTGGCAGATGACGCCAAACATCGTTTGGAATTACGGCCTGCGATACGATCATTCGACGGGCTACGTCGGCGGATGGCAGATGAGCCCCCGCATCGGCGTAAACGTGTGGGACGGCGGCAAGAATGTCGCGCACGTCTACTATGGCAGGTTTTATGCGGCGCCGCTGCTCGAAGACGTTCGCCAAGACTGCGTCGCGCTCTCGCAGCAACAAGCCTGCTCCACCCCGAACCCGGTGTACGATCTCAAACCCGAGAGCGACGCGTACTACGAGATGGGCGTGACGCACTCGTTTAATCCTCAGTTCACGGGGTCGGTCAACGTCTTCACCAAGACCGTCGTGAACATTCTCGATACGCAACAACTGCTCAACACGCCGCTTTTCGCCGTCTTCAACAATGCTATCGGCCTGAACAAAGGCGTCGAGTTTCGCCTCCAGGATCGGCTTCTCACCGGCGACCAATGGTTCTTCACCGGAACGGTTTCCGGCTCGTACGCGGCGTGCATCTCCGGATCGACGTTTCTCTTTCCGCCGAATCCTGTCGGCGTTTCGTGCGAGGCCCAGCTGGCGCTCGAAGACCACAGCGAAACCGTCTCATCTACGGCCGCGTACACTCACCGATTCGGGGGGGCGAAAAAGCTATGGTTCGGGACGCTTCAGGCCAACTACGGCAGCGGCTTTCCGGTGCAGTTTGAGGATGCCAACGTCAGTCTACACGGGACCCTGCCGGCTCACACTACACTCGACCTCGCCCTCGGCCGCGTGCTCACCCCCGGAACAGGATCACAGGATCAAGGCCTCGGTATTTCGCTTCAAGTGCTCAACATTCTGAACCATCAGTATCCCATCAAAGTCGCCAATGGCTTCAACACGACGCAGGTCGCCAATGGTACAAACCTCCTTCTGCGCTTATCAGCGCCGTTCTAAAGGCTAGGGTGGTTAGGTTAGCGGGCGTAGGCCGCGCACAGCTCGTACAACGTGACGGCGCGTCCGCTAACCTTAAACTTCGGAGGCACCAACTTGCGCGGATAACGGCATTGACGCTTGGAATTCAAAACGCTCTCAACGATCGATTCCACACGATGGGAGTGAACGTGGGCCGCCCCTGATCCCAAAAGAAGGACTCGCCGTTTGATTCGCGGATTATTGTGCGCTGGAGCAATGCACGACTTAGAACGCGGAAGAATCGTCGTTACCGGCGGTGCCGGCCTCATAGGGAGCGCCGTGATTTGGGCGCTGAACCGGCGCGGCATCGAGGACATCCTCGTCGTCGACCGCCTGGATCGGTCCGAAAAGTGGAGGCACCTCGTCCCTTTACGCTTCGCCGATTACGTCGATGCGGACGAGTTCGAGGCTCTGCGCGACGACGGCAGCACGTTCGGTGACGTGCTGACGGTCTTTCATCTTGGCGCTTGCTCCTCAACCACCGAAACCGATGCCGATTATCTCGTGCGCAACAACTACGGATACACGAAGAAGCTCGCGCATTGGACGCACGACCAACAGGCTCGGCTCGTCTATGCGTCCTCCGCCGCGACGTACGGTGCGCTGGAAGCGGATTTGTCCGATGAGGCCGACCTGCACGAGCTTCGCCCGCTCAACGCATACGCGTACTCGAAACACTTGTTCGATCTCTACGCCGTGCGAACGGGACTCGATCAAAGTTCCTGTGGTTTAAAGTACTTCAACGTTTTCGGACCTAACGAAGATCACAAGAGCGAAATGCGCAGTATCGTGCAGAAGGCGTACGAGCAAATTCGCGAGTCCGGCTGCGTTCGGCTTTTCAAGAGCTACCGCCCGGAGTACCGGGACGGCGAGCAGCAGCGCGATTTCATCTACGTGAAGGACGCCGTGGAGATGACGCTCCATCTCGCCGAGTCCGGCGCCACCGGCCTGTACAACGTCGGCTCTGGAGCGCCGCACACGTGGCTGCAGTTGGTGCGGCCGATCTTTCACGCACTCGAGCTACCGGAGCGCATCGAGTTTGTCGAGATGCCGCAGCATCTTCGGGGCAAGTACCAGTATTATACGTGCGCGCGCATGCAGCGGCTCTACGCCACCGGGTACGATAGGCCGATAACGCCGCTGGGCGACGCGGTGACCGATTACGTTACCAACTATTTGGTGCCGCGGCGGCCGCTCGATTTATCCGATCCGGCGGTCGCGGCGCCTCTGAAAGCTCCATCCTAAGAAAGGGCTCAATGTCACAATCCAGCCGCGCCGAACGCCGCCGCCAAGTTCGCGGCGGCGCCGCTCCGCCACCGCGTCGCGACCCGATGCGCTCGGTCTACATCGGCATTGGCATCGCCCTAGTGGTGCTCGTCGCGCTCTTCGCCGGCTTCAACTGGTGGCAGAACCGAAAAATCGAGCAGGCATACGCCACGCCCACGCCCGGCCCCAACGCATCGGCGAAACCCATCCAACTGGTGGACGGTAAAAGTCTCGGCACAAAGTTCTTCAAGAAGAAGTATCCCGACACGCCGCAAGGCGGTCAAGGGCAGGCCGTCGACGGGGTCGGCTGCGGAACGCAGGAGTATTCAACGTTCCACGTGCACAGCCACCTCGCGATCTTCAACAACGGAAAGCAGATCCAGGTCCCGCAGTACATCGGCTTCGCGCCGAGTCTCGCCGGCGGTTGTCTCTACTGGATCCACACGCACGATGGCGCCGGCATCATCCACCTCGAGGCGCCCGAGACAGCACCCCCGCAGGGTGGCCCCTACACGCTCGGGATGGTTTTCGATATCTGGGGACAACCGCTCGAGCGTGAAGACGTCGCCGGAATGGTCGGGACGGTCACCGCTTACGTCAACGGCACGAGGTACGACGGCGATCTCAAGGCGATTCCGCTAGGTGCGCATCAGCAAATCGTCCTTTACATCGGAACGCCGGCCGGCCCCCCGCCGAATTACGCATTCCCTCCAAACGATTAGCGCAACAGCTTCTTTATCGCCGCGTCGAGATCGCCATACGAAACCTCACCGCTGTTGAGATAGGCGACCTTCTTGTCCTTCCCGATCAATGCAAGCGTCGGGAAGCCGCCCTGCAAGTAAAGGTTTGCGACGTTGAGCAACGGGTCGTACGCGACGGGATATTGCGCGTTGAAGCGCCGCGCCCAGTCCAGAACGTCGAGCTCTGAAGACGCCGACGTGCCGTCCATCGCGGTTTGGCTTCCGGAAACGGCAACGAATGCGACGCGCGAACGATACTGCTTATAAAGCTTATCCACAACGACCGTCTCACGCTGGCAGTGAGGGCACCAGGTCGCGAAAACTTCCAAAAACACGGGCTTGTCGACGGCCGCCAGGTCGAAGAAGCCGCCGGTCGTCGAGACCTCGAACGTGGGCGCCAAATGACCGACCTGCGCCTTACCGACGATCGGCGATTGCGATGCGGTTTGTACTCCGCGGTGGCCGGGCCCGAAATTGTAAAACAGCACGGCCGCGATCGCGATGGCCGCGAGCGCGACAGCCGTGACAAGCGCCAACGCGCGGCTCGTCACGTGCTGCGCAACCGTCGCTCGAATGCCAGCGCGCCGGGTGCACGCCAGGCGACGAAGATGCTTGCCGCTGCGAGGACTAGATCCAATCCAACGTGGGGCCAATCTGCGGCGGCAGTGTCATGCGGGCCGAAACACCCGCAGTTGGCGGGAATGTGACGCAACACGGCCGACGCAATCGCCCCACTGTAGAGGAAGAACTGTGCCGCGGCGATCGTCGCAACCGCGCGCGTAAATAGCCCGGCGACGAGGTAGACGCCCAAGAGCAGCTCGACGTACGGAAGCGCCAACGCGAGCGGTCCGACGATTGCCGCGGGGAGCAGCCGAAAGCCGGCGATGCTCGCCGCCAAGTCCGAAGGGTGGCCCACTTTGAGGGCTCCGGCAATCAAGAGCAGCGCGCCCAAAAGCACGCGCACGATCAAGACTGCGGCATCCATCACGTCCCCGTTTGCCCTATGGGCGCGGGAACCCCTGGCAAGCGAGGCGATCGTTGCGGCAGCGCGCGGCCGCCTAATCGGCGTACAATGGTGCGGTGCAGTTCCTTTCCCGGCTCGTTGCGATCGCTTGCGTGGGCCTCACGGTCGCCTGCAGCAACGGTCGAGCCGCACCCAATTTTACGTTGCAGGACGATGCTGCCAACTCGTGGACCCTTTCACGGCAGCGCGGCAAAGCGCTGCTCTTGACCTTTGGATTCACGCATTGCGCCGACACCTGCCCCGCGACGCTGGCCAGACTTGCCGCGATGAGCGGTTCGCTTGGCGCGCGAGCCGGCGAGTTGGAAATCGTTTTGGTCACGGTCGATCCCTCGCGTGACACGGCCCCCGTGATGCGCCGCTTTATGGATCGTTTCCGGGGACTCAGCTCGAGCCGGCTCGTCGGTTTGACCGGAACGTCACAGCAAATTGAGGCCGTCGAACGAGCCTATAACGTGTGGTCGCAGCGCGTCCCGGGCGCCCGAAGGCGCGGATATGACGAAGCGCACAGCACCGTGATTTTTCTTGTCGATTCGCGAGGCCAAGTGCGCGCGTTGCGCGACGCGGACGATTCCGAAGCATCGATCGCCCGTGCCGTTGCGGAGATGCTGGGGTGATAGCGCTGTTGGCGCTGGCAGCAATATATGCGATTCCGGTGCACGGCGTCGTGATCGAGACGCTGCCCGATCGTTCGGTGATCGTGCGAACCGATCCGGTCACTCAAACGCTTCCCGCGCGGATAGGGCGCTACGCGCTGCGGCCATCCGCAACGTTCGCTGACGGGACGAATATCGATGCATTGCTCGATGCGACGACACGCCCGTCGACGCTGCGCGATGCGCTCGCCGCCGCTCCATTCGCACCGGGTTTGCCCGACTCCGGGCGAGCCACTCCGGTCGAGCTCGGCGGCAGCTTGCCGCCGGCCGAGCTCGTCGATCAAAACGGGCGTATCCTGCAGCTCGACCGCGCGTTTCGCGACAAGACGCTCTTACTCTCGTTCATCTTCACACGCTGCCCCGATCGAACGCTCTGTCCGGCGATCAGCGGGAAATTCGTGTATTTGCGGCGGCATCTGGATTCTGCTCGATTTGCCTTGGCCGAGATCACGCTCGATCCGCAGTACGATTCGCCCGCCGAGCTGCGCGCGTACGGAGCGGCTTACGGCGCCAAAGCCGAGAGCTGGAGCCTGCTTACCGGAACGGGTTCGACGATCCAGCACCTGCTCAACGCCTTTCGCATCAGCTCCATGCGCGTTAGCACGAGCAACTTTTTGCACGACGACAAGCTCTACGTCGTCGCGCCGACCGGACGCGTCGCGTACGTCGTCGAGACCGCCGGTTGGGATCCGCGCGGGGTCGCCGCGGAGGCGCGCGCGGTCGCGGGAGTGTCCAGCAATCCGTTCGAGCGATTCAAGCTCGCCCTGATTGCCGACGTCGTCGCATTCTGCGGCGGAAGCCAGTTTGCGGGCATCGCCCTGCTCGAGCTGTCGCTATTCGTCGGACTGACCGCGTTGGCGCTAGCCGGGCTGTGGGTCGTCGCGCGCGTCCTCTGGCCGCACCCGCGGTAGCGCCGCCGTGCGCAGGCGCAAAGGGGTAGGCAAGGAAGCGTAGTGCCTGGGTTATGGAACAGAGGGCATTCTTGGAGCATGCCATGGAGCAATATGGCAAGGCGACTTACAACTTCGCCTACCGCTTGACCGGCAACGAGCCGGATGCACGCGACCTGACCCAGGAAGCCTTTATTCGCGTCTTTCGCGCGTGGCGAAGCTTCCGGCCAGGGACCTCCTTCCTCTCCTGGATCTATCGAATCGTCACAAATCTCCATCGCGACGAACTTCGGCGTCTTAAAGGACGTTATCAAGAAGAGATCCCGGATGCGAACGAGCCTCAACATGTCGGCGGCGGCCGCCCGCTCGCGGTTGAGCCGATCGAGGAGTATATCGACGGCTACCCCAGCGAGCCGGTTTCTAAAGCGCTCTCCGCACTCACGGCGGAGCAGCGCCAGATCGTGCTGCTCGCCGATGTGGAAGACTTCAGCTACCAGGAGATCGGAGAGATCGTCGGCTGTTCGGTTGGAACCGTTCGCTCTAGGCTGCACCGTGCTCGCGGACAGCTTCGCAACCTCGTCAAACGCTATATGAAAACGTCATCATGAATCAAACACATCCGCCCCTAGAACAACTCGTCGACTATCTGCACGGTGAGCTTGCGGCGCCGCAAGACGCGGCGCTCTACGCCCACCTGGCGGCCTGCTCGCAGTGCGCGAACGCATACGCGGCCGAGGCTTCGCTCACCGAGGTGCTGCGGGCGCACGCCAAGGCGGAGCAGCGGGAGCTTCCGAGCGGCGTCGTTACGGCGATTCGCGCAGCCGTCGAGCGCCCGCGTCAAAGTTCGGCCTGGGAGAATCTGCGCGCGCTTCTTCGCCCCGCGTTCGCTATTCCCGCGGCGGCCGCGCTGGGTGTCGCTCTCTACCTTGGGGCGAGCGCGTGGCAGAACCGCCCGGCCGGCGTAACCCCGATCGACGCGGCATACTACGTGAACAACCATGCAGCGCTTACGGCGGCCGCGCCCTTTTCCGAAGACGCGCCCATCCCCGCGATGCTGACGTCGGACGATACCGCCGGCGACCAACAGCCCGTTGATGAAACACGCTAGCGCGATCGCGGCGCTCGCCGTGCTTGCGGGCACCCTAGCCCTCGAGCGCGCGAGCCCACTGCCGGTCTCGTCGGACGCGCTCCTTTTTGCGGCGATAAGGGCCCCGTCAACCGTATCGTATGCCGGCGTCGTCGAGGTCGTCAGGATCGGCAGTCGTTCCGCAGAGGCGTCCGTCTATCGCGTAGAGCACCGCGCGCCGGATCTCACGCGACGCGACTACAGCGCTCCGTCGATGCTTTCCGGAGACTCCGTCATCTCAAAAGGCGACGTGAGCTTCTCGATCGACGCTCGGCGCCATCGCATCGTCGAAACGCGCAACGCCGCCCTCGACGACCGGATCGCGCTCAACGACAATTACGCGCTGCTGCGCGCAAACTATAGCATCGTTCGAAAAGGCGATGAATCGTTCGACGGCCGCGGCACGGCCAGCCTGATGTTAGTCAACAAGTATAATCATCAGCCGGCGATGCTCGTGCGAATCGATCGCGCGAGCAAAATCGTTCTCGACAAGCAAGAATTCGCGCGCAACGGTTCGCTGGTCGGAGAGGTACGCTTCGAGCAGGTGCGCTTCTCGCCGGCGATTCCGGCGTCGGATTTCGCGCTACCGAGTCAATATCAACTCGTGCAGGGGCCGACCTTTGGAGAACCGCCGCAGAATCCCGACCGCGTCGTTCGCGGCGCCGGCTTCCCCGCGCGCGCGCCGAAAGCGCTGCCGGAGGGGTTTGCACCGGTCGAAGGCAGTCTCGTCGAGCTGAAGGGCGTGCGCACCGTCCACGTGCTCTACTCCGACGGCATTCGCACCGTTTCGCTCTTCGAAAATGCGAGTGCTTCGACGCTGGATATGACCGGGCTCCAGCCCGAATGGACCAACGTCGGCGCGCGACGCGCAGAGTACGCAGAGGACGGTGCGATGGCGTTGCTCGCCTGGAGCGATGGAACGCTTCATTACGCGCTCGTCGGCGAACTCGGGCTTCCGGAGCTTCGGCAAATCGCAGTCTTCGTCGCGCCGTAATTCGCTCGTCATCCTGATGAAGGCCTCCGTCATGCGACGGAGGCCTTCTCGTTTGAGCGCTACACCAACGGAGACTAGATCTTGATGTTCGCCGTGAAGTAGAACTGGATGGGCGTCTTATACGAACCGTTGAGCGCCGAGATGATCGCCGGGCCCAACTGCGGCTCGTAGGGGAACTTCCGGAACGGCTGGATTTGCGACCCGGAGTAGCCCGGCGGGTTTACGATGGCGCCCGGTGTCCCGTACGGCGCTACCGGATAGACGGTGCCCTGCAGGTTGCTGTACGAGCAGATGTTGCCGTCTGCGAAGGTCCACGGCTGCTTGCTCCCGCCCCAGCAATAGTTCACGATGTTGGTGAGCTGTCCGACGAGCTGAATCCGCGGGCTCACATCGTAGGAAAGCTGCAAGTTGCCAATCAGTTCGTTGGGTTCCGTGAAGGCACCGATTGGATCGTACACCCCGGTGAATGGGTTCGGGATGTCGACGACGCCCGCGCACGTTGTCGCATTGTAACGGTCGCCGAAGAGCGGCTTACTGCAACCGGCGGCGGGGTCGATGCCGGCCTCGGTAATCGGGATGCCGTACTTGCTGCCGCCTTGGAACTGCAACGACGGCGTGATCGCGAACCGCTGGTGCTTGTAGTTGAGCACCAGCGTCCCCACGTACGGTGAGCCGAAGCCCTGAGCGGCGAGGCCGAGTGAGCCCGGGAACGTGTCGTACGTCGGGAAGTTCTGCGCCGTGTTGATCAGCGCTTGTGCCGGTGAGTTCCAATATGGGTTCGCGATCTCACCGTGCTTACAGCCGCCTCCCGGCAATGCGGGCGCCGGCGTGCCGTTTTGGTGGTAGCACGCATTGGCCGTCATCCCGTTGCTCGTGCTGCCGCCGCACATGGTGTTCGGCGCGCCGGGGTGCGTCGCGCAGTATTTCGTGTAGGCGTTGTACTGAGCGATCGAGTTGTTGATCGGCGCGAGCACGGTTGTTCCGGAAGCGCCGGCCGCAATCGGCCCGTAGTGGACGTACGAGTTCGTATAAGCGAACGACAACAAGCCCGAGATGCCGTCGCGCGAGAAGTCGCCCTTTTGTAGCTGGAACTCCAGGCCTTCGCTGCGCTGACTACCGACGTTCAAGCCGGAGACGAATCCGTTTTGCGGTATCAGGAAGAACTGCTGGATTTGATCTTGCGTTTGCCGCAAAAACGGCGTCAGCTTGAAAGACCAGTCGGTGTTCTTGACTCGGTGTTCCCACGAGATGTCGTAGTTGATCGAGGTCGGCGGCTGGATCGGATATCCCGGACTATTGCGGCCGAACTGCAGGAAGTGCGATCCGATGTAGTCCGCCAGATCCTCTTGACGAGTATTATACTGTTCGAAAGCGGTGTTCGGTGCTTCCGTATAGCGGCCGTAGGAGAATCGGAACACGTCGTTCGGATTTGACGTATACGTTCCCGCAACGCGAGGCTGGTAGATATTGTACGTGAAGTTCGCAGGCGCGTTCTGCACGTTGGCTGCGTGAGAACCCGCCGGGCACGGCGCACCCGGAGTCGGATTCGCTTCGGGCGCCCCTGTCGCGTTGTTCACACAGTTGTCGAGGTTGTACGCGTTGAACCAGAACTGCCGCGCGGCCGCCGAGCCGCCAAGGGGCGGCGAAGTCGTGTTCTGTCCCTGGAAGCCGAAGCTGTCGAGCCGCACGCCGACGTTTAACAGCCATTTGTCGGTCGGGCGGTACTGGTCCGTGATAGAGGCTCCATAGAAGTTCGGGATAACACCACTATAGGTTCCGTTGAGGCCGTTCTCCGAGATCATGTAGGTGCACGCTCTGCCGGCTTGCGGCTTGCCCGGCACGGGGCATGAATTACCAACCGACGGAACGTTGTAACCGGGGCCCAAGGGGACTTTGTTGGCGTTACAGTTGACAACGGACGTTCCGCTGGTGCTCGGAGCGTAGCAATATCCGGCATACGGATCGGCTGAGTTGACGACGTTGGCAAAGCTGCCCTCGCCGCCAAGGTTGTAAAACCCGTTGTTATCGCGAACGATCCGAGAGGTCGTGTACGAGCCCGCGATGCTGAGCAGATTCTGCTCGTTGAGCTGATCCTGGAACTCCAGGCTGAGACCGCGCGTGTGCGTACTGAGCTCGTAATCGGGTGCGAGATTGCAGAAGAAATAGCAGAAGCTAATGTTGTACGGAGCGTTGAGGAACCAGTCGCTGTAGAACGTGAAGCCGTAGAGTCGCACGAAGGCCGTCGACCCAAAGTTCTTTGTGTATTGGATCTTCGTAATCGCCGTGTCGTTATACGAAGTGTCGGGCGCACCGGGCGGTATCACCGCCGGACTCGTCGGCGAGCCGACGTCGACCCCGTTGGGGAAACCGTAGGGCCGCACGCAGCTCGTCATCGCGTTGAGCGCCGAACGGCTGAACGTCTTGCCGACGGACGATCCGCAGCCCCACGTATACGTATTGGTAAACGTCACGGGGACCGAGGTGCCATACGGGACGCCGCCGCCCGTCAACGTGGAGAGCGTCTGGCCGTTGACGGCGTACATGCACGCCGCTCCCGAAACTGCGGCCGGCCCCGTGCAGAACGGCGAGGCGAAGGAGTTGGCGCCGTAATATTCTTGGTTTTTCAGAGCTTCGTCGTCGTAGAGCAGCTGGATGTCGTCGCGGCCCGCGTCGTTGTGATGCGGAATCCCGATGTGGAAATTGAGGACGGTATCGCGGCCGTAGAGCGTCGCCAATCCGAGTTGGGCGTCGTTGTTCGGCCAGTTTATCGGTCCGAGGGGAAAGTACGATCCCATGCTGTCCCTAGGATGGGCGGCGTTATAGCCTGGATTGCCGTAAAAGAGCGACCAGCCGGGCGCGAACGGTTTCCCGTAGGGACCACTCACGATGCCGGCTACGGGACCGAGCCAATTATCGTACTCCGAGCCGTTATTGTTGTTGATGTAGTTGAACGACTGGTTCAGACCCGCGATGCCGATGTAGTACGAAAACATGCGATCCGGCGTCGCGCCGCCGGCTTCGATCGCGGCGCGATGATAGAACGCCGGCGTTGCGATGCCGAGCGAGCCGGTCGCGTACCCGGGGAAGGTTCCGCTCTTGATGACCTGATTCACGAAGCCGGAGAGGCCTTGACCCTCGGACGTCGCCGGGTTTGCGCCGGTGTAGACCTGAACTTCGGCATTACCGAGCGACGAGGCCGAGCTCGACGCGTAGTTGTCAAACGACCGGTTTACCGGGACGCCGTCGAACTCGTACCCGACCTGGTCGTAATCGCCGCCCCGAATGTTGACCGTCGCATAGTAGCCCGTTTGGTTCGGAATGACGTATGCGCCCGGGACGGTGGAAATCGCCGAGTACGCCTGGTTGATCAGCCCGCCGCCACCCATCGCTGCGGTCGCTTGCTGCGCCGAGGCGTTGATCGAATAGACGTCGGACGTCGTGCCCGACTTGACGAGCGAGCCCGCCGCCGCGGCGGTCACGTGCGCGATCGTCTTGAGCGATTTGGGAACGCGTATGGTAAGCGTTTGCACCGTATCGGCAAAGACTACCTGACCCGGCACGCTGGTCGGCTGGTAACCGCCCTTCGAGGCCGTTACCGTATACGTGTCCGGTCCAAGCGTAAGAAAGGAAAAGTGACCGGTTGCATCGGTCGTCACGCTGACCGATTGTGAAGGGCTCGTTGCTGTGACTTGCGCTCCCGCGACGGGAGCCGAGGTGTCGGCATCGACAATGGTACCGGTGAGCCCGCCCGTCACGCTAGCCAGTGTCCAAGTTTCCTGGCCCAGGAACGCGAGGAGCAGCAACGACACGGTACCGAGATGCCGGAGCGATCTCCGGATCATTCGGACCTCCTCAAGTTTTCAAAAGCAAGTTCAAAAACGATGCCAAGGCGTCGCCTTGTGCCGTAAGCAACCTACGTTCGTAGCCTAGTGTGAGCTTCCTTGAGCTATTCTTAATGCGGCTTGAACGCTTTCGCGCAGGGCGGCCGGAATCGCCTTCGGTTCGGTCACGGGATCGGCCGGTCGCGATGAGTCGCTGACCGCTGCAATCGAAGCAATCGAGCAAGCGACGGCGTCGAGATCGTATCCGCCCTCGAGCACGTACGCCACCGATCCGCCACAGTATTCGTCGGCGACGCGCCGTATTGCAGCCGCGATCGGTGCCGCCGCCTCGACCCCTACCCCGAGATCGCCAACCGTATCGCCGGCGACGTAATCGAAGCCGGCGCTCACGATGAGGAGGTCGGGACGAACTGCCCGCGCGGCGATCGGCAGCAGCTGCTCCCAAATCGCGACGAACGCCTCGGTGGAGACCCCGCTGGGCGGCAGCGGAACGTTGACTACGACATCTCGGCCTGTGACGTAGCTTTTCGCTCCGGTACCGGGATAGGCCGGATACGCGTGCGTGGAGACATAGGAGAGGCCGTTGCCGGCGACGGCCTCGGTTCCGTTCCCATGGTGGTAGTCGAAGTCGACGACCAACACTCTTCGCGCTTCACCCGGTGCGGCGGATTGATAGGCACGCGCGGCAATCGCAACATTATTGAAGAGGCAAAACCCCATACCGCGCGTGGGCTCGGCGTGATGTCCGGGCGGCCGCACCAGGGCGAAGACGGATTCGCGGCCCCCAACGCTCGCTTCGACCGCCGCGATCGCGCCCCCGGCGGCGCGCCGGGCAGCCTGATGCGACATCGCATCCACGACCGTGTCTCCGGTCGAAAGATAACGCGCGACCTTCAGGGCCGCGGTCTCCCGCTTTACGAGCTCAGCGTACGCTCGGGTGTGCGCCCGCTCGATCTCGGCGTCGCTCGCATCTCGCGCCGGCAGGCTTTCGCTGAGAACGCCGTCGGCCCGAAGGCGAGCCGCTACTTCTTCGACGCGGTCAGGGCGTTCGGGATGAGCGACGCCGCGCAGATGCTCCGCGTAGAGCGGATCGGTGACGAACTTCAGCCGGAGTGTTTCGCCGCCGGGTGGCACGTGTTCGACGACGCCTGCCGCACGGTGTCATAGTCCTTCGTGCCCTTCTTCATCATCGGCAGCAGCCGCTTATACGTCGCGGCCGCCTTGGAGCATTGATTCGATCCGGCGTACGACTTCGCCGCGATGTAGAGCAGCTGCGGATTCTGATCGAGGAACCCTTTCGCGGCTCGATCCAGGGCATCGAAGATCTGAGCCGCTTCCTTATAGTTTCGCAGTTCGAAGTCGGCGCCAGCAACGCAGCTTAGCGTTTCGGGCGAACGCTGAATCTCAAAGCTCTTGCCGCAAGCCTCCCGCGCGCCGGAATAATCGTGCTCGCGGGAATACGCCTGCCCGAGAAGCGCGAAACCTTGCGCGTCGGGCGATAGCTGAGTGTAACGCTTCAGATACGTGACGCTGTCGCTGAGCCTGCCGGCTTGCATCGAGACTTCGCCCAATCCCAGCAGTGCTCCCGAGCTATTCGGGTCGAGTGCCAGCGCGGCTTGCCACTGCGTGACGGCTTGCGCGTACTGGTGCTGGGCCGCCAAATACCCGCCGTAAGCGACGAATCCCGCGGGGACCTTCGGAAACTGCGTGACCATCTGTTGAAAGATCGCGACGCCTTGCGCGTCCTTCTTTTCCTGCACGAAGTAACCGGCCTTACGAATCATGATGGCGACTTTTTCGTCGTCGGTTGGAGCCGCGACCACGGCGTCGTCGTACGCCTCGATCGCGTGCGCGTCGTCGTGCTGCTTTGCGTAAAGGTCTGCCTTGAAGACTAGCGCTTGAACGTTGCGGGGATCGACCGCCAACGCGCGCTGAATCGTTTGCAGGGCCATCGGAATGTTATCTTGCTGAGCGTACGTCGTCGCAATCTGGAACAACGGCGCAGTGTCCTTTGGGTTCAATGCGTAGGCAGCCTCGAATTCCGCGCGCGCGTCGTCGTAGTGCTGCTCGGCTGCGTAAACGCTGCCTAGCGTCAAGAGCGCCGCCGGCTCTTTTTTGTTGAACGTGACCGCTCGCTTAGCCACCCGCTCCGCGTCGCTGAAACGACTCGTGCGTATGTAGACGTCGGCGAGCTGCGCCAGCACGCCGAAGTTCGTCGGGTCGAGATTCGAGGCTTGTTCGAGATCGTAGGTCGCTGCCGACGCGTTGCCCATCTGCTCCTCGGCAAAGCCGTCGTAATAGTAGACCTGGGCGGTCTTGTCGCCCATTTGCAGCAGATGCTGCGTGTATTGCAGCGTGATGTCGGGGCGACTGACCTGCAGATATTCGGCGGCAAGCTGCGCCATCGCAAGCTGATCGTTCGGGTTGGCTTTGAGCTTCGCCATCAAGCGAGGAATCGCAATGCTGGGTGGCTCCGGGCTGGCGGTCGGCAAAGCGGACGGCGACGGCGATGGGCTCGGCGACGCGGCCTTTTTCCCGCCGAAGAGGCCGGCTTGCGCGCTTGGCGTCGTCGATGCAACGCCGATCGCGCAACCTGCGGCAACCAATGCGATCAGTGCAAATTGTTTCAAGAGACCTGTCCTTTAGCGGTTTCAATCATTTTCGTTAATTCGGGGACGATGCGAAAAGCATCGCCCACGACGAGGAGATCGGAGAACTCGGCAATCGGTGCGGCTCCGTCCTTGTTGATCGCGACGATCGTTCCGGACGAACGCATGCCGACTTTGTGCTGAATGGCACCGGAGATGCCGACCGCGATGTAGAGACTCGGCGTCACCGTTTTCCCGGTCTGCCCGATTTGCAAATTGTACGGCACCCAACCGGCGTCGGCAGCCGCGCGCGACGCACCGACCGCTCCACCAAGCGCCCGGGCCAAGGGCTTCAACAAAGCATCGAAGGGTTCCGGGCCGCCGAGCCCACGCCCGCCCGCCACCACGACCGGTGCCTCCTCGAGTGCCAGCTCGCCAGCGCCCTCTTCCACGTCACGCTCGATCGTGGCGGCGTACGCGCGCTTCGCTTTTTCCAGCTGCGCCGTTTGGGCGCCCGTGCCGCCCGGCGTTGCCGCAAATGCGTTGGGGCGCACGGTGGCGATTCCGTAATCGTTGGGACGAAGCGCGCAGTTCGTCACGATCGCACCTCCGAGCTTCGGTGAAACGCAGACGACCGCATCGCCTTCGACCTTGAGGTCGACGACGTCGGCTACAATGCCCGCTCCGAGCCGAACCATCAGCTTGCCGGCGACGTCGCGGCCGGAAAGCGTGTTGGGAATCAACATCAGCGCCGGGCCGAGGGCTTTGGCCGCCGCCTCGAGATAATCCACTACGGGATCGAGCAAGAACCCATCGACTTCGCCGTCTTCGTTGATGTAGATGACGTCGAGCGGATAAGCCTTCAGCCGTTCGGCCAGCTGCGTGGCGCCCGGGCCCAGAACGACGATACCGGCCTTGCCGCCGAGCGCGTCGGCGATCCGTCGCGCTTCGCTCGCGAGCTCGAACGTAATCTTGCGGGTTTGCCCTTGGCGGTGCTCGGCGTACGCGATGACGTGCTTCATGGCTACACGAATTTCTTCTGGCGCAGAAAGTCGAAGATCGCGGCCGCGCCGGCGGGGCCATCGGCGGCTTCGACGATCGTCCCCTTTCCGCGAGCCGCGGGCGGCGCGAAGCTTTCGAGCTCGGTTTTCGATCCGCTCGTACCGACCGGCATCTCTAAGGAGAGATCCGCGAGGCCGATCGTTGTGATCGTCTTTTTCTTGGCGCCCATGATGCCTTTGAGCGATGCATAGCGCGGTTCGCCGAACGTTAGGGCGGTCGTAATCAGTGACGGCATCGGCCCGCGAACGATCTGATAGCCGACATCCGTCTCGCGTTCTACTTCCAGTTTTCCGTCACTGATCTCTATCTTCCGCGCGTTCGTAATGCAGGGCAGGCCGAGATGCTCCGCGAGGGCGCCGGGTACCGCTCCGGTGCTGCTGTCGTCGGTAAGTCCGCCAACGATCAGCAGATCGAATTCGAGCTTACGCAACGCTTGAGCCATCGCATACGCGGTCGCCCAAACGTCGCTTCCTTCCAAAGCCGAATCGCTGAGAACCAGAGCGTCGTCGGCGCCCATTGCCAGCGCTCGGCGCAGCGTTTCCTTGAGCGTTTCCGGCCCCATAGAGAACACGGTGACGCGCGCTTCGCCGCCGGCACGCTCCTTGAGTTGAAGGCCGGCCTCGAGCGCATATTCGTCGTACGGATTGAGGACCGTCTCGACGCCGCTACGCACCAGGCGCTTCGTCTGGGGATCGATCTTCTTCTCGGCGTTCGGGTCGGGAACGAGCTTAACCGTCACCACGATCTTCACGTGGTCCATTGACCTCCGTCGGAAAACGGGGGGGATAAAAAGTTCTCCAGCTTTTGGTGGTTGACGCCGCGTTGACCTGCCGCTCGCGGCTGCGGCAGGGTGCCCTCTCGACGCTGAGAACCGTCCACTATGCCACGATTGAGCGTACCCCTGATTTGTTGCGCGCTGCTCGCCCCATGCGCGGCCTTAGGCAGCACTTTCATGGCAAAACCTTCGATGGCCACGCAAGCGCGGCCCGCGATGCTCGTCGTCGACGCATCGCGCGCCGCCGACGGCATCTTGCGGGTGCACGAGCGGATTCCGGCCGCGCCGGGCGCCATGACCATCGCGTACCCCAAGTGGATTCCCGGCGAGCACGGTCCGACCGGACCACTCAGCGATCTCGCGGCGCTCCGTATCTCGGCCAACGGCGCTGCCCTAGACTGGCGTCGGGATCCGTTCGACCTTTACGCCTTCCACGTCAACGTTCCGGCGGGCACGCAAAGCCTGGACGTTGACTTCGACGTGCTGATGAACGCGCCCGACGACGTCACCTCGACGCATTCGTTGGCGGTTTTGAATTGGAATCGAGCCCTTGTCTATCAAGACGGCGTCGATTCGCATCAATACTTCGTCGAGCCGGCGATCGTGCTGCCGTCGGGCTGGGATTTTGCAACGGCTCTGCGCGGCGCTCTGCCCAACGGCAATCGGATCGACTTTGCCGTTACTTCGCTCAACATGCTCGTCGATTCGCCGCTCGACATGGGGCGCTACGTCAAGAAATGGGACCTATGGCGGGACGGCGCGACGTTCGTCCAGCTCGATGCGTTCGCAGACTATCCGCAGGATCTCGACATCCCAACGAGTCTGCTCAAGTCCTACGATCGCGTGCCGGCCGAGGCCTTTGCCATGTACGGCTCGCGCCATTTTATCGACTACCACGCGTTGCTCACGCTGAGCGACGCCGTGGGCTTCCAGGGCATCGAGCATCACCAATCCAGCGACAATCGCGCGGGCGACGACTTCTTGACCGATCCGGAAGCCTCACTGGCGGAGGGTGATCTGATAACGCACGAGTTCTCGCACTCGTGGAACGGCAAGTATCGCCGCCCCGCCGATCTCACGACGCCGAATTTCCAGGTGCCTCAGCTGACCGATCTGCTGTGGGTGTACGAGGGCATGAACCAGTATTTAGGAGATCTTCTCTCATTTCGAGCCGGCATTCGCGAACCCAAACTTTTTCCGGAATATCTCGCGTCGGTCTATGCCTCGATGGATTACGAAACCGGGCGTTCGACGACGCCGCTGATCGATCTCACGACGGGAGCGCCGCACTTCTTCGAAGCGCGCGGGTCTTACCCGGCCATCCGCCGCAACGCCGGCGACTTCTACACCGAGGGCGAACTGCTCTGGCTCGACGTCGACTCCATCATCCGCGAACGCTCCCATGGCGCTCACTCACTCGATACCTTTCTCCACCTTTACAGCGCGCCGGCGCTTACCGGGCCCATCGTCGTGACGTACACGCGGTCGCAGATCGAGAACCTTCTGAACGAAGTCGAGCCGTACGACTGGCACGCATTTTTCGAACGTTACGTCTATCACACGAGCCCTCACCCGCCCAGCGACGAGCTTAGCCGCACCGGCTGGCGTATCGTGTACACGCAGAAACCTAACGAGTTCATAAGCGCCGAGCAGGCCAGCGATCACACAATCATCGGTTGGTATGCCTACGGCGCCGACATTACCGCCGAGGGCCGCGTGCGAGACGTGCGCGAGAACTCGGCCGCCTGGAGGGCCGGGCTGGCGCCGGGCATGCATATCCTCGCGGTCAACGGCCAACAGTTTTCGTCCGACTCACTCGAGTACGCCCTAAGACGCGCGCAGTATTCCCCAGCACCGATCTCGCTGATCACGACCCAAACCGGCTGGTATCAAACGCTTTCGCTCGAGTACCACGACGGAATCCGCTACCCGCACCTGGAGCGCATCCAAGGCACGCCGGACATGCTTGCGGCGATCGCCGCCCCCCACGCGAAGTAACCGGCAGCCAGCCGTCGAATTCTTTGGGTGACAGGAGGGCGTTTAGATGCTTCTCAGATCGATCCTCACTACGATTGTCTGCGTGTTGCTCGCTTCCGTCTCCGCAGGTGCAGCGCCGACGATCGTCACGGCCGCAACCGCAAACTGGCAGCCGGCTCCGCCCGCATTCAAGGGCGCGCAGGTCGCCAAAATCGTCGGCGATCCCGCCAAGGCCGGCGGATACTACGCGTACTTGTTAAAGGTGCCCGATGGCGCCGTCGTCGCGCCGCATTTTCACGGCATGACCGAAAACGTTACGGTCATCAGCGGCATACTCATGGTCGGGTTGGGCGACACCGTCGACCCCGCCACGATGAAACCGCTGCCCGCGGGTGGCATCGCATCGATTCCCGCGGGCCTACACCACTACGCCGTCGCGAAGGGCGTTACGATCGTTGAGATCAGCGGCATCGGTCCGGATACGATAACCTTCTTGCACAAGTAATGGGTAGCGGGCGGACTTTACGTGCCGTTGCACTAGCGGTGCCGCTTGCGATTGCCGGCTGCGCCGCACCGCCGTCCGCGGTCCCGGCCGCTCCGAGCCTTTCGGATTTTGAAAACGACGCCGGCCCGACGGCGGCGCTGCAATCGCATGCCATCATCGGCTTTAGCGTCGATACGCCGGCACGCGCCGCGACGGCTGCGCGCGAAGGCATCACCACGACGATCCTTTACGGCGGCTCTCCGCCGCCCGGCGGCGCGCTGGCGAGGGCGCTACAGGCCCACGCAATCAGCGTGATCGACGGCGGCGTCTCCGGGCTAATGTTCTATTGGGAGTGCCATCGAACGCATACCGTCAAACCGCCGCCCAAAAGCTACGGCTACAACTCGTACTGCCGTACCGATGAAAACCCGCGCGTAAAGTCCGAAGCCGTGGTCCTGCACGACGTCGGAGAGTTGCTCGAGCGCAACGCCAGGCGCTCTTACGTCGTCGGCTATTGGGTGCTCGATGACTGGCCGTCCTGGGACCCCGGCAGCGGGCGCGCCTTGCTCCAAAAGGTTCACGAGCTCATTACGAATCGGGCCCGCGGCAAACCGGCGATTTGCGGATTCGGTGCCGGCCTTGGCAAGCCCGGACGAGTGAACTGGGATCCCGGAACCGCTGCAAACTACTCTAACGCCGGCTGCGACATCGTTGGCTGGTATAACTACTCGCCGTTCGGGCGCCGGCACCCCTCGTTGGGCAAACGCCTCGACTGGACGATGAAGGGGCTGCTTCCCGCGATGCAACGCAGCCTCGGCAAGAAAGGCTGGCGGATCGACCAGACACCGCTCTACGGCATCGGTCAGGCATGGGGCGGTTCATACGAGCACCGCTTCTACCAGCCCGGTCTAACGCGAGCGGAAGTGCTCGATCAGGCGACGGCGTTTTGCAGCTTCGGCGCACGTTACGTCGGGTGGTACGCGTGGGACGACAGCGGGTTTGAGGCGCGCACGCAAACACCGAATAACTCGGACCCGATCGCGGACGGCATGGGCGCCGCTGTCGGCGCTTGCCACACGATCTGGAACCGATCCTAGACTAGCGGTGAAACGCGGGTAGCGCGGGCTTGAGAATCATGAGCACGAACGCAACGATCGGGAGCGCCAGCGCGATGAATCCCCACAAATCCCAGCCCTTTGAAAGCCGCTCGTAGTCCTCGAGATTGCCTGCGTGTGCCGCTTCGGAGAGTTTTCGCTGCGTCCGCGAGAGCGGCCCAAACGCCAGACCGGAAAGAATGAAGGCGATCAGCCCCCACAGGACCCAACCGGTCGAGAGTATCGGAATGCCGGCCACGAAAGCCGCGCCAAAGCCGCCGGCC
Source organism: Vulcanimicrobiota bacterium (assembly GCA_963713685.1). Lineage (GTDB taxonomy): Bacteria > Vulcanimicrobiota > Vulcanimicrobiia > Vulcanimicrobiales > Vulcanimicrobiaceae > Cybelea. Next base: position 611,240 of record CAVQMS010000001.1, on the reverse strand, counting down.
AATAGGAGCAGTATTCCAGGGATCGTGAAGACGCGGTCGGCCGCGATGATGCCGTCCATCGTACTTGCCATGATGGCCGCGTTGCGGCTTCGGTCGGAAAAGCGCTTCCAGAAGACGCCCACGGTGATATTTCCGAGGAACAGTACCACGCCCGCGACGTGGACCAGCTTCAGAATCAGGTACATGGCGGCTTCTTCAGCATCAGCTCCGCAAAAGCTCCCCGGCGAAACCTCTAGAAACTTCGTGGTGCCCCGGGTGCCAAACCGATAGGCTTGATGCATACCCGCACCGTGAAAGGACCGTTGATATGCCTCAAGCCGCCGTGTTACTCGCTCCCCTTGCGGCCGCGGACCCCCACGGGCCAGCAACCGCCGTCGAGGGGCTCCCAGAATGGTTCACGTTGCGGGGCCACTCCGGCGTGTTCCGGATCGATCGGGTTCGTAGCCGCGACGGCGTCGTCGTGCTTGCCAACGTCAATGGGCGGGAAGTAGGCCGGTGTTCCGTACCTGAGCTTCGCGAGAACGTTTACGCTGCCGCGGAATGACGCCGCAGGTCATTCCGAGCACCGATCACGAAAGCGCGTCGACGCACTTTTAGAACGGACGGTGAAAGTCGTGCCCCTGCACCGGCGAACACAGCCGCGCGACGCCGCCGTCTGCGACGTGTACGCGACGCGCGCGATGAACGCGACGATCCCCAAACACCGCGTACCCGCCGATGGCTTACGCCCCGACGTGGCGCTGCAACTCGTCGTCGACGAGCTAATGCTCGACGGCAACGCGCGGCAGAATCTCGCAACGTTTTGCCAGACGTGGTTCGACGATGGGATCCACAAGCTCATGGATCTCAGCCTCGATAAAAACATGATCGACAAAGACGAGTATCCTGCCACGGCGGAGATCGAAAGCCGCTGCGTGCACCTGTTGGCGCATCTCTGGAATTCGCCGGCAGCCGCGACGACGATCGGATGCTCGACGACCGGTTCGAGCGAAGCCGCAATGCTCGGCGGCCTCGCTCTCAAGTGGAAATGGCGCGAACGGCGGGCGAGACTTGGCAAACCGGCCGACAAGCCGAACATCATTACCGGCCCCGTGCAGGTATGCTGGCACAAGTTCGCTCGTTACTTTGACGTCGAACTACGGGAGGTTCCGCTGGAGCGCGACCGTTTGGTCATGACGCCGGAGGAAGCGATCAAACGCATCGATGAGAACACCATCGGGGTCGTGCCGACCTTCGGCGTCACGTTTACCTGTCAGTACGAACCCATCGCACAAATCGCCGAAGCACTGGATCGCTTCGAGCGCGAAACCGGGCTCGACATCCCAATCCACGTGGACGCCGCTTCCGGCGGATTCATCGCGCCGTTCGTACAGCCGGAGATCCTGTGGGATTTTCGCTTGCCGCGCGTGCGATCGATCAACGCATCGGGACATAAATTCGGATTGGCGCCACTGGGCGTCGGGTGGGTGATTTGGCGTGAGGCGAGCGATCTGCCCGAAGGGCTCATCTTCCACGTAAATTACCTCGGCGGCGACATGCCGACGTTCGCGCTGAACTTTTCCCGACCGGGTGGGCAGGTCGTGTGCCAATACTACTTGATGCTGCGGTTGGGCATGGACGGCTACCGGCGCATTCATGAAACTTGTTACGCCGTCGCGCAACACGTCGCCCTCGGGATCGCCGCATTCGGGCCGTTCGAACTGCTCTTCGACGGGGACAGTCGCAACGGAATCCCAGCCGTATCCTGGACGATACGCGAAAACGCCGGTGCCCACTATTCGCTTTTTGACCTCTCCGACCGACTGCGCGCCCGCGGGTGGCAGGTTGCCGCCTACACGATGGTCCCCAACATCGCGGAAATGGCGGTCATGCGCGTCCTGATTCGGCACGGTTTTAGCCTCGATTCCGCCGACGCGTTGCTCGAAGACATCCGCCGCTCTCTGGAATACTTCGAAACGCATCCGCTCTCCAAGCCGATGACCGCGGCAGAGGGCGCTTCGCACGATCATAGTGCGCGTTTAAAACACATCTCTAAAGCGCGGTGAAGCCAGCCTTGCGGTGGCTGCGCGCGCTTTGCGTTACGCTCGCGCTGCTGTTAGTGGTTTATGTTCCCACGTTCGCGCTGGTAGCAACCCTGCATCTATCCCTGGCGGCGTCCGTGCCGTTTATTATTCTTGTCAGCGCGACATTGGCGCTGCTCCTGATGCTAGCGCTACGCGCACGCTTAGGCGCAACGCTCGCAGACTTCGGCTTGCGTTGGTCGAAGCCGCGCGATTTCGCCATCGCCTTCGCACTTGCGGTGCCATTTGCGGCGGCCGCGGCGGGCGTGCTTGCGCGAACGCACGAACCCGGGCCGCTGGCGGGGTTAACTTTGGCGCCGGCCCTAGCATGGCTCTATTTTGGACTCGCTGCCCCGCTACAGGAAGAGCTGATCTTTCGAGGCCTGCTCCAGACCGTGCTGGCGCGCGAGCTCTCGGCCGTCGAAACCACGGGATACGCCGCCGTCGCCGCCGTGGCGGGCTCGGCATTACTGTTCGCCCTGGTCCATCTCGCGGTCGGCCCTTGGACGGCGACCGCGGCGCTGCTCTTGGGCGGCCTTGCGGGGGAACTGCGCAGGCGCAGCGGCAGCGTGATTCCCGCCGTCGTCGCCCACGTCATATTTAACGCTCCAGGGCTGATAATCACCAGCAAGTAGCCCCTAAGTCGCGCGGGAGTCTTCAGCGGAAGGCTCCTGCCATTTCGTGCCCCCTTGACCCGCGGGCCGGCCTGTGATACGAAACGTTAACGCGTTAACGATAATTAACGGGCACCAAAGGAACCGGCCGCGTGGCTGACTGTCAAGCGCTGCTTTTGAGAAAGCGGTTGCTTGATTTGTTCGCTTCGCAATGGGAGACCACGCGATGCTTAGCAGTCTCAAGGCGCTCGTTCTGTTCGCAGCCATGATCGCAACGGCGGTGTCCCCGGCGCTCGCGAGCCCACGAGAGTTAGATAACTACGTGCGTTCCTTAGCTTTGCCGAATGGCGCCCTAGCGAACACCAACGCCGCGAACGCCGCGAACGCCACACCGTATCTGGGTGCGTATGCGGCCATCGGCCTGAGCTTGGCCGGCGATGCGACACCGGCGCTCGCCTTTGAGAAGTGGTACGCCGCCAACGTCAACGCGCCCGATGTGTATGGCCCCGGCTGCACGATTTACAATTTTAAATTTAAGAGGGAGCCCTTTCGCATGGCCGCAACGGGAATTGCCGATGCGACCGATGCCCCGCCGGCCGTCTTTCTCACCGCCATGTATTATCTGTATCAAACCGGAGATCGAGCCGCGCGCAGATGGATTGCGAGCCAAGAGAAGAGCGCCCAATGCATTGCGGAAGCCTCAATCGGGCTCTTTCAACCGGCATATGACTGCACTGCTGCACTCCCCGGCTACAATTTCTGCTTGGCGGAGGATAACTTCGAAGTTTGGCGCGGCCTTGGCGCCATTGCGTGGCTGGAAGCAAACGCGTGGGGCAGACCGGACGCATCATCGCAGTATCTCTACGATCAGTCGGTCATCGCCCGAGGGTTAGCGCAGTTTTGGAATCCCTCCAACCACAACTATAATTGGGCGCGGAGTACCCTCACCGGACGCTTCACGGTATCGTCGTGGTCGCAATTCTATCCGGGCTCGGTGACTCAATTGTGGCCGGCGTTCACCGGGTACGCCGCCGCCTCCGACCGGCGGAGCATTCATCTTTGGCGTACGTTCAAAGCGGCCTGGCCCGATGTGACGCACCGCTCACCGGTAGATTCGCCATGGCCCCTTACGGCGCTCACCGCGGCCGTTATGGGCGATTCCGCGTTTCTTTCGGAATATGCCAACGGCGTCAACGCCTGCTACGCGCGGCAAGGATATCCGTACTACTGGGAGTCCGGCGACGGCGGCAACATGCTCTCGGCGCTCGTGTGGTCGCCGTCGACCACGATCATGGCTCGGCAGCGTCCTAGAGGTTCTGTACGGACTTTCTGTCGCTAATTCCGGAAATCGCCTAACCTCGGAGAATACTCAGCGGCGATGGTGTAGGCCGAAACGATTCCCCTCGGGATCGCTTGCGAAACAGGAACGGCAACTACTCGGAAACTCGTTGATCTCGCTGACGTCACCCGCGTCGCCGGCAATCAACCGTTCTCGCGCCGCGTTGATGTCGTCCACTTCGAACATGGCGCCATTCGATTGCCCTGGGATGAAGCCGAGCGACTCGCCGTTTCCGACTCCGAAGGCTGTCGTTCCGAGATCGAACTCGGCCCAATGATCGCCGAACACCTGCCCAGGTTGCAATCCGACAACGTCGCGATAGAATGCCGTGGCGCGAGGAATGTCTCGCACCGAGTAGGCGACGAACGCTAAGTCCTTGACCATAGCTAGCCTCCATTCATTGCGGGCCCGGCGTTTTCATTTGAGACGGCCGGGAGTCGAATTCATTCGCGCGTGTCCGCCAGGGCGGACTCGCTAAGGGTTGACCTTGTTTGCCATCGAGTCGGAGACGAGGTTGAGCGTCGTCTGATAGGTTGTCGTCGAGATGCCGATCACGCCGCTGTGCTGCTCCTCGGTTGCATATTCGTCAATTGAGGTCGGCAGCAGCCGATTGGCAACGTATTCCAGCTTGGTCTGGCTGTCGACGGTAATGGAACCTGTCGTTGTGTCTTCAACGTGCCTCGTTTCGTCGATCTTCAGGACTCCGTTCAGGTTGCTCGCCACCGTGTAATCGGCGGTGACGGTCGTCTTGCCTTTGCTTTGTGATATCGACCAGTGCTGCTTGGCGTCGAGCGCGTTTGGATCGAAGAAGTTCGCGCCGAGAAAACGCAGCAGCGTGTACTCCTCGCCATTCACCTGTTTGCTAGGATCACAGGCAACCGTTGTGTTTCCGTAGATCGCGCAGGTCGCGGCCGGAGAGCGGCGCGTGTAGGTTCCCTGCTCGCCGACGACGACCACCAATCCGCGATCGGGCGCCTCGCGCAGCACGTCGACGCTCATCGTCCCTTTATCGTCGAGCTTGGTGCTGTAAGAGCGGTTCCCCGAGGATCCGGGCTCGCTGGTTACCGCGCCGTTCTGATACGCTTCGTATGTGAACGAGTAGACGAGATGCCGCATCGGCGGTGTGTCGGCTCGGGCAATGGCGGCGGTGAAGCCGGCCGTCAGGCTTAACGAGGCCATCACGGTATGAAAGCACCGCATCGCTGCGCTTGGGCCTTATTTTATTGTGACATGGACGGGTTTTGATGCGATGCCGTTCGCAACGACGACGAGCGTGCTCGCGCCGGTGTCCATCTTCGCCGGAACGTCGAAGTTGGTCGAGACCGGGAGCGAGCCCGTGGCGACGCCCATCGTGCTGTGACCGTGCGTGTGCGCGTAGAATACGTTGCTGGTCGAGTTATTCGTGATGCGTACCAACGGGTAGTTCGTCGCATTTTGGTTTTCGTCGCCGTATGACATCGCCTGTCCGAAGCCGTTGAACTGCGTTCCGGTGATCTTATAGGTTTGACCGCGCGTAAGCGTCTTGGAAACCCTCTTGATCGTCGGCAACCAACTCGCTTGCGGCTGTCCGGTCGGCGTGTAGAGCATGACGCTCGAATAGCTCAACACCATGACCTGTCCCGTCGGCAGCACAAGCGGCGGCCCTCCATACGTTATCCCGTTGACCTGGGTGAGCGTCGATCCGTTCCACTCGTAGACGGTCCCGCTCACGCCGAAAACCAAAACGTTTCCGCTCGGTTCGAGCGCTGCATAACTATCGCCGGCGTTGTCGCCGTTGGGGAAGTTCGGCCCAACCGCCCATGTGCCGGACGCCGTGTTATAGATCGCAGTGTGGCCGGGTCCGCTCGTTGAGTAGGATCCTGTATAAAAAACCGTTCCGTCGGGGCGGAGAATCGCAGGTCCGATCTCACCGGGCGGATAGTAACAGAGGCCCGGCCCGTACATAAGACATCCGTACGGTGACGGAGAGTGCAAATCCACAATGGTCGAGCCCGCGGTCTTCCATTGACCCGTAGCAGGGTTGTAGATCTCAGAGTTCGGCGCATTCTTTACGTCAGCGGTGAGAATCGAGCCGTTGGGAAGAAGTGTCCATCCCTCCTCGGCGTTGAAGTCTGCTTTGCCCGCGCCACCGGCGCGCTTCCACGCCAATGTCTTCGGATTCAGAGACGCGTCCCACATGTGAAGTTTGTCACCCACGAGCATATTGCCATTCGGCAACATGCTCGACGGAGAATCGCCGATATACTTCCACTTTCCGGGATGGCCGAGCGGCGTCCAGGTGTTCTTTATCGGATCGTAAACCGAACCCTGATTTGTGAGCTGCAAATCATAGCCGTTCCCCGGTGAGTTGTACTCGCCGCCGGAGATGGCAAGCCGGCCGTCGGCCAGTACGTTGGCCGCGAAATAAAGCGGCCCGTAACCCGCCTGAACCGATGCAACTTGGCTCCACGTGCCGTCGCTATAGTTGCCTTTCGCGTCCGGAACGTAACGGTACCAGTTGCTCCAGGTCGCGCCGCTCTGCCCAAGCACAGATCCGTCGGTCAGCAACCACTCCATCGCCATCCCGACCGGCGGCTGGTGACCGATGCGAGTAAAATGCCCTGCGTGGCTCTTTTCCATAGTCTCCAGCGATTGTTGAGAGACGCCGGGTACCATCGATCCGCCGTTGGAACATGCCGCCATCCCAGCAGCGATGACCGCGGCGACCACCGGCAATAGTGACCTAACGTTAGCGCGACACACGCAAACCTCCAAGGAAGGCGATTCTGAGAAAGCCACTACCTCTTGGAGCTCAAGCGACGGTTTCCCGCTCGCCAGCCCCATCGTGATCGCAAAGCGAACGGCATCGACGCCCTGCACTGACGAGCGCGCGACCTTGGCATCTGGCCCACCGCCTCGGCAAGTCTACCGGACACCCGTAAAAACGAGGGCGAGATCCATAGAACCAGGCCAAAGAACGTGTTGACGAGAAACGTTTCTCTCTGCCTTTTCTGAAACGGCCATGCTTCTTGCATGGTTCTGGGGAGGTTTTCGACCGTGAAGTATTTCTTGCTCGTCTTCGTCTTCACGTTGCCCGCCATAGCCGGTTGCGGCGGCCAGATCTCGGGTCAACTCCCGTCCGGCAGCGCGCCATCGGCGCAATCGGCGACCGGAAATCTGGGCATCGGAATCGCACCCGATGCGGGGAGCACGAAAGCCTACTGGACGCTGTTTTACGCGCAGCCGAATCCGCAGGTCCAGATCGCGAAGCCGCCCTTGAAGCCCTCGTTGAAGGTCACCGATATTAATGGCAACGGCACGAACAAACTGGTCTGTGCGAACGCCATTCGTTTCGTGGGATCGAAGCTGTGGATCATGAATCTCTCGCCCTGCCACGCTTCGGACTCCAGCATCGTGCAAGTATACTCGCTGCCTCTCACTACGAGCAGCGCGCCGAAGTACACGTTCACACTGTCCGGTCCCCTCGATGCCGACCACATGGCCTTCGACAAAGCGGGGAACCTGTGGGTCCCTTCATACGGAAACAGCACCGTGTATGAGTACACCGGGCCGTTCACGTCGAGCGCGACGTTGCAGCCGGCGACTACCCTCACGTTGGGGCTCAACGTTCCTCAAGGTCTTGGATTCGATTCCAAAGGAAATCTCTACGTGGCGAACACCGGGACGACCAGCGGGAAGCACGCGATCACCGTCTTCAAGGCGCCGATCTCGAACCGCACTCCGTACTTCTTAAAAGGCGTCATCGCGCCTAGCGGACTCTCTTTCGATGCTAAGGGGAACCTCTACGTATCTTCCAACGCGAAAACCGGTGCGATCGCCGAGTACGCAACCAATCACCTCAAATCGGGCGATGCCCCTACAATCGTGGACTCGACAGGACTTGCGGCGAGTCCATATGGTGCCGATCTGAACTTCGACAGCGCCGGCAACCTCTACGACGCCGACTGCGGCAGCACGCCCGGGATCTATTCCTACCCGACGGCCCGGAAGAAGTTTACCTCGAAGCTCGCACCATCGTTCTATACAAATAGCACGATCCAGAACGTTGGCTGCGTTTGGGGAATCGCTGCTCACTAGCGTTAGACCCTTTCAGACATTCTTAACCGCCGCAGTGCAAACTCGAAATTCAACAGTTGCGCGTGAAGGAGGCCAACGATGTTTCGACGGGTCAACGGTGTCGCAGCGCTGCCGAGTCTTCTCGCATTGGTCGCGTGCGCGGTCGGACAACCGGCATTTCAACAGGGATCCGCGTTCGCGCCGCCTGCGCCGGGCGCCAGTTTTGGCACGGCGATAGCAGACAAGGATTGTGAAGGAGTGCGCGGCGTCGCGGTTGCACCATGTCCAACAGTCCTCACAAAAGACACCAAGCCCGGCATCGTCGTGACCGTAAGCGGTTCCGGCGTTGTCGACTCCGTCGTCGAAAAGCTCAGGGCGTGCTCCAATGACAAGATCTGCTACAACTTAAGCCGCGCCGGCAGTGGCTTGACTCAGTGGCGCGTTACGTCGGGGCGAGCCTGCGGAGTCGCAGATGTCAAGTTTTTCGGACTCGACTCGGCCCATAACAAGGTGGGATACGCGTTCCTGAAGGTTGCGAACAAGTATTGCCCTTAAATAGGGCCCTTCGCAACGACCGTGTGTCTCCAGCCGCCCTCGCCCACTACCGAAAAGTGTTAATCGTCACGCTTTTCCGTCGCGCCGGTTCCCGGATCGTTCCTTCCGATCCCGACCGTTTCCGACCCGTCTGTGACAAAACGATAGCCCAATCGCGGTGACAAGTACCGCCCGACGCGCCATCGAAGCTCCCTCAGGAAGCACCGCCCTTTCGGAGGCCCATGATGTCGTTGGAACTTATCAATACGCTTGCAACCTTTGGGACATTCTTAGTCATAGCCGGGACTGCAATCGCTGCCTTAATGCAACTGCGTCACGCTCGTGCCAGCAACCAGATCGCCGCGCTCGACGAACTGCGCACCGTATTTCAGTCCAGCGAGTTCTCGGAAGCTCAGAGCTTCGCAGCGACGCATCTCAGCGCACTTGTGCCGAATCCGGCGTTTCGGTACCAGTGGGCGAACCGCGATAAGCGTACGGGGGAGTTCCGCGATGAAATCCGGCGCATCCGCCTCCTTGGAAACTGCTTCGAAGATGTAGGCGCGCTCATCGCTTCTGGACTTCTCGACCGCGACCTTACCTGCAAGATCTACTGTGGCGATGTGTCTCTTGCCTGGGACGAACTGCAGCCACTCACCGCCATCGGCAGGCGCAGAGTAGGTAGTAAACTTTGGGAGAACTTCGAGTATGCGGCGATGCTATCAAAAAAATGGATTGAAGCTCATCCCGAGGGTGACTATCCAGCCGGCGCACCGCGACTCCCACTCAAAGACGAGTGGCTCGACGCCGACGGCCAGTACGCGGCCTCCCTCGCGTCAACCGAAAGCTAGACGAGAGACTTCTTTTTTTGGGATGGCCGGGAGTCGAACTCACGCTCGGGGATTCCAGCCGATTCCGACCGTCACCGAAAAGTGTTATTCCGTCCGGCTTTTCCGTCGCACGGTTCCCCGATCATCCCTGCCAATATCGACCGCGTCCGGCCCGGCCGTGACAAAATGTGACACATACAGGGCGTATCGCATCCCAGTGACTAGCTGGCACTTCTGATGTCGCCGGTTAAGCGCGTCGATGGATTGGTGATCTCTTAAGCGCATCTCCTATCGCGCTTCTCGCGGGACACATGAAGCGCGTATGGACCAACGCGCGCTTACCGCATCCAGGGGTTTCTCCCGGTTTAGACCGACCGCATCAAGGGCCATCTTCACGAGATGGCTAAGCCCAATTCCAACTCATGGAGGCAACTATGATTACGAATTCACGGCGCCTAGTCACAGCGACGATCGTCGCGACCGTTGGTTTGGTGTTCCAACGACCGCTCCCGGCGGCCGCAGCATACTGCGGTTCTTCAGCCGACACGAGCGAGCTCGAAAACCTGTCGCTCGCGCGCGGCCCCTCAGATAGCGCGAGGATAATGGATATCGTCGTCGTGCAGCATTACGCCCGCGTCGATATTCAGTCGAAGGGGCGGCTCACCGAGTACTACGTGAAGGATTGTGGCCGATGGCGTTATAGCGGCTCGACGCTTCCGTCCGACGCGCCAAGCTCGGTCAAGTCAGAGCTCAGCAGCTTCGTGACGAGGGATGACGGTGGAACGCAGTGCTTGAATCCGCATTTTGTGAACCGCCCCAGCGGCCCGTAGTCAACCTGAAAATCTCAACGGTAGACGGACCCCGCTTCCCGGCCACTGCGCTGCGGGCCGGCCTAGGCAGAACGTCACATCGCTCGCGACGAAAGTCTGTAGGGTAAGGGCAATACGTTTGGGATGGCCGGGAGTCGAACCCAAGCTCGGGGATTCCAGCCGATCCCGTCCGTTACCGAAAAGTGTTATACCGTATGGCTTTTCCGCCGCACCGTTCCCGAACTATCCCTCCCGATTCCGACCATTCCCGACCCGTCCGTGACAAAATGTGACACCGTGGAGTATCTTGCTAGTTCGTGCCCCACGCGGATGCGATGCCCGTAAAAACCCAACCACTCGTCGTTTTCTGCAGCGTCACCGCCATGAAGCCCCTGTAAGAGGCAGCTTTGCCATTCTGCGTGTCGGTGAACGTGACGGGATAGACCAAGTACGCGTGGTTGCCTCTCACCTCCGCGTACGTGGGTTTGCCGAGCGAAAGGATACCCAAGGTTGCCTGAATGGCCTTGTTGTTCGCTTCGTAGCCTTCCATCCAGTCGGCGCAAGTTTGCCAAGCATAGGGCGGGAACCCATCAACGATGGACGCGCGAGGTGCGCAAGCGGCAGCGACTGACTTAAAATTGCCCTTATTGATGTCGGAAACCAACTTTTTGACCATAACCTGCAAATCCGATGCGTTTGAAGCGAATCCGGGGCTTGCCCAAAGGATGGCTAACGTACAAGTGCTGGCAAGCAGCAGGTCGCGAACAAGTCTCGTTGCACGATTCATACCTTTTTTCTCCTCATGCAGCCTCGGCAACGGCCGCCAGACGATCTAGAAGGCCAAAACACTCACTGCGCACCGCCTCGCCCTTCGGCGCTTACTACGTTTGCGGCCGAATGGCCTCGTAGTCGCCATTGGCGACGCAAAAGGCGCTATTACATAGAACCCCATGACATAAGGGCGTAGAACGATGGGATGGCCGGGAGTCGAACCCAAGCTCGGGGATTCCAGCCGATCCCGCCCATTACCGAAAAGTGTTATTCCGTACGGCTTTTTCGCGGCACCGTTCCCGGATCGTCCCTTCCGATTCCGACCGTTTCCGACCCGTCCGTGACAAAATGTGACATTCGGGAGTTTTTATTTTCTTTTTCTGGCACTGGCATGATTGATGCAATCTGTTAGATGAGTAGCACCTCTCTCGAATGACGGCCGGCGGATGAAATGATTGCTTTTCCCTTAGGCTATCTCCTGATGTGAAGCCACCACCACGCCAACCGTCTTTTGCGCAAGCTGATCCCCACCAAATAGCGGAACCCGCGCAAGCTGCTCATCAATCGTCTTCGTGATCGCTGGCAACGGCATCGCATCGCGAATCTGCGCCCATCGATCGCGAAAACGCCCGACCATATCTAGCGCGGCGGCGCGAACGACGCTTTTTGAGATCGCGGCGCGCTCGGCGAGCCGTTCGAATTGGTCCATGGTTACATTTTGAAAAAAGCGTGCAGACCCAAGAGCCAAGCCGGTTTCACTCGTGCCCAAGTAGGCTTTCGTACAGACGTAGTCATACGCGGGCGCTAGCTGAGGCGTATGCCCATCAGGGTAAACAAGCGACCAGTTCTTTAGGTGCATATCATTGTTCGAAATTCCCATGTTAAAAACGAGTCGGTGCACAAAGTCGACCAGCGCGTCATTCCCAATTGCCTGGTAGACGACCCGCGCGATATCCGCAAAGGAGAAATTGTCATATTTTTGCGCCGGTTGTTGCCTAAACACTTGATTGAAGTCTTCGGTATGAGCACGCATATTCGCTGTCGGACGGTCGAAACGGTCAATCACGAGGGCCTGTCCGTTCAAGCCTTGCGCTTCATCAGGTAGGCCGCTTATGTGGCTTAATGGTACTAGGCGCATGTTGGGGATACTGATGCCAACGTCACTAGCAAACTGCAACATCGCGTACTCGCCTTCGGGGACCAGCGGATATTGCGTTGAGGGCAGCTTAACGATTTGATTGCTGCCATCGCCCTGCGTATGAATCGTCAGTCCGCCGGTCGCCTCATTTACGGCGCTAAACTTCAGTTGGACGCCGGGAAGCGCAAACCGGAAGACGTCCTTAAGGTCGGGCGGATCTAGCGGGCCGCCCGCGGTGGGCGGCGGTATCTGTCGTCCTTCGGGGTCTTCAATGATAACGGCCCCAGTTAGGTCGTTACCAGTCACCCACAACAAACCGAAGTCGTCATCCCGGGCAAGTCCCGCCCGGTGGGCCGTGTACTCGCGTAAGTGTCCTTCTGCGATGAGATTGGCAAAGAATCCCGGCGCGCTGGGGTTGCTGCTATAGCTGCGCGCCCGCAGGCGTTTGAAACTATCGAAGAATCCCCAACTGAGTGTTGGGCGATTTTCGTCCTCCAGGTAGCTTTGACTGAAGGTGAACGTGATGGAGCGATCTGGCAGACGGACAAGCGTTCCGATCTCTTGCTTGTTGAGCCGGACGATCAGCGCGTTGGGGCGATCGATCACCATTGCCCACCTACGAGCGGCGGCGCCTCGTTCGGCTGATCGCCGCCCCCTTGGACGATCGACATAACCGCTGGGACCCAGCTGCGCGGAATAAGCATCGGCTCGAGAGCGAGCGCGCGCGCGAAATCCAGGACCGTCTCCCATCGGGGGTCTCTTTTCCCACCCTCCACGCGGGCGATGTAGGTCTGATCTCGGCCCATTCGTTTGGCAAGCTCAGCCTGTGTTAGGCCATGCCGCTGGCGTTCCCGGGCTAGGATCTCCCCGATATGACGCTTTGGCTCTATCATTCCCAGATTATAGCCAATAAGGCATTGAGTGGCAATATGACGGATTGCACATAATTGCGCCCCAATACGGCCAAAGAGTCATGCAACCACGGCGCTGACAGACGCCTCGGCGTCACGCCAAGCGACCTTCTTGGCACCGACGCGAAAAGCCATCCGCCAGTTAGCCCGACGGCACGAGCACCCCGCCGGGGGCAAGCAAGCAGGAGGCCATTTTCTAGCGTGCCAAGCCGCGGAGCAAAACTCGAGCGTAACCTCGTACGCTAGGCGCCCGAATTAGTAGATTTTTAAAAGTGTCTCTCCGCCGGAATCCATTCGGCGGTCCTACAACGTGATGTACGCGTTCGACATCACACAAGCGTTGTCAGTGGATCGGGCCCATGTCGGCGTCCCGTCCGTGTTCTGCTTGTATGATGTTGCGCTAAAGAATCGTCCGGTAGCGTAGGTGGCGTAGCCGGGTGTCCGCCGACCGCTTAATGTCGCGGCGTGGTTTGCGCAGGAACCGAGCCAGATGAGATCATTATCGCCTCGTACGCCCGCCTTGATCACAGTGATGGAGCTCGTATCGAGTCCGGCGCCGTAGTTGAATTTCCATGATGACTCGTCGAGACTCCACTTTTTGCGCAACGTCGGCAGTATTACTTCATCCCTCGCGGCCCTGAGCTTGAAGGCTGCTTTCGCCGCAGAATCCGCGTGGTTGTCTCCGAGGAAGACTCCCATCACGCGGTCCCCGTCAAAACTCCGCACTGCTCCACCAGTATGCTTTATCAGCTGGGCTGCAACGTACAAAAAGACACGGGTGACCTGCGCCACGAACTCGGTTTTGCAAGAATCCACGAGGCCGGTCGAGTTCGCCAGATCGGCGTACATGACGGAGCCGTCGATGGTCACGGCACCTTCGGCCAGCGCGATCGTATCGACGTTTGGCACCGTGCGGCCATCGCGCGGGTTCCAGGTACTGGTCGCAATGTCGTTGCAGGCTTTGAGCAAATCGTCTTTGAGCGCCACTAGAAATCTCTCTCGGTCGCCGTGCCCCGCGCGCGTAGCGCGCCGCCTCGACATGCGCGCTGCCTGGGGGAACTCACGCTACGTGTTGCGACGCGGTATCGAGCAGTTCCATTATTTCCTGACGATCGCCGAAGGGGAGAGCCCTTATGACGTCGGTTACGGCGCGCTTGTGGCAGTGCGCCCAGATTACGCCGGATCCGCATGGGCAGGGGGACTTTCTCGCCGGTGGATTCCCCCTATAGACGGAGAGAAGCGTTGTCACCATGTTCGGCCCCACTTGCTCCACGACGTACTGCGCCCAGCCGAGCGAGCCGTGTTTCCATTCCGGTGGCGGCCATCGTCCCCCGTTCAGATCGTAGATGAACTGACGGTGTACGAAGAGGACGAAATTATACAGCCACTTCATGAGGGCGTCGGGGTCGCGCGGGTTCCAGCTTGACATCGCGGGCAGATCGAGGCAGCATTGGCCATCGGCAGCGATGTGCCGATCCGAGAGCGTCTCTCCGGCGTGCGCTTTGAACTTGCCAGGTTCGATCCACCCTTGCGGCTCGCTCTTTGGGTAGTCGATCGCGAATCTCACGGTAACGTTCGCGGTGCGGACGATGCCATGCTTCGTGCCGATCATTACTGGAATTGGTCCTTGCAGCGTTATCACGCCGCCGGCTTCCTCGACGACCTGAAGCGATGGGAATTCCGCGCCGGCCGTCGCAATGTCGGCTCGGAGACGGCGGCGATCGTCGTAGCGCTCACGCGGTTGTGGGACCGTCGCGCTCGGGCGCTTTCTAGGGGCCATAGGTGCGCGACGGTTGCACTCGGCGCTCTTCGTTCTCCTTAGCTTTGGAAACGGCGTAGGCAACGCCGGCTGCTCCCGCAGCGATGACGCCGATCGTTAGCGCCTTCTCGAGTGTGTAACTCTTCTCGTCCTCGGCGGCGTCGATCTTCTCCCACGTCAGTCCTCGCGCGATCCAGCAGTCGTATGCCTTTTCGTACTTGAAGTGCTTCTGCAGATCGCTTCCTTCCAGCGCATCGAACACGGTACGTGAGATGCCGATCATCGCGTCGCCGCAACGCTCCTCAATATTTGCCGCGTTTTGCACGGGTACGCCCAAGCAGGTGTTGTCGCGGTCCCCGTGCGCACCAAGCCGGCTCGCCAGGGTCGTTCCCATGTCGATGCCGATCTTGAGCGTAAGCGGAGCTGCTTCGGGCATTTCCGGCTTGATGACTTGTTCGAACGACGACTGCATGCCGATCGCGGTCTCAACCGCTTCGGCCGCGATCGTTGCCGCCTCGCCTTTCGGCAGATGGCAGATGATCTGGCTGCGGTCTCCCTGAAATTGAACGTGCACGCCGCCCTGATCGCTGGTCGCCACGCCGGTGAGCTCCTTGCGGATGACGTGAAAGACCTGGAGTGCGGCGGCCTTGTCCTTGTCGGTGGCGGCGTCCTCCACGAACTTGGTGAAGCCCGAAACGTCCGCGAACAAGGATGCACCCAAGACTCGTTTACTGTTCTTCCACCCGAGCGATGCGAAGTCGATTGCGACATTCGCTTCCGAATAATCGACTTCGGCAAGCGGAAAGGCGTCGCGTTCCTCGGCGATACGGCTGGCGCTTGCGGCGCGATCCCACTGGATTCCGTATTCGGCGCAGAGCGAGTCTAGATTCTGTTGGGATGCCGCTAATTTGTACGTGCCGTCGCTTATCAACGACCCACGCGCCCTCAAATCATCGGGCAGCGCATCGTGCAGGCGCTTCGATATCCGTAGCGACGACCGATCCGGAATCATCTTCGCCGCGTAGTTGGCTGGATCCCCGATGAAGAGCGTCTCACGCTCCCCAAACTTACCGTTGCGCGTGCCGATTGCTTCGCCGAGATCGCCACCGCCGCCGACACTCCAATCGAGATACGAATCGAACTCTTTATTGAAGACCGACCTCACGAAATCGTCGAGGACGAGCAGCAGCATGGCTGCTTTGACCGCAATATCGGATTCGTTCCCGACCGGAACGTAGACGAGCGCGTGTAGCTTCGCCCCCTGAAAGTGAACGCGATACGCGCCTATGACGTTTTCGACGATTCGGCCGACCTCGCGCTCATAAATGTGAGTGGCCTGGATCAACCGCTGGTAAGCGTCGCGTTTCATGGTGGCGTCGGATGCGAGTTCGTCGAAGTTCGTGACCTCGCAATACACGTGCGCGCCGACGATTTTGCGGCACGAGGTTTCGGAAAGGGTCGCCTCGATATCGGACACCTCTCTTTTGAGCGGTGCGACCTCGATCTGACCCATGTTCTTGATATGACGCTGCACCCGGTCGCGGCTGGTCTGTTCATTCCAAGGCATTAAGCTTAGTTCCCCTCGATGGTCAGTGAGTAAATGGATTGCGGGCCCGTGCCACGGAGGTCTTGATTTTCGTACAATGCGAGGCGGAGTTGCCGTTGCGTGCTCAATCCGCTGAAGAACGTGGCTCCAACCACGATGTTGCCCAAGTTCTTGGTTTTCGTTTCTAATCTGGATGCGACGTTGACGGCGTCGCCGATTATTGTGAACTGACGCTTATGATCGCTACCAACGTTGCCCATGAAGCATGTGCCCTGCTCGATGCCGATTCCGATTCGCGCAGGCCTTCCTCCGAAGGTATGTCGACTCGCAGTCGCGATCATCTCCTCGGCGCATGTCAAGATCACGTCGTTGTGCGGCCGATCGGTTCCAGGGTAACTCCAGAAAGCCATCACCGCGTCACCGATGAATTTGTCTACGAAACCGCCGTGGACTTGGATCAGCTCTGTGATCGCTGCGAAGTAGGGGCTCAACTCGTCTGCAAGCCGAGCTGAGTTCGCGGGACCAGCCTCGTGCACGTAGCTCGTAAAGCCGCGGATATCTGAAAAAAGCACGGCGACGTCTTCAATTTGCTGCGGAGCTCCGTAGTCCGTACGATCATCGAGCAGTTTGTCACGAACCTCCCTGCCGACGTGGCTGCGGAATTCGGAGAAAAGACGTTGCCCTGTGCCGTAGCGAATGTACCGCTCGCGGGTCGACTCGCGCAACTTGCCGGATAGTTCGCGGAGCAAGTTTTCGACAAAGGCCGGATCGCGCAGAAACGTCGCCGCGTCCGCCTTCGAGATGCAGACCGCCTCCACAGGGCTCAGCGCGATGCAGTCGGCGCTGTGCGGTTCGCCGTTGATGAATGCCTGCTCGCCGACCACTTCGTTCTGCTTGCGCGTGACGAGACGCACTCCGTTGATCTCGACAAGCACCGAGCCCGAGCGAATTACCAGGATGCAGGTGGGCTCGTCGCCCTTGGCGATGAGCTTCTCGCCCTGTTCGAAGCCCCGCGTCTGTAGAGTGTCGACCAAGGTTTGAGCGACGTTCTTGAGCAGGGGGATGCCCGCGAAGTAATCTCCCATTGGATTGACCGTACCTCCGTCAAGTGCCAGCAGGCTGGCACGGTGCAGCCGATACTCGCTGGGATCGCCCTTCCATACCACTTATCTGCATCCGCAAGCCCGTAGGAGGGCTTGCCTTCTTCTGACCTAGCGAGTATAACATTAAAGTACATGGAAGGTCAAAACGTCATAATTAGAGCGCTCATATCGAACCTTCGCTCGGAGCGAGGACTCACCCAAGAGCAGCTGGCGAAGCATCTGGGCGTCTCGTTTGCGACGGTCAACCGATGGGAGACTGGAAAGGCACAACCGCGGCCCGCGGTGATGCGGCGCATCGAGGCGCTGGCCGCCAAATGTGGGGCTCAGAACCAGGCGGCTCCGCCCGACAACGGCGCCGCGCCAGGGAGATCGCCCTCTCGGCAGGGTCGACGCCCTAAAAGCGGCACGAACCCTCCCGCCCTGACGACCAAGCCGATGGAACAGATGCTCTGGGATGCGGCCTGCTCGATTCGGGGCGAAAAGGATGCACCGAAGTTCAAAGATTTTTTGCTGCCGCTGCTCTTCCTGAAGCGGCTCTCCGACGTCTTCGACGGCGAGATCGAGCGCCTGACCGGCACGTTCGGCACTCGCGAGAAGGCGTTGCAGATGGCAGAGTTAGATCACTCGCTGGTCCGTTTCTACTTGCCTCCGGTCGCGCGATGGGGCGTGATTAGCGGCCGCGAGAGCATGGAGTGGCCGGGAGACGAAAAGCCGCGCGACATTGGCGAGCATCTGACGAAAGCCGTCCGTGCGGTCGCGAAACAGAACCCAGCGCTGTCCGGCGTGATCGACATCGAGGATTTCGCCGCCGAACGAAATGGCGAGCGTGACATAAACCCGGCGAAGTTGCGCGCGGTCGTCGAGACGTTCTCCGATCTGCGCTACCGGCTTGGGCTCAACGACGTCGCTCCGGATTTCCTCGGGAACTGCTACGAGTATTTGTTGCGGAAGTTTGCCGAGGGTTCCGGGCAAAGTGCCGGCGAGTTTTTCACGCCCACGAACGTCGGCTTCCTCATGGCGCAGATCATGCAGCCACAGCCGGGCGAAGAGTGCCACGACTATGCCTGTGGCTCGGCAGGCCTGCTCATCAAGCTGCAACTTGTCGCACGGGAGCTACACGATAGCAACGTGCCGCTAAGGCTGTACGGGCAGGAGCTTCAAGCCGAGAGCTTCGCGGTTGCCAAGATGAATGGCATCATCCACGATCTCGACGTCGAGATGATGCGCGGCGACTCGATGATCAATCCTAAGCTTCGCAATCCGGATGGGTCGTTGCGCAAGTTCGACATCGTTGTAGCGAATCCGATGTGGAATCAGCCGTTTGCGAAAGAAATTTACGAGAACGATCCCTTCAATAGATTTGCCGAAGCCGGCGGCATCACAAGTGGCAAAGGCGACTGGGCATGGCTCCAGCATACGCTCGCGTGCCTGAACGATCGAGGTCGCGCGGCCGTGGTGCTCGACACTGGCGCCGTAACGCGTGGCTCAGGCTCAAAAAGCGAAGACCGCGAGCGCAAGATTCGCAACTGGCTCGTGGACAACGACCTAATAGAAGGCGTGATCCTCCTGCCTGAGAATTTGTTTTACAACACAACGGCTGCCGGTATCATCATCGTTCTCAACAAGCTGAAGGCTCGTAACCGCCAGGGCAAGATCATCCTTCTAAATGCGAGTCGGCGTTTCGAGAAAGGTAGACCGAAAAACTACCTTCCCGATGAAGCGTATGTTCAGCTTGCAATGGCCTTCGCTAAGGGGGAACCAGCTGCGGGTGAAGTTGCTGTCATCACGGCCGACGAGGCGAAATCGGCTGACTACAACCTGAGCCCGAGCCGCTGGGTCGCGCAGGAAACGGCGTCGGAAGCGCCATCCGTCAACGCCCTCGTCCAAGAGCTCGACGACCTGACGAAAAAGGAGCGCGACAGCACTGAGAGGCTACGAGCGCTCTTGGTGCCATTGCTGAAGGAAGACGCGCGGTTGTGAATCCGATGTGGCAGGTCAGCTCGGTCGCTGATTGCCTCGCTCCCGTCCCGTTTGTCGGTCGAACGAAGGTACAGTCGCGAGACTACAGGCGCGCAGGCCTATTCCCGGTCATTGACCAGGGGCAGTCTGAGATTGCAGGGTGGACGGATGACGAGAACGCCGTAATAAGCGAACCGCTCCCGGTAGTCGTATTCGGCGATCACACTCGCGTTTTGAAATATATCGACTTCCCATTTGCTCGTGGCGCCGACGGGACACAGATCCTCAAGCCGAAAGGGGGTATCGACGCACTTTATTTTTATTACGCACTCCGGGCGCTCGACTTACCGGCGCGCGGTTACAACAGACATTTCGCCCTGCTCAGGGAACAATTGGTTGGGCTCCCCCTCCAACGCGAACAGCTTGCGATCGCAAGAGCTCTTCGTCTCACCGAAGATGCAGTAGCGCTAGAGAAGAGGCTCGTCGAATGCGCGCTAGCGTTAAAGGACGTTGCCATGCGCGAAATCTTCACGCGCGGTTTGCGGGGTGAACCGCAAAAGGAAACGGAAATCGGCACTGTTCCGGAGGGCTGGAAGGCCGTTGAGATTGCGGACCTTGGCGAAGTCATTACTGGGACCACGCCGCCAACAAAGGAAGCGCGCAACTACCAAGGCGGGGACATACCATTCGTATCGCCAGGCGACTTTGAGCACGGCGTCGAGATCACTAAAACTACGAGGAGGATTACTGCTCGTGGTCTCGCCGTTGCTCGCCCGCTGCCCCGTGGTACCACGTGCTTTGTCTGTATCGGAGCCACGATTGGTAAGGTTGGCGTCACTGCCTTCGACGTCTGTGCAACGAATCAGCAGATAAACGCCGTGGTACCGAAGCCCGGGGACCAAGGTGGGTTCGTGTTTTATTTGATGACCCGTTGGGCGCAATATGTGAGATCGCAAGCATCCCCTGGCCCGATGCCAATATTGAGCAAAGGAGTCTTCGAAAAGATTATTCTATACGAGCCCGCCGATACGGCCGAGAGAAGCGAAATATCGCGCATTCTTGCGGCGATCGATCGCAAGATCGAACTACACAGGCAGAAAAAGGTGCTCCTAGAAAAGCTCTTCAACGCACTGCTCGACGGTTTGATGGCCGGTGAGATTAGCGTTTCCAGCCTCAATTTGAGCGCGCTGGAGAAGCCCGCACCAGGTGCTACACCGCTAACAATTGCAGCGGCGGTATGAGCGACCTTTCAATCAGCGAAGCGAGAACCGTGCAGTTCCCTATGGTCAAGCATGCGGCAGAGATTGGATGGACGCCGCTGACCCCTGAAGAAGCGAAGGCGCGGCGCGGTGGTGAGGACGCGATGCTCTTCCGCGACGGAGTTCGAGCGAAGCTGTGCGAGTTTAACGACTGGTTGAACGACGACGCGATTCGCCAGATCCTCGAGAAGCTCGAAGCGATGCGGCCGAACATTGAAGGCAATCGAGAGATGCTCCAATGGCTTCGGGGCGAGCGAAGTTGGTACGACGAAGCCGAGAAGCGACACCGTCGCGTGAAGCTGATAGACTTCGATCGCGTAGATGCGAACGTGTTCCACGTCACCTGGGAATGGAGACTAAAGCCGCCGGCGAGGAAGGGCAATCGCGCAGATGTTATGTTCCTGGTCAACGGAATACCGGTCTGCATAGTCGAGCACAAGAACCCTAAGGACCGCGACGCCGTCGAGAAGGCCATCGTACAGCTCCGCCGTTACGAGATCGAAACACCAGAGATCATCGCAATGCCGCAACTCTTTAATGCCACCCATCTACTCGACTACTGGTACGGCGTCACCTGGAACGCAGTGCGGCGGTATATGGCGCGATGGAAGGAGACTCCAGAGGAGGCATATCGCTTCGCCGTTCAGTCTTTCTTCGACCGGCCCGAGTTTCTTCGAACGCTTCGGGAATGGATTGTCTTCTGGGAAGAAGACAACGAACTGCGTAAGTCTGTGCTCCGCCAGCACCAGCGGCGCGCGATCGGGCGCGTAATCGAGCGCTGCGCCGACCCCGGCAAGAAGCGCGGCCTGATCTGGCATACGCAGGGTTCCGGCAAGACGTTTACGCTGCTTACCGCGGCGCGATTGCTCCTCGAAGACAAAGAGAAGTTTAGCAACGCGACCGTCATCGTCGTGGTCGACCGCTTAGAGTTGGAGGGTCAGCTTAAAGGGTGGGTTGACAGGCTACTCGGCGAGGTGCAGCAACTCGATATCCCGGTCGAGCATGCGCTCACTAAAGCGCACCTTCAACGGCTGCTCGATCGGGATTTCCGTGGCCTGATCGTGTCGATGATCCATAAGTTCGACGATATAAGGGCAAACTCGTCGGAACGCCCGAACATTTACGTCTTCATCGACGAGGCCCACCGATCGGTAGCGCGAGAGCTGGGGACGTATCTCATGGCTGCGCTGCCGAACGCCACGATCGTCGGTTTCACGGGCACACCCGTCGACGAAACGGCCCACGGGCGCGGCACGTTCAAGACTTTCGGCGTCGACGACGCAGAAGGGTATCTGGACAAGTACTCGATTGCGGAGTCTATCAAGGACGAAACGACAGTGCCGCTGCACCACATGCTCGCGCCAAGCGAGATGACCGTGCCGGCGGAGCGGCTGGAAAAAGAGTTCTTCTCCCTCGCGGCCTCGGAGGGCGTCACCGACATCGAGGAATTGAACAAGGTTCTCGAAGGCGCTGTAGCGCTTCGGACCTTCCTCAAGGCCGACGAGCGGGTGGCGAACGTCGCGAAGTTCGTAGCCAAACACTTCAAACGGAACGTCGGGCCGCTCGGGTACAAGGCGTTTCTAGTAGCTGTCGACCGCGAAGCTTGTGGCAAGTACAAAGAGGCGCTGGACAAACTGTTGCCTCCAGAGTGGGTCGTGCCAGTCTACACCAAGTTGCCGGCCGACGTCGTGGAACGACCGAAAGTTGCGCAATACCAGCTCACCGAAGAGCAGGAAGAAAACGCCCGCAAGCTCTTCAAGAAGCCGGATCACCTTCCGAAGCTGCTGATCGTTACCGACAAGTTGTTGACGGGTTACGATGCGCCGGTGCTCTACTGTATGTACCTCGACAAGCCGATGCGCAACCATGTGCTGCTTCAGGCGATTGCGCGTGTCAACCGTCCGTATGAAGATGAGTCGGGCCAGCGCAAGCAGGTCGGTCTCATCGTCGACTTCGTCGGCGTGTTACGCGAGCTGAAGAAGGCTTTGCAGTTTGACTCCTCCGATGTCAGCGGCGTCATCGAGGGGCTCGACGTGCTCATGGTCGACTTCCTCAAGCACATCGTCGTCGCCCGCAAAACCTATCTGGAAACCGGTGAGGGAGGCTCCGAAGATGAGCGTCTGGAGCGGATCGTCTACGGGCGGTTCCGCGATCGGGAAGAACGCGAGAAATTCTTCGAACTCTTCAGAAAGCTCGAAGATCTCTATGAGATTCTTTCACCCTCCGCAGAATTGCGCGATCACATCACAACGTTCAAGGGACTCGCAAGACTGTATGCCGCGGTTCGCAACGCCTACTCGCTCCAGCTCGGCCCTACGTACGATCTAGCCCACAAGACACGCAGGCTCATTGAAGAGGGCGCGACGCATTCGGGGCTGGAGCAGTTCAGCAAGACCGTCACCTTCGATACGAAGACGTTGGAAGGACTCCGGCGCGACGGCGGTCCCGACGAAGGGAAGGTATTCAATCTCGTTCGCGGGCTGGTAAAGGAAGCCGAGGAACATCCGGAACAGGCCGCTGTACTGCAATCCCTCAAAGATCGTGCGGAGCGCGTGCTGAAGGGTATGCTGGACGGTTTGACGAGCGCTCAAGCAGCGATGGCCGAGCTGGAGCGCATCGCCAAGGAAAAGGATGAGGCTGAACGAGCCGCTTGCGAAAGCGGTTTATCGCCGGAGGGTTTCGCAGTATTCTTCGCCCTCAAGGACGATTTTGCACTAGGGAAGGCGGGTGTCGACCCCATGAAGGTTGCTCGCGAGGCGCAGTCGCTGCTGAGCCGCTATCCCAATGCCGCGGTCAACTCGGAGGAACTGCGCCTACTGCGGACGGGGCTCTACGAGCCGTTACTCAAGCTTGCGCCAGGCGATCTCAAGCGCGTCGTTGAGCAGGCTATGGCGGCCCTTTTCCCCGGATAAACTAAAATTGCCGGCGTGGTCTTGTCGTTTGCTCGATTCGTCGCAGATAGACTATGCGTTGGAAATCGAGAAAGAGGCTCTGTTTCGCCTTCGCGAACGGGTTGGCCGTTGGGCGAGACGCCTCGCTCTGCAACCGCGGGCCGTGCGCATTCAAGCCATGACGCGGAAGTGGGGATCTTGTTCGACAGCCGGTGTCGTCACGTTCGCTGCCGATCTTGCCGCGCATCCCGAACGCTTTCAAGATGTTGTAATCGTGCACGAACTGCTGCACTTACGTGTGCGCAACCACGGCAAGCTCTTTCGAGCGCTCATGGGCGCGCACGTCCCCCATTGGCGCGATTCGACGCCGAAGCAGAAGCCTTGAGAGCAGCCAGGTCGCGAATGGCTGCACCGATGTGAACGCCGCACTTCTGGATTTCGACCTGGGAGCGGTGCGCTCGCTTCCCCACCCCGATTTAAGCATCGCCGCTCGGCTGCGGCGCCGGTAAGTTGGTGATCAGGATCGCCGCGTCCGTGGCGGTTTCCCGCGCCCCCGCCACAACCGCCTAGCGCACCGGAGCGTGCATAGTCGGTAAGGCTCAAGGCGCAGCGCACACCGGTTTGTGCGTTGCGCGAACCCCCAGCCCGATCCGGCCTCACCGCTGACCTGCAACGACGACTATCTGGTCGCGTTGGCACGCGCGACTCACGCTGGTGCTCTTTTCTCGGGCGACCGACACTTTGCTTGACCTCATGGCGCCTGAACCGCCCGTTCTCTCGCCTAGGGCCTGTCTTGCTCCGCTTGACGCGGGCTGAGCGGACCGTAAGGGCCGCGACCCCTAATCTGGTTGGACGTACGACGCCGGCAGGTGTTGTACGTACAACCACCGGCTTGCGTCGTAAAACCCCTTCGATCCCAGCCAACGTTGAGCCACTAGAAAGCACCCTTCGCGCAAAGAGCGTAACGCCAGACTACAATGCCTGAGCATGGGAATGTCACGCCACTGCATGCCAACCGTTATGCTGCCGCGACATCTCCGACCATAGTTTGCGTTTTCGAATGCCTTCGATCGTGCCGACATCGAGCTACCGGAAAGCAGCCAGTCGCGCAAGGGGATAACGGCCCAGCGTAGCGCCTGAGCACAGCCATGTGACGCCATCGCCACCCGAAGTGTTACGCTCGCGCCGACGTCCGTGTCATCGTTGGGTCGAGGCCGAGCAGCGCAGCAGCAACGGCAGCGCTACGTCCCGTTTAGCGTTCTGTCATGGAAGGGCAGCGCGTTGTGCTTGAGCAGATATCGCCGCGGCACGCGAATGTTACTCCGCTGGCGCCGCCTCCGATAGTCACTCGATCGCATCTAAGCTACCGTAGCGCGCGGCAGTGCTACGCGCCACTGACGCAGATTTCGTAGGAACGCATGTAGGGTGGCGCGGGCTAGCCCTAGCGCAGCACGTAGAGAGGAGGCACGGAGCCGGAGTTCATTGCCTAGCGCGGCCGGGTCCAGGGCCTGCCCGAAAGGGCCGAGCGGAGTGAGCCCTGGATGCGGACGCTAAAATCTAAATCGAGCCCGGCTCCGTGCGCGGCGACGCCGTACGCGGTATAATACCCCTAGCTAATCGCATTTGACTTTCGCCCGCATTATAATGCGGGTGAATCGCTCCGGAGCTTGTGCTCTGGGGCGTTTTTGTTTTGGGGAACTCACGATGGATGGAAAAGGGCGACAGCAGATCCTCCCCGGTATCGACCGTAATGCGGCCTGTGTCAGAGAAGCCCGCCGAGGTCCGATTGTGCCGAAAACGAGAATCATTCGGTACGAGGATCTCCCCGACGTCCTGACGCCCAAGGAAGCCCAAATTTTTCTACGCCTCGGCCGCAACGCGGTGTATGCAGCGTTGCAAGACGGTAAAATCCGGAGCACACGGGTTGGCCAGAAGTTTCTAATACCTAAGACCGCCCTGCGGGATTTCCTCGACCGCGGCGCCGAAGATCCGCGCGCTGGAATCCCTGTGAAAGGAACGACCTGACATGGGGTCAGTCAAGCGACTACGGGATAAAGTCTACCGCGTCGTCTACGATATTCCGAGCACGGATGGAACACGCAAGCAGAAACGCGAGACACTCTACAACGTCACCAAATCAGAAGCCGAAGAGACTCTTGCCAAGCGCAAAGAGCAGGCGAAGCATCGCCAAGCCTTTCAGAATCCCAATATCACCGTTGCCGAGCTGTTTGGTGAGTTCTTCCAAATCAAACGGAGGACGCTGTCTGTATCGGCTCTCGAACGGTACGAAGGGCTATTCCGCAACTACATCGAGCCGGCGATCGGCAGGGTCAAAGTGAGCGCCCTGCGACCGGAACACCTCTTCGACGCTTACGCAAAGTGGTCTGACAAAGGCGTCGCTGGGAGGCCGCTGTCCGGCCGTACCGTCCACCACCTGCACGATCTGATCCGGTGCGCCCTAAACTTCAGCGTCAGGAGAGAGTGGGTAGCGCGAAACGTCGCTGCCTCTTTGGAAACCGAGGACCTGCCGAAGGCGACGAAGCCCGAGCCAATAGCCTTGGACGAGGCGGAGATGGCCCGGCTTCTCGGTGCGGCACGCAATCCATCAGAACGCGCCAAGCGATCGCGCGGCCCGAGCGCGGAGCCGTGGTTCTATCCGGCTGTCGCGTTTGCGGTCTATGCCGGAGCACGACGAGGAGAGATCTTGGGCCTGCGCTGGGCCGACCTTTGCTTCGACGCCAACACCGTCACGATCCGGCGGTCACTCACGAGAACCCATGGCCGAGGGCTGTTCTTCAAGGAGCCCAAAAATGGCACAGCGCGGACGATCACCATGCCGTCCGCGTTGGCTGCGATCTTGAAGCAACACCGAGAGACACAAGACAACGAGCGGAACGTCCTCGGTACCGCATACAAGGACGACAACCTCGTCTTTGCCCGGCCCGATGGCTCGCTCGTCAACCCCCGGTGTTTCGGGAACCGTGTGATCGAGTTGGCGGTGCGGGCGAAGGTCACGCCAATCACCGCTCACTGCCTGCGCGACACGCACGCATCGCTCTTGGCGAAAAAGGGCGTGCCGCTCGAAGTGGTGAGCAAACGTCTCGGGCACGCGGATATCCGCATTACAGCCGAGCGCTACTTACACGTCTATAGGGAAAGCGACGCTGCCGCGGCGAGGGTCCTCGATACCATCCGAGTTTAGGCAGCACCTCGGAGTCTGTGACAAATCCGTGACAAATCGGGGGCAGAAACGAAGCTAGTGCGGCGGAAATGCCTATAAAATAAGGACAATACTTTTTGGGATGGCCGGGAGTCGAACCCGGACGCCCTTTCGGGCTGCAGATTTTCGCACCACTATGGCTTTGGCCACCGCGCCTTCGCGTTTGTGGTCCGGACTGTGCCTTGACCCTATGAGCTCAACGCTCACGTAGGCCGCGCCCGTCCAGTCTCTACACCTTCTCCGCTATGGAGCTTGGCTCGGCGTTGTCACGTCGCGTTGCGACAGAGAGTTCGCCGACTTTGAGCGCATCCCGCAGGCGGTTTCCCGCACTGCGGCTCAACGGACTCCGTCAAGTCTGCTGTGTCTGCCTGTTCCACCACCATCCCGATGCTACCAAACGCGTGGCGCCGGCTACTATTGCCGATAGTGCTCCACAACGTCTTCCTTGCGCATGTGTGCGATGCCCGGGTCTTGACCCGCGTCGCGTCGCGCGCGGCGTTGCCGCATGAGATCCCAATATTGGTCGAGGCGAACCGTGATCTCGTCGAGCCGTTTGCGGTCCTCCACGGTGAGCTTGCCGCTTTCCCCATGTTCGAGGAGCGCGTGCTCCTCGGCCACGAGTTCCTCGATGTGTTCGCGTATCTGCGTGTCGTTCATGGACGAAATCCCCTTCGCGTTTCCGAACCTGCGGGCAGCGGCTGACGTTGTCCTGCCGCGTCCCGTTCCTGCAAGAGGACCCCCAGCAGCAGATCCGCGGTAGTCGCGATCGCATCGTCTCGGCCCACGGCCGCGAGGGCCGTATCCAAGATGATGATTCCAGCCGGAAGAATATCGGCACGCTGGGCTCGCATGCCGACGATCGCCTTGCGTTCTTGGAGCGTTATCTCGAGCAGTCGGTCCAGCGTATGCTTTAAATCGTTGCGGGTCAGCGCGTGCGATGCAACCGGAGTTGGCCGTCCGCGAACGATGGCGGCGGTCGTCGTGGCGGTACCGCCGACGAAGGCCAGGCGCTCGACCGGAGCACACTCGGTCAGCGGTCGCAGCGCTTCGCTCGCAATCTCACGAGCCCGCGAAACCGCCTCTGCATCCACGCCTCCGTCGCGTCCCGCGAGCGCGGGGACCGCTTCGGTTAAACGCACCGCGCCGATCTCGCACGAAATCACCTTTTCAGGTGTAACCGAATCGCCCGCAGCGTATTCGGTGCTTCCGCCCCCCGTGTCCAGCACGCCGACGCGCTCGCCGCGCAAACGGTCGAAAGCGGTGAGCGCGCCGCGATACGAGGCCGTGGCTTCTTCCTCACCGGAAAGCACGCGTAACGGAACGCCGAGCAACTCGTGCACTCGAGCGGCGAACTCATTGCCGTTTTCGGCCCGTCGCAGCGCACTTGTCCCAACCGCAAACAGCTTGACGTAATGCCCTCGTATCGCCCGCACCAGCTGCGCCGCCGCGTCGAGCGTTCGCTGCATCGGCTCGTCCGCCAAACGGCCGCGTTCACCCAACCCTTCACCAAGGCGAGTGCCGATCGACCGCGCGAACTCGACGCGAGGCTGCTGCGGCTCGACGTCCGCTAGGAGCGCGCGGGTTGAATTCGTCCCGATCGAAACGATCGCGTAGCGCTTACTCACGCGAGAACAACGCGGCCCGGCGCTTTTTGCGCAAGAAATGCCGTTCGGCAGCGGGAACGCCGTCCACCGGTTCCCACTCCTCCGTGCTCTTGAGGTACGCCACGATCTGCTGTTCGAGCTCGTCGTCGCGAATTTGCGGCGCAAGAGAAACCGCGCAGCGACGCCCCTGGCGACGCACTTCGAAGGCTAGCCGCTTGCGCCGCGCGAGCGAACGCTGATACTGGTCCCGATGCGTCTCAACGTCGGATGCGCTGGCGCTGGCTAAATCGCCATCGTCGAGCCGGACGGTCGCTCCATAGGCGTTCAGATTGATGACGATACCGCCGAGCGTGTCGTTCACGGAGACGGCGTTGCGGCGGGCTGGGGCGACACGAAGATAATCGCTTCGTTTGGCCGGACGAGACGCAAGCGGTCGTGGATCTCGGGAATCGCACCCTGCGGGTCGCGCAGCCTGACCAGCTCGCGCCGCTGATCGTCGCGGCGCTTGTCCAGCGCGCTAATGTCGGTGCGGATCGAGGACAGTTCGTGCGCCGCCGCGAGATTTTCTCCGATCGCACGCGCGAACTGCACGCCCGCGAGCGTTACGACGAGGAGAGCGATCGCAACCGCAGTCATGCGGCCTGCGAAGCGGATGACCGGCCGCATCCGCGTTTTCAGTTCGCGCGTCCGATCGGTTCCAAACCCTCGCCTTCCCATTCTCCCAATCGCCGGTATTTTCGGTAGCGCTCCTCCAAGAGTCTTTCCTTCGGCAGGTCCGTCAAACGTACCAAAGCCGCGTCCACCGCACGGAGCGTTCGGGCGACGACGTCGCCGGCGTTCCGGTGGGCCCCGCCCAGCGGCTCGGGCACGATCTCGTCCACGATGCCGAAGCGGCGTAAATCATCGGCAGTCAACTTCAACCGCGCGGCGGCTTCTTCCGCTTTGCTCGAATCCGACCAAAGGATCGCGGCGCAACCTTCGGGCGACGCGACGGAGTACGTGCTGTTCTCCAGCATAATCACGTGATCGGCGATCGCAAGCGCAAGCGCACCGCCGGAACCGCCTTCGCCGACGATCGTTGCCACTATTGGAACGCGCGCCGTACTAAAGGCTTGCAAGCACGTTGCAATCGCTTCGGATTGAGCGTGCTCCTCGGAGCTGATGCCGGGATCGGCGCCCTTGGTATCGACGAACGTTACGATGGGCAAACCGAGGCGAGCCGCAAGCCGAGCGAGCCGGCTCACCTTGCGATACCCTTCCGGCGCCGGCATGCCGAAATTGCGGTGCAGGTTCTCCTTCGTATCCCTGCCGCGCTGCTGCGCAATCACCATGACCGGCCGAGACTGCAATAGTGCAAAGCCACCGACGATCGAGGGATCGTCGCGGTAGTGCCGGTCGCCGTGCAACTCGTCGAATCGGTCGAAGCGCGAGATGTAGTCGAGCGACGTCGGCCGCGCCGGGTGGCGCGCCATATGCACCTTCTCCCAGGGTGACAGCG
Source organism: Vulcanimicrobiota bacterium (assembly GCA_963713685.1). Classification (GTDB taxonomy): domain Bacteria; phylum Vulcanimicrobiota; class Vulcanimicrobiia; order Vulcanimicrobiales; family Vulcanimicrobiaceae; genus Cybelea. The sequence continues at coordinate 581,342 of CAVQMS010000001.1, read as the reverse complement.
TCCCGAAGAGCTCCCGAAGGATCTGGTGATACTTCTGCTCCAGCGCCGCAACTTCGGTCGACATGCCCAACGGCTGAGCCGCCGAGGCCTGGCGCAGCTCGGCGATTCGCCGCTCCAGCTCGACCATGCTTTTTTCGCGTTCGACGATGATGTTGTTGCTCACGGCCCCTTAGCATATTCTAGCAGACGCACCAACGTATCTTTCAGGCTCCGGCGGTCCACGACCATGTCGATCGCGCCTTTTTCCAACAAGAACTCGGCGGTTTGGAACTGATCGGGTAAACGCTGCCGAATCGTTTGCTCGATGACGCGCCGTCCGGCAAAGCCGATCATCGCTTTCGATTCGGCCACGATGACGTCGGCCTGAAACGCAAACGACGCCGCGACGCCGCCGGTCGTCGGATCGGTGAGAACCATTAGGAACAAATTTCCCGCTTCCATGAACCGCGCTACTGCTGCGGTGGTCTTCGCCATCTGCATGAGCGCGAGCATCCCTTCTTCCATGCGCGCGCCGCCGGAAGCCGCGAAGATTATACAGGGTACTTTTCGCCGGCGTGCCTCTTCCAGCAACAGGGTGATCCGCTCGCCGGCCACGCGGCCCATCGTCCCGCCGCGGAAGTGGAAATCCATGACCCCCAACGCGACCGGGAAGCCACCGATGGTCGCAAAGCCGCAGACGACCGACTCGGAAAGCCCGCTGCGTTCCCGATCGGCGCTCAGCTTCGCGGGATAGGTTCTCTTATCGGACCATCCCAAGGGATCGGTCGACGTGATCTCCTGACCGATCTCGGTAAACTCGCCGTCGGCGATCGCGTCGATGCGGTCGTAGGCGTTCATGCGGAAGTGATAGCTGCAGCGCGTACAGACAAAGAGATTCGCTGCCAAATCGCGCCGATACAAGACCTCGCCGCACTTAGGGCATTTGCTCCACAAGGCGGCGTCGGCGGTTTGCGGCCCCCTTCCTCGCCGCGACGGCAGCCATTCCGGCCTAGGCATCAGGCCTTGTTCTCCTTGGCGGTTTGCGGCAAAAGCCACGCCGCGTAGAGCCGGCCAAGTTGTCGCAGATAGTTGAAGATCTCGCCTTGGTTGAGTTTCGATTCGCCAGCGACGCGGTCGGTGAATACGTATGGGATTTCGATCGCTTTTCCGTAGTGCGCCTTAGCGATGACCTCTAGCCCGATCTTGAAACCGATGGGGTCTAGCCGAACGCCTTCGAGCGCGTCGCGCCGCACCAAAAAATATCCGCTGGTCACGTCTTTAACGCGCGTGAGCGGGCGGGCGAGCCAGCACGCGACGAGCGAGGTAACGATGCGCCGCCTGGGCCAGTTCTCGATGCCTCCGCCGGTGACGTACCGGCTGCCGACGGCCAACCCGTACTCGCCAGATTCCAGCGCTTCGACCATTTTGGGAAGCGCATTGATATCGTGGCTAAAATCCGCATCCATTGCGCCTAGAAGGAGCGATTCTTTGCGCGCGATCTTCCAGCCCTCGATGACCGCGCTCGACAAGCCGAGTTTGCCGCTGCGATGCAAGCACCGGACCGGCAATTGCGCCGAAAGCTGCTCGACCAGCTCGCCGGTGCCATCCGGCGAGTTGTCGTCCACGACGATGATTTCGCCATCGAGCCCATTGGCTTCAAAGGTCGCGCCCAACGCGCCAAGGAGCTTTCCGATACCGGAAGCTTCATTGTAGGTGGGGATGACGATCGAAAAGGGGAGCGGCATGCCGAATCGCTGTTTCTACGACGCTAGGGCAGCGATCACCGCCAAAAGTACAATCGCCGCCGTGTCGGTCCGCAAGATGCGAGCGCCTAGCCACACGAGTACTGCCCCGTGGCGCTGTGCGAGCTCGGCCTCCGCGTGAGTAAAGCCGCCCTCGGGCCCAACCACTACGAGTACTCGCCCGGCAGCCGTCAACGCGGAAGGCAATCGCTCGCGCAACGAAATCGGCGGTGCCAGCTCCCAGGCAAAGAGCACGGCCCGATAATCACCGAAGAGCGCGATCAGCGCCTCGAAGTCGAGCGGCGCCAAAACCTGCGGCACGTCGCGGCGGCCGCTCTGCTGCGCCGCGGTGCGCGCGATTCGCTGCCATCGCGCCAGCTTTTCGGCCCCGGGATCGCGGCTCACGCTGCGCTCGCAATAGAATGGTATGAAAGCGCTCGCGCCGAGTTCGGTGCACTTCTCGACGACGAAATCCATGCGCTGTCCTTTGGGCACGGCCTGCGCCACGTCGATTTGCAACTGCGCGAGCGGGGCGCTTTCGGCGATGCGTTCCAGCAGCGTCGCGCGTACGGTTGCGCCAATCGTGTCGATGGACGCGCCAAAAGATGCGCCCGCAGAGTCGATGAGCTCGAGCCGATCGCCGGCTTTCAAGCGCAACACTCGCGCAATCTTGTGGGCGTCGCCACCGCTAACCTCGACGCTCTCGCCGACCTCTTTGCGCCCCTCGACGAAGAATCTGCGAGCCGCAGTCAGTGTTGCGCTCCGCTCACTCCGGACGAAACGCGTCCTTCACGCGATCGAAAAAATTTCGCTCGTCGATGGCATCGCCGCCCGCGCTCGCATATTCTTCCAGCAAATCGCGCTGCCGTTTGTTCAACTTGGTCGGAACGACAACGTGCACCGTCGCATGGTGGTCGCCGCGCTGAGTACCGCGGACGCTCGGCATGCCGTAGCCGCGCAAGCGCAGCCTCGTTCCGGACTGGGTGCCGGGAGCTAGCGTGACCTCGACGTCGCCGCGGAGCGACGGAACGTCGATCGTCGCGCCGAGCGCGGCCTGTGGGAAGCTGACCGGAACATCCACGAACGTATCGCGTCCGTCGCGTCGAAAGAGCGGATGCGCGCCGATGCTCAAGTAAACGTACAGATCGCCGGGTGGCCCGCCGCGGCTCCCCGCCTCACCGTTACCGGCAATGCGGATGCGCGAGCCGTCATCGACTCCGGCGGGAACGTTCACGTTCAAGCGCGTCTCAATTTCCCTGCGCCCGCGCCCCGCGCAACTTTCGCACGGCTGCGCGATCACGTGCCCTTCGCCCTGGCAGCGCGAACATGCCGCCTGCGTAATGATCTGTCCCAGCGGTGTGTGGCGCACCGCTCGCTCCATGCCGCTGCCGCCGCAACGTTCGCAGGGGACGATCATCGTCCCGGGTCGCGCTCCGCTGCCGGAGCAGACGTCGCACGGCGCCAAACGATCGAAAACGATCTCCGTGGTCGTCCCGGTAAACGCCTCTTCTAGCGAAATCTCGATATCGTAACGCAGATCCGCGCCGCGCTCCGGTCCGCTGCGACGCGTTGCGGTCGCTCCGCGCGCGTTCCCGAAGAACATATCGAAGATGTCCCCGAAGGACCCGTTTCCGAATCCGAAGCCGCTCGCGCCGGCCGATGCTCCGTTCCCCACGACGCCGAAGCGATCGTACTGGGCGCGTTTATTCGCATCCGAGAGAACCTCGTAGGCCTCGTTGATTTCTTTGAAGCGCTGCTCGGCCTTCGATTTATCGTGGGCGACGTCGGGGTGGTGCTCGCGCGCCAACGCGCGATAAGCTCGCTTTATCTCCTCCCCCGATGCGTCGTGCGCGACGCCGAGGATATCGTAATAGTTCGTGGCGGGCATGTTACGCGTCTGGTATATGTTCGACGTCGGAAAGACGCTGGCTTAAACTCTCCGCCGTGCCCGTAGCCAGTGCCAGCAGTCGCGCATACGGCATCCGCCTCGGGCCCAAGATTGAGAGCATACCCAGCGCGTGCGCGCCAAAATGGTAGGGAACCGTAACGACGGAAAGGTCGGCAAGCTCTTCGCTTCCAAGCTCGTGGCCGATCTTAACGCTGGCCGCCTCGGCATTCATGGCGTCCGCCACGATTTGATAGAGCGTCTTTTGCTCCTCGACGATCCGCAAAATCGAGCGCAGCTTGCGCAGATCTTGGAACTCCGGCTGATCCAACAAGTTTTGCGCGCCGGCGGCGGCAATCGTCGCCTGCTCGGTCGAACGCGCGGTGACGGACGCCGCCACGACGGCACCGCGCAAGTCGTCGGACACGCCGGCCTCTCGAGCGGCCTGGGCGATCTCGGGTTCGGTCACATCCCGAAGGGGATGGTTGGCCAGGCGCGCGTTGAGCGCGTTGGAGAACCGGGTCAAATCGTCGGGCTGGACTTCGGCCCCGAGCTCGAACAGGCTCTGCGCCGCGACGCCAAGTGAGGTCACTACCACGGCGACCCCGGTATGCGGCGAAAGCCAAATCAGCTGGATATGTTTGAAGCGCTGCGCCTCTTGCTGAGGCTTCGTCACGAACGCCAAGTTGTTCGACAGCCGCCCGAGCAAGCGGGTTGTGCTGTCAATGATCTCGTCGAGTTCCCGCGTTGCCTCGCCGAGCTCGTCATGGATGCGTCGCAGCTCATCGCTGGTGAGTTCCTCCGGCGGCATCAGCTGGTCGACGTACGTACGGTAGCCCGCGTCGGAAGGGATGCGCCCCGCCGAGGTGTGCGGCTGGACGAGATAACCGCCGGCCTCCAGCTCGGCCATTTCATTTCGGACCGTGGCAGAGCTGATGCCGAGATTGTATTTTTGGGTTAGCGAATGCGACCCGACCGGCTCGGCGGTAGCGATGTATTCGTAGACGACGGTCGCGAGAATGTAGGCCTGGCGCTTACCCAGGCCGCTGCTGTCTATCACCGCCCTACTGTAGCACTCCCGCTGCGGGAGTGCTAGCCGGAGGTGGAGCCTGCGCTCGCTCGACTGCTTCAAGCAACTCGCCCCAGCTCAATCCGCCGACCGAGACGTAGCTGACGTTGCCGGCCGGATCGAGCACCAGGGTTATCGGGAACTTCGACACCGAGTAAACCCGCGATATTGCCCCGCTCAGATCTTCAACCACCGGCAACGCGATGTTCCACTGGCGCAAGTAGCTGGCCGCAACGTTCGGCAACTCCTCCGAAATGGTTACGACCGCGACGCGGTCGCCGAATGTCTGCTTCGCGCGAACGAAATCCGTGAGCTCGGCGGTACACACGTGGCACCAACTCGCCCAGAAATCGATGATGACGACTTTCCCGCGCAGGTCGGAAAGATATTTGGTGCCGCTTGCGGTCGGAATCGCAAAATTCGGTGCCGGCGCATCGTAGCGGATCGTTGTGAGTCCCGTTGCAGGCGCGGTCAACGCCGCAAAAACCAGTGCCGCCAACATCTTCTCTGGTTTGTAATCTTCGGCAGGCATGGGTCCGCGGCCTAGGTAAGTCGGCGCGTTATGACGACGCCTGCAATCGAAGCGCTCTTCGAGGAGCACCGACGCTTCCCACCGCCTCCCGAGTTTGCCGCTCAGGCAAACGCAAGCGCGGAAATATACGCCGAAGCCGAACGCGACTACCTCTCGTTTTGGGGCTCCTGGGCGCGCCGGCTCGAGTGGATCAAGCCTTTTACGACCACGCTGGATTGGCAAGAGCCCTTTGCGCGCTGGTTTGGAGACGGAGAACTCAACGTGTCGGTCAACTGTTTGGACCGGCACGTGCGCGCCGGCCGGGGCGAAAAAATTGCATACTACTACGAAGGCGAGCCCGGCGATCGTCGCACGATCACCTACCGCGAGCTGCTCGACGACGTCAACCGCTTCGCCAACGGCTTGCGCAGCCTTGGGATTCGCCGGGGCGATCGGGTGGCGATTTACATGCCGATGATTCCGGAGCTCCCGGTCGCGATGCTCGCATGCGCCCGAATCGGCGCGCCGCATTCGGTCATCTTCGGCGGCTTCTCACCCGAATCGATCGCCGACCGCGTCAACGATGCGCAATGCGTTGCGCTCGTAACGGCGGACTTTGGCTGGCGGCGCGGCGGCAAAGTGCCGCTCAAGCGCAACTGCGACATGGCGATGGAGCACACACCGTCTATCCGGCATTGCATCGTCGCGCGCCGCGTCGGCGACGAGGTGTTCATGCACGAAGGGCGCGATCTCTGGTGGAACGAGGTCGTTGCCGGACAATCCACGGCCTGCGAGCCCGAGGCGATGAACGCCGAAGATTTGCTGTTCCTTCTCTATACCAGCGGGACGACGGCCCGGCCCAAGGGCATCAAGCATACGACGGCGGGTTATCTGACCCACGCTATGATGACCCACAAACTGGTCTTCGATCTGAAAGAGGAACGCGACATCTACTGGTGCACCGCCGACATCGGATGGGTCACCGGCCATTCTTATATCGTTTACGGACCGCTGGCAAACGGTGCGACCAGCGTCATCTACGAAGGCACGCCGGACTTCCCCGACAAGGACCGGTTTTGGGAGATCGTCGAGCGGTACGGCGTCAGCATTCTGTACACGGCGCCGACCGCGATTCGAACCTTCATGAAGTGGGGAGTGGCGTACCCGGCTAAACACGACCTCTCGTCGCTGCGCCTGCTCGGGACCGTGGGAGAACCGATCAACCCCGAAGCCTGGATGTGGTATCGCGAGTGGATCGGGGGCAATCGCGTTCCGGTCGTGGACACCTGGTGGCAAACGGAAACCGGGGGCATCATGATCTCGCCGCTCCCCGGCGTAACGACGTTGCTTCCGGGCAGCGCGACACAACCGCTCCCTGGAATCGCCGCCGATATCGTCAACGACCGCGGCGAATCGGTGCCCCTCGGCGGCGGCGGTTACATGGTGCTGACGCGCCCCTGGCCCGGCATGCTGCGCGGAATCTGGGGCGACGACGAACGCTACGTGCAAACCTACTGGTCGAAGTTTCCGCACCTCTATTTCGCGGGAGACGGCGCACGCCGCGACGCTCAAGGCAACTATTGGTTCATGGGACGCATCGACGACGTGATGAATGTCAGCGGTCATCGGATCTCAACGACCGAGGTCGAGAGTGCGCTCGTCGATCACCCCGCCGTCGCGGAGGCTGCCGTCTGCGGAAAGCTCGACGAGATGACGGGGCAGGCGATCTACGCTTTCGTCTCGCTCAAAAGCGGCCATGAGGATTCGCCCGAGCTGGCAGATGAGTTGCGCGACCACGTTGCCGCGCGGCTCGGCAAATTTACGCGACCCAAGTACGTCACGTTCACTCAAGAGCTCCCCAAGACGCGCAGCGGAAAGATCATGCGCCGCTTGCTGCGCGACATCGCCGAAGGGCGAACGCTCGGCGATACCACCACGCTCGCCGATTCATCCATCGTCAAAGAACTTCAGAGTCGCGCGCAGGCCGAGGTGACGCCGGATGATTAGGACCAGCTCCTTTTAGGAAAAGAAAGACTCCAATTCCTCGAGGTGCTCGATCCTCGTAGCCGGAGGCAACGTCGCAAGAATCGTCGCCCCGTAACGCGTCGATGCGGCGCGTCCGTCGAGGAGAGCCACCACTCCGCGATCGCTGCCGCTGCGGATGAGCCGCCCGAATCCCTGCTTGAGCCGCACCGTCGCTGCGGGCACCATGTAATGCTGGAAGCCGTCCAAACCGCGCGCTTCGAGGGCGCGCAGCCGCGCCATTACCAGCGGATCGCTCGGAGATGGAAACGGTAGGCGGTCGATAATGACGCAGGACAGCGAGTCGCCAACGACGTCGATGCCTTCCCAGAACGTCGCGGTACCAAAGAGCACGGCGCCCGGCGTCTGACGAAACCATTCGAGTAGGTAAGCGCGCGGCATTTCACCTTGCATGCGCACTGGAAAGGCGAGGCGTTCCCGGACGAGGCCGTATACTTCACGCAGTCGCGCGTACGACGTAAACAGAACGAAAGCACGCCCTCGGCTGCGATCGAGGCATTCCTCTACCAGCGGTGCGGCACGCCGCGCAAACTGCGCGGACTTCGGGTTCAGGTCGACGGGCGCGATGAAAAGCCGCGCCTGACGAGCGTAGTCAAACGGCGAGGGGGCGACCAGCTCGGCGGCGGCGTCAACGCCCAGGGTCCGGCGCACGAATGCGAACGACTCGTCCGTCGAAAGGGTCGCGCTCGTGAGGACCACGCTGTGTGCGCGGGCGAAGAGCGCCTCCCGTAAAAACTCCGCGATCTCCTGCGGAGCGCATTTGACGCAATAGCGGCCCTCGGAGTCCGTGCGCTCCGCCCACGCAATCGTTTCCGGCGTTCCGGCCTCCACACGATCGATTACCGATTCGTGCCCGATCACCGCTCGCAACGCTAGATCACGGCGGCGCTCGGCTTCCGCCTCGTTGTCGACGCGTCGCTTCAGTGCGGTGCCGCAGTTGGCAAAGAGCCAATTCTCGAGGCGATAGAGCACTTCGCGAAGCGAGGCTAGCGCGGGCCAAACGTCTTCGTTTGCGGATACGGGATAACGCTCCCCCGGAAGGCTGGCTAACGTCGATTCGAGCCGGCGAACGGCAACGTCGAACTCCAGATCGAACGACGGCGGCAACTCGTAAACGCGGTGAAGCTTTCGGAGCATTCGGCCGATCGTCGCCCCGGAAAGCACGGCCGTTAGCGCATCGGTGGCCCAGCGTTCGCATTGGTGCGCTTCGTCCAGCACGGCGACGTCGTAGCCGGGCAGCAGCCCGCCGCCGCTCGCGAGATCCAGGAAGAACAGCGCGTGATTGACGACGACAATGTCGGAATATTTTGCTTCGTCACGCCGGTTGAAAAAGAAGCAGTCGCTAAAGTGACTGCAGAATTCGCCGACGCAATCATCCGCGTCGGCATCGAGCTGTTCCCATTCGTGCGCCGGCGGTACGAAGCGCAACTCGCCGCGATCGCCGCTGCGCGTTCGCGCTCCCCACTCCCACATCTGCTGCATCGAGCGCGACGGCGCGATCAACCGGTCGGCGCGCAGTCGCTCGAGCTTTTGGCGGCAGAGATAATGACTGCGCCCCTTGAGCAGCGTCACGCGCACCGGGATGCCCAATGCCTTCTCCACCAACGGAATGTCCTTGAGCACGAGTTGTTCTTGCAGAGCGATCGTGCCGGTCGAAAGCACGACTTTCTTCCCGCTGCGAATGGCGGGGACCAGATACGCAAGCGACTTCCCGACACCGGTACCCGCTTCGACGATCGTGTGCATCCCCTCGAGGATGCCGCGCTCGACGAGTTGCGCCATCTGCAGCTGCCCGGCGCGCGGCTCGTAGCCCGGCAACGTTCGGGCGAACGGTCCGGCCGCTCCGAAAACGACCTCCAGGTTATCGGTCACTACGCGCGATGCGGATCCACGGGTGATTCGTATTCGGTCTCGAGTTCGCGACCGGTACGCGCATCGACGACAACCGGCGCTACCCGGCGGGGTGGAAAATAGATCGCATACGTAAGAGCGAAGCCGGCCAACAATCCCGCGACGTGCGCTTGCCACGAGATTTGCGGCACGGTGAACGTAATGATGAGATTGAGGGCCAGAATCCCGATGTTGGCGCGCACCAGCTCCATTCCGGGCTTCCCGAGCTTGAATCCGATCGCAAAGAGCGCGCCGAAAAGGCCAAAGATCGCCCCGCTCGCGCCGACGGTTGGGATGTCCGGATTGCTGAAAAAGATCACGCCCAGCCCCGAGGCAACCAGCGAAACCATGTAGACCACCAGCATCCGCCACGAGCCCAGCGCGAATTCGATGAAGCGTCCCAGAAAGAACAGCGACATCATGTTGACGCCGATGTGGATCAAACCGCCGTGCAGGAAGGCGCCGGTCAAAATGCGCCACCACTGCCCATCTTGTAACACTGCTGCCGGGATCAGCGCGCCATCGCCGAGCACGCGTACCATCCCGTTTCCCGATCCGCCGAAGCCGGAAAGCATTTCCGGACCCCCAACCGAGATTTCCCAGAGATAGCCGATGACGTTGAGCAGAATCAAAAAGCGCGTGATCACGCGATCATGACCGTGCGGGCCAGCTCGAGCGATATGGCGTGACGCTCGCCGCCCACTTCGATGGTCACCGGCCCCCCGAGCGGCGCCTTCTCGAGCACGCAGAGACGCGCGCCCGGACGCAACCCTACCTGGCCGAGATAGCGCAACATCTCGGGCATTTGCTCGGTGACGCCCGAAACCGTTACTTTTCTGCCCGGCTCCACTTGCGCGAGCGGAATTCCAGTGCGCACCGGCTCGGTCAAATCCTTCGGCGGAATCGGATGACCGTGCGGGCACGTCTGCGGATTGCCGAGCGCGGCGACGAGCCGCTCTTCCACGCGTTCCGTAATGGCGTGTTCCAGAATGCAAGCTTCCGAGTAGACCTCGTCCCACGGCATGCCGAGAACGTCGGTGAGGAGGCGCTCCGCTAAGCGGTTTCGCCGCACGACGCCGACGGCGACCTCGAGTCCTTTTCGCGTCAGCTTGATATCGCCGCGAACCTCATGCTCCACGTAGCCGTCGTGAACGAGCTTCTTGAGCATGCCGGACACGGATGCCGGAGCGATGCCCAATTCGGTCGCTAAAGCCGAAGTCGTAACGCCGGGCCCTTCACGTTCGAGGCGATAGATCGCCTTCATATACATTTCGAAGGACTCGGCAAAGTGCGAGTGCGAGTGACCGGGCATATCTCGTATTAACTTCGCGGCGCCGCCTGAAGTTCCGCAACCGCCGCGGCCAGCCGTGCCTCCATCGCCTGCTTCGCATGCGCTTCGGCAAAGCTAGCGTGGATGGCGTTGCGCACGTAGCGCTCCAAGGCAGCAGCCCCCGCAACCTGCTCGACCGCCGCGTACTCCCGCTGCAAGGAGGTGCGAAAGATGGCCGGATCGTCGCAGTCAATCGTGACGATGCAGCCGAATTCGTCGAAATCGACGTGCGGATGCGGGCGGCCGGGGAGGGCGACGCCGGTCAGCCGATTTGACGTGGGGCAGATCTCGAGCGGGATGCGACGCTCGGCAAGCATCTCGACGGTTCCCCGGTCCTCGAGCGCGCGAATGCCGTGTCCGATGCGCTCGGCCCGCAGCACGTCAACGGCGTCCCGAACGCTGTGCGCCCCATCGGCTTCGCCCGCATGTACGACGCAATGCAAACCTTCAGCGCGAGCATAGGCAAACGCGTCGGCGAAAAGCCTCGCCGGAAAACGCGCTTCGTCTCCGCCGAGCGAAACGCCGATCACGTCCAAATCCGTCATGCCCGCCACTTTCCGCACCGTTTCGAGAGCATCGTCCGCACCGAAGTTGCGCGTTAGGTCGCACAGGAGCCTGAAGGTCGCCCGCGGTTGGGCCGCGCGCAATTCAGTGACGATCGCTTCCAGCGTTGCGCGAATGTCGAGGGCCGGATTAAAGAACGTCCAAACCGATGGAGAGACGAACAACTCCCCATAGATGACGTCCTGTTGCAGCGCGTCCTCGACGAACTCGCGCGCCAGCCGCGCATAGTCTCGCGGATCGCGTAAGGATCGGCTCACGGCGGCAAAGAGCAGCAAGAACTCGTCGAGATCCTTGAAGCGATACGGATCGGATTCAACGGACCCTTTGTCATCCTGAGCGGAGTCGAAGGATGGCTCATCCGTTCGCGACCGGGTGTAGCGAAGCGGTACGCCGTTTTTCGCCGCCAGTTCGACGAATGTCGCTGCCCGTAGGCTTCCCTCCAGGTGGCAGTGGAGGTGGATTTTTGGAATGCGCTCCGCAAGCAAGCCGCTCGGCATTAGACTGCCTTCGGCATCCATGCCGCGAGCACCGCGCCCGCGCCTATGGCAGGGGTGAAACCCGCGCCGTCGTAGTGTAGTCGCTCTCATCGCGGGGTGGAGCAGTCCGGTAGCTCGTCGGGCTCATAACCCGAAGGTCGGTGGTTCAAATCCACCCCCCGCAACCAATTCCGCAGCGCTGGCCCGATATCGCTCGAGCGAAGCAGCGAGCGTCACGTGTGCCGGAAAAGCGTCAGCCTTCCGCGACCGATCTCGTAGTCGGCCATGCCGTAATAGATATCGAATTCGTTCTCTCCACGGCGGTCGATGCCGGTGGGGAAAACGACGTGGCCGACGGCGCCTCGCAGTTCGCCGCGCACCTCGGGTATGAATAGCGGCTCGTGCGATCGGAACAGGATTCGATCCAATCGCCGCGCGTCGTGCACGATCACGCCGGCGCTATACCGCAGCAACGCCTTGCCTCTCGCGTGGGGCAGCTCGTCGACGCCATGAATGACGGAAAGCCAGCCTTCGGGAATGCGAACGGGCGGCGTTCCAGCCCCCACTTTAATCGATCCCCACGTGGCCTCCGGCATCCTCAGGCGATGCGTTTCGGTAACCATGCAGAGCGCGCTCAAGTCGGTGACGACGGCTTCGAGCGGAATGTATCCGATCGCGATGCCTTCACGGCGGCTCGGCGGCAACGCTTCGATCACGTCGAGCGCGCTCCGGCCGTCCGCTACCGAAAGCTGCAGCGTCGGGCGATGATAGAACGCGAGCGATTCGATTCCACCGGGTGAGATAACGGGCTCCGGAAAGAACGCCGCATCTTTGTCGGCGAACGGCGTCCTGCTCCCTTGAAATTGCAGCAAGCCTAGCCGCTGCCATTGCAGACCGTCCGGCGAGACGGCGACTGCGACCTCTGGTCCGCGCGGACCGAAGGCAACGTAGGCCATGACGTACCGGTCGATCGCTTTCACGAAGGTGACGCGAGGATCTTCGCAACCGTATCCGCCGGGCTCTGTGCGCAGCTCGTACGGCGCGTCCGGCTCGAGCGCGTAGCCTTGAGACGCGACCTCCATCGTGCCGTCTTCACGTTCGGACCCGCGGAACGAGCCGATGCGGGAAATGTTCCCCGGAGCGACTATGCGCGGATAGAGCTGCAGCGCATTGTCGCGAAGACGCGTGCACGCCGGATTCAAAACCCCCATGCCCCCGGCGCCAACGTCGCCAGGCTTCAGGACGATCCCCGTTCGGTGGAATTCGAGCTTATCGAATGAAACCGGCATCGTGACGATATTTCCTAAAAAGCGCCTAACCTTTAAGCAGTCCGGTTTCCTTACCGACGGCTTCGAACGCCGCCAGCGCTCGATCCATCTCGTCCTCCGTGAGGGCGGCGCTGATCTGCACTCGAATGCGCGCGGTGCCTTCCGGAACCACGGGGAAGCCAAAACCGGTAACGAAAACGCCGGCTTTCAAGAGCTTATCGCTGAGCGCGATGGCAAACGCCGTCTCCCCGACGATGATCGGCACGATCGCACTCTCGCTTTCGAGCGGCGCATACCCGATCCGTTTCAATCCCTCCCGGAAATAGCGGGTCTTTTCACGCAGCGTCCGCACGAGCTCCGGATGTCCGTCGAGATACTCGATGGCCGCGAGCGAGCTGCATGCGACCGTCGCGGGCAGTGCGTTGGAGAAAAGCTGCGGTCGCGAACGTTGGATCAACGTGTCGATCAGTGCGGCGCTGCCGGCGACGAACCCGCCCGCGGCGCCGCCCAGCGCTTTTCCAAGCGTTCCGGTGATCACGTCGACTTGCCCCGTCAGGCCGTAATGCTCCACGGTGCCGCGCCCGGTTTCACCCATCACGCCCGTGCCGTGCGAATCGTCGACCACGGTGATGGCGCCGTATTGCTTGGCAAGGGCCACGATCTCGGGCAGCTTGGCGAGATCGCCTTCCATCGAGAAGACGCCGTCCGTGACGACGGCAATCGGGAAACAGCCCGCAACGCTCTTGAGCTTCTCTTCGAGCTCGCGCATGTTGCCGTGCTTGAACCGCTCTCTTCGCGCCTTTGACGCCAACCGCACGCCGTCGATGATCGATGCGTGGTTGAGCTCGTCGGAAACGATCGCGGAACCCTCATCGCAGATCGTGGGGAAGAGCCCGGTATTGGCGTTCCAGCAGGAAACGTACGAAAGCGATGCCTCGACGCTCAAGAATTTTGCGATCGCTGCCTCGAGCACGCGATGGATATCGAACGTACCACAGATGAAGCGAACGGATGCGGTACCGGCTCCGTACTTGTCAAGCCCTTCCTTCCCGGCCGCGACGACTTCCGGCTGATCCGCAAGCCCCAAATAGTTGTTGCTCGACAGCACGATGACGTCGCCGGCTTCTTCCATGTGCACTTCCGGCGCCATCGGCGTCGTCAAATGACGGAGGCGCTTATACGTGCCGGCCTGTTTGAGTGCGTCGAGGTCTTTTTGCAGTTTGGCTTCGAACGCCTGATTCATGGCTTTGCAATGTCTCCTTTGAAGTCGAGAACGATCTTGGCCGCCTCGCCTTTCCTCATCAAGTCGAACGCGTGCTCGAACTGCGTGTAGGGGAGCACGTGCGTGATGATGGCGCGCGGATCGACGCGGCCGCTCTTCACGAGCGCTTCGGTCTCATACCAGGTCTCGAACATGCGGCGCCCGTTGATTCCCAGTACGGTCAGCCCCTTGAAGATGATGCGCTCGGCGAGGTTCAGGCTGACGTTGTCGGACGGGATGCCCAGCAGCGCAGCGGTTCCGCCGTTGCGCAAGAACTGCAATCCCTGGTCGATCGCCGCGCCGCTGCCCGACATCTCCAGCAGCACGTCAACCCCGTCGCCGCGAGTGCGCCGGCGAATCTCCGCGACGAGATCGGGCTGAGTTGCCAGGAATGTTTCGTCCGCGCCAAGACGCTGCGCGAGGTCGAGTTTGGCGGGATTGACGTCGATTGCATAGACCGTTGCGGCACCGGCTGCGCGCGCGACCGGAATCGCCATGAGACCGATCGAGCCCACGCCCGTGATGGCAACGCTCTTGACGCTCACGCCCGCGGCCATCACCGTGTGCACGGCATTCCCCAGCGGATCGAAGATTGCGGCACACTCGTCGGGAATCGCGGGATCGAGCCGCCAGACGTTGTACTCCGGTATCGCCACATATTCCGCAAACGCGCCGCTGCGATCGACGCCGATGATCTCGACGCGTTCACAAATGTGCGCCTGTCCGGTGCGGCAGAGGAGGCACGTCAGATCCACGATGTGCCCCTCCGCAGAAACGCGTTCGCCGACGCGAACCGCGCGTACGGCATCGCCAACCGCGGCGACGGTTCCCATGAATTCGTGGCCGACGATTAACGGAGGCTTGACGCGGTGGTGCGCCCAGCTATCCCAGGTATAGATGTGATAGTCTGTCCCGCACAAGCCCGCCTTCTCGACGCGGATCAATACGTCGGTCGGACCGATGGACGGGACCGGCACTTCCGATAACACAAAACCGGGCGCCGGGCCCGGCTTGACGAGCGCCCGCATCGAGGAAGCCATGACGGCGCGGTATTTCACTCGGGCGCGAGGAAACCCCCGCGCGACGACTAAACCGCGCGCTGGTCGTTCGCGAAGACCGCGAGGTCCCGCGGCGTGATGAAAACTTCCTCGCCGTTCCGCAGTGCGAGATCGCGGAAGCGCTCCCGCGGCATTTCGACGTGAACCCGCGCGCCCCACTCGGTGACCGCCTCGACCTTGACCAGCGGACCTGCGGCGTTGATGTGCTTGGTCGTCGCACGGAAATAATTCGCACCCCTCGGCTGCCGTGCAATTTCCAACTCGTGCGGGCGCACGAAAACCAGATGGCCCGTCGCTTCCTGATGGATGTACGCCGTCCCATTATCGACGCGGCCGTGAAACAGGTTGACGTTGCCCAAGAAATTGTAGACGAACGAGTTCGCAGGCCGATTATAAACCTCGTCGGGAGTGCCGACCTGCTCGATCCGCCCGCCGTTCATGACGGCAACTTGGTCCGCAACCTCGAGGGCCTCGTCCTGATCGTGCGTCACGAACACGCTGGTGACGCCGACCTCGTCGTGCAGCTGACGCAGCCACCTGCGGAGCTCCAACCGCACCTTCGCGTCGAGCGCGCCGAACGGTTCGTCGAGGAGCAGCACGCTCGGCTCCACGGCTAGCGCCCGCGCCAGGGCAACGCGTTGGCGCTGTCCACCGGAGAGCTGGGTCGGGTACCGGCCGGCCTGATTTTGGAGTTGAATGAGATGCAGTAGCTCCCCCACCCGGTTGCGGATCTGACCGGGTGACGGCCGCGTTTGACGCGAGCGCACGCGAAGGCCGAAAGCGATGTTCTCGAAGACGGTCATGTGGCGAAAGAGCGCATAGTGTTGAAAGACGAATCCCACCCGCCGCTCGCCCGCGCTGCGATTGCTGATGTCCTGGCCGTCGAATTGCACCGACCCGGCGTCGGCAACTTCTAAACCGGCGATAATGCGCAGCAGCGTGGTCTTTCCGGAGCCGGAGGGCCCCAGGAGTGCGACCAGGCGGCCCTGCGGCACATCGAGATCGACATGATTCAGCGCGGTGAAGACGCCAAACGCTTTTGTGACGTTCCGAACGGCAATGCTCATGCGAGCTGGCTCCTAAGCTTCCCGGCCCGCCATTCCACCGCGCTCTTGACGACTAGCGTGACCAACGCCAGCAGTGCCAAAAGCGAAGCGACGGCAAAAGCCGGCACGAACTGATAATCGTTGTAGAGGACTTCAATTTGCAACGGCATCGTGTCGGTCAACCCCCGTATGTGGCCGGAGACCACCGAGACGGCGCCAAACTCGCCCATGGCGCGCGCGTTGCACAGAATAACGCCGTAGAGCAACGCCCACTTCACGTTCGGCAGCGTGACCTTCAGAAACGTCTGCCAGCCGCTTGCGCCAAGTGTTATCGCGGCTTCTTCTTCGTCGTTTCCTTGCGCAGCCATCAACGGCAGCAGCTCGCGCGCAATGAAAGGAAACGTTACAAAAATCGTCGCGAGGACAATGCCGGGGACCGCAAATATCACGTGCAGGTTGTGCGATGTAAGCCACGGGCCCAAGACCCCCTGTGCGCCAAACAGCAAGACGTAGGTCAGACCCGCAACCACCGGCGATATCGAAAATGGCAGATCGATGAGCGCAATCAAAAAACTCTTGCCCCAAAACTCGAACTTACCGATCGCCCACGCTGCCGCAATCCCGAACGTCAGATTCGACGGTACGGCGATGGCGGCGGCCAACAGGGTGAGCCGAATCGCTGCAAGGGTATCGGGGTCCCGAAAGCTCGCAAAGTACGCAGCGACGCCTTGTCCGAACGCGACGGCAAAGACGACGGCGAGGGGCGCCAAGAGGAACGCGCCGAGGAACATCACGGATACGCCGATCAGAAGCCGTCGCACGAGGGCCGACTCGCCGATAACCCCCATCAACCCTCCAAGGCGAACGCCGGGCGCAACGCCGGCGCTTCGGGCTCATCGCGGCCTTCGCGGCGACTGCTCCAGCGTTGCAGCATGTTGATCGCAAGCAGAAATACGAACGAAATGACGAGCATAACGACCGCGATCGAAGTCGCTCCGGCATAATCGTATTCTTCGAGCTTCGTAACGATGAGCAGCGGAGCGATCTCCGTTCGCATCGGCATATTGCCCGCAATGAAGATCACCGAGCCGTACTCGCCGACGCCCCGCGCGAATGCCAATGCAAACCCCGCAAGCGCCGCTGGAGCAATTGAAGGATAGACGACTCGGGTGAACGCCTGCCAACGCCCCGCTCCCAGGCTGGCAGCAGCCTCTTCGAGCTCCGTATCCAGATCTTCTAAGACCGGCTGAACGGTCCGTACGACGAACGGCAAGCCGACGAACGTAAGCGCCACGACGATGCCCAGCCGCGTGAACGCAACGTGTATTCCGGCCGAGGCCAGCGGCCCTCCGAACCAACCGGTCTTCGCGTACAACGTCGTCAGCGCGATTCCGGCGACCGCGGTCGGCAATGCAAACGGTAAGTCCACGAGTGAGTCCAAGACGCGTTTGAACGGAAAACTATATCGTACTAAGACCCACGCGACCAGCGTGCCGAGAAAGAAGTTCAGCGTTGCGCCAACCAGCGACGCGCCGAAGCTGAGGCCGTAGGAGGCGAGCGCGCGCGGAGTCATAACGATGCGCCAGAACTCGTGCCAGCCGACTTTGGACGCCTCGAAAAAGGTGGCCGAGAGCGGGACGAGGACGACGAGCGAGAGATAAAAGACCGTGAACCCCAGCGTCAATCCGAATCCCGGAATGATGCTCCGGCGCCGAAACTTCACGGCTGATAGATCTGGTCGAAGACGCCGCCGTCGGCAAAATACTCCCGCTGCGCTTTGTCCCAGCCGCCAAATCTCTCGATCGTGACGAGCTTCATGGCGGGAAACTGCCGGGAGTACTTCTTTGCCACCGCAGCAAGGCGCGGGCGGAAGTAGTGCCGCGCAATGATCTCTTGGCCCGCGGGCGAGTAGAGATACCGGAGGTACGCGTCGGCGACGCGGCGAGTTCCCTTCTTATCCACGACACCGTCAATCAATGCGACGGGCGGCTCCGCGAGCACGCTCAAAGAGGGCCGTACGATTTCGAAGCGGCCGCGACCCAACTGATTGACTGCGAGAAGGGCGTCGTTCTCCCAGGCGATCAGAACGTCGCCGATGCCGCGTTCGACGAACGTCGTCGTGGAGCCGCGGGCACCGGAATCGAGTACCGGAACGTTCTTGTAGAGCTTGGTGACGAATGCTTTGGCCGACGCGTCGCTTCCGCCCGGCTGCGAGAGCGCGTACGCCCAAGCCGCCAGAAAGTTCCAGCGTGCGCCCCCGGAGGTTTTTGGATTCGGTGTGATGACGGAGACGCCCGGCCGCACCAAATCGTTCCAGTTGCGGATGTGCTTGGGATTGCCCTCACGCACGAGAAGAACGATCGTTGAGGTGTACGGCGTGCTGTTCTGGGGCAAGCGAGATTGCCAGTTTCTTGGGATCAGCGCAGTCCTTTGCGCGATTGCATCGATGTCGTAGGCGAGGCCTAGGGTTACGACGTCGGCGGGGAGACCATCGATAACGGCGCGTGCTTGTTTTCCCGAACCGCCGTTCGATTGCTGGACCGTCACGGTCTGACCGGTTTTCGCCTTCCAGTACTTTGCAAAGACCGCGTTGTAGTCGTCGTAGAGTTCGCGCGTGGGATCGTAGGAAACGTTGAGAATCGTCGTCGAGCTTTGCCCCTCGGCGCCGGCATAGCCGCCGGCGCAGAGCGCGAGTGCTGCGAGCCCAATCAAGGCCCCATTTCTAAGGTGGATTTTCACGTTCTGCCCCCTAGAAGTCGTATTCGATTTGCGCGCGATTGTACTTGAACAGCGGTAACCCGCCAAACTCGGACGAGCCGATCGAAGCGCCGGGCGGACAGCTCGTCGTGCCGTTGGCCCCGCAGAACGTGTTGGAGAGCGTGCGCTGGATGTACCGATCCCGGAGGACCAGGCCGTGATACGGGCCCTTGCCGACATGCCCGAAGCGATAGCGACCGTCGAGAACCCAGGTATTCGTGTTCTCCGGCGCCAGCGCGTTGCCGTAGTTATACCACGCGTCGGTTGCGATGAAGATCCACTTCTGGTTGTTCGAGGTGTATTGAATACCGGCTTTCCACGACGTTCCCGGCGCGCGCCGGTCGGCCATACCCTGCGTGACGTTGGTCGTGAAGAGCGGATCGCTGTCGTAGTTATCGGTGTATGGGCTGGCCCAACCGCCGTAGTAGATTTGCGTGGTGCCGTTGGTGTTGGTGAAGCACTGCGCCGCGTTGAGCGGCAGGACGTAGGCTAGCGTCGCCTTTGCCGAGACCTGGAAGTTCGAGTTGTTGCAGGTCACGCCCGCCGGCAGATTGATCGTGTCGGTCTTCCACGGAATCGCGTCGTAGCCAACGGTAAGCTGGAAGTTCTTCGCGATGGTGGCTCCGATTTGCGCGCCGTAGGCCTGGCTATTGATCTTGCCGATGTACGACTGGCCGGCGTTCTGTTCGGTTCCGCCTTGCACCGCGATGAACGGCGCCCAGCTTCCCGGTAAGGTGTACTTGGCGTCTCCCCACCACATGTTGACCAGATCGCTGACGCCGTAGAAGTATCCATCGGCTGCAAGCCCGGTCCCGGAAGGATTTGCGTATCCGACTTTGCCCATCGCAAAGCCGTTGGTATTGATGCCCGAGCCTCCCGGAACGACGATGTTGGGAGCTAAGCCGTTATTGCCCGCCGGATAGCTCGTCATCAGCGTCTGCCGGCCAAACGACGAGCTCGTGCGGTTTTCATACGCGAGCATGTCGGCGCCTTGAAAGGTCAAACCGCTTGGGAAAGTATAGCCGAGGTATCCACCTTCGAACGCCGCCGGTTTCAAGCGCGAATCCGCCGGATTCGCCCAGGGCGAGTTGAACAAAACGTTGCCCATCGCGCCGTCCCAGCCGTACGCCTTGTACTTCAAGTACGCCTCGTAAAACGTGCTCAGCGTAAAGCCGGGCAGCGTGTCGTCGGGATTGGTGTTGGGCGGGACTTGCGTGACGCACACGGCGCCCTTCGCGTGGTTGGCCGGAACGACGCACGGGCCGTTTATCGGATTGGCGTATAGATACGTTCCGCCGACGCCCCAGCCGCCGCCGGGGAAGTTGTAGTCGCCGCCGAGGGCGATCGCCGTGTTCCAACTCGCCTGGTTGACGCCGGCCGAGCTGTATTTGGCTCCCGGGGTGAAGTTGAACTGTGCTCCCGGATTATTCGACGCGTTCTGGCGCGTGAAGTAGAACGAGCGCACGAATCCGTGGATCGAAAACGGGTTGGGTGTCGGAGGCAGCGGCGGCGGAGGCGCGAGGGTCGCTTCCGGAGCTGCCGGTGGAGGAGCCTCAGCCGGCGGCGGCGTCGCCGGAATATATCGGACCACCACCAACCGGCGGTCGGGCACCCATTGGACGTATGCGCCCATGCCTTCGGAGATCACGCGGACCGGTACGAGTACGACGCCGTTATAGACGATCGGCGGCACGTCGAGCGGGCGCGACTCGCCGTTGATGATCACTTCGGGTTTGCCCACGGTAACTCGCACCTCGGCCCCCGATTTGGACATCGTAGCCGTCTTGCTGGACGAATCGTAGGAAACCGTCGCGCCCATCTGCTCGAACATCGAGCGCAAGGGGATTAGGATCGTGCCGCCCCGCACGAGCGCGGCCAACACGCGACCTTGCTTGAGCACGTCGGGTTTGGTGTAAACGTGGCGGTCGTTGAAGAGAATCGGAATCTGCCCCGCGGGGGCAGCGCCGAAATCGGCGGTCGGCGTCCCCGTCTGCGCGACTGGTGTGGCCGGTGTTTCCGCCAGTCCTACAGATGCGCCAGCCGCGACGAGGGCCGCGGCGATCAGGCCCACGCGAACAAAAGCAGTCTTCATTGGGAGAAGGAACCTCCTGTTAGCCTAAAGTAACTAGGGTCAATTTCTTGGAATCGAGATTAATGACCTTGGTCATTAATCACAAAAGTTAGGGAAAGGAAATCGCCCGGCCGAACGGCCGGGCGATTTTCGCGGCGTGACCGTGAGGTCGACCTTAGAAGTCGTATTCCAACTGCGCGCGATTGTACTTGAACAGCGGTAACCCACCAAACTCGCTAGACCCGAGGGTAGATCCCGGCGGGCAGCTGGTCTGGGCCGCGCCGCAAAAGGTGTTTGAAAGAGACCGTTGCGCGTACCGATAGCGCAGCAGCAGACCGTGATACGCTCCCTTCCCTGGTTTGCTGAAGTGGTATTGTCCGTCAAGATTCCACTCGTTCGTGCTTTCCGGAGCGAGCGCATTGCCGTAATTGTACCAGGCGTCGCTCGCAATGAACACCCAGCGCTTGTTGGTCGAAGTAAACGTGAGTCCAACTTTCCACGACGTTCCAGGCGCACGCCGATCGGCCATACCCTGCGAAATCTGCGTCGTGAAGAACGGGTCGGTGGCATAGCTGTCGGTATACGGGCTGGCCCAGCCGCCGTAGTAGATTTGAGTCATGCCGTTTGGCTGGGTGAAACACTGCGGGGCGTTCATTGGCAACAAATAGGCGAAGTTCGCCTTTGCGCTGACCTGGAAGTTGGAGTTGTTGCACGTTACGTTCTTGGGCAAGAAGACCGAATCGGTGTGCCAGGGGATCTCGTCATAGCCGGCGGCGATTTGGATGTTTTTGGTAAGGTTGGCGCCCAGCTGCACTCCGACGTCCTGGCTGTTGATCTTTCCGATGTACGATTGTCCCGCGTTGTTCTCGAAACCGCCCTGCAGAGCGATGAACGGCGCCCATCCGCTCGGCGAGAACGTGTACTTCCCGTCAAACCACCACATGTTCGCGATATCGCTAACCCCATAGAAGTAACCGTCCGCAGAAATTCCGGCGGGATTGCTGTAGCCGACCTTGCCGAATGCAAAGCCGTTCGTGTTGATGCCTGCTCCGCCCGGAACCTGGATATTCGAAGCCAGGCCAGGCGAACCGGCCGGATAGCTGGTCAGCAACGTCTGCCGGCTAAAGTCCGAGCTGGTCCGGTTTTGGAACGTGAGCATGTCCGCGCCCTCGAACGTCAAGCCCGACGGAAAAGTGTAGCCGAGATCGCCACCCTGAAACGCGACTGGCTTCAGACGCGAATCCGATGGGTTCGCCCACGGGGTATTGAAGAGTTGATTGCCGAGCGTTCCCGACCAGCCGTAGGCTTTATATTTCAGGTACGCCTCGTAAAAGGTGCTCATCGTAAAGCCGGGGAGTGTATCGTCGGGATTGGTATTGGGTGGAGCCTGCGAGACGCAGACGGCGCCTTTGGCGTGATTGGCGGGAACTACGCATGGCCCGTTGATCGGATTCGCGTAAAGGTACGTGCCACCGATTATCCAGCCGCCGCCCGGAAAATTGTAATCGCCATGCACGGCGAGGGCGGTGTTCCAACTTGCCTGATTGACGCCGGCCGAACTGTATTTGGCCCCGGGCGTAAAGTTGAATTCTGCTCCAGGATTATTGGACGCATTTTGCCGCGTGAAGTAATACGAACGCACGTATCCACCCAGAGTTAAGGGATTGGGCTTCGGCGGCGGCGGTGGGGCGGGAGCGAGGGTCGCTTCCGGAGCTGCCGGTGGAGGAGCCTCAGCCGGCGGCGGCGTCGCCGGAATATATCGGACCACCACTAACCGCCGGTCGGGCACCCATTGGACGTATGCGCCCATGCCTTCGGAGATCACGCGGACCGGTACGAGTACGACGCCGTTATAGACGATCGGGGGCACGTCGAGCGGACGCGACTCGCCGTTGATGATCACTTCGGGTTTGCCCACGGTAACGCGCACCTCGGCCCCCGATTTGGACACCGTGGCCGTCTTGCTGGACGAATCGTAGGAAACCGTCGCGCCCATCTGCTCGAACATCGAGCGCAAGGGGATCAAGATCGTGCCGCCCCGCACGAGCGCGGCCAACACGCGAGCTTGCTTGAGCACGTCGGGTTTGGTGTAAACGTGGCGGTCGTTGAAGAGAATCGGAATCTGCCCCGCGGGGGGAGCGCCGAAATCCATAGCCGGCGTACTCGTCTGCGCGACTGGTGTTGCCGGTGTTGCCGCCAGTCCCACAGACATGCTCGTAATGAGCATTGCCGCCGCCAGCAATCCGGCGCGGGCGATTGCAAATGACACGTTAAAGCGGTGCTCCTTTGAAGGTCAGGAGGGAGATCCGAAAATAGTCTAGCGCTCGCTGATTAAGGCGTTCTTAACAGATGCTTAACCCGGGTGGGGGCTAGCCGTACCGTCCGGTGATGTAATCCTCGGTGCGTTTGTCCTTGGGCTTGGTGAAAATCGTGGCCGTCGTGTCAGATTCGACCAGGTCGCCGAGCAAGAAAAACGCCGTGTTCTCGCTGATGCGCGCGGCCTGCTGCATCGAATGCGTGACGATCACGACGGTGTAGTGTTTTTTGAGCTCGCAGATCAGATCCTCGATCTTGCTCGTCGCGATCGGGTCCAACGCCGAAGCCGGTTCGTCCATCAAAACGACCTCCGGATCGACGGCGAGACATCGTGCGATGCAGAGGCGCTGTTGCTGACCCCCCGACAGCGCCAGGGCCGAGCGATCCAGGCGATCCTTGACTTCGTCCCAAAGGGCGGCGTGGCGCAGGCTGCGCTCGGCGATGTTCATCAGTTCGCTTCTGTTCCGCTCGCCGTGAATGCGCGGCCCGTAGACGACGTTGTCGAAGATGGATTTCGGAAACGGGTTCGGACGCTGAAAAACCATCCCGATGCGGTAACGGATCGTTACGGGATCGATCTCGGGCGCGTAGATGTCTTCATTGTCCAGAAAGACGTGGCCCTCGACCCGCGCGCCCGGGGTGAGGTCGTGCATGCGATTGAGCGATCGGATGAACGTTGACTTCCCGCAGCCCGAGGGGCCGATCAGCGCCATCACGCGGTTTGCCGGCACGTGGAGTGACGCGTCTCGGATTGCGCGAAACGCACCATAATAAACGTCGAGCTTCTCGACCCTGATCTTGGTTTCTTTCGACAGCTCGGTCGAGTGCTCGGCAGCCACGAACATGCGTCGCCCGTATTCGTCACCGGAACCGAAAGGCCCGCTCCCGTTAATCAGTTCGTGATTCTTAGCGGCTCGCTTCGCGCTTGATGCGCATGATCGGCAGACGAATCGTAAACGACGTGCCGCGCCCCAACATCGATTCCGCGGAAATTGCTCCGCCATGCGCGTCAACGATTCCCTTCACGATTGCTAGCCCGAGGCCCGCACCACCGCTGCCCCGCGTCCGCGAGCGATCCACGACGTAAAAGCGTTCGAAGATGTGAGGAAGGTCGCGGTACGGGATGCCTTCGCCCGTGTCGCGCACGCGCAACACCGCATCGCTGTCGCGCGCGTCGAGCTCGATGCGAATTCGTCCGCCGCCGGACGTGTGGCGCAGCGCATTGTCGATCAGATTAACGAAAACTTGTGCGAGGCGGTCGGGATCGGCCTCGACGCGCACGGGGCGCAGCGTCGAGAGTTCGAGCGAGACGCCCTTGCTCCACGCCTGTTGCTCGAACGATGCCACGATAGGGCGCGCGATCTCCTCGAGATCGACGTCGCGCAGCGACAGTTTGAGCTGTCCCGACTCGGCGCGCGCCTGTTCGAGCAATTGACCGACGAGCGCGGTCAAGCGATCGACCTGAGCCAGCGCTTGCGGAACGAAGAGATCGCGGGCCTCCTCCTCGGGCGCTTCCAAGACGGTCTCGAGCATCAGCTTGATGGACGACAGCGGCGTGCGCAGCTCGTGTGACACGTTTGAAAGGAACTCCTTGCGCGCTCGGTCCAAGCGAACGAATCCGGTCTGATCGTCCGAAAAGATGACGACGCGATGCGAACTGCCGTTTTCGTCGGGAAGCGGGGACACCGAGACGCGGTAGGTTCGCTGCCCATCCGCTCCGGTCAGCACGAGCGGCGCAACCGATGCTTCGCCGCTCACCGCATCGGTAATCCGATGCTCCAGCTCCACGTTGTGAATGGCTTCGATGATGTGCAGATTCCTCGCGCGATCGGGATCGAATCCGAAGGCGCTTCCGGCAGCGGCATTGGCAAACTCGACGCGCCGCGCGCCGTCCACCAGAATTACGCCGATCGGGAGCGCCCCCACCAGGCGCGCGAAACCGCTGTCGACCGACACGGGAGGGGACTCGGATGAAGTGGGAGGCTCCGCGCCCTCCGCGCTCTCGACGCCGGCTGAGTCCGCGCGTAGGCGCAGCACGCGCGCAATAGCGAAGCCGCCGGCGAGCCCGGCGATAAGCGCGGGCAGCGACCACTCCAGGGGCGTCAAGCTTTGAACATGTAGCCGCGACTTCGAACGGTCAAGATATGTCGCGGTGTGCGCGAGTCTTCTTCGATCTTCTCGCGCAGCCAGCGGATGTGCACGCTGACGGTCTGCTGTTCGCCTTCGAAGTCGTATCCCCAAACCTTGTCCAGCAGCGTCTGCCGCGTGACGACGCGCCCTTGGTTTTCCATCAGCACGCGGAGCAGCCCGAACTCCTTGGGCGCGAGGGAAACGTCCGCGCCGCGCACCGTGAGCTGTTGGCGGGATGGATCGAGCACGATTTCGCCCAGCGCAATCGCCTCTTCGTGCCCGGAAGGGAGCGCGCTCTGACGGCGCAAACGCGCCTTTACACGCGCGAGGAATTCGTGCAGCGCGAAGGGCTTCGTGACGTAGTCGTCGGCCCCGAGCTCGAGCGCCAAGACCTTGTCGATCTCCTGGTCCTTTGCCGTAAGCATGATGATCGGCACCGGACTGAACTTGCGAATCTCCTTGCAGGCTTCGACGCCATCGAGCACCGGCAGCATGATGTCGAGCACGACCAGATCCGGCTGCTCGCGTTGCGCCATCGCGATGGCGCTGCGGCCGTCTCCGGCCGTCACAACCGCGTAGCCGCTGCGTTCGAGATTGAAACGCAACGTTTGCAGGATCGCGGACTCGTCGTCCACGACGAGGATCTTCTTATTGACGTCCGGACTCTTGACCGTGGCCGCCCGCGGCGGCCGAATCTCCGTCGTTCCATTCATACGCTTTTGCTATCGCACTGTAATCCAGCGCGCCGTCCCCTTTTGCGGAGCGAGTGGTGTAGAGTTGATACGCCAGCCCCGTTGCCGGCATCGGGTAGTTCGTGGCACGCGCCGCATCGAGAGCGGCGGCGAGGTCTTTGCGGAGGAGATCGAGCGCAAACCCGCCGCTGAACGTTCCGGCCAACCACGTCTTGGGCAGCCATTCTTGGAGCAGGTAGTTGGAAGCCGTAGCCGATGCAAGCACCGAACGCACGGCGTCGAGTTCGGCGCCGGCACGTTTCGCAAAAACCAAGGCCTCGACGTTTGCGATCATGACGTTCGCGATGACGATCTGATTGACCAGCTTGACGGTTTCGCCCATGCCGACCGGACCGAGATGGTGCGGCTGCCCCATCGCGCGCAATACCGGCTCGGCGCGCGCAAACGATTGCGGCGATGCGCCGACCATGATCGTGAGCGTACCGTCCCTTGCGCGAGCCGGGCCGCCGCTGACGGGGGCGTCCACGAAGTCGATCCCGCGTTCGGCAAGCCTTTCGGCGAACCGGCGCGAGGCGACGGGAGAGATGGTCGACATGTCGATGACGAGCAGCCCGGTTTTTACGCCCTCGACGACCCCGCGCGACCCGAACAGCACTTCTTCCACGTCGGGTGCATCCGGAACGGAGATGACGACCGCGTCCACTTCGCTTGCGAGCGACGCGGGGTCCGCGGCTTCGCGGACGCCGTCCTGGCGCAGGCGTTCCAGCGCGTCGCGACGCCGATGCGGGCTTGCCGTCACGTTAAACCCGGCCCGACGCAACGAGCGAGCCATAGGCTCACCCATCGCGCCTAGTCCGACGAATCCGACCCGCGCAATCACGAGCGGCCCTTTGGGCGAAGCCTCAGGATAACCTTCGGAGCTCGGCGAAGCCGCCGTCATGACGACAGCTACGGCCTCTCCCCCGATCGTCCGCCCGAGCTTTGACGATATGAATCTGTCGATCGGTAAGCGCACGCGGCTGCACCGCCTGATGTACGAACACGGCCCGGCGAACGGCACGCTCATGATGTTGCCGATCGACCAAGGGCTGGAACACGGACCGGTGGATTTCTTCGACAACCCCGCGGCAATCGACACGGATTGGATCTATCGCCTCGCGGTAGAGGGCAACTTTTCCGGCATCGCGCTGCACGTCGGGCTCGCCGAAAAGTATCAAAAGCACTACGCCGGGCGCGTTCCGCTCTTACTGAAGGTCAACGGCAAGACGAATATTCCGCCGGACGACGAGGCGTTCAGCCCGCTGACGTCGTCGGTGGAAGACGCTATTCGCTTGGGCGCCGACGCCGTGGGCTACACGCTGTACGTCGGAAGCCCTTCCCAAGAAGTGGATATCGCGCAGTGCAACGACGTCCGGCGCGACTGCGACCGGTACGGGATGCCGCTCGTCGTCTGGGCCTATCCCCGCGGCTCGGCCGTGAAGGCCAAGGGCAGCATCGATTCGTTGTACGCAGTTGACTATGCGGCGCGCGTGGCGTGCGAGCTCGGCGCGGACGTCATCAAACTCAACGAGCCGGTCTGGAAAGCCGCCGATGCCGCGAACCTGCCCAAGCCCTACGATACGCTGGCCTTCGACGACGTCGAGGGTTTACGCAAGGTCGTCAAATCGGCCGGACGCAGCCTTGTGCTCGTCTCGGGCGGGAGCAAGATGGGTGACGATGCTACCGTGCATAAGGCCCACGTCGCGATGGCGGCCGGTTGCGTCGGACTCATCTTCGGCAGAAACATGTGGCAGCGGAAATGGGACGAGGCGCTCGCGATGGCGTCGATGATCCACGAAGTTCTGGGAGACTACGGCCAGCAACCGTAGCCCGCGAATCGGACGCTCCAGTCGCTACGTAGCGGGTACCTGCGCGCTCGCGCAGTGCGGGCAGTACCAGCCCACCGCGCCGCCGTGATCCTGCGGCACCATCTGCTCGCGCGATCCTCGCCGCCCACAACCGGCGCATGCATAGGTCTGACCGCTCGACGCCGCCGGTTGCGGCGCGCACTCCCGACGCTTCGCGATGTAGAATGCGAAGTAAATGGCCGCGCCGATGACCCATGGCGCCCACGCAAAAAACGAGTCAAACGCGTCGCCGGAGATTTGCGGATTCACTTCTTGAAATATTCAGCGTTGATTTCGGTGTAATTCTGCCACTTCTCGGGCACGTCGGAATCGGCGAAGATCGCCTCGACCGGGCAAGCCGAAACGCACGCGCCGCAATCGATGCAGACCTCGGGATCGATGAAGAGCATCTCGTCTTCATCCTTGCCGTGAATGCAATCCACCGGACAAACGTCAACGCACGACTTGTCCTTGGTCCCGATGCACGGTTCGGTGATGATGTAGGCCATAGAATTTCAGCTTCTTCGAGGGGGAGCCCCGCCCTTCAGACCGCGGGCTTGCCTCGCAGCGCACGCAGCAGCCAAAGCAAGACGACCGCGCCGATCAAGGCGCACAGCATGCTCGGAAGATTGAAACCGGTGACGCCGGCGTGCCCGATCAGCCCGTACAGCCAGCCGCCAATGACCGCGCCGACGATGCCGACGATGATGTCGGCAATGAGACCGCCGGGCGCTTCCCCCGGGACGATCCAGCGAGCGATCAGACCTACGATGAGACCAAAGACGATCCAGGCAAGAATCCCCAACGTCGTTCCTCCTATCGATCCATCAAGCCGGCGCAAAAGGTAGCGAGCGCCCCCGCGGTGGACGTTACGCTATTATGAAGCGCACTTTCATTTGCCTGCTCGGCGTCTTCGCGTTTGCGAGCGCCGGCGCGGCCATCGCGCGAGCGGCCGGAACGGAAATTACCGCCTCCGGAACCGGCAGCGTGTCGTTGGCGCCCAACATTGCGACGGTTACCGCGGCGGTTGAGACAAACGCGCAAAACGCCGACGACGCCGTGTCGGACAACAACGCCATATATGGGCGAATCGTGGCCGCGCTCGAGAAGGCCGGCATCGCGCGTAACGACGTCACCCTCGCGTACTATAACGTAAGCTATAATCCTCGGCCGCGGAACGCTCCGCCGGCTTCGGACGAGCGCTATGGTTTCACGGTGTCGCGCAGCTTCTCCGTAAAGGTGCGGCGGATCGCCGATGCCGGGCGCGTTAGCGATGCCTGCATGAGTTCCGGCGCCACCGCGATCAACGGCGTCGCGTTCGGCTTGTCGGACCCCGCGGTGGCGCGCCAGCAAGCCACCGCAAAAGCCGTCGCGGAAGCGCGCGCGAACGCCGAGGCGATCGCCCGGGCCGCAGACCTTCGCATCGTTGGAATCAAGAGCATCGAGCTGGGAGGCGAGCCCTCTGGGCCGGTGCCCTTGATGCGCGCCGCTGCGGTGGCCAACGTGCCCACGCAATTCGATCAATCCAACGTCAACGTAACGATTTCGGTCAGCATGGTCTTCACGGCGGAGCCCTAAACCGCCAGGTGCGAAACCTGGCGAGGCGCCCCAGGTACACTAAGCGATGACTTCGCAGTGCCAAAGCTGTGCCGCTCGGCCGGCCGTTACCACGTATGCCGGACGCCGCCTTTGCGGTCCCTGCGCGCAGAAGCGCGCGGCCACGAGCGCGCTGCCGTTCGTGGGCGCCGCGTTAGCGGCGGCCGGCCTAATCGCGGGCAGCGCTCTGCTCGCCGAAAGGATGCAAGGCAGCGGAAGCACTTCGCCGCTCGACGAGCTCGGCAAACGCTTCCGCGGCGGGACGCCGACGCTGGCAGCGTTTTCACGCGATCTCACCGAGCTAGCACGCAACGGTAAGCTGGATCCCGTCATCGGGCGCGATCGCGAAATCGATCGCATCGTTTCAATCCTCGCGCGGCGCAGCAAGAACAATCCGTGTCTCGTGGGCGAGCCCGGCGTCGGGAAGACCGCAATCGTCGAAGGCCTCGCCGCCCGAATCGTCGCGGGCGATGCGCCGCCCTCGTTGCGCGGTAAACGGGTTCTCGCGCTGTCGCTCGGTACGCTGGTGGCCGGAACGAAGTACCGTGGCGAGTTCGAGGGCCGCGTCAAACGCATTCTGGACGAGGTGAAGCGCAGCGCTCGCGACATCGTGCTCTTTATCGACGAGTTGCACACGCTGGTCGGTGCGGGATCCGCCGAAGGGGCTCCGCTCGACCTCAGCTCGATGATCAAGCCGGAGCTGGCGCGCGGTGATTTGCAGTGCATCGGCGCGACCACGTTCGACGAGTATCGGAAATACGTGGAATCCGATGCGGCTTTGGAACGCCGGTTTCAGCCGGTCATGGTCGAGGAACCCAGCATCGAGGAAACGATCGAGATTCTGCGCGGTCTGCACGAACGCTACGCGCGGCATCATCACGTAACCATCGACGAAGAAGCGATCGAAACCGCGGCACAGCTCTCGGCCCGATTCATCGCGGACCGGTTCTTGCCGGATAAAGCTATCGATCTCATCGACGAGGCCGCGGCCTCCGTCGCTTTGGCGAACAAAGGCGCCGTCGAGCTGCCGCGCGTGACCCGGGAGGACGTCGCGGGCGTCGTCACGCGCTGGACCGGGATACCGCAAGACTCGCTCACTTCGTCGCAGGCCAGCCGCCTTCTCGAGCTCGAGCAGCTCCTTTCTAAGCGCGTGATCGGTCAAGACCGCGCCATCGCCGCCGTATCCGACGCGATTCGGCGGGCGCGCACGGGGTTGCACGATCCGCGCAAACCTCTGGGGAGCTTTCTTTTTCGGGGGCCCAGTGGAGTCGGCAAAACCGAACTCGCCAAGACGTTGGCCGAGGCGCTCTTCGGCAGCGACGCCGCGCTGGTCCGCATCGACCTTTCGGAGTTCACCGAACCGCACACCGTTTCACGCCTGCTCGGCGCTCCGCCGGGATACGCCGGGCACGACGAAGCCGGTCAGCTGACCGAACCCGTACGTCGCCGGCCCTACTGCGTCGTGCTGTTCGACGAGCTCGAGAAGGCGCATCCGGACGTCGCGTCCATCCTGCTGCAGATTTTGGACGATGGGCGAGTCACCGATGCGAAGGGCCGCACGATCGATTTTCGGCATGCGCTCATCATTCTGACGACAAACCTGCAAGACGACGAAGTTCCCATCGCGCTGCGGACCGAACTTCTGGATCGGATCGACGAGATCGTGCCTTTCGCCGACTTAGGATTGCCGCAAATCGAAGCGATCGTTACCATCCACGTGGACGCGCTGGCGCAGCGATTGGGCGCGCGAAACGTAACGCTCGAACTGTCGGATGAGGCCAAGCTCTATCTCGCCCGCGTCTCAATGGGCGCCGGTAGCGGCGCTCGTTACGTACAGCGCACGGTTTCGCATTACGTCTCCACGCCGCTTTCAACGGCGTTGCTGCGCGGCGAACTGCGGGAGGGTTCGGGGGCGAGCGTTATTCTCGAGGGCGACGTGCTGCGCGTGCGAGCCGCCTAAGAGCGCGCTTTTAGGGAACGAGGGCAGTGCCCGCGTTGGTCGCCGGCGAGAGCGCGAGCGCCAGCGGAGCGCTGATGCCGCTGCTGAACGTCGTCCATGACGCGGCCGCGTACGGCGGGGGATATTCCGTAACGGTGTTGTTGCCGTAGTTGGCGACGTAGAGGTTGCCGAGCATATCGACCGCCAGAGCGATGGGCTGGCTTTGGCCTCCGACGATCGTCGTCGGTGAATTCGTATAGGGCGCGACGTATTCGGTCACGGTATTCGCCCCCTGGTTGGGGACGAACAGATTCGCCGAGGCGCTCAAGCCGATCGTCCCCTGTTCGTTTACGCCGTTGGTAATCGTCGCGACCGGCGCGCTTTGAGCGGAGAAGGGCGGCGTGAACTCCACGACGGAGTTCGGCGTGGAGTTCAGGTTTGCGACGAAAAGATTCCCGCGCGAATCGACAGCCAGAGAATTAGGGGCGTTGAGCCCCTTCGAAATTGTCGCCATCGTACCGCTGTACGGCGGCGCGTACTCGGTAACCGTGTTTGCGGCGGCGTTGAGGACGAAAAGGTTTGCATTCGAATCAAGCGCCAAGCTTACCGGATCGTCCACGTTGGCCGAGATGACTTGCGACGGGGCGCCGCCGTACGGCGGCGAATACACCGTCACCGTGTTGCTGCCGTTCCCATTCGCAACGAACAGGTTTCCGCGGTTGTCGAGGGCCAGCGCCTGCGGACGATTCACTCCGTTGGTGATGATGTTCGGAGCCTGGTTATAAGGCGGCGCGTACTGGCTAACGCCGCCGGCTTGATTGGCGACGAAGAGATCGCCCGCGGCGTCGAAGACGAGCGCTTGCGGATTTGAGACGCCGTTTTGAATCGTGGCGAGCGGCGTGCTCTGACCGCTGACGTAGAGCGTCACGTTGTTGAGATTCGAGTTTGCGACACCCAAGAGCTGGCGCACGTCTACGCGCGCGGTGCCGCTGCAGACGGCGCCCGGCTGAGCGCATGGGTTCGACGGGCCAGCGTAGGTTGCGCTCGCGCGCAGCATGCTCGAGCTTGGGTTCGCGGAGGCCGGCCCTGAGACGTAAAAAAGGTTTGGCGCAAGCGCCGTTGCCTGCGTCACGGCAAGCGGAAGCGGACCGCCGGCTTGACTCAAGGAGAAGCTCGCGCCGGAGTAGCCGATGATGACGTTCTGATTGGCATCGAGCATCTCGACCAGCAATGCATGTTTCCCCGCGCCATACAGATCGATTCCGCCCTGGACGTTCTGCGCGCTCATAAATGACGCCGGAACGACCTCGAGTTGGCTTGGAACGCCGCTCATCGTAAGGTTGAGCACGTTGCTTGCCGCGGCCGTTACGTTGAAGGCGACGGCGGCGCTTCCGATCGTTCCGGTGTACGTGCCGGCCGGAATCGTTAGCGCAAGCTGACAACTCGTTCCGCCGGGCGACGGGGTGCAGCCCGTCGAGTTCGGCCCCACCGTGACGGTCTGACTGATCGTCGTCGGACCGCTCACGTTGATCGCGAGCGCTTGTGCGCCGCTACCCTGGGGACCGCCGCCGCCGATCGCGCCGGGAGGTGGCGTCGTAATGGGAACGGCGCCGAGGGCTTGCGGCATCGCGGGGGTTGGGAGCGGCGCGGGTCTCGGAGCCCCGGGATTGAGCGCAGCCGTACTCGGTACAAAGATCCGCACGACGGTGTTCCCGACGCCGCCCGCGCCGGAAATCGGGCCGTTGCCCGCCGGCATCAGGACGCCGCCCTGGCCGCCCCCTCCCGAACATCCGCCGACGAAAACAGCCGCAGCAAGTACGACAGCCGCACGAGCGGTGAATCTTCGCGTAAACATGGGCTATCGCAAAATTCGTTCGACGTTGCTGCGCATATCTGCCGGAGACAGTTCGCCGACCGCGATCTTGCGAATGACTCCGCCCCGGTCGATGAAGACGTGCACCGGTAACCCATTCACGTCGTACTGGTCGCGCAAGGTCCCGCCGTCGACCACGACGGGATAGCTGAGGTGATGGGCGCTGCGAAACTCGGCGGCTTTGCGCGCATTCTCGAGCACGTCGACGCCGACGACCTGTAATCCGCGCGCTCCATACTGCCGCTGCAGCGCGTCGATCGCCGAAGCCTCTTGGTTGCACGGCGGACACCAGGTCGCAAAGAAGTTGAGATAGACCGGTTTACCCCGCAGCGAAGCGGAGGCTAAAGCAGGCCCGGGCAGGCTTGGTTCGCTCCAGCTCGGGGCCGGCTGACCAACCCGCGCCGGTCCGGAGACTGCCGCCGGTGAGGCCGCATTCCCGCCGTGGACGCACCCCGCCAACGCACACGCCGCAACCACGAGCGAGGCGAAACTCTTTTCACCCATAGCTCGGATAGCCGATGGCCTGACGGTCGCGCAGCATCTGCTCCGTGAGTTCGCCGACTCCACCGAAAAGCCGCTGCTCGCGCACGTAACGAAGGCCGCGCAGCGCGAGCTCGCGGCCGTAAATCGTGTGCTCGAAGTCACGTATCCATGCCTCGACGGTGCGGATGCCTCCATCGAACTGCGGATTCGTTCCGATCGAAACCAACGCGGCGTAGTCGCGGCCGTCGAAGCGCGCGATGGCGGAATAGACGCCGTCCTTGGGCAGCAGTTTGAGCGGTAGCCGTACGTTGGCCGTCGGAAAACCGAGGCGATGTCCGCGCCCCGCCCCCGTTTCGACTGGACCGCGGATCTCGTATCCGGTGCCGCCCAGCAGGTGATCGGCCTGCGCCAGGTCGCCTTCGCGGATGAGCGCGCGGATGCGGGTGCTCGAGATTCGTTCACCAGCGTCGGCGACGTGCTCTACCGCGACGCAGCGGACCCGACGCGGCGCGAGGTATTCGCGCATCATCGTAACGTCGCCGCCTCTTTTGTGACCGAAACGAAAAGTCGAGCCGACGACGACGCCGCGCACTCCCAGGCGCTCGATCAGAATTGCGAGGAATGCTTCGGGCTCGAGCGTTGCGATCGCATCGTCGAACGTCACGAGAAAGCACTCCTCGAAACCAACCGCCGAAAAAAGCGTCAAACGCTCCTCGAGCGTGCAGATTAGCGCAGGCTCCGTTCCCGGCCGGAGGTGGGTCGTAGGGTGGTTTGCAAACGTGAGAACGCCGGATCTCCAGCCGGGCCTGCGCAATCGCAATGTTTGGCGCGCGATCTCGCGATGGCCGCGATGAAACCCGTCGAAGAAACCGATCGCCAGAACGAGTGGGCGTTCACCGTCGCGCCGAAATTCGTGATGGACTTTCAAAGAAAGACCTTGCGGGGCGCGAGCAGCGTTCCGAGCGCTTCGCCGACGCCAACCAAGGCGCGCGACTCGTCGCGAACGAAAACGTGGCGTCCCGTCGCGCCCTCGGGCAGCGGAACGACGCGCCCCGCGCGGAAGTCGGCCGAGCCGCGCAGGTCCAAGACGATCGTCGGAAGTGGAATGATGTGTTCGGGCGCAATCAGGGCGCGCTCCGGAGCTTTCGCTATCTCCTCGAGCGTGCGAGCCTCGTACAGCACGAACGGCCCGGAAGCCTCACGCACCAGCGCCCCCATGTGCGCCGGCACTCCGATGGCGGTGCCGAGATCGGTGCAGAGCGTGCGAACGTAGGTCCCTTCGCTGCACGCTACGCGCAGGCGCCCAGTGTTGGGCGGCTCGACGCCCAGGAGCGTCAAGCCATAAATCGTGACGACGCGCGCCTTTCGTTCGACGCTCTTGCCCTGACGCGCCAGCTCGTAAAGCCGTCGTCCCTCGTGCCGTGCGGCTGAATACATCGGCGGCGTTTGATCGATTCTCCCAACGAAGTTGGAGAGGGCCTGCTCCAAGCGCTGGGGCCAATCGTCGGGCAACGCTCCTTCTTCGACCGTCTCACCGTGCGCGTCTTGCGTCGTGGTCGAACGCCCGAGCACCAGCGTGCAAACGTAACTCTTGCGTTGATCGGTGAGCAGCGGGATCAATCGCGTCGCTTTTCCGAGCGCCACCGGCAGCACGCCGGCCGCCTGCGGATCGAGCGTGCCCAAATGTCCCGCCGCGAGTTTGCGATCGCCGGCGTAGAGCGCGTAGATGCGCCGCACCCGCGACACCGCGCGGGCAGAGCTCGGTCCTGCCGCCTTGAAGAGATTGACGAAACCGATCACGCTGCGTCCTTCGACTCCGGCGCTATGCGCCTCCGCTCAGGATGACGTCGCCTTGGGCAGACTCAACGGCGTAAAACTATAGGCCTTCGGCCACAAGCGCGGCCTCGACCGCCGCAAACGCCTGCTGAAGCGACCCTGGATACGTCAAGCCCGACGCGCGAAAGTGTCCGCCCCCGCCGAGCCGCAGCGCCGCGGCTTGGACGTTGAGCCGGCCGCTCGAACGCAAGCTTACGCGGATCTCGCCCTCGATGGCTTTGAACAATGCGGCGACGTCGACGCCGTCTTGCCCGAGCAGCGTATTGACGGTATCCTCGGTGTCTTCACCGTCCGCTCCGGTTTGCGCGAGCATCGCATCGTCCACGTACGAATAACAGTAGCGCGCATCGTGTTCGAAGCGCATCTCCTCGATGATGCGGCCCAAGAGTTTTGTTGCGGCAACGCGTTTGCGCAGAAAAATCTCTTCGGTAATTTGTTCTTTGTCGGCTCCTAGCCGCATCAGCTCGGCCGAGAGTTCGAGCGCCTCCGGCGTGGTATTCGAGTGCATGAACCCGCCCGTGTCGGTCATGATCGTTGCGAGGATGCACGTTGCGACAGGTGCGTCGAGCGGCACGCCGAGGCAGCGCAGCAGATGCATCACGACGCTTCCCGTCGAGCATTCTTTCTCCAGCACGTAGTTGAGCTTGCCGAAGAGAGCATTCCCCAGATGATGGTCGATGTCCAGAATGTTCTCGCGCTCCACCGGCGGTAAATATTCTCCGGCGCGCCGCGAATCGCTCATATCGCAGAAGACGTAGAGCGTGTCGTCGGGCAAATCCGGCGGCAAATCGCGCCCGACGAGCTCCGCCTCCGGCAAGAAGCGAAGATTTCGCGGAACGCAATCCTGCTGAAAGTACGCCACGCGCTTCCCAAGGCGTTTCAGGGCCAGCCCCAAGGCTAAGCCGGCTCCCAGAGTGTCGCCGTCGGGCTTAACGTGACTTACCATGACGAAGGAGCTGCGGCGGTTCAGCTCGTCCACGACTTCTTGGGTGGAGGCGAGCCGCGGCGTGCTCTCAATCATTCGCTCGGCTCCGGCGGCGCGGAATGCAGCGCCGCTTCGCGCAGCGTTTTCGCCAGCGCGATGGCTCTTTCGGCCGAACGGTCCTCAATGAAGACGAGCTCCGGCGTGTGGCGCAGATCGATCTTGCGCCCGAGCTCGCCGCGCAGGAAACGGCTTGCGTGTTGGAGCGCGTCGAGCGACTGTCGGGCCGCGTGCCGATCGCCGATCACCGACACGAAGACCTTGCAGCGCCGCAGGTCGTCGCTCACCTCGACGCGGGTCACCGTAACGAAGGCGAGCCGCGGGTCTTGCAGCTCTTGCGAGATCAACGTCCCGAGTATGCGTTGAACCTCGTGATCGATCTTCGCAATCCGCTGCGGCTTCATGCGCGCACCAACTCGGCGGCCACGTGCTCGATCGCGTAGGCTTCGATGACGTCGCCTTCCTTGAGGTCCTGGAACTTCGCAATCTGGATGCCGCACTCGAAGCCTTCCGCGACCTCACGAACGTCGTCTTTGAAGCGCCGCAGGCTTTCGATTTCACCGTCGAACGCAACGGCGGCGTCGCGAATCACGCGCGCCTTGGCGTTGCGCGCGATCTTGCCGCTGGTGACGTAGCATCCGACGATCGTGCCGACGCGGCTAACCTTGAAGACTTGCCGTACTTCCGCGCGGCCGAGCACGACTTCACGTTCTATCGGCGTGAGCATGCCGCGCATCGCCTTCTTGAGATCGTCTTCGATCTCGTAGATCACCTGGTAGAATCGCAAGTCGACGCCCTCGTTCTCGGCGAGGCGGCGGGCCGTCTCGTCGGGGCGGATATTGAAGCCGATCAGCACGCCGTTCGAAGCGCTCGCAAGGTTGACGTCGTTGGGTGAAATGGCGCCGACGCCGCCGTGGATCACTCGGATCTCGACGTCTTCGGTCGAGAGCGATTCCATTCGCGTGCGCAGGGCCTCGAGCGAACCCTGCCCGTCGGCCTTGATGATCAGGTTGAGCACCTTTTTGCCTTCGGTCGGCATCGACATGAAGGTCTCGAGCGAAACGCGTTGCGAACCGGCTGCCGCCATGCGCACGTCGCGACGGCGCGTTGCGCGTTTTTCCGCGGTCTCGCGCGCCACTCGTTCGTCGCTGACGACGCTCAGCGTGTCGCCTGCCGCGGGAACGTCAGACAATCCCATCACCTCGACCGGAATGGACGGACCGGCCTTTTTTACTTGTTTTCCCTTGTCATCTATTAGCGCACGAACCTTACCGAACGTGCCGCCGGCGACGACGATGTCGCCAACCCGCAGCGTGCCGTTTTGGATGAGGACCGTTGCGACCGCACCGCGTCCGCGGTGCAGCGCCGATTCGATCACGACGCCGCTGGCGCGCCGGTTTTTGTTCGCGCGGAGTTCGCGAATGTCGGCCTCGAGCAACACGGTGTCCAGCAGGCTATCGATCCCGTCGCCGGTCTTCGCGGATACGGGGACCATCTCGACGTTGCCGGCCCAGTCGACCGGCTGCAGCCCTTGCTCCATGAGCTGCTGCTTGACGCGGTCGAGCTGGGCGTCGGGCCGATCCATCTTGTTGATCGCAACGACGATCGGGACGTTGGCCGCCTTCACGTGCGCAATCGCTTCTTTCGTCTGGGGCATCACGCCGTCGTCGGCCGCGACCACGAGGATCGCGACGTCGGTGACTTTCGCGCCCCGCGCGCGCATTGCCGTAAAGGCTTCGTGACCCGGCGTATCCACGAAGGTGATCTTGCGATCGTTCCGCTCGACGGTATACGCACCGATCTTCTGCGTGATGCCGCCGGCTTCGCCCGCGGCAACGTTGGCCTGTCGAATCTTGTCGAGCAGCGACGTCTTGCCGTGGTCGACGTGACCCAGCACGGTGACGACCGGCGGGCGCGGCGTCAACATTTCGGGCTTGTCCTCTTCTTGCTCGACCGTCACTTCTTCGCCGGCCTCCTTCACGACCGCGTTGAAACCGAAGCGCTTGGCGATTTGAATGGCAACGTCGCTCGAGATATTTTGGTTGATCGTAGCCATCGTACCGATCTTGATGAGTTCCGTGATGACGTCTCTCGCCGGCACGATCATCGACGTCGCCAGCTCTTGCACCGTCAGCAAATCGGGAATCTCGATCGTTTCGAGCGTCCGCGCCGGCACGGTCGCAGCCGGCTCGCCCTTCTTTTTGCGATGCCGGTCTTTTTCGAGGAGCAGCTCTTTCTCGCGGTCCTTTTTGGCGGCCGCCTTGTCCTCGTGCGTCCGGGTGCGGTCGCCTGGGCGGCTCCCCGTCGAAGGCGCGGGCAACTCGCCGGGCAACGCTCCGGGCCGGCCGGGTGCCGGTCGCGGGCCTGGGGTCATCGCGCGGAATGGGCCGTTTCCGGCGGGACGCCGCTGGGGCGGAACCGCGCGCGGAGGAGCCACGATTCGACCCGGTTGCGGGCCCTTGCCGCCTTGGCCGGGCATCGCCTCGCCGGGCCGGGGAGCGACCCCGGGACGGCCGGGCAAACCGATCTGCGGCCCCGGCGATGCCGATGCTCCGGTGGTCGGTGGAGGCGGCGACGGCCGCCTCGCGATCGAGGTCTGGCCTGAGGGAACCGGCCGGAGTTGCGGGATCGCTTCG
The DNA here is from genome assembly GCA_963713685.1 of Vulcanimicrobiota bacterium. GTDB lineage: Bacteria > Vulcanimicrobiota > Vulcanimicrobiia > Vulcanimicrobiales > Vulcanimicrobiaceae > Cybelea. The sequence continues at coordinate 542,023 of CAVQMS010000001.1, read as the reverse complement.
GGTGCGGCTCGGGCCGGCCTCGGTTCGGTTGCAGGCGGCGGTGCGATCGACGCGACCGGTGCGGCCGGTGCAGCCTGTGCGGGCGCGCGGGTCGAGGTGCCGACCACGGGTCGGAGGCGCTGGACCGGGGCCGGGGCCGCCTTGGCAGGCGGAGCCTTCGGCGTGGTCGCGGGTTTGGTGGGAGCGCTCGCGGGGGCGGCCTTGGGCGCAGCCGCCACGGGCTTTTCGCCGGGCTTGAGCAGCACGCTGCGGACCAGATCGGCGATCGGGTCCGGGACGACGCTGAGTTGGTTTTTTGCCTCGAACGCCCCGCCCAAGCGCTCGTTGAAGAGCGCCGTCAGTTCTTTCGAGGTGAGCCCGAGCTCTTTTGCGAGCTCGAAGATTCTTACTTTTCCGGCCAAATTTTCTCTCGAGCGCAAGGCACTCGAGTCCCATCAGTTGGTGCGCGGAGCCCCAACCGACGGTTTGGCTCCGCTAGGTAATCAAAGGTTCGCCCTCATCGGAGGGAGCGGTCGTTGCTGGAAGTCATGAGTTCATTTCTTGCACAGGGCCTTTATTAAACCATATTCGGCCGCCACCGCGCCAAGACCCGGGTAGCGTTTGTTCTTGCAGGCCCGTTGTGCGCACTCAAGCGAGCAGAGATAGGCGCCTCGTCCCGGTTGCTTGCCGCGATTCGCCCGCGAATCCGCTTGCCAGCCGGACGCCGTGCGCACGAAACGGGTCAGCGCCGTCTGCGCGAAGCGTTGGCGGCAACCGACGCAGCTGCGTACCGGGTCTATGCGCCGTCCTTCCCGAGTCGCTCGCGACGGAACTCCTCGAGCCTTCGTATCAACTCCGTGTCGATCTCTTCGGCCGTAGCCGCTTCGGGCGGTTCGGCAGCCGGCGCCTCGCTCGTGGCTCGCTCTGCGCGTTCGGCCAAGTAGCGATCCCGCGCCTGATCCGATTCGCTTTCGCTGGCGATGTCTAGCCGCCAACCGGTGAGCCGCGCGGCCAGACGAACGTTTTGACCATCCCGGCCGATTGCCAGGGAGAGCTGATAGTCGGGTACGATAACCAGTGCAACGCCGTCGTCCTCGAAGAGTTCCACACCGACCACCTTGGCCGGCGCCAGCGCGTTCATGATGAACGTGGCCGGGGTCGGATCGTGGCGGATGATATCCACCTTTTCACCCCGCAGGTTATCGGTGACGTTGGCGATTCGGCTGGATTTGGGCCCGAGACACGCACCGATCGGGTCGACTTCGGCGCGGTTGCTGCGTACCGCAACCTTTGAACGGCTGCCGGGATCGCGCGCAATCGCCATGATCTCGACGGTCCCGTCGGCAATCTCGGGCACTTCCATCTCGAGCAGACGCTGCACCAAGCCTTCCGCGGCTCGCGAAAGAATTACCTGAGGTCCCTTCGGCGACTTCTTGACGTCGAGCACGTAGGCGCGAATGAAGTCGTTGATGCGGTAGGCTTCACCCGGGACTTGCTCGTCGAGGTACATCACGGCCTCATCGCGTCCTTCCAGCGTGATGTACATGTTGCGTTGCTCGTATCGCTGAACGGTTCCGGTTACGAGGTCGTTGAGCTTCCGAACGTACTTGTTATAGACGGTGTCTCGTTCCGCTTCGCGGATGCGCTGAACGATGACTTGCTTAGCCGTCTGGGCGGCGATTCGCCCGAAGTCTTTCGGGGTAACCTCTTCGTCGAAGAAGTCTCCGGCCTCATACGGTCCGGCGGCGGCTTTCACCGAAATCTCTAGTTTCGGATCCTGCACCTCCTCCACCACGGTGCGCCGGTGAAACACGCGATACGCGCCGCTCTGCCGGTCCACCGTTACGATCGCATTCGATTCCGTACCGAAGTGGCGCTTATAAGCCGTGAGCAGCGCGGCTTCGAGTGCCTCCAGCAGCATCTCGAAAGAGATGTTACGCTCTTTCGCGATAAAATGCAGGACGTCTATGAGCTTATCTTCAGTTGCCGTGTTTTCTGTTGTTGCCATGTAATTGTTTCCGTTGAAGTTTGTCGCGCTGGAAATCCGTGCGGGCATCGTACTCCAAACGCGCCGACTTGATCGTCGCGAGCGGCAGCAGCAGCTCGCCGCTGTCCGTTTCGACGACGACGGCTTCGCCGCGCAAGCCGCGTAGGATTCCGCGATGGGTTTTGTCGCCGTTGATGGTTAGCGTCGTTACGACTCGCGCGCGCTGCCCGGCGAAACGCTCGTAATCGGCGCCGCGCAGCAGTGGCCGCTCGAGGCCCGCGGATTCGATCTCGAGCGTGTAGGTTGCGTCGTGAGCCGCGAGATTTGCGTTGATGAATCCCGCGACACGTTCGCAGAGCGCCAAGTCGACGCCGCCCGGGCGGTCGATCGTTACGCGCAGCTCCAGCGTCCCGCGAACCGGACGCGCGTGATGCTGCACGATCTCGAGGCCGGCAAATTGCCTATCGTGCACGATGGCTTCGAGCTGTTGCTCGAACGCTTCGGACACCCTCGCCGCACCTTTACTCATGATCGTCGTTCTCTTGGCCCGGAAGCAGCGAAGCGCGGGACAAACCCACGCTCCTTGACTAACGTCTTCTAGGATACCGAAAAGTGCGACGGGCCGCAACCCCACAGTGGGCGCGACCCCTCGCTCTGTTTACCTATCTTGCGATCGGCGCGCCGCCGGAAAACGTCCGGCTGCCGTGGGCGCGCACCTGGCGCGCGTTATTCGGCGCGTGCATCGCGGGCTCGATGGCCCGGCGGATTTTGCGGTTCCAACCGCCCTCCTTCGTGATTATTGACGAAGTGTGCCGGCCTTTCCGGCACGATAAAATTGTAATGCGACTAATGTCGAAATGCAAGCGGGAAACGCACAGGCTCACGGCGACGAAACAGGCGACGGTGCGAACGGCACAAGCAGCCGGCCGTCACAGGGCTGCGAAACGATCCCATCAACGATCGGCGTGAGCCCCGCGGCAAAGGGGCTTAGCGGCTCGTGGGCGGCGCCGCCTCCTCCAATCGAAATCTGCGTACCGTTTGCCGGGCCACCGTGCAGGTCGCCGTGCACGATCGATGCGTCGGGGCCGGCCGCTTCCGCATATCCGCCGCGGACCGCTTCAGGATAGCGGACCAGCCACCCCGTGCAGATCGTCGTGGGGCCCGCTTTGCGCGTATCCGTAACCCACATCTTGACTCGCGCTTCTCGCCCGGTGTTTCTCACCTCGTAGATGTATTTTGTCTTTGCCAGAACCTCAGGCGGCGGCGTCGGTTCCAGACGGCCTCGAAGCGAGTACGTCGGCGTGTAGCTTTTCGTCGTGGGATGAACCGGATTGTTCGGCAAAAGCGCGCGCAGCTTGGCGTTGATGTTGCGGGCGTTCTGCGTTTTGGGAGCCGGGGTTGCCCGCGATCCGGGTGGCGCCGTTGGAGGAACTGCGATCGGGCGTTCGGGCGCGGCTTGTGGTTTCGCCCCGGCGCCTGGCCGGGGACCCGGCGATGCTCCCCCGCTAGGCCCCGGACGCGGCGCCGTACCGGGAGTCCGCGCAACCGCCGCGGTGCTGGTCGGGCTCGGATTTGGCACTCCCGCGCGTTCCGCCGGCAGCGCCGACGCGCGTACGGCGGGCGCCGAGCTCGGTGCGGCGCTCGCTCGAGCGATCGCCGCGGCCGTCGCGGTCGCGCGTGGCAACGCTGGGGCCGGCGTGGCCGCTCGGGCCGTCGGACGGACGTTCGGAGCCGCCTTGGGCGATGGGCGCGCAGACGGCGCGCTCGTCGGAACCGGAGACGGTGCGAGCGTCGGCGGCGGCTTCAGCGTTACGGCGACGGGGCCGACGGTCGGGACGCTTACCGGCGCCGCGGGCAACTCATTACGCGGCTGCGCCTCGAAAATGTTCTGCGTTGGTTGGGGATTGGGTTGAGGCGTTTGTTGCGGGATCGGACGCGGGTTGGGGGGCGCCGTAGGAGCAATCTTGGCCAGCTCGTGCCGGTTGACCGGCAGGCGCTGGCTTTGCGGCTGCGCCAACGGTGCGTGCTGCAGCGGTGCGATCGTACGAACGTGTGGAACGGCCGTCACGGCATGAACTGCAGCGGCTTGATTCGCGACGACGACCGGCGAGGTGCGCGCAATCGTGACGACTTCCCCGCCTTGGACGCTTTCCGTGGCGCCTTGCTGCGAAGAACTCACGAGCACGGTGAAGAGCAACGCTGCCAGCAGCGCGTGAAAAATCAGCGAGGCTAGGAAGCTGCCCGCGAGTCGCTCCGGATAGCGCCGGTCCCGCGGATCGCGCTCGAACTTCACGGCGAGGGGTTAAGTGCGCTTAATCGAGCGCAGGAGCCTGCCAGCGATGCCGCACAAGGCAATGGCGCTAATGGAATCGATCTTGCAGAAACGCACAAAAATCGTTGCAACGGTAGGCCCCGCCTCGCGCGATCCGGCGATCTTACGCTCGCTCTTCCTTTCGGGCGCAAACGTGCTGCGTTTGAATTTTTCCCATGGAACGCCGGACGAGCACGGCCTAGTGATCGAGAGCGCGCGCGCAATCTCCACCGAGCTTGGGCTGCACACGGCGCTCTTGCAAGATTTGCCTGGGCCCAAGGTGCGGACGGGCCTGCTGGCCGACGGCGCATCTTCCGTGCGGCTGGAACGCGGCGCGCGCTTCGTCATCAGCGCCGAGCCGGTAGCGGGCACTCAAACTGGTGTGAGCACGACGTATCGCGACCTCCCCGCCGACGTCGCGATCGGCAAACGCCTGTACCTGCAAGACGGCCAAATCGCTCTGCTCATCGTCGGGAAGAGCGCGAGCGAGATCGAGACGACCGTAGAGTTCGGCGGTGACTTGCGCGCCACTCAAGGAATCAACTACCCCGATGGTTCGCTGAACATTCCGTCGGTCACGCAGCGCGATCTCGAATTCCTCGAGTTTGGGTTGGAGCGCGGCGTCGACTACGTCGCGGTCTCGTTCGTGCGCTCGGCAGAAGACGTCGAACGCGTCAAAGCTTTCATGGCGGAGCGCAACAAGCGCATACCGGTGATCGCCAAAATAGAAAAGCACGAAGCTCTGGCGCAGCTGGATGGCATCATCGCGGCGGCCGACGGCATCATGGTCGCCCGCGGCGACCTCGGCATCGAGATTCCGATCGAGACGGTGCCGATCGTGCAAAAAGAGATCATTGCCAAGTGCAACCGCGCCAGCAAACCGGTCATCACGGCCACGCAAATGCTCGAGTCGATGATCGCGTCTCCGCGCCCCACTCGCGCCGAGGCGACCGACGTGGCGAACGCAATCCTCGATGGAACCGACGCCGTCATGCTCTCCGGCGAAACGGCGCTCGGTGCGTATCCGACCGAAGCCGTACGCACGATGGCCCAGATCGCTCGTGAAGTCGAGAAGCATTACCCGCACGCTTCACTGCGGGATCGCCGCTTGGAAAATTTCGAGCCCACGATCGCCTCGTCCATTGCCGAAGCCGCGACGCGCGCCAGCGCGGAGCTCAAAGTGCCGTACATCGTCACCGGCACGACGACCGGAAACACCGCGCACCACATCGCCGCCTTTCGCCCGGAGGCCCGCATCGTCGCGCTGACGCCGGAGCCTCAGGTTGCGCGCCGGCTGGCCCTCTTGTGGGGAACGGAATCCTTGATCATCGACCACTATTCCTCGATCGAAGTCTTGCTGTACATGACCGAGCGCCGCATGGTGCACGAAGGACTCGTCGGCTCCGGCGATCTGATCGCATTTACCACCGGCATGCCGGTCGGCTCGGGCGGGACGAACGTGCTAAAAATTCACCAGATTCCCTAAGGGATCAGCGTTTCAACAGCGCACGGGCGTGGCGTAAGGCTGCGTCGTGCGACTCACCGGAAAGCATGCGCGCGATCTCCGCTTCGCGCTCCTTGGCGCCGGTAATCGCGCGCACGCCGATGGTCGTTTCTCGCTTCTCTTCAATTTTATCGAGCACGTAGTGGCGGTCCGCCCAGGTGGCGAGCTGCGCGAGATGCGTTACGCAGACGACTTGCTCGCGTGCGGCCAGTTGCCCGATGCGGGCGCCCACCGCCGTCGCGGTCGCGCCGCCGATGCCGGCGTCGATCTCGTCGAAGACGAGCGCTCCCCGTGCGTCCCGAGCCCCGGCCATCACGACGACGAGCGCCAGCAGCACGCGCGAGAGTTCGCCGCCGGACGCCACACGCGCGAGCGGCCGCGCCGGTTCCCCCGTGTTTGCCGCGAACAGAAACTCGACGCGCTCGGCGCCGTGTGCGGCGATCGGTTCCAGCGCTTCGAAAGCCACCTCGAAGGACCCGGCGCCTAGCGCTATTTCGGCGAACTCCACGAGCACGCGTTTGGATAATGCACGCGCCGCTTTGGTGCGTGCGGCGCTCAGCGCGGCCGCGCAGGCAAGGAGTTCGCGCTGCGCCTCGACGACTTCGGCCTGGTGCCGAGCGATCGACTCATCGCGGTTCGCGTACTCTTCCAGGTCCTGGCGCGCGCGCTGCGCTCGGTCGATCAGCTCTACGACGCCGCCTCCATACTTGCGTTTCAGCCGATCGATCAGATCGAGGCGTGCGTGAATCGTTTCGAGCTCGCCGGGCTCGAACTCACCGGCGTCGAGCGCTCGGGTGACGTCGCTGCTCAGCTCGCCGGCTTCGGCTTGCAGCGTGGCCGCCCGCTGCGCCATTTCGCTCAAATCCGCATTGAATTTCTCGACGCTCGCAAGCGTGACGCTTGCCGAGCCCAGCGCAACGATCGCGCTGCGCTCGTCGCCCGCGAGTGCCTCGTGCGCGGCGTGCAGCGCTGCGGCGATTCGCTCGACGTTGTCGAGAAAGCTGCGGCGCTCCGTCAACTGCTCGGCTTCGCCCGGCACCAATCGCGCTTCCTCGATTTCGCGAACGGTGAAGCAAGCGTCATCGTAGCGTTCGCGCGCGCGATCGCCGGCTTGCGTCAGCGCGGTCAGCGCCGCTTTCGCCGCTTCGGCGCGTGCGTAAGCACCGGCGACCGCATCGCGAAGGCGCAGCGCGGCGTCTCCCGCAAATCGGTCGAGTAACTCGAGATGGTATGCGGGGGACAGCAGTCGTTGCGCTTCATGTTGACCGACGATTTCTGCGATGGCGTCGCCGATCTCGCGAACGTACGCGGCCGTCGCCGGACGGCCGTTGACGCGTACGCCGGAGCGCCCCGCCTCCGTCATCTCGCGCGCGATGCTGGCCTCTTCCCCGGAGTCGAGTTCGAAGCCGTCCGTGCGGAGCCGCTCGCGCAGCGCCGCGTCGGGATCGAACGCAAGCTCCACCACGGCTTTCCGCGCGCCGTGGCGAACCGCGTCGGGGCCGGCGCGCGCGCCCAGCGCAAAGTCCAAAGCGCCGAGCACCATCGTTTTGCCCGAGCCGGTTTCTCCCGTAAAGATCGTCGCCCCGTCGGCGAACTCGACGTGCGCGCGCGCGATCAGACCGTAGTTCTCGATCCGCAGGCGCCGTAGCATTGAAATCCCTTACCGACGGGGATCTTTGATCGAAACACCCCAGAGCATCTTTGCCTCGAGTCGCTCCAGGAAGTGCAGCGGGGTCGTTCGGGCAAAGTGTACGCGCTTAGGATGGCACCGAATCACAACGCTCGAACTCGGGGCCACCTCGGTCAAGACGTCGCCGTCGCATTCGAGGTGGGCTTGGGCGCTCTCCAGATCGCAAGTAATTTCGATGCGCGATCCGATGGGCACGATCAGCGGCCGCGAAAAGAGCGTATGCGGCAGCAGCGGAACGACGCCGAAGGCTTCGACGTTTGGTGCGATCAGGGAGCCCCCTGCTGACAGGAAATACGCGGTAGAGCCGGTTGGCGTCGCAACGCAGATCCCGTCCGCTGCGATGAGCGTCGTCGCTCCTTGTTCAAAGCGTAAACCAAACGGAACGATGCGCGACACTTCACCCTTTCGCACGACCACGTCGTTGAGCGCGAAGAATCGTTGGTCCCCGTACTCGGCTTCGAGTGCCGTACGCTCGTCCATGAAAAGCCCGCGTTCGACCAGGGCGGGAAGATCGGACAAACGCGGATCGTCTTCGTCCAGCTCCGTGAGGAAGCCCAAACGTCCGGTGTTGATGCCAAGGAGCGGGATGTCGCCTTCGACCGCAATGCGCGCGGCGCGCAGCAGCGTGCCGTCCCCGCCGACCGTGATGACGAGCGAGGCCGCCCTCGGCATCGCCCCATCAACGACCTCAAATCCGCTTGCTCGAAAGTCTGATGCGACGCGGCTTGCAATCGATCGAGCGTGCTCCCGCGCCGTATCGACGTAGAGGGCGATCACTTTCCTTTTGATGGCGAGCAGCGTCGTCATGATCGGCTCTCTTCGTCGAGCACTGCCTCGATTCGTGCGTCGTCGAACGGCGAACCGTCTCGCCGCAACAGCATGAGGAATTCACGGTTCCCGGCCGGTCCAAGCAGCGGCGACGCGACCAGCCCGACGGGCACAAGGCCGAGGCTCGGCGCGACCTCGCGAAGCTCGCGCAAAACGGCTCGGTGAGTTTCGCGATCGCGGACCACGCCGCCGGAGCCGACCCGCTTTCGTCCCGCTTCGAATTGCGGCTTTACCAGGGCAACGACGCAGGCCTCTTCGCGCAGATACCCGACGGCGCGCGCCCAGATCGTTCGTAGCGAAATGAACGACGCGTCGATCGCGATCAGGTCGAATCCGTTGGGAAACGCGTCGTCCGCGAGCAGCCGGAAATTCGTACGCTCCATGACTCGGACGCGCGCATCGTTGCGTAAACGCCAGTCGAGCTGCCCGTATCCGACGTCAACGGCGGTGACCTGTTTGGCGCCTCGCTGCAGGAGGCAGTCGGTGAATCCGCCCGTGGAGGCGCCCACGTCGAGCGCTTCGACAGCGTGGACGTCGATGCCGAACTCGGTCAAGGCGCGGTCCAGCTTCTCGCCGCCGCGGCTAACGAACCGGCGCGGCTGGGCGACCTCGATCTTGGCATCCTGCGCGACGAACTGCCCGGCCTTCGTCGCCATCGTGCCTTCGACGGTTACGCGTCCTTCCATGATCAGACTGCGCGCCTGCGATCGGCTGATGCCGTTACGGTCGGCGACCGAAGCATCCAGGCGTACTTTTATGCCCATTATGCTCAGAAGGGAATCTGGTCGTCGACCTCTTCCCTCTTGGCGTCATCCGCCGGCTTACCGCGTTGCCGTTCGGACATGGCTTCGTCGATCTGCGTTTGTGCGCTCTTGAGCAGCGCTTCGCACTCTCGCGCAAGCACCTTGCCTTCTTTGAACAGCGCGATGGCGCGGTCCAATTTTGTATCCGGGTTCTCGAGCTCTTTTACGATTGCATCGATACGATCGAGTTTAGCTTCGAAGTCCGCGCCACCGTCACTCATCGTGCAAGACCCGTTCGACGGCCGCGATGAGCCTCCCGTGGAAAAGCTGTGCCTCAATCGCTTCACCAATAGCGACCTCGCGTGCGTCGCGAAGCGGTCGTCCTGCGGCCGTAACTATTGCGTACCCTCGTTCCAGTGGAGCCTTCGGATTTAGCGACAGCAATCGGCTGTATGCGATCGCGAGACGATTCGAACGCCGGGAAAAAAGATGCTCGCGCGCGCTATCGATTCTGACCTCCGTCGTGGTCAAGCGGGCCTGGCGCGCGGCCACACGATAGCGGGGGTTCTGTCGTTCGATGCGGTTCTGGAGCTGCAAGAGACGCTGCTTCGATTCTGAGAAACACCGCGCGATCGCACGATCCAAATCTTGATCCGCCCGGTCGCGCCGCTGCGCCTGCCGTGCGGCCAGCCGATCGATGGCGGTCGCTAAGCGCTCGCGCTGGCGCGCAAGCCGGCCCGTTACTTCGGCCCAGGAGCCGGCGATGTGTTCCGCGGCGGCGGTAGGGGTTTTAAAGACCGCATCGGCAACTTCGTCTGCGAGATGGCGATCGCCGGTGTGCCCGATCGCCGTAACGACGGGGTGTCGCGACCGTGCGATCGCGCGTACTACTGGTTCGGTATTAAATGGATACCGATCCTCATACGAGCCGCCCCCGCGCAGCACGACGATGGCGTCGACGTCCTCACGCGAAGCCCGATCGATCGCTTCGGCAATGTCGATCTCGGCGCCGTCGCCTTGGAGGCGCGTTTCGACAAATCTCACCGTCACATTTGGTGACTTTTCGCGCAGCGTCGACTCGAAGTCCGCCGCGCCTTTCCCGCGGGCCGAGACTAATGCCACGCGCCGTGGGAAGCGCGCGAACACGCGCTTGCGTGTCTGATCGAAGAGCCCTTCGGCCTGGAGCCGTTTGCGTAACGCCTCTACCTTGGCGGCGATCGCACCGGCGCCGAGCAGCGCAACTTCGGTGACGCGAAGCTGATATTCACTGCTGCGCTCCCAGATTCCAACCGCCCCCGTTGCCACGACGGAAAGCCCATCGCGCAGTGAGGGGAACTTTTTTGCTTCGTTCCATCGCGCGAAGCACCGTAATATCGCACGGTGGTCCTTTAGGCTAAAGAAGATATTGCCGCTGGTTTGGGGACTCCAACCGGAAATCTCTCCGACTATCGCGATTCGTTGCAGTTCACGGCGCTTTCCGAGCCACGCGCTGAACCTATCGGAGAACTGCGAAACCGTCAGCTGCAGCAATTGGGGATTGTCCTCGAAAAGCTTCATCTCCGAATGTGCGGCGGCTTGACCGTGTCGATCGGAGACGGCGAGTCGGCTGCCGACGGAATCACCGTGGGCGCAACTGCCGGCGTCGCGTCGGCGGGCGGCAGTGTTGGTTCGGGCAACGCCGCTGCGGCGGCAGGTTCGGCCGCCGCAGCGGCGCCGGCCTCCCCAGCGTCGTAGCTCTCACTCGAGCCGCACAACGATTCGGTACCTTTTAGATAGTATTCCGTGCCGCGACCGCAACCGCTCACTTTGGCGACCTCGTCGGACGGGAACGGGAAATCGTGCGGTGGCGTGTGCGCGAGGGCCGCCTTCATGAAACGCGCCCAGATCCGCGCGGGAATGTTGCCGCCGTACGATTCGACCATCGGCGTGTAGTCGTCGTTGCCGAGCCACACGGCGGTGACGAGATCCGGCGTATACCCCACAAACCACGCGTCGCGAAAGTTCGAGGTCGTGCCGGTCTTTCCGGCGGCCGGACGGCCGATGATCGCGTTCGGATAGCCCGTGCCGTGTTGGATGACGTCTTCGAAAATTGACGTCATGATGTACGCGGCTCCCGCGCTCACGACGTCGTTGGCTTGAGGAAAGCGATCGTCGAGAACGGTAGAGGCGAGCGAGTCTTTCACGAGGCGAAAGGGCGTGGGATCCACGTGGAGCCCCTGATTAGCCAGCGTCGAATACCCGGTCGCCTGGTCGAGCACGGTCACCACCGACGAACCCAGAGCCAGCGAAAGATTCGCTTCCAGCGGAGACGTCACGCCCATGCGGTGTGCATAGTCGATGATCCGGTCCAGCCCGATGCGTTCGGCGAGCTTCACCGCAACGACGTTGCGCGACATGACGAGCGCTTCGCGCAGCGTTATGGCGCCCATATAGCTGTGATCGTCGTCGAATGGCGACCACTGCGTACCGTCGCCCATTGGGTAACTTACCGGCGTGTCGTCGACGATCGTCGACGCCGGCATACCGGAATCGATGGCGGCAGTGTAGTCGTAAATCTTAAACGACGAGCCAGGCTGACGGCGCGCTTGCCAGGCGCGATTGAATTGGTTGCTCAACGAGAACCCGGTGCCCCCGACCATCGCGAGAATCTCACCGGTCGAGGGACGCAATGCCACCAACGCCGCCTGATGCGCGCCGATTCCTTCGCCGATCGCCTGGCGCACGCCCCACGTAACGGCTTCCTGCGCGATCTGTTGCATCCGCGGATCGAGCGTCGTGTAGACCTGGAGGCCCCCCTCTTCAACCGCGCTCTTTCCGAAAAGGCGTTGCAGCTCGGCGATTGCGTACGTGGTGAAGTACGGATAACGATACCCTTGCAAACCCGGCGGTTGCTGCGTAATCAGGCCCAGTGTCCCGTCGTAAGCGCCGGCCGATTGAGCTGGCGTGACGTAACCGCTCTCGACCATCCTTTCCAAAACATGGCGCTGACGGTCGCGGGCGAGCGCCAAATTCGAAAACGGCGAATACACGGAGGGCGCCGCGACGACGCCCGCCAGCGTCGCGGCCTGAGCCAACGTCAGGTTTTCAACGCTGCGGCCGAAATACGTGTGCGCCGCGGCATCCACGCCGTACGCGCCTGCGCCCAAATAGATGATGTTGAGGTAGCGCTCGAGGATCTCGTTCTTCGTGTAATACCGCTCGATCTCGATAGCGAGCAGCGCCTCCTGAACTTTGCGCGAAATCGAAACTTGGTCGGTGAGAAAAAGTCTGCGCGCGAGCTGTTGGGTGATCGTAGAGGCGCCCTGCAGTTGCTGGTGCGTTAAGTCGGCGTACGTGGCGCGTACGATGCCGCCGAAGTCGACACCATGATGGTAGTAGAAGTTATGATCTTCGTTCGCGATGAAAGCCTCGCGAACCATGATGGGAATGTGCGCGATCGGAACCCATACTCGGTTTTCCTTATAAACCGACGCGAGTTGCGTCCCATCGCGCGCGAATATGCGGGTCGTGCTCGCCGGTTGATAGTCGGCCATGCGGCTGATGTCGGGGAGGTTGTGCCCGTACGCAGCGACCATGCCGGCGATGGCGCCGGTGGCGAACAGTACGAGCATGAGCAGCGTTACGAAGAAGCCGCTCCAAAAGCGGTTTACCCGCCGGGGTTTACGTCTTGGCATTGGCGACGGCACTGAGCACTCCGTTCACGAAACGCCCGGAGTCCTCGGTTGAAAAACGCTTTGCTAGCGCGACCGCTTCGTTGATCGCTACTGCAGTCGGCGTTTCGGGGCGGCAGTGCAGTTCGAATGTAGCCATCTCTAAGAGCAATCGATCGATCGTCGGCAGGCGCTCGATCGCCCAGCCTTCTAAAAGAGGACCAACGATGCGGTCGGCGCTGGATGCGTATTCGAGCGTGCCCAGCGCCAGTTCCTCGACGAAGGCGCGCTGTGGCCCATCGGCATCCTCGCCGACGACTTCGCGCAGCGCCTCGTGCGGCTCGCGAGAGCCCACGACGACCGAATAGAGAACCTGTAGGGCTTGCTCGCGAGCGGCGCGGCGCGAGCTCACGACCGCGAGGGTTCCTTGAGCAACAGCTCGATGTCGTAGCGCCCTTCGCGGAACTCGGCAGTCGAGAGAACTTCCAGACAGAGCGCGATGGTGGTGTTCACGCCCTCGATCAGCGTCTCGCGCAAGGCGCGCTCCATCCGTGCGATGGCTATCTCGCGTGTGTCGCCGAATGCGACGACCTTGGCGATCATCGAATCGTAATACGGCGGAATCGTCGCACCGGCGTAGAGATGGGTATCGACGCGAATGCCCGGACCGCCCGGAAAAACGACCTTTGAGACGGTCCCCGCCGCGGGCGCAAAGTGATTCTGCGGGTCCTCGGCATTGATGCGGCACTCGATGGCGTGGCCGCGCGCGACGAGGTCCTTCTGGGCATATCCCAGCGGCTCGCCGGCGGCGATGCGAATCTGCTCCTTGACGAGATCGATGTTGTACACCATCTCGGTCACCGGATGCTCTACCTGAATCCGCGTATTCATCTCCATGAAGTACGCGTCGCGGCCGAGGGTGAGAAATTCGAGCGTTCCGGCGTTGGTATACCCGACGCGGCGAGAAGCCCGCAACGCCATTTCGTGCAGTGCCGCGCGCGTGTCGGAGGCCAGGTTGGGTGCCGGCGTTTCTTCGATGATCTTCTGATGCGACGGTTTCTGCACGGAACAATCGCGTTCACCGAGGTGGACCAGATTCCCAAACTCGTCACCCAGCACTTGCACTTCGATATGTCGCGGTGCGAGAATCAATTTCTCGAGGTAGACGCGACCGTCTTTGAAGCTGGCTTCGGCTTCGGCCGTCGCCCCCGCATACGCTCGCGGCAAATCGGCTGAATCGTGAACGACGCGCATGCCTCTGCCGCCGCCGCCGGCCGTCGCCTTGAGCAACACTGGATAACCGATTGAAGCCGCCGCCGCTTGCGCCTCCTGCACCGAAGCCAGAACGTCGCTGCCCGGCGTGGTAGCGACGCCCGCCTCACGCACGACGCGCTTCGCCGTCGCCTTATCGCCCATCATCGCGATGACGCTCGGCTTAGGCCCGATGAACGTCAGGCCGTGATCGTTGCAGATTTCCGCGAAGCGCGCGTTTTCCGCCAAAAAGCCGTAGCCGGGATGGAGCGCATCGCAACCGGTGATGAGCGCGGTCGAAATGATGTTGGGAATGTTCAGATAGGAACGCGCCGCCGGTCCCGGCCCTACACAAAAGGCCTCATCCGCCTGCCGAACGTGCATAGAATCGCGGTCGGCTTCGGAAAAAATCGCCACGGTGGCCACGCCGAGCTCACGGCAAGCTCGATTGATACGCAGCGCGATCTCGCCACGATTCGCGATCAAAACTTTTCGAAACAAGCTAGAGCGCCCTACGCACGCGCCACCAAGAACAGCGGCTGGCCGTACTCCACTGGAGATCCGTCGGCGGTCGCCACCGCAACCAATCGGCCCGAACCCATGCTGTGAACGGGCGTGCGAATGCCAAGTGCTTCGATATAACCGAGCTCTCGATCCGATTCGAAGACGTCGCCTTCCAGCGGCGCGGGCCGGCTCGCGTGAAAGACTCCGACGAGATCCGCTTTGATCGTATCGATTCGCGGAGCGGCCGTCTCCGTTGGTTCTTTGCCGGTCGATCGTGACGAGGTGCTCGCACCAACCCGGGAGACGACTTCGATTTCGTCATTCGGACGCTCGATTCGCACTCGAACGACATCGCTTTCAGCGAGAAAGCGCGCGAGCGCACGCACCCGCTCTCCAGCAGAATGACTAAGTCGTGGGAACATCGGCGACACGCTTTCGCCTAAAGAACCGTCGGACCTGGCTCCTTCGCAAGGCACGACGCCCGCGAGTTCGGCAATGGGTAACGCGTCGCGCATCGTTTCGAAGCGCGCATCGATTTGCGCCAGCGGAACCAATACGAAGGCGCGCTCGTGGAGACGCGCATGGGGTAAGCGCAGGTCCGGCTCGTCGATCTCCAGATTGTCGTAGAGCAAGAGGTCGAGATCGATCTCGCGCGGGCCCCAACGTTCGCTCGGCGTGCGCCCGAGATTCTTTTCAGCCGCCTGCAGCCCGTTGAGTAAAGCGCGCGGTGAGAGTTCCGTCTCGACCAAAACCGCGGCATTGGCGAACCAAGGTTGCCGCGTATTACCCCAAGGTTTCGTGCGATAAATCGAGGACTTGCGCAGGACCGTCCCTAATTGACCGACCGCTGCAAAGGCTCGTTCGACATTTCGAACGCGGTCGCCGAGATTCGTACCTATTCCCACGTACGCTTGGTGTGCGCTCATCGCCCCTCGTGAGCGGGGTTAGCACGCTCCAGCGTTACCGACGCCGTCGCGCCATCTAGAATGGCGGGCTTTGCTATGGTAACTTCGGCGCGCACGACTCTCCGGTCCTCGAAGACCGCGCGGAGCAGGTCGGCTGCGAGACGCTCGAGCAACGCGTACGACGTGTTCGCAACGACGTCGACGACTCGCGCATGTAAGGCAGCGTAGTCTAAGGTGTCGGCAAGCTCATCGCTCCGGGCTGCGGCCGTAAGATCGATTTGTGCGCCGATCTCGATATCCAGCGGCTGCGCGCGCGCTCGCTCAGCCGCCTCGTAACCGTGACGACCGTATGCGCGAATGCCGCGCAGGCTTATCCGATCCATCCCGTCGGCCTCCAGTCGCGCACGATCGCATCCGCAACAGCCACCGCGTCCCGCGCTGCGATAACGTCGTGCACGCGAACGATATCGATGCCCGCCTGCACGGCGAGCGCCGTACTGGCTACGGTTCCATAGATGCGATCCGCGGGCTCGCGTCCGGTCAGCTTTCCGATGGTCGACTTTCGCGAAGTCCCGAGCATCGTTGGGAAGCCCAGAGCAACGAGCCGGTGCAACGCTCGAAGTACGGCGAGGTTCTGATCGGCGGTCTTACCGAAGCCGATTCCGGGATCCAGGATAATCCGTTCCGGCCGGATGCCGCGTGAGGTCGCTCGCCGCGCGCAGTCGTCGAGGTAGCGCAACACCACATCCTCGACTGGGCCATCGTAGACGGTGCCGGATTGATTGTGCATCGCCACGATCGGCATGTCCAGCTCGGCAACGACGTCCAACAGCGGATCCGAAACGCCCCAAACCGAGTTGACCAGATCGGCTCCCGCAGCCGCGGCGGCGCGCGCGACCGCCGGCTTATACGTGTCCACAGAGATCGGTGCTTGCGGGAGGCCGTGCCGCACGGTTTTTATCACGGGGATGACGCGTTCGATTTCGACCGAGTCGTCGATCGGCCGATACCCCGGCCGCGTTGATTCGCCGCCGATGTCCAAGATATCGGCGTGCTCGCCCCACTGCGCGGTCGCGCGTGCGCTCGCGGCTTCTGCATCTTCCAGACCGTCGCCCGAAAACGAGTCCGGAGTGACGTTGACGATCGCCATAATATAGGTGCGGGCGCCCCAGCGGAGGCGGCCGCCACGCAGCTCGAGGGAGCCCCTCAGGATACCGCCGCCGGCACGTACCATTCGCGCAATCCTGCAACCACGAAAGTGGACCCCGTTACGACGACGACGTCGTCCACGGCCGCCAAGCGTCGTGCAACGGTCAAAGCCTCGGCGGGATCCGAAATCGCACGGCCCCACCCGCCGAACGATTGCGCGATGGTCGCCAATCGTTGCGGGCGGATCGCTCTCCGCCCGGTTGCCGCAAATGAGGTGAACGTGAACGTCGAAGGCAGGCCAGCGAGGATCTCCAGAATCCGCCGAGCGTCCTTACTTTCACCGATCGCGACGACGTAGTGAATCCGGCGCGCCGGAAACGTTTCACGCAGCGAGGCGACGAGGGACGCGGCTTTTTCGATATTGTGCGCGATATCGAAAACGACGCTGGGGTGCCCGGAAAAAAGCTCCATTCTTCCGGGCAGAGCGACCTCACCGAACGCTCGCGCGACTTCGTCGCGGCTCGGACGCAGCTCGCCGCCGAGCTGTTCGAGAACCGTCACTGCGGTCGCGGCGTTCTCGCGCTGGAAGATGCCGATCACTTGCAACGAAAGCTGCGCAGCGCTACGCCGTGCCGCGTCGGAAACGTACACGATCGGCGCGCCAACTTCGCCCGCGTAGCGTTCGACGACCGCTCGCGCCGCCGGCGGTACGGAAGCCAGAACCAGCGGCACTCCGGGCTTTGCGATGCCGGCTTTCTCGAACGCAATCGCTTCGAGCGTGGTTCCCAGCACGTCGGTGTGGTCGTAACCAATCGACGTAATCGCGGCGACGACCGGCTCGATGACGTTCGTGCCGTCGAGCCGTCCACCCAATCCCACTTCGATCACGGCGACGTCCGCGCGTTCGTCGGCGAAGTATTTGAATGCCAGCCCGAGGAGCGTTTCGTAGTACGTCGGACGCCCGCACTGCACGACGGTTCGCTCGATGGCCGGCATCATCGCGTCCAATAACGCTGCGAAGCGTTCGGGCCCGATGGGCGCGCCGTCGATGCGCGCGCGCTCCGTCATGGCATGCAGGTGCGGCTTCGTATGCAGCCCGGTCCGTTTGCCCGCCGCCTGCAACGCGCCGGCGATCATCGTGCAGGTCGAGCCTTTGCCGCTCGTGCCGCCGACGTGGATCGTCGGATACGCGCGATGCGGATCGCCCAGCTCGCGGAGAAAGACGCGCATACGATCGAGCTTATACGACGTGCGCCGAGAGACGGTTTCGTCGATCGTCCCCAGCAGATAGGCTTGTGCCTCCGCGTAGCTCGGGATTCGCTTCATCCGTCCACGGGTCGATCGGCAAGGAGCTCGAGCGCGTGGGGGAGCGTCGAAAGAACGACGTCCAACGTTTCCGCAACCGCCTTCGGGCTCCCGGGAAGATTGATGATGAGCGTGCGATCGCGAACTCCCGCCAGCGCTCGTGAGAGCATTGCCGTCTTGGTGTGGAGAAGCGACGCGGCGCGCATCGCCTCGGCGATTCCGGGCACCTCGTAATCCAGGACTGCGGCCGTCGCTTGGGGAGTGCGATCGCGCGTTGACAGCCCCGTTCCGCCGCTGGTCAGCACCAGATCCGCCGTGCGTGAATCCGCAAGCTCGATCAGTTGAGCCTGCAGCAACGCAGGGTCATCCCCAATGATGCTTTCCCGCACGATCGAATAGGCGCCGCCGAGGCGCTCCTTCATCACCGGGATGCAGGCGTCGGAACGCTCCCCGGAAGCGGCCCGATCCGAGAGCACGATCAGCGCGACGTTAAAGCTCATCTCGGGACCACGGACCCGTTTTGCCGCCGCTCTTCCCGAGCAGACGGAGCGACTCGATGGTGATGCCCTTATCGAGCGCCTTGGCCATATCGTAGATCGTCAACGCGGCGATCGAGGCGGCTACCATCGCTTCCAGCTCGACGCCCGTTCGAGCGGACGTGCGCGCTTGCGTCTGGACGTGCAATGCACCGTCGCTACTCCATTCGAAGCGCACGTCAACGCTGCTGAGCGGCAGCGAATGCGCGAGCGGAATGAGCGTCGCCGTCTGCTTTGCCGCCATGATCCCGGCTACTTGAGCCGCAACGAGCGCGTCGCCCTTGGGCAGGCTTCCGTCCCGTAGCGCGGCTTGCGCGGCGGCGTTCATGCGAATCACCGCTTCCGCGGAGGCGCTCCGGTCGGTGGTATCCTTGCCTGAGATGTCCACCATCGTGATGCTCCCGTCGTCGGCGATATGGGACGCCTTCATCGCGGTGCGCTTTGAAATCGGGCCCAGATGAGGCAGAGCAGCGACAGTACCCAGAGAATCACGAGATGCGTGATGTGGTGGGAGTGCTGCTTGCCCGATTCCGTGAAGAAGTCGATTTTCCCCATGCCGTAAAGAATGCCCAGGACGAAAAATACGACGGCTAAAGCGATCGCAATGATTCTCATGTAATAATTCCCTTGCGTGCTAAGATGAGGCAGATTGCGCCCACGACAACACAGTACCAACCGAACGGGCGCAGGTCGTTCGAGCGAAAATACCGCGTTAAGAACGCCACCGATAGATATGCGGCGATGCCCGCCGCAATTCCGCCGGCGACGGCCTGCAGGAGCACGACGTGCGCGGCCGGCGCGAAGAGCTTCGGCGTCTCGAGCAGGGCGGCCGCCAGAATGACCGGCGTCGCGAGCAGAAACGAGTAGCGGGCCGCGTCTTCGTGATCGAGATCGCAGAGAAGTCCCGCCACGATCGAGATCCCCGATCGCGAGATCCCGGGCAGCAGCGCGAGCGCTTGCGCGGCGCCGATCGAAAGGCTCGCGCCGTAGCTCAACCGCTCGATCGGTTTATCGGTTCGTCCGACGGCTCGGCGCTGGCGCCGGCGCAGCGCTTCGCCCGCAAACATCATCAAGCCGTTGATCACCAGGAACGCCGCGGCCGGCGCGGGCGAGCCGAATAGGTGGCGCACCGGAACCTCGAAGACAAAACCGAGGATGCCCACCGGGATCGTTGCAACCACAAGTCGCCACCCGATGCGTTCGTCGCGATCGTCGCTCAAACGGCCGCGCACGAGGCTCCCAACGAGCGCGCGCACGATCGCATACCACTGCTCGCGATAGAATACGATGAGGGCCAGCGCCGTGCCGAGATGCAGCACGACGACGAACGCAAGAAATGGGGCACTCGTGCGATCGATATTGTGCCATCCGAGCAAAGCCGGAACGAGAATCGTGTGACCGAGACTGGAAACCGGGAAGAGCTCGCTCACGCCTTGCAGCAGCGCGAGTACCAACGCTTGAAAGAAGGTCACGGCTTTAGCGCCACCAGTTTACCACGCGACAAACTTTACACTATAGGTGTATTCACCGGCAACGGGTTTGCAGTCGTGCAATGCGGGCGAATAATGCACGTCGCGTGCCATCGTTACCGCAGCGAGGTCGAGCGATGAGTTGCCGGTGCTCTGCATCACCCCTGCATTCGTCACTTGTCCGGCCGGATCGAGCTGTACTTTTACCAACGCGACGCCGTTCGTGCCGGCCGTGCGCGCGTCCGGCGTGATGTCGGGTGGCGAGGGTGACGAAGCCACAGCCGCAGCGGCGTTGGGCTGCGTGCATGCGGCGTTGGCGACCGCCGCCGGTGCGGGTGTGGGCGAAGCTACGGCCGGCGTTTGGGCGACGGAAGCGGCGCCGGACGCCGGGCCGGGCGGTGCCGCGAGGCCTTTGCGCGCTCGCGGCGGAGCCGAACTTGGCGCCAGCGGCGCCGGCGTTCGCTTCGGACGGGGTGGCGGAGGCGGCAGCCTCGTTACCGCGATTGTCGCGGGGCGATGCTCGATCGAGACGAACTCAGCTTGGCTTTGCGTCGTCGGTGTTGTCGGGCGAAGGACGAGCGCGAGGATGAGGTGCAGCAGCAGCGAGAGCGCAAACGCTATCACCAGCAAACGCGGGATGCGTCTCATAGTTCATGGGACGCGGGCAGATTAGTCGGGTTGGAAATCCGCGCGGAAGAGATAATCACCCTGCGTCGGCTGGCACTCCACGAGCTTCGGCGAGTACGCTGACTGCCGAGCCGCACGCAGTGCCGCCTGATCGATCGCCATGTTGCTGGAACTCTTGTAAACCTTTGCCGTAATGAGATTGCCGCTCGGACCGACCGTCACTTCTACCTCGACGGTCACGGCACCAAGGCCGAGATCGCGCGCCGATTCCGGATAGTCGGGTTGCACCGGATTGGTCACGGTCGCCTCGACGTTCGGGTTCGCGCAGGCCGGCTTGGGCGTTCCCGGCGCTGCGGTAGGCTGCGGCGGCCCCGTTCCCACGCCTTGCGGCGCGCCGTTTTCGTTGCCGGACTTGGGTTGCGCAACGGTATTTTCGGTTGATCCGGTCGCCGATTTGCTGCTCGTGTGTACCAGGTTGACCTTGAGCTTGGGCTGCGGCAGCTCTACTTTTTTCGGCGGCGGCGTCGACCGCGGATTCGGCGTGGGCGTCGGCGGGGGAGTCGGCGTGGGTGGGGGCGGCGTCGGGACGCGCACGCGCGTCTTCTTGGCCATCGTCACCTTCTCCACTTGCTGCTCCTCGTGATGCTGCGCGAAGTTCGGCAGCACCGAGCCGATCGCTAAGTGCGCGACCAATGAGATCACGAAGGCCCAGCCGATAAAGCTTCGGACCCGTTCGCCGGTCGTAATGTAAGGAGAGCCGCGCTTGGCCATCAGCTACTGGTTCGTCCCCGCGGGGGTGCCCTGGACGTGGTTCGCCAGGCCGAAGTCGGTGAGGTTCACGGACTTTGCAGCGTCCATCAACTGCAGGATCACGCCGTAGCTCGTTTTGGGATTGGCCTTGATGATGACGCTCTTGAACTTATGGTCCGTCGCGTCTTGCAGCTGCGCAAACGCCCCCTTTGCGTCGGCGATCGATACGGTGTTGGATCCGATCTGAATGTGATCGTGCTCGTCGATGATGACGACGATCTGTGAGGGCTGAACCTTGTCCTTATTGTAGGCGTCAGGCAGCCTGGGTTCTTTCGTGACCGACGCTAAAATGATGAAAATAATGAGCAACACCAACAACACGTCCGTAAACGGCGTGATGTTGATCGTCGACATTACTTCATCTTCGCCTCCACCGGTGGAAACGGCCACGTGCTACCCTCCTAGGACGTTACGAAGCCGACGTCTTCCAAGCCGGCTTGCTTGGCGGCGTCGAGAATTCGAATGATGATGCCGTAAGGCGCCTTCGCGTCAGCGACGACGGCAACGTGGTGGTGCGGCTTCTTTTTCGAGGCATCGTAAATGACGCGATAAACGCCGACCTCGTCGGTTTTGGTTCCGTCGACGAAGATCACGCCCTTGTTGTTGACATCGACTTCGATATCGTTCTTGTTCTTGTTCATGCTCGAGCTATTGGGGTTCTTGTTGGGCAGTTCTTTTTCGAAACCGGGCGGCGCTACCAACGCGGCGAGAATCATGAAGATGATGAGCAAAACGAGCAGTACGTCGGTGAACGGCGTGATGTTGATCTCCGCCATTACCTCCTGCTCTTGTTGTGCCGAAAGCAGTCCCACGGTCGTGCCTCTCCGGTCTTACTTGGCCGTGGCTCTCGTGGGCTGATAGAGGTCCGTCGGAATCGGCGCGCCGGTGTTGTGGAAGTGCAGCATTTCGGCGAGCTGGTTGGCGGCGACGATCATTTCTTGGTTGTAGTTCTTGATGCGCGACTTGAAGAAGTTGAAGAAAACGACGGCAATAACGGCGATAATCAGGCCGGTGGCGGTCGTGATGAGCGCTTCCGAAACGCCCGCGGCCACGACGGCCGGCGTCGAGTTGCCCTTGAGCGCGATGTCTTGGAACGCCCGGATGATGCCCAAGACGGTGCCGAAGAGCCCGACGAAGGGCGCGATGACGGCGATCGTGCCGATGATGGCGAGGTTGCGCTCCAGCGAATTGAGATGTTCCATGAGTGCGATCGAGAGCGCGTCGGTGATGTCCGTTCGGTTTTTCTCACCGCGGCGAAGCCCGAACTCAAGAATCCGCGGAAGCATTCCGCGGTTCTTCTTACAGAGCGCGATGGCTCCGTCGAGATCGTCCTCCGAAACCTTCGTGCCGATTTGGCGCAACAGGCCCTTCGTGTCGCCATGCTGCATCCCGAAGAAGACCAGCCGCTCGATGACGACCGCGAGACCGACGATCGAAATGAGCAAAAGCAGCCACATGTCCCAGCCGCCCTGCTGCATGAGGCCCATAAATCCCGAAAACATGGCTTCTTACCACCCCTCCACTAGCTGTTGATCCGCGGCGACCTTCGCCCCGTGAGGGCGCGAGATTGGCCTACCCCGGCCGAAAGTCCTGGTAACGTTAACCGTCGCTTCCCGCCCCGGCGGCGGGAGCCGCGTTGAGATTCTTTTTGACAAACGATTCGATCTGCAGCGAAAGCGCTTCGTTGCCCTCCGCTTTCGCTTGCTGGTCGGCCTTATCTAGGGCGTCGGTCGCTCTCTTTTTCATACCGTCGTCATGATTTGAGGCCCACTGAGCCGTCAGCGCGACCCCTTCGGCAAAATTCGCTTGCGCGTCGTTCGGCTTGAGCGCGAGGGCTTTGTCGGCGTACGCTTGCATCCGCTTGTAGTCCGGCTTATCCATCTTCGCAACCAAGAACGCGGATTGTGTATAAGCTGTGACGGCGACCTCAGGGTCGCCTCCGGCGGCCGCTTGATCGAAGTCTTTGAAGGCTTGGCCGTAGTTCTTGGCGTTCGCCGCGTCCACGCCCATCTTCAGCAGGCTGGCCCCGACGACGCGTCCGGGAAGCGTGCTGTTCGGATCCAGCTGCTTGATCTCGGCGGCGGTCGATTGCACGGCTTGGGAATCGTTCGTCTGCAAGTAAGCGTTCATAAGCGCCGAATCGATGGCTACCTTGGCGCTCGTCGGCGTCTTGGGGTCAGCGAATGCCGCCGCCCGGACCGCCTTGAGCGTCGTAATCGCGTCGCCGTACTGCTTGTTGGCCAGCTGCGCTTGGCCCAGCGCGTACTTCGAGTTCGTGCTTTGGTCGAGCGCCACGGCCTTTTGCGCGTACGCTAGCGACTGCGCTGGGTCTTGCGGAGCGACGTCCACGGCAGCCCTCGCGAAACTGCGCGCCGCGATCGGCTGGAACTGCTTGCCGATCGTTCCGACCTTATCGAACGATTGGGCGGCGGTCATATAATCGCCGCTATCGAACGCAGCGACGCCGAGCATCTGACGCAACGACTCGTCGCCCGGCGCCGAGAGCAGCTCGGCTTCCGCCTTGGACTTTGCCTGGGCATATTGTCCGGCCCGAATCAGTGACGCGACCTGGCTCGCGGCACCGCTTAGCGAACCTCCCGCGGGCAGACCCGCACCGGAACCCTCGTTTGCCGCATTCGATACCGATTTGCCGTGGAATTGCAGCGTGAAGTCGTAGAATGCCGTGATCGCTGCCGAGCCGCGATGCGCCGGGCGATAGCTCGAGCTCTGAGCGATTTCCATCGCCGCGGCGTTATCGCCGGGGTTCGTCGAGCTAATGACCTTGATTGCTTTGTGCGAACCGTCGGGATGGACCTCGACTTGCACGACGACCTTGCCATTGCCGACGATCGGGGCACTCGTCGTCCCCTGATGAATCAGTCTCGCGGGCACGAATTCATTCGCGTACTGCGCCGAAGCCGGAGTCTGCGCAAACGCAACGAGCGCCACGACGGCCGGCCCGGCAATTCGAAACGATCTTTTCATGGCACACCTCACGCCGGTGTGGTACGAGGCCGTTCGGTCGGCGGCCTGCGATGCCGCTCCAGTGCCGCCCGTTCTTTAACGGTCAGTTCACGAAACCGGCCGGCCGGTAGGCCACCGAGTTTCAACGGGCCGAATCGGATCCGCGTCAACATCAGAACGCGGCGCTCGAGCGCCTCGAACATCCTCCGAACTTGGCGATTGCGGCCTTCGTTGATGGTCACGTCCACCACGCTCGAGTCTCGGCGAACCGAAACGACGCGCACCTTCGCGCCTGCGGCGCGGAACTCGGGCAGCATTACGCCGCTGGTCAAGCGGTAAACGTCTTCGGGCGAAAGGCGGCCGGCGATCGCGACGCGATAGGTCTTGTCGACGCCGAATCGTGGATGAAGCAAGCGGTGTGCGAGCTCGCCGTCATCCGTCAGCAATAAGACCCCCGAGGTTCCGTAGTCGAGTCGCCCCACCGGAAAGATGCCGGGCCGAGCGCCGACCAACTCCGAGACGGTGGAACGCCCCTCGGGATCCCGCATGGTCGTGACGACGCCTAGCGGTTTGTTCAGCAGCAAATACGTCGGCTCCGCCGGAAGCTCTACCGGACTCCCATTCACTTCGACGCGATCGCCGGATTGGACGAGCGTTCCCAGCTCGCGCACGAGCTTGCCGTTGACGCGGACGCAGCCTTTGGCGATCAGCTCGTCGGCATGCCGCCGCGACGCTACGCCCCCACGAGCTAGATACTTATTGAGTCGCGTGCCGGACATTACCCGGTGCAGAAGCCGCCGCTACTAGTACCTTCCGTTTTCTTCGTGGCCGCGGGACATCGAGAGCGCTTCCTTGGTGACCGTCTGCAAGAACTCTTCGTTCGTGCGCGTTTGCGCCATCTTGTCGAGGATGATCTCGGTGATGTCGCCGGTATTGAGCACTGCCGTTGCACGGCGTAGCATCCAAATCTTCCGCATCTCGTCGGGCGAAAGCAGCAGCTCTTCATGCCGCGTACCGGAGCGTTTGATGTCGATCGCCGGAAAGACGCGCGACTCCGCCAGCTTGCGAGTGAGATCGATCTCCATGTTGCCGGTGCCCTTGAACTCTTCGAAGATCACGTCGTCCATCTTCGAACCGGTCTCGATGAGCGCGGTCGCGATAATGGTGAGCGAGCCGCCTTCCTCGATCTTGCGAGCCGCGCCAAAAAACCGCTTGGGTTTATGCAGCGAAGCCGTGTCCAGGCCGCCCGAGAGCGTGCGCCCGGAACTCGCAACGACTTGGTTGTACGCGCGAGCGAGACGCGTAATCGAGTCGAGGAGGATGACGACGTCTTTACCGAGCTCGACAAGGCGCTTCGCGCGCTCCATCGTCAGCTCGGCAACGGTCGTGTGGTTTTCGGGATGCTCGTCGAACGTGGAGGCGACGACGTCGCCGTCGATCGTGCGCTGCATGTCGGTGACCTCTTCGGGCCGTTCGTCGACGAGGAGCGCAATGATGTGCGCGTCGGGATGATTGATCGAGATCGAGTTGGCGATGTTCTTGAGAAGGGTCGTCTTACCGGCCTTGGGCGGTGAGACGATCAGCGCGCGCTGACCCTTGCCGATCGGCGAAAACAGATCGATGACGCGCGTCGAGAGTTGCGTCGAGCGCACCTCCAGCTTGAAACGCTCCTGCGGGTAAATCGGCGTCCCCTTTTCGAAGACGCGCCGGCCCTTGATGGCCTCGGGGTCTAAATCGTTGACTTTGTCGACGCGAATCAGCCCGAAGTACTTCTCGCTTTCCTTGGGGCGCCGAGCTTGACCCTCGACCATGTCGCCGCGCCGCAGCTCGAAGCGGCGGATTTGCGATTGGCTGACGTAGATGTCGTCGTTGCCGATATAGTAGCCCGCACGCCGTAAGAAGCCGTATCCCTCGGGCAGAATGTCCAGAATTCCGCTCGCCACTTCGATCCCGGAGCGCGCGATTTGCGCCTGCACGAGTAGGGTGACGATTTCGTCTTTCTTGACTTTCGCCGGAGTCGGAATCTCGACTTCAAGTTCTTTGGCGATGTCGAGCAACTCGTTCTTGGTCTTTTCTCCGAGTTGAGCCGCCGTCAGCATCGGCGGCACTTCGACCTGCGGAAGCTGATCGTGAAAGGCGCCCGGATGTTGCCCAAAGTGATGGCGGCGTCGCGGACGGCGACGGCGGCCTCCGCTACCTTGCTGTGCGTTGTTGAAGCGCTGTTCGCTGTTGGGACGATGTTCGGTTTGCAGAAGAATATCTCGCTGTTAGAGCCGCACACGTCGAGCTTCGACGATCGAGGGCGAGGCGAGGCTGCCTCCGCAATCGGACCGGTGACGTGAGCGTGGGGATGTCAAAGAGTGTCGCTGCCGTCTACAAAACGACGCGGCGCGACGACCACACTATAACACAGGGACCTCAAGCCTTCAAGCCGGTCGGCTCAGGCGAGCGGGTCCACTGACGTAGGGGCTTCCCGCCTCATAGAAACGCAATCGTCGCTCCGCGGCTCGCGTCACCCCGATTCGGCGACTGCGCCCAACGCGGGCGCGCGGCGTGGTCGTGCCCGCCAACCACAGCTGCGGATGCGAGAAGATATCCAGGCCGTCCAAGGAGCGATCGATGGCTAGGGCGCGACAAAGCCGTCCCGGGCCGCGACAAAGATCGTCCACTCGGTCGATCTCACGCCGCGCCTGCATGATCGCTAGGCCTTCGATCGGTTCCAGCGCGCGTACCAGCACGCCGGCCCCTTTTCCGTCGGGCTCGCTCGATAAATTGAAACAGAACGACGTCCCATAGATTTGATAGACGTAGGCGCGATGCGGCGGACCGAAGAGCGTCGCGTTACGGCGGCTCTTCCCGCTAAAAGCGTGGCAAGCCGGATCTCCCGGAAGATACGCCTCCGTCTCGACGATCTTGCCGGCGGTCAGACCATCGCCGCTTTCACGAACGAGAATGTGGCCGAGCAAAGCTTCGGCCAGCGCTTGGGTTTCAATCGGCAAGGCTTCCGGCGTTAACCGGGTAAGGATCACGCAGCAAGGTTCAGCGCGACTTCGGCTCGAGCCCTTTGCGTTAGATCGTCGGTAGCTCCGACCGTTACGCTGTACCCGGCAAGCGAGTTGAGAACGCACCGTAAACGAACGTACGGAAGCACGAGCGCCTCCGCCAACTCGCGCCGGCTCGAGATCTCTTCTACGAGCGCCGCGTCGTTCAACAACAAGCGCACGCGTTGGATTCCGCGGTCGCGCAGGGTCCGCGCGACCGCGGTCAAGGCCGCATAGCCGCCGACACGATCGTTGCGCAGCGCCGGCCGCGTAATCCGAAACGGAAGTCGCAGCACCTTCTGCACCCCGCCGGTCAGGCGCGCGTAGGCCAGGCCATGCCCACGCGGCCCGACCGCGTAGCCGATTGCTGCTTCCACCCCTTGATCTGCGGCTCGCATTTCATTCGCCTCGTACCCAATTGTATAGCGAACATACGTTCGCGTCAAGCAATGCGAGCGGGGTGCCGCAGGCTATCGTAGAGAGCGAGCGTACGGTCGGTCTGCGTTTCCAGCGAAAACCGTTGCGCGGCGCGGCGGGCGGCCGGCTGCCGATCCGAGTGGGTTCCAACCTCGCGAAACGCTTGGGCAAACCCTTCGGCGGTGGCAGCCACGATCTGCCCGGCGCCGTCGAGGACGTCGCGGTTTTGAGCGGCGTCGGCCGCGATCACATGGGCGCCGGCGGCCAGCGCTTCAGCGAGAACGAGCCCCTGGGTCTCGGTCGTACTCGGCATTACGAATGCATCCGCGCTCGCGTAGAGATCCGGCAACTCGTCGCGCGGGACCAATCCGAGAAACCGCGCCTGCCGGCTCAGCCCACGTGCGCGCGCCAGCTCTTCCAAATCCGCGCGCAAAGGACCGTCGCCGGCGACGACGAGCTTCAAGGCGGGGTCTTTGGCGTAAGCCAGGGCCTCGAACAACAACTCGAGATTTTTCTCCTTAGCGAGCCTGCCGACGCACAGCAAGAGCATGTCTTCGCGCCGGAGGCCGATCTTCGACCGCAGTCCTTCGTCGCGTCGTCCCGCACCGAAACGCGCCACGTCGATCCCGCTCGGCACGATCTCGACCCGCGTCGTGACGCCCACGTCGCGCAATCGCTGCGCCATCGCGCGCGTCGGTACGATCACCGCGTCGGTCCGGTTCGCGAACCTGCGGGTTAGCTGCGTTGCCGCGAACCGCGTGGCATTGGGCTCGAAGGGAACGTAATGCGCGTAGGCCTCGAGCTGTGTGTGATACGTATAGACGAGCGGCATGCCGTAGCGTCGCGCGTAGCGTAGCCCCATCCAACCCGTAACGAACGGCGAGTGTACGTGCACGACGGAAAGCCGCTTGATGATGCCGTTGAGATTGCGCCGGCTGACGAGCGGCAGCGTTAGGCGATAGGGTGTCCGAGTCGGCAGAGGCAGGGACGGCATCCGGAACACCGGGCCATCAGCTTCGGTGTGGCCCGGTATCCACGGCGTGAAGCAATAGACTTCATGCCCCCTGGCGCGCAAGCTTTCTGCGAGCCCCTCGACCGATTCCACCACGCCGTTGACGACGGGACGGTAAATTTCGGTGAAGAAGCCGACGCGGAGGGACTCCATTGCGAACCCTTTTCGCCTCGAATCCATCGAGGACCGGCGAAAAGGTCCCTCCTTGAGCTTTGTGACTTTCGGCATATTCCCGGTTCGGAACGGATGTGCTATAGTGCCCGGGTCAGATAGGCCTGCCAAAACGGACAGCAAGCAGGCTTCGAGTGTCTTGGCGTTTCCGTAGGATCCATCACCCAGCGGCCGCCTCGCGCCGCTTCCAACATACGACTCGCCGCTCAATGTTCGCATTCTCTGCGTGGTGTGGAGCAAGCCTTAGCGACGAGCCAGAAAGAAAGGAATTTCGGGTTGATAGGACGCGTACTCTGCGCCACTTTGGTAGCCGCCGCCCTCTCGGGCTTTGCGCCCTCCGCGGCCACGCAGCTTTCGAACTCATCGGTCACGCAAGTGACCTGGCATCGCAATGGTCTCGTGACCTGGGAGCGTAGCGAGCACCGCACGATCCCACCGCAAACCGTTCATCGGCTGACTCCGGGGCTCGCCCCGGGGGCTTCTAAAGTCGTCGTACGCGGTATGCCCGGCGTTCTCGAACTACGAGCGCGCTACGCCCAACGCGACGGCGGTCCGGTCCATCGGGTCGTTCTCTGGTCCGCGGTCGTACGCGAGCCGCGTCCACGCATCGTTGCGGACGGAATTGGATATTCGCCGCTCGCGGCATTCGAGGCGCACGGCATCGCGCGGATGGGATACTTCGCGCGAGGGGCGATCGAGATGATCGCGACGGCTTATACCGCAAGCTGCGGGGGTTGTGACGGCATGACCGCGATCGGCCGGCGCGCGGGGCACGGAATCGTGGCCGTCGATCCGCGGGTGATTCCGCTCGGAACGCGCCTCTATATTCCCGGCTACGGCCCGGCGATTGCCGGCGACACCGGCGGCGCCATCGTGGGACGTCGTATCGACTTGGGCTTCGATTCGGTTCGCGACGCGATGCTCTTCGGCCGCCGCGACATAACGGTCTATAAGCTGAAGTAGCGTACAATCACGGGGTGCTCGGCCCCCGTAAGCTTCTTGCCCAGGCGGGGCTTCGACCGCGAAGACGCTTGGGGCAGAATTTTCTCGTCAACGTTTCGGCCGCTCGCCACATCGCGCGCTTGAGTCAGCGCGGCGCGACCCCGGGAACGCGTTGCCTCGAAATCGGGGCCGGTACCGGAACGCTGACGCTGGCGCTCCTCGAAGAAGGCGCCAACCTCGCCGCGATCGAGATCGATCCGGCGCTCGTGGAGCTGCTGCACACGCGTCTCGAGTTAGCCGGCGCGCAAATCCTTACTGCCGACGCGCTTACGTTCGATTATGCCGCCTGGTCGCGCGGCGAGCGATGGCGAGTTGCGGGCAATCTGCCGTATAACATCGCAACCCCGTTGATACTTCGCTTGATCGAGATGGATGGCGGACCCGAAGCGCTGACGTTCATGCTGCAAAAAGACGTTGCGGAGAGGCTGGTCGCGACGCCCGGAACCCCCGCCTACGGCAGTCTTTCCGTTGCGGTGCAATACGCAATGTCGGTCGAGATCGAGCTCACGCTGGCCCCGCAATCGTTCTTCCCGGCTCCAAAGGTGAAATCCAGTGTCGTTCAACTGCGGCGCCGGCCGCAGCCGGCGGTTCAAATGCGGGACGCGGCGCTGTTTTGGAAGGTCGTCCGAGGCGCATTCGCGTACCGGCGGAAAACGCTCGTCAACAGTCTTTCACTCGCACTCGACCTGGATCGGGAGAAGATTGGACGGGCGCTCGCGCTCAGCAATCTCTCTCCGGAGCTTCGCGGTGAACGACTCGACCTCAGCGATTTCGCGCGACTGGCCGACGCGCTGGCCGAAGGATAGTTTCAAGGGCGTTTGGACCTGGCTGTTAGCCGGTTTCGTCGCCTTTCTGTTCGTGGCTGCATTCGTAGCGGGGCTGCGAACCGGTCGCGTTCCGGCGGTGACTCCCATCGAGTTCGACGTGCTGATCCTTCTCCAGTTCGTATTGGAAGGCGCGCTCGTCGTGCTATTGCTGGCGGCGCTCCCGTCACTCTCTAAATTCAGCCTGCGCGAGCTCGGGTTTCGCGCTCCGACTGCGGCTAACGTTGGCACCGCGATCGTCGGCGCGGTGGGAATGGTGATCGTCGCCAACGGCGGCGCGTCGCTCATCGACTACCTCGCCCACAGCCAGCATCAGCAAGATATCGTCCAAATCTTCAAGCAGCTTCACGATTCGACGACGATTGCGATCTTCGCCGCGTTCGCGGTGATTTTTGCGCCGTTTGCTGAAGAGACGTTCTTTAGAATCTTCTTCTTCAATCTCGGCCTGCGCTACAGTGGCTTCTGGGGCGGCGCCGTGCTCAGCGGCGTCCTCTTCGGGATCGCGCATGGCGACGTTTACGCGGCGCTCCCCCTGGCGCTCGGCGGCATCGTTCTCTGCGCGGTCTACTATCGGACGCGCAACGCGTTTGCACCGATGATCTCGCACGCATTATTCAATAGCTTGTCGATCGTCGCGTTGCTGGTCGCGCCGAAGATTACCCAATAAGGGTTCGAGCGGCCTCCACGAGCCGCTCCGCCGCGATGCCGTCGGTGTCGAGACAAATCAAGCGGTGCTGTAGCGAAGGCGGTTTGCTCGCCGTAGCGGGACGCCGGTCGAATTTGCGGTCGCGAACGTAGCGCCCGATCAAGTGAATGCTATCGGGGTTCGGCTCGTCATACCAGTCGGGATGATGCGACAGCCACAAGCCGATCGTCGGAATACCCCCGCGCGCCATCGTGAAGTGCAGTGGGCCCGCCGGAATTCCAACGAACAGCGCGGTTCGCCGCGCCAGCGCTTTGTAGGTTCGCGCAAACGGCTCGTCGAGATCGCCGAAGAGCGCGCGGAATCCGGTCGCGCCTTCGCCGAGATTTTCGTCGTCCATCGAAAGAAAGCGCCATCGCGGGGATTCGGCCTTCATCGCCGCTACGAACGCGCGAGCTTCGCTCCCATCGCCCCAGTTTTTACGAGACGCCGTCACGCCGGTTCGCGAGATAACGCACAGTGACGTACCGGGCGGCGCAAAGGCGGCCAGGCGTTCGTCGACCAGGCGCGCGACGGTAGGCCGGGGAGTGAAATCGATCGCATTGATCAGCGGCTTCGATAAATCGAACGAAGCAAGGCGTTCCGGGCGAACCAGCAATCGCGCCAAATTTCGGGCTTTGGAATGAAATGGGTACGCGCTCATTCCCTCCGTCTCGGGGTAATCGGTCCAGAGCACGACGTCGGGCGCAAAACGCCTCACCGCGACGCCGAGCGGCGCGGGGACTTCCAGGTTCACCCGCCTCCCATCGCATTTCTTCAAAGTCAATCCGAGATGCCGCGAACCGCTATCCGTTCCATCGCTGGGCGCGCGCGTGCCGCTGAAGAGCGCGCTGACCTGCGCGTTGCCTTCGAATAAGCTCACGTAGTCGTCGCCGAATCGCGTGATCGCGTACGAATTGGATGGTTCCAGCAACGGCACGACCGAGCCGAGGTGCACCCAATCGCCAAGCCCGTGCGGCCAATAGATGAGGACGCGCGCCTCGCGAAGCGCCGCGAACCTCCCGCGGTCCTCGCGCATCGTTCGCACGCTCTGCGCCGCCTCGCCCGTCACGGCCGCACCGGAACGCCGCCGCATAAATGCTGCGGCGCGCGCCCCCTAAGACTTTCGAAAAAGGCTGGCGCGTTGGTGTTGTAGGCGGGGCATGCCGTAAACCCGGGATCCGAATGTGGATCGAGCCGAACGCGCGGATTGGCCGCCGCAATCGCCCACGTGCCTTCGTCGCGCCGCCGCAACGTGGTAGGCCGTGCTCCGTCGCGAACCGCTACGGCGCGCGCGTAGGCGCTCCAGTCCACGACGTAGGGCCAACGGCCCGGACGCAGCACCGTGTCGTTGAAGATCAGAAGCATCACGACCGCCGCGCACGCGAGCATCACGCGCGCGAACCCGCGATAACGCCGCACCCCGAACGCCGCCGCCACTGCCGACGCGGCCAGCAACGCTGCGGTGTAATGCGAACCCACGCGGCTCGCTTCGTAGTTCCACGGCCGCATGAACACGATCTCCGCCAGCAACGGCAAGGCGAGCAGCAACCACCATCCGACGGCGACCGGTGCGAACGCGAAGGGCGCGAGAAGCAGAACTACCATCGTCACCTTTCCGCTCGGATCCGAAACCGCGAACCCGTACTGCGGAACGCCCGGAGCGACGCCCGCTATCCGCTCGGCGCTCCAGAAGCCCACGCCGTTGCAGAGCGCGAGCGCACCCAACGCGACGCCGATGCGCCGATCCCACCACAGCGCGCACGCCGCCGCAAACCACAGCACGAAGAATATTTGATCCTCTTTCAGCCCCATGAGCAACTGCGCCGCGATCAGCGCCGGCCACAGCCAGCGCCTGCGAGCAAAAAGAGCGCCCCCGAAAACGAGCAGCGGCACGAAAACGTTCTCCGAGAAGTTGTCGTAGGCCAGCCCTTGCGCCGAAGGCGTCAAGAGATACGCGATACCGATCACGGTCGCCGCCCGCGCCTCGACGCCGAGCTCGCGCGCAAAGCACACGAGCGGAATCGCCGCCACCGCGACCGCGAGCACTTGCACCACGATCAGCGTCTCGGCGCGGGGAAACAGCGCGATCAACGGAACCAGCGCCGCCAACGCCCATGAATCGTGCACCTGGAAGTGCGGGCGCCATTCCCCGTAGTTCCAGGAAGAACCGTGCCGCAGGTTCACCAGCGTCTGCAGGTGCGTCCCGAGATCCGCACCGTATCGCAGCGCGTAAAGCTTGTTGAGATCCAGCGCGATGTACACCACCGCAAACACCGCAACGGCTACGTAGATCGCTCGCATGCTATTTCTGAATACCGCGACGGAGACGGCGGCGAAGCACCTGCCCGATTCGAAGACGCCCGTCGCTCCGCCATCCGGGCTCCGCTCCTACTGCTCCACTTTTTCGGGAGAACAAAGTTTTGTATACCACATCCTGTGGTGCCCGAAAAAGCTGGAGCCTTCTCATCGGGCAGGTGCTTCCCCACCGTCTTTGTCGCTGACTTTTTCTCGATAGACTCGCCCGGCGATTTCGCGTAAGCGTTGGATGAATTGCGCTGGTGCGAAGTTTTCCGCGTGGGCTCGCAGGCGCGCCGGATCGAAGCGCGACGGATCGAACGTGCGGAGCGCGGCGGCGAGCGATTCTGGGGTCGGCTCGTCGAAGAAGACGCCGGTCTGGCCTTCCACGATCGTTTCGAGCGCGCCGCCGCCACGATAGGCGATCGCCGGGCGTCCTGCCGCGGCGGCCTCGAGCGGCACCAAGCCGAAGTCTTCTTCCCCCGGAACGATCGCCGCGCGTGCGGAGCCGACGAGCTCGTTGAGGTGCGCGTCGGAAACGTACCCGAGCATCGTCGTCGTTGTTCCGCGCGAGCATTCGCGCAGCGATTTCTCCGCCGGACCGGCGCCCGCGACCAAGAGCTTCACGCCCGCGAGCGCGGCCGCGCGAATCGCGAGATCGATGCGCTTATACGGCAGCAGGCGCGACGCAACGATGAAATAATCGCCCCCACCCTGCCCGACGCTAAAGCGATCGAGGTCCACGGGGCACGCAAGCACGTCGGCGTCGCGGTTATAGTAGCGGCGAATTCGTTGCGCGACGTTTCGCGAGTTAGCGACGAAACGCGTCGGTCGCGAGGCGGCCGCGCGATCCCACGAAGTCAAGCGATTCACGAGCGGGCGGAACAATGCCGAGCCGACGTACTCGTCGTACGCGAATGCAAAGCGGCTGACCGTATTGATGTAGCACACGTGAACCGCGCCGCGCGGAACGCGAACGCCCTTCGCCCACGAGGTCGTCGAGCTGACGATCGCATCGTAGCCGGAAAAGTCAAACGCTTCGAAAGCCCTGGGATAAAGCGGTGCGAGCGCGCGAAAATAGCGTTTTGCGAAGGGTATGCGGTTGAGATACGAACAACGGACGCGCGCCGCGGGGAACAAATCGCCAACGACGCCTTCGTCGTAGAGCGCCGTAAATATCGGCGCCTCCGGCCACGCCTGCGCGATATGGGCGAAGACACGCTCGGCGCCGCCACGCTGGTTCAAATAATCATGAACGAGCGCGACCTTCATTCCGTTCGGTCAGCCGCGGAAGTCAGTCTTGTAGATTGGTGCCGCGGGGCAGGACGAGCGCGATCGTCGGGTTGCCGAGATAGGTGCGCGCGACGCGCTGTACGTCGTCCGGCGTCGTCGCCGAAATCGCTGCTAGGGCGCGATTGATAAAGTCGGGCGAGGCGCTTTCCCGTGAAAAGACGGCCGCCAGCCAGGTCCGCGTTTCCAAGGTCGTCGCATCGTTGGCGAAATCGCCGGCCGCCTCGGCCTTGAACTCCTCGATGGAGCCTTGGAGGCGAGTCGCCGCCAAGACGCCCACGACCGAGAGCGCGGTGGCAAAGGCGCGGCTCGGATTGCCGATCAACCCGCCGTTGACGTAGAGCACCAAGGTCGCGGGCGCGCGATCGTACGCATACAGCGTGCCGACCGAACGCGACGCAAAGGTCGGCGATACGACTCCCGGAACCTGCGCGATGTCCGAAAGCGTCCGCCGAACGAAAGCCGCCAACACGAGCATCGGGCCGAAGTCTCGGCTATCCACGTTCGGCGCCGGATACTGAGCGATCAACCAGGGTGACGAGATGTCGCGGTGCGCCACGATTTCGCGCGTAGCGCCGTTCAGCTGCGCCACGCGCACCGTTACCGGCGACGTCGTCCCCGTGGGCAATGCGGTTCCAAGCGCCGTCAGCGCTTCCGGGCCGAGCGAATCGAGCCGCCCCGCGGCGCTCACCAGCGTGCCGCCGCGGCGATAGTAAGCGCGATAGAATGCGCGCGCGTCGGATGCAAAGAACTGCGCGAGCGACGCCGGCGTCCCGAGTTCCGGCAGGCCCGCATTCGCCTGGCGCGATGAAGCCGCGTTGAGCATGTCGATGCCCACTTGTAGCGCAACCTGTTGAACCTGTGCGATCTGCCGCACGAGCACAGCGCGCGCGTCCCGGACGGTACCTGGCGAGAAATCCGGCGTTGCAAGCGCGCTGCGGAACAAATCGAGGACGGCCGGCGCATCTTCAGGCAGTGCTTCGACGTAAAAACGCACGTCGTTGGGATCCACGATGAAGTGGACGGAGCCCCCGCGCGCGGCGACGGCGTCTTCCAGTGGAAGCGCCGGCGTGTTACCCTGAGCCACCGGAGTGCGAAGAATGGTTTGAGCGACCAGCGCCGCCAAGCCATTTTCTTTCATCGTTTGGCGGTCGAGGCCGGCGCGCACGATGAGCGTAACGCCGACGAGCGACGCCGCGCTGTCGAGCTGGCGTACGATCATCGCCCCGCCGGAAGTGTTTTCGAGGCTGGGCGCGGGTAGCGCGGCTCCGGCGGCCCACGCGTTGGCCGGGAAGGTGCCGATCGTCAGTGCCGCCACGATGCATAGCGCCGGGATGCGTTTCACTGAGATGGCTCCTTTTGCGGTGTGGTAGCGACCAAATCGACGATCACCGGCTTGCGCAAATACCGGCGGACGACGTCGGCTACGTACTGCGGATCCAGCGAGCGCGCCGCCTGCTCGTAGTTCCCGTTCGCGATACCGGGTGCGTAGTCCAGCGCGCCTTCAGCCGTATACCATCCGAGATTGTCGGCGCGCTGCTGCGGCGTCTGCGTATCGGCGGCGACGTGATAGAGAAACGCTTCGCGCGCGGCATTGAAGGTTTGCACGTCCATTGGATGCTGCAGCGCATCCAGCGCATCGAGCACGTTCTTCTCGGTTTGTTTCTCGTTACTACCCCCGATCGTCACGACCATGACGCCGGGATCGTGGAGCGTGATGAACTGGCCAAGAACCAATGCGTCGCTTTGGGATCGGTCGAGAACTTTGGACACCACGCCGGTTTGTTCCCGAAAGAGGTAATCCGCGATAAAATCCAACGCCGTTGCGGCCTTTTGATCGGCGATCGGTGGACCTATCCAGGCCAGTCCAACGCCGTCGACGGCACCCGCAACCGTTGCCGAGTTGGGCACTCCGGCGAGCTTGGAGTCGAACGGCGGGTCCATCGCGCCGGGGCCGTTGCCGTCCGTCACCGCCGTAACGCTGGAAGCGTCGACGTTGCCGGTCAGCGTCAATACCGAGTTCTCGGCGCGGAAGGCGCGCTTGGCGAAGGCGTTCACTTGGGCGGTCGTGATGCTCGTGAGCTGCGACACGGTGGTCGGCAGAGGCGGATAATGAGCCGGCCCCGCCGTGAAGATCTGCTTGAAGAGCAGGTCGTGCAGCGTCGTATCGGATTCATATCGCTGCTGCACGCCGAGAACCGCAGCGTTCGCTCGCGCCGTCTTCACCGCAGTATCGTCCACCGACGGCGCGAAATACGCCGCGGTCATAGCAGCGACGATTCGCCGCGATGCGGGAGCGGGCACGACGGCGCCGATCCCGATGATGTCCGGGTAGACTTCGATATTGAGTTCGCCGCCGACCGTGTGGACCAGCGCGTAGAGCGACTTGCCGCTCGCGAGCGGCGCAACCGCGGCCGCCGTCGCGGCCAGGTTCGCGACGCCCGGCACGCCGTCGTCGTAACCGGCAGCGGGCGCCCGGAACCAGAGGCCGATGGCCGCGCTGCCGACGGTCGGATCCGGATAGAGCACGTAGGATCCGCCGCGCGGTAAGGCGCCCGTCTGTCGCTGCTCCGCTGCAACGGTTCGAGCAGCAGCTAGCGACGATGCCAGGGCGAGCATCGCGACGACCCCCCAGATCCGCGCGGTCATGCAGGTTCCGGTGAAATTTTTGGCGGACGCCGCGACGGTTTTTCGACGCGTTTCGGCTCGTCGGCGGCGGGCCGGTCGGCCGACGTGTCGGTCGAAGCCGCTACTTCCGCGCCCGTCGCTCGAGCGAACGGGCGGCCGTCGAGAATGGCTTTGACTTCTTCGGCTTCAACGGTTTCGTATTCGAGCAAGGACGCAACCATGCGTTCCACTTTGTCCCAATTGTTGTTGAGAATTTGCTTGCCGTTGTTGTAGCAAGATTCGATGATCTTGCGAACCTCACCGTCGATTTTGCTGGCGACCTCCTCGGAGTAATTTCGTTCTTCGCCGATGTCGCGTCCGAGGAAGACTTGATGGGCTCCGCGCCCGTATTGAATCGGTCCGAGCTCGCTCATTCCGTACTGCGTGACCATGCGGCGCGCGAGCTCGGTGGCTTTTTCAAAGTCGTTGCTGGCACCCGTCGTAACGTCGCCGAACTTGATCTCCTCCGCGAGGCGGCCGCCGAGCGCCATCGTGATCTGGGCGATGATTTCGTCGCGGGTCACTTGATAGCGATCGTCCTCGGGAAGCGACCAGGTTAAACCGAGCGCCATGCCGCGCGGGATGATCGTCACCTTGTGGATCGGATCCGACTTGTCGAGCAAACCGCCGACGACGGCGTGGCCGGATTCGTGGAACGCGGCGATGCTCTTCGACTTCTGCGACATCACGACGGACTTGCGCTCCGGACCGACCATTACACGGTCGATCGCTTCATCGCAATCGATCATTTCGATGACGTTCTTATTGCGGCGTGCGGCCAGCAAGGCGGCTTCGTTCAACAGATTCTCCAGATCCGCGCCCGAGAATCCGGGAGTGCGCTTGGCGAGCGTTTCGAGAGAAACTTCCTTTCCCAGGGGTTTGTTGCGCGCATGGACTTCGAGAATCTTTTCCCGCCCTTTGAAGTCCGCCCGCCCGACGACGATCTGCCGATCGAAACGGCCGGGGCGCAGCAGCGCGGGATCGAGCACGTCGGCGCGATTCGTGGCCGCAATCAGAATGACGCCCGTGTTCTGATCGAATCCGTCCATTTCAACGAGTAGTTGGTTGAGCGTTTGCTCGCGCTCGTCGTGGCCGCCGCCCAAGCCCGCACCGCGCTGGCGTCCCACGGCGTCGATCTCATCGATGAAGACGATGCATGGCGCGGATTTCTTGGCTTGATCGAAAAGATCGCGAACGCGCGAGGCGCCCACGCCAACGAACATTTCGACGAAGTCGGAGCCGGAGATCGAAAGAAACGGCACGCCGGCTTCTCCCGCGATGGCTCGCGCGAGCAGCGTCTTGCCGGTGCCCGGCGGCCCCAGGAGCAGAACGCCTTTCGGAATGCGCGCTCCCAAGGATTGGTACTTCTTGGGGTATTTCAAAAAGTCGACGATTTCCGCCAGCTCTTCTTTGGCCTCGTCGACGCCTGCCACGTCGGCAAACGTCACCTTGGGACGGTTCTCAGACAGCATCTTGGCACGCGATCGCCCAAACGACAGCGCTTGACTGCCACCGCTTTGGGCTTGTCGCAAAATGAAGAACAGCAACAGCACCGTGATCGCCAGCGGCCCCAACGTTAGGAGGCTCGAGAGCAAACCGGTATTCGACTGCTGGTCGAAACTGATCGCCCCGCTTTTGACCCGCTTGTAAACTTCGTCCACGAACGTCTGGTCCAGGTTGGGGACCGCGACGGTATACTTGGTGCCGTTGGACATATCGCCGATAGCGTTCAGTCCGGTGGCGTGGAACGACTGGACCTGTCCCGCTTCGAGCTTCTGGTAGAAAGCGCCGTAATCGAGCCGAGTCTCGCCCTCGCTGGGCTGAACGAACCGTTCGACGATGATAAAGACGGCGACCACCGCCAGGATGATCAGGATGATCGACTTGAGATGCTTGCTCACGTTTTGGTTAGACCGTTGGACCCTCTTGAAGCTCGGCTAGGTAAGGAAGATTACGGTAACATTCCTTATAGTCTAAACCGTAACCTATAACAAAGGCGTCAGGAATCTGGAGACCCAGGTACTCGATGGGGACGTCAACCTCTCGGCGCACCGCCTTGGAGAACAGCACGCAACTCCGTAAAGTCGCTGGCCGGCGCTCTGCTAGTAACGCCCGCAGGAACGCAAGCGTGAGGCCCTTGTCCACGATATCGTCCACGATGACCAGATTGGCACCCTCCAGGGGCAGGCTGGCGTCCGCCTCGAGCCGCGCGGCCCCGCCCGTCTTGCCCGCACTCCCATAGCGCTGAACGAAAATATGGTCCACCAGGATCTCACTGGGACCGTCGGCTTGGCCTGCCAGCGCTCGCGCGAGATCGGCGGTTAGGCACAACGCTCCCTTCAACACCCCGAGCAGCACGAGCGGTTGCCGGCGAAAGTCGGCGGCAATTGCGCCGGCAAGACGCTCGACCGAAGCCGCTACTTCTTGCGCGGAATAGATGCGCCGCCCGATGGCTGCTTTACACTCCAGTGCGGTCACTCTCTCTTGATACCCCAAATGGAACCGCGTTCGATTCTCAGAGCAATCCCAGGCTTCATGTGAAAGGTCCCACTTCTTCCGAGTTCGAGGGCGCGAACCGCCGCCTCCACGTGCGCGAAATCAATGTCGCGCAAACCATCCTCGGCCGCGAGTTGCTCTCGAATCGAACTACGTAGCTGCGCGCGACGAGTTCCGTCCTGCTCTTGCGCCGCGAGCTCCGCGGCTCGCGCGACCGCGCGATCGAGCCCCGGGAAAAGCGGTCGCAACGTTTCCAACGCCTCGCGAACCGCGTTGCGCCGCAAACTCTGCAACGCGTTTGTCGGATCGACCGCATACGGCAGCGCTTTGGCGTGACAATATGCGCGCAGCGCCTCGGATGAAATCCCGATGCACGGACGCGCAAGATCGAGCCCCGGCTCCAAGCGCCGGCGGCTCGGCATACCTCGAAGACCCCGCAGACCCGCACCCCGCAAAAGCGCGAGCAGAACCGTTTCGCTTTGATCCTCGGCGTGATGCGCCGTCACGATCACGCTGCAACCTCGCCGCTTTGCCGCCGCGGCGAGTGCCCGATAGCGCGCGGTGCGCAGGCGCTGTTCGTCGGCGCCGCGGCTCTCCAGCGCAATCACGTCGAGGGGGATCTCGGAGTGCGCGGCCAGCAGCAGCGTCACACATTCGTCCTGCCAGGCGGACTCGCGCACGCCGTGATTGACAAAAGCAAGAAACAGGGTGAGGCGAAGCCGTTTCGCGACCGCGTGCAACGCCGCGGCCAGCGCCACGGAGTCCGGGCCACCGCTGCACGCTACGAGAGCGCGTTCGCCCTCGCGCAACGTGCCGCCGTGCACGATCGCGCGCTCGACGTCCCGTTCGGGATGAGCTCGTCTCACGACCGGCGGACGTGCGCGGCGATCTCTCGCTCGACGTCGCGCCGCGCGACGTCGGCGCGCTTATCCCAAAACTTCTTGCCCCGGGCGAGGCCGAGCTGAACCTTCGCGATGCCACGCGTGAAGTAGAGCCGCAGGGGCACGATCGTCAAGCCCTTTTCCGCTACCCGGCTTTGCAGGCGCAGGATCTCGGCTTTGTGCAGCAACAGTTTGCGCGGCCGTGTCGGCTCGGAGTTCGAAAAACTCCCCTGCCTGTACGGTGGAATGTGCATTCCCAGCAGCCAGGCTTCGCCGTCGCGAAAACGCGCGTAAGCTTCACTCAAACTCGCGCCGCCGCTGCGCACGGATTTCACTTCCGTTCCGGTCAGTGCCAAGCCGGCCTCGACCGATTCGAGGATGTGATATTCGTAGCGGGCCCGGCGATTATCGATCGCGGGAGAGTCTT
This sequence comes from Vulcanimicrobiota bacterium, assembly GCA_963713685.1. GTDB lineage: Bacteria > Vulcanimicrobiota > Vulcanimicrobiia > Vulcanimicrobiales > Vulcanimicrobiaceae > Cybelea. The sequence continues at coordinate 500,603 of CAVQMS010000001.1, read as the reverse complement.
TGGTCATCGTCGCAAGTAGTCTTCGACGGCGTCCAGCCGCCCGCGCGAAACGAAGCTTCCCTCGGCGTGTGCCAGCACGTTGCCGTAGTCGTCCAGCACGCTTGCGTCGACCCCGAGCACGTTGCGACGCTGCCAGGTTACACGACCGCGCACTTGGATGGTGCGCTCGAGCGGGACCGGTTTACGGAAACGCACGTTGACGCTCGCGGTGACGCCGCGATGTCCCGCAAAGCCGGCGGCGTGCGCCATCGCTTCATCCAGCAACGCCATCACGATGCCGCCGTGCGCGATTCCGCGCCAACCTTGATACTCCGCCGCGAGCTGGAGGCGAGCGTACACGCCCTCCGCATCGGTCGCCGGGTCGAAGTGCACGTGGAGGCCGATGGGATTGGCCGGTCCGCACGCAAAGCAGTTGCCGTCGTCGAAGGGGACGTCGCTCATCATCGTCCCATGCTGAGGCGGTCGATGAGGTACCGCGGCAGCTGCGCGGCGCGCATCTTGTTCTGGACTTCCTCGATGGGGTAATCGTAACGAATCCAATCCACGCGTTGCTCGGCGGGATCGTACGTCACGAAAGAAGCTTGCGGGTTCAAATCGCGCGGCTGGCCGACGCTGCCGACGTCGATGATATATCGCTTCTGATCTTCCAGCTTTAGCTGGCCGCCGTGCTGCATATGCTTGTGTCCGATCGAGCCGTCCTGGTCGCGCACCCAGTATTCGGCGATGTGGGTGTGCCCCACGAACACGATCCTTGCATCGGTACGGTCGAACGCGCGCGCCGCGGTGACCTTGTCAAGGATGTATTCGAAATAGTTTACCGGCGCGCCGTGGACGAGTAGAAAGCCGGGGAAACGAAGCTCGTACGGGAGCAGGTTGAGCCAAGCCCGAGTCGCCTCCTCGATTACGCCTTGGGTCCAGCCGATCGCAGCGCGAGCGGCGTTGTTGAAATGTTCGACGCCGAAATTCTCCACCGCGGCGAGATCGTGATTTCCCAAGACCGCGTGGCGCGCCCGTTCCCGCAGCGTTGCGACGCACTCGTTGGGATTCGGACCGTAGCCGACGACGTCGCCGAGCGAGGCGATGACGTCATCGGGAGCGGCCTTGGCCAGCGCGCACTGGAGCGATTCGAGATTTCCGTGCACGTCGGAGAGGATCGCGTAACGCACGTTAGATACGTGCCTCGGGCAAGACCGCGCGGAGTGTCACTTCGAACGCGCGGCGCATCGGCTCCGTGCCGGCGCTTACCCGGACGTATGCATCCAGTGGAGGCGCGCCCGGCTTTCGAATCCAAACCCCGCGCGCAAGCAGCTCGTTCATCACGCGCGTCGCGCGCTCCGCGCTCTCGAAATCGATGCAGACGAAATTCGTCCGCGACTCGATATATCCGCGGCCCAGCTCTCGCGCAATCCGATAGTAGTCCTCGCGTGCGCGCGCGGTTTCGGTAACGACGTGCCGCCGAAAATCCTCGTCTTGCAGCGAGGCCAAGGCGCCAATCTGCGCGTTCCGGTTGATCCCGTAGTGAAGCCGGATCTTCTGGAACGTCGCGACGTTGCGTTCGGTGGTCAGCGCGTAGCCGATTCGCGCGCCCGCCATGCCGTAGGCTTTTGAGAACGTCCGCAACCGGATGAGGCGATCCTCGAAAGCCGGCGGAAGCAGATCGTCTTCCTCGATGAAGTCCGCGTACGCCTCGTCGAGCAGCAAGAGCGCGTCTGCAGGCAGTGCCTCGTAGAAGCGCACCATCTCGTCACGTGGAATGAAACGCCCGCTCGGATTGTCGGGATTCGCGAGATAGACGATTCGCGGCGCTTCGCGCCGCGCAATCGACAACAGTGCTTCGCAGTCGGGCGTTCCGTCGTCGCGGTAGGCCGCGCCGATCGGCCGGCCACCGTAGCCGACGACGTGGTAATCGAAGGTGGGGTACGTTCCGCGCGTGCTGAGCGCCGCGTCGCCCGGCGCGACGAACGCGCGCACGGCTAGTCCCATGAGATCGTCGATGCCGGCGCCGACGACGATCTGTTCGGGCCGGCACCGGTGCTTTTGCGCGAGCGCGTCGCGCAGATCCAGCGATTCCGGGTCACCGTACCAGGCGAGCCGGGCCAGTTCGGCGCTCATTGCCGCTACCGCGTGAGGTGACGGGCCGAAAGGGCTCTCGTTCGCGCCCAAGCGCACGAGCTCGCGTTGACCCGATTCGCGCATCAATTGCTCGGGGCCGACGAAGGGCGTCGTCGCGGGGATCGCTTCGACCGCGTGCGTCGGATGGATCAGATTCAGCCTCCCAAAAAGCGGTGGACCGTGACCGGCGTGCCAGGCGGCCACGCCTCGTCACGCTCGTCCATGATGATGAATCCATCGGCTCGCGCTAATAGACTCACCGAAAACGAGCGCAACGGAAGTGGATGCGCCAAAGGGACTCCTCCATCATCCTGCAAGCGCACCGGAATATACCACGTCCATTCCTTACGGCTGCGCGCGGGCGCCGCCAGCCGGGCGGCAACCGTCGACGCAACGGGTGGTGCTCCGACGAGCGCCGCGACGATCGGCGCCGCGACCGCTTCCAGCACCAACAATGCCGACGTCGGATTGCCGGGCAATCCAAGAATCGGCTTGCTGCCGTGCGCGCCGAAGAGCGTCGGCTTGCCCGGCTTCACGCGGATTCCATGCACGACGATCCCCGGCCGAGCCACGCTTGCGACGGCGTCCGGCAAACGATCGCGGTCGCCGACGGATGATCCCCCGGTCACGACGACGGCATCACATTCTGCGATCGCTCGGGCGAGAGCAGATTCAAACTCGGCGGCTTCGTCCCGCAGGGTCGGATAGTGGCGAGGAGCCGCGCCCATTGCGCGCAGCGACGCGGCGATTGCGAAGCGATTGGAATCTCGAATCTGGCCCGGTCCAGGCGCAGCGCCGGGCTCGACCAGCTCGTCGCCGCTCGAAAGCACGGCGATGACCGGCTGCCGGTAGACCGGAACCTCCGTTACGCCAAGCGTCGCGAGCACGCCGATCTCCGACGCGCGGATGCGGCGCCTCGCCGGGAGGACATCCTCGCCGCAACGCATGTCGGCCCCACGCTCGGCCACGTTGTCGCCGGCTTGTACCCGTGCTTCAATTATAACGAGGTTCTTTTCGAGGATGACGTCTTCGATCGGAACGACCGCGTCGCTGCCGGCGGGAAGCACGCCGCCCGTCGGGATGCGGGTCGCGGCCGCGCGCGCCGCGGAAGCTTCGGGCGCGGCGCCCATGTGAACCTCACCGCCGATTTCGAACGTCCCGGGCGTCGCCCCCGACGCCACGGCAAAGCCGTCCATCGCCGAACGCGCGCTGTTGGGATAGTCGTCGTCGGCGAGAATGCGTTCGGCGAGGATCCGGCCGCGTGCGTCCTCCAACGCGACGTGCTCTGTTTCCAACGGCGCGAGCGCCACGCGGGTGAGGAACGCCACGACGGCCTGACGCGGCGGGAGCAGCGTTTCGGCGACAAATACCCGCGCCGGTAGGACTGGATTTGCAGACTGCATAATGGCGCGCTTCTCCATGCTCGACATCGCTCTCGTTCGACGCGATCCCGACCGCGTACGACGCGCTCTCGTTCGTCGCGGGCTGGATGCCTCGCTCGTGGACGAGCTTCTGCGCTACGACGAGGAGTACCGCTCCGCTCTCACCGTCGTCGAGCGAGCGAAGGCCGAGAAGAATCGCCTTTCGGGCGCCGCGGGCGAAGCGCGCGACAGAGCCGCCGCCGCGCGCGAGCTGAAATCGAACATCGAGGAGCTATCCAAGAAGATCGAGGAGTCCGGCGCACCGTTACGTGCGCTGCTCGACAACGTTCCCAACCTGCTCGACGATTCCGTGCCCGACGGTGCCGACGAAGACGCGAACGTTGAAGTCCGCCGCTGGGGTGAGCCGCGCGATTTCGGCTTCGCGCCGAAACCGCACTGGGAACTCGGCGAACGCCTCGGCATTCTCGATTTTGCGCGCGCCGCCAAACTGTCGGGAAGTCGCTTTGCCGTGCTGTCCGGCGCGGGCGCGCGGTTGGCGCGCGCGCTCACCGCGTTTTTTCTCGATCGGGCCGCCGCTCGCGGCTATGTGGAAGTGGCCCCGCCGCTGCTCGTCTCGCGGCATACGATGTGGTCTACGGGACAGCTGAGCAAGTTTGCCGATGCAATGTTCGAAGATGCGCAGGCGCAGCTGTTCATGATTCCCACGGCCGAGGTGCCGCTCACGGCGTTGCGTTCCGGCGAGATCCTCGACGCCGCCGAGCTGCCGCTGAAGTACGCCGCCGGGACCCCGTGCTTCCGCAAAGAAGCCGGCGCAGCGGGAAAGGACACCCGCGGGCTGATGCGCCAGCATCAGTTCGACAAAGTGGAGCTGGCCTGGCTGAGCGCGCCGGAAGCTTCGTTCGAGGCGCTCGAAAGGCTGACCGAAGACGCGGCCTCACTGCTGCAGGAGCTGGAGCTTCCCTATCGCATCGTGACGCTCTGCGCCGGAGAAACCGGATTCAACGCGGCGAAAACGCACGACATCGAAGTCTGGATCCCGAGCAGCAACGCATACCGCGAGATCAGCTCCTGTTCGAACTGCACCGATTTTCAAGCTCGTCGAGCCGGGATTCGGCTGCGTCGCGATGCATCCCACAAACCCGAGCTCGTGCACACGCTCAACGGTTCCGGCCTCGCGGTCGGACGCGCGCTCATCGCGATCCTCGAAAACTATCAGCAATCCGACGGATCGATCGGCGTGCCGCGCGTTTTAGAGCCCTACGTCCTCACGAAACGTCTTGAATGAGCTCTAGGAGCACTTCCCGGTCGAGATAGCGGATGTGGCCGTGCTCGCGCCGCAACGCATTGCGCGATTCCAACTCCGCGATGGCGCGCGCGGCGACTTCCTTGACGGTTCCGCCCGCCGCGGCAATCTGTGACTGCGTGATCGTCGATAGTGACGTCGAGGCCGGCACGAGGCCACGTTCCGGCATCGCATAAGGAAGCAGAACGCGCGCGATGCGACCCAAGATCGGCAGCGATCCCTGAACGCTCAGGGAGTCCGCCAGAATGCGCACCCGCTGCGCCATCACGATCCCGAGCGCATTGGTCAGCTCCGGATAGCGCGCCGCGACCCGCGAAACGACGTCCCAGGGCACCTTGAGCACCCGCGCGCTTTTCGAGAAGACCGCGATGCGGGCCATCTTAAAACCGCGATCGAAGTATTCCGCGACGCCGAAAAGCTCGTATGGAAAGATCTCGTACAAGATGCGTTCGCGCTCGCGCCCGCCGCCGTTTGCGCGCGCGACGATGCCTTCGGTCACCATTCCGATGAAGGTCCAATCAGCGTTTTCCGCTACCAGCGTCTGGCCGCGCCGGCCGGTTTGCCAGAGCGCCGCGGCGGCGAGCTCTTCGCGCACGCCGGCGTCCAGCGTCGCGAACGCGGGACAGCGCCCGATGTGCTGCACCGATGAGTTCCGATCGCTGCCCTCACCCTGCCGATGGGTCAGGCGCAGCTGCCAGACTCGGCTGGCAACGCGACGGGTTTCCACGACGAAGCGGTCCGGGCGGTCCTGCGTAACGCGCGAGGAGAGTGCCCGCGGTTCTTGCTCGGTGATCAGCGTAATCGAAGCGCCCGATGGGAGCCGGTCAAGGGCTTTGCGAACCAGATCCGGGCGCTCCCACGGAGGGAGACCCCGCAGGTCAATTTCGGCAGGTTGTACCACGCCGGTCACGTTCTCGCCGAGCCGAGCGCTCTACTCCCTTAGAATGGTCAATCGAGAGGAGTTAGTATGGTAAGGTCTCTGGTTCTGCGCTTCGTTAGCAGCACTGCGCTCGTAAGCCTGGCACTGCTGGCGCTAACCAGCACGGCGTCGGCTCAGGCAACAGATTTGCATTTTACGACGTCCATCACGGAAGTATATGGCTCGCAGTATCCCCTCACCGGGCGGCTCGACATCCAAGTTTTTCCCGCCGGCAACTTGCGCGGTTACTATCACACTTCGTACTACAAGCTCTTCATTCCGGTCGTCGGTGGACGTGACGGCAGCTACATGTGGTTCGACATTGGACCGTCGAGCGTCGATCTCGGGCTCGGCGCCGGTCCCGAGGGAAAGCTGCACGTCGTCGGCACCATGAACGGCGATGGCTCGTTCAGCGGCCAGGTGTATCCGGAAACCGCCGCCGTGCTCTCGGGCCTTTCGATGCAAAACTCGTTCTCCAGCCCAGCACCTACTTCAACTGGGTCGAACGATCAGTACATCTTCTCCGCAACGCCTACCACGGATATGGAACCTACGCCGGCACCGTAAGCTAACTCGCCGGAGGCGCCACACTCTTGACGGCTTTCCAAACGCGCTGCGGCGCCGGCGGAAGGCCGTCCATGTTTTTGAGGAAGATGGTTAGCTGCCAGACGCGCTGCTGGCCCAGCGCCTTGCCGAACGCCGGCATTCCGGTAAAGCGTATCCCGTGATCGACTTTCCAAAACGTGACGCCCTCGGGGTCATCCTCGACGCCATCTTTGGCAAGTTGCGGAGGACGCTGATAGAAGCCGCTTGCGATAACTGAAGGCTCGCCGTCCGCGGCGCCGTGGCAGATCGCGCAGTTGGCCGCATAAAGCCGAATCCCAGCGATCAGGTTTGCGTCGCTGGACGCAATCGGTGGTGCACCCTTCGACGCATCGCGCGAAAGCGTCGCGCGCAGCGACGTCCGCGCAGCCCAGCGTTCCAGCTTGAAGGGCTTTCCGTCGGCATTGGCCGGCATCATGCCCGCCTCGATTCCGACATAGAACGCGAGCCCCAGCGCGACGAGCGTCGCGACTACTCCCAAGATTACTCCACGTCTCATGGGGCCGAGCCGTTCGACGCTAATCCCGGCTTAACCGGCGAGCCACAACTCTCCACTGATTGTCAGCTCCGCTCGTTACCGTAGAGATCATGTCAACGATTACGATTCCTCATTCGAAGGGTCTGGGCGCGATCGGCGAGGCCGTCGCTCGCTGGCCGCGGTGGCTCTTGCCCGCTGCAGGGTTGATTCTTGCGGTTATACTGGCTGCGGGGATGCTTCGCTCGCGCGCAAGCGACCAAATGATCACCTTGCCGGTCGTGGCGCAAACGCTCGTCCAATCGGTCACCGCGTCGGGTACGGTAAATCCGCAGAATCTCGTTTCGGTCGGCACGCAAGTATCCGGAACGATCGCATCAATCGACGTTGATTACAACAGCCGGGTGAAGCACGGCGAAGTGCTGGCTCGTCTCGATCCAAGCACGCTCCAGGCGCAGCTGCAGCAGGCTCAAGCCGCTCAGGCTCAGGCTCAAGCGCAAGTTGCGCAGGCCGCCGCAAGCGCCGACAGCGCAGCCTCCGGGGTGAGCGTCGCAAGCGCGAACGACGCGGCCGAAGCGGCAGCCGTCGCTTCGGCGCAAGCCAACGTCGGAAAAACTCAAGCGGCGTTGTCGCTCGAGCAAAAAACCGAATCACGCGATGCAGCGCTGCTCTCGCAGGGTTACGTCGCGCAGAGCACCGTCGACACGGACCGCTCGACCGTCGCGCAGGATCAAAGCGACGTCGCGGCCGCACAGGCCGCGGTCGCGCAGGCCCGCGCGCAAGACTTGGCGGGCGCGGCAACGGTGAACCAGCAATCCGACACCGCCAGCAGTCAGGCGGCCAGCACGCAGGCGGCCGAAGCCAACGTCGCGGCGGCCCAGGCGGTCGTGCGGCAAGACGAACTCAATCTGCAGCACGCGGTCATCACGTCGCCCGTCGATGGCACCGTCGTAGCGCGCGACGTTTCCGTCGGCCAGACCGTCGCCGCGTCGTTGCAGACGCCGACCCTCTTCTCGATCGCGGCGAATCTCGCAAAGATGGAAGTGGACATCAACGTCGGCGAGCCGGACATCGGCAACGTCAAAGCCGGCGACGCCGTGACCTTCTCGGTGCTCGCCCACCCGAACACGATGTTTCACGGCACCGTCGCGCAGGTGCGCATCAACCCGCAAACGTTGAACAACGTCGTTACCTACGACGTCGTGGTTTTCGCCAAGAACGCCGGCTCAGAGCTCCTGCCGGGCATGACGGCAAACGCGACGATCGACGTTGCGAGCGCACCCAACGCGTTAACCGTACCGCTGAGCGCGCTGCAAACTTCGGCCGCCGCGGCGACGACCCCGTGGGGAACCGCGAGCGGCCCGGACGCCGGCGGCGCGCTTGCCGCAGGCACCACCGCCAAAATCCTGGTGGATCGCAACGGCAGACCGGTTCCGATGCAAGTCCGCGTAACGCTGACGAATGGAACGCAAGCCGCCGTGCAGCCCGTTGGGGCGAAGACGCTGGCCGCGGGCGACCTGGTCGTCACCGGCTGGCAGAGCCATCAGCGTAAGACGAGCGCGTCGCCAATGAGCGCATCGCCGATGGGCGCGTCGCCGGTCGGCGGTGCGATGCGGGGCATACACTAATGGCTCGCGTCGTCGAAGTCGCCGGCCTCCAAAAGACGTACGCCTTGGGTGGCGAGAGCGTGGCGGCATTGCGCGGCGTCGATCTCTCGCTCGAAGCCGGCGAATTCGTCGCCGTGATGGGACCGTCGGGTTCCGGCAAGTCGACGTTCATGCACATCGTCGGTTTGCTCGACACGCCGACGGCGGGCACGTACCGCTTCGAAGATTGCCTAGTGTCGACGCTAAGCCCCGACGCGCGCGCCGACATTCGCGGACGGCGGCTGGGATTCGTCTTCCAGGCCTACAACTTGCTGCCGCGCACGAGCGCCGTGGAAAACGTGGAGCTTCCGATGGTTTACGCCGGAGTCCCCGAGACCGAGCGCCGGCGCATCGCGCTGGAAAAACTCGAAGCGATCGGCATCCCGCAGCTGGCGAGCCATCATCCCAATCAAATGTCGGGCGGCCAACAGCAGCGAGTGGCAATTGCGCGCGCCTTGGTCAACGATCCGGGCCTCATTCTCGCAGACGAGCCGACCGGAGCGCTCGACACGCAGAGCTCGCAGGATATCATGCGCCTCTTCACGCGGCTCAATGCCGATGAGGGAATCACGATCATGATCGTGACGCACGAGCCGGAAGTCGCCGCCTACGCTCGCCGGATCGTAACCTTTCGCGATGGTCTGATCACGAACGATACTCTCAATCAGAGGCGCGCAGCATGACGTTGAAAGCCACGCTTGCCGTAGCGCTGGCGGCCCTCGTTCGCAACAAGGCGCGCTCGTTGCTCACGATGCTCGGAATCGTCATCGGTGTCGCGGCGGTAATCGTTACGGTCGCGATCGGCGTGGGCGCGCGCACCTCGGTGCAACAGAGCATCAACAGCTTGGGATCCAACCTCATCGTCGTACAGCCGGGCAGCGTGACCCAGACGGGGGCGCGCACCGGGTTCGGCGGCGCTTCCACGCTTACGCCCGACGACGGGCTTGCGATCGCCAAGATCGCGGACGTTGCCGCCGTCTCGCCGATGGTCTCCGTCCGCACGCAGGTGGTTACGGGCGAGAACAACTGGCAGACGACGATCGGCGGCGTGGCCCCGACCTACACCTTCATCCGTTCGTGGCCGCTCGTCGGCGGACGTTTCATCAACGAGAACGACGTCGCGTCCGCCGCAAAGGTCGCCGTTCTGGGCCAAACGGTCGTTGCACAGCTTTTTCCCGGCGGAGAGTCGCCGCTGGGTCAAACTATCATCCTCAAGGGCGCTCCCTTCACGGTGATTGGAACGCTCGCGGCGCTGGGCCAAAGTGGGACGGGTCAGGACCAGGACGATACGGTGCTGATTCCCTATACTTCGGCGATGGAGCGGCTTACCGGGCTGACGACCGTCAACGCGCTGATGGTTTCGGCCGCGAGCGCGGCTGCGATCGGTCCGGTACAGCAAAGCGTCACCGCGCTGCTCGAACAGCGCCACCGAATCCTGCCGCCGCAAGCCGACGATTTTCAGGTACGTAACCTGCAGTCGATCGCACAGACCGCGTCGCAGACGGGGACCGTCATGGAGCTGCTGCTCGCCGGCGTCGCCGCCGTTTCGCTCGTGGTCGGCGGCATCGGAATCATGAACATCATGCTCGTTTCGGTAACCGAGCGCACGCGTGAAATCGGCCTGCGCATGTCGGTAGGGGCGCGTGCGGCGACGATTCTGCGCCAATTCTTGGCCGAAGCGATCGTCCTATCGACGATCGGCGGAGTGATCGGTGTTTTCGCAGGCGGCGCCGCCACGATTGCGATCGGGCTACTCACGCATTGGCCGATGGCCATTCCACCGCAGTGGATTCTGGCCTCGGTGGCCTTCTCGGCAATGGTCGGCATCTTCTTCGGCTACTATCCGGCACGGCAAGCCGCCGCGCTGAATCCAATCGAGGCCCTGCGTTTCGAGTGAGCGCTCGCATCGCCGTCATCGACGACGAACCGCATATCCGCGATCTGCTCTCGCTCGCACTCGGCCATCGCGGATTTACGGTTCGCTGCGCCGCCGACGGCGCGGCCGGGCTGGCTTTGGTGCGCGAATGGTCGCCGGACCTCATCGTGCTCGACGTGATGATGCCCAAGGCGAGCGGATTCGAGCTCTTGCCGACGCTTCGGCGCATCACCGATGCGCCGATCGTCATGCTCAGCGCGCGAGGCGAACTGGAAGACCGAGTCGAGGGTCTCGCGCACGGGGCCGACGACTATTTGAGCAAGCCATTCGAAATCTCCGAGCTGCTCGCCCACATTGATGCCAAGCTGCGCCGCCCGCACCTCGAGACGCGCTCGACGCTGGAATATGAGGGCTTGACGGTCGACCTCGCCGAGCACGTCGTGGAACGCGACGGACGGCGGCTCGATCTGTCGCCGCTCGAATACGACCTCCTCGTAACGCTGCTGCGTCGCCCGCGCCGCGTTTTCACGCGCGAAGAGCTGCTCGACCAAGTGTGGCGCGATGCCGAGGTGGGCACCGGCGCGGTCGAGCGCTACATTTCTTACCTGCGCGGCAAAGTCGACGAAGGCTTCGACCGGCCGCTGATTCAAACCGTTCGCGGCGCAGGCTACACGCTGCGTGTCTGAGCCGTTCGCGCCGTTTGCCGCGCGGCTTACTCGCGGATATGTCGTGTTGGCCGTCGCGCTCATCGTCCTCGTCGTCGCGGCGACGAGCGTGTTGGCGTTCCTGCTGTACGTCGGTGCCCTCAACGAGTCTCTCGGTACGTACGCGCAACGCGTCACCGAGCTCGCGACATCGTACGAGCGCCGGCACGAGTCGCTCGACGCGTACGCGCCCGCACTCGTGGCCGAGATCGGCGGTGCGCGCGTCCGCGTCTCCGTTTACGATGACGCTCATCGCCTGCTCGCCCAAAGCCCGCGCCGCGGGGGCGTCGTTGCGGGGCGCTTCACACGCGCCGCAGCCGCCTTTTTCGGCTTGCGCCCCGCAATCGTCGCCGTCGGCGGCGGAACGATCGTCGTCGCGCCGGATCTGGCCGGTTTTGCGCGCCTTCTCGAACGCTATCTGGCCTTCGTTTTGCCCATTGGTGCGCTGGCGGTTCTCGGTGCGTGGCTGATCGGGCGCGGAATAACGCGCCGCGCCATCGCGCCGCTGCAGGACGTCTCCGCGGCGCTGCGCCGCATCGCCGCGGGCGATTTCGCGCCCGAACCGCTGCTCTCGGGCCACAGCGAGCTTCGGGAACTCACCGCCGCATACAACGACGTTGCGCATCGGTTAACGACCGCTACGGCGCAGCGCGATCGCAATGAAGCGCAGATGCGCCAATTCATCGCCGATGCGGGGCACGAGCTGCGCACGCCGCTGACGATCGTCATGGGTTACCTTGAAATTCTTCAGCGAGGCGTCGTGCGCGACGCGGACGGCATCGCGCGGATCCATGAGACGATGCTCTCGGAGAGCCGGCGGATGCGCGCGTCGATCGACAACCTGATCTTGCTGGCGCGGCTAGAGCGTCCCTCCGGGGCCCGAACCGAGCCGGTCGACGTTGGCGCGGTCGCGCGACGCGCCGCCGAAGCGCTCGAACCGCTAGCCGGCCGCGACCGGATCGTCCTGAACGTCCAGTCCGCGTCTGCCGTCGGCGAGGCCGACGAGGGCGAGCTCTACGAAGCCATCAAGAACGTCATCGAGAACGCCGTGCGTTACGCACCGGGCTCGCCGGTCGTAATCGAGGTCGCCTCCAGCGACGCAGACGTCAGCGTCGCGGTGAGCGACCGCGGGCCGGGAATGGAGCCGCAGGACCTGCAGCACGCGTTCGACCGCTTTTATCGCGGAACGTCGCGCACCAACGCCGAGGGATCGGGGCTCGGCCTGGCAATCGCCAAACGCGCCATCGAACGCGTGGGCGGCGCGATCGCGCTCGAAAGCCGGCCGGGCGAGGGAACGCGGGTTACGATGTCGATTCCCAGGGTGTCGCAACCAATCCGCAACGGCGCCGGGTAGATGGCAGCATGAGCGTCAAGGTCTACGGCATCAATCACATCGCAATTGAAGTGAACGATATCCACAAGGCGGTCGAATTTTATCGAGATGTCTTCAACCTCGAGAAGCTCGACGGAGGCGAGGGGGATGCGTTCTTCAAGGTCGGCGAGCATCAGTTTCTGGCCATGTTCGAATCCCAGAACGCCCGCCCAAATCGGACTCGCCATTTCGGGTTGATCGTTCGCGACGAAGCGCAACTGGCCGAGGTGCGCGAAAAACTCACCAGGAAATACCAAATTCAGCTCATCCCGCCGTTCGGTTGCGATTTCATCGACCCGTTCGGAAACCGCGTGCAGGTCGTCGATCTCCACGACGAGTCGCTGGTTTGGCTTCTACCGTATCAGGAAGTCCAAAAAGTGGGCATAACCTTTTCAGCCGGCAGCTAGGCGGCGCCGCTCGGCTCGACGTGCTCGGGCCGGAAGCCGAGGCCTACCAAACGGCCCGGTATGCGGGGCAAAAACGGAAGCCACCGCAAGAGCGCCGGTAAGCGGCGCAAGAGCGGCGCGTTGCCGCCCGCGAGCACCTTGCCGATGACCCGGCTCTGAATGAAAAGCTGCAACGACTGCGTAAGCCGCGCCGCACCTTCGCGGCGCCGCTGAACGGCGCGCAAGTCTCGCGTCGTAACCTCACCCTGCACGAGTTTGCCGGAAAGCAAGTTTGCTGCAGCGACCGCGTCTTGGATCGCGAGGTTGATTCCCACCCCGCCGATCGGCGACATCGCATGCGCGGCATCGCCGATGCAAAGCAGTCCCGGGCGGTACCATTCCCGCAAGCGATTCACGCGCACGGTGAGGAGCTTGACATCGTCCCACTCACGGATCTCGCCTACGCGATCGTGCAGAAACGGTACGATTCCGCTGATGCGCTCGCGAAACGCTTCCAATCCGGAGCCCCTCAACTCGATCAACGTGCCCTTCGGAATGACGTACGCACACTGCCAATAGGCGCCGCGGTCGATCAGCGCCATGATGCCACCGTCGCGGATATAGCCGAAGGTCTCGTGCGGATCGTCGGAGCGTTTGGTCAATCGCAGCCAAAGTACGTCCATCGGGGCGCCGAGCTCCATCGGGTCGAGCCCGGCCCGCTGACGCAGGACCGATTCGCGGCCGTCGGCCGCGATGGTGAGTTCTGCTCGGATTTCGACGGGGCCGCCCGGCGTTTGGGCGAGCACGCCGACAACCCGATCGTTCTCCCACAGCAGCTGCTCGGCGCGCGTCTGCATGCGCAGATCGAAGTTGGGATAGCGCCGCGCTTCCTCTGCCAAAAAATTCAGGAAGTCCCACTGGGGCATGAATGCCACGAACTTACAGCGGGTGGGAAGGTGCGTAAAATCGGCGACGGTGATCAGCGTATCGCCGAGATTACCGGCCAAGGTCGTCACCTCTTGATGCGGGTGCTGCAGAAACGATTCGAGCAGTCCGAGCTCGTCCATCACTTCCAGCGTCGACGGATGAATCGTATCGCCGCGGAAATCGCGCAAGAAATCAGCGTGCTTTTCCAGTAAGACGGTCGCCACGCCGGCCCGAGCCATGAGCAAGCCGGCCATCATTCCGGCCGGCCCGCCTCCGACGATGCAACAGCCCGCGCGGCGTTGGTTCACCGAAGATTTTGCGAGTAAAAACGATAGCGGGCGAACTCGGCTTCGCGAGCATCGACGCGCGCCGTGCACGCGGCGGCGATCTCGTCGATGAAATTCTCGAGCGAACGAGCGGCGAGGTTCGGAGTGAGCGCCATGTCGAGGAATTTTCCGAAGATCTGCATCGGCAAATCGTAACCTCCGCGAAGCAAGAGCTTCGATTCCCCAAGATTCGCAGGTTCAGTTCCAATGTTTCCGTTGAACGTCGGAAAAGCGCTGGGGAGGTTCGCCGAATTAAAACTGATATCGAAAAATCGCGGGTTGTCCGCCGGTTTTCTCACGGTCAGATGAATCGGCACGGCGACATACCCGACGTCGGGAAGGCGAATATCCCCCAAGGTAATATGCAGGGCAAAGCCGCGCCAGGGACCTTCCTGATTCGCGATGGCTCGCAAGATGTCGCCCAACGCTTCCGCGGCGGGATCCGCCGGGATGCGCAGCATGCGTTCGAGCTGTATGTCCGGCACCGTTACCTCCTTGGACGGGCTCTTCGCCGAAGCGCGACAGCGGACCGCCGCAGGGACGGCGAATCCCCGCTGCATGATTATGCTAAGCTTTCGTCGCTTCGCTCTAGGCATCTGCGCGGCCGGCGCTCTCCTTCCCGGGTGCGTCGGATCGCCGGCGCAGATGGCAGCGCCTGCGCTCCTGCGGCCGGCGTCCACGACCCCCGATGCTACCAAGGGCGGTTTGCTCTACGTCACCGGAGGGTGCGGCGGCACGTGCGTCTTTTCGTATCCGGGCGGTAAGCAGGTCGGTCACCTTGGCGCCGGGGGGGCGAGCCTATGCTCGGACAGGACCGGTCACGTTTTCATGCCGACCGCGACGAGCAGCGGCAATGCGGTCGTCTATGAATACGCGCACGGCGGCACGACGCCGATTGCGACATTAAATTTGCCGGGACTACTTGCTGAAGGCTGCTCGGTGGACACAAAGTCCGGCGATCTCGCCGTGACCTACCTCTGCAAAGACTGCGATTACGGACCAGTCGCAATCTTTAAAGGCGCGCGAGGCTCTCCGACGTCGTATGACGTGACCGGCGTGTTCTTGTCTTACTGCGGCTACGATAACCGGCACAACCTCTTCGCCGACGGCAGCGGCGGCCAAGGATTCGCGTTGCTGGAACTCCCTGCCGGTGGCAGCAGCCTTACGCCGATCTCGGTGAAACAAGCCCTCAATAGCGCGGGCGAAGTTCAATGGGACGGCACGAGTCTTGCGATCGAGGATCTGATAAATCCGGTTATCTACCAGTTCCAAGTTGCGGGCTCGGCCGCGACGCTGGTCGGCACGACGAAACTGCGCGGCGCTGGAACCGTAGCCGCACAATCCTGGATACAAGGCAGCACCGTTATCGTGCCGTTCGGCGCAAACGGCAAGCCGCCGAACAAGGTGGGCCTCTGGAAATACCCGGCCGGCGGATCGGCGACGAAAATCATCCGGAAGCACCTTGCCGCGGACGTTCTGGCGGGAGCGACCGTTAGCGTCGCGCGGTAGCACGGCCGGCGCCGAAATCGCGGCGGGGGAAAGGCATGCCTATCCAGAATCTTAGGCGCGCCTAACATGAAGCTCCCGCTGCTCCGGCGCTCGTGCGCCCTCCTTGCCTTCGCCCTGGTTGCGATTGTCGCCATGCCCACGGCAATCTTGGCCGATGCCGACCAAGGAACGTCGCCTAACTCCACCTCGCTGGGGCTGCAGCCGCTGCAAGGCACCATTACGCGAGCGACGCCGGCGCCGGGCGAGTCGGGCGTTTTTCAGCGTCCCGATGGAGCCTATCAGGCGATTCCAACCGTGCGCGGCCGCACTAAAGTCTTCCACGTTGTCGAACGCGCCGCGCCGTGGACGCTCAAGCCCGGGTTGACCGTCATGGCCAACACGTACAACGGCGTGGTCCCGGGCCCGGCGCTCGTCGTTAGACAAGGCGACGAGCTGGTGTTGGATTACACGAACGATGGCGCGACGCCGGATTCGATTCATATGCACGGCGTGCACGACATCCCCGTGTCGATGGACGGAGTCGGAGGAATCTCGCAACCGCTCGTGCCGCCCGGCGGACACTTCCTCTATCGCTTCGTCGCCGATCAACCCGGCACGTTCATCTATCATACGCACGACGACGAGGCCATGCTGGACTCTGGCCTGTATGGCGCGATAATCGTCGAGCCGTCCGCACCGCGCCCTATGGAACGCGGCCTCGCGCACGATTTCCTAGAGATGATCTCGTCGTGGCAGATCCAAGGCGCGGCCGAAAACCATTTTACCCTCAACGGCAAGGAATATCCGAGCACGCGCGCGCTCGACGTTCGCTCGGGCGAACGGTTCCGCATTCGTTGGATCAATATCTCGGGCGAAGAATTTCACACGATGCACACGCACGGGCACTACCAGCAAATTATCGACCGCGATGCCGCGCCCGTGGACTATCGCGATGTTCAGGACACCGTTTTGGTGGCGCCAGGGCAGCGAATCGATGTCGTCGTAAACGCCAACGCGAGACCCGGAACGTGGCTCATTCATTGTCACGTTATGGATCACATCGAGGACGCCGCCGGAATGCCCGCCGGATTGATCACCGCGATCCACTACGTCGGCACTCCCAACACCTTGACCGCCATGTATCGGGCGATGGCGCCGGCCGCCGGCGCGACGACGCGCGCGCTGAGTTTTTGGACGACCGTGCTGCTCGGTGCGATCGCCGGCTTCACGATCTTCCTTGGGTTGCCGATCGCGCGCGCCAGCAAACTCTCCGCGCACACCGTTGCGCTGCTCAATGCGCTGGCCATCGGCATTCTTCTCTACCTGGTCGTTGAGATCGCGCAAAACGCGATCGTGCCGATCTCGACGGGATTGAACGCATGGCATGCGGCTGCCGGGCCCTTCCCGGCCGCGCTGATCCTCGTCTTCGTCGCCGGATTGTTGATCGGTTTAGTCGGCCTGGGCAGCGCGGCGACGCATTTTGCACGAAAAGCGGCGATGCACGCCGAGAATCCATTCGTACTCGCCGCGGTGATCGCGATTGGAATCGGCGCGCATAACTTCGGCGAAGGTTTGGCCATTGGGGCTTCGGCCGCAGCGGGCGCGACCGCCGTGGCGCTGGCGCTGATCGTCGGCTTCGGCTTGCACAACGCCACCGAAGGTTTCGGCGTGGCGGCGCCATTGGTAGGCCGCGTCGTCCCATCCTGGGCGCAGATTGGCCTTGCGGGCCTGATCGCCGGCGGCCCGACGTTCGTCGGTACGATCATCGGTTACAGCTTTTACTCGCCCACGCTTTCGGTGCTCTTTCTCGCGATCGCGGTCGGCGCGCTCGTGTTCGTCATCGGGGAGCTGTGGAGCGTCTTGCGGCGCACGGGACTCACGGCACCGGTGACGGCAACCATGTGCGCCGGATTCTTGATCGCGCTCGCCACGGAACTCTTTCTCGACATGAACGGAGGCTAGCGCCGCGCTCGGTATTGCGCTTGCAGCGGGCGTTGCCCTAACCGGCGCGCCCCCACCTCAGCTCGTTGCGGCAATGCTGGCCGACAAACAGCTCAGCGGCTGCGTGGCCGAGTCCGGGAAAGCGCCGCGGTCGTACATCGCGCAGGCGTTCGATCTTCGGCAGATGCGGCTCCAGACCGGGGAGCAGATGACGGTTGCCGTGGCAACCGATGCGTGCATGGCCTTAGGGCAATCGGCCCGGCTGATGATCTTCCAGCGGATCGCCGGCGGCCACTATCGTCGCGTCCTCGACACGGTGGCGCTTCCGGGCGCCGCAAGTGCAAACGCAGACGGAACCGTCACGGCTGCGACCCACGAATCGATCGACGTCATTTTTGAAGCGACGTACATATGGAACGGGACGAGCTATGCGTTCTCGGCACTGCGATCTCACCGCTACGACGTTGCGTTGGGCGAACGCAGGCAATCCGAAATTCCCGTGCGCTTCGCGCGCGGCAGCTCTGCAGAAAGCCTCTCGGGTACGGTCGCCTACCGCTTTGGAGACGACTACGTCTTCGACGCGCGCGCCGGTCAAGGCATCACAATCACGCTGCGGGGCCCCACCGGCCAAAGCGCCCCGCGCATTTCGCTGTACTACGACGACCAAATATCGAGCTTGGCAGAACTCAACGGCCCAGGAATTTGGAGCGGCAAGCTGCCAAAGACCGGCAGCTATCTCCTCTTGGTTTCGGGATCGGACGAGCAGGATGAGACCCGAATCTCACGATACACGATTTGGCTCGCGATTCGTTGAGCTAAGGCGCGAAGCTGAAGGCGGTTCCCCAGCCGCCGTTGACGCCGCCGCCCTGCGTCGTGCCGTAGAATTTGCCGTTCAGATAGGCTAAGCGCGCGAACGGAGACGCACCGTCGTGACCGGCTTTGAAACCGTACAGCACGCGTTCCTTACCCGAGGTCCCTACAGAAAAAATCGTGCCCCAGCTGGCCTTGTCGCCTTCAACCGTCGTGCCGTAGAGCGTTCCGTTGATCGCGATGAGACCCGCGTATGGATACGCCCCGTCGTCTCCACTCCTGAAGGAATAGACGACGTGTTCTTGGCCCGTCGTGTTCACGACGAAGACGATGCCGTATCCGGCCGAACCGCCGTATTTCGTGGTGCCGTAGAATCGGCCGTCGAGATACGTCAGGCCGTCGAACGGATACCCGCCGTCCTTTCCGGCCTTGAAACTGTAGAGCACGCGTTCCTTACCCGACGTGCTGGCGCTGAAGACCGTTCCCCACCCCGCGCTTCCGCCTTGCTGCGTGGTTCCGTAAAGCGTGCCGTTGTTGGCGATCAGCGTGGCATACGGATAGCCGCCGTCTTTGGCCGCCTTGAAACTGTAGAGCACGTGGGCTGGCCCCGCGGCAGTCGTTTCGAAGATCGTGCCCCAACCCGCCGTGCCGCCTTCAACCGTCGTGCCGTAAAACTTTCCTTTGAGGTAGATTAGACCGGCATATGGTGCGGCTCCGTCGCGCCCGGCTTTAAAGCTGTAAACGATGTGCTCTTGACCCGACCCAGTGACGTCGAATATCGTGCCCCAGCCGTGCGCGCCGCCCGCTTGCGTCGTGCCGAAGAATTTGCCGTTGACGCGAACCAATCCGGCGCAAGGATAAGCGCCGTCGGTATTGCCTTTGAAGCTGTACAGCACGCGCTCTTTGCCGGACGTGCTCATCTCGAAGACTGTGCCAAACCCGAAAGAGCCGCCTTCGTCGGTCGTACCGTAGAGCTTGCCACTGAAGGACGCGAGCGTACCGTAGGGATATCCGCCATCCGAGCCTGCTTTAAATTTATATAACGATTGATAACCTTCGGCCACCTGCGGCTCGATCTCCGACCGGCGCGCGGCAGATGGAGGCTGACCGCACAACCACGCCGCTGCGGGCTTTACGTTAAAAGCTCCGTTAGATTGCGCCGACTGTGTCGGCGTCATCGGCAAGGGCGACGCCATGCGCGAACAGTTGGCAAGCAGTATAGCGCAAGCAAGTAGCGTGAAGATTCTCATGTTGATAACGCTGATACCATGACGACGACGAATACTCCCGTTGCATAGAGGCGGTGCTGCGATCTCGCCTAAGTCTCAAGCGTGCTGCGACGGAGCCTCTTGGCCTGCCTCCTGGCTACCGTTACACCGGTAGCGAGCGCGCCGTCGTCAACCGTCGTCGCGAAAAACGCGCTCTTCCCTGCGAATGTCACGCAGCGCCTCAATGCAGAGTTGACCGCGATCATCAAACGCAACAATCTGCCCAGCGTCGCTGTGGCCGTTCTCGTGCCGGGGAAGGGAACGTATACGTTCGCGGGCGGCCTTGCGAACCTGCGCACCCGGCTGCCACGCACGCTCGACCAGCCGTTTCGCATTGCCAGCGTCACCAAGCCGTTCGCAGCTACTGCGATTCTCGTTTTGGTCGACCGCGGGTTGCTGCGCAAAACCGACACCATTGCCAAGTGGTATCCGGCGTTTCCCAACGCGAATCGCATCACGATCGATGATTTGCTGCGGATGCGCAGCGGCATTCCCGCCCCCAACGACGACGAGGTGCTGGCGCAGGTATACGACGCGCCGCTAGCACCGGCGCCCTCGTTGCACGTCGAGCTCGCGAGCTATGCAAAGCTCAGCAATCGATTCGAGCCCCCAAACACGCGCGGGGCTTACACGGACTTCAACTATGAGATCCTCGCCGGTATCGCGGAGCGCGTCACCGGCAAAAACATCGGACAGCTCATCACCGAGACCGTGATCGTGCCGCTTCGATTGCGGTCGACGTGGTACCCGAGCGGAACGGAGATCCCCAGCCCGCTGCGCGGATACGGCTGGAACGCCGCAACGAAGCGTTTTGATGACAAAACGCTTTTCAATCCGCCGCTTGCGGGTGCCGCGGGCGCACTGGTTTCAGACGTTTCCGATCTGCTCGCGTTCTCACGGGCGCTCTGCCTGGGCGGCTTGCTCGAACCGCAGACGCAACGCGAGCGCATGATCGGCCAACCGTTGGCCGGCACCCATGCCAGTTACGGCGAAGGCGTCGCGACTGGGGATGGCGTCTGCGGGCACTCCGGCACGATCAACGGCTTTAGCACCGACATGTATTACTTTCCGAAGTTCAACGCATCGTTGGCCATCAGCGTCAATCGCCTGGACCGCGACAATGAAGGCCTGACGACGCCGATCCTGGCCCTCATGACCAAGACGATTCGCGGAGAGTTAAAGCAGAACTAATATACCAGCCTGGCTGAGGCGACGTTCGTGCCGGCGCGCTGCAACGTAATCGACTGGATGCGCTCGTGCGGGCGCACGAGCAGCGTCGCCGTCTCGCCGCTGCTGGCCAATGCGCCGAGATCCGTGGTGGCCGACGCGGTGCGCGCGAGCGCTTGCAACGATCCGCCGGGCTTATCGGCGATAATGTAAATCCACGAGCCGTCACGAGCGTACAGGATCTTTGCGGCAACCGGATTCGCCGACTCGGGCGACATCGAGACGTGATTGAAGTGGCTGTGGACCATCGTTACGAGCGCGACGTCGTCGTTTGCTAACCTGCCGCGAAGCAGGAGCGTCTGCAACCCCAAGCCGAGAAAGACAAGAGCAAGCGACGCCGCAACGGCGTAACGAAAGAGGTTCGCACGCAGTTTGCTCGCGGCTGGGCGCGATCGTACGGCTGCGGACAGCCTGCGCTCGAGCGCCGGCGATGGACTAG
This sequence comes from Vulcanimicrobiota bacterium, assembly GCA_963713685.1. Classification (GTDB taxonomy): domain Bacteria; phylum Vulcanimicrobiota; class Vulcanimicrobiia; order Vulcanimicrobiales; family Vulcanimicrobiaceae; genus Cybelea. The sequence continues at coordinate 479,399 of CAVQMS010000001.1, read as the reverse complement.
CCGCGGGCAGCGCCGCCGCGAGCGACGCCGCAACGATTTGCGCTTGTGCGACGCGCTCCGCACAGGGCGAGCAATGCGCGATGTGGCGTTCGACCTCGCGTGCCGCATCGTCGTCGAGCATGCCAAGCGGATAAAGCTCGGCGTCGTCGCCTAAATGTTGGGTCACGAGCGGCTCCCCCCAGATGCCAGTTCCACCTGCAATTTGCGCATGGCCATCGAGATGCGGCTCTTGATCGTTCCCAGCGGAACGCCCAACTCGTTCGCAATCTCGACCTGCGTCTTGTTTCCGTAGTACGCCAGCGCGAGCGCCTTTCGCTGTTCCTCCGGAAGCCGCGCGAGCGCGCTCTGCAATCGTTGCGTCTCGACCGGATCCGCGACCGGTGGATCGACGCTCGACACGGGAGCCAGGCGCGCCGCCTTGAGTTCTCGCGCGTCGCGACGGCTTTGACTTCGCAGCATCGCAAGCGATTCGTTGCGCACGCACGCAATCAGATACGCTTTTAGCATCTCGCGGTTGCCCTCGAAACGGTTGGGGGCACGCCAGACGCGCAGCAGAGCGTCGTGCACGCAATCCTCAGCACTTGCGTTATCCGAGACGGCATGGCGGGCAACGCTAAAGAAGAGACGGGACCAGAGCGCATAGACCTGCTCCAGGCCCGGCGGCCGGCGCGCGACAAAGTCCTCGACGAGCCCATCCATCTACCGTCTCGCATACGGCCTAGGTACTTTCACGCCCTGGTTATGCCGCCGCGGCCCCCGGCGGATGGCCGACTCATCCGCGGGTGCCGGCAGTGGCATATGCACCCACATGAAAGCATTCCTTATCGGTCTACAGGTGGCGCTGCTCGGGATCGCCCTAACCGTGGGCGCTCGTGCCGCCGCTCCGCCGCTACTCCCCGCGGTCGCGACGGTCCACATCAAAGATTTCAAGTACAACCCGCCGGCACTAACCGTGCACGTGGGCGACCGCGTCACGTTCGTCAATGACGATGACGAAGCGCACACCGTGACGGCGACCGACAAATCGTTTGATTCCGAAGGCCTCGACACCGCCGGTACGTGGCAGCACGTCTTTACCAAAGCCGGCACCTACCACTATTTTTGCGAGCTGCACCCATACATGAAGGCAACAATTATCGTGCTGCCGGGCGCGGCAAAGTAAAGGAGCCAAACATGAAACGCGACGACTTTCTCAAGCACGTAGCCTGGACTGGGACCGGTATCGCTTGGACCTTGTCGAGCACCGGGGTATTCAACGCCCAAAGGGCGCTAGCCGCCGATGGCGCGATTTCGTTCGTGCAAATTAGCGATAGCCATATCGGCTTTGCGCACCCCGAAAACCCCGACGTCATTGGCACGCTTCAACAAACCATCGCTGGAATCAACGCGATGCCGGTACAGCCGACGTTCGTCGTCCATACGGGCGACGTAACACACCTCGCCAAACCCGCACAGTTCGATACGGCAAAGCAAATACTCGGGACGCTCAAGGCGCCGCTCGTCGTTCTGCCTGGTGAGCACGACGTCATCGGTACGCCGGAAGCCTTCTTCTCGGCTTTTCGCCGAAGCGATGCGCCGAAGGGATGGTTCTCGTGGGACCAAGGCGGCGCGCACTTCTTGTCGCTCGTGAACGTCTTCAACTTCGAAATCGACGGGAAGCTCGGGGCCGAGCAGATCGACTTCGTCGAGAAGGACCTCGCCGCGCAGAAGAGCTCGACGCCGATCGTCGTCTTCGCTCACGTTCCGCTCTACGCGCTCTTTCCGCCGTGGGGCTGGACGACCGAGGACGGCTCGCGCGTCTTGGCGGCGCTGCGCCGCTTCAATGCGGTAACGGTGCTCAACGGCCACATCCACCAAATCGTCCAGCACACCGACGGCAACATCCGGTTTGCAACCGCCGCGTCCACCGCATATCCGCAGCCCGCACCGGGCACCGCGGCCAAACCGGGCCCGCTAAAGGTGCCGGACAGCAAATTACTTAGCGTTCTCGGATACCGCAGCGTGGAAATCGCACGCAGTGCTGCAACGATCACCGACCACTCACTACAAACGTAGCGTTTATACTTTCTTGATTACACCGATTTATCATTATAAAATTGACCCACACCAACATCACTTAAAGGAGACTCAGATGAAACCACCCTATCACATTGGAGCCGTCTGCATAGCCATGGCGCTTGCAGCCTGCTCCGGTACGCAGAACGGTTCGATAACGAACCCGGTCCCGGCGGTGGGCGCACCGCAGACCGCCTCCATTGCCGGCGCCCACAAGGCGAGTGCTGCACTCATTCTCGTCGCAAACGAAAACACCGGCTTGGGCGGCTCGATTCGGGAATATGCCGAAAGCGCCAACGGAAACGTTGCGCCGAAGACGGTCATCAGTAACCACAATGGTGGACCCTACGCGATCGCGGTCAACCCGAGCCAAGGCATCGGCATTGCAAACGGCAACATCGATTCGAGTGGCCAGTCCGGTGCCGAAACCTTCGCCCTAACAGCTACGGGCAATGCTCAGCCGTTAACGGCGATCGAGTGCTTCACTAAGCCCAGCCAGACGAACGGCATGGCGTTCGACAGTGCCGGCAATCTCTACGTTGCCGACATCTCCGGTCGCACCAAGGCGATCGACATCTTCGCGCCAGGCGCAAATGGCTGCATTAGCCCGATGCGAACGATCCCGGACACGGGCGGCCTCGCTATTGATAGCAACAACGTTCTCTACGTAGCGAACAAGACCACGGCAACGATCGACCTCTTCCCGTCGGGATCAAACACGATGGAAGCGCAGATTGGCGGAAGCAACACCGGGCTGGGAGCTCCCGGCACGGTCGCCGTGCCTCCCGACACGGTCGCCGTCGACGCTTCGCTCAACGTCTATGTCTTCGATACTAAGACTGCTACGATCAGCGAGTTCGCCGCCGGAGCGCATGGCAACGTCGCACCGATCCGCACCATCGCCGGCTCGAAGACCGGGCTCGGCGGAGGGAACGGTTTCAGCTTCGGGCTGGCGGTCAGTAAGACGAGCGGTAAGATATTCGTCTCTAACCCGGGCTCGAACGCAATCCTTGGCTTCGCAGCGACTGCAAGCGGCAACGTTGCGCCGATCCAAACGATCGCCGGCAGTGCCACGGGACTTGGCGACCCACTGGGCCTTGTGGTAACGGACTAAGGTATACAACTCCTCGCTTACACCGCACACGGCTTCGCGATCGCGAAGCCGTCCGCGCATTGCCTAAGGGAGGAGAGGGTTTACTTTATCGTGTGACCCGACGCATCAAAATGCTCGGGCCATACTTCGGGAGCGATCGCCCTTAGGAGTGCCCCATGTTCGGCCGGCCGGCCCTCTTGCTGATCGTAGGCCATGATCAGAAGCAACTTCTGAATCAAATGAAGGTCTTCGTGTAACCATTGAGATTCGGGCGGGACTGGATGCGACATATCGATTCCTCCTCGCTACAGGTGAGCGTTCGCAGGGAAAGGTAAGGAGTCGCATGGACGAAGCCCTGCACGCCGTTACGCCGATAACCGTCGAATCGATCGAGGCCGCCCGGGCTCGCATCGCGGGCACGATCCTGCGCACGCCGTTGGTCAAGCTGGAGACCGGTACCAGCGGGCCTCAGATTTACCTCAAGCTGGAGAACTTGCAACCCATCAACTCGTTCAAGCTGCGCGGCGCGGCAAACGCTGTGGCGATGCTCGCGCCGGAACGGCGCGCGCTCGGCGTCTGGACGATCAGTGCCGGAAACGCGGGTCAGGGCGTCGCGTACGCAGCCCGTCAAGCCGGCGTACCGTGCACCGTGGTTACCATCGAAACGGCGCCCGAAACCAAAATGGAGCGGATGCGCGCGCTTGGCGCTCATTTGGTGAAGGCATCTTGGGACGCATGCTGGGAAGCCATGGAACGGCGCACGTTCCCCGGCGTTGCCGGAACGTTCGTTCACCCGTTCGACGACGACAATTTCATCGCAGGCAACGCAACGATGGGCTTCGAGATCGTGGAGGATCTGCCCGACGTGGCAACCCTCATCACCGCCATGGGCGGCGGCGGCCTGGTCACGGGCGTCGCCACCGGCGTACGCGCCCGTAAACCCGACGTGCGGGTTTACGTCGCGGAACCGGAAACGGCCGCACCCGCCTCGATTTCTTTTTCGACCGGCAAGGCGTCGCCGTTCGATGCATGGCAGGCGACGTTCGTAGACGGTGCGGGCGGCAAGAGCGTCTTTCCACGGATGTGGGAGCGGATGCGCCCGGTCGTCGACGGTTCCATCGTCGTAACGCTGGACGAGACCAAACACGCGATGCGCGTGCTCGCGGAAAAATCGCGCGTGATCGCCGAAGGCGCGGGAGCGCTCGCCGTTGCCGCGGCGCTCAGCGGCAAGGCGGGCAACGGACCGATCGCGGCCGTCGTGTCGGGCGGCAACGTCGAACTATCGGCGTTTTGCGAGCTGATCGGCGCTAGAGCGTAAGGCCGAGTCGCCCAAAACCAAGGGAGCAGCAGTCGCGCCCGGAAGTCTGCCGGCCTGAAGGAGATAATAAATTGAGCAAACTCATCGTCGTCGCACAATGCAAGGACCCGGTGAAATGGGAACAGGGGTTCCGAACTCACGCCGAGCTCTTCAAGAGCCAAACCGTGAACAAATCCGTAAGCTATGGGATGGAAGGCAATCAGGTTGCCGTCTGCCTCGAGCCCGACGATTTCGCCAACTTCATGAGGTTCATGGATTCTCCGGCGACCGCGGAAGCGATGGACTCCGACGGCGTTTTGCGTGACACGGTCAAGATGTTCGTCCTCGACCACGAGCTACGCATCTAGCGAGCGGGAGTCTGACGATATACGCATGAGGTTAGCGTTCACTCGAGGCGCCCAGCGTTTTGCAGCCGGTGCGTTCACGGCCGCCATCCTTCTCACCGCGTGCGGTCAACCCAGGGGCACGATGCCCGCGCCGGCGACCTTTACTCCGGCCGTGACCGGGCCGCCCACCTGCCTACGCCAACACACGAAGAAGCGCTACGGAGACATCAGCGTCACCCTCAAAACCAAGGGCGGCTCCTTCTGCATCCCGTCGTTCGGGGGGTTTGGCGGCTCGATGCAATATCCGGGCGTTCAGCGCTCCGTGGAATTGACGATCCGCACCAGCACGAAAGACATCTACGATGAGCCGCAACTCGGCACGGGAACGTCGATCGTGTACTTGAACCTTCATTTCCACGCGGGAACCCATTTCGGTTCAAATCTAAAATCTAAAGGTGGGCTGACCTCGAAGAGCATCAACGCCGGTGCCACCTATACCGCGTACGGTATCGTGGCGGTCGGCCGTCTCGTCCTGATGTTCCCGCCCTGTTACGCCGTAGCAACGCAAGGCACGTACGGTGGCGTCCTTCCAAACCTCGGGAACCTCTTGCGCAATGCGACCATTACGGGCGCAGGCTATGGGGTCATCGAGATTTATTCCGGTCAACAAGTCAGCCAAGGGTGCTAGCCTGTGGCGCAACCCCCGATTTGCGCCTGGAACGCTAGTGGAACGCCAAGACGCTACGCTGAGCCTATGGCAGGACGCGGCAAAGATTCGTTCTTAGTAACGCTTTGGAGGCGGCCGAGCCCGGCGCTCCCGGTTTTCGCGGGTCCGAGGAACGAGCGAATGGCATAGTCAAGGCGCGTACAGGGGTCGCCCGATGGCGCCCCAATAACCGTAAGGCGCACTCGACCACCATAAAGGATGGGCTATGTTCATTTCGGTCATTCATAGGATCAGCGATCCCGATGCGTTTGGGGCCACCGCGGCGAGCGCCGCGAAAGACATCCCCGCCAACCTCAAGCTGCATCAAACCGTGACGAGCAGCGACCGCTCGACGGCGATCTGCTTATGGGAAGCCGCGTCGGTCGACAGTGTTAGGGACCTTCTCGATCCGCTCTTCGGGCATGTCTGCAAAAACGAATACATCCAAATCGACCCTTCAAGCTCGATGGGACTCCCCACGGCCGCAAGCGCGACTGCTTGAGTCGATCTCCAGTCACGAAGGGACCCGGCGCCTAAGCCGGGTCTCTTCAGTTCTTCCAACCTGTCATCTCGCTCCACCCGGTAAGTAGGGCTGCGGACGGGAATCGTGGTCGGTAGAAGGCAAGACTACATGCAAACAATCATTCGACCATCGCTACTGAGCCGGGCACGCAGGCCCGTCCCGGTCGCAGGCCTGGTGTTCGGCGCCGCGCTGCTGGGCACAGGCGCGATGGGCGCGAATCCGTCCACGCCGGTGGCGTCAACCTCGACTGAGACGCTCAAGCCGATCAGCGAGGTTGCACTGCAAACGATGGTAGCCTCGACAGCCCGGCAAATGCTGATTCCTGGCGCAGTGGTGCTCCTGCGCACGCCCCAGGGAGAGTTCACGGCTGCCTACGGCACCACGCAGCTAGGCACGACAACCCGTCCAGACATCAACACCTACTTTCGAATCGCCTCGAATACCAAGAGCATGACGGCCGCGATAGTCGTGCAACTGGCCCAGGAAGGCAAGCTCAAGTTCAGCGACCCCGTTTCAAAGTACGTCGCGGGTGTGCCCAACGGCGACCATATCACCATTGCCGAGCTGCTGGAAATGCGCAGTGGCCTCTACAACTACCTAGAGTCCCCCAAGATCGCGGCGACGGCCGACCGCGATATGAAGAAAGTTTGGACTCCGGCCGAGCTGCTGGCGATAGCCTTTGCGCACAAACCCAACTTTGCGCCCGGCGCGGACTACGAATACAGCAACACCAACTACATCCTGCTCGGCCTTATCGTCGAGAAGATTGACCGCAAGACGTTGGCCGAGGCAATGCGGTTGCGATTGTTCGAGCCACTCGGGTTGCGACACACCACGTTGCCTCCAAGCAACGAGACCGCACTGCCAAAACCGTACTCCCACGGATACATGTACGGCAGTTCCTCGGTCGCCTTCACGGGGACGCCGCCATATTCGCCGGCGGTCAAGGCCGCGGCTCGCGCAGGCACCCTTTTGCCAAAGGACTACACGAACCTGAACACAACCTTTGGCTGGGCGGCCGGGGGCGTCGTCTCCAACGCGAGCGATCTCGCAACTTGGATCAAGGCACTGGTCTCCGGGCGCATGTTCGACCCACGGTATCAACGACGTTGGATCAGCAGCTTACGGCCCGAGGACCCGAAGAAGCCCCAGGGGCAACAGTACGGGTACGGCATCATCCTCTTGAGCTGGGGAAAGAACTCCATATATTATCATGGCGGCGAGACAGCCGGCTACAATTCGTTCATCGGCTACGATCCCGCCAATAAAGTGACGTTGGTGGTGTGGACTAACTTGACCGTGTCCGTCGACGAAGTCCCGACCGCCAACGCCCTAATGTTAAAAGTGCTCGATCGAATCTACGTCGTGTCACCGCTGACGCCCACTCCGCCGCGTGCATCTCATTAGGGGCCGCTAACTTCTTAACACGCGAACCGCGTAGCGCTGGACCTCATGGAGGAGAGGGAGGGATTCGAACCCTCGGAGCGCTCATCACGCTCAGCGGTTTTCAAGACCGCCGCATTCAACCGCTCTGCCACCTCTCCGCGCTTGATTTCCTGCGGGTTTTCGCCCGATGGCCCCTCGACAGTACCGGCCGCGGTGCGATCCCCGTGCAGTCGACAGGGAAGCTCGCTTTGCGAGGCTCACTTCTTCGGGGCGATGGAGCCCATTGCGTTGGCAAGGAGTTCGCAATCGTTTGTACCGACTTCCTTCGCCATGAGATCGTTGAGCAGCGCGTTCATCCGCAAGATCAATGCTTGGTTCTTTTCGGGCTCCACTGCAAGATTTTGAACTTCTTGCGGATCGCTTTGCAGGTCGAAGAGCTGCACGTCGTTGTTTTTAAAAATCTCCTCTATGGTTCGCGGTGTGTTACACGCAGTCGGCGCGTAGTACCGGCCAAACTTGTAGCGTCCGTCAAACACTAAAGCGAGGAGACCGCGCTTATTTAAATTCGCCTCGGAGAGCGGCGGGGACGTTTCGTTCATAAACTGCGTGTCCATCGTTTTGTTGAGAAAGGCTCCATCAACCGTCGACGGACCAACGTAGTTGAAAAGAATCGCGGGACGTATCTCCGTCAAACTGGCTGTTTCGGGCTCGGTGAAGAGCGACGAGAAGTCGTGGCCCGGCAGCGCCTTCACCGCGGATGGCCGTTTCGAGTCGGGGAGCCCCGTGAGGCCCACGAACGTGGGAAGCAAGTCGAGGTGACTTGTGAGTGCGGGGCAGGTCGTGCCGGCCTTCGCGCCCGGGTGCGCGATGATCAACGGCACGTGGATGTTTTCCTCGTAAACGAACGGCCCCTTACCCTTGAGCCCTCCGTGCGCGCCGCCCATCTCGCCATGATCGGCCGTGAAAACGACAATCGTATCCTTCCACAAGTCCATTTGATCCATGACGTCGACAATCTGTTGGATGCTGCGGTCGACGTCCTGAATCGCGTTGAGATAGTAATTGTAGAATATCGTCCACATGTCTTTGCGATCCGTCGGAATCGTGCCGGACCAGCCGTCCCATCCTTTCTTGTATTCTGAAAGTGCACCGGGCATGCCGGGGGCAGCGAGCGACTCGTCAAGGTTTGCCGGAAGTGTGAAAGACCAACTCTTCTCGTAAATCGCGTTTGCCGGTGGTGGTGGAATTGCGGACGGCACCACCGGCTTCTGCACCTCGGGTTGGCCGGGAACGTTGCCGTCACCGTACATGATGTCGTGCGAGTTAACGAAACTTGCGACGATGAAGAAGGGCTGCCCCGTCTTTCGAGCCTCCGGAGCTATTTCCAGCAGACATCGAACGCTTTCGCCCGCGATGAAGGGATCGTTGTCGTAGCCGCTATCCGGTGTGCTGCCAATGTCCCCGCCGGCGCTGAATATATCGAAGCCGTAGGCTTGAGCTGCTTTACTGTAGTTGACGCTAGGCTTCGGGTCGAGAATGCTCTGGTCCATTTCGAACTTTCCGAAATAGGCAGTTTTGTAGCCCATCGATTTCAGGACCGATCCCATATTGGGCATCTCCGGGTTCAGGCTGTGCACGAACGAAAACTGCATCTGATCGATAACGCCGGTAACTTGGGGGGGCTGCCCCGTAAGGAAAGAGGCCCTCGATGGGGAGCACTGGGCCGACGAGATAAAGTGTTTTGAAAACGTGACGCCATGGCTCGCGAGCGCATTCATGGCCGGCAGCGAATAATCAGAACCCGCGAGCAACCTTTCTACCCGCTGGTCAACGATGATGAAGACGATGTTATACGGCGGTTTTCCGCTCGAGTCCGAGCCGACGGCAGCGTTTCGCGAAGTCTGCGCCATTGCGTATTCGGGACGGACGCGCAACAGGCCCAAGCCCGTTAAAAACTGCGCGCATCGTGTAAGGAATTTGCCTCTCGTCTTCCCTACGTTCACGACCTCGGCATTTGGCAACGGCTCGCGCTCCACTTCAATCTCGCACTTTCTCCTCGTACGCGGCAGACCGAAGTTGACGCTTAATAATAGCAGCCCCTCGGAACGTCGGAACGAATGACTCCCCGCGGTTCGGCTCCGGGTATTGCGGCCCCTGGTGAACAGTTTGGGCCGTGGACGCCGACTGCGCTCTCTTATCTCACCGGCCTCGCCTGAGAAAATACGGCATGCCAGCGTGCGCCGTCCCACATGAAGTAGTCCGTCCAGCGCCGTACGTGCCTTGCCGTCGGGCGATCGCGTCAGTCCGCTCGACGCGGCGAAGTCCCCGTCAAGATAGACCAGAACCGAAAGGATGGGCCAATCCTTGAGGTTGTGATGCGGGGCGAACCGTCGCCGGCAACACGCCGGCCGAGCTGCGTCGCATTCTACAGTGAGTATGCCAACGCGTTATCGGCTGAGAGCGATGCCAGCACCACCGCCGACATCGAACGTTTGCATCGGATTGTAGCTCCCCGGCGCGTAAACTGAAATCTGGGGCGACCCGTTACCGACGGTCTCCACGTAGAGCTGACCGTAAGGCTCGACCGAGATCGCCGCCAAAATGTTTTGAACTGCGATCTGCCTAGACGAGGTCGTAGAATTCGGCGGGTAGACCGAAATCAATTGGGCGCCGGCCGAGCTTCCCGATCCCACATACAAGTTTCCAGCCTTGTCGACGGCGATCGTTCCTCCGGTGGCGTTCTGCAAGTTGAGGTTGGTGAAGCTCTGCGAACCTCGCGCTAGGCGGTAAACCACGCCCTTCTGGAAGTAAACGCTTTCGCCGACAAGAAGCGCACCGGTCGAATCGAAAGCGAGACCCGACACGCGTGAGTTCGCGGGATGCGGTATCGTTAGAGTCTGCGCGGGGCTGAGTTGCCCCTTTGGATAGATCTCGAGGAAGAACGATTCGTTCGACGTGTTGATCCCCGTAACGTAGACGTTTCCGCGTTTGTCGACAGCAACGTCTCCGCAATCTACGATACCATCGGTGATCGTCCGGAACGGGGAGTTTGCGCCCGGTTTGTACTCGGGAAGGCTCGTCTGATACGAACTGACGGGCACGTTTACGGCGTACAGAATGCCACGATTGTCGACCCAGATGCCACCTGGGCGCGGAACGCCGTTCGTAATGGTCTGCAAAAGCTGCGGGTTCGAGCCGGTGGAGTAGACTAGGACGCCACCCGCGCCGTTCGCGACATAAAGCTTGGGGGACCGATGGGATTGACCGGCCGAGTGTTCAGACTGCGCGGCTACCGGCGCGCCGATCGGGGCAGGCGCATCCATTGCGCCGGCGCAAGCAGCGACTAGAGCGAGACCGGCGCCAGCGAAGCAAACGCCCAGGGAACGCGATGTTATCGCCTTCATAACCGTGATCATGAGCCTTACCTCCTGCAAGTGTATTAGTATGTAAAGGATTGAAGCTGATTGGCACCCGGGCCCACCACATAACCGCTGCGCGACGAAGGCACGATTTGGATTCCGTTTCCCGGCGTGAGCTCGTACGGCGCGAAATCGAAGCCGGTTAGGCTCTCCTGTACGTTCCCCTTTTCATCGTAAACGTAGATCTCGCTGCCACCCCGTAACGAATTTGGTTGCTCGACGAGGAACAGGTGGTTAATTGGATCCGCGGCGATCGACGTACCCGCTTGACCTTCTCCTCCCGAATTCGGAATCTGTCCGACAAAGGTTTGCTTCTTCGTCGTGATGTCGTACATCTGGACGCTGTAGGTCGAGCTCGTCGTCGTGCACATCATGTGCGTCGCGGAGTCGATCGCGATCCCGTAGACGGGCCCGCTGAACGGAGGGGCGACAAAGTCGTTGGATACGTGCCCGGTACGAGTGTTGAAATCAACGAAGACCGTCTCCGAATGGTAGTTCGCCGCCGGTACGTACGCGTGGTGCGTCGTCGTGTCTTCCGCGACGAGGTAGGGATAGTTCACGCCGTCGAGCCTCGGAGCGTGGAGAATGTGCAGGATCTTGTTGCTGGCGATGTCGGTTACGACGACTTCGAAAGTAGGCGGTTTCGTGATCGTGCCGTCGAGGATCGTCGCCGCGATCACCGAATCCGGATCGACCTGTTGGTCTGCAATCTCCTTGATGAGGAAGTCTTTCCCAGGCGGTCGCGTCCAGGTTCCGGTAATTTTGTTCCCGGTAACCGGCGCCATCACGTAGTAGCGATCGCGTCGGGTGTGCTTCTGGGGGTTACTTATCCCGTAGTCGATTAGACTCACATCGTTCGCCTGAATTGCATCGGCTACCAATTCGCGATCACCATTGGGGCCGCTATTCTGTTTACGGACAATTTTTACGATCCGCGCTTTGGTTTGGTCGAACGTTTCCACGACCGACTTAAAGGGGGTCGAGAGTTGCGTAACCTCGCTCAGGACTCCGTCGGTGCCGTTCTCGTCGATTGCCCAGCCGAAAATCGGACCGCCGAACTTGCTGGTGAGGACTGGGCCGGGCCCGACAAGGCGCCCCGCCATGGTCTGTTTTGCGGTCTCAATCTGCGGAGCGCGTGGCAAGCTACTCGACGATCCCACCATGTTCGTGCAGCCCGAGGCGAACGCGGCGGTCGCCAGCAGAGCGAGTCCCCTCGCAGTCGATCCCATCACCCCTTACCTCCATTAAGCAGCGCACCCGGCAAGGAAAAAACCGGGTTGCTTCTACCTTCGCGATCAAGTCTGAAGAAAGTCTAAATCCGCGAAGCTGTTACATGAGACAAAGTCGCCCGGTTATGGGAAATGGTATCCGCGGACGTTCGCAAAAGCCCCTCTGATGCCGCGCGTCAATCCCGAGAGCTCCTTCGAGGCGTCGGCGAAACACCTGTTTCGCCATATCAACGACCTGAGCGCACTCCGCAAGAACCCGCTTCTGCGCCCGTACTTCGCTAGCGCGCAAAAAGAAAGCGATTCGGCTCTGGCGGAGATCCACGCGCAGGTCCTTTTGCAGACCGATGCTCTCTGCGACGAGTTACATGCGAAAGGCTCGCAGTTGCAGGCTCGCCGTCAACGCGAAATCGTTGCCGCTCTCTGCGCGGGCGAACTCGCGGAAGACACCGCCAGACGATTAGAAATATCCCGAAGCCACTATTACCGCGGGCGTCATGAAATAAGCGAGCGTGTCGCGCGGACGTTCATGCTCGCGGGGCAGGCTCGAGCCACGCGGTCCGCTGTAAGCGACGATCCTTTACGATTGCTATTCAGGCGCGCCGAAGCGCTCAGGGACGGCGGCTGCTCGTACGAAGCGGTAAGTGTGCTCGAAGAAGCATACGGGAGCGTACCGGACGAAATCGCCAAACCTGCCGTCGGCCTGGCACTTGCCGAAGAGCTCACATTTCTCGGGCGTCGCGATCGCGCCAAGGAGCTTCTTGCGCGGTCGTCCGACCTGCCTGCCCAATGGGCGGAGGACGTCACGAGCGAATGGTTGCGCGATAGTTGGGCCTTGAACAAAGCGCGCCTTGAATCCCAACTGTACCGCGACGCAGATGCCGGGTCTGCGCTCGAGATACTCGCGAAGCGCCGGGGCGCCGAGGGGCGCTCCGACGACGTCACGTTCGACGCGATGTTTCTGTGTGGCGAGCAGTACCGAAACGCAGGCGAGTACGGAAACGCTCGAAATATGCTACGCCGGTTGTGTGCGATGGACCAGCGCCTTTCGAGCTCTATTGCGAAGCGGCAAATTGCAATCTCGCTCCTAGCGGCCTACTGCACAGAGGATTCTCCCGATGCGTTTGGGCTTGCGGAGCAGTCGTTTCAGGACGCACTCGAGCTGAGCATCTCTAGCGGAACGGTCGTCGGAGCGTTGTTGGCCATGTCTGGGCTGATTTATCACCAAGCGACGAGTGGCCGCGACGACGAGGCGTACGCCACGGCTCACGAAGCCTTGCGCATGGGGAAAGGAGTGGACTTCGAGGGGTTCTTAGGTTTCATCGTCGCGAACGTTGTGGACTCTCTGCTGCGGACGCGTTATTGGCGCGCGACGAATCCCTTGTTGTTTGAAGCCGAGAAGCTCACGGCTACAAATTCGCTGGCGCGCGTAATGCTGAAGCAGGCACAAGGTAGTTTTCTGATGCGCATCGGCCGGCGAGATAAGGCGTCCGCCGTAATGCTCGAGGCGTACGGTGCTGCGCGAAGGCTCGGTAACCGGAGGCTCGAGGGACTTATACTCCGAGAGCGTGCTATCGCGCTTTCCGGTTCGCACACGAATATCGATCGGGCCGAGCTTATGAGAGAGGCCGTTCAACTCATCGAGCAATATGGCAGCACCGGCGACCTTTTGATCACGTATGACGCTGCGGCTCGCATGCTCGCCGATCGCCGCAGTTTGCGGCTCGCACGCCAGGTGCGGGCAGCTGTGTCGGCAGGCGGTGGCTCACCAATGCCGGCGAAGATACGCGCAAGCCAGCCAAGACAAATCCGGGCACTACGACTGCCATCCACGTGGGGATCACCCGACGGAGTGCCCATCTGAGCCCGGCGGCCCCAGCTATTGTGATTGAATTGTCAAGTTGTCGACATTGACTGCGTAGTTGCCGGCAGCGACGAGGTGATTCGGATTCGCGCAAATGATGCCGAAGTTGGGCCCGTAGATGACGACCAGGCCAGGCGGACCGCAAGGAACTTGCCGCAGACCGTAGTTCGACAGCAAAGTCGCACCGGGGCTGCCGGCGCTGGCGTGGTATGACGTATATGTTTGATTGTTGTAGTAGATCGAACCCATGGCCGCCGCCGTCGCCGCCCCGATGGCGAAGGCTCCCCAGAATCCACCGGCCCAGTACGCTCCGACCGGCGCCCACACGACACCGCGATTCCATCCCCAAGCGGGGTAGCGGACGGGATTGACTACGACGCGCCCCGAGTAGTAGTAAGCGTTCCTGCCGCTGGAATTGTAGTGGTACTGCGAGGTGGCGCCGGTGTTCCTATTGTACACCGTCATGTTGCCGGTGTTCTTGTTATATACCGCGGCGTTCCCTGTATTCTTATTGTACGCGCCAGCGGAGTTGCGGCCGTTGTAAGCGCCGCTGTTGTAGTTTCCGTTATTCCTGTTGTATGTGCTGGAGGCGTTCGTATTCGTATGGTACTGCGTCGCGGTGTTCGTACTCTTATTGTAAGTCGTCGCGGTGCCGGTGTTCCTGTTGTACGCCGCAGCGTTGCCGGTATTCTTATTGTAAGCCGCGGATCCGTTGCTGCCCCTCACGGCCTGACTCGGTACGTCGTTGCTCATGTTAAAGCCGCGACCCTGGTTGGACGTCGAGCGAGATGCGCTGCCACTAGAGCGCTGCGGCGCCGAGCGCGACCCGCCGCCGCCAGCACGCTGCGCGGGGGTTGCCAACGGCGCAGCCGCGAGCGCGATGACGAGGACAATCGATAAGCTTTTCATTGCGTGAGCTCCTGGTCGAGCTTGCCATTTCCGGTGATGAACGTTCCCTTCGCCGTCTGTACGGCGAAGATTACGGAGTGGGCGGGAATTTTCGCCGTCGAAAGCGGCAGAGGCTGCTCTTGGTCGGTTAGGTTGAAGTAAAACGTGGCCGTCTTGAACGCGACGGTATGCCGTTTCGCGTCTTGGAGGAGCGAGAATCGTCCGCCCATACAACGAACGATGGCGGCTGCGCGAGCGCAATCAGCACCGCTGATGACGACCGTCGTGACCTTGTCGGCCGACGTCAAGGTCAGCTCCTTGTTCGCTACTTTCAACGTTACGCCGGTATACGTCTGAACGGAGCCGTCTCTCTGCTGGATGCGGACGGTCCCCGTCGCCAACGCGGGTGCGCTCAAAGCGAGCACCAACGCGATGACGATCGGTCCAACTGGCTTCATGACTGAATCCTTTCGTCGGGCGCAAGGGACTCGAGTAGAACGGCGAGGCGGGATGCGTCCGAACGTGCGCCAAGCCCTTGTGCCGCTAGGTACTCTATCCTAGCACTTGAAGCCGCGATCCGGGAAGCCACCCTAGCCCGGGGCTCTACGCAAGCCTGGGGCTGATGTGCGCGCACGTAGCCAAGGGTCTCGTCCGACGAACCTCGTAAAGATCCCGATTATCAGAAGAGGAGAACTCTGAAATGCTTCTTTTGCGACCCAGCCGGTATTTTTACTTTACAGCCGCCATGCTCGTGGCTCTTTCGCCAACCTACGCGGCCGCGGCCACTCCCGTTAAAGTAAATAAATGCCTTCCCATAGCGCCGAAGACCACGGTTCACTATTCAGGCTATGCTCCGGCGTACTACCCGGGCACCCCGTACTATTGGCGCGACCCGTACGGATACCGGTACCGCCAGTATCCGACTTCGGCAAGTACGCACACGACGACCCCGACTCTCGATATCGACTACGTAAACGTAACGCAAAACACGCTCGCGCAGATCGACTTCGGTCTTGTCGCCAAAGGAGCACTCGTAGCGGAAGTCCGTGACGTTGGAACGTTTTCGCCGAGCGCAGAAATCAAGCACAGCTTCGGCCTGAACCCGAATGTTTTTCCACTGGGCACTGGCCTCGCGCAGTGCGTCCTGCTGCGGGCCACGTACAAAGATGGAACGATGTGGAAGAACCCGCATCTCCCCAGCCCGAATCAGTCGATCTACCACTAAACGCGCTAATGCTGACCAATGAGTCGACCATGATTCGTTCGCTCGTCGCCGCCCTCGTTCTGGTTTTAGCATGCGGGCCGGTTTTCGCAGATTCGCTAAGTTCCATGTTCGGCGTCTACGTCTATCCAAAAAACAAGCAGACATCAGCGCAGCAAGCCAACGACGAATCCGTCTGTTACAAATCTGCCAAAGCCAAAACCGGAGTCGATCCGGCCAACCTGCCACCGGCAACGCCCGCCCCTACGACCCAGCGCCAGGGCGGCGCGGTGCGCGGCGCGGCCGGCGGCGCTGCAGTCGGCGCGGCGGTCGGGGCGATTGCCGGCAACACCGGAACGGGTGCCGGAATCGGCGCAACGTTGGGCGCGGTGCGAGGGCGCCGCACCCAAACGGCGGCTAACAATGCCGAGCAGCATTACGCGCAAGCCGACGCGCAAGCGCAGCAATCGCAAAAGATGAACAACTTCCGCCGCGCGTTTGCTGTCTGTCTCGAATCGAAAGGCTATACCGTCAAGTAGCGCCGCTACCGAGGCGGTCGGCCTCCTCCGCCACGGCGGTCACCTCCGCCACCACCGCCCGATGAGCCTCGCGGTGCCGAGTAGCCCCGCGAGTACGACGGAGCGGACCCATACGATCCACGCGAGTACCCCGGATACGATCCACGCGAGTAGGACGGATACGATCCGCGTGAGTACGACGGGTACGATCCGCGTGAGTACGACGGATACGATCCGCGCGAGTACGAGGGCGCCGATTCGCGTGAATACGGAGAAGCGTACGATCCGCGCGAGTACGAGGGCATCTCGTGCGTGTAGGACGGAACCGATTCGCGCTCGACGTACGGGTTGCGCGTGCTTCCGTACGATTCGCCGCGCGAACCAGAGAAACGGCCCCATACATCGGATGACGTCCGTTGTTCTCGCCCAGCTTCACTCGGCGCCGACCCTTCGCCCGCGCGCGTACCGGTGGCTGAGGTAGCGCGCTCGGACCGGGCCGGTAACTCGGCCGTCCGTGCCTCGCCGCGCGCTTGATTGAAGCGCTCCCACGGTGCGGATGGCGCGAACGCGTGGGTACCTTCGACTTGGCGTGACGCAGCCGGACCTTCGTGCATCGCGCTGTTCTCGCGCATCATCGCGCTGTTCTCGCGCATCGTCGCGCTGTTCTCGCGCATCGTCGCGCTGTTCTCCCGGATTGCCGGCGCCGCATTCGCACGCTCCGCCGGCGCTACATTCTCACGGGTCACCGGCGCGTTCTCGTGCCGCGTGGCTTCGATCTGACGCGACGTGGCCGCGCTCTCGCGCGTAACCGGCGGATTCGAACGCGTTTGGACCGCATTCGAATGCGTTTCCGGCGCGTTTGCGTGAGCTATGCGCGCGTTCATCCGAGTTGCCGGCACATTCACGCGAGATACTGGAGCATTTGCGCGACCTGCGGCTGTGTGCGCGATGGAATGCCCGGTGAGCCCGGCGCGAATGGCCCCGGCTACAGCCCTCTGCTGCTGAGCGAACGAGGTCCGCGCGGCAAGCGCCCGATCCGATGCGAAGCGTGGCGAGTTGAACGCCTTAGAGAAGGTGACGGGCGCGTGCACCGTGCCGTGGGAGAAGGCCAAGTTTTTGCGCGTCGGCGTAATAGGCAGTGCTCCGTGAATCGTTCCAAAACGTCGCCCGAGGTCACGGGTAGTCACCGCGACCGTGTGTCCGAAAACCGTTCCGTGACGGAAGTTTCGAATTCGAGTTGCCGTCGCACCACCGTGGCGGAAGTTACGGTAAATCCTGGTTACGTTGTTGATGTTGGTGATGTTGGTGATGTTGGTGATGCTGGTTGCGAAGCCCGGGTAACCGTAGCCGCCAAAGAAAGGCACTCCCCAACCAACCCCGAGCCATGCCCAGCCCGGATACCATTGATAGAACGGCTCGTATGGCGCGATCGGGACCCATCCGATATATGGATAGGGGGAGGAGTTATACGGATACTGGGCCGCGGGATAGCCGGAGTTACCGGGACCACCTACGCCGTAGGGGGCGGGAGCACCCGAGCTATACGGGGCGGCGGGAGCGTTGTTCCCGCTCGGTGCGGCGTTGCCATAGCCGCCAGGCCCGTAGCCGTAGTTACCCCCGCAGTTGTTGTAGCCGGGCCCGCCCGCTCCGGCGAAGCCGACGTCGAATCCGAAGAAACCCACACGGGCAGGTGACCAATCCGGTGTAGCCGCGTAGGCCGGCGGCAGCCAGGCCCAGCCTGAAGGGCCGCAGTCGCAGTAATACCAGTTGCCGTAGTGGTAGGGTGCCCAGCCCCACGGCTCAGACCCTATCCACGTCCAGCCGTATCCGTCTTCCCAGGCCCAGGAACCGTTACGATACGGCACCCAGCCTGCAGCTTCGTTCGGCACCCACGATTGCCCGTAGCCCGCGACGGCTTGCCACCGGCCGTAAGCGGCGAGGTTGTCGTAGCCAGCGATGTCGGGATCTAAGTTGGGACTTGCGTTCAGCGCGGCGACCATCGTCTTGTCACGCTGGACGTTGAAGTCATCGAACGAGTCGAGCGCGACTTCGGGGGCATAGGTGATCGCTGGATCAGATGCCGAACCGCGCGCAACCAGCGTCCTACTCGCGTCCACCGTATACGTGCGCTGCGGTGTTACGACGTCGATGCCACCGCGTCGCGCGGTGATCCAGCTCGAGCCGTCCGAGGCTATCGAAATCCGATAATCGCCCGCTTGGCGCGCGCGAACGGTTACCGAGGGAGTCTCGACCTGCATCATCTGACCTTCGTGCACCATTCCGATCTCAGCGGTGCCGTCGGCAAGCTGCATCCTTCGGTTATCCGGATCGTTGCTTGTGATGCGCGCCTGGGCGTTCCCGCCGAGCCGAACGGCAGTGTAACCGTCGAACTGTAGCTCTGCCCGCGACGTCCTCCCTGTCGAGATGTAATCCCCGGGAAGCAGCGGCGCATTGCGCACCGCGTTCGTCTGCGTGTGGTTGTCGCCACGCTGAACTACGGCCGAACCTTCGACGAGGCTTACCCGGGCGACGCCCGGTCCGTTTTTAGCAGGCGCCTTTTCGGACGGAATCAAGAGCGCACCCGTAAGAAGTACCCCAACGAGGGCAACCCCGGAAATCACTCTAACGAACGGCTTGGTTGTCATGTGCTGCATCCCCCAGGTTTATTGAAGCCGAATCCGCCTGAGGAAGCATCCGGTCAGGATTAGTCGATCATTAAGCGAGAGTGAGAGCGGAGTAAGGAAACGCTTAGGCCATGCGAGCGGCGGGCGTCAGAACGTTGGAATGATCCCTATCGTGCCGAGTCCCGTGCAGCTGGACTGCGCGGGGCACGCGATGAGGGTCTCGACGTACTCAACCCTGTTGCTGGGTTTTAGCGCCCTGCGCTCCATGATCGAGTTGATCGTATGCGTGGAGGGCCCCGAATAGTAGGGATTCGGATCCCATCTCCCGGCGAGGTTCTTACTCGCCGATTTGCCGCTCACCGTATGGAAGAGGTTATACATGCTCCATTTCGGGACGGGGTAGCTGCTGCTGCCGCTGCAGCTAAATGTAATGGTCTCACCCGACCCGGACGGCGTTATCGTCACACACCCGAGCGTGTACTTCCGAGGGCATTTAGTATGTTTATTCGGCTGGGCGAGTGTGGGCGCCACCGCGGCAAAATAATGGGCACGACGCACGTTCCACCTCCCAAGCGATAGCTACTCGATCGTAGCGCTCGGTCATGAAGAAACTCTAAAGTCGCTGGTTTAATGTTACGGTGCGGCGCCGGCGGTCGTTATGTCTTATAGGGCGCGCTGTATGCACCGTAAGCCTCCACACCGCGGCAGCGCGCCTCCTATTCGGCGGCCCGCTTAGCCGCCGAGGTCCCCGCCCGCTACCGGGGAAGCACACAACCGATGCATCCAAACACCTCGGCTGGCCGGTCGTTGTCTAAGCGCACGCGACGCCGTGCGACGAGCTGGGGGATTCGGCCGATCTTGCACACATGAAAAAGTTGATTGTATTTGACCTCGATGGCACGCTGGCGCCGAGCAAGGCGATGATCGATGCCGAGATGGCGACACTTTTCAGCGCTCTGCTCGAGGTAGTGAGGGTCGCGATCATCTCGGGAGGCAGTTGGGATCAGTTTGAAACGCAGGTTCTCGCCAGGCTTCCGCAAGATGCGCGCCTCAGCAATTTGTCCATTCTACCGACCTCCGGGACAACGTTCTATCAGTATAAGGATGGCTGGCAGAAGCTCTACTCAGAAGATCTAAGCGATGCGCAGAAACAGCGGATTATCGCCGCATTGAACGCGGCTGTGAATTCAGCCGGATTTGCGGCCACGAAGACCTGGGGCGAAACAATTGAAGATCGCGGAAGCCAGATCACGTACTCGGCACTCGGGCAGCAAGCTCCGCTCGACGAGAAGAGTACGTGGGATCCCGATTTTGCAAAGCGGCAGAAGATCAAGGCGCTCCTCGACGTTGCGCTTCCCGACTTTTCCGTGCGGCTGGGCGGTACGACATCGATCGACATCACGCTTCCCGGAATCGATAAGGCCTATGGGATCGGGAAACTGCGAGATGTGCTCGGCATTACGATCGCGGAGATGATCTACGTGGGCGACGCGCTGTTCCCAGGCGGGAATGACTACCCCGCACGCAGCACTGGCGCGGTATGCATTCAGGTCCGAGACCCGGACGAGACGAAGCGCGTAATCGAGGCGATCACCGCTTGCCTTTCGTAGCGCCGATCGAGTGACCGAGGGAGGAGCAGGTCTGGATCGCTAGACGGTCACCTTGAGATCGAAGCGATCGAGGTTCATGACCTTCTCCCACGCGAGGACGAAGTCGCGCACGAAGTGATCGCCCTCAACGGCGTAGACCTCGGCAATCGCGCGCAGCTGCGAGTTCGAGCCGAAGATGAGGTCGCAGTTGGTGCCAGTCCAGTTGACCTCGCCGGTGCGCCGATCGCGACCCTCGTACGTGTAGTTGCCGCCAGCCGGCTGCCACTTCGCTGTCATGTCAAGCAGGGTCACGAAGAAGTCGTTCGTCAACGTTCCCGGCCGTTTCGTGAAGACGCCGTGTTTGGTTCCTCCGGCGTTCGCGCCGAGGACGCGCAAGCCGCCGACGAGCGCGGTCATCTCGGGCGCGCTCAGCGTGAGCAGTTGCGCGCGATCGAGAAGCCGTTGCTCGGGCGAATGTGAATGTACCCTTCCGAGGTAGTTGCGGAACCCATCAGCGGTCGGCTCCAGCACGGCAAAGGAATCCGCGTCGGTGTTCTCTTGTGTCGCGTCCGCGCGCCCCGGCGCAAAGCTCACCTTCACGTCGTGACCTCCGTTCTTCGCGGCCTGCTCGATCGCCGCGCATCCGCCGAGGACGATGACGTCGGCCAGCGACACCTTCTTGCCGCCGGATAGCGATGCGTTGAAATCCTTCTGCACTTTCTCGAGGGCTTGCAGCGCGGTTGCCAACGCCGCGGGCTGATTGACGGCCCAGTCCTTCTGCGGTGCGAGGCGGATGCGCGCACCATTCGCGCCGCCGCGCTTGTCGGTGCCGCGGAACGTCGATGCCGACGCCCACGCGGTTGCGACCAATTGCGCAACCGTGAGTCCGGAAGCGAGGATGCGGCTCTTGAGCGCAGCGATGTCTTGTTCGTCGATCAGCGGATGATCGACCGCGGGCAGCGGGTCTTGCCAGATCTGCTGCTCGGCCGGTACCTCGGGACCGAGATAGCGCGAGATCGGGCCCATATCGCGGTGCGTCAGCTTGTACCACGCCTTGGCAAACGCATCGGCAAACTCTTGCGGGTTTTCGTGGAAGCGCTTCGAGATCGGTCCGTAGATCGGATCGACCTTTAATGAAAGGTCCGTCGTGAGCATCGTCGGCGCGTGCTTCTTCGAGGGATCGTGCGCGTCGGGAACGGTGCCCGAAGCCGCGCCGTCCTTGGGCTTCCACTGATGCGCGCCGGCTGGGCTCTTCGTCAGCTCCCACTCGTAGTTGAAGAGGTTGTCGAAATACAGGTTGCTCCAGCGCGTGGGCATCTGCGTCCAGGCGCCCTCGAGGCCACTCGTGATCGTAGCATCGCCGTTACCGCTGCCGAACGAATTGCGCCAACCGAGGTTCTGCTCTTCGATAGGGGCGCCGGCCGGCGCGAAGCCGACGTACTGTCTCGGATCGGCGGCGCCGTGCGTTTTGCCGAAGGTGTGTCCACCCGCGATGAGCGCCACGGTCTCCTCATGGTTCATCGCCATGCGGGCGAACGTCTCGCGAATATCGTGTGCCGCGGCGAGCGGATCGGGGTTCCCGTTCGGGCCTTCCGGGTTCACGTAGATCAGCCCCATTTGCACGGCCGCGAGCGGCCGTTCGAGATCGCGCTCGCCGCTGTAGCGCTTGTCCTCCAGCCAAGTTTCTTCCGGACCCCAGTAGATGTTCTCGTCGGGCTCCCACGCGTCTACGCGGCCGCCGGCGAAACCGCACGTCTTGAATCCCATCGACTCCAGCGCGCAGTTTCCGGCAAGGATCATCAGATCGCCCCACGAGATCTTCCGGCCGTACTTCTGCTTGATCGGCCAGAGCAACAGGCGCGCTTTGTCGAGGTTTGCATTATCCGGCCAACTATTGAGCGGCGCGAAACGCTGCTCGCCCGAGCCCGCACCGCCGCGGCCGTCACCGATACGGTATGTCCCAGCGGCGTGCCAAGCCATGCGAATGAAGAGCGGCCCGTAGTGACCGTAATCAGCCGGCCACCATTCCTGCGACGTGGTCATAAGCGCGAAAATGTCCGCCTTGACCGCCTTGAGGTCGAGGCTGCTGAACTCACGGGCGTAGTTGAAATCGGCGCCCATCGGGTCGGATAGTGCAGACGGCCGGTGGAGTACCGATAGGTCCAACAACTCGGGGAACCAATCGATGTTTGCTCGCGGCCGGAGGGGTACGTGTTTTACCGGGCAGCCCTGGTCGGCTTCCGACATCTCGACGATCGTGTTTTCCATCTCGTGCTACTTCTCCGATCCAAAAGGTGGGTGATGCGTCCAGGCGCCTTCGGCGTTTTTCGTCAGCGTCTTGCGCGGCGCGCCATCGCCGGATTGCCGAGCAGACGGTGGGGCGCTCGGCGAAAGTGAATATCATTGTCACATGCCAGGATACTGCCGCGGACGGGCGCCGTCAATAGTCGCCAAAGAACCCCGAGATTTTTGTACGACTCGAACCGCTCGGCTCAGTCGCTGCTTCCTTCATAGAGCGCGAGATGGAGCGGATAGATTTCGTAGTCGGTCACATGTGCCGCTACAGACGGATCACCCTGCACCAGCTGCTCTGCTTCTCCCAAGTTGGCTGCGCGGATGATGAGAATGCCAAACGTTCCAGGGTCAATCGGAACTGGACCAGCGAGAATTAACTTATGTTCGGCCATTCGGCCTTTCCAGTAAATGAAATGCTGCTCCATCGCCTGACGTTCAGCCGAAGTCACGCTGGTCAGAAAGTTAGCTCGCGCTGGGTGAATGCGCACGAAGAAGGTCGCAGAGCTTTGAGCGACGGGCGTTGAGCCTAGTGTGGCAAACAAAAGAACGAGCGGGAGACCAAAGAAGCGCATAACTATTTACCGTACCTTTCAAAGTGTTACAGTTTGCGACTCATCATGGCGATTTGCGCGACCTTCGCGCCGCGCTAACAAAGCCCCGTACCACTGATATTAGTTGATAGCAAATACCAGAGCGCTACGATCCTAGTACGTGGGGCCGATTGCAAAGAAGCCCTATTCGTAGCCTGGCGAGGCGCTTGGATTACTTAACACCCACGTGGATGGACCAAGCACCGGGCGGACGGATGGTTGTGTCGGGCCGACGAACGAGGCACGAACTCGCCGCTGCGAGCTGTGCTCACCGCGAACCGCCCGCAGCGCGATATCGGAGCGACATCCATTGCTACTTAAGACAGGAGGCACATGCGAAGATCATCACGCCTGATCGCGTCAACGCTGGGACTCACGCTGACGCTTACTGCATGCGGAGGACAAAACTCATCACTTCCGTGGACGAGCGGAAGCAATGCAGCCGGAACCGGCGAGTCGGCCGTGCGTACGGCGACGCCAGACAAGCCCGTGACCTCGATTCCAAAGCTTAGCGGAGCTCTCGCATACGGCGACGTCGGCAGGCGCCCCGCGAACGCGCCGGTCAGGGTTTCATTGACGCTCCGTTACAACCACCAGACCGAGCTCGATCGTTTCGTTGCAAGCATCAGCGATCCACGTGAGGGCTTGACCCGACGCTTTCTCACGCCAAAGCAGTTCGATGACCGTTACGCACCGACCGCGGCGCAAGAGCAGCGCGTCGTGCGAGCTCTGGAACGCGCCGGCTTTACGATCGCGAAACGCTACCCAAATCGTACGATCGTCGACGCGACGGCTCGAAATGCGATCGTGGAGCATTTCTTCTCGACCGAAATCCACAACGTGCATCAGGGAAAGTACGGTCAACGCTATACGAACCTCAAGCCGGTGACCGTGCCGCGCGATATCGCCCCGCTCGTGCGCGACGTTTCGGTCAATAACCTGATCGTGGTCCGGACCGTCGCCGATCAGAGCGCCGCGCAGAATCAACGAACGCCACCGCAGGTCCAGCTCGACTCGCTGGGCAGAACGATCATCCCACTCGGATCGGGTCAGATTCGGCCGGGAGATTCAAACGGCAACTTAGTCAACGGCAACTTTGCCACGGGTTCGCTCAACCCCGGTTGGATCAACGAGAGCACCAACAGCAGCTACGTCCAAGTCACGACCGGGCAGGCCTACCAGAGCACGTATTCCGCATTCATGGGCACGCTGCAGCCGCCCGAAATCAGCGGATGGGCCTCGATCGCGCAGCTGGTAAAAGTTCCGACCAACGGCGTCCTAAGCTTCTGGGTCTATCAGGGGTCCAACGAAGGGCAGATGGGCTATGGAACAAGGTACGCATGGCAAGCGGGTTATTTGCTCAACCAAAATGGCCGGACTCTCGACACGTTCTACAAGACCGTCAACAACACCAACGGCTGGGTGAACTACCAAGTGAACCTGAGCCGGTTTGCGGGACAGCTGGATTACATCTATTTCGGCTGTTACGGCGACGGTTACTCACAGACGTACGTCTACCAATACGTCGACGATGTTGCTTGGGCCGGGGCGTCGCCTACGCCATCGCCGTCTCCGACACCGACGGCCAAGCCGACCGCGACTCCAACGGCGAGTCCGACTCCGACGGCAAGCCCGACACCTACGCCGAAACCGACCGCCAGTCCAACACCGACCGCATCTCCGACACCGAGCCCGACGTCAACGCCGAGCAGCGGTTGCAACAACGCCGCGCCGGATAACGGGCCGCTCACCAACTCTTCGGGAACGCTAGCAACGGGAGTAGCCAAACCGTTCGACTTTCCCGTTCAGCACGGGTGCAACGGAGCCGGCTACACGGCGGCAATCGCAATCGACGACCCGGTGAACACCAGCTACCTCTCCACCTATCTATCAGCTGCGGGCGTTACGGAAACCGGTTCCGTGACGAATGAAGCCGTGGACGGCGGCGGGAGCGGTGACGACGCTGAAACCGATCTAGACGTACAAACGATAGCGGGTTTGGCGCCGGGCGCGAACATCATCGTCTATGACATGGGCTCGTTGGGAGACCAACAGATCGAAGACGCGTATAACCAGGCGCTCAGCGACGCGAAAGCGTCTGCCGTAAACTCCTCGTTTGGAGGCTGCGAATCGAGCGACGTTCCATTCGCCGACTCAACGAACTCGATTGCGGAACAAGGAGCCTCCGAGGGCGTAGAGTTCTCGGCCTCGAGCGGCGACTCGGGAAGCAATGAGTGCGGTTCGGAAGGCGTCAGTGCGCCGGCCGGGGGCCCGTACTTCTCGTCAATCGGCGGGATCGACTTCACCGACACCAGCCAAGGCGTTCTCGAAACCGTCACGATGGGTAGCGTTAGCGGTTACTCCGGCGGTGGCGGCGTCTCAACGGTATTCGCTCTTCCAAGTTATCAGAGCGGTATCACCGGCGTCATTTCGTCGGGTCGCAATCAACCCGATATCTCACTGCCGTTCTTCCCGGTAGCGGTGTATACCGGAGG
This sequence comes from Vulcanimicrobiota bacterium, assembly GCA_963713685.1. GTDB lineage: Bacteria > Vulcanimicrobiota > Vulcanimicrobiia > Vulcanimicrobiales > Vulcanimicrobiaceae > Cybelea. The sequence goes on along the minus strand of CAVQMS010000001.1, from coordinate 453,283 downwards.
AAGCTGGGGTGAGTACCTCGGCACGTCGTGGTCCTCGCCGGCGTCGGTAGCGCTGGTCATCGAAACCAACGAGCTCCACGCTACGAAGCTCGGCTGGATCGATCCGACGCTGTACAGCCTGTTCTCGACAACGGGCTACAGCAAATACTACACACCCTGCACCTCCGGCAGCAACGGCGCGTACTCGTGTAATGCGAGTCAGTATAACCAAGCCGCCGGTATAGGAGCTCCAAAAGGCTGGGCGTTGGCTAACGCCTTGTAGGGAAAGGAACGGGGTGTGCTACGGCACACCCCGTTCCTTAACGCGCTCCCGACACCGCGACGTTGACCGGCTTCGAAGCGATCCCGTTTGCGACTACCTCCAGCATGCTGGCCCCCGAAGCGATGCGACTGGGAACGTCAAAGAAGGTCCATACGAGCTTCGATCCGGTAGCAACGCCCATCGTGCTGTGGTCGTGCGTTCTGGCGTAGTAGACGAGACCGCTGGCCTTGTTGGTGATCCGCACCAGCGGATAGTTCGTTGGATTTTGCTCTTCGTCGCCGTACGCCATCGCCTGACCTAGACCATTGAACTGCGTGCCGGTAATCTTGTAGGTTTTTCCCGCTGTGACGTTTTTGGGATAGCTCTCGATCGTCGGCATCCAACTCGCTTTCGGCGACCCGGTAGGATTATACAGAACGACCCTCAAGGCAGCTAACATCAGGACTTGGCCCGTTGGCAGCAAAATCGGCGGACCCGCTCCGGTCGCGCCGCTGACTTGCGCGAAGGTCGTTCCATCCCACTCGTAAAGAGCGCCGCTCGCACCAAAGACTAAAACGTTGCCGCTCGGCTCCAGCACGGCAAAGGAATCGCCGGCATTATCGCCGTTTGGAAAATCCGGTCCGGGCACCCACTTGCCGGCCTTCTTCCCGGTCGAGTAGTAAATCGCGGTGTGGCCTGCTCCGGTGCCTTGCGGTCCCGTGAAGGAACCAGAGTAAAAAACCGTTCCGTCCGGTCGCAAAATCGCCGGGCCGATCTCGCCCGGCGGCGCGTAGCAATCCTTCGGTTTGGGTCCATACCTTTCACAGCCCTTGACGGTGGTTGGCGAGTGGAGATCGACGATCGTCGAACCCGCGCTTTTCCACCGGCCCGTCGTCGGATTGTAGATCTCCGCGTTTGGCGCCCTTTGCACGTCGGCCGTGAGGATCGATCCGTCGCTGAGAAGCGTCCAACCCTCTTCTGCGTTGAAATCGGCTTTATCGGCATCGCTCACACTCGTCCATTGCAGCGTTTTCGGATCGAGCGACGCATCCCAAGTGTGCAGCTTGTCACCAAGCAGCAGGCGCCCGTCGGGCAACACGCTGGAGGGAGAGTCGCCGATCCAAAGCCATCCCCTCGGATGGCCTAGCGCCGCCCATCGCATCTTGACGGGATCGTACACGGCGCCCAGATTCACCAGTTGCAGTACGTACTTACCGCCTCTATTGTATTCACCGCCGCTTATGACGAGCCGGCCATCGGCAAGCAGATCGGCTGCGAAGGCCGTCGGCGCGTAGCCCGTCGGAAGCGATCCCACCTTGCTCCACGTGCCGTTTGAGTAATCACCCTTTGCGTCGGGAACGTAACGATACCAATTTCCCTGATTAGAACTCTGGGTGAGAACGGAGCCGTCGGTCATCAACCATGCCAGTTGCATCGTGACCGGCGGTTGAGAGGATAGGGGCGTAAAGGATCCCGCTCGCGCTTTATGGACGGATGTTAGTGTGCCGCTATTGGGTAGGATCGATCGGCTCGCCGAACATCCGCCCAGCGCGACTGCCGCCACTGCGAAACAAGCAACGACCGCCGATTTCATCCTAAAGCAATACACGAGCACCTCCAAAACGTAAAACCTTGGTTACTTGGTACTGACGGCCGCACCCCACGGGTAGATGACGACGCCCTCCTTATAGCCCGTCGGCTCGCCGCCCGCCGGATACGCCCAGCGATTCACGGTACCGGTATTGTACGAGCCGCACATGTACTCGTTGTCCGCACCGACCACGACCGACCGCTTGGCAATCGTCGCAATTGCTGCCTGGATCAACTCGCAAAGCGCGCCGCCAGTCTGGCTGAGGTAAATGGTAGGAGCTCCGATTACGCCGCGTGCAGAGACTGGATAGCTGCAGAAGCTTGGCGTATCGCGACAATACTGATCGAAGACGACTAACGTTCGCCCGACCTCGTCCCACGCAATGGCTCCGCCCGAAAAAATGCTCCCCCCGGTAAGGTTCGTCGTGCGGCAACTCCTCGCGCCGCACTTGGAGAGTACGAAGTGCCCCAGAGTGTCTATCCCGTCTACCCAGAGCTGGCCGCTCGGATCGTAGGCGGCGTAGTAGTAGAAGTCTTGCAAGACGTTGCGGATGACGACCGGCTTTGCGCTGGGGCTTGAATAGAGCAAGACCTCGCCCGGCTGATATCGAGGGCCGTAATAGTCCGTGACCGCTATCTCTCCGTTGACGGGATTGACCGCGCAACTGTAGGGGTTCAACAGCGGGCGCGCGATCTTATTAAGCAACTTCCCCCGGCGCGAGTACTCGAGCATCTCGTGCTTCAAGTTGTTTGCAATCCAGACGTTGCCATGCGCGTCCGAACACTCACCCAAAGGCTCGTCGAAGCCCTTAAGCTTCCCCTCCTCCTTCAACGACGGCAGCGCAAAGATCTCGACCGCGTTTCGGCCCAGGTCAGACACGAAGAGCAACTGCGCCGCACTCGCGATGTCTCGTGCGATCCACGACTTTCGATCGTCCGAACCAACCACCGGTGGTAGCATCGCGCCTGGCGGCAGCCCCACGATCTGAGACGCCCCCACTCTAATGGCACTCGTTCGCGACGTCGGTGGAAACGCGGGCGATGGCGCTACGCGGTCGCCGCAACTCGCTAGACATGCGGCCGCCATAATGCATGTGACCAGCCTTGCGATAGTCATCTAACGTCTGCTCCTTGTCCCAATCGCATGCTCCGTAAGGAACGTGCGGTTATCCATTTTGGCAGCTAGACGATCAGCGCGTCAACAGCGGACGTTCGCGGCGGGTACTTCTCAAATGGTTATCAGGCATCATCAACAAATATCAGGTCGATTAGCCGACGGGATTTGGAATTTCTTTGGTCGCAAACTGCGCGTACTGCTCGCGTACCCGCACCGCCTCGACGTGATCGTACGCCCGCGCAGCTTCGAGCGCAAGCTCTTCCAGCAGCGCGACTTCGTCGGGATCGAGTTGCGCGCCGTTTGCGTGAGCGCCGTATAGCGTAAAGGAAACGAGCTCGTGGCGCACCGTCACGGGGACGGCCAGCGTGTAGATCGCCGCATTCTCGGCGTCGAGCTGCGAGCGTAGCTCGTCGAGCCACACCACCTTTTCGTCGGCGAGCAGCATTCGCACGAGCAGATGGTTTCCGTCGAATCCCGCCGGTGCGACCGTTGTTTGGTCCGCGGTCGCGACGCCTTCGAAGCGCGCTCCTCCCGCGAATCGCCGGTAAAGCGCGGCGGCGGCCAGCTCGATCGCGTCGACGGGCACCTGCACGAGGCCATTGGTTATCGCTGCCTCATCGGTCGCATACGGGAGGGCCGAGGCCGCGCGCTTCAGGTAGCTCTCGGCCATCCGCCGCCGCCGAAAGAACACCGTCTCGACGAACCGCTCGACGAGGCGGTTGATGCGATCGAGCAAGAAACCGATGCCGATCGTGGCGAGCAGTTCCAAGCCAATCGCCAAACGCCCTATCGCGATAACGCGCGAAAAAAACCAATCCAAAATCGATACCAACGCGATCACCGCGAGGGACAACGTGCCGTAGACGATCGCACGGTTGAGCACGAAATTGACGTCGAGCACCCGCAGCCTGAAGATGGCGTAGGCGATGCAGATCGGCATAAGCACGGCACCGAATTCGACGACTTGCCCGACGACGAAGGGCACGCCCGGGACGAAGTAAATCGCGTAGGCCACGAATGACGCGATCGTCCCAATTGCCAGAAAACCCCAGCGCTGCCGGTCGCTCGGCGTCGCCATGGCGACGTTCTTTGCAAGAACTAATCCGGCCAGGGCAAAGGCGGCCAGCGGGATGACCGCGCTCGTAAAGACGTCCCATCTCGGAAGCGCTTCCGTGGCGAAGTACACGCGCCATTCGAAGACATACAGCGCGTACGATGCGGCGAGAAAGATCCAGACGAACGGGTCGATTCGCCGGCGCCACCCAAGCACGTCACCGTTGGGAAACCGTAGTACGAATGGCAGCAGCGGCAAGACGCTCCACGATCCGAAGACCGTACTCAACACGAAGCTGAGCGCAAGATAGGCATCCTTAGGCAATACGTGCGACCAATACATGAATGCAGGGGCCGTTCCGAAATAGCCGACGGCGAAGACGTAGAACGCCCACGACATCACCGACGGTCGCAAGAACACGAGCAGAAATGCCACCAGCAGAAACGTCGTGGGCGGCACGTAGGCGAGCACTCCTCCGATGCGCTGCCATAGGCCAAAGCCGGGCTGCGGAACGGCGGTTATGGTTATGGTACGCGTTGCGCCGCCACGCTCGAACGTCAGCGTTTCACGTTCGCCCTTGTACGCCGCGCGCACGCGCGTGGGGATCCCCTGGTCGCCGCGGTCGACGATGCGATCCCCCGCGCGCACTCCGGCTCGATCCGCGGGCGAACCGGAGTCAACGCTGGTAACGATGACGCGCTGCGGAGGAAGCGTGATGCCGAACGTGCCTTCGCCCCATCGCTCCGCGAAGTCGACGTGCCCGATCGGACAGTAATAGATCACGACCACGAAGAGCGTCACGATTATCAGGAGCGCTCGCGCAAGAGTCTGACGCATTACAGGCTATCGGTTCGCGATGATCCGCCGCTACGCCCCTCCTCGACTTCGTATAACGAAATAGGATACATCGACGGTGCGGTCATTTCGGGCGAACGTGCCGCGCGCGAGATCGCGCGTCTTACGAACTCGGGATCTCGATCTTCTTCCCGTTCACCCACGTTTGCGAGACCTTGACGTCGCCGAGCTTCGTTGGATCGGTTTTGCGAGGGTCGTCTTCGAGGATCGTGAGATCGGCGTATTTCCCCGCCTCGAGCGAGCCAAGCTTGTCGCCCATGCCGCATTGCGCTGCCGCGACGACGGTCATTCCCTTGAGGGCCGCCTCGATGGGAACCCGCTGATCCGGTCCAACGACCGAACCGTCGATCGCGCAGACACGCGCCACGGCCGTTCCGATCTCGCGCAGCGGAGCGACGGGCGAGCACGGGGAGTCGCTATGAATCGAGAACGGCACACCGCTTGCCAGGAAATCTCCGGCCGGGTTAAAGCGCGCAGCGCGCTCGGGTCCGAAGATTTCGTCGCGATATGCAGCGCCATAGTAATACACGTTGTTCATGAGGTGGCTTGGCTGGACGCCTAACTTCTTCATGCGCGCGATCTGTTCGGGGAGCGCTTGCGTGCAGTGCTCGATGCGGTTGATGCCGGTCGGGGCTGGAGCCGAACCGTACGCCGCCTCGATGGCATCGAGCGCCATCTCCAAAGATGCATCGCCGTTGCAATGGATGGAGACCGGCCAACCCGCGGTCTTGACTTTCATTACGAGTTCGCGCATCTCGTCGGCCGTGTAGTTGGGCGCACCGCGCTCGGCCGTCTTGAGATACGGCTGCGTTTGATAGGCGCTTTCCTGTTGGGGCGAACCGTCCGAAACGATCTTCACCGCGTAGAATGAAAGCAACGCGCCGGGAATCTCGAGGGCCGACGCTCCGGGCTTTCCATATGACGCTATGAACTGCATGGCTTGATCGAGGTAGTCGACCATAGGGCTCACGCTATAGCGAACCGGCGAGTTAGCCGTGATCGCCTTGTAGCCCTCGAACACCTCGGGTTTTTGCGCAAACGCTCCGGCTTCGTGAACCATCGTACAGCCCAGCGCCGCGGAGCGATACAGAAACGTGGTCATCGATTCCGCGATCACCGCAGGCGTCAGCTTTGGAAAACCTACGAGAAACTTCATGAGTGCCGGCATCTCCTGGATCATGCCATTCTGTCGCCCGTCCGCATCCACGCCAAAGTAGCCGCCCCCGACGAGCTCGCGCGTCGTCGGGCTGATACCGGAAGCCTCGAAGGCCATCCTATTTCCCGTCGCCGAGTGCATGCTGACGTAGTAAACGAAGATCGGGTGAGTCGACGAAACCGTTTCCAGCTCGTCCATCGTCAGGTAGCCGCCATGCAAGATGTTGTCGTAGTACGACGCATAAATCCACTGGCCGGCGGGCGTTTTCGCGGCCGCGTCGCGCAGCGCGGCAAGAACCGCGGCCTTCGTCTTATACGTATCGAAGCTGAGGCTCAAGGTGTGCATGAGCATCAGTCCGCCGGGCAGCGGATGTTGATGCGGGTCGATCAATCCGGGCATCAGCGTTCGGCCATCGAGATCTACGGAGTTCGCGTTCGCACCGGCGCGTGCCGACACTTCAGCGCGCGTGCCGACGGCAAGGATCTTGTTCCCCGCGATCGCGATCGCTTCGGCAGCGGCGTTGCGGTCGTCCATCGTGATTACGGTTCCCCCGAAGAACACCGTCGACCGCGGCCCGTCAGCCGTTGCCCCCGCAGCCGCGAGCCCGGAGCCCGCTACGCCGGCGACGGCATTGGAGCCGGCGGGCGCTCCGATACCAAAAACATCGCCCGAGCAATGCGAACAGCTCATCTAGCTAAACCCCGATTCCAATAAAGAGAAAGACAGCTTACCCGCTTCGGTTACGGAACCGTCAAGCCTTCACGCCAAGCGCCCGCGTTCGCCAGTTATATCGGATCGCGAGAATGCGGATGACGAAGGTTACGGCGATCGCAATCCAGGCGGCGGGAGTCGCCTGCAGATGCGCGAGTTCCAATAGGCCGACAAACGTGACGGCACCACAAACGCACGCGATCGCGAGCAGCTGCCCGGGCAACATCCAGATCGCATTGACCAGCACGTCGCGAAGGAGTCCGCCGCCGCAGCCGTTGACGACGCCGATAAAGATGGCTGATGGAACGCCCAGTCCCAGTTGCAGCGACATTTGGGCGCCCACGCATGTGTACGCACCCAGACCCAATGCATCGACGCCGTCCGAGACCGTTCGCCAAAGTCGCGTCGGCTTTCGCCCGCCCGCCCAAACGCCGATCGCGCCCCCGGCGATCGCCCCGAGCAATACGGTAATGAGATACATTGGGCCCCGCACCGCGACCGGCGGCCCCTGCTGCAAGAAAATCCCGTCACGCAGCAAGCCCCCACCGAGCGCGGAGACGAAAGCCATGACGAAAATTCCGGTGTAATCGTATCCCCGACGCACGCCCATCGCCGCTCCCGTGACGGCCCAAATGAACGTCGCGCCCACGTCGAAGGCGACGGGAAGCTGAAACTGAAGTTGCGGCGTCAGCATCGCCTAATCATAAAAATGCGCCGGTCGCATCGAGACCAAAAACCGCGCCGGCGTCGGAAGTTTGCACGGGCCGCCCCCGGGACGCGCGCGTTCGACGCGCGAAGGGCGTGGTTGGAGGTATTCTTTATGGAAATTAGTGCGCGCAATCAGATTCGCGGCCGGATAACGGGCATCCGCACGGGCGACATTCTGGGCGAGGTCGAGGTTGAAATCGATCCGGCTACCATTACGGCCGCCATTACCACTTCGTCAATTCAGCGTCTTGGGCTCAAGGAGGGTGATCGCGTAACCGCCATCATCAAGTCCACCGAAGTCCTTATTGCAAAGTGAACGCGAATTACCAGAGTGGTACGCGGGGGTAGCGCTTTCTTAACGCAGCGTCCACACCCCATACGCTGCCGGCCGCTCCCACGCCCACAACGATCGCCAACATAATGTCTGCCGCGTCATTGCTGGCAGGAGACCACAACGTCATTCCCTTCGCAAGCATGTAGTTCGCAAGGAGCAACACCGCAACAACCGACGCCAGTCGCGTAGCGATTCCGGCGAGCATCGCAATCCCGACGAATGCTTCGCCGATGATGATCAGCGTTGCAACGATGCCAACATGGGGTAGCACCACCGCTCGCGCAAAGGCTTGGTAGGCGGGCGTCGCGTTGACGAGTACCTGACTAAGAAACCCGCTTAGGTGCGCCGCAAAACCACCGGAGGCGATCTTCGAATATGCCGCAACGGAGAAAATGACGCCCAAGAAGAGACGCGGCAGAACGAGTACGGAGCGGGAGATCATGCAGCTATTGCCCCCACGTCAGGAACGTGCGACGAAGCTCTGGAAACTCGCGACGCAGCGATGCGAACCGAGGGTCATCCAGCCACGCGATTTGTGCGCTGAGGCTGTGATGCGCAGCGAAGATTTTTAGGCTCGCTATTGCCGCTTGTTTGTCGCCGGCTATGCTGTAACCGGCCGCAAGCGACTCCGCATCCGACCGCGCGGCCGACCGCCGAAGCGCGGCGACGGCGAGCTGGTGATATCCCTTCAATGCCAGCAGACGGGCCAGCCCGACTTTGACCCAGTCTGCATTTCTTGGATCGCCCTTCGCTTCGCGCAAGATCCGCTCGGCGCTCGCGAGATCGCCGAGCCCCTCGTAGCTGCGCTCGAGGAAATCGAGGGCCGCCGGCCGGTTCGGCATGAGCTCCAGAAGGCGACTGAACGTCGCGCTCGCGTCGATGAGATCGCCATCGTAGTAGTACGCAACGCCAAGGGCGAGAATTGCTTCGGGGGAGGTTGGATCATTCATGGCGGCTTTGCTCGCAAACGAAATCGCCTCGCGCGGGCGATTCTCCCATAGGGCAACTCTCGAGCGCAACGTCAGCGCCGTCGGATCCGACGGATCCAGCGCCAGGGCCGCATCGAGTTCTCGGCGTGCCTGCCCCAAAGCCCGGTTGCACGTGACGGCAAGCATCGCGCTCGAAACGTGCGTCAGGGTCGACGATCCCAACGCATTGGCGCGCTCGAGCGCGCGCCGGCCCTCGCGGCAATACCAGTGGCGGTTGGGGGAATCGAATCCATCCATCGCGTCGATCAGCGCCAGCCCCGCGTACCCTTCGGGAACGGCCGGCGCGTCTCTGGTGGTCAACTCGAAGCGCGCTCGCGCAAACTTTAGATCGACGAAACGATCGAAATGGTACATCGCCAGCTTTATGTCTTCCCGAGCCTTCACCGGCAACGGACGAGCGCTGCTCGACCGAAAATCGGTCCAGCTGACCGTAGAGACGAGAACGACCAAGGCCAGCGCGCCCGTCGCTATCGCGGTCAGTCTTCGACGCCGCGCGCCCGTGCGGTCCCTCTCCCGCACGCGTAGGCGATAACCGCGTCGAGGAACGTTTTCGATCGCCACGGCGGGATCGGCAGCCAGCGACTTTCGCAAGAGATAGATGGTTTGGGTCAGGTTGCCTTCGTGCACGAAGCCTTCGGGCCACACGCTGGCAAAGATCTGCTCGCGCGGGACAAGCGAGTTGACCTCGGCGATCAAGACCGCGAGAAGGTCGCCGGCTTTGCGCGGAAGCAGAATTTCATCGCCGTTCCGGTACAGAAGCCGCGTGGCCGGATCGAAGGAATACGAGGCGATCGAGATGTGCTCGGTGCCGCCAATGCTCTTTCTCATCTCTTTGCCCCGTCGAACTCTTAAAGCTTTAGGAAAAAACTCTAACATCGGCCCAGCGCGCGCGTCAACACTTCGCAATCAAGGCAAGCGCGAGCTCATCAAGATTCTTCAAAGAATTGAGCCTTACTTGAGGGTTTGGATAGCTATGCGGATCAGCGCGACCTCGATCAGGTGTCTCAATTCTTAACGTCGGCTCCCGTTTGGTCGAGACATCGGTGATTCGATTGTCTATGCTTTCAATATGAAGTATTTAGCGATGCGCCTGCTAGCGTGCTCAATCGGCCTTTCGGTGCTCGTAGCCTGCGCCCAGAGTTTTGGGGTGCCTTCCTCGCCGGTGACGATGGCGGAAGGGCACGGCTCATCCGCGCAGTTCGATCCTGGAAATCGACAGGAGCTGTACGCCGTCAACAACATGGGCAACTCGGTCACGGAATATCTTGCCAACGCGAACGGCAACGTCTCGCCGGGTGCGACCATCGCGGGTTCCAATACTCAGTTGAACGCTCCAATCAATATCGCTCGCGACGGCTCCGGGGCGATCTACGTTACAAACCTCAACGCCAACGCCGTCACGGTGTATCCTCCCGGTTCGAACGGCAACGTCGCTCCCTCGGCCACGATAACCTGCGGTGGTTTGAATCTGCCCGACGGCGCAGCCGTTGACGCTTCGGGTAACCTGTACGTCGCAAACCTACAAGGCAATTCCATATCTATTTTTTCCAGCGGCGCCAACGGGTGCGTGTCCAACCCAGGGCATATCCGTGGCCACCACACGAAGCTCTCGCGGCCTACTGCGTTGATGATCTCCGGATCGCGGCTGTACGTTGCAAATCTAAACACCCATAGCATTGCCGTCTATCGAACCTCTGCACGCGGCGACGCTCGGCCGACCAGCGAAATCGAAGGCACCAACACGAATCTCGCCAATCCCGTCGGACTGGCAATGGATGCTGGCCACAACCTTTACGTCAGCGACGATTTCGCGACCGCGATTTTCGTCTTTGCGCCAGGCGCGAATGGAAACGTGAGCCCGATTAGAACCATTCAAGGAACCTCCACGCAACTGAACAGCCCGTCGGGAATCGTCTTGACCGCTCGCGGCACGATCGTCGTAGCGAACCCGCCGTCCAACAGCATTACGAGCTATCCGAGGGGCTCGAATGGAAACGTCGCGCCGGATCGCACGATCGCGGGTCCCGCTACGGGGCTAAACTTCCCGATCGGCCTTTCGATACGGTAAGACTCATCGCCGTCAGGCTGACGGGAGGTGCAAGACGCCCTCGAGCGAGTCGTATTCGAACAGCTCGGCAAACCTTCCCCAGTCGACTGCCGTCGCGAATTGCCGCTGCACTTCTGCCGCAGGAAAATACTCGTCCCATAGATCTAAGAAAAAGTCGACACGCATCGTTCCGTCCTTCTTCTCTTCGAGGGTGCGCACGATCGCATCGAAAAGGCGAACGCACTCAAGTAACTGCTCGCGGAAGATTTCCTTGCCGCTTTGGATCGTCGACGCGGCGAAGGCGCGCCCTCTCGCAGTCAACGAAACGTCGCCGTCGGTGATCTCGGCAAAGTCTAGCAAGACGGCTGCCTCGAGTTGAGCGAGAAGGTCGTCGGCGGTGATCGAAAGCCGATCCGAGAGATGGGCGATGTCTTCGGTTTGCGCGCCGTGCTCGGCGATCAACTGGAGCATCCCGCTGATGCCGCCGGGTCGCACGTGCGGCAATGGCTGCGAAAACGGCGAGCTCCGCGCGGAAGCGGCAGCCGCAGCCTGGGGTGAGCCGGTCGCGGCAATCGTGATGTCCGGATTCGTCATCACCGTGTAGAGGTGATCGACGATTCCCGCAAACCGCTCGTCGGCGCGGTTGTGCGGACGGGCAAGCTCGATCTTCACTTCGCCCCGCACGTGCCCCGGATTCGAGCCCAAAACGACTACGCGATCGGCCAGTATCACCGCCTCCTCGATGTTATGCGTGACGAGCAGAATACTCTTCGACGGGAAGTTTCCGGCGTTCCACAGCTGGTCGATCTCGCTTCGAAGGTTCTCGGCCGTCAGGACGTCGAGTGCGCTGAACGGTTCGTCCATGAAGAGCACCTTCGGCTCGATGGCGAAAGCGCGCGCGCAACCGACGCGCTGCTTCATGCCTCCGGAAAGCTCTCTTGGATAGGCTCCTTCGAAACCGTCCAGACCGACGAGATCGACCGCGTTGAGCGCGCGTCGCACGCGATTCGTGCGGCGGATGCCGCGCGCCTCGAGCCCCAGTTCGACGTTTTCGAGGACCGTCAGCCACGGAAGCAGCGCAAAAGTTTGGAACACCATCGCTACGTCAGGGTTCGCGCCGGCGACCGGCTCGCCGCCGCTCGTAACGTGTCCCGAGCTCGGGGGGATGAGCCCCGCCATGATCCGCAGCAGCGTACTCTTTCCGCTCCCGCTGCGCCCGAGCAACGCCAGCACCTCGCCTTCATGCACCGAGAGCGAAACGTCGCTTAACGCAGTGAACTCGCCCTTCCCTCCGGGAAGCGGAAAGCGCTTGTCCACGTGCTCGCAACGAATTAACTCTTCACTCATTGCGCGAACTTCTTCTGCGCGTAACCGTAGAGTGGGTGCCATACCACTCGATTGGCGGCCACGACGAATAGGCTCATTGTGCTGACCCCGAGGATAATACGCGACCAATCGCCTTTCGTCGTCGCTTCGGTGATGTAGGTTCCGAGCCCGGTGGCCGTAAGGGTCGTGTTGCCCCAAGAAACGATCTCCGAGACGATCGAAGCATTCCAAGCGCCACCGCTCGCAGTTATCGCACCGGTGACGAGCGAGGCGAAGATTCCGGGAATGATGAGCCGTCGCCATCGACGCCACCCCTGCAAGTCGCAATCGTCGCACATTTCGCGAAGCTCGGTCGGGATGCTCTGCGCGCCGGCGATCGCATTGAAAAGGATGTACCACTGCGAGCCGAGCGCCATTAGCAGAATCGATCCGAAATTGATGGGAACGCCTAACCGAATGAATGCAAGGGTTGCAAACGGGAAAATGAAGTTCGCGGGAAACGACGAGAGGAACTGAACCACCGGCTGCAACGTGCGCGCGAGGCGCGGATTGAAGCCGATCGCAACCCCGATCGGGGTCCACACGATGACCGCTACGGTTACGAGCACGGCAACGCGCGTCATCGTGGCCAGCCCGAGGCCAAAGACTTTGAAGATTTCCTCGAATCCGACGGTCGTTAAAATGAAGCGGAGCGCCAACGCGCATAGCAGGATCACGACAACGATCGATGCCGCGTTGAAAATCCGGTCCGCTCGCGTACGCTCGCCGACTTGGCGCGGGGCGAATCGGGCCTCGGTAACTGCCGAAAGTAGGCGTGCGATCGTGTCTGCGACCGGTGCCCAGGCTCGTCCAACGAGCAGAGGGACGTTCGCGGCGCGAACCACGTCGAAAACCCAGGAACGGGGCGCCTCCGCAGCCGCACTCTGCTCAAAGCGAAAGCGATCGGCCCAAGCTACGACGGGGCGCCAGAAGAGCTGGTCGACCAGCACGATCACGACCACGATGGTGGCGATTGCCCACCCAAGTGCCGGGAGGTCTTGTGCCGTGACCGCGGCCGCCACATACGAACCTACGCCGGGTAACGTATAGTTATGATTGAGCACGGTAATCGCTTCGCTCGCGGCAAGAAAGAACCAACCGCCTCCGAAGCTCATCATCGCGTTCCACACCAGTCCGATCGTGGCCGACGGGACGTCGAGCCGAACGAAACGCTGCCATCCCGAAAGGCGATAGAGCGCAGCCGCTTCCTGTAACTCGTACGGAACCGACTTCAGCGACTGGTAGAACGAAAACGTCATGTTCCATGCTTGGCTCGTGAATATCGCGAATACGGCCGCGAACTCGAGGCCGAGAAGACTGCCGCGAAATAGCGCGATAAAAGCCGTGATAATTACGGAGAGATAGCCGAGCACCGGTACGGACTGCAGGATGTCGAGCAGTGGGATAAGGACTCGCTCGGCGCGCTTACTGCGCGCCGCGAAGTACCCGTAAACGAGCGTGAAGAGCGTCGACCACACTAACGCTACGAACATGCGCAGAGTCGATCGTGCGGCGTAGTAGGGAAGATTCCGTGGGTCGAGATTGATGTGCGGCACGATCTTTGCCGTAAACGGCACGAACGCGCCCGCGCCTACCTTCGCGACCACCGCGAGCAGCGTCAGTACCCCAAGCGTGACGGCTACGTCGGGCAGGCCGAACGGAAGGGTACGCGTGGTTGAGGCGTACGAAACATTGCGCATACGGGGCTGTACGCGGCGTTGCGTTCAGGGTTTCGTCATACTCAACCTTCACAAAGAACCACGGGCCTTTGGCCCCCGTGGCATTTACCTATCGGGAATCGCCGAGTCCAAGTCTCTGTCGGCGAATCGCCGGGTCCGAGATCGCTCTAAACCCGGATCGATGTCCAGTCCTAACTCGCGCTGCAGCGTTTCAAATGCATTCGGATCGCTTCCATAATCATACTGCCGCGTATTAACGAGAAACGCATAGTTGCTGCCGTTGGGCAGCTGCTCGGCCCACGTATTCGTCCCAGGCATCGAACCTTCACGCGCCCAATCGGCGCCCGGCTCGGGTGTTCCCACGCCCCAAATTAAATACTTGTCCATGAATTTGAGCATGGAGTCGGCGCTCGTCGCGATCGCTGAAGCGCCCCCCGCGACCTCGAGAACCATGCCGTCGCCGCCATACGGATAGGGATACAGCTTACGTGACGTGACGTAGACGGCGGAAAGCCCGCCGTACGCGGAGTAGTACTTTGCGACCTCGTTAGGGAGCCGCTTACCAACCGTCGGTGAGATCAGTACGTTGTTGAGGCCGAGCGGGCCGGCCACGTGCTTGGCGACGTAGTCGCGGAAGTCCAGTCCGGACGCCTTGGCGATCACCAGCCCGAGCACCGTGTAGCAGAAATTGCAGTAGGCATACGTCGTGCCCGGCGGCTCTTGCAACGGTTGAGGCAGTTGGTAGCGCACGTAGTCTACCTGATCCACCGGTTTCTTTAGGTGAAGGGCTTTTGCTATCGAGCGCATCGCAAAGGTCGGATCGTAGTAGGGCGATTTCGAATCGTCCCATCCCGATTCGTGCAGGATCATGTCCTCGATCGTAATGTCGTAAACGCGCTTATCGACCTTGGCGCCTCGAGGGAGAGGTTTCGTAATCCCCAAATAGGCAAAAACCTTTGCCTTGGGATCGACCTTCTTTGCCTTGATCAGGTCGAAGAGTGCACCGTCCACCCAGGCCTTCGTGATGCTCGCGAGTCGCATGATCGTGCTTGGCTTCGTCGTCGAGGCCGCGAGACCACGATACGTATAGGCATGAGAAAACGCGGTCCTCCCTTTAACTGAAACCGCAAGTTGGGCGTTCGGAACCTGCTGCGCGACCATGAACGCAACGACGAGTTTGTCTAGTTGGGAGTTGGCGCCCGGGCCAACGATCGAGATCTGCGACTTCGCGGGCGCCGCAGCGAAGCGAACCGATGGTGCGAACGAGTTCGAGTCTCCCACGGTTGACTTGCCGCCGCATCCGGCGCTCGAGAGAACCATCAGCCATAGCGAAAGGCTCGCAGTTAGCGCCGGATTGGCTAGCCTTGACATCGGTTCGCCCTATTGATATCCAGGCTTACTGGAACTCTAGCGGCACCTGGAGCGACGGCGTGTTTTTGCCACACGTAACCTTCCCGGTCAAAGTAGCGAGGCCAGAAAATTTCGGCCGGTTGCGGTTGAGCGCGTACAAAATGAACCCGCCCGCGGTACTAAGGTTTAGCGTAGCGGAGAAACTATCGACGGTCTTCCTGCCGGCCCTGATCGCCCACGCGAGTTTGCACTTACCCTTGTAGCTGATGTCGGTGAAGGACAGCGCGTACTGCCACACCGACCCCGAATAGACGTAGCTCGACGGTCCCGTCATACCGATGTTGTCGTTGCTCGACGCTCCGTTCACGCAGCTGATGCACGGCACGCCGCCTTGTGCGGGGCCGTTCGCGACGAAGTTGATCAGAATGGCCGGCGATTTCGCATTAGGGTGAATGGAAAGCTTTTGAACCACCTCGCGGCCGCCGGTGACCTCGGGCGCCGAGTCAAGAACCATGTCCGGCGTAGAACCGGTGGCGACTGCTTGACTGGTGTCGACGGAAGGCGTCGCACCGCCTTGGAACGGACTCGAACATGCGGCGAGCGCGATCGCGCACAAAAAGAAGAGACTGCGCCGAGTAAATACAAACATTATGCCTCCTATGACATAGCAAGGGCGAGCTAATATATTCCACCAACCAGACGATGCGTCCCGCCATTTGTCGCAACTATTCGGATGGGCCCCGCCGACACGCTTGGTCTGCAGTAATCTTACCTTGCTAAAAACGCAGCGATCGATGCAATAGTGCAACTCTTACTTGCTTTTTTGGGTTTGTGGAATTCGGAATAATACATTTGCTTTTTAGTCGAAAGTTGAACTTAAAAATGGATACGACCAAAGTGGCAGGCGCGGTTTCAACGCCTCGTAAAACGCACGACGTCGCGCACGGTCATCTCGGTGAGAACGGGTGCGACTCCCGAATCTTCGGGAGCTCTCGGCGCGGTGATTATATCTTTAGCGTGCGATGAACTCCCACAGTAAGCTAGGTTAAAAGCAGCTTTGACGGCCGGAAGCGTCGTTTGCGGGCCTTCGTCATTCCAACGGCGAATGAAGAGGCTTGAAAGTAGGGGTTTTTAGTGACGAACGAAGAGATCGACAGTTTTATTGGAAAACGAGTTAAGGTGACGCTGGAGAGCGGACGGATTCGCGAAGGCGAACTGAAGAAGAGCAACAACGAATCTCGCATACTCGTTCGGGGATTGGGCTACGACGTCCTCAGGAACGTCATTTCAAAAATAGAGCCCCTGCCGTAGGCGGGGGCGGCGAGGCCAAACTCAGGCCTTTGCTTGCGCGCAGGGAGGATTTATGAGACAATCCCCCGGCACGCGCGCGATCTTTCGAATGGTCGATAACATTGCGCCACTGAAAGATCGGTAAGAATTTCCAACTGTCGTGATCGGTTGAACGTGGGTCCCCATTCCTGGGGATCATTCTTTGTATGCGTTGTTCACACTATCGGGCCTCATCGCGGGGTCCGACCACTTAACATCAGGATCAGGAGAACCCATTGTATAGCGATGAAACCCTAAGCTGCCTCGACTGCAGCCGCTCGTTCACGTTTACCGCAAGCCAACAAGAATTTTTTGCGAGCAAAGGCTTTACCAACAAACCCGGGCGTTGCGACGATTGCCGCGCGGCGCGCAAGGGTGCCAGCGGCGGCCAACGCGGCTCGTTCGCCGGCAACACCCGAGAGTTGTTCAAAACGACGTGCAGTAAGTGCGGCGGCGTCGCCGAGGTTCCGTTTCAGCCGCGAACCGGGAGGCCCGTCTACTGTCGCGACTGTTTCTCGTCCCAGCAAAGTTACCGTTAGGCCGATGGGGTAGGCGCGTGCGCGGCCCGCGCCCACGCTCCCACTTGGAGCGGCAGAAACGCGTGGCCGTTGACGGCGCTCGTCTCACGCTCTAGCCGGTCGGCGAACGAATCCACGTCGACTTCCCCCGCGCACGCAATCCCGCAGCGCTCGAGCGTCGGCAACGCTTCACGAACCGCGGCCTCGAAGAAGACATAGCCCCGCGAGCCGATACCCTGAACCGTTCGGAGATCCGTGCGTATCGCCGGTAGCGGAAGTCCGGCTTCGGTGAAGGCGTTGGCTAACCGCAATCCCATGTCGACGTGAGCGCTCTGACGACGCAAACCTTCGATCGACCAGCGCGCAAACGCGCGATACAAGGGCAGATGCGGCCAGTCCGACGTTTCCGGCCAGAGGACCGACTCATAGTGCCACTCTTGAAAAACGATCCGGCCGCCGTCGTACACCGCGTCGGCCGCGATGGTAATCGCGCGGACCGGATCGGGCTGGTGCATTAGGAAGAATCGGCCGACCACGGCATCTACCGATCCTCCGAGTGCGATCCGGTCCAGCGACTCGGCCCGAAAGTCGACCCTATCGAAGCCTTCTTCCGCCGCGCGACGTTGCGCCTGCGCAACGACCTGAGGATCTTCGTGCGCGCCGATCACGGCGCCGCTCGCCCCGACTCGCTCGGCCACGAGCAGCGCGAGGTCAGCCAGGCCGCGCCCCAGGACCAAAACGCGCATGCCCGGCGTGACCCCCGAACCCGTAAGCAGCTCCTCTGTGAGCGAGTGCGCAAAGGCCGCCTCCGCGGCGTGCGGACGATCGACTCGTATCATGACATCATTGTCCGTCGCGGCGGCGCGGAGCACCACGAAGAGACTCACATTTTGCCACGAAGACCGCTACGGTGACCGAGTCGCTTGCCGACGTTTTGCGGCTCTTCCGTTCGGCCGTACACCTTTCACAGGAAACTCTCGCCGAGCGCTCGGGTCTCTCGACCCGGACCGTCAGCGACATCGAGACGGGCTCGGCCCGCACGCCGCGCCTGATCACGATCATGCTGCTCGCCGAAGCTCTCGGCTTGTCGGCCGCAGAACGCTCGCGCCTGCAGGAAGCGGCGCGTAAGCCGGCAGCGCGGGCCGGCAGGCCCGCGCCGCGAGCTTCCGCTCTGCCGGCGGTGGCTTTGATCGGGCGAAATGCTGACGTCGCGCGATTGTGCGCGCTTCTCTCGCGCGAAGGCGTGCGGCTCGTTACGCTGGCCGGAACGGCCGGCGTCGGAAAAACGAGCCTCGCAACTCGGGTAGCGGCGGAATTGGCGAACGGCTTCGAGCTGGGCGTCGCATTCGCCGAGCTCGCGCGGGTCGACGACCCTTCGCACGTGCCGGCGGCCGTCGCCCGGGCGCTGGAGATACGCGATTCGGCCGACACCCCTGCGGGCGAGGCCGTCGGAGCATATCTCCGGGACCGAAGCCTTCTGTTGGTTCTCGATAATCTCGAGCATCTCACGCCCGTTGCTTCCTGGATCGGCGCGCTGCTCGCGGATTGCCCGAAGCTCACCGTTCTGGCCACCAGTCGCGAGCCGCTGCACCTAAAAGCCGAGCACGTCTACGCGGTGCGCCCGCTGCAAAGCGACGCTGGAGTAGCGCTCTTCGTGCAGCGCGCGCAGATGGTCACGCCTGAGTTCGAGCTGACACCCGCGAATGCAGCGGCCGTCGCCACGATCGTGGATCACCTGGAGGGCCTGCCGCTTGCAATCGAGCTCGCCGCTCCGCGCCTCTTGCTGCTTGCGCCAAAGGCATTGGCGGCCCGGCTCGAGCGGCGTCTGCCGCTCCTGAGTGACGGCGCCGTGGACCGCCCCGAGCGGCAACAGACAATGCACGGCGCAATTGCCTGGAGTTATGACCTGTTGACCGAGGACGAGCAACGCCTCTTTCGGGCGCTTTCGGTGCTGCAGGGAGGCGGTAATCTCGAGGCGGCCGCTGCGGTTGCGGGCAACGAGCTCGCGGACCGCTCGATCCTCTTTGACGTCGCGCCGCTCGTCGACAAGAACATGCTCTCGCTCGGGGAAGACGCAGACGCGGAGCCGCGCGTATCGATGCTAGAGATGCTCCGCGAATACGCGTACGAGCGTCTCGTGGAAAGCGGCGAACTCGCCGACGCGCAGCGCCGGCACGCGGAGTACGTTCTGCGTTTCGCGCAGGCCGCCGAACGCGAGCTGTCCGGCGCCGCTCAGGGCCGTTGGCTTGCGCGCTTCGAGCGCGAACACGCCAACATCCGCGCCGCACTGGACTACGCGGAGCACGGCGCCGCGACGGCGCTTGGTTTCCAGTTGGTGGCGGCGGTATGGCGGTTTTGGTGGCTGCACGGACATCTCACCGAAGGCGCCGGTTGGATTCGCCGGTTTCTCCTTTTGCGAAGCGACTCGACGCGCGACGTGCCCGATAGGCTGTACGGAAAGGTATTGCGAGCGCACGTCGTGCTGCTGTCGGCGCTCGGGAATTTCGAAGAAGCGCTCGCATCCTGCGAGCCGGCGATCGAGCTCCAGCGACGGATCGACGATTACGCCGGCCTCGGGGCGTCGCTCACGTCGCTCGGGATCATCCTGCAGTTTCGCGGCGAGTACGATCGGGCGGAGCAGGTGCACGCCGAGAGCCTCGAACTTCGCAAGCGCCTCGGCGACGAGCTCGGCATCGCAAGCTCCCTGTCCAATCTCGCTTCGATCGCGTTTTCCAAGAACGATCTCGCCCGGGCGGCGGCGTTGGGAGACGAGAGCGTAGCGATCTACCAACGTCTGGGCCACGAATCGGGGCTCGCTCACGCGCTTATGAAACTCGGCCTGGTCGCTGCCGCGGAACGAAACTTCGAGCGCGCCGAGGAACTCTTCGGCGAATGTCTGCGAATGCAGCGCGCCGTCGGGAACACCGGCAGCGTCTATTACTCGCTTGTAAATCTCGGCGCCGTGGCGCACAAACGGGGTAACTACGAACTCGCGCTCGAGCGCTACCACGAAGCACTCGATCTGCTCGACTCGATGCCGAACAAGTCGGCACTCGCGAGAACGCTGGACGATCTCGCCTGCGCCATTGCCGCCGTCGGAGACCCCGCGCGGGGCGCGCGTTTACTCGGCGCTGCCGACGCTCTGCGACGCACGATCGGCACCCCGGTGTTCCCATCCGAGCGTGCAGACTACGAGGCCGGAGTAGCGAGTGTGCGTGAGATGCTCGGCGATGAGGCGTTCGAAGTACAGTGGCGGATCGGCGCGAGCATCACGCTCGAGCGCGCGCTTCAGCAAGCGCGCGAAGCAAAGCCAGCGCCGGCTGCAGTCGTTGTCGACCACAATCGGCGCTGAGCGATCCAGAGGTATTCTCGGGGAACCGCGATTAGTGATACGTCCCCGCCGGGAAGGTCGCGACGCCGTAGACTTGCGCGCCGCCCGGGCTGTAGCTGTTCAACTCTTTTCCTGCCGGGAAGCTGTACTCGACGACGCGACCGTAGAAGCGGTCCGCTACGAAGAGTTCGTTGTCGGTCGAGTTCAGCGCGATGAACTCGGGCGTGCCGCCCGTCACAAGCTGCTTGCTCGACTGGCCCTGTGTAAAGATGTCGATACCGGGAATGTACTGATCGACGGCGAGCCACTCAAAGGGTTTGCTCGTCGGCGACTGCTCGACGGCAATGCCGCCCGTCTGACCGAAGCTGTATCCGAGGTTCGTACAGGTCGGCGAGCCGGGATAACACGTCAGCGCGGTGCCACTCGCGAAGCCGCTGCCGTTGAGGGAGTATGCGAGTGCGTAGATGGAGGTTTCGCCCTGCATCGTGGGATTGAGGAGCGCGATGCCCGAGATCGTCAGACCGCTCGGGGCCGACCAGGTATCGCTCGGCGACGACGAGCCTGCGGGATACTCGCTGACGGTGTTCGTGCCGCCGTAGAGTGGAACGTTGGCGACGAACACGTTCCCAAAACCATCGACCTTGACGTCCCAGGGGCCATTCAGACCGTTGGAGATCGTCGTCTTCGGCGCGCTCGCGTTCGGAGCGTAAATGGTGACGGTGTTTGCGACATAGTTCGCGACGTACAGGTTGCCCGACTTGTCGGTCGTGATGCCGTTGGGCGCCTGGACGCCGTTGGTGATCGTCCGGATCGGAGGGGGATTCTGCGTTTTGCTCGCAGCGTTATACACGAGGACCCGGTTGTTCTCGTTGTCGCTCACGAAGAGCAGCTTGACCTTTTTCTTGTGGTGAGCGTCGGTTTCGACCTGAGCGCTCAGTTGCGCTTGGGATCCCATCCCTTGAGCCGGGGCCGGCTGGCTCGAGTTGGCGGACGACGCGGCGGACGGCGCCGTGGGGAGGGCCGAGGAGCTTCCGCTGCAGCCCGCGAGGGGAGCGGCAAGCAGCGACGTGATGGCGAGGCCGGTGGCGGCCTGAAGGGCGAAAGCGGAGCGATGCATTTTGCGAAGATCCTTTCAAAACGGGTTGTTGTTGCATCAAGCCTATCGCCCGGCCACCGGAGACTCCACGAAGTTTCTAGACATTTCACCCGGCGACACGCCGGATTCGGTGCGCGCGCAGCATGAACGTCTTGGTATTAGGCGGTACGCGATTCGTGGGCCGTCACGTCGTCGAAGTCTTCACCCGCTGCGGCCACCGAGTGGTATGCTTCCATCGCGGAAAAACGACGTGTAGTCTCCCGGGTGACGTCGAGGTGCGCTTGGGCGACCGAAACGACGATCTGAGCGCCGTCGATACGGAAACCTGGGACGCGATCGTCGACGTCAACGCCTACGAACCCGACCAAGTCCGGCGGTCGCTGCAGCTGCGATCGGATCGATATCTTTTCATTTCCACCGTCAGCGTGTACGGGGACTTCTCGGTCGCTGGAATTTCGGAGCAATCCCCAACGATCGAAACCTTCGACCCGGCAGATGCCGCGGCGGCATACGGCGGCAAAAAGATGGCCTGCGAGTGGCTCGTGCAGGCGCAATCCTCCCAGCGCTCCGTGATCTTACGACCGGGACTCATCGCGGGCAGATGGGACTACACGGGACGCTTCACGTACTGGTGCGAGCGCATTCTGCGCGCCGGTTTGACTCTCGTGCCGGGACCGCCGGAACGTCGCGTACAGTTCGTGGATGCGGCCGACGTAGCACGCTTCGCCGAAACGGCGCTTGCGGGCGACGCTTTCGGCGTCTTCAACGTCGTCGGACCGGCGAAGCCGACTTCGATGGAGCAGCTCTTAGAGGAGGCGGCTTCGGTTGCGCGCGAGCGCGGAGCACCGCCATCGCGGTTTTGCTGGGCGGACACCGCGTTCCTCACCGAGCACGGCATCACGCCCTGGACCGAAATGCCCTTGTGGGCGCCCGGCGATCAATCCGACGGCCTAATGAAAATTGATAACGCAAGAGCGCTGGCCGCAGGCCTCGCACTACGCCCGATCGCGGATACCCTTATAGCGGTGCTGGACTGGACGCAAGCAACGCACCCGCACAACCCGGTAGGGCTCGACGCACAGCGAGAAGCCGAGCTGTTACGGCACTTCGCGAGCTAACGCGCGCCGCACACCCGCGCGACGGGCCTACGTGCCGACCTGCTTTCCGACCCAATCGATCACCGTGTCGTGGCACTGCAACTCGACGTGTGACAGCGGAAACGTCGTCGCGACCGGATTAGGAATGTCTTTGGATGCGGCGGCGCTCGTCTCGACCACGCCATCCCAGGGCAACGTAACCCCGCTGCCATCGATCAGGACCTTCTTGAAGTATTCCTCTGATAGAATGCACGCGCCATAGACGGTGACCAGACATAGCCAGTGCGTACCGGCCGCTTCCACGAACGACGTTCTGGTCGCGACCCTTCTAAGGCCGTTGAGAATGCGGACCAGCTCCGGGGAGTTCGGCGCAAGCGACGCGATCATTCCGCTGTCGATCGCTTTGTCGACGTTGCTGGGCGGTTCGTTGGAAAACGAATCCAAAACGCCAAGCACGAAGCCCATGCGCCAGCCATTCTCTTTCTTCGCGAGCGGCGTGCCGCGTAGCGGCAGCGGCCCGCCCAGCGTTACGACGTGGTCGACTTTGATTTTCGAGCCCAATCCGGGAACCGCCGCGAGCGTGACGAGCGAGCCGTAGCTGTGGGCTTGGATGTCGAATGAGGGCACGCCGGCTTGCCCGATGTCGTGCAGGAATTTACTGAACAAGGGCCCCTCGATGCTGGGCGGATAGAACCAATCGTAATCCCAGCCCAGGACCTGTTGGTAGCCCCCGGCCTTCGCAATCTTTTCGGGGCATGGCACGGGGCTGGACGTGGGAAACGAATCCTCAACGCTGGAGAAAATGCCGTGGATCAGCACGACGGTCTTCTTTCCCGCCTCGATCTTGCCGTCACGGCTCCACTTCTTACCATCCCAATAGCGTGGCCCGGGCGGCTGCGATTGGAATTTCCGGTTGTCCACACCGAGTGCCATGCTCACACCGGTCGCACCACCCAATAGCGTCGCCGGCAGGTCTACTGTCGCGGTACGCTGCGCTTGCCGCAAGTCGTCGGGTAACACAAAGCGCACCCTGCGCCCGTTCGCGTAATCGATTTCGAGAAGCGCTGCCTGGCCGGCACGGATTCGTGCCGCCTGCTCCACGCCGTATTCAAACGTCAGTCGCAGGCCGGGTTGAACGTCGCTCGTCTCGCGAAGCGGCGCCGCGAACTCGGCGCGAAGCGTCCCGGGAAGCATCGACCAGGCCAAGTTGGGCGCCGGCAAAGTGCGATTCGGATTCTTTGAAACCCGGAACGCGACGTGCGATCCCAGCGAGTTCGAAAGGAGCGTCGCGCTATCACCAGCCAGCGCCCGCGGCGACCCCCCGTTCATCGCTTGCGGCGTAAACGCAAGGCCGCCGTTCGGCGGGCGGCCGTTGCACGAACCCAAAGCGAGGCTAACAATTCCAACGGCAATCGCCGCCGTGGCATACAATGCGCGCGAATTCGACATCAGCTCTCCTTTGGTGGTGCGGTAATCTTAGTTGCTGAACGGTAGAGGACAATCTTCTCGCCGTCCGCAAGTCTTTCCTCGATCCAATGTCGCGCCGCAACTTGAGGATAAGCGTCTTCGCGATGGCGTGCTGCATCGTCGCTGTCGGCGCGTTCGCAATCACCGCGCCGCAATCGATCGCCGACAGCGTCTACGCGCATCTGCCAAACGATTGGGCGATCGAAAAGCCGCAATCGCTCGTGACGCTAACCGATACGATGCCGCAGGGTGCGGCGGCCTCCTCCGACGGCCGAACCCTGGCGGTGATCGAATCGGGCTTCAACCCGCCGACGCTGCGCATCTACGGCACGTCCGACCTGAACCAACTCGCATCGATTCCGCTAAAGGGAGCGTTTGGGCGTCCGGTGTGGATCGACGCGACTCACGCGCTCGTCGCCGGAGCAAACGCCGATGCACTCTTTGAAGTCGACGTCACACACCAAGCCGTGCGCAGGATTGCCATGCCCAAGGGATCGTATCCGACGGCGGTCGCGATGTCGCACGGCATCTTTGCGGTCGCGACCGACGGCGACTTCTCCGTTCGCATCGGCAGCCTGGACGCTCTCTCGAGCGCGACGCCCGTCAAGATCGGTGGCCATATCGGCGGCTTGGCCTTTGCGCCCGACGGCAAGACGCTGTTTGCCTCGAACCGCTCGAGCCGCTACGTCGAATACATCGATCCGCGCACGCTCACCACGCGCAAGATCGCCACGGCGCTGCACCCGTCCGACGTACTGCCGATCGGCAGCGCCGTTTACGTAGCCGAGACCGACGCGGACTCCGTCGGGATGTACGACGGCTCAACCGGCGGAAGGCTCGCGAGCATTTTCGTCGGCGACTCTACGCCGCGGCGATTCGCCGGCGTTTCTCCCAATGCGTTGGCATGGCGCGGTAACTCTCTCTACGTCAGCCTCGGTGCCGCAAACTCAATCGCGATCGTACGTAACCAAAGGCTCGTCGGCCGCATACCGGCGGGATGGTACCCGACCGACGTCGTGCCGCTCGGCAACCGTCTCTACATTGTCAATGGGAAAGGCGAGGGCACGCGCCCGAATCCCTATTTCAACGCGAAAGATAGCAAGAGCAATTACGATTACGTCGCGTCGATTCAGTATGGCTCGATTCGGATGACCGATTCGTCGCGGCATACGGTGCCGGGCAATCCGCAAGGTGCGACCGGATGGCAGGCGGTGCGTTCCGATCCCATCCTGCGTCCGGGCGGCCCGATACGGCACGTTTTCTTCATTCTGAAAGAAAATCGCTCGTACGATCAAGTGCTCGGCGACGTTCCGACCGGAAACGGGGATCCGAAGCTCGCGTGGTTCGGCTCGCGGGTGACCCCGAACCAACACGCGTTCGCCGTTCGGTTCGGCCTGTTCGACAACGCCTATGCCAGTGGAGAGGTCAGCGTGAGCGGGCACAACTGGGCCGATGCGGCGTTCGTGAACGACTACATCGAGCGCATGTGGCCGGCGAACTACGGCGACCGCGGAGGCGGGGACGACTGGCTCTCCGGCGTGGGCATCTCCCGGAACGGTTACATCTGGCAGGCGGCAAAGGCCGCCGGCGTATCGTTTCGCGATTACGGTGAGATGACTGTCCCGAATACGAATGGACGAGGGCAGTACCCCGTGCCGAGCCTGATAGGACTCTACGATCCGCGGTACGTCGGCTGGAACCTCGATTACAGCGATCTGGACCGCGTCAAGGAGTGGCGCCGCGAATTCGACTCGTTCATTCGCAGTGGCCGCGTGCCGCAGCTGGAGTACATTTGGCTTCCGAACGATCACACCGCGGGCAGCAGGCCGGGCAAGTTGACGCCCGTGGCCTACGTGGCCACCAACGACTACGCCGTCGGGCTCATGGTTGGCGCCATCTCCCATTCACCGGTCTGGCATTCATCGGCGATATTCATCACCGAGGACGACGCGCAGGACGGCCCCGATCACGTCAGCGCTCAGCGAACGACGCTCTTTCTCGTGTCGCCTTACGCAAAAGGCGGTCTGCAGCATGCGCATTACTCGACCGTGAGCGTCCTACGTACGATGGAACTTCTTCTGGGTCTGCCGGCCCTGTCAACCTACGACGGAATGGCCGTGCCGCTGTCCGCGGCCTTCTTGCCGACAGCGCGCCTTGGGCCCTATGACGCGATCCCGCCGAAGGTGGACACGTCCGCCAGGGGCAGTAAGGTGGCCTTCGGTGCGGCAATCAGCAGCCGGATGAATTTTGGACGGCCCGATGCCAACCCGCCCGGCATGCTCGCGAACATCATCGCTCACGATCATGCGGTCGTACGAGCCGCCAGCCACTCCGCGCGCGAGATGCCATAGACGTAGATCGGTTTGCCAAACCGATTGTGTTCGACTCGCTTCAGGGGCAGCATCCCGTTGCGCTCGGCAACGGCGATCGAGGGCGCGTTTTGCGTGACGATAAACGACACGATGCGGTCGACGTCGAGATTCGCAAACGCCCAATCCCTGCAGCTTCGCGACGCCTCGGTGGCATAGCCGTTGCCCCAGTATTCGGGCAAGAGCATATACGCGACTTCCACGTCCTCGCGCGCGTCGACATCGTCCCAATGCAGCAATCCCACGTGGCCGACAAAGGCGCCATCCAACGTTCGTTCCACCGCCAAGAGCGAGTAGCCGTGCCGCTCGTACGAGCGAGCCACGTTGTCCAGCGCGACGCGCGCGCGCTCGAGGTCGAACACGTCGGGATAATAGCGCATCACCAGCGGGTCGCTCATCAGGCGATGTATGAGATGCAGATCCTGCGCGGTGTAGCGGCGGAGCCGCAAGCGCTCGGTTTCTAACCCGCCGAAACGATCCGTCAGCGTGGTGAGGGTGAGGCTAACGTTGCGAAAAAACCGTTGGTATTGCCCGCGCTGTCCAGATAGTAGCCGGCGATGTCGTCGCTCTGATTGATGCCCGAGACGACGGTCGTCCCGACGGCATTCGGCTCGTCTATCTGCTGCCAGCCGATCGATGGCTTCAGCGGTTCCGTCAACAAGAAGCCGTGCGTGCTCCCTCCGCTATCGACGTAGGAACCGACGATCTGGTCGAAAATCGTCACGCCCAGGAACTTCGTATCGGTCGCGGCCGGGTAACTGAATTCGGTAAACGTTCCGAGGCGCAGCAAAAAGCCGACGAGGTGCGAGCTTTTCTCCAAATACCCCACGATGTCTCCGCGGCCGCCAATGCTGGTTGCCACCGCGTTGGTGCCGCCGGGCGGATCGATCGCATGGACCTTGCCGGTTAGGAGGTCGAGCGAAAATGCCTCGTTGACGCCCGCAGAATTCGTATAGAAGCCCACCGCAACATCGGAATTGTTCACGTCGAGCAGCTCGGTGACCGATTTGCCCTGTCCAAGGCCGTGCGGATGGCGATAGTTGGTCCAGATCCCCTGGACGTTGACGAAGCCGCGAACGTTGTTCTTAGCGTCGCGATAAAAGCCCACGACGGTTTTCTTATCGTTGAGACCGGTTACTTGCGAGTCGATCGCGTTGGGGTAGTTGTAAGCTTTAAAGTTGGTCTGCTGATAGGGCGGGTCGACGACGTAGCCCTGGTTGGGACTGCTCGCCGAGCCGTTGCCAAAAAAGCCGGCGAGTTTTCCCCCGTCGTTGAGTCCTAAGATTTCGTTAAAGGCCGGATCGGTCTGATCGTCCATCGTCACGAATTTAAACGAAAAAGAAGCATTGCGCGCCGACCCGAACCGTTGCGACAAGGTCGGACGGAGCGCCGTCGAGGGCGTGCTCGAGGAACCGACGGTGCTGCACGCCGTCAGCAGCGGGACGAGCAATCCAAGAAAACCTGCAGCAAACGCGCGTTTGATTGGCATGGAGCCCACGTTCGCAGTCAGGCGCGAGAATAACTTGTAGCCTAACTTACCGCTTGGTCGGACTGCACGCAAAAATCTGCCGGCCTCATTGAAAGTCATAGCGCCGATTGTGCCACAAAATCGCGTGTTGATGCGTGAACGCAAGCGCTACGTTGAGTTAGAATGTCAGCACTTGCGTGTAAAGCTGTAGCCACCGCCACGAATGTGCTTCCCGTCCGAAGAGAGCGTGAGCGTGTGTTCCCCGTAATACGTGAGGGTCACGGTGTTGCCTTTGAGGCCCCAGTTGCCGGAAACGCCTTCATTGTCGGTCGCGTTCCCCGTGAGATCCATCGTCAGCGTGAGCTCGGGCTTGTCGTCCGCAACCCAAGTACCGACCAAATTCACGGTGCTGCAGCCGGTCGGGATTGGTGTGGGCGTCGGCATAACGGCCAGCGCGGTCAGCGGACCGCCATAGAATTTGTGCGCGACGTCCAAACACAGCGCGTCCGCGCCGTATGGATTCTCGGGCAGCTGCACGGCGCAGGTAAACGTTACCACGTACCCCGTGCTGAGGGGATAGCAGCGAACGGTGGCCGCGGAGGTCGCAGCACCCGCTTGGGGGTTTTGGGCCTGTGCGACCCATTCGCCGCTACCGGGCGACGATTCGGACGGGCTCGGTAGATACGCGTTGAGCGCAGCTCTGGCTTTCGAGCTGCAGTCCGCGAGCGATCCCGATTGGCTGACGTAGCGGATGCCGACGGACATCTCGACCGCGGCAGGTGCCGCGGCGCTGCACCAAAGCGTGCCCGCCCCAACGGCGAAGCCGAGGAGCCACAGCCTGCGTCCCGCGCTTAGCGCCATCGCGGCCGTCCCGCACGCGCCGGCGATGCCAGCGCTGCGGTCTTGGAACCGAACGCGGTGGCGAGCTTCGTGCAAAGCGCGGTCGCGCTATCGGGATTCGGCGGCGCCTGGACGGCACACGTGAACGTCGCCAAGTATCCGTCGTCAAGCGGATAGCAGTGAATCGCGGCGGCCGCGGAGGATTGACCGGACGCGTCGGGCGCCGCGTACGCCCGCCATTCCCCGGTATCGCCGCTACCGACTTCGGCCGCATCTTGGAGCACAGCGTCCAACGTCTTTCGCGCCTGGGCATTGCAGTTGCTCACCGGCTCACTCTTGACGACCGTCCGCGTGCCTACGGCGAAGTCGAGCGCGGCGGGCGACGTTGTCGTCGTCATGCCGAACGCCACGGTGCATGCGGCTGAAAACAAGGCGGCGCGACGGGTGATAGTCCGGGCGTTCACGCGTTGCCGAGTTTCATTTGGAGAGTCCTCCTCTGGGGCAACGATGACGCGCGTTTTCTACCCTCAACGACCAAACCTCCTCGGCCGTTCACGGGAACGACGCGGAAACGTAGCGTAAGGAGTGGCGATGGGAAGCTCCAGCGAGAAAATCGACGCCATCTATGAGGTACGGGCGGCGGCCGAAAAAAAGGCTCTGGCTGAAAAGGCGCTCGATGAGGATCCCGGCGTGGAAAAGCGCGATCAACTTCTCGAAGCGCGACTGACACTCGAGGAAAAAACGATCGCGGCAATCGAGGTCTGCCACGACTGCGGACAAGCCCATGGCGAGAATGAGCCGCATCAGAACTAACCGGGGTGGCCGGTCGGCTTTACCGCTCGGTCGCGCAGGGCGGCAGCTTCTTGAATAACCGTAGCCCCGTTCCGCCGTCCAAGAATTCCATCCCATCGAGCACGTGATGCATGATGAAGAGGCCATAACCGCGCAACGCGCCGCGGGGTGGTGCTGTGATGCCCTGTGGGGGGTCGAATCCTTGGCCGCGATGGCGAATCTCGGTAACCAATACGTCACCGTCACACGAGCAAATTACGGTCAGGAGCGGGCCGCCGGCGTGTTCGACGCAGTTTGCGAGCGCTTCGCCACAGGCGAGCTCTAGATCCACCAGGTGCTCGCCCCGCAGCCAAGCCGCCGCGAAGGCCATGAGCTGCTTGCGGGCACGTCGCGCTCCGTCGGGAGAGCATGGGAAGCGACCCCGAAATCGTACCTTAAGGCTCACCCCTTTCAGCATATCCAAAGGGAGCAGTCCCTAATCGCCGGCGGCTCGCCACACGGCGATTTTAGCGATTGCGTTCCTTGGAGAGCTCCGCTGCAACGTTTCTGTAGAGCGCTCGGGTGGCGCGTGCGAGCAGTTCGGCGACCCGAAAGAGCCCGTCTCCGGAGATCGTGATGCCCTGCCAGTCCACCCCTTCGTGACGGTGAACCAATGCATACGTGTCGCTCCCGACATCGAAGATCGCGAACTCGCTGGATTCAGCGATGAGCCGGCCCTTCTCGAGCATGCCGCGATCGATGCTCTCGACTAACTTCATCAGGCGCTCCTTCGAGGTGCAAAGCGGTTCGACGGCGAGCGGGCGCCTCCCGCAAGATAGCACATCGGGAGCGACGGGAAAGAACGAAGCATGAGGCTCGGGCGACGCCGGCGGTGGGGTTATATCGCGATTGGCATTTTGTGCGTCCTTGCGCTCGCTTTGTGGCAGTGGCGCGCAGCGGCTCGCTTCGCCATCATCGCAATGGGCGAGAGCATCGCGCACGTCCATCTTTCATTCGGACGCATGCAGCTGGCATCCGACCGCGCGGTCTTCGAAGACGTGCTCGTCACATCGCTGCGCAACGAGCCCGTCGCCGAAATCCCAAGACTCGAGATCGCTTACGATCTGCGCGATTGGCTGCCGGGCGGTAAACGGCTATACGGCTTGAAAGCCGTAGAAGCAGAGTCGCCGCACGTTACGATCGTTCGCCGGCCGGACGGCAGCTACAACGTTCCCATGCCGAGTCTGCAAGCGCAGCCAGCCAAACTTCAACAGCCGTTGATCGTCACCGCACGGGTGCGCGGCGGCTCGATCGAGATCGTCGACCAACGCTCCCAAGCCCTTCCGAGCCAACGGCGCATGTACGTGCAAGACCTGAACGTCGACGCCGACGTATCGACGGCCGCGCGTTCGCGTTACAGCGTCAGCTTGAAGTACGGCGAACGGCGGGATCGTCTCTATCCGGTTCGCGGCCGGGGAGACCTGAATCCCCAGGATGGCTATGTCGATCAGCATTGGACTGCCGGCGAACTCCCGGTCGCCGCGGCCGCCAATTTCATCGCCGATTCGGCCTCGCTTCGGTTTCTCGCCGGAATGCTGCGCGACGTGGACGCGCGCTACGTCGGGCTGGCCGACCCCGGCGGCATCTTGCGCGCGCATCTCGCGGCCAACGCGACGCTTTCCGGGGCACGGATCGCCATCACCGGCCTGTCCCAACCGATCGAAAACGTTCGCGGGCCGGTCGACGTTTATGACGACGGGCTGACGACGACGCGACTCGACGCAAACCTCGCCGCCGTGCCCGTGCAAATCAGCGGCGGCATCTACGGAATGGGCAATCCGCGATTGCGCGTCGCGGTGCGCGGAAGCGGCGAGACGGCGCAACTGCGCACCGCATTTACGCAGGCTGCGCGTTTGCCGATCGACGGTCCGGTACGCTTCGGGCTGCTGGTCGAAGGCCCAACGGCCACGCCGATCACCTGGATCGATCTCCATTCGCCCCATCTCACGTACGCTTCAACGCCGCTCGATGGCCTCGCGGGCCTAGTGGCTTTCGAGGGGCGCGAAGTCGACGTGGTCTCCCTGAACGCCGCGTATCGGCAATTGAACCTTTTGGCGCGTGGGCGCGCCGCATTTGAACGCCGGCCGGCCGCGATCGACATGCTGCTCGGCGTGGAGTCGCCACCGGGCGGCATTCCCTACGTCGGCGGACTGCTGCCGCAGGTGCCTCTGCACTCCGTCGCCGTGGCGACGGCCGACGATCCGAAAGCCATCGCGCTGCACGGAGCCATTTGGGGCGGTCATGCCGCCCAAGGGATCGACGGCCTCTTCAACGTCGACAGCCGGGGAACGGGATCGGTTGGACCGCTCTCGATCAGCAACGGCGCGAGTTCGATCTACGCGCGCGTCGCGCTCGATAGCCGGCACGACTCGAGCCTGGGTCTCATCGCAGCACGCAACTTTCCCGTCGGTCCGGAGGCTGCTGCGGTTAGCGGAACCGCGGTCGCCGGTCAGGCAAAAAGCGGAATCGGGATCGGTCTCGCGGGCCGGCTCACCGCCGCGTGGGGAGTTGCCAACGCGCATGGAAATCTCGCGCTCGAAGACGGCGCGATGCGCGGCAGCCTCTTCGGCAGCGCCGGCAACGGGGCGAGCTTCGGCGCGGCGGTTACCGGCACGCCGCAATCGCCGCGAATCGCCGGCACGATCGTGGTCGCCGGCGGCCGCTACCGCAACTTTGCGGTCAACGGCAACGCCGGCGTCGCATACTCGGGCGGCACGCTGCAACTACACGATGCCGATGTCGCGATCGGGCCACTTTTCGTCGGCGTCGCGGGAACGATCACCGGCCTCACGCCGCGGCGCACACTCGTTCCGAGTTACGATCTTACGACGGAGCTCCATTCTTCGGACGTGCGCGCGCTGGTTGCGACCGTGCGGCCGCGAACGGCGCCGCTGGTTCAGGGAAGCCTGGATGCCGCCCTGCGCGTGCGCGGAACGGGGCGCGCGCCCTCATTCGGCGGCACGATGCGCGCGCCGGAAGGGTCCGTCAACGGTTTGGCGTTTCGCGATCTACGCGGCGCCGTTAGCGGCGATTTGGCCAGGCTGGCGCTGAGTGGAGGCCACGTGGTCGTTGGTTCGACTGCGGTTGCGATGCATGGCGATACCGGCGCCGGCAACACGAGCCTCGCCATCGACGCACCTCGCACCGATCTCGCCGACTTCAACGACTTCTTCGATCAGGGCGACACGTTTGCTGGAACCGGCCGGCTTGCGCTTCACGCGACGCTGGACGGAACGCGAATCGTCGCCAGCGGCGGGGACGCGCGCCTTTACGATGCGCGCTTTCGACGCATTGCGCTGGGCAACGTTGCGGCCCGTTGGGAAACGGCCGGCCGGGCGGTGAACGGCGCGCTGAGTTTCGGTGGCCCGGCCGGCGAGGTTCGAGTCGCCGGGAACATCCTGCCGGCGACGATGGGCGTCGATTTGCGCGCGAGCGCTCGCGACGTCGATCTCGCCACGTGGTTGCCGATGCTCGGACTGCACGCAGCGGTTACCGGGCGCATGGACGCGCAGACGACGCTCTCGGGCAGCTATCCCGACGTTGCAATGAACCTGCACGCCGCGATCTTCGGTGGAACGGCCGGTCGTCTGACGATCCAGCGCTTTGAAGTGAGCGCCTCGGCGTCGCACGGACGGGGAACGATTCAATCCGCGAGGCTCGAGTTGCCGTTCTTGAGCACCGTCGCGTCGGGTACGTTCGGACTGCGCCCCGGCGCTGCTCTCGCGTTGACCGCGCGTAGCACCAGTTCAGACTTTGGGGCCTTTCTGCGCGAATCCACCGGCAAGGATCCACCTGTAACGGGAACGCTCGACTCCGTTGCGCACGTGGAGGGCACGCGTGCCGCACCGCGGCTGCGCGACGAGATCGCGCTCCAGTCCGTACGATACCGCGGCCTGACGATACCTCGGATTACGGGCGAGATCGTCGCCGATACCCGCGCACTGCAACTGCGCGGCGGCGAGGTGGATCTGGCGCGCGGCAGGGCGCTTCTTTCTGCCATCGCTCCGATTCGGTTTGACGGATCGCGCGTGACGGTCGCGCAGGGTCCAATCTCGGGTTCGATACGTGCCGACGACATCGAGTTGTCGAATTTCGTCGCTCTTCTGCCGAAGGGAACGGTTACGAACGGGCGCATGGACGGTGAGGTCGTCGCGCGCGGCACGCTGGACGCTCCCGAATTGCACGGCTCGCTGAGCTTGCGCGACGCGACCTTCAGTGGACCGATGGAGCGCTCGCCAATTACGGGACTCGTCGCCGATCTATCTTTCGCGGGCAGCAACGCGCAACTCCAGTCGCGCGCCGCTGTAGGCGGCGGCACGGTTACGGGCAGCGCCGCGGCCTCGTTCGTAAACCTGCGGCATCCCGCCGTGTCCGGGTTGAACGCAGCGGTTACCGCCACGAGCGCACGGCTCGACATGCCCGACTACTTCCAAGGAATTCTCGCTGGAAGCGTTTCGCTCGCGCGTGCTCCCGGGGCCGTTCCCCAAATGAGCGGCGACGTCTCCATCTCGAATGCCCGCATTCCGCTCAACACCTTTTTGAACCAGCGGGGCGGCGTTCAGGCTCATCCACGCCTGTCCGAGGTCGCGTTCAACAACGTCCGGATCGCCGCGGGTCCCAACGTCCGGATACGGAGCAGAAACGTCGATATCGGGGCAACCGGAGAGGTAGCCTTGGCGGGAACGCTGGATGCCCCAACGCTCGCCGGAAGTTTCCGCTCCACCGGCGGATCGCTCGACTTCTATCGCACGTTCAACCTGGAAAGCGGCAGCGTGACCTTCGATCCGTCCGGCGGCGTCATTCCCGACGTCGACGCGACCGCCACGACGTTCGTCGCCGATCCTGCAACGGCAATTCGTCTGCACGTTACCGGCCGGGTAACCAATATGAATCTCGCGCTCGCATCCGATCCGGCCTACGGCCGGGAACAGATCCTCGGCCTTCTGGTCGGCGCGCAGCAGTTCGGCGCCGTGCGCGGCGTTCGCGCAAGCGGACAGGGCTTTTCAGCGACTTCCGCCGCAACGAACGTCGCATTGGGACAGCTCAACACCGTCTTCACGCGCAATCTGCTCGAGCCGCTCTCAACTTCTCTCGCGGGAACGCTGGGTTTCAACGAGGTTCGAATCAGCAGCAACATTCAGAGCGGCGTGGGCATCAGCGCGGTAAAAGCGTTCGGGAAATACGTGAGCGCAATCTTCGCGCAAACCTTCGGTTATCCAAGTACGCAAAGCATCACGCTCGAAGCGCACCCGAGCCCCGCAACCGGGCTCCGCTTGACGGCCTATACGTCGCAAGGTCCGACCCTGTTGACGCTGCAGCAACCGCAATCCATCGGCATGGACGTCATGAATCTCAATCCGCTGACGTCCTTCACGCCGGCCGGCGGCACGAACGGCGTTGCGTTTTCCTACGTACGGAAGTTTCCGTGAAGCCTCCGCTGCGCGTCCGCGGTCTGGCGCTCGGCGTCCTCTTGTGCGCGGCCGCCGGCCGCACGGCGCCGGCCGGCTTCATCGACCTTCCGCGATTGGTCTCGGTGCATCCGCTGCACACGCTTCTCGCTCAATACGATCGGGAGATCGCGGCGCTCCAAAATACTTGGGCCGTTCCCGGGCTGAGCGCGCTCGGAGCGGATGCGGAGCGCAGCGCAGCGGACGTGCGGCGCGACGTTGCGCGGACGCCGGTCCACGTCCAACGGATTGCCGCGAACGCCGCGCGAGATCGCGTGCGAGAAGGTCAAGCCGTGGCGGCCCTTTTGGCATCGCAGCACGCTCCCAACGGCGAGATGAGCGCGTATCGCGACGAGCTGTCGCGCGAGACCAACGCCAACCTTCGCGGCTACGCAATAGCGATCGCACAGCGAACCGCGCGTGCCGTGGCGGCGCGGCAGCAACAACTGCGCGAAAAGGAACTGACCCTCGCGTTCGATCTCGCGCGGCGGGACTCAGGCGTTCGGCTCCTCCTCAGGCTCAAGCTGCAAGATCTGCATCTCGATGCTGCGACGCACGCGCGGCTGCATGGCCGGCTCGCGGCGCTCAATAGACGCGACTCCGAAGCGTTAGCGGCCGCTCGCGCGAACGACGCGGCGGTTTTGGCGCGCTATCGGGCCACACTGCAACGGGACGGCGAGCTCGCCAACGCGCAGATGGCTTCAGAACTGCTTTCCAACGCCGGGGCGAACCTCGCGTTGCGCCTGGGGGTTTTGCGGGCCGGATCGAGTGCGGCAGACGTCGTCCCAAACCTGGCGTCGCGGCTCGAATCTTTCGCGTCCAGCGACCACCCCGGCGCCGATGCGGCGGTCATCGAAAGCAGGCTACGCAGCGCAAGGAACGATCTTCCGCGGCGTTTCGCCACCTTAGCCGATGCCGACCGCCGCTCGCGAGTAGAAACGTGGAGTCAAATCCAAAACTTGAAGAACAGCCGCGCCGAGCTGTATCGCCTGATGATGGCACAAATACTGCGAGATGCGCGGCAGCTCGTGCGCGAACGGCACCTGAGCGTTCTCGTCGCAACGAGCCCGCGTCCGAGCGGGAGCGTCGATTTAACCGGCGCGGTCGAGCGTGAGATGTCGCGGTTTTAGCGGGCTTCTAACCAGCGGCCGCTAAGGCTGGCGTAAAGGCTGCTTGGCGATGCCGGACGCCTCGCGAATGTCTTGAACGTCCTTAACGAGCGCGTCCCCGGCCGAAGTCTTCGGCGGACACTCGAGATCCGGCGAGACCCACCCTTGCCACGTGATGTGGGTTGAAGTTCCAAACGACGCGCTCTTCATGCACGGCACCGTAGCGGCATTACCCGATCGCGCGGCCGCCAAATCGGCAAAGAATCGCGTGGCTGTGGCGGCCGGAACCGTAAACGACTTCACGCCCGCTGCACTGCCGTCGCGATTTTGAGGCGCGACCGAAGCCTGTCCGTCGGACCACACCGTAATCTTGAAGCCGACCGTATTGGTCGACCCGGAGTTCAGGATGACGGCGCTATCGCGCGGAGTGGCTGCCACCAGACTCGCAATCACGAGCGCGCCAATGAGGGTTGCACGGCTCTGCATCTTAGAAACCACCTCCCGATAGGATACTTCGGTAGCTCGGGCTACCCCCGTGACGCCAGATCCACTGCGGCGCATTCGCGCGCGCCGCGCTGGATGCAAGCGCGAACATCGCGGCAACGATCGGCGTCGCAACGCCGGTTCCACCGGCTTGCTGCCAGCCGCCGCCGGCCGATTCGTAGAACGCCACCCCGCTCGCGGGGTCGGCCACCGCCGAAACATCCGGTTCCGAACGCATGCTGCAGCCGTGGAGCCGTTGCCACGTGGGCTTGGCGACGTGCTCGCTGCAGCCGCTGCCGGCGTTGCGCCAGGCGCGCTCTTGCCAGCCGCGTCCCGCAGACGGCGACAGCACCGTCGTCCCGCCAACGCAAACGACTCCGGCGTAACTGCAGGGTTGCTGCGGTCCGGCGCCCTCGTTCCCGGCGCTCGCAGTAATGGCCCGACCACGGTGCGCATACGCGGAATCGGCCGCGTTCATTTCTGCGCCGCCATAGGAGTTGCTGATGGCGACCGCACCAAGCGCGGCCGCGGCATTGACGCCCGCACCGAGGTCGCCGTTCTTGTTGGTGTTCGCCTGCACGAGCAGCAGCCTGCAATTCGGACAAATGGCCGAGGCCATCTGCAAGTCCAGCGCCTCTTCCGGGCGCCAATCATCGGTCGAATCCGCGTTTGGTTTGGGCAAAGGACTTAGTCGCCCACGCTCGTTCACGATCTTGAGGCAACCACTCGAGGCGGAGCACGCTGGAAGGCCCATGTTTTTGCGATACACCGCCAGGTCGCTCGACGCGTTTGGATAGCCGTACGCATCAACGACTGCGACGGTGAGACCCTTGCCTCGCGTCTTTGCAGCCTGCGTCAGCCCGTAGGCGGCTTGGATGTCGGAAGCGCAATAGGGCGTCGTCTTCGCGCAGCTCCCGCGTGGCTGCGCGCGTACGAGTGCATCGCATTCGCGGCGCTCGGGCGACTGCGAGGCGCGGCAGACGCTGCGGAACGAGGCTTGCGCTAAGGGGTGCGCCGAGGGGTGCATCGACTGCGGCGCAGGTAGGCTGTGCGTCGGCGGCTTCACGTCCGAAATTGGTACCTCGTCTCCCGAGCCGTCCGAGGCATCCGGCGCGCCCGAGGCATCCGACGCATCCGACGCGTCCGACGACTTCGCCGGAGCTGGGGCTTGGCCGGCTGGCTGTGACTCGACTCCGGGAAGCGGCGTCTGCTGCATCCCGCCCGCACAGGCCGCGATCCCTACGAGGCCCAGTGCAGCAACCAGGCTCAAAATTACGGGTTTCATCGCCCCTCTAGAATGCGCCCAGACCCTTAGGCGTTCCCCAACCAGTCGGCCCGTCAAAGCCTGGGCGCGCCGTGCAGATGTACTTGACGGGCGAGGCGCAGTTAACTCCGAGCTTGGGGTCGAGATTGTTGCCGGCAGTCACGTCGTTGAGGTGGCCGGTGTGATGCTTCCAAAGATCTGATGCCCCGATTTGCGTGGCGGCGTTTCCGGCCAGCGCGTAAACCCCGGAAATGATCTGCGTGGACGCGCTCGTGCCGCCGAAACCAAACCAGCAATTGCTGGGGCACGTGCCACCCTCTTCGGAGTTGTACACGGCGACCGGCGAACGCAACGATGCCGTGGCCGAGACGTCGGATTCCGAACGGTTGCGACACTGCGTGTCCGTCTGCCATCCGGGTTTTGCGATCTTCTTGCTGCATCCGCTGCCGGTCGCGCCGCACTCCGAACGGCCCTGGGAACCGCAATGGTCGTACGTGAAATCGTTCCAGACGTTTTCGCTCCACCCACGCGCGTTGTGCGCGCGCACGAGATGGGTCCCGCCGACGCAAACCACGTACGTGTAGGAACACGGCTGTTCCGGGCCACCGCCGAGGCGGCCGCCGCCGCCGTTGTCTCCAGCCGCGGCAACGATCACGACGGTGGGCTGATGGAAGATCGGGTTGTCCGGGCCGGTTTCCGGGCCACCCCAGGACGCGCCGATGTATTTAGCAAGCCTTCCCGCAGTCTTTACTCCGGTATAGAGATTGCCGGTATTGTTGTTGTTCGTCTGAACGAGAATGATTTTGCAGTTCGGGCAGATCGCCGAAACCATATCGAGATCCAACGATTGCTCGCCCTTCCAATCATCGGTCTTGGGCGGTTCGGGCGGTAACGGCGCCGGCTTCCCGTTTTGATTGACGATGCGCAAGCATTTCGTTGTTGTGCTGCAGGCCTTCAGCCCCATCGACAGGCGATACACCGCAAGATCGCGCGCGGCGTATTTATAGCCGTACGCGTCGACGATTGCGACGGTTTTGCCCGCGCCCTTGCTAAGGGACGGCAAATCGTAGGCCGCCTGCAGGTCGCTGGGGCAGTATGCGTTCGAGAAAATACAGGAGCCAGAATCATTTTGCAGATCGGCGGTGGAGCGAGCAACGGGCGCGACGTCCGTCCGCACCATCGCAAAGCACTCCATGTGATCCGCGTCTTGGGGTGCCGAGCAGAGCCGGCGCACCGGGTTGGCACCGATAAATGGCGTGTCGCCGCTCGCGGGCCCGAGAAGCGCATCGGGAGGCATCCCCGCCTCCTGCGCCTGGGTGGAGGCGTTTTGCGGAACCAGCGACGGAGCCAGCGAACCGCCGGAGCACGCAGCGAGAATAAGGATGGCCAATATCGGTAGAGCTCGAACGATTCCGCGGTTCACGAGGACCTCCTGAAGTAATTACGTTTGCCATTCCAAGAACGTCGCGGCGCCCGCGGTCGTTCCGTCACCGGACGCGGAGACTTGCATGTCAATCCCTGGCGGACCTATGCAGCACCGGATTCCCACACCGTTACGTCGCGATTTGTTGATCGTGAGCAACGGTTTGGCGATCGTTTCGAGCGATTTCGTCGCTCGCAAGCCGGCGGGGCGAAAACCGAGCGACTCGTTGCTCGTCGAAGCAAGCGCGCAGGTGCGGGCCTACTTTGCGCGGCGCCTGCGGCGTTTCGACTTGCCGTTGGCACTCGAGGGTACCGCCTTTCGCGTCGCGGTGTGGCGCGCCGTCGCATCGCTGTCGTTCGGCGAGTTCGTCTCTTACGCCGACGTCGCTCGGGCCGTCGGTCGACCGTTGGCCCATCGGGGCGTCGCTACGGCGATGGGACTGACGCCGCTGGATCTCTTCGTCCCGGCGCACCGCGTTATCGGCGCCGACGGTTGCATCAAGGGTGCGCGGCCGCGCTCGCTTCGTGCACGTCTGGCTGCATTCGAACGCTCGTAAACGCGGTGTTCTCGAGCGTTTCTTCCAAAAAACTCGCCTGATAGGCGACGATGTCTTCGACGAACGGAAACTGCGGATGGGTACGGCGCGCCGCCAGCCGATAGCCATCCGCGACGCGTTCCAGTATGTTCCATCCGACCATCAGCGGCAACGCCGCGCGCACCATCGCGCGTGGATCGCGGCGAAGCTCCGGCTCGACGAAAAGCGTGGGCGGCAGCGTCTTCAGCCGATCGGCGACGGCCGTACAGGCATCCTTCTCGGTGAACTGCTCCGGCGCCGACGCAAGCCACTCGCCCAGAAGCTGACTCGTAACGATCGGGCGAATCGCCGCCAGCGTCCGTTTCAGCTTCGCCATCCCACCCTCGTCCAACCGCCCGAAACGCACGACGTGATATAACATGGAAAGCCGCCGCGCGACGAACGGGTCGTAGCTCACGCCCACGAGGTAAATTTCGGCTAGCGGTGCGAGACGCTCGACCGCGCCGCGCATCGGACGTATGCGCCCATCGATCGAGTACTTTCCCTCGGGAGTGAGATAGAACGAGCCGCCTCGGCGAACGACGTCTTCCATCAATGCCAGATCCACATCGATGTTTGCGCGGGTTTCGTCGAGGATCTCGCGCCGGTAGGGCTCGCGCAACGTCGAAACTTTCACGACGGCGCGCGAATTCGCGAAGCACCTAGTGCTGCGCAGATCAGAGGTTTTCGTTTCGAGCGGGAACTCCGCGGCCACAGTCTCGTCGAACACGTCGCGCAGCAAGAGCGGGCCGTGGCGCCGCTGTACCGACCACGCAAACGCGCTCACCGCGCGCGAGCCCAATTCGTTTTCGATGGGCAGCATTCCAAGAGTTATGAAGAGCGGGCCGGCGTTGACGCGCCGCAAAATAAAACGCAGCCACGGAATTCGTTCGGCCATGAAGCCCGGCTCGTACATGCGCCGCGAGCTCGCGGTAAAAATCGGATGGCGCCAGGACCCGCTCCGCACCGTCGTCGCGGTGACGATCACCATTGACTCGAGGTCGTGCTGATGGTTGGCAACGATCAGCGTGGGGCCGCGGCGCCGCGGAATGCTTCCCCAACCTCGAATGCGGTAGGCAAAGTGATCCCACGCAAAGTTCGACGTCACCGCCAAAAAGCGCACCGGCCAGCCCCAAAGCGACGAGATCGGCCTGCGTCCGACGCGCAACACCGCTAGGGATGCCAGTGCAAAGCTAAACCCCGAAAGGCCGAATACCGCCTGATAACCGGCGCGCGTTCCGTGAAAGAACCCGATCAACCATCCGCCGATCAGCGGAGCAACGACGTTGGGCAGAAGCGTTGCGATTCCCCAAAGCCCGAGATCGCGCGCGACATCGCGAAGCTTCGGGATCGAATCCATCGCCAGAGCCCACCCGCTCGAGATCACGCCGCCGAACCCAATTCCGAAAAGCACCGCGAAGGGCAGCATCCAGCTCAACGCGGGGGCCAAGGCAAATCCGATCGTGGCGACCGCCATCGCTGCGACGGCGAGCGAGGTGATGATCTTTCGCGGCACGCGATCCGAGAGCAACCCGAGATACAGGCTCGAGGCGACGGCGCCGGCGATCGTGGAAAACGCGTACAGCGCCGTCCCGAGGGACGGGTTGCCGACCTTCTGTACGTCGCGAAAGAAAAACAAAACGAACGTTTGGAGCATGGTCAGTCCAAAGAACACGAGCGTGCGTGCCGCAAAGACGACGAAAAAATCGTGCCAGTCGCGTACGTGCGCGTGCTCTTGGTTATCGTAGACGCCGTCGCCGACTCCAAGCAGCGAAAGGCCTCCGACCGCCATGACCACCGCCGCCGCCAAAAACGTCAGGCTCGGGTCGGGCATCGCTCCCGCAATCCCGAAGCCAAGCACCGTTCCGGCCAGCGTCGTCGCACCTCGGACGCCGGAGACCGCGCCCCAGTTTCGGCGTGGAACCAGTTCGGGCAATAGGGCCTGATAAGCGCAGAGCGCGATGTTGGCGCCGATCGTCGACAGGACGAGGAAGAACGCGAACCAGGTTAGCGAGTGCACGTAGGCAAGCGCGACCAGGGCACCGGCGTCGATGACGATGCCGGCCGCCACGAACCTTCGGCGCGAACCACCGCGACGTCGCAATGCATCCGAAAGCCATCCGCCAAAGGGCGGCACGAGCATCGCGGCGAGCGCGGAAATGCTGGCCAGAAGCGAGAGCACCAAGACGTGGTTTGCCGGCGCGAGGTGAATCGTCGCGGCCGGAACGGCGATCGTCATGAGCGCCGTGTCTTGAAACGTCAGCGGAAGCCACAGCGCGTTGAGCATGACCCAAGCACCGATCTCCCGCGCGCGGGATGGGGCGATATTCAAGCCAGGCGTTACTGTTTGACGGCGTCGATGAGCACGATACCGCGACCGCCGAAGTCACGCAGCTCGCCGAGAGCCGCAACGGCCGCGCCGATCGGCGTGTCGGGATTTGTGGCCTCGCTGATCGAGAACCCGGTTTGCCGTTTGGCTTGCGCGTCGATCGGGTCTCGGAGCGACCGAGGCATGAGCTTGAACTTCCCGATAAGCCCCAGCATCGGGCCGGCCTTCGCGTCGAGCGTCTGCGGGTCCACCGCCA
Organism: Vulcanimicrobiota bacterium; assembly: GCA_963713685.1. Lineage (GTDB taxonomy): Bacteria > Vulcanimicrobiota > Vulcanimicrobiia > Vulcanimicrobiales > Vulcanimicrobiaceae > Cybelea. The sequence continues at coordinate 410,856 of CAVQMS010000001.1, read as the reverse complement.
TGACGACTACGCCGTGACGCTTTCCGTTCTCCGTACCCTCGAAAGCCACGAAGTCCACGCCCAAATCGCGCGTGTGGGCACGCACGGCGTCGACGCCGTTTCCGCGAATTGCCACCGCGTATCCGTCGGGAGGATGTGAACTCAGATCGCCCAGCCAGGCTTCGAGGGTCGGCATCATGGCTTGCGTTCCGGCGACGACGTCGTGCCCGTCGTAGGTCCCCTTCCCCTGGGCAAAGACGGTACTGTCGGCGAGTCCAGGGGGCGCCGAAATCGTATTGTGCCAGGCGTGCGCCGACAAGACGCTCGCGCCGTCGAAGAGCGGGAACTCTATTGGATTCGTCGCCCCGGGAGAGGGGCGCCCTGCAGTGCCGTGACTCGCGCTCGAGCAAGCCGCGAGCAAGCAAACCGCGGCAAGCGCAGCCAGGCGTGAACGCTTCACAACAGCGCCGATTCGAGGAGAACCCCGTCGCCCCCCGTAAGCCGCTCGTCGTGCCACTTTCGTATGGATCATATCTGAAAGTCGGAGACCTGTTGAAGCTTCAGCAACCGCTTTCGCAGCCGCCTCATCACGACGAGATGCTCTTCATCGTCATCCATCAAGTCTACGAGCTGTGGTTCAAGCAACTTTTGCACGAACTCGATGCCGCTGCGGGCGCGCTCGATCGTGACGACCTTCTGCGCGCCGCCAAGCAGTTTCGCCGCATCCACACGATTCAGCGGCTGATCGAGCAGCAGGTCGACATCCTGGAAACGATGACGCCACAAGAATTCAATCAGTTTAGAGACCATCTAAATCCGGCCAGCGGTTTTCAATCGGTGCAGTTTCGGGAGCTGGAGTTCGCGTGCGGCCTTCGGCGCACGGAGGTCCTGCAGTGGATCGAGCTGGATGATGCCCAGCGAGCGCGGTTGGAGCGCCGCGCAACCGAACCATCGCTCTACGACCGGGTCAAAGCCCTGCTTCGTCGGCGCGGTTTCGAGACCGGCTCGAGCGACGCGCTCATTGAAACTTATCGGCAGATCTACTCCAACGAGACCGCAAATTACGACTTGTACCTCCTGCTCGAAGACCTGATCGAGTTCGACGAGCGCTTCTTGTTGTGGCGCGGCCGGCACATCCGCATGGTCGAGCGAATGATCGGTCAAAAGCACGGCACGGGAGGCTCGTCGGGCGCGCAATATCTCGAGGGCACGCTTGCCCATCGTTTTTTCCCCGAGCTATGGGCCGTTCGAACGCATCTCGGAGCGGGGACGTACGCATGAGCGAAACCCTGGCGCCAGCGTTGAAGTCGGCACAAAGTTACCGCGCCGAATTTCCGATTCTCGAAAACTCAACCTATCTCGTGAACCATTCGATGGGGGCGGCCCCGCTGGGCGCTCGCAACGCGCTGGAAAACTATTGGGACGAGTGGGCGGCCGACGGCCCGGAGGCCTGGGAACGCTGGTTGCCGCGAATCGCCGAGATCGCCGACGGCATCGGAGCGATCGTCGGGGCGCCGGCCGGGTCGGTATTTTTGGGACCAAACGTTTCGGTGCTCCAGGCGGCGCTTGCGACCTGCATTGAGTTTCGCGGCGAGCGCAACGAGGTGGTTTACGAAGCCTTGCAGTTTCCTTCGCTCACCTACGTCTGGCGCGAATGGGAGCGTTACGGAGCGGCAGTTCGGATCGTCCCGTCGGACGATGGACGAACGATTCCAACCGAACGCATCCTGGCCGCCATCACGGAGAAAACCGCAATCGCCGTGATCTCGCATGCATACTACGTCTCCGGCGCGCTGTCCGACGTCGGAGCGATCCAAAAACGCTGCCGCGCCGTCGGCGCGCTGCTCTGCGTCGACGCCTATCAAACGACGGGCATCTATCCGTATAATGTCGGGGCGCTGGACCTCGATCTCGCTACGGGCGGATCGCACAAATGGCTTTGCGGCGGACCCGGCTGCGGCTGGATCTACGTCAAGCCAGCGCTGCTGCAATCACTTCGCCCCGCGATCACCGGCTGGATGGCCCACGACCGCCCCTTTGCATTTGAAGAAGCACCCATCGTTCACGCCGCCTCGATGTACCGGTTCGGCCACGGCACGCCGACCATACCCGGCTACGTCGTCGCCGCACCCGGACACGCGTTGATTGCCTCCGTCGGCGTGCCGCGGATTCGCGAACACAACGTTCGCCTCACCGATAAGATCGTTGGAATGGCGCTGGAGCGCGGGTTGCGGATCAACTCACCGCTGCAAGCCGAAAGGCGCACCGGCTGGATCGGGATCGATTTCGACGGCTCGGAACAGGCTTGCCGCCGCTTGATCGAGCGGCGAGTTTTCGTCGACTATCGCCCCGGCTGCGGCATACGAATCGGCCCACACTTCTACACCGTCGACGAAGACATCGACGCCTTCTTCCGCATCCTGGATAGCATCCGGTAACACCGGTGGACTCCGCATCGATGATCGTCGATCATACCCGAATTGGCGCCGCGTTCCGGCGCCTTTCGCTTCCGGTTGCCGTGCAGATGCTGGGCGATCAACTGCTTGGAACGGCCGATACGATCGCGATCGGCAGCATCGGAACCGTGGCGCTGGCCGGCGCTACGGCGGCCAGCACTTTGTTCCTCGCGATCGTGTTCGCCGTGTCGGGCTTCCTGAGCGGCACGTCCATCGTCGCGGCACAACGCATCGGCGCTCACGACGTTGACGGTTTCGCGCGAACCGTTCGCGCGGGCGTCGTCGTGCCGCTGCTCGTCGGCACACTTTGTTTTGCCGCAAGCTTAGCCGGGTCGAACGCTGCGATCCACTGGATGATCGGCAACCTTCCGAGCGCTCATGCAAGCTCGACTTACCTGATACTCCGGTGCGCGTCGATCGTACCCATCGTGATTTCTGGTACGTTGATCGTCGGGCTCGGCGCCGCGGGAAACCGGCAACTTGGAATCCTCGTGCTGCTGGTGGTCAATCTGATTCACATCCCGCTGCTGCTGATTCTGGGCCTAGGCTGGTGGACGCACCGGCCATTCGGAATCGAGGGTGCTGGAGTCTCGTCGCTGCTTTCCGAAACTATTGCGGCAATTTACGCCGTGATCTACACGATGCGGCGGCCGCAGTACCGTGTTTTTGCCGAGCTTACGCTGCCGTGGATGCTGGCGCGGCGGTGCGCCGCGCTGGGCCTGCCCGAAGCGATTTTTCTACTTGGCGTGATCGGCCCCGACGTATTCATCGTAGCGATGCTGGCGCCGCTGGGTGCGATTGCCATCGCCGGGTTTCGCGCCCTCAACGTCGTCTCCGACCTGACGTTCGTCGTGCCCGGGCCGTTGCAGAGCGCCGTGCAGATCGTGATCGGCCAGCGCCTCGGCGCACGAGATCCCGCCGGCGCGCTGTCGTTCTTCGAACGCGCGCGTCGCGTTTCATTCGTAGTAACGACGCTGACGGGGATAGTCACCGCACTTTTGGCGTGGCCGTTGGCGTACCTATTTACGCTGGATGCAAGCGTCGCAGCGATGGCTGCGCTGCCCTTAGCACTCCACATGGTCACGCTGCCCCTCAAAGGCTGGGCGATGGTCTCACTCGCGCCGATCCGCGCCTCCGGGGACACGCGCTTTTCGATGACCGTCGGCATCCTGTGCAGCGTGCTCGTGATTCCCCTGGCCTGGATTGGGATCGAGCGCCTCCATCTGGGGCTGTATAGCGTTCCGATCGGTTGGATCGCAGCGTGGACCGTGCGCGCGCTGCTGACACAATGGAAGCTGCGAGACGGAGCCTGGATGCGACGCACCCCGCTGGCGGCCTAACGGATTTTCCGCCGGTATTGGCTAACGCGGCGGTATGGCGTTCACCGAGGGATTCATCTCGGAACTAGTGGGACGGCGGGCGATGCTCGACGACGTGCCGATCGGCAAAGTGTCGGATTTCGTGGTCAGCAAGCCCGACGCGGTCTTTCCGCAGGTGGACGGCATCGTCATCAAGACGTCGCAAGGCCTGCGCTTCGCGCCGATCGAGACGGTTGCAGACGTTGACCGCGACGGAAGCGTTGCGCTCACGATCGCGCCAACGGAATCCGTACCTCCCGAGCAACAGGAGCTCTATCTCGTCGCCGACTTGCTCGACAAGCAAATCGTCGACGTGGACGGCCGCAAAGTCGTGCGCATCAACGACATCGAGGTTGCCAACACGGGTGGCCGGCTGCGCGTCGTCGCCGCGGACGTCGGAGTCGCGGGGCTACTGCGCCGCCTCGGTTTGCGATCGTTCGGCAAACGCTGGCTGTCGGGCATCGGGAACGCTCGGCGCTCGATGATTGCGTGGGATTCGGTGTCGCCGATACGCGAGGTGAACCCGTCGCACGTGCAGCTATCGGTGAAGGAAAGTCGCCTTGCGCGACTCCATCCTTCCGAGCTAGCGGAGATCATCGGCGACCTTTCCGCGCGCGAAGCCGCGGCCGTCGTCGGGCAGCTTGACGACGAAACGGCCGCCGATGCGTTCGAACATCTCGATACCGAGACGCGGAAGAATCTGATCGAGGACATCGGCACCGAGCGCGCCGCCGACATCATCGAGGAGATGGACGCGGACGATGCGGCCGATCTGCTCGCCGAGCTTCCCGAGGAACAGCAGTCGGAGCTGCTGGCCGAGATGAGCGCCTACACGGCCGGAGAGCTGCGGGAGCTCGTCAAGTATCCCGAAGATACGGCCGGCGGCATGATGACGACCGACTACGTGTGGATCTATCCGCACCGCACTACCGTAGCGACGATCCGAAAGATTCGCGAAATCGCGCCGGCCTCGGAGTTCATCTACTACCTTTACGTCGTCGATAAGGACGACCATCTGCTCGGCGCACTGTCGCTGCGCACGCTGCTCCTGGCGTTGCCGACGGCCTTCATCGACCGCATCATGGAGTCCGATTTAGTGACCGTCGATCCCCTTACGCCGGCCGTGGACGTCGCCTCCACGATTGCGAAGTACGATCTCTTAGCGGTACCGGTCGTCGACGACCACGGTAAGATGTTGGGCATCGTCACGGTAGACGATGCAATCGATGCGATCATGCCCGCCGAGGTAGCCAAGAAGTTGCCGCATCTTCGCGCGCGGCATCACTCGCATCACGGCCTAACGTGACGCCGCAGGCGATCGTCGAATTCACCGAGGCACTTGCGCGCATCGCCGCATCGGGGGGAGGCCTCAAAGCACTGGCCGCACACCTGGCGCAGCGCGTAGGCGGCGGCGTGCTGCTCGAGGATGCGCATTGGCGACATCTCGCCGCCGCCGGTACGGGGGCGATTCCGGCGAGCGCGCGCGCGACCGTGGAGGCAGACGCGCCCGGTAAGGCTTGTCGTGTGACCGCCGGCGCGAGCCACTTCGGCTGGCTTTCCGTGTTCGGCGGAAACTCCGCCGCCGATGCGGAGGTCCTCCTGCGCCTCACCGCAGCGGTCATCGGCGTCGAACTCGCGCACGACGCTGCGGGCCTGCGCGGGCGGAAGGGCGATTTTTGGGATGCGCTCCTGACCCAGACATTTCACGACGCAGCGGCGGCACGTGAAGATGCGGCCGCGCACGGCATCGCGCCGGCCGCGTCGTATGTGACGATCGCGCTAGAGGCGGAGCGTCTCGACGACGGACGCAGTCCGGCCGACCCCGGCGAACTGCGCGCGGTCGTTGCGGACGCCTTTCGGCGCCCGGAAGGAGAGCTCGGCATCGTCGAGCGCGGCGCGGTGCTGATGGTTTTCGTTCCGGCCGGACGCACGGTTGACGCGAGCAACGCGCGGACCGCGGCGAGCTTGCTGCCCAAGAACGTTGCGCGGACCAAGCCGCATCTGCGCATCTCGGGCGGCGTCGGCACGGTCGAGCCGCTGCTGGCGCTGTCCCGAAGCGCCGCAGCCGCGCAAGCCGCGCTCGCGATCGGCCGGCGCGTTTACGGAAGCGGCCGCGTCGCTTCGTACGACGAGCTGGGCGCTTACGCGCTGCTGTATGAGGGCGCCGAAGTCAAGCGGCTGCGGGCATTTGCGTCCGAGGCGCTCGCGCCGTTGCGGCACTACGATGCAAAGCATCAGACCGAGCTGGAACGAACCTTGAAGCTCTATTTCAAGGTCGGACAAAACGTCAAGACGGCGGCGGCGGAGCTGAACGTCCATCGTCATACCGTCTTTTACCGTTTGCGGCAGATCGCCGAAATCTCAGCACGATCGCTGGAAAGCCCACACGATCAACTTACGCTTCGCTTGGCGGTAGCAATTGATGAACTCCACAACTCGACCTGAATCCCGGCGCCCCGCCGCCAAACGGGACGTCCTCAAGCTGGCGCGCGAACGCAATGCGCGATTCGTCCGCCTGGTTTTTGCCGACATCTTCGGCGTGAGCAAAAACGTTTCGATTCCGATCGATCAGCTCGAAGCCGCGCTCGACGGACGAATCACCTTCGACGGCGGATCGATCGACGGCTTCGTGCGCGGCGAAGAGCTCGACATGCTGCTGCGGCCGGATCCCTCGACGTTTGCGATCTATCCTTGGCGCAGCGCCCCCGATGGAGCCGAAGCCCGGCTGATCTGCGACATCGCCATGCCGGACGGCTCGCCGTTCGAGGGCTGTCCGCGCACGACGCTGCGGCGCGCAATCGAGAGCGCTTCGGAGTTGAACGGCCAGCGCATCGCGCTGGAAATCGAGTTCTACCTGTTCGAGCAAAAACTCGGCGCCGTCGCTTCGACCACGACGTCGGACGTCGGCTCGTACTTCGATTTCTCGGCCAACGACCGCGGCGAGGAAGCTCGCAACGCAATCGTTGCCGCTCTGCGCGAAATGGGCGTGCCGATCGCGTCGGCGCATCACGAACACGGCGCCGGGCAGCACGAGATCGACGTCGCGCACGACGATCCGCTGGCGGCCGCGGACCACGCCTTGACGTTGCGCACGATCGCCAAGCACGTCGCATCCGAATTCGGACTGGACGCTACGTTCATGCCGAAGCCGCTGGAGGACCGCGCCGGCAGCGGCCTTCACGCCGACTTCCGGTTGGCCGAGGGCACCGACGACGAAACGGCGCTCTACGTCGTCGGGGGATTGCTGACGCACGCCCCGGCAACGACGGCAATCTGTAATCCAACCGTGAACTCCTACAAACGTTTGGTAGCGGCATGGGATGCCCCGATCTACACCGTGTGGTCGCAGCGCAGCGCCAACGCGCTCGTGCGCGTTCCGCCGGACCAAACCCCGCCTCGAATAGAGATGCGCAGCCCCGACCCGGCGTGCAATCCGTACCTCGCGCTCGCGGTGCTGATCGGCGCGGCCGCGGACGGCATCCGGCAGCACACCTTACCGGGACCGGCTCTGGTCGGATCGACCTACGACTTGAGCGAAATGGAACGTCGCGAGCGTGGCATCGGCACGCTTCCGAAGTCCCTGCGCCAAGCGATTACCGAACTCGACGCCGACGCGGTCGTGCGCGCGGCCCTCGGCGACCACCTCTATCATGCGTTCCGCGATGCGAAGCTCGAAGAATACGAACGCTACCGCCGTGCCGTCCACCCGTGGGAACGCGACCAATACCTGCGGTTGTATTAGCGCGCTATGGCGGATGGTTACGCGCCGCGGCCAACATTGGTGATTGTCGTTACCTCGGTTTGGGGCGTTCTGCTGGTCCCGGGCCTTCTTGGAGCGGCTCTCTCTCCGATGTTCTTCGACGCCCCAGGCGCCATGAACAATCCGGCCGCTTGGGTCAACGCGTTGGTCGTCGTCTCGTTCCCGTGTTTGTGCATCCTGTCGATCGCAACGTCATGGATCGTGTGGGTATGGCGCAGGCGCCGTTCGGCGCGTTCTTCGTCGTATGCGCAGATTGCTCTGGCCTGCCTGCCGTTGATCCCGGTTGCCTACTTCGTCGTTCTCATGGTGATCGAGACCGTTGGCGTGCTACTCAGCGGCCAACCGTTGGGATTGCATAGTACGATCATCCGCCACTAAGCGTGCGGCCTTCGCGTTTCAAAATACTCCAGGCATGCTCGACGTCGCCGCGCTGCGTACGGAGGTTGCCGATCGCCAGCCGCAGCGCGTACCGGCCCTCGATCTTTGTGTGCGACATAAAAATTTCACCGGTGGCGTTCACGGAATGCATGAGCGCGGCGTTGAGCGTTTCCAGCTGCGCTTCGTCCCAGCCCGGCGGCGCATAACGAAAACAGACTACCGACAAGGGGTGGGGCGCCAGCACCTCCCAGCCGGGCTCGTTGCGTACCCACGCAGCGAACTCTTGCGCGAGCTCGATGTGCGCGCGCAGCCGCTGACGTATCCCTTCGGCGCCAAAGTGACGCAGCACGAACCACAGCTTGAGCGCTCGAAAGCGCCGGCCCAGCTGCAGGCCGTAGTCCATGTAGTTGATCGCATCGGGTTCGGGCGTGGAAAGATACTCCGGTACGACGCCGAACGCGCGGCGAACGATCGATTCGTCCTTTACGAAAAGCACCGCACAATCCATCGGAACGAACATCCATTTATGCGGGTTGACGACGAGCGAGTCCGCGAATTCGACGCCCTCGAGCAGCTCCCGAAACTCGGGTACGATTGCAGCGATTCCCGCATAGGCGGCATCGACGTGAAGCCACACGCCGTAGCGGCCCGCGATCTCCGCAATGGCGTGCACCGGATCGACGGATGTGGTCGAGGTCGTTCCTACCGTCGCAACGATCGCCAAAGGCTTCATCCCGGCCCGACGGTCTGCGTCGAGTTGTGCGGCCAGCGCGTCGGGGCGCATGCGAAACGCCTCGTCGCAGGGCACCCGAACGACGTTGCGCTGTCCCACCCCCAGCGCGATCGCCGCCTTATCGATATGCGAGTGCGTGTTCTCGGTGATGTATACGCGCAATCGGGGCAGGTCGCGGGCGGCCATTCCTTCTTCGCGGATGCCCAGATCGAGCGCCTCGCGCGCGGCGGCCAGCGCCGTAAAGCCGGCGATGGATGCGGTATCGTATATGATGCCGGTCCAGTCACGTGGCAGCCCGAGGAGGCGCGACAGCCAACGCATCGTCACTTCCTCGAGCTCGGTTGCCGCCGGAGACGTGCGCCACAGCATCGCTTTGACGTCCAGCGTCGCGGCCAGAGCCTCTGCGGCGATGGCCGCCGGCGCCGCACTGGTCGCAAAATACGCGAAGAATCGCGGGTGATTCCAGTGAGTAGTCGCGGGCACGACGATCTGCTCGAAATCGGCGAAAATCCGCTCGAAGGGCTCGCCCGATTCGGGGGCTTGCGCCGGCAGCGCGGCGACGACGTCGCCGGGTTTGACGTCGGGCATGACGCGATATGCCTCGGGATGTTCGAAGTACCGCTCGATCCAGGCCGCGACTCGCTCTAGGAGATCGTGCAACGTCTCGCTCGCGTCCATAGGATGAAGTGTTAGCGCCGCGAGCGGAGAAGGCCCCCGCATGAAATATCGGACCTACCCGAGCAGCGACGTAACCGTGAGCGAGATCGGCTTCGGCCTCTGGACTACTTCGACGGGTTGGTGGGGCGAGAAGAGCGATACCGAAGCCGTCGCGATGCTTCGCGACGCCCACGATCTCGGCATCACGCTCTTCGACGCAGCGGACACCTACGGCAATGGCCGCAGCGAGGAACAGCTAGCTGCCGCCTTCGGCGATCGGCGAGACCGCGTCGTCTACGCGACCAAGTTTGGCTACGATTTTTCGAACGCCGACGGGCAGCGGCGCGGACAATCCGAGTTGCCGCACGATTTTTCGCCCGAGTTCGTTCGCCGGGCGCTCGAAGCGTCACTGCGGCGGTTGAGCACCGACTACATCGACATCTATCAGATGCACAACGCGCGCATGGCGCAGATCGAGGACGAGGCGTTGTGGGATTTACTCGAATCGTTTAAGCGCGAGGGGAAGATTCGGATGTACGGCGTGGCACTCGGCCCCGCGATCGGCTGGCTCTACGAAGGTGTCAATGCGGTGCGGCAGCGCGGTCTCGCAAGCCTGCAGATCATCTGGAACATGCTGGAGCAATATCCGGGGAACGAACAGATTCGGGCAGCCTACGAATTCCGCGCCCCGACGGGGTACATGATTCGCGTGCCGCACTCGAGCGGCATGCTGGAAGGGCATTACACTTCCGACACGACTTTTGCCAAGGGCGACCATCGGCGCCATCGTCCCCGCGAATGGTTGATCAACGGCATTGCGAAGGTCGAGCAACTGCGCTTCCTCGAGCGCCCGGATCGTACGCTCGGACAAGCCGCGCTTAAGTGGCTCCTTGCCGAGCCGCGCGTCATGACGGTTCTACCGAACATCTACGACCGCGAGCAACTGACGGAATTCGCCGCGGCATCCGACGCGCCGGCGCTGTCATCCGAGGAATTGGCGCGCATCGAGGCGCTGTATAAGGAAAACTTCGGCATCGATGAGCCCCCCATGGCGTTCAAAGGCACGATGACCCGCAGCGAACCGCTACCCGCTTAATAGGGGATCAGGCATGAAATTCCAGCACGTCGCCACACCTCACGCTCCGCTACCAATCGGAGCCTACAGCCAAGCCGTCGTCTGCGGAAACGAGCTCTACTGCAGCGGCCAAATTCCGCTCGACCCAAAAACCGGCGAGCTGGTCGCCGGCGACATTGGCGCGCAAACCGAACGCGTCATCGAAAATCTTGGCGCGATCCTTTGCGCCGCCGGTTACGAGTTTGCCAACGTCGTGAAGACGACCATCTTCTTGGTCGACATGCACGATTTCCCCGCCGTTAACGGCGTTTACGAGCGGTATTTCGGGATGACCAAGCCGGCACGCTCGACCGTAGCCGTCGCCGCGTTGCCGAAAGAGGCGCGCGTGGAAATCGACTGCATCGCAAGAGACTAAAAGCGCCGCGATTCGCGCCGGCGTTACTGAGGTGCGGTAGCAGCCGAACCGGCGAGGCGCGCGGATTCCTCTTTCGCGATCTCCGCTACGTCGGGATCGAGTGAGGCTTGGGCGGCCTTGAGCTGGGCCAGCGCTAGCGCCTTCTGCCCTTGCGCCGCGTAGGCGCGCGCCAAAAGATATCGGACCCGACCGTCGTACGGCGCCGCCGCAACACCCTTGAGGAGCGCCGCTTGCGCGAGCGCGTAGAGCCCGTTGTGCTCGTAGTCGATTCCTAGGTTCACGTACGATTCCGGAACGTATGGGTTGACGGCGATCGCCTGGACGTAATACGTGACGGCGCGCTTCCAGTCGCCGTTGACGTCGGCGAGATAACCGAAATTGACGATCGCCTCCGGACGCTCCGGCTCCAAACGATGAGCTCGCTTAAGTTGATTGAGCGCATCGCCGTATTGGCCGGCCTGAATTTCTGCCACGCCGAGATTGTCCAAGCAGGCGTAGTTGATCGGATCGAGGTTGAGGCAATCGTTCACGTAACCGATCGCCGTAACATGATCGTGGAGGTCCAGGTACGCAATTGCTAGGCCGTTGAGCGCCGCAATCGAGTGCCTATCGGTATCGAGAGCGCGGCGAAAGTACAGGATTGCCTCGTAAGGGCGATGGAGCGTTCCATAGATTTCGCCCAGCTCTTCTTGCGTATCGGAGTCCGTCGGCTCGGCGTTCGCGGCGCGAACCATCTGCGCCTCATACTGCGGCAAGTCGCCCTTGCGCAAATGAAGAATCACGAGATCGCGAATTGAATCGGTGCCGGGCAGCGCGCTTTCGAACTCCGCGATTGCTTCGTCAATACGATTCTGGGTCGCGTAAACGACGCCGAGGCGGTTGTGCGTCTCCTTATCGTGCGGATTCCGCGCGATAAGTCCGCGATACACCGCCTCCGCACGGTCGAAGTGCCCTTGCCGATAGTAGAGGTCGCCCAAAAAGCGGGCCGCATCGATAGCGTCCGGATGGGTGGCGACGAAGTCCCCGAGCTGTGTTACGGCCGCATCCATCTCTCCGGCGGCGATCAACTCGCGCGCGTAGGTGATCGCGGCCTGTTGATCGGCCGTCGCGTGAGCCTCCGCGGGAATGATGGTGGTCTCGTCTATGGAGGCTCTGGCCGGCCCGGCGAGGATCGCCGACAGGGGTAGCGCCAACACGGCGAGGGCGAAAAGCAGGCTTCGAGTCATGGCGGGGTACCTCAACCCTACTATAGCGCACCGCCGGAGCGAGGCGTGACGGCTGCTTTTGAGGGGCTATTTCACGAGCGGAAGCACGTTGCTGGGGGTGAGCGGATAGAAGGACATCGCGATGACGGCGACCGCACAGATGGCCGCGCTGAGCCATGCCAACGGCGCGAGCTGCCGAGCGCCGTCCGGCTTTGCCCCGGCCTCTCGTTCGTACATCGCTCGAATCACCTTCGCATACGCGTAGAGCGAAATGGCCGTCCCAACGATCAACAATCCGGCCAACCAGAAGTACCCGTTGGCGGCGCCGGTCGCCAGGATCAGAATTTTCCCGAGAAACCCGGCGGTCGGCGGCAATCCAGCCAGGGCAAGCAAGAAGATCGTCATCGCCGCCGCGAGCCACGGCCGCCGGTGCCCCAAGCCGCGATAGCTGCTCAATCTGGCGCCTTCCTCGGTGTCCCCCGAGATCGAGGCCGCAACCGCAAAAGCTCCTAGATTCATGAACGCGTACGCCGTCAGATAGTACAGCGCGTAGCGCAGGCCCAGCGGCGTAGTGCCCGCGAGCGCCACCAAAATGTAGCCCACCTGCGCGATGCCGGAATAGCCCAGCAGACGTTTCAGATCGTGCTGCGCGAGCATCCCGACGTTTCCGACGATCATCGAAAGTCCGGCCGCGATCCAGACCGGGAGCAAGAGCCGATCTCCGGTTGCGGCCGGCAGAGCCGCGTAAATGAACCGGGCGAACACGGCTAACGTAGCGGCCTTCGTCGCCACGCTCATGAACGCGGTAACCGGCAGTGGCGCGCCTTCGAAAACGTCGGGCGTCCAGGTGTGAAACGGCACGAGGCTCAGCTTGAAAGCGAGTCCGATCAGAAACATGCCGGCGCCGGTCCAGAAAAGCGGGTTGAAGGCCAGCGACGGACTGACGAAGTCGGAGAGCCGCACGCTTCCCGTTGCGCCGAAGAGCAGCGCCGAGCCGAACAGCAAAAACGCGGTTGCGGCCGAGCTCAGGATCAAATACTTCAGGGCGGATTCTCTTGCCGTCTTTCGGTCAGACGCCGCGCAGAGGGCGTAGAGGCCGAGCGAAAGTAACTCGAGCCCGAGGAAAATCATCAAGAGATTCGCGGCGCCGGCCATCAGCATCGCGCCGCAGGTGCTCCAGAGCATAATCGCCGTTGGTCCGGCGACGCGCTGCGCCGAGCCGGTCGCGGCATACAGAACCAGCGAGCCGGCCGCCGCGGTCAAGATGATCTCTTGAAAGACCGTTGCGAAGCCGCCGGTCATGAAGCCGCCGAAGAATGCATCGTGATTGTGGCCAAATTGCCGTGCGGCAAGGACCCCAGCAGCGATCACGCCCAGCAACGCGATTCCGATCGAAAGGTAGCGCAGCTCGCGCCGGCCGGAAAAGAGATCGAGCGCGAGCACGGCCAGCGCCGCGACGGCGACGACGCCGACGGGAAGAATCGCCGACCAGTCGGCTCCGGTAAACGGCGGCGTCATGGGTGCAACAGCGGCGCCGGATAGACGCCAATCAATAGCAGCGCCGCGAGCAGCGGCGCAACCGCAAGTCCTTCGACCCAGGTCAAGTCCGCACGGACCGGCACGTCCGCCCGCTGCGGTCCGTTCATGATGTCCTGATAAAGCCGCAGCATGTAAGCCGACGCCAGGACGATGGCGATCAACGCCACGATGACCGGCCACACGTAACCGGCCTGATAGACGCCGATGAGGATCACGATCTCGCCCACGAATCCAGCCAAACCGGGAAGCCCCAGCGCGGCGAGCGCCGCGATGCACAGCGCGCCGGCGAGCCGCGGATTCTTCCACCCCAAGCCACCGAGGCGCAGCAACGATCGCGTCTCCTCGCGCTGCTCGACGAAACCCAGCACCAAGAAGAGCGCCGCCGAGAAGAGCCCATGCGCAACGATGTAGACCAAGGCCCCCGCGAGCGCGATGCGGTTTCCCGAGCCGATCGCGAGCACGATCAAACCGAGGTGCGAAAGCGACGAATACGCGACCACGCGCTTTGCGTCGGTTTGCACCAGCGCGACCACTGCACCGTAGATCAGCGAGATCGCACCCAGCACCATTAGCGGCACGGCATACGCGTGAACGTATTCGGGTACGAGCGCCAGGGCGATCGCCAAAAATCCGTAGAGTCCCGCCTTCGACTGCACGGCCGAAACAACGGCGACCATGGGTGAAGGCAGCCCGCTATACGTCGGCGGCATCCACGTGTGCAACGGCCACACCGGCGTTTTCACCAAAAAAGCAAAGGCAAACCCCGCATAAATCCATCCGGCCCAGCCGCCGGCTAAGTGTGCGCCCGCGCGTCCGATGACGTCGGTAGAACCGTAGATCACTCCGAATGCGGCGGTCGCCAGCAGCAGCGTCAGCCCCCCCGCGAAATTGTAGATGAAGTATCGCCAAGCCGTCGTGGGGTGTTCGCCCCATCCAATCAGAACGAAGAAGACCGGCACGAGCATCAGATCCCAGAAGAGCGCGAACACCAGAAGATCTCGCGCCAAGAAGAGCCCGAGCATCGTTCCTTCCAGCATGAGCATCAGGGCTACGAAGTCCCGCAAGCGAGGGACTCGAGCGGCGGCGATAGCGCACGCAGTGCAGATCGCCAGCAGCAATGCAATCCAGAACGAAATCGGCGTTGCGCCGAAATGGAACGCCGCCTGAAACGGGCGTGAAAGCCAACGCACGCTCCATTCAGCGTGGCCGGCGGCGAACAGCATCCCGAAGGTCGCTGCGGCGACCCCCGTGCCCAACGTTCGCGAAAGGATGCGATCCTGGCGCGGAAGCGCGAAAAGCAATCCGCCCGCGAGAATCGGCAGCAGGATCGTCGCGAGAACGAGCGCCATTTACCGCGCCGCTCCCACGAAAGCGTAGTAGACGATGAAACAGGCGGCGCCGAATACCAAGATCAAGGCGTACGCCCGCACGAGACCGGTCTGGAAGGATCGAACGACCGCACCCAGCCAACGCGCCCAAAAAACGCAGTCTCGTACCGCGCCGTCGAGCACGCGCGGGTCGAGCACGCGTCCGGCCACGCTGCCCATCAACTGGGCGCTGCGCACGAAGATCAGGTTGATTGCCGCATCGAAGTAAAAAAGGTTCGAGAGGATCGCGGGCATGGCGATGGTTTCGCTGCGCAAACGTTCGACCGCATTGGCTTGCGCGCCGCGCGTAGCGTACCGTTGCCAGGCGATCGCGAATCCGATCACGACCAGCGCGAAGACGATCGCCGAGGTCAGCGTCTCTGAAATCGGCGGGGCGCCCGCCGGCGCAACGGCGTATCGATCGAAGAGCGGCGCGAAGAACTTCGCCCAGGGCGAGCTCTCGCCGCCGACCATCAATGCCCCGCCGATGGCAACGCTGGGAACGACGAGAATCGCGACCGGCGCGTTCATGATCCAGGCCGGAGCGTGTGCGTGCTCGGTGGAAAGCGCGTCGCCGCGGTACTCGCCCAAAAATGCGATGAAGAGCAGCCTAAACATATAGTACGCGGTGATGCCCGCCGTCAGAACACCGACGGCGTAGAGCCACGGGTGACCGTGCTGCAAGACGCCGTAGATGACTTGATCCTTGGAGAAAAAACCGCTAAACCCGGGAACCCCGCAGATCGTGAGCACGCCGGTGAGCATCACCCAAAACGCGAAGGGCATTCGCCGCCACAAGCCGCCCATTTTACGAAGGTCTTGCTCGTTGCCGAGCGCGTGAATCACGATGCCCGCGCCCAGAAACAACTGCGCCTTAAAAAACGCGTGCGTGAAGAAATGCGCGATGCCGCCTTCGTAGGCACCCACGCCGACTCCCATGATCATGTAGCCGATTTGCGACATCGTCGAATATGCGAGGACTCGTTTGATATCCCACTGGGCGGTGCCGAGGATCGCGCCCAACAGCGCGGTCAGGCCGCCGATCGTTCCTACGAGCATCTGCGCGCTGGCACTGCTGCTCCACAGCGGCGCGCAGCGCGCGATCAGATAGACTCCGGCGGTCACCATCGTCGCGGCGTGAATCAGCGCGGACACCGGGGTCGGGCCTTCCATCGCGTCCGGCAACCAGGTGTGCAACGGGACCTGCGCCGATTTGGCGGCCGCGCCGATGAAGAGCGCGATGCAAATCGCAAAGAGCAACCCGGTGCCATACGTTCCGGCAGCCGCGAAGGCATCGCCAAATCCGATCGAGTGCACGCTCGCGACGATCAAGACGATGGCGAACATCATGCCGGCGTCGCCGACGACGTTCATCACAAAGGCTTTGCGCGCGGCCGCAACGGCCGTAGGACGCTCGAACCAGAATCCAATCAGAAAGTACGAGGCGAGCCCCACCAGTCCCCAACCGACGAGTAAGCCCACGAAGTTATCGGAGAGCACCAGCGTCAGCATCGCAAAAACGAAGAAACCCATGTACGCGAAGAAGCGCGCGAAGGCGACGTCCCCGTCCATGTAGCCGATCGAGTAGAAGACGATCAGAAATCCGACGCCGGTGATGATGAGCGTCCACAAGAACGAGAGCGGATCGAGCAAGAGTCCGAAGTCGAACCCGGGCATCCATGCGAACAGCGGTTGATTCGCGCCCGAGGCGCCGCCGAGATTCTGCGTTGCAACGCCCCACGAAAGAATGGCCAGCACGAACGAGGCGCCGACCAATGCCGAAACGAGCCACCCGGCCGCCGCTTTTAGCCACGGGCCGAACGCCCAGCAAATCACCGCACCGCCCAACGGCAGCAGCCACAACGTCACCAGGAGCGGATACGACCCGCCGACCCCGAGCGTATGATGCATCGTCATGCCTCGCTAAATCCTCGATGCTTGGCTAGACGTGCCGCGACGAGCGTCCGAACGGCGCAATCCGAATCCCGGAGGCTAGCCATGCAGCGTCCTCACATCGTCGACGTCGACATATTTTTCGGGGCGGAACGTCGTCACGATGATGGCCAGGCCGATGGCTGCTTCGGCGGCGGCGACGGTTATCACGAGAAAGGCGAAGATCTGGCCCACGTTGTGGAGCCAGAGCCGAGCGTACGCAATGAGCAGCAGATTGGCGGCGTTGAACATCAGCTCGATGCTCATCAGCATGATGAGCGGGTTGCGCCGGACGATCACGCCGGTCACGCCGATGAAAAACATGACGGCGGCAAGCGCGAGGTAGTTACCGATCGGGACCCCCATCAGTCGTCGCCCTCGCGAAGAATCGCCTCGCGCATCGCACGATCCGCCTTCTTCACGGAGCGCGGAGCCGTTTCGCGCATCTGTTCCCCGCCCAACGTGATGACGCCGATCACGGCAACCATCAGAATCAGCGCGGTGACTTCGAATGGCAGAAGCTGCACCGTGAAGAGGGCCTTGCCGAAGTCGGCGACGCTGCCGAAGACCCCCGCCGCGCCGACGGCCCCGGTCGCAGGCGCCGCTACCGCCGGCGCGTGCGCAAGAGCGTAGGCGACAAACGCAAAGGCGGCTCCGACGATCACCGCCGCCGGCATCCAAATCTTCGGCAGGCGGTCGGGCCCCGTCGCGAACGGGCTCACGCCGCTGCTCAAGAGTGCGATGACGAAGACGAAGAGCACCAAGATCGCGCCCGAATAAACGATGATTTGAATCACCGCCAAGAACTCGGCCGAAAGCGTCAGGTACAGCACCGCCAGGGCCGCAAAATTGAGCAGCAGCGCGACGACGCTGTAGACCGGCTTGCTCGCGGCGATCGTCCAGACCGCGCTCGCAACCAGGATCGTGCCGACCGCCCAAAACGCGATCATCGTTCTTTCGGCGGCCGAAGAAGCGCGAGGCCCTTGCGCTGCGTTTTGAGAATTTCACCGCGCCATGTCGCGTCGTAGCCGCGCTCGACGTCGGTGGTCGCCTTGACCTCCGCGACGCGCCCGAGATCGCCGGGAATTCCGCCCGGCCGTTCGTCGGGAGCCGGCCCGATGCCGGCATCGGGCGGCACCAGAAGCCGATCCTTATCGTAAACGAACGAGCCGCGACGGAAGTCGGCCATCTCGAAGCGCGGCGTAAGGACGATCGCGTCCGTCGGGCAAGCCTCTTCGCACATCCCGCAAAAGATGCAGCGCAACTCGTCGATTTCGTAGCGGGCGGCGTAGCGCTCACCCGGCGAGCGGCGATCGTCCGGCGAATTCTCCGCGCCGATGACAGTGATGGCGTTGGCGGGACAGACACTCGAGCAGAGCTCGCAGCCGATGCAGCGCTCTTTCGCGTCGCCGTAGCGGCGCAACTCGTGGAGGCCGTGAAAACGGGGGGCGTGCTGTTTTTTGACGGACGGATACTGAATCGTCGGGCGCTTGCGGAACATGAAGCCGAAGGTGATCGAAAGTCCCTTGAGGATCGCTCCGACGTTGTAAAGGTGTTTCCTTGATGCCATGGTTCGGCCTTATCCCCTGTACGCCACGACGACCGCGGTGGCGATCAGGTTGAGCGTTGCGACCGGCAGCAGCACTTTCCAACCAAACGCCATAAGACGATCGTAGCGCAAGCGCGGCAGCGTGGCGCGCAGCCACATGTAGAAAAACATGAAACACGCGACCTTGATGACGAACCACGCGATCCCGGGTATCGCGGTCAGGTGGAACGGCGCATTCCATCCGCCGAAGAACAGCAGGGTCGCGATGCACGAGACCGTCAGCATATTGACGTACTCGGCGATGAAGAAGAGACCAAAGCGAAGGCCGGAGTATTCCGTATGGAAACCGGCGACGAGCTCCGTCTCGGCTTCCACGAGATCGAACGGCGCCCGGTTCGTTTCGGCCACGGCCGTGATCACGTAGATCACGCAGCCGACGAACTGCGGCAGCACGAACCACCATCGCGTTTGCGCGTTTACGATGCCGTCGAGCGACGTAGTACCGGCGAGAATCAGCACGCCGATGAACGAAAGCGACATGGCCAACTCGTAGCTGATCATTTGCGCGGTCGAACGCACGCTGCCCAAGAGCGGATACTTCGATCCCGATGCCCAGCCGCCCAAACAGATTCCATACACGCCGAGCGAGGTAATCGCCAGAATGAAGAGGATGCCGGCGTTGACGTTACCGATCGCCCAGGTCGCGCCCGAAGCAGATGCGCCGAACGGAATCACGGCATAAACGGAAAACGCGGTGAGCAGTGAAATGAAGGGCGCCAGCTTATAGAGCAGGGGATCCGCGGTTTCCGGCGTGAGATCTTCCTTGAGCATCAATTTGGCTGCGTCGGCTGCCGGCTGCAACAAACCCCACGGCCCGACGCGGTTCGGTCCGGGACGCAACTGCATCCAGCCCAAGATCTTTCGCTCGAGTAGCATCGCGTACGCAAACGACGTCACCACGACGAAGAGCAAAATCGCCGACTTGATGAGAACCGCTAGCCACCACGTCATTTAGCAGCGTCCGAGGCCCGCATCCCCGCCAACCAGGGATCGTGCCGCCAGGTGCCGCCGCCCGAGAGGATCGGCGCTTGACCGTTTCGCTTGGCGAGACCGACGGCGACGCCGGCGAAACGTTCGTCGCCGAGCGTGAAGTCTTCGGGCGTCTTGGCCATGTGAGTGACTACCGCACGGTCGATCTCATCGAACGAGGGCATCGCGACGTCCAGCTGATCGGCCAGCCCGCAGAGCATTTCAAAATCGGACCGTACGAACTCGGGAGCTTGCAACGAGGCGTTAACGGGCAAGAGATCCCCGGCGAGGTTCGTCGTCGTGCCGTATTTCTCGAAGGCGCCTTTGGCCGGCAAGATCAGGGTCGCGATCGACGCGGTCTCGGTCATGAAGAGCTCGCTGACCACGACGAACGGCGTCTTCGCGAGCGCTTCGGACGCGACCGCCGAATCGGGGCCGTTCCTTACCGGGTTTGCGCCGAAGATCGAGAGCACGTCGAGCGCGCCGGAACGCGCGCGATCCAGCATCGTGGCTGCATCGTAACCCGGCTGCTGCACCGCCGCGTATCCGGGACCGCTTCGCGGCAGCATGCCCATCGCTTCGGCACCCCGAGCGTTGCTCTGCTCGCTGGTGATGAACGTCGAGAGCTCGCCCACGTCGGCGAAGGCCTGCGCGTAGCTTCGTCCGACGGCCAAATCGATACCGTCCCAGACGAGCGCGACGCGCGTGGCGTCGCCGGCCACGCTCCGTGCAGCCTGCGGACCGTCCTCCCGAACGATTCGAGCGCCGTTGTGCAGCGCGGCCTTGCGCAGCCGCAGCCAAAAGACCGGCGCGCGTTCGGCGGGCGACTCTCCCGCGATCACGATGACTTCAGCGGAGTCGATCGCCGCGAGCGGGGCGCCCTTCGCACCGGGCGTCGCTTGACGCTGAGAACCGGCGCGCCAATCCAGATTGTTGACGCCGAGTCTGCGAAAAATGAGCTGCAGCGCAAAGGCTTCTTCGTTGGTCAGCCGTCCGCCGCCGATGGCGCCGACGCTCGCCGGGCCGCGCGCCGCGATGGCGTTGCTAATGGCGTGCGACCAAAGGATGAACGCATCGTCCCAGCCGATTTGAACCAGCTTGCCGTTCTTGCGATAGAGCGGCTGCGCCAGCCTGTCAGGCGATTCGTAGAAGCCCACGTTATAACGTCCGCGATCGCACAACCAGCCGTCGGAGATTTGATCCTCTTCCACGAGCATGGTGCGGAGCAGCTTGCCATAGCGTACGTCGGCGAACTGCTGGCATCCGACGGCGCACTGCGTGCAAGAGGTTTGCGTCCGATTCAAATCCCACGGCCGCGACTTAAAGCGATACGTCTTCGAGGTGAGCGCGCCGACCGGGCAAAGCTCCGTCACGTTTCCCGTAAAGTTGTGCCGGTAGGGCCGTCCGCTCGCGGTTGCGATGATGTCGCGCGCCCCCCGGTCCTTAACGACCAACTGGCGCTCGTCCGCAATGATGTCGTCGAACCGCACGCAGCGCTGACAAACGATGCAGCGTTCTTCATCCAACACGATGGTCGGGCCGAGGTCGACGGCCTTGGGTTTGGCGAGCTTCGGGTCGGCAACGTCGGAGGTGCCGCGTGCGTAGGCCATAGCGTAATCTTGAAGATCGCACTCGCCGCCTTTGTCGCAGATCGGACAGTCCAACGGGTGGTTGACGAGAAAGAGCTCCAGCACCACGGCGCGCGCCGCTTCGACGCGCTCGCCCCGGGTGCGAACCACCATGCCGTCCGTCGCCACGGTGTTGCAAGCGATTTGGAGCTTCGGCATCCCCTCGATCTCGACCATGCAGATGCGGCACAATCCGGCCGGCCCCAACTTCGTGTGGTAGCAGTAAATCGGAATCTCTTGTTTGACGGCCTTCGCTGCCTCGACCAGCAACGTCCCCTTTGGAACGGTCACCGGCACACCGTCAATCGTGACGTTGATCATTGCGCCACCGTTTCGGCAACGATTCGCGACCTGAAGGCGTCCGGAAAGCGCAGCATGACCGATTTTAGAAATGGCTCGATGGAGTCGCCGAGGGCACACAAATTCAGGCCGGTGATCGCGCCCGAGACGCGCGACAGCATCTCATAATCCCCCGGAATGCCGCGATGGTGCACGAGCCGTTCGAGGACGCGCTCCATCCAGCTGCCGCCTTCGCGGCAGGGCGTGCACTGTCCACACGACTCGTGCGCGAAGAAGCGCACGAGATTGTATGCCGCGTTGACGAAGTCGGTCGTGTCGTCGAAAACGATGAACCCGCCCGATCCCAGCATCGAGCCGGCCTTCGTCATGCTTTCGTAGTCGTACGGCCAATCCAGGTGCTCCGCGAAAATGCACGCCGACGAACCGCCGCCCGGCTGCACGGCCGCGAACGTCCGTCCCGCGCGCAATCCTCCGGCGAGTTCGATGATCTCGCGCACCGGCGTACCGAGGGCGACCTCATAGTTGCCCGGGTTGCGCACGTGGCCGGAGACGGAAACGATCTTATAGCCCTTGCTGCGCTCCGTTCCGACCGATGAAAACCACTCCGCCCCGCGCTCCACGATCGGAACCAAATAGGCCAGCGTCTCCACGTTATTGACGACCGTCGGCATGCCGTAGAGACCCTCGATAGCGGGAAAGGGCGGCTTCAGCCGCGGCTCGCCACGCTTGCCTTCGAGCGAATTGAGCAGGCCGGTTTCTTCGCCGCAAATATACGCGCCGGCGCCTCGCTGCACGGTGACCTCGATGTCGTACCCGCTGCCGAAGACGTTTTGGCCGACGTACCCCGCCGCGCGCGCGTCTTCGAGTGCCACGCAGAAGATCTCATAACCGCGCTTGAACTCGCCGCGAATATAGATAAACGCGTGATGACAGGCGATGCCGTACGCGCCGATCAGCATGCCCTCCAGCACCAAGTGCGGCGATTCCTCGAGCAGCATGTGATCTTTGAACGTTCCCGGCTCGGCTTCGTCGCAGTTGCAAACCAGATAGCGCGGATGTTTTTCAGCAGGCAGAAACGACCATTTCTTGCCGGTAGGAAAGGCGGCGCCGCCGCGCCCGCGCAAGCCGGATTTTTCCGCCAGATCCAGGACCTCCACCGGCTGCAGCTCGCGCACGGCGCGCTCCCACTGTTTGTAGCCGCCGCGCTGCCGATACGTGTCGATGTCTCGCAGGTCGACCTCGCCGATCCCGGCGGTAAGAATTTTAGTGACCGGCATGGTCCGCCCGCTCGCCCATCGTTTCAACGACCGCGCGCGAATCGACCACCGCGCGCTCGCTCGTGCGCCCAAACATGTACACGTCGTGGTTGATCAGGTGGTCGAGCATGATCGTGCCGCTGGCGTCCCCGATGCCCCCCGCGTTATTCGGATCCGCCACGCGCACCGCCCCGGGTGACTTGTGCCCCGACGCGATTTCGTCGTTCTGGGCGATCGCCCACGTTCGCCCGGGACGCCGCG
This sequence comes from Vulcanimicrobiota bacterium, assembly GCA_963713685.1. Lineage (GTDB taxonomy): Bacteria > Vulcanimicrobiota > Vulcanimicrobiia > Vulcanimicrobiales > Vulcanimicrobiaceae > Cybelea. Next base: position 387,979 of record CAVQMS010000001.1, on the reverse strand, counting down.
TCTGCGTCATCGGCGCGACGCCATACGTCCCGGCGCGTATGGATTCGAGCAACTCGTCGACCTTCGCCGGCGTCAGATCGTACACGAATTCGAGATTCACTTCCATGCAGGTCGCGCGGTCGCAGGCCGCCAGGCACTCGACTTCCTCATATGAGAAGAGTGCGTCGCCGGTCGTCTCCAGGTGACCGATGCCGAGCTTCTCGCGGAAGTACGCCATGATGTCCTCGGCGCCGTTGATGGTGCACGATAACCCGCGGCACACTTGCAACACGTACTTGCCCACCGGACGGCGATACAGCAGCGTGTAGAACGAGACGACGGCTTCGACTTCTGCCGGCGTCACGTCGAGCATCTCCGCGGCCGCGTTCATCGCTTCGAGGCTGACGAACCCTTGGTGTCCCTGGAACAAATGCATGATCGGCAAGAGCGCCGATCGCTTCTGCTCGTATCGCGCCATCAACGCCTCGCACTCCGGACGCAGCCGCTCGAGCAACGCCGCAAAGTTCCCCTCGCGCTCGATCATTGGTTCGCGCTTCCGGCTTCGACGCGCGACATGACGCCTCGGAACCGCTCGTCGCTCCGCCATCCCGGCTCCGCTCCCGCTGCTCGGCCTCCTCGCTCCCGCCTACCCCAAAGTGCTCCGCACTTCGGGGGCCCCATATTTTCTAACAGCGCTGCGCGCTCCGCGCTCCGCGCCCCGCGTCGCGGGTCCCGGTGGCTCCGCTCGTCGGTCCGAGCTTCCTCGACATCACGTCGCACATCTCGCCGGCCATCAAGCGTTGAAAGATCCACGGGCTTTTTTGACGTCATCGCCCTCGCTAAAGAAATTGCAGCACCTTCTCCTTCGACCGATGATGCGCAAGCGAGGTCGCGCAACACCGTGGTGAGGGGCGTGTGAAGGGAGGAGCGGAGCCAGGATGGCGAGAGCGACGACGAGTCGAGCAGCTTTTTCGCAGGACGCGAAAAAGCGAGCGTCCCAGAACCACGGTGTTGCGCGACCGAGCGCCAAAAAATCATCGGTCGACCTCCCCGAACACCGGGTCCAACGATCCGATCATGACGACGAGATCGGCGATCATGTTTCCGGGGGCGATGCCCTTGAGCGCTTGAAGGTTGTACAGGCTCGGCGGACGCGTGCGGATGCGGAACGGACGGTTCTCGCCGACGCTGACGATGTAGTAGCCGAGTTCGCCCCGCGGCGACTCGACGGACTGATAGACGTCGCCCGGCGGTACGCGGAAGCCTTCGCTGATGAGCTTGAAGTGATGGATCAGGGCTTCCATAGAAAGCGCGATCGTTTCTTTCGGTGGTAGCGCAACCTTGGGATCGTCGATCATCACCGGCCCCGGTGTATCGAGGCGCTGACGCGCCTGCCGAACGATGCGCATGGATTGCTCCATCTCGTCGAGGCGCACGAGAAAACGCGCGTAGGCGTCGCCTTCGCTGCGCGTCGGTATGTCGAAGTCGTACGTTTGGTAGTCGCTGTACGGAAAGGCCTTTCGCACGTCGTACGCGATGCCGCTGGCACGCAGGCTGGGCCCCGTCACGTTCCACTGGAGCGCGTCCTCGGGCGAGAGCATGCCGATGTCGATCGTGCGATCCTGGAAAATCGGATTGGCCTGCAGCAAGCCGCGCAGCTCGCGCATCCTTCCCGGAAACTTCTCGATGAGTTCGTCGAGCTTGCCGAGATAGCCGTCGGGCAGATCGCCGTTGCATCCGCCGACACGCATGTAGTTGGGGTGCATGCGCGCACCGCCATTGGCTTCCTGCAGGTCGAGGATGTTTTCGCGAAGATCGAAGCAATAAAAGAACACCGATATGGCACCGAGATCGATTCCGTGAGTGCCTAGCCAAACGCAATGCGACGCGATGCGCGTGAGCTCCATGTCCATCACGCGGATCGTCCGCGCGCGCGGCGGAATTCCGTCGGTGATTCCGAGCAGTTTTTCGACTCCCAGCGCGTAGCAGAGCGCGTTGGACGACGGCGCGAGATAATCCATGCGCTCGATGACCGTCTGTGCCTGCGTCCAAAACAACCCTTCGGCGCTCTTCTCGATGCCGGTGTGGAGATAACCGATCTCGGGATCGGCCGTTACGACATTTTCTCCGTCGATCTCCAACACGATCTGCAAGACGCCGTGGGTTGACGGGTGCTGGGGCCCCATGGAGAGCACCATCGTGTTGCCGCTTTGGCTGACGATTTCGGGGGCCGGCATCGCGGGCGTCGTCACGACTCGCGGGCTCGCTTCACTTGTTCTTGGAGCGCTTCGAGCGTGCGCCCGGACGGCGGCGTACCGGCAACCACGTTGGTTTTGTTCGCAAACGCGGGCCGCGGAGAACGCTCGCGGGCCGGACCGCGCATGGGATAGTCCTTGCGCAACGGATGCCCTTCCCAATCGTGAGGCATTTGGATCCGCCGCAAATCGGCGTGTCCCTCGAAGACGATTCCAAAGAGATCGAACACCTCGCGCTCGGCCCAGTCGGCCGATTTCCACAGATCCATCACCGATGCGAGCGATTCGTTTTCCTCAACGCCGCAGAGCACGCGCATCCGTGCCGGCGTTGCAACCTCGTCCACGCCGGCCGGCTTGGGCGCGAGCTTGAGCAAGTGATAGACGACGTCGAAGCGCGGCTTGCGCGCGAGATAATCTACCGCGCCGAGGTCCAGCAACATCGCATAGCCATCCCGCTGCAGGGCTTCCAAACGCTCGCGCAGCTGCGATGGAACGACTCGCTCGATGACGGCGTCGTCGATCGGCGGGCGTAGACTCGTCGGGTCGATCGCGGAGCCGGCGATCGGCGGATTTTGTGTGCTCGGCATCTGAGATTAGGGAATGGCTTAAACTGAGGCTGAGGCCACGATGCCGCCGCGACCGCCTTCACGGATCTGCTGCTGAATGAGGTTGACGGCGTAGAGCAGCCCATCGGGCGTCGGCGGACAGCCAGGCACGTAAACGTCGACCGGAACGATCGTATCGATGCCCTGAATGACGGCGTAGTTATCGAAGATCCCGCCGGAACTCGCGCACGCGCCCATCGAGATCACCCACTTCGGATCGGCCATTTGATCGTACAGGCGCTTCACTACAGGACCCATTTTTTGGGCAACGCGACCGGACACGATCATCAGGTCGGCTTGGCGCGGTGAACTACGAAAGACTTCCGAGCCGAGGCGCGCGATGTCGTATTCCGAGGATGTCACGGTCATCATCTCGATCGCACAACACGCCAGGCCCATCGTCAGCGGCCAAACCGACGAGCTTTGCGCCCAGCGCGCAACCTCATCGACTCGCGCGAGCATGAACTGGCCAGGCCCTACCGCCATACGAATCCGCCCTTCTTCCACACGTACGCGTAACCGATCGCGAGCACGATGATGAAGACGACCATCTCGAGCAAACCGAAGACGCGCAACGCGTGCATCTGCACGGCCCACGGATAAAACGACGCCGCTTCAACGTCGAAAATAACGAAAAGCATGGCGACCAAGTAAAAGCGCACCGGGAAACGGCCGGCGACGGGCGAGGTCGGTTCCACACCGCATTCGTAGGCCTCGCGTTTGTGAGCGTTGGGCCTCGCGCGCGCCAGCAGACCCGGCAGCACGGTGAAGAGAACCGCGGCCGCGAGCGCTACGCAGAGATAGATTGCGACCGGTCCGTAGGGATTCATGTCCGAGAAAGTTGCGACAAGCTCTTGGTCATACCTGTTGGCGGCTTCATTGGCTCGCGATTACAAGATTCTTGGACCGGGGGGACGTCGCGCCGTTCGAGACCAATCAATCGCCATGCGGTATGCCGTTTTGGGAATGCTCCTGCTCTTCGCCCTGGGCGACGGCTGCTCGCCTCCGCCAAATGTCGTGGGTGTGCAAGATTTCGGACGCGTCACCGGACGGGTGCTCGACGCCATGACCAACCGCCCGATTCCGAACGCGCTTCTCTCGGTCGGTTCGCTCTACACTTCGCGCGCCGACGCTAACGGCGCATTCACGTTGCGCGCCGTAGCCGGCGACCAGACCGTGACGGCGCGCGCCCCGGGCTATACGACCTCGACCGCCGACACGACGATTGGGAAAGACGCGACCGTATCGATCGGCTACATTCGTTTGGTTCCGCTCGCCGTGCCGCAAGGGCAGCCGACCCTCGCGCCGCCGGCGACTCCGAGCCCGCGGGCATCGCCGACCGCTCCCCCGCAGACGAGCGCTTCGGCCACGCCTAGCGCGCCGGCCGCGCCAAGCTCGACTGGGTCGGCCGCGCCGAGCGCCACCCCGACTGCCGCAAGCAGCCCCGAACCGGGTGTTCGCTAGCTAAGGCGCAGCATCGCAAGGTCGAGGTCGTACTCGATCGAGCGATAGATGTCGTCGGGAATCTCGCCGGCGTGGCGCATCGACACGATCGCCTGCCGTTCGGCCGCGAGCGCCTCTTTTTGAACGCTTCGATCGAGGTGGCTTTCGCGCTCTTCGAGCATGCCATCTTTGTCGGACTTGCCGCGCAGGAGGTCGATCCGCTGCCGGTACTCCTCGCTGACGCGATCGGCGATTTCGCGCTCGAGCGCGCTCTTTCGTCGCGCCGAATCCTCGCTCAGCCGCGCGATTCCAGCTTGGAGCGCCCGAATCCGCAGCCCCGTTTCGCGCCGGTGACTGCGGCTCGTCTCGGTAACGCCTAACCACTCGATCAGCGGACCGAGTGTGAGCCCCTGAAGCACGAGCGTTACGAAGATTACGCAGACCGTGAAGAAAATCATGACGGTGCGCGCGGCAAACGGTTCGTCGCCCAAGGTATAGGGCAGTGCCAGCGCGATGGCGAGCGAGACGATTCCTCGCATACCGGCCCACGCCAACACCGCAACCGGCTGCCAGGGCGGGGCCGGATCGCGCTCCCGCATCCGGCGGCTGAACCAGCGCGGAAGATAGGTCGCGGGAAATACCCATGCGATGCGCACGACGATAACTGTCAGGCTCACGAGCAACCCGTACAGCGCGTAATCGCGGACGTGCGGCTCGAGCGCCGCGAATATCGAAGGCAACTCGAGCCCGATCAAAAGAAACGCGAAGGCGTTGAGGACGAACGTGAGCAGGCGCCACACCGAGGAACCGAGGACGCGCGTGTCCGCATCGATGAAGCTCGTCGAGCGGCGGCTGAGCATGATTCCCGCGCAGACCGCGGCCAGCACGCCCGAAACGTGCAGCTCTTCGGCGGGCAAGTACGCCGCAAAGGGTGCCAGCAAGAAGACGACGCTCGCAATGATCGCGTCACCGAAACCGTACCGCGCGATATACCGCAGAATGCCTTCCAGCAGGAACGCCACCGCAACGCCCACCAGGATTCCGCCGGCGGCAACGACGACGAACGCAACGCTCGCGCGCGCCAGCGAAAACGTGCCTGAGACGGCCGCAGCGATGGCAAAGCGGTACAATACCAGCGCCGTCGCATCGTTCATCAGGCATTCGCCGCTCACGATCGCGGCAATGCGGCGCGGGATTGCGATTCGCTCGAAGATCGCTTCGGAGGCAACCGCATCCGGCGGCGAAACGATTGCGCCCAAAGTGAACGCCAGCGGCCAGGTAAATTCGGGAAGCGCGGTATGTACGACGAAGGCGACCACCGCCATCGTAACGATCACCAAACCGACGGCAAGCAGCGTGATCGGGCGCACGTTGCGCTTGAGCGCGACCCAATCCGTGGACCAAGCCGCGCTGTACAGCAGCGGCGGTACGACCAAGAGCATGATGAGATCCGGCTCGACGTGCGGCCGCGGTAGATACCGTGTGAATGCCAGGCCGACGCCGCCGATCGTGAACGCTATGGGGTAGGGAATTCGAAAGCGCTTCGCGGCGACCGTCAAAACGACGACGGCAGCAAGAAACGTGACGAGCACCAGGGCCTGACTCATCGTCGCTGCGGAACCTAAGCTTCGGTGTCGATCGGTTCGCCCAATGCTCGCAGGTCGAGCGCGTGCCCGGCAATCACGAGGTAGACGCGCAGCGCATCCTTGGCCAGACGCTGCACCATTCGCCCCATCGCATCCCGCAAGAGGCGCGCGGAAGCCGCGACGGGGACGACGTCCCAGCCGATCTGCTCGCTAACGACGACGACGTATGCGGGTGAAGCCAGCATGGCATCCACAAACTGGCCCGCTTCTTCATCGAGTTGAGCCGCAAGGATCGAGTAATCGATCTCGAGCAGATCGATTCTCGCGGCGATTCGCGCGTCCAACCACGTGCCCAGCGCGTCCACCAGCAGACACGCATCAGGCGAGGCCTCTCGAAAGAGCGCGAGCTGCGCCTCGTGGGTCATGGCGGCGGTCTCCACGGTGCGCCAGAATGCGGGGCGGTCGCGAACGTGCCGCGTCAGGCGCGCGCGCCATTCGGCATCCTCGGGTTCGCCTTCCGCCGTCGCGACGTAGGTCACTTCGCGTCCGCTGTTGGCGGCGAGCCGGACGCCGAACGCGCTTTTTCCCGAACGCACCGGACCGGTGATGAAAACGACGGCCATCGAGGGCTGCTTCGACCCAGGGCGGCTTGCCGCCCCGCCTCGACGAAGTTGCAAACCGATATGGTGGCGCTAGATATCCTCAGCCTGGCGATTGGCGTTCTGTGCATCGCGCTGACGCTCAGCGATATCTTTCAATCGGTCGTTATGCCGCGCGCAACGGGCCGGCGCTTTCGCATCAGCTTTTACGTCTGGCGCTGGATGTGGTACGCGTGGCCCAGGCTCGCATGGCGCCTTTACTCCGGCGACCCGGATCAGCGCGAGGAGTTCTTCGCGGTCTTCGCGCCGCTCATGCTGATCTTGATGATGGCATTCTGGGTCGCGCTGCTGATCCTCGGCTTTGGTTTGCTGTTCTGGGCCATGCGGGGCGGGATCGTGCCAAGCCACGCGTCCTTCGGAACGGCGCTCTATTTTGCGGGTACGTCGGTGCTGACCGTCGGCTTCGGCGACGTCGTCGGGCGCGGCGCCGGACCGCGCCTCGTTTCGGTGCTTGCGGCCCTCGTCGGGCTCTCGTTCCTTTCGATGATGACCGCCTTTCTTTTCGCAATCTTCGGATCGTTTCAAAGGCGGGAGACGTTTGTCGTTACCATCGGCGCGCGTGCCGGCACGCCGCCGAGCGGCGTGAACCTGCTCGCGATCGCCGGATATTCACTCACCCGAGAGGATTTGTCGGCGCTGATGATTGACGCGCAGCACTGGGCCGCGAGCGTCATGGAAAGCCATCTCGCCTATCCCATGCTGGCGTTTTTCCGCTCGAGCCACGACGACCAATCCTGGGTCGGAACGCTCGGCACGCTGCTCGACGCGGCGACCCTACTCATGACGACGGTCGATGGCGCCAGGGACGGTCAGGCTCGCATCTTCTATAACGTCGGGCGCCACGCGACGCGCGATCTTTCACGATACTTTCGCGTCGAGGTCGTCGACGAGGCGCCCGGCATCGAGCGCACCGAGTTCGAAAACGCTTGCGACCGCCTGGCCGCCGCCGGATACGCGCTGCGCGATCGTAACGAGGCTTGGCAACGCTTCTCGAATCTTCGTTCGAGTTACGCTGCGCCTCTCAACGAGTTGGCGCGATTCTTTCGTATTCCACCGCTGCAGTGGATCGGCGACCGTTCGATGATTACGATGTCGCCGCACGGTTGAGCGACTCCAACCTCGCCGCCAGCGCCGCGCGGAGTTCGGGCAGGCCCGCACCGGTTAGCGCGCTGACGTAGAGCGCGCCCCCTTCGTCGGCCGCCTCGCGGACCAACCGATCGGATTTATTGAAGACGGTCAACCGCGGCGTGCCATCGACTTGGAGTTCCCGTAAAATTCCTTCCACCGCGCGCGACTGACGCAGCCACTGCGGATTGCTTGCGTCGAGTACGTGCAACAATAGGTCGGCTTCGCGTAGCTCCTCCAGGGTCGCCTGGAATGCGTTGACGAGATCCTCGGGAAGGTCGGTGATGAAGCCCACCGTGTCCGCCAGCCGCACGAAGGCGCCCGGCGTGAGATAGGCCCGGCGAATGGTCGGATCTAGCGTAGCGAAAGGCTGATCGGCGACGTGGGCGTCGCTTCGTGCCAGGGCGTTGAGCAGCGACGATTTGCCGACGTTCGTGTAACCTACCAGCGCAACGAGCGGTTCGCGATGGCGCGAGGTTCGCCGCACCGCACGCTGACGACGTACGCCGGCGAGAAGGCGGCGCAGGACGGTAATGCGCGCGCCGATGCGGCGCCGATCTACCTCGAGCTTCGTTTCGCCGGGTCCGCGCGTGCCGATGCCGCCGCCCAATCGCGAGAGATCGGCCCCGACGCCGATGAGGTTCGATTGGCGATAGCGCAGCTGCGCCATCTCGACTTGGAGCTTGCCTTCACGGCTACGCGCGTGCCGCGCGAAAACGTCGAGAATCAACATCGTGCGATCGACGATCGGAATCGGAATCGCCTTCTCGAGGTTGTTGCGCTGGCGCGGGCGCAAGCCATTCAGCACGAGCAGGAGGTCCGCTCGAAGCGCGGCCGCTCGTTCGGCAATTTCGCGCGCCTTGCCGCTGCCGACGAGCGTTGCGGGATCGACCTTGTCGCGCCGTTGGACGATGCGGTCCACGATGCGCGCGCCGGCCGCTTGGGCCAGCGCTTCGAACTCCTCGAGGTCCGGCTCGATCGGGTACTCACGCGACCGGACATCGACCGCGACGAGGAGCGCGCGTTGGCTCACTGCGCGATCGGAGTCAGCCGTTCGAGAAGCCAGCGAACGCCTTGGTTATAGTTCGGCCCAGGCCGTTCGATGATATCGGGATCGACGGAAAAAACATGCTTCAAACGCACCGCTCGCAGGCTGTGCCAGGGCTCCCGATCGAACGCCAACTCCAGATGCGTCGCGGGATCGGTGATGAGCACGTCGGGCTGATCGCGCAACAGCGCCTCGGCGCTGTACTCGCCGTAGGGCGCGCCGAGGTTGGCCGCAGCGTTCTTGCCCCCCGCCAGCGCGATCAGCTGGGTGATGTACGAGCCGGCGCCGGCCGTCCAAATCGGTCCGCTGCCAAGAACGACGAAGACGCTCGGCCGGCGGGCGAAACGATCGGTGCGCGCGTGAAGCGCGGCGGTTTCGCGCCGTAGGCGAGCTATCGTCGCAGCTGCTTCGCGCTCGCGTCCGGTCAGCGCGCCGGCGATGCGTAAGTTGGTGAAGATTTCTTCGTATGTGTCGTCGGGAAGCAGGCGGACGGGGACCCGCGCTCGTTTCAGCGGTTCGACGAATCGCGATTGTGCGGGAATGCCGATCACGACGCTCGGACGCAGCGCCACGATCGCTTCGACGTCGACGCTGGTCGCGTCGGCTACCCGCGGCAATCCCCGTGCTTGCCGGGAGTCGGTGAAGTCGGACACGCCAACGAGCTGCGAGCCGGCGCCGATGGCGTAGAGGTCCTCGGCAAACGACGGCATCAAGGTGACGACCCTTCCGGCCGTGCGCGGCGGAGCCGCCCGCACGCTGCCGGCATGGCCGCCGCATCCCCAGAGCAGCACCGCTAACGACACGATCGCCAGAGCCGGACGCACTCGGGCGAATACGCAGCCGCGCGCGCGGCGACCTCTGAAGGAGGCGCCGCGCCCTTTCTGCAATTGCGCACTTACGTTTGCGCGGGAAGCCGGTGAGAGGCCGGCACGGTCGCGCCACTGTATGCGGGGAGCCGCCCGACGCCACTGTCCCGAGGAGGGGTGGGAAGGCGCGGGCACCGGCAACGATCCGCAAGTCAGGATACCGTCGCAAGCGCTCTAGCATAATCCGCCTCGCGCTAAGGAAAGGATTGCGATGTTTCCAATCGTTGCCGCGATTGTCGTGGCCGCTCCCAGCCCGTCGCCCACGCCGACGGCCGTTCCACAAATCGCCCACGTTGTAACGAGCGACCGCGGCACCGAATCCGCGACGCGGACCGCCCGCACCACCTACGTCGTGACCGCCGCGCAGATCTCGCGCGACGGCGATCGCACCGTTGCCGATGCAATCGACGAGATTCCAGGCGTCAACGTCGTTCGCTACGGAGCCTTTGGCTCGGAAGCGGCCGTCGGTATCCGGGGCAGCTCGTCGCAGCAAGTCTTGGTATTGGTTGACGGCCTTCCGGTTGCCGGCGGCCAAATCAACGACGTGAATCTCGAGGACCTTTCGGTAAGCGGCATCGATAGGATCGAACTCGTCGAGGGGGGCGGGTCGACGCTTTACGGTTCGGGATCGATCGGCGGCGTCATCAATATCATCACCGCGCCGCGGCCCTCGAACAGCACCGCGGTCGTTTCCACCGGATCGTTCGGCGAGCAGACCTATGCCGCAACGACACCCTATCTCTCGTTCGCGCGCACCTACGCCGCCAACGATTACTCGGTCGAAAACGCGCCCAATCGTCAAAACGCTCAAGCCGGCCTGACCGCCGTCACCGCGCGCTACGGACATTCCGTGGGAGCTTTGGATCTTACGCTGAGCGGAACGCTGGACGACGCGCAAGCCGGAGCGCCCGGCCAGCTCGGCTTCTTTTCGCCGACGAGCGAAGCCAATAACGTCGCCCGCAACCTCCGGCTCAACCTGGAACATAAGGGTGCGCGCTCCACGACATCGCTTCAGCTCGGCGACTCTTCGGAAGATCTCTCGTACACGTGTAATACTCCGGTCGATCCCAACTGTCCAAACTCGTCGTTTCCGACCCCCGCCCCCGGCACGTTGACGAACCCGCCCTACGCCCAAGTGCTTTACGACCAACGCTGGATGGCCAGCATTCGAAACGTCGTCGGTGACGACCGCGCGCGATTGGTTTACGGCGTGGATCTGGCACGCGGCGTCGCGCGCATCGACCAAGGCACCGGCGGCGGATCACCCCAAGCCGCCGACAACGCGCCCATCTTCGATCCATACGCACAAACGGCGGCCTATCTGCAGTCGCAGTGGTTCGGCAGAAACTCAAACGAGCTGTATGCGGGAATCCGCGCCGAACGCGACGGCGGCGTGGGCGGTGCGTACTCGCCGTCGCTCGGCGGCATTCTTCATCTCTACGGCAACGTTTCGCTGCGGCTCAACGCCGCAACGGCCTTCCGCGCACCGACCGCGGAGGAGCTGTACTATCCCGGTTTCTCAAACCCGAACCTTCAACCGGAGCGGACGCGCGTCGGTGACGCAACGCTCGTCATGCCGGCTTCTTGGGGCACGTTCGCGTTGGGCTGGTTCACAACGAGCGGGACAGACTTGATCGTATCGCCGCCGCCGGCATACATTCCAGAAAATGTCGGCCGAGCGTCGATCCAAGGCCTCACCCTAGCCGCGCAGACGCGCACGTTCTATGGGTGCATCGCCAGCCTCGACGTCACGAATCTGTACCGCGCGCAGGACCTGATCGCGTCGTCGCGGATCCCCGGACGCGGCCCGGTCTTTGCAGTTACGCTCGGACTGCGGTACGAAGCTCCCGCGAATAGCCGCTTCGACGGATTCAAGATCGCGGTTCGAACTCAGGGACCGCAAGAGCTACCCGATCCGTATCTATCGCCGGCCTTTGCGCCCTATCAACCCGCGGCGTTTACCAATCTGGAGGCCTACGCCGGCTACCGCCTGACGCCCGCACTGATCCTGGCGTTGCGCGGCGCGAACTTGGGTAACGATCGCTACGCACTCTATGCCGGATTTCCCATGCCCGGACGCTCGGTGAGTCTCGAGCTTCGAGCGCACTAGTGTCCTCAAAAGCCGGACCGACGGCGCTGCTGATACTCATCGTTCCTGCAGCCGCAGCGGCGAGTTTGCTCGTAGGCGGAACGCCGCTGACAATATGGCAAATCGGTACGGCGCTGGCCCATCCGCACGCGCCGGGCGTTCTCGGTGCCATCGTGTGGCAGCTTCGGCTGCCCCGCGTTTGCATCGCGGCCACGGTGGGCGCATCGCTGGCGCTGTGCGGCGCCATGCTGCAAGGGATGCTGCGGAATCCGCTCGTGGATCCGTATCTCACCGGCGTCAGCGCCGCCGCCGCGGCCGCGATTGCGATAGCGATCCTCGCCGGCGCCGCGACGGCCTTTACGCCGGCGATCGGCTTCGTGGCCGGGCTAGCTGCCGCGTTGCTCGTCGCGGCCCTCGCGCGCCGCGGCGCCGGAATCGATGGGAACCGCCTGATTCTCGCCGGCGTTTCTCTCTCGACGCTGTTTGCCGCCATCGTCACGCTCGCCATCGTGCGCGCGCAGTCGAGCGATTATGCGAGCACGATCGTCGCCTGGCTCGCCGGCTCTATGGCCGGCCGAGGCTGGCACGAGCTCGCCGTCGCCGGGCCTTATGCGGCGGTGGGCGTGCTGCTCGCGTTCTGGTCGGTCGCGCCCCTCAACGCTTTGCGAATCGGCGAGCTTCGCGCCCGCGCGGTGGGGGTCAACGTCGATCGAGCGCAGTGGATCATTCTCGCCGCCTCATCGCTGCTGGCCTCGAGCAGCGTCGTCCTGGCCGGACTGGTCGGCTTCATCGGATTGATCGTGCCGCATTTCGCGCGGCGTTTGGTGGGGTCGGATGCGCGCGTGCTGCTGCCGGCGTGCGCGGCAATCGGCGCGGCGCTCTGCATGCTCGCCGATGCGATCTGCCGGCGCATCGTCGCGCCTGCCGAGCTTCCCATCGGCGTCCTGTTGGCTTTCATCGGCGTGCCAACATTTCTCTACCTGTACCTGCGCCCCTCGACGCAGGCAGATTCGGGCGCACGCATTTGATCGAGCTGCGCGACGTCGAGCTTCGAATCGGCGGTCATCGGCTGCTCGAAGGGATCGAGGCGAGCGTAGGGCGCGGCGAGCTCGTCGCGATTCTCGGAGCCAACGGCGTCGGTAAAACGACGTTGCTGCGAGCGATCGCGGGACTCCACGCGCCCAGTCGCGGAACGATATTCTTAAACGGCTCGTCGAACGCGCAGCTTGGACCGGTCGAACGAGCGCAGCGCCTCGCGCTGGTTACCGGCGACGAAGTCTTCCTCGATTCGCTGAACGTGCGCGACGTCGTCGCCATCGGACGCTTTCCACACCATCGCTGGTGGCAGTGGCGCGAGCAATCCGGCGACGAGGCGGCGATCGCGCGCGCGCTCTCCGCCCTGCGGATCGAAGCGTTCGCGCGTCGATACTTTTCGACGCTGAGTGCCGGCGAACGCCAACGCGTCTGGATTGCGCTTGGCCTCGCGCAGGAAACGCCGATTCTGCTGCTCGACGAACCGACGAGTCATCTGGACGTCAAGGTCGCCCATGAGATTCTCGGGCTGCTGCGCTCGTTGACCCGTTCGGGCAAAGCCGTCGTGTGCGTGCTGCACGACATCAACGAGGCGGCAGCCTATGCCGACCGGATCGCTTTGCTCGGCGAGGGGACGTTGCTCGCGATCGGTTCGCCCGACGAGCTCCTAACCGATCCGATTCTCGAACGGGCCTACGGCATTGAGATGGAGCACGTTCGATTGCCGGACGGGCGGCTGCGCGTCTACGCGCGAGAGTACGTCACCGGGTGAAGGGGCGAGCGTCAGAACCCAGCACCCAGCGAATGATACCGCGTTGCGGGCCCGTCGAAATAACGACGCCGATCGCATCGTCCGGCGAGTGAAAGATCGGCGACACCACGAAATTGGGAACGCACGAAACCACGGTGGCGTGCGTGCCGGGCGCAACCAGCAACGCGTGCGGCAGCATGGCCTGCGCCTCGTCGAACGATGCCGCGTGATACTGCCGTAGACGTTCGCGCGAATCCCAAACAAGCACGGAAGGATCGTCCGTCGTACTGTACAGCACGACGTGTTCGCCGCGATGCAGCTTGCAATCGGCTCCCGCCGGGGCGAATGCCCCGAGCCAGAGCAGCAAGATCGCGAGCGCGATTCTACGCACGAGCGGGCTCCCCATCGCCGACGCGAATCGTCAGGACGGCCAAATCGTCGCGCAGCCGGCCTCCGCCCCGCGCGCGCGCTTGCGCGATCAGCTCGTCGGCAAGTTGCTGCGCGTGGCGGCTTCCGCGCTCGATCAAGTCCATGGCACCGCGCTCCGAAAGCTGCACCCCCGCGCGATTGCGCACTTCGGTGAGCCCGTCGGTGGCGAGCACGAGCATGTCGCCGGATTGAAGTTCGATCGCTTCGCTTCCGAACGGTTCTTCCATCACGCCGAGCACGGGCCCGGTTACCGCCAATTGTGTGACGTCGTTGCCCTGGTGAACGAACGCGCAATCGTGCCCCGCGCTGCCATACTCCAATCGAAACGTCCCGGTATCGAGCACGCCGACGAACATGGAAACGAACAGGTATGGATTGCCGACTGCCTTGGTAAAGGCAACGTTGAATTCGCTTAAAATCTCCGACGGTTCGCTCTTGCGCAGCGCAATCGCCCGGATCATGAACTTGATAAAGGCGGTCAACACCGCGGCATCCACGCCCTTACCGCTGATGTCCGCGATCAAGACCAGCGCGCGGCTATCCGAGAGGCGATATACGTCGAAGACGTCGCCGCCCACCGCCATGTGGCTCGTTGCGGAGAGGTATGCGCTCCCGACTTCACAATGGGGCAACGGAATCGACTCGCTTCGAAACGCGCGCTGTAAAATCTGACTGATCGCACGTTCCTCTTCGAGCTCGCGGTTGAGCCGCGAGCGATACGTGTTGAAGAGAATCGCCAAGAGGCCGAAGACGCTTACCCAAAAAGCGCGTACGTACGAGGATCGATCGAGCTGGAGCTTGGTGCTGTCAACCAGCGCCGCATCGGTACCGGCCAGCGCCTGGCGAATCGCGGCCACCGTCCCGGTTTCGTAGTCCGAGAATAGTTTGTTCCGCTTGTCGAGTTCGTCGAGGCGTTCGCCGGGATGCCGAAGTAACGGCGCGGCGACGCCTTTGCGCCATTCGGACTGAAGATGTGCGTAGGTGCCGAGCAGCTGACCTGCGGCGAGCAACTGTTGCTCGCTCAGCGTACGGCGAATGGCACTCTCCTTGGCATCGTATCCTGCGGCAGCCTGTCGATACTGGCCGGCATAGAACGGATCGTGCGTGAGCGAGTAACCGCGCAGCGAGTTCTCTTCGTCGATCTGCAGGCGCAGCAATTCTTCCAAGTCGATCTGCGCC
Source organism: Vulcanimicrobiota bacterium (assembly GCA_963713685.1). Classification (GTDB taxonomy): domain Bacteria; phylum Vulcanimicrobiota; class Vulcanimicrobiia; order Vulcanimicrobiales; family Vulcanimicrobiaceae; genus Cybelea. Next base: position 372,933 of record CAVQMS010000001.1, on the reverse strand, counting down.
TGCTGGATTTGGGATTGACGGGCGAACGTGCTTGCGATCTGGGCCCGCGTTTCGAAACTTCCCTGCACCGCGAAAACCAGCGTCAACACCAAGAATGTGGTCAGTAGGAGCGTCCCGATGACTCGCGCGAGCGGCGCGTTTTTCACAAAGGCGTCACGCTAGCCCGGTCGAAGAACGGCAAGCCGTGCAGACACAAGTGGATCCCACGATATTCAAGTCCTACGACGTTCGCGGCGTTTATCCGTCTGAGTTGAACGAGGACGTGGCCTACGCCATTGGCCGCTGCTTCGTGCCGCTGATCGGATCGCAGCGTTTGACCGTCGCAGTCGGGCGCGACATGCGCCCATCGGGGCGAAAACTCAGCGACGGTTTTGCACGCGGGGCGAGCGAGGCCGGAGCCGACGTCGTGGACATCGGGCTGGTATCGACCGACGCCCTCTATTTTGCGGTGGGCAAATACGAGCTCGCCGGCGGCGTCATGATCACCGCATCCCACAATCCCGCTCAATATAACGGGATGAAATTCACGCGCTCGCAGGCGCAAGCGATCTCCTTGGATACCGGCTTGGCCACGATTCGCGAGCAGCTCCTCTCGGGGGAGCTGCCGCCAAAGGCCGCGACACCGGGGAGGGTCACGCAGCGGGACGTCCTGGACGACTTCGCCCAGCACTGCCTGTCGTTCGTCGACCGCGCAAAAATCAAGCCTTTTCGAATCGCCGTCGATGCGGGCAACGGAATGGCGGGTGAAACGATCCCGCACGTTTTCAAATTTCTCCCCTGCGAGCTCGTGCCGCTCTACTTCGAGCTCGACGGAAGCTTTCCGAACCATCCGGCAAGCCCGATCGAGCCGGAAAACATGATCGATTTGCAAGCCGAGGTCCGCAAACACCAATGCGACCTCGGCGTCGCCTTCGACGGAGACGCCGACCGGATGTTCATCGTGGATGAAAAGGGCGACCTAATCGACGGCAGCACGGTGACGGCGCTGGTCGCGCTGAACACGCTCAAGAAGTGCCCCGGCGCAAGGATTCTTTACAACCTGATCTGCAGCCGGAGCGTGCCGGAATTGATCGCCAAGGCGGGCGGCGTCCCGGTTCGCTCGAAGGTCGGCCATTCGATCATCAAAGCGGTGATGCGCGAACAGGACATCGTTTTTGGCGGCGAACACAGCGGGCACTTCTACTTTCGCGATAATTGGTACGCAGACTCGGGCATGATCGCGCTTCTTTCGTGCGTCGAGCTCTTCAGCGAAGCCGCTAAACCGGTCAGTGAGGTGATCGCTCCCATCGACACGCGGTTTCGCTCCGGCGAAATCAATAGCCGGGTAAACGACATTCCCGCGAAGCTCCAGCAGATTCAGAGCCGCTACGCGGACGCGCAAATCGATCATGTGGACGGCGTGACGATCTCATATCCGAATTGGTGGATGAACGTTCGTCCGTCAAACACCGAACCGCTATTGCGGCTGAACGTCGAAGGTGACACGCGGGCGCTGATGGAGCAGCATCGCGACGAGGCCTTGGCCCTGATCCGCAGCTGAAATTCCTCGCGCTCTTCTAAGGGGTAAGGTGCCCCGGAGGGGCGCCCGAACGCACGGCGTCGAACCCGTGCTTTTGGAATGTCCGAACTGCTGTTGGGACCTGCATTTATTGCGATGGGCGATGGAACGTCAACGTTCGGACGGCTAGCAATCGAAAATGGGCGCATTGCGGGCGTACTCACCGCAGACGGACCGTCGGACTATCCGTTGCCGCCCGGCGCCAGCATCGCTCCCGGCTTGATCGACGTCCATACGAACGGAGCAGGCGAGTATCTGTTCAACCGCGATCAAGGCCACGCCGTTGGGGTCGCCGGAGCGGCGTACGCCCAAGTGGGCGCAACCGGCTTCGTCGCGAGCGTGATGACCGCGCCGTGGGAATCGATGCTGCACGCCGCATCCGAAATCGTCGAAGCCGCCAATCAATTGGAAGAGGACGCCCCGCAAGGGGCTCGCTGCTTGGGCGTACATTTTGAAGGACCTTTTCTCAACCCAAAGTTTCGCCGCATTCATCGTCAAGAATGGCTCCTGGAGGCCACCACCGGCCGCGCGCGGGAAATGGTCGATGCGTGCAAGGGCGCATGCCTCTTGGTAACCATGGCGCCGGAGGTCGAGGGCGCCAGCGATGCGTTGCGCGTTTTCATTGAAAACGGCGTCGTCTGCTCGGCGGGACACACGGCGGCGCGGTACCGCGAAGGAATGCTGGCCATCGGGCTGGGTTTCCGCTCGCTGACGCACGCCTTCAACGGAATGCCGCCGCTAGATCATCGCGACCCTTCTATTTTGGCGGCATTCATCCAGGACCGGCGCACCCTCGTGCAGGTCATCTGCGACGGCATCCACGTGTCTCCGGTAATGGTCGACATCCTGCATCGAACGCTCGGCGATCGTGTGGTACTGGCAACGGACAACATGCCGGCTTCCGATCCCGGTTATCACATCGAAGGCGGCGTGATGCGGGCCGCGGACGGCACGATCGCCGGCAGCGCGCTGCGCATCGATGAAGCGCTGCGTAACTATATGTCGTACGCGCAGATCCCCTTCGCGCAAGCGGTGGTCGCGGCAACGCACGCGCCGGCCCGCTTGATACGCCACGACGCCGAAATGGGGCGCGTGGCGCGCGGGGCGCGCGCCGATCTCTCGTTTTGGGATCGCGAATATCAGGTTATCGGCACGATGGTCGGCGGCCGATTCGTCTACAACCGCATCGAAGTCGCGGCCTGACGGAGCCTACGCCTTACCCCGCAGACTCCGCAGACGCAAGGCGCGACGTGCGCTGTGCCGCCGATCGAAGCATCGCGATGGCCGCGTAGAGCACGACCACGACGACGAGCCATCGCACCCACACCAGCGGCAACGACTTTACGAGGTAGGCCGCAATGAGCACGCCGGGTATTCCTCCCAGCGTCAAGCCGAGCGCGGCTCGCATCGAAAAGGCGTTGAACTTAATGAACCGCAGGCTCGCGACCGGCATGAGAAACGCGCACGACCCCATCATGATCGGAAACGCGGCAATCGGGTTCATACCCAGGAGGCTGACCATGATCATGCAGGGCGCGTACAAACCGATGCCGATCGTCATCAGCGCTCCCAAGCAGAAGCTCACTGCGATGCCGATCCAGAGCCGTACTCCGGCGAGACCAAGCGCGTTCCCGGTGAGGCCGAAGTGACTGCCCTTGAGGTTGGTCAAGATAAACAACACCGCGGCGGCGAGCAGGGCGCTGCCCATGCCGATCTGCACGTAGCGCCGAGGCAAGCGCGAAACGAAGCCGGCGCCAAGCCACGCGCCGACGATCGAAGCCAAGATCAGCAACAGCAGCGTGGGCGGCTCGACGGCAACGATAACGATAAAGATCGCGGCTTCGACGACCGTCGGGAGCGCGTGCCCGACGTTGAGCGTCCCGGGTATGCGCTCGTCCGGCACGAACCGAAGGAACTTAAAAAGCGTGGTGGTCGTTGCGAACGAGCCTATGCCCAGAGTGTCGAAGAAATTGGTCACGAAGCCGATCCCGATGGCGATCGCAGCGGCCAGGGGGCTGGGCAGAGCGGCGCGCTGGCGCGGCAGCGCGCGCACCAACGCAACGATCAGCATCAGCGCAACAATGCCTAAACCGACGTAGAGCATCGATCGTTCGGTCATTCCTGCAGACGGTACGCCCACAATGCGCCGCGGCCTGCAACGCGCCGCCGATCGCCCACCCCCACGAGCTTTTCTACGCAGGTCGGAGGCGGCAAGCCGGAAGCTTACGAGGCGGCGAGTTCCCGAGTCGCGGCCGCGTTGAAGTACGCGGCTCGCGGATGGTGCATGACGATCGCCGCCGTGGACTGCTCGGGAACGATCTGGAACGCCGTCGTCAGCGTCACGCCGATCTTCGCCGCGGCGTCCAGGAGCGCAAAGACGATCTCGTGCTGCTGGAGATCGGGGCAGGCGCCATAGCCCCAAGAGTACCGCTTGCCGCGCTCGTTCTCGAGATGCAGCTCTCGGCGAATCCGGCGGTGCGTGTATTCCGCGAGCGCTTCGGCCGATTGTACGGAGAACCCGTGAAGAAAGTACGACTCGCTGTAGTCTCCGGCCGCGTGTAACGCTGCGGTGCGTTCCGACGCGCGGCTTCCAACGGTAACTATTTGGAGCGCTATCAGATCGCTGGCGCCCCCGTCCGCGGGCTCGCGGAGGTAATCCGCGAGGCTGAGATGCTCGCCGCCGATCTGTCGCGGAAACGACATGCGCGCGATCTCGCTGCGAGGGTCGCGCGGATCGTAAAGGATCACGTCGTTGCCGAGGCCGGCGGCGGGGAAGTAGCCGTAGGCGACGCGCGGCTGCAGAAGGCCGTTTGCAAGCTCCTCGGCTTGGTAGCGATGCAGCCGCGGTGCGAACTCTTCGGCCACGAGCCGCTCGAATTCGGCGCCCTTGACGTTGGCCGCGCCCCACGAAAGACGGTAGAGACTGCGCAAGTCGAAGCACGGCCACAGTGCCTGTAAGTCGATCGCATCGAGCCGCCGGCTACCCCAAAACGGCGGCAGCGGCACGTCGACGGATTCCTTTTTGATCCCCGACGATCGCACCGGTGCGGCAGGTACGGCAGCGCTGCGCCGCTTATCGCGGGCAGCCATCGCCTCGTCCTTGGTACGCTCGAGCAGTTCCGTACGTCGTGGCGCGTCACCGGTCAACGCGTCCACAAGGTCGAGTCCTTCAAAAGCATCGCGCGCATAGAACAGCCCGGGCTCGAAGAAGCGCGTGCCCTCGTCGAGCAACGCGATACGCCGTCCGAAGTCGCGATTGATCGCCGCGCCGCCGACGATCACCGGAAAGCCCAGACCGCGCGCATCTTGTTCTTCGAGGCAGATCGGCATCTGCTTACTAGTGGAGACGAGCAAAGCCGAAAGCCCGATCGCATCTGCATCGACTTCGACCGCCTTCTCGAGGATCACGTTCATGGGAACTTGCTTGCCGAGATCGTGTACGGTGTAACCATTGTTGGCCAAAATCGTGTGAACCAAGTTCTTCCCGATATCGTGAACGTCGCCGAAGACCGTCGCGAGGACCACTGTCCCCTTGGTCGCGCCCGCACGGCGCTCCAGAAATTGCTCGAGATGCGCGACGGCCTTTTTCATGACCTCGGCAGACTGCAGGACGAATGGGAGAATCAGTTCGCCACGACCGAACCGGTCGCCGACGTCTTTCATCGCGGGCAACAGGATTTGGTTGAGGACTTCGACCGGCGTGCGCTGCTGCATGGCCTCGTCGATCTTCGACTCAATGCCGTCCTTACGCCGGCGCAGAATTGCCTGATGGATGCGCTCCTCGATCGGCCCCTCCGGCTCGTCGCTTCGCTCGCTGCGGATGGCGACGTCGCTCGCGTTGGCCTCGAAATGCTCGATCATCCGCGTCAGGGCATCCTGGTGGCGATTGAACACCAAATCGTCGCAAAGCCCGCGGACCACGGCATCGATCTCGAAATAGGGAGTGATCTCCTTGGGGTGCACGAGCGCGCAATCCAGACCGGCCTCGACGCAGTGGTGGAGAAACACCGAGTTCAGCGCGGCGCGAGCATCCGGCTTGAGCCCGAATGAAACGTTTGAAACCCCCAAAGAGGTCAAGACGCCCGGAAGCTCGCGCTTGATGCGGCGAATCCCTTCGATCGTTTCGAGCGCCGAGTCGCGAAACTCCGCTTCGCCCGTCGCGAGCGTGAAGGTGAGATCGTCGAAGATCAACGCAGCAGCCGGAATCCCGTATTCACCTACCGCGATATCGTAGATGCGACGAGCGACTTCGACTTTACGTTCGGCCGTCTTTGCCATGCCGCTCTCGTCGATCGTAAGGGCAATCAGCGCCGCGCCATGTTCGCGTGCAAGCGGCACGACGACGTCCATCTTCGTGCGGCCCGCTTCCAGATTCACCGAGTTGACGATCGCGCGGCCGGGGTAGTTGCGCAGCGCGACCTCGAGAACTTTGGGCTCGGTCGAGTCGATGACGAGCGGGGCTTCGATCGACTGTGCGAGCCGGCGCACGAGCTGGCGCATCTGCTCGTCCTCGTCCGGCCGCTCGGTCAGAGCGCAGCAAACGTCGAGAAGGTGCGCTCCGCCTTCGACCTGCTCGCGCGCGACCAGCACGATGTCGTCGTAGCGATCCTCCAGCAGGAGGCGCTTGATCTTGCGCGAGCCTTGTGAATTGATCCGTTCGCCGACGATCAACGGACGCGGTAGCTGTTCGAGCGACACCGCGGTTATCGCCGAGGCCGCTTCTTGCGGCCGCTCGACGACCGCGCGAGGCTTGCGCTCTACCGAGGCGACGGCATCCCGTAGCGCCGTGATGTGCTCCGGCGTCGTACCGCAGCATCCGCCCACGGCGTTCACACCGAAATCGCGCACGAAGGCCGCGAGCTCGTGCGCGAGCTCCTGCGGGCCTTCGGGATAAATGGTTTCGCCCTGCGGACCCATCAGCGGCAGGCCCGCGTTGGGAACGACGCTGACGAAGCATCGCGAATTCTCGCAAAGATAGCGAATCGAATCGCGCATCTGGGACGGCCCAGTCGAACAGTTCAAACCGACCACGTCGACTTGCAGCGCATCCAGCGTCGCGCAAACCGCGCGGATGTCGGTTCCGAGCAGCATGCGCCCTTCGGTAATGAGCGTCGGCTGTGCTTGAATCGGAACGCGGCGCAGTCCCCGAGCGAACTCGAGTCTGATTCCCGCGATCGCCGCTTTTAGCTCCAACAGGTCCTGCATCGTTTCCAGCAGCAACAGATCTGCGCCGCCCTCGACCAACGCGCGGGCCTGCTCCGCGTAGAGATCCCGCAGCTGCTCGTAGGTGATCTTCGAAAGCGCAGGATCGGATGAAGAAATGAGCATCCCGGTCGGTCCCATCGAGCCCGCGACGAAGCGCGGCCAATCGGCCGTCGAGAAGGTATCGCAGGCCTCGCGAGCCAGCTTTGCGGCGCACAGGTTGACGTCGTACGTGCGTTCACCGAGGCCGTACTCGTCGAGCTTGAGCCTGGATGCCGTGAACGAGTCGGTCTCCACGACGTCGGCGCCCGCCGCGAGATACGACTCGTGAATGTTGCGCACGATGTCGGGGCGCGTGAGCACGAGCGCCTCGTTGCAGCCGCGATATTCCGGGCCGCCGAAATCCTGCGCCGATAGATCGAGCGCCATGAGCTGCGTGCCCATGGCTCCATCGAAGATCAAAACGCGCTCGCCCAGCAGGCGCAAGTACTCAGACATTAGGTATCACTCGCTTTTTCGACGGCGACGTGCGAGGATACGCGAACCTGGCCAACCGCGTACCCGGCCCGATTATACACGTTTGGCGCGGCGAATCGAGCGAGCCTACCGGCCTTTACGGCGCTGAGCGCGCCGAGACCGCGCAGAACGGCAATGCTGGAAGGGGCCCGCGCGCGCGCGCCGCCGTCGAGGACCTTGGAGACGTAGCCGTATCCCTGCGGAATGGCCGCCACGCCGTGGACTCCCTCGGCGCCGGCCTTCGACGCGATCGAGCCGTCCGAAGCGAACATGAGCTCCGTGTCGAATTGCTGAGTTCCCGCTACGTACTGCGGGTACGCCAGCATCGCGTCGCGGACCGTTCCTAACGCTTTCTCGTCCTTCTGGTTCATTCCGGATAGCGACGCGAGCCTTGCGAAAGACAGGGCTGCCTTTTTCAAACTCGTCGCGTAAACCGGAATCCCGCAGCCGTCGATCCCGACCGGCCAGGTTGCCGCATCCTCGTCCGAAGCCCGCGCGCAAAACCGCAAGATCTGCCGCTGCGCGGGATTGTCCGCGTTCAAATAGGTCGAGGGGTCCGCGCCAATCGTCTTACACAAGGCCAGAATGCCGGCGTGCTTTCCGGAGCAATTATTATGCAGCGCGGTCGGTTCTTGCCCTGCCCGGCGCAGCGCGTTCGCGGCGGCTTCGTCGTACGGCCAGTGGACGCCGCACTGTAGCGCCGACACGTCCATCCCGATCTTGCGCAGTATCGACAGAACGGCCTCCAGGTGAAATGGCTCGCCGGTATGCGAGCCGGTCATCACGGCGATCTCTTGCGCCACGAGTCCGAATCGTTCGCCGGCACCGGCTTCGAGCACCGCCGCCGCGATGAACGGCTTTGCCGCCGATCGCAGATAGACCGGCGCTTCGATGTCGCCCGCGTGATAGACGACGCTGCCGCGCGCATCGACGGCGCACCCGGCAACGCCGTGCACGGACTCGACGAGATTGCCCCGCGTAACTTCTACGACGAGCGGTGGATTCAAACCAGCGCTGGTTCGACGATCGTCGCTTCCTGTTCCGCAAACACGGGATTGCTGAGGTAACGCTCGCCGGTATCGCAACCGATCGTAACGATCGTCTTGCCTGCGGATTGAGGTCGCGCGGCTACCTGCAGCGCCGCCCAAACGTTTGCGCCCGAGGAGATACCGACCAGCATCCCTTCTTCCCGCGCGAGCCGTCGCGCCATTGCAATCGCATCGGCATCGGTAACGCGGATCACCTCGTCATAAATCTCGGTGTTGAGCACCTTCGGGATGAACCCGGCGCCCGTACCTTGGATCTTGTGCGGCCCCGGCTTGCCGCCGGAAAGAACCGGCGATGCGTCGGGTTCGACCGCAACGATCGTTACGCTGGGTTTACGCGACTTGAGCACCTCACCCACGCCGGTAATCGTGCCGCCGGTCCCTACTGCCGCTACGACGACGTCGACCGCGCCGTCGGTATCGCGCCAGATTTCTTCAGCGGTCGTACGGCGATGGATTTCGGGGTTTGCCGGATTTTCGAACTGCTGCGGCATGAAATACTTTCCCGGAGCGCTCGCCAGAATCTCGTTAGCACGACGTATCGCCCCGGGCATCCCTTCGGCGCCGGGCGTCAGCACGACTTGCGCACCGTAGGCCTTGAGCAGGCTGCGCCGCTCGATCGTCATCGTATCGGGCATAATCAGAATTAACGGATAGCCTTTGGCGGCGGCGACGAACGCGAGCGCAATCCCCGTGTTACCGCTCGTCGGCTCCAGGATCGTCATTCCGGGCAGAAGCCGGCCCTCGCGCTCGCCCGCCTCGATCATCGCAACGCCGATGCGGTCTTTCACCGAACCGGCCGGATTGAACGACTCCATCTTTACCAGCAGCGTTGCCGAGTTGCCGCTTGCCACGCGCGAAATCTTCACGAGCGGCGTGTTGCCGAACGTATCGGCGAAGTTCTCATAAATGCGTGCCATGGTACCGTGCTTAACCCCTCCGGCCAATGCGCCGTTTCGATATGGGAGGCTTTCGACGCCTCTTTCTTTTACTATCACCGAGCATGCGCCGGCCCTTCTCCATCGCGCTCGCGTTCTGCGCCGCGCTCGCGGCCTCGGTTGCCCCTGCCTTGGCGAGCGCGCGCGGCACGCCGACGCGCAGCGCCGCGCTGGCCGCGATTGCCGCCTTCGCGCCCAACGCGATGCGCTATCAAGGAACGCCGGGGCTGTCCGTCGCGATCACCGATCGGTCGCGAACCTTGCGCGTGATCGCCCTGGGATACGCCAACGTCGAGTCACGCAGGCCGGTAACGTCACAGACGCGGTTCGCCATCGGCTCGATCACCAAATCGATGACGGCACTCGCCTTGCTCCAACTGTCCGATGCCGGACAACTCGACCTGAACGCGCCGGTACAACGGTATCTGCCCTGGTTTGTAATCGACGCGAAAGGAGCGCCGATTGCGGTTCATCAGCTTCTCTCGCACACGGCGGGGCTTCCCGACGACTATGCCGCCGAGGTCGGCTATGCGTATGATATCGTCGCCCTGCGCGCCGCACAAACGCTGTTTATGCCGGGCACGTCGTGGTCGTACTCTAACGACGGCTACGCCACCGCCGGCGCGATCCTGGCGCGCCTCGACGCGCGCTCTTGGTCCGACGCGTTGAGAGCCCGGGTCTTCGATCCGCTGGGAATGGCTCATAGTGCAGACGTTTTTACGCCCGATACGCTAGCGAGCTCGGCGACCGGCTATCAGTTCCGCGACAACGACCGGCCGGCGCCGCTTCGGCCGGCGTTGACGGCGTCTCCACTGATGGATTTCGTGGATCCCGCCGGCTCGGTGCTTTCGACGCCGGAGGATATGGCTGCGTATATGCGGTTTTATCTCAATGGCGGTAGGACCGCGCGCGGCGTGCAGCTCATTGCCCCGCTGACTTTCGCCGCAATGACGAGCCCCGACACGTTGAAGAACGGCAAGTCCGCGGGGTCAGCGGGCGTCGAAATGGCCGAGGCGCCGGCGTTCTACAAGCAGTACGGTTATGGGCTTTCGATCTTTGCCGATCGTGGCGATCGCCTCGTCGGTCACACGGGGGGAATCTCCGGTTATACGGCCTGCATGCAGATGAACCTGACCCGCGGTTTCGGCGTCATCGCCTTTGCAAATCTCGTCGAAGCACCGCTGCATCCGTGCGCGATCGTGCTCTACGCGATGCGGGTGCTCCGCGCCCAAAGCCTGGCGCAGCCGTTGCCGGCTCCGCCCCCCGCGCCGGATCCGGCTCACGTCGATCGTGCGCGAGATTATGCGGGCGCTTATACTTCCTCGAGCGGTGCGGCGCTGCACGTCGCAAGCCAAGGGGACCGGCTCGCGCTGATCGACGGCGGCAAACGCATCCCGCTCTATCCGCGCGGTGCGGACGTTTTCTGGGCCGACAACCCGAACTATGCGCTCTTTCTCTTGTCATTTGGGCGCGATCAAAGGGGCAACGTGGTCGAAATGACCTACGGGTCGCAGTGGTATCCCAACCAGCGCTACCGTGGAGAACGCACGTTCACGTATCCGGCCGGCTGGACGGCATTGGTAGGCCGCTACGAAAATACGTATTTCGGCGAGCCTGCGATCACGCGCGTGGTCATCGTCAAGAATCGATTGACGCTGGACGGCGTCGATGCGTTGAAACCCCTAGGCAACGGCGAGTTCGCGCTGGGCAGCTCGGTCGTTGCCTTTGAAGACTACGCGGGCAGTCAGCCGCAACGGCTGCGCATCGACGGTACCAATCTCTATCGCGTCGAACTGCCCTAAAGTCAGCTTCCGATATCCCACAGTAAGCCGAGATCTTTTTTCGAGAACGCGCGGAAAGCGATCAGCGTCTCGGTGCTCACGATGCCATCGAGCGCGGCCACCTGATCCGTGACGAGATCGTTGAGCTCTTCGTGCTGCTTGACGCGCGCGACCGCGATCAGGTCGTAGGGCCCCGCAACGGAGTAGACCTCGGCGATTCCGTCGATCGCCAGCAGGTCGTCGGCGATCGAGCGAAGGCGCGGCCGTTCCACTTCCATCAGAATAAAGGCGGTGACCATCACGCGGAACCGGTGAGCGCGAGCAGTGCACCGCCGCAGTTTGGGCAGCGGTCGCTCATCGCCGACGCACAATCGGCGCAAAACGTGCACTCGTACGAACAGGCTCGCGCGTCGGCTTCGCTCGGCAGCGCCCGGCCGCAACGTTCGCAAAGGCTTTTCATGCGAGCATCTTTACCGTATGGTGCGGACCCACCCTCCGTCGTTACTTGTTTTTGAAGCGCGCAACGCGCTTTTCGTTATAGGCCGCTAAGCCTTCTTTTGCATCCTCGCTCTTGAAGAGCAGCGATTGCAGCTCGCGCTCGAGCGCGAGCGCGTCTTGGAGCGGAAGCTCGGCACCCGTTTGGACGCTGCGCTTGATGTGGCCGACGGCCATCGGCGCCTTGTTGGGAGAACAGAACTGCTTGGCATAGTCGGTGATTTGCTCGCGAAATTCTTGAGCGCTGCCCTCGAAAAGATCGGTGAGCATGCCCCATTCCAGTGCCTGTTCGAAGCTGACCGTTTTACCCGTCGCCATGAGCTCGATCGCCCGCGATTTACCCACGAGCCGCGCGAGGCGTTGCGTCCCTCCGGTCCCCGGCAACACTCCAAGCGCAACTTCCGGAAGTCCGATCTTGCCGGCGTCTTTGCGCGCGATGCGCAGATCCGCGGCCATCGCAATCTCGAGTCCGCCGCCGACGCAATGGCCGTTGAGCGCAGCGATCACGAGCTTCGGCGTCTGCTCGAGTCGCTGCAGCGTCTCGTTGGCGTGCAGACAGAACATGTATTTGAACTCGGGCGTAACTTGGTTGAGCATGCCGATGTTGGCGCCGGCCGAAAAGAATTTTTCGCCCTTTCCGGTGAGGACGATCGTCTCGACGTCGGAGTCGAAGCGCGCATCGAGAATTGCTTCGTCGAGCTGTCGCATCATTTCGTGCGTATACGTGTTCGCGGGCGGGTCGTCCATCTCGACGAAGGCCACGTGGCCTTCCTTCCAATAGTTGATGACGCGCTTTCCCTCATGCGGGCGCGCCTCGCGCCCGAACGGGGTTTGCTGCGCTGTCGCGTCGATCGTCGTGCTCATGCCAGGTTTCCTTTTGGAGCGATCCAGTTGCTGTTTTTGAAATATTCTTTGAGCTTCACTTCGTCGGCATCGCTGGGAAGCACCGTTGGAGCGTACGCTGTCCACTCTTCTTCGGTAAGCTTCCGGCCGTCAACGCCGTACCGTTGGCCGGCGTACGCGCCGATCGCGCGGTTGAAGCGCATATCCGGCACGTAAAACTTCGTTTCGCTTGGATTCACCTCGTTCACCCTGGCCACGGTTGACGTCACCTCATCGAAGAACTGCTGACGCGCGCGCTCGTTGAGGTGTTCCTTGTCGACTTGAGCGCCGGCTTTGTCCTCGTCGACGCGGCCCTTGATGCCCCATGTGTACGCCCACTGCGCCGAGCCCGAGTGATCCGTACCGAACAGGTCGAGCGAACCGGAGATCCACTTGTTATAGTACTTTTGTTGGATCTCGACCGGGATCACGCCGGCTTTGGCGATTCGGCGCAATCCGGTAATGCCGGTGCCCATGTGGTAGGACTCTTCGCGCAGCATCGGTCCCATCGAAGCGGCGAGCGGAGCGAAGCTCGAATGGGAAAGCATCGTCAGCTGAAACTTACCGTCACGATCCATGAAATTCGTATAGGCAAAAAAGTCCAGCCAATGCGTGACGTCCTCATTGAACGCGTTGAGCAACCGGTTCTTCTTGCCGAAGGCGCGGCGCTCGAGCATTTTCTGCGCTTCGATCTTTCCCTCGCTGCCGAAGTGGTCGACCATCAAGTGGCACATCTGATAACCGTGGCGGGTTTCTTCCACCATGATGCGCACGAGCGAAGCAAGGTCGTATTCACTCGGCGCGTTGTTGACGAGAAAACGCTGTTGCTCGTTGGAAGCGAACTCGGTGTCACCTTGATAAACGACCATGTTCAGCACGGCGTCGCGCATGCGCTGATCGGGTATCTCGCGGACTTTCTCCCAGCGGCGTTCGCCCTTGAAATCGCCGAAGTAGATCTCCGGCGTGGGAAGTTCGCCGTACTTGGCTTCGAAGCGATACCCGGGCATAAACCGATTGACCAGCTCGCGGTCGAGGCCGATGTCGTGCCTCCATTCGTCGAGCATGCCAATCCAGTCGTCGAACGTGGAAATCCGATTCATGCCTGCGCCTTCCAATATGTAACGGTTTTTTCTCGCTCGGCGAGAATACCGTCATACTAAGCGCAAGCAAATGGAGGTGTCAAGGCTGGAGGCCCCCACCCGAGATGAGGGCAAGCGGCCGGTCACGCGGCCGAATTCCTTTATCTTTACCCTATACGGCGACATGCTGCATGGCCGAGCCGGCGACGGGTCGCTGTGGATCGGGGCGCTGATCCGTTTGATGTCGTCGTTCGGAATTTCGGCCGCTGCCGTGCGCCAGGCCGTCTCGAGGATGTCGCGTCAAGGCTGGCTCGCCGCTCGCCGGCAGGGCAATCGAGCGTATTACGTGGTAACCGAGCGCGGCCGCCGGCGCATCGAAGAGCTCAGCCCTCGCATCTACGGCCCCGTGATCGAGTGGGACGGCCGCTGGCGATTGCTTACCTACGCGATTGGGGAGCGGCATCGCCAACGGCGCGAGCTCTTGCGTAAGGAGTTGAGCGCGCTGGGCTGGGCGACGCTCTCGCCCTCAACCTGGATCTCTCCGTCCGACACGCTTGCCGCGGCGCGCGACGCGGCCGGCTCGACCCTAACCCTGGATGCGGTTCATTTCTTCGCCAGTGAATACCGCGGACCGCTGAGCGATCGGGAGCTTCTCGAGCACTGCTGGAACGTGGTCGAGATTGCCGCCGCCTACAATCAATTCATCGCTCGTTATGCTCCGCGGTCGGAGCGAGAGCGCGAGCGCCCCCGATTGACCGACGAAGCAGCGCTGGTCGAGCGCCTCTGGCTGGTCCACGATTACCGGAAATTTACCTACCTGGATCCGGGTTTGCCGAGCGAGCTGCTGCCCGCCCACTGGCCGGGGACCGCCGCGGCGGCGCTGTTCCGCGAATACTACGCGGCGCTCGACGCGAAATCACAACGATACTTTCATCTCTGCACGCACCACACGAACGGGGCTCGGCCTTAACGCGTCGAAGCGACCCGCCCATGCCAAAACGCCTGCTGATCTCTCTGGCGGCGGCCGCGCTCGCTATTGCGGCCTGCCACAGCAACAGTTCCGTGACCCCCACTCCCTCCTCGTCGCCCGGGTCCCCGAAACCTAACCCGTCGATCACGTCGGCGACGATCTTGGTGACGGTTCTGGGCACGCCGGTGGCGCGAATTCCGGTCGAGGAATCGACGCCAAAGAATAAAGTGAGCCCGCGGCCCGGCAAGACCATCGAAACCAAGAACACGGGCAAGCACGGGCAGGTGCATTTCACCGACCTCAAACCGACTCGCATCTACTGCTGGGTAGCGGTTCTCGGGAAAAGCCACACCTCGTCGGAGTGTGCCAGCTGGGCTATTTGGCAAAACGAAACGATCAACTTAGGAACCTAGACGCTCCGATTTCCGGGAGCACGGCGCGGCCCCGGCCGCAGGTTACGCGGTGCGGTGCGGCCCGCCGCAGGTTACAATGAAGGCCTTCTAGTCGTCGTGGAGGTGGAGGTGGCAGCCATCTTCCGCTTCGGAGAGCACGTCGCGGGCTTCGGCGAGAACGGATTTGGACAGTGGCTGGCTCGGCGGATCGACCGAACCTTCTTCGGCCAGAAACTCGACTTCGCTCCAGTCTTCCCACGTTTCCAAGCGCTCTCCGCCGAGCACCGCAGGAAATCGTACACAGAAACCTTGGTCGAGGTGAAGACCGACCACGCTGACCTCGGTTCCGCGCGGAAAATAGGTTCCGTCCTTCCATAGCGTACCGCAGGTCGTGCTGTACTGCCCGCCGATCTTCAAGGCTTCTCCCATATCGTGCCTATACCCCGAATGGGTTCATCGGTTTCTCGCCGATGTAGGTAAGGACGCTCTTGGTTTCGCTATAGAGCCGCATCGTCTCCATACCCAGCTCGCGACCGTACCCCGATTGCTTGTAACCGCCGAACGGAACGCCCGGAAACACGGCATACGGCGTATTGATGGCAACCGAGCCGCTTCGAATCGCGCGCGCTACGCGATTGGCGCGTCCCAGGTTCGTCGACCAGACGCTGGCCGCGAGTCCGTACTCACTGGCATTGGCAAGCGCGATCGCTTCCGCCTCGTCGCCGAATCGAACGAGGGTGGCGACGGGACCGAAGATTTCCTCGCGCGCGATACGGTGTGAGCCTTGCGCTTCGAAGGCCGTGGGGCTCCAGAACGTGCCCGCGGCAAACGCTTCTCCCACCCGCGCCGGCCCTCCGCCAAACAACGCTTTCGCACCCTCGGACGTGCCGATGTCGCAATACTCCTTGATCTTCTCGTACTGTTCGCGCAGCGTAATGGCGCCGATCTGCGTCTGCGGATCTTCCGGGTCGCCCAAACGCAGCCGTCCTGCCTTCTCCGTAAAGCTGCTCACGAAGCGATCGTAAATTCCGGCTTGCAGAAGAATCCGCGATCGCGCTTCGCAACATTGCCCTGCGTTGTAGTACACGCCGTAGAGCGCCCCGGCGACCGCGGCCTCCAAGTCTGCATCGTCGAACACGAGCGCCGGCGATTTTCCACCGAGCTCGAGCGTGACGCGCTTGAGGGTTCGCGCGGCGGTAGCCGCGACGATTCGTCCGGTCGCCGTCGAGCCGGTGAAGGCAATCTTGTCGACGCTTGGATGCTCGACCAGCCACGCACCGATCTCGCGCGTGGCACCGGTGACGACGTTGAGCACGCCTTCGGGAACCCCCGCCTCGAGCGCAATTTTTCCCAGCTCGATTGCCGTGAGCGGCGTTACCGAGGACGGTTTGAGAACGATGGTACATCCGGCGGCGAGCGCCGGCGCAACCTTCCATGAAGCCAACAGCAGCGGGAAGTTCCACGGAACGATCGCCCCGACCACGCCGACGGGTTCGCGCACCGTGTTAGCGAGATAGGTCGGAAGCGGCGGCGGCAACGTCTCTCCGTAGTTTTTCGTTGCCGCGCCGGCATAAAACTCAAAGCAATCGACGATCGCTCCAAGCTCGCCCTTGGCAGTACCGATCGTCTTGCCGTTGTCCCGCACCTCACAAAGCGCGAGTTCCGCGCTGCGCTCGCCGATGAGCTGTGCGATCTTGTAGATGATCTTCGCGCGGCGCGACGCGGCCATGGTCGGCCACTTACCGGCATCGAAGGCGTGCCGCGCGGCGGCAACTGCGGCATCCACGTCGTCGCGCGTTGCATCCGCAACGTCGGCAATCGGTGCCCCTGTAGCGGGATTCGAGTCCGAATACGTCTGGTGATCTGAGGCGTCTCGCCAAGTGCCCCCGATGAGCAGCTGCTTTTTCGTCATCGTCGTCGTCGTCATGGCGCAGCCTTCTCCTCGACCCGTTCGAATACCGTTGCTATGCCTTGGCCGACGCCGATGCACATCGTGGCTAATCCGTAGCGCCCGCCACGGCGGCACAACTCGTGCAGCAAGGTCGTGACGATGCGTGCACCGCTTGCGCCAAGGGGGTGGCCGAGCGCGATCGCTCCGCCGTTGACGTTCGTGCGATCGCGGTCCAGCTCGAGATCGCGCATGCATGCAATCGCTTGCGAGGCAAACGCCTCGTTGATCTCGATGAGATCCAGCTGTGCGACACCGATGCCCGCGCGAGCCAGCGCTTTACGCGTCGCCGGAATCGGTCCCAGCCCCATAACGTCGGGGGCGACGCCCGCGGAGGCGCAGGCACCGAATCGCGCCATCGGCCGCAGATTCAGGCGGCGGGCACGGTCCGCCTCGCACAACAGAAGAGCCGCCGCGCCGTCGTTGATGCCCGACGAATTCCCCGCCGTCACCGTTCCATCGGTTCGAAAGGCGGGTTTGAGCTTTCCTAAGATCTCGAGCGTCGTCTCGAGGCGCGGATGCTCGTCGTGTGACATAAGCGCTTCTTCACCACGCGCGCCCTCGATCGAAACGGGGCAGATTTCGTCGGCGAACGCCCCGCGTTCCATCGCCGCTTTGCATTTCATCTGGGACTCGTACGCAAAGCGATCCTGCTCTTCGCGCGCAATCTCATAACGCTGCGCGACGTTCTCTGCCGTCTCGCCCAGCGAGACCGTCCACTCGGGCGGCATTTTTGGGTTGATCATTCGCCAGCCGAGAACGGTATCGAAGAGCGTCTGGCGACGTCCAAATGCGGCGTCGCTCTTCGGCAGGACGTACGGCGCGCGTGTCATCGATTCAACGCCGCCCGCAATCATGACGTCACCTTCGCCAAACGCGATCGCCTGCGCAGCCGAGTTGATCGCCTGAAGACTCGAACCGCAAAGCCGGTTGACGGTAACGCCCGGGACCGCGACGGGCAAGCCCGCCAGCAGCGCCGCCATGCGCGCCACATTGCGATTGTCTTCGCCGCTTTGGTTAGCGGCGCCAAGATAGACGTCGTCGATCGCCTCCGGCGCCACCGCCGTTCGCTCCAGGATGGAAGCAACGGCGATCGCGGCAAGATCGTCCGGGCGCAGGGTGGCGAGACGGCCGCCCAATCGGCCGATGGGCGTACGCACCGCGTCGATTATCCAGACCTCGCGATTCATTGCACCGCTTCCGAAGGCTCCGGCGTTTCTTCCACATCGAGCACCCACAGCGAGCGATGCGGGGCAAAGGCCTCGCCTTCGGCTTGCGCGAGGCGCTTGAGGATACGCGTCACGCGGGCGCCGCCGATCTCGCGTCCCCACTGAATCGGGCCGTTGGGATAGTTCGCACCCAGACGCAGCGCGGCGTCCACGTCTTCTGCAGACGCGACGTGCTCGTGCACGGCAATCATCGCCTCGTTGACGATCGATCCGAGCGTACGCCCCAGAAAGAGACCCGGCTGGTCTTCCACCAAAACGGCGCTTTTGCCGAGATTCGCAAAGAACTCTTGTGCCAGCTCGAGCGCGTCGTCGGACACCGCTTCGGAGTCGACGAGCTCGACGGCGCGCTGCGCGCCGAGCGAACCAAGGATGCCGTATCCGATCAAACGACCGGGATAGCGCATGCGCCGCGCGCACGCATGCAAGTCCGTCGCGTACGCGTCGACGAAGAAGAGCGTTTCAAGGCCGAGCACCGCGTCGAGTTCCGCGATGACGTCGCCGCGATCGGAGGCGCCGTCCCCGACGTCGACCAGGATCGTCGCATCGCGCGAAACCTCCCGCAGCAATTCATCGTTCTCGATCCGAGCGACGTGCGCGTAGCTTGCCTCGATGCTCTCGGCGAGCTCGTCGGCAAGGCCGCCGTACCCCAGGATCACGACGGACTCTTGCGCGTTCGCCTCCGCCGGCACCGGTTCCACCGCGGGATCGAAACGCTCCCTTTTACCATCGGAATACGAATAGAACCCCGCGCCGGTTTTCCGCCCCAGCATCCCTTGCTCTACCATCCGCCGTTGCAGCTCGACGGGAGCCAACCGCTGTGCTTGCGTCCGCGCGAAGATCGACTCGGTCGTGGCCAGATTGACGTCGAGCCCGATGAAATCCATGAGCTCGAACGGCCCCATGCGAAATCCGGCCGCGCGCGCCAGCGCATCGAGCTCTTCAGCCGAAGCCACGCCGCGCTCCAGCGCCCGCAACGCCTGGAGATAGTACGGACGAGCGACGCGGTTAACGATGAACCCGGGCGTATCCGCGGCGAGCACCGCAGTCTTCCCCATCCGCGCTACCGCGTCGAAGGCGCGCTCGAGAGCGGCGTCATCGGTCAGCGGCGCCCGCACGACCTCGACCAGCTGCATTCTCGTCGGAGGATTGAAGAAGTGCAGCCCGAGCACGCGTTGCGGATGCGGCACGACGTCGGCGAGGTCAGCCACGGCAAGCGACGACGTGTTGGTCGCGAGCAGAGCGTCCGATGAAAGCGCGCCGGCGAGCGCAATGAAGACGTCGCGCTTGAGCTCGAACCGTTCCGGAACGGCTTCGATGGCTAGGGCGGCTTCGCCGTGCGACGGGATCGCATCCATCCAACGAATGCGCGGCAGAACCGAACGGTCGCCGCTTCTTTCCGCCTCGTGCTCCAAGTAGACGACCCCGCGTTCGCGCGAAGCGGACTGCGGCTCCACGATCTCCACGTCGTATCCCGCTTGCGCCGCGACCAGCGCGATCCCCGCACCCATCGCGCCGCCCCCCACGACCATCAACCGTTCCGCCATCGCCCGCTGCTTCGTGAAAGGAGCTGCAAACGCTTCGTCGGTAGTCATGCGTGATGAAAAAACCGGGATGGCGCGTGCGCGCGTCGAGCTACGTCGTTGACTCCCCCTACATGCGCTTGCGCATCGACGAGATCGTGCTTCCCGACGGTACGATCGTTCCGAACTATTACGTGCGAGAATCGCGCGGCTTCGTGACCATTCTGGCGCTGACCGGCGATCGGCACGTCGTGCTCGTGCGGCAATATCGCTATGGTTCGGATTCGATCCACCTGGAGCTCCCCGCCGGCATGCTGCTCGAGAGCGAAGACCCGCGCGATTGCGCGTTGCGCGAGCTTGCCGAGGAGACCGGCTATGAAGTCGAGCGCTGCGAACTCGTCGCCGAGTACCTCCCGGAGCCGGTTCGTTCCACGGCGCGTGCCTACGTCTATATGGCATCCGGGGCGGTGAAGGTCCGCGAGCCGCAACTCGATCCGACCGAATATCTGGAGGTCGAGCTGGCGCCGTTGCCCAGCTTCCGAGCGATGCTTCGGGACGGCACGATCGACGCAGGCGCGTCGATCGCGGCCGGTTATCGCGTCCTCGACTATCTCAAGACGCTGGGGTGAAACTCACCTATGTGCCCGCCGGTAGTAAAGGCGCTATGCAAAGTCCGACCAGGCCTCGCCTGCACCCGACGGTGTCCCTGTTCCTGAAGCTCACGGCCGTCGTCGCGGTTGCCATCGTCGTGCTGCTGGTTACGGGTTATCTTCTCAAGATTCTGATCGTCTCGGCGGTGATCGCGGCGATCTTGCTCGGCGGATTCTTCCTCTACGGTTTCATCCGACGCCGTCAGAAGTATCCCGTCATTCGTTAGCGATCAACCACGACGCCAGCGCCTCGCTGACGCGCTCGGGCTGTTCCAACATCGGCAGGTGCGCGCTCTCGCCGCAAACGACGAGCCGGCCGCGCGAAAAGCGCTCGGCGATACCCCGTGATTCCCGCAGCGGAACGACTTCGTCGCAGGCACCCGCGATCACGAGCACCGGCACGCGCAGATCTTCGACGATGTCCTCCGACGAGGCCCGTAACGCCATGCCGCGCAGCGTGGCAGCAGCCCCCATCGGATCGTTTCGCCGCGCGATGGCGTAAGCGCGCTCGACCACTTCGCTGCGCTCGGCGCGCGTTCGCGCCGAGAGCAATCGCGGCAAATACGCCTCCACGACCGGCTCGATGCTGCCCGAGCGTTCGACGCGCTCGGCGAGATCGCGCCGCGCCGCCGCCTGTTCCGGCGTATCGGCTGCTAGCCGGCTGGAAACGAGCGCGAGGCGCTCGACGCGCTCGGTAAACATTCGCGAAAATGCGAGCGCGACGTATCCTCCCATGGAATGCCCCACCAGCGTAGCGCGCTCGATGCCGAGCGCATCGAGGAGCACCGCGATGTCCGCCGCGAGTCTTTCCATTAGGTAGGGCCCCTCCGAAACGCTCGACATTCCGGCGCCGCGCAAGTCGAGACGGATGACGCGTGCGATTGCGGCGAGTGCATTATTCTGCGCATCCCAGATCGCGTGCGCGAACGGAAAACCATGAACGAGCAGAACAGCACGCGCGCGTTCGCGACCATCCACGCATGCCGCGATGCGTGCGCCGTCGTCGGTCAAAACTTGCATTAGCGCTCGTAATACTGTATAAGGTAGGCAACACCCCTGGTCGATTGCTGACCAGAGAAAGGATGACTCCACAGCCAATGGCAGTCAAACGTAAAAAGAAGAAGGCAACAGCGAAGGCTGCGGCGCCGAAGCGCAAAGCGACGCGCAAGGCCGCGCCTCGCAAGAAAGCAACGCGCAAGAAGGCAACGCGCAAGAAGGCAACGCGCAAGAAGGCAACGCGTAAGAAAGCCACGCGCAAGAAGGCAACGCGTAAGAAAGCCACCCGCAAGAAGGCAACGCGCAAGAAAGCAACGCGCAAAGCCGCGACACGCCGCCGCAAGGGCGCGCGCAAGGCCACGCGACGCAAGAAGGCCGCCGCCTAACCTCCGCCTTCCCATCAACTCCGTCGGTATAGCCGGCGGAGTATTAGCGAGTCGCGGTTCCGCGACTCGCTTTTTTACACGCTTCGTACGGCCGGCCGTAGAACCCAGATCGCCAAAAACATAACCGTACAGATGGCACCGGCCAACGCAAAAGTGGGCCTCAATCCGATCGCCGCGGCAATCGCGCCGTCGACGAGCGAACCCAAAGGTACGACGCCGATCGCGATCATTGTATACACCGCGAGGGCGCGTCCGCGAACGTCGTCCGGAGAGAGAATCTGAATCAGCGTATTGGTAGCGCCCAGCGATGCGAGCGTTCCGAGACCGATCGTGAAGAGGACCGGCAGTGCCGACGAAAGTGTGGGAACGAAGGCCAGCGCGAATACGCCAATCGACATCAGCAACGCCGATTGAAGCCACAGGCGCGAGCGCCGCTCGCGGCCTGCGAAATATGCCGTGACGAGGGCCCCGCCAAATCCTCCGATGCCGATCGCCGAAACGGCCCATCCTAAACCGCGCGCCCCGGCGTGTAGCACGTTGACCGCCAAGGCCGGAACGAGCTGGCTATACGGCCGCGTCAAGATCGCGGTCACGAATTGCGTGAGCAGAATCCAACGTAAAGCGGGATGCTGCGCGATGAAGACTATTCCATGGCGCATGGCCTGCAACGTCGATTCGTTTCGGATTGAGGAGGGCGGCGACGGGCGCATCATTAGCACCGCGACGACGACCGCGAGCGTAGCCGCCGCGTTGAAATAAAATGCCCCTGCGACCCCAAACCATACGATCAGCAATCCGGCCAGTGCCGGGCCGATCACAGCGGGCGCGTTAAAGGCGACCGAGTTCAAGCCCACGGCATTGCCTACGTATTGACGGTCGACGAGCATCGGGACCCAGCTTTGCCGCACGGGTGAATCGAAGCCGTTGGCCGCGGAGTTCAACGCCGACAGAAGCACCAAGCTGGAAAGATCCAGCCGATGCAGGGTCGCCAAGAGCGCGAGCACGAAGGCCGCGAGCGCCATCGTGGTGTTGGTCACAAAAAGAACGCGGCGACGCGGTAGCTGATCCGCCACGACGCCGGCGAGCGGCGACAGCAGCAAGACCGGAATCGCGCGAGCCGCGCCGAGGATGCCGAGCTCGAGGGCCGCCCGATGCGGCGATCCCGCCATGCGCGCGACAAAGAAACCCATCGCCGTGAACTGCATCCACGTACCCAGATTGGAAATGAGGAGCCCGAGCCAAAGCAGACGGAAGTCCCGGAAGCGCAACGCCGCGAGGATCGAGGGACGGCGCGCGAAGCTTTCTTCGGTCACGCGCCGCGCGCACGAACGGCCGCGACGACCAGCGCGGTGCTCTGCGCCACATCGACTCTCGAGGTGTCGATGCAGAGATCGTACGCGTGAGCGTCCCCGAAGGTCAGGCCGTACCACTCTTGCATGTAAGCGACGCGAGCGCGATCGACGCGGTCGACTTCGGCTTCGGCAAGCTCCGGACGCACTCGCATCGCTTCGACGATGCGCTGGACGCGCCAGCCCCGCGGCGCGTGCATGAAGACGCGTAAAACGTCGTGACGAGCCCCTAAAATCGCCGAAGCGCCGCGGCCCACGATCACTGCATCGCCGTGCGCGGCGTATTCTCGCACGGCATCTTGAACGGCGCGGAGCAACGCCTCATCGAACGGCTCTTCGGCCGATGCCTGCGCCAGTTCCGGCGTACCGAGCTCGAGGCTGGTTAGGAGACGCTCTCCCAGCGTGCGTCCGGCATCTTCGGTGGCGTCGACGTCTTGCGGAGCGATGCGCAGCCGTTTGGCCACGACGACGGGGAGTTGCTGATCCACGTACTCGTAACCAAGTGCTCCCGCTACCCGCGCGGCGATTTCGAGGGCGCCCGAACCATACTCGTTGGAGATCGTTACTATCACCGGGGAAAGAGTACGCAAGGCCGAATGTGCGTGTCCTGCCGATCGTAGAAACGCGCGACTTGCGCAAGATCTTTCGAACCCCCAAGCGCAGGCCAGGAACCCTCGGCGCCCTGCGATCTCTTTTCTCGCGCGAATACGAGGAGCGCGTTGCGGTGGACGACGTCACCTTTGCGCTGGAACCGGGAGAGCTCGTGGGCTATATCGGGCCGAATGGAGCCGGAAAATCCACGACGATCAAGATGCTCACCGGAATCCTCGTGCCCAGCTCGGGCGACGTGCGCGTGGCGGGACTCGTGCCGTGGAAGCAGCGCAAAGAGAACGCGCGCAACATCGGCGTGGTCTTCGGGCAGAGGAGCCAGCTCTACTGGGACCTTCCGTTGGTGGAATCGTTCGAGCTGCTGCGCGCGATCTACGGGATTCCCGCAGACCAGTATCGGCGCAATCTCACCGAGTTCGTCGAGATCCTAGAGATGGACGGTTTCATGCGAACGCCGGTGCGCCAGCTTTCGCTGGGTCAGCGCATGCGTGGAGACTTCGCCGCGGCGTTGCTGCATAGCCCGAAAATCGTCTATCTCGACGAGCCTACGATCGGGCTCGACGTCGTCGCAAAGCAGGCCATACGCGAGTTCATCGCGCGAATCAATGCCGAGCGCGGCACGACGATCGTCCTGACGACCCACGATCTAGCGGACGTGGAGCGCCTCTGCCGGCGCATCGTTCTAATCGATCGCGGGACGTTGATTTACGACGGCGACATCGAACGCATCAAGACCGAATACGGGAAGTTTCGTACGCTCGTCGTGCGGTTCAGCGAACCGGTCACGAATCCCGAGTTGGCTGGTGCGCAGCTCGTTGCGTCGGAGGACTCGACCGCGCGGTTTCGGTTCGACCGAAACCTGCAACGAGCCGACTTGCTCGTGCGGCAAGCCAGTGAACGATACAACGTCGAAGACGTCAGCTTGGAAGAGCCGGGCCTCGAAGCAATCATTCGCCGCATCTACGTCGAGGGTTACTCGGACCAGTCGGAGGAAGACGCGTCATGATTTTTTCCAGTGGTACCAAACGACCGAAGATACACTCGAGCGCGTACGTCGCGCCGAGTGCGATCGTGAGCGGGGACGTAACGATCGGTGCCGGCTGCGCGGTGCTGCACGGCGCCGTCCTTTCGGCCGAAGGCGCGCCGCTGTCGGTGGGCGAGCAGAGCGTGATCATGGAAAACGCCGTCCTCAAAGCCAGCGGCGGAAGCGCGCTTTCTTTTCCCTTGGCGGTCGGAAATCACTGCGTCGTCGGGCCGCACGCCTACGTCGTGGGCGCTACGATTGGTGACGGCTGTTTCGTGGCCGGCGGGGCCAAGATTTTCAACGGCGCTACGCTGGAAAAAGGCAGCGGCGTCGCATTAGGCGGTATCGTACACGTCAAGTCCCGGCTACGCGCCAACGCCAGCGTGCCCATGCTGCACATCGCATTCGGCGACCCGGCGACGATCTACCCGCCGGAAAAGGCGCCGGAGATTCACGCCAAGATCGATTTCTTCGCCGACGTTTTCAATCTGGAAGCCGGGGACGATGCGCGCGCTCGCGCCGCTGAAACATACGCCAAGTTCCTCCGCAAGGCGCACGCTCAAGACGCGGCGCTCGAAGAACACCGCAACGTCAAACCACCCCCGCGTCGATCCGGCGAGGAGCCGCCCCCAACGCAGGCCACGCAGGTCGACAAGGTGGTCGACGTCATGATGCTCGAGCTCGAGGAGATGGAACACCGGCGGCAACGGGCGATCAAGCGACAGAAGGGCAGCTAACGCAGCGCCGCGCGACGGAGGACAGGTGAGGCTTCCTAACGTTCTCCCGTATGTCGAGTTCGCGAAGAAGGCCTTCGCGCGCGAGGCGACCTATCGGATGGAGGTCCTCACCGAGATCGGCTCGTTGGTCCTGCGCGTGTACATCCTGCGATCGCTCTGGACCGCGCTATACGCGCAAAACGCCGCACCGATCAATTTGCCGCTTCACAGCATGATCACGTACGCCACGGTTGCCATGCTGATGTCGCTGATTCTCGAGGTTGACGGAACGAGGCTCATTCGCGAAAAGATCCGTGAGGGCACGATCGCCACCGATCTGATGAAACCGATCAGCGTACCGCTCTACTTCTTCAGCGATGGGCTCGGCCAGACGATCCTGCATGCGTTTTTAGTGATTCCGTCGCTGCTCTGCGCGCTGCTGCTCGTGCGCATCGACGTGCCTTCTCCGGGCACGTTCGCAGCATTTCTCTTAGCTTTTTTGATCGGCTACGGCGTGAATTTCTTTTTGAACTTCCTCATGAACAGCATCGCGTTTTGGACCCTCGAGACTTTTGCCGCGCAGCTGATCGTCCGCTGGGCCTCCGATCTCCTCTCCGGGCAGATCATTCCTTTGACGCTGTTCCCCGGAATCGTGGGACGAATCGTCTTCGCGCTTCCCTTTGCGTCGATCTATTCGACGCCGCTTCTCATCTATGTGGGCGTGATTCCCCAGTCGCAGTGGGGACCGAGCATCGCGGCCCAAGTGGCATGGCTAGCGCTCTTCGCGGCGGCTTCTTCGCTCGTTTGGCGAGCCGCCTCGAATCGCGTCGTGATTCAGGGGGGCTAGCTCCTCGAACCGTTACGGCGCGAATATCTCGTCGGCGTAACACCAGCGCCAGTGTTCCCCCGGTTGAAAGGACCGTATCACGGGGTGGTGCGTCGCGTGATAGTGGCGCGTTGCGTGCTTGTTCGGAGATGAGTCGCAGCAGCCGACCTGACCGCACGTCAGGCAGAGCCGCAAGTGAACCCACGTATCGCCGGTTTTCAGGCACTCTTCGCAACCCTGCGGGGTGCGCGGCTTGGCGTCGGGCGCTTCTTCAATATGCTTGCAAATCGATTCGTTCATTCCGATACTCCCGGAAGGTCCCACAGAACGAGTTCGCCCTCGCCGCGAACGGCGAGCCTCGAGACGTCGTAGAGCCGGACCGAATCGCCCGCATCCAACGCGGTTCCGTTGGCCTCAACGGTACCGGACGCTACGAACAGAAAACCGTAACGCTCCGGCTCGAAGTCGGCGAGGATCGTCGCTCCCTCGATGCCCGCGACGCGGAGAGTCGCGCGCTGGGTGATTCGGATTGGCGACTGGACCGAACTGTCACCGCTTACGACCGTCAGCCAGTGGTTGCGACGATCGTCGGGCGAGAACGCCATTTGCCCGTAGGACGGCGGCATTCCGAGACGGCCCGGCAGCACCCACATCTGCACCAGGTGCAGCGCCTCGTCGCGCTTGTTGTTGAACTCGCTGTGGCGAACGCCCGTGCCGGCGCTCATGAACTGAATGCCGCCGGGACCCACGACGCCGTGATTGCCCATGCTGTCGCGATGCGCCAGCTCGCCCGACAGGACGTAGGTCACGATCTCCATGTCCCGATGGGGATGCTCCGGAAAGCCGCCTCCGCCGGCAATGGTATCGTCGTTAAAGACGCGCAACGCGCCCCAGTTGAGATTCTTTGGGTCGACGTAGTCGGCAAAGCTAAACGAGTAATACGTGTCCAACCAGCCGTGATCGGCGTGCGCGCGTTCACCGGATCGAACGACGCTAAAAACCGGTGTGGCGGCGATGCTCATGGCGCTCTTGACCCCGTCAAGCCGGAACGAGGTTGCGCAATCGCCCGAGCAGCAAATGGTAGTACAGCATGCCGCGCGTGGCCCCAAGCCGCGCGAGCAACGCGCTTTGGTCGACGTGCGCCTCCCCGGCTAGGAGCTCGAGGCTGCGCGCGACGCCCGAATCGCGTAGCGGAAAAACGTCGAGGCGGCCGAGCCCGCGCAACAGCATCACCGACGCGCTCCACGGGCCGATGCCGCGTATTTCGCACAAACGCTGCGCCGCCTCGGGTGTGGAAAGGCTTTCCAGCCCGGTTTCGTCGATGGTTCCGTCTGCAAAGGCGGCGGCGGCGCTGCGGATGTGGGCCACTTTGTTGCGAGACAGCCCCACCGCTCGAAGCTCCGCGTCGCCGGCACTAAGCCAGCGCTCGGCATCCGGAAAGAGCACGCAGCGCGCCCCCTCGGCGCTGACCTCGTCGCCTAGGGATCGAACCGCGCGGCGCATGATCGCCGCCGCCGCCTGAATCGAGATTTGCTGAAAGACAATCGCATGCGCGCAGGCCTCCCAAAGGCTCGGATAGCGTGGGGGCTTGAGTCCGCGCAGGGCGGATGCGATCGGTTGCAGCCAAGCAATTTGCCGGCTGCGAGCATACCAATCGGATAAGCTCACGGTCGTTCCGAGCATCCGCACGACCACGGGTATCCAGCGTTCGCCGCCGGCGCCGGTCGCGCGCAACTCGATTGAGCCGTCATCGCGGGCGTGAACCGCGAGCAACGTGGTCGCGTTCGCGACCCGGACCGCCCGGTAATATGTCCCTTCGGCGTCTACCACGTCTACCACGTTGCTTGCCAAGCGGCGTAAGGCATCAACCGTTAGGTCCAACCGAAATGGTTTGCGGACGGGTACGACCAGCGGAGCACCGAAACGCTGGGCTAAGGAATCCAATGCTGCAAGCCTATCTGCAATACTGGCGCCTCAACTTCCTCACGCTCCTGGAGTATCGCGCGAACTTCGTGCTGTGGTTCGTGTTCACGATCGCCTATCATGGCGTAGCGCTGGGCGCCCTCTACGTGACCATGCGTCAGTTCCCGTCCATGAACGGATGGAGCTTCCGCGAGATGTTTTTTCTCTACGCGCTGTGGATGACCGGTCACGAGTTTCACAATACGTTCTTCTTCACCGTCGTCAGCGTCCCCGACTATGTGCGCGAAGGCCGGTTCGATCGCTTTCTCGTGCGTCCGCTGGACACGCTCTTCCAAGTGCTCACCGTGCCGCAGCAAATCGTGCCGGACGGCCTCATCCTGGCGATCGCGACGCTGGCTGCTGCGGCGGCGGCGGCTCACGTCCGGATCGACTGGGTCTTTCTGGTCTTCATCCCGCTGGTGGTGCTCGGCGGCGCGTTGATCGATCTCGGCATCTCGCTGGCCGTGGCCACGGCTTCGTTCTGGTTCATTCGCGTCGACACGCTGCGCTGGGTCGTCATGTCGCTCGAGCAGGATTTTACCCGCTACCCGATCAGCATTTACACGCGCGGCGTACGAATCGTCTTGGCATTCGTCCTGCCCTTTGCGTTCATGAACTATTTTCCCGCGACCTACTTTTTACAAAAGGCCGATAACGGGCTGCACCTCAATCCCGCGATCGGTCTGCTCACGCCCGCGATCGGCGCGGCTTGGCTCGCCGCGGCGTACGCATTTTGGCTCGTCGGGCTGCGCCACTATCAGGGGACCGGCTCGTGAATCGCGGCGCTTTCCTAGGCTCCGCGGGCTCGCTGCTGTTAGCGGGCCGCGCCAACGCAGCCGGCTCGTTGAGCGCGCGGATGCACGGGATCGCGAGAGATCTGCCCGGACGAATCGGCGTCTACGCGCGGACGATGGCCCCGGGAGCTCCGCTGATCAGCTACCGCGCATTCGAGCCTTTTCCGACGGCGTCGATCATCAAGGTGCTGATCATGACCACCGCCTACGCGCACGAAGAGTGGCGCCCGGGGACGCTCTCCGAAAAAATAACTTTTTACCGCTCCGACCTCATCGGTGGATCCGACTTCATGAGCGAAGTGGACGACAGCCGGAAATTCACGGTGCGCGAGCTCATCACCCCCATGATTACCGTTAGCGATAACACCGCGGCCAATCTGCTGATCGGACATTTTGGCGTGGCCGCCATAAACGCCACCGGACGGCGGGCCGGAATGGAGCGCACGCACCTCGCTCGCAAGTTCTTGGATTATGCCGCCATCACGCACCACAATGACAACGTCTCGACGCCGGCCGATATCGCGCGGCTGCTGTACCTCATCGAGCGCGGGGCACGCGAACGCGTCCGCACGGTGGTGTCGTTCCGGCATTGTCGCGCGATGGTCGCGATCATGTTGAGGCAAACCGACCGCGACGGCATCCCCGCGGCGCTTCCCCGGGGCACGCCGGTCGCCAATAAAACCGGTGAAATTGAGGGGACCCGTAACGACGTCGCTATCGTCGAGCCGTTCGGCGACTCGCCGTTCGTTCTAGCGATCATGACCCGCGACGCATACGACTACCCGGCGGCCTACGCCGCCATCCACAAGGTCGCGCGCCTCACGTACTCCGCCGCGGCGAAGACCTTTGCGTAAGGGTCGGCGGCCTGCCGTAGACGCGGCAACCGTAAGCCTCGCCGCTATCGAGGAGGGCGAGCTTCGCCGCGCGCCGCAGCCGCTTGAAGTGCGCCTCATGAGATTTCGCAACCGCGAACGTTGTGGGATGCCAGCACGCAAGCAGCCGCACGGGCAAGCGGCCGCGCGTGTACTTCGCGCCGGTCCGGCGGCGATGGGCGGCTAGGCGGCGCGACAGATTTAGCGTGGCGCCCGTATAGAGCGAGCCGTCACCGCATGCCAGCACGTAGACCGTTGGTTTAGACGACGGCGGCTGCGGAAGAATCTCGTCGGTCGGCACCAGATGAACGTTCTACAAATGAGTATTCCACCGCTGCCTCGCTTCGCCGCTACGGCCCGTTCGGCGCTTTCGAAGTTTGCGGGCGACAACGCGATCGCGCCGCCCGACTTGGAAAATCTGATCTTCGCGTTGGGCGAAGCGATCGCGAACGCTATCCAGCACGCGCGAACGACCGAAGCCATCGAGATCCGCATCGACGTCGACGGCGACTCGATCGTCGTCACGGTAACGGACCGTGGGCGCGGAATACCGGTGCTCCCCCGGGGACCGGTTTCGTTTCCGAGCGTCTTTGCCGAAGCCGGGCGCGGCTTCGCGATCATGCAGCGCTGCACCGACTTTCTCGACGTCGCCAGCGCCCCTGGAACGGGAACGATCGTGAAGCTCGGGCGTTATCGCCGGACACCTCAGGAGCTTGGGACCGCCCCGTAAAACGTTGCAGCATGAAGCTGCCGAGATGCCCGAACCGAGCCTACGCCTACGCCCTAAGCACCGTGCTCTTGCTGGGCGCGGTGGGCGCCGACTCGGCGATGCCGACGCTGCCCGCCTACCCACCGATCGTGGCACTGGTGAGCGCGGTGCAAGCCACGCGCTTGAAAGGCGCCGTCGATCGACTCGTCGGCTTCGGTACGCGTAACGACTTCTCCGAAACGAGCTCCACGCGCGATCACGGCGTTTTCGCCGCACGCGACTGGATCGCGGGGCAACTTGCCGCGATCGCCGCAACCACCAACGGGCGCATGAGCGTCGCGCTCGACACTTACGTGCAGTCCAAGACCCCGAGGACGCCTCGGGCCGTGAAGGAGTCCAGCGTTATCGCTACTCTGCGGGGCACGATGCCGGGCCGCGTCTACGTCATGTCCAGCCATTTCGACGACTGCGACGGACGCTGCACCGACGGCGCGGGAATCGCCCCCGGCGCCGACGACAATGCGTCCAGCGTTGCCGCGGTTCTCGAAGCGGCACGCGTAATGGCAAGCACGCGGTTTCGCGGAACGATCCTCTTCGCGTGTTTCGACGGCGAAGAACTCGGGCTTTGGGGGTCCGATCATTACGCGCGCGAGTTGGCCGCTTCGCACACGCCGGTTCTCGCGGTGCTCAACAACGACATCATCGGCAACTCCGTCGGCGGCGACGGAGCGTCCGAGCCGGATGTAATTCGCGTATTCAGTCAAGCGCTCCCCGAGGGCGCGGATCCGGCGCGCGTAAATCTCGTAGGTTCGGAAAACGATTCGCCGTCGCGGGAGCTTTCACGCTTCATCGCCGAGGTCGTTCCGGTCTACGTTACCGGACTCTCCGTGCGGCAGATCTTTCGGTCGGATCGCTTCATGCGCGGGGGCGATCAGGAGTCGTTCCAGTCGGCCGGATACTCGGCTGCGATTCGTTTCGTCGAACCGCACGAAAACTTCGCGCACCAGCATCAAGACGTACGCGTGGAAGGCGGCGTCCAATACGGCGATCTTCCGCAATACATTGACGCCGAGTATTTGCGCCGCGCCACGCAGGCCAACGTCGCGGCGTTGGCGACCCTCGCGCTGGGGCCGGTCGCGCCTTCCGGCGCGCAGATGGAGCTCAAGCGGCTGGGATACCAATCGACCCTGCGTTGGCAACCCGTAGCCGGCGCGGTTTCTTACGAGATACTCTGGCGCCGGACCGACTCGCCGCAATGGGAGTACGCGCGCAACGTTGGAAACGTTATCGAAGCAACGGTCCCGGTTTCCAAGGACGACTACGTGCTGGGCGTGCGCAGCGTGGATGCCGCAGGTCTTCGTAGCCCCGCCGCCTACCCAGTTGCTGTTCGGGGATAACCCCTTTCGGAGATCAGCCCAACCGCCGGCGGCCCGATTGCCTGCAGGAGCGCTTTGAAACGAGCGCGCTGCGCGATCGGCCCGAACCAAGGCAAACTTCGGAGCATCAAGAGCGCCCCCTCGCGCTTTGCCAAAGCGCGCTCGAGATGCACCAACGCTTCCTCGAGCCGTCCCAGGCCGACTGCTACCGTTGCCAGGTTGAATCCGACGACGAACTCGATGCGCGACATCTCCAACAGCGCTCGATAGATCGTTTCGGCGCGCTCCGTATCGCCGCAGTCGGCGTACGCTCGAGCGAGTAACGGCAGGCGCAGGGCGATGTCCTCTGCTCGATCTTGCGGCAGAAGCAGCAAATCGGCCAGGGCTTCCGCCGGTTGTCCGTTGAGGATAAAGGCCTGAGCGCGATGACGCCGTGCAATCGAAAAATCGGGACCGCTGTCGATCAGATTCGAAAGAGCGTCGATAGCGCGGCGATAGTCTCCCGTGTGAAGAAATATCCGTGCGACGAAGAGTTGCAGCAGCGGCGAAGAAGGCTCGATTACCAGAGCTCGCTGCATTTCCCGCAAGGCTCTCTCGCTGGAGCCCTTGCACATGTAAAACCAGGCCGCATGGATGTAAATCGTGCTCGATTTAGGGTTCAGGCGGATCGCCGTTTCGATCTCGTGCTCCGCCTCCGTCCAGTTCCAGTCGCAAAAGAGCAGAATACTTCCAAGGATCGCGCGCGCTTCAGCCGATGCGGGATCGATCTCGAGTGCGCGCACGATTGCAGCTTTGGCTTTGGGAAACGTATATGAGCTCGGAGCATACCAGTACTCGGCCATCAGGGAGTGGGCTCGAGCCAATCCGATCAGCGCAGGCACGTGCTGTTGGTCCACGCGCAGGGCGGCTTCGAATTGCTCCGCCGCGGCTGTAAGAGCGCTCGCGGTTCGCTTCTCGAGCAGGTATGAGCCTCGGCAGTAATGATGGAACGCTTCGGGGGCGCTGCCCAAGAGACCGTGTCCGGCTTCCTCGGCGGCCACTTCGACGGCAGGTGGCGGCATGGGAGCGGCGACGCTGATGGGCGCCACGAAACGGTAACCCCGGCGCCGTACGGTGACGACATACGCGCGATCGCGCGCGTGCTCGTCGAGCAATTGCCGCAGCATGTACATATGCTGAGAGAGATTCCCATCGCTGACGGTCGTGTCGGGCCAAACCTGTGCTGCTATCGTTTCCTTGTCGATGACCTCCCCGTTACCGTGAATCAACAAGAGCAGCAGGCTAGCTAGCCGTTCCGGCAGTGGAACGGCCGCGCCGCCATTGCTGAGCACTCCGCGCGCCGGATCGAAGCGGTACGTGCCGAAAGCGTAGATCGGGCGAGCGTTCATCATCATTTCTCAAATGATCGACGAGCGCCCATTGTGACGGTCGGCCCTGGGGCACCAAGATAGGGAACGCGCGCGGAGTGGGCGGCGCCAGCTCACGCGCGATCTCCGCGACCACCTCACCTGCGCGCTCGCGCACCCTGCTCCACGAAGCTCGCGTCATCGCCACGACAGCCAGCGCCAGCGTCTCTGCGACCGCATTCGTAGATGGTCCGAGGTAGTACGTCAAGGCGGAATCGACGCGTGCGGCGCGCACCAGCACCGCGTCGAAATTGCCCACGTCGCTCGGCGACGACATCGTCCTTCGCAACAGCTCGGCGATGAGGTCGAGCACGGCCGAGCGCTGCGGCGCGGTTTCACCGAGCATCTGCGGAACGACCAGACACAGTCGATCGTAGAGGGCCGCGCCGACGAGCGGGTCATCATGACGCAACTTTTGCTCGTGGTTCGGCAGGAAGAGCCCGGTCGCAACAACGCAGTCGTGCGTCGCCAGCAGTAGTGCAAACGCGCGAGCGCACCAGCGACGGGACTGCGAAATCGCCCCGCGCGCGTCGGCACACGCGCATAGCACGGCCGCGCAACGAGCCGACAGCCCTCGATGCCCCGCGGCCTCGGCCTGCCATTGAGCCGCTCGAGCCTGCCGCTCGGCCTCACTCCAGCGCCCTTGAAAAGCGCGATGGCGCGCATCCTCTACGTCCATCGCGCTCCTGGCCCACGAGCCAAGGGGAAGGTCTTGCGTCTCGGGTGGCGGCCGCCACGGGCGCGATCCCATGAGCCGGGCCTGCGAAATCAGCGCGATGCAGGCGTAACGTTGCGATTCCTCGACTGAGTCCAGGGCGCGGCACGCGTGTTCTTCGGCTTCGCCTGGCTGATTTTTCACAAGCGCAAGCGTCGCGCGCACGAACGAGCTCGAACTGGCCTCGTCCTCGCCGAGATGTACGCTTGCCTCGGCGACGCATTCTCGAGCGATTGCGCGAGCCTTGCCGGTTGCGGCTAGCCGCAACAGGTTCGCGGCGATGCTGCGCATTTCTAACGCTTTTGCTTCGTCACGGGCGCGCAAGAAGGCCGCGCGCTCGCGGTTAAAGCGCCATCCCGCGTCGTACCGCCGCACGCATCGATCCCGGGCGACGGCGCCCACCCCCGCCTCAGCGCGTTCTGTCCCCAAAATATCACAAGCGAAACGAGCGATTGCGGCGACTGCTTCCGCTCGCCGGCGTTGAAAATGCCTCAGCGAAACGCCGCTGCGCGCAGCCAATTCGGCGTTAGTCGCCGAGCGTTGGAAATCGGCTTCGAAGATCGCGTCACGCAGGGCTGCAGTACGCCCTTCGCCCGCGGTGAGCGCCGACGAGACGACGTATTCGAGTGCCGCTACCGCATCGGGTTTACCGGTTGCGGCGCAAACCTCGCCCATCAGCGGCGAATCGGTCAGCAGTCGCGGGTTCCCGGCCCGACGCAATAGCTTGATAATCTGACGCTCGGTGCAACGCTGCAGTGTCATGGTCGTAGCATAGCCGAGGCGCGCCGGCGATGCTTCAGCAAATCCCAAGAATGACGCGGCGTGGGCGCTTTTTTCGATTTGATGTTTGTTGATTTTGAACATCATTGATACGAAAGGCACCCGTTGCCGGCGCTCATCAACCACTCTCAAAAGGTTGCGTTCGTGGTGCTTCGCTAAGGCGGATTGCACGCGCCTTATACGGTGCACTACTCCGAAGCTACGACAAGAGGAAACGACGCAACATGAAACAGCGACAAAGGCCCCGTTGTACGGGCGCTGCGGTTCTGCTTCTGGCGGCATTCCTGTTCCAGGGAACATGGGCACTGGCAGGCGTCACCGGAAATCTGACCGGCATCGTTCGGGACAACGCGGGCGCCCCGATTGCCGGAGTTCAGGTACAGGCAGTCGCGCCAACGGGATCCAGAACGGCAACGACTGACGCGGGAGGACACTTTGTTATCCTCTCGCTCAACCCCGATACGTATACGGTCAATCTCACCCGGGAGGGATACCAAAGTGTCTCGTTCCCGGGCGTTACGGTCTTTGCCGACCAATCGCAGAGCGTCGCGTATACCATGGTCAAGACGCTCAAGACGATCGCGCGCGTAACGTCGCAAGCCGGCGCATCGCTGGTGAAATCCGGCGTCGGCAGCGATCTTTATAGCGTCAACGCCGCACAAGCGTCCGCAGCCGCGGCGCTCGGCGGCGGCGGTAACCTCAATAATGCCTACTCGGCGATGGCGTCGGTTCCGGGCATTCAGACCTCCACAGGCGGCATGGGATGGGATTTCAACGCGGCCTACGTCCGCGGTCAAAACGCCTATTACACGGGTTACGAGTATGACGGCATCCCCGTCAACCGTGCCTTCGACAACTACAACTCGTCGACGGAATCTACTTTGGGTCTCCAAGAGCTCCAGGTGTACACCGGCGGCGGTCCCGCGTCCGTGGCTTCGGCCGGCACGGCGGGCTTCATCAACCAAGTCATCAAGACGGGCACCTTCCCGGGTTTTGCAACGGCGAATCTCGGGATCGGAACGCCGACCTTTTATCATCAGGCAGAAGTTGAAGCCGGAGGCTCAACGCCTGACCGGACCTTCAGCTACTACGTCGCGCTGAGCGGTTACAACCAACAATTCCGCTTCCTCGACAACAGCAACGGCGCGGGCTACTTGACCCCGGGCGGTATCTACTCCGGTCCGGCGGCCGTCGGCTTCGGGATCGGTTACGTTTGCACGACGCCCAACTGCCAAGGCGTCAAGCCGTCGTGTCCGGTCGGGGCCCCCCCGACCAACTCGACCCCTGGCGCAGGTGCCGGCTGCTGGGAATACTACAGCGGCCTGGACGCCTTCCCGCAGAGCGTTAGCGATCGCGAGAGCGTGATCAACCTGCACATGGGCATCGCCAAGCACAACGGCTTGCGGGACGACGTGCAGATACTCTGGAGCGGTTCGGCGCTCAACAACTACTTCTACCAATCGCCGAGCGACATCGGTACGAGTGCCAACCAGTTCATCTGGGCGCTGTTCCACGTGCCTTACGGCGCACCGACGTGCGGTGTATCGCCGGTCGTGGTCTGGGGCACCCCGACGACTCCGGTGCCCATCCTATCGGCAAACCAATGCAACTTCAGCCCGAACAGCACGTACGGGATCAACGGCTACATGGGCTACGGCGACAACGTCGCGTACAACGTGCCCTTTGGCAGCCCGATCGCGTCCAGCGGGACGAACTTCAAGGCGCCGGGGCTCTATTACGCACCCGGCACCCCACCGCACGCCTTCCACGGGGCGATCCCGCTGACCGATAACAGCATCAACGTGATCTCCAACGATACGGGCATCACGAAGGTGCAGTACACCTACGCGCTGAGCCAATCGGCGTATCTGCGCGCGTACGGCTACACCTTCTACTCGGATTGGTTGCAAGAGGGGCCGATCTTCGGCGCATACCCGG
Organism: Vulcanimicrobiota bacterium; assembly: GCA_963713685.1. Classification (GTDB taxonomy): domain Bacteria; phylum Vulcanimicrobiota; class Vulcanimicrobiia; order Vulcanimicrobiales; family Vulcanimicrobiaceae; genus Cybelea. The sequence goes on along the minus strand of CAVQMS010000001.1, from coordinate 336,269 downwards.
CTCCTGAGGCGGTCGGCTCGAGCCCCTCCGCGGAATACACGCTTCTCACGCACACCGCGGGTGGAGCGCTGGACTTCAACGATCAAATCAACGACCAGAACCTGATCACGCTGGACGGCAACTACACCACCGCTTCGGTGAACCGCTTCAACAATACGTCCGCGTACTCAAATTGTTTGAGCGCGTGCTCACCGATCGGCTACATGGCCAAGACCGCGGGCGGCTTCAAGTGCTACGATCCGAGCACCGGCAAGGGAACGATCTGCTTGAGCAGCAGTTATTTCGACGTTGCCTCAGGCGGCATCGTCCATCCGAGCTGGGTCAGCAACGCCGCAGCCGGACCTCCCGGATGGCCCAACAGCTTCGCGCCTGCGGGTTCGCCGGCGGCAAGAGCCGGGGCTTCCTGGGATTCGCTCTGGAACGGCAACGCAACCGGCGCGCAGAACACGGTTGGGCCGCGCTTCACGAACTTCTCGCTAGGCGATCAATGGAGGCCCAGCGATCGGTTCTTGCTCAACGCGGCGATCCGTTACGACAACTTCACCTACAACCTGCCGAACTCGACCAGCACGGCCGACGCGTTCTTCGCCAACATGACCTCGAACTACACGTGCGTTCAAGCATCCACCAATCAAGTCTTGACGCAACCGCTGCCGCCCGGCGTACCACCGCCGGCACCGGCGCAATACGTGGTCGGCGACTGTAACAAGGCAGCCGCGGCTCTAAATCCCTCCGGAGCGCATACCGGCTGGGTGCATCCCAACGGCACCACGCAAGACGGCGTCGCGGCGCCACACTTCACGGCCGCCTCGCCTTCGTCGTACTCGCTGAACTACTGGCAGCCGCGTTTCTCGGCCACGTACACGTTCAACCCCGATACCGTTATCCGGGCATCGGCCGGACGTTACACGCAGCCGCCGATCTCGGCTTCCGTGCAGTACCTCAGCGCCAGCGGCGATAACCGCTCGGTGTGGAACAACACGATGAACCTCGGGTTCTACTCGCCGTTCCACCCGATTCCGGGAATCTCGTCGGCGCAGTACGACCTGTCGCTGGAACACCACTTCAAGGGAACCGACCTGAGCTTCAAGCTCACGCCGTACTACACGTGGGTCAACCAGTGGCAGCAGCAGACCTTCATCGGAGCGAACTTCGCGACGCAGGTTCCGGTCGGCGTCAACCGCGACTACGGCGTGGAACTCCAGGTCAACAAGGGTGACTTCACCCGCAACGGTCTGTCGGGACAGTTCTCGTTCACGTACACCAACTCGAAGGTCCAGTTCCAGAACGAGACGCTCGCCAACGGCGGTACCGTTCCCAACACGACGATCGCGCTCAACCAGGTGATCGCCGCGTACAATGCCCTGACCAAGGCGGGCGGCGGCAGCCAGTGCTACCGCGGAATCCGCGGCGGCGGCAGCATACCGGTATCGTGCACCGCTCAGTCGCGGCAGTGCGGCTCGGCCAGCGCTCCGCAGAAATGCGACGTGATCGAGAATCCGTACTACAACGATCCGAAGCAGTCGCTGCTGGATCCCAACGGCTGGTACAATCCCTACACCACCGCAATCGCTCCCAACCTGAGCGGCGCGAATACCAGCTACATCTCGCCGTTCGTGAGCTCGTTGATTCTCAACTGGCGTCACGACAAGCTGGCGATTACACCGAGCTTCGTGTTCCAGACGGGCGGTTTCTACGGAAGCCCGCTGGACGTGCAAGGGCTCGATCCGCGCTCGTGCACGCTCAACTCGGCGGCCACGGGAATAACCTCGGTATCGCCCAAGACCAATCCGCTCCAGTGCAACTACTTGTACGCGCGGACGATCGGCACGGGCGCCTTCGGTTATCTCTACATCCCCAATCCGCAAACCGGCGTGTTCTCGGCGCTGGGATCCTATCAGAATCCATCGGTGCTCGCGGGTAATCTCCAGGTCTCCTACGACGTCAGCCCGCGAATCAAGCTGACGATCCTGGGCGCCGACCTGTTCCACACTTGCTTCGGCGGTTCGTCGGAGCCGTGGACTCAGGCGAATCCTCCGGGTTATGCCGTCTGCGGATACCTGCCGGCGGGTGCTTCACTCAACAGCACCATCTACCCGAGCAACTTCTACAACGGCACCGGGATCAACGACTTCGCAGCCAACAAGGTCCACCCGTTGTATACTCAGAGCTACTATCCATCGCCGAGCAACAACGGTGCGATTGGCAGCGGGCCCCCACCGATCGGCGTCTACTTCAACGCACAGGTGAAAATCTAAACGCCCCACAAAGGGAAGCGCTCTATGGCCGTAGGCATATGGTTACGGCGCTTCCCGCGACTCCGGGCGTTTCTCACGTGCACTGCGCTCGCATCCGGGGGGATTGCAGCAGGCGCTACAACCGCCGATCGCCTCCAAAACTTCGAGGGCGATGCCGGTTGGGTCAATAGCGCACCGCTGATGCCTAATCAGCTCGCGGGAAAAGTCGTTCTGGTCGATTTTTGGGAATACACCTGCATCAATTGTTTGCGGACGTTGCCCTACCTGCGCGAGTGGTATCGCCGGTATCACGATGCCGGGTTCGTGATCGTCGGAGTCCATGCGCCGGAGTTCGGCTTCTCAGGCGAACGAGCAAACGTGGCAGCCGCCGCGAAGCGCCTGGGCGTAAGCTGGCCGATCGTCCTCGACAATAGCTTCGCGATCTGGAAGCGTTACGGCAACGACGTTTGGCCGCACGAATACCTTTATGATCGAAGCGGCCGACTGATCGAGAGCGTTGCCGGCGAAGGCGGCTACCCTCAAACAGAAGCAACGATTCAAGCTTTGCTGAAAATGGGCCACTTGCAGCTAACCCTGCCGCCCGTGATGCCATTGCTGCCGCAAGACAGCTACGACAAGCCCGGAGCGGTCTGCTATCCGCGTACGCCCGAGCTGCTCGTTGGACACACCCCCATAGCCAATGCAACGGCGTTCAACAATCCCGCGCAAGACACCAATTACGCGGGAAACGTCGGCAAACCGCAGGACGGCGCAATCTATCTTCAGGGATTCTGGCACCTAACGCAGCAGGCCGCGGTTTCGGGGGCGAGCAATGGCTCCGTCACGTTGCGCTATCACGCCATTCAGGTGCTCGTCGTAATGAAGCCGGAGAAAGGTGGGTCGATGCGCGTCGACGTTACGCAAGACGGGCGTCCCCTTGAAAAAACCGACGCCGGCAAGGACCTGCGGTACGATCCACAGGGGCGGTCGTACGTCGTGGTGGACGCGCCCCGCGCCTACGATCTCATCATGAACGCTCGGTTCGGTTCACACGACCTCAAACTGTCGCCGCAAGGCTATGGCGTGGGAATTTACGACTTCGCCTTCGAGTCGTGCGAAGTGCCCCAAAAATAACGGCGCGTACGTTCTCATTTCCGCTGGTCGTCAGTCAACGCCTCGAGCAACGCCGCCAGCGTTTGGTCGACGTCGGCGGCAGTATGGGCGGTTGACAAGAACATCACTTCGTTCTGCGAGGGCGCCAGCAATATGCCCCGTGCGAGCATGGCGCGATAGTACGCGGCATACGCCGCATTATCTGCGCGGCGCGCATCGTCGAAGTTTGCGCCCGCCCCTCCGGCGCGGAACTTGAAATCCACGATCGATTCTTCCTGGACGACCGCATAAGCGAGACCGCGCCGATTGAAAAGCGAGCGTATCCCATCGGCGAGGCGCTCGGCCAGCGCGCGCATTTCTGCATAATATTCGGGATGCGATTCGAGCAAATCGAGAACCCGATGCGCCATCGCAACGCAGAACGGATTGCCGCCGTGCGTCCCGCCGGTAAAGGCCTGCCCGTTGGGCGCCAGCACGGCCATGACGTCTTCCCGGCCGCCAAAGGCGGCGATCGGTACGCCGCCGCCCATGATTTTTCCAAGCGCCGTTAGATCCGGCGTCACGCCGACGCGGCCTTGCGCGCCTGCGAGGCCGAAACGCAACCACGTTATCACCTCGTCGAAGATCAAGAGCGCGCCCCAGCGTCGCGTACGCTCGCGCAAACCTTCGAGAAAACCGGCTTCCGGAGAAATGAATCCCATGTTGCCTGCGATGGGCTCGACCAGGATGGCGGCGATCTCGCCTTCGTGCCCGATCGAACGTTCGTCGACCGATGCGAGATCGTTGTAACGCGCCACGATAACGTCACGCTCGACGCCTTCCGGAATTCCGCTGCGTGCGCCGGCCGATCCGGCCGAAGCTCCCGCGGCGAACAGCGCGAGGTCGAAATGGCCGTGATAACCGCCCGCAAACTTGAGAATTCGAGACCGCCCCGTGAAGGCGCGTGCGACGCGAACGGCGCTCATCATCGCCTCGGTTCCGGTCGTAACGAAGCGCAGGCGCTGCATGGACGGCAGATGGCCGCGAATGCGTTCGGCAAGACGAACTTCCTCAGTATGCGTCGCCCCCCAGACGAATCCGTGCCGCGCGAGGGAGTCCAGATCTCGGATGAGACCTGGATGCGTGTGCCCGAAGAGCAGCGGGCCATAGGCCATGACGTAGTCAATGTAGCGCTGCCCAGTCGCGTCGTAGGCGTACGCGCCGCTCGCCGCGCTTTGCACGAACATCGGTCCGCCTACGTTCCAGGCCGACCGCACCGGTGAGTCACAGCCGCCGGCGAGCACGGCGCTGGCACGCTCGATCTGCATCCCTCGCGCGGTTCGCAGGTTCAACGGATAAGCCATGCCCCAAATCGAGAGCCCGATTACAGCCCAGACCAAGATCGACGAACTGGTGACGCGTCTTCCAATTGCCGCGCAGGTGATGGCCGCATTTGGATTGGGCTGCAGCGGGTGCAGCGTAAGCCGATACGAGACCATCGAGCAGGGCGCGCAAGCTCACGGACTAAGAATCGAACCGATCCTGAGGGCGCTCGAGCAGGCTCGTATTTCGGGTGCGGCTCCGCCCATCGCCGACGCGGATCGGCAACCTCAGCGGCGAGCTCCCGGCGCGTTTGCGGGACGGGCGAATCTCGCACGCACGATTCCGATCATGTCGGGCAAAGGCGGTGTCGGGAAATCAATGGTCACCGCGATGCTGGCGATCGGGCTGCGCCGCAAACACTACCGCGTTGGCATCCTAGACGCCGACATTACCGGGCCGTCGATTCCCAAGCTCTTCGGCCTCCACCAGCCGCTTGTAATTTCTGCCGACCCGGTGAAAACCACGCCCCAAGGTCAGCCGCAACCGTTGATCTCTCCGGCGATCTCTCGCAGCGCGATCGAGATCGTCAGCGCGAATCTGCTGAGCGACCGCGAGGACACGGCGATGATCTGGCGGGGACCGATCGTCGCGGGCGTGATTCGCCAGTTTTACGAGCAAGTGCTCTGGAGCGATCTGGACTTCTTGCTCGTCGATTTGCCGCCGGGCACGTCTGATGCGCCCCTAACCGTGCTGCAGTCCCTCTCGATCGATGGCGTCGTGCTGGTCACGATGCCGCAAGCGCTGGCGACGATGATCGTGCGCAAAGCGGCCAACCTCGTGCACCAGCTAAAAAAACCGATTCTGGGCGTGGTCGAGAATATGTCGTATTTCGTCGCTCCCGACACCGGGGCGCGCTACGAAATTTTCGGTCCGTCCTACGCTGCGCGCGTTGCGGAGCTCGCGCAAGCTCCCCTGTTGGCACGCCTTCCAATCGATCCCGAAAAGGCGCGTCTAGCCGACGCCGGGCGCATCGAGGAACTGGACGACCCCGCCTGCGACGAGCTGGCCGAACACCTGCTCGCGCAACTGAGCGCGCACCCTAAGGCCAAGGAAACCATTTCAATCATCTGAGTATGGCGATGCTGGCCCGAGCTAAAGACCCCTTGCCGGATAGGCGAGTCTTTCGGCGAAGCGCGGGGCGGATGAAGGCTCGCGGCATCCTACTCGGCCTCGGAGCGGGGCTTGGATTTGGTTACGCGGTCGCTCGGACGATCGAGGCAGCTCGCGAGTGGCGTCATCCGACTCCTCCGCGCAGTCCGGATGGCGCGCTTTACGCCCGCACGCGCCGCGCGCTCGAGCTCGCGGATACGGTGAGGAGCATCGTCGGACCCATCGCGTTTGCGTACGGACCGTTTGCGCGCGCCGCGGATCGCGCAACGCGACCGGCACCGGCGTGGCTTCGTCCGGCGCTCTACGTTGCACCGCTGGCGACCCTCGCGGCGATCCTCGACCTGCCGACGTCCTTCGTAGAGGACTACACGCTGGAGCGGCGTTTTGGCTTGAGCGAGCAAACCCCGCGCGCCTGGCTGGCCGATTACGCGAAAAGCGCACTGATCGCGACCGGCTTGCTGAGTTTCATCGCCACGCTGTTCGGATGCGCGGTTCGGCGCGCCCCGCGATCCTGGCCGTGGCTTGCGAGTGCCGGAACTTTTCCGCTCTTCGTGATCGGGAACCTGATCGTGCCGATCTACGTGATGCCGCTCTTCAACGCGTTCGTGCCGCTGCACGGTTCGCTCGAAGAACGGCTCCGAAAGCTGGCGACGCGCTTCGGAGTCGGCGACGCCGCGATCCTTCGCATGGACATGAGCCGGCAGACGCGCAAAGCCAACGCCTTCGTCACCGGCATCGGCCGGACGCATCGCATCGTCCTGGGCGATACGCTGATCGAGGCTTTTCCCGAGAACGAAACCGAGTTCGTGGTCGCACACGAACTGGGGCATTACGTCAACCGGGATACGTGGCGGACGATCGGTTTGGGAGAGATTCTCGCAACCGTACTCTTTCTTTTTGCCAATGCGGCAATGCGGCCGGAGCAGCGCGATGAATTGCGCGATCGCCCGTTGCTGCTCGTGCGTCTCTACGCGATCATGCTCGTTGCCACCCAGGCGCTGCGCCCGCTGCTCTTCGCCTTTTCGCGTTCCCGCGAATGGGCCGCCGACCGATTCGCGCTGGCAGCGACGCAGGACGCAGCCGCTGGGGCTTCGGCCTTCCGCCGCTTGCGGGAGCAAAACCTGGCTGACGAGGATCCACCCGGGTGGTACGAGTTCTTCTTCTCCTCGCACCCATCGCTGAAGGCGCGCATCGCCGCGCTAAACGGAAAGCTCGTCGTTTCTGAACGTACCTAAGTCCCGGGCGCCAGCACGGGTGAGGGGCGCGTCCGCAGCCAAGCGGCGAGATCGGTCTTCGGCGTGACGTAGCTGCCCGTTCGCAGCTCCTCTCGCAGCTCGCCGAAGAGCCCAAAACCTTCGGCGAACGCATCGTGCTTATGGATCGATTCTTCGTTGACGTGGCTCGCGAAGACAAACGTTTCGTCTCCGAGGTCGGCGTACATATCGAGCGCGCGCGCAAGGATGCCTCGCACGACGTCTTCGACGAATTTTGGATTGTGGTGCGCTTTGTTGACCACGAAAAACTCGTCGGGCCGTTTCAAGAGATCGTACGTTTCGCTCGACATCGCGTTTTCCACGATCTCCACGAGATCCTCGGCCCGTATGACCTGCGCGTCCCGCTCGTCCACGCCGAGCAGGATCGAACCCCGCCCGCGCTGGTTGTGAGTGGCCACGGGCAGCGCGTCGAGCGCGCGTTGAGCCTCAGCTTCGCTGAAACCCACGTCGATCAGATCGTGGACGGCGTGCTCCCGCACCATCGCTTGGGCGCAAGGGCACGCCGTCATTCCTTCGGCCTCGACGCCGATGACGCGGCGCGTTCCAACTTCGTCGGCGTGCGCGATGCCCACCAGCGTGTAGGTCTCTTCGCCCCGCTTACCGCTGACCGGGGTCCAGCGTTCTAGACCGAAACTGGCCCGCAGCCGTACGTCAGCTCGAATGGCGCGCTGGCTTCCAACGATCTCTCGAGCGATGGCTTCCGTCAGGCGTTCGATTCGAGCCGGTTTGTCATCTCGAGCCAATACATCGAGCGTCGCTTCCTCCAGGATCTCCGCAAAGCGCGACATGTGGACGCCGGATTTGTCCGGCGCAAGGTCGGCCACCATCGAAAGCTCGCCGTTGTATACGCGCGCGTGTCCGTCGATCTCCAGATGGACGATGCGTCGCACGCCTGACACGCCCGCACGGTTGAGCGCGAGGCGAATTTCCGGGACCTCGGATTGGCGATCGGTATCGAAACGCAGGCCTCGCTCGCGGCGCCGGACGCTGCCATCGTTCGGGGGCGCGATCAGCTGCGGGGCGATCTCCGCAAGCGGAGCCACGTTGTACGGGCGCGCCTCGAGATGCGGCTGCACGACGGCGCCATCGAAGACCAAGAGATCGATGTCGATCGGTCGGGGGGCAAGCCGCCGCGTACCGCGAGCACGCCCGACGGCCAGCTCGACGTCACGCGAAAAACGTTTGAAGGCTTCCCCATCGAGCTCGGCGCGCAGTCCCGCGGCGATGTTGAGATACGCCGGCCCTTCGGCCCCGTGCGCCGCCTCGGATTCGTAGAATGAAGAGACGGCGAAAATCTGCGCGCGTGCGCGCAACCGCTGCAGCGCGGCGAGGATGTTCCCCTGCCGGTCTCCGAGATTCGATCCGATTCCGATATAGAACTCGTGCACGATGCCACCTTCGATGGGAATTCACGGCGATCCCAGCGTAAGTGTCCGGTCTTGGAAATTCAATATCCCTACCTTCTCGATCCAAAGCTCACAACGCAGGTATGGGGCGGTGACGAGCTGGTGTGCATCTACGGAAAGCATGGCGATCCAAACGCGCGCCTGGGGGAGTCGTGGGAATGCTGGGACGCCGACCCCGTGATCAACGGTGCTTTGACCGGTTCGACCGTCGCCGATCTGCGCGCTCGACTTGGCGCCGAACTCCTCGGCGATCTCGATCCGAAGCTCATTTTTCCCGTGCTCACCAAGATCATCACGGCGCACGACTGGCTTTCGGTGCAAGTGCACCCCGACGATGCCTACGCTCAACGCGTGGAACATCAGCCCTTCGGGAAAACGGAATGCTGGTACGTTCTGGACGCGCAGCCGGGCGCCCAGATCGTCTACGGCTGGACTCGCGACACTTCGCGCGACGAATACGAACGCCGCGTAGCCGACGGCACCCTGGGGGAGCTGCTTCGAAAGATTCCGCTGAAAGCCGGCGACACGGTGTACATCCCACACGGCGTCGTGCATGCGATCGGCCCCGGCATCATCGTCTTCGAAACGCAGCAGGCATCCGATTTGACGTATCGGATGTTCGACTACAACCGTTTGGGCCTCGATGGCAAACCGCGCGAACTGAACGTGCAAAAGGCCGCGGACGTTTTGAACTACGCTGCCGCAACTGGCGGAACGCTTTTGCAGATTCCATACCATTTCGAGGGACTCGACCGCACCGCCCTCATCGCCGACTCCCACTTCGTCGTGGAGCGCATCGTGGCAAACGGCGAACCCGCGACGATGGCAACCAACGGGCGACCGCTGATTCTAATGTCGCTGGATGCGCCGCTGGAGGTTACGGGCGCGAACTCCACCGTTACGCTGGGACGCTTTCAAACGGTTTTGATCAGCGCCGCCTCGGAGTGGTGCACGGTCCGCGCCATCGCGCGCGACAGCGCGCCGTTCATGTTCGTCACGCCACCCAAAAACCTCGACCTGTTACCGGCGCGGCTGATTGCCGCCGGCATCGCTCAAGACCAAATCGATCGCTTCATGGAGCAGTTCTGACAGAAGCTACCGCATGGAATGGCGCGGAGGCGCCGGGTCACGCGCGCGATCCCGCCGGTAACCTCCTTCTCGGTAAGATCCCGGCCGATCGTCTCGCATCAACGTATGGAACCCCTTTGCTCGTCATCGACCTCGCCGTCGTGGACGCCGCGATCGAGGAACTCGAACGCGTCACTGCGCCCTACGGCGTAGAAATATCCTACGCCGCCAAAGCGTTTGCGACCATCGAGTTCGTTCGCCATTTGGCGCAGCGCGGGATCGGACTCGACGTTTGCTCGCTGGGGGAGCTGGTCACCGCGGAGCGCGCCGGTTTCCCGCCGGAACGCCTGACGCTTCACGGTGCGGGCAAAAGCGATGAGGAGTTGCGCGCCGCCTGCGCCGGGCGGGTTTGCTCGATCGTCGTCGACGGCATCGAAGAGCTCGAACGCCTCGCGCAGTTCGCACGCGGCGCGTCGCTCCCAAATGTGATCCTGCGGCTCAACGTCGGCATCGAAGCGCACACTCACGAGTTCCTTCGCACCGGCGGAAACGATACGAAGTTTGGAATCCATTTGCGCGACGAAGACCGCGCCGCCGGCACGCTGCGAGCGTGTCCACACCTGCGCTTTGCCGGCTTACACGCCCACATCGGCTCGCAAATTTACGAGACGCAGCCATACTTGGCGGCCGCCCAGGCGCTGAGCGTCGCGGCGGAACGTTTTGCGCGACGCGATCTCCCGGTGGAGCGCCTCGTGATCGGCGGCGGGTTCGGTGTGCGGACGCGACCGAATTCAAGCGACGAATCTCTCGACGTCGCGACGACGATTCGCGGCGCCGTGGAATGCATCGCGACCCATGCTCGGCGCTGCGGCTTTTCCCCGCCGCGCGTTGGAATCGAGCCGGGACGCGCGGTGATCGGGCTTGCCGGGACGACGCTTTATCGGGTGCTGGCGGTGAAGCACCAGTCGCAGCGCACCTTCGTCGTGGTTGACGGCGGCATCGCGGAAAACCCGCGGCCTGCGCTTTACGGAGCGTACCACCACGTCGTGGCGGGCGCGGCTTCGACCGGCGAACTCTCCGAAGTGACGCTCTGCGGCCGGTCCTGTGAGAACGACGAGCTCGGAATCGCTTGGCTGCCTCGGGATCTTCAAACCGGGGATATGCTGGCGATGTGCACGACCGGTGCATACACGTACAGCATGGCGGGAAACTACAACCGCTTCCCGCGACCCGCAGTCATCGCCGTTTCGAACGGGGAGCACCGGCTGCTGGCTCGCCGCGAGAGCGTCGACGACGTGCTGCGCAACGACGTGATGCATCCAGAAAGCCTCGTCGCGCGTTCTACAGGCGTATGAACACGCAAACCGCGACCTTTGCGGCCGGCTGCTTTTGGGGAGTCGAGTCCGCATTTCGGCAGCTCCCCGGAGTTTTGGAGGTCGTTTCGGGCTACACCGGCGGCCACACCGAACACCCGACCTACCGCCAGGTCTGTAGCCACGCGACTGGCCACGCCGAGGCCGTCGAAGTGACGTTCGATCCGGCGCGCGTCACGTACGACGACCTCTTGAATCTCTTCTGGCAGATTCACGATCCAACGCAGCTCAACCGTCAGGGGCCCGACGTCGGCGATCAATACCGTTCGGCGATATTTGCGCACGGCAACGAACAGGAGCAGGCGGCAATTGCGTCCCGCGATCGCGAACAACCCAAGCAACGCCGCCCAATCGTTACGCAGATTCTTCCCGCAGCGCGATTCTGGCCGGCTGAGGAATACCATCAACGCTATTTTGAAAAGAATGGCGGCGCGTGCCACATTACGCCGGGGGCGGCGCGATGAAGCGCGCCGATTTCGCGGCGACCCTCGTCGCTTCGATCGCGGCGTTTGGCGCAACGAAGACGGCATTTGCCGCTGCGCTGGCCTACGAGGTTACCCACAGCGACGCCCAGTGGCTAGCCCTGCTGGGGCCGCAGCGTTACGAAATTCTGCGCCAAGGCGGCACGGAACCGGCTTTCTCCAGCGCGTTGATCGGAGAAAAGCGCGCCGGAATCTACCGCTGCGCGGGTTGCGCGCTCGCGCTGTTCTCTTCGAAGAAAAAATATGACAGTGGTGATGGCTGGCCGTCGTTTTGGGACGTGCTGCCCAGTACGACGCTAACGCAAAACGACTACGCGCTGGTCGAGGCCCGCACCGAGGTGCATTGCAGGCGTTGCGGCGGCCACCTGGGGCACATTTTCGACGACGGCCCTTCGCCCACGCATTTGCGCTACTGCATCGACGGCCTGGCGTTGCGATTCGTGCCGGCAGTCGCCTGACGCTTCGGGAGCTTTCGACCGACGAACTCGGCGATCGGCGCGAGCCGGCGCATGAGATCTTCGAATTGAGCGCAGTCGAGCGATTGCGCACCGTCCGAGAGCGCATTCGGCGGGTCCGGGTGGACCTCGATGAGCAAACCGTGCGCGCCCGCGGCGAGGCTTGCGATTGCAATGGGCGGGACGAGCCGCGCGATTCCCATCGCGTGCGACGGATCGACGATCACGGGAAGATGCGTCATTTCCTCCAGCAGCGGGACAACCGCGATGTCCAGCAAGTTGCGCGTAGCAACGTCAAACGATCGGACGCCCCGCTCGCATAAGACGACGTTATCGTTGCCGCCGAGCAAAATGTATTCGGCAGCGAGCAACCACTCTTGCACGGTCGCCGAAAGGCCGCGTTTCAAAAGCACCGGCATCCGCGCTTCGCCAACCTCCCGCAAGAGCGCGAAGTTTTGCATGTTGCGCGTGCCGATCTGCAGCATGTCGGCGTATTGCGTCACCTTCTCCACGTCGCGAGGATCGAGCACCTCGGTCACGACGCCCAGCCCGTACCGGTCTCCCGCCGAGCGCAGCATCTTGAGCGCTTCCTCACCGAGACCTTGGAAGGAATACGGCGAGGTGCGCGGCTTGTAGGCGCCCCCCCGAAGGACGTTCGCGCCGGATTCGGATACGCCGCGGGCAGCTTCTTCGAGTTGTTCGCGCGATTCCACACCGCAGGGGCCCGCGCAAATCGCGATTTCGTCCCCGCCGAAAGTCGCACCGCTGCGCAGCCGCACGATGGTCCGCTCCGCCCGCGCGTCGCGCCGCACCAGGCGATACGATTGCGGGACGTTCACTCCTCGCTCCACCTCGGCCGCTTCGACGAACCCTGGGCGCTTCATGCTCCTCCGACTAAGCAGGCCGGTGCGGCAGCGCTGTATGAATGAGGGCGGCAATGGAGCACGTCGCCGTTACCGGAGTCGGGGTGGTTTCGCCAATTGGCTGCACGGTGGAGACGTTCTGGCAAAATCTGGTGGCCGGACAGCGCGCAATCCGTCCGATGGCGGACGCCGCGCGCGTTTCGGGAAACGCGTTGTGGGCCGCCGTTTCCGACGATTTTTTACGGTATGCTTCGTTGCCGCCGGCCGCGATACGGAATACAGATCGCTTCACGCAGTACGCGATGGCGGCCGCCGCCGAGGCGCTTGCGCGCGCGAAGCTCGATCCGCCGGCCGAAAGCACCGCCGTTATCATCGGCAACACGATGGGCGGGTTTGCAACCGTCGCGCAAGCACAAACGCGATTCATCGAAGGCAGAGGAGCCGTCACGCCAAAGCTCATGGCGCTGGTTATTCCCAACATGCCTAGCTCTCTGATCGCAATGCACTGGAAGTTGCACGGTCCGCAGCTTGCGATCAGCACGGCGTGCGCTTCGTCGCTCGACGCGATCGGTCTCGCTTCGGGGATGATCGAGCGGGGCGAAATCGAAGCGGCGATCGCCGGCGGCACCGAAACGCTCCTGAGCCCGTTGGTCTACGAGAGCCTCGTGCGCGCTGGTGCGCTGTCGCGCAATGCCGACGCCACACACGCGTCGCGGCCATTCGACGTCGATCGGGATGGTTTCGTGATGGGCGACGGTGCCGCCGTGCTGGTACTCGAACGCATCGAGCGGGCGAGGGCGCGGGGAGCGCGCATTCTGGCACGAATTCGCGGCTACGGATCCCTCGCCGACGCGTATCACATTACGTCGCCGGACCCGTCTGCGACGTACGAAGTGCGCGCGATGCGCGATGCTATCGAGCGCTCCGGCGATGCCGGCAACGAGTGTCACGTCGTTTACGCACACGCCACCGGGACGATCGTCGGCGATGCCGCCGAGGCGCGCGCCATCGATCGCGTTTACGCGGATCACCCGCCGGTGGTTACATCCATCAAGGGTCATCTGGGCCACAGCATGGCAAGCGCCGGTGCGATGTGCGCGGTCGCCGGCATCACCGGCATGCACGAGGGTTGCATTCCACCCACGATGGGAACGCAGCATCTCGACCCCTCGACGCGTTTCGACCTGGTGATGTCGCGCCCGCGCTCGCATTCGTACTCAGCCTTTCAAGTCAACGCTTTCGGCTTCGGCGGTCAGAACGCGTCGTTGATCGTGTCGCGATGACGGAGCGACGGGGCAGGGCGCGCACGATACCGCTAGGAAGGTTCACGCCCGAGGTAGGACGCCGATGAATCTTCTCGTCAAAGGAACGAGCGGACCGCTGACCGGTGAGGTCGAGGTACCGAACTCGAAATATCATGCGCACCGTGCGCTCATCCTGGCGTCGCTAGCGCCCGGAACCAGCAAGATTCGCGGCTTGTCCGACGCGCGTCACGTGCAATACACGATGGACGTCCTGCGTGCGCTCGGAACGAAGATCGAAGTCGATGGCCAGACGCTCCTCGTTACCGGCGGCCCCTACCACGTCAAGCGCAAGATCGTTTCGGTCGGAAGCTCGGGGTCGACGCTCTACTTCATGATCGGCCTGGCGGCGCTTGCCAACGCACCGATCACCCTGACGGCTCAGAAATACTTCCGGCGGCGTCCGGTGGGTCCGCTCTTGGACGCGCTCGCCCACATGGGTGTGCGCTTCGAGTCAGCCCAGGGCTGTCCCCCGATCACGGTGACGCCCGGTAAACCGCGCGGCGGCACCATCTACATCCCCGGCACGCTTTCGCAATGGATTTCGGGCCTGCTGCTGCTCGCGCCCTTTGCAACCGAGCCTACGACCATCGAGGTGGAAGGCGAGCTGAACGAACGGCCCTACATCGCGTTGACCGCCGAAATGATGCGCGCGTTTGACCTTCACGTTCGCATCGCGCCGGATTACCGACGCTTCGAAGTCGAGCCCGGACAACGCGCTCGCGCGACGAGCGTCGAGCTTCCGCCCGACATCGGCTCGGCGGCATTCGGGCTCGCCGTTACGGCGATCCATCCGTCCGACGTGCTCTTCCGCGGCTTGCAAAAGCTGCCCGGGGAGCTCCCGGATCACCCCGAAGGCGCGTTCCTGGACATCGTACGCGAAATGGGCCTGCCGATGGCGTACGACGAGCAGGCGGGGGCGGTGCGCGTCAAGCACGATGGCGTCGAGCTCCGCGGCGTGCGGGTAGACTGCCGCGACATCCCGGACATGCTGCCGATTCTCTCGACGTTAGGCACGTTCGCGCGCGGTGAAACGATTCTCGAAAACATCGAGCACGTTCGCCTGAAAGAATCGGATCGCGTCGCCGCGATGCTGCAGCTCAACCGCATGGGCGGGCGCCTCGAGTTGCATGAGGACCGGCTGGTGGCCCACGGCGTCGCGCAACTTTTCGGGGCGAGGCTCTCTTCCTTCAACGATCACCGAATCTTGATGTCGCTCGCGGTCGCGGCCTCGCGCGCCGAGGGGCAGAGCACGCTGACCTATCCCAATGCATATCGGATTTCGTACCCGCGTTTCTTGGAAGCGATGCGCAGCATCGGCGTTCCGATGTTCGTTTCCGACGGTCCCGCGAACGGTCAGCGGCTCAAGCCGAAACCCGCCGCGCCGATGCTCAAGCCGGATCGAGCTGCGCAGATCGCGCTTGACGAGCTGCTCGTCCGGCACGCCCGCGAATCGCCGCTCGATCTGGCGATCGTCGAAGCGCGCGAAGGGAACGACGTTACCTTGACCTGGCAGGAGCTGCTGGATCGCGTGGACCGAACCGCGACACTGCTGTTGCGCTTGGGCGTCGGTCCCGGGGAGCGCGTCGCGTTTCAGCTGCCGAACTGCGCGGAGTTCGTCGTCATCGCGCTCGCGACGTTACGCATCGGCGCGATTTGTTGTCCGTTGATGCCGATCTTTCGCGAACGCGAGATCGCCTTCTGTCTGCGCCGTTCGAGGGCGCGCGTGCTCTTCGTAACGGATGAAGCTCGCGGCCGCCATCACGCCGGCGAGATCGCCGTTCTGCTGGCAGAAGCTTCCGTTTTCAGCGGCGATCTTCCGCTGGTGCTCGAACACGTCGTCGTTTCGTCAAGCGGACGCAAGACGCATCCGTTGCCGGCGGCGGACAACGTCAACGACAGCGTTCATTGGCTTCGCTATGAAGAGGCGCTCGCTCAAACAGAAGTCGATTCCGCAGCGATCGCTGCTCGCCGCGCTAAACCGACGGCTCTTGCCCAGCTGCTCTTCACCTCGGGAACCTCCGGCGAGCCGAAGGGCGTGCTGCATCGCAACGACGTTCTGATGCGCGCCGCTGCGATGGAAGTCGAGCACTTGGGTCTCGGGCGCGAGGACCGAATTTTCGTGCCGTCGCCATTGGCTCACCAGACCGGCTTCCTGTACGGAATGTGGCTCGCGATCGTGATGGGGGTCCCGCAGATCCTTCAAACGGTCTGGAACGCTCCACGCGCCCTGCGCGCGCTCAACGATTGGGATGGAACGTTTGTACAAGCCGCGACCCCGTTCTTAGCCGACCTCGTCGCGGCCGTAGAGGACGGCGCGCCCCCGCCTGCGGCCTTGCGCATCTTCGTCGCCACGGGCGCCGCGGTGCCCCGCGGACTGGCAGAGCGGGCGACGCGCATCCTCGGCACCGCGGTCTGCGGCGGATGGGGTACTACCGAATCCTGTTTGGGATCCCTTTCCGCGCCCGGCGACGAAGCCGCAAAAGTTTGGGGAACCGACGGTCGCGCGCTGCGTGGGATTGGATTGAGAATCACCAACGCGCAAGGCCGCGCGCTTCCCTCCGGCGAGGAGGGCAACTTCGAAGTCCAATCCTCCACCCTCTTCGAGGGGTATGCCGACCATCCGGAGTGGACCTCGGCAGCGTTCACCTCGGACGGCTGGTTTCGCACCGGCGATCTGGCCGTCATCGATGAGTCGGGGTACGTCCGGATCACGGGACGCGTTCGCGACGTGATCAATCGAGGCGGCGAGAAAATTCCGGTCGGGGAGGTGGAACAACTGCTCGGCGACCATCCCGGGGTCGCCGAAGTTGCGATCGTCGCGATGCCTGATGCTCGTTTGGGCGAGCGGGCCTGCGCGTTCGTCGTTTTGCGGCGCGCGGCGGGTTTGGATTTCGAGCGGATGCAGCATTATCTGGACGCGTGCCAAGTCGCGAAGCATTACTGGCCCGAGCGGCTCGAAATCGTGGCGGAGCTCCCGCGCACGCCATCCGGCAAGGTGCAAAAATACCTCTTGCGCGAACGCGCTAAGAGCTTAAAGCCCCACGATCGAGTCAAGGAGAAGATCTCTTGAAACAGCTCGAGCGTGGCGCCGCTTTCGACGAAGCTGCATTCGCGCGCCTCAAGAACGAAGTCGCGGCGTACGTGGCGGGACCGGCGGAGGAGTGGGCGCTGCAAATCGAATCCGAGCGGCGCGTGCCGCTCGAGCTTTGGGACGAACTGCGGCAACACGGCTACCTTTCACTGGCGGCCCCGGCGGAATACGGTGGTCGCGGCATTCCGTTCGTGCGCTATCTGGAACTCATCGAGCTGTTTTCGATGTCGCATGCTTCGATTCGCATGATCGTCCACGTCGTCAACGGCACTTGGCGCGCGATGGATCGCTTCGCGACGTCCGAGCAACGCCACGCGTTCGTAATCCCTTCGGTGAAGGGCACGATCAAAATCGCCTTCACGCTGACCGAGCCGACCGCCGGCACCGGAGCGGATCTGCGCTGCAGCGTCGTGCAGGAAGGCGACACGTATTACCTCTCCGGTGAAAAACACCTGATCACCTTCGGAACGATTTGCGATTACTGGCTGCTCTTCGCACGCATCGCGGGAACGCACGGAGCCGACGGAACCGTCGCATTGCTGGTCGATCGTCACGCGTCCGGAGCTACCGTCGTCGCGATGGACGAATCGATGGGCGTGCGCGGCACCGACCATGCGCGCTTGATCTTCGAACGGACTCCGGTTCCCGTGGCGCAGCGGATCGGCGGTGAGGGCGAAGGGCTGGCCGTCGCATTGGGTGGATTCTTGACGCCGAGCCGCATATCGGTCGCGATGAGTTGTGTGGGATTGGCAAGGCGAGCCCACGAGTTGGCGATCGATTATGCCGCGAAGCGGGAAACCTTTGGCAAGAAGCTCGCGCAACGCCAAGCCATCCGGTTCATGATCGCCGAGAACGCCACCGACATCGAGGCGGCTCGGCAGCTGGTGATTCATGCGGCACGGAAATGGGAGGCCGGCGCTCCGAATGCTGCGATGCTCTCGTCGATGTCGAAGTTGCAGGCGGTCGAGATGCTGACGCGCGTCACGGACAAGGCCCTGCAAATCCACGGGGGGATTGGGTTTTGGCAACCCAATGCAATCGAACGCGTCTATCGCGACGCGCGGGCGCAACGCTTTGAAGAAGGGACCAACGAAATTCAAAAGACCGTCATCGCACGCTCGCTCCTCGACAGCCCGGAGGGCGGCGCGTGAGCCGTCGTTTCGAGCAGAAAGTCTCCCTGATCACCGGCAGTTCGCGCGGAATCGGCCGGACCTTGGCGCTGACGCTTGCCCGCGAAGGCGCAAGCGTGGTCGTCAACTATCAGCGCAACGCCGATCTAGCTGCGGCCGTAGTTCGCGAGATCGAATCGCTCGGGTCGCGAGCGATCGCGGTGCAGGCGAACATGGAAAACACCGACGACATCGATATGCTTTTCGATCGGGTCGCCGCGGAGTTTGGCAGGCTCGACCATTTCGTTTCCAACGCGGCAGCCAGCTCGTTCAAGAAAATCGTGGACCTGAAGGCGCATAACCTCGACCGCTCGTTCGATCTCAACGTCCGCGCGTTCGTATTGGGCGCGCAGCGTGCCGTCAAGCTGATGGAGACGGGCGGGCGAATCGCCGTGCTGTCGTCCTATGGGAGCATTCGCGCGTACCCTACCTACGCGAATCTCGGATCGAACAAGGCCGCGATCGAGGCTTGGGTGCGGTATATGGCCGTCGAGTTCGGGCCGCGCGGCATCAACGTCAATGCCGTTAATGGCGGCCTGATCGACACGGAGTCGTGCGCGTACTTCTACGAAAACGTACCGGGCATGGCGCCGATCGAATCGGTGCTCTCGAAGCTACCGAAGGGTCGCATGGGGACGACTCAAGAGGTTGCCGACACGATCGCGTTCCTGCTGGCTCCGGAGTCGGAGTACGTCACGGGTCAAACGATCTGCGTGGACGGCGGTCTGAGCGTCATCGCACCACCGTTTTACGCCGACACCACGCCGCCGCTGACGCTCACGTAGGAGTGTCCCCGACGAACGCGTTCGTCCACGCGTTGCGGCCCGGCTCGATCGGCGGGCTGCAACTGCGCAATCGTCTCATCATGGGATCGATGCATCTTGGCATCGAGTCCGACGGCGCCGCGCTGACCGCGTTCTACACCGAACGAGCGCGGGGCGGCGCGGGACTCATCGTCACGGGAGGCTCGGCGGTAAACCGTACCGGTGCCGGCGGCCGAAACTACAGCTTCGTCAACGACCCCGAGAGCGCGCGAGCGCTGCGCGACGCCGCTGCAGCCGTTCACAACGCCGGCGGCCGAATTGCTCTGCAGCTTTTCCATGCGGGTCGCTACGCATTCTTCGCTTCGTTCGGCTTACAGCCGGTCGCACCGTCGGCCGTGCCGTCGCGCTTCTCACCGGACCCGCCGCATGCCCTCAACGACGCAGAGATTCGCGACACGGTCCGCGATTTTGCGCGTGGAGCGGCGCGCGCGCGTGAAATTGGATTCGATGCCGTCGAGGTGATGGCGTCGGAAGGGTATCTCCTCAATCAGTTCTTGTCGCCACTGACGAATCGGCGGGACGACTATTGGGGCGGAGATTTCGAGCGCCGCATGAACCTGCCGCGCGCGGTGCTGCGCGAAATCCGAGCCGGCGCGGGAACCGACTTTCCAGTGATCTTTCGCATTTCCGGCGCCGATCTCATGAAAGACTCGACGACGCCGGATGAAACCCTTGATTTTGCGCGAGCGCTCGCTCGGGATGGCGTGGACGCGATTAACGTGGGCATCGGTTGGCACGAGTCGCCGGTTCCCACCGTGCAGCAGATCGTGCCGAGCGGCGTTTGGGTGCGCTTCGCCGCAGCGGTCAAACGCGCGGTCGGCGATCTTCCGGTAATCGCGAGCAATCGCATCAATAGCCTCGCCGCCGCGGACGGCGTCCTAGCTGCCGGAAGCGCCGACTTCGTCTCGATGGCGCGCCCGTTTCTGGCCGATGCCGAGATCGTCGCCAAGGCCGGTCGCGCGCAAAGCGAGTTCGTCAACACGTGTATCGCCTGCAATCAAGCCTGTATCGACCGCTCTCTGCTCGACGAGCCCGTTTCGTGCATGGTCAACCCGCGCGCCGGGCGCGAGAGAGAGTTTCCTGAAGCGCCGGTTGCCGAAAATCAGATCCGGCGCTGTGCCGTCATCGGCGGCGGCCCGGCGGGATTGGAAAGCGCTCGCGCGTTGGCTGCGCTCGGCCATCGGGTCGAGCTCTTCGAAGCCGAGTGCGAGCTCGGCGGCCAGTTCCGCATGGCTCGCCGGATCCCGGGAAAGCACGACTTCGGCGAGACGATTCGCTACTTTGCCAACGAGTTGCGGCGACTCGGGGTCGCCATTAGTTTGAATAGTCGCGTCGTCGACGTCGCACCGCTGTCCGCCTTCGATGCCGTCATCCTGTCGACCGGCGTCGCACCCCGCCCGGCGCTGATTCCCGGCAGCGATCTCCCGCACGTCATTTCATACGCCGATCTTCTGCTACGCGATTGCGCCGTCGGCGAGCAGGTGGCGATCGTCGGCGCCGGGGGCATCGGCGTCGACGTCGCGCATTACCTGAGTTTCGGTCAATCAAACGTTGACGAAAGCACGCGGTTTCTTTACGAGCAGGGCTTGGCCGCGGCACCCGATGGCGCACTGCTCGTCGTCGGCCGCAAGCGCGTCGCCCTGATGCGCCGCGGCGCGTCGATCGGCGAGCGAATCGGTAAGACGACGCGCTGGGCCGTGCTCCGCGCCCTGCGCTCCGCCGGCGTCGAAACCTACGCCAACGTCACGTATGAAGCGATTTTCACCGGCGGCGTGCGGATACGAGACGCCGATGGCAACGCGCGAACGATCGCAGCCGATACGGTCGTCGTCGCCGCCGGCCAAGAACGCAACGACCCCCTGCTTCCCGCGATCCGCAAACTCGGAATCGCCTATCGCGTGGTCGGCGGCGCCAAGGACGCGACCGAGCTCAATGCGGTGCGCGCCTTCGACGAGGGCTTGCGCGCCGCTCACGAGCTCTCCGCGAGTTTTGGTCAGGCGAACCGGGTTCACGCATAGCGCGTGCGCTCGTCGCGGCGGTAGCCCCTGGCGGCGGCGATCGCGAAGACGGCCGCGTACGCGGCGAGGCCGGCCGCGGCGCGCTCCGCGCCGGCGCTTCCGGTGACGCTCCACAAGAGATCGGCAAACATACGCGTTGGAAGATATGGCGAGATGGCTTGGACGAATGCCGGAAGATCTCGCGGCGGCATCCACAACCCGCCGGCATACGCCAGCAACAAATTGCAGGCCGTGGCGATCGGTACGGCCGCGCGAGCCGACGTCCAATAGCCGATCGCGATACCCATCAGCACAAATGGGATGCCGCCGCACAGCGCGTAAAACGCCACCCCCAGCCACTCCGCGAGCGAAAGGTCGATGGGCGTAAGCGCCCGAGCCACTATCGCAACGACCGCGGCCGTCACGAGCCCGAAGAGCATCGCGGTAACGATGCGAGCGCCGAAGCGAACAGCGGTCGCGACCGGCAGCGTGCGGACGTAACGTTCCCAGGGACGCCCGCGTTCCTGGGCGATACCAACGCCAAATTGATACAGCGTGACGCCCACGATCGCGAAGGCGATAAAGGCCAGCGTCGTGGCGTTTGCGACATCCGCTCGCATTCGCGCGAACGGCAGATCGAAGAGCACGTAAAACATCGCGGGAAAGATCACCGTCGGGACGACGTAACCGGGCCAGCGCAGGAGATCGAGGAACTGTATGCGCGTGTGCGCGCGCAGCAGAGTGAGTGCGCTCATTGCGTGCCTCCGGTAAGGGAAAGGAAGGCCTCTTCCAGCGACGGTTGGGAAATTTCCAAATTCGAGAAACCGGCGCCGCTGTTGACGAGTTCGCGTACGTGTTCGTCCGTATTCGCCGCCGTGACGACGACCGGTCCGTCCGTTCCTAAGTACGTTAGGCGTCGCGTGCCGACGCGACGGCGTAGGGCGTCCGGATCGCCGTCGAAAAGCAGACGTCCGCGATCGATGACCAGAATCCGCGTCGCCAGCGCTTGTGCTTCCTCCAAGTAGTGGGTCGTCAGCAGGATCGAGCGGCCCGCGCCCGTCCGGCGCACAACATCCCAAAGGCCGCGTCGCGACTCAACGTCGAGGCCGGTCGTGGGCTCGTCGAGCACCACGAACTCCGGATTGCCGACGAACGCCAACGCGACCGCCAAACGGCGCGATTCTCCTTGCGAAAGCGTGCCGGTGCGCCGCCGCGCTAGGCGAGTCAGTCCGAAGTCGGCGAGGGTCTCCGAGATCGCAGCCGGCACAGCGTAGTGCTCGGCGACGAACTCGAGGATTTCTTCGACGCGCAGCATGTCGGGAAAACCGCTTTCCTGGGGCGTCACACCGAGGCGACGCCGAATCGCAACGTTCCGAGGCGACGTTCCGAAGAGCCGCACCGCTCCACTGTCGCAACTTCGCAAGCCGAGGGCAATCTCGAGCGCCGTCGTTTTGCCCGCACCGTTGGAGCCGAGCAGCGCGACGATCTCACCGCGATCGACTTGGAACGAGAGCGCCTCGAGCGCGCGCGTCCCCGCGTAGGATTTGCCGACGTCGTCGAACCGTAAAATCATGATTTTCCCTTCACCTACGTGGTCGCTCTCAGCAGCGATTGAAGCTGCGAAACGTGATCGGCGAACGCTTCCCGGCCGCGCTTTGTGAGGCGGTAGCGCGTAAGCGGACGTCGATTCACGAAACTCTTCTCCTCATCGACGTAACCCGCGTCGACCAACTTGCTCAGATGCGCGCCGAGGTTGCCGTTGCTGACGTCGAGCGAGCGCGCAAGCTCGGAGAACGCGATCCAATCGAAGTTCAGAAGCGTCGCGATAACGCCGAGGCGAACCTTCGAGAGCAGCATTTCGTCCATTGGCGCTCAGGTTACGTCGCCGTCGCGGGCGAGCAGCTCGCTAACTCCGAACCCGGCGTAACCCCCGAGCATGCCGGCGGCCAAGATGTAGCCATCGATGCCGGGCGGGGCGAAGTTCGCAGCGATCAGGGAAACGACGACAAAAATTCCCGCGACTTGCGCGCGACGATTTCCGTGCATGCCAATGTAAAGCAGGACGATTGCTTGGGCCACGCTCCAAATCGCCGCCGAGGCGACCCCCGCGAATATCCTGTACACCGCGATGTCGACCACGAATGCCAGGCCGAGCGTCAGCCACAGTACGTTAAAGAACTCGCGCTGCAGCAGCGAGCTGCGCGCTAGGACCGCGCGGGTCGATCGGCCGCGCAGAATCGAAAAGATCGCGCATGCCGCCAGCACCACCGGGGCCGACCACAGCGCCACGCTCGGGACCAAGCTTCGGTCGACGAGTTGAAAAAGGATCGTGACGAACGCCGAGCCCACTCCCCACACGACGAAGTACTCGCCGCCGGCGCACAGGCGCTGCTGCGACTCCGCCAAGATTCGATTCACCATCTCGATATGATCGCGCGCTTGCGGTGCGGTCATGCCTTCCACCTCAAACCTCCCTCATCCAGACCGCCAGGGCCAGCCCGGAAATCAACGCGAACAGCCACGCCGCGGTGGCGCCAAATGGACCGCGCGACAGCGCGTACCAGACCAGCGTCATGGACCAGCCGTAAAGGGCCCAGACGGCTAAGAGCCTCCCGGCGCATGGCGTGACCAGCCGGCTTTGTGTTTCTAGAGTTATCTGTTTCATAGACTACTCTGTAGTATCATGACCTGGCGCCCCTGTCAAGGAGAGCGGCAACATCTCCCCTGCCGTTGACGGTAGCGGCGCGGCCCTGGTATCGTACCGAAGTCATGTACGCAATCATCGAAGCCGGCGGCAAGCAGTACCGCGTCGCCGAAGGCGACGTCATTCGTTGCGATCTGGTCACTAGCGACGTGGGCGCCGACGTCAAGTTCGATCGCGTCATTCTCGCCGGCACCGAAGGTGCCGTGAAAGTCGGTAGCCCGCTCTTAGACGGAGCGTCCGTCAGTGGAACCGTGCTGCGTCAGGCCAAGGACAAGAAGATTCTCGTCTTCCGCTATAAACCGAAGAAGCGGGTACGCAAGCTCAACGGCCACCGCCAGCCCTATGCCGAAGTCAAAATCACCAAGATAACGCTGCCGTAATTCTTCCCGAACCGCTATGCTCGAGGTCATCTTCTATCGGGACGGCCGCGACCGCATTGCCGAAGTTTCCGCGCGCGGGCACGCCGATTTCGACGAATACGGTCAGGACGTCGTTTGCGCCGCGGTTTCCGCCATTTTGCAGGCGGCGCGCCTCGGGTTAGAGACCTATGCCGGCGTGGAGCTGCAGGCGCTTCAAAAACCTGGCCAGTTGCGGCTGCAATGGCCCGAGCGCCAGCGCGATCTCGAGAGCCTGCGCGCCATCCTTGCGACGGCCGAGTTAGCCGTCGAACGGATCGCTGGGCGTTTTCCGGACCACGTCCGGCTTGCGCGCCGGCATTTGACGCGGCGACCGGGAGGCAAAGCCTCGGGACGGGTAACAAGCATGCCAGACCGAAGGAGGCAGCACGATGTCTGAAAGTTTTCGCACGACGCCCCACGACCAACCTTGGTCGAGCTCGACGAGCCCCGGCAACGGGTATCAGAGCAGCCCGGGTGATCGGGACTCGAATGGCGATGAGGACGCGGGTGAGGCCGGCAAGGTCGTGCTCGTCGCCGTTCTCGGCGGACTGCTCAGCGCCGCCGGCTACATGATTTATCGCCGCTTGCCGGACGAGCAAAAACAGCGGCTCCAGACGCAGTTGCGCGTCATGGTGCAGCAGCGAATTACCGAAATCCGCCAAAACTTCAACATTTAACAGAAACTCGGTCTTGGGCGGGGCCCGAGACTAGGTGTTTGCCTCAGGCGTGCTGGAGCGATGCTCGAGCTCGGCTTGCGGGGGCGCGGGCGGCGGGATCGGCGGTTCGGCCATTTCTGCGGCGCGCTCCATTTCGGCGATGAAGGAGTGCGAGGTGCTCTGCACCTCCCGCATAAGGCGGCCCGCTTGGCGCATCATCTTCGGCAGCCGGTCGGGCCCAAAGAGCAACAGCGCAAGGACTGACACAACCAAGATGTCGGGCACCGAGAACATCGCGAGCTATGCTTCCGGAAGCGGAGGCGTACTTCCGCCGGCGGGGCGGGAGGGCTTACCTAAGGGGCCGTGCAAGCATCAGGGCCCGGCGTGAAGATCATTTACACACGCGGCAACCGTACCGAAACGCTGGCCTCGCTGGCGACGCTGCGAAAAATCCTCAACCGCTTCGTTGCGCACCGCGTCTTTTACGAAATCTCGAGCCGCAGCCGAAGCGGTCACGAGTTCTTTTCTGCCAAGAACGTCTTCGTCGTCGGTCTCATCGAGGTCACCAACTTCGAGCATCTCAAGATCCTGATCTTTGACGCGCACAGCCACCCGCACTCGATCGAAATCCTCAACCCGCAAACGATGCGAATCTACGACGAGCTGCCGGGACGAGGCTTCGCCGTGTCGTTTATTAGCGGCGAGCCCAGCGGCGTCGAAACGCGTTGCTACATTCGGGACGAAGGCGAGGACGGCGAAAGAGTCCACGAACGGACCGCGCTCGAAAAAATAACGCTACCGCAACTCTTCGAATACCTCGAGGAGATCACAGCCGTCGAGCCGGCCGCCAAAAAGTCGAAGCGTTAGCGCCGCGGGCGTCTCCGCTGCTCGAGTCGCTGCGCTTCACGCAGCGCTCGCACCCCTTCCTCGACCCGTCCCAGCCTTTTGTAGGCGACGCCCAGGTTGAGATATGCGATCGCGTACTCCCGATCGCTCGCTATGGCACGCTCGTAGTGCGCGATCGCGGCGTTCACGTCGCCGCTTTCCAAGTAGAGATTGCCGAGATTGGTTAGCGCCGGAGGATAGGTCTCGACCGAGTCGAGGGCGGCGGTGAAGTCGCCGCGGGCGGCCTCGCGCTGCTCGAGACCCATCCGCGCCACGCCTCGCTTGTTCATCAAGAAAGCCCGTTCGGCGGCCGTGCGCGATTTCTCGAGCAATCGATTCAAGGCGGCTTCGGCGTTCGAAAACTCGCCACGGTCGAGCGCCGCAAGCGCGCAAGCAAATCGGTCATGCTTCCGGAACACTCTGGGAGCTTATGTTCACGATCGACGTCGTCACGCTCTTCCCCGAATTTTTCGCGCCGTTTGTGGGCCTCTCGATCGTGGGCCGCGCCGTCGAACGCAACCTTGCCAGCGTCCGCTATCATCATCTCCTCGACGAGCTCGACGATGGGGAGCGCGCGGACGATGCCCCGTTCGGAGGCGGCGCCGGAATGGTATTGCGGATCGAGCCCATCGCTCGCGTCCTCGACCGGATCGCGAGCGAGGCGGCCCCCGGAGAACGGCGTGCCATCGTCGTTCCGAGCCCGAGCGGCCGCCCGTTCAACCACGCCGAGGCCGCGCGCTGGGCAAAGCTCGATCGCCTCGTCATCATTTGCGGTCACTACGAGGGCATCGACGACCGGCTGGGCAGGCTCTTTCCCATCCAGGAGTGGTCGCTGGGCGATTTCGTGCTGACCGGCGGCGAGATACCGGCGCTCGCGTTCTTGGACGCAACGGTTCGCCTGGTTGTAGGCGCCGTGCGCGCCGAGTCGCTCGCCAACGAGTCGTTTGCTAATGGGACGCTCGACTATCCCAGCTTTACGCGTCCCGCCAGCTTCCGGGGTGTCGACGTGCCGGCGGTGCTGCTTTCGGGCGACCACGCCAAAATCGCGCAGTGGCGGCGCGAGCAGTCGCGCCTTCGCACCGAGGCACGGCGGAGGGACCTGCTCGAGGAGCTCGACGATACCTTGCACGCCGAGGAAGGCCCATGATACCATACGGTGGTTGTGCCGGGCCCCGCGCCCGGCTATTCGTTGCGCCCGCCTCGACGGAGTTTACCCCGAGCGCTTCGACCGCGCTCAGCACAGGCTCCGTTCGAGGGACACAGGATTTAAGAGTATGAACGTCATCGATGTCCTCAACCGCGATCAGATCAAGGACGGAGTGCCTCAATTCCGTGCCGGAGATACCGTGAAGGTCTACTCAAAGGTCATCGAGGGCGGCAAGGAACGCACCCAGATGTTCGAGGGCGTCGTCATCGTGCGTAAGGGCGGCGGCATCGGTGAATCGATTACGGTGCGCCGCATCGCTCACGGCGTAGGCGTCGAGAAGACGTTCCTGCTTCACAGCCCGCGCGTGGAACGAATCGAGGTGGGCAAGCGCGGCATCGTTTCCCGCAGCCGCCTGTATTATTTGAGCGACAAGGTCGGCAAAGCCGCGCGCATCAAGGAAAAGAAAGCCAAAGGAACCTGACGCGCCGCTCTGACACCGCTGCAGCTGCTCGGCTTCCTTTGCATTTTGACCGTTGCGCGGATAGCGCTTTCGACCAAGCCGTTCGCTCGCCCGGCCGCGCAAGAGCC
Organism: Vulcanimicrobiota bacterium; assembly: GCA_963713685.1. GTDB lineage: Bacteria > Vulcanimicrobiota > Vulcanimicrobiia > Vulcanimicrobiales > Vulcanimicrobiaceae > Cybelea. Next base: position 308,763 of record CAVQMS010000001.1, on the reverse strand, counting down.
GGCTGCCGCGGCGCGGGGATTCCTCGACGCGTTTATCCTGGCTGGGCTCGTGGCGCTGTTCTTGGTTACCTTCGTGATTCGCACGTTCTATATTCCGTCGGTCTCGATGGTGCCGACGTTGCAGGTTCGCGACGTCGTTCTCGTGGACGAAATCGCGTACCGTCTGCATCCCCCGGCGGCAGGGGACGTCGCGGTCTTCGCACCGCCGGCCGGCTCGGGCGGAGCCGACTATGTCAAACGCGTGATCGGGATTCCCGGTGATGCGATCGTGATCGTCGACGGCATCGTTTACCGTGATGGCGCGGCCCTGCGCGAGAGCTACGAGAATCAGCCCCCGAGTTACAGCCTGGCGATCCGCAATTACGGCATCTACGTAAACGGCCGCGCTCTGGATCCTCGCCAAGCCAACGTTCCCCCGCGGCCGATGTGGCAATCCCCGAATCACATCCCGAGGGGATTTTACTTCGTGCTGGGGGACAATCGGAATTATTCTGCCGACTCGCACGTCTGGGGGTTCGCACAGACCGGTGGAGTTTTCGCGGCGGGACCACTTGCGGCACGCAAGGTTCGCGCGGACTTCGTGGGAAGGGCCTTCTTCATTCTTTGGCCGCTGGACCGGCTTCGAGTTTTGGAGAGATAAGACGTGACCCCATACGAGCTGCTGGCAATCGTCGCCGTCATCGGGGCCGCACGCGCGATCCTCTCGCTTCGCCCGATCGTCGCAGGTTCGGCCGGCCGCAGTACCGCCATCGCTCGTGAGTTCTTAGATCCGTTCATCATCGCGGGAATCGCCGCATGGATCCTGATCACATTCGTCGCCCGGACGTACTACATTCCGTCGGGATCGATGCTGCCGACGCTGCAAATCCACGACGTCTTGCTCGTCGACAAGTTCGAGTACCGCTTCCGTCCGCCCAACGAAGGGGACGTCGTCGTCTTTCCGCCGCCCGTGCCGACGCCGGACGATTTCATAAAGCGGGTCATCGGCCGGCCCGGCGACACGATGCGCATCACCGGCGGCACCGTCTACATCAACGGAACGGCGCTCCTAGAGCCCTACGTTGCGGAAAAGCCCGCCTACAATCTCGAGGTGCGAGACCATGGGGTCTACGTCAACTACGGGGCGGGGTGGCAGCGCCTCGACCCCAGCTCCGCGAACATTCCCCCCGCATCGCGCTGGACTGCACCCAATCGCATTCCGGCACATTGTTACATCATGCTAGGCGACAATCGTAACGATTCCGAGGACTCGCACGTCTGGGGCTTCGCGCAAGATGGCGGACGTTTCGCGACCGGCCCCCGCAGCAACGGCGGAGCGGGTTTTACCGGACGCGCCTTTCTGATCTTTTGGCCTCCATCGCAAGCCAAGATTCTCTAGCGCTTTAAGCGAAGAGCACGTCCGTGGTCCGCTTCTTGCGATGGCGATCGGCGGCGAACCTGGCTTGGCAGCTCGCGGTGCTCGCATTGCTGATCGCTGCCTTCTTCATTCGTCTTCCGCAAGTCTCGGGGCTTTCGATGGAGCCGCACATCCGGTCCGGCGAGTACGTCCTCATCAACACGTTCGCCTATCGGCTCGGCCACCCGCGACGCGGCGAGATCGTGGCGTTTCGGCACGAGGGTGACGCTCGCGCCGTCTTCATCAAGCGCGTGATCGGATTGCCGGGAGATCGCATTCAAATCATTCGCGGCCAGGTCTATCTCGACTCCGCCAAACTCGACGAACCCTACGTCCAGCACGCCGACGACCGCAGTTTCGGCGAAACCACCGTGCCGCCGGAGTCCGTGTACGTGCTCGGCGACAACCGCGCCGAGAGCGAGGATTCGCGCTTCTTCGGGAGCGTAGGCGACGATCGCTTGATCGGGCGCGCCCTCGCGGGGATTTGGCCGCCGCGGATGCTCGGCGGATTATGACCCGTTGTCGAGCCCACCCGGGAACTGGTGACGTGTGAATTCGAAGCTGCAGCGGCAGGTTCAGTGGTATCCCGGGCACATGGTGCGGACGACGCGCCAAATTCGGGAATACCTCCGATCGGTGGACATCGTCGTCGAGGTCGTCGACGCGCGCATCCCAAGCAGCGGCCGCAACCCGCTGCTCGACGCTCTGGCCGCAAAGCAAACGCGCGTGATCGCGTTGAATCGCGAGGACCTCGCAAACCCCGCGACGACCAAACGTTGGCTCGCCCATCTCGCGGAGCGAGGCGCGACGGCAATCGCGGTGGAGGGCCGCAGACAGGGCAGCGCGGCTCGCATCGCTGCCGCGGTCACCGCTTCGGCAAGTCGAAACCCACGCGGCGTGAAGGCATCGCGCGCCATGATCGTCGGGCTGCCCAACTCCGGGAAGTCCGCGATCGTCAACGCGCTCCTTCGGCGCGGCGCCGCGAAGACGGAAAACCGCGCCGGCGTCACGCGGCAGATGCAGTGGTTTCGGCTTGCGCCCAACGTCGAAGTGATGGATACGCCGGGCGTCCTGCCGCCAAAAATTCCCAGCGCCGCTGCACAATGGAAATTAGCCATCTGCGGCGCGGTGCCGCGCGACCGCTACGACCCCACGGAGGTCGTGAGCGAGTTCCATCGCTGGCTTCTGGACCGCAATCCGAAGACGGAGGTTCCCGACCTGCAGAGCTTCGCTGCGGCCCGCGGTTTCCTGAGCCGCGGCGGTGAGATAGATTACCACAACGCGGCCCAATCCTATATCACCGCATTCAACGACGGCGTTTTCGGACGCATCTCATTGGAGTCTCCGGATGACATCGAAGCAGCGTAAGGCCAAGAATTCCTACGAGCGCGAACGCCGCCGGCTGCACCGCTTGCACCATTTCGAATACGCGGCGCGCGAGCGAGGGTTCATCTTCGTTGGCGGAGTGGACGAAGTCGGGCGGGGGCCGCTGGCGGGCCCGGTGGTTGCCGCCTGCGTCGTTGCGGCGCAACCACTTTTGATCCGAGGGCTGAATGACTCCAAACAGGTACGCCCCGAAGCGCGCGCCGCGATCGCGGAGATCATCAAGGTTCGTGCAACGGCCTGGGCGGTCGGCAGCGCGTGCGTTGCCGAGATCGATCGCATGAACATTTATTGGGCCAGCATTCTGGCAATGGAGCGTGCCATCGCCTCCCTGGCGTCTTCGCCGCAGTACCTGATCACGGACGCGGTTCGAATTCGATCCTTTACCGGGCCGCAAGAACCACTGATTCACGGCGACGCGCGCTGCGCGGTAGTCGCGGCGGCCTCAATCGTCGCCAAGGTCCATCGCGACGCGCTCATGGTGGAACTCGATCGAGAGGATTCGCGCTACGGCTTCGCACTACACAAGGGCTACTCGACCCCCCATCACATCGAAGCCCTGCGCCTGCACGGACCGAGTATCCACCATCGTGCAAACTGGGCGCGCGTGCGCGACGCGCAGCTGGCGCTGGGTCTGGAATCCTTGGACGCGATGGAGCAGTATGCATAACGCGGAAAAAGGTCGCATCGGTGAGGACAGGGCGAGCGCATTTCTGGCTTCTTGCGGATATCGCTTATTGGGCCGCAACGTGCGGCTTCCCGGCGGAGAGATCGACGCGGTGTGCCTCGACGGGCCGACCCTGGTAATCGTCGAAGTGAAGCGCCGTGATTCTCGGACGTACGGGTCCGCATTGCGCGCCGTAGATGCCCGCAAACGGGCGACGCTTCGGCGGATCGCGGCCGACTACGCGCAGATCGTCGCTCCGACGGCGAAGGTACGGTTTGACGTCGTCACGCTCGACGGCCCGCACCTAAGCTTGCACCGCAACGCGTTTTAGTGGCGCAACCAAAGGGCTCGAATCCGGAGCTGCGCCGGACCGTTACGCCGTGGGGCTCCTTTTCGTGGGGCTACTCCGATGTCGGCGCCGATATCTTCGTGGGCCTCGGACTCGTGTTGGCTTGGGCCGCCGGCGCGTCCAACGTGGCGTTTTTGTTCGCGGGCGTCGTTTACGTTTGCATCGGGCTGGCCTACACGGAGCTAGCCGCGACTTACCCGGTCGCAGGCGGCGGACAGTACTTCGTGATGCGCGGCCTCGGCGATATATTCGGCTTTATCGCCGGATGGGCTGTGCTGTTGGACTTTACCATCGACGTGACGCTCTTCGCCTGGACCTCGGTGGATTATACCAGCCAGCTGCTTCCGGCGCTCGTGAATTCGATCCACCCGTGGACACATTTCACCGTGGTCCTGGTTCTCGTGTTGGGTTTGTGCATGCTCAACGTCGTCGGCGTGCGTGAGAGCACGGCCTTCAACGGCGTCGTCTCCGCTTTGGACGTCATCAGCGAAACCTGTATCTTGTGCTTCGGATTCCTCTTCGCGTTTCGGCCTCACCTCCTGATTCACGCGATGCAAATGAACTGGCCCTCCCCCTATCAGCTGATGCTCGGAACGTCGCTCGCAATCATTTCCTTTGTGGGTCTCGAATCGATTTCACAGGCCGCGCAAGAAACGCAGCGCCCCGCCTCGGTCATTCCGCGCACGTCCGTGTCGCTGATTCTTACGATCCTCATCTTTGCGCTGGCCTACTCGAACCTGGCGCTGGGCCTACAGCCCTGGCACGCGATCACGGATTCCGCGGGGCATTCGATGCAGTTCTGGCAGATTTTCCCCAACAACCCGGACAATCAGGGAAAAGCGGTGGCGCTGCTGGCAGCGCAAGTACCGTATTATGGCGCGTTTGCGGCACTCTACGTTCCGGTCCTCGGAGCGATTTTGCTGTTGATCTCTTCGAATTCCGGCGTCTTCGGCAGCTCCCGTATCGCCTACGCCATGAGCACCAGCAATCTGCTCCCCTCGCTCTTTCAGCGGGTTCACAATAGGTTTCGGACGCCGGCCATTTCGATCGTATTCTTCTCCACGATCGCCGTGATCGAACTACTATTTGCCGCGGGCCCGGCGTTGTATCCGCACGTCGCGCAGCTCTACAGCCGCTTTTTCCACGGCGAAAGCGGTTTGGGGTTCCTCGCCGATCTTTACGCCTTCGGTGCGGCGACGAGCTACTCGTTCGTCTTCCTCGGGCTGATCGGGCTACGGCTGACCGATCCGCTAAGTCCGCGCAAGTTCAAGATCCCTTTGAACGTGCCGTTCCAATTCCGCGGAGAGCGCGTCGAGTTTCCCATCATCGCCGTGATCGGATTCATCGGAATCTTTTCGATCTTGATGTTCACGCTTCGCACGCACGCGCTGGGCCGCATTTTCGGGCCGAGCTGGCTGGTCCTGGGCTTGATCCTCTACCTGGTCTATCGCAACTATAAGCGGCTGCCTTTGCTGCGCTCGCAGAAGCGGGATTGGCGCAAGGACCAAAAGGAAATTCTTCGTCGTGCCGGCGAGCTCGAGTTGATGGACGAGTATGTGGCAAACGTCAAGGCCAGCGACGAGCGGCGAGCGGCGCGACAGGCGTAACGTGCTGGTCGTTCGCGCGGTTCTCTCGTTCGCGATCCTGCTGTGTGGGATAGTCATCCTCGCACGCATGATGCAAGCGCTGCCCGAGGGCGGCTTCAAAATTATCCCGGGCGTGGTGCTGGGCGCGGCGATGATCGCGCTGGGCGTTCATCGTCTTTCGTTGATTCTGCGGGCGCGAGGCACGACGTGATAACGCTCTCCAGCGACTTGCACGTCACCGTTGCCGGCGCATTGACCGCGCTCTTCATCGCGGGAGCGGTGGGCGCGACGCTATGGTGGATGCTCCATCCACCGGTCTCGTACGTCCAGCGGATGGCCGCGGAAGCCGAAAGCGAGCTCGAGCGAATGGTCGGCAGCTTGATCGTCGTGTTCTCGCCGGAGATCGACTCCTCGCACATGATGGCGCTCGCGGTGAAGCTGGCTCGCGGCGAGCGTTCCGAGTTGCTCGCTTTGTACATTATCGAGGTGCCGTACACGTTACCGCCCGACGCCGAGATGCCGTTCGAAGAGCGCACGGCGCTCGATGCGCTGGGCGCCGCGGAAACGATCGCCAACAAGAGCAACGTCGCCATCCGCACCGAAACCATCAAGGCGCGCTCAACCAAACAAGCGGTACTCGACGTCGCCAAGCGTGAAAAAGCCCATCTCATCATCCTGGGATCTTTTCGCGAGGGTAAGTATATTGGCGCTCCGTTGGGGCGCACCATCGAGGAGATCGCGGCCGACGCAAAATGCGATGTGCTCATCGGCGTTGAAGGTAAACATGGTACGCTGCTGACTGATGAAAGCGTCCAGCTGAACTCGTAAACCGTGTGATAGTGAGAGGAGTTTTGTGAACTCGAAGCGTTCGTTGTCGCAGCTCAGCGCGACCATCGCCTGCGTAGCATCGATCATCTGGCTGTCTGCCGCAGCCGCCGCCGCGAACACCGCGCCCGCGATTACCGCGTTCGATCGCGCATTCGCAGCGGTCAACGACTACACGTGCGTACTGCACGTCCACGAGGCTAAAGGCACCGACACGCAGGACCGAGTCTATCAATATTCGTTCATGAAGCCGCACTATGCCAAGACGCTGATCCTCGACGGCGACGGGAAGGGCTCCGGCGGCGTGTGGGCTGGGACCGATCAGATCAGCGGCCACCAGGGCGGTTTTCTGTCGGGCATTCACATGAAGGTCGACGTCCACGACCATCGCGCGGTGTCATTGCGCGGCGCGACGATTCCCGAAGGGCTGCTGCAGCGCATCGTTGAGAACTATGCAACCATTTCGGGTAAGCTCACGCAGACCGACGGAGGTAAAGTCGCCGGCGTTGCCACCGACCGGCTCGAGCTCAAAGTCGCCGACCCAAGCTCCAACGGCGACGTAACCGAGCAAATTCTCTATCTTTCAAAAGAGACGCACTGGCCGATCCGGCAAATCATGTACGCCGGGCCGCAGATCGTGCTGGACGAATCGGTCGAAAATCTCAAAACCAACACGGGATTGACGCAAGCCGACTTCCCATTCTAGGTTCTGCACTCACGCCTCCCACTGTCATCCTGACCCTTCGTCCTTCGACTCCGCTTCGCTGCGCTCAGGATGACAGCGCTACGCGCCTCGCTCAGAACTGCGCTTCTCGCTCCGTCGTGTAAAAAGTGAATGCCTACCGCGCGAGATAGCGCTTGCGCAGCTCGTCGAGAACGACGGCGAGCAGGATGACCGCTCCCAGCAGCACTTTCTGCAGGTATGAGTCCACGTTGAGCAGGTTCATGGCGTTGTAAAGCACGCCGATGAGCAGCGCGCCGAAGAACGTGCCGACCACGCTGCCCCGGCCGCCCGTCAAACTGGTGCCGCCCACCACGACCGCCGCGATGGACTCGAGCAGTTCGTCGCCCGTTCCCGTCTGGGGCGACCCCGACGAGAAGAGGGCCATGTATAGGAAGCCGACGATGGCCGCGCACGCGCCGCTGATCACATAAACCGCCGTTTTGACGCGCGCGACGTTGATGCCGGCCAGCCGCGCGGCCTCCTCGTTGCCGCCGATTGCAAACACGTAGCGGCCGAATCGCGTTCGCGTCAGGACCACGGAGGCGATCAGGATGACGGCCAGCATCCAAATCACCGGAATCGGGATGCTGGGAAGATGCAACGCCGAAGTGACGCCGCCGAGAAACGACCCGATTCCGGTGTTTTGAAAGTCGCCGCTTTTGAGCGCGATCGGACGGCCGTGCGAAAGAATGAACGAGGCGCCGACGGCCATCTCGAGCATAGCCAGCGTCGTGATGAAGGGCGGAAGGTTGAGTCTGACGACCGGGAGCGCGTTGACCCAACCGGCGAGGCTGCCGACGCCCACGGCGACGATCAGCGTTGCCGCAAGCAGCGGGAAGCCGCTCAGGTGAACGGCGTTGGCAAATAGCGCGGCCACCACGCCGGTTAAAGCAACGAGCGAACCGACTGAAAGATCGATTCCGCCAGTGATAATGACGAACGTTTGGCCGACGCCCAACACGCAATTGTAAGTAATCTGCCGCAGCACGCGCACGATGTTGCTCGGCTCTAAGAACGACCCGCGCGACGCCACGTCCACGACGGCGACGAGCGCGATCACGAACGCCGCCGCGGCCGCGATTCGCAGCCAGTACCAGCGCCGATTTTCCCCGTTCACGCTGCGGCCCCGGTCGCAACGGCGATAACGTTGTCCGGCGTTGCGATCGCGCGCGTAAACTCCGCCGCGATGCGGCCGCCGCGTACCACCAGCACGCGATGCGCCATGCCGAGGGCCTCGGGCAAGTCGCTGGAAACCATCACGATCGCGGCGCCGCGGGCGGCCAAATCCAGCATGATCTTATAAATTTCGGCTTTTGCACCGACGTCGATTCCACGCGTGGGCTCGTCGAACAGAAAGACCAGCGCGTTGCCGAGGAGCCACTTCGCCAGCACGACCTTCTGCTGCGTCCCACCCGACAGATTGCGCACCAGCTGCTCGGTACTTGGTGTGCGAATATGCAGTTCGTCGATCATCCGCCGAGTCGCCGCCCGTTCGCGAGCGAAATCGATGAGCAAGTCGCGATCGACGAAGGATGCCAGGTGCGCGAGCGTCACGTTTTCGCGAACCGTCATGCCGAGGACCAAACCCTGCGCCTTGCGATCTTCGGTGATAAACGCGATCCCCGCGGCGATGGCATCGCCGACGTTTCTGGGCGGAACCGGTGCTCCGTCGATCAAGACTTCGCCGCCTTCGCGCGCGTCCGCACCCGCAATCGCACGCACGATTTCGGTTCGTCCGGCGCCGATGAGACCGGCCAGCGCGACGATCTCTCCGGCGCGCACCGAGAAGCTCACGTCGCTGACGGCCGGCGCGCGAGTGAGGCCACGGACGTCCAAGCGAATCGCGGCCTGCGGCGGCAAATCGGGGAGTTGTGGAAAGTGCGCGTCGAGCGTGCGCCCGACCATCGCGCGGATGATATCGTCCTGCGGAAAATCGCCGGCTTTGCGCGTCTCTACGACCCTGCCGTCGCGCAAAACCGTTACGCGATCGGCGATTCGCGAAAGCTCGTCCATGCGATGCGAAATGTAGATGATCCCGGCGCCGCCCGCGCGCAACCGCCGTACGATCTCGAAAAGGCGCTCGATCTCGCGGTCGGAAAGCGCCGCGCTGGGTTCGTCCATCACGATGATCCGGGCGGCGCGCGCCAAGACCTTCGCGATTTCGACCAGCTGCTGTCGTCCCACCGAAAAGTGGGAGACCGGCACGTCGAGAGGTATCTCCAAACCGAGTTCGCCCAGCGCATCCGTCGCGCGCTTACGCACGGCGGCAACGTCGATGAGGCCCGCGCGGGTCGGTTCGCTTCCGAGCGCGATGTTCGCCGCCGCCGTGAGCTGGGGCACGAGCGTAAATTCCTGATAGATCATGCCGATACCCAGTTGCTGGGCTTCTTGCGGCGTTGCAATGCGGGCGGTCTTTCCATCGATGAGTATTTCGCCCTGATCGGCCTGCAACGCACCGGCAAGAATCTTCATCAGGGTGGATTTGCCCGCGCCGTTTTCTCCGACGAGTACCAGCACTTCGCCGGCGGCGAGCGTCAAGGAGACGTCGGTAAGCGCGTGCACGCCGGGAAAACTCTTCCCGATGCCGCGCATCTCGAGCAACGGCGCCGGCAACTTACGGAGAACTCTGTCCCGGCGAGGTCTTGGTGAAGGTTCCGACTCCGATCTTCACGATCGGCGGGGGTTTTTTGCCTGCGAAGTAGTTCGCGATGACGTCAATGGTCGTCGAGCCGATTTTCGCAGGATACTGAATCGCGTCACCATACATCTCGCCCTTCGCGATTGCGGCGCGCGCCTCGGACGTCGCATCGTATCCAACGATGGCAATCTTTCCCGTCAATCCGGCGGCTCTCACCGCCGCGAGCGCACCGAGCGCGGAATCGTCGTTGATTCCAAATATGCCCTTGAGGTCTCGATGGGCCTGGAGAATGTCGCCCGTATCGCTGCTGGCTTTATCGCGCGTTCCGCCCGAATCCACGTCGGCTACGATCGTAACGGAGGGACAGCGCTGCGCGATCGCCTCCTTGAACCCCTTGACGCGATCTTGAACGCTCGTCACCTCGGGCTCATCGATGATCGCAACGCTGCCGGATTTGCCAACTGCTTGGCAGATCAGCGTGCCTGCTTCAAAGCCGCCCTGCACGTTATCGCTGGCGATGTGAGCGACGACGTGCCCCTGCTGACTCGTACTCGCGATGTCCGCTGTAAACACCGGTATGTTGGCGGAGTTGGCCTCGGCGATGGCGCTGCCGATGGCCTGGGAATCGTACGGGGTGAGAACGATTGCATCGGCGCGCTTTGAAATGAAATCTTCGACCTGACTCTGCTGCTTCGCGTTGTCGCGACTGGCATCCACTACAATCAGGGAATAGCCGTACTTCGCGGCCTCGGCGCGCATGCCGGATTCCATGTCCTGGTAGAATTGCGCCTCGCGATTCTGAATCGAGACGCCGATGGTCTTGCGAGCGGATCCCGAGGCGGCCGGCGATGCTGAAGCGCTGGACTGCGACGCCCCGTGAGAGCAAGCAGCCAGGGTGGCGCATGCGACGAACATCGAAGCGATACGAGCGAGCGCTCTTTTCAAGTCTTTCTCCTTTAGCAATGAGTTATGTTTCCCCGCTGTCCACAATCTGTGACGTTAGTCTTGTGCAATCTGTGGAGAAGCGCTGGTCGCTCCCCCGGTCGCCGCCGAGGCTTGACGGTCCCGATCGCGCCAGCGATCGGGCAGCGGGGTCCGGACGAAGGCCTTCGGCGACATCCCCTGCGGGTTTCGTTCCAGCCAGGTCGCCGCGCGCATAGCCAGGTATTCGAAGTCGTGATACTGCGCTTCGCCACGAGTGCGCCGCATGATCGCGACGGCCGGCGCAATTTGTTTCCAGCAGTGCGCGATCAAGCGCGCGAAGAGATCCATGAACGTATCTTCGGAAACCAGTCCCCGCTTCACGAGCGTTCCCATCTCGTTGAGCCAGTTGCAGGCGATCATCTCCGGATGCGTTGCCGGATCGATGAAACCGATGACCTCCAACTCCCGCCGGTACGCGGGGTCTTCCAGTCGGGCTGGCAGCGTCTCTTGAACGTAGGTCAGCGCGGCTTGTAGTTCGGGCGCGCGAAAATCGCGCTCGAGCGAAAGGAGCGCTTGCAGTTGATTTCCCGCGCGGATGTGCCTGAGCTGAACCAAGGCGGCAGCGACGCTGACGAATATCACGACGAACGTGGCGGTCTGTGCAAGGGCGCCCAGCATTTCAGCGCTCACCGGGGCCGTTGTTCTTGGCTTGCTCGCGACACCCCTTACCCACCCCTGCGGCAAACCCGCCGGGACCCCCTAGACAACGCGCAAGCTGCGCGCAGAGGATGCCCGAATGCTCTCCCTGTCCTTTTCAGCCGCGATGCTTGGCATCGAAGGCTACGTCGTGCGCGTCGAAGCGGACAGCGCTGCAGGAACGCCCGCCTTCGCGATCATCGGGCTTCCCGACCGCGCTCTGGGCGAAGCACGCGAACGCGTGCGCGCCGCGATCCTGAACTCCGGATTTGCCTATCCGGCAGGACGGCTTCTGGTCAACCTGTCGCCCGCGGACGTTCGAAAGGCCGGGCCAGCCTTCGATCTCGCGATCGCCCTGGCGTTAATGGGAATCGACGAGCAGATCGATCGGCTCACGCTACGCGAGTTTATTACTCTGGGAGAACTGGCATTGGACGGCAAGCTTCAGCCCGTCAACGGCATTCTTCCGATGGTGTTGGGCGCGCGCAACGCGGGTTTCACGAAATTGATCGTTCCGGCGTGCAATGCCGAGGAAGCCGCGCTGGTCGCGGGCATCGAGCTCTATGCCGTAGATTCGCTGCAAGCCGCCGTCGCGGTTCTTGGCGGCAACGGTTCGAAATGGCGGCGACGCACGGCCGCTCCGGCGCTCGAACTCGCCGACGAAACCGTCCACGGGGATTTAGGGGACGTGCGCGGTCAGTTGGCGGCCAAACGCGCACTCGAGATTGCCGCGGCTGGCGGGCATAATCTGTTGCTGGTGGGGCCGCCCGGCTGCGGAAAAACGATGCTAGCACGCAGACTTCCATCCATTTTGCCGGCGATGTCGCTGCACGAAGCACTCGAGGTGACGAAAATCTATAGCGTCGCCGGGCTGCTTCTTGGACGCGCCGGCATCGTCCGCGCGCGGCCGTTTCGATTTCCGCATCACACCATCAGTCAGACGGCGCTGGTCGGAGGAGGCGCGCTGGTCAAGCCAGGTGAGATATCGCTGGCGCATCACGGCGTACTCTTTCTCGACGAACTCCCCGAGTTCACGCGCGGCGCCATCGAGGTCATGCGCCAGCCGCTCGAAGAAGGAACGGTAACGATTGCACGCGCTGCCGGCACGTTCACATATCCGGCGCGCTTTCAACTCGTCGCTTCGATGAACCCCTGTCCGTGCGGCTACCGCGGCACCCGCAATATGGAATGCCGCTGCGACGACGCGATCGTGGCAAAGTACGTCAGCAAGCTTTCAGGGCCGTTGCTCGACCGGATCGACCTCCAAATCGAAATCGGCCGGGTCGCGTTCGATGATATGGTGCGCTACGAATGCGGTGAACGCTCGACGAGCATTCGCGAGCGCGTCGTCGCGGCACGCGACCGCCAGAGCCGGCGATTCGCCGGCGCCGCGCTGCTTTGTAACGCCGAGATTCCTGGAAACGCCATGCGGCGCTATTGCCCGCTCGACGAGGCCGCGCTGCGATTGCTCGCGCGGGCCAGCGCGAAGCGCCAGTTTTCCGCTCGAGCCCTGGACCGAATTGCGCGCGTGGCGCGAACCATCGCCGACCTGGCCGGCGAAGAAGCCATCTGCGCGGGGCACGTCGCCGAAGCAATCCAGTATCGCAGCTTGGAGAGGCTCGGCTCGGCGGCGTGAACGGAGTCCTACGTCACGTCCAGCTGCGGAATGGCATCGCCGTCGAGAAAGACGCCTAACTCCTTGGGCGAAAATTGCAGCCCCGCCCAAAACGCGCCGAAATCGCCGTACCGCGCGCTCGCTTCGTCAAAGCGCATCTCGTAGACGAGCTTCTTGAACACCAACGGATCGTCGGCATAGAGATCGACGCCCCATTCGAAATCATCGAAGCCGATCGAGCCGGAGATGACCTGCGTCACGCGTCCATGGTAAGAACGGCCAACGACGCCATGCTGGCTCATCATCTTGGCGCGCGCCTCGTAACCCAGGATGTACCAGTTCTGTACCTCGCCCCGCCGTTTGCTCATCGGGTAGAAGCACTGGTAGCGGCGCGTTGGAATCTTTGCCCACAGCCGCGGCGCGACGTACGGGCTTTCGGCTTGTTTGCGCATCAGCTCGTCGAATGCCGCGATCCATTCCGGCGATTGCGGCGGTAGGCCGCGCTGGTCGAGCTCCACGTGAATCTTTGCCGTCGCATCGTACAGCCCCAACTCCAAAACGGAAACGTAGGAGCCGTGCGGGACGAGCAACTCGCGCAGCTCGAGTTTGTCGACCAGCGTCTGGGCGTAGGCCAAACCGTCGAACGTACGCGCGTAGTGAGTGAGCATGAGATCCGCTTTGTGACCGACGACCTGCGTCAGCCCGACGTCACCCTGGTCGTTCCCCCTGAGATGATCGAGCAGGTCCGCGGCGTGACCGGCGTATTTGTTCCGCCGCTTTTCGGGGAGCGCGTCCCACTGTGGCCGGTTGAAGGCGAACATCCGATGGAGAATCCACCATCCTTCCAGCGATTCGGGGACGTTCGGGTCGCGCATATGTTCGGCAGGTCTGTTCGTTCTAGCCGCGCGCTAACACTTTCGCGCGTTTAACTTCGGCCTCCACTTCCGCCTCGAGCCGGTCGGGATGCTCTCGATACTTGGCCCAGAGCGGCGGCGTGTGCGCGATGTCGTTGAGCACCCGCGTGTAGACGGAGTTGACCGGTGTCGGCACGTGATGCTCGAGCCCGGCTGCCGCGACCGCGCCGTTGAGCACGTCGACCTCCGTCTGAGGCCTCGCGCGGCGCAAATCCAGCAGCAGCGAAGGCGGCTTCGTGCCGCGCGCCCCGGCGATCGTGTGGGCCATCAGCGTGCGCGAGAGGGGGCTCGGCAGGCTTGCGACGCCGAAGAGGGCTCGCACCGGATAGCGCGGCAAGTCGATCGCCTCGATCCCGAGGGCGTGCATCACGGCTCGGACTTCGCGAATCATGCGAATCTCCAGGGTAAAGATTTTATCGAAGTGCACGAACCGGTTCGGCAAAACGTTAAGGATCGCGCAGCTCGCGTTGGCAACGACGTTGAGCGCCAGCTTGCTCCACTTCAACGCGCGCCAATCCTCGACGATTTTAACCGTCAGGCCCGTACCCGCAAATGTCGCCGCCAGCCAATTATAGGCGTTCGATCCCATCGGCGCGAGCGCCAATCCGCCATCCTTGGCGGGGCGAGCGTTGCCATCCCGATCGCGATCGACCGGGGTCGTCAGTGCGGCGGCAACGATGTTCTCGACGCCAAACGCCGCGGCCAATCGCTCTTCGTTGCCAACGCCGTTTTGCGGCGAAACGAAAACGCACTTCTCCGGATGCGCAATCGCCTTGCGCAACGTCTCGATTGCGCCCTCGGTGTTGTACGATTTGGTCGCAACCAGCGCGACGTCGGCGTCGAATGGAGTGACGTCGTCCATGCCACGAGGCGCATACAAAACGTCGACCCCGGCGCCGCGCAGCAAATCGCCCAAATACGTGCCGACGGCGCCTTTCCCGACGATGTATACCCTCACGCCGAAACGCCTGTCGAACCGAATCCTCCGTCGCCGCGCCGCGTCGGCGGCAGCTCCTCCACAAGCTCGAAGGCCGATCGCGAAACCGGCGCAACGACGAGCTGCGCGATGCGGTCGCCGCGGCAAATGACGACCGGCTCGCTTCCGAAGTTTGCCAGCACGACGGCGAGTTCGCCGCGGTAATCCGCGTCGATCGTGCCCGGCGAGTTGAGACACGTCACCCCGCTGCGAATCGCAAGGCCGCTGCGCGGGCGAATTTGCGCTTCATACCCTGCCGGAAGCGCAATCGAAAAACCAGTCGGTACGAGAGCGCGCGCACCCGGCAAGAGCGTCAACTGTTCCCGGACCGCGGCGCGCAGATCGGCGCCCGCGGCGTGCTCGGACATGTATTCCGGCTGCGGTAAGCCCTCCCCGTGCGGCAACCGCTGGAGCGCGACGCGGACCTCGCTCACTAGAGCTGCGCCAGCTCTTCGCGAAAACTCTCGATGTCGCGAAACGAGCGATAGACGCTCGCAAAGCGGATGTAGGCTACCGGATCGAGCTGCCGCAGGGCCTCCATGAGTTTCTCTCCCACTAAAGCCGACGGAACCTCGCTTTCCCCGCGTGCAAAGAGCTCGCGCTCGAGGTCGGCCGCCACCGCCTCCATGCGGCTTTCCGAAATCGGGCGCTTTTCGCACGCCTTACGCAGCCCGGTGAGAATCTTTTCGCGGCTATATTGTTCCCGGCGGCCGTCCTTCTTCACGACGAAAAGCCGCGGCGCTTCCATCCGCTCGTAGGTCGTAAAGCGATGTTTGCAGCGGGGGTCTAGGCACTCGCGGCGCCGGCGCACCACCGTTTCGTCATCGCGCGAGTCGACGACGCGGGTCTCGCTCTTGCGACAAGTAGGGCAAGTCAGCGGTAAGTCTCTCCACCCACGGCATATGTTGTGGGTGCCCGTATTATACGTTACTACGGGTAGGTAACGCAAAAAGAGCCAACGTGCGTCAGCACGTTGGCGCCTTTGCATTTCAATCGCAGAATACTCAGCCAGAGCCGATTTTGAACATCTTGGTACCACAGACCGGGCACTTGCCTTCGGTCGCCGGGCGCCCGTTTTTCATCGTGATCTGAACCGCGTCTTTGATTTCGCGCTTAGCCTTGCACTTGACGCAATACGCTTCAGCTGCCAACTCTGGTACCTCCGTTGCGGCCAGGCTATTCCGTTGGGCGCTCCCGATTCCCCCTGCGGAAGATCCCGCTAGCGCCCGGGGGCGCTTCGCGTGATGGACGCCCGTGCGGGACCCGACCTACGAATCTGCGGAGGCCGTCGCCGCCGCGCGGGGCGGCCGCGGCTTTGAGGCGGCGGCCTCGGGGCTTTGGTGTTGCGGTGACCTGGCCGGCCTGGGGCGGCCCTGCATCGCGATCGTCGGCACCCGGGCGGCGACGCCCTACGGCCGCCGCCTCGCCCATCAGCTTGCCGCCGAGCTAGGACGGGCCGGTTGCTGCATCCTGTCGGGCCTCGCGCTGGGGATCGACGCCGCCGCCCACGAGGGTGCGCTCAGCGCCGATGCACCCACGATCGGCGTGCTGGGAAGCGGCCACCGGCACTTCTTTCCGCCCCGCAACCGCTCGCTCGCGGAGCGCATGCTCGGCGCCGGAGGCGCGGTGCTTTCGCCCTACCCTCCCGAGCAGGCGGCCTTCCGCGGGCAGTTCTTGCAGCGAAACGGCGTCGTCGCCGCATTGGCCGACGCCGTGCTGGTCGTCGAGGCGCCGGCCCGGAGCGGCGCGCTCAACACCGCCGGCTGGGCTGCCGGGCGCATCCCCGTGCTGGCCGTGCCCGGGGACGTCGACCGTAAACACGTTCAAGGCTGTCTCGCCCTGATCCGCGACGGCGCAACCCTCGCGCGCAGCGCCGGCGACGTGCTCGAGGCGCTCGGTCAAGGCGCCCTTCCCCTGTTGTCGGCAGTGTCGGCCCCAGCCCGCGATCCCAGCGCGCGTGCGTTGCTTAGCGCCATCGACGCCGGAGCCGCGGAGTTCGACGAGATCGTTAACGCCAGCGGAATAAGCGCTCCCGCGGCGCTGGCGGCGCTCGCGCTGCTCGAACTCGAGGGCACCGTGGAATCCTGCGGCGCCACGCGGTACGCGCGGGTCGGAACTCCACTGCGCGGCGAAGCTTAGTGCGTAATGGGTTCCCGCGCCGCCAAGGAAGCTCCGCGGCTTGACGATGCACTGCATGCTTTTGCCGACGCCGCAACCGCCGTCGTTGCGGCGAGATATCCATCCGCGGCTGCGACCGTCGCATTCGAGGCGCCGCGCAGGCCCGAATTCGGCGACTTCGCCACCAATCTCGCCTTCACGCTCGCGAAAACCGCGCGCCGCTCGCCGCAAGAACTCGCAACGGAACTCGTCGCCGAGATAGCGCAACGCGCTCCCGAACTCGCTCGCTTCTTCAGAAGCATCGAGCCGGTTGCGGGATTCATCAATTTGCGGCTCGCTCCGGCGGTCTGGCATTCCGCGCTCGATCGAATTTTGGGCGAGGGCGCGCGCTTTGGGGGAGCGCCGCGCAATGGCCTGCGCGTATCGCTGGAGTTTGGCAGCGCGAACCCCACCGGACCGCTCGTCGTCGTGCAAGGGCGCTCGATGTCGATCGGCGCGACGCTCGCCAGTGCGATGCGCTTCCGCGGTTACGAAGTCTACGTCGAGTGGATCATTAACGACGCCGGCGGCCAACTCGACGCGCTCGGCCGATCGATCTACGCCCGCTACCGGCAGCTCTTCGACGAGTCGTACCCGTTTCCGGATGACGGCTATCCAGGACCGTACTTAGTGCCGATCGCCGGCCGGATCCGCGAGCTCGACGGCGATCGATGGGTCGATCGCCCCGAATCCGAGTGGCTACCGTATTTCGCCAAGTTCGGGCGCGACGAAATCGTTGCCGAACAGCAGAAGACCGCGCGCCGATTCGGGATCGAGTACGACCACTGGCAAAGCGAGAAAGAGCTGCATGAAGCTGGTAAGTTGCGCGAAGGCGTGGAACGCCTGCGCGAGCTGGGTTTGGTCTACGAGCAAGACGGGGCGCTCTTCTTTCGAGCGACGCAGTTCGGCGACGATAAAGACCGGGTGTTGCTGCGCAGCGACGGCCGTCCGACTTATTTTTGCGTTGACGTAGCGTACCACTACCAAAAACTCAAGGAAAGCGATCGCGTCGTCGACATTCTGGGCCCCGACCACCACGGATACATCGAACGCCTGCAAGGCCTATCTTCGGCGCTCGGTTATCCCGGACGACTAGAGATTGCAATCGCGCAGCAAGTCACGCTGATGCACGGAAACGAGCAGATCGGCATGAGCAAACGCGCCGGCGAGATCCTAACGCTGGACGAAATTCTGGACGAAGTCGGCGTCGATGCGGCGCGCTTCTTCTTCATCCTGCTCGCGGTGGAATCACCGCTTTCGTTTGATTTGAAGCTCGCGGTAGAAAAAGAAACCGAGAACCCCGTGTACTACGTGCAATACGGCCACGCTCGAATAGCGTCGGTCCTGAGGCGCGCATTGCCCGGCGAGGTGGAGGCGGCGCGCTCCGCGCCGCTCGCACCGCTGGTCCACCCGTCGGAGTTGGCATTGGCGCGCCGGTTGGCCGAGTTTCCCAGCGTCGTCGCCGGGGTAGTGGAACATCTCGCGCCCCATCGGCTGGCGCGTTACGCGCGCGACGTCGCCGCGGATTTCCACCAGTTCTATACCGAGTGCAAAATCTTGACGGATGATTCGTCGACGCGCCTCGCAAGGCTGGCGCTCAGCTTGGCTTCGAAGAGCGTTTTAGCTCGCGCACTCGCGCTAGCCGGCGTGAGCGCGCCGGACTCGATGTAACTGCGCGTCGTCGTGACGCTGCTGCCGGCCGCACTCTGGCTGCTCGGGTTATATGGGGCGGCGCCCGCATTGCGCACGAGCAGGAACTACGGTACCGCGGACCGGTTGCGCGACGCGCTGGTTCTCGGCGTTGCCACACCGTTAGGACTCGGCTTCGTGCACCTGCTCTATCCGATCGCCTGTTGGTGCGCGCTGGCGTTGATGCTAGCCATGGCCTATTGGCGCAAGCCGGACGCACGCGACATATCGCGCGAAGTCTCCCGCCCAGAGCCGCCGCCCTACATCTTGATTGCGGCGCTGGCCGCGCTGTCGTGGCCTGCGTTGGTGCGTCCGCTGCTAGACGGCGACTCGCTTTCGTATCACCTTCCCAACGCCGCCTCGTGGGTACAAGCGCACTCGGTTTGGACCGCTGCAACGCGCTACTGGTGGTATCCGCCGGCGTCCGAGCTCTTCGCCGGGGGACTCTATGCCGTCGGAAGCCCGTTCGCGCTGCCCTGGAGCGGACTCGGGGCCTTGGCGTTGCTCGGTTTTCGCATTCGCGCGTGGGCACGCGACGCATATGGCGCCCCACTGCTTCTCGCCGATGCGCTGGGCGCCGCGGCAGTGACCGCATATCCTCTGGCGATCCAGGCCGCAACCCTGCAAAACGACGTGTGGCTGGCGGCCTTCTGGCTCGAAACGCTTTGGTCGCTGGGTGAGCGGGAGACGGCAGCGGCGGCACGGAGTGCCGCCGTTACCGCACTGCTCAAACCGCAGGGCTGGATCTTCGCGGCGACCGCATTGCTTGCGTATAGAGCGCCCGCTAAAGTATGGTTGGCCGCTGGCGCCGCGCTTGGGATATGGCTCGTTCACGATGCCCTGTTATGGAAGGGCGCCGCTCTCACGCCCGCTGGAACGATGTCCCACGACGCGCTGAACTCGACGATTCTCGTGCATGGCGCGCCGGCGCTAGCGTTGTTCGCGCGCGTCGCACTTGCCGCATCGCCGTTTGCCGCGGTGGCGTTTTGCACGGCGCTGCTGGGCCCCGCGATCGCTTCGAACCGTCGCATCGGCTGGGCAGCCTTCGGCTCGGCGCTCTTGTTCTTCGTGCTTCCGTTTGGCTACAACACCGCAGTCGCCCAGCTCGCGACGGGCGCATCGCTGCGCTTCGCTGCGCCGGCGATCGCGCTCGGCACGGTGATTCTGGCCCGGCCGGCCTGCAGGCTGGCCGGCATTACGGCGGCGGTGCTGATCGCATCGACGCTCGCCGGCATCTGGCTGATCCTTGGAATCTTTTGGAACGACGGCTCGACGCACTTCGCGCTGCCGATCGCCGTGTTGGCTGCGGCAATCGCGGCAGCGCTGCACTTCCGGCGCATCGCGTGGCCCTACGCGCTTGCCCTTGGGATCGCCATCGCTGCGACGACGCACCTCGCCGCGCGGCATCCGCTCGATTATTACGACGACGCACTTCACGTGGGAACGATTTCGCCCGGAATCTACCGCTGGATCGAAACCCGGCACCCCTCTGGGATCGGCGGCTGGGGGCTGCGTCTGGGCGTCGTCAACATCCTTTCACCCACGACCCGAACGATCGATCTGTCCGATTTTATCCCGTGCGTGCAAGCGCGCCGAGACGGAGTGCTCCTGGCGGCAGTAGCGGAAAGCGATCGCACATCCGACGTGAACGCGAAACGGCTCGCAGTCGCCCGAACGTGCGGGCATACGATTTACGCCGACGCTATCGGGGTGATTGCTTCTCCAGCTGCGCCGTAATCCACGGGGCCGCGAAATAGCGCCAGAGAATTTTCATCAACGCGGCCGCCGGGATGCCGAGAATCAAGCCCGGGATGCCGAATAGCTCGCCTCCGGCGAAGACCGCGAACATCGCGCCGATCGGCGAGACGCCGACCGATTGACCCATGATCTTCGGGACCAGTACGTTGTCGCTGATCCGAGCCATGCCGAACATGATCACCTGCACCCACACGATCATCCATAGGCCCTGCGGCGCGCACATGGGAATCGCGATGAGCTCGGCGATCAGCATCCCGATGATCGGGACGGCATAAGCAATTCCCGAGATAATGCCGATGATGAGCGAAAACTTGAAGCCGAGGATCGCCGTGGCGACCGCGATGACCGCTCCCGTGATTATGCTGACGATGACTTGTCCCGAGATATAGCTCCCGAAGAGGTCCGTTATCTCAGCCGCGAGTTTGCGCGCGGTTTGGCGTTTCTGAGTGGGAAACAGCGCGGCGAAGCCTTCGGCTATTTGCGTGTCGTTGAGCAAAAAGAAGATCGAAAGAACGATCGCCGAGAACGCGATGAAGAAGCCGGTAAAGGTGTTGAGCGCAATCGCGCCGAGCGACGTAAGCGCGCCGCTGATGAATCCCGTCATCTGCGAAGTGCCGATCTTTCCGACGTTGAAACCGTAAGCGGGCAGTTTCAGGGTCGGGAAATGCGTCTCGAGCGAAGTCTCGATCCCGACGAACCAGTTCTGCGCCGTCGTCGCATAGCTCGGAATATTCGTCGCCAATAACTGCGTTTGACTGATCGTTAGCGGCACAACGATCAACAAAAAGACGACGACTACGACGAGCAACCCGAAATAGACGATTGCGATGGCTAACGGCTTTGGCATGCGACGCTCTAAGCGGGCCGCGATCGGCTGCACGCCAAACGCGATGAACGCGGCGACGACGAAGACGGAGATCGTCCGCGGTATTCGCGACACGAGCCACAAGCCAAGGACGATGAGCGCAACGCCGCCGGCAATCCAGGCGACGCGGCGCCAGACGTCGGTTCCTACAGCGCCTTGCACAGCAAACGACGTTCGGCCAGATAGCCGCCGCGTTCGTAGAGGCGGCGAGCCACGACGTTGTCCTCGGTGACCATTAGCGCCATATACGGTAACCCTCGCCGTTTGGCCTCATCTTCGGCAGCGGCGAGGAGCGCGGCTCCAACTCCTGACCGCCGGCACGCCGGATCGACCGCCATGTAGGCCACGAAGCCCTGCGCCAATGAGGTGACCTCGTCGGGAAGGTCGTCGAGCATGAGCAAAAAGCCGACGCGCTTCTCGGCGTCTTGCGCGATCAACGTCACGTGCGACTGATCCTCGACGATCTCGTAAAGCCGGTCGAACGCGGCGCGCACGGCCGGTTCGGTACCGGCGCGCAACGCACCGACGCTCGACATCGCACAGCGCCGCCCAAGCTCTTTCACGAAGGCCCGATCGGCCGCTTCCGCCGCTCCCGCACCGGTGGAGATTCGCACCTCGAACGTCACGAGCGGCGCGAGCCCGGATCGCTGATGGGTTCGCCGGCGCGACACTGCGGACACTCCGCTTGCGCGTACGACTGCAGCGGCAGATCGAGCAGCGCATACACCGGTGTTTTGTCATCCTGATTCGGTCGCAGGATCGCCTCGCCACGCATGACGATGACTCCCACGCCCACGATCTGTGCGCCCGTGCGCCGCACGAGCTCGATCACTTCCCGAACGGAAAGCCCAGTCGTGACGACGTCCTCCACGACTAGCGCACGGTCCGCCGCAGACACCGAAAAGCCGCGTCGAAGCACCGCAACGCCGTTTTCCTTCTCAGCGAAAATCGCTTTGACGCCGAGATGACGGGCGACTTCGTATCCGAGCAGTATGCCGCCGACCGCGGCACTGACGACCACGCTTGGGGCAAGCCCGTGAAAGCGCTCCGCGATGGCGCGCCCCATCGGCTCGAGCAGCGCGGGGTCTTCCAAAATCCGAAACTTTTGCACGAAACGATCGCTGTGCCGGCCCGAGCTCAGGCGGAAGTGTCCTTCGAGCAGCGCTCCGCGCGCCGCGAGTGCCTCCCGCAAATCGAGCTCGACGGGGCTCATGCGCTTACGGTCATTTCCTCGAGAATCGCCTTGACGGCCCCAACCGGATCCTCGGCCTGCACGATCGGGCGACCGACGACGAGATAATCGGAACCCGCGGCGACCGCCTGAGCCGGGGTGGTGACGCGCTTTTGATCGGCATGTGCGCTGCCGGTGGGTCGAATTCCGGGCGTCAACGTGAGGAAATCGTCACCAAAGAAGCGCTTGAGATCGCGAACCTCATGCGCGCTGCAGACAACGCCCGAACAACCGGCATCCCGCGCCAACGCGGCTAAACGAATCGCGTTCTCGCCCGCGCCGCCCTGCAATCCCAATTCGTTGAGATCCTCCGGCGCGATGCTCGTCAGCAGCGTGACGGCAAAAACGTGGGGTGGGGCGATGCCGAGCTCCGCGGCTCGTTCCCCGGCTGCGTCGACCGCCGCCCGCATCATATCGAGCCCTCCTAGCGCGTGCACGTTCACGAGACGGACGTTCGGCCGGACCAGATGCGCGACCGCTGCCGCAACAGTGCGCGGAATATCGTGCAGCTTCGCATCCACGAAAGTCCGCACGTCGCGGGCCTCACAGTACGAAAGGATTCTCTCGGGATAGCCAAAGAGGGCTTCCAGCCCGATCTTGACGATGACGTCGAGCTCGTAGAGTCGATCTACGAGTCGTTCGGCCTGCTCTGCGTCCGGCAGGTCCAGCGCGACTATCAGCTGCGCCATAGCGTCATCCTTCGTCTCCTTCGTACTGGTCGGGCGTCGACAGTTCCACGTTCGCTTTGCCAACGATCGCGTCGAGCGAGGCGAGACTGCGGTGAGCGAGATAGGCTTGCAGCTCCGAGACGATGCGTTCCGGAACGCGGGGATCGGTGAAGTTCGCGGTCCCGATCGAGATCGCGGCCGCGCCGGCTAAGAAGAACTCGAGCGCATCGCTGAGCGTCTCGATGCCGCCCTGTCCAACGATCGGGATCTGCACCGCTTGCGCGACTTCGTACACCGCGAGCACCGCGATCGGCCGAATGGCGGCCCCGGAGAGACCGCCCGTGATATTTCCCAGGCGCGGCCGCCACGTTTCGACGTCGATGGCCATGCCTCGTACCGTATTGATCACCGCCAGAGCATCGGCGCCGGCGGCTTCCGCCTCGCGCGCGATCGCCGTTATGTCGGTGACGTTCGGCGAAAGCTTGACGATCAGCGTCTTATCGGTCGTCCCCCGCGCTGCCCGCACGACCCTGCCCGTGAGATGAGGATCGCAAGCAAAGGTCTCGCCTTCGCTTGCGACGTTGGGGCAGGAGACGTTCAGCTCGACGGCCGCGATTTCATCGCGAGCCGCTAAGCGTTCGCAGAGATATGCGTAGTCGTCAACCGAAAACCCCGCGACGCTCCCGACGAGCTTGCACGGGCGCCCCGCGTATTTGTGGAGCTCGTTAGCGAGATACCATTCGATTCCGGGGTTTTGCAATCCGATTGCATTGAGCATTCCGGCCGGCGTGTGGACGAGCCGCGGCGTCGCATTGCCCAAGCGCGGCAGACGCGTAACGCTCTTGAGGACGATCGCGCCAATCTTGCTGAGGTCGGCGAAGGCCGCATATTCCTCACCCGATCCGTAGCAGCCGCTGCCCATCAGCGTGGGATAGTCGAGCTCGAGCTTTCCGAGCTTGACGGCGAGACTCGGCTGGAGATTCACCATCGCAACTCGTCGGCCCAAAAGACGGGCCCCTCTTTACAGATGCGCGCGTACACAACGTCGCTGCCGCCGAGCTCGGCGGGCGGAAAGCTTGGCGCTTGCGCGCTGGCGGCGATCAGCGGCACGACGCAACCCCAGCAACCGCCGACACCGCAGCCAAAGGTTTCCTCTAGCGCCAGCTGCGCGCGAACGCCGCTCTCGGCTGCGAAGCGCGCGACGCTTCGCAGCATCGGCGATGGACCGCATGCATAGATCAGTTCCGGCTTGCGGGAACGCGCCAGCGCATCGGTTACGAAGCCGCGTTGACCGAAGCTACCGTCGTCGGTGGTCAGGACGAGCTCACAGCCGGCATCGGCAAAACGTTGTGCGTCGACCAGCAGCTCCCTCGTTCTCGCTCCATAGAACAGGCGCGTGCTGGCTCCGGCACGGCGCAGCGTTTGCGCCAATAAGAGCACCGACGCGATGCCGACGCCGCCGGCGACGATCGCAACGTCGCGCGCGTCGCCCGAGCAGTCGAAGCCGTTCCCCAGCGGTCCCACGACGTCGAGTCGATCTCCCGCGCGCAGCCCGGCGAGCTCGCGCGTACGCTTGCCCGTCAAAAAGAACAGGATGCTCGCGAGCTTGCCTTCTGCTTCGTAGATGGCAAGCGCCGTTGCGGCCGCTTGCGCGCCGGGTGGAATCGCCATCAAATATTGGCCGGGCCGGGTCGCCTTGGCAAGCCGTGGCGCTTCCAGGGTCATCAAAACGACGCCGGCGGCGAGCTCGCGACGTCCAATCACCGTGGTCGCGTGAACGCGGGCGTGTAGATCAAGCGTCGGCATACTCACAGCCTATTTTCTGCAAATTCTTAGAAAAATCTCTGGAAACCGGTGCACGCCCTTGCCGCCGGAGCCGTTATACTGTATAGAGAGCGTAAATAATAGGGAAAGGAGGGTCCGCAAATGCCAGGTCTTATCGTCTTCAAATCGCTAGCCGACGCACTCAGAGCGGGCTATCAGGTTTACGATCGGACTGCGGACGGTTATTTGGTCAGGACTCGCACGGCCGCTGGCTGGGCCATGGCCTTGGTCTCCTGTAAGTAACATCGTCTTTATTCCAACTTAAACGCCGCCGGCCAACCGACCAGCGGCGTTTACTTTTTTGCGTACGCCTTTCTTCAGGCGCGATAGTCCGGCGGCGATGCCGGCTTTTCGATCTCCGGAATCGAGCCGGGACGCCATCCGCCGTACGTCGGCCCTGGCGGCATGCCGCTGCCGGTTGCAGTTCCTTGCGTCGGGGCTCCTGCGCCGGCGTTGCTCTGACCGATGCGCTCGCGCGACGCGGGCGGACCGAACGTTGCGCCGCTCAAAACTGCACCGACGATTTGTGCGATGCCGACGAACATCGGAATCAATCCGCCCAGCAGCCACGGCCCGTAGACATACTGTCCGTCGCTGCGGTACCCGATGAAGCCGAGGCCAACGAGCAGGGCGAAGCCGATGAACGCGACTTGTATGCCACGGCGCAGCTGTTGCTGTGCGTAGAAGTCCGGCTCGTAGAGATAGTGATTGGGGACCACGCCGGACGACGCCGCACCGGGCGTCCAACCGTACTTCATCGCTTTGCGCATCTCGCGCGCATTGGGGGGCGGAACGATGCCGCGGCGCAGCATCTCCATGCGCTCCTGGTGCGCCAGCACGCGTGAGATGATCCACGCGGCTACCGGCGCGCCGAAGATAAAGAAGATAGCAGCGAGAGGTATGAGATCGCTATAGTCCATCACTGTAGGATTGCTCCGTTGGTAAAGATGTGAATCGATCCGTCAGAGGTGCCGACGGTCATCCGACCGGTGCCGGCGCCCAAGCGTATCGTGCGTTGCGCGGAATCGTCTCGGTCCGACGACGAACCATCCACGACGATGTGTCCGTCCCCCGTCGACGCGTCGATCGTGAGGTTGGCATTCGGCGCAAGCTGGAGTTTAATTGGACCGTCGTCGGTATGCAGCGTCGCGTCCGGCTGGCCACCGGTAAAGCTAAGACCGCTGGCTTCGATGCGGCCGTCTTGCGTGGTCGCGACGAGCGATCCGACGGCCACGTCATGCAATGCCAGGTGACCATCCTTGGAGTGCAGCGCCAGACGGTCGGCTTGCACGTTGCTGGCGTCGAGGTAGCCGTCGTCGCTGCGAGCGTCCACCGTACCCTGAAGATCGGCGAGCTTGACGTGCCCGTCTTGCGACTGCACGTTCACGCCGCCGGCCACGCCGTCGACGTCGGCGCCCGCGCAGCGCGTAATCTCGACGTACGATCGGGCCGGAACTGAAACTTCGATGACCTGACTGCTAAAGCCGAAAAGGACGACCGCCAGGCGTTCGGCCGCGGGACGCTCGATCCGCACGCCGTCATTCGTTCGCGTCACGCGCAGCTGGGGATACTTGGCGCTCGAGAAAATCGCGCCGTGCATCTCCGTTAGATCGCGCACGTGGACGAGCCCATCACTGGAAACGGCGACGCGGACGCGCGAGCGAACGTCGTCGATCACGACGTGAGGCGACGTCCCCGCCGCGACGGGCGTCGACGATACCGGCGTAAAATCGACATGGTGCATGCTACCTGCAAAGCTCGCTGCACCGCCGGTAACCGTGTATACCGCCATCCCGACGATCAGGACTTCGGCCGCGATGAGCATGGCGACGACCGAGGCTCGCGACACTTTAGAGCCTCGGCCCCCAGCCGTCGAAGGTAGGGCGCAACGACTGCGCGGACTTCCACCTATCCGTCGGCAGAGTGGGCCGGTTACTTTCGGGCCCATTGCTGCCGGGAAGGGTCTTGTTGGGAATGTTTGTCATCTGTGGGTCGATCCTCCGTGGTGTTTCCTGCCCTAGTTACGTTCCGGCGCCTGACATGTTTCGGACCTGGCACCCGGGGCGGTCCGAAACAAATCGTGCGCCTCGCGCGTACCACGGGCGTGTCGGCAGTCTTGGCTGAGGCGCCGCCCCGGCGGGTGAACGCGGAGCCTGAAGACGGTAACTTGGTCGCACTAACGCTTCGGGGCAATCCGGACGCGTTTGCGACACTCGTCGAGCGGTACGACCGCGCCGTTTACCACCTTGCCTACCGAACGCTCCACGACGTCGAGGAAGCCCGGGATGCAACGCAAGAGGCCTTTTTCAAAGCTTTTCGGAGCCTGCGAACCTTCAGGCCGGGTTCGAAATTTTCGACGTGGATCTTCGCGATTGCATACCATGCGTGCTGCGACCGGCTCAACCGGCGTAAGCGCTACGCCAGCGAAGAGCTGCCCGAGCGCGCCGATAGCGCGCCCGGGCCCGAACAGCAAGCGATCGCGCTCGACGAAGCTACGCGGCTGCGCTCCGCAATCGACGCGCTTCCCGAGAAATACCGCACGGTGATCACTCTTTTTCACCTCCAGGGCAAGCAGTACGAGGAAATCGCGAGCGTCCTTGGGTTGCCAATGGGTACGGTAAAAACACATTTGTTTCGCGCCAAGGAGCAGCTGCGCAGGCTTCTCGGTGAAGCGGAGGTAACGGAGTCATGAACATGGACGATACCCACGACCCACTCGAACGAGCCCTTTTTGCACTTCCGCTGGAGGAGCCGCCGGCAGGCCTGCGCGCCTCGATCCTGATGGCCACGGCGTACCGGCCCGCGCCGGCGTTTTCGGTCTGGGAACTCGCCCTGCTGGGTGCGTTGGGAGCATTTGGCATCTGGCTAATCGTCCTCTTGGCATTAGGCGGCGGCTCGCTGTTCTTTCACACGCTCTCCACGATCGGTACGGTAGCCTCGCGCGCACTCTCCAATGCGGCGACGCTGGCCTGGTTGGCCGCCGGCGGCGCGACGGCGCTTTGGCTCTCACTTTTCACCGGATCCCAACCCCTCTTGGCCGCGCCGTACAGGTCACAAGGGAGGGCCAGCCGATAATCCACCCATATGGAGAAACGCGTAGCGCCGGAGCGGCGCCCATATAGAATCCTAGTCGTCGAGGACGACGCGGCGATCAGCCGCGTTTTACAACTCGAACTCGAGCACGAGCGGTATGAGGTCGAAGTCGCCCGCGACGGCTTGTCCGGCCTCGAGAAAGCGCTCAAAGAACCCGATCTCGTAATTCTCGACCTCATGCTTCCACGCATGGACGGCATCGAAGTCTGCAAACGCATTCGTGCCAAGAGCCGCGTGCCGATCATCATGCTCACCGCCAAGGATCGGGTTCCGGATCGCGTTGCCGGGCTCGACGTCGGCGCGGACGACTACCTCACGAAGCCATTCTCCACCGAGGAGTTGCTTGCCCGAATTCGCGCTCGCCTGCGCGAGCGCACGCCGCAGGGCAACGTGATCGAATATCGCGACGTCGTCATGGACCGCGACCGCCACGAGGTGCATCGCGGCGGAAAGCCCATTGCGCTCACCGCCAAAGAATACGCGCTGCTCGAATACCTACTCTTGCACCGCAACAAGGTTCACACTCGCGACGAACTCTTCAACGGCGTCTGGGGCAGCGACTTTCTGGGCGACTCCAACCTCATCGACGTCTACATCCGATATTTGCGCGGGAAGATCGACGACGGGTTCGACGATAAGCTCATCACGACCGTACGAGGCGTCGGATATACAATAAAGGATTGAGCGATTTCGTACGATCCCGGTCACCGGACACGGGCAACTCGAAGCCACTGCTCGCTCCGCCATCCGGGCTCCGCTCGCGCTGCACCACTTTTTCGGGAAAACAAAGTTTTGAATACCACATCCTGTGGTGCCCGAAAAAAGTTGGAGCCTTCTCGTTGCCCGTGCCCGCCGTCCGGAATCGATCGAAACCTCTCAGGGGGCGGTGAGCGATGTCGCTGAAGTGGCGGATCGCCCTGGGGTATTCGGCGCTGCTGATCGTTGCGATGACGCTGATGAGCGGGATCATCGTCTGGCGTTTTCAACAGATCCTTTACGACCAAGCCGCGACGAGCGTCAACGCAACGATGCGGGCGATCGTCCAGTTCGCGCAGCAGTCGACGACGCCGTTTTCGCTGGAAGACTCGTCGGCCGGCACGCTGCAGTTTCTCTTCAACAACAGCAATCTCACGACGTGGAACTCCGCCAATAGCTTCGTGCAAGTGGACTCGAGCGACGGCTATCCGCTGGCTAAGACGGCGAATCTCGGAGCGCTGAGGATACCGCCAAACCCGAAGCTTTCGTCCTCGCACGACGTCGCATTTCGGCAAGAAACACTCGGTGGGCGCTCCTTCTTGGTGGAAGACCGCTATCTGCGCGTGGGGAGCAACGCCGCAACCATCCACGTGGCCGAGCCGCTCGATACTTTACAGCGCACCTTCGCGCGCGCTCGCGAAGCGATCGGCATCGTACTGGGTACGGTCGCCGTCGCCGTCGTGGTCTTTTCGATCGTGCTGGCGTCGCAGGCCACGACGCCGATCAATCGGCTCTCGCGAGAAATGCGGGAGATCAGCTCCGATCGTCTCGCGATCGCTGCGGCGCCGGAGGCATTAGACGGGCGGGCCGTTCGACCTCGGCGCCGCGACGAAGTCGCGCGGCTAGCCGAGAACTTCAACGATTTGCTGGCGCGCTTGGCCGAGGCCTTCGCTCGCGAGCGGCAATTCATCTCGGACGCGTCGCACGAGCTCAAGACGCCGCTGACCTCGATCAACGCCAATGCCCAAATGCTGTTGCGCTGGGCTGATCAAGACCCAGCGATTCGCCGAGAGAGCTTGGATACGATCGTTCGTGAAAGCGCCGATCTCGCCGGCATGGTTAACGGCATGCTGACCCTCGCCAAAGCCGATCGCGGCGACGAGATTCCGAAGGAGGCGCTTTCGCTTGCTCAGATCGTCAGCGAAGTTACGCAGAACGCCATGCCGCGCGCCGCGGAAAAGCAGATCGAGCTGCGCTTCAGCCACTCGGGCACGCCGATCGTCTACGCTGACGCCAACTTGCTGCGCCAACTCGTCGGCAACTTGATCGACAACGCGCTCAAGTTCAGCGAGGGCGGCCGGGTCGACGTCGGCGTTGGAAACGACGCGCAATCGGCCTGGATCGAAGTTAGCGACACGGGACCGGGCATTCCCGAGGCCGAGCTCTCGCACGTTTTCGGGCGATTCTATCGCAGCGACAAAGCGCGCTCGCGCAGCGTTCCGGGAACCGGCCTGGGACTAGCGATCGTCCGCTCGATTGCTCGGGTCCACGGAGGCAAGGCGACCGCCGGCAACGCGCCCGGCGGCGGAGCGCGGTTTCGAGTACTCTTACCCCGCATCCAGCTTCCGTTCACCTAGCTTTCATGATGGGCCCGAGGCTGTCTCGTTACAATGGGCTTGTGCGCGAAAGATTGAGGCGGGGAGCGATCGTAACGCTCCTCGCCTTGCTGTCTTGTCTGGAACTCGCGGCGCCCGTGCGCGCCGACGAGCAATACGACGTTGGCCCCTCGCCGATTCTCAACGTGAACGTCGACCGGGGACAGGTCACCATCCAGACGTGGGACCGCCCGCAGATCCAGATCTCCTCCGCCTACCCCGTCGACGTGCAGCAGCAGCTGTACCCGCGGGACGATTCGCGCATTCCGAGGCAGATGCAGATGTCCTCGCATCAGATGCAAACCCCGCATGGCCTCGTGTCGCTGCCGGCGGAATCCTTCGTCTTACCCGATCTCACCGGCACGGAGCACGATGCGATCGTGGCACGCGGAAACGGAAACATGACCATCACCATTCCGCGCGGCACCGCGATGGTAATGGCCCACGTTCGGGCGGGCCATCTCAGCCTCAACGACTACCACGGCGTCTTCATCACGCACGTCCGAGGCGCCGGGATCTCGCTCAACCACGTGAGCGGTACCGGCTTCGTGGAGTCCCTGCGCGGACGAATAACCGCGACCAACTCGTCGTTCGATCGCCTGCGCATGCGCACGGCTACCGGCAACATGCTGTTCCAGGGGTGCAGCGCACACCAAATCGAGGCAACCAGCAGCTTTGGATCGATCGTCTACGATAACGGGCACTTTCAGCCGGGCCTCGCGCGCTTTGAGTCCGAGCACGGAAACGTCGCGCTCGGCGTGCGGGGCGGCGCGCAGATCGGCGCCCATAGCGGCTCGGGACACGTCATTTCGAGTTTCCATGACGAAGCTCACGTCAGCGGAAACCCGACGACGAAACAGGCCACGGTCGAAGGCGGCGGTCCGGTCGTAACGGCGACATCCAAGAACGGCTCGGTGTACTTGTATAGCGGCTCGATGAACGAGCATCCCCACGTGCGCGAGCAGCTCAGCGGCAGCACGCAGCTTCCCACCCGCTATCCGAGCGCGGCGCAGCCTCCGCCGCACGAACAGCCTTTCCAGCGCTTCAACCGGCTGCGGCAGCGACCTCCGTTTCCAAATCTATAGTAAACCCGTCGTAGGCCGCGATGGCGCGCAAGCCGAGTTCGTCTTCGAGTTCTTGCGCCAGCCTGGGGGGATCGGCCTCCAACATTTTCGTCCCGAAGTGCTGAAAGACGGCAACCTTCGGATGAACTTCAGCGACGACGCGACGCGCATCGAGCCAAGTGAGATGATCGACGTTCATCTCGTCGCTGTAGCGCAGAACGTTGATGACGAGCACGTCGGGACGATGGGCGGCGTAGTCCGCGGCGAGGCCATCAAAATATCGCCCGCAGGGCAGATACGCCACCCGTAGCCCCTGGTAGACGAAATGCAGGCCGTGCGTTTGCACGGCGTGCACGTGCTGGATCGACGTGTAGAGTTCGACGGCGCCGATGCGATAGGGCCCGCTCCTCGGCTCGAGATGCTCGACGCGATCCACGAAACGGCGGACGTACGGCAGGACCACGGGCTCGTCATCGAACGCGTCGGCCGGCGCAAGCACCATCCCGCGGCGGCGGAAGCCCCCCGACGTCATCGCCTCAATCAGCGCGTTGACGTCGCTCGAATGATCCAAGTGCTTGTGCGACAAAACGATTGCATCGAGCTCTCGCGGATTGCATGGCGGCACGTGGTTGAGCGCGCGAACCAACGCGCCGGGACCGGGATCGACGTGAATCTGAGTGTCATCGAAGCGCATCCACATTCCACCCGAGGCGCGCAGTTGGCGCGCGACGACGAACCGCGCGCCGCCGCTGCCGAGAAAGAGGATCGAGCACGCCATGCTAGGCGATCACGGGAAGCTTTTGGAATGCGCCATTGAGTACGGTCGCAGAGGGACGGCCGAGCCAGCGCTCCAGCACCGTCGCGTACACGCTTCGAAAATCGATCGTATAGCGAACGTTACCCATGTTGGTATCGCTGAGATCGGGCAAAGCACCATACAGGCCGCCCTTGACGCCGCCGCCGATCAAAAAGAGCGGTGAGGCTTCGCCGTGGTCGGTGCCGCGGCTGCCGTTCTCGTCGATGCGGCGGCCGAACTCGCTAAACGTGAGCGTCAGAACGCGCTGGTCGTTCCCGTGCGCCGCAAGATCCTCGTAGAACGCCCCGATTGCATTGGAAAACTGCATCAGTAGCCGGTTCTGCGTCGCGGCCTGGTTGACGTGCGTGTCGAACGAACCGTGCTCGACGTAAATCGCCTTCGTTCCCAGGTTGCTCCCCACGATCTGCGCCGCTAGCGACAAACTCTGCCCGAGCGGGGTGGCGGGATAGGCCGCTTTTGTCGTGTAGCCGGCGACGAGCTTGGGCAGTTCCTCCGAACTCCGCTGCGCGTTAGCCTCAATCTCCATCACGTGCGCCAAATAGGGCGATTCGAACGGCACATGCCGGTCACGTGTGTCGTCCCAAAAGGCTTTTCGCGCGACGGCATTGCGGTCGGCGGCCATAGCATAGGTACTCAAGGCGGGAATCGCCGGAATATCGGTGCGATCCGAGACGAGCACTTCGGGCAGCACCTTCGAAACCGCCACGCCGCTAAAGAGATTCTCTCGAGAAAGCGCGGCCTCGTCGAAGTAACGTCCCAGCCATCCCGTGTGCTCGTAGCGATCCGGGGACGCGGTTTGCCAGATCTCGGTCGAGCGAAAGTGCGAGTGGTCCGGATTGGGATAGCCGACGCCCTGCACGATCGCAACCATGCCTTTGTCGTACAAGGCCTTGATGGAGCGCATTCCGGGGTTCAGTCCGACATTCGCGTCGATGGCCAGCACGTCGTTTTGCGGGATGGCCAAGGCCGGGCGAAGCCGATAGTATTGTTGGTCGCCATGCGGAACGACGCAGTTCAATCCATCGTTGCCGCCGGCTAAATTGATCAGGATCAAGCAGCGATCCGCGCTGCCCGGCAATCCGGGCAGCGGTGCCTGCGCAAGCGCGCGCGCGAAAACGTGCTCCGTGTTGGCGATCACGGCTAACCCAGACGCGGTTGCAAATAAAAAATTACGTCGCTTCATTGTCAATTCAACTGGTATGCCGGCGTGGCCATCGCGAGATAGACGGCGCCGCTGACGCGCTGATCATAGTTCTCTGCGGAAAGCGACGCGAGCGCGGCGGTTCCGGCTCCCCCCAAGTAGTTTTTGAGCTCGGCCAGCGAGGCCGGCGCGACGTCGCCTTGCAAGATCGTCTCCGCAAGGACGCGCGAAGCGCTCGCCGAGGCCACCGGCAACCCACGCAGCCAGGACGACGCCGCGAGCGTTTGCGATCCGAGCAAACGCGTCAGGAAATTCTGGCGCGCGATCATCGTCCCGCTGGTGAGCCAGTTTTGCCCTCCCGGCCATCCTGCCACCGACGGAGGATAGAACAGGCGCTGACCCATCTGCTGCAGCGCGGCGAGGGCGCTCTCGTCGACCTCGAGCAGTCCGAGCGCTTTATACGTGCCCACCACGAATTCAATCGGGCTCTTGACCAGCGCTCGATAGGCTCGATCGCTGTAGAAGACGTTGCTGCTCAAGAGCGTCGATACGACCGGCGCCAGCTCGAACCCGTGCCTGCGCAAGATCGCAGCCACCGAATCGATCAGCTGCGGCTCCGGGTCGTTGTAGACGAACCAACTCAACAGGCTCGCTGCAAAGAACCGCGCGCACTGCGGTTGCTCGAAAATGATGTCGACGACGTCGTCGCCGGTGAAGTTCCCGGTACGCCCAAGAAAAGTCTTGCGCCCCGCATCGTGGAGGCTCGCATCGAAACTGACGGCTCGCGTGCGCTTCTCCACCTGCCAGCCGGTCCAGGCCCGGGCCGATTCGCGCACGTCGTTCTCCGTATACCTGTCCACGCCCAACGTAAAAAGCTCCATCAGCTCGCGAGCGTAATTTTCGTTGGGATGCGCGGCGACGTTCTGCGCGCCGTTGAGATAGATCAGCATCGCCGCATTTTTGGAAACGTCGCGGGTCAGTTCGCGGAGATTGCCGAGCGCGTATCCGCGAAAGAGCGCGTTCTGATCGTACGTAATCCACGGAAAAAGCGCCGTTGCGAGCGACGTGAAGTGGCCGTGGAAATACAGCGTCATCTTCTCTTGCAGGGGTGCCGGCGTCGTCAGCATCCTGTTCAGCCACCAAAGCTGGAAGGCTAAAATCGCTTGGGCGCCCTCGCGCCGGCGCTCCTTGCGCAGCATCACGCGCTGCTGCGGGTCCCCACTCATGGAAGCGGGGGCGGCCGCATCCTCGATTTCTTGCGGGGGCTGGATCGAGCCGGCGGGTGGGACCGAGAGCAACGCTGCAGCCGCCTCAGGGGCGTGCATCGCGGCGTAGCGCCGAACCTCGGCCGGCGTCCCGCCGAAACCGGCTCGCCGCAGCAGGTGTGCCGCAGCGCGCGCGCCTAGCGTCCCGCGATGCGGCTGCAATGCGGTGGTGAAATCTAGGCGACCCTGCGGGCGCAGGATGCCGCCCACGTCGATTTGAGCCTGCGCGGCCATACCGCTAGCTACGCGAGTCGCCCCGAGCCGCCCTCGGCGTTTCGCAAGGGTCTAACCGGGCTCTAAGCGGCGCGCGACGAATGGCCAGCGGCGATGGCGGTGTTGGAAACACGGCTCGAGCGGCAGTCCGAGCCGTTTAAAACTAACGCGCGACGGATGGAGCGGTTGGTCGCCGAATTGCGGGAGCGCCTGATTGCCGTCCGCGCCGGTGGCGGAACGGAAGCGGTGGAAAAACATCGCCGCCGCAACAAGCTCGCCGCCCGCGAGCGCGTCGAGCGCTTGATCGACCCCGGCTCCGACTTTCTCGAGTTTTCGCCGCTGGCGGCGTTCGATATGTATCGAAACGACTCTCCGGCCGCCGGAATAATCACCGGAATCGGCATCGTGGAGTCGCAGCATTGCGTGATCGTCGCCAACGACGCGACCGTAAAGGGTGGCACCTACTACCCGATGACGGTCAAGAAGCATCTGCGAGCCCAAGAAATCGCCGAGCAGAACCATCTTCCTTGCATTTACCTAGTAGATTCGGGCGGAGCGTTCTTGCCGTTGCAGGCCGACGTCTTTCCGGATCGCGACCATTTCGGGCGCATTTTTTACAATCAAGCGCGGATGTCGAGCAAACGCATCGCGCAGATTGCGGCGGTCATGGGATCCTGCACGGCCGGCGGGGCTTACGTTCCGGCAATGAGCGATGAAACGGTGATCGTCCAGGGAGAAGGCACGATCTTTCTCGGCGGACCGCCGCTGGTGAAAGCCGCGACCGGCGAAGTGGTGACGGCCGAAGAGCTCGGCGGTGCCGACGTGCACACCCGCGTCTCCGGTGTCGCGGATCATTTCGCCAAGGACGACGATCAGGCGCTTGCGACGATCCGCGAGATCGTGAGCAATCTCCATCTGGAGCTTCCGCGCCAGTGGGATCGAATCGATCCGGTTGCGCCTAAGTACGATCCGCGCGACATCTACGGCACCATTCCGGCCGACAGCCGCACCGGTTACGACGTTCGGGAAGTCGTCGCTCGCCTCGTCGACGCCTCGGAGTTCCATGAGTTCAAGTCGCGCTACGGCACGACGCTGGTCTGCGGCTTCGCGCGCATCGAAGGGCACCCGATCGGGATCTTGGCCAACAACGGCATTCTCTTCAGCGAGAGCGCGCTCAAAGGCGCGCACTTCATCGAATTGTGCGCGCAACGCGGCACCCCACTGCTGTTCTTACAGAACATTACCGGTTTCATGGTCGGCAAGGAATACGAAAACCGGGGCATCGCCAAGGACGGCGCGAAGCTCGTCACCGCGGTGGCCTGTGCCGAGGTTCCAAAGTTTACTGTGGTGATCGGCGGCAGCTTCGGCGCGGGCAACTACGGTATGAGCGGACGCGCCTACGCGCCGCGCCAGCTCTGGATGTGGCCCAACGCGCGCATCAGCGTGATGGGCGGCCCGCAAGCGGCGAGCGTGCTATCGACCGTCAAGGGCGAGATGTCGAACGAAGAAAAGGCGGCCTTTGAGGCGCCGATTCTGGAAAAATACGAACGTGAGGGAAGCCCCTACTATTCTACTGCGCGGTTGTGGGATGACGGCATCATCGATCCGCTCGACACGCGCCGGGTCATCGCCATCGGGCTGGATGCGGCCGCGCACGCGCCGCAGCCGCCCACGCAGTTCGGCGTCTTCCGCATGTAAGGCGACACCCGGAATCACAAGCGATTACGGTTTGAGGGGGCCCATCGGAATCCTCGACGGCAGCGTCACGTTTCCCGAAGCCGGCGGCGGCGAACGAACGATCTGATGCAGCATGTCGTTCCACGCCAGCGTGAGAATCGGCAGCAGCGTCACGAGCCGATGGATGCCGCCCGGCTGTGAGTAAAACGACACGTCAATGCCGGCCGACTGAAGAAATGCGGCCGTCACCGTTGGATACTGGGTTGGGATGCTGTCGTCGGCGCTGCCCGTAAGCACGTAAAACGGCTTAGTTCGCATGAACGCAACGACGCGCCCCGCATCCGACCCCAGGAGCGCCCCCGCGATGCACATCACCGCCGACCACTCGTCGGGGTGGGCCGGCGCAACCTCGAAGACGGAGAAGCCTCCCATCGAGTATCCGGCGAGAAAACGCCGCCGCGGATCGATCGAAAAGGCGCGTTCGGCGGCATGAAGCGCATCGTACACGTCGGCAATCGATCCGCGGAAATCGTAATAACCTCGCCCCCACGGCGCGACGACGATCGTTCCGGTCTGTTCGGCGAGCCGTGCGATATAGGGCGGCGCGAGCAGCTCCGTTTCGGATTGGGGATGGCCGTGCAGCAGCACGATCAGCGGCGCGGGGCGCCCCGGAGCGTACGTAGACGGAACGTAGACCGCGACGGGCTGCATCGTTGCGTCTCTCGACGCGCGCACGAGCGTCTCGCCCACTCCCCGCACGGAGGCCATCGATTCGTACGAACCCTGGAGCAACTGCGTCGCTAGGCTGAGATCGAGGCTCGCGACGCGGTGGACCACTTCGGACCACTGCTCTGCCGTATAACCCAGCGGAACGCTTGGATCGGCGAGCAGATCGGCGTCGTCGTTCAAGCGTTCGTAGTAATCGAAGGTCGTGTCGCGTCCGGCGATCGTACCGATCTTGGCGATGTTTGCAAGATAGCTTGCCGCCGTGTTTCGCAGGGAGACGCGCAGGTCGTCCGCGGAACTCCCCAACAGGAGAGTCAGAGCAGCGGTGACCAGCGCGCCCCTGGTCATGACAGTATGCTAACGCCTCAGCCTTGGAAGTCGTGACGCCGTTAGCGTACGATCAAATCCCGGCGTACCATTCGTAACCCTGGTCTTCCCAATAGCCGCCATTTCCCCCCGCGATTCTTGCAACGCTACCGACCACCTCGATACGCGCGATCCATTTCGCGCTCTTATAGCCCAGCTGAGTAGGCACGCGGAGGCGCACCGGCGCGCCGTGATCCGGGTCGAGCGGCGCGTCGTTGAGTCGCATCGAGAGCAGCGCTTGCGGATGACGGGCTTGATGCAGGTCGAGGCTTTCGTAGTACAGATTACCGGCGCCGTCGTTATCCATGCATCGAAAAACGACGTACCGCGCGTCGGGCCGAGGTTGCACGGCGTCGAGAAGGTCGCCTAGCCGAACGCCGCTCCACTTGCCGATGACGCTCCAGCCCTCGACACAATCGTGCCGGGTGATCTGGGTCTGCTGCGGCATTCGCCGCAGCTCTCCGAGCGTGAACGCGTGAGGGCGATCGACCGCACCATCCACCACGAGACGATAGGTCGAAAAGTTTCCGGCGAGCAAACTCGAGTAACGTGAATCCGAGGGTGTCGCGAAACCGTTCACCCGGAAGACCCGATCGACGTCGCGCTCCCGGTATTCGCGCGCCAAACCGCGCGTCCCGATCAAACTGTGATTGAGGCCCTCGACCGACGCAAGCATCCGCTGGAATCCAGCGTTTTGGTTGAGAGCCGTGCTCACCGGCCCGCATCCCGCCAGCGTCGAGATCGTCGATGCGATGAATAGTCTTCGCTTCATTCCGTTTGGTACCAACCGGTTATCATGGAGCGCATCTGATTGAAGAACCCCTGCGTCGCGACTTGGAATGTGTGGATCGCAAAGAATGCGAGCAGCAGCACCATCCCGACAAAGTGCCAGAGCCGGGCGAACTGCCGCCCTCCAAAAACGGCCGTCAGAGGATTCGCGATGGCGTCGATACCGGGTGAAAGCGCAAGCCCGGTGATCACGACCAGCGGCGCAATAATGAAAAGCACGCTCGTATAGGCGGCCTTCTGCAGTGGATTGTAGACGCCGTGCGGCGGAGCCGTTTTGCGCAGCTTCAGATAGTAGGCTTGCATCGGCCAGAGCTTCGGCAGGTCGCTCGGGCGCAAGAGCATTTCTCGCAAATTCCCTTTGATCGCGGTAGACAGCAGCCACGCAAACCAGCAGAGCCCCGCGATCCAGGCAAAAAAGAGATGCCAGCGCCGCCCGCTCGCGAGGTCTTGGTAACCCGGAATCGTGATGAGCGCCGGAAACGCGTGCTCGCCTCGCGACCCCATCCCGTCGTCCGTCCAGCCGAGCCATCCCGTCGTGACGAACGTATGTCCGAAGAGCGCGGTCGTTCCGACGCCTTGCATGGGCGAGCCAATGGCGAGCACGCGCCGCGCCGGATTGCTCTTGTCGGACGCATCCAAGTTGGGGGACGCATTGAAGATCTGCAGACCGCTCCCCACCAAAATCAGGAATGCGAGCACCCACAGCCAGTGGCTGGCTCGCGTTAGGAACGCATAGCGATACACGAGGGGGCGCACGGGCTTCATCACTTGAGAGTATAACGCGTGCGAGGCCCGTTCGGATGATGCCGCGAACCCTCAGGCCGCATGTCTGATAGCATCACGCTTGCCGTCGCCGACGGAATTGCCCGCGTCACGCTTGCCCGTCCGGTCGTGCGCAACGCCTTCAACGCCGAGGTTATCGAGGAACTCTACGAGGCCTTCACCGGCATCACGGCCTCCGACGAGGTCCGGGCCGTCGTGCTCGCCGGTGAAGGCCGCGTCTTTTGCGGCGGGGCCGACATCAACTGGATGCGCGCCTCGCTCGATCTCAGTTTCGAGGCCAATCTGGGAGACGCCGAACGCATGAGCGATATGTTCCGCGCGATCGATAACTGTCCCAAGCCCGTGGTGGCGCGCATCCACGGCGCGGCTTTGGGGGGAGGCGCGGGCCTCGCCGCCGTGTGCGACATCGCGATCGCCGCCGACGACGCGATATTCGGCTTCACCGAAGTCAAGCTCGGCATCATTCCGGCGGTCATCTCTCCCTTCGTGCTCGCCAAAATCGGCGCATCCCACGCGCGCGCGCTCTTCCTAACCGGAGAACGCTTCAGCGCACAGCGTGCGAAGGAGATCGCATTGATCCACGAGGTCGTCCCCGCCGCAGAACTCGACGAAGCCGTTAGTCGCCGGCTCGTAGAACTCGGTTCGGCCGGACCCTCCGCCGTGGGCGCCGCTAAACTCCTGGTCCACCGCGTGCTCGATAACTCATACGACGAGTCGCGGCCGATCACGACGCAGGCGATCGCGCAACAGCGCATCGCGCCCGAAGCGCAGGAGGGCCTGCGCGCCTTTTTGGAACGTCGCCCCGCCACGTTCGCGCACGAGTAAATGATTCAGCGTCTCCTCATCGCCAATCGCGGCGAAATCGCGGTTCGAGTCGCACGCGCGGCCCGCGAAATGGGGATCGTGCCGGTGGGAATTTACTCTGAAGCTGACGCCACCGCGCACCACTTGCAGTTCATGGATGAAGCGCGCTGCGTCGGACCGGCGACGGCGGCACAATCCTATCTCAACGGCGCGGCAATCCTTGAAGCAGCGCGCGCGATGAATGCCGACGCGTTGCATCCGGGATATGGCTTCCTGTCCGAGCGTGCGGCATTCGCACGAGCCGTTCGCGAAGCCGGTTTGATCTTCGTCGGTCCTACGCCCGAAGCGATGGCCGCGATGGGCAGCAAGATCGAAGCAAAACGGCGCGTGCGCGGCTTCGACGTGCCGACCGTTCCGGGGTACGACGGCGAGGATCAATCGCCCATCGCGCTGCGGGAGCAGGCAAAGCGGATCGGCTTTCCGTTGTTGATCAAGGCGAGCGCCGGCGGGGGTGGTCGCGGCATGCGCGTCGTTGAGTCGGAGGGGCGCTTCGATGAAGCGCTCGAGTCGGCCAAACGCGAAGCGCTCGCTGCATTCGGGGACGACACCGTGTTGCTCGAACGCTATCTTCGAAACCCGCGCCACATCGAGTTCCAAATTCTCGCCGACGCGCACGGCACGACGATCCATTTGGGTGAACGCGAATGTTCGATCCAGCGGCGCCACCAGAAAATCATCGAAGAAGCGCCTTCGGTCGCGCTCACGCCCGCGCTGCGCGCCGAGATGGGTGCCGCCGCCGTCCGTGCCGCAGAATCCGTGGGGTACGTCAATGCCGGGACCTGCGAGTTCATGCTCGACGGCGATGGCGCGTATTACTTTTTGGAGATGAACGCGCGCCTGCAAGTGGAGCATCCCGTAACGGAGATCGTGTACGGCCTCGACCTCGTGCACTGGCAGTTCCGCATCGCAAGCGGCGAACGATTGACGGTCGCGCAAATCGACGTGCGGCCACGCGGCTGGGCGATCGAGGCCCGGCTTTATGCGGAGGATCCAGCCAACGATCTGCTTCCGTCAACCGGCACGATCGAGCACTTGTCGTTCCCGGAAGGTCCGGGCGTGCGGGTGGACGGCGGCGTTACGACCGGCAGCGAGGTGAGCCACTATTACGATCCGATGCTAGCCAAGCTCATCGCATCCGGGAGCGATCGCGCGTCGACGATCGCGCGCCTGCAACGAATTCTCGAAGAATGTACCGTCGCGGGCGTGCGTACGAATCTCCCGCTGTTGCTCTGGATCGCGCGAGACGATGCCTTTCGGGCGGGCGAAACCACGACCCGGTTTCTCGACGAGCGTCTGGATGAATCGGTTTTTTCGCAAAACGTTCCACCCGACGACGCGGTAGTGCTGTGCGCCGCGGCACTCCTGATCGACGGTCGCGCACCCTGGCGAACGGCGGAGGTGGGGATGCCGCTTCGCCTCCAGCACGATCGCAGCATAACCGAGCTGTCCGCGGACGCTACCGATCAGCCGGGCCTATGGCAAATCTCGGGCGACCGGGCCGGTGAGCTGCATGCGCTGCGCCGCGGTGCGATCGTGCAAGCTCGCTTCGACGGGCGCTCGTTCGCCGGCGCCGTCACCTATGGCGGCAATCGCTTAAACCCGCCGGTCAACGTGCATCTCGACGGAGGCGTCTGGTCGTTCGGCCTTGCCGCGCCGCCGTCGGTTCAAGCCGCGGCAGGCGGGCAGGCCGCCGCCTTGGGCGCGCACGTTATCGCTCCGATGCCGGGTAAAATCGTCAAGGTCGCGGTCAGCGAGAACGACGCCGTCGAAGAACACGCGCTGCTTCTCGTGTTAGAAGCGATGAAGATGGAACACCGGATCGAAGCATCGGCCGCGGCCAGGGTGAAGTCCGTGCTGGTGAAGGAAGGCCAAATCGTCGCCGCCGGCGCGCCCTTGGTGGAACTCGCGTGACACTCCCCAAACAGGTCGTCATCTTCGAAATGGGGCCGCGCGACGGATTGCAGAACGAAGGCGCCCTCATTTCGACCGACGACAAGGTACGCTACATCGACCTGCTCTCCGAGAGCGGGTTAAAGTGGATCGAAACTACGTCGTTCGTCAGCCCGAAAGCGATTCCGCAGCTTGCGGATGCGGCGGAGGTGTTCACCCAAATCCGCAAGGCGCCCGGCGTGCGTTATCCCGTGCTCGTTCCGAATCTCAAAGGCTACGAGCGAGCGCGCGCGGCGCGTGCCGATGCGATTGCGCTCTTTACTGCGGCCTCGGAGCACTTCACGAAGCGCAACATCCATATGACGATCGACGAATCGCTGGAAACGTTTCGCGACGTCGTACGCGCGGCCAAGAACGACGGCGTGTGGGTGCGCGGATACGTCTCGACGGCATTTGGATCGCCCTTCGGCGACGTCGTCACGCCGGAGATGGTCCGCGACGTCAGCATCAAGCTGATGGAGATGGGATGCGACGAGCTTTCAATCGGCGATACGATCGGAGTCGGTGTTCCGAGCCAAGTCGACGCGCTCGTGCCGTTGCTCGCGCGGCACATCCCCCTCGATCGGATCGCGCTGCACTTCCACGATACGCGCGGCACCGCGCTCGCAAACGTTTACGCCGGATTGCTGCGCGGAGCCACCAGGTTCGATGCGGCATCCGGCGGTCTCGGAGGCTGCCCGTATGCCCCCGGCGCGACCGGCAACGTCGGCACCGAAGACGTGCTCTACCTACTTCATCAGATGGGAATCCAGACGGGCGTCGATCTTGCGAAGGTGCGAGAAGCCTCGCGCTTTATTGCCGGCGTCGTCGGGCACGCGTTGACGAGCAAGGCCTATCAAGCCATGGAAGCCGCCGAAAGCGCAGTCGAAGGGCTTACCACGACGTAACGAACCGTGGGTCGATAGCGCTTCTCACGACGCCGGTGAATTTCGTAAACGGACAATCCAGGCTCGGGCAACCCGGCACGTAGACCGGCACGCGCAGCGGGTTTTCGCCGTGTCCGGCGCGCATCGCGTCCAAGGATTGCGCGACAAAGAACGTCCGAACGAATGCTCCGCCGCGCGAGGGGCGGTGCAGTTCGAAAATCAGCGCGCTTCCCGGCGGGGTATCGTTGAGCTGATCGCCTTCGACGAGCCACGACAAGCGCAGCATACCGGCGAACTCAGCCAGCTGCGTATCGTGTCCGGAGAAAAACACGAACCGCGCCTTCGCCGGTACTCGCGTGCCGGCAACGGGTTTTCCGCTCGCGCCTTCTTCGAGGGTTTGCAAAATGTGCGCCATGATATTGGAGGAGTGCGCGCGGGCCGTGTAGCGGTTCCCATGCTCCAGCTGCTTGGCGAGGACATGGAGCTTGAGCAGCTCGATGAGCGTGCCGTGGTCGACTCGGCCCCATCCGACGTCGGAATGACCGTCGGTGTACTCGAGCAGCATGTTCTCGGCGACGTCGGCGGCCATGTCGAGTCCGCCGGAGAGCGCCCCAAGGCCGCCGTCACCGTCGTTGCCAACGATCGTCGGCACGTCGGAAATCCGCCTGCAGCTCGCAGCTGTGGCGCACCCGAGTACCTGCTCCATGCTGGCGAACTCCGCCGCGTACGCGCCGGGCAATCCATTGAAGCTGCCGCCGACTGCACC
This sequence comes from Vulcanimicrobiota bacterium, assembly GCA_963713685.1. Taxonomy (GTDB): domain Bacteria; phylum Vulcanimicrobiota; class Vulcanimicrobiia; order Vulcanimicrobiales; family Vulcanimicrobiaceae; genus Cybelea. The sequence continues at coordinate 265,147 of CAVQMS010000001.1, read as the reverse complement.
GAGAATCGAGGCCTTGGCTTCCGCCTGGTTGACGACGCCCACGCCGGGAAGCGGATCGAAGAGCCGATCTGGATCGCTGGGAGCATGCCCGACGGCCACACCGCAAGCCGGCGCGAGCCCTTGGAGAACCGCGTCACCGGTTGCGCGAGTGCGTTGGTCTACGTCGGCCCACACGAACACGCTGCCGCGCGCCGGACAGCCGTTGCCCCTGACGCCGAGCATTCCGCCGTAAACTCGGCGATAATACGCGCCGAACTGGCGCATCAGCGTGGCGCCGCGCTCGGTAAGGTTTCCAGGTTTACCGGACCACGCGGGCCAGGCCTGGCTCGCGTACGCCTTCAGCTCGTCGGGATGCGTCGGGGATCGCACTCCGTGGCGGCTCACTACGATCACTAACTCTAAGTCCGAAGAACTCTGCGGCGTCATGACCGGCTGCGCTTGCGCCACGCTGGACGATAGCAATGCCGCGAGTAAAGCCAAAAAGAACCGCGTGGCGCTCATGGAACCTCACCTTTCATTAACGAGCAACTCGTTTCGATGATAAGCTCCCGGAATGAAGTCAGCATGAACGTTGTGCGGAAACCCCGCGCTTGCGGTCGAGGGGGTCTAACGCAGCGCCAGCGGGATGACGAAGCGGGTTGCCGTGTGAGAATCGCTGTACGCGCTGATCTTGTTGTCCACGAGCCCGGCGGCGATGCCGGTCGACCGCACTTCCGCGTCGCTTGGAGACGCACCGCGGCCCTTGGGATGAAAAACCCACAGCGCGCCGTTGGATCGAAGATGCGGGACAGCTCGCCGGATTCGCGCGAGATCGCGCGGCTGGTCCACGCGTAAGAATATTAGATCGTAACTCGTGCGCAGCGACTGCGCCGCGGCCTTGGCTAAGCGCGAATTCAAACTGGCGGCGAAGGTTTCTTCGTGCCGGCCGACGAGTGCGACATGGGCCTCCGAAACGACGCCGAGCTTTTCGAAGAGCGAACGCCCCGAATAATCGCGTTCCAGCCGATCCTTCATAACCACTTGAGATTCTTGGGCTTAGGCGGAATTTCCGTGTAGGCCATCGGGCGATCCCACCAGTCGTGACGCCGCGCTCGAAGCATGCTTTGCGTGGCCGGCGGTGGCACGCGCAGCTCCAGCGCCTTTGCGTATACGTCGAGATAACGGTCGATCATCCGTTCGGCGCTGAACGTTTGCTCGACGTGAGCTCGGCAGGCATGGCGATCCAGGCCTGCCAGCAGCGGTACCTTCGCAACGGCATCCTCAACGCCGCCGCACAAAAAACCGGTCACGCCGTCGATAACGATCTCCGGCATCGAACCCATAGCGGCGGCGAGCACCGGCGTACCGCAAGCCATGGCTTCGATCGTGGTCAGCCCAAAGCGCTCGGGCCGAGTGGTCATGTGCACGAGCGCGAGCGCGTTGCTCAACAGTTCATTGCGGGCTTCGCGCTCGACGGCGCCCACGAACTGAATTTGATCGCCGTCGATGTGCGGCGCGATCCGTTCGCGGAAATACGCTTCGTCGTGGGGAATCGCCGCGATCTTCAGCCGAAGGCCGGACCGCTTGGCAATCTCGATCGCGAGATGCGTTCCCTTCTCCGGATGAAAGCGGCCGAGAAACGCAAGATACTCGCCGGGGCGGTCGCTGAACGTGAACTCCGCTGGATCGATGCCATTGTACGTGGTCGCGAGATACTCCAAGCCTGGGTCGCGGTCGGCATCGGAGATCGAGCAATAAAAACTCCGCTCGGCTCCGGCATAGTACGCCGCCAAGATTTGCGGCGACGAAAAGCCGTGTATCGTCGTGACCAGCGGCGGCGTCTGGGAGCTCAGGGCGTACGTCAGCGGCTTCCAATCCAGGTGGTTGTGGATCAGATCGAATTCGCCTGCGCGTCGAAAGAGCTCGGCGATGTGCAGCGCCGTGAAAACGTCTTGGTTGAGCGCGGGATCTTCGTTGAACCCGACCGGAACGACCGACACGAGGTTGCCGTCGAAGTGCGAATTCCCGGTCGCAAAAAGCGTCACGTCGAGGCCCCGGCGGCGCATGCCGTCCGCGACGTTGAAGGCGATCTGTTCCCAGGGTCCGTAGCCGGGGGGCGGAGCCGGCCACGAAATCGCGGCCAGCACGGCGAGCCGCCGCCCCTTCAATTCCACCGGCTAACGATCGTCGTCGACGACGTGATCGTTGCTCTCGGCGACGCCGAGGTTGAAACGCGTGCGACGTATCAGGAGCTGCATCGAGACCTCCGAAAACGGCGGCACCGGTGCGGCGCGCGTGTAATCGAACATGTCGTGCAGATCGTCGTCGGTGACGTCACGACCGCCCATGTTGGCGAGGTTCCAGTTCTGCTCGATGAACTTCACGATCGCCGTGGATTCGCGCCGCGTGTGCGAAACGTAGGGAAGCGCGCGCGGATTGCCCGGGTCGTAGCTCGAGCGTGCCCAGGCGGAGATCGCGAGAATCGGTATGCGAAACCCCCAGCTCGTGCCGTCAGGCCCGGGCGGCGGAGAGACGCGATCGTACCAGCCGCCTGAATCGTCCCACGTCAAAATGATCGCGCTGTCCTTGTAGTAGTTGCACGCCCGTGCGGCGTGTTGGCTTTGGACGATCGCGAGATAGATCGAGCCGACCCATCCGGGGCCGCCGGCGCTCAAGTTCCCCGCGTGATCGGAGTCGAGCCAGTTCGGCATCACGAACGACACCTGCGGCAGGCGACAGTTTTGGATATCGCTCAGGATCGTTCCCGAAGGCGTGATGACGTTTCGCTGCCAATCCGGTCCGTACCGGATCTTCCGGAAGGCATCGTAGATGTTCACGGCCGGATCGGTGGCATTGTCGTACGCGCCGGTATAGTACTTCCAGCTAACCTGCGCCGCGTCCAGCAAATCGCCGAGCGTTGGCTGATCGAAGCACGGGAACACGCCGGGCGTTATCATCGCTTCGCCACGCCCAAAGAGCGGCACCGTCGTCCCCGGTTTTGCATCGCAACCCCAGATCGCGTCGTTGGGATTGCCGGCGATGCGGGGCTGCGCCGTAGCCAGCGCATAGTGACTCGGAAACGTGGGAACCAGCCGCGTTGCAAAATTTTCGTCGGCGAGCGCGTAGCGCGCCGCGAGCGCGTGGTAGATGGTGGTTTCCGAATCGGGGAGATAGGCGTAGGGGAAGCCGGGCGCCGGCTTTGGAAGCCCCAGCACGGTCCTTACAACGTCATCGGCGAATCCATCCATCTTCCCGCGATCCCATTCTTGCACGAGCGACTTGTGGTTGTGTCGTGGGTCGGCCGGATACTCGAACGGCACCGCTTTGAGCCGTATGGTCTTGCCGTCGACCGTGGCACTCTGCGAGGTGTTGGCGCCCGGATACGGCCCGCCGTGCGCGAGAATCGAGGATGCGAAGAGATTATCGAAGGTGCGATTCTCTTGGACGAGCACGATCACGTGAGCGATTGGGCTCCCCGTGATCTGCCGCCCAAGAAGCACGGGATTGGCGCCCGGCGCGCTCGCAACGCCGCTGCGCACGGGCGTCGCCGTACCGGCCAGGATTAAGATGCTTAACAAAACGGCTTTACGCATGCGATCATGATAGCCTATTTCGGCTATTGAATCAGGCCGCTCTTCAAAACAATTTGCGGGTCGCGCAGCGCGCGAACGTCTTCGCCGACGTCGCGCCGCAATAAGAGCAGGTCGGCCGGTTCGTCGATCGCCAGGACGCCGTGGTGCAAGCCCACGAGTTCCGCTGCAACGTTGGTCGCGGCGTGCAGCGCCTGCTGCGGCGTCATTCCCAGTAGCGCCCACATCAGCTCGACTTCCTGCGCGTAGTTTTCGTGGTAGTTGTAGGGGGTGCCGGCGTCGGAGCCGCCCGCGATGCGGACGCCGTTTTCGTACGCGCGCCGGATGTTGGTCAGCATTGCTTCATTTAACCCGCGAGCCTTTTCGACGATGTAGCGCGGCTGCTGCCCGTTCTCCAGATTGGCCAAAATACAGGTCGGGGCGCTGAGCGTCGGGACGAGATAAACGCCGCGCTCCTTGAACAGCGCGATGCATTCGTCGTCGAGCATCGTGCCGTGTTCGATCGAATCGATGCCCGCGCGCAATGCATTCTTGATGCCCTGTACGCCGATCGCATGGGCCGCGACGCGCAGGCCGTGCCGGTGCGCCTCATCGATGGCCGCGGCGAGCTCGTCGGGGGCCAGCTGCGCGTTGCCGGGCACGGCGCCTTTCGTCAGGACGCCGCCGGTAGCTATCAGCTTGATGCAATCGGCGCCCGCCCACATCTGCTCGCGCACGGCCTTTCGCGCGTCCCAGGGTGAATCGACCGCGCGGCCGATCGGCCATCCATGGCCGCCGGTCATGCACAGGACGGCGCCGGAGGCTCGCATGCGCGGGCCGGAAATCCGTCCTTCTTCGATGGCTTCGTGCACGTCGGGCGCGATGTGATTGGAGCTGCCGACGTCGCGTATGGTGGTGATTCCTGCTTTGATCGATTTGCACGCATTTTCGACTGCCCGCAACAACCGCTGGTTGGGTGTGGTCGTCTGGATCATCGCCATCATGTCCGGCTCGCCGCTTCCCTCCAGATGCGCGTGGGCATTCACCAGACCCGGCGTAACGCAGGGCGCTTCCAGTTCGCAGGGGCCTTCCGCAGCGCGAATCCCTTTGATGCTCCCACCCTCGACGAGGATATCCACGTTGCGCTTCGGCGGCTCGAGGGTGCCGTCGTAGAGGAGACCGGCTCGGACGATCATCGGGCGTCTATTCGAACGCCATTCAGGCGCTCCTAGTGGAACTTCAGGTTCGTGAGCCCGCTCACGCCGTTGACGATGAGTTGCACCGCGATCGCCGCGACGATAATTCCTACGATTCGTCCCACCGCGTCGACGCCGGTCTTTCCAAACCACTTCGTGAGGCGCTGCGCGCCGCGCATGAAGCCGTACGTGATGGCGACGACGACGACCGCGACGACGACGAAGATGCCGCCGTTGAGCAGCTGATGATCCGGTGACGGGTTCACCAGCGCCACGCTGGCGGTAAGCGCTCCTGGTCCGGTAATGATCGGGATTGCGAGCGGGAACACGGAGGGATCGGTGACGGGCGGGGTGGCGGCCTTCGCGCTGTCCGCGGTTTGCCGATCGGTTTTCTCGGCGAACACCATGTCGAACCCGACCTTGAGCAACAGTAAGCCGCCGGCGATCTTGAAGGCGCCGATTTCGACGCCGAGCGCACCCAGCAGCGCTTCGCCGGCGAACGCGAAGGCAATCAGCGTGATGCCGGCAACGATGCTTGCATGCAATGCGATCTGGGCCTGATCCTTGGGGGAACGTCCATCGGTGAGCGTCGCAAATGCGGCCGCGGCCTCGATCGGATTGAGCATAGCGAGGAGCGTGACGAAGACATAGAAGGCTTCGCCAAGCTGCCCGGTCAGCATGCTGCCCAGTGTAACATGGCATGCGCCGATAGCGCGCGTGCGATCGCCGCGTCGTCGATGGGTCCGTCGACGAGCATCGTGAAGTGGCCCATTTTTCGCCGCACAACTGCGTGGCGTTTGCCGTACACGTGCAAAACGATAGATGGATCGCGCAGCAGCTCGGGAACGCCGCTCAGGTGATCGCCGCTGCCGTCGCCGAGGACGTTCATCATGATGGCGTTCGCGAGCATGCGCGGAGGCGAGAGCGGCAGATCGCAGATCGCGCGAACGTGTTGTTCGTACTGGGAGCAAGGCGTGACGTCGATCGTGTAATGGCCGCTGTTGTGGGGGCGCGGCGCGACCTCGTTGACGAGCAGCTCTCCGTCCGTCGACAGAAAAAACTCGACGCAGTAGGTACCGACGATCCCGAGCTGGCGCCCAATGGTCGCCGCCGCATCTTCGGCTCGTTTCGCAATCGCGGCCTCAACCCGAGCCGGCGCAATGCTCATCATCAGGATGCCGCGATCGTGGCGGTTTTCCGCCACCGGATAGGTAACGATCGTATCGTGTGCGCTGCGCGTTGCGATGACGCTAAGCTCGCACGAAAGCGCTACCATGCGCTCGAAGATCAGCTCGGCGCCACCCGCGCCGTCCACGGCGGATCGCGCTTCTTCGAGCGATGCCGCTTGCCATTGGCCCTTGCCGTCGTAACCGCCCTGAGCGGTCTTGAGTATCGCGGGGAAACCGATCCGCTCGCCGGCGCTGGCTAGATCGTCGACTGTCAGCACCCGCGCAAATGGCGTCGTGGCCAGGCCGGCGTCGCGAACGAACTCCTTTTCGCGCAGGCGATGTTGCGTGATGTGGAGGACGTGGCTCGACGGCGTAACGCGACGCCCGAGCGCCTCCAAATGGCGTACCGAGCCGATGTCGATGTTTTCGAACTCGTACGTGATCACGTCGCTGCGCCGCCCGAGCTCTTCGATGGCATCGCGATCGCTATACGCCGCTAGGATCTGTTCGTCGGCGACTTGCCCGCAGGGCGAATGCTCTTGGGGATCGAGGGTAATCACGTGATAGCCCATGCGTTTTGCGTCGAGTGCGAACATGCGGCCGAGCTGGCCGCCGCCGATCACCCCGATCGTTTCGACCGATTTCAATCGAGCTTGCTGGAGGCTGCCGCGTCGTGCATGCGCGCGACGTATGCGCTTAACCTGTCCGCGACGCCGGCGTCGCTGAGCGCCACGATCCGCGCGGCAAAGAGCGCGGCGTTTACGCCGCCGCCGATCCCCATCGTCGCAACCGGCACGCCGGGAGGCATCTGTACGATCGAGAGGAGCGAGTCGAGCCCGTTCAGACGACCTGACTGCACCGGAACGCCGATCACGGGCAGCTGCGTTTTCGCGGCGGTCATGCCCGGCAAGTGCGCCGCACCGCCCGCGCCCGCGATGATCGCGACGAGGCCGCGAGCCTTCGCCGTCTGGGCATACTCGAACATTTCATCCGGCATGCGGTGTGCGGATACCACGCGCACTTCGGATGGAATTTGCAGCTCGTCAAGCGTATCGCGCGCGCTCGACATCGTTTCCCAATCCGAGCGGCTGCCCATGATGATCCCAACCATCGGAGCTTTGCCTGCCTGCGCCATCGCGAACGGCTTCGCCACAAACACTGTTTGTCATCCCCCGAAGGCGCGTAGTCGAGGGACGCGAAGTCGACGGGCATGTCGCGTTTTTTGCTGGGCATCAATTACTGGCCGCGCCGCAGCGCGATGTACATGTGGCAACGCTTCGATATCGACGAGATCGCCGCGGACATGGAACGCATCAGAGCCTTGGGCTTGGACGTCGTGCGGTTTTTCCTCTCGTGGGAAGCCTTTCAGCCGGAGCCCAATGCGATGGACGCGGGCACGCTGCGTCGCTTCGATGCGATGATGGAGCGAATCGCCGAGGCCGGCTTGCAAGCGATGCCGACGCTCTTCTGCGGCCACATGAGCGGCGTGAACTGGCTGCCCGCCTGGACGCTGGAGCGGGAAACCACGCAAGGCCGTTTCCGCACCATCGCCGGCGGCTCGATCGCCGATCGCGCGATTGGCGATTTCTACGCCAACCCCGAGTTGCTGCGCGCACAGGACCTTTTCGCGCGACGCGTCGGCGAGCGCCTTCGCGGGCACCCCGCGCTCTTTGGATGGGACCTCGGAAACGAGTTTTCAAACCTGCGCCAGCCCGCAACGCAGAACGACGCCGCGCAGTGGAGCGCGCGTCTTACCGAAGCGCTCCTGGAAACGTCGGGAGTAAGCGCGACCGCCGGAATGCACGGCGAAGACTTGGAGCAAGATCGCAACCTGCGGCCGTCGAGCATCGCGGCGCCCTGGCCCTTCGCGACGATGCACGGCTATTCGGTGTACAGTAAGTTCGCGCGCGATCGGCTGGATACCAATGTCGTCCCGTTTCTTTGTCAGCTGCAGCAGTCGTTCAGCGGCAAACGCGTCCTATTTACCGAGTTCGGCGATCCCGAATGCCCTCCGGGGAGTAACCGCGTTAACGGCTTCGCCTGCCTTGACGAAACCGAAATGGCACACTATGGCGGCGGCGTACTGGATCGTCTTCACGCACGCGGTGCGCTCGGCGCGTTTTGGTGGTGCTGGGCCGACTACGATCCGGCGCTCGAGACGCTCCCACCCTTCGATCAAGCGCCCCACGAGCTGCGCTTCGGCGTCGTACGCAGCGACGGCGGCCTCAAGCCGGTTGCGCAAACGCTCACCCGGTTCGCTCGGGAGGCGCGCGACGTCGTCGATCCGCCTCCCGCCGCGATTGCCGGCCAAGCAGAACACTATGCCGGACTTCCGGAGAGCATGGCGCGCGAATATCGCGAGTACTGCGAAACGCATGGCTGAAAACGCCCGCACGATGATCGTTACCGGCGCCAGTTCGGGCATCGGTCGCGCGCTCGCGCTCGCCGCCGCCAGGAACTATCGCGTGGTGATCGTCGCGCGGCGCGCGGAACGGCTCGATGCACTGGCGCAATCCATCCGCAGCGCGGGCGGCAGCTGCGTTGCGCTGGCAGGGGACGTTACCGCGCGCGACATGCCGGCGCGCATCGTCGATACGGCGATGCATGCGTTCGGACGCATCGACGTCGTCGTGAACAATGCCGGCCGCGGCACGTACGGTGCGCTGCTGCAGGAGAGCGACGCGGCGATCGAGGCGCAGTGGCAGCTCAATTGCGCTGCCCCGTTACGGATTGCTCGTGCCGTGCTCGCGCAGCTGGAAGCAACGCGCGGTCAGCTGATCTTCGTCGGATCCGGAAGCGCCCGGATCCCTCTGCCGAACTTCGGCGCGTACGCGCCGGCAAAAGCCGCAATCCGTGCCGCGGCGATTCAGCTGCGGCGCGAGCTGCGCCCGCTGGGGATCGCGGTAACCTACGTCGACCCCGGCCTCGTCGCTACAGAGTTTCATTCGAGCATCGGTATCGAACGCGCCGAGACCATTCCTCCGGCATCGTCACAGCGCGTCGCTCGTGCGATCTTGCGGGGAATCGGGCGGCGCTCCGCGGTGGTCAACGGCGTCCCTTGGCAGACCGCCGGCGCCGTTCTGGGTGAATGGCTCGGCACGCTCGCCGACCCGATCGTCGTGGGCCGCTTCACGCCTCAGCGCTTATCGCCGTCCGTTCAAGCCGAGGAAAGCACTATACTCGCCGTCGCCGCGAGCGAAGCCCCGCGCACTTCTACTTTTGAAAAGGCGCTCGAACCGGTCGCGCGACGCATGGAACGCGTGAAGCTCCCGCACGCGTTTCTGCGTGAGGCATTGGTGCCGGACACGAGGATCGAATTGAACGCGCTGGCAATGCGCTGGGCTGGAATGCCGAACAAGAACGAGCGTGCCGTGCTGCTCGAAGCGCTGGGTGCGCTCGAGGGCGGCGGCTATCTCGAACGCCTGGAGGATGAAACGTGGAACGTCGTACGCGCCGCCGATTGAGCGGAATGCTTCTTGCCTTCGCGCTCGCGCCAGCCGGCGTAATCGGCCTCGCGCGCGGATCGGCCGGCCCGGCCGAGCAGCGCGGCCTCTACGCATTGCTCGGCGGAAGGCCGCGGATCGTTTCGGAGTTCTGGGCCGTGCACGGTGCCGGGTTGACGGCGACGCTGAAGATTCGGCAATTCCAGGTCGATGGCACGACGCCGATTCGCAACTACGACGTGGACATGCAACGGCTCATGCATCTGATTATCGTTCGCGACGATTTTTCAACGTTCGCGCACCTTCATCCAAGCTTCGACACGACGACCGGCACCTTCGCAAACTCGTTCACCAAAGCGCCGAACCACCGCTACTTCGTCTATGCCGACACCACGCCGCGCGGCCTCGGACAGCAGGTCTTTCGTTTTACGATTGAGAGCGACGGCGCGCTCGCGGCTTCGCCGAAGACCTTCACCGCTTCGCCCGCCAGCGTCACCGTCGCTCCCTACACGCTCCGCCTGACAAGCACGACGCTTACCGCGAACCAGCGCCAAAGCGTGAGCCTAACGGTTTTGAAAGCCGGTCAGCCCGCGCGCGATCTCGGCACCTACCTCGGCGCCGCAGCGCATGCCGTCCTTATCAATACTTCGACGCTTGCGTACGTGCACGTGCACCCGGTGGTTCGAGGCGCGGGCGACGTGGCCATGGGCACGCAGATGAACATGGCGACGAGCGCTCAGGCCGGCCCAGCGATGCAAATGGACCTGCCGGCGCTTCCGGCGGGGACGTACAAGGCCTGGATTCAGTTTCGCGGCGCCAACGACGTAGTCTATACAGCCCCATTTACGATACGCGCACGGTAACGCGCCGCACGTACTTCGCGGCGATTGCCGCAAAAAAGAGCAGCGTCGCAAGCAGCACGATCGTCGCACCGCTGGAAGCGCGGACGTAGTACGACAGATAGAGTCCTCCTACCGTGCTGACGGAGCCGAACACCGCGGCCAGTGCCATCATCGGGGCGAATCGCGAGGTCAGCTGATACGCTGCCGCCGCGGGCGTCACCAGCAATGCCGCAACGAGCACGATGCCGACCGCTTGCAACGCAACGACGATCGTCAGGGCGAGCATGACGAGCAGCGTGTACTCGTACGTAGCGGAACTGATCCCGCTGGCTTGCGCGACGACCGGGTCGAACGTCGTGTACAATAATCCGCGAAAGAGCACGATCACCGCAGCCGTCACGACGATGCTGAGCGCGAGAATCAGCCACAGATCCTGTGGCTGCACGGCAAGAATGTCGCCGAAAAGAAAGCTTTGCAAATCGACCGCATAGCTGCGCTGCTGGCTCATCAAATACACGCCGAGTGCAAACATGCCGGTGAAGAGCACGCCGATCGTCGTGTCCAGCGAGATGCGGCCGCGGCGGTGGACGAAGCCGATGCCCACCGCGGTAAGCACCGCTACGACCCCCGCGCCGAGATAAAAGTTCGCGCCGCGTAGATACGCGATGACGATCCCTGCGAATGAAGCATGGGCGATGCCGTCGCCGATAAACGAAAGCTTTCGCAGGATTACGTACGTCCCCATGGTGGAGCAAAGCAATCCCACCGCGAGTGCCGCCACGAACGCGCGTTCCATGAACGCGTAGTGAAACGGTTCCGTTAAAATCAAGCCTTGATTTCCGGGTGGGCGGCGTGCGCGGCGTGCGGTTCGTGGTCGTGGCGCAAGTGCCCGTGCGTGTGCGTGTGCTCGCGGATCGCTGCGTACACGCCCGACTCAACTACCTCGCGCGGCGTTCCCAGCGCGAGAACGCGCCGATCGAGCACGAGCAAACGATCGAACCACTCGTCAACGCGATCGAGATCGTGCGTCGCCATCAGCACCGGCAATCCATCGGCAACGAGCTCTCGCACGATTCGGCGCAGGGCCTCTTCGGTTGCCGCATCGACTCCGGTCGTGGGTTCGTCGAGCAAGAGCAGCCGGGGCTCTTGCGCGATCGCCCGCGCGACGAAGACGCGCTGCTGTTGTCCGCCGGAGAGATGCGCGATGTGCCGGTTGGCCAACCCCGCGATGTCGACCAGCTCGAGCGCGCGATGAACGACCTGCCGATCGCGGGCTCCAAAGCGCTGCCAGAAGCGCAGGCGCGCGAAACGCCCCATCGCGACGACGTCCCACACCGTCGCCGGAAAAGACCAATCGACGGCTTCGACCTGGGGCACGTACGCAATCGTTCCGGGCGGAAGCTTACGCGACGGCGATCCGAGAACGCTGAGGCTCCCGCTCGAGGGCAGCAACAGACCGGCGATCGTCTTGAGCAGCGTTGACTTCCCCGAACCGTTGGGCCCGACGATGCCGAGCGACTCGCCATAGTGAACCGTAAACGTCGCCCCGACTAGTGCAGTGAAATCCTCGTAGCGCACGACCAAGTCCCGGGCTACGACGGCCTCTCCCGGCATCACTTCAACGTCTGCACGATCACGTTGGTATCGTAGGTCAGCATCGCGGGATAGGTTGCGACGCGCCGATCCGTTCCGATCGAGTCGTCGTAGAGATCCTCGACGACGCGAATACCGGCACCTTGCGCGATCGCGTAGAGGATCTTCGGGCTATATTCCGGCTCGCTGAACACGCCGTGGACGTGGTGCGCCTTTGCGAGGTCGATCAGTCGCGCAATTTGCTGCGGGTTCGGTGACTGGCCGGGATTGCGCTCGACAAAACCGAGCGTGGTTATGCCGAAGCGGTCGTTGTAATACTGCCACGCATTGTGAAAAACGATCATGTAGCGGTGCGAAGGAGGAATCGTATCGACTTGGCGTTGGATGCGCTCGGCAAGCCGGCTTAGCCGACGGTTGTAGCTCGCGGCGTTACGCCGAAAGGCATCGGCGTGCGCGGGGTCGACGGCCGCCAATGCGTCGCGAATCTTTAACACATAGCGCTGCGCCAAGACCGGATCCATCCAAAGGTGCGGATTGAGATCCTTTACGGGCAAGCCGTCACTGCACACGACAACGTGGAGGTCGCGCGAGCCGGCATCGTGCAGCAGCCGGTCGAGCCACGTCTCGAGGCCCGCACCGTTTTCGACTAAGACCTTCGCATCGGCAACCCGCGCGACGTCCTGAGGCGCCGGCTGAAAGGTTTCTGGAGAGGCGCCGACCGGCACGATGTTCTTGACGGTAACGTACTCGCCGCCAACGCCCTCGACGAACGAGTTCAGCGTCGAAATCGTGGTCGCAACCGGAATTTTTCCCGCGGCATTGTCATTCCGTCCTGGGGCGCAGGCCGCCAAAACGAACAGCAGGGCCACGGCGATTCGCGTCATCCGCACGAGCGGCACCGACCAAAAAATTCCAACGCATGTCCGTCGAGTTCGAATCCGTGCAGCTTGCGCAGCGATTCCGCAAACTGCTCCATCGCCGCGCAATCAACGTCTTCCACGCGTCCGCAGTTGCCGCAGATCGCGTGGTGGTGATGGTGCGCCGGCTCGCACAGCATATAGGTGGCCTCACCCTCGGCATCGGAGCGTGCGGTGAGGTCGCCCTTCAAGCGGAGCCTGTCCAGCGTGCGATAGACCGTCGATAGCGAGACCCGCGCGCCCGTGCGCTTGAGGCTCGCATGAATCTCCGCCGCCGAAAGAAATCGCTGCTCCCGCGAAAGCACCTCCGCGATCCATTCGCGTGGGCGCGTCACGTAAGCCGCCCGGGTCCCCATACGAGAAAACCTATTTGCGAACTATTCGCAAAATCCTTGATCCGCTCGACGACGGGCTTGGCGACGGACTCGGCGAGGGGCATGCGGCGACGGCGCTCTTAGACCTAGCGCGCACCTGGTCGCGCCAGTAGGCCGACGTGTCGGGCCACGACGGCAATGCAAGTCCCACCGCTGCGGCGCGGGTTTGGATCTTTGGAATAATTTCCGCGAATGCCGGCGGAACCGTCCCACCGTTTTCGTTGACGACGTTGGCAAGCGCGAGCCAGGCATCCGCAAGCATGATCGCAGGCAGCGCCTCCGATGCGGCGCCGCACGAGGCGTTCAGTTTTGCCGCAACGTCCGATTCTAACGCTAGCGCCCATGCGGAGAAGGCCGCAATTTGTGCGAAAAGCGGCGCGCGCTGTGCATCGCTCGAGCAGATACTGTCTAGAATCTCGCGCTCTTCGTTGAGCATCGAGAGCACGTCCGCGATCGCGCCGTAGCGCTTCAGCAACTGTCCGGCGCCGCCCCCCGGCGCATGCCGATCGTAGTCACGGACACGCCCCGATGCGTCGTCAATGGTTTGGCTATTGCACCGATTCGCGGCCAGCAGCGCAGGCGCCGCCGCACGCGTGCTGCCGGGCGCGGCCAGCAACGCAACGACCGCCAGCGCAAACGCCACGCAGCAGACTCTCGTCATGTGCTTTGACAGGTGCCCACGCGGGCACGTACAATCCTCCAGGTCGCCAAACCGGCCTCTGGGGATGTAGCTCAGCTGGTAGAGCACTTGCTTCGCATGTAAGGGGTCGGGGGTTCGAGTCCCCCCATCTCCACCAACGGAAACGCTCGACTTTACAGGCGTTTTGCGTTTTTGAATTCGGCGCCTCTTGAGCCGAAATCGTGACCACTTTCAATTGATGTAAGGAGTCAAGGGTCGCGTGCCACATCATCAAGGCCTGAAAAACGCCTTATGACAAAGCCTTCTCCAGTGTGACTTCGCAAAACGGACGGACTGCATTTAGGGCAACCTTACGACAGTAGCCAGCTCGAGCCGGAATGTACGGCGTCCGCTCCTCCGCCGCGCCGTCCACGTCTGCCGGAATTGTCTGTCCGTGGAAATGCAGCTGCTCCGGAATCAGAGTCGCGTTGTGAACGTCGATGACGACGGGCGACCTTCGCGCATTCGCAGCAGCGGTCCAGGAAACTGACCATTGTAGGTCGTGGTCTCAACATAACGATTCGGAGCGACCTTTATAGCGGCGTCCTCGATGCGCACGATATGATCCGGCTGCTCGTAGGCCAACGCAGCGCCAGGGGCGGCAATTGCCGCGGCGGCCGTCCCCGAGAGAAATGCACTACGATTCACGATTAGAGATTTCCATCACTATCTTTCGGGTCGAACGAAGCGATAGATAGCCGCGAAGGCGACCTGTAACGGTAGCATAGCGACGCGAACATCCGCTGGTTTCAAGCCTCGCATCGGCCTTGCCCGGGGGCCGTGCCGCTAAGGCGACCCGGTAGGCGTCGCCGTTGGACTAGTGCCCGGAACAACCTTCGAGGCGCGCTTTGGAGTGGGTGTTGGCGTAGGGGTCGGCGCGACGGTCGGAACAATCCTCGGTGCGCGGGTTGGAACGGGCGTTGGTGTGGGGGGCGGCGCGACGGTCGGGACGACTCTCGGTGTGCGTATCGGCGCGGGTGTCGGCATGGGTGTCGGAGGAGCGACCGTCGGAACCGGCCTCGGCGTTCGGATCGGAACGGGCGTTGGCATGGGCATCGGAGTGACGAACGGCGGCGGGGTGGGAGCTGCATGCTTCAAACGAAGGCGCAGCGTTTTCTCTGCAGTCTGCGAAGACGACTGATCGGTCGCAGTGATCTTTACCGTCACCGCTTGCTGGCCAAGAAGTGCCGGACTGAGGGTTACCGAGATTCTGAAGTTACCGCGCGCGCCCGCTGTTGTAGTGCCGCTGAACTGACCCGTGCCCGTTGGCGGCGCTCCGGCGGTGACCCGAACTCTAGCGTTCTCTGCGGTGGTTCCCGCGACGTCGAAGGTGCGTCCGACGAGCTCGTTCTCTTCTGGCAAACGGATAGTGAGGGAAATCGGGGCCGGCGCGGTACGGCGTACCGTGAACGACCATGAGCGATCGAACGACAAGCCGGCTCGCCCGCGGCCGGTTACGTTTACGGTGTGCGTTCCGAAATCGAGCGGCGCCGGTGGCCGGTAGGAAAAACCGCCCCCGGTCACGCCGCTACGCGAGGTGATGTCATATCCGTCGAGCCGGATGCGCACGCTGGCGGGCTCGGCGTCCGGCGCGAAGTTTGCCGCGATCTCCGCGAAGCGATTCTCGACGGTGGTGCCCGGCGAGGGCCGCTGGTTGCGCAGCTGCACCGGATTCTCGGGCGATGGCGCGACTGTGAACGACCACGAGCGATCGAATGCCGACCCGCCTCGTCCGCGTCCGGTCACGCGTACGGTATGCGTCCCGAACTCGAGTGGTGCCGGCGGCTTATAGGAAAGACCGACCGGCGAAACGCGGCTACGCGAGGTAATGTCGTTTCCGTCCAGCCGGACACGCACGCTGACGGCATCGGCCTGAGCCGTGAAGTCCGCCGCGATCACCGCGAAGCGATTGTTCACCGTCGCGCCCGGCGAGGGCTCCTGGCCGCGCAACTGCACCGGACTCTCGGGCGCTGGCGCCGGTCGCGTCGTCGTGAACGACCACGACTGGGCGAATCGCGATCCCGCGCGGTCAAGGCCGGCCACGCGCACAGTATGCGTTCCGAAGTCGAGCGGTGCCGGAGGACGATAGGAAAAACCGACCGGCGAGACGTCGCTGCGCGGGGTGATGTCATTGCCGTCCAGCCGTACGCGAACGCTATTTACGTCGACCTCATGCGAGAACTGCGCCGCAATCGGCGTGAAGCGGTTGGCGGTCAGCGCGTCTGGCGCCGGTTGCCGCGCTCTCAGTGTAACGACGCTGACGGACGGAGGATTCGGCGCAGGGGGTGGCGGAGGCGGCGGCAGCTGGGACCTGGGTACGGTGATCGCGACGACCCGCGTGGCGCCGTTGTAGTTGACCACAGCGCCGAGCGATTGTGCGATGAACCGCAACGGTACGTACGTCGTCGACCCGACGATGAACGGCGCCACGTCGAGGATCTGCGGTTGGCCGTTCACCGTTGCCTGTGTCGAGCCAATGCGCAGCGAGACGCTCGTGCTGCCCTTCGTGGAGTTGATCTGACGGTTCTGGTAGACGACGCTGGCACCGAGCCGCTCGAAGATGCCGCGCAATGGAACGAACACGCGTCCAGCGCGTTCGATCGGTCCGGGCTTCAAGTACAGGGGACGCCCGTCGACGACGACGGTAACGCCGGCCGCTACCGTGCGCGCTTCGAGTACAGTAGCGAACGCGATGACGGCAAGCGCGCACGCGGCGCACGCCAAAAGCCTGCGGCCCGTGAACGAAAAAGCGTGAAGCACGTCCCCCTCCTCATAAAAACCAGGCGAGCCAAGCGCTCACTCCTTTTCTAGCGACCTAGCGCCAGGCCTGCCGGTGGCTTGCTCAGACTCCCCGCCAACATCCATGGCCACAAGCTTGCCGTCAGTGAACAGAAAGCCTATATGGGCGCTGACTGCGACGTTAGCGGACGTCTTCTTGTGGACGGAATCGTAGACGCCGGATAAGCAACGCTCGTTGCCGACACTCTTACTGTGGTGCTTCATGACCTTGTACCATTACGCTTGATCGTGGGAAAGCGGAAACGCAGCGTAGTCGAGTATGGTATCCAGCTTGCGCGGCCGCGCGGACTTCTCGTAAAAGTCGTTCGTCGTGCCCAGGACGAGCCGCGAGCCAGGCTGCGCGGCAAACCAGCGTTGAACAGATTCACTTAGGCTAAACAGGAATCGAACTCTACTCGGGGGTTTCCGGCCAGTCCCGTCCGCTACCGAAACGTGTTAAATCACAGGACTTTCTTCACTCTCGCGCCCGATTTGTACCAGCCAATACCGCCCGTGTCTAACCGTTCCGTTAGAAAATGTTAGAAACTCTTCCAGTCGCCCGGCTGGGCGGGACGCCGCGGAGCAGCGTGGCCATTTCGAAGCGGCGCCGCGCATCTCGCTGCTCGTTGGATTTAAGCTCCGCAGCGCTTGGGTTGCGTTGGCAAAAACCGCAGAAAAATGTAGACTAGCTGGTAGGGGCATACGTGCGCCGAGCTTTGGCTTTGCGCATTGCGGTTTTCTGGCAGCGCCAATCCCCTCGAAGGCGGCCCTGCAATCTTGGCTTAGGCCTCGATGACGTCGCTGATCCCAGACAATGCGTAGCAGGCGCGGCGTCGATTTTGGAGCTAGAGACCTAATGAAACGAGTGTCCATCCTTCTCGGCGCGTGTCTTAGCGCGATCATCCTGTCTGCCTGCGGCGGCAGCAAATTGGGACCGGTAGGTCCCGCATCCGGCTTGGCGCCGTCCCTTAGCGGGGCGAGCTCGGTGCCGGCGATCGCGCGCGACGGCGTGGCACCTTCGGTTGAGACAAAACGCTTCGATTTTACCGGAGCGCCTCAGTCCTACACGGTGCCCGCCGGCGTCCATGCCCTGCGATTCCTTCTCTATGCCGGCCGCGGCGCTGGAGGTACGCGCGGCGCCCCAGGCGGAGCGGTAGATGCTACAATTAAGGTGCAGCCGGGCGAAGAATTGGGCATCTTCGTGGGCGGGAGAGGGCACGCTCGCGGCCCGGTGTGTCGAACCTCTCTGGATGGAAGCCGAGCGTCTCCCGAAGGAAAATGTAACCCCATAAAGGGGGGCACAGGCGGTTGGAACGGCGGAGGTAATGGCGGAGACAGGCTGCCTAGCGAATATCTAGGCAGCCACGTAGGGTACGGTGGCGGCGGCGCATCCGACGTGCGCAGGGGCGGCCCTGCCGGCAAGCTGGACCAGCGCCTTAGCGTAGCGGGCGGTGGCGGCGGGCAAAGCGGCAGCAATTGGAAAGGGGGCGATGGGGGTTCACTCACCGGTGCGCGCGGCGACAGTGAGTACGACCGTGAGGGCGGCGGTCACGGCGGTACTCAGACTCACGGTGGCGCCGGCGGGAAGTTTGGCACAAACCAGGGCGGCTTTGGCGTCGCGGGTCATGGCGGTCACGGTCAAGCCTCGGAGTCAGCTCATCGACTTTGGGGCGGCGGCGGCGGCGGCGGCGGTTGGTTTGGCGGTGGCGGCGGCACAGGCAACAATAAAGATCCCGACCATCGGTTTCGAATTGATGGTGGCGGCGGAGGCGGATCGAGCTACGCGGAACCGGGCGCGTGCGGGGTGCATATGGTTCGCGGGCCGGAGGACAATGATGACGGCTTCGTCATCATTGCCAAGGCGCTCTGTGACCCTCATTTAGAGAACCATAACTAGACCAATGCAGGCTCCGCACGCACGACCGTTTGATGCTCTTGTCGCCGTCAGCGTTCTATCGCTGTCCTCTTGTTCGGGCATACTACAATCGAACCTCGCCCCAGCTCGTGGATCGCTCACACCCTCATTGCGGTCGCAATCTTCAGTCGGCCGGTTCGCCTCAGCGCCGACGCCTAGGCCGGACTTGAATTACGATGTGCTCTACCAGTTCAAAGGCGGCCGCGACGGCAGGTATCCGCGTGCCGGCCTCACCGAACTCAACGGCACGCTCTACGGCACGACCTATGGGGATATCGTTACGAACTTTGGCAGTGTTTTCGCGATCACGACCGCCGGTAAGGAAACCCCGCTTTACAGCTTTGCCGGCGGGAGGGATGGCAATGGCCCAAGGGCCGGCTTAACCGCCCTGGACGACAGGCTCTACGGCACGACCGAAGAGGGTGGTTCTGGCGAAAGGGGTACGGTTTTTTCCATCACAATCGGCGGCATGGAAAGGGTTCTTCATAGGTTCGAAGGTGGCCGTTACGGTGAAAGGCCTTTGGCTGGCCTACTCAAATCGAACGGTGGTCGTCTCCTCGGCACGACTTCCGACTATGCTGGTACGTACCATGGCACAATCTTTTCGATAACCGATCATAGAGACAGCTACGAGCCGCTCGAGGCATTTGGCGGCAAACCTGAGGGCTCGCATCCAGTTGCGGACTTGATCAAAGTGCACGGCACACTCTACGGAACGACTGCAGGCGGTGGCGTCTCGGAACACGGCACGATCTTTAAGACTAACCTCGCCGGCGTGAAAACATTGCATAGCTTTGGTGGCGGGAGCGACGGCGCGCGGCCATACGCCGGCCTTACCGACATCGGCGGCACGCTGTACGGCACGACCGAAGAGGGTGGGATTGGCCTCGGCACGGTTTTTCAAATGAAGCCCGATGGCACGGAATACAACGTGCTCCATAGCTTCGCCGGCGGCAGCGACGGCGCGCATCCGAAAGCTGGTCTGACCAATGTCAATGGCACGCTTTACGGCACGACCGAATACGGCGGCGCGCAAGGCCGGGGCACGGTTTTCACAATCGAATTGTCAAGGCGCCCCGTGGAACGAGTGATACACAGCTTTGCCGGCGGGACGGACGGTTCACACCCGGAAGCCGGGTTGATCAAAGTAGACAGCATGCTATATGGCACGACCCGAACGGGCGGTGCGCACAACTTCGGTACGATCTACTCGTTGTCGGGAATCTGACTCCGTGGTTAACCTAATCTATCGCGCGTGTTCGATGACCATCGCGACGTTCGCGATTTTAGGCGTTGCTGGCGCTGCTGCCGCGCCCTCGATTCGCCAGGGCTTGATCGCAGCATACGCCGTGCGCGATCTCAGTGGGGTGAACCTTGCGCCGGACGGCAGCGCGGTCGCGTGGCAGGAAGCCTTTTACGATCGAAACCGGCTTTTGCAATCGCCGCAGTACAGCGCGTTGTACGTGCAACGAATCGACGGTGGGGGACGCCTCCGTTTGAGCGCGGGCGGCCGCGACGCGTACTACGACGAGAAGAATCCGGTCTGGGCGCCAGATGGCCGCCGGATTGCGTTTCTTTCCGACGCGCGGTCGAAGGGACAGCTCCAGCTCTTCGTCGCCGACGCCGGCGGCCGGCGCGTACATCAGTTGGCGAGGTTCAGCGGCAACGTGCAGCGGCTAACGTGGGCGCCGAACGGCAGGTCGCTCGCCATTCTCTATGTCGCCGACGCTCATCGTGAAGCAGGGGCGCTCGCACCCGGCGCGCGCAACGTGGGTGTGATCGGCACGGTGGTGGACGAACAGCGCCTTGCGACGATCGATGCTCGCAGTGGTGCGCTGCATCTGCTCACGCCGCCGGATGTCTACGTATACGAATACGGATGGTCGCCCGACAGCGGACAGATTGCAGCGACCTACGCGACGGGGAACGGCAACAACAACTGGTGGATCGCGCACCTTGCTCGCGTCGACGTTGCGACGGGCGCGATGCATGACGTGCTCGCACCCAACTTTCAGATGAACGATCCGCAATGGTCGCCCGACGGAAGCCAGATCGCCGTCATCGGCGGAATCATGAGCGATTTCGGGTCAGTCGGAGGCGATCTCTACCTCGTCGACCCGCAGACCGGTGCGTCGCGCAACGTGACCGACGGCGCGCCTTTCTCGGTGCAGTCACTGCATTGGAACGATTCATCGAGCCTCGACGTGGTCGCGCATGTCTCCGGCGCGATGCACCTCATGCGGGTCGACGCGTCCAGTGGCCGCGCGACCGTGCTGACCGATCGTCAAGAGTCGCTCTGGAGCTGGTCGAGCGCGAAGGGCGGCTCGATCGTCGCGCTCGTGCGCGCCGCATTTGCGGATCCGCCAGAAGTCTGGGTCGGGCCGCCGACGGCGTTACGGCAAATTTCTCACAGCAACGCCGGCGCAATGCCGCTTCACGGTAAAGCCGTATCGCTGCAGTGGAAGAGCGATGGGCTTACGGTTCAAGGCTGGCTCGTCTACCCGCTGCATTTTGATCCACGCGCGAGCTATCCGATGGTCACGATCATTCACGGCGGACCTTCCGCCGAAACGGTGCCGGGTTTTGGCGATCACTTCGCGATGGCGCTCGCTTCGTATGGCTATGACGCGCTCACGTCTGCGGGCTACTTCGTCTTTATGCCAAATCCGCGAGGCAGCTTCGGCCACGGCGAGGCGTTTACGAAAGCCAATGCCAAAGACTTCGGCTACGGCGATTGGCGCGACGATCTCGCGGGCATTGACGCGGCTCTAGCGGCCGCACCAATTAATCCGAACCGTCTAGGACTCTTTGGCTGGAGCTACGGCGGCTACATGTCGATGTGGGCGGAGACGCAGTCGACCCGGTTCAAAGCAATCGTCGCCGGTGCCGGCATCGGCAACTGGCAATCGTACTACGGTCAAAACAGGATCGATCGGTGGATGATTCCCTTCTTCGGAACCTCGGTCTACGATAACCCCAACATCTATGCGCGGAGCTCACCGATTACGTTCATCACGCGCTCGAAGACGCCGGTGCTCATACTGCAGCCCGAGCGCGACGAGGAAGTTCCGGTGCCGCAGGCGTTCGAGTTTTGGCATGCGATGGTAACCCTTGGTGTCCCCACAAAGCTCATCGTCTACGCCGACGAAGGTCATGCGCTGCAGAAAGTCACCGACCAGATCGACGCTCTTGCCCAGATGATAGAATGGTTCAACCGCTACTTGGCCCCCGAGAGCCATGTGTACTCAGACTCCCCCGCCAACGTCCATGGCCGCAAGCTTTCCGTCAGTGAACAGAAAGCCTAAATAGGCGCTGACTGCGACGTTAGCGGACGTCTTAAAATCTTGATTGTACGTGAGCCGCTGGTAGCGACCGTCCGAGCGGAGTGTGCCCGGACCGTCGATCGCTTGGACCTGCGCGACGCTCATTCCGAGGCGCGCGCCATTTCGCGTTTGGCTAGGCGCCGAATGGAGCGGCAGCCCCGTTGGCGCGTTGAGAACCGCCGTGACGGTGAGATCGGATGCCGTTCCGTACTGAGAGTAGATCAGCGCCGTCTTGTGGGCGGAATCGTAGACGCCGGATAAGCAACGCCCGTTGCCGACACTCTTACTGTAGTGCTTCATGACCTTGTACCATGACGCTCGATCGTGGGAAAGCGGAAACGCAGCGTAGTCGAGTATCGTATCTGGCTTGCGCGCCCGCGCGGACTTCTCGTAAAAGTTGTTCGTCGTGCTCAAGACGAGCCGCGAACCAGGCTGCGCGGCAAACCAGCGTTGAACAGATTCACAATCGACGTCGCCGTTCGACGCACTCAACGATGGACTCCACGTTAATCCGGCCATAAGCGCAAACGCGATCGATAAGAATGCCGTAGCGGCGCGATCTTTCACAACGTTTCGAGCCTCCGTAAAGAACCTAGGGTGCCAGCGGTTGAACCCTACGGCAGAATAAGCCTGGTAAGACGCGCGGTTTCACCACAGGCGAAAATAGCAGGAGGCCTGGTGTACCTTGAGAACGTCTGCTTTTAAGGTCACCGCTTGAAGGGGTGGCCGGTTGCTTTTGGCCCGCGCCAGTGCACTTCCGCTCTCGGAGGAACCAAGCAATGAGACACTCGTACAAGGTCGCCGGCGTCGTGTTTAGCGCCGCTCTTATGACCGCGTGCGGCAGTAGCGGCCTTTCTTCGTCGCCTTCATCGCTCGCGCCGCAGAACCCGTCTTCACTCGCTGCGCCGTCGCGCGAATCGGGCTCGCCTATGGGTAAGCCAGGTATAACCATACTGCACAGCTTCGACGGCCCGACCGGCTGGGCGGTCGGCGCAGGCGTGATCGACGTGAACGGTACGCTCTACGGCACGACTGTGGCGGGCGGAGGTGGAGTATGCAACAAAAAACCTGAGACAGGGGCGTGCGGCGTCGTGTTTAAGGTCGCGGGCACCGGCACTACCGTGCTCCACAGTTTCAGCCAGGACCACGCCGGCTGGGGTCCTCACGGCAGCGTGATCAACTTGGATGGCACGCTCTACGGCACGACCGTTTACGGCGGCGAACACAACTGCGGGACGGTCTTTGCGCTCGTGCACACGGATTACTCTGTGATCCACAGCTTCGACTGCGCGAACGGCAAACATCCTTGGGCGGGACTGACGGACGTGGATGGCACGCTCTACGGCACGACCATTTACGGCGGTAATACGGACTGCGACTGCGGCGAAGTCTTTAAGATTACGAACGTCGGGAGTGTGCCGGAATTTAGCGTGGTCTATGCTTTCAAGGGCGGGAGCGACGGCTCGCACCCGCGTGCCGGGCTGCTCTTTGCGAATGATAAGCTGTATGGCACGACCGACGCCGGCGGCACGGCCGACGTCGGCACGGTCTTTTCGCTCGACACCGACGGCACGGAAGACGTGCTCCATAGCTTCAAGGGCGGGAGTGCCGACGGCGCACGTCCCGAGGCAGGCTTAATCGACGTGGACGGCGCGTTCTTCGGCACGACCGAAGACGGTGGGTGTCAACGCGGCTGCGGCACGCTCTTTCGGGTCACCACCAGGGGCAAGGAAAACGTGCTTCACGTTTTCATTGGGCATAGCACGGATCAAAAAGGCGGTCGTCCCGTCGCAGGCCTCCTCGAAGTCAAGAACAAGCTCTACGGCACCACGCGAACGGACGGCAAAGGCCACGCCGGCACGATCTTTTCGATCAATCCCGTCGGCAACGTGAACTATACGGTGGTCCACCACTTCACCGGTCAGCCTGACGATGGCGCCTATCCCCGCGCAGGTCTGATCGACGTTAACGGCGTGCTCTATGGCACGACCTCGCAGGGCGGTGAGTACAACGGCGGCACGGTCTTCAGGCTCCAACTTTAAACCGGAGAGATGATTATGAGAAACATGAGGAGAGCCGCAACGCCCGGTCTTTCCATCGTTCGAGCGCTGCCGGCGCTTGGGACGGCGGTGGTCTTTGCCGCTTGTTCGAACGCCGGATCGTCAGGAACGATAACGCCGTCCAGCGTAACATCCGGTTCGCAAGCGCTGCCGGCGCAAATCAACTCCGACGCAGTCGAGTTCGCCTACGTGACCGATCATTTCAATAACCGTATCCTTCTCTATAAGATCGACGCCAAAACCGGCGCGATTCGTTTGAAGGGCAGGCCGACCTCATCAATGGGCGTGCGTCCCGAGGGCGTGGCGCTCGATCCGACGGGCAAGTTTGTCTACGTGACCAATTATCGGTCGGACAATGTTTCCGGCTATACGATCGACCCACAAAGCGGCGCACTGACGCCGGTGGAGGGGTCGCCGTTCAAGGCAGGCGAAGGGGCCCAAGGTCTGGCGATCGATCCGATAGGCAAGTTCGTCTATGTTACAAACCGTCGCTCAAAGGACGTTTCCGCCGATGTTTCCGCCTACCGCATCGACCCGCAAAGCGGCGCACTGACGCCGGTGGCAGGATCACCGTTTGCAGCGGAGGTCGACCCCACAGGCGTGGCGCTAACGCCTAACGGCAAGTTCGCCTATGTGACTAACAAGTTCAACGCGCAGCGGCACGGCCTCGACGGCTCTGTTTCTGCCTTCGCGATCGACGCGACCAGCGGCGCGCTCACGCAGGTGCCGGGGTCACCGTTTGCAACGGGGAAGTTTCCCACAGGCGTGGCGATAACGCCTGACGGCAAGTTCGCCTATGTGCCCGCGTGGCAATCCGACGGTGTTTTCGCCTACGCGATCGACCCACACACCGGCGCGTTAGAAAAGGTGACGGGATCGCCGTTTGCAGGGGGCGGGGGCGGAGATCACAGTTCTTGCGGGATCGCGATCGATCCAACAGGCAGGTTCGCCTACATGTTACGGAATAATAATTTGCGCCAGAAAAACCAGGTTTTCGGCTACATGATCGACCCAACCAGCGGCGCGCTTACGCCAGTGCCGGGTTCGCCGTTTGAGGTGGGCAAAGACGTCAGAGGCGTAGCGATCGATCCGACGGGCAAGTTCGCGTATGTGACCGACGAGTCCGACTCGATTGAGCACCACGGCAAGGTTTACGGCTATTCGATCGACCCACACAGCGGCGCTCTGATGAGCCTGGGGCACGAGCTTGCCGCATCTCCCTTTGGCATCGCCACCTGCCGCGTTGAGAACGGTCGGTGCAAACCGCCGCCGTTGTAACCAATACCGAGCTAAGGCTTCCAGACAGGGAGCAGTGCTAGGCCGGCGTTTTTCGTGGCATCGTAAATGTACGTGTAAGGCTTGCCCATCAGCTCCACGGAAAAAACCGACAGTTGCACCGTGCCGCGGTCGTCCAACGCGAGTGGCGTTAGGTGTTGCGGCGGGCCATACTTGCGCCCCATCGTAGCGAAATCGCCGCCGAAATCTGCGGCCGCTTCACGGCCATCCAACGCGCGCTGTAGCCACGCGAGCGCCTGTGCTTGCATCCCTGACGGAGGATGCGGTAAATCTGCGGCCTTTGGGGTTGCCGCATCGGTTTGCGGAATGTAGAGGGCGGCGATCGCGCGGATCAACTGCGGCACGGCGGCGAAGCCTCCGTTGCAGAGGACGGTGATCGACATGCGGCCGTCCGGAAGGATCCAGTTTTCGCTGGTACTGCCGAGGTGGTTGCCGCCATGCCAGATTAGGCGATGGCCGCGAAACTTCGTTACGTACTCGCCCGCGCCGTACCCGGTCGACGATCCGTCGCGGAGCATGCCGGCGGTCGTCATGATACGCCACATCGCAGCGGAGACGACGCGGTGGGCTAGCAGCGCCTCATCCCACGCGGCCATGTCGCGCACGCCGATCAAGATGTCGCCGGAAGCGCCGAGCAAATGTGTTTTTCCGGCATTAGGCTCGGGATAACCGCGAATCGGCGTCGGAAAGAAGTAGCTCGTCGCACGATCCTGCGGCAGCGCGCCGGCGCCAAGGAGCGTCCAACTGCGCAGTTGCAGCGGTTCCACGATGTGCGTTTCCACGAACGTTGCGTACGGCACGCCGCTGACGCGCTCGACGAGCAGGCCCAGCAGCTCGTAGTTGGTGTTCGAGTAGTTGAATCGTGTGCCGGGCTGGAAAAGCAGCGGACGCGCCGCATCGCGCGTGATGCGCGTGGCCAGAGGCACGGTAGCATCATCGGAGCCTTCGCCGGTGTCCTGATAACCCGAGGTCATGCCGTAGAGCTGCGCGATCGTTACCTCGCGGGCGTGCGGAATCTGCGGGAGGTAGCGCGAGAGAGGCGCGTGGAGGTCGATCTTCCCTTGCGTCGCAAGCAACGCTAGTGCGGCTGCGGTGAACTGTTTCATCAGTGATGCGCCGTCGTAGGCAGTATTGGGTTCAGCCGGCAGCTTCGGGTCGATACTGCGGTCCCCAAAGCTCTTGGCATAAACGACCTGTCCGTCGCGAGTAATCGCGATCGAGACGCTCGGTGCAATTCCCGTGCCGATGAACGCCCGGGCGTACGCGTCGATTTGAGCGCTCGGATCGGATGTTTCGGCCGCTGCGATGGGAACGGTCGAAACGGCTGCCGCCAATGCAAGTGTAAGGCCGACAGAACGCATGAACACAAGCGTTCGGTAGTAGACAAACGTCCCCTTGGCGTGCGACTCTCAATCGACGTACCCCCTAACGCGCGTGTAGGCCAAACGGGAATCGAATCTGTACCCAGGCTTGGCTGTTCCGTTGGTTATGCTCGTGGACCGCATTACTTGAGGCAAGCATGCGCATAGGCGCGTACGACAATCTTACGACAACCTGCGCGGAAGCTAGCGGAAAGCGCGAACACTAGCGGACGAAAAATCGGCGTTGAAAAACCTGATGCAGCAAGAAAAAAGGGCTATTTCTTGCGTTTCGCACGCACTCTAGGTTTCGAGCGTCGTTTACTTCGCATGTAAGGGGTCTGGGGTTCGAGTCCCCACATCTCCACCATCGAAAACGCCTTATCTGCAAGGAATATGGCTTTTTCTTTGACTCAGAGTCTTCAAACTTGGCGAACACTTACAATCGATGTAAGTGGTCACGCCCCATACCGGACCTCTGTGGCATGGGTAAAGCGACATGCGACAGCATTTCCGCAGGCGGCCATCCGTGAGGATCAGCTGCATTTACGACGAACTTACGACCATAGTTCCGAAAGTTGCGAAAACGTGGTTAAGGAGACACGGCGCAAGCTGCGTCGAAGAGGCGACCGGATTATGCGGTGGCGACTCGAAAAGGATTACCAGATGGGGAATCCGAGATGAGATCGTTTCGAGTGCTTGTAGTCCTCGCTCCGTTGGTATTGTCGGCGGGGTGTGCCGGTCTAGGTATGGTCAGCAGCGCGGCTGAGCCAGCTGCGGCGACGAGCGTGACGGTCTACGCGAAGGGTGCGACAGGCGACGTTGCTCCGGTGCGCACCATCCTGGGGCCTCGTACCGGATTGGTGTTCCCGAGCGCCGTCGCGGTCGATGCGCACGGCAACCGGTATGTCGCGAACCACGCCGCCAACAGCGTTACCATCTACAGCAGCAACGCTCGCGGCGATGCCGCGCCGCTCCGCACAATCGTCGGCCAGCGCACGGGCCTCAAACTCCCGACCGGTCTCGCGCTCGACGTTCGAGGCGACGTGTATGTCGCGAACCGATCGGCGGACACGATCACCGTTTACGCACCCGCCGCCAATAAAAACGCAGCGCCGATTCGCACGATCGAGGGATCGATGACCAACCTGAACGAGCCGACAAGCATCGCCGTCAACGCCAACCAGAGTGTATGCGTCACGAACCTCGCCGACCGCAGCGTCATGTTGTTCGCGCCGGGTGCGAGTGGCGACGTCGCGCCGATTCGCATCATTCGCGGTAAGCGGGCGGAGCTGACGGCACCCTTCGCGATCGCCATCGATCGAGCCGGGGCCCTCTACGTTGTGAACTCCGACGACAAGGGCACCTCAGGCGTGCTCGTCTTCCGCCCGCGTGCCAACGGCGACGTAGCGCCGATTCGCGTAATCGCCGGTCTAGCGACGAAGCTGGAGACTCCGAGTGGCATCGCCGTCGATCCAAGCGGGGCCATCTTCGTTTCCGACCACGGGGGAAGCAGCAGTGCCGGCGCGATCCGCGTCTATGCGGAGGGCGCCAACGGCAACGTCGCGCCGATCTACTCCATTGCCGGAAGCGCAACCCGGTTACGCCCGTACGGTCTCACGATTGACCGTACTGGAGAGATCGACGTCGTAAACCAGACGGACTGATCCGCGCCGCTCGCAACTTGTGCGGTACTCCTCGCTGAGGCCTTTACGATGTCGACGATCCCTTTTAATCCTGGTGCGGCGTGCGCGTCGGAGTTCGGCGTGCGCGTCGGAGTTCGGCGTGCGCGTCGGAGCGTACAACAATGTTACGACAACGTGCGAGTCCCCCATCTCCACCATCTAAAACGCACGATTCCTTGAGGAATTTCGACATTTTTGTCTGCGCGGCAGTGCGAAGCGATCCGCCGCAGTTCGTCAAAACCCATTCAAGCGACCAGTCGTCGTGAGCGACTATCGCCTCGATGCCGCCGGCCGGTGTGCACTACGCGACAGGCTTTGTAGATCGCCGGCGACGACGTTTTTTCGTACATCGCGACAAGCCTCTAGGAATAAGCCTTGACAAATAATACGACCGGTCATAGTATCGTTACGATGAGAATTGGAGAAAGCTCCGCGTGGCAAAACTGAGCGTCCGCGAAAAGATCGTAGCCGCAGCTGCGGAGCGTTTTCACGCGCTTGGGTACAACGCGTGTGGCGTCCAGGAGATCGTCGACGCAGCCGGCGTCCCGAAGGGTTCATTCTATAACTACTTCAAGGCCAAAGAACTGCTGGCGCGCGAGGTCTTAAATAATTATTGGGCCGAAGCGCGGCTGGAAATACTTGCCGACAAGTCGATCGCTCCGCTGGAGCGCCTGCGTCGACACTTCCAGCACATCGCCTCGCGATATAAGAAATTCGGCTTTGAAAAAGGCTGCTTGGTCTCGAAATTCGTGCATGAGGTTTCGGATTCAACACCCCTTCTGCGGACGGATCTCCGTCGACAGGTCGGTCGGTGGACGGCACTGATTGCCGAAGCCATTCGCGAAGGGCAGGCCGACCGAACCATCTCGAATTCAATCAATGCCGAAACAACAGCTCGCTTCCTTATCGAGAGTTGGGGCGGCGTGACGGGCGCCATGAAGCTCGCCGCGAGCCGTGCGCCGGTCGATGATTTCTTTTCCGTTACTTTCGGCACGCTGCTGCAGCCGGGCGCGCCGACGTTGAGGCAGCGTAAGACTCGAGTCTAAGGGCGGCCTTTCCGATTTGATCAGTTTCGAGTCCTCAGATCTTGACATAAGACGACCGGTCGTATTACGATGTGAGCCCACCGGGATACGAGCGGCTGGGAACCCGAAGCGTCCGCTGAAAGGAACTACTGAAAATGAACACTCTACCAAACGTTGTTCTTGTTCACGGCGCATGGGCCGACGGCTCCAGTTGGAGCGCGGTCATCGAACGACTGCAGGTTGACGGCTACAACGTGATCGCGCCGCAGTTTCCAATGACCGCGCTGGGAAACGATGTCGCCCGGCTGCGGCAGGTTTTGGCGAGGCAGAACGGCCCGACGATCGTCGCCGGTCACTCCTACGGCGGCCAGATCATGACTGCTCTGGGAAGCGATGCTCCGAACGTCGTCGGTCTGGTCTATATCGCCGCCTTCGGACTTGACGAGGGCGAATCGATCGGCGCGCTGCTGTCGCAGGGCCCGGTGACTCCGGCGCTCGCGCACATGATCGTTGACGCGCAGGGCTCAGCCTGGCTATCAGAAGATGACTTCGTGAATCACTTTGCGGCTGACGTAGATCCGGTAAAGGCAAGGGTCATGTTCGCCGTCCAGCAGGCTCTGTCCGCATCTGCCCTCGGCGACGTGATGGGTAAGCCGGCGTGGAAATCATTGCGGTCCTGGTACATGGTCGCGAGTAAGGATCAGGCGATTCCGCCCGATGCCGAGCGTTTGTTTGCAAAACGCATGAATGCAACTACCGTCGAAGTACCGTCGAGCCACGTCGCGATGGTTTCCCACCCCGACGAGGTTGCGAAGGTCATCGCGACGGCTGCCAAAGCTCTGACGGCTTTTCCGATCGGAGGCGAACGATGACCGAAACCACGGAAACCAAAAATAAGGAACTCGTGCTCGAAGCCTTCGACACACTGTTCAATAAGCGGGACTATGTCACGGCCGAGAAGTTTTGGTCGCCGAACTACATCCAGCATAGCGCGCATATCCCGCCGGGGCGAGAGGGCTTATTCGGTCTGATCAAGAGTCTGCCGCCCACGCTGAAATACGAAAATAGCTTGATCCTCGCTGAGGGCGACACGCTGATGCTGCACGGCCGGTTTAGCGGCATTGGCCAACCCGTAAACTGGATTGTGCTGGACATCGTACGCATCGAAGACGGCCGCCTCGCCGAACACTGGGACGTCGTAGAGGACGAAGCTACGCGCGAAACGTCCGTGAGCGGGTTGCCGATGTTCGGCGCAACCTTCCCCGAATCTAAGGGACAATAGGCCGAATGCTCATGTTGTTTTGGCGGTCGGACGCGCGGGACATTGCCGCCTCCGGGGCTGCGGCAGGAGGTAGTTCGTCGTGACCAAGTCAGAAGCGCCCGTTCGAATCGTCGAAGAGTCGCCTGCGTTCTGGAGAGTCGTTTTCGACCATCCGCCTTTCAACATCGTGGACGCCGGCATCTTCGAAGGCCTACAGGACCTACTTGGGCGGATGGACGCCAGCCTGGACCTCCGCGTGGTCGTGTTTGAAAGTGCGATCCCAGACTTCTATCTCGCGCATTTTGACTTGACCGGCAACATAGGAAACATCCTCACTACCGTAGGCCGTACCGGCCTCCCGATCTTGATGGATACCTTCGTACGCCTCACCAAGAGCCCAGTGGTCAGCATCGCGAAGATCCGAGGATGCGTCAGGGGCGCGAGTAGCGAGTTCGTGCTCGCTTGCGATATGCGCTTCGGCTCCCGCGAAAATATGCTCCTGGGTCAACCGGAAGTAGCGGTTGGAGTACATCCCGGCGGCGGAGGCGCGGAGCGACTCCCGCACCTAGTCGGCCGCGGTCGCGCGCTGGAGATCGTGCTAAGTGGAAACGACTTCGATGGCGAGACCGCGGAGCGCTATGGATACATCAACCGGGCGCTTCCAGATGCGGAGTTGAATGGCTTCGTCGACTCGCTTGCGCGCCGGATCGCCTCCTTCGATCGACCCGCCATCGCGGCAGCGAAAGATCTCATCAACCAGGTCTCACTGCCGAGCGCGGATCAGCTCCTCAACGCCCTCAACTCCTTTGAGATGGCCCTAGCGTGGCCACAAGCGCGGCGGCGATTTCAAGCGCTGCTCAAACGCGGACTTCAACAAGATGCCGATTTCGAGAAGAGCTGGCCGGCTGTGCTTGGCACGCTCCTCGAGCCATAATATCGTTCATGCCACCGATGGCTGATTCCAAAAAGGTAAGCCGCTGTAGCTGGGTAACCGACGACCCTCTGATCTTGCGGTATCACGACAGTGAGTGGGGTGCCCCCGTCCACGACGACCGGCGCCTCTTCGGGCTTACGCTCTTGGAGGGGGCGCAGGCCGGCTTGAACTGGATGATAATCCTGCGGCGTCGTGAGGCCTATCGCGTGGCGTTTGCCGATTTCGACCCGGCTCGAATCGCGCGCTTCGACGCCCGTAAGGTTGAGTCGCTCATGCGCAACGCCGCGATTATTCGAAATCGCAGGAAGATTGAAGGAGCGATAAAAAACGCTCGAGCTTACCTCGCCCTTCGCGAGAGCGGCAGCACGCTCGACGATTTCATGTGGAAGTTCGTCGGCGGGAAGCCCATCGTCAATCGCTGGAAAAATATCTCGCAGATTCCTGCGTCGACGCCAGAATCCGACGCGATGAGCAAAGCGATGAAGAAGGCAGGGTTCACGTTCTTCGGAACGACGATCTGCTATGCACACATGCAGGCCGCAGGGATGGTTAACGACCATATCGTGACATGCTTTCGATACCGCGAGCTTCTGCAGGCGCGATAGCGGTTCTTTGTGGGGAGAAGAATGGGCAGAAAGCGGCTTAACGGGCCGAAAAGCCTTATGGAGCAAGGATCCGTCTCGGTCTCCCTGCTTCGCCTCTAATGGGTCGGGGGTTCGAGTCCGCCATCTCCATCATTGAAAACGCTCGATTCCTTGAGGATTTCGGCGTTTTTTGTTGGTAACGTGCCGGAGAAGGCGTTGAGGCGGTGCGACTATCGAGGTAAAACTCGACAAGGCCGAAAAACGAGGACGACATGTTCGTAACGGAGTGCAAGGCAGAGTTCCTCGGTCATCAGATCGTCGCTCACAACTCCTGGGGTCCAACGTTTTCTTTGAAAGGCTTCACGGGCGAAAACCGGCTGTACATCGACGGAAAGGTCGTCGACACGAACACCGACACGTTTGCACTCTCGAGCGCTCCGATCATGCGAGGTAGCATCACGGACGAAGCTAATAAAGTCCACATCGTCGAGGTTTTCGCGCGTTCGAGCTGGACCCGCGTCAAGCTCAGAATCGCAATCGATGGGAAAAAGGTCGCTGGCGAGAACTTTTAGTTCGCAGCGACGACAGGGGTACCGATCTTAGATGAAAGTCGCATTTATGATTTTTTCATAAATGGGAGACAGAATGCCCGAATGAGTCGCTCATTAATATTGCCAAGCTCCTGTCTCGCATTGGTTGCGCTCAGCGCGTGCGCTGGGACGACGACGCCGGCCGGAGGAGTTCCTCCGGTCGCGCATGTCGCGGCCGTCCGCGACGGCGGCTCACTCGGCCCCGTGTTGACGACCTCCGGCGGCGGCCAGATCTTCGGATTTGACATCGATCAGAACGGAAACGACGGCATCCTCGCCTCGGCCTCAAGCGCTGAAATCTCCGCGCAGACATTCGACGAAACGACCGGAAAGATAACGAAAACCCTCGGCGCGATTACGGGGAAGAAGGTTGTGAAAGGCGACGATTACGTGGCCGACGGCATTTTCGCCGGCGACGTCGGGCTCGTGGATTTTCAAAAGGCCGGGATTCCTGGCAAGACACCGGCAAAAGACCTGTACCATCTCCTGAATCCGGTAACGCGGAACCGCCTCAACGGCAGGTGGATTCCTCCGGTCAAGCTCTTTAACGTGCTCGAGTGGGCGCCCAATCAAAGTACGTCCACGAGCGTCGTCTTCGGGTACCAGCGTGAAGGGTCCGATCCGTCGGAGCTCATCGTCTCCGACGTCGGCAAGAATACGTTCGGTAAAGTCATTACCTTAAGTTCGACGGACTTCTCGCTCGGCACGCAGCCCCAGCTTGCGGAGGATACCGTCAACAATCTCGCCGTGATGGCCAGCTCTCCGAGTTTCGGCGCGGCCGGCGGACCGCCGCCGGTAATTTGGACGGTTAGCCTGAAGTCAGGCAAATTGACGCATTTCTCGGGCGTCAACTGCCCCGGCTCGGTCGGGTGCGGCTACGCCAACGGGATCGGCTACGACTCGAGCACCGGCATTGCGTGCACGACGACCGAGCTCGATGCGGGAGTGGAGTTCTACGATGTGGCCAAGCAGACGGGCATTCGCGTGCGGCTGCCTAACAACGCCGGCCAAATCAATGCGGGCGACTTCGTCGCGAATGATCCGGTCAACGGACTCTTTCTCATCGCCCAGCCCGTTTCGACCACGGGTTCGGGCAGCAGCATCCAGGTCTATAACGAGAGCGGAACGCTCGAAGAATCCATCAACGGTTTCAATTTCTCCGACGCCAGTACCGTTATTCCGGTGCGCATCTCCATCAACCCTAAATCACGAATCGGCTGGGTGAATGGGCCGCAGGTAGACCAGCTCCAAGAGTTCTCTTACTAGAAGCGGCGTCTTCGCGTTTCACGTTACATTGTGCGCCGGTCCCGCGTATGGAAATTCGGCGAGCAGATCGCTATGGGGTTTCACACCGTCTCCCGTCACCTTTCCATTCGTGAGCACCGGAAGGAAGTACGCCTCAACATCGTCGGTGAGCGCCCGGCCGTTGGTCGGGTAGGATGCTTGCCGTCCTGGCTGATAAGACAACACGTCAGGCAACTGGGTCGCAGCGACTCGCGTTGCTTCCTCCGGTGTGTACCCACCCGTGTGCTGCAGCGAATGCGCGAAAACCGGGACGAACCGCGCGTCTTGGGCCGGTTCCGCGGTGATGTATGCACTCTTCTCGTCGCCGGCAAGGAAGGGTTCCTGCGACGCCCGAGCGTTTCGGTCCGCCTGAACCCAACTTCCGGAAGCACCATCCACGGTGCGGGCCCAGAGGTTCATCTTAGAACCGAGTTTAGAGTTAGGTACTTCCAGCACAATGGAAGCGACGTTTTTGTCGGCGAAAAAGTCTTGCCCGGCGAATTTCAAACCGTTTAGAGCGCCCTGCGCGTCGAAGAAAAACGGATCGCTGCGCCAACCCGCAAAGAAGCGGTAGTCGCCGGCGTCCGTAACCTTTGGCTCGCGTCCCGTCGAGACCGGCGCCCCTTCGACAATGACCACGCCGTCGTTACCCGTGCGGTACGAGCTCGTGCCGTCGATGCGACGGACGGTTGCGGTCAGCGCCCCTCCCTTGGAGGCCGCGAAGCGCACGCTATAGGCGATCTCCGCAATTAGGTCACCATTCGTGTCGATCATCACCTCATACAACGCGTTAGTCGCGAACGGATCCGTGGTCGTGGGGCCCGGTGGATTTACGCCGATGGACGGGTGAGAGTTCCATAGCAGGATCGTTTTGCTACCATCTCCAGGCTTCGGGAAAACATACAGGTCGGTGCAGTTTAAGCGAGCGTCCCCATTGGGAAACGCGAAGTTTGGGCCCGCGTAATGGTGAGACATAGATTACCTTCTCCTTCGCGATAAGATACTGCAGAATAAATAGCCCCGATTTCGCCGCCATGCAAAGGCCATTACTGACCATCCAGGCTTGCGCGATACCCGGCGTTAATTGCTTACCTCTCGCAAGTGTGGGCGCCGCGTTTCGTGCGCCCGTACCAACGATCGTCCTTGTAATAGTAAATGCCGCTCGCGACGTTGAGCCATACAAGGGCACTTCCGCAATACCACACAGGCTTGCGCCATCCGGACGCTTCCGCGTTCGTTTCAATCCGCACGGGTTTCGTTAGATCTTCGGCCCTAACTAGTAAAGGCCGACTAATAGAAATGGCGCTCGCACCTGCGGCGATGAAGAAACTTCTTTTCATATCAGCCCTCGGTTTCGATCGGCAGGGGCCGTGATGGCCGCGTTGTCGAGGCGTTGTTTCGCCATAATCTATTCTCCATTTGGACGAGATTTAGTGAGCCTAGCACGGCCGGCGCCCGTTGTCTGGCCACTAATAGTGTGCAGGCGGCCGACTCACGTCGATTCGAAAAGAGTAAGAGGTCCTGGGCCCGCTCTCTCGCGTCAATCCCCGATAAGATTTAGTTCATGAGCGATAGCGGGCCGGCGACCTACGCTGAGAATCAAGAACGCGGCATAAATTGCGTTTTGCCAAGGTTTAGAGATATTTGACGTGTCTCTGCGAGAATGGCTGGAACATGCGCGATCCTCAGGTGATCGTCGTCGGGGGCGGGCCGGCCGGTCTGGTGCTTGCACTGCTACTCAGCCGAAGCGGGATACGCGTGACGGTTCTGGAGCAGGCCGCGACGTTCGCGCGCGAGTTCCGCGGCGAACTGCTTCAACCCGGTGCGAACAGGATATTCGGCGACTTGGACCTGCGCGAGCGCATCCTCGCGCTGGGCTACGTCTTCCCTCCCGGCATGGATATCCGGGACGGCCGCAAGACCGTCCGCTTCGAACTGCCGCCGGTCTTCGACTCGAGACGGGGCGACGGTATCATGATCGTTCCGCAGCAACAGCTTCTCGAACTGCTTGCTGCCGAAGCGTCGAAGCATTCCAATTTCAGCCTCGTCATGGGGTGTTTTGCCCGCGAACTGTTGCGTGATGCGAATTCCGTTGGCGGCGTTCGAGCACAGCTGCGCAGCGGCGCAGAAATGATCGTGCGCGCTCCCCTCGTCGTTGCATGCGATGGTCGTTTTTCGGCGATTCGGCGCGCGGCGGGAATCGGCGTGCGAGAGCGTCCAGTGCCATTCGATCTCGTGTGGTTCTCCGCGCCTAATCCCGGCACTCTCCCGGATCGGATACACCTGAGGATCTCGCGCGATCAGATGTTCGTTGCATTCGCCAGCCGCAGCAATCAACTGCAAATCGGCTGGTTCGTTCCCAAAGGTAAGTACGCTCGGTTACGCGCGCGTCCATTCGCGGAAACCGTGAATCACATTGCGGAGCACGTGCCCGTTCAACTGGATCGCACCATTCGGCAGGCGCTGAACGGCTGGCACGATTTGTCGCTCCTGCCTGCGGTCAGTCAGGTTGCGGAGACATGGTCGCAGCCGGGCCTGTTGCTGCTCGGCGACGCCGCGCACCCAATGTCGCCGTCGATGGGGCAGGGCATCAACGTGGCGATCTACGATTCCGTCGTCGCGGCACAGCGCCTCGTCCCGGCGTTTGCCACCGGGGCATCGCTCGATGACGCCGCGCGCGCGATCGAAAAACAACGGCGCCCCGCCATCGCCGCGACGCAGCGGACACAAAATATCCTCGCCGGCATCATGTACGCGCTCGGCCCGAATGCGACACTGAAGCTCGCCAGCGCGCTGATCGGCGTGGGCACGCGCACGCGCTGGTGGCCGGGGTGCATGAAAAGGGAGGCCGACCGCCTGTTATGGGGCGACCCGCGGGTACGCGCCAATCACGGGCCCTGGGCGCTCGCCTGCAACAAATCCACGATGCCTTGAGCGATATGACGTGCTCGATTGTACCGTTATCGGCTTACGTGCCTCCGCAACTGCGGGAACACGCGCCATGGACAAGCACCATGTTGATGCCGTTTGAAGCCATTGGCGTTCTTCTTAAGAGTCACCGGTTTAAATGAGCAAGGGCTCGAGACACCCGCATCTCCACCAAGGGTTTCGAAGCGTCGCTTTGCTCGTTAAGCGCTATTCATTACTCGCGTGTCCGTCCAATCGACCATGAGCTTCCGCTCAGCGAAGAACCACGTCCCGTCTACTTTTGCGAAAGTGTCATAATAGCGAATCGAAGCGACAAAGAGCGTCCGTTTTCCGTCAGGCGCAGATACATGATGGGCAATGCAATATGTTTCGCCGGTTGCGCTATCTTCGTTCAGGACGACCGTGCTTTGCCCCATAAAATGCGTTGTCACTTCGTATTTATTGAGATCGTCGAATACAGAAGCCAAGTCTTCGCGTCCGTGTAATTCGGTTGACGGCTTTTCGGACTTAACATCCATAAATACAAGAAAGTGCGTATCTGGAGTAAACAGGGACATTTGCCCCTTCGCATCCCGTCTATCCGCACAGTGTGCATACGCATCCACAAGCTCACGTATTGCCAAACGATCGGCCGCTTCGGAGCCTGGCATTGCCTCGTGCGTCGTCCTTTTCAATTCCGCGAGTTGCTCAAGCACTGACGTCAGCTGATGCCTGCAAGCAGCTCGCCGCGAGTCTGGTAGAGCTCCCAAAACTTGTCTGCAATCCTCGAGGGGTCGACGGAATCGCCGCTATCCGTCGGTGTGCCCCTGATCGTGCCGCGGACCATGACCTCGCCGACATAGACGCCGTCGCCTTTTAGGCGCTGCGAAAGCAAACCGGCCAGCTTATTTTTTGCGGCATTTCCAAGCGCTATCCCCATCTGGTTAAGAGAAGTGGCATACGCGTCGATGTCCGGCGACAGCTCGCCGAACCCGCCGTTCGTTATCAGAATGGCCCCGTCGCCGGCGCTCTTGAGATCGGGAAGTGCTTCTCGGGTGGCCGCGAGAAGCCCAAAGACGGCGACGTCGAAAATCCCGCGCAGCGCAACCGGATCGGCGGTGAGAAGATCTCCCGCTTCAGCGCCTCCGAACGCGTTCCAGTGGATTGCAGCAATCGGGCCGAGCTCGGCGCGCGCGCTGCGAATTGCCGCACCGACGGCTACCGGGTCGGCAGCGTCAGCCGGGAACGCCGCGGCGGCGATCCCTCTGGCTTTCAACGCCGAAACTCCCGCGGCGAGGCGGTCTTCGCTCCGGCCGACGAGTGCGACGGAAAAGCCCTCCGTGCCGAATTTCTCGGCCACGGCGGTCGAGTTGCCGGGCCCGAACCCAACGATCACGATGGTTTTTGACATGGTTCCCCTCTTGACGAGACCGATTCTATCGTCAAGATAAGCGATTGAATCCGGACCGACTATGCTGTAGAGTTCGCATTATCTTCGCGATCGTTCAGGGAGGCTGCGATGGACCCGCTGTCAGATATGCTCTCGCTGCTCAGGGTGCGCAGCTATATGTCGGGTGGCTTTGACGCCGGAGGGGACTGGTCGCTCCATTTCGATCGGGACGAGGGCATCAAGTTCTACGCCGTCGTTTCCGGCGAGTGTTGGCTATCCGTGGACGGCGTGCCCGATCCGGTCCGCGTAAGGAGCGGAGACTGCTTCCTCTTGCCGAGGGGACGCGCTTTCCGTATGGCGAGCGACA
Source organism: Vulcanimicrobiota bacterium (assembly GCA_963713685.1). Classification (GTDB taxonomy): domain Bacteria; phylum Vulcanimicrobiota; class Vulcanimicrobiia; order Vulcanimicrobiales; family Vulcanimicrobiaceae; genus Cybelea. The sequence goes on along the minus strand of CAVQMS010000001.1, from coordinate 226,629 downwards.
CGTCGCTAACCCCGCTTGACGCCGCCACATTTTTGTCGACGGCGCGGAACGGACGCATCAATCCGTACAACGGCGGCGGTCAATTCTTCAGCGTTTGCGGGCACTTCGCGCTTGCGGGCGATCATGCCGACATTTTATTGGGGGTGCTACCGCCCATCGTACACATGTACAAAGAATCCGATAAGGCAATGTTGCGCTGGTGCGTGGACCAAATGATGCATGAACTACGGGAAGCGCGGCCGGGAAATTCTTTGGTGATAGAACACCTCGCGCATATGATGCTCGTTCAAGCGTTACGGCTTCACATGGCCGAAGGTCCGAAAGGCGGCGCAGGGTTCCTCTTCGCTCTCGCAGACAAACAGGTCAGCGTTGCGATCAAATGCATGCACGATGATCCGGCGCGACGCTGGACGGTACAGTCGTTAGCCGAGTCCGCCGCTATGTCCCGAACGGCGTTTACCCTGAAATTCAAGAAGATCGTTGGGACATCACCGATGGGCTACTTGACGCACTGGCGCATGCTGCTCGCCGCGCATAAGCTGTCGACTTTCCGCGACTCCATTTCGACCATTTCTGCCTCGCTCGGATACGAGTCCGAAAGCGCGTTCAGCACGGCGTTCAAGCGGGTCATGGGGTGTTCGCCGCGTGAGTATTGCCGCCGCCGGAACCTGCGTCCCGATCACGACAAGCAGCTCGCAGCCGTAGCGAGTTAAATCGCGTAGATGAAGACGCAGCGGCTTCCGAGCTATCACATTCCGGCGAGCCGGCTCGGCATGGGCTCAAGCCTGGGGAATTCTTCGCTTTGGGTCAATACGAAGAACAGCGGCGACATCGAGCGGATCTTTTGTGTCGCGGCAGGCCAGACGCTGGTTGGTTCCTTCTCGGTGCGCTACGGCTTGGTCGGGCGTCCGCTCCGGGACTTCGGGCTAGGGCGCGAGCACGACCCCAGCGAGAAATCGTACGCGCCGCTCGACGCGACCGAGGATGAGGTCACGTTCGACATTCATCCCGCCTATCAACGACGCCGCTTCGTTCTGGCGGCCGCGCTCAATGTGCGAGAAACGGTCTTTCTGTCGCTACTTGAGCGTGACGAAGCGCAGAACGACCCGCCGATTCTGTACTATCTCATCGACATCGAGAACAGGAGCGACGGCGCTCACAACCTACGCGTAATCGGGTCCGCCCGCCTGCGCGGCGAGACCACGGAAGACGTGATGGCCGAATACGACACGTCGATTCAAGGGCTCGTAGCAACGAATAAGGCCACGCAGAGGCCGACGCGCATTCTCACTTGCACGGAGAATCCGGTTGCGCACGAAACGAGTTTCGACTTCGGCCACGTGTACGACGCAGCGCAGATGCGCACGCTTTCGAACTCATGCGAGGCAAGTGGTGACATCCTCGGCGCTTTACAAGTCGAGATCAATCTCCAGCCGGGAGAGCGCAAACCGTTCGCCTTCAAGATCGGCGTTTATGAGGGTAATGCGGACGAAGCCCGAGCGGCCTATAAAGCCACGCCGTCCGGCTTGGATGCCCTCGCCTTAACGATCGCAAATCTCGAAGACATGATCCATCGCGGCGAGGTGATAACGCCCGATCCGGTGATTAACGAAGGCGCGCTGTGGAGCAAAGTCAACATGCGGCGCGTCATGGCGAAATATCCGGCTGGCTGGCTCTTTACCAACGACCCCGGCGTCTCTTCGAACGTCGTTTGCCGCGACTGCGCTTGGTTCATCGTCGGTAACAACTATTTTATGCCGCAGTTCTCGCGATCGCTTTTGAACAAATGGGCAACGCTGCAGTACCCGAGCGGAAAACTTCCCGAGTTCGTCAATGCCCTGACGGACCAGCCCGAAGACGATGGTCTGAACATCAACGACGATACGCCGCTGTACGTAATGGCAGCCGACCATTATTACCGTGCCACGGGCGACCTGGACTGGTTACGCCAGATCTATCCATCGCTTGCCAAGGCGGGTCGGCATATCGTCTCGCAGATGGACCCGCGCGACTTGGTCTATTGCAGTGCGAACGATCCGCGCGGCAATGTCTGGGCAATTGCCAGCTGGCGCAACGTTATTCCGAACTACAGCATCAACGGGGCGGTTACGGAGATCAATGCGGAATGCGTCGCAGCACTTCGCCAGTTAGCGTATCTTGCGGAACGTATCCCCGAGAACGCTGCGGACGCGCAGTACTTCACGACGTATTCCGATCGCATTCGCGACGCGATGGCCAAGCATCTCATCAATCCCGACAACGGCATGTTCTATCTCAACATCGGCGTGGAGGGCGAGGCCCACACCGATCTGACCGGAGACGAGGTGTTTCCGGTGATGTTCGGTGCATGCGACGAGGAAACGTCGTTCCGCATTATCAGTCGCCTAAACTCCGAGGATTTTTGGACGTTGGCGGGCCTAAGAACCGCTTCGAATTTAGATCCGCGCTACGATCCGGCCGCATTTTCCGGACTCATCGGCGGCGTGTGGCCGGGCTTGAGCTGGTGGTACGCATTTGCGGCTGCACGATACCATCCGGAGTTCATGGTCAAGGCACTGCGTTCGTCGTTTGAACATTACGCCGAGGATCCGCGCCGCTACAATACGGTCCCGGGACAGTTCAGCGAATGGTTTGACGGTGAATCGCTGGTCAACCGAGGTATGCGGTTATCGCCATGGGAACCGCCGCGATTCCTATGGGCGGCGATTGAAGGTGTTTGCGGTTTAACGCTTACCGACGATTTGCCGCAGATTCAACCGCTCGTACCGGCGCACTGGAGATGGCTGGCGCTGCGCCGCGTACCGTACCACGGCGAAGAGGTCAGCTATTTCGCCGTAAGGGCGCGCGGCACGTTCCATATCTACACGACGTGCGAGATCGATACCGACCATCGCCACTCGGTATATATAACCGATGCATCGGACAACATTCCGATATTTTCGCGAAGTGCTCGCGTCGTCGCGTTCCAGCGCGAGCACGAAACCATAGTGCTCGTCGGCAACGTTACCACGACGTCCATCAACGTTCCGGTCAACCTTTCGTCGATCCTGATGGAGGACGCGACGTATCGCCTGAGCACCTACAATTCCGAACGCGACGATTGGGAGGCGGACACCGTGATCACGCGCGAAGAAGTCGCGAGCGTCACCACGACCATCGAAAGCCAAGGCTACCGTCTTATGCAGTTCAGGCGCGCCGGCGATTGATTTCGCTTAAATACCTGCCCGTGACTATGGCCGCCGCCATTGCAAGCTTGTGATCGTTGTTCCATGGCGGCCCGATGGACCGCCGCAGGTGGAGAAAGTGTGCGTCGAAATTTTCGACGCCCAACGCCTCGGCCGCCGCAGCCAACACCTTCTTCGCATCGTACCAGTGGACTGGCCAACCGCGCGCCTCGGCAGCGGAGGCCAGGGCCTTGCGGTACATCACCCAGTCGGCGACGTTCCGCGCACGGTAGTCCGCGATTCGTTCGGCAATTGTGGGCGGAAGCTCTGGGCAGTTGCGAAGGGCGACGCCGAGGATGGGCCGCACGGCCATCGCGACGGCGGCCAGCGCAAGTACCGCGTGCCTCTCCGCGGAAACGCGCACGCGCTCGACCAAAGCCACGGCCTCGTCCGGCGGGAGCCCCTGGCCTTCGTGGTGATGGGGAATCGCCGGCAGATCCTCGTCCACGAGTTCCACGCGGCGCCGGTCGAGGAGCGTCCCATCGCGCGCCACCGTCACCAACACCGCCCAGCCGCCGTGATCCGATACTCCGATGATGCCGCCGTTCTTCGGCATGATGTTAGTTAGTGGAATCCTTTTCGCCATTCTCGCGCAACGCGCTCACGATTGCACGCGGAAGCTTCTGAAGCTCTTGCAGCATTAGCGCTTGCGCCTCTCGTATCGACTCAATGGCAGCATTGCTTTTACTCTTCATGGTGTCTAGCGCCGTCCCTACCCCATGCGCGAGAGCCTGCAGTGCCTCGGACTCATCCGGGGCATACGCTTCACCGTCGCGCTTCGGCCCACAGATGAGCGCGCCGAGAAGGTCGCCGCGTGAGATCATGGGGAACGCAAACTCGCCACGTAACTGCGAATCGGGAAAGACATGCAGGTCGATCGGCTTGTTCCACGCACGGAGTGCCACAATGCCCGGATCGTTTTCGCTGACGTCCGCCCGCGGGCCATCGGTAGCGAAAGCATAAGCGGCCGCGCCGTCGCGAACGAGAATCTGCGCGCTGCGGGCGCCCGTGTGCTCTTTGACCCTCTGCACGGCTCGTTCCACCAGCGTCGAACGGTCGGAAATATAGGACGCCTCGTGCGCGAAACGGCGTAACGCCGACTCATCCTCATGCCGTTTCCGGAAAAAGACGCGATCGACGAATCGCTCGACGTACTGATGAATGTACCGCAGCGAGATGCCCAGACCGAGCGCTACTACCATGCCGATGACGGCGCTGGTCGTGTGCGTGGCGCTGGCGAGCCAGGCACTGGCAGCCCATTCGGCCAGAATGAACGCACCGATTACAATCGCCGAAACTATCGTGAAGACGGCGGCGCGGTTCAAGAAGAAGCCGACGTCGATGAGCCGGCGACTCAGTGCCGCATACGTCAGCGCAACCGGTGCGGTGAGTAACACAAGAGTACTAACAAGGCCGACGACAACGGAGACCGTATACGATGACGACGACGAGCTCGCGATCACACCTGCGATGAAAAAGCAAAAAAAGGCCGCAAGAGGTACGAGCGTCCATACCGCCCGCTGACGCTCGACGCCACGGGATGCAGCGATTGCTAAGAGGCCGCAGATTACTGCCATGAGGACGGCGGCCGCAACGGAAAATAATCGAGCGTTACCCTCAAGGAAAGGGACCGGGTCGAATCGCAGCGTGATGACTCCGGCAATCCCAAGCAAAGAGATCGCTATAAAGCTCGCCAGAAATGCGTAACATAGCCATAGTGCGATACGGCGAGGCCGCGAGAGCGGCTGGGCGAAGTCGCTTGCGAACGCAGCTAACAACGCGACCGACAGCGGCCCGGCTACGCTCACGGCAGTGTTTAGGAGCACATACACCCAAACCCATGGCGCCGCGAAACTGAGCAAAGCGCCGGTAAAAACAAACGTCGCGAGCCACAGCGATAGCAGTCGCATCTGAAGTACATCGGGGCGACGCCATGCAATCAGAGCTGCAAACAGCAGAAGCCAGAGAGCCGCGAATGTGCTGAGCCAGAAGCGCCACGTAAGTCTTGGCGCGCGCGGTATGACCGTAAGCTTTCTTTGCAGCGAACCCTTCGGCACCGAAACTACGAGCGGCCGCCCATTGAGCGGCGCTTCAAAAAGGGAGTAACGCTCGACGAGCGTGCTCGCGCGGATGTCGATAAGGTCGCCTTGACGAAGGCCCGCGTCGGCCGCTGGGCCGCCACTGTCGACGGTCGTAACCACGAGGTTAAAGGGTTTCGAAGAGGCGCCGGAATCGGCTCCCCACGAGCCCAGCCAGGGTGGGGCGCCGCCCATTCCCGTCGCGTCAAGCACGCTCGCTACCTGGACGAGCGCCGCAAGAGAGCAAATCGCTAGTAGCACCGGGCGCCATGCAATCCGTCTCATGGTTGGGTCTTAATCGTTTTCCAGCTTCGAAGAAACGCCTGGCACCATGCCCACCTCGAGCGTCGTCTAGACCGCTGGTATTAAAACTTGCTTTTCGGGGCTGCCTTTCTCCACGGCCGTATAGGCGCAGATCGCCTCGTCGAGCGGCCAGCTTTTCGCCTCGAACGGTTTTAGAGCCCCGCATTCGAAGCCGGGCTTGATTGCGTCCATGATGGCGGCTATTTCTTCCCCTGTGAGCTGAAGTGAATCGATGCCGATCAATCGTCGCAGCCCGTGATAGAAATCGATCAAATCGAACGATACGCGCCGGGTGCCGACGCTCGCCATGGCGATCTGGCGGCCAAGCACGCTCAACGACTTGAGACAGTCCTCGAACATCGGTCCCCCGACGGCGTCGTAGACGAGATCGACGCCGCGATTGCCGGTGGCGGCTTTGACTTCTGCGACCAGGTCTTGCGTCTTCACGTTGATGTAGACATCGCATTCGCAGGGACGTTCCAGCATGTCTGCGCCGACGGCGCGCGCGCCCTTCCAGTGCGCGATCTGCGTTACTGCGCGCCCGACCGCTCCCAGGGCGCCGGTAACAAGGACTGTCTCGCCGGCTTTCACGGCTCCCTCCTGCACGAGACCGTACCATGCAACGACGAACGGAACGCCGACCGTTGCGGCTTCCTCCATCGAGAGATGTGGCGGCTTGTCTGAAAGCCACGCGGAAGACATGACGACGAATTCGGCGTGCGAACCGTCTCGCTCGACGCCGAAGCCCGGACCGCTTCCCCAAACCTTGCGCCCTTCGCCCTCGCCGGCGACGACCGTGCCGGCGTAGTCGCGTCCCGGCGTGCGCGGCAGCGACGCTTTGAAGGCGCCAGCAACGTTCTTGACGTCGCTCGGATTGACGGCCGCGGCGTGGATCTGCACGAGCGACTCGCCGCGCCCAGGGTGAGGCGTATCGAGCGGTTCGACCGTGAGCACTGACGGCGGCCCGTATTGCGCGAATCGCAGCGCTTTCATTGCGTCGTCAGCCCGCGCCGCCGATTAGGACGCCGGTAAAGAAGACGAGCACGCCGCCGACGACGACTTGAAATGCCGCGCGCAGAAGCGGGGTATCCATGTAGCGGTTGCGGATGAACGAAATCGCCGCCAGCTCGATTGCGACCACGATCATCGCGAGCACCAGGGCGGTGTGGAATTCGGGAATGAGAAACGGCAGCGTATGCCCGAGGCCGCCGAGCGTCGTCATGACGCCCGTGACGATGCCGCGCAGCACGGGGCTGCCGCGCCCGGTGAGGCTGCCGTCATCGCTCGCCGCTTCGGCGAACGCCATCGAAATGCCGGCGCCAATCGACGCCGCGAGCCCTACGAGGAGAGCGTCGTGGGATTTGTGCGTTGCGAGCGCCGCCGCAAAGATCGGCGCGAGCGTCGAGACCGATCCATCCATCAGCCCGGCGAGGCCGGGCTGAACGATTTGCAACAGGAAGAGTTTGCGTTGCGTCTTCTCTTCTTCATCGCGAGCCTGCGGCGTCAAATGTTCGTCGACGAGACTCTCGGCCTTCGACTCGTGCCGCCGCTCCTCTGCCGCGAGATCGTCGAAGAGCTGGCGCAGCGATGCGTCCTTCGTTTGCCGCGCGGCTCTGCGGTAAAAGCGCAGGCTCTCCATTTCCATCGCTTCAACCTGCTCGCGGATCTTTTCCAATCCGAAAGGCCGGCCGACCCAAACCGAGCCGCGCTTCATGAAGCCGCGCACGTCGGTGCGGCGGATCATCGGAATGAATTCGCCGAACCGCTTCTTATAAAGCTCGATCAGCCGGCGGCGATGGCTGCTTTCCTCCTTCGCCATCGCCGCGAAGACCGCGGCGGTGTCGGGGTAGTTGGTTTGCAGAAAATGCGCGTAATCGTCGTAGGTGCGTTCGTCTTCTTCTTCGAGGGCAATCGCGAGGGCGAGCACCTCCTGCTCGTTGAGTTCCGAGAAATTCCTCATTGCGACTAAGACCCGGATGGCGGCGTAGGGTTTACGGACGCACGCCCGTAATCTTCGCAGGTTCCATCGTGCTGTTCCGCGCCTAAAGAAATTCTGCTAAATCGGGCACGTGGCGGCGCCCACCTTGACGTTTGCGACCTGCGGCGGAAGACTCACGGGAAACGGCTTGCCGTCGCCCGTCGACTTAACGCATCCATACGCGAGCATATATGCCATAACGGCAGCGTAATCCGATTTCGAAAGTGAGCCCGGCGCCGACAACGGCATCTGCTTTGTGACTATCGAGTAAGTTTGCCCGATGTTGAGGTTTGCGTGTGCGAATGCCGGTCCGGTCAGCGCCGGTCCGGCGACTCCTTGGAGCCGAGCCCCATGACACGACAGGCATTGCTTTTTATAAATCGCGGCGCCGCTTTTCACTTGCGCGGCGGTATAGGGCGCGCTACCGGTTGCCACCGAGGATGCACCGGAGCTTTCCGTCTTCGCGGTAACAGCCGTCGTTACTACGGGCTGCCCAGTGCTGTCGTTCAAGGCCGTTTGCGTCACGCCCAGCGCATACGCGACGACTCTCCCGCCTTGCGATTTTGGAAGGTTCGGCGTCTGCTGGTTGCCGGCTTCGCCGGCCTCTACGACGAGATACTCGTTGCCGTTTACGCTGTAGGCGGAGATCGGCGCGACGATGGCCGAACCGGTATCATCGTGCCAGAGCTCGCGGCCGGTCTTCGTGTCCAAGGCATACACGCGACCGCTGGTGTCGCTCGTGAACATGAGGCCGTCGTTTGTTACCAGCACGCCGCCTTGTGCCGCGTAGGGAAGTTGGTCGCGCCATGCAGTCTTGCCGGTAGAGACATCGACTGCGGTCACGACGCCCGTAGCCGGCTGGCGTTTGGGCAGCGGGCCGGCGGTATACGGCTGGCCCGGGATGTATGGGACTGCGCCGGTATAAACGATCTTCCATACCGCGCATTCTTGCGAGCTGGGAATGACGAAGTAATTCGTTGTCGCATCGTAGGAGCCGCCGTTCCACTCGATTCCGCCACCGTGATTCGGGCACGCGAACGTGCCGGCAACCGTCGGAACGGTGGTGAAAATGCCCTGTTGGTTACTCACCGCCATTTGGCTGACCAGCTTGCCGGTCGTGCGGTCCAAGATTACGAAATCGCCGGCTTTGTCGCCGACTGCCAGCAACGGGCGACTCGCTCCGTCAACGTTGCCGGTGAAAAGCACGGGGGGCATCGATGGGTCGTTGTCGTGGACGTCGTTGGGCGAGACTTTGTAGTACCACTTGAGCTTCGGCGTCGGGCCGGAGATATCGAGCGCGACGACGCAATCGGCATACAAGTTTTCGCCCTTTCGGCCATACGTCGTCAGATTCGGTCCCGGATTGCCGGGAGCCGCATAGAGCGTGTCAGTCGTTTGATCGATCGAGAGACCGGCCCAAACGGCGGCGCCGCCGTGAACCCACGAGTCGCCGGGCCAGGTGTCGTGGCCCGGTTCACCCGGCTGTGCGACCGTATGCCAGTCCCATAGACGGGTGCCATCCTGGGCGTTGAACGCGCTGACCAATCCGCTTCCGCCGAGATCGCCGCCGGAAGTTCCGACTATGACCTTGTCTTTGTAGACGTACGCGGCAGTCGAGTACCACGTGTTCGTCGCATCGTGACAAGCCGGCACGTTGAAGATCTGCTTGCCGGTCGTTGCATCAATCGCAACGAGGCGGCAATCTTGGGTGACAATGTAGAGCTTCCCATCCGATAGGCCGACGCCGCGATTGACCGCATATTGCAGCTCGTATGCGGGGTTGTAGCCAAACGCCCACTTAAGCGCACCGCTTCTCCCCTCAAGAGCCAGAACGTCGTCGTGCGATGTCGAGACATAAACCGTGCCGTTCCAAACGATCGGCGAGGCTTCTTCCTCCCCGTCATCCTTGACCGAGGTTACCCACGCTTTCTTTAAGGTGCCAACGTTGGACGGATCGATTTGCGTCAGCGTGGTGAGGCGATTCCCCGAATAGGATTTTCCAGGAATGAGCCAGTCCGCGCCGTTTGTCTCGGCCTGGAGCAGCGCCGCGCTGTCGGTGGCACTGCTGGCTCCATTACCCGAGCACGCGGCTGCCAGTAAGAGAATCAGAAGGGTCGCGAGGCGTCGCTGCATGGGGCAATACCCTCACTAGGCGGTTTGTCGCCCAGGATGTACCCAGTTCAAGCGCCCCCGAAAGCGCGGGGACGCTCGGTGCAACTTCCCCTCACCTGCGCTCCTCATGAGCGGCATGGCTACGCAAAAAGCAGGCGAGTCTACCCAGAACATTGCGATCATCGGCGTCGGAACGATGGGGTCGGCGTTTGCACGCAGGCTGCTCGCAGCGGGGATGCGAGTAAGCGTATGGGACCGTACCCCGGCTGTGGCCGCGCGGCTTGCAGATGCGGGCGCCCGGGTTGCGGCCACACCGAAGGAGGCCGTCGGTGACGCCGGTGTCGTGATTACGATGGTCCCTACGATCGCCGCGATCGAGGAAACGATGCCGACTGCCCTCGCGACGCTACCTCGCGACGCCATCTGGTTGCAGATGAGCACCATCGGCGTCGATGGAACCGAACGCGCCATCGCGCTCGCGAAGGAGCGCCGGCCCGACGTCGTGTTCGTCGACGCGCCGGTGTCCGGTTCGAAGACGCCCGCAGAGGAAGGGAAGCTGCTGATTCTTGCCTCGGGGCCCGCCGCGGCGCTCGACACGCTGGGGCCAGTGTTCTCGGCGCTCGGTCAGAAGACGATGCGTTGGGAGGGCGCGGGGAGCGGCTCGCGCATGAAGCTGGTCCTCAACACCTGGCTTGCCGTGCTCGGCGAGGGAATCGCCGAGGCGGCGGCGCTCGCCCAGTCGCTCGACGTTTCCCTCAACGACGTCTCTACGTGTTTAGGGTCCACCGCGCTCGATGCACCGTGGGCGCTCTCAAAGCTAGACAAGATCGAGCGCGGCTCGTTCGATCCCGACTTTTCACTCGCGTTGGCATCGAAGGATCTTCACCTTGCCCTCGACGCCGCGAACCGCGCGAACCGACGGCTGCCGATGGCACAATCGATTGCGACGCAATGGGAAAGCGCGCTGAGCGCGGGTTTGGGTGATCGCGACGTAATCGGCGCGTATCTGGCGCTCACAAACTCAAATCCCTAGATCCTTCGATATCTTCCAAGGAACGCTTCTGGAAGGCAACAGAGGATGAGCGCGCCTATCAGAACAGCGCCACCGATAAAGTTCCAACCGTCTGTACCAAGCGGAATCACGCCGACGCCGTACAAGAGCGCAACGATAGCCATCGCCAGAAAGAATGGCCCGGTGACATAGCAGTGCACTCGGCCGCACCGGAGCGCGTTAACTACGCATGTGGCACCCATGATTGCTAAGGCGACGACCCAGACGCCTGTTCTCCAAGCTGGTCCGATTTGAAAAAACCCGCTCACTATGAGACCGATAATCGGGAGCCAGAACAACAGCGCGGTCAACGGCACGTTCGACAGAATGTCGCCCGACGCGTTATTAGTCGATTCCGGCTTCCCTCTGGGCTGATTCGTAGTGTTGGGCATTATCGGTGTCCTTTCTTGCGAGATCCGCTGCGATTGCCCGGCGAATCGCAGCACGAATCATCGCGATGGGAGGTTTCCCGTGGGATTCGGAGCCGAGTCGGTACGTGCGACACATCAGTCCATATGCGCCCCCGAGATTCGCGGAAGCCTCGACATCGTCGCCGTTCACGCGTACCGACGGCGAGCCGAGAAATCGCATCTGCTGCGCAACATCCCGTGTGTTGACATCGATGAACTCGATCGTGGCGTCCACGGCTTCCAACTGCACGGCTTGCCGAACACGTTCGCGTGTGCCCTCCGCGTTTGGGCATCCCTCAAAGGTCAACACTTCAATGCGCAACGTTAGGACCGCAAGAGTTGCTCGACGTGCTGATAGAGCACGGTGGGGTCGAGACGCGGAGCGGCGGTGACCCCCGAAAGCTGCTGCATCCAATAATCGGGGTTTGGCGGAAGCGTGCCGCTCCACGATCGTCCGCGTGCGTAAAGCAAGTACACGTCCCAGGCCGATCCGGGCGTAAGCAACACCTTACCGAAGGAGTCGCCTAGCCATCCGCCGCCGTCCCAGTACTGGCGCGCTCGCGGGTCAGAAATCAACGACATTCCCTCGGGGACGTCCCGCCGTTGAGCGCCGAGTTGAGGCACCCAGACGAAGTACGGCGCGAGCGACTTGCTCGATTCGTGCGCCAGGATCGTTTGTTGAACTTCGAGAGACCCCCGAAGACAGAACCCTCAAGTCGGGCTGACGAGCGCGACGATCCGTACTCTGTCAGCGTCGCGGTTGAAAGCCGCGCGAAACGGCTCGCCGCCCCTTTCGATGTCGCTGAAGTGCGCACTCGACGCCGCATGCGTGCAGCCGCTCATGGCGAGGCCGGCTGCCGATGCGAGGAACTCATTACGGCGCATGGATCATCACTCGTTGAGAAACCCGTAGATAGAATATACCGCTGAAACTAGCCACAGCGTCGCGGCCAGCCAGGTCACAGCCCGAGCAACCTGGACCGCGCGCGAAACCGGCGGAGTGAATCCAGCACATGCCGGCCTGCGGTAGCTGCTCCAGAAGCTGAAGCCAAGCACCAGGGCAGAGCCCAGCAGCAGCCATGGAGTAAATGGGCGCAACCCGGAAACCGTCGCGAGACCGCTTGCGCCGAGTACGGAAAGAAAAATCGGGGCGAGCGCCGGCCCAACGCAACAGGCGCTTGCAACTCCGGCAGTGAGCGCCGCCCCAGTGCCGAGCCCCGCGGCGCCGATAGCCGACACCTCGTTCGCGCGTTTCACGCCTCTCGCCCAATGCGCATGCAGCTCGCAACGTGCGCGGCATTGTCCGCGGCGATATCCTGTGCGAGATCGATGAGCGCTCGAATCCGCTCGTCATCGACGCGGTATACGATCGAACGCCCTCGCCTCTCAGTGGCGACGTACCCGCACCACTTGAGGCACGCCAAATGGTTGCTGATGCGACTCTGTGGCATTTCCAGATAGGCGACGACATCACCGACGGTGCGGGGTGCCTCCAGCAAATACCGAAGAATTCGTAGCCGGGTCGGATCGCCGAGCCCCCGCACGAACTTCGCGAGGAGCTCGTCGCCGAGGGCCCTGCCGGCCGGACCAGGGATGGCGGCGCGTGAAGCGGCTTTCATCACGCCTATTATATCAGGATAACCTGATATGTCAAAAACAATCCCTGCTCCAGATATTTTTACAGGGGAGCGTTATTCTGTGATGCTTACGACGGCGCCGAACGTCACCTTTTCGGGAGCGTTGATGACGTAACTTGGGTTCCCGCCGGCGGGATACGGCCAGACGTCGACGTGCGTAAGGCACGAGTTGTTGCTGCCGGTTGCGGCGATGCCTTGCGTCGTGTTATCCGGCGTATTTTTACGGCCAACGATGAATGGCTGTATCACGTCGCTGTGGCCGCAGGGATCCGGCAGGGCCGTTTTTCCGACGAGCGTCAGGCTTCTCGAGGCATTCAACCTGGCTTGATAGACGCCGGCCTGAAGCTCGGAACCGCCGAACGACTGATCGGCAAACGTAATGTACTTGCCGTCCCACATGACGTCGGCGCCATAGCTGATCGTCTGATCGAACGGAATGATCTTCAACGATTTTCCACGATGGGGCAACCAGCAAATAAATGCGGCGCTTCCGTTGCTTGCGGCTTCAACGAAAAGGTTCCCATTGTTATCGTAGCCGGGTCCCCAGAGGACCGGACACGCGCTCGACGTGTACTTCTTCGGCGTCCCGCGCGCGTTTTTCCACACGTTGATCCATCCATAAAACGAGCCCACGGCTAGGTTGCCCGTCGTTGGATCGATCGAGCAAGCCGTCTGAAAGGTACCCATGTACAGCGTCTTTAGCGCGGTGGATCCGCCGTGTGCGTACTCGGTTACCGTCGTTCCCTGCCAGTCTGTAATCCAAATATCGCCCTTACCGTCAACGCACTCTCCGTTGGGCTGATCGAAGCCGCTTAGTTCGCCGACGAGCTGTCGCGACTTATAGTCGTAGACGTAAACGGTGCCCGTACCTGCGCCCGCGACGTACAGCAACCTCTTGATATTCTTTGCGCCGGCAGACATCCAGGAACGTTGCACCTGCGAAGGCGCCGGCCGCACCGGCATCGAGCCGGCGGCACGAAAGCTCGGCGCAACAGGAAGGGTCGCGTTGGCAGGCTGCACCTCGCCGCTCCCGCAGGCCGAGAGCGCGATTGCGGCCACGGACAGTCCGACAGCGAAGTTTGCCGGGCGGCGCGATCTGTACGATGCAGATTTCACAGCCCCACAATCTTGGCCGATCGTGATCCCAATCCTAGCCTTGACATGTGACCATTAGGTCACCTATAATCTAGCAACGTGGACGGGGTTTTTAAAGCGCTGGCCGATTCGAGCCGGCGTCATCTCCTCGACGTGCTCTATAAACGCGATGGACGGACGCTGACCGAACTGAGTGCGGAGCTCGACATGACCCGATTCGGCACCATGAAACATCTGCGCGTATTGGAGGAAGCGGGTCTGATTACGACTCATCGCGAGGGCCGCGAGAAGCTGCACTTCCTCAATCCGATCCCGATGCAGATGATCTACGATCGCTGGGTCAGCAAGTATTCGGCCCGCGTCGCGCGCGGACTGACCAGCTTAAAACGCACGCTCGAAAGGAAATGACATGGCGGATTCAAGCATCCTGATGCCCGGCGCCAGCGAGCCGTATCGTCAGTCGCGCGATCGACTGCGCAGCGCGGAGATCGAATTGCGCGACCGGATCGAAGAGGTCGCGGCGATGCGGCGCGGCCTGCCGCCGGGTCCGGTCGTCCCCGACTACGAGTTCGTCGAAGGCGACAAGCGCGTTCGTTTGTCCGATCTGTTCGCAGACGGCAAGCCGTACTTGATCCTCTATCACTTGATGTACTGGGCGAACGACGACAGCTTCTGCCCGATGTGCTCGCTCTGGATCGATGGGTTCAACGGTATCGCGCCGCACGTGAAGCAGCGCGCAAACTTCGTCATCGCATCGCGCGCGCCGGTCGAGAAATTGCGAGCTTGGGGCGCCCACCGCGAGTGGCATCGCCTTCGCCTGCTTTCGGACGACGGTTCGGCGTTCGCGCGAGCCATCGGCGCCGAGGATGCCGACGGTAACCCGGATTCGACGGTCGTCGTCTTCGCAAAGGGCGGCGACGAAGTGCGCCACGTCTACACCGCCCATTCTATGCTCGAGGACCGCGAGCGCGGGATCGACTTGCTCTGTCCCGTTTGGCATCTTTTCGACCTGATGCCGTCCGGCCGCGCCGATTGGTATGGTTCAAACGATGGTTTCGACGCCTCGCTGCCAGCGCCGGCTGCCAAAGCATGAAGACGATACACCACGTTTGCGATATCTCGGCCAAGCCGGATGTAGTTTGGGCTGCACTAACGACGCAGCGCGGGCTGGCTTCATGGTGGAGCGTAACAGTCTCGGCACCGCCCGCAGAAGTCGTGGCGGTCGTTCGCTTCACGTTCCGCGGCGACTTCAATCCCGATATGCGGATCGAGGAGCTCCGGCCGAATCAAAGACTCGTTTGGCGATGCGTCGGCGGCCACGAAAATTGGGCCGACGGGACGTTTCGCTTCGCGCTGGAGCTGCTCGACGAATCCCGCACTCGCTTGCGCTTTTGGCAAGACTACGCGGTCGAGCTCGCGGACGATTACTATGGGACCTACAACTTCAACTGGGGATACTACCTCGAGAGCTTGAGTGAGTATTGCTCGACGGGAAAAGGGACGCCGTTTACGGCATAAGAGGAGCTCTGATGCCGCAACCGCTGCGCCAAGTTTTTCAACTCTACATACGCACGACGCCCGAGAAGCTGTGGCAGGCCATCAGCGATCCCGCGATGACTAAGCACTACTTCTACGCAAGCGCGGTCGAGTCGACTTGGAAACCCGGCGGACCGCTGAACCGGAGGCGCGCCGACGGATCCCTTATGCTCGAAGGCGAGGTGCTCGAGTCCGATCCGCCGCGCCGGCTCGTGCACACGTTTGTGGTTTCAGACACGAAGGCCGAAGATCGCGATCCGCCGTCGCGCGTTACGTGGGAGATCGAGCCGATGGGCGAGACCTGCCGGCTCACCGTAACGCACGAGCACTACGCCGGTGAAACGGAAACGTATGCCGGTACGCTCACCGGCTGGAACCCCGTGCTTTCCGGTCTCAAGACGCTCCTCGAGACCGGTCGCCCTTTGGATATCCCGTCTTAACGTTTACGACGTTAGTGCAGAGCTAAATAATTCGCTCCGCTGAGCGTCGTCTTGGGGCCTTGAATCGTACGGAGCGGCGTCGCGTTGCCGTTAGCGTTGCTGGCAAACTCCTTGATTGTGTTGGCGCTAAAGTCCGCGGCCCAGATGTGATCGTTGGCATCCGCGATGACGCCGGCCGGATAGGAAAGCCCGGTAATCTGGGCGACCGGCGCCACGTTGCCGTTGGCGCCTTTGGCGAAGATGCCGATACTCGAGCCCTCGTTGGCGACCAGGAGCCGACCGTTGGAATCAAATGCAAGGGCAAACGGCGAGTTAAGGCCGGTGCTGCTTCCCGCGATCGAGACGACCGGCGCGGCGTTGCCGCTGGCTCCCTTGGCGAAAGCGACGATCGCGCCCGAATCGCGGTTTGCGACGAAGAGCCGGCCGCTGCTGTCCATCGCCATCCCACACGGTAGGTTGAGCTGCGTCTTGCTTCCGCCGATCGTTCTTATCGGCGAAACGTTGCCCTTGGCGCCTGCCGCGTATTCGGTGATGGCGTTTGCGCTGTAATTGGTCACCCAGAGGTTTCCGGAAGGATCGACCATGATGCCTTCGGTCGGACCGAGATGCGATTTGGATCCACCGATCATCCTCGCGGGCTTGGCGTTACCGTTGGCGCCCTCGGCGAAGACGGCGACCTGATTTCCGCCATCGTTAGCGGCGTAGATATGCCCGGAGTTATCGACCGCTAGTGCGTCTGGCTGGGTAAGGGTCGTATTCGAACCCGCGAGCGTGACGAGAGGCTTCGCGTCGCCTGCCGCCCTCACGCTGAACCCAAGAACGCTTGCGTTATCGCGGTTGGCGGTGAATATACGGATTCCGCCATCGGGCTGGAGCGAATCGACGCGGGCCGAGCCGGCCGCGGGCGCTTGGCGTTCCACGCTCGCGGCGCTCGGGACGAACGCCCCGGCGGTGCTGTTCGGTTGGCCCGTGCAGGCTGCGAGGCCGGCCAACAGGGCGAGAGCCGGCGCGCACTGCCGGTACAACGGGGAGGCTGACATGATGTCTCCTTAGGGGTTTGAGTGGTAGGCGTCCATCCTAGCGGATCGGGCGTACCAAAACGCACGAGGGCCGGGAGGCCGCCCGCAAAACCGAGAAGGCTTCGTTAAAGTGGGCAAAACTCTCGCGAAGGCGAGCGATTTGCGTTCGGCGGGAGCGAAGAGCCGCGGTCATCTCGATATTCGCCTTTTCGGTCACCTGGAGGTCGCGCTAGACGGCGCGCGATTTGCTCTGGCGACACCGCGGAAATCGCTGCAGGTGCTTGCCTACCTCTTATTGCACCGCGCCGCACCGGTGTCGCGCGAGTATCTCGCGTTTCTGCTCTATCCGGACGACGAGGAAAGCGCGGCGCGTGCGAAGCTGCGCGCCACGCTCAGCGAGCTCCCGAAGATCCTGCCCCGCGCGGACCGGTTCGTTACGGTCGACACCGAGAAGGTCGCCTGGAATCCCGATGCCGACGTGTGGCTCGACGTCGATGCCTTCGAGGAGGCGTCGAACGACCGGAGCCGCCTGGCCGAAGCGATTGACCTCTATCGCGGCGACCTGCTGCCGGAGATCTACGACGAGTGGCTCGACGCCATTCGGGAGCGTTACCGCAACGCCTATCTGCGCTGTCTCACCGAGCGCATCTCTCAAGCACGGCGAAACGCTAATCTCGCGTTGGCAATCGAAACGGCTCGCCGCGTGCTTGCCGTCGATCCGTGGCGCGAAGACGTCGTGCGGCGCATCATCGCGATGCGTTACGAAAGCGGTGATGGCGCCGGCGCGCTCAGTGAATACGCCGCGTTCGCCAAACGCCTGCGCGCCGAAATGGATGCCGAACCCATGCTCGAGACGACCGCGGTCGCGGAGCGCGTTGCGCGCGGTCAAGCACCCTCAGATGAAGACGGCCGGCCCGAAGGTCCCGACATCGCCCGTGGGTCGGCAGTTCTGCCGTTCGTCGGCCGCCGCGACGAGATGGAGCGTTTGTCGGAGACCTGGAGCCGGGCCGCTCGCGGTCGCGGCGCGTGTGCGTTCATCGGCGGCGAATCAGGGATCGGAAAGTCGCGAATGGGCCTCGAATTTGCCCACGCCGTGGAGGATCGCGGGGGACGGGTGCTCATCGGTACGACGAGTTCGCCGGAAGCCGTTCCCTACGAGAGCATCGTCGATGCGCTGCGCTCCGCGCTCGCGCTCGTCGCGTCGCTCAAGCCCAGCATGGCCCTCGCTAGCGTCGCGGCGCTGTTGCCCGAGCTCAACGCGCGTGTCAGCCTTCCAGAGATCCCACGCCTGGACGGCGAGAGCGAACGAATCCGACTCTTCGAATCGTTGTTTCGCTGCATAGCGAGTCTCGCCGCGCAGCGCCCGCTGCTGCTGCTACTCGAAGACCTTCACTGGGCGCAGCCGGCAACACTCGAACTGCTGCAGTTTTTGTTGCGGAGGATTTCGGGCGTCCCCGTGATGATCGTCGTGACCTACCGCGACGAGGAAACGCCGCGAATGCACGCGCTGCATCGTCTGCGCCGCGAAGCCCGCACGTCCGCCGGGGCGCAAAGCCTCTGGCTGAGCCGGCTGTCCGTCAGCGATGTTGAAGAACTGCGTAAGACGCTGCCCGACATGGGCGATCGTCCCGCCGAAACGCTGATCGTTGCGTCGCAAGGCAATCCGTTCTTCCTCACTCAGCTCGTCGTCGAGGTGCGCGAAGACGAACGGGGGGCGCCGGCGTCGCTCGAAGCCGTTGTCGCGCGTCGCGTCGAGCGACTTTCCGAAGGCGCTCGAACGGCTGCCGAGATTGCAGCCTGCATCGGCGATCGCTTTTCGCGCGATGCCATCCGCGATGTCAGCGCGTGGGACGAAACCGCGCTGAGCGACGCGCTCGACGAGTTGCTTGACCGGCGCATCATTCGCGAGGCCCCAGGTCGTGGGTTTCTCGAATACGCCTTCGCCCACCATCTCCTGTACGAAACGATCGCACAGGCGGTACCGCCAAAAGACGCTGCCGTTCGTCGCCGGCGCGTCGCGCGCGTGCTGGAAGGACTCTATCCCGAGCGATTCTCGGAACTTTCGGCGTCGCTGGCGGCGCACTACGAATGCGCCGGCGACGCTGCCAACGCGGCCCGTTGCTATCTCGAAGCTGCGCGCCGATCGATTTCGATCGGTGCGCTGCAGGAAGCGCGTATGCAGTGCGCTCGCGGGCTGGCCCTCGGCGTGGAACCGCGCGCGCGCGCCGACCTTCTGCTGGAGCGCGTCACGATCGAGTCTCGCTGTGGCGACCTAGAGTCGCGGAATGCTGCGCTGCTGGCGCTGGAACAAGTCGATTCCGAACTTGACGACTCCGCACTGCACCGCTCCACGTTGTTGCATCGCATGGATCTCGCTCTCACCACGGGCGATCGCGCGATGCACGAGCGAGCCGCTCGCGCGTTACGCACTTACGTCGGTCACGACGCGCCATGGAAGGCGGCCTTGCATCTCGCCGAGGCAAAAATGGCGTTCACGCTGGGGTTCTTGGCGGAATCATATGCCGCGGGGCAAGCGGCGCTCGCGTGCAGCCGAGCGGCCGAAGACGAGGCAGGCGCAACGCGTGCGCTCTGCGCGTTGGCGCAGGTAGAAGCCCACCGTGGGCATCTTTCCGCCGCCGAAGCGCTCTTCGACGAAGCCGCACGAGCCGCGGCGCGCGCCGCCGATCCGGTGCTCGAACAGCTCGCGTCAAGCAGTGGATACACGATTGCGTATCAGCGCCTCGACATCGCGCGCTGCCTAACTTTGAGTACGCGCTGCCTAGAGCTGGCGGTCAAGCTGGGCGACCGGTCTGCGGAGGCTCAGGCGCATGGGCGCGTCGCCGTGTCACTGCAGGCGTCTGGAACGCGATCCACCGAGGTGCGCCAGCATTATGCGACGGCCGCGCGAATCTACGGCGAAACCGGAAACCTTGCCGGAAGCGGAGGCCAGCTTCTCAATCAAGGATTATTCGAAATGCGGCTGGGATTCTTCGAACGCGCCCTCGCTTTCACCGAGAAGGCGGTTGAGCTCTTCGAGCGCGCAAGCGACGAGCGGGGGCGAATCGGCGGCCTCTCCAACCTCATCTTTCTGCGCGCCTACACCGGACAAATTGCCGGTGCGCGTCAAGCCGCGGAGCTGGCGCTCGAACGCGCGCAACGCTTTGGGTTCGGACTGATCGAGGCTGCGGTTCTCGAGAATTTGGCGTTCGCGGAGGGGATGACCGGTGATTACGCGCGAGCGATCGAGCTGACGAAGGCATCGTTCGAGCTGCGGTCGCGTTCCGAGGCGCCAATCTGGTCGAGCACGACGCTTGCCAACTTTGCGATCTGGAATGCCGCGCTTGGGGACGTTCCGGCTGCGCGCGAGGCGGTGCGGCGACTGATCGCAGACCACGACGCGATCATGCGTGCAACGGATTGGCCCACGCAGTGCTATTGGGTAGCGGCCCAGATCTTCCGCGTCACGGGCGATTCCGCCGAGGCGGCAAGCGCACTGCAACGCGCCAGGCGCCTCATGCTAGAGACCGCCAACGAACTCGAGCCGGCAGATCGCGAGAGTTTCTTGGCGATTCCTTGGCACGTCGACCTGACGCGAGCGGCCGGCACCGGCCTGTGGCCCGATCCCCCGCGATGACCGATACCTGATGCGCCGATCAAAGGCCGGAGCGCTGTAATTCCTCGCTGCTGTACACGAATGGAACGTTGCCCGGCGTTAGGATTCGCGCGATATCGCGGAAGATGACGCTTGCGACGCCTTCCGGGGGCTTCTCGGCCTGGTAGGTTATCCACGCGACGATGGTCGTGTCAGTCGCCGGGAAGTAGTAGTCCGCGGTGTTGTAACCGGGCAGCGCGCCGGTATAGCCGTACCAGCCTGCGCTGCAGTTGATGCCCAAACCGAAGGCGGCGTTCCCAAGAAACTGCCGGCATTCTGTGAGTGGGCGGTAGCTCGGCGGTCCGCCCGTCTTTCCGGTCGCGTAAAGCTTGATCCAACGCCTGATATCCGCCATGTCAGAAATCATCTCGCCGGCCGATCCCATGAAGGCGACGGGAATCGTGTTGCTGACGTCTTCCCAGTTACGCTGCTTGTCGAGACCGTAACCACGAGCCCACGGGTCCGGCATGGCTTCCGTTTGCGGATAGGAAGTCTGCGTCAATCCGAATGGTTCCAACAGACGCTTGCGGATCTGATCGCCCACGCTGTCTTTCGTGATTTCTTCGATGATGAGCCCGAGAAGCAAGTAGTTCGTATTGCTGTAGTGGTAGCCTTTGCCGGGCGGAAAGTAGGGCTTCTGTTTGGCCGCCCAAACTACGAGCGAGCGCGGGTCGAAATTCTTCGGAAGAGTCATGTTCAAGCGCGCGAACTGCGGCGTATTGAAAGCCTCGAAGAGGCCGCTACGCATGTTGCAGAGGTCGCGCACCGTGATCTTATCGCCGTTAGGTATGCTGACGCCCAGCGGGAAGCGGCTGACCGGGTCGTCGAGGCTGAGCTTCTTTTCGGCGATCAATTGCAGGATGACGCTCACCACGAACGTTTTAGTGTCGCTGCCGATGCGGAAATGGTCCGCCGCCGTAAGTTGCCGCTTCGTCGCAAGATCGGCGTAGCCGAACGCGCGCACGAAGCCTGCACCTGTGCCGTCCCAAACGCCGATCAGCACGCCGGGAATGGGCGCGCGGCCCCCGTACCTCGTGCGATCCTTTTCGACGGCGGCGACGATCGCGGATTGGACGGACGAGCTTGCCAGGGACGGCGTTTTTGCGGCGCTGCGCGCGGCCGACGGTAGGAGAACGCAACCAAGGATCAGCGCGACGGCAAGTCTATGCATGCAAAGCTCCTTTAGCGCCGCGTTTCGGCGGCGGCGATTCGTTCGCCCCTCGCTTGACAGTGCGGGCCGTCGGCGATATAGTTAGTTAGCCTAACTAAATAAATACACGCCGTACAGGAGTGACTCGCATGCTAGAGAGACTTGCCTTTGTGATGCTTGCCGTACGCGATGTCGACCGTGCCGCAACCTTCTATCGCGATGCCCTCGGACTGCCGATGACGGGGAGGTTCGAGGATTTCGCCTTCTTTGATACCGGGGAAGCCAAACTCGCACTAAGCTCCGAACTCGGAAGCGGCGCCGGCGATTCTCAAGGCCATGAATGCGTTTTCGCGGTTCCCAGCGTCGAGAAGGCCTATGCCGCTCTCAGGGGCCAGATCCAATTTCTCAATGGGCCGCGCCCCGTCAACGATCTCAATTGGGCGGTTAATTTCCGCGATCCCGACGGGCATCTTCTATCGCTATATGGCCCGCAGTAGCGAGTTGCGTCGCGTCGCCGACCAATTGCACTCGGCCGCCATCTACGTTCTCCGCTACGCGCGAGAGGCTGATCGCCAGAGCACCGTGGGGCCGGCGCAATTGTCAGCGCTATCGGTACTGACGTTTGGAGGGCCGTGTACGATCGGAGAATTAGCTGCAGCAGAACACGTGACGCCACCGACGATGACGCGAATTGTCCAAGCATTGCAGAGGCGGGGCTTCGTGCGCCTCAAAGGCTCCTCGACGGACGCACGAGTGACCATCTGCGAGGCGTCCCCTAGCGGGATCTCCGTCGTGAAGAAAGCTCGCCAGGCACGCCTGGACCGGATCGAAGGGCTCTTGTCGCAGAGGAAGCTCGATGACATAGTTCTGCTTGAGAAAGCACTGAAGGCTATCGTTAACGGTTAGCCGCTAAGAGGCGAAGCCAAGAACGCAGAACGCGATGCCGATTGCGCCGACCAGCATGCTGAGATACCAGACCGGCTTGACGCGGGTCAGCGCCGAAACGGCTCCCACCGCGATGGCGACCTGGATGAGTGCTACCGAATATTCGAACGCGTGATGTTTGCGCATTTCGTCGACCGTTTCTTCTTCGAAATCCTTAGCCGATTTCGAAAGTGCCGCTTCCTTACGCGTTTCTTCGACGATCTTTGCGCGGTACTCGGCGGCTCGCGCGAACGCAGGTTTCGCTGCGGGCATCGTCGTTGCGCCGGCCGGCACCGAGTTCTGCTTCCGCATCGCCGCTGCCAACGCCGGATTTGCGGCACCCGCGTCAAGCAGCCCGTTGAGCGCGATCGCGTAGACGTGATCCTTTTGCCGGTCGGCTTGGTATTCGGCCCACGTGTCCGATGCCTTGATCTGGTGGAGCAGCGCCTCGTTTACGAGATTGCTCGACTGCAGAGCAGCGATGGCCGCGAAGACCGCGAGGATCGCCGTCGATAGCCCGATGAATCGCAGCCAGCCTCCCTCTTTTTCCCCGCGCTGGCGATCCGCGCGCTCTTCATTGCGCTCTCGGATGCTGTCTTGCAGATCGTTGGTGTCGACTTCAATCTCGTCGGGCAATTCGCTTACGGCTCCATTGGTCACGTGCGGTCAGCAGTTTGCCGCACCGAGATGGCTTCGCAGCGCCTGACGGCGAGGCCTTGCGCGCGTGAGGAGTTAAGAAGGAATGACGAAGTCTCGGAATACAGTTACGGATCTGTGACAGCATGATTAGTATACGCGGATGGGTCGCTGCCGCCGTCGTCTTCGCCGGCGCATTCCTCGTGTGGGACCTAGTGGCTGGGGCGCTCTCGGCGCTGCTGCTGCTCTTCACTGCCGTGTTACTTTCAGCCGGCTTGCGACCGATCGTCAATCGCTTGAACAAACGGATGCCGTTCGGAGCTGCGGTCGGCATCGCGTTCGGCGTTGCGATGATCGCGGTCGTTGTGGTTGGATTCGTGCTGGTGCAACCGGTGGGCGCCGAGCTCGTCAAATTGGTTCAGGCCGTGCCCAGCTATGCGGGCTCGCTCCAGAATCAATTCACCGCCGCAGAACATTACCTGAAGAACGACCAAATGGGCCGCCAACTCGCGTCGGTATTGGCTAACTCCGCCGGCGCGGCCGTCGGTGCGATCGGCCCACACATTCTCGTTGGCCCAAGGCTCGTTGCCGTGGCTATCGGGAATGCGCTGTTGATCCTCTTACTCGCAATCGGTTGGATGCTCTCGTCCGACGAACTCGAGCGATTCGTACTCAGCCTGATTCCACCGGGATTGCGCCGCGATTGGCGCGACGCCTTCGCCGACATTGGCGCCCGGTTGAGCGCCTACGTGCAAGGCGTCGTGCTCAACGGAGCCGTCGTCGGTGTTGTGATGGGCGCATCGCTCGCGCTGCTCGGCGTTCCGTATTCATTGCTATTGGGCTTCATCGCCGCCGTCTTTCAAGCGATTCCGATGGTCGGTGCTGTTATTTCCGGCCCGATCATTCTTCTGGTCGTGTTGGCGACGAACGGCTGGGAGCGGATGCTGATCGCGCTAGCGATCTTCGTCGTGGTCCAGATGATCGACCAAAACGTGCTCTCGCCGATCATCTTTGGCCAGCGGGTTCAGTTGAGCTTCCTCTTGATCATCCTGGCGACGGTCGTCGGCGGCACGCTCCTGGGCATTGGCGGTGCCTTCCTCGCGGTGCCGGCGGCAGCCGTGCTCCAAGTGCTCATCGTGCGTATCGTCGCGCCTGCAATTCGCCGCGCTAACCAAAGCAACGGGGAGCCGGGTTGACGACCGATCAATGCGGCATTTCGTCGTCGTCGAGTCCGAAGTAGTGCCCCAGCTCGTGAATGATGGTCTCGCGCACCTCCCGCACCGCGTCTTGCCGCGTGTTCGCAACACGATTGATGGGGCCGCGGAAGACGGCGATCTCGTCGGGCAGCAATGGCATGTCATGCGTGCGGTCGGTGAGCGCCACTCCGCGGTAAATGCCGAGCAGCTCCGAATCACCGTCCGAGTCGGGCTCGATGCCGTCCAGGTCCTCGGCGGTCGGCTCATCCTCGACCGCGATGACGACGTTTTCGACCAAGTCTGCGAACCGTTTTGGAAGCGATTCGAGCGCTTCGCCAACCACGCGCTCGAGCTCAGCGCGCGTCAGATACTCTGAAGCCCGCATACGTTAGGTAGGCACCGAGACAGAACGCAATCGCGACGTCCAGATAGAAGAACTGTTCGTAGGCAGGGCCCCAGAGGACGATTCCTACCGCCGCCGGAGGCGAAAGGAACAAAAAGAGCAGGCCTTTGATCACCGCCGGACCAGACGTTGTGCGTCAGAATCATCGCCAGGCCCGCGCCCACCACCAGCAAACCGAACACGTACGCCACCGGCGCGTCGTGAACCAGACCAATCACCGTCTCTATCGTTTCGCGTTTGTGCGCGGCCATTGCCAGCGCTATGAGGATGCAGTATACGCCGATGAGCCGGCTAAGAAACGCTGTACGCGCCGACACGGTCTGCCTCATCAACATCCCGGGCGTAATTCAACAGCGAGACGAGTATTACTCCACCGATGACGTTGACCAGAAAGACCGCCGACGTGGCTGAACTAAACGTCGTTGGTCGCGCCGCTCAAACGCGATTCGTTACAGGCCAATGCCGCTTGGCCGAGGCTCAAACCGCCGTCATTGGGCGGAACGACCGGGTTGAACCAAAGCCGCTCACCCAGCTGCGCCGCTAGCATTTCCAAGAGAAGCGCGTTTTGAAAAACGCCCCCTGTGACTACTGCCGGAAGGGAGGCAGCGCTACTGGCGATCGTCGCGACGAGGCCCGCCACGGCTGCATGGAAGGCGAAAGCGATCTCGGGGGTCGGTCGGCCGCCGATCCGATCCGCGACGATGAGCGCAAGCAGTGGGCGAAAG
Source organism: Vulcanimicrobiota bacterium (assembly GCA_963713685.1). GTDB lineage: Bacteria > Vulcanimicrobiota > Vulcanimicrobiia > Vulcanimicrobiales > Vulcanimicrobiaceae > Cybelea. Next base: position 201,060 of record CAVQMS010000001.1, on the reverse strand, counting down.
TCGGCCACGTTTGCTTCGCACGGCAGGCCGCGCGTTTGGACGGAATGCGCGACGAACTCATACTCATTCTCGCGAAGGGCGCGCTTAAACGTGACGACGGCGTCGCGGCGTACCGGTACGCCAGCTCATAGGGCATCGAACCGGCGGGATTTGTAGACGACAACCGACACGCCCCAGCTAGCAACGAATGCCCCGACGATAACGAAACCCAGCAGTCCAAAGTTGTCGCTTACACGGCTGACCAGGCTCCAAAAGGCCCCATTGAAACTGTACTGCGCGTGCAGCACGCTTAACGCTTCTATCGTCCCAACGAGGAGTGCCACGAGAACCGACACGAGCGTGACATTCATATTGTACCAGAGTTTTCGGATGGGGGTTACGAACGCCCAGCCGTAAGCGCCGAGCATTAAGATTCCATCCGTCGTATCGATAAGGGACATGCCCGCGGTAAAAAGCAAGGGAAAGATAAGAATCGTTAGGATAGGTAGTCCCTTGCCGGCCTCGATGGCGGCTATCCCTAACAGACCTACCTCGGTTGCGGTATCGAATCCCAAACCGAAGAGAAGCCCCAGCGGATACATGTGCCAGCTGCGCCCAATCAAACGAATCAGCGGCCGGCAGAAGCGCCCAATGAGCCCGCGCTGCAACAGAAAGTCGTCGACGGTCTGCTCGTCGTAGCCTCGCCCGCTTCCGACACATCTGAAAGCGCGGATCACCTGAACCAGTACGACGAGATTTATCGCTGCGATGAGATAGAGGAAAAGCGCGGAAACGGACGTACCGATCAGGCCCCCGAAGGTCTGCAACGTCGGGAACGCCCGCTGTATCGTTGTCGCAGCCAGCGCAATAGAAGCCGAGAGGGCTACGACGATCGTGGAGTGGCCGAGCGAGAAGTAGAAACCGGCCGCGACGGGCCGCTTGTTTTCGTGCATCAGCTTGCGCGTTACGTTGTCGATCGCCGAAATATGGTCTGCGTCGACAGCGTGGCGCAATCCGAACGTGTACGCGAGCAGCGCGGTAGCCACGAGCGCCGGCCGCGTTTGAAAAGTCGCCAGCGCTAAAATCCATACGCCGATGTTGAGCGCGGCGAGCAACACGTACATGAGCAGAATCCGAGTGCGGACGTCCGTGGCGTTGTCGTCGAAGACTCGCCTCAAAGCCGGAAAATCAAATGCCCTTGTCGGAAGTCGCTCCACTGGCGCGGTTTTTGGTGCGGCAGGCTCGCCATAACCTGCTCCGCCTAATTCTTGTTTACATCAGATACAGATTGAAGCTCGATCCCCTCGGCCGCAAGCCAGCGCTCGACGTGGTCGACGTATTCGACCCCGAACGTGTCGAGAAGACTGCGTCGATAGACAGCATAGCAGTCCGTCTGCGCCGTTACGGCGTAGTGTTCCAATGCACGGCGATGGATCGCCATGTAGCCGTCGCGCAAGCGTGGGCCCCCGTGGATAAGAGCGACGAGTAACTCGCTCGGCGACTTTTCCGGCGTGAAATCGAGGCGTGCCGTAAACCATTCATCCAGCGCGCGCGGAAGCCGCGTGCACCGTGCGGGGCCCATCGAACCCGAACCCTTGCGACGAGCCAAGTCAGCCGATGTTAGTGATCGTGTTCGTGGTCATTTTCGCTTGCTGAATGCGAATGGGGGTGATCGTGCGTCGTCCCATCGGCGTGCGAATGCTCGTGGGCGTGCTGCTCGTGTGGATGATCGTGTTCGTGGTCACCGTGATCGTGATGATGACTGTGCTCCGTGCCATCGGCGTGCGTATGGGGGTGCGAGTGCTCGTTGCTTTGCATGATTGGGTGAAATTCAATTTCTCCTCGTCCGCCTCCCGCCTGCGTCCCGAAGAAACCAGATCCGGGTTCCGTTGCTGCTTGGGAAACCAGATCACGCGCTTTGGAATTTCGATGAGGTCAGACTTTCGCCTTACGATCCGCTGGTGGACCGTCAAATGAACGCTCGCTATTTTGCGGAAGGGTACGCGCTTTACACCCGCTTTCGCTTCGGTGACAGTGCGAACGCGGAGAACGCGCTCGAGCGTCTCAAGCGCGCAGCGGAATCCCAGTTCGTGCCAGCCATGTGCTTTGCCGTGGCCGAGATCGGCCGCAAGAATCGGGATGCAGCGCTGCGCCACATCGACCTCTGTGGCGACAATCGCGAATGCTGGTACACGCACCTCGGCGTAGATCCTCTAGTTAAAGAGCTCGACCTGGATACTGCAAGCCTCTACAATCAAATTACATCACCTGGCGCTTAGCGACGCTGCTGCGTACGCGCCGACCAGGACGACCTTGACAGGATGTTTTCCGCTAAAGACGCAACGTGAGCCCGCTCTCCTAACAAAAAACGGGTGCAGCTTATCGATGCAGCGTTCTGATTTCCTTACCACATGTTCCGCGATCGTGGCGACGACGCTTGTCGGCGAGGCGCCCCCGGCGGCGATCGCCGGCATAGCGATTCCCGACACGCCACTGGCAAAGGAAGCGACTGCGATCGCGCGCGCCGCCTTACCTCCTGAGATTTTCAATCATTCGCTGCGCACGTTTCTTTTTGCGGAGCTGATCGCAGGGGCCAAAGGCGTTCCGCACGACGCCGAGGCCGTCTACGTTGCTGCGATTCTTCACGACAGCGGGCTTAGCGCGGCCTACATGAGTAAGAGCGAACGCTTCGAGGTGGACGGCGCGAATCTCGCTCGTCGAATTCTCAAGCGTCACGCGGTCGTAGGCGCCCGCGCGGATCTCATATGGGACGCCATCAGCCTGCACGACGCGGGCGGAATCGCTCGCTGGAAGGCTCCCGAGGTGATGCTCGTCAACGCCGGGGTCTCCGCCGATTTCGGCGCGTACCTCAATCTGCTCCACCGAAGCGACGTGATCGGGGTCCTGTCGACCGCGCCACGCACGGGCTTCGTACCGGTCTTCCTCGGGGCCGTTGCATCGGTCGCGCGGCAAAAGCCATACGCCACCGGCAACTGTTTCGTGACCGACGTCGCCGTCAGGATGGTCCCCGGGTTTCATCTTGAAAACTTTTGTGACGAGGTAAAAGAGGACCCGTTCGCCGATTACGCCTGACATGCCAACCAGTGCCGCTCCGGTGTATTGCTTCGGTGATTTCCGGTTTGACTCATTGAGACGAGTCTTGTTCAAAGGTTCAGAAGTCAGCACGGTATCCGAGCGCTTAGGCCTCATTCTCACTCAGTTGATTCAGGCAAACGGAAGCGTCGTCAATAAAGAGGCGCTGGCCGTAAGCGTATGGCCGGACGAAGCGGTTAGCGACGCTAACCTGACGCAGCACATCTACATGCTTCGTCGCTTATTAGGAGAGCGCGCCCGCGATCACGCATATATCCTAGCCGTGCCGCGACAAGGATATCGTTTTGCGGTTCCGGTGACTGTGGCCGATCCTCCCCTGAACGAGTCCTTCACGGCAGACGCCGCAAGCCTCGGGGAGGTCTTATCGGGCGACGGCTTTGAGCCGTTTCGAAACTACTGCCAGGGCAGTTTCTTCCTGGAACAGCGCACGGAGCCTTCGTTAGAACGAGCCATCGAGTTTTTCAAGGCAGCCTTGCAGGCGAGTCCGACGTACGTCCCGGCTTTGATCGGCCTCGCTCGAGCCCACTCGTTTCTAGCAACGTACTGGCACGTGCCGCCGGCCCTTTCATTTCCTTTGGCCAAGGAGGCCATCGAAAAGGCGCTGGCTATCGATTCGGCGTCCGCGATTGCGCATGCCGTGCGGTCGGGGCTCTTGAGTTTTTGCGACTGGAACTGGCAAGCCGCAGAGGAGGAGAGCGCCATCGCGATGCGGCTCAATCCCGGGTCAACGTTCGCAAGAACCAATGCAGCCTGGGTGCAGATTTGCGTGGGCCGCTATCCGGATGCCCTCGCGCACGCTCAATTTGCGCTGATGAGAGAGCCGTCGTCGCTGCCTTTGCGACTACTGCTCGCTCGCGTGCTTTTACACTCGGGGGACTATGCCCGAGCCATCGCGATAATCTCCAACATCTTGGAGGCAGACCGGTCGTTTTATTTCGCGCGACGCTATCGCGCGCAGGCCTACCTCCTCATCGGTGAGCCGGAAAACGCGATCGCCGACCTGGACCTTCTTCCCCAGGAACGCGGTGAGGACTCGAGTTTTCGTTTGCCTATGCTTGGCCGCGCCTATGCGGATCTTGGAGACGGCAAGCGCGCTGCAGATATATTTGACGCTCTTCGCGCGCTCGCGCGTAGCGAGTATGTCGTTTGTTGGAACCTCGCGATGGTTGCCAGCGGGCTGGGCCGCGCCCAGGAAGCGCTGGCGTACCTAGAAACCGCCTACGAGGAACGCGAGCCGACTTTGCCGTTTCTGAAGAGTTTGCCTTGGTTCGAATTGATCTGCGAGGACCGCCGCTTCCGAAAGCTGTTGCGAGATGTCGGCCCCTCAACGCATTCGGAATCAATCGATGCTCCTTGAGGGCGGCCTTACTCGCCGATTGCCGCGGCGATGCTGCGCAGGTGTTTGCCGAATGTGAGCGTTTCGTCGACCTCGCGTTCCCGCAAAAACCGGGAGAATTCGAATTGCTCGCGCAGCGGCCGGCCCTGTCGTACCAGCTCGGCTTGCGCTTCCTCTTTGCCGCGAATCTCGCGTGCCGTGCGGATGACGTCTTCGACGTGCCGGCGCTGTACGAACACAACCCCGTCGTCGTCCCCAAAAACGTGATCTTGCTTGGTCACGCGTTCGCCCCCGATCAGGGCCTCTTCAAACGTCGTCGCTTTGCGAACATCGAGCCGCCGAGGGCCGACTGGGGTGGCGCCGATGCTGTAGAGCGGCAATCCGATCGAACGAATCTCTTGCGAGTCGCGATTCGCGCCCCAGATCACGATGCCGCCAAGACCCGCAGCCTTGACCTCGAGCGCAACTAAGTCGCCGATGCAGGCCTCATCGCCGCGCCCCTGATTGTCCACGACGAGAATGCTGCCGGCCTGCGCGCCTTGTAGAACCTCGAAAAAGACCTCGAGGCTGCCGTAGTGCACGACCGGCAGCGCTCGGCCCGTAATCGAGGTCCCCACGACTAGCGGCCGGATTGTCGGCGGGGCGTATCTGACCGGTAAGCCCAAACGCAAACACGCGTCGACGACGTTGGCAGTCGAAACTGACGATCTTGAGATCATTCCTTACACCGGCTGCATCATTCCAAATATGTTGCCTTCAGTGTCGTTGGCGTAACACAGCCAGCCGACACCGGGAATCTCGTTCTTTGGAACGACGATGGTGCCACGGGCGCGCTCCACCGCCGTCATCGCATCCTCAAGGGAGGCGACGCCTACCGTACAGACAAAGGCGTTCACCGGCGCGCCGATCTCCGGGATGTCGCCGCGCCTTGGCAAAATCCCGCCGTCGATACCGTCGCCTTCGCCCGTGACGACGAGATAATACTCCACCGGACCCTCCCATTTGTGAATCTTCCAGCCAAAGACCTCGGTGTAAAATTTAGACGCGCGCTCCAAATCCGAAGCGTGGATCTCAAAGTGAATGACTCGTCCCATGCGGCCCCCTATTCAATGGCGTAGAGCGTTCCTTCCGTGCTTCCTATGAAGAGCGTACCGCCGGCAATCGCCGCCGACCCTGCTATCGACCCCAAGCCGTAGATCCCGTTCAATCCGACGATCGTGCCATCGAGCGTCGCCGTGGAATAAAACGAGCGCAGATCGAGATTGCCTGAAGTGTCGACGTGTTCCCGCAAGTGACGGGCCGAGGCATCCGTCGAGAACCGAGCGACCACGGTTCCGGAGCTCACGTCGACGCCATATAGGCGCCCGTCAAACGAGCCGAAATATGCGATGCTGCCGGCGATCGACGGCGACGAAAAAGCGAACGCGCTATATCCAACCGTGAAGCGCGGTGCTCCCGTCTTGGCATCGACGGCATAGAATCTCCGTTCGTCCGACGTGGTGTAATAAACCGTGCCGTCTGCGACTGCGGGCGATCCGACGACCCAACTGCCATGTTCGTCGCGCTTCCAGGCCAAGCTCCCCGTTCGGGCATCGAGCGCGTAGAAATGGCTGTCCCGGCATCCGAAGTACACCAGGCCGTTCGCAACCGCCGCCGAGCCCGCGATGCCCACCTGGTTGTAAATATCACGATCGTCGCCGGTGGCGAACTTCCAGAGCACGGCTCCCGTTCGCGCGTTCAAAGCATAGAAATATCGATCCCAGCTGCCGACGTACACCACGCCGCCGTCGACTGCGGGAGAAGCGTGCACGACGTTGCCGGTTGCGAATTTCCAAACGAGCGCCCCCGAGTGGGAATCGATCGCGTAAACGTTATGATCCCCGCTCCCAACGTAGACGACGCCGTGCGCGACGGCCGGCGACGATAAGAAAACGTCGAAGGGATCGGGCATCGTCTCGGTGCGGGGCAGCATGCCGTGGATTCCCGGCGCGCTGAAGCGTCGCTCGCCGCGAGTCCGGAAACGCCATTTTTCGGCTCCTCTGGTCTCGTCGACGGCATAGACGTTTCCGTCCAAGCTGGAAAAAAACACTGCGCCATTCGAAACGGCCGCCGAAGAATTTACGGGCCCCTTAGTCGCAAACTTCCAAACCAGCGTTCCATCCGATGCGCGCACGGCGTACTCTTGCCCGTCTTCGCTACCAACGAATATCACTCCATCGTGGACGGTCGGTGAGGAGAAAATTGCTCCTTTGGCTTGAAAGCGCCATCTTATCGTTTTTAGGCCGGGCGAAGAGGACTCGTAGCGACCGCGATGCGCAGCGTCGCCTCGAAACATGGAGGCGGCGCTTTCGTCGGCAGGTGCAGCCGTTCCAGATGCAATGGATGCACCGAGCGCGATCGAAATGCGTACGGCCCATCTCACATTCCTATCCTAGGCGGCGTCCGCGAGCACATCCATCAAAAAGGCCTAAAATCCGGATCGTCGCAGCCAGGCAATGTTTGATTTTTCTTGATAACAGCGAGATTCAGCGCGCTCCAAAGGTCGTCGAGGACAGGCGATGAAGCTGTACCGGGATTCGCAGCATGCACTCATATCGCCTTAGAGTTTTTCTCCTAAGTACATTCCTTTGCGCGGTCGCAGTCGCCGCTGCCGGTCGCTCAGGTCGCGCGCTAGAACTGTCCGTGATCCCACGCATCAGCATGGTGGACCGGCCGGTCGCAATTGCCGTCCGAGCAGCGCCGAACTCACTCGTTCGGATGCAGTTCGTCATGCAGCGGTTTGGATTGAACTTTTCCTCTGATGCGGTCTTTCAGGTTCCCGCTTCGGGGTCGCTGAGGCTCTCCCTATCGGCTCCGCTTTCAGGCTCGTATCGAGGAACGAATGCGATGGGGCTTTTTTGGTCGGCAGTGCCGACGAGTGGAGCTCCTAAACCGTTTAATGCCGGTCGCGATAGCGACTTAGCCCCGCGCGCGTTTAGCATCGTTGCGTCCTCCGGTTCGCAAACGGCTTCGGTGAGCGGCGAGCGGATAGTGGTCGCCGACGATGTGAAGCGACAAGTTGTTGACTCGGGCGATTTCGTCGCGACGATGTTTGCCCATACCTCGCCCGGCTGTCACCCGGGAGTCGTCGTTTTGGGTGGAAGCGAGGGCGGCGTTCCCGAAGAGCAGGCGGCGGTTCTCGCATCCCACGGACTAACGACGATGGCCCTAGCATACTTCGGCGCGCCGGGGTTATCCAAGTCGCTTACCGATGTACCGATCGAACTGGTGCAGCGAGCCATCGTTTTCATGCAAAAACAACCGACCGTTTGTGATCGCGGCATTGCGCTCATGGGTGGTTCGAAAGGCGCCGAGCTGGCGCTGCTGGCCGGGAGCGTTTTCAACGACGTCCGGGCGGTCGTCGCACTCAAACCCGCGTCGGTCGTGTTTTATGGCTTGTTTGGAGACGCTACGACCCCGCAATCATCCTGGTCATATCGCGGCCAGCCGGTCCCCTTTGCAAATGGCTCGGTACCAAGCGCGATTCAACGCGAGCTTTCTTTGCAGCAAAGCGCCCATCGGCCTCCAGCCTACGTCGACGACTATCGAGCGAGACTTCAGAACAACACTGACCCAGCTGCGATAATCTCAGTCGAACGCATCATGGCGCCGGTCCTTCTCGTCGCAGGAGGCGCGGATCGGCTATGGCCCTCGGAGTACATGGCGAAACAGATCTTGCAACGCCGCGGCTCGATGCCGGAGCAGTTTGCGGATCAACTCTTACTTTACGCCGATGCCGGACATTTGATCGGAATCCCGTTCGTATTCGCTAAGGCGGAGCTAGCCCACAGCTCCTTGGATGTCGGCGGTTCGCCGGAAGCCGACGAGAAAGCCAGCGAGCAATCCTGGCCCATAATCCTCGAGTTCTTGCAAAATGCTTATCCGACCAAGAAGCGTCTCACATCGTCGCGAGGCTGCACTGCTCCGGCGAAGCTGCGCAGCGCATGTGCGAGACGCTGATCCGTCCCGGAACGTCCTCGTGCGCCGGCGATGGCGGCAAACGCCGTCTCGAGGACGTCCGCCGCATCCTCTAAGAAGTGCGCCATGTACTGCGTGAACGCATGGGCATCGTTAGCGATCGTTTCGAGCGACCGCGTGAAACGATCGTCGGAAACCGTAAGCCCCAAAACGAACCCACTCATATGTCTTAAGAAAATGCGAGCCGGCGCGGCCTCGGCCTCAGGGCTTCGGCGTAACGGCGGTATGGCGCTCTCCAGCGCTTCATACAACACTCCGGAGATGGCGTCATCGAATCCCGGATAGAGCCCTACTTCATTGCGTTCCGCGTCCGGCACAAAAAGATCGCAGCCCATGGAGCGATCGCGCGTGGTCAATAAATGGGAGAGCGCACGACCGCACCAATGCCTTCGCTGACGGCTCTTGCCGCCAAACGTGGCCGCAATAGTCGCCGCCGCTCGGGCAGCCAGGCCGTGATAGGTCAGCGCCGATGCCGTAGCATAGCTGTCGCGCGCCCAATCCCGGGCGCGATCGATGGCGCCCTCGACGGTGAGGTGCCGCGCTCTCTCAATATCGATGAAGATGCGATCCCACGCCGTCGGTGATAGGTTTTCGAGCTCGTCTTCACAGACCCAGCGTTTTTGCAACCGCAGAGCGGCTCGCGAAAGCGTGGCCTGGCTTCTGTAGGCGTCACAATGACGATTTCGGAGAATCGCATACGCACCGGCGGCCAACCGTTCCGCCGCCGCGTCGTCGCCGCGCTGCAATCCAATTTCAGCCCGCAAAACACTAGCCGAGGCGAGTTGTCTGAGGGCCAGCTTGCGCAGCCCGTCACGTTCGGCACGATCCAGCAGAGCGAGAGCATCCTGAAGGCGACCCGAACGAACGCGAGCTTCAGCTTGCGCAAGCAGCGATCGCGATGCCCACGCGGGGCGGTCCTGCGCGAGGCGATTGAGGTTTGCCGCGACTCGTGTCACTTGAGGAACGAGACCGTGGTAACGCGCGCGCAGAAACGCCAGCCATTCGAGCTCGAACGCAACTTCGGCGCTATCCGTCGAGTCGCGAGCGGCCCTGGTGAAGATCGGCCACAGTTCCTGTCGTGCCTCGCCCTCCTTCCCATTGATCGTCTTCGACTGCGCCCGGAACGTCGCAAAAAGGGGCGAAAAGGCGTGCTGCCGAGCGTCGGCGATCGCCGCCTCGGTTTCGTTGCCCGCGTCTACCGACGCTCGGATTGCAAGCAGGTTCGCTCGTTCGGCCGACTGCGGGCCGCCGAGCCGCAATATTCGTGCCGCAACGGCCGGCTCGATGTCCGATAGGAGCTCGGCGATCGTTTCCAGCGGGTCGGCCGGGGCGCGGTCCTCGTCGACCGCTCGCGCGTGGGATTCGCCGATGAGCTTACGAATGTGCAACGCCAGAATCGAAACCGCCTTGGCGCGACGGCGCTGCAAATGGCGGGTCGAGACTTGCAACTGTTGCGCGGCCTGGTTTCTGAACACGCGGCCTTCCAGGTCCGCGGTTAGCAAAAGGTCCCGAAGCCGGGTTTCCGGCCAAACGTCCCGGAACGCCGTTTCGATGACGTTCCCCAACGCCTTTTTTGCGCTAGGGATCCCCGTCAGGTCGCACAGGCTTTGGACCAGCGGAAAGGCTGCCAGCCGCAGCGGGTCGTTCGCACGCTTGAGCATGCGACGCACGTCAGCCTCCATTTGAAGCTGCGTTTGAGTGTCGCTCCTGAGCCCGGTCGACTGACGTAGAACTATCGCCACGCTGCAATTATAAGTGTTCGGGCTGCAACCGGCTTCACGTAGTTCTCAATTCTCGCAGGACTCGGTTGCTAATACGGTCGTGATATATGTTGATGGTCAATGAGATAAAGCGTCACTGCGGCTTGGTTTTAAAAAGTGACACGGATACGACACTTCGCACAGGTTTATAGGAAGCAAGTGTGTGTCGATGAATGCGCCGTTAACGCGCGATAACTTTCGCGCGATAACTCTAACGTTCCAGAGGAGGAACCATGCGCATGAAACGAGGTTCGTTGACGCGTTCACTGGTTGCGCTCACAACGTTACTCGTGTTGACCCTCAGTCAGGAAACATGGACACTGGCAGGCGTCACCGGTAACTTAACGGGTAGCGTCAAGGATGCGACCGGCGCGCCGATTGCCGGAGTTCAGGTACAGGCAGCTGCACCTTCCGGATCCAGAACCACCACGACGGACGCGGGAGGACACTTTGTTATCCTCTCGCTCAACCCCGATACGTATACGGTCAATCTCACTCGGGAGGGATACCAAAGTGTCTCGTTCCCGGGCGTTACGGTTTTTGCCGACCAATCGCAAAACGTCGCGTATACCATGGTCAAGGCACTCAAGACGATCGCGCGCGTAACGTCGCAAGCCGGCGCATCGCTGGTGAAATCCGGCGTCGGCAGCGATCTTTATAGCGTCAACGCCGCACAAGCGTCCGCAGCCGCGGCGCTCGGCGGCGGCGGCAACCTCAATAATGCCTACTCGGCGATGGCGTCGGTTCCCGGCGTTCAGACCTCAGTGGGCGGCATGGGATGGGATTTCAACGCGGCCTACGTCCGCGGTCAAAACTCCTATTACACGGGTTACGAGTATGACGGCATCCCCGTCAACCGTGCCTTCGACAACTACAACTCGTCGACGGAATCCACTTTGGGTCTCCAAGAGCTCCAGGTGTACACCGGCGGCGGTCCCGCGTCCGTGGCTTCGGCCGGCACGGCGGGCTTCATCAACCAAGTCATCAAGACGGGCACGTTCCCGGGTTTTGCAACGGCGAATCTCGGGATTGGAACGCCGACCTTTTATCATCAGGCAGAAGTTGAAGCCGGAGGCTCAACGCCCGACCGGACCTTCAGCTACTACGTCGCGCTGAGCGGTTACAACCAACAATACCGCTTCCTCGACAACAGCAACGGCGCGGGCTACATGACCCCGGGCGGCATCTACTCCGGTCCGGCGGCCGTGGAATTTGGCATCGGTTACGTTTGCACGACGCCCAACTGCCAAGGCGTCAAACCGTCCTGTCCGGTTGGGGCCCCCCCGACCAACTCGACCCCTGGCATGGGCGCCGGCTGCTGGGAATACTACAGCGGCCTGGACGCGTTCCCGCAGGGTGTCAGCGATCGCGAGAGCGTGATCAACCTGCACATGGGCATCCCCAAGCACAACGGCTTACGGGATGACGTGCAGATACTCTGGAGCGGTTCGGCGCTCAACAACTACTTCTACCAATCGCCGACCGACATCGGGACGAGCGCCAACCAGTTCTCCTGGGCGCTCTTCCACGTGCCGGGCGCGGCACCGACCTGTGGTGTATCGCCAGTCGTGACCTGGGGCACGCCGACGACGCCGGTGCCGGTCTTATCGGCAAACCAGTGCAACTTCAGCCCAAACAGTACGTACGGGATCAACGGCTACATGGGCTACGGCGACAACGTCGCGTACAACGTGCCCTTCGGCAGCCCGATCGCGTCCAGCGGGACGAACTTCAAGGCGCCGGGGCTCTACTACGTACCTGGTACGCCGCCGCACGCCTTCCACGGAGCGATCCCGCTGACCGATAACAGCGTCAACGTGATCTCCAACGATACGGGCATCACGAAGGTGCAGTACACCTACGCGCTGAGCCAATCGGCGTATCTGCGGGCGTATGGCTATACCTTCTACTCGGATTGGTTGCAAGAGGGGCCGAGTTTCGGCGCTTACCAAGTTCCTCAGGCAACTCTCTCGACCCCGGCCGCGGAATACACGCTTCTCACGCACACCGCGGGCGGAGCGTTGGACTTCAACGATCAAATCAACGACCAGAACCTGGTCACGCTCGACGGCAACTACACCACCGCTTCGGTGAACCGCTTCAACAATACGTCCGCGTACTGGGGCTGTCTCGGCGGTCCTACAGGCTGCTCACCGATCGGCTTCATGGCCAAGACCGCGGGCGGCTTCAAGTGCTACGATCCGAGCACCGGCAAGGGAACGATCTGCTTGAGCAGCGGCTACTACGACGCTGGCACGGGCAGCTTCGTCCATCCGCCCTGGGTCAGCAGTGCCGCAGCCGGACCTCCGGGATGGCCCAACAGCTTCGCGCCTGCGGGTTCGCCGGCGGCAAAAGCTGGAGCTTCCTGGGATTCGCTCTGGAACGGCAACGTCACCGGCGCGTCGAACACGGTTGGGCCGCGCTTCACGAACTTCTCGCTAGGCGATCAATGGAGGCCCAGCGATCGGTTCCTGCTCAACGCGGCGATCCGTTACGACAACTTCACCTACAACCTGCCGAACTCGACCAGCACGGCTGACGCGTTCTTCGCCAACATGACCTCGAACTACACGTGCGTTCAAGCATCCACGAACCAAGTCTTGACGCAACCGCTGCCTCCGGGCGCACCCCCGCCGGCACCGGCGCAATACGTGGTCGGCGACTGTAACAAGGCAGCCGCCGCGCTAAATCCCTCCGGGGCGCATACCGGCTGGGTGCATCCCAACGGCACCACGCAAGACGGCGTCGCGGCGCCGCACTTCACGGCCGCCTCGCCTTCGTCGTACTCGCTGAACTACTGGCAGCCGCGTTTCTCGGCCACGTACACGTTCAACCCCGATACCGTTATTCGGGCATCGGCCGGACGTTTCACGCAGCCGCCGATCTCGGCCTCGACCCAGTACCTTAGCGCCAGCGGCGATAACCGCTCGCTGTGGAACAACATGATGAACCTCGGGTTCTACTCGCCGTTCCACCCGATTCCGGGAATCTCGTCGGCGCAGTACGACCTGTCGCTGGAACACCACTTCAAGGGAACCGACCTGAGCTTCAAGCTCACGCCGTACTACACGTGGGTCAACCAGTGGCAGCAGCAGACGTTCATCGGTGCCGGGTTCGTAACCCAGGTTCCGGTCGGCGTCAACCGCGACTACGGCGTGGAACTCCAAGTCAACAAGGGTGACTTCAGCCGCAACGGCCTGTCGGGACAGTTCTCGTTCACGTACACCAACTCCAAGGTCCAGTTCCAGAACGAGACGCTCGCCAACGGCGGCACCGTTCCCAACACGACGATCGCGCTCAACCAGGTGATCGCCGCGTACAATGCCCTGACCAAGGCGGGCGGCGGCAGCCAGTGCTACCGCGGAATCCGGGGCGGTGGCAGCATACCGGTATCGTGCACCGCCCAGTCGCGGCAGTGCGGCTCGGCCAGCGCTCCGCAGAAATGCGACGTGATCGAGAATCCGTACTACAACGATCCGAAGCAGTCGCTGCTCGATCCCAACGGCTGGTACAATCCCTACACCACCGCAATCGCTCCCAACCTGAGCGGCGCGGACACCAGCTACATCTCGCCGTTCGTGAGCTCGTTGATTCTCAACTGGCGTCACGACAAGCTAGCGATTACACCGAGCTTCGTGTTCCAAACGGGTGGTTTCTACGGAAGCCCGCTGGACGTCGAAGGCCTCGACCCGCGCTCGTGCACGCTCAACTCGGCGGCCACGGGAATAACCTCGGTATCGCCCAAGACCAACCCGCTGCAGTGCAACTACCTGTATGCGCGGACGATCGGCACGGGCACGTTCGGTTATCTCTACATCCCCAATCCGCAAACCGGCGTGTTCTCGGCGCTGGGATCCTATCAGAATCCATCGGTGCTCGCGGGTAATCTCCAGGTCTCCTACGACGTCAGCCCGCGAATCAAGCTGACGATCCTGGGCGCCGACCTGTTCCACACTTGCTTCGGCGGTTCGTCGGAGCCGTGGACTCAGGCGAATCCTCCGGGTTATGCCGTCTGCGGATATCTGCCTCAGGGCGCCTCGCTCAACGGCACCATCTACCCGAGCAACTTCTACAACGGCACCGGGATCAACGACTTCGCAGCCAACAAGGTCCACCCGTTGTACACGCAGAGCTACTATCCATCGCCGAGCATCAACGGTGCCATCGGCAGCGGGCCGCCACCGATTAACGTCTACTTCAACGCACAGGTGAAGATCTAGTCGGCAGCTCTTTCAGGGATAGCTAAGGGAAAAAGGGCGCGGCTTCGGCGACGAGGCCGCGCCCTTAGCTTTTTTCCTCGGTCGTATTTTATATTTTTTTATGATTTTTCTTGAACCGCCGTGATATTGTGACTCATGTTTGTGAGCGCACATGATTTCAAAGAGCCGCCCGGCGCGGCCCCCACCTACGCTTTTGGGCCCTTTCGCTTGGACTCGCGGCGACGAGTGCTTTTCCGAGGCTCGCAAGTCATACCGATCCCCGAGCGCATCTTTCAACTGCTCTTGATACTGATCGAGGCAAACGGTGAGCTCGTGCAAAGGGAGACGATTGCTCTGCGGGTTTGGCCCGACACCGACGTCAGCGATGGCAACATCGCCCAGCACGTCTACTGCCTGCGTCGCCTGCTTGGGGAACATGCCCACGACCGCGCGATGATCATGACCGCGAACCGCAGAGGCTATCGCTTGACGGTGCCCGTCCACCTTGAGCGGCCGCCCGAACCTAACGATACGAGCCTGGCCGACAAGAATACCGGGGTAGAGTCGTTTTGCGAATTCGGTTACGCAAGCTACCTCCTCGAGCGCAGAAACGCCGGGGCACTTAAACGCGCGATTGACGTCCTCGACTCGCGCTTGCAGAACGATCCGGATGACGTTCCGGCGCTCATCGGCATCGCGAGAGCGTACTCGCTGCTAGCCGAATACTGGCACGTCCCCGCTTCTGGGGCATTCGGTAAGGCAAAAGAAGCGGTTAGGCGGGCGCTCTCGCTCGCGCCGTTGTCGGGACCAGCCCATGCCGTATTGGCTAATCTGTTGCTGTTTGCGGACTGGAACTGGCCAGAGGCGAAGTCGGAGCTCGACGCGGCCCTGCGCCTCAATCCGAATTCGTCGATCGTTCGAAACAACGCCGTGTACTATTACATCTGCGCGGGTGAGTACGATGCGGCGCTTTTCGAAGCAAAACGCGCGCTAATGCTCGAACCCTCCTCGCTTTCACGCCAACTGCTGCTCGGGTTATCGCTGGTGCACGCCGGCCATTACCGTCAGGGAGTTGCGTGCCTTTCGAGCGTCGTCGATAGCGACGGGGAATTTTACATCGCCAGACGCTATCGCGCGCAGGCGTTACTGCTCAACGACCAGCCGGAAGAAGCCCTGGCGGAGCTGCTCGTGCTGCCGCAAGAACGCTCCGACGACCTCTGTTTGCGCTTGCCCCTTTTGGCGAGGGCTTTCGCGCAGTGCGGCGAGCGATCGCGAGCCGAGCAGATTTATTCGAGCTTACGCGACATGGCCAAAACCGAGTTCATCGTATCGTGGAATTTGGCCCTGGTGGCCGTGGGGCTCGGTCAACTCGACGAGGGCATGGCCCATCTCGAGCGAGCCTTCGAAGAGCGTGAGCCACCCCTGCTTTTCTTGAAGAGTCTTCCCTGGTTTCCCCAAATCGCCGATCAGTCGCGCTTCAAGGAAATCCTTGGTGCCGTCGGACCCGGCGCGGGTGTCACGCCGGAACGGTCACCGGCGCTTGTTACGCCGGGAGCCTCAAACCGTCCGTAGAACCGCGATACCATCGTCTCTGGAGAGGCCGGCAAGATGAGCGCCTATCGATTCGACGGCTACCGTCTCGACGTGGACCGTCAGCAGCTGATCGCAAACGACCACGTCACTCCACTATCCTCAAAGATCTTTGGAGTCTTGCACTGCCTCGTGCGCGCCGCAGGCAGAACGGTGACGAAGGACGAGCTGATTTCCGACGTTTGGCAGGGCGAGGATCCTTCCGACGCCACGATCGTACAGCACGTTTGGTTCGTTCGCAGGCTGCTCGACGAGCGCGCTAGGAACCATAAGTACATTCTCACCGTCCCGCGCAAGGGATACCGATTCGTACCCCGGGTTACCTACGACGTCGAAGAAGGCATAAAGGGCGGAG
Source organism: Vulcanimicrobiota bacterium (assembly GCA_963713685.1). Lineage (GTDB taxonomy): Bacteria > Vulcanimicrobiota > Vulcanimicrobiia > Vulcanimicrobiales > Vulcanimicrobiaceae > Cybelea. The sequence continues at coordinate 184,710 of CAVQMS010000001.1, read as the reverse complement.
CGGTCGCAATCGGCGACGCTTCGCAAAAGGGCGAGCCGAGAGTTTGGCGCGAGTACTTTACGGGCATGCACTTCGCCGAAAAGCGCGACCACGGGAGCTTCAGGCGCGCCTTGCAGCACTTCAATGCCGCGCTGGCTTTGGATCGAACCTTCGCTCCCGCGTGGATCGGAATCGCCGGAACCTATTCCAACATGGCGTTCTACGCGTTCGAGACGTGGAACGACGTGCTCCCGACGGCATTGCGGGCGATTACGACGGCCATCGAGTTCGACCGCACGTCGGCCTTGTCGCATTGCGTGCTTGCCCAGATCCAGCTGGCACAGTGGGACGTCGGGGGAGCGCAACGCTCGCTCGAAACGGCGGGAAACTTGGATGCTGGATGCGCCGGCGTGTATCAGCTGAGCTCGTTTATCGACATGTGGCGCGGCGACACCGAACTCGCTGTGGCAAACGCTAAACGGACGGTCGCCCTTGTTCCAAGCGACATAGCCGCTCACGGTACGTTCGCCAACGCCTTGGCTGCCCAGGGCGACTTCCGGAACGCGATTGAATCGTACTCGAAGATTCTCGAAATAGATCCTTCGTGTAGAATCGCGCGCCAGGGTCGCTGCGAAGCGTATGCGGCGGATGCTCAACTGCACCTTGCAATCGGCGACTTGGAACGCCTCCCGCGGACAGCCCCCAATATCAGTCGCTTGGCGTGTGTCTACGCCTTTTTGGGGGACAGGCTGAGCGCATCGCGGCTTTTCAAAGAGTTGCAGAGAAAGTCGAGCACGGAATACGTGGAGCCTCATTGCATCGCGCAGGTGCACATCGCCTTAGGCCGTTACGATGAAGCCTCTCGCCTAGCGGAAAAGGCCATCGCAACCCACGACCTGGCATTTCCGGCGATGCTGAACTCGCCTTTGCTTCACGCGCCGATGAAGAACCGGCAGCTCCGCCAGACGCTGGGTAACATTCGCAACGCTCTATGTAGGCCGAGGAAGAAGATCGGTTAACCAGCTTTAGTGGACGCTCAGCAGCGATCCATAATCGCCCGTATCGTAGTGGAGGTGCTTCTTGTCGACGATCGAGCGCAGAGGCCGCGCGTGGCCGTTCGCATTTGGCCCGAAAACCATGACGCGCGATTCGGCCGCAACATAGACGTTCCCCGAGGCATCCGTGGCGAGCGACGATATGATCGTTCCGGAACCTGACGTGAATCGGCGATTGTAAATCACGTGACCCGACTTTGTCGTAGCATCGTACGCAAACACGCCCGAATTGGGCAACGACGACGCAAGGTACATGACGCCGCCCGGGTCGACCGCAATACTGGAAGGCGGTACCTCGGGCAGGCTAAAGTCGTAGAAGCTGCGCACGAGCTTCGCCCTTTTACCACGTCGAAGCGAGTATTCTGAGATGCCGATGGCTTGCTGTTGCTGAAACACGACGGTGCACGAACAGTACACGTTTCCCGTTGAATCGACGGCAACGTTTGACGAGTGAGCCGCCATGAGGCCATCGGGCGTGTCGAGCTGGAGCGTAATGGATGCATTGGGGTTCGCCTCCCCTTTGGCAGACGTAGAGAACCGCAGCAACTTTCCGATATCGCTTATCCAAAAGTTTCCGTGTCCGTCTAATGCCAGCCCGGAGGCGTAACCGGCCAGAAGTCCTCCGTTCAAAACTGCCGTCCGCTCCGGGATCGAATTGCCTCGTGCCCCAGGCGCGAAGACTAAGAGTTTCAGGGGGCTCGTGCTGGACGCAGAATCATACACGACGACGTACAGCGTTCCGTCAGTATCTACGGCCATTCCGTTGCCCGTGGAAAGTTGCGTTTTGCTCCCTTCGAGCAGAGAGATTGGCCTTGCATCACGCGAGCCGCCGTTCGCATACGCGGCCACCAACGGCTTCTCGGGCGAAAATGCGTACAAGGTCGAGCCCGTTGCGTTCGAATTATAAAAGGCTGCCGATCGGACTACGCTGGGAGAAACCGCGATCGACGAACAGGCCGTCGCACTCCAGAGAGCGATAACCGCCGGAGCAACTCTGCAAAGTTTCATAAAATCTCTCACAATCTGCTTCCAAAGTTTCGGAGCGCGACATCGCGCGCCTCTTATGAAATTTTATCAAGCACGGTGAGTAACACGTAAACCAAACGTGATGCGAAACGTTCGCGCGGCCGAGCCAAACGCTCCAGCGGCTCTTTCGAAAACACGATTCGGATAAGGCCCGAGGCACGATCCTTTCCCACGACGGCCGAGCCCACCACCGCTCTTACCGGCGGCGTCGTGAGTCGCCGTACGGCGATGCCGGGATAGCCGAGCGGCATCCGAGGGAAGGTCCGGCATCGTCTTTCATGAATTCGGCCGGAAAGCAGCCAAGAAAGGCACAGGTGCCCACTCCCACTCCGGAAGGCTCGGTCCAATTGAAGAACCTCGGCGGGAGAATTCTGCTCTCGCTTTCGGTTGCGATCGCTTACCTCGTCGCGGCAAAACTCGGGTTCACGCTCGCGTTCACGACGAAGCAAGTGACGGCCGTATGGCCGCCGACCGGCATCGCCCTCGCGGCGCTCTTGCTCTGGGGATATCGGGTCTGGCCCGGCATTTGGGTCGGCGCATTTGCGAGCAACGCGCTCAGCTCGGAACCCGCTTGGACGGCGGCGGCGATTGCGACGGGGAACACGCTCGCGCCCGTGTTTGGGACCTTCCTATTGCGGCGGCTCGGCGGATTCGAGAATACGCTCGAGCGCGTGCGCGACGTTCTTTTGCTGGCGCTGTTCGGATCCGCGATTGCGATGACGGTATCGGCAACCAACGGTGTCGTCGATCTCGCGCTCGCCCGAATCGTTCCGTGGAGCGCCTTCTCATCGGTATGGTGGGTATGGTGGACCGGCGATGCCATGGGAGTGCTGTTCGTGGCTCCACTCTTGCTCACGTGGGTCACGAGCTTCCAACGAAAGGAGCGCGCGGAAGGCGGTACGCTCGAGCTCGCTATCCTCTGCGCAACCTTGCTGGGCGCGAGCTCGGTGTCGTTTCTGAGCCACTTGCCGCTTCGCTTTTCGGTCTATCCGTTCGTCATTTGGACGGCTCTGCGTTTTCGGCAGCGTGAAACGGCCACGCTTATCGCGGTGGTCTGCGGTCTGGCCATTTGGGCAACGGCGCACGATCTGGGACCCTGGACGTCAGGCTCGCTCGACTCGCGAATGCTACAACTGGATAGCTGGATGTCGGTCCTCGCGATAACCAGCCTGGTGCTCGGCGCGATCACGGCGGAGAGGCAGGCGACTCGCGTCGAGCTTCAGACGGTGTTGGAGGAGACGAAGCGATCGGCGGAGACGCTCCAGGCCGCTTTCCTTCCGGAACATCTCCCACAGCGGTTGGGCCTTCGGTGTGATGCGCTTTATATCGCCGCGGAGCGAGAAGCGCTCATCGGGGGCGACTGGTACGACGCTTTTGACCTGCCCGACGGACGAATCGCCTTTTCGATGGGCGATGTGACCGGTCATGGACTCGACGCCGCAGTCACCGCCGCGCGGCTTCGCCAGAGCATTTTCGCCGCGGCCTTCGACGCCGACGATCCTGCGGACATCTTGACCACGGCCGATCGCGCGCTCCGATCGCGGCAAAGCGCTCCAGCCACGGCCATGGTCGCCATCATGAGCCGGGATCTCTCCACGATCAGCTACTCCAGCGCCGGCCATCCGCCGCCGATCGTCGCCGGTCCGAACATCCCCGCACATTCGTTGCCATACGGCGGTCTGCCGTTCGGTCTTGGCATGCCGATCGCATCCGAAACGCACACGGTGGCCTTGGAACCGGACGCGGTGATCCTTTTCTATACCGATGGGCTCACCGAGTTCAAGCGCGATATCGAACGCGCCGAACGAACGGTGTTACAGGCCGTGACCCGTTTAGTCGACGACCCGCACTTGGAACGACCGGCGGCTTTCATTCAGCGCAGCGTCATGGGTTCCGAACGGCCCGCCGACGATACGGCGCTGCTCGTCGTGCAACTCAGCGCCGCGCTCCAGAAGTCGTGGAGTTACGACTCAAGGAACTCACAAGACGCACACTCCCTGCGCCGCGAGATCGCGAACTTCTTACGCTTTTTTGCACCGAACGAAGAGGAGCTGTTTGGGGCCGAGCTGATCATCGGCGAGGCGCTCGCAAACACGGTCGAGCATGCGCCGGGCTCGGTGAGCGTCAATATCGATTGGACCGACACACATCCGGTCGTAACGATATCCGACGCGGGACCCGGACTATCGCGTTTTGTGGCGACGCTGCCTGCCGACGCGTTGAACGAAGACGGACGGGGCCTCTTCCTAATTGCCTCGTTGGCGCGGGATGTAAAAATCGAGAGCCGCCCTGGAATGGGAACGAAAATGCGGATCGTTCTGCCAACGCGGCGCGCGAGCAAAGTACCAGCCACGATGGTCCCACAGCCCAGGGAGATTCGATGAACCCGACGTAACTGGCACGGCAGCGTGGACTTGCCTTGAAGGTGCGATGAGCGAAGAAGAGGCCCGTTATCTCGTTGCGCAGCTCAACCTCAAGCCGCACCCTGAAGGCGGACATTTCGTTGAGACTTTTCGCAGCGGGATTCAAGTTCGCGCGCACGGGTCGACGCGATCCGCGGTAACCTCCATTTACTACCTCTTGTCGGATGCAGATTTCTCGGCATTTCATCGCGTCCGCTCGGATGAAATCTGGCACCATTATCGCGGAGCTCCGGTAGCCATCGAAGTGATCGAGCGGGATGGGCGCCACGGGCAAATCGTCATCGGCCAGGCAAACCGCTGGCAAGCCGCCATCCCAGCGAGTTCGTGGTTTGCAGCGCACGTCTGCGGCGCCAAGGCATACGCGCTCGTCGGCTGCGACGTAGCTCCCGGCTTCACCTTCGAAGATTTCGAACTCGGCACGTGCAGCGCACTCGCAACCGCATTCCCACAGCACCGCGCGCTCGTCGAGCGCTGGACGCGCGAATAGGAGCGCCCTATGGATAGACGCCAGTTTATCGTTACCGGAATTTCGGCCGTTGCGGTAGGTGCAACTTTTGCTGCGGACGCGTGCTCGTCGGGAGCCGGCGTAAACGGTCAGATCCCGCAACCACCTTTTACTCCGGCTCACGAGCTCTCCACGCAATACGCAATCACGAACATCAAAGGCTACAAGCTGCGAACGCGCACGTATAACGGCCGTACGATGGGCCCGACGATTGAAACGCGACCGGGCCAAAACTTGGCGATGCGCATCGTCAACCGCCTGCCGCCAAACCCTCCGGCAAAGCCTCCAGCCGGACGCGTACCGATCCCCGACGTTCGGAATTCGATGGAAGCGATGGACGCGGCCGCTAGATTCCCCATGAAGATATCGCAAAAGATCGATCCTATGAATAACCCGCACGGATTCAACACGACCAATCTGCACGTTCACGGCCTTCAAACCATCCCGCACATCTTTGCGCCGTTAGGCACGAGCGACCCGAGTGCAATGATGGTCGAAATCTTCCCAGGAAGCAGTTTTCTATACAATTTTCCGATTCCGGCCGACCACCCCAGTGGTTTGCACTGGTACCATCCGCACAAACACGGGTCGACCGACGTGCAAGTCAGCGGTGGTATGGCGGGTTTGATCGTCGTTCGCGGACCGATCGACGACGTGCCCGAGATCGCGGCGGCGCGCGAGATCTTTCTCGCCGTGCAATCAATCAACGTAAATCCGAGCAAGGAACGGCCGGACCTCTACGAGCGTGAATACCTCGCATACAAGAAGCCCGAAGATGGAGGGTATTCCTTCGGTACGCTTTTTACGATGCTGACGGTTAACGGAGAGGGAATCTATTGGGTTCGCAACGCGACCAAAGACGCGCCGGCGGAGTTCACGCCGCTGGGTCTGCCGCATTTTCGCTTGAGGCCGGGAGAAGTCGTGCGCCTGCGCCTCCTCAACGGAACCACGCGCGCGCCACTGTTGATGGCATTGCCGGGCTTCGACGCGTGGCAGATCGGGTTCGACGGAATTAACACGCTCGAACCGCTCTACGTCGACATGAGCGGGAAAGGCGTCACCGAGATAACGCCGGAAAACCTTTTTAGCGCGCCGATTCAACTGGCCGCGCAGGCCAATCGGATCGAGTTGCTCCTCCGAGCCCCAAAAAAAGAAGGCGCGTTCACGCTCTCGTCGCTGGCTACCCGCGATATCTTCCCTTCGGCCGGCGGAACATTCGATATTGCCCGGTTCGTCGTTAGCGGCAGTCCCGTCAAGATGAGCATCCCGTCGGCGTTGCCCAAGCCAAAGCGCGAATACCCGGTCATCGAGGACGCGGACATCGTCGTGCGCCGGAGGTTCCGCTTCAGCCAGGGTCCGCGAACCGATCTACTGACGGGCTTCGGCTTCACCGTCAACGGCGCACTCTATCAAGAGATGGAATGTCCGACCCAACCAAGAGTTGGAACGTGCGAAGAGTGGCGCATCATAAATGATACTGACGATCTGCATCCGTTTCATCTCCACGAGAATTCGTTTCAACTCTTCGCAATCAACGATAAACCCAGACGCCCGATCGAAATCTGGGATACCTTCGCGATTCCACCAAAACGCAACGGCGTCAACGGTACCCTAACGATCCGCATTAGATTCGTACAGTGGACCGGCAAAACGGTCTTCCATTGCCACGTCCTTCCTCATGAAGATACCGGGATGATGCAGAATATCCTGATGACCTAACTCGCTAGTCGCCGAAACCCTCCATCGACGTCGCGAAAGCGGGCCGGTGGTACGAGCCGCTGCAGCGCTGAAGATCCAGGCCCTTTGCGCTGCGCGCAAGCACGAACTCGACGATCAGCTGATCCCCGCAGGCCGTCTCGGTCCCGTGCGATGCGTGTTGTACGAGCAGAATTCGCGCGTTGGGCAGATACGGCAGCGCATCCTGGGCGAACGCGGGTGGGCTCGTGGGATCGTCCGTTCCCGAGATCATGAGGATTGGGGCGTCGCTGCGAACCGGTTCGATGAAAGCGGCCGGCACGGGCGCGACGTCCCAAATGCGGCAGGCGCGCTGCTGGGCACGAACTCGCAGGTCGCCTTCGAACGAGTTCGCGCTCGTGCGCGCGACGTCGCTTTCCGTGATGAAGGGTACGTCTTCAGCGCAACTGACTGAAAGATTCAGTCCACCAGCAAGAATCTGCGCGAGTTCTTGCGTGACGACGTTCACCATGGTGGCAAGCGGCGCGTAATCGTAGCGATAGGCGCTCTCGAGAATAAACGGCGCATACGCGGCTGCTTCCGGATAATACAGCAGCTGACGCAGCCGGTCCGCAAAGACCTCCTTCGAGAGGGTCACAACAATGACGCGCTTTTGAGCGCGTTCGAGCGGCACGCGTAACGGGCCGCGGTCGAAGCGCCGGACAAGCGCGTAGAAGTGGTCCCCGAGTGCCGGAAAGCGCGCGGTGCAAGCGGGGTCGCTTTTGCATTCCGCGATCAAGCGCGTCATAGAATCTTGAGCGCCTTTGGCGTCGTCGAGCGGAAGGATCAGGAAGTGCGGTGGCGCGACGCCATCGAGCACGATGCTTTCGACCCTGGCGGAATGCCGGCGCGCGTAATCCAGGTAGAAGCGCGTTCCGTACGAGCCGCCGTCGAGCACCAGCTTCGAGTATCCGAGCGCCCCGCGAACGTCATCCAAGTCGTCGGCGGCAATCGAGGTCGCGTACAAGCTCAGATCGGCATGGCGCGCCAATTTAGCGCGGCAGGTGCGGACGAGCGCATCGGGCCACAGCCCGAGAAAGTAGCCTTGCGGAGACTGGACGTGCGCGAAGTCACACAGCTGAGGTGCCGATCCGCCCGTTCCCCGATTGTCCAACAGCAAGACGTCGTAGCGCTCCCGCAAGGCGCTCAGCTCGCGGGCAAAGTTTCCATCCGCGATGTCGTTGGAGCTCGCCGTGGCCGAGGCACCCGGGCCGCCGGGATTCCATGCGACCGCAACCTTCGACGGATGCTTGGCCCTTATGACGATGAACTCCAGGTCGATTCTGCGGCCGGAACCGGCGGCGCGGTTTTCGTAGACCATATAGGTTCCGCAGGTAGACGGGACGCGCGCCTTACCGGCCGTGCACGGCCATGTGTGTAGACGTCCCGGTCGATCCGGAGCGGGCGTCGGCGACGCCAGGAAAGCGGCGATCAGCGCGGCCATCAGCATAAGCGAGATGGTAGTGCTCGACCGCGGCGACGCCAATCAGCGCGACGTCAAAACCCGTCGTTTGGAAACTTCTGAGCACCGATTCGAGCAAGAATCGGATAGGCGGAGCTATGGCCAAGGATATAATTGGGGACATGAACACCGCCATTGAAGCGAACGTCTCTACCTTACGCTATCTGCCGATTCCCGAGACAATCGCGCTCGAGGCTCGCCGGACGCGCAAGGACCGCTTCGGACACGACCTTGGCGTTACGACGACCGAGGCGCCTTGTCGCGTCTGTCTGCGCATTTCCAGGGAGCCGGAACGGCTCATCCTCCTTTCGTATCAACCGCTGCCCTACTCGGGACCGTACGCCGAGATCGGGCCGATCTTCGTCCACGCCCATCACTGCGAGCCCTACGACGATTCCGAGAACTTCCCCCAAGACTTTGTGGGGCGTCGTCTGGTCCTTCGCGCCTACGGCCACCAGGGACAAATCGTGGACGCGCTGGTCGCCGACGCGGGGACGGCTCCGCAACACGCCGCGGCCTTGCTGAGCGACGACGCCGTGGCGGAAGTCCACGTGCGGCACGAATCGTACACATGCTACGATTTCAAGATCGTGCGGAGTTGAATCGGCGCGAAGCGGGTAGAAATCGGTCATGAGAGCGACTTGGAAACCCCATGAAAAACACGGCGACCTAACGATGCGCAGCGACCTGCCGGCGAGTGTCTACGCCTTCCCAAAACAACGCAAGGAACCGCTAACGGACGCTCGGCACGTGCGCAATGCCGTCGCGCGCTTCGATCAAGTCTTGGGCGTCTCCGACGCCGAGCGCGAGCTTGCGTTCGCGAACATCAAGAAGGCCGCCAAGCATTACGGAGTCGACCTCGGCGAGCAGGCGTGGCAAGAGCTCGGCGTGCACCCCCAGACCAATCGTCGCGAAAACGCTCGCAAGGCGGCCGCGACGCGAAAGCGTACCGGTAGCGCGCGCAAAGCCGCACAGAAGGCGGTCGCGACGAAAAAACGCACGGGAACGCTACGCAAGGCCGCAAAAAAGACGGCAAAGACTCGCAAGAAGCGCTCCCGTTAATCATTCACGCGCGGCGAACGCATCGATTGCTAACAGCGATTTGAAACGAACTTCCCAGGGACGATCTGGATGACGCCTCGGGTGCCGGCGCCGGCGAAACCGTGTCCGGCGAGGACCCTGCCGATCCCAGTAAGTGAGGGACCATACGTTCCCGCGGAAGCCTTCGTGTAGCACTCGCCCAGGTTCTCCCATAGGCTGCCGAATGCAGTCAGCGCGGCGACAACCGTATACGGCTTGTTGACCTTGAGTTGTTTGCTCGCCAACTCGCCGCCCTTTGGAACCTTGGAGCCGAAATCGACGCTACTGCTGCTCACCGTAAATTGGATATAGAAGATCGGCGGCCCCGGCGGATTGGGAGGCCACAGCGGCCCGCTGTACGCAGTCGTGCTGCTAATTAGACTCATCGTGATACCCGGAACCGTCGGTCCCGGATATGAAATGGAACCACCCCAGCCCTTGAATCTCGGAACGCAGAGTGTCCCACCCTTGGTGGAGAGCGTCTTAGCCCCCACGCTGGCATATTGCTTCGTCGTCGTTTGCCCTTTGCACGACGGTATCGGTTTGACGTCGGGCTCACCACGCTGCATCGGTAGGCTGCTCAGAACGTCGGGGGCGATTGGGTTCGACTGCGTCGGAACGAATCCGGAATGGTTGCTACAGGCCGCAAGGAGCACGGCGACAAGAACGCCGACGGTTCCCCGGCACGTTGATAGGGTCATTGCGCCTCCTAAATTGATTGGAAAACTAACCAACTCGATGCTAGCACCTGCCATCCCACCCGCAGTATGGGGGGCGACCCTACCTCGCCCCCCATTCCAGGGGGATACGCGGTGCGGTATCGTATCGGCGTGTCCATTTCCGATGTGCTGCGCGCGACGGTGCTCCGACGCTTCCGACGCTTGGATCGTACCGAACGCAGCATCGTCATGCGCGCCTCGGTAATCGGTCGCGATTTCGATCTTCACGTCGCGGTAGCCGTTGCCGCATGCTCTGAAGCGAGAGCGCGTTCCGCGCTCGAGAACGCGTGCAGCCTCGAGCTCGTCGTCGCGTCCGGGCGCGACCGTTATTCGTTCCGCCATGCGCTGACGCACGACATCATCTACGATGAACTGCTGAAGACGCGAATCCGACCCCTTCACCGCCGAATCACACGGGTGCTCGAGGGAACGTTATCTTCAGGTCAACCCGTGCTGGAGGAGCTGGCATACCACTCCTGGGTCGCAGGGGATGCTCGGCGCGCGTTGCGCTACAACGAACTCGTGGGCGACCATGCGGCGGCCGTTCACGCGGGCGACGATGCGCGGCGCTACTACAGCCGCGCGCGGAGTATGACGGAGATCGGATCCCTTGGCTATTCACGTCTCACCGAAAAGCTGCACGCGGTCGAGGCGGATAGATAGGCTCGCTTCGGCGAGCGACGAAAACGACGGTCGCAGTGATCGTTCGACCAGTGCTCTGCCGGCCGTTCATTGGCCGCGAGCAGGAACTTCTCTACCTTCGGGAGCGCCGTCTGGAGGCGGCCCGATCCCACGGCGGCGTCGTGCTGGTCGTGGGTGATGCCGGCGTCGGCAAGTCGCGCCTGATCTCGGAATTCTGCAAGTCCCTCGCTTATTCGCGTTGGAAGATCGGTAGCGGCGCCTGCTTGGAGTTTGCCAGCCGTCCCTACGGACCGATTCTCGAAGTCTTTTCGCGCCTGGACAGCGCACCATTCGAGCTCGGCAAGGCGGCTGACGAAACACGAGCAGTTCGACGCGATCCTGGAACGTCTCGCCAAGATTTCCGCACGCGCGGCCGCAATCGTAGTGGTTGAGGACTTGCACTGGGCCGACGCGGCGACGTTGGATCTGCTCTCCTATATCGGACCCAAGTTACAGAGCATGCGCGTATTGCTCGTCGCATCGGTACGCGGCGACGCACTGCATCCGGAGCACCCTGCCACGGGCGGGACAATGAAAATCGCGCGCAACCCGCGTGCCGGGCGCATCGAGCTCGGGCCGCTCAAAGGCGTTGAGTTGCAGCGCTTTATCGATGAGGCTCTCGCGGGCATCACGCTCGCCGATGAAACGCGTCGCGCGATCGCCCTTGCCGGAGATGGAAACCCGTTCTTCACCGAAGAACTCCTAAAGAGCGCGGTCGAGCAGCACTCTCCGCATTCGCCGCCTCGAGGCGATGGCGACTTGCCCCAAACGGTTCGCGCCACGCTCCTGGACCGATTACGCCCGTTCGACGAAAGCGAACGCCGGGTGGTTACACAAGCGGCGTTGATCGGACGAACGTTTAGTCTCGACTTGCTCGCGGCAACTCTGGAAGCCGATCCCGGCACGTTGATTCCGGCGCTCAGGCGGGCTCGCGATTTCCAGCTCGTCGAAGAAGTCACACCGAAGGTGTTCCGCTTTCGTCACGGGCTCACGCGCGATGCGATCTACAGCGAGTTTCTCGGCGCGGAACTTCAGCCGCGACATCGCGCGATCGCAATCGCGCTGGAGAGCGTGCCGGCGGAGCAGCGCTCGATCGAGGCCCTGGCATATCATTGGTGGGCGGCCGGGGAAGCCGCGCGAGCCGCGCGCTACAACGAACTCGCGGGCGATGCTGCCGCGCGCATCCACGCACACGAGGACGCGATCGCCTTTTACGAACGCGCGCTTGAATTCGACATGGATGCACTAGCGCGCGGATCGATAATGAAAAAGATTGCGGATCGTCGCCTTGCACTCAGTGCCGTCAAGGAAGCCCAGGCGACCTACTCCGCCGCGGCCGAGATTTTCAGCGGCGCGCGTGCGCACGAGCGCGAGGCTGGCTGCCGCGCATCGGCCGCAATAACGGCGTACGGCATTGGCTTGCCCGACCCGACCGGACCACTAGAGGCGATGTTGACGCGTCTCGATCAAACCGAATACCTCGCGCGCGCTCGCGTCCATCTCGGACTAGCCTGGCTGGCAGCGACCTTCGCGTTTCCAACGCGGGCGGCGCACCACCTCGAGCAAGTCGAGTGCCGCGCGTTGGCGGAGGCTGCCGATATCGCGTTGCGATTTCACAACGTCGCGGCGTTCGTTGCTATGACCGTCGGCGACCTCGATACGTTTCGCCGCGAGCACGCGGCGTGGCTCGCCGCTGCAGAGGCAAGCGGTTCGCCGCAAACGGTCGCGGGAGCGTACACCAACGGCGCCATGTGCTATTCGTTCTTCGGCCTGCACGACGAAGCGCAATACAACCTCGATCGAGCGATCGCGTCCTCGCGCCAAGCGCGCAGCCATCACAGCGAAGAGAGCGTTCACGCGTTCGCCTCGATGTGCTACCTGATGCGCGGCGATCTACAGCTCGCCCGATCCGAGCTCGAGCGCGTGTCGCCGACGAGCGAGAACCACGTCAACATCACCTTCGCGACGGCCTGGGGCACCTTGATCGGCGCGGCGCTCGACGATCGCGCGCTCGTTGAAAAGTGGTTCGACGGATTCGAGCGCACGATCGGCGCATCGCCCGAGATCGAGTGCGGTGCGGGATTCGCCGAAATCATGGTTCGCCGCGGCCGCGATCAAGATGCGGCGGCGCTCCTGCACCGCGCCCTTCCCGAATGCGAGCTGATTCGAGGCAACGTTATGACGTTGCTTGCCGTGGGCCGCTACGGCGCGCCAGGCGATCGCGAGCGAGCGCGCAAGTATCTCGAGCGCGCAGCCGCGGGAGTCGCCGAGTTGCCCGAGCGCCCCGCGCTCGCGCTCTTCGACGCAATCGCATGCTTGCGCGACGGACGCACGCAAGAGGGGACGTCGCTGGCTCGAACTGCTGCCGGCGGCTTCCGGCGCTTGCAGCTGCCACTCCTCGAAGCGCAGGCGCCGGAGGCAGCGGGCGACGCCGAGGCCGCCCTCACGCTCTATCGGCGGTGCGGCGCCGCGCGCGACGTGCGGCGCCTCGAAGGGCCAAATCGCGACGAACGCGACGAGATCGGTAAAGAAGCGGCGCAAGCCGCGGAATCACTCTCGCCGCGCGAACGCGAAATCGCCGAGCTCGCCGCTAGTGGAAGGTCAAACCTGGAGATTGCGCGCGCACTTTCGATCACGCACAAGACCGTCGAAAAGCATCTCGGGTCGGCGTACCAGAAACTGCAAATCTCATCGCGTGCGCAGCTCGACGCGTACGTGAGAGGCGTACCGCAGACCTAACGGCGAAACGCGATGCCCGCTGTAACCTACGGCTAAACTACGACGATTTTGGCGTGTAGGCCATGCAATAGCCGTTCGGCGAAATCGATCCATCTACGACTTGACAACTACCATCCGATGAGGCGTCTTTACCTGCAATAAAAAACTTGCACTGCGAGCAGTGCATCGTGCCGTTCGGGGTCGATTGATAGTGCATCGCCGATTGCGTCGCTTTCGATGCGTCGGCCGACGCGCCGGCTGCGAGCGCCGCGGCGAAAGCCGGTAGAATGACCACCCCTTCCAAAAATGCCCGGCGCGTCACGGGCGCGTGAACAGCCATATCGTTAGCCTCCCTCCGGTGAGCGTTCCCGCCTATGGTATCGGCAAATCATGAGGAAACCGTGAAGCGCGTGGAGTCGAGCGCGCTTGCCAAGTCGGCGATCAAGTCGTCGGCGTCTTCGATGCCGACCGAGAGGCGCAGCAGATCGTCGGCTATGCCGCGCTCGGCGCGCTCTTGCGGTGTGAGCGATCCGTGGGTCATCCTGGCTGGACTGCAAATCAGGGACTCGACGCCGCCGAGTGAGACCGCCAAGCTGAAAATCGTGGTCGAGGTGGCGATCGCGTGCGCCCGATCCACACCGCCCTTTGGCCGGAACGAGACGATGCCGCCGAACCCCGTCATCTGTCGCTTGGCCAGCGCGTGTTGCGGATGCGTTTCGAGGCCGGGGTAGTACACCTGCAGCACGTCATCGCGTTTGGCGAGAAATTCCGCGACGCTTTGAGCGTTTTGCGCGTGCGCGCGCATGCGTAAGCTGAGCGTCTTGGCGCCGCGCAGGGTGAGGTAGGCGTCCCACGGGCCCGGCACCGCCCCCACGCAGTTTTGATGGAAGGCAATTCGCTCCGCGATCGGGCGATCGTTCGTAATCACGACGCCGCCGATCACGTCGCTGTGGCCGCCGATATACTTCGTCGTGGAATGGACGACCACGTCGGCGCCGAGGGCGAGCGGCCGCTGGAGAAAGGGCGACGCGAACGTGTTGTCCACGGCGATACAGACGCCGGGCGGCCGCATCTGCGCCAATGCCGCGAGGTCGCAAAGCTTGAGCGTCGGATTGCTCGGCGTTTCGAGCCACAGCAGGCGCGTATTGGGCCTTGCCGCGCTCCAGGTTTCTTCCGGAACGCTCGCGTCGACGAACGTCACGCCGATTCCATAGCGTTGCAACACCTGCGTGAAGAGGCGGTGCGTTCCGCCGTAGATGTCCCGCGTCGCGAGGATGTGATCGCCCGCGGCCAGCAGCGAGGCAGCACCGGCGACCGCAGCCATCCCCGAGCTGAAAGTCGATGCGAACTCGCCACCTTCCAGCGCGGCGAGCTGCCGCTCCAGCGCTAGACGCGTGGGATTGATCGTGCGCGAATAATCAAACCCGCGCGTCTCGCCGACCCGCGGCAAGGTGAACGTCGCGGTTTGATAGACGGGGACGACCGTTGCGCCGGTCGCCGGGCAGGCATCTTGACCGGTCCAGATCGCGCGCGTCGAAAAACCGCGGGCGGCGTGATCGCGTTTCCTGTTCAGCACGACGCGCACTCCCGCGACGTCGCGATCGCCGGCGGCAAGAGCCTTCGAAGGGCTGCCGGCTCCGCCAGGAATGCATCGTGGCCGTGGTCGGAGCGCAACTCCAGATATTGCGCGTCGACACCGAGCGCAGCAAAGCGGCGCTGGGCCGCACGCACGTCTTGCGCGCGAAACAGCCAGTCCGACGTTATCCCGACGAAGACCAGCGCCGGCATTTCTCGCACGCGAACCCCTCGAACGTCGAACGAGTCCATCGCATGCGTCAAGGCCGCATAGCTCGCGCGATCCATCCGCGCTTCGAAACGATCTGCCTGATGTTCGAGGTAGCCCTCGACGTCGAACTGACGTCTGCCGTGGCGATCGGGCCAGCGCCCGTGCCTCCGGTTGAAAAGCTCTTCGCTCTTATAGGTGAGCATCGCGATCTTGCGGGCCAGTCGCAGGCCGCGCGCCGGATCCAGCGCAATCGCTTCGCGCTGCATCGCGTTGAGGGCGACGCCCATTGCACTGTGATGATCGTGCGAACCGACCATGACGGCGGCTCGAATCCTCGCGGGCGCGTCGAGCGCCCACTGCAGCGCGCGCATCCCGCCCAGCGACCCGCCGACGACCAGGTCGATCCGCTCGATGCCGATCCGGTCGAGCGCCCTCATCTCGGCGCGCACGATGTCGCGAACCGTGATTCGGGGGAATCGGTCGCCATAGGAAGCGCCGTCGGAACCAATCGTC
The DNA here is from genome assembly GCA_963713685.1 of Vulcanimicrobiota bacterium. Taxonomy (GTDB): domain Bacteria; phylum Vulcanimicrobiota; class Vulcanimicrobiia; order Vulcanimicrobiales; family Vulcanimicrobiaceae; genus Cybelea. The sequence goes on along the minus strand of CAVQMS010000001.1, from coordinate 169,029 downwards.
GCGGGCCCGGTCGAGCCGTAACAACCTCCCAGCGCGTTGATGCCGACGATGCAGCAATGGCGCGGATCGAAAAGTGCGTCGTCGCCAACGATGCCGGGCCACCAGTCGGCCGCGCGACTGGAGCCGGTCAAGGCATGCTCCACGAGAACGACATTGGGGGAGCTGCCGTAGATCGTCACACGTTGATGAACGTCGGGGAGCGCTACGCCGCAGTCGAGCGGGAGCGCCCCGAGGGCGATCGTCTCCTCCCGCATCAGGCGTTCACCAGCAGGCGCGCCGGAGTTCTCGTCGCTGCGTTGTCCCAAACAGGATACGGCAGCTCCGCCGTGCGAGCGAAGCGCTCGAAGAGCGGCGCGATTTCGAACGCGGGCTGCAAGGGCCTAGTCCGCCACTGCTTGCCAACGTCCCGGCGGTCGCCAAGCGCACGCAAAACGGCGACGATGTCGGAAATTACCGCCGAACCCGTGGCCTCGCCGCCCGCGCCGCAGCCTCGCAGCACCAATTCGCCAGCGTGGCGAGCCTCGATATTCACGACGTTCTCGGCGTCGGAGGTTCGAGCGAATTCGTGCCCTTCCGGAACGAGCGCCGGCGCGACCCCCGCAACGATCCCGCGCTCGGTACGGTACGCCGCGCCGATCAGACGTATGCGGTAACCGAGCAGCCGGGCACGCGCGACGTCGCGTTGCGTCACCAGCCGGATTCCCGTTCGGCTGATGCTCGGCGAGATCACCGCGATGCCGAAGGCTAGCTGCGCAACGATCGCAAGTTTGTGCGCCGCATCGTCGCCATCCAGATCCTTGGATGGATCGGCCTCCGCATAGCCCTGTCGCTGAGCCCCGGCGAGTGCCTCGCTGAACTCAGCCCCGTCTTCCATTGCAGTCAGAATCGCCGTGCACGTGCCGTTCAAAACGCCGGCTACGGCACGCACGAAATCACCAGCCAACGCCTCGTCGAGCGTTCGCACGATCGGAGTTGCGCCGCCGACGGCAGCCTCGAATCGCAGCGCCGCGCCGCGGACGGCGGCCAGGGCCCGCAGCCGCGGGCCTTGCGTACCGATCAGGTCCTTGTTCGCCGTGACGACGTGGCGCCCGCGGTCGAGCGCGCTTTCGATCAGTTCGGCGGTCTCCGCGGTTCCACCGATGAGCTCGACGATCACGTCCACGCGCGGATCCTCCACGACCGACCTCGCGCTGCGCGTGAAGATGCCGCGGTCCAGCGAATCCGGCCGGCGCTTGCGCGAATCTTGGATTGCGATGGCGCGCAATTCGTAGCGGACGCCGCTGCGGTGTTCGATTTCGTCGCGCCCGCGCTGCAGACGATCGGCGACGTGCGCGCCGACCGTCCCGCATCCGAGCAATCCGATTCCGACGGTAAGGTTCATACTCCAGGCCTCCTGTTGCGATGGGAAAGCGAGGAAAGATTACGCCCCTCGCTGTGCGGCGAAGGGCGTGAGAAGCATTTCCGGTCCTTAAGTTACCTTGCGCGCCTCACGACGACCTCGCCGCATGCATCTGCATGCAGCCCATGGAGAACATCGTACGCATGACGCGTTGGGACATGGCCCGAACCATAGCATGCGCACGACCTTGCGTCAAGCGCGGTCGACGCGATGCCGCGCCAGGTGCCGATCCGGTCGGACGATCGCTTCGTAGGCCGCGCCGGACGTCAGGATGACCGCCATGACCAATAGAGTAACCCAGCCGTAGTTGAAAATCGCGCGCCCGCTGCTCAACGAGCTCGGCCATACGATATTAAGCAGCATCAGCACCAGATAGATCGCTCCGGCGATCGTCACCGGCATGCCCCAGCGGCCCAAGGTGAACGGCCCGCTCGGCTTCCATCCGCGCAGTCGCGCGATCAGCGCGCCCACAACGGTCAAAAAGAAGGCGAGATAGATGCCCGACGTCGCAAACGAGACGAGCGCGTAGAGCGCGTTGACGTTGGCGGGATAGTCGAACCAGAGGACGTGCACCGGTTTGCTTGGATTGATCAGCACGAGCAACAAGAATAGAAAAGGAACCACGGTCCCTATGAGAATTGCGTTGGCCGGCGTACGGTGCCGCAGCGAAATGCGCTTGATCCAGTCGCTGCACGGAAGTCCACCGTCGCGGGCCAAGGCGAACGCGACGCGGGCGCCGGCACCCTGAACTGCCGTGCCGCAGCTAAAGAACGCGACGATGACGACCAGCAGGAAAAAATCCTGAACCCACGCGGGAAGCGTCGCGAAGAGGCTGCTGATGCCCCCGTTAACGACGCCGCCGATGCCGGTGGCGGGCGTCGCGAGCAGCAGCCCCAGCACCAAGACGAAGGACGCAACGCCCCCATATAGCAGGGCGCTGCGCATCGCCTTGGGGACTTGACGCTGGGCCTCCACGGTTTCTTCGGAGATATCGCCGGCGGATTCGAAGCCGTAGAAAATGTAGACGTTGGCCAACACGGCAACCAGCGCGGCCCCGGTCCACCAATTGCCGCCGAAATTCAGGCCGAGTGGGTTGCTTTTTGCATACTCGACGTGTTCGGACGAGAAAATGAATCCCAGGTGTTGGTGAAAGCCAAACGCCGCAAAGACGATAAATACGCCGAACGTTCCGATCGTCTCCACGTAAACACCGTAGCGGGCCACGCGTCCCATGATTTTGGCGCCGATGGAATTCAGAGTGGCCGACAGCACGATGATGCCACCGGCTATCGCGAAAATCGTCGCATGATCGTCGGGCCGAAGGTGCGTTCCCAACCAGATATTCGAAAGAGAGGTCACGTATCCGACGGCCCCCGAATCGACCGACGCGACCGTAGCCAGCAGCGCGAAGCCGTAGATCCAGCCGATGAACCAGCCGTAACGCGCGCCGACGTTGTATTTGCCATACTGATAGAGTGCGCCGGACAGCGGATACTCGCTCGCGAGCTCGCCGAACACCAACGCGACCAGCAGCATCAAACCGACGACCACAGGGATCGTCCAGATGTAGCGGGGTCCACCGCTGCCGAGGCCCAATGTATAGAGCGAGTAAATGCCCACCATCGGGCTCAGATAGCTGAACGCAACGGCAAAGTTATCGAACAGCGAAAGAACGCGCGCGAGCTCTTGGCGGTAGCCGAGCGCGTTGAGGCGGGCGTCCGTTGGCGATTTACCCATGCGTGCATACTTCGTTTAACGTAGCCGTGCCGGACCCTACAGCATGGGAAGGCTGCGTGTCGCCGTCTAAGGCTGCTGTATCTTGAAGTCGCGCGCGATGATCGTCGTCGGTATGCATAGAAGCGGCACCAGTGCCGTCGCGCGGGGCCTTCAGGCGCTCTCCGTGTATCTCGGCCGCGATTTCCTCGACGCTCAGCCCGAGAATCCGACCGGCTATTGGGAGGACAAGGGCGTGGTCGAAATCAACGAACGCGTGCTCAAGACGCTGGGCTTGAGGTGGGACGACGCCTCGCCGATTGCGCGCGAGCGCTTCCGAGCGTTTCGCATTCGCATGTTGCGCGCCGCAGCGGCACGCTACGTCAAGCGCACGTTCGGATCGCAGCCGTTGTGGGGCTTCAAAGATCCGCGCACGATCCGTCTTTTGCCATTCTGGCAGGGCGTGTTCCAGCGGCGTTCGGTGGAGGATTCCTACGTCGTAGTCATTCGAAACCCGCGGAGCGTAGCCGCGTCGCTCTTCCGCCGTCAAGCCATGGACTCAGCGTCGGCGCACCGCCTGTGGCTGGTTCACATGGTCCCGTTTCTGCGCGATCTCCGCAACCGGCCCATGGTGGTCGTGGACTACGATCTCCTCATGCTGCAGCCGCGGGCTCAGCTCGAACGAATTGCGGGCGCGCTCGACTTGCCGCTGAACTCATCGAACGTTGCAGAAGTCGATCGTTTCGCGGGCGAGTTCTTGGACGAAACACTTCGCCACAGCACTTTCTCGCCGAACGAGCCGGACCTCAGCACGACCGAAGGTCGATTGACGCATGAGGCCTATGCTCGGCTGTACGCGCTGGCAGGCGAGCTTCGACCCGACGCCGCTGAATTCTGGAACGCGTGGGAAAGCATCGAGCGTGCCTTCGAGCGTCTGAACCAGCCGTGATGAGCGAACGGCTCGTCGTTCGGCCTGCTGTGCCGGCGGATCTCGAGGCAATCCGAAGGATCTACAACGAGGGCATCGAGGACCGCGTGGCAACTCTGGATACCGAACCGAAGTCGCTTGCGGAGATCCAGCGCTGGTGGGCGGAGCACGATGACTGCTTCACCGTGCTCGTCGCGACGGACGCCGGCGCCATCATCGGATGGGCATCGCTCAATCGCTATTCTCGGCGCTGCGCGCATGCAGCGATTGCCGATCTCTCGGTCTACGTCAGCCGTTCGCGTCGCGGCCGTGGCGTTGGGTCGGCGCTGCTCCGTGAGCTCGAATCGCATGCGAAAACCGCCGGATTCCACAAGATCGTGCTCCACGCACTCAACTACAACGAGCACGGCAAAAGCCTTTACCGTCGCTGCGGTTTTCGCGAAGTCGGCGTGTTTCGGGAGCACGGGATCGTCGACGGGCGCCACGTCGACGTCGTGCTCATGGAAAGGCTTCTGGCGCCGTAGGCGCGGCGCAGGGCAAAGAGGCCACGCGCTCGTAAGCTTCTGGGACGAAGTGCGCGATGCGCCCGGTCCTTCAATTTAGGAGACAGCGATGCAGAATCCAAAAATCGCCACGGTGCTCGGAGCGATTGTTATTGCGGTTATCGCCTTCTTCATCGGACGCCTGACGATAAGGCCGTTGGACGGCAATCCGGTGGGCTTCCATTTGCACGGCGGTGCCGTTATCGATCAGAAAGCCGTGAGCCTCAGTTCGTGTTCGAGCTCGACACCCTGCAACCTCAAGTTCGACATCTATTTCAACGACTCGGCGGCGCCGTCGACGGCGGCGTCGTGCGGAAGCTCGTCGAGTTGCTTTTCCTTCCATAACGTTCCGAAAGATGCCCTAAAAACACAAATGACGGTGACCATCGACGAGGCCACGTCTGCGGGGTATTCGGGGAACGTTTACGCAAACGGTGCCGTTCAAGGCTCCTAACTCACACTTTCGTCCAAAGAATGAGGTACTAACATGGGGGCAGATGCGCTCAAAATCGGCGGAGGCGCGGTTATCGTGATCGTCTTTTCCATTATCGCTAAGCTGTTTTGCATATGGCCCTTCCCTTGCACGGAAGATGGCAATCCGGTAGGCTTCCATTTCCACGGCCTTGCAAAGATCGACCGAACGAGCTCCGTGGCCCTTAGCAAATGCAGCGCCACCGCTCAGTGCACGCTGTATATCAACATTGCTATCGGCAAACAGGGGGCCGCAGCTGCGGCGCCCACACCCACGCCCTGTCCTGCGAACAACAACTGCTTCAATTTTTCAAACTTCGACGGCCAACCCATGTACGTGTCCAGCGAGGATACTAGCACTCCCCATCCTGAGGAACCTGTGCAGGCTACCGGGGCAGTCGAGGTAGCTCCGGCCGGAGCGAAGCACCGCTAAGCCGCTACTTCACGTTCCAATCCTCAGCGTCGATCGGATAGCCGAGCATGTTTCGCGTGAAGCCGGTGACGCGCGGGCCAGCCGCGTCGAAGAAGCGCGTGTAGTCCAGCGGCACGATCGGCAACCGATCGTAGACGATCTGCTGCATGGTAGTGAAATCGCGCGCGCGCCGGCGCTCGTCGGACGTAGCGGCCTGATCGCGGAACGCCTTCTCGAACGCGGGGTCGCAAAAACGCTGCACGTTGTTGCCGTCGGGACCGATTTGGTCGCACGCGAAGACGACGCTCTGCTCGGGATCCGCGCCGCCGACCCAACCCTGGGCCGCTAGGTTGAACCGCCCGCTGCGGATCGGCCCCTGCGGCCCGTTGAAAACGGTCGGTGGAAATGCTTTGATCGTGACGCGAATGCCGACGGTAGCCAACTGGCGCTGAAGGATCGCAGCGGGGCCGCCGCTGCTGCCCAGCTCCTCACGAACAAGCAGCACGTCGAGCGGCACGCCGTTCTTCACGCGCACCCCTTGCTCGAGACGCCATCCCGCGCGATCCAATTCGGCCGCGGCGGCCGAAAGGTTTTGCCCGATCGGCACGAGGGCCGCATCGTTCCAGGGGAATACCGGCGGCAGAAAGGCGCCGGCGCTCTGATAGAGCCCGTGAAACGATCGTTCGATTATCGGCACGTCGAGCGCTTGCGCGATCGCGCGTCGTACGGCGAGCTCGTCGGTCGGGGCAGCAGCCGTTTGAAGCGCGAGATAATCGAGGCCGTTAATCGCCGTCGGCCGGATGCTTACGCTAGAGCCCGACGGCACCTCAGAGCCCGACGGCACCTCGGGAACCTGCGCCGGCTCTACTCGCGCCAGATCGATTTCACCCGTTCGCACACCGATGAGGGCCGCATTGAACGTGGGAATCATACGCAGCTCGATGCGAGCCAGCTTTGGATGCGGCAAAAAGTACGGGTTTCGTTCCAGAACGATGCGATCGCCGCGCCGCCATTGCACGACTCGAAACGGCCCCGTGCCAAAGGCCTGCGCCTCCCATGGCGCTCCCTGCAGTAGGGTGCTGGCGAACGCGTGCGCCGGCAGGATGCCGAAGGCAAAATCGGACTCGGCGAAGAGCTCTCGGACGGCGGCATTCCAGGGCGACCGCAAGCGCACCACAACAGTATGCGCGTCCGGCGTCGTTAGCGACACGACGCGGCGATATGCGTCCTCGCTGAGCACCGGATTGCGCGGATCTACGATCGCGCGAAACGTGAACGCAACATCGGCCGACGTAAGGGGCCGCCCATCGGCGAAGCGGACGTTGCGCCGCAGGTGGTAGACCAGCGTTCGCCCGTCGCTCGAGATGTCGCCGTTGGCGCGCGACGGAACCCGCGTAACGAGGATTGGAACGAGCTTGTTTTGCGCCGATAGCCCGACCAGCGTTTGCACGAATAGCAGATCGAAGCCGATCGTATCCTGATCGTGCGCCAGCAGTGGATTGAGCGAGGAAGGATCGGACGGATCGGCGATGCGCAGATCGTGCGGCGGCGCGTTTGCTCCGCGCGAGCACGCACCCAGCGCAAAGACGCCGGCAAGCGCGGCGGCGGCAACGATTATTCGCAGCATCAGTTCGGCCGTTTTCTGCGCTCGCCGGCCGCTTTCAGTTCGGCGAGCGCGTCGACCACGTGCATGCGCGCGCCCTCTTCTCGCAGCGCGGAGCGTTGCTGCTCCGGCAGTCTGGCTTCGAGGAATTGCGCCGCGATGTCGTAGGCGATGCTGTCGCGCAGTTCGCGCCCGCTCTCTTCGAAGAGTCGATCGGCAAGCCCTAAAAATCGGGCGGCGAGCTCGTTCGCGCCCTCGAGCGCCTCGATCGCGGCAAGTCCGTGAAACGCTCGCGCGACGTAATCCTTCACTTGCAATTCGTTGGCGGAGTCGAGCGTGGCCATGAATTCGTCGAGCGCCTCCGCGAGGTTGCCTTCCTTTAACGCCACGGTCGCGAGGCCCTGACGCGCTGCGCAAATGCCATACCGATCTTTCGCGTCGCTCTTTTGAGCGAACGCACGCTGAAAAAGTCTTCGCGATTGCCCTAGGTCGTTCAACCCGAGCTGCACCCAGCCCATAGCGATTATGAATTCGCCGCCAATTCGCTGCTCGCCTAAATCGGATGCCCGGTGTAGAGCATCTTCGAGAAGCTCCGATGCCCTGTGGAGGTCGCCGCGCTGGCGAGCCATCATCCCGAGATTGCCTAAGCAGAGCATTTCGCCACGGGCGTCGTTGAATTTCGAAAAACCTGCGAGCGCCTCGCGGTATAGCGCTTCTGCGCGGTCCAGATGGCCCTGCCGGTGCACGGCCTCGGCGGCGCGGAAGAGCGCGTGGGCAATGCCGTCCCCGTCTCCCAGCGCGCGATAGAGATCGAGCGCTTCGTTTGAAAACCGCAGAGATTCCGTCAGCTCGTCCTGCAGCGATGCGAAGCTTGCCGCCAGACAGAGCAGCGACGCCCGCTCCTCTCGATCTGCGGTGATCGCGGCCAAGGTACGCGACGTCCAGGACCGCGCTTCGGTCAACAGTCCCCGCGTGCGCCAATAGGGAGCCAGGGCACGAATCAACTTCGCCGCCCCGGCCGTATCGTGCTCGATCGTCCACTCCAACGCCACGCGAATGTTCGGGAGATCGTTGTCTACTGAGGTATACACGGCTGTGGAGAGTTTGGAGTAATAGGCAGCGTGTTTTCGCGCGATGCTCTCGGCCTCCGCAGACCCTAGCTGCTCGTAAGCGTATTCTCTAACGACGTCGAGCAGGCGGTAGCGATCGCCCTCTCCAGCGTCGTCGAGCTGCAGCAGCGATTTATCGACGAGTGAACCGGCAGCATCTTCGACGTCGGCAACTTGATCCGCGACTTCTCGCATGGCTTCAGCGGAGCAGCCGCCGCGAAACGCCGCGAGCGTCTTCAGTGCGCTTTTCTCATCGGCGGAAAGCAACTTGTAGCTCCACGCAATCGTTTCGCGTAGCGTCCGGTGCCGCAAATTCTCAGTCGGATCCTTACTGCTCAGCGTCAGTCCCGACGTGAGCCGGCGCGCCAGCTGCTTGAGCGGCATGGAGGAAAGCCGCGCGCATGCTAGCTCGATTGCCAGCGGGATGCCTTCGAGTTTTTTGCATAGAGCCGTGATTTCGGGAAGGTCGGCTTCGCCAAGATTCTGCGACGGCGCTGCGCTACGCGCTCGTTCGAGAAACAGCCGCGTACCACCATCCATCGGGGGACCGAGGCGGTAGATCGATTCGCCCGCTAGGTGCAACTGCTCGCGACTGGTCGTCAAGATCGTCACCGCGGGACATTGCGAGAGAATCAGCCGGGCAAGTCGGGCGACGCCGGCAAGCACCTGTTCCGAATTATCGATCAGCAACAGCGCCGCCTTGCCATCGAAATACGCCACGAGCGTTTTCTCAATCGGCTCGCTGGGCAGTTCTTGCACGTTGACGGCCATCGCGATCGTTTGCGCTACGAACTCGGTCCGTTGCACCGGCGTAAGGTCGACAAACCAAACGCCGTGCGGATATCTCTCGACGACTTCGGCCGCGAGCTGCACGGCTAACCTCGTTTTCCCGATGCCGCCTGGACCGGTAATCGTCAGCAGCCGGCATTGACCGAGCGTCACCCGCAGTTCCTCGAGCTCGTTTGTGCGGTCCACGAAGCTGGAGATTTGCGATGGCAAGTTGTTCGGGAGTGAATCCAGCGATGCAAGCGCGGGGAAATCCGCGCGCAGCCCTTCTGCGACGACCTGGTACGTCGGCTCAGGCTGGCGCAAATCTTTGAGCCGGCTCGCGCCGAGATCGCGAAGCGCTATGGCGTTCTCATCGAGAACATCGCGCACGAGCGCCGCGGTTGCTGCGGAAACAAGAATCTGCCTGCCGAAGGCGATCGCCGCCAGCCGCGCGACCCGGTTGACCGCCGGACCGAAGTAATCGCCATCGCGCTGCGCGCACTCACCGCTATGAATTGCCATGCGCACGCGAATTTCGCCGACATCGCTCGGCCACGCGGCCGAATGCAAGGTACGTTGCGCTTCGACGGCGCCGAGCACCGCATCGAGCGGGCGTCCAAACGCGCAGAAGCAGGCATCGCCCACGGTCTTGAAGATCACGCCGCTATTCCGCTCGGCAACGCGGCGCATGATCGCATAGTGATCGGCGAGCGCCTCGCGCATCGCATCCGGACAACGCTCCCACAGCTTCGTGCTGCCCTCGATGTCGGTAAATAGGAATGTTACGACGCCGGTGGGAAGCGTTGCGCTCGCCATGCCGGCTACACCACCGGCCGCGTCGGAAGCACCGCGATCGGGGGCTCTTCCAGTTGATAAAACGCCTGATTGATGGGCAGCGCGGCAAGCTGCTGCGTCGCGGCGAGAGCCGCTGACAGCTCGGCCGCGGGCAGCTCGCGTATGAGATCTTCATAGGATTCTTGGGCGGAAAGCTCCCGGAACGGCCGATAGCCGTCCTGATACCCCTGGGCCCATCGCATCAGCGCGCCCATTATCGCGCGATAGCGCAGCCAGCGGTGCGCCTTCCAACCCGGCGCATCCGAACCGCCGGACGCAAACTCGTTGACCAGCACGCCTCCGGCCTGAACGCCGAGCTGGGTCATCGCATCGATGACTGCCGGCGGCATGTTGAGATTCAACCCGCCTTGGTCCGGCGACAATCGAATCCCCACGATCCGGGACGCATTCCCCGGAAGCGTTCCCAGCGTCACGTCTTGCCAGTTCCGTGCCGCATCCAAAATTGCCGACGCGAACGCTAAAATGTCGCCTCTCGCACCACAGCCCAGCTTGTTCCAGGGGTTCACCGTTCCTTGCGGCGCTTCGCTTTCCATGAATACGGCGCCGGGCGCGTAGCGGCTGGGAATTTGCGGCTGCTGCGCCGCCGCCGGTGCGCCCGGCAGCAAATCGATCGCAAAGGTCGGCCAGCGCGGCAGCGGGCTATCGAAGAAATGAATCGGAAAGTTGCTCGAGAGTCCGCCGTCGGAAAACCACAGCTGCTGCATGACGCCCGTCGCATCGAGCGCGTAGAGGGGAAACGCGCAGAACAGCACCGGGAACGACATGCTCATGCGCGTTGCCACGATGATCGGCACTTTGTCCGCTGCGGGAAAGCGATAGTAGACGTTGCGATCGGTTCCACTCGCTCCGAGCGTCGTAACCGTGCCGCAATCCGTCATGTGCCGCACGACGGTGGTGGAAAAGTACTGCTCGAGGTCCTCCGCCCGGAAGTATATCGACGGGCGGCGTTGATTGTCGGGGTCGAAATCCGTGGCGGCATCCGGGACTTGACTGATTTGCGTGGCGGCGTCGAAGGGTAACTCGAAGGGTCGCCCGAGCGTCAAGCAGGTCGTCATCATGCGAAAGTCGATGCAGCGCTCGCCGGGCGCTCCATCGTGCCACGCCGGTTGCGGCGAATTCCATAAATCGCCAAAGGTCAGCGGCTTTGCGGCCGGCGTTCCGGCCGTTTGCGCGATAAAGGCTTCGAGCCAGTTGAATAGCGGCGGCACGTCTTTTGCGTCGAGTTGTGTCACGTCGGCGGCGGCGGCTGTTTTCGCTGCAGCACTGTACCCGTGACACCAGCCAAAACTATTGCCCTTTAGGACGGCAAGGGTTTGCCAGGCGAATCGTACCCCAACGAAAAGCAGCCCGATGAGAACTCCGATGAAGCACGAGGCGATCAGGCAGCGCAAGATCGCTCCGTCCTGCAATGGCCCAACGGTGAGGCAAAAGATTCCGAAGACGACGGCAGTGCTGAGAAGCGGAATCCAGACGTACCGCAGCATCAGGGCTACGGCGAGCTTCAGCAGCCTGAGCAAAATCGGCGCGGCGCCAATCAGAATCAGCGCAAGCTTCAACGGCGCGCGGGCCACCGGATCCGCGGCGAAGAGCGCCAGCAACGTACCCGGGCGCCCCAAGAATCTCGGCAGCTTCGCGAGTTCGGCATAGCCCTGTCCGGATTGGAAGCGGCGGCGCCGATATTCCGCCGCGGCGGTAATCGCCGCGGCGATCGCGCCGACCGACGTGCCGCCGATATTCTTGATGACGTACGTCGTCGCGAGCTTACAGATGGCGAGCGGATACACGACGCCGCTCGTGATGCCGCCCTTCATCACCACGTCGCACAGCCGGGAAATGTCCGGGCTTTCGAAATCGGCAGCGGAAAAGTTCGGCTGGTTCCCGATGACCATCTTGCGATTTTCGCGCCGCCTCCCCCCTTTGTCATGCTGAGCGGAGCCGAAGGATGCCAGGCGTATGGCACTCCCTGGTAGCAGAATAGGCCCATGCAGCGGCTCGACGGGCGGTTCATTTGCTCCGCCAGCGATCTCAACGATTATTTGGAGTGCAAGCGCCTCAGCGAACTCGAGGCGCTGGTTGCGCAGCGGAAACTCAAGCGCCCCGATTCGGAGGATCCGCAAGGCGATCTGGTCCGGCGTAAGGGCGAAGAGCACGAGCGGAATCATCTCGAAAGGTTCCGCGAGCAGCATGCCGGCGGCGTCGTGGAGTTCGAACGCTGCGAGCCCGGCCTCGAGCATTATCGCCAGGCCGAGCTGCAAACGCTGGAAGCGATGCGGCGCGGCGCGCCGATCATTTACCAGGCAACGTTCTTTGACGGCCGCTTCCTCGGCCACGCCGATTTTCTCCGTCGGGTCGACGGCGCGAAGTCAAACTTGGGCGAGTACGGTTACGAGGTCATCGACACGAAGCTGGGCCTCTCGGCCAAGCCGTATTATTTGGTTCAGCTCTGCAACTACAGCGAGCATTTGGAGCGGCTGCAAGGCTGCATGCCGGATTTCGGTCACGTGGTCTTTGGCAGCGGCGAGGAGCAGCGCTTCCGGCTGAGCGACTATATGGCGTACTACCGTCATCTCAAGAAGACGTTCTTAGAGTTCGTCGACGATCCGTCGTTCGAGCACATGGTCGCCGCCGGCGCGTACCCGCTGAAAGTCAAGCACTGCGGCATCTGTCCGTGGAACGACGAGTGTGCGCAGCAGCGCGCCAACGACGATCACCTTAGCCTAGTGGCTTGGATTCGCCGCGATCAAATCGGAAAGCTCGAAGCCGCCGACATTGCCCGCGTCACCGAGCTTGCGGCCGCGACCGAAGATCAACGCCCCAGCGGCATGAGCGCCGAAACGTTTACCAAACTACGGCGACAGGCGTCGCTACAGGTGCGCGGGCGCGACAGCGCCCACCCGATCTACGAGCTGCTCAAACACGAGCCTCCGCTCGGGTTTTCGCTGCTGCCCAATCCCGCGCCGGGCGACGTCTTTTTCGACATGGAGGGCGATCCGCTCTACGAGCCCGGAAGGGGGCTCGAATATCTCTTCGGCTGCTGGGCGCCCGACGATGAGCCGCAGTTCCAGGCATTTTGGGGTACCAATCGTGCCGATGAACGTCGCGCCTTCGAATCGTTCATGGACTTCATCGTCGCGCGACGCAAACAGTATCCCGCGATGCACGTTTACCATTACGCCAGCTACGAGAAGTCGGCGCTGCGCCGGCTCGCGCAAGAACACTGCACCCGCGAGGACGAGGTTGACGATCTCTTGCGCGGAGAGGTGCTGGTGGATCTCTTTGCGGTCGTGCGGCAAGCGCTAGCGATCTCCGAAGACGGCTATGGCCTCAAGAAACTGGAGCGCTTCTACGATCTAACCCGCGCGACCGACGTCAAGAAGGGCGACGAGTCGATCGTCATGTTCGAACGCTGGATGATCGAGCAGGATCGGCGTATCCTCGACGACATCGAGGAATATAACCGCGACGACTGTCGTTCGACGCACTTGCTGCGCGATTGGTTGTTGGAGCTTCGGGCCGAGGCCGTCGCGAAGTTCGGCATCGAGCTGCCGTTACGCGCCCCCAAACAGCCGGACGAACCGTGCCACATCGAGTTCGAACCGGCCTGCAAGGCCTGCGTCAAGCGTCGTGACGATCGGCTGGAGGAGGAGCGCCGCACCGATGTGGAGCGAGCGCTATTGGCGCACGTGCTCCCGCCGCAGACCAACGAGGAATACGCGTTGATGCATCCGGATAAGCGGATGCGCTATCTGCTCGGAGTTCTGCTGGCCTATCACCGCCGCGAAGAGAAACCAGCCTGGTGGGAATACTACGATCGCTGCGAAAACGTCGACGAGCTCCTCGAGTTCGACAAAGCGGCCATCGCCGGCCTCGAGCTCCGCGATGACGTTGCGCCCTACAAGGTCAAAAACAGCACCGTCTACACGTACGGCTTTCCCGATCAACCGCACAAGATGGCGGCCGGCGACGATGCCGACAATCCCCGCACGCGAAAACGCGCCGGAACAGTCGTCTCAATCAACGACAATGAGAATCTGCTCGAGCTCAAAACGACGGCTCAGATCGAAAGCGCGCGCACGATTAGCGAACTGATACCCGTCGGTCCGCCGTCGACCAAACCTCAGCGCGAAGCTCTTAGGCGTCTCGCCCAATCCTTCTTGAAAAGCAGCCTCAAGACCGATTACCCCGCTGCGTACGACCTGCTGAGTAACCGAAATCCCCGTGTTACCGGCGTCGCCGCTCAGGGCGGACGGCGTACCCTTCAACCCGACCGCGTCACGGCCGAGGCCGTTTCCGCAGTTGTTCAGTCCCTCGACGGTAGTTACCTTTTCATTCAAGGGCCTCCGGGCAGCGGAAAAAGCACGATCGGATCTCAAGTGATCTGCGATCTCATCGAGCGGGGTAAGCGCGTCGCCGTCACGAGCACAAGCCATAAAGCGATTCACGGCCTGCTGCACAAAATGGAGGCCTGTATAGCGGATCGCGGCAAAACGTTTCGCGGCCGTTACAAGCACAGCTCGACCAGCGGCGACTCAGAGTACAAGTCTCAACTTCCCACGCCGCTGATCGAATCGGTCAAGGACAATGCGGCGTTGGAAGGTGACGACTACGAACTCGCCGGCGGCACGAGTTGGCTCTTCGCACGCGAAGAACTCGCCGGAAAGTTCGACTACATTTTCATCGACGAGGCCGGACAAGTGGCGCTGGCGGATGCGCTGGCCGTTTCGCAATCCGCGAAAAACCTCGTGCTGCTCGGCGACCCGTCTCAGTTAGCGCAGGTCAGCCAGGGGCGTCAGCCGCTTCACGCGGGCGATTCGGTTCTCCAGCATCTGCTCGGCGATGCCCAAACGGTTCCGCAGGATCGCGGCATCTTTCTCGACCTGTCGTACCGCATGCAACCCGAGATCTGCGCCTTCGTCTCGAAGGCAATGTACGAGGAGCGACTCCGGCCCGCTCCATCAACTGCAATGCATCGCGTCACCCTCGAGGGACGCGACCTCGCCGGCCTCTATTTCATGCCGACCGAACACGCGGGCAACCGCGCGAGCTCGGTGGAGGAGGCCAACGAAATCGTGCGCGACATCGCGTTGCTGCGCCAACGCGGCATGGTTGTGGATTCTCAGCCTTACGCTTTTGCCGGGATTCCTCGCCCCCTAACCGATCGCGACGTCATCGTGGTCACACCGTATAACGCGCAGCGGCGCCTTATCACGAAGAAACTGCGCGAGGCAGGCCTCGACGTAGCGGTCGGCACGGTGGACAAGTTCCAAGGCCAAGAGGCCGCGGTGGTGTTCTATTCGATGGCGACCTCCGGCGGCGATGACATCCCGCGCGACCTGGAGTTTCTCTTCGAGCGCAATCGCTTCAACGTCGCCGTCTCTCGAGCGCGCGCGGTCAGCGTGCTCCTCTGCAGCCCGAGGCTGCTCGACGTCTCCTGCCGTACTCCCGAGCAGATGGCGCTCGTCAATCTCCTCTGCGGGTTCGCCGAAGACGCCGGCGGCCGAACGCTGACCGAGCTACTTCCGCTCCTTCGGTAAAGCCGATGAAGCGTCCGAGCTAGCGCGATCCGACCGTAACGCCGATCACGCCGTTATTATAGGGTACCGCAAACGTCCGTGCCGGCGCAGCCGCACCGGGCGGGAAGGCAATGATGTTTCCTTCGTTTTGCTCGAACTCGTAGTTGCCGGCGAAGAGCGTTCCGTCGGGGCCGTATGCCAAGCCGTCGGCGGCCAACACGCCTTTCGTCAGAGACTGAGCCGGCTTGCCGCGTTCGTGCGGAAAGAAATCGATCGCGGAGTTTACCGAAGTCACTAGCGCGCCTTTTGGATCGAAGGTGTCCGCGCCAACCCAGCGCTCTTTGGGCACGTCGCGGAATACCACGACCTTCCCCTGCTTCGCACCGGCCGGGAACTCGACGAGGTTCCACGCGATTCCGCCGGTATTGTTAACGACGAACACGTTCTCGGCAGCGTCGAGCGCGACACCCACGGCGATATTGATCGGCGCTTGCAGATAGCTCGACGGCTGCATGCTGCCGGGCGGGAAGATCGAGACGTATCCCGAGGTCGAGCCGCTATCTCCAGAGCCGTGGTGATGGCCCCGTCGCGGTTTGGCGAAGACGTAACAGCTGATCGACGGCGCCATACCGCAGACGTTCGAGACGTACATGTTGCCGGCGCTATCGAACGCGCCTCCGGACGGCCCGTCCAGCCCCGCGGTGTAGGTGCGCAGCAGCTTGCGCAGCCCCGGCGTGTAAACGTTGACGTAGCCGCGGCCGCCGGTTCCGGCGTTCACTACCGCAACGTAGACGTTCCCCTTGAGGTCGGTCCATAATCCATCCGGATAGCCCGGGCTAACTCCAAGCGACCCGCGCGCCGACGTGTTCTTCCCGTATGCGTCGTAGTAGTACACGCTTCCCGAGCCGCTGCTCCAGTCGAGTGTCGTCGCATAGAGGATTTCACGGGGCAGCCCCCTGGCAACCGTAGCGGCCTGCAAGTGCGTCGCTCGATCGGGCAAAAGGGTGCTGCCACTGGGCGCCGCGCCGCGGCATGCGGTGAGGCCAAAGAGCGTCAGCACCAGTCCGGTTGCGAGGACGAATGGCCGCCATGTAATACTCATGGGTGCACGGTTTGCTCAACCTATGCCGAGACCTTGCGCACGGGAACGCCCCGACTTTTTTTCCCGCCCGTGTCGAAATCGGAGGGCTCCGCTCGACGCTTAGGCAGAGCACCTAGTGATAAAGGAGATTTTCAATGAGATTCGCGGTCCTGGTAAAAGCAAGCAAAGAAAGCGAGGCGGGCGTAATCCCCTCGAGCGAGCTTCTGAGTGAAATGGGTAAGTTCAACGAGCAGCTCGCGAAAGATGGAGTGCTGCTTGCAGGCGAAGGCCTGCACGCGAGCTCGAAGGGAGCGCGCTTGCGCTTCGACGGCGGCCGCACGACCGTTACCGACGGCCCATTCACCGAAACGAAGGAACTGGTCGCCGGCTTCTGGATCGTCCAAGGCAAATCCAAAGAAGAAGTCGTCGAGCGGTTCACGCACGCCCCGTTCGACGGCGGCCAAGTAATCGAGATTCGCCAGATCTTCGAGGCCGAGGATTTCGGCGAGAACATGACCCCAGAAATTCGCGAGCGAGCGGAGCGTACGTGGGGGAAAGTACAATGAAATTCATCTCGATCCTGACGCTCGATCGTGCGGACGCGCATCCGCACGCTAGCCCCGAAACGATTGAACGCATGGGCAGGCTCATCGAAGAAATGCGAGCCGAAGGTGCGCTCATCGACACAGGCGGACGCTCGACCGAGATGTTGGAGCTGTCGGTCACGCGCAAAAACGGTCGCACCGCCATTACGGACGGCCCCTTTGCCGAATCGAAGGAAGTCGTCGGCGGGTTTGCCCTCATCGATGCTAAGGATCGCGCCGACGCCGTCGCGTGGACGAAGCGCTTTCTGGATGCGCTTGGTTCGAATGCGACGTGCTACCTTCACGAGGTTTCGCCGACACCGTAGTGAGCGCGGGCGACCTCCACGCCACGATCGCGGCGATTTGGCGCATCGAGTCGCCCAAGCTGATCGCGAGCTTGGCGCGGATGCTGCGCGACGTCGGCCGCGCCGAGGATCTCGCACAGGACGCCTTCGTCTCGGCCCTTTTGCAGTGGCCTGACGAGGGCGTCCCGCGCAATCCCGGCGCGTGGCTCATGACGATTGCCAAGCGCCGCGCCATCGATCAGATCCGTCGCGATGACACGATCCAGCGCAAGTCCGAGCAGCTTGCGCACGAGCTTTCTGCAACGGAGCCGGAGACCGACTTTGCGTCCGCCCATGAGGAAATCGACGACGACATGCTGCGCTTGATGTTCGTAGCCTGCCACCCCGCGGTTTCGAGGGACGCCCACGTGGCGCTAACGCTCAAGCTCGTAGGGGGACTCACGACGGCTGAAATCGCCCGCGCCTTTCTCGTCACCGAGACGACGGTCGCGCAACGCATCGTGCGCGCGAAACGCACGCTAGCGGAGGCGCGCGTTCCCTTTGCGGTTCCGACGGGCGCCGAGCGCGCGGCACGCCTCTCGTCGATTCTGGAGACGATCTATCTGATCTTCAACGAAGGCTATGCGGCAACGGCCGGTGATGACGTGTTACGGCCCGAGCTCGTCGAAGATGCCCTGCGGCTGGGACGCATGCTCGCGGCTCTGGCGGATGAGAGCGAGGTTCACGGTCTGGTGGCCTTGATGGAGATTCAGGCGTCGCGCATGCGCTCGCGGGTGGGGCCGAAGGGCGAGCCTATTCTCCTACTCGATCAAGATCGGAGCAGGTGGAATCGCCTGCTGATCCAGCGCGGACTCAACGCGCTGGATCGTGCCGAGAGGCTCGCGAGTCATCCTGAGTCGAGTTCGCTCCGTTCAGGCTTCGTCGAAGGACGAACGGCACTGGGGCCGTATGCCTTGCAAGCTGCGATCGCGGCATGTCACGCGCGCGCCACGGCACCCGAGGAAACGGACTGGGAACGCATCGCCGCGCTCTACGATGCCCTCGCACAGCTCGCGCCAACTCCGGTCGTCGAGCTGAACCGCGCCGTCGCGGTTGGAATGGCGTATGGGCCCCAAGCCGGACTCGACATCGTCGACAACCTCCTCGAAGAATCGGCGCTACGAACCTATCACTTGCTGCCGGCCGTTCGAGGAGATCTGCTCTTCAGGGCCGGTCGAACCGATGAAGCGCGCTCGGAATTCGAACGTGCCGCGTCGCTCGCGCGAAACAGTCGCGACCGAACGCTGTTGCTCGAGCGTGCCTCCCGCTGTAACCCTACTTGCTAACGGCCACGCCAAACGGCTCCGAAACGGCGATTGTCGTGATCGGTGAACCGCCGGCTGGGTATTCGTAGAACCCGACTTCGCCCCCGTCTTGGCTCGGAGCGACGACCTTCGCACTCACCCGCTTCGTCTTGTGCGTGGGGCTCACGATCCAAAACTGATTCACGTAGTTTGCGCTGCCGAGTTGCGTCGAACCCTTCACCTGGCCTCTCGCGCCGTTTATGCGATAGATGATGCCTGTATCCGTGTCGCCGACGGCGACGTATTTGCCATCCCATTGCACGCCGCCGGGCCACTCGATCTTTTGTTTGAGATTGATGTTCGCGAACGTGCTGCTTCCTTTGGGGAGTTCGGCGAAGACAAACGCCGAGCTGTTGTTCGCGCCATCAACGAAGAGATTGCCGCGCGCATCGTAACCGCAGAAGCGATAGTTGACCATAGCCGGATCCGAGTATATTTGGGGAGCGCCTCGCGCACCGGCATAGATGGAAACGCTGCCCCCTCCCGAGGTGCTGTAGAAGTTCGTTACCGCCAGGTTGCCGGTAACGGCGTCGACGGAGCAACCTTCGGGGTATTCGCCGGTATCGCTCAGGGTCGCTATGGGCGTACTCCCGCCGTGCGCATATTCGACGATCTGCGAGGCGCCGTCATTTGCCACCCACACGTTGCCGGCCTTATCCGCGCATAGGCCGTACGGCGTCGTGAATCCGGTCAGCGTTCCGACGAGCTTTTGCGTGGAATACGCGTACACGTAAACGTCGCCGGTCAAGACCGACGAGACGTAGAGTAGGCTCCCGTTCCTCGCTTCGGGGGCCATCCACGAACGAGCACGACCGGCAACGCCACGCGGTACCGCATTCTGCGACAACCCGCCCGGCGCTCCGAGCGGCGACTGCGGCGCGCCGCACGCCGCCAAAAGTGCCGTACCTGCTAAGATCCCGAGCGCGCCGCCCACCTTACGTATCACAAACTCTCCTCCACGATAAATGCGATGACGGCGCTGTTATTTCAAGCTCGCAATACGCGGCCCTTTAGGTTATGGCAACGTCGCACGCTCGCTCGAAACGCGAGCAATCTTCGTCCGCACGGCCATTGGAGAGGCGCCCTACTATTCGACGAGTTTCATCATCTCGGGCGCGTATCTCTCGCCGGCCGTCTGCTCGTGAAGTCCGTCGAGAGCGGCGAGCTGCGCTTCGCCGAGCTTTAGGGAGAGCGCGTCAACGTTTTCCTCCAGATAGCGCACGCGCTTGGTCCCCGGAATGGGCACAACATCGCTGCCGCGCGACAGCACCCACGCCAACGCCACCTGCGCCGGCGTCGCCCCAGACTGCTGCGCGACGTCGCGCACGACGTCGACGATGCGCTGGTTGGCTCGAGCGCTCTCTTTAGAAAAGCGCGGATTCGAGCGGCGAAAATCGCTCTCTTCAAGGGCATCGACGTTCACCGCGCCCGTGAGGAAACCACGGCCGAGCGGGCTGTACGGCACCAAACCGATGCCGAGCTCGCGCGCCGCCGGCAGAATCTCCTTTTCGACGCGACGCTCCCACAACGAGTACTCACTCTGCAAGGCGCTGATCGGATGCGACGCGTTGGCGCGCCGAAGCGTCTCGGGTGAGACTTCGGAGAGTCCCAAATAGCGCACCTTTCCTTCGTCGATGAGCTCCTTCATAGCACCGATCGTTTCTTCGATGGGAACCGACGGATCGCGGCGGTGCTGATAGTAGAGGTCGATCGTCTCGATCCCAAGCCGCGCCAGCGATTCGTTGGCGACTCGCTTCACGTTCTCGGGCGTTCCGTCAACCCCGCGAATGCCGTCGCCGATCCGAAAGCCAAACTTCGTCGCGACAATGACCCCCTCGCGCCGGCCACGCAACGCCCGGCCGACGAGTCGCTCGTTCGTATACGGTCCGTAGACTTCCGCAGTATCGAGGAAGTTGATTCCGAGATCGAGGGCTCGATGGATCGTCGCGATTCCTTCGGCTTCGTTTGCGGTGCCGTAAGCGGACGTCATTCCCATGCAGCCGAGCCCCATCGCCGAAACGGAGAGCCCCTGCGTTCCAAGTTTGCGTTGTTCCATAGGTGACTTTAGATGCTGCTCCGCCGGTCTTGAGTTGCAGGCCTCGTCTTCCGTGTCCGCTCGGGGTAAACTCGACGGAAAGTGGAAAGCATACTGCGATCATGACCGAGCAAGAAGCGCGGCTCGCCTCGGGGCTTCTCCTTGCGCCGTATTCCGGCGACCTGCGGCCGCTCGGCCCCGGCGTCGAGGCCGCAATTCATCAGCGCATGCGCTCCATCCCGATCTTCAAAAGCCTTGGACTTTCCCAAGTGCGACTCGGGGCCGGGTGTCTCGAATGCAGGGTTGCGCGCAATCCCGAGCACGATGGAATTTTCGATTCGTTCCATGGCGGCCTGTTGATGACCGCGGCCGACTCCGCGGCAGCAATCGTAAGCTTGACGGTTTGGGGTGCTGACAGCCGGATTACCACGACCGATATGAACATTCGCTTCTTGGCGCCCGCTAGAAGCGACGTCACGCTCTTCGCGCAAGCGATCAAGCAGGGTCGAACGCTTATCCCGGTATTCGCAAACTTCTGGCGTGACGACGGCGCGCTCGTTGCCGTCGCCCAAGTCACCTACATGCGGCTGACATAAACGGGGTTTCTCGAGCTGCGTCCGTAGCTTTACAGCGTAAAGGGATTGCTCTGATTCACCGCCAGAGCGTACCAGGCGGTCGCGCCTACGTGCAGCGATGCAAAGTATCTGTCCCCATCGCAGTCTCTCAAGCCGTTCTTTGAAGCGGCGATGATGCCGAGGCCGTCCGCATTGGGTCCCTTGGTTTGAGCGTGCGCGACGTCGCCGATATACTTCTGCGCTTGTGGCCGGTCGCCGGAGCGGTTGCGAAGGTCGAGCGCCTCGGCGAGGTGCGCGGTGCCTTCGAACCACACACCCGAGCGATCGCGGCTGCAGAAGCTCACGCCGCTAAAGCCGCCTTTGCTCACCGCGAGATTCGTAACATCCCAGCTTGGAGCGGCCGCCCATGCCGGATTTTGGAACGCGAGATAGCTCCACGAGTTGACGTCCTCCGGCTTAAATGATTTGTTCGGGGTAACGCCGTCGTTAAGAGTTCCTACGAAAAAGCGGCCGGCGTGCGCGTCCCACATCGAGGCGACGAACTGCTTGGCCCACGCGGCGCGCGTCGTCCATTCGCTTTGACCCGATTCGGTCGCCAGCATCGTGAAAAACGCGTAGATGTCGATGTTGTGCTCGGTGGATTTCCACGCGATCTTCGCGCCATAGGCCGTATACCCCCCTGTATAGCCGCCGGCGCCGCGCGTGTCGTAGGTATTGGCTTGCAGCCACCGCGCGATCCTCAGCGCGCCGTTCAGATACGCGTTATCGGACGTTTTAGCGTAGAGCCGAACGAGAGCCTGACCCACCCACGCCATGTTGCCGTCATCGGTCGCGTTATCGCCAACGATAACGTCGCGGGGCTTCTTCAATGGTTTCGGGGCGTAAGATCCACGCAGGCGGCCGTCAGCGGCTTTGTCGTGTGCTTGGACGTAGAGGAACGCGTTGCCGACGACCTTCGCTCGCTCCAGGTCGCGGGAATTGCCTTGCGCCAACATCGCATCGACGAAGAGCGCGTCGTCGTAGACGAACGCGTCAGTCAACCCCTTGAGCGGTCCGCCGTCAAAGCTCTGGACCAGCCGCGCCGTCGAACCGGTCGCGTATTTATCCATCATCAATCGCAGGAACTTGTATGCCCTTGCGACGCTATCCGAGGGCGCCGTCACGCGCGACGACGGCTCGACGGGTGCGAGCGCCGTGCCGCCGGTGAAATTCGTCGAGCACGCCGTAGCACCGAGCAGGCAGGCTCCGGTGAGCGTCGCGACTGCAACGATGGGCCTCATCAATGCAGCTTACGGGCTTTCGGCGTCGTGCACCTCGACGTGCATCGCTGAATTACGTCGGCGGGTTGTAGCGAGGACGCACGCAAAACCTAAAACCAAGAGTCGCATTAAGGGAGCTTAAACTGAGATCATGGCAACTACTGCGAGCCCGATCAAGACCGCGGTGATCATCATCAAGGAGAACCACGGATACGATAACTATTTCGGAACATTTCCTGGCGGTAACGGCGATGCGACGCTGCCGCAAGCGCCGAATCCGCCAAAGTCGGATCCAAATCACACGCACGAAGCGTGGCTCAAGCGCAAGACCGGTGCAACGAAGCTAGGCTATAAAGAGGCCGACATTCCCGCGTACTTTGCCTACGCGCGGCAGTTCACTCTCTGCGACAACTATTTCACCGCGGTGGCCGGACCGTCCACGCCCAACCACCTGATGCTGATCGCCGCTGACTCGCCGGTAATCGATAATCCGCCGCGTCCTCAGGGACCGTACGACTTGCCGTCGCTGCCCGACAAGCTCGACGCGGCGGGCATGACCTGGGGCAGCTACACCAGCGGCTATCCGTTCAACCTCATCAAGAAGCTCGGGACGCGGAACATGAAGCCGCAAAGCGCCTTCGCCGCGGATGCCGCGGCGGGCCGGCTACCGAACGTTTCGTGGATCTACGGCCCGTCGGGACTCGACGAACATCCGGTCAGCAACGTGACCACCGGGATGAACTGGACGATCGGCCTCGTCGACGCGGTCGCAAAGGGGCCGCAGTGGGCAGGCGCGGCGATCTTCATTACGTGGGACGACTGGGGCGGATGGACCGACCGCGTCGATCCGCCCCAGCTCGAGACGTGGAGCGACGGAACGCAGTTCTATCCCGGGGGCCGCGTCGGCTGTCTGGTCTTGAGCCCCTACGCGAGGCGCGGCTACGTCTCGCACGCGCAGCACACGCACGTGAGCCTCGTAAGGTTCTGCGAGGTGACGTTCGGGCTACCTTCGATCAACGCGCGGGATGCCGCATCGGACGGAATGGAGGACTGCTTCGACTTCAGCCAGCCGCCCAATCTCACGCCGCCCGGCTCGGGGCTTTAACGGTTTCTTCATGCCTGCGGGTCACAATGGTCACCACGGTCCGGGATGTCGCGCCGAGGCGAGGTGGCAGTGTCTGGGGGATACCCACGAGCGCCGCGGCATCTCGACCGTGTCGCCTCAGGGTGCCGAGAGAGGGATGCTCACGTAGGTGTGAGTCGGTTCCAACACCGTGGCGAAGGCGGCGGGCGTCATGCCGCTTTTGATCCGGCGGCGCGTGACCTCGTATGGCGATCGCGCGTCGGTCTGGAATCGCGGATCGGTCGTGAAACCGAAGAGCAATCCGACCTGCTGCTCGAGCTCGATCGTTTGCGCGTCGAAAGCGCCGCTTGGATAGGCGTAAGCAAGTACGCTGGCGTGGAGGTGCGCGCTCAACATCGCGACGCAGCGATCGATCTCATAGCTTTGCTCCGAGGCGTCCAGCGTGGAGAGGTCGACGTGATTCACGCCGTGGCAACCGATCGACATGCCGGCGCGCGCCATCCTTTCCACTTCGCGCCAGCTCAGATGCCGTGCCGTTCCGATCGTCCCCACGTTGACGAAAAAGGTCGCGACGTCGCCGTAGCGCCGCAGCAGCGGAAGCGCGTAACGGTATTGATCGCTGTATCCGTCGTCGAACGTCAGCAGCACTTCGTGCTCGAGCGGGCGACGCGCGTGCATGTCGCGCTCGAGTTCGGTAATTCCAATCGTTTGCAGGCCTTTGTCGTGCAAATATTGCAGCTCCGCCGCAAACTGCGCGGGCGAAACGGTCAGCGTCTGGGAGACGTAATCGTTCGGCGTCGTCACGTCAACACGGTGATACATCAGCACTACCGGAAAGGCGAGCAAAACGCAGAGCAGTGCTCCCATGAATTAACGCTCCGTGCAGACGGCCGCAGCCGCCAATGCCAAACCTGACCGTTTCATCAGCTCTCCAGTTAGCTTGTTTTCCAGAAGCAGTAAGCGAGACTGGGGCTGGTCGTTCGACGGACCCATTACTCTACCCTTAACGGCGCCTCTTCGACCTCTTTGACCCCCGCGGTATTGCGGGCAATGATAAAGAGCTCGTAGCTATGCCGGCGTGAAAATGGGGGCAACTCGAGAACGCGCGTGTGAAAGCGATAGAGCCCCGGCGCGACGTGAGCGCTGTTGATCGAGAAAGCAGCCGTTCGCACCTCGACTGATGCGACGTTCGTGCTCACGACGATCGTGCCGTCGAACCACGTGCCGGGACGAATAGTCAGTGTCGAAAACCACATCTCTACGATCTGAGGAGGCGCGTCCGGTTTGGCCACCGGCGGGGCTGGCCACGCCTGCGGTTTTTTCGCTCCGATAAGCAAATTCGGCGGAATAGAGACCGGCTTGGGCGAACATGCCGCGACCAGCACACAGAGCGCCCCCAACAGCAATGCTATGAGGGCGCCGGACAAAGGGTTTCCGGGCACATCGAAGGGTGACCGCCGACACATGGATTTGATGGAACTGCTTTCCCCTCGCGTAGAAACCGAGCCTTCTGTTGAACGCCTCGATCTCGTCATCGAGCCGCTCGGCGTTGCGACGCGGCTGGATTGGCTCCTTACGCTGGCGGGCCTCTGGATCATGACCGGCCTGTTTATCGACGCGCACCAGCACCTCTTCCTCGCCGTCGAGTCATTCTTCAATCCATGGCACATCACGATGTACAGCGGCGCAGTGTTTGCCGCGGCGGTGTTGGGCGTGACGATTGCACGCAACTATCACGCGGCGGGATCGTTCTGGAAAGCCGTACCGGACGGTTACGCGCAAAGCGTGCTAGGCGTTGCGGCGTTGCTCGTCGGCGGAGCGCTGGATTTCGTTTGGCATTCGGTCTTCGGATTCGAACATCAACTTGACCTATTGGTGAGCCCGCCGCACCTGTTCTTGCTCGCGGGCCTCTTCTTCTTGATCACCGGGCCCGTACGCAGCGCTCTGCGTCGCGCGAACGCACCGAATCTGATCGAACAGCTGCCCATGTTGATCTCGCTCGGCTTAGCGTTCGAGATCCTTCAGTTCGTGACGCAGTTCGGCTTTTACCCCGAGGTGCTCCGCCGCGATCACCCGCTTTCTCAAATCGGCTTTCCGCGCGAGCAATTCGTGCTCTCGGTTTTCCTGTATTATCGGCAGGCGCTCGAACTATCGATCGTTTTGTGGCAGAGCCTCTTGCTCGCCGCAGCGGTGTTGTATCTTTGCGTTCGCCGACGGCTGCACTTCGGCGCGCTGATCGTTCTTTGCGTCGTGGAGAAGCTTTGGGTCGGCAGCGAGCTGTCCAGCGATCGCCAGGAGTTGCTGCTCCTCGTGCTCGCCTCGATCGCGGCCGGAATCGCCGGCGATATCATCGTGGGCAAGATGCGCCCGTCGGTGCGCAATCCCAACGCCTTCCGCCTCTTAGGATTTATCGTCCCGGCGACGTTCTTTGGGGCGTACTTCGCGTTTGCGCTTCCGCTGTTTGGTGGAACCTGGTGGGATGCGAGCTTGGTCTTCGGCTCGATCGCGGTAGCGGGACTGGTCGGCCTGTGCATCAGTCAGCTGTTTCTGGCGGGATCACAAACTAACACAACGACTGCATGAAGCTCTATCCAAGCGCATATCTGATCGCGCTTGCGACCGTCGTCCTGCACCTCGCCTTTTGCCACCGTTTCGGATACTATCGCGACGAACTGTACTTTATCGACTGCGCGAAGCATCTGTCCTGGGGATACGTGGACCAGCCGCCGCTCGTCCCGTTCGTAACGTGGCTAACCGGGCCGCTGGGATACCCCGTGTGGGCCCTGCGATTTCTTCCGGGAGTACTCGCAGGCGTCACCGTCCTCTTCGGCTGCGCGATTGCGCGCGAGCTGGGCGGCCGCGGATTCGCGCAAACCGTCACGGCGCTGACGATCGTCTTCGCCCCAGGCTTGATCGGCATCGCGTACGGCCTGTCGACGGAGTTGCTCTCGCCGGCCGCCTGGACGGCGTTGATCTACTTGACGGTTCGGCTCGTCAAGACGCAAGATACGCGGCTCTACATCCCGATCGCGCTGCTCATGATGCTCGGGATGTACGCAAAATATTCGATAGCGGGGTGTGCGGTCGCTTTGGCAATCGGATTGCTGCTCACCGGCCACGCGAAACTGTTGCGGTCGCGCTGGCTTGTGATTGGAATCGCGTTAGCCCTTTTGCTTTTGTTGCCAAACGCGCTTTGGCAGATTCGTCACGGCTTGCCGATGCTCGAGGTGATCCACAACGACCAGCTCAATCGGCACGCCCTCGCTAACGGCATGGCTGACGAATCACCCAACCGGTGGATCAATGCGCTCTACATGCTCGGCTTGCAGTTTGCGTACAACAATCCGCTCTTCGCGCCGCTATGGATTTGGGGATTGGTGTGGCTGTGGCGTGACAGGCCTTACCGCTTTTTGACCGCTGGATACCTGTTGCTTCTAGCGGTGCTGATCTGGACGATTGGGCGCGGCTATTACATTCAAGGGTACTACCCGGCGCTCTTTGCTGCGGGTGGCGTGGCGCTCGAACGCGCTGCGAACGCCCGGCCGCGATGGCTCAAAGCAGCCGTCTGTACGGCGATCGTCATCGCGGGTCTTCCAATGCTGCCGCTCTCGCTTCCTATACTCTCGCTCCCGGCGTACATGGCCTACGAACGCGCCATCGGTTTGAGCCGCCCCTCGCCACCGGACGGCAAGAGCCATCTCATCAACCCGATGTTCGCCGATCAGCTTGGCTGGAAGACGATGACGCAGACGGTCGCGGGTGCGTACTGGTCGCTGCCGGCCGCGCAGCGACGGGCCACGGCGGTTTTTGCCGATCGCTATGCCTACGCGGGCGCGCTCGATTACTTCGGGCCGCGCTACGGCTTGCCGCCGGTCATCAGCCCGAACAATCAATACTATCTGTGGGGAACTCGCGGCTACAGCGGGCGTTCGATATTGGCGGTCGGCGCGACGGACTATTGGCTCCTGCTGCACTGGTTCGGCAGCGTCCGGCAGATCGCAGTCTATAGGAACGATTACCGCTGGATGCTCGAAGGCCCGCTGCCGATCTACATCTGCACCCGCCCCCGCGCGCCGCTCGCCACGATTTGGCCCGCGCTCAAATACTACGGGCTCTAGGAGCTCCTCGGAGGCTTGCACATCGACTAAGGGAGGAATCGCTTCCGCCTGGGTACGAGGTATGGCAAGCCTATGGAAAACGTACACGCAGAACGCTCGGCCGGCTGGTCAGTCCTCTGCTACGTCGGCGTCCTCGTCATCGCGACGCTCCTCAACAGCGGAATGCCCCCGGCCGACGGCAAGGCGGCCAACACCGCTTTACTGATCGACTCGCACCGCTTCTCGCTGCTGTTGGGCGCGTGGCTCACCTTTCCGGCGGCCGCCTTCTTCTTGTGGTTCCTGGTCGGATTGCGGACCTACCTGCGCAATGCGCCGGGGCGGCAGGAAGGGCTGGCGACGTTTGCGCTGATCGCGGGCGTCGTCATGATTGCGAGCGCGATCGTATCGGCCTCGCTCGAAACCGCCGCGCTCTACCCTTCGCCGGATATGTATTCGAATAACGGCCTGGCCGGCATCTACGACTCGTTCGTTTTCATGCAAGGCGGCCTAGGATATGCGCCCGTGGCGATATTCCTCTTTGCCGCCGCTCACAGCATGCGACGCCACGATTCGGCGCCGGAATGGCTGGCCTGGCTCGGCTACATTGCGGCATTCGGCGCGGCGATTGCCACGCTCTCGGTCTTCGTTACCTCTACCGACGCGTTCATGGCGCCGGGACAACCGGGCCCGGGCCTCTTCGGCGCGATTCCCACCGCGATTTGGCTCGTTTGCACGGGCGTCGTACTCATTCAAAGTAAGCGCGGCGCGGCGCTCTCGAGCACGTCGGCCGCATCGTAGTTTGCGTTATTGACCCGCATCGACACCTCGCGTACGGCCATGAGTGCCGCATCGAACGGCCGCAGGATTGACGCTGCAACCTCCGGCGGTAGCGGCTCGGGAGCGAGCCACAACGCGATCTCCGCACCGGCCAGCATCACCGGCATGCGATCGTGCACGGGCGCGACGACGGCGTTGGGTTCGCAGGTAACGACGTCGCACGCGGACGTGCCGTCGATCGGTTCCCACAAACCCGCTAGCGCGAACGGCTGACCGGATTTGAGCGTGTAATAAAAAGGCCGGCGGTTTTGCCATTCGTAGAAACCGTCGGCAAACTCGATGCAGCGGCGCCGAATCGGGTTCCGCCGTGCCAAAAGCGATTCGGCTCGGATGTTGATGCGGCCGCGCACGCCCCAACGCAGTTCTTCGACCGTATCGCGACCGTCGTTGCGCACGCCGAGCACGTCTTGCGCCGGCGCAATGTTGAAACGCGGCAGCCGAGTTTGGCTAAACTCCGGAAACTTCAAGCTTGGAAAGGCGGCCCCGAGGGCCCCGGGCTTGGTCAGCGTGAATCTACCGCACATGGCGAGCCTTGCTTCGGCACTGATGGCCGGCATTCTCTTTGCCGTCGTACCGTCGTATTTTGACGCGCACAATCACATCACGGGTATTTTACCTTACCAGGCCTACGCGAATCTTCCGGCATTCATCGCGACCTTTACCAACCCGCGCGAGCAAGTGAATTACGACGATCGCTTGGCGCTCTACCGGTATCTCGCCGACGTCTAGTATCCGTCCAAGCAAGCCTCGCTCGACGACAAGCTGTTCTCGCCGGCCGATATCGTCAAGGAGTACGAGTACGCGGCCTCACTGATCGCTTACTGGAATCGCAGCGATCCCGCTTTTCGGATGCGCTCGGGCCAGACCGACCGGCAGAGCCTCTTGCGCAACGTGCGCCGGCACCTGGAGAACATGGCCTCCGACACCGCCCCAGCCTACTAAACGGCCTCTTTCCCCCGCCCGCAGCGTTTTGTGGCATAATGGGGGGGCCTTTTTCGTTCGCTACGCACGAGGAGAACTATGGTGTTTCAACGCTGGCTTTTGGCTTGTTTCGCGGCTGCATTGGCGTGCTCGCCGGCGGTCGCGCTGTCGCAAACCGCGAGCGGCCCGCGCCCCTCGATCGCCGTGCTGGACTTTAGCACGCACGGTCTTACCTCGGATTGGTATGGCGCCTTTCAGCCGGGGGTTGCGCTGAGCGATCTGCTTACCGACCGGATGGTCAACGACGGCCGCTTCAACGTCCTGGACCGCACGCACATCAGCTCGACGCTGGGCGAACATCAGCTGGCAGCGAGCGGCGAGGTCGATCCGCAAACGGCGATCACCGCCGGACACATGACCGGCGCGCGCTATCTGATCACCGGGAACATCTTGCAGCTCGACCAAACCGGCGCCAGCGGCGCGAACTTGGGCAGCTTCCTGCCGGGGCCATACTCAGCCGCCGCCGGGAGCGTTTCCACTCACCGCGTGACGATCAAAGTAGCGGTCCGCGTGATCGACGCGAGAACGGGGCAGATCGTCCAGAGCTTTTCCGACGAGCAGACCCGCTCGGGCACGTCCTGGAACGCCGGCGGCTTCACCGGTTGGACCGCAGGTTCGTACAGCAACGAGCAGTTCGTCAACAGCGATATGGGACATCTGATCGACGACGAGGCCGCGAAGATCGGTACCGCGATCGATCCTAGCCGCTTCAACTCCGGCCCCGTCGCGCCGCTCTTGAGCGGACACATCGCCGCGATCGACGGCGGCAACGTCATCATCGATATCGGACAAAACGTCGGCGTTCAAGTCGGCCAGCAGTTCGACATCGTGAAGGTGAAGTCGCTGGTCGATCCGACCACACACCAAGTATTGCACGTCAACGAGAACATCGGGCGGCTGCAAATCGACACGGTGAGTTCGAACGCCTCGGTCGGGCACGTGATCTCCGGCAAAGCCGCCGTCCGAGTGACCGTAACCGCCGCACCGTAATCGCATGAAGCGGCATGCGTTGGCTTTGTCGCTGTTGCTGAGCACGCTTGGAGCAACGGCCCCGTCGCGCAGCGATCCCCTGGCATCGCTGCGCTTCCTGGTCGGCAACTGGACGTGTGCGTACCATCAGGGCTCGGCGCGCGTCACCTACAAAGCGACCTTCGGTTACGACCTGGCGGGCAACTGGCTGCGCGAGCGCGACGAGTGGTCCGGCGGGGGGAGCGATGAGGCCTTGTTCACCTACGATCCCAAGCAACGCGCTTGGATCGCGGTGGTGGTCGAGAACGAGCGGACGACGACGATCTTTCAGGGCATCGGCACCGACCCCGCGCACGTCGTGTATCGCAGCGTCTATCCGAAAGCGGGCATGACCGAGATTTTCGACCGCACGTCTCCCACGCACTACACGGTGGCCTTTACCGGCACGATTGACGGCAGGGTGATGAAGTCGACGGATCTTTGCGTGAGAAACTAGGATTTGTCTAGGCGCCGGTGAGGCGGGCGACCACGCGCTCCACTTTCACCACGCGCGTCTTAGTCCAGCGGTCGTGCAGCAGAACGCGGCGCCAGACGAAGCTCAGCGGAACGATCATCCACCAGACCAAGAAGACGATGAGATAGCGTAATATCGTGCGCGCGATGCCCGGCTTGTGAAAATCGGTGGTCACCACGCGCAACCCGGTGATCATCATGCCAAATGTCTGCCCGGCGACGATGACCAGCACCGCGAGATAGACGGGGAACCAAAAGAAGAAGCCGAGTCGCTTTATGAAACCGCCGACGAACGAAGCGAGTGCATCGACCGACAGCGGCACACTCTGGCCAGCGACCTTCATCCCCACGCCCTGGTCCGAAAATGTCAGAGGCCCGACCTCGGCCTCGTCGGTTGGCGAGGGCACCGGCGCAGCTGACGGAGCAGACGTGGCAGCCAACGGGTTCGTCCATGCCCACGAGCCCCGAAGCCGGCCCCGGTGAGGTGCAGGCGTAGCGGCGGCATGCTGCTTCCCGCGGATCGTGATGGGCGCCATGCCCGGCGCCGTTACTTCCACGTCGCCCGGTGCGACCGATACGACCGCCGGAGCGTGGGAACGTCCAACGGAAGTAACGTTTCCGCCGAACGACGTGATGATCGCGCTAACGACGACCGCGTCGATGCCCCAGGCAGCGAATCGTCGCCACCAGCCGGCACAGTCGCGCGTTGCCACCGTTACTCGACCCGGCGCGGCGAGCACCGGAGGTTCCTCACCGCGTTCGCGAACGAACCATGCGCGTGCGTCGGCATACGCTTGGGATCCAACGAACTGGCGGAGCGAAGCGATTCGCCGAGTCGCGTACGGCTCGCTGCTCAACCATTCGCCCCAGCGTAGGACCGAATCGCTTTGGATCTCCGCCTGCTGCTCGGCGAAGACTTGATAATCCACTTGGCGCCCAAAGGCGTGAAACGCGGCCATTCCCATCGCGCGGACAGCGCCGTCGAGCGAGCCGCAGCATAGCAGCCCGATCTTGTCGCAAGTCAGCGCACAGCGCCGCAGCCAGGCACCGAATATCAACGAGATCAGCGGGTTTTCGTTGCCGTTAACGCTCAACAGCGAATGAAAGCGCGTATGGCCGGCGGCGATGTGCCCCAGCTCGCGTCCAATCATGAACGCGAGTTCGTCATCGGAGAAATGCTCGATCCAATGGCTCGACAACACCAGCGCGTACGGTTCCCCGAAGCCCAGAGCGACGACGGGCACGTAGTTGTCCTCGCGAACGAAGACGAAAGGCATCGGGATCTCGAGTGCCGCGCAAGCGCGTTTGACGATCGTAAAGACGCGCGGATACTGCCGTTCGTGCACGCGCACGCTCGAACCGAGCAGCCGTCCCCGCGCCAGCGTCACGTACAACATGGCGACTACGATGAAGAGCGCCACCTGCGACGCGCCGATCGATTCATGGAGCAGATAACCGATGAGCAGCGCCGCCGGAAACGCGCACAGCGCGGTTAGCCAGAAGGCGAGGCGCTCGGACGGTTCTCGCAAGGAGCCGCGACCGACGAAAAGTGCCTGCACGGTAGCGGAGTCTGACGGTGCGGGCGGCGGTTCCTTTATAACCTAGGGCTTAGGACGGCTCACGAGCCGTGAGCCATGAAGTAAAACATCCCGGCCGTCGCGCCACCCATCAGCGCGAAGGTTGCCCAGCCCCACGCGCGGGCTAATCTCGAACTGGTCCATTCCCCCATGATGCGGCCGTTCGAAGCGAGCCAGACGATGATGCCGATGAGCGGTACGGCGGCGATGCCGTTGAGCACGGCTGACCAGAAGAGCGCTTTGATCGCATCGATACGAAGCAGATTCATCGCTATGCCGATCAGAATTCCCGTCGCGATGATCAGATAAAAACGCGGCGCGCGGTTGACCGGTTCGCTCAGCCCTTCGCGAAAGCGGAACGTTTGGGCGGCAACGTAGGCCGACGAAGTCGCCAGCACCGGAACGGCGAGGATGCCGGTACCCACCATCCCCAACGCGAAGAGCAATTCGGCGAACCGCCCGGCTAAAGGCCGCAGCGCTTGCGCGGCTTGCTGCGCCGTTGCGATGTCGTGCCGGCCGTGAGCGCCGAGCGTCGCGGCCGTCGTAACGATGATGAAGAACGCGACGAGGTTGGAGAAAATCATACCGGCGTTCACGTCGGTATGCATGTTCCGTATCGATTGGGCAGTGGTTCCACGGCGTGCACCGATCGTCGACTTTCCGGCTTCCTTGTCTTCCTCCACCATCAGCGAGGACTGCCAAAAGAACAGGTAGGGCGTTATCGTCGTACCCAGCACGCCGACCATCGTCGAAAGCCACCCCGCATCGAAGCGCAGGCGCGGAACCGCGAACTGCAGCAGCACGTGCGCCCAGGGTGGACGCACGACGAACGCCGTGACGACGTACGCGAAGAGTGCGAGCGTCAACCATTTAAAGACGCGCGCGATGGTTGCATAGGGCAGATACGTCTGCGCTGCCAGGAGCGCAATCCCGAATAGGAAGACGAGCGCATCGACGGGGAGCGGCACGACGAGATGCGCCGCGTCGGCCATTCCTCCGATGTCCGCGCCGAGGTTGAACGTATTCGCAACGATCACTAAGCCGGCCAGCCCGTAGGCCAGCCAGAGCGGCAGGCGTTTTCGCATGATCGCGGCGAGGCCTTCACCGTTGACCATCGAGATGCGCGCGCACATCCCCTGAATCACCGACATCATCGGCGTTGAGATCAGGGTCAGCCAGAGCATCGAATACCCCGTCGCCGCGCCGGCGACGGAATACGTCGAGATCCCCGATGGATCGTCGTCGGCGGCCCCGGTGATGAGCCCGGGGCCTAAGACGGCGAAGAACTTGCGAATACGCTCAGTCATCGGGCGCTTGTACCCGGTTTTACGGCGAACTGAATCTACTGCGGCAGCAAGGCGGCAACTTCATCGCTGGAAACCCGCTCGGCGACCACGCCCAGATTGCCCTCGCGCAGCGCTTCCGCCGTCTCGACGAGCGACGACATCGTCCGAAGGTAGAGCGCACCGCCGGTGCTGACTCGGCGCACGCCGGCCGCAGAGAGCTGCGCGAGCGAAACGACCGAATCGCTCGGACCGATCAACACGTTGACGGGTTTCGGCGCAACGGCACGCACCACGGCAACGATCGCGTCCATGCTCGGCAAGAACGGCGCGTACAGCACGTCGGCGCCGGCTTCGGCGAACGCCGTCAAGCGGCGGATCGTGTCATCGAGATCGGTCCGCTCGTGGAGAAAGTTGTCGGTGCGGCCGGTCAGCAGAATCCTTCCACCCGCGGCGCGGGCAGCGGCGCTTACGCGCGCCACGGCGCGATCGAAGTCGTGAATCGGACGTGCCGGATCGGTGGTCGTGTCCTCGATTCCGAGTCCGGCCAGGCCGGCGTCGATCGCGGCGCGCACCGTCGCGGCGCAGTCCTCGGGTTCGGGACCGAAGCCGTCTTCAAGATCGCCGTTGACCGGTAGACCGCTGACCCGCCCGAGCAGCGCCGCGTGCGCAATTGCATCCGCGCGCGAAACGGCGTGGCACCCGTCCTGACGGCCCAGTGAAAACGCAAGCCCGAGCGACGTGCTTCCCAAGGCCTCGAATCCCGCGCGCCCGAGCAACACGGCCGACGTCGCGTCCCAAGCGTTGGGCAGGATGAACGCGGTTCGGCGTTCGTGCAGCGCGAGAAAACGTTCGTATGTAGAACTCGACATCGCTATGCCGCGCGCCATTCGGGGGTGCGTTCGTTGAGCGCTCGCGCCAGCGCATCGCGAACGCCTTCCGCATCGAGATCTTCGCCGTAAACCGGCGTCCCGGGCTGCTGACGCCAGGATTCATCGAGGCTTCCCGCGTCCACGGCGTCGAAGCCGATATCGTCCAGGAGCTGCGTCACGACGGCCTTCGCATGCGGCTCGTCGCCCGCAACCGGCAACGCGATTCGCCCGGGCGAGCCCGCCGGTTTGCCGCGCTCGAGTAGATGCTGGGCATAGATGTTGTTGAACGCCTTGACCACCGGCCGCTGGAGCTGCTTTTCCACCCAGCGGCTCTCGGGCATGCCCGCCTCGATCTCTTCGATTCGCCCGTCACGCTGGCGCGGATAATAGTTCCCCGTGTCGACGACCACAACGCCGGCCGGCACGCCCGCGAACAAGTCTGCAGGCAGATCCGAAATGTGCCCCTCGGGAATCGTCACGATGACGACGTCGCCGGTTCGCGCCGCCTGCTCTACGTTCACTGCCGTGGCGCCGGTCTGGGCCGTCAACTCGGCGAGCGTTTCCGGCCCGCGCGAGTTCGCCACGAATACGTCGTGGCCGGCCGCCGTAAAACGGCGCGTGAGCGTTCCACCGATGTTGCCTGCACCAATGATACCGATCTTCATTGCACTCCCTGCTCTAAGTGTGGTAAGCCCTAGAGCGGGTCGAGCCGCGCTCGGGTTGCAGCCGACGCGGACAGGCTCCGCGGCACAACCGAAGAAGCGCCAATCGTGAAACCCTGGGAACGGCTCTCCGCGTTGATGGCGGCGGCGGTAGCAATCGCGCTCAACATCGCGGCGTCCGCACAACTCTTTACGCCACCCAGCACCTTCGGGTACCGTTTGGTCTACGCGGAGGGCAACCGCGTCGCCGCGGTCGATCCGCAGACCTCGGCCGCACGCGCCGGTATCGTCCTCGGCGATCGTCTGGATTTCTCTGAGTCGACACTGCACGACCGCGTCGTCGGGCTGGAATATCAGCCACCGGTGGCCGGCGAGCGTATCGCATTCCACGTGAGGTCTCGGCGAGTGACGTTGGAAGCGATGCCGCTCACGCGAGCGGAATCGCGGCTGGCGATGTTTTCGCCGCTAACGTCGTTCCTGCGGCTCACGGGTTTTGCATATATCGTCGTCGCGCTGCTGATTCTGCTTCGACGTCCGAATAGAATGACGTGGGGACTGTTTCTCTACCTCGTTTCGGCAACGAACGTCACGCTCTACCGGTTCCCCGACTGGCTCTTCCCGCTCGCGCAGTTCGCATCCGATGTCCTCAGCCTAGCTGGGCCGATCGGCCTGGTGATCTTCGCGGCACGATTTCCCGAAAATCGCCCCACCGGTTGGCGCGCCTGGCTCGATCGTTTCGCTCTTCCGATCGGGGCGATCTTCGTGATTCCAAACCTGGCGTGGGACGTCACGTCGCTCTTCTTGGGCGGGAGCCCGTCGGCGTGGATGTCGCTCGGTTCGATTCTCGGTGCCCTAACCCTGATTCTGATCGCCGGCGTAACGCTTGTCGCCGCGTATTTCGGCGTCGCGTCCGAAGAACGTCAACGCTTCGCGTGGGTGATTGCGGGCGTGCTCTTTACGTTGGTGAGCTATGCGTCGGAATGGGCGCGATACTGGGAGACGACCTATCCGCTTGCCACCGCCGACGCTTTGGTTTGGTGCGCGACCGTTCTCTATGCCTGCGCGCCGTTCGCGATCGCCTACGCGGTCGTGCGCCAGCGCGTCTTCGACATCTCATTCGTCATCGGCCGCACGCTGATCTTTACGATTCTCATGGGCTCGATTTTCGCGCTCTTCGCCTTCATCGAGTGGCTGGCAGGGCACCTGATCGAGCAGAGCGGAGTCACGATTGCGTTGGTGGCGCTAACGGCCGTCGGCGTCGCCTTTTCGATGGAGGCCGCGCATGCGAAGATCGAAGATTTCGTGAAGCGTTTGCTCTTTCGGCGCCGGAACTTGGCGGAGCAACATCTCGCCGGCGTCACCGCGCAACTCCCGTATGCCGATAACGGCGGGATCGTTGACCAAGCCCTTCTCCGCGAGCCCGTGGAAGCGTATTCGCTTAGCAGCTCGGCGCTGTTCAAACGCGACGATTCGGGCGATTATCGGCGCGACGGCGAAGCACTCGATTTTACGGTATCGCAGCGATTGGAGAGGAAGCGACGCTCCGTGCGCTTGCACGAGGGTGGCCCGGTTCTTGCCGTTCCGGTCTTCGTGCGCGCTAGGCTCGAGGCCGTTGCGATCTACGGCGCGCACGTCAACGGCGAAGACATCGATCCGGATGAAGCTGCATCGCTCGAGGCGATCTGCAGCGCGGCGGCGACGGCGTACGATCGTCTGGACGCGCTGCGAACGCACGAAGAAATCGCCCGTTGGCGCAGGCTCGCGGAGCGTCAAGCCCGCGAGCTTGCGGCGTTGCGCGGGGCAGAATCGCTACTCGGCGAGCATCTCGCTGGAGATGATGCTCACGGGGACGGTGCCGTGTGAAAGCAGATCGTCATGGAAGGCCTGCAGGTCGAACGCGCTGCCTTTCTTCGCTTTATATTCCGCGAGCAGCGCTTCGATCTGCGTCTTGCCGACGGCATAATCGAACGCCTGTCCCGGTCCGATCGCAAAGCGGCTTACTTCTCCCTGCGCCGTTGCCGCATCCACCCCGGCGTTGGCCGTAAACCATTTCACGGCTTGGTCGAAGCTCCACGCCCCGGTCGCGAGCTTGGTATCCACGATCGCCCGGGCGCCGCGTAGCCGCTCGAACTGCGCCACGGCGTAGCGACCGTCGAGATCGCCGCCGTACAAACCATCCCGCGCCAGCAGCGCTTCCTCGTAGAATGCCCACCCTTCGGCGAAGACGCTGTCGAACGAAAAACGCCGCACCGGGTCGGCGTTGTGCTTGGCAATCGACAACTGCAGAAAGTGTCCGGGGAAGCCTTCGTGCCCGCTGGTCATCAGCACGCGGTCGCGATCGAAGTCTTCGAAGATCGCGCCGTTGGCCGCGGCCTTGGCCATCTGCGGATTCGGCGGCGGCACGAAATAAACGCCGTCAACCTGCTTGGACAGAATCGGTGGCGGATTCATCGACGGCCCGGGAAGAATCGGCTGCAAAAACGGCGGAGTCTCCACGATCTGCATTCGTCCGACGTAGGCCGGGATCGTCACGATGCGCTTTCGTGCGATGAACGCACGCAGTGTGTCGAGCTGGGCTTGAAAAAACGCGAACTGCGCGTCTTTGGTGGTTGGCGTCATGCCGCCGCCGTTCGCCGCGGCTTGCACCGGATTGGAGAGGTTGACGCCTTTGGCTTTCGCCTCCGCTTTGATTTCCCGTTCTTGGCCGATCGCAGTGTCGAGTGTCTTGCGTCCGATGGCCGCAATCGCATCGGCGTCGTAAGGCAAGAGCAGCTCGTTGCGCAGCATCGCGTTGTATGCGTCGGCGCCCATCGCATAGTTGATCGGCCAGCTCGCCGCGTTATCGCTCATCCATTTGTTCCACTGCGTGATCGCGACAACGACGGCGTCGCGGGCTTTGAGGAAATTCGCCCTCTTATCGGCGGGTAACCCGTCGGCCATGGGTGTCAAAATGTAAGTAAACAACGCGGGCGCCATCGCAAGCTGTTTTAGGGCGACCTCTGCCTGCAGTTTGCCGGGATGTGTAATCTGCGACCGCTGCGCGGCCATCCACGCCGGCGCCTTCTCCATGCGCGAGATCAAGTGATCCCACCACACCGACGGATCTTGCTCGTCCTTATGCAGCATCATCGTGAATACGACGCCGAGCACCGCGAGCGGCGGCCCGGACGGATCTTTTCCGGCTTCCTGATCGGCGATCGTTCGACGCTGTGAAACGATGAACGCGTGCATCAGGGTGACGTCGTTGCGATCTTGCAGCGTCGCGCCGGTCATGTCGATCGCATCGATTTTCTGCTCGAAAGTCGACAGCATTTGTTTGAAGTGCGCGATTCC
This sequence comes from Vulcanimicrobiota bacterium, assembly GCA_963713685.1. Classification (GTDB taxonomy): domain Bacteria; phylum Vulcanimicrobiota; class Vulcanimicrobiia; order Vulcanimicrobiales; family Vulcanimicrobiaceae; genus Cybelea. The sequence continues at coordinate 130,326 of CAVQMS010000001.1, read as the reverse complement.
TGCGGGCGTCGGGTCGCTCCAATCGCCGTCATGGCTGTAATCGCCCAGGAAGGTGGCGACCTCCGGAGAGGCGGCGAGGAAGTCGTTCACGCCTTGAAGTTGTAGCGCCGCAATCTGCGCGCTCGGCGAGCTCGCCGCCGGCGCACGCAGCGGCGCCAAAGCAATAAGCGTGGCCGACAGTGCGGCCAAGATCCGTTCGTTCATGCCGCTTCTACGCGCCCCGGACGGGGTTTGTTTCGACCCGCATTCGCCTACGGAGGTTTGGGAAGGGTCCCGGGCGCGAGCAGCTTTGCCAACGAGGCAAAGACCGTTTGACTCACGTTCGGATAGTTGCCTTTTGAATCGAACGCGGCCGCCTTATAGGTCGTCACGACCGCGATGGTGAGCTTGCGCGAGGGTAACGTACCCACGGTTCCGCCGCAGCCCGCGAAGTTCTTGATCTGGGTGACCCACGGGCCCTGATTCACGACGCCGAGCCCGTAGTTGAACGCGGCGGTGTTGCGATGACAAACGGAACACTTGGGGTCGCTATGGCCGAAGCCCGCGAGGTTGGGCTGTATCTGCGCCGCATACGAGCTGCGCGAGAGCAATGCGCCGGAGCCGACCAACTCCATCGAACGAGCCATGTCCGCGATGTCGGTGATCTGCACCGCGCCGTTTGCGGTCGTCCACGAGGGATCCCAGAACGTCGAATCCTCGTAGAACGGCACGTCTGCGGGAACGCGCAGATCCTCTCGCCGTTCGGAGCTGTACGCGTGCAGCACCGGGTCGGGAATCTGCGGCGTGTCGAAGCTGCGGGTTTCCGCGAGCTTCATCGGCCCCATGATGTAGGTTTGCAGCGTCTGCGCAAGGGGCATTCCGGCGATCTTCTCGAGCACGCGCCCCAGAATGACGTAGTTTGTGTGCGAGTAGCCCCAGTTGCTGCCCGGCGCGAACATCATCGGCTTGCGAACGCCGATGAGCGTCAGTTCTTCCGAACTCCAGTGGCGGAACGGATCGAGCGTGACCCCGCGCAGCACTTCGGGGGTATAGACGTAATCCGCATAGCCCGCAGTCATGTTCGCGAGATTCCGAAGCGTGATGCGATTTGCGTATGGCAGGCTTGGAAAAAATTGCGCTAGCGTTTCTTCCAAGGTGACTTTTTTCCGGTCGACCAGCTCGAGCAACGCCGTCGCCATATAAGTAAATGCCATCGAACCGTTTCGAAAATGCATCTGCGGCGTCGCGGGAACCCCCGTCATGGATTCACCCAACGCGCCGGTATAGAGGTTCTTGCCCCCTGACGTAACGCGCACGACGATCGCTTTGAGATTATCCTGCGTCATCGCGCTTCGGACGATCGCGTTGATCGATGCGGTTTGATCGGCAGCATTTGCCCGAGCCATCAGCGCGCCGGCGGCTACCGCCAGGGCGACGATGGTCGATGAAATGCGGCTACAGTTTGCCGGCCGCATGCAGCGTTTTATAGACGGCTACTACGAGCTGGCCCGAACGGTTTTCCTTGCTATCGGGCTGACTGTTCAGACCGACCGCAATGACCGCGTCCTGGCGAGGAAAATAGGCGTGCAGCATGCGATAGCCGAGCGTCATTCCTTCGTAGAACCACACCGTTCCGGTCTCGGGACGCGTCATCTGCGCTATGCCGAGCCCAAAGCCTTGGGGATCGTCGGGGCTAGTCTTTGCGATCGGCATGCCGTTCTTGATCGAGACCAGACGCATCATCTCGGCACGCTGTTTGGGTGGCAGAACGCTCCCCGCGTAAAGCGCGCGAGCCCAGCGCGTCAGATCCTGCGGCGTCGAAACGATGCCTCCCGCGCCCTGCATCCACGAAACGCTATCGTCACGGACGTCCTGCCCGAGCAGCGGGGCCAGGGCGGTGTCGTCCGGATCGTGGTTAAAGAAGTACCCGGAGGTCGTGCGATCGAGTACGCTCTGCGGGTACGAAGAGGCGGCATAGTAGCTGCTGTTCAGTCCCAGGTTGTCGTGCAGAAAGCGCCGCTCGAGCTCGCTCGTATAACTGTGGCGCGTGACGCGCTCGACGATCAACTCGGCCAGCAAGTAGTTCGTGTTCGAGTAGGCGTAGCCGGTGGTGGGCTTCGGTGCGCCCGGCGTCGTGGGATAAGCGTACGCGATCAGCTCCGGGATCGTGAAGTCTCGCTTCGGATGGTGCGCGTAGTCGCCCAACATCGCGTTTGAGAGATCGTAACCCGGGATGCCGCTCGTCATGTCGAGCAAACGGTGAATCGTCACGTTTTTCCACGCCGGGTATTGCGGCAGCCATCGCCCGACGGTCTGATCGATCGAGAGCTTTCCCTCCGCTTCCAGCTGCAAGATGATCGCCGAGGTAAAGGCCTTGGTGTTGCTGCCGATCTGCCATAGTGTTTGCGGCGTGATCGGCGCTCCGCCCCCGCCGTAGCGAGTCCTTCCGGCGATAACGTCGATCGTTTGAGATGCGCCGTGTAAGCTGACGCTCAGCGAGATGGCCGAAATGTGCTCGGCTTTGGCGCGGGTTGCGAGATATTGGCTGAGGTCGCTCCGGAGGGAAGCACGCAGGGTCCCGTCGGACGCGGCCGGTGCCGGCGCCGCGAGAAGCACGGCGCCGAACAGCACCAAAATGACGAATCTTGGCATGGCTCGCTTGCATTCGCGCCCCCGTCCGGCGTTCCCGGCTGAATATCCAAGCCCGCGAACGGGTATAGGGACGGCAGGCACCTCAACGAGGGAGTAAGCAAAGAAATGATTCGAACGTTATGCATCGTCGTCTTCATGCTGGCACAAACCGCCGTCGGCGCGACGGCCGCAACCTGTTCCGGCGGCAATCCCGCGATCACGTCCGTCGCCGTGAAAAACATCACGAGCAACGGCGGCCTAAACTACTACCACATAACCGGGACGGTGACGAATCTCGGCACGCAAAGCCAGCCGAACAACACGCTACAGTTCGTGGATATTTGGCAATACGGGAACCGGCTCGACGACCGCGGCATCCCGCCACTGGCGGCGGGCCAATCCTACAACTTTGGGTACGTGTGGCAGCGCAACCCGGAGGCCGCTCGAGGCTCGACCGGCTTGACGTTTCGGATCCGCATGGCTCAAGGCTCGGATTGCAACCCCGGCAATGGGACCTACAACCTAACGCTCTAGCCGGAGCGGTACGCCAGGTTGCGTCGGCGGCGAGCCGCAGCAACCGGTTCCGCGCGACGTCGTGGCCGTCATGGTCTCGCCCGGTCAGGCGGCGCTCCCCCGACCGCGCCGCTGCACTGGAAGCGTCGATTTCTGGGTTGACGACGTCGATTCGGCGGCCGCGAAAGCGCTGCGGCCGGGCGGAAGCAGCGTGGCTGCGGCGCACGACGCGCCGGGCTTCCGGCGGTGCGTGATGGCCGATCCGCAAGGCGCAACCTCTTCTTTGAGTCAACTAACGATGATTCGCTAAGGAACGACGCTATGCAAAACATCACGCCATGTCTATGGTTCGACGACAACGCCGAAGAGGCGGTCAACTTCTACATTGCCACCTTCAACGACTCGAGAATCGACACCGTCACCCGCTACTCGGAAGCGGGCCCCGGACCGGAGGGCAGCGTGATGACGATCGCGTTTGCGCTCGACGGCACCGATTTCATCGCGCTCAACGGCGGCCGCAGCAAACCCGACGGGGGCGAGCTTGGGCGGGAGTTTACGCTCGCGGCTTCGTCTGCGGTTTCGTTCGTGGTGAACTGCGCGACGCAGAGTGAGGTCGACCGTTTGTGGGAGAAACTCACCGACGGAGGGCGGCCGCTGCAATGCGGATGGCTGCGCGACAAGTTTGGCGTCACGTGGCAGATCGTGCCCGAGGGGTTGAGCGAGCTGTTTAGCAACGCGAATCCCGAAAGGGTTCAAAAGGCCATGAAGGCGATGTTCGGCATGGAGAAGCTCGACATCAACGTACTGCGTCGCGCGCAGGAATCGTAGCGCTGCCGGCGTCGAATGCGGCGTCCATGGCGCAGCAACGGCGCGCGTTACGCGTGGGAATCGACGTCGGCGGAACGTTCACCGATCTCGTAGCGGTCGAATCGTGGAGTGGACGAACCGTCACGCGCAAGGTCTCGAGCACGCCGCGAGAACCGCAGCGCGCCGTGATGCATGCCCTCTCCGCGTTGCTGGACGGATATGAAGACCGGCCGGCGATCGAATTTCTGGCCCACTCAACGACGATCGCCACCAACGCGCTGCTGGGGCAACTCGGGCTCGAGCTGCCGCGGGTGGCGCTCGTCACGACGCATGGATTCCGCGACGTCATCGAAATCGGGCGCCAGAATCGAAGCGAAGTCTACAACCTATTCGTCGAGCGGCCGCGTCCGCTGATTGCGCGCAGCGATCGGCTGACGGTCAGCGAGCGCCTCGACTACAACGGCAACGTGCTGCTGCCCCTGGACGAGCGATCGGTGGCGAACGTATGCAACGAGCTGCGCCAGCGCGACGTCGCGGCAGTCGCCGTTTGTTTGCTCCACTCCTACGCAAACGACGCTCACGAGCGGCGCGTTGCGGATGCGCTTGCAGCGGCGCTTCCCGGCGTTCGAATTACTTGCTCGTCGGAGGTCGACCCAGAGTACCGCGAATACGAACGCTTTTCGACGACGGTCGTCAACGCCGTATTGGCGCCGATCGTAGAGCGTTATCTCGAACGGCTCGTCGGCGCGCTTCGCGAAAATGGCGTCGTGGCATCGCTGTACGTGATGCGCAGCGACGGCGGCATGGCCGCCGCGCAGCAGATTCTGACCCGGCCGGCGGCGATCGTCGAAAGCGGACCGGCTAGCGGAGCGATCGCGGCCGCCGCTCTCGGGCGCCGTGTTGACGCGCAGCGCCTGCTCTCGTTCGATATGGGTGGGACGACCGCGAAAGCCGGCGCGATTCTCGGGGGCGTCGCGCAGGTCGCGCATGAGTTCGAAGCCGCCGGCAAAACCCACAGCGGCCGCGCCATAAAAGGCAGCGGGTATCCGGTACGCTTTCCGTTCGTCGACTTGGCGGAAGTCAGCGCCGGAGGCGGCACGATCGCGTGGATCGATGACGCCGGCGCCTTGCGCGTGGGGCCGATGTCGGCGGGCGCGGATCCGGGGCCGGCCTGTTATGGAACGTCGGACGAGCCCACGGTCACCGACGCCAACGTCGTTTTGGGGCGCCTGCATCAGCGGCATTTGCTCGGCGGAGCGTTTACAATCGATGCGTCACGGGCGCGCTCGTCGATCGAAACGCTAGCCCGGCGCCTGGGCGCCGGCGTCGAAGCGACGGCCGACGGTATCGTCCGGCTCATCGACGATGCGATGGCCAAAGTGTTACGCATCGTGACGGTGGAGCGCGGGTTGGACCCACGCGATTTCGTGCTCGTCGCTTTTGGCGGGGGAGGCCCACTGCACGTTTGTGCGCTGGCGGATGAGCTCGACATCCGGCGCGTGCTGATTCCGGCGCATCCGGGTCTCTTCTCCGCTCACGGTTTGCTCGATGCCGAGCTGCACCACAACGAGGTTCGCCCGGTCCTTCGCGCCACGACCGAGGTCGATCCGGCGGTGTTGGAAGACTTCTTCGGCGGCAGTGAGTCGCGCGCTCGCGAAGAATTGCTCGCGCAGGGTGCCGATGCCGCAACCATCGCTTTTACCCGGCAGTACGACGCGCGCTACCGTGGACAAAGTTTCGAGCTAACGATCCAACACGACGGCACACCCGAGTCGATCGCCCAGCGTTTTCATCAAGCCCACCGAGCGCGCTACGACTACGACGTTCCCGATGAAATCGTCGAAGTCGTCAGCGCCAGGCTGACGGCGCGTGCCAGAGTTCCGCGGGACGCGCGTACCGCTCCTATGGCCATCCCGAGGGAAGACGCGAAACACCGGAGTCGAAGGGCGAAGGGTCATAGGCGCGTTTGGGTGGACGGCGCCTTCATCGACGCGCCGGTTTTCGCGCGCGCCTCGTTAGTGGATGGGCTGCGCGTCGACGGGCCGGCAATCGTGGAAGAGTACGATAGCACGACGTTCCTTGCGCCGCATTGGTCGCTAAACCCCGAAGACGACCTGCTGGTCCTGCAAAAGAGGCAACGATGATCGACTCGATTACGGCGGAGATCGTCAAGAGCGCGCTGGTCTATGCCTCGGAAGAGATGGGCATCGCAGTGCGCAATAGCGCTTATTCGCCGAACATCAAAGAACGGCTGGATCATTCCTGCGCGCTGTTCGATCGGCACGGACGCCTGATCGCGCAGGCCGAGCACATTCCCGTCCATCTCGGCTCGCTACCCTGGGGACTGCAGCGGATGCTCGAAATAATCCGCACCGAGCACGGCGGGTGCCGCCCAGGCGAAATGTGGGCTGCGAACGATCCGTATGTGACCGGCACGCACCTCAACGACGTTACGGTCGTGCGCCCGATCTTCCAGCGTGGCGACTTGGTCGGCTATGCCGCCAATAAGGCGCACCACGCCGACGTCGGCGGTGCCGCGCCCGGATCGATGCCCGTCGACGCCGGGGATCTCTTTACCGAAGGTTTGATAGTGCCGCCGCTCCGGCTGGTCGAGGGCGATCGCGTGGTAGGCGAAACCGTTGCGCTGTTTCGCGCAAACTCGCGCACGCCGGATGCGCGCAGCGGAGACTTGCGCGCTCAGATGGCCGGAAACTATACGGGCGAGCGGCGCATGGCGGAGCTGTGGGAGCGTTACGGCACGGCAACGGTCGACGCCGCTATCGAACGCGCCCTGGACGATAGCGAGCTGCGCATGCGGGCGGCGCTGCGCGCGCTCGGCGATGGCGTTTTCGAGGCGACCGACTGCCTCGAAGACCGTGACGGCAACCCGGTCATCGTCATCGCCGTACGGATGGAGCTACGCGACGGGAACGTTCGCTTCGACTACGCGGGCACGTCGCACCAAGTCGACTTTCCGCTTAATGCGGTCTTCGGCGTAACGCTTTCGGGCGTGCACTACGCGTTGCGAGCCGTCACCGACCCAACGATCCCCATGAACGAAGGTTGCTTTCGCCCCGTGACGGTGTCCGCGCCGCCTGGAACGCTGCTCAACCCGCATCGCCCCGCGCCGGTTTCGGGGGGAAACGTCGAGACGAGCATGCGCAACGCCGAGGTCGTGCTGCAGGCGCTGGCGCTGGCCGCACCGCATCGCGTTCCGGCGTGCTGCGGCGGAACGATGAGCAACGTGATGCTCGGCGGAACGCGTCCGGACGGACGCACGTGGGCGTTTTACGAGACCAACGGTTGCGGCATGGGCGCACGGCCGAACGGCGATGGGATAGACGCCATTCACTGCCACATGACCAACACGCTCAACACGCCGATTGAAGCGATCGAACGCGAGTATCCGCTGCGCGTCGTGCGGTACGAAATCGCCGAGGATACCGGCGGTGCCGGCCGTTATCGAGGCGGGAGCGGATTGATTCGAACATTTCAGTTCACGGAAGGGTCCGCGCAAGCGACGCTGCTTGCGGACCGGCACTCGGTTCGACCGCCGGGCGCGCAGGGCGGGGCTCCCGGCGCGTGCGGCCGGCATACGCTCAGTCGCCGCGGTAGCGAATCGAAGCTCGGAGCCAAAGTCAGCCTGTCACTCGAACCGGGCGATGTCTTGTCGATTCAAACTCCCGGAGGCGGCGGTTACGGGGAATTGCCGTGAGGGGGCGCCGGCCGTTCGAGACCAAATCGTGCTGCGCACAATAGATCGACGACCCGAATCGCGCTCCGGCGCGGCGAAAAACGCCGGCGCGCGTCGGCCGCGACGAGTTCTCCGTAGCGCACCCGCGCCGAAGGGTCGGCGACTAGCCGCGCGATGCAGTCGGGAACCGAATCTCGCTCGCTGTGCAGGGCCACGTCGCGCGCAAAGAGCGCGCCAAGCTCGTCGCGCGCAAGGACGATCGCCGGGATCCCGGCCTGCGCCAGCAACACGTTGCCGAACGCGCTGGGATCGGTCAAGCCGAGATGCACGACGCAAGCGAACCGGATCGCGGCGTTGCCGAGAAGCATCTCCGGCGTGATTGGCACGGCCGAGTAAGCGTCACGATCGAATCGAACGCCGGCCACCTCAGGGTCACCTCCAGCGATTCCCACGACCCGGAACTCCGGATCCTCCGAGCGCGCAATCCGCAGCGACGCGGCGCGTTCCGGCGCAACGCAGGGAAGCCACCGAACCTCGAGGCTGGTCGCACCCCGCGTGCGAATCGCCGCCGGGCCGGAACCGTTCCCGTCGATCGCGATCCCGGGCGAGGTTTCCGGATCGGTGAACCACCCGATCGTGGCGGCGCTCCGGAAGCGCCGGTCAGGTCGCCGCCAGAACGGAATCGGCCCGCGCACGATTGGATGGCCGAAAGCGCGCAGCGCGTCCTCCAGATCGCGTAGAGCCGCGGCCAACAGCGGGTTTGGTCGTGAAGGGCCGCGCACCGCAATCGCGCCGACCTGACCGCGCGCGATGCGCGGCAACGATGCTAACCCCGACGACCAGCGGTCATAGAATAGCCGTTCGTTCTCTGCTTCCCGCGCGAATCGTCCCGCCGACGCAGCCTCGTAGTGGGCGAAGCGCGCGTCCGCCACGTAGGCGATCGTCCGGCCTTGCTCGCGTGCTCGTAAGCACAGGTCGACGTCCTCGAACCCGTTGACGAACGACTCGTCGAAGCCGCCGTGACGCACAAACCAATCGGTGCGCACGGCCATGGCCGCGCCGGAAACACCGAGCGCGTCGCGCGAGGTCGTCACGGCTTCGAGCGACGGCGGAAGGTTTCGGCACGAATAATGCCAGTGCGCGTTGCGCAGCACCACGAGCCCCGCCGCCTGCGTAACTCCGTCCTCAAAGAACAGCGCGCCCCCCGCGATCGCCACTTCCTCGCGCTCGAACGCATCAACCAGCGGGGTCAATGCATCGCCCAGCGGATAGGCGTCGTTGTTGAGCAAGAGCGTGACCGGCGCTTGCGCCAAGCGCGTTCCGGCGTTGCACGCGCCCGCGAAGTTACGATTCTCGTCGTGCCGAACGTAACGCACCCACCCAAAGCTCGCGACGGCCTGCGGAGTCTCGTCGCTGGAGGCGTTGTCCACGAGGATCGTCTCGAATGCAAACGAGCACGAATCGCGAAGCTGCTCGAGAGTTCGCAGGCACCGTGCCGTCAACCACCAGTTGTTGTAAACCGGGATAACGATGCTGAGCCGAACGTTCGACATCCGTTCAGGCGGCGCTAACGCGGATCTGCTCCAGCAGCTCCTGCTTGGTCTCGGGCACCATCGCCCGGACGAAGAGCATCGTTACGATACAGAGCACGGCGTAGATTCCAAAAGTGGCGGAATGCCCGAGACGCGCGACCATTGTGAGAAAGAACTGCGAAACGAAAAAGTTCCCGACCCAGTTGGACAGCGTTGAGAGCGACATGCCGAGGCCGCGGGCGCGCAGCGGAAAGATTTCGGAGATCAGCAGCCAGACGATCGGGCCCAGGCTGAAGGCGAAGCTCCCGACGAAGACCATCATGCTCACCAGCGCTATCGCGGCGAGCGAGCTCGAAAGATGCGGTTCCGAAAATGCATAAGCCATCGCCGCAAGCGCCACGAACATCCCGGTCAAACCGGCGTAGAGCAGCGGTTTGCGTCCGACTCGGTCGACGAAGAAGATCGCGATCAAGGTCATGCCGGCGTTCACGGCGCCGACCAGCGTTTGCGCTAAGATCGAAGCGCTCGCCGAGGAAATCCCGGCCATCTGAAAGATTTGCGGGCCGTAATAGATCACGGTGTTGATCCCGGTGATCTGCTGCAGCACCGCCAGCGTTATGCCGATCATCAGCGCCGTTCGAATCGCCGGCTGCCGGAACGCTTCAAAACCCTGGCTTTTGGTGCGCAGGCCTTCCAGAATCGATTGCTCCTCTCGAGCGGTCTCCGGGGCATTGCGGTAGATTCGCTGCAGCTCGTCGCGAGCTCGCGCGTCGCGGGAGATCTTGAAGAGATAGCGCGGGCTCTCCGGCATGCCGAGCATGCCGACGATGAGCACGACGGAAGGAACGACGGCCAAACCGAGCATCCAACGCCATTGCGCGCCGCCTGCGAGCGCGTAGTCGACAACGTAGGCCGCGAGAATTCCTAGCGTGATGGCAAACTGGTAGAGCGAGACCAGCGCGCCCCGCACGTTGGCCGGCGCCACCTCCGAGATATAGAGCGGCGCGACGACGGAGCTGAACCCAATGCCTATGCCGACGACGAAGCGGCCGAACAACAACACGTCCTCGTTTGGAGTAAACGCCGACACCAGAGCGCCTGCAAAGAAGACGACGCCGGCAACGAGCAGGGTCCAGCGCCGCCCGATGCGATCCGCGATGGTGCCGGCCACGGCCGAGCCGGCGATGCAGCCGATCAGCACGACGCTGATGGTGAAGGCCTGCTCGCGTGTCGCCAGAGCGAAATCTTTGGTGATGAAGAGAATCGCGCCGGAGATCACTCCGGTGTCGTATCCGAAGAGCAATCCCCCCAGGGCTGCAACGGAAGCGACGAGGAGGACGTACGCCCGCATGCAGCGCTTTTGCGAGTCCCGCCCGAACGGTCCTCTAAATGAACTTGGAGCTGCACATCGACGCCGCGCTCGCGTACGTCCGTGCCCACGGACTGGACGCAGCAGTGATAACCCGCGGTGGCGATATATTGGCGCAGGAATTCGGCGAAGGCTTCGATGCCGAAGCGCCGCACGCACTGTACAGCGGAACGAAGAGTTTTTGGGGCGTCGCCGCCATGTATGCGTGCGCCGATAAATTGATGGCGCTCGACGAGCGGGTCGCCGAAACGATCGAAGCTTGGCGCGACGATCCGTGGAAGCGGCGCGTCACCGTCCGCATGCTGCTGTCGCTGACGGCGGGCTTCGGTTTCGGCGGCTTGGGTGCGAGCGTTCCGGTTTACGAGCGCGCGCTCGCGATCCCGCTCAAGAACGAGCCCGGATCTCGTTTTACCTACGGCGGCATTTCGCTGCAGGTCCTCGGCGCGTTTCTAACGCGCAAACTCGCGACGCGCAATGTCACCCCGCACGCGTACCTGCGCGAACGCATCCTCGATCCGGCCGGCGTGCAGATTGCGAACTGGCGCAAGCTTTCTGATGGAACGCACCCCCTCCCGACGGGTGCGTCGTTGAGTGCCGCCGGCTGGCTGACCTACGGGAGATTCGTTCTGCGCGAAGGCGCCCGGCTGGCGCCGTGCTTTATGGGCTCTCCCGCGAACCCACGTTACGGGCTGGGCTGGTGGCTGGGCGCCCGCGGCGGTCCATCCGATCTAGTCTACGCAAGCGGGTCGGGAGGGCAAGCGCTCTATCTCGTGCCGTCCCTCGACGTCGCCATCGTGCGCTTTGGAAAGAGCTCCTCGTACCGGCACGAGATCTTTTTGAAGCGCTTGTTCGCCTGAGGTCCACTGGAGGAGGAGCGCTTGGAACCCGCGGCATAGAGGCGACCATGAAGCACGCTTACGCTGGCTGCGCGGCTGCATTGTTCGCCTTGATCGTTCTCTTGTCCGGATGCGCGCAACGATCGTTGCCCTCGATGCAAAGCGATGCGGCGCTGGGGGCGCTGTCCGCTACCGGTGCGGGAAAAATCAAACACATCGTCTACATCGTGCAAGAGAACCGCAGCTTCGATAACCTCTTTTACGGCTATCCCGGAGCGAACACGCGGGGGTACGGAAAGAACTCGAAGGGGCAAAGGGTGAAGCTGACCCCGGAGAGCCTCGGCGCCTATTACGTAATCGATCACTCGGCGTCGGCGATGTTCGCGGCGTGCGACGGCAAAGACCCGCTCCCCGGCACGGAGTGCCGCATGGACGGCTTCGATAAGGAGACCTCGTTCGGCGGCCCGCCAACCAACCCCGAATACGTCTACGTGCCCCACAACGAGTCGAAGCCGTATTTCGACATGGCTCACGAGTGGGTTCTCGCCGACAGAATGTTCCAATCGCAGCTCGATGAGAGCTTCGTCGGCCATCAATATATTATCGCGGCGCAAGCCGCTTCGGCCGTTGACCTTCCCTACGGCGCGTGGGGCTGCGGCGGTTCCAGCTACGATACGGTCGCGACGATCACGCCGCAGCGCAATGCGTACGGACCTCCGGAGCTGGCGTGTTTCGACTATCAAACCCTTGGCGATGAGCTCGACACGGCCCACCTTTCGTGGCGGTTCTATGCCAGCGCCTACGGGAGCAAATCCAGCGGCGACGGCGCGTACTGGTCGAGCTACCAGGCCGTCAAACACATTTACCACGGGAAGGATTGGACGGAAGACGTCATCTCGCCGAACTGGAAATTCATCACCGACGTGCGCGCCGGGAAACTCGCGAGCTTCACCTGGATTACGCCGGTTTGCGACGACTCCGACCACGTCAACTGCCCCGGCGGCTATGGCCCCTCGTGGGTTTCCGCGCTCGTCAATACGGTCGGAAAGAGCAAGTTCTGGGACTCGACGGCAATCTTCGTGCAATGGGATGATTGGGGCGGCCTCTACGACCACGTTCCTCCGCCGTTCGAAGATTACGACGGCGTGGGCTTCCGCGTTCCGCTCCTCGCAATTTCCCCCTACGCGAAGCAGAACTACGTTTCACACGTGCAATACGAAACGGCCAGCGTGCTTCGTTTCGCCGAAGATCTCTACGGTCTCCATCAGCTCGCCGCTGCGGACGCGCGCGCAAACTCACCCGCGCTGGATTGCTTTGACTTTTCGCAGAGCCCACGGCCTTTCGTACGCATCAAGGCGCCGCTGCCGCCCAAGTTCTTCATGGGCTCGCTGCCCGACGACTACCAGGCCCCCGACTACGAATAGGCCTTTGCCCAGAAGGGAAAGAGCTTCGCTAGGGACTTTCTGATGAAGCCATCCATCTGCCTAACCGGACTCGCCATCGTCAGCCTCGGGGCGGCGTGCGCAGGCTCGGAAAATTCAAACCCGGCCTTCCAGCCGAACGCGGTTAGGTACGCTCACGAGGCGGGGAACCACCAGCATCACCCCAACGACAGCCCGATCCTCAAAGTGTTTGTAATTGTGCAGGAAAATCGCACGCTCGACGACTTGTTCAACGCTTTTCCCGGCGCGAATACGCAGAACTATGGGTATTACGGAGGCCAGAAGATCCCGCTTCAGCCCGGGCCAATGGCAACACCCGATGACTTGCCGCATTCGCTCGGCGCGTTCAATAGCGATACCGGCTGTCCCCAGATGCCCGCCGGTGCGATGTGGAGCTGCCCGATGAACGGGTTCACCTACAGCCCCAGTGGACCCAGCGCGTATGCCTATGTCGAAAAGCAGTACACGGCGCAGTATTGGGCTATGGCGCAGCAATATCTACTGGATGATAACATGTTTCAATCGAACCTCGACGGCTCGTACGTGTCACACCAGTATCTCATCGCGGCTCAGGCAAACAGCGCGACCGATTTCCCGACCCCGACTTACTGCAGCGCGCCCCCAACGCCAGACGTGCACTGGATCACTCAAGACAGAACCTATGGTACGAACCCCACATATATATCTGCGTGCATGCAGTATCCCGCGACGATCGTCAGCGAGCTGGCCGGGAAACAATCTTCCTGGCGATACTACACGGCTGCGGCAGTATCGGGGCTGCCGTACTGGGATCCGTTCCTCTACATATTAGGAGGCTACTCTTTCGGGCAGGTGATTACGCCGGCATGCAAATTCATCACGGACATAAACAATTCGAGCGGATATAATTCGTACGTGACTTGGATAACGCCGTCGAAAGAGAACTCCGATCACGCCGCGGATACCAAGAATAACTATGGCCCGGACTGGGTTGCTGCGATAGTAAATGCGATCGGAACGAGCCGATATTGGAAAGAGTCGGTAATCTTCATCACGTGGGACGACTGGGGCGGCTGGTACGATCACGTAACGCCTCCGTATGCGGATTACGACGGCCTAGGGATGCGCGTGCCGTTCATCATCATCTCCCCTTACACGGCTAATAAGGTCAGTCACGTACGCTACGAGCAGGCGTCGATTCTAAAGTATATCGAGGACCTGTATGGTCTGGGCCAGTTGGCGGCCGCCGACAAGCGTGCGGCCGACCCGGAGACTGACGTAATGTCAAACGACGAGAACGGAAACGCGACGCCGCGCCCATTCGCGCCCTTTTCAACGGGTCCGTATGCATGCGACGATCCCGGATCACCCGACGACCAATAGGCGAGGCGACCTAGAACGCGCGCAACGACGCTACGGTGCGACCCGGTTCGTGCCCTGGAGCGGCTTGATGCCGGCCTTCTTGAGCGCTGCTTGCAGCGGCGCGAGCGAGGTCAGGTAGGCGTTGTATTTGGCAACCGCGGCCGCATACGCCGCATCGAAGCGGCGGCCGTAATCGAGCTGCTCCGCCGTAGGCGGCAGCTGCGTACCCGCGAAGCCCGTGCGCGGAACCGATTCGCGCAACGAACCCGGCCGTTGGATTGAGTCTTCGTCGTTCTTGTAATCCGCCGTGAAGGCTGCGAACACGTCGCTCCACTGTTGCTGCGCGCTCGCGATATCGCGTTCGAGCGAAGAATCGCTCTTCGCCGCCGCGGCGGCGGTCTCCAGTGACTTCTTGATTGCGTCGAGGTCGTTCAGAACAGCGTCGATCTTTCCGTAGATCACCGAGTACTTGTGCGCGAAGTCATAGGCGCCGCGATACTGCGCCGCCGTCCACTCGTCTCGCGGATCAGGCGATACGACAAACGACTGCTGCAGCGTCTTGCCGTCGAGCACGATGCGCGCCGTGTAGGTTCCCGGTACGACCGTCGCGCCCGTCTTGGGGCCTTGGTAGTCCTCCTTGGCCGCACCGTACCACTTCAGGGGCGCGTCTTCCGTGAAATCCCAAACGTAGCGATTGATTCCCGCCTTGTTCGCAACGTACGCCTCGGTCTTGCCCTTGACTTTGTGCGTGCCCGTGACCGTGCGGATCACTTGGCCGTTCGCGTCGAGAAGCTGCATGGTCGGCGGGCTCTTTTGCGGCGCGGCCTGATAGAAATCGAGGATAGCGCCTTTCGGGGGGTTTTCGCCGGCAAAGCGCGTGTAAATTCCCAGATCGTTGGAGTGGTAGTGGTATTCGTAGGACGTGCGGGGAGCGTAGAGCATCACGCCCGCGCGCACGGCGTTGCCCAGTTCCTGGATCGACCGGAGGTCGTCGAGGATCCAGACATCGCGTCCGTGCGTCGCAAGCACCAAGTCGTCGAACTGCGGCTGGATGCGGATGTCGCGTACCGACACGGCGGGAAGATTCAATCGAAAGTTCTGCCAGTTCGCGCCGCCGTCGAACGAGATCCACATGCCGTTTTCAGTTCCGGCGTAGAGCAGGTTCGCATTGCGAACGTCCGGGCGAATCGTTCGGACGTATTGATTCGACGGCAGGCCGTTGACGATCTTCGTCCACGTTTGCCCGTAGTCGTGCGTGACATACGCGTACGGCGCGTAGTCGCCGAAACGATGGTTATCCGCCGCGACGTAAGCCGTGCCGGGAATCAGCGGCGATGGTGCCGTGGTTTCGATGCGCGCGAACTCCGGCGTCCCCGGCGGCGTGACGTTCTGCCAACGTGAGCCGCCGTTTCGGCTCATTTGCACGTAGCCGTCGTCGGTGCCGGCCCAGATCTCGCCGCGGTCGATCGCCGAGCCCTCGATATAGAGGATCGTGTCGGAGTACTCCGCTCCCGAAACGTCCTTCGCGAGGGGGCCTCCGGAGGGAAGCTGATGCGACTTGACGTTGCGCGTGAGATCCGGACTGATGGCCGTCCACGTTTCGCCGCGATTGGTGGATTGAAAGATCACGTTGCCGCCGAACCATCCGATGTGAGCGTCCCAGGGCGCGAATGCGATCGGCGCGTCCCAGTTGAAGCGATATGGAACGGTGCTCAGATCGAACGGGCCGAGAAAACTGCCGGGAAACGAGTCGTAAGGACGGATGAAACGGCTGACTTGGGTCGTGCGATCGAAAATGGTCAGCGCGCCGTCCTCCAGATCCGCCCAGATGTAGCGCGGGTTGGCCGGATCGGGAACGGCCCACATGCCATCGCCGCCCACGACGTCGATCCAATGGCGATCGAGGATCCCCTCGCTATCGAGCGAGTTGGCCGGCCCGCAAAAGCCCCCGTTATCTTGAAAGCCGGTGCAAACCAGGTACGGGTTCTCGTCCGACAGACCGACGTGATAGATTTGACCGATCGTGAGATTGCGCGAAAACGACCAGTGTTCCAGGTCGGCCGTCAGCGCATACCCGCCATCTTCGCCGACGATGATGCGCTTGGGGTTGGTGGGATCGATCCAGATCGCGTGATAGTCCACGTGCACGCCCTTGGCGATCTCGGTGAACTTCTTACCGCCATCTTTGCTTTCGGCTAGCATTTCGGAAACAGCGTAAACGTGGCTGGAGTTCTTCGGGTCCACGGCGATGTGCGTGAAATAAAACGGCCGCTGATCGACCAGCGTATCGTTGCTCGTCATCGTCCAGTGCGCACCCGCATCGTCAGAACGCCACAGGATGCCGCCCTTGGCTTCGATTAGCGCGAAGACGCGGTTCGGACGGCTTGGGGCGACGGCCAGTCCGATTCGGCCGGTATACCCGCCAGGCAGTCCGTTGCCGGTGAGTTTTCTCCAGGTGCGGCCGCCATCGGTGGACTTGAAGAGCCCCCCGTCGGGGCCGCCGCTCGTGAACGTCCACGGGACGCGGCGAAAGTGCCACATCCCCGCATACACAACCTCGGGATTTTGGGGATCCATGGCGACGTCGCTCGCGCCGCTCGACTCGCTGAGATAGAGCGATTTCTTCCAGGTTGCGCCGCCGTCATAGGTCACGTAGACGCCGCGGTTTGGCGAGTCTTTGAATGGATCGCCGAAAGCGCCGACCACGACGTGTCGCGAATCGCGCGGATCTATCGCGATGCGCGAAATGCTCCAAACTCCGGCCAAACCAGTGCGCCGCCAAGTCTTGCCTCGATCGGTAGACTTATACAGCCCGTCGCCGTAGCTCACGTTATTGCGTGGATTGGCCTCGCCGGTCCCGGCCCAAACGACGCGCTCGTCGGCGGGATCGATCGCTACCGCGCCGATCGCCGAAACGGTCTGCTTCTCGAAGACGGCCTCCCAGGTCGCACCGCCGTTAATCGATCTCCACACGCCGCCGCCGGCCGTGCCGAGAAAGTAGAGCTGGTCGTCCTGCGGCGTTCCGGCCACGGAGGCGACCCGGCCTCCGGCGACCGTCGGGCCGATCGAGCGCCAGGCCAGATTTGCATAAGCCGCAGCGGCGAACAGAACGGTCGAAACGAGCATCATGTCGGGTTGACTGTTTTGATACTCGGTAGCCCTTTCATGCCGGCTTGTTTGAGCGCGGCGTCGACGCCCGGCAATACGCTCGTGACGAAAGCGTTGTAGCGTCCGAGCCCATCGCGGTATTCGCCGTCAACGCGCGACAGAAAGTCGGCGACCGGAGGCGTGACGAGACCCTGCGCGTTGCCGAATGCGCCCAAAAGCTCTTCGTGCAACATCGTCTGATCCTCGGTGCCCTCGCCCCGAACGTTCACTGCCAGCGAATCGAAGAGGGCCTGGCGCGCCGTCGACGCGTCTTGGAGCTTGCCGGTCAGCCCGGCGTTGCCGGCCTTCTTCGCGGACTCGAGTGCGTCGGCGATCGCCTTCTTGAGGTCGTCGAGACTATTGAGCATCGTGTCCACCTGCGACAGGCGGGCCATTTGACGCATCGCCTCATCGAAGCTTCGCTGATAGTCGGCCTGCGTAAAGCGCGAGCGCGGATCGGGCTCGACCGCGAAATGCGCAACGTACGTGTGTCCCGAAAGCGTCATGCGCGCGCTGTAGTTTCCCGGAACGACGCCGGGCCCGCTATCGGGGCCTTTCAAGAAATCGAGTGTGGCTCCGTTCCACTTCACCGGACCATTGACGTTAAAATCCCAGGTGTAGCGGTTCAATCCGACCTTATTGGAGACGTAGGGCTCGTCTTTGCCGCCGACCTTGTGCGTTCCCGATACGCTGCGGATCACGCGCCCGTGCGCATCGAGAATATCCAGCGCCGGGGCGCCCTTCTGGACGTCCTTCTGATAGAAGGTGATCATCACTCCATACGGCGGATTATCGGCCGCGTAGTTGGTGTATGT
Source organism: Vulcanimicrobiota bacterium (assembly GCA_963713685.1). GTDB lineage: Bacteria > Vulcanimicrobiota > Vulcanimicrobiia > Vulcanimicrobiales > Vulcanimicrobiaceae > Cybelea. Next base: position 112,220 of record CAVQMS010000001.1, on the reverse strand, counting down.
TCCCTCGTCGTTTTGATGCAGCGTCCACTCGTACGCCGTGCGCGGCGTAAAGAGCCACGTGTTGCGCGAGATGGCTTGCTGCAACTCTTGCACGGGGCGCACGTCGTCCATGATATAGGCGCTTCGCCCGTGCGTCGCGATCACCAGATCGTCGTAGCGCGGCTGCATACGAATGTCGTGTACGGAGACGGTTGGCAGGTTGTTTTTGAAGGGTTGCCAGCGCGCTCCGCCGTCAAACGAGATCCAGATGCCTTCCTCGGTACCGAGATAGACCAGGTCGCGGTCGCGAATGTCGGGGCGGACAGAGCGCGCCCACTGATCCGGCGGTAGTCCTCCTACGATCTTGGTCCAGTGCTGGCCGAAATCGTGGGTGACATAGACGTAGGGAGCGTTGTCACCCATTTCGTGTCCGTCGTTGATCGCGTACGCCGTGCCGTCCACCAGCGTCGAAGGCGCGACCGTGGCAAAGCGGCCGAACTCCGGGGCGCCCTGCGGCGTAACGTTCTCCCAGTGCTTGCCGCCGTCACGCGTCAGCTGCACCAAACCGTCGTCCGTACCGACCCAAATCTCGCCTCGCGCGCGCTCCGAGCCCTCGATATCCAGGATCGTGTCAGTGTACTCGGCGCCGGAAACATCATTCATGATCGGACCGCCCGCGGGGTTCTGATGCGTCTTGAGGTTGCGAGTGAGATCGGGGCTGATCGCCGTCCAGCTTTTCCCGCGGTCGGTCGTTTGAAAGACGACGTTGCCGCCATACCAGCCGATGATCTTGCCGCCGGCGGTACGCCACGGCGCGAACGCGATCGGCGACTCCCAGTTGAAGCGATACTTGCTGGCCGAGAGCTGCCACGATTCCTTGCCGGTCGGCAGATAAGGTTGTGCCGACCACTGGTCTTGCGTAACGCGATTGTAAATGGTTAGCGATCCGTCTTGCGAGTCCGACCAGATCCAGTTGGGATCGTCGGGCTCGGGAATGCCCCAGGTGCCGTCGCCGCCCACCGTCGCAATCCAGTTCTTATTGGTAATGCCCGACGGATCCAGAGAATTCGACGGCCCGCACCAGCCGTTGTTGTCTTGCAACCCGGCGCAGACGCTATACGGATTATCCGTGCCGAGCCCAACCCGATAGACTTGTCCGATCGCCAGGTTCGCCGAGAAGAACCAGCTTTGGCCGTCGAGGGTCAGCGCGAAGCCCCCGTCGTCACCCAAAATGATGCGCGATGGATCGTTGGGTGCGATCCAAATCGCGTGGAAGTCCGAGTGCACGTTGTCCGCTATTGCTTTGAAAGTTTTCCCGGCATCCGTGCTCAGCATGACTTGAAAGGAAATCGCGTAGACGCGGTTGGGGTTCTTGGGGTCCACCTCGACGTGCGAGAAGTAGAAGGGGCGCGCGTCGATCCTGGTATCGTCGCTGAGCATTTTCCAGTTGGCGCCACCGTCGTCGGATCGCCAGAGCACGCCCTCTTTCGATTCGATCACGGCGTAGACGTGGTTGCCGTCGCTGGGCGCGACGGCCAGACCGATGCGGCCCACCGGGCTGGCCGGCAGCCCGTGGCCTTCCAGCTTGGTCCAGGTTTCGCCGCCGTCTGTGGACTTGTAGACGCCGTCTTCGGGACCGCCGCTGACGAACGTCCACGGGCGGCGCTGAAACTTCCAGATTCCGGCGTAAATCACGCTCGGATCCTGGGCGCTCATGGCTAGGTCCGAGGCGCCGCTTTCCGGACCCACCGATAGCGTCTGCTTCCAGGTTCGCCCGCCATCGTCGGTAACGTAGACGCCGCGCTGCGAGCTGTCGCTGAAGACGTCGCCAAGCGCGCCGACGACCACGTGATTGTGGTTATGCGGATCGACCAGGATCCGCGAAATGTAGCGCGTGCCCTTTAGACCGACGTTGGTCCAGCTCTCGCCGCCGTCCACAGTCTTGTAGACTCCGTCACCGTAGCTGACGTCGTTGCGCGGATTCGCTTCCCCGGTGCCAACCCAAACCGTCTTGTTGTCGGTCGGATCGATCGTTACGGCGCCGATCGATGCAGTACTTTCTTTCTCGAAGACCGCATCCCAGGTTTGGGCGCCGTTTTCGGATTTCCAAACGCCGCCGCCCGCGGCGCCGAGATAGTAGAGTTTGGGATTCGTCGCCGAACCGGCCACGGCAGCCACACGTCCGCCGGTCGATGCCGGTCCGATTTCACGCCAGCGCATGTTGCCGAAGGGTGGACCGGGCGTTGGCGTCGGCGATGACGCAACCGACGGAACCGGCTTCGGCGAGGCCGGCAGCGGCGAGGGCGATGGGGCCGCGGCTCGCGCATGGCCCGCACTCAACAACACGACGACGGAAAACAGCGCCACTAACGGCAACGCACGCTTCATCAACGAGAAACCTCCATATTTACGCAGTAGTCGTGCGCCTCACCGCACTCCTGCGCGCGAAAACTCAAAGAAGTATCAAAGCGTCGGGCTTTAGCGCACCGGAGGCGGCCGTTGTGACTGATACTTTGGAACGTTCACATGGATTGCATACCATTGCGACCAAGCAATCATGCCGCACATGACGGCGAACAGCGCAATCAGGATCGCAAGCACGACGCTGCGTTGCCGCGAACGGCGCCGGGAGGTCCCTTCCTCGGAAGGCTCGCGCGAAGGCCGGCTCGAACCCACCGGCTCCATATGCGAAGGACTATCGCCAGCCTCCTGGCGACCGCGATCGTTCCATTTTGTTCGTTCCTCGCTACGGCGCCCGCGCAGGCCGCTCATCGTGCCGTCCCCGCCACTCCGGGCGCGATTGCCGTATACGCGCGCGTGCTGCGGCACATCAACCCGCAAATGCCGGGCTGGCAGAGCCGCAGCCTCGCACGCCGCGTGCTCGTCAACGCGGTGCGATGGCGCCTCGATGCGAACATGCTCGTCGCCATCGTGGCAGTGGAATCGCGCTGGCAGACCCACGCGGTCTCTTCTGCGGGTGCAATCGGCCTCGGGCAGCTGATGCCCGGGACGGCCGCGTCATTGAAAGTCAATCCTCACGATCCGAACCAAAATCTCTCAGGCGCGGCGCGCTACCTGCGCGGCTTGATGCAGCGCTTTGGTTCGAACCACCCGGACTTGATCTTCGCCGCCTATAACGCGGGCCCGAGAGCGGTCAGTGAATACGGCGGCATTCCACCCTACGACGAAACGGAAAACTACGTCGTGCGCGTCGTGGATACGTGGGCGAAGCTCGCCAAGACCGTCCACGTTCCCGCAAGCGCTTACGCGATTTGGCCCGCGCACGGGCTCGACATCGACTACTGGCTCAACGGAACGGAGAGTCCGTAGGGTCAGGGCGACAACGATTCAAGAATAACGCGTACCGCTTCTTCCAAACCGTGAGGCCCATCTACTCTTAGCGGAATGGCGCCCGCGTTGCGGGCCGCTTCTACGTCGCTCTCGCGGTCGCCGACGACGACGCAGCCCGTCGGATCGACGCCCAGCGCCCGCGCTGCGTCGAGAATCAGCTTGGGCTTTGGCTTACGGCACTCGCACGCGTCGTTGGGCGCATGCGGACATACGAAGAATCCCGCGAACGGCCCCAGCAGCTCGTCGATCTTGCGGTTCACCGCGTCGACCTGCTCCGAGGTGATCAGCCCGCGCCCAACGCCGCTTTGATTGCTGACCACGGCGAGCGGCAGACCGGCGGCCCGTAAGCGATCCAGGAGTACCCGTGCATTGGGCGCTGGTTCAACTTTTTCCGGATCGCCATTGAACGGCACGTCGACGACGATCGTCTCGTCGCGATCGAACAGCACGGCACACGCTCTTATCAGGATGACACCGGCTCGCCGGCGGCAACGTACACTTCGGCGCCTTGCTCGAGGAACTCGCGGGATTTTTCCGCCATGCCGCGCTCGGCATATTCGCGCACCTCTTGCGTGATCTTCATCGAGCAGAAATGCGGCCCGCACATCGAACAGAAGTGCGCGACCTTGGCGCCCGGCGCCGGCAGAGTTTCGTCGTGAAACTCGCGCGCCGTGTCAGGATCGAGCGAGAGATTGAACTGATCCTCCCAACGGAACTCGAAGCGCGCCTTCGAGAGCACGTCGTCCCAGTGTGCCGCGCCGGGATGACCTTTGGCGAGATCCGCGGCGTGCGCCGCGATCTTGTAGGCGATCACGCCGTCCTTGACGTCCTTCTTATTGGGCAGCCCGAGATGCTCTTTGGGCGTAACGTAGCACAGCATCGCCGTGCCGAACCAACCGATCATCGCCGCGCCGATGGCGCTGGTAATGTGATCGTAGCCCGGAGCAACGTCGGTCACGAGCGGGCCCAGGGTGTAGAACGGGGCTTCCTTGCAGACCTCGAGCTGTTTGCGCATGTTTTCCTCGATCATGTGCATCGGCACGTGACCAGGACCTTCGATCATCACCTGCACGTCGTGCTTCCATGCAATATCGGTCAGCTCGCCCAGCGTTTCGAGCTCCGCGAACTGCGCCGCGTCGTTGGCGTCGGCGGTGCAGCCCGGCCGCAAACCGTCTCCGAGAGAGAAGGCCACGTCGTAGGCCTTCATGATCTCGCAAATCTCTTCGAAGTGCTCGTAAAGGAAGTTCTCGCTGTGATGCGCGAGGCACCACTTTGCGAGAATCGAACCGCCCCGGGAAACGATGCCGGTGATGCGGTTGGCGGTAAGCGGAACGTAGCGCAGCAGCACGCCGGCATGAATCGTGAAGTAATCTACGCCTTGCTCTGCCTGCTCGATCAACGTGTCGCGGAAGAGCTCCCAGGTCAGCTCTTCGGCTTTGCCGTCGACTTTTTCCAGCGCCTGATAAATCGGGACCGTGCCGATCGGCACGGGCGAGTTACGCAGAATCCACTCGCGCGTTTCGTGGATGTTTTTGCCGGTCGAAAGGTCCATGACCGTGTCGGCGCCCCAGCGCGTCGCCCAGGTCATCTTCTCTACCTCTTCGTCGATCGACGACGTGACGGCGGAGTTGCCGATATTCGCGTTGATTTTCACCAGGAAGGTTCTGCCGATGATCATCGGCTCGCTTTCGGGATGGTTGACGTTCGAGGGCAGAATCGCGCGACCGCGCGCGATCTCGGCGCGCAAGAGCTCGGGTTCGACACCCTCGCGCAACGCGACGAATTCCATTTCGGGTGTGATCTCGCCGCGCCGCGCGTAGTGCATCTGGGTGACGTTCGCGCCCGGCTTGGCGCGGCGCGGCACACGCGGAGCTGGAAAGCGAATCGCATCGAGCTCCGCCATCGCATCGCGTCCGCGGCGGTAAACGGAGGACGGGCGATTCAACTGCTCGGTGTCGCCACGCGACGAAATCCAAGCCTCCCGCGACGGCGGCAGGCCGCGCCGAAAATCGCTGGTAAATTGCGGATCGGTATACGGACCGCTCGTATCGTAGAGCGTGTGAATGGTTCCGTCCGTCAACGTGATCGCGCGGCGCGGCGCCTGAATCGACGGGTTCGATCCCAGAACGTAAACTTTCATCTGTCCCTCCCTACGCCGGCATTACCCGGATCAGGTAACTTGCGGTCGGCGAGTCTCTACCCACCCTCTCAGCCGTAGCTCCCGCTGCAATAGCGTATACGCTTTCTCGCCCGCGGACTCCGCCGCAGCGTTTGGAGGCGACCAGACCAGGCATTGGACCGGTCCACGCGGATGAGATTCCCTCGAGGCGCGAAATGCTGTGCCGCGTATGACGACGTCCGTGCATGACCCCGATCCCCAAGAAACCCAGGAATGGCTCGAAGCCATGCGCGGCGTTCTGGCTGCCGAAGGCCCCGGCCGGGCCCGCGAGCTGATCGAACGGCTCGTCGACGAAGCGCAGCGTAGCGGTGCTCAGGTTTCGCTCGGGCTTCAAACGCCATACGTCAACACGATCCCGGTGCAGCGCCAGCCGGACATGCCGGGGGATCGAGAACTGGAAGCGCGGCTGCGCCACTACGTCCGCTGGAACGCGCTCGCTATGGTGGTGCGGGCGAACAAGGTCAGCTCCGAGCTCGGCGGTCACGTCGCCAGCTTCGCGTCCGCAGCAACGCTCTACGACGTCGGGTTCAATCACTTTTTCCGCGCGCCAAGCGAAACGTTCGACGGCGATCTCGTCTTCTTTCAGGGCCATTCGTCGCCCGGCGTTTATGCACGCGCCTTTCTCGAGGGCCGCATCACCGAAGCTCAGCTCGAACGCTTTCGCCAGGAGGTAGACGGTCACGGTTTGTCGTCGTATCCGCACCCCTGGTTGATGCCCGACTTCTGGCAATTCCCGACCGTCTCGATGGGCTTGGGCCCGATCATGTCGATCTATCAGGCGCGCTTCATGCGCTACCTGCACGATCGCGGCTTGCGCGACACGACCGGACGGAAAGTCTGGGCGTTTGTCGGCGACGGGGAGATGGACGAACCCGAATCGCTCGGTGCGGTCTCACTGGCGGGACGAGAAAAGCTCGACAACCTGATCTGGGTCGTCAATGCGAATTTGCAACGGCTCGACGGACCCGTCCGCGGCAACGGCAAGATCGTTCAAGAGCTCGAAGGCGTCTTCAAAGGCGCCGGCTGGAACGTCATCAAGGTGATCTGGGGAAGTCGCTGGGATCCGCTGCTCGCCGGCGACTCAAGCGGCCGGCTCGTCCAGTTGATGGACGAATGCGTCGACGGCGACTATCAAACGTTCAAATCGCGCGACGGCAAGTACGTGCGCGACGAGTTTTTCGGCCGCTATCCCGAAACCAAGGCGATGGTGGAAGACTGGAGCGACGACGAAATCTTTGCGCTCCAGCGTGGCGGCCACGATCCGATCAAAGTCTACGCCGCCTATAAGGTAGCCTCCGAGTATCGCGGCGCGCCGACGGTCGTTTTGGCCAAGACGATCAAAGGCTACGGCATGGGGGAGGCCGGCGAGGCGCAGAACATCGCGCACCAGGCCAAGAAGATGGAAGTGGAAGCGATGCGGACGTTTCGCGATCGTTTCTCTCTTCCGATCTCCGACGCCGAGATCGGCGGCGAGCAAATTCCGTTTTACAAGCCGCCGGAAGACGCGCCGGACATGCGCTATCTGCGCGAGCGCCTGGCGGCGCTCGGAAGCGTTCCGCAACGGAGGCGTAAGTCTGCATCGCTCGTCGTGCCTGAGCTTTCGGCGTTTGACGCGCAGCTGCAAGGAACGGGCGAGCGTCACATTTCCACCACGATGGCGTTCGTGCGCGTCCTCAACGCGATCGCGCGCGATCGCGAAATCGGCACGCGCGTCGTGCCTATCGTTGCGGACGAATCGCGCACGTTCGGCATGGAGGGCATGTTCCGGCAGCTTGGCATCTACTCGTCGGTGGGGCAGCTCTACCATCCGCAAGACGCCGAGCAATTGATGTGGTACCGCGAAGACAAACTCGGACAGATTCTGCAGGAAGGCATCAACGAGGCCGGCGCGATTTCGTCGTGGATTGCTGCGGGAACGTCGTACTCGAACCACAACCTGCCGATGATTCCATTCTACATCTTTTATTCGATGTTCGGCTTTCAGCGGGTCGGCGATCTCGCCTGGGCCGCGGGCGACAGCCGCACGCGCGGTTTCTTGCTCGGCGCCACGTCCGGCCGCACGACGTTGAACGGCGAAGGCTTGCAGCATGAAGATGGCAGCAGTCAAGTCGCGGCCTCGTTCGTACCGAACTGCGTGAGCTACGATCCAACCTTCGCCTACGAGCTCGCGATCATCATCCAAGACGGGCTGCGGCGGATGCTGACCGATGAGGAAGACGTCTATTACTACATTACGCTGATGAACGAGAACTATCAGCATCCGGCGATGCCGCCGGAGACGCGCGACGGAATCCTGCGCGGCATGTATTTGCTCCGGGATGCTTCGACGGGGACGGCGCAGGCTCGAAAGTGGCCGCGCGTGCAGCTCTTTGGTTCGGGCGCGATTTTGCGCGAGGTTCTGGCCGCCGCCGACCTGCTCGCGGACGAATGGAACGTGGCCAGCGACGTTTGGAGCGTTACCAGCTTCAACCAGCTCCAGCGCGACGGCGTCGCCGCACGGCGTTGGAACCTGCTGCATCCGCAAGAACGCCCGCGGCTCTCGCACGTCGAGGAATGCTTGCGCGATCGCCCCGGCCCGGGCGTCGCTGCGACGGACTACATCCGCACGTTTGCCGAGCAGATTCACCCATTCGTAGGGCGCCGCTACGTGGCGCTCGGAACCGACGGCTTTGGCCGCAGCGATTTTCGGCGCAAGCTCCGAGAGTTTTTCGAGGTGGATCGCCATTTCGTCACGGTCGCGGCGCTAAAGACGCTCGCTGAGGAGGGGAAGATCCCCGTTGCGACCGTGAACAAGGCGCTGGAGAAGTACCACATCGACCCCAACAAACCCAATCCAATTACGGTGTAAGCGATGAGTGAAGCGATCGAGGTGCGCGTTCCGGATATCGGCGACTTCAACGAAGTGCCGGTCATCGAAGTGTTGGTCAAGAGCGGAGATCGCGTCAAGAAGAACGACTCGCTGATCACGCTCGAGAGCGAGAAAGCCTCGATGGAGGTTCCGGCCGAGATCGACGGTGTCGTGCAGGACGTCAAAGTGAAGGTCGGCGACAAGGTTTCCGAAGGCGCCACGATTTTGGTGTTGATCCCGGCAGAGGCGCCGGCGGCCGCTTCGGCTCCGCACGTTGCACCGGTACCGCAAGCCGTACCGGTACCGCAAGCCGCACCGGCACCGCAACCCACGCCGGCACCGCAGCCGGCACCGGCACCCTCACCGCCGCCGTCCGGGCCCGACGGCGCCGTGCACGCCGGACCGGCGATTCGCAAGTTTGCGCGCGAGCTGGGGGTCGATCTGGGCGGTTTACAGGGCAGCGGTCCAAACGGACGGATCACGCGCGAGGACGTGCAGGGCTTTGTCAAAGGGGCGCTCGAGCGCGGCGGCGCGGCCGGCCCGTCGTTTGGCGGATTGCCGGCGTGGCCGAAAGTCGATTTTGCCCAGTACGGCCAAATCGAACGGCGGCCGCTGTCGCGAATCAAAAAATTCTCCGGGCCGAATCTGCATCGCAACTGGCTGCAGATTCCGCACATCACGAATCACGACGAGGCCGACGTCACGTCGCTCGAGGAGTTCCGCAATCAAGTCAACGCGGAGCGCTCTTCGGAGCAGCGGCCGAAACTCACGATGCTCGCCTTCCTGGTGAAGGCCTCGATCGCGGCGCTGCAGCGCTACCCGGAATTTAACGCGTCGCTCGAGGGCGACCAGCTCGTCTACAAAAGTTACTACAACATCGGGTTTGCGGCCGATACGCCCGACGGCCTGGTCGTACCCGTGATCAAGGATGCTCAGGGAAAGGGCTTACTTGAAATCGCGCGCGAGAGCGCCGAGCTGGCGGCCAAGGCTCGAGAAGGGAAACTCCCGCTCAATCAAATGCAGGGAGGCACGTTCACGATCTCCTCGATCGGAGGTATCGGCGGCACGGCCTTCACGCAGATCGTCAACGCCCCGGAGGTCGCGATTCTCGGTGCGACCCGCACGGCCATGAAGCCGGTGTGGGATGGCGAGACTTTTCTGCCTCGCCTCATGCTCCCGATCAGCGTGAGCTACGACCACCGCGTCGTCGACGGCGCCGGCGCCGCGCGTTTCCTGGTGCACGTCGCGGGGCTGCTGGCCGACTTCCGCCGCGTTCTTTTGTAAGCCGGTTCACCACCGGCGCGCGCTCAACGGCGCGTCGGCATCGGCACCACGCGGGATGGCGAAGTAGACGACGATCGCTAAGTACGCCGCGAAGCTGAGGATCGGTGCGACGAGCGCGACGAGCGTAGCGCCCACGTAAACCACCCAACCGGTTCGATATCCCCGCACGGTGGACGCGATGGTCGCCGCATCCACCTCCGCAGCAAAGGCGCGGGTGCGAGCTAGATGCGCGAGCATCACGTTATAGAACGTGGCACACGTCGACAGCACCAGGCCGTAGAAAAACGTCGATGCGGAGAGCGTCGGGTACGAACCCAACGTCGTGGTGGCAAACGGGATCAGTACCGTGGCCGCCAAGAGCAGCAGGTTCCAGAAGACCGTCTTACGGTCGACGGTGTGCACGAGGCGGAAGAGCGCGTGGTGATTTTGCCACATCAGCCCGATCACGGAAAAACTCAATAAGTACGCGATGAGGTTCGGCCAAAGGTGCAGCAACGCCGCGCCCAGCTCGCGATTCGACGGCACGTGGAGCGCCGGCAGAACGAAGCCCAGCGCCAGCAGCGTAAACGCAAACGCGAAGACGCCGTCGGAAAACGCCTCGAATCGAGCCTTGTTCATCGCGCGGTTGATTTCAGTTTGCGCGCACTGCCGGCCTCCCGGCACTCGTGCGTTTTATACATGACAGCAGATGTCATATATGAGGCATATGCTCGGCCCATGAAGATTACAGGAATCGATCTGACCGCTTATCTCGTACGCGATCCCGACCGCGCGGTGGCGTTCTATCGCGACGTACTCGGAATGACCCCCACCGCGATCGACGACCAAGGCCGGGGAGCGGAGTTCACGCTGCCGGACGGATCGACGTTCGGCGTGTGGAAACCCGACGATGCGGCAACCGGCGGCGCGATCATGTTCGCCGTCGAGGACGCCCGAGACGCCGTCGAATACTATCGCGCTCGCGGGCTCGGCCTTAGCGACGTAATGGAATCACCCGTGTGTTTCATGGCGTTTGGCGCCGATCCGGAGGGAAACGCGATCATCATCCACCAGCGCAAGACTCGCGACTAGCGGCGCGCCGCGTCGCGGTCGCGTTACGGTTGCTGCAGCGGTCTCGTGGTGAACGACGCTCGCCACTCGCGGTCCGCAACCCGTAACACCCAAACGAACGTCCGGTCCGGACCAAGCGGCATCGGTGAGATCATCATCGCGAACGGCGCGTTGATCGCCGCGCCGGGCTTGGTTCCGGGCGGCCGTCCGACCTCGATTTCTTGTTCCATGTGGATGGCGGTCGCGCTTTCCGGACCGGTTTGCAGCACGACCGGTTTTCCGTCGGCGTCCAAAAGATCGAGCGTCCACTTTATCTTTCGATTCGTTTCGCCCCAGGGTACGTGCAAAATGAATGCGATGGCGGAGGGCGCCGTCAAGGGGCTGCCGGTGTGCGTCCAGCCGATGCCCAGCGCGTGAAGCTTGCCGTCGGGCGTAACCTGTGCGGCATCTGCCAGCAAGAGCGTCGCATCCACCGCTTACGTCACCCCATCTTTTCGTCGATCAACGCTCATACCGGTTGAGCGTTCTTCGCGCTCGCATCACGAGCGCCTCGCGCAGCTCCGGGGGATCGACGAGCGTCGCCACATCCGACCAGGCAACCAGTTGGAATAACGCGACCTCGGTTCCGGGAAAGGTAAGGCGGATCAGAGCATCCCGTCGCCCTTGCGACAGGATCTCCGCGGGCCAATACATGCGCAGCCGTTCGACCGCGTCCTTGCGCGCACGCAACACCACGATGCAGTCGGCGCTGCGGGAGGCCTCCGCGAAGCGCGCCGACGATTCGCTCCAGTATCGCTCGAGATCGAAGCTGCTCGGCCGCTCGAAACGCTGGGTCGACTCTTCAACGCTGCGGATACGCTCCACGCGAAAGCTGCGCAGCTCCTCGCCGGAACGCGCGACGAGATACCACACCCCCGCCTTGGAAACGAGACCGAGCGGATCCACGGTGCGCGTCGAAGGCGTTCTATTCCGATCCTCATAGCGGACGCGCACGCGCCGATCGTCCCATACGGCGCGCCGCAGCGCAATAAGGACCGCGCGCGGCGGTTCCGGTTGGTTCCAGCGTCGTTGATCGACGTGGATGCGGGAACGGGATTTCTCGGCCGCGCGTCGTTGGACGTCCGCAAGCCCGCCGTGCAGCTTTTCGAGCGCGCGATCGCGCCCACGCTCCAGCCCGAGGTCGGCGAGCGGACTCGCGCCGGAGATGAAGAGCGAGCGAATCTCGTCCTCGGTGAATTGGGTCAGCGCGCGGCGATACCCGTCGGCGAGCACGATTCCGCCGGTGGAACCCCGCTCGGCGTAGACCGGCACGCCGGCCGCGCCGAGCGCGTCAACGTCGCGATAGATCGTCCGTTCGGAAACCTCGAGGCGCTCCGCTAGAATCCGCGCCGAACACTGGCGGCGAGACTGCAGGAGCAACAATAGAGAGATGAGGCGGTCGGCCTTCACGATCTCATCAAACTCACCAAATATGACAGCTCATGTCAAGTATGGCGTTGCCAAAGAGCAGGGGGGCGCGCCAAGGTAGTTATTCTTTGGGAGCGTTTCTCCGAGCGAGCTGCCGCAGCATGTACTGCAATATGCCGCCGTGGCGGTAGTATTCCGCTTCGTTCGGCGTGTCGATGCGGACCCGCGCGTCGAATTCGATCGACCGGCCGGCCTGCGCGTCGGTGGCTTTGACGCGAACGCGCATCTGCGGCTCTATCCCGGCGGCGATGCCGGTGATGTCGTAGATTTCTTCGCCGTTAAGACCGAACGTCGAACGATCTGCCCCCTCGAGATACTCCAGCGGCAACACGCCCATGCCGATCAAATTGCTGCGATGAATCCGCTCGAACGATTCGGCGAGCACGGCCTTGATCCCAAGCAGATAGGGGCCCTTTGCCGCCCAGTCCCGCGACGAGCCCGAGCCGTACTCCTTACCGGCCAGCACGATCAGCGGCGTTCCGTCGGCACGATACCTCAGCGCAGCGTCGTAAATCGATAGCTCTTCGTTGCCGGGAAGATAACGAGTCACGCCGCCCTCGACCTCGGGCACGAGCGCGTTGCGCAGGCGCACGTTGGCGAACGTTCCGCGGACCATCACCTCGTGATTGCCGCGCCGCGCGCCGTAGGAGTTGAAATCGCGCGCCTCGATGCCGTGCTCGATCAAGTATCTTCCTGCCGGACTGCTCTTGGCGATGCTTCCGGCCGGCGAGATATGGTCGGTCGTCACCGAATCGCCCAATACCGCAATGGCGCGCGCGCCGCGCACGTCTTGCGGTGGCGGTGGCGCGGCCGGCATTCCGTCGAAGTACGGCGGGCGCTTGACGTACTCGGACGCCGGCTCCCAGGCGTAGCGCTCGGTCGCCGGAACGTTCAGGGCGTTCCAGTTCGCGTCGCCGTTGAAGACGTCGGCGTATTCGCGGGAGAACATCTCATCGTTGATGCAGCTCGCCATCGTCTGGGCAATGCGATCGTTGCTCGGCCAGATGTCCTTTAGCCAAACCGGACGTCCGTCTTTGCCCGTGCCGAGCGGCTCCGTCGTCAAATCGACGTCCATGCGTCCGGCGAGCGCGTAGGCAACCACGAGCGGTGGAGACGCCAGGTAGTTAGCGCGTACCTGCGGGTGAATGCGGCCCTCGAAGTTGCGGTTGCCCGAAAGCACCGCGGCGACGATCAGGTCGCGATCGGCGACCGTCTCGGCGACTTCGCTCGGAAGCGGACCCGAATTCCCGATGCACGTCGTGCAGCCGTAACCGATCAAATTGAAGCCTAGCCGATCGAGATACTCTTGCAGTCCGGCTTTCGCCAAGTAGTCGGTTACGACTTTGGAACCGGGCGCAAGGGACGTCTTGACCCACGGCTGCGTGCGAAGCCCACGTTCGACCGCGTTGCGAGCCAGCAGTCCCGCACCGATCAATACCGATGGATTCGAGGTGTTCGTACAACTCGTTATCGCGGCAATCACGACCGCTCCGTCGTCAACGTCCTCCGTCGTTTGCGAGATCGTCGCGGTTCCGCCGCCACCCTCGTTTTCGAAACGCGCTACCGCGCCGTTGGCGCGCTCGCGCGCGGCTACCCAGTCGCGCAGCGCAATCCCGAACGAGCGCTTTACGTCGTGAAGCGCCACGCGATCCTGGGGACGCCGTGGGCCGGCCAGGCTGGGCTCGACGCTCGCGAGGTCGAGCGTCAGGCTGTCGGAAAACTCCGGATCCGCAGCCTCGTCGGTTCGGAAGAGTCCTTGCGCTTTGGCATAGGCCTCGACCAACGCGATATGTTCGCGCGACCGGCCGGTGAGTCGCAGGTATTCGAGCGTGCGGTCGTCGATCGGGAAGATTGCGACCGTGGAACCAAACTCCGGCGACATGTTGCTGATCGTCGTTCGGTCGACCACCGGAAGCGCCGATAATCCGGCACCGTAAAACTCGACGAACTTTCCGACGACGCCTTTTCGTCGCAGCATTTCGGCGACGGTCAACACCAAGTCGGTCGCCGTCACGCCTTCGCGCAGCGCACCCTCTAAGCGAAAGCCCACGACCTCGGGAACGAGCATCGTGACCGGCTGCCCCAGCATCGCGGCCTCGGCCTCGATGCCGCCGACGCCCCAAGCCAGCACGCCCAACCCGTTGACCATCGTGGTGTGCGAGTCGGTACCGACCGCCGTATCCGGATAGGCCAGCGGATGCTCGGACGTATCGGCGGCGCCGAAGACGACGCGCGCCAGATACTCGATGTTCACTTGATGCACGATTCCGGTTCCCGGCGGCACGACGCGCAAACCCGAGAGCGCCGATTGACCCCATTTGAGAAACGCGTATCGTTCGCGATTGCGTTCGAACTCGAGATCGGTATTCTTTGCCAACGCGTCGCTCGATCCGAAATAGTCCGCTTGCACGGAGTGATCGATCACGAGCTCGACCGGCTGCAGCGGATTGATTCGCTTGGCGTCACCACCCATTTCGGCCATCGCATCGCGCATCGCCGCGAGATCGACCACGCAGGGCACGCCGGTAAAGTCCTGCAGTAAGACGCGGGCCGGCATGAACGCGATCTCGCGTTCGGTTTTGCCTCGCTGGTCCCAGCGCGCAAGTGCCTCGATGTCCTGCCGCGTTACGGAATTCCCGTCTTCGAATCGCAAAAGGTTCTCCAGCAAAATCTTCAGCGAAAACGGCAGGCGAGCCAGGTTGGCAACGCCCGAACGCTCTAATGCGTCGAGGCGAAAGTACGCGTACGCTCGATCTCCGGCGCGCAGCGTGTCGAGCGCTCCGAAGCTATTCGGGTGACGATTCATCGGATAACCGTACTTTCGGATCGCCCTGCGCGTAGCCTTCGATCTTCAGCGCGGCTGCGCCTGAGCAGAGACGCCAAAGCGGTTCGGCGACCAACGCGAGGCGCCAGGGCTGTAGCGCGAGGGCACCCTCAAAATCCGCGCGATCTCGCGGAATTTCGCGTGCTAGGCGCTCGAGGGTGGCTCGCGGCACGAGCAGGCTCGGCGGCAGCTCGGAGGCACGCGCGATTTCCGCGATCGCGGCGCCCAAGAAGGCAACGAGCGCGTCGCGCGCGGGAGCCGCCGGGCGGTTTGGGCGCTGCGGAAGTTGTGCGTCGTCGAGTGCCTGACCGCGCGCGACCGCGCGCAGGATCGCACCGCCGAGCTGCCGCTTCATCGAGCCGTCGAGCCGGCGCAGCTGCCCGAGATCGTCGAGCTGGACGGGTTTCAAAACAGCCAGCCCGGCGACGACGTCGTCGGGAAGCACGTACCGCACGGGCAGATCGCGCTCGCGCGCGGTTGCGTCGCGCAGCTTCACGAGCTCGTTGAGGATGCCCAGCTCGCGGCGGCTCATGCGCATCGCTCCCGGAATGCGCAAGTAGGCGCGGCGCTCGTCGATACGATAGCGCTCGATGTCGCCGAGCTCGGCGCACTCCTCGTATACCCATTCATAGCGGCCTTTTTGTTCGAGCTGCGGACGCAACGAATCGTAGAGCGGCAAGAGATATGCGACGTCCCCGACGAGATACTCGATCTGGCGTTCGGAGAACGGACGCGCCGACCAATCGCTGACGGTTTGCGATTTTGCCAGGCGCACGCCGCAAATGCCGCGCACCAAATCGGCTAACGATACCTGCATGCCGTAGCCGAGAAACGCCGCAGCAACTTGTGTGTCGAAAACTCGCGGCGGAACGACGTCATAGCGGTCGGCGAAAATTTTCAAATCGGCCGAAAGCGCGTGGCCGACGACCGTGGTGTGCGTCAGGGCGAGGGCGAGCGCCCTCAAATCCGGCAGAGCGAGGGCGTCGACGATCGCCGCGCCGTCGTCGAAGGCCAACTGGACGACCATGAGTCGCGGCGAGTAGGTTCGTTCGGCGTGAAACTCGGTATCCAGCGCGACGCGGCCGGCGTCGCCGACACGCCGGCAGAGCCGCTCGAGCTCGGCATTATCGGCAACGATCAGCGGCGCAGTCACGGCGACCCCGAAGGCATCGGCGACTCGCGCCGGCGGAAGTGGAAGTGCGGACACCGGTGCGTCGCACAGTAGTGACGCGCATAGTGGCTCGCGCGCCATTCGTAACCGTGAAGCGCGACCGTCACGCGATCGCCAAAGATCGTCAGCACTGCGCAAACCGGAATGGCGATGGCGCACATCGTCCAAACGTGAACCCAAACCGGAACCCGAAAGGCCGCCGCGGTAGCGGTTGCCACGGTGCCGCCGAAGCCGGGAATGATGCGAACCGCCAGCAAGAAGCCCGGGGAACCGACCGGAAACCGTTTAACCCACGGCGGAAGACGGTGCAAGTATTCCTGAAGGTCGAACAGTCGCGACGCGTGACGGTTGATCCAGTAACCTAGGAGCGCGCCGAGGACGAGTCCGGCCGTATCGACGAGCGTGCCTTTGATCGGCCCGAACAGGGCCCCGTTCATAATGGCCAACGCGTCGGTTATGGAAAATGGCGCCGAGGCGACCAAACCAAAGATCGCGACGGCCAAGGGGTAGGCCAAGGGTCCAATCGTCCGGATTTCGTGTGCCACGCGCGGCTGATGGCGAATCACCCAAAACGCAAGCAGGAACGAGGCGGCCAAAAGCGCGAGGGCGGCTATCTTCCGGAGGTGACGATTCAATCGATGATCGTACGGGCAGTCATCACGTTGCTGTGCGGTGTTGGGCTCTACACCTCGCTTTTCATGCTTGCCAAGAGCCGGCGGGCGGAACGTGGGGAGCTTCGGGGCCCAAGCGTGGTCAAGACGCCCCGCGCGCGCCTCTTCGGGGTTCACAACTCGTTGCTGGGTTCGATCTACTACCCTGGGCTGGCCGTAGCGATCTGGTTCGTCCACCCGGTCGTCGGCGCGGCGCTCGTGCTCGCCGCCGCGTTCTCCGCGGCCATCACATCGGCCGTTCTCGCGTACTCACTGCTTTTCTTGACTCGCCGGGAGTGCCCGTACTGCTGGACCGCCCACGCGGTGAATTGGTCGCTGCTGATCCTTTCTTGCTGGTTATTTTGGCGAGCATCTTGAGTCCGGGCATCTGATTTTGGTAGAATCGGCCTCTCTGGTCAGGACGGCACGAACGGGCGCCGAAACCGCCGGAAGAGAGGGCCGGGTGCGTAGCGTTAGTTCTACGGTCCGGCGAACGGCAGTAAAATAGGGGGTGGCGCGAGTGCGCCGCCCCTCTGCTTATTGGGCGCGAATTTCCTCGATCATGGCGCGGTACGCCGGGTCTTGGGTCGGCCTGGCGGCGAACCAGGCTTCCAGCATCTCCTGCGCGAGCGCCGCGCTGGTCGTGCGCAAACTCAGGCAGAGGACGTTTGCGTCGTTCCATTCGCGCGCGGCGGCGGCCGTCGCGGCGTCGCCGCACAGGGCGGCACGAATTCCCGTAACCTTGTTGGCCGCAATGCTCACGCCGGTGCCGGTCCAACAGCAGAGGACGCCGTATGCCGCCTCGCCCCGCGCTACCGTAGCCGCAACCTGCCGCGCCACCGACGGCCAGGCATCCGTCTCATTGGGCACGAGCGCACCGAAGCGTCTCACATCGTAATCGTGAGCCCGCAGCCACCGATCGATGGCCTCGGGGAGTTCGCCCCCCATATCGCTGCCCAGCGCAATCTTCATTCTGGAGCAGAGGTTTTCGCCCCGAAGCGGCGGGAGACTGCAATCCCATGAGCTACGTGCGTTTGGCCGCAACCGTCATCCTCGTGCGGCCGCGATTCGAAGTCTATTTGACTCGCCGAAGCACGCGCAGCGCCTTCGCGCCGAACGCGTTCGTCTTTCCGGGCGGGACGGCCGAGCCGCAGGACGCCTCGGCATCGGCGCAAGGACGGACGCTCGGATTAGAGCCCACTCGGCTCGCGCGGGAATTTCGGGCCGAGATCGCCGGCGATTTGCAATCGAGTGAATCACCGATCGAAGGCCGCGCGGGCCGAGCCCTGCTAGTCGCGGCACTGCGCGAGCTCTTCGAAGAAGCCGGTGTCCTGTTGGCCTGCACGGCAACGATGCTTCCGATCGATGCGAACGCCCTCGATTGGCAGCAGCTTGCAACCGAACGCGCGCACTTGCGCAGCGGCGAACTGCGTTTCGCCCGGTTTCTCGCCGAGCGCGACTGGTTCGCGGATGCCCGCGCGTTGCGGCTTTTCTCCCACTGGATCACGCCGCCGAGCGAGCCACGGCGCTACAATACGCATTTCTTCTTGGCGGAGGCGCCACCCGACCAAGTCGCGTTGCCCGACGCCTTCGAAACACACGACGGTCTCTGGATTGCGCCGGAAGAGGCGCTCGCGCGCTTTCGGCGCGGCGAGCTGCATCTCGTGTACCCAACGATCAAGCATCTGGAGCGTCTCGTGGCGTTCGATTCGGTCGAAGCGGCACTCGACTTCGCTCGCACGAAACCGATCGTCACCATCATGCCGAAAGACTCGGGGGACGATTTTCAAATACCGCCCGGACTCGAGGGCGCATGGTAACGCTCGTACGCGCGCCCAACCCTTCGGCGATGACACTCTCGGGCACGAACTCTTACCTGCTGGATTGCGGCGAGGGCGAGGGTCTGGTGATCGATCCGGGCCCTGCGATCACTCGCCACGTCGAGGCCCTGATTGCAACGGCCGCCTCGCAGGGACTCGCCATTCGCACAATCGCGCTGACCCACGGGCATCCGGACCACGTCTCCGCAGCCCCCGCGTTATCGGAGGCAACCGGCGCCTCGATCTACGCGCATCCGGCCACAACGGTTGCCCACACGCGCGACCTACCGCTGGAACGCACATGGCGCCTCGGCACAACCGAGCTTCGCGTGATCGACGCACCGGGCCACACGTTCGATCATGTCGTCTTCTATCTGCCGCAAGAACGCAGCTTGTTTACCGGCGACACGATCCTGGGCGAAGGCACGTCGGTCGTCGCACCCCCGGGCGGCGCGATGCGCCCTTACGAGAACACGCTGCGGCGGCTGGGCGATGAGTTTGCAGATGCTCGCTTGATCTATTGTGGACACGGACCGATCGTCGGCGATGCACCGCACAAGATTCGCGAATACATCGAACACCGGCGCGTGCGGGAAAGAGAAATACTAACGGCACTGCGCGACGCGTCGTTAACGATCCCCGATATCGTACGGCGGGTTTACGGCCCCGAGCGCAGCGTGCTGTGGCCCGCGATGGCTCGGCAAATTCTCGCCCACCTCATCGCGCTGGAAGACGAAGGCCGCGTCGCCGCCCGAGCCGCTGATCGCGCGATGACCGCCGACGAGATGGCGATGCTCAATCCCCGCATCGAAGAGCTGGCCGGTCCGGGAGAGGCGGCAGAGATCGCTGCCGAACTCGGCACCGAAATGCGCCTCCGAAAACTTCTGTCGTATCGCCTCACGGAGGAATAGTGCCGTGCGCCAATGGTTCGCTCTCGCCGGCCTGATCTCGCTCGCGTCCTGCTCGCATTCCAGCGGAACGGCGGTGGCGCCGCCGACCGGCCTCTCGCAGCAAAGCTGCTATCGCATCAAACAAGATCCAACGACCGTCAAAGCGACGATTACGTTTTATGGCTGGCCCGATAATTCACCGCCGGGGAACCAGATCGCTCATCCCGTCATCCACGAGGTCGCGTCCGGCGACGGCACCTATTGCAATCCTACGACCTTCGCAACCGAGCGCTCCAACAACAAACAGATTCCGTATGGAATCAAGATCTACGTGCCGTTCTTGAAGCAGTACTTCATTCGCGAGGACCTATGCGCGGCATCGGGACCACCGACGGGCAGCGGCAGCAACGGCTGTTACAGGCTTTGGTTCGATCTTTGGGTCGGCGGCACGGCGAGGTCGAAAGCGCGCGCGGTCGTAAAATGCGAGCTCTCGTTGACGCCAAACCGGAAAGTGCCCGTAATTCTTTACCCGCGCGACGGCATGCCGGTCGCGTTCCCAGGGCCGCTTTATCGCAACGACCCCGCACCAAGCGGCACCTGTTACGGAAAACGGGAGCGCTAATCTACGCGGAGGACGATTTTCCCGAACTGATCCGATGCGGCGAGCCGCTGCGTGGCCGCGACGGCGTCCTCGAGCGCGAAGACCCGATCGACGACCGGCTGCATGCCGTCGCCGAAAATCTGCAGCATGCCCGCGAAATCTTCGGGGCTCCCCATCGAGGTGCCCAAAACGCTCAAGTGCTTCCAAAAAAGCGGAAAGAGTTTGATCGTCGCTTCGCCGTTCGTGCCCCCGTAAATGACGACGCGGCCTCCGGGCCGCACGGCGTCGAGCGCCTTGCGCAGCGTGTCGCCGCCGGATGAATCCACGACGAGATCGACCGGATCGGATCGGAGCAACTTCTGCCAATCCGGCGTCGCCTTGTAATTGATCGCGAGGTCCGCCCCGAGCGCTTTCGCCCGTTCCAACTTTTCATCGCTGCTGGACGTCACGATGGCGCGTGCGCCGATCCACTTGGCAAAAAGCAACACCAGCGTTTGCACGCCGCCTCCCACGCCCGTGATCAGCACGGTCTCGCCGCGGCGCAGGGCTCCGCGCGTGACGACCGCGCGGTACGCGGTCAGGCCTGCCAACGGGATCGCCGCGGCATCCTCCATCGAGAGGGTCTTCGGTTTGGGATAGACGTTGCCGGCGGGCACGGCGACGTATTGCGCAAAGGTTCCGTCGCGGGGCATTCCGAGGATGTTCGCATTCGCCGCATCCCACACGCGCGGATCGTCGCCCCACGCCAGCATCGGATCGATCACGACCTCGGCCCCGACTTCCAGATCCGCGAAGACCGAGCCCAGCGCCGCGATCTCGCCGGCGCCATCCGAGCCGAGCGTTACCGGCACTCGGATGTTGGGATAAAGGCCCTGCGCGATAAACAGGTCGCGACGATTGAGCGCCGCCGCGCGAACCCGCACCAGCACCTCACTCTCGCGCAGCGGAGCGACGTCGACGTCGTCAAGGCGAAGATTCTCCGGGCCGCCGACCGCGTGCAGTCGGATGGCTTTCATTCTCTCAGGCGTCACTCGTGGACCGTGAAGATGAACTTCACCGCCGCCGGCTGCACGAAAAGCGCATTGGTCGGAAGGTCGGCGAGATACTGGCTCGTCCCGGGCCCGGCGTAAAGCCCGCGGTAGGGGACGCCCGCGTCGTACAGCGTGAACGGGCCCGAGGCCGCGTTGAAGATATTGGTCGCGGCGATCGTGAAATCGAGGTGCCCGAAATTCTTTCCGAGCGCCGCGTCCACCAGCGTGTACGGCGGCTGGTGCAGCGTGTTGTTCGTGCCGGCAAACGTGAACGCGGTCGACGCGTGCCATCCGTTGCGCGCCCAGCCAAAGGCCGCCGAGCCTTGCTGCTGCGGAACGCCCAGGAACTGCTGATCGGCGACGAGCGTGCCGCCCGAGGTCGGATTGGAAACGAACGGTCCCAGTGCGTATGGATAAGCGACGTTGAGCCCGTACGAGAACGTCGCGGTGAGGTTCAGCCGCGGAAAAAGCTGTTTGTAGCGCGCTTCAGCTCCCTCGTACACCGCGTTGCCGATGTTCACCGGAATCACGTACGCGAAACCCAGGGACGTGTTGCAGAAGCTCTTCGCCCCTCCGCCGGGATAGTAGTTCTCGATGGTATCGCGCAGGTTCGAACGATAGGCCAACACGTCGAAATTCGACGTGTTGGAAAACAGATGCGAGAAGCCCAGCTCGTACTCGGTGGCGTGCTCGGGCTGCTCCGAGGGGTTTCCGTTCGGCACCACGCAGTTCGAGTCTTCCGGCCCCGCGTTGGGATTGGGTTCGAGTTTGCCGTCGACGAGAATCGGCGGAAAAAAGTACCGTTCGATGAGCAGCGGCGCGCGGAATCCCGTGCCCACCGCAACGCGCACGACGCTCGACGTGCCCAGATCTTCGCTGAGGCCCAACCGCCAGTTCAGCGTGTTACCGAACGTGGAATAATCCGCGTCGTAGAGTCCGCCCGAGAGTCGGAGGTCTTTGCCGAGTTGCTGCGAGCCGCGAAGAAAATACGAGTCGATGCTCTGCGAAAGCGACCGATCGATGCCGAGCCCCACGAGTGATTCTTGCCGCGCATAACCTCCGAAAGCGAATTCGCTTTCGTCGAACGTTCGCCCCCACGATAGGCCTTCGTTGTAGCGCGTGTCGAGATGTGAGACGTCGTACGGCGACACGGCGCCGCCGACGAAATCGATATTGTCGCTGTCGGCATAGAAGTCGGCCAGCAACGTTCCCGAACCAAGCGGCGCGCGCCCGTAGCCGTCGTACGCGCGGATGCTTTGAGCGAGGGCGGCGCTCCCCTGGCCGACGTGATCGCCAAAGACCGGGTTCGCTACGGTATTCGGCGCGGCCGGGGGCGGCGAAAAGGCGCACGCCGACCCGGGACCGGTAAAGACGCAGGTCGGGTTGCCGGCGATTCCGTTGAGTGCGCTCGATTCGTCGCGGTTGTCGCCCAGCGTAAAGACGCGAAACCCAACGTCGGCGCGTTGGGAGAAGCTATAGTCGAGGTTGACGAGCCCGAGCAGCGCGGAGATCGTCGAGCCGAGATGCACGTAGAACGGGCAGTTCGGCGCCTTTGTCTTCGTCGAAAGCCCGCAATAAACGGGCAAGTTGTTTGCCGGAACGACCCAGGCATACTGATCGACTTGGCCACCCTGGTGATAGTCGTTGCCGGCGAAGGCGTAACCGAGCTTGCCGATCGTTCCCGTCGCGTTAAACCAGCTCTCCGTCGTGCCGTACGAGCCCACCGAACCGGAGAAGTTGAGATGTTCTAGCTGCGTGGGACGCAGGGATTCGAAGTTGACCGCGCCGCCAAACGTATTGCTTCCCTCGGCGTCGGTGGGCCCGAGGCCTTCGCTCACGTTGACGCTGTTGAAGGCCGGAACCGCGAACTGTGAAAGATCGATGTCGCCGGTGTTCCCGTCGTTGAGCTGCTGACCGTCCAGCGTCACCATCGCTTCCGAGGGATCCGGTCCCCGCAAGGAAACCACCGCCGGAGCGGTGGCGGCGCCGGAATCCGGATGCTGGATCACTACCGACGGCACTTGCTGCAATGCCTCGAGCACCTGCGTATAGCCGAGCGCGTCCATCTGCGCGCGTGAAACGTCCATCGTGGGGATCACGTTGCGGTCCAGCGTGAACCCGCCGTTGATCGTCACTTCGCCGATCGTGCGCAGCTTGGGTGTGTCGCTTGGCTCGAGCACGACGTCGACGTGCGCGCCGTCGCCGATCGGTCCGGTGTTCACCGTTACCGGGCCGTAGCCGGGTGCGAGCACGGTCAAGTCATACCGGCCGGCAGGCAGCTGTACCGAAAAGTTTCCCCTCGCGTCGGTCGTCGTCGTCGCGCTCTTGCGTCCGCGGAACGTCACGTGTGCGCGGGCCACCGGCGCACCGCTGGGAGCGTGAACGTTTCCACCGATGAGACAACATACGGCGACGAGTGCGGGGAGCATGCCCGGCCGAGGTTCGCTGATTCATCCTGACCAGGCCTTCCAGCGCGGGCCGACGTAGAACGTGCTACGATGGATAACCGAGCGAGGGCACTGCGCGCGTTCTTCCGCGGCGTGGCGCGATTGCAGCGAAGCTTTACGATTGAGATCGGCCCGATACGAGCCAGCGGTGCGCCCGCGATTCTTTTGGGCGTTACCGGCATCATCTTAGCAAGCGGCGTAACGGCTGCGCTGACAAAGGGGGCAACCCGGCTGCCGGAAACCTTGGGCGAAGCGCGCGGGTTGGCGGAGGCGTTGAATGCGGGCACTCCGCGCCTAAAGTCGTGATCGACGACGACGCGTTGCAGAATTTGATCCGGACCCACCTCCCCGACGCCGAGGTGGGCATCGTCGATCGCACCGGAACGATGGATCACTTCAACGTCACCGTGCGCTCGCACGCCTTCGCGGGCAAGACGCTCATCGAACAGCACCAAATCGTTTACGGGGCGCTGAAGGCCGCGCTAAAAGACGGCCGCGTCCACGCCATCGAGCTCAAGACCATCGTTGCAGAACGCTGAGGAGTCAGGATGTCAGACGAACTAAACGACGAAATCGCTCGCGAAATAGCCGCGAACAAGATTCTCGTCTACGGTAAAGGCACGAAGGATGCGCCGCGCTGCGGGTTCACGCTAGAAACGATCGAGTTTTTCGATCGGTTCGGTTATCCGTTTGAAGTCGTGGACGTCTTGGAGAACGGGCCGAAACGCGAGGCGCTCTCCGCGCTAACGAACTGGCCGACGCTGCCGAAGATCTTCATCAACGGCACGTTCTACGGGGACACCGACATTCTGGGCCCGATGGCAGAGAGCGGCGAGCTGCAAACGACGCTCGAAGACGCCTTCGGCGGCGCGCCGAAACAAACCATCCACTTGCGCTAGTGCCGTTTACCACGGTAATCTCGCCGGAGGATCTGCGAGCCCGGCTCGGCGATCCCGAGGCGATCGTCCTCGATTGTCGCCACGCTCTGGCGGACTTTTCGCTGGGGCGCCGCCTCTACGAAGAATCGCACATTCCGGGCGCATTTTTTGCGTCGGTCGAGGACGACCTAGCCGGAAGCAAAACCGGTAAGAACGGCCGTCATCCGCTGCCGGATCCGGAAACGTTCGCTGGTTTCTTGCGCGGCCTCGGTATCAACGACGGCACGCAAATCGTCGCCTACGACGCGGGCGCCGACATGTTTGCGGCACGGCTGTGGTTCCTCTGCCGCTGGATCGGCCACGATGCCACTGCCGTGCTGGACGGCGGATTCGCGGCGTGGACCGCGCTCGGTTACCCCGTCACGGCGGCTCCCTCGCAACCATCCCGCGAAGGCTCGCTTATCGTCGCGCTTCGGCCCGGCCTCGTGGTCGACACCGATTACGTGCGCGCAAACCTGGGCGATCCGAAAATGCAACTGCTGGACGCACGTGCAAAAGAACGCTACACCGGCGAAACCGAACCCATCGACCCAGTCGGCGGCCACATTCCCGGCGCGATGCAACGCTGGTTCAAAGACAACTTTACACCGAGCGGCCAACTCAAATCGCCACAACAGCTTCGTGAGGAATTCGCTCGCGCGGGTTTGGACCCCAAACGCACGGTGCATCAATGCGGCTCGGGCGTTTCGTCGGCGGTAACGCAGCTCGCGATGGCGCATGCCGGTCTCGAAGGCTCGCGCATCTACAATGGCTCTTGGAGCGAATGGGTAGCGGACCCGTCGCACCCGATTGCCGTAGGCGACTAAGCTTGGCAGTGAGATCGGTCGTAGCCGCGGCTCTCGCAACCGCAGTGCTCTGCTCCGCGGCGCGCGCGGGGAGCGCGACGTTGCACCCGCCCCCGCCGGTCGTGCAGTCGCTCGAGCGGCTCCACGAAATCGATTCGCTCGACGGGCTGCCGGTGGAGATACGCCGAGGGCACTTCACGCTGCCGGATGGAGCGAAGGCCCCCGGATGGACGCTCGCGGCACCCGGCGGCGCGTGGAACGCGACCGACAGCATCATCGACCCGTCGCTTCCCGGGCGGCGTATGATCTTCGCCGCCTGTGACGCCACGATCTGTTTACTGCATTACGAACGCGGCGGCATCGCTTTGATCGATCTGGTCATGTCCCTAACGCGCGAGCGCGATGGATGGAAGGCGACGTGGCTCGCATACGGCCATCCGCCGGCCAAGAATCTCGACGCGTTGCGCGCGCTTTTGCAAAATCGCTCGACGCTGCTTTATCACGACGACACTAACACCCGCATCGACTACTGAGTCGATCTGATTCTCCCGATATTTTCCGCCCGCCGGAGCGGACCGGTCAGCGTTTTACGGGTGGTGGGACGGCGAAGGGTTTGGCAATCGCGCCGGCGGGCGAGGCTTCCAGCCGCGCCAGTTCTTCAGCCGTCGGCGCCTGCGAAAAATCCCGGCAGGTATCCACGAAGCAGTAAAATCCGAACGGCTCGTCACCGCGATTGACGAATTGGTGCAGCTCGAGGGGACCGACGTAAACGACGTCGTTGGGCGCGAGCGCGGTGACCGTCTGGTCGATGACGGCATAGCCCAGCCCTTTGCGCACGATCACGTAGTGCTCGTGTTCGTGCTTCTCCAAGCGCGATGCCGCGCCGGGCTGAACTTCGAAATAGCGCAACTCCATCTGCGGGCCGGGATCGGTCCGCTCGTTTTTTCGGCTGCCGATCAACGTGTGACGCGCTACTCCCGTGCCGGGCGCTTCGGGCGCGTAGCCGCTCGGCTCGACACCCTCCCAACCGTTCCCCACCGTCCGAACGATCCGTTTTTGCATCGTGCTCACGATAGCATATCCGCTAGGATTGCGCTAGGAATAGCCGTAACGAAAACGCGTGATGCCTCGCTACTGGCTGCTCAAGACCGAGCCAAGCGCCTTTTCGTTCGAGCAGCTCCGCAAGGACGGCACGACGCCGTGGAGCGGCGTGCGCAACTTCCAAGCGCGCAACAACATGATGGAGATGCGTCTCGGCGATCTCGCGCTCTTTTACCATTCGAGCATCGCCGAGCCGGCCGCCGTTGGCGTGTGCAAGGTCGTGCGGACTTCCTATCCCGATTTCACGCAATACGAACGCAACGGCGAATACTTCGACGGACGCGCCAAACCGGATAAGCCGATCTGGTTCATGGTGGACGTCGCCTACGTCGAGGGCTTTTCGCATCCCGTGACGTTGGCGCAGATGCGCGCGGAGCCGCGGCTCGTCGGGATGGCGTTATTGCGTCGCGGCCAACGCCTTTCGGTTCAGCCGGTCATGCCGCACGAATGGAATATCGTGCTCGCGCTTGCCGGCGCTAGCCCGACGCCTGCGATTGAGTAAGAAAGACGCGCTGCGCCTCGATCGGCATCTCGCCCGGCCCGGGAGAAAGGCGCCGATAGGTGCCGTCCACTTGCAGCTCGCGGCTCTTGACGTTGTCGGCGAGCAGAACGGTCAGGATATGCGAAGTGAGCGTCTCAGACATTACCGGATCTAGCACGGGAACGGCGAGCTCGACGCGACGATCGAGGTTGCGGCCCATCCAGTCGGCGCTGGCGATGTGGGTTTCCAGCTCGCCGGCGTTTTCGAAAACATAAATGCGCGAATGCTCCAAAAAGCGCCCGACGATGCTGCGCACGCGAATGTTGTCGCTCACGCCCGGAACGCCCGGGCGCAGCACGCACATCCCGCGCACGAGCAAATCGATCGGCACACCCGCTTGTGACGCGCGATAGAGCGCGCGCACGACTTCCGTTTCCGTGATCGCATTGATCTTCGCGCGGATGCCAGCACGGCGGCCGGACCGAGCATGCTCCGTTTCACGGTCGATGCGTGCGATAAGCTCGCGATGCAGCGTAACCGGAGCGACCCAAAGATCTTCGTAGTCGGTCACCTTCGAAAAGCCGGTGAGCGCATTGAAGAGCTGCGCATCGTCCGTGCCGAGCTCGGCGCGACAGGTGAACAAACTCAAATCGGTGTAGAGGCGCGCGGTCTTCTCGTTGTAGTTGCCCGTGCCGAAATGCATGTAGCGGCGCAGGCCATCGTCGTCCTCGCGCACCACGAGGATGCTCTTGGCGTGGACCTTTTGATTCGCGAAACCGTAAACGACGTGCGCGCCGGCGCGCTCCAACCGCTTCGCCCATTCGATGTTGTTTTCTTCGTCGAAGCGAGCCTTCAGCTCGATGACTACGGCGACTTGTTTTTCGTTCTCGGCGGCGGTAAGCAAGGCGCGCACGATCGGGGAGTTCTTCCCAGAGGTGCGATAGAGCGTGGCCTTGATGGCGAGCACCTTTTCGTCTTCGGCCGCCTGCTGCAAGAACTGGATTACCGGATCGAACGATTCGTACGGATGGTGCAGCAGGATGTCGCCTTCGCGAATTTGCGCAAAGATATCCGCGGCCCCGATGAGGCGCTTCGGTATCGCCGGCAAAAACGGCTTGTCGCGAAGTTGTTCGTAACCCGGCAGATTCACGATCTGCCACAGGTCGCTGAGCGCCATCAAACCTTCGATTTCGTAGCAATCTACGGGCTCGAGATCCAGCGAGTTGCAAAGAAAGTCGCGCATGTACTCCGGCATGCCTCGTTCGATCTCGAGGCGGACCGGTTCGCCGAAGCGTCGCCGCCGGAGCTCCGATTCGATCGCGCGCAATAGATCGTCGGCTTCATCTTCTTGCAAATCGAGATCGGCATCGCGCGTTACGCGGAAGAGATAGGAATCGCGCACGTGCATGCCCGGGAAAAGACCGTCGAGATGGTGCGCGATCAGGTCTTCGAGCAGGACGAACCGCCGTTCTCCGGCCGGTCCCCCTTCGACGGGAACGAAACGCGGAAGCGTCGGTGGAATTTTTACACGAGCGAAGTGCAGTTCGATGCCCTCGCGCGTGGCTTCTTCCAGCTCGACCGCCAGCGAAAGCGACAGATTGGAGATATATGGGAACGGATGGCCGCTGTCGACCGCCAACGGCGTCAAGACCGGAAAGACGTTGTCGTCGAAGGTTCGCTCGAGGGCGGCTTGCGTCTCGTCATCGAGCTCGCCTACGCGCAGCAAACGAATGCCCTCTCGTTCCAGCGCCGGTAGCAAATCACCGTTGAGCAGGTGCATTTGCAGCGGGAGCGACTTGCGCAAGCGCTCGGATATGCCCGCGAGATGCTCCGTCGGCGTCCGCCCATCTTCGGAGCGGCGAACGACCTGCGCTTCGATCTGCTGCTTGATCGCCGCAACCCGAATCATGAAAAACTCGTCCAGGTTCGTTCCGAAAATCGCCACGAACTTCATCCGCTCGAGCAGTGGATTGCGAGCGTCGAGCCCTTCTTCGAGCACGCGGCCGTTAAACTCGAGCCAGGAGAGCTCGCGGCTGATATAGAGCGAAGGGTCGTCGAGTGCGACCACGGGGATCGCGGCCTGCGCCGGCTGGGGTTCCGTAATCATCGAGTTTCTGTGCTTAGCGTTCTGGGCTGGGTTTCGCCTCCCGAGCGGGAAAAAACTTGTCGCATGGCCGAGCTTTCCGCACACGTTGCCCAGCATCTCACGCTCGCGAGCACAGCGCTCGCGCTCGCGCTGTTGGCCGGGCTGCCGTTGGGCGTCCTCGCCGCCGAGTCTTCCGGACTGCGGGGCGGGGTGCTGGCTCTGGCCGGCGTTGGTCGCACGTTGCCCAGCTTGGCCGTTTTGA
Source organism: Vulcanimicrobiota bacterium (assembly GCA_963713685.1). Lineage (GTDB taxonomy): Bacteria > Vulcanimicrobiota > Vulcanimicrobiia > Vulcanimicrobiales > Vulcanimicrobiaceae > Cybelea. Next base: position 82,975 of record CAVQMS010000001.1, on the reverse strand, counting down.
TGTTGCTTTTACCGTGGCTTGGCGTGGGAGCGGCGCCCGCGATCGTCGCTCTGGCACTGCTCGCGATTCCTCCGATCGTGATCAGCGTCGACCTGGGCATTCGCGGCGTTCCCGTTGCGGCGCTCGATGCCGCCACCGGCATGGGCATGACTTCGCTGCAACGCTTCGCGCGCGTGGTCGTGCCGCTCGCATTGCCGGTTTCTTTTTCGGGTCTGCGGACCGCCGCAACGGAAACGATCGCAAGCGCAACGCTCGCGACCTTCATCGGCGCCGGGGGATTGGGTGACGAGATCGTGCGCGGGCTCCAAACCGACGATGCGACCCTGCTCTTCACGGCTGCGGCAGTCGTAGCCGGCCTCGCCTTGGGCGCCGATCTCGTTTTGGGAGCGGCCGCCCGTCTCGCCGCGCCGCGCACGTGATAGCTTCGACAGGCTCGGCACAAGGAATTTCGCGCGCGCGAGCGGTCGCGCTTCTCGCCGCGACGCCACTTTTCGCGGGCTGCGCCTTCAACGGCTCCGCGGTTCGCGTTGGATCGAAGAATTTTACAGAGTCGTTCGTGATCGCGGAAATCTACGCACAAGCATTGGAAGGCGCGGGCCTGCGCGTCGAGCGGCTCTTCAATCTAGGCTCGACGCAGATCGCGATCGCGGCCATGCAGCGCGGCAACATCGATTGTTATCCCGAATATACCGGCACCGCGCTGATCGACGTCCTGCATCTCGCTCCCATCCCGGATCCGCGCGCGGCCTATGCGGTCGTTTCCCGCAGCTTCGAACAGCGCTATGGCATCGTTTGGCTCAACCCGTCGCCCATGAACGACTCACAGGCCCTAGCAACCAGGCGCGCCATAGCAGAGAGCAAACGCCTCGCCACGCTCACCGACGTCGCTCGCGCCGCCCCGAGGCTGCGACTGGCAACGATCCAAGAATTCCTTGCGCGCCCCGATGGTCTGCCGGGCCTGCAGCGTTTCTATGGCGGATTCCATTTCGCCGAAGTGCGCACGTACGATATCGCCCTGAAATATGACGCCCTGCTCGACGGCAAGGCCGACATTTCCAGTGCCTTCACGACGGATGGCGAAATCGCGGTCGATGACCTGGTGATCTTGCGCGACGACCGGCACTTCTGGTCGGCGTATAACGTCGCGCCGGTCGTTCGGCAAGCCGCGCTCGCGGCTCGGCCGCAGATAGCTCGCATTCTCAACGCCGTTTCACCCGCGATCACCGATCGAGCCGCACAAAGCATGAATGCGGCGGTCGAAAAAGGGCAGCAGGATCCGGCCGACGTCGCTGCGGCCTTCTTGGCGAGGGCAAGGAAATGAAAGCGGGGGCGATACGATTCGAGCACGCCACGGTTCGATATCCGGGCTCGGATCGCAATGCCATCGAAGACGTCTGCTTCGAGTGCGGCGGCGGCGAGCTCGTCGTGCTGCTCGGGCCTTCGGGATGCGGCAAGTCCACATTGCTGCGCACCGTCAATCGGGTCGTCCCGCTCGACTCGGGACGCATTCTCCTCGACGGCGACGACATTACCGAGCGAGATCCGGTCGAGTTGCGCCGCGGAATTGGCTACGTGATTCAGGCGGTGGGGCTGTTCGCGCACATGACTGTCGCCCAAAACATCGCGGTCGTTCCGTCGCTACTAGGATGGAACCGCGCGGCAATCGCGCAACGCGTGGACGAGCTGCTGCGCTTGGTCGGGCTCGATCCCGAGGCCTATCGCGACCGCCGCCCCAGCCGCCTTTCGGGCGGGGAGGCGCAGCGCATCGGCGTCGCCCGAGCCATCGCGGCGCGGCCGCGAGCATTGTTGATGGACGAGCCGTTCGGCGCCGTCGACGTGCTCGTGCGCACCGCGTTACAGCGCGAGCTGGTGCGCATCGTGGCTGAACTGCAAACGACCACGCTCTTCGTCACGCACGACGTCGACGAAGCTTTCCGGTTGGCGGATCGAATCGTCGTCATGCGCGCCGGCCGCGTCGAGCAAGTTGCCAAACCGCAAGAGCTCTTCGAGCAGCCCGCAACGCAATACGTGCGCGAACTCGTGCACGCCGGTGACGACGTTTACCGCCGCTACTATCTGCACGGGCGCGCATTGCTGCGCGGCCTCGAACATTGAACTACCTTTCGAGCCATCCACTGCGCGTCGCCGCGTTGGCGGCCGGTCACGTGGAACTGGTGGTCGCCGCCCTCACCGCCGCACTCGTGCTGGCGTTGCCGCTCGGCCTCATCGCGGCGCGCCGGCCGCGCGTCGCGCCATGGCTGTTGGGTACGCTCGGCGCGATCTATACGATTCCCAGTTTGGCACTGCTGGCCGTCCTGGTGCGCGGGTTCGGTTTGGGGTTCACGCCGGTCTTCGTCGCGCTGGTCGTTTACGCGCAGTTCATGCTGACGCGCAACATCGTGGCCGGCATCACCGGCGTGGATAGCGCCCAAGTTGACGCGGCGCGCGGCTTGGGAATGTCGCCGCTGCAAGTGCTGCTCCGAGTCGAGTTTCCGCAAGCGCTGCCGATCGTTATCGGCGGCGTGCGCATCGCGGCGATAGCCATGATCTCGATCGCGACCCTGGGTGGTTACGTCGGGGGCGTCGGTCTGGGCGTCCTGATCTTCAACGGATTGACGTTGCACCAACCTCAGATGATTCTGGCCGGAAGCGTGGCCGCTTCGGCCCTGGCCATCGCGGCGGACGCCCTGCTGCGACTCGCGGAGCGGCGCGCCGCTACGCTTTGACCAAGAGGTGCACGCTAAAGCGCTTCGCGCTGTCGTGCCAGACCGCTTTCGGCCGAAAACCTGCCGTTCTTCCGAACTCCACGACCTCGCCGTCGGTAAATTTGTAGGACGACTCGGTGTGGATGCGCTCGCCCGCCTGGAACGTCGCGCGCAGGCCGACGGCACGTACCGGCACGCTCGTCCGTTCGCGCGCCTCCAGAAAAGAATCCACCGATCCGCGCGCTTCGTCGTAGCTCACGACGTGCGAGAACTTATGCAGGTCGAACTCGCCCTCCAGCTCGCGGTTGATTCGCGCCAGCAGGTTGAGGTCGAACGCCGCAGTTACGCCGGCCGGATCGTCGTACGCCAGTTCGAGCGTTCCCACATCTTTCTTCAAGTCGACTCCCAGCAGCAGTCCGTCGCCCGAACGCAGCGCTCCGCTCAGCAAGGAGAGCAGCAGTTTCGCTTCGTCCGGCTCGTAGTTGCCGATATTGGAACCCATCAGCATCGCGAGCATCTTGCGCTCCGAGCCGAGCACGTGGGAGCCGAGGACGTCGAAATAATCACCGGCGTAGGCTCGCACCGAGAGTGACGGATAGGTTTCGACCAGAGCCATGGACGACGCGCGAATCGCTTCGGTGGAGATGTCGATGGGGCTGTAACGAAGCTCGGGCTGAACGCGCAGAGCCTCACCGATCAGGAGACGCGTCTTAATTGCGCTCCCGCTTCCGAGTTCGACGAAGTCGAGCGGAGCATCGAGCACGCGCACGATCTGCCATCCCCATTGCGAGAGAATCTCGGTTTCAGCCCGCGTCAGATAGTATTCCGGAAGGTGGGTGATCGCATCGAACAGCGCGGAGCCGACCTCGTCGTAAAGATACTTCGAGGAAAGCCGTTTAGGCCTCGCGCGAAGCCCGCGGGCCACGTCCTGTGCGAAGGACGGGACGCCGCGCGAGCGCGGGACCGTAATCAGTTCGAAGCGGTCTGAGACCGCGGTCTTGATCGTCACTTGTCGCCCTTCATGCCCAGGTGAGTATACTTATAAACCGCGGGAGGTCCAAGAGTTGCGCATCAGGGCTCGATCAGCTCGACGCGCAGCCGCGAATTACGGAACCCATATAGCGCATACACAAGGATTCCTACTCCGAACCAAACGCCGTAGCGAATCCAAGTCGCGACCTGCAGCCCGGTGACGAGATAGAGGCACGCCGCCGCTCCGGCTATGGAAAAGAGCGGCAGCAGGGGTGCCCGGAAAGGGCGGTCTGCGCTGGGATTGACGATGCGCAATACCAAGACGCCCGCGCACACGATCGCGAATGCGGCCAGCGTGCCGATATTCACGAGCGTCAGGAGCTCGGTGAGCGGCAAAACGGCAGCGAATACCGCCACGATCAGGCCGGTAATCACCGTCATGCGGGCGGGCGTGCGAAAGACTTGATGGATGCGCGCGACTCCTGGGGGCAGCATGCGATCGCGCGCCATCACATAAAAGATTCGTACCTGGCCGAGCAACGATGTGAGCATCACCGTCGCGTTTCCGGCCAACCCACCGATGGCAACGATCCAGTAAAGCGTGTGACTCTTGGTCACCGAACCGAGCGCGTCGAGCATCGCCGCGCCGTCCGAAAGCCGATCGAAGCGCAGCACGCCTACGGTGCAGAGCGTCAATGCAACGTACAAGATGCCGCCCAGGGTCAACGCGAGGATTATTCCGACGGGCACGTCGCGCTCGGGCCGTTTCGCCTCCTCCGACGCCACGGTCACCGTGTCGAAACCGATGTAGGCGAAAAATACCAACGCGGTTCCGGCTAGGACGCCGTGATAACCGGATGGTGCGAACGGCTGCAGGTTGGAGGGTCGTATGGCGTGCGCAACCGCGACGATGAACACCAGCATCGCGAGAATTTGGAGGACCACCAACGCTCCGTTGACGCTCGCCGACTCCCGAATGCCGACGGCGACGAGCATAGCCACCGCTAACGTGACGATGAAGGCGAAGAGATCGATCTGCGGGTGCGCACTGTGAACGGCGGCCGTTTGAGCCCATACGGGAAAGACTATGCCGATGTTGGCGAGCATGTGCTGAAAATAGTCCGAAAGGGACGACGCGGTGGGCGCGAGAGAGAGCCCGTATTCGAGGATCAGGTCCCAACCGATGATCCACGCGACGAGCTCGCCGAGCGTTGCATAAGCGTAGGTATACGCGCTGCCCGCTACCGGCACCATCGACGCGAACTCGGCGTAGCATAACGCGACGCACAGGCTAACGACGCCCGAAAGCATGTAGGCGGCGATCACCGCCGGACCGGCGACGTGCGCGCCGGCGCCGATCGTCGGGAAAATCCCACCCAGCATCGTGCCCAGGCCGATCGCCGTAAGCGCGGGCCAGCCCAAAACGCGCCGCAAACGCGGCTCCGAGGATGCCGGCACGGTCCACGCCAGCGGCTGGCGCGCGACGAGCTGTCTCAGCGAAGCTTTGAGCTGAGCCAAACGATCACGGTTTCGAGCAGAGCTCTTGCAGCGCCGCTTGCGCACGCGCGTTCGGCGCGGTCTCAACCGGGCGGACGTATAATGCGATATAGCTCGTGCCGCGGACGGTCGCCATCACCATGTCGACATTCTCCTCGCCCTTTGCAGAAGAGCCTTGGGCTTGCACGTAGGTTGCGGGCTGATTTCCGCAGATTTCGATGGCGCGTCGCGTCTGAATCCGCAGATCCTTCAGCGTGTCGTGCATGTTGGCGTTGGAGAAGACGTCCTTAGGCGAAATTGCCGTTGGCGACTTGAAGAGCATCAACACTTCTCGATCGTTGGACGGCGGTCGCCAGAATTGCATGAAGCCGACCAAACGCATCGATCGCCAGCCTGGGGGCGGCGCAAACCGCAATCCGTCGGCGGGGCTGGCGCTAAACGCGCAGCCTGCCTGCGTCAGCGCACCAATGCAGGCGATGACTGCGAACCAACTCCTGAGATGCTTCATTTTATCGTTTTCTTCCGCTCTGCCGCGTTGTCATCCTGACCCGGTCGTTGGGCTCATAGGAAACGATGCGAGCCCAGCGATCGAAGATCAGGGCGATGTATTCGCGCGTTTCATCATACGGCGGCACGCCGCGATACTCCGCGACGGCCAGCGGTCCGGCGTTGTAAGCGGCGAGTGCGGCGGCGTACGAGTCCGCATACCGCTGCCGGTAGGCGGCAACGTAGCCGCCAACGAGTTCCGCGGCGCCGGCGATCGCGGCAAACGGATCGTATGGATCCACCCCGACGTCGGCGGCCGTGGCCGGCATGAACTGCGCAATTCCGATCGCGCCCGCTGATGAAACCGCCTGAGCGTCGTACGCAGACTCTTGCAAGATCATGGCGGCGAGAAATTCCGGCGGCAATTGCTGAGCGCGAGCCGCTCGTACCGTCGCATCCGCAAAAAGCAGCGCATACGCCGTAAGCACGCGCGGATTGGTGCGCAGGATCGCGCGTGCAATCGCGAGTTCCGGTTCCTTCACCGGAGCACCATCTCGAATGAGCACGGCGCCTTTGAGTGCGTCGACGTCGGCGGGCGATGGCCAGCTTAACACCATGTTAAGGGCGCGGTTGAGTCGAGCCGGTGCTACAACGTGCCCGCGGGTATGGTATATGCTAGAAGCACAGCCGCACAACGATATGGCGATCAGGGAGATCCAAATGTTTTTCGTCGTCGCCTTCATCCTTACGCTCGTCATCGGCGATTTCGCCTCGACGTTCTTCTATCACATTCCGCAGCATCTTTGGTTTACGCTTCACTTGCGTACGCACCACGATCGGCGGCGGTCGTATTTTGACCACGCCGTGATCTCGAACGATCCGGCGGTCTTGCTCGACGGATTCCTTGGCGCGGTTCCTTACCTTGCCGTGGCCGCTCTGACGGCGCGGCTGTCGTTGCCCGGCGCGGTCGCCGGGCTCGCGGGAGGCCAGCTTCACGTCTGGTGGCGGCATACCACGGACCTCGGGTGGCGCACTCCAGCCCGGCTCGCGCGGGTCCTCCGGCTCTTCGGGATCGTGCTTCCCGAGGACCACGACGGTCATCACCGAAACCCCGATATCGAGTTTGGCGATATTTTCCGTTTTTATGACGCCCCGGCTCGGGCGCTCTTGGCCAGACTTGCCCCGACGAGCCGGCGGGCGCGCAATGCCGGTCGGCGTACCACGAAGGAGTCGCCGGCCAGAGCCTAAGCGGGAGAGCGTATGACCAAACGGGCGCTTCTATTGATCTCGGACACGGGCGGCGGCCATCGCAGCGCCGCAAACGCCCTTGCCGCAGCCCTGGACGAGATCGTGTCGCCGGACTCGTTTGAGCATCGCATCGAAGACGTCGCCGCTCACTGCGCCTTTCCGCTGACCCAACTCGGCTTGGGCTACAGCATGGCCCTGCGCTACGCTCCTCCGGTCTATGGCGCGCTGTACTATGCAACCAACGGCCGCCGGCGCTACCGCGCGTTGGTGCGCTTTTGCGAGCCGCTCTATCGCGAGCGTTTGCGCGACCTTTTCATCGGCTATCAGCCGGACATCATCGTCTCGGTGCATCCGCTGCTCAATCATGCGGCTCTGCGCGCGCGCGACGACGCCCACATGCACCACGTTCCGATCGTGACGGTTATTACCGATTTAGGCAAAGTGCACGAATCGTGGCTCGTCGCAGACGCCGATGCCGTCGTGGTTCCGGCGCGCGAAGTCTATCAGCGTGCGCTCTCGCGCGGCGTTCCTTCTTCGCATCTGCATTTGCTCGGCCACCCGATCCACCCGAAGTTTGACGACGTCACCGGCAGCCAGGCCGAGCTTCGCGCGCAGCTCAAACTGCCGCCCGAGGCGTTCATCGTGATGCTGATGGCCGGCGGCGAGGGCGGCGGTAAGCTTCTTTCCACGACGCTCGCACTGGCGCGCGCGCGTTTGCCGATCGAGCTCGTCGTGGTCTGCGGCCGCAACGAGCCGCTCGAGCAAAAGCTGCGCGAACTCGCCGCCACCCTTCCGACTCCGATGCACGTGTTGGGCTTTACCAATAAAATTCCCGAGTATTTCCGTGCCGTGGATCTGCTCGTGACCAAGGCGGGGCCAGGCACGCTGGCCGAAGCCAATGCCGCGCAGCTGCCGATCGTCGTTTACGACTACGTTCCCGGACAGGAACGCGGCAACGTCAATTTCGTCCGCGACAATGGGTTGGGCGTGATCGCTATCAACGGCGCCGCCGCCGTCGTCTCGGCGGTGCGCAGCCTGATCCGGGCTCCCGAGCGCCTAGCTACGATTCGCCACAATCAAGAAATGGTCGCGCCGCGGCACAGCTCGCGCCGCATCGCCTCCCTGATCGGGCAGATCACCGAAAACGGCCGCCTCCAAGCCGCAGCCGCCGCTGTTTAGACCTTAGAAGTTCCTAGGCCCCACGACTCGGACGCTCGTCGCACGCCTCGCTGTGGGCCTAGGAACTTCTGTGGCTCATCGGCGGCGGTTTGAGCCGGTCGACAGTGGGCGATGAGAAGACGCCTACGCTCTGACGAGGACCGTCTGACCGAGCGCCGGAGCAGGATTGCGGGAGGCGCGAGGCAGTCGATAGGAGCGCGACAGGACGTCGCGCGACGAATGTGTCCGAGTCAGAGCGTAGGCGCCTTCGAAGCGTCCGCGCAGCGTCATCCTTCGACTCCGCTCAGGACGACACCGAGAGCTATTGCGCCGTTGTGCCGTACCAGGTGACGCCGCCGGGGAGAATCTCCGGCGCGCGCGGTTTTTGTTTGAAATCGAAATCGGCGCGCAGGTCGCCGAGGATCGGGACGCTTTCACGAACCGTCGGGCGACGGTCCGGGCGGCCGTCGGTCTTGGGGTCGATGCGCTGTCGCCCGAGGAAATCGTCTTCGATGAACTTGACGTACGCGTCGTGGCTGAGCGTTTGGTGGTCGATGAAGCCGCGGCGCGCGTACGGGCTGATCAGGATGCCAGGAACGCGGATGCCGTAGCCGTTCTCGTCCACGCGCGGCGGGACGACGTGATCGTAGAATCCGCCCCAGTCGTCCCAGGTCAAGAAAATCGCCGTGCTGTCCCAGTCGGGGCCGCGCATGATGGCGTCGATCAATCCCGTCACGTAGGCTTGGCCGCGGCTAACCAGCGCCGGCGGGTGCTCGCTGTACGGCGCCGACGGCGCGAGCCAAACGACGCTGGGGAGAGTCCCGTTCTTGGCCGCCGCGTAGAAGTCGCGAAGGTCGCGCACGTTGCCCAGCTCGCCGTCCTTCTTCACGGTATCGAAGTACGGCAGAATGTTCCATATGCCGGGGGTTCGGGCATTTTGCGGAACGGCGCGACAGTCGTCCATATCGTTCGCGCAGTCCGGCTCCGTGCCGGCCATCACGTAGTACGCCCAGCTGACGTGGTGTGCGTGCAGCAGGTAAGTTAGATCGGTCCAGGCGTAATCCGGGCGGCCGGCCCCATGGAAGCGCGCGTTGTGCGGATCGAAATCACGCGGGTAGTCGGGATACTGCAGCTCGTTGGTGCAGCTCACCGGGTCGCCGAGGCGCAGGCACCATGCCGACCATTCCGAGACTAAGAACAGATGCTGCGGTAAGCTCCACGACGAGTTGGGCTCGAAGAGATGATCCTGCAGCACGAAATCTCGGGCGTATTTCCAATAGTTTGGAATTTCGCGCGCGTCGTGATAGCCCATAACCTCGTCGGTTCCGGCGCAGTTTGGCGCGTTCGGATCGCGGCATTGCCGGCGCGCGCGCTGCGTGGACGCAATGAAGCCGTCCATGCTGCCGCCGTTGACGTCGGCGACCGCCGCGCGCGCATTGTGCGGGCCGCCGCGATTGCGATCGTTGGAATCGTGATATGGCCGGACGCAGGGACGCCCCCGCGGGTCGGGGACGCAGGCCGCCGGTACGCCGTTGGTCATCGGAATCCCGTCGGCCCCGGGAAACGTTCCGAAATAGGAATCGAACGAGCGATTCTCTTGCATGATGATCACGATGTGCCGAATCTTGTGAATCGGATCGCCGCTCTGCGGCTGCGTCGTAGTGGCGCCCATCAAGGCTAGTGCGAGGAGAGCCGCCTTAAATCGCATGCGGGTTCCCCGTCGTCAAACCGCCGCGAAACGCCATCGTTGCCGCGCCGACTTGTCCCGCGTCGTTGCCGAGCGAGGCTACTACGATCTGGGTCGTTCCTCGCGGGACCATCGTCGTCAAGATTTCTACCTGCGGCCGAACCGCGTCGAGCATGAAATCCCCGGCGGTGGAAACGCCGCCGCCCAGTGCGATCTTCTCCGGATTGACGAAGGCGATGATATTCGCAAGCCCGATCGCCAGATCTTCGATGAAGTTTTTCCAAGCCGCAACGGCGTGACCATCCCCGGCTTGTGCGGCTCGGCGGATTTTTTTCGAGCTGAGCTTCTCGCGCGACACGTCCAGCAGCGTGCTGCGCGGAAAAGACGGCTCGACGGCAAAGGCGTGTCGAATCAATCCCGTTCCTGAAGCCTGCGCTTCAAAGCAGCCGGTCTTGCCGCACGCGCAAATGAAGCCGCCGTTCGGACGGATTTGGTGATGGCCGATCTCGCCCGCACCCCAGCGATTGCCCAACAGCAGCTCCCCTTCGGCGACGATGCCCCCGCCGATTCCCGTCCCGAGCGTCAAAAGAACGAAATCCTTCGTCAGCTTGCCGGTGCCAAACGTATACTCGCCGAGCGTCGCACAGCGCGCGTCGTTGGCCACGAAAACGGGAACCGAAAACTTGTCTCGCAGCGCCTCGCCAAGGGGCGCATCCTGCCACCCAAAGTTCGGGCTGTAGAGGACGGCGCCGGAGGAGGCGTCGATGTTTCCGGGCGAGCCGATACCGATGCCGGCTACGGTTCCGGCATCTTTGAGCGCGGCGCCGATCGTCGTTTCGACCGCGGCGATGACGGCCTCGAATTTGAGGTCCTCCAAGTCCTCCTCATGCTGGCGACGGATTGCTCCATCCTCTGTAACCACGGCAGCGGTCACATGCGAGCCGCCTAGATCGACGCCGATAGCCGTTTGCATGCCCACTATCTTTTGCTCTTCGCGAAGGCGGCACCCGCACGGCGCGGGAATCGTGGATTCGTTATGGAGACGATCGACCTCATCAATCTGCGAAACTATGCGCGTCGCACCGGGCAAGCGACGCATCCCGAGCTTCTCGATGCGCGCCGGCTGGAGCACGTCAACAAGATCGAGATCGACGAAGAGCACGTCACGATACAGTTCGACGAGAAAACGACGCGGTATTATAACGCCAACGAGATCACGCATCGAGAGTGGGTGTACAAATATAACGACGACCCGGCTTTCGTGGCCGCGGTCGGACGCGTGATCGAGCTGGCCCGCACGCATCTGAAGGACCTGCCGGAAAACATAGCGTGTCCGCCCGGGTGCGCCGAATGCTGCAGCGGCTACGAGCCCTTCGTGAGCAAGACCGATGTGCAGCGCATCGCCGATCATCTCGGCATGACGTATGACGAGACGATGCGGCAATACGTCGTCGAGCGGCCTTCGGCCGACGGCTATCACGTCGGCTGGCTTCGGAAGGTCAGCGACGACGTCGCTGACCAGTGCGTTTTCTTGATGGGCTCGCGCAGCGGCCGCTATTACTGCGGAATCTACCCGGCGCGTCCCAACGACTGCCGCGATTTTACGCCGATTGGCTGCGAGGACGTGGATGCATCGCTGCCGCGCGAATCCAGCTTCAAGATCGGGCCGGCCTTCCAGCCCAAGCGGCGCAACCGCAGGCAGAACGGGCGACGCCGCTAGCTGAGGAGGATCCCGCTTGCATCGCCTATCCGCCGTCACGCTGACTTTCTTGGCTCTGGCGTTCGCCGCCGCGCACGTTCCCGCGCAAGCGCAGAGCGTCTCGCCACGACTCTATCAATCGTTGCACTGGCGGTTCGTCGGTCCGCTACGCGGTGGCCGCACCGTAGCGCTGGACGGCATTGCGAACCAACCGAACGTGTTTTACATCGCGGCCGTCAACGGCGGCATCTGGAAGACACAAGATGCGGGCCGGACGTGGACTCCCATCTTCGACGGCGAGCCAACCGGTTCGATCGGCGCGCTGGCGGTCGCTCCCAGCGATCCGCGGATCATCTACGCGGGCAGCGGTGAGGGATTGCAGCGTCCGGATCTCGCCGTGGGCGATGGGATCTACAAATCCGTCGATGCCGGCGCAACCTGGACGCATCTGGGCTTGCGCGACGGCCAGCAGATTGCGTCGCTCGCCGTCGATCCGGCAAATCCGAACCGGATCTTCGTCGCGGTGCTCGGTCATCCGTACGGGGCCAATGGAGAACGCGGCATCTACCGCTCCACGGACGGCGGCGCGTCGTTCCAACGCGTGCTCTTCGAAAGTGAGAACGTCGGCGGCTTCGACGTGGTGATCGATCCCAACCATCCCAGGGTCGTCTATGCAACGCTATGGGCCGCGCGCCAAGCGCCTTGGGAAATCGGTGCGTCGTTCGAGATGCCGGGAAGCGGAATTTTTAAATCCAGCGATGGGGGAACGACGTGGACCCAATTGCGCGGGGGGTTGCCTTCGCGAATTGGGCGCGCAGAGATCGCGGTAGCGCGGAGCAACTCGCAAATTGTCTACGCCTACGCCGACGCGTCTCCCAGCGGCGGAGAGGCGGGCGCCCTCTACCGAAGCGTCGATGCCGGAGCGCACTTCACGCGCGTCAACGATGCCGACGAGATCGCGCAGCGCGGCGACGACCTCGTTTCCATCGCGGTGGATCCGCGCGACCCGAACACCGTCTATCTGACCAGCACGTCGACCTATCGTTCGACCGACGGCGGAACGACGATGATCGCGATCAAAGGCGCTCCCGGCGGCGACGACTACCATACCGTCTGGATCAACCCGAGCGACCCGAAGATCATCGCCCTCGCGAGCGATCAAGGCGCGACGATCTCCGTGGACCACGGCGCGACCTGGAGCTCGTGGTACAACCAACCGACGGCGCAGATGTATCACGTGAATGCCGACCAGCGCTTTCCGTATTGGGTTTGCGGCGGCCAGCAGGAGAGCGGCTCTGCGTGCGTGAGCAGCCGCGGCGATTGGGGCGAGATAACGGAACGCGACTGGCACCCCGTCGGGGCGCAAGAGTACGGTTACGTCGTTCCCGACCCGCTGCATCCCGGCGTGGTCTTTGGCGGAAAGGTCGAGAAGTTCGACGAGCGCACCGGCCAGACGCAAGAAGTTTCGCCAATCGCGCTGCCGGCCAAGCAGTATCGCACCGTGCGCACCGAACCGCTCGCCTTCGACCACTTCGACCCGCGTCGGCTGTATTTTGGCTCGAACGTCGTCTTTACGACGACCGACGGCGGACAGAGCTGGCACACGATCAGCCCGGATCTCACCCGGCGACATCCCGGCGTACCGGCGGTTCTCGGTCCGTTTGAAAGCGGCGATCCGCAGCACGGCGCCCATCGTGGCGTGATCTACGCGCTAGCGCCGTCGTATCGACATCCCGGCACGCTGTGGGCCGGCACCGACGACGGGCTCGTCTGGATCACTCATGCTTCGGGAAGAAGCTGGAGTAACATTACTCCCGCTGCGTTGACCCCGTGGAGCAAGATCGCGCAAATCGACGCATCGCGCTTCGACGACAATACGGCCTTCGTCGCGGTGAACCGATTTCGTCTCAACGACTTGCATCCGTACGTTTACGTGACCCACAATGGCGGCGAAACCTGGCGGCCAATCGTGAGCGGCTTGCCCGATGCGCCCGTCAACGCCGTGCGGCAAGATCCGGTCGAGCCGCGTCTGCTCTACGCCGCCAGCGAAGACGGCGTCTCCGTCTCGTTTGACGGCGGAGCCTCGTGGCAATCGCTGCAGCTTTCGCTGCCGCGCACCTCGGTGCGCGATGTCATCGTTCACGGCACGGACGTCATCGTTGCAACGCACGGCCGGGGATTTTGGATCCTCGACGACGTCGAACCGCTGCGAGAGTTAGCTCACGGGATAAACCAAGGCGAACATTTCTTTACGCCGGCGCGCGCCTATCGCGTGCGGCGAAGCACCAGCACCGATACGCCATTGCCTCCCGAGGAGCCGATGGGCGAGAACGCACCCGACGGAGCGCTCCTCGACTACGAGCTCGCGTCACCGGCGCGGCGAGTCGTCATTTCGATCTTAGACGACGGGAATCGTTTGGTGCGCCGCTATGCCAGCGACGACATCGCGCCCACGGCAATCCCCCACCTCGACAAGCCGGCTTACTGGGAGCGCCCCTTTACGAGGCCGTCGACCGCCGTGGGCATGCACCGCTTCGTCTGGGATTTGCGCGAGCCGCCGACGCGTTCGCTCCAACCGGATCTCCCGATCTCGGCCGTCCCTGGAAACACGCCGCGGGTGCCTGAGGGACCATTGGTCCCGCCCGGCCGGTATAGGGTGCGAATCGAGGTCGACGGGCGCAGCCTGGAGCGTTCCCTCGAGATCGTTATGGATCCGCGCGTACGAATCTCGCAACGCGCACTCGACGAACAATATCGGCTCGCGCGGCGCATTGCGTCGCTTGGCGACCAAAGCTATGCGGCATACGCCGCGGCCGACGCGGCAGGCCGTTCGAAAACAGCAGACGCCTTTGCGACACTCAACGCCGACGCCGAGTCGCTGCTCGACACGGTTGATGGCGCCGATGCGCCGCCGACGCGGCAGGCCATCGAGGCGTTTCGCTTGCTCGAAGGGCAGATGAGCACGATCCAGAAACGATGAGAGCTCGAAAGGAGCTCAACATGAAACCTCTGGTCGTATTGATCGCATCGCTTGCATATCTCTTGCCGGCGGCGATTCCAGCGGTCGGCGCGGGGCCGACGACCCTAACAGTACAGCTGCAACAACAGAACGGTTCGGGTGAGACCGGAACGGCTACACTGACGCAAGCGGGCGCCGACGTGCAAGTCGCGATCACGCTCAAAGGCGCTCCGGCGACGGCGCAGCCGGTGCACATTCACTCCGGAACGTGCAGCACTCTGGGCGGCGTCGTGTATCCGCTCACCAGCGTCGTCAACGGTAGCTCGACGACGGTGGTCAAGGGCGTTTCGATCGATCAGTTGCTCTCGAAGCCGAACGCAATCAACGTTCACCAGAGCCTCGACAATTTGGGGAAATACGTAGCCTGCGGGAATATCGCGGCTAGCTCGGGGATGTAAGGCTCGACTGAGTCTATCGCCGAATTAGTTCGGCATAGCGAGCGGGGTCGATGTTGCCTCCGCTGACGATTGCGCCAACGCGCTTGCCGGCGAGTTCGGGAATGCGATGATGCAGTAGCGCGGCGAGCGCGGCGGCCCCGCTGGGTTCGATCACCAGCTTCATTCGTTCGAACGCAAAGCGCATCGCCGCACAGAGTTCGTCGTCGCTCACGCTGACGACGGCGCGAACGTGCTCGCGGGCGATTGCGAACGTCAGCTCGCCCGGAGCCGTCGTTTGCAAGCCGTCCGCAATTGTTTGCGGCACCGGAATCGTAACGCGTTCGCCACGCGCCAAGGATTGTGCGAAATCGTCGCCCGCTTTGGGTTCCACGCCATACAGCGCGATGTCACGATCGATCCCGTGTGCGGCAATCGCGGTTCCACCCATCAATCCGCCTCCCCCCACCGGAACGACGATCGCGTCCAAGTCGCCCGCCTCTTCGAGGAGTTCCAGCGCGGCGGTCCCCGCGCCGGCTACGATGTGCGGATCGTCGAACGGAGGCACCAGCGTCGCGCCGCGCTCGTCGGCGACGGCTTGCGCGATCTCTTCCCGATGCGACCGCTCGCGCTCGTAGTGGACGATCTCGGCACCGTACTCGCGGGTCGCAGCGAGTTTGACGGCGGGCGCATCGGTCGGCATGACGATCGTCGCGGGAACGCCGAGCAGCCGAGCCGCAAGCGCGACGCCTTGTGCGTGATTCCCGCTCGAGAACGCCACGACACCACGCATGCGCTCGCCCGGGGACAGCGATTCCAAAAAGTTATACGCTCCGCGAAACTTGAACGCCCCCATGCGTTGCAGGTTCTCGCACTTCACGAAGAGCCGGGCGCCGCAGCGCAGGTCCAGCGTGCGCGAGCGCACGACGGGCGTGCGATGCGCGACGCCGTTCAGACGCTGCGCCGCGGCGCGAACGTCTGCAAATACAATCGGAGCGACAGGCAACGCTATTGCGCCGATGCTGGTGCCATGTGAAAGCGCCAGTCGACCACTTTTCCGCGTTCGTCGAAGCGCATCCGTTCGACGTATTCTTGCTTTTGGAACTTCACGTCGAAGCAATGCCAGCCCGTTTCGCAGTTGGCGGTCGTCTCTTTGACGGAGAGCAGCCTGCCCGCAGCGCTGAGTTCGTCCGACCATTGCGCTACCTGTACGCGCGTGATCGCGATGCCCTTGGCGATGTCGTCCCCGACCGGCTTCAAATCGTTGTTGACGACCGCGCGCGTGATGCGATCGGCTTCCCGCTCGTTGCGGTTTTGAAACGAACAGCCGGCCAGCATGGCCAGTGCCGCGCCGATCCACAGAAGCCTGAGCGCGAACGTCACGACGCCACGGCCTCGGGATTCTCTTGCGCCGAAAAAACGGCGAACGTCAGCTGCGGATTCCACTCTTGCGCGAGGCGCAAGCTCCACTCGCTCTCGAAAAGCGCCGCGGGACGCCCTTCCCAGTCTTCGACCAGCTTGGCATTGGAGGGCAACTGGGCACGGTCGAGCTGTTCGCGCTCGCCGACGACCCGCCGCGCCAGCGTGTACAGTTGGTTGAAGAACAGCGTCTTGACGTTATATTCGGCTTCGAGGCGATACTTCGCAACCTCGAACTGAAGCTCGCCGACCGCTCCTAGGATCGGTTCGGTTCGCGGCGTGCCCCACGGATAAAAAACCTGCACCGCTCCCTCCTCGCGCAACTGCGCGATGCCTTTGCCAAACGATTTGTAGCCCGATACGTCGGTACTGCGCACGGCGGCGAAATGTTCCGGGGCAAAGGCCGGGATCGGCGGAAACGCGACAGCTTTGCCTTCGTACAGCGTGTCGCCGATGGCGAAGGCGCCGGGGTTCGCAAGCCCCACGACGTCGCCGGCATAAGCGACGTCCAAGGAAACCCGATCGTCGGCAAACAGCCGCATCGCGCGCGAAAGACGCACCGGCGCCCCCGTCCGCGCGTTGCGAACGGTCATGTCGCGAGCGAACTCGCCCGAGCAGACGCGCACGAACGCGACGCGATCGCGATGACGCGGGTCCATGTTGGCTTGAATCTTGAAGACAAAGCCGCTGAACGCAGGGTCGCTCGGATCGACGCCTGCGCGAGCCGACGGAGGCGGCGCCATTTCGACGAAGTCGTCCAGGAAGAGTTGCACGCCGAAGTTCGTCACGGCACTGCCGAAAAACACGGGCGTGATCTCGCCGCGAAGCATCGCCCCGCGATCGAATTCCTCGCCGGCCCCATCCAGCAGTTCGATGCCTTCGCGGAACTGCCGGTACACGTGCTCGCTAACTAAGTCGTGCAGCTGCGGATCGGCCGCATCCGTCACCGATACCGCGGCACGCGTCGCGCCGTGGCTCGCACGTTCGAAGCGATGCACCATGCGGGTGTGACGATCGTATACGCCCTTGAACTCCTCGCCGTTTCCCAACGGCCAATTCATCGGGAAAGAACCGATGCCGAGCACGCTCTCGAGCTCGTCGAGCAGCTCGAGCGGATCGCGGCTCGGCCGATCGAGCTTGTTCATGAACGTAAACAGTGGAATGCCGCGCTCGCGGCAGATCGCGAAGAGCTTTTTAGTCTGCGGCTCGACGCCTTTGGCGGCATCGATGAGCATCACGGCGCTGTCCGCAGCAAGCAATGTGCGGTACGTATCCTCTCCGAAGTCCTGGTGACCCGGCGTGTCCAGCAGATTGATCGTGTAGTCCCGGTACGGGAACTGCAGCACCGTCGAGGTAATCGAGATGCCGCGCTCGCGCTCCAGCGCCATCCAATCGCTCGTAGCCTGTCGTTGGCGCTTGCGTGCCGAAACTTGTCCGGCGGTGTGAATGGCGCCGCCGTAAAGCAAGAGCTTTTCGGTGAGCGTCGTCTTCCCCGCATCGGGATGCGAGATAATCGCAAATGTGCGTCGGTTGCGCACGTGATCTTGTATTGACACGTTACTCCGTCAGCGTTGCGCCGGCTGATAGACAAGCAGCTGCGAACCGCGCGAACCCTCGCGAATTAACGCGAGCAGACCCGCCGCTCGGTAAAACTGCACGTGCGGAGGTATTCGCAGGCGATCGGCTCCCCGCCGCACGTAGGCCTCGTCACCGGCAATGGTGATGGTGCAATCACCATACACCAACGTCGCCGGCGACACAATCGGTACGGCTCCGGCGGGCAAATGCGCGCGCACGTAACGTTGTGGGCCCGTCGACTCCGACATTTGACTCAAGCACTCCGGAAGCGCCGAGAGCGCCCACGGCGCGTCGCCGCGCAAGCCCGCGCTCTGGCGCCCTGGCGCTGGGCCCGACATACCGGCCTTCGCGGGAACGCGCGCGTAGACTCCCGCGATCTTGATGCGAATCAGATCGCGGTTCGCCCACGCGGTCGCCAGCACTGCCGCGCCAACGACGATCACCGTCGACAGGATTAGATATCGGAGCACTTAGGAAGGTGGCGGAGGAAGTCCGTAGGGCCCGCAGCGAGGCGTGCGACTTTTCCGCAAAAGACAGGATGTCGTATTCCTTTGGTGTTGCGGAAACGCGCACGAGCAGGAGCGAACACGGATGTGAGCGACGAGCGTCCGAGTCGCGGGTCCTACGGTCTTCCTCCGCACGTCCTTCGACAAGCTCAGGATGACAATTCCTTCGGTCAGGATGAAGATGGTAACTCGATCGCAAGTCGTGCCGCGCCGACCGAGTAGTCACCCATGCCGTAGTAGATATCGTAAACGCGCTCGCCGAGATCCGGGCGTGGGTCGATGCCGGTCGGGAAGACGACGTTGTCGACAACGCCGCGTCGCTCGCGCCGCGATTCCGGCTTCATCACCGGTTCCGGCGAGCGGTAGAGAATGCGGTCGGGGCGCTCGAGGTCGTGCATCACGATGCCTGCGCTGTATCGCAGATACGGCTTATGCGGCGTGTCGCTGATGACGTCGACCCCGTGGAAGACCGACATCCACGCAGCGCCTTCGTTCAAGGTGACGCGTACCGGAGGCGTGCCCGCGCCGATTTTTATGGATCCCCAATGCGCGTTCGGGCAGAGCACTTGAACGCTTTCAGTGACCTGGCAGAGTTTGCCGCGATCCTTCAGGGCTGGGCCGAGCGGGACGTACGCAATCCGAACCGATTCGCGATCCTCAAATGGCATGCGCTCGATCATCGGCACAGCAGCACGTCCGTCGACGCTCGACAAGTGCAGCATCGGGCGGTGATAGAAGGCCAAGCAACGGCGGCCCTCGGGCGAAAGCACCGGCTCGGGGAAGAACGCCGCATCCTTGTCGTCGCCGACGACGTTCGCCGTTCCGGCAAAACGAACGACTCCCAATCGTTCCCAGTGAAAGGCGTCCTTGGAGAGCGCGAGCGCGACGCGCGGGCCGTCCGGGCCTACCGCTGTGTAGGTCATGACGTACGATTCGAGCACCGGCACGTACGTTACGCGAGGATCCTCGCAACCGTATCCGGGGCGTGGCCGCAGTTCGTACGCGGCCTCCGGCTGGAGCGCGAACGCAAGGCGCTCGACCTCGAACTTACGATCCGCGTGGCGAGTACGAACGATTCCGATGCGCGAGATGTTTCCGTCCGCGACGCAGCGCGGGTAGAGTAACAGCTCGCCCCCAGGCGCGCGTGTCGCACCGGGATTCAAAATTCCGCCGGCTTCGGTTGGGTCTCCATCGGGCTCGAGAACGACGCCGAAGCGCTGCACGCGTACGTTCAGCTCGTCGACCGCTTCGACGGTTCGAGTTTGTTTGCGCGGGGAGATCACGGCAGATACGTCGCCGCGATGGGCTCGTTGCTAGGCGTTACGACCTCGACTCGAATGCCGCGCCGGTAGACGCTATTGGGGACGATCCACAGCGTATAAGAACGATACGGCGGCGATGGTTCGCCGCCATCGGCCGGTGCTTGTTCGAACGCGACGACGCGCACGCGTTCGGGATTCGCGCGGATCGATTCGATGATTTGTTTGTAGCCGGTGCGGTCGTGCGGCCCCATCAGCAATGCAACGCCAAACTCACCCTTGAAATGCACGGGTGCGTGGATGCCGAGCTTGCCCAGAGCGACGGCATCGCGTAGTATAAGGATTTGGTTCCCTCCTAGAACGGTGGTCGTGCCCGCTGCCAACGTCTTTACGCGAACCTCGCGACATCCGACCAGCAAGACGAGCCCTACGGCTAGACCTGCCAGGGCCGACCATCGCTTCACGGCCGTCCGCTTCGCCCGTACCGACCTGCCGCCTCCCGCGGTCAGAAAAATTTTATCTTCAAATGTCGTTGCCGCCGGCACTCCCGCGACGGTAGGCTGAGAACAATGAAGCCGGTCCTGCGTTTGGCGTTGGCCGCCGATCTCGTCGCGCTAATCACGGTGGTATTGGGAAGCTGGACCCGCATCAACGGCGCGGGACTCACTTGCCCGGACTGGCCGCTCTGCCGCGGACGCCTGCTGCCCTCAATGACGGATGGCACGCTCTGGGAATGGACGCATCGCCTGCTTGCGTTCACGGTCGCACCGCTCGTCATCGCGCTCGTCGCCGTCGCCTGGAATAAGCGGGATCGCTCTCCGTTTATCGGTCCAACGCTCGCGGTGATCGTCGCCCTGTTCTTCGCTCAGGTCTTTCTCGGCGCCGAAACGGTTCGTCTGGCAAATGCGCCGATCTCCGTCGTGCTGCATTGGGCTACGGCGATGGCGCTGATCGCGGCGCTTTCCGCAATGGCAGTCTTCGCCGCGGCGTGCGATGGCACATGGGAGACGCGCGAGACGTCGCGCGCTGCTTCGCTCCAAAGCATCGTCGTGGGCGTTACGGCGATCGTCGCGTTTGCAACGATGTGCATTGGCGCCTACGTGAGCTCGAGTGGTGCGGGCCTTGCGTGTTTATCGATCCCGAGCTGCGCGGGCAACGTCGTGATCTATACACCCGGGCAGTACGTGCAAATGCTGCACCGCGTCGCGGCCGCGGCAACGTTGATTTGCGCCGCCGGAGCGCTCGCGACCGTCTGGGCGTGCTCGGCTTCGAGCCGGCTGCGAGGTGCCGTCGCGCTGGGTGTCGCGCTGGTTGCGATTCAAGTGCTGCTGGGCTTGCTCAACGTCGCCTTGCGGCTTCCGATGGATCTGCGCGAAGCGCACGCCGTCAACGCCGCGCTCGTCTTTTTGACGTTCTTCGTCGCGACGATCTTCGCGGTGTTGGACGCCTCACCGGCGGGGGCACACCAGCGTTTGCGCCAAAGCAGCTTGCAGCGATGACGATGCTGCCGCGGTTGGTCGATTATTACGAGCTTTCCAAACCGCGCATCATCGCGCTGTTGCTGGTTACTACCGCGGCGGCGATGATCATGGCGGCTCGCGGATTGCCGAGTTTCGGCCTGCTCTTTTGGACGCTGTTGGCCGGCGCGCTGGCTGCCGCGTCGGCCGGCGCGCTGAACTGCGTTTGGGACGCCGACATCGATCGCATAATGAAGCGCACCCAGTCGCGCCCGATCCCGCAGGGACGCATTTCGACTCGAAACGCCACGATTTACGCCGTTCTGGCGGGGTGCGCGTCCTTCGCGATCTTCTACGCGCTGGTCAACCCGCTGGCGGCATGGCTCTCGCTGGCCGGTAACGCCTACTACGTCGTGGTCTACACGATGTGGCTCAAGCGAATTACCCCGCTCAACATCGTCGTCGGCGGAGCCGCGGGCTCGGTGCCACCGCTGGTCGGCTGGGCCGCGGTGACGCATACGGTCGGCGCTCCCGCACTGGGCCTGTTCGCTTTGATCTTTCTATGGACGCCGCCGCATTTTTGGTCGCTCGCGCTAATGACGGAAACCGATTACGGGAAAGCCAAAGTTCCGATGTTTCCGAACGTCTACGGCACGGAACGCACGAAGCGCGAGATCGTCTATTACAGCATCGTCCTGGTCGCCGCGTCGCTCGTGCTCTATCCGCTGCACGTCATGGGTGCGCTGTATTTCGGCGCGGCGGCCGTCCTGGGGGGCATCTTCGTGCTCGACGCTTTCCGCACGTGGCGCGAACGGACGGGAACGCTGCAGGCGCGCGTGCTGTTCCGATACTCGCTGCTCTATCTCGCGCTGATGTGCGCCGTCATGGTGATCGATCGCATCGTAACGTGAACCGTTTGCTCTGGACGCTTGGGCTCGGCGTCTTCGCCGGAGCTCTCGATCTCAGCGTGCTTTCTCCCGCGTTGCCGGCGCTGGGACGCGATTTCAGCGTGCAAACCGGCGACCTCGCGTGGGTCTTTACGCTGTATCTGCTGGTCACCGTGTTGTCGATCGCGCTTGCCAGCACGTTGGCAGACCGCTATGGACGCCGCCCGGTTTACGTCGCATGCGTCGCGCTTTTTGCTGCCGGCAGCGTCGTCGCGATCCTCTCGCCGAACTATGGAATCTTTCTGGCGGCTCGAGCGATCCAGGCCTTGGGTGCGGGCGGAATCTTCCCGGTGGCGACGGCGACGATCGGCGACGTCGTGCCGGCGCAACGGCGCGGTGCCGCACTCGGCCTCGTCGCTGCGACGTGGGGGCTGGCGGCGGTCATCGGCCCGAGCCTCGGCGGGCTCATCACGCATTACGTTTCTTGGCGCTGGATCTTCGCAGCGAATCTTCCGCTCGCGGGGATCGTTATCGCGCGCGCGTTGCGCGACGTGCCGATTGAGGCGCCGCGCAGGCGCGAGCGGCTCGACGTTATCGGCCTCGCGTTACTTTGCATCGGGCTTCTTGCGCTGATGGATGGATTGATTAGCGCGCATCTGGCGATCGGCCTACTTGGCGCCGGCATCCTTGCAGCCTTCGCGCTGTGGGAGCGTCGGAGCCGGAACCCGATCATACCGCCTGAGCTGCTGCAGACGCCTCAGTTAGCAAAGACTTATGCGCTCGAGCTCGTCATTGGCGTTTTGGAAGGGTCGCTTTTCTTCATTCCGACCGTATTGGTCGGCGCGCAGGGACTTTCGTATGCGGTGGCCGGGTTCGTTGCGGCGCTCGGCGCACTGACGTTCGTCGTGGTAATTCCCGTGTCGGGACGCGCGCTCGATCGAATCGGTAGCCGCGACGTTTTGCTGGTGGGCACGATGCTGACCGAGCTGGGCTTGGCGATCTTTGCGCTGGGCTTTCAATCGCTGCTTTTGGCGTTGCTCGCCATGATCGTGGCGGGCGCGGGATTCGGGGCGTTGCTCGGAGCGCCGACCCGCTTCATCGTCACGAACGAAACGCCGGAGCGCAAGCGCGCTACGGCGGTCGGGCTCTTGAGCCAAGCGCTGATCGTGGGCCAAATCGTCGGCAGCTCGATGGCCGGCGGCCTCTTCGCCTTGGCGCACAGCGAGATCATCGGTTATCGTCACGCCTACCTTGCCTTTTGCGGCATTGCCTTCGTCGCGCTGATTCTAGCCGCGATGCTGAAGCCGCAACGCGACGAACGCCGGCGTCCGATCGAGGAGGCAGCCGCCGGGGCACTCTAGGGCGAAGCTCTCTCGATGCCCACGCACGTGGTCGAGAACCAGCCTCCGCTCCTCGCGAACTACAACGTCTTCGCCTCGGATCGCGGACTAACGGACGCGCTGACGCACCACGCACCGGAGGCTACGACCGACGAGCTGATACGGCTCGGCGAGTTAGCCGGACGTTCGGAAATCATCGCGCTTGGCTTCGACGCTAACGAGCATCCGCCCGAGTTGCAAACGCACGATCGTTTTGGCAATCGTATCGACGAGGTCCGTTTCCATCCCGCGTGGCACGACCTCTTACGCCACGCAACCAACGCCGGACTTCATGGAACGCCGTGGCAAGATGCGGGCACGCATCCGCACCTGCGCCGCGCTGCAAAGTTCTACGTGTGGGGCCAGGTCGAGTCGGGTCACGGTTGTCCGATCTCGATGACCTACGCGGCGGTGCCGGTTCTGCGCTCGCAGCCGGAGCTTGCCGCATGGCTGCCCGCGCTCATGCAGCCCGAGTACGATCCACGCTTGCTGCCGATTGCACAAAAATCCGCGGCGCTCTGCGGCATGGGCATGACCGAAAAACAAGGCGGCTCCGACGTCCGCTCCAACCGCACGCGCGCCGAGCCGGTGGGGGCACGCGGCCCCGGTTGCGAGTATCGGCTGACGGGTCACAAGTGGTTTTGCAGCGCGCCGATGAGCGACGCTTTTGTGGTGCTGGCGCAAGCCTCCGCAGGCCTCTCGTGCTTCCTGGTGCCGCGCATGCTTCCCGATGGAACTCGCAATCCGTTCGCGATCGTGCGCCTCAAGAACAAGCTGGGCAATCGCAGCAACGCATCGGGCGAAATCGAGTTCGATGCTACGCTGGGCTGGTTGATAGGCGACGAAGGCGAGGGGCTGCAACGCATCGTCGAAATGGTCAACCTCACGCGCTTGGACTGCACGATCGGCTCGGCGGCGCTGATGCGCGCTGCGGTCGTTGCGGCAATTCATCACGCGACCTATCGCCGCGCGTTTGGCGCGCCATTGATCGAGCACGCCTTGATGCAAAACGTGCTCGCCGATCTCGCCCTCGAATCCGAAGCCGCCACGGCGCTCTTCGTTCGGGTCGCCGCCGCCATCGACGAATCGTCGCACGACCCGCAAGCTGCCGCGCTTAAACGCATCGGGACGGCGCTCGGCAAATATTACGTTTGCAAGCGAGCGCCGGTCGTCGTCGGCGAGGCGCTCGAATGTCTTGGGGGAAATGGGTACGTGGAAGAATCGATCCTGCCCCGGCTCTATCGCGAGGCGCCGCTGAACTCCATCTGGGAAGGATCGGGTAACATCAACGCCTTGGACGTCGTACGAATCGTTCGAAAGCAGCCCCAGGCTCTCGCCGCATGGCGCGAAGAGATTGCGCCGGTGCGAGACGAGCCGCGCGTTGCCGCAGAAGCCGAGCGCCTCGAACGGGACCTGACCGAGGGCGACCTCGCCGAATCACAAGCGCGCACGATCAGCCAGCGCATGGCGCTGCTTTGGCAGGCGGCCTTGCTCGCGCGGTGTGCGCCCACGGCCGTTGCGGATGCGTTTATCGCGAGCCGAATCGGCGAAGCGTCGGGCCGGACGCTGGGGACGCTGCCGCGCGGCACCGACTTGCGCGCGATCGTCGAGCGCGCCGCATGATTTTCAACGGGCGCAACGCGCAGATCCATGCGCTCGCGCGCCGCCGTTGGACCCCCCGGGAGCGCGCCGTCGTTTGGCGCGGGCTCACCGGCCGCTTCGCGCTAGCCATCGAGCCGCTACTCGGAATGCTTTTCATGGCTCTGCTCACCTGGGGCATCGTCTACCGCGCGCAGCACGTGCCGTCGGATGCTACGCTGATCAAGATCGCATGGATCTTCGCGGTTGGAGTGATTGCATTCGCCGGATACTTCGCGGCCGTGCTCGTCGCGCCGATCGCAGCGTACCTCCAAACGTTCAAGCCGATTTACATTCTCGACGGCTACGTGCGCTATCGCGAGCCCGACGAGCGCTCGCAGGTCGACGCGTGTGGATACGCCGCCGCCCTTTTTGCCGATCGCAGCCTCGCGTGCGAATGGGAATGGCTTGGCAAGCGGCGCTTGCCCAATACGACCATTCCCGCATTAGTGGAATTTTCGGTCTACGCCGGCCTTCACAAGATCGACGGAAAACCCACCGGACTGCTCCCGGACGAAGAGCTGCCGCTGCTTGCCATCGGCATCGCCACGCGCCACGGTCGAAGGGTCGATTTGTAAAGCCTTGGTAAAACCTGAGCCTGTCGCTTTGTCATCCTGACCCTGTCGGAGGATCATGTAGCGATACGGCTCACACACGGACGCTCTAGTGCTCTTCTTGCCGAACAAACGTTTGGAAGTCTATCCCAGCTATCTTTCCATCGCTATCGAACGCAATCGACTCAACGATCCTCGTTTTACCGAAGTCAAGCAAAAAGTCATATCCCATCGCACCGTGAACGGGCTCGGAGGACACAAATGCAAAGGAAGCCGGCGCACCGAGCGGTCTGAGTTTCGCCGATTCTGCGCGAATCATCTCGGTGGTAAGTGTGGCATTAACCTGCTCATTGAGCTGTGCGCGATCGATGTCGCCGCGCTGAAATCGGAAGAACCATTCCTTCGCCTTAGCCTCGATGTGCGGGTCGACTCCAACGTGGGTCGGCAACATCGTAGAGGTTGCACCCGGGGCCGCGACTGCGTTTCCATTTGCCAGCGGAAATGCCGTAACAACTGCAATGATCGCAACGGCACACGAGCGCAAGTAAAGCCGTGGGATCGCAATGTCATGCTTCGACAGGCTCAGCATGACACGAAACCTCCTCACACAGGGACTTAGGGTTCGTTGTTGTTCAGCGGGGCGCGGAGGGTCGTGTCGGCTGGCCAGTGGTGACCGTATCCGGAGAGCAGCACCACCGATGCGCCGATCGCGAAGATGGCCAACAGACCGATCGCAACGACGCGATAGAGGCTGCTCGGGACACCTTGGCTCTCGGGAACCTTACTGAAATCCATATATTCGTCGTCGCGTACAATCATAACGAACTTAAGCTCCCTTTGCCGACGGCACGAAGCCGATGACGTTGAGACCTGCCAGGAGCGCCAAGATCGCGCCGACCCCCAGCAAGAACAGCATCAGCTTGAAGACTTGATTTTCGACGCCCGTGGCTTTCCAATCTTTGTAGAGGGCGTAAAAGGCCACGACCGCGACGACGATCCCCGCGATCACCGCCCCCAAACGTTCGATCAACGCTGCGTTCACGTCCGCTCCTTAAATCAGATAAAAGATCGAGAAGAGCACGACCCAGATCACGTCGACGAAGTGCCAGTAGAGCGTGCCGGCCGTGATTCCGAAAAACTTTCCGCGCGTGTAGACGCCGGCGGCGGACTGCAGCACCAGTACGGTGAGATAACAGACCCCTAAAAAGACGTGAAGGCCGTGCATGCCGGTCAACGTGAAGAAAGATGCGCCGAAGATGCCGCTGCCCCACCACGTGACGTGCTCGCCAAAGATGAGATGGGTGTATTCGTAGGCTTGACCGCCGAGAAAGCCTGCGCCCAGCACGATGGTAGCAAGCAGGAACCCCATGTAGCGCATGAAGTTGCCGTGCTTGAAGTTCTCAAGCGCGTAGTGCATCGTAGCGCCCGACCCAAACAGCACGACCGAGTTCCAGGCCGCAAACGCCACGTCGAGGCGCTGAATCCCCGGTGGGGGCCAGCCCTGACCGCTGTTGCGCAAGTAAAGATACGCGAAAATGAAGGAAGCGAAGAGCACGCAGTCGCTGACGAGAAAGAGTAAGAAACCTTGGAGGCGCAGTTCGCGCGTCTCGATGTAGAGCTGGTCGAGCTCTCCGTGTGCGTCACCCGCCAGCGATGCAACCGCCATCAATGCGCTCCGGCCGTCACCGGCGGCGAATCGGTGAGCTCTTCGTCGAGCCCCTTATACGGCAGCGGTTGGCTGAAATCGTACGGCAATCCGTACACCGTCGGAATGTGCTTGAAGTTATAGTAGTTCGGCGGCGACGGAATCTGCCATTCGAGCGTTCGCGCTCCCCAGGGATTCGGCCCGGATCGTTTCCCGTTGCGAATGCTCCAGAGCACGTTCACGAAGAAGATCAGGATCGCAAAGGTCATCAAATACGACGCAAACGATTCGAACCGGTTCCAAAAGGTGAACTGCGGATCGTACGTCGCCACCTCGCGCGGCATGCCTTGCATGCCGAGCCAGTGCATCGGCAAGAACGTCGCGTTGAACCCGATGAAGAACAGCCAGAAGTGCAGCTTGCCGAGGGTCTCGTTCAGCAAGCGCCCCGACATTTTCGGGAACCAATAGTACATGCCGGCGAAGATGCCCATCAGGCTTCCGCCGATCAACACGTAGTGAAGGTGCCCGACGATGAAGTACGTCCCGTGCACGTGTAAATCGAACGGAACGGCGGCCAGAAAGATGCCGGTGATGCCGCCGATCGTAAACAAGCCGACGAAACCGATTGCAAACAGCATCGCCGTGGTGTAATGAATTTTTCCGCCCCACAGGGTAGCGGTCCACGAGAAAATTTTAATGCCGGTCGGCACGCCGATGATGAACGTGATGATCATGAACGGCAGCTGCAAGAACGGCGCCAGCCCCGACGTGAACATGTGATGCGCCCAAACCATGAATCCCATGAGTGCGATCGCCATCGACGAGAAGGCAATCAGCTTATAGCCGAAGATCGGCTTGCGCGAGAACGTGGGCAGCACTTCGGAGATGATGCCGAACGCCGGCAGGATCATGATGTAAACGGCGGGATGCGAATAGAACCAGAACATGTGCTGCCACATCACCGGGCTGCCGCCTTTGGTCGGATCGAAGAACGGCACGCCGAACTGCCGCTCGATGAACAGCGCCGCCAGCGCCGCGGCCAGCGCCGTCGTCGCAATCATCAGCAGGGGCGCGGTGGCGAACTGTCCCCACACGAACAGCGGCATGCGGGTAAAGGTCATGCCGGGAGCGCGCATCTTCAGGATCGTGACGACGAAATTGATGCCCGTCATGGTCGAGCTCACGCCGACCAGGAAGATCGCCGCACACCACATCGAGGTCCCGGCCGCGCCCTGCAACGACACCGGCGGGTACTCCATCCACCCCGCGGTCGGCGCGCCCATCAAGAACGACGAAAACAGCATCAGGCCGGAGACCGGAAAGATCCAGAAACTGATCATATTGAGCCACGGAAAGGCCACGTCACGCGCGCCGATCTGCACCGGAAACACGAGGTTGCCGAAGCCGCCGGTCAGCATCGGAATGATGACCAGCCACACCATGGCGCTGCCGTGGACACTGTAGACTTCGTTGTACGTACCGGGAGACACGAAGCCGCCATTGGGGTTGAGCAGCTGGGTGCGGATCGCTTCTGCCAGCAAGCCCGACAGCATGAAGAAGACGAAGGCCGTGATGAGATATTGGATGCCGATGATCTTGTGATCGAGCGAGAATACGTATCGCCGGACGAACCCCTGGGGTTCCGGGTGAATGTGATCGGCGATTCCGCCCGCGGGTACCGCTGCTACTGCCATACTTCTTTCCAATTGTATCACTTGAGTGTCTCGAGGAATGCGACTAAGTTCGCGATGTCCTGCGCCGTCAGGCCGTTTGCGCTCGCGTTAGGCATCGTACCCATGCTACCCGTATAACCGTTCTGCAGGATCGCCGCGACGTTCTGGGGCGTCGCGGATTGGCCGTTGACCAAGTTGGGGTGCGCGGGGTCGTGCAGCACGCCTTGGAGGCCCGGGCCCACGAGTCTCTGATCGAACGGCGCGATCTTGTGACACGCCGAGCACTTTTGGGCAAAGAGCTGCTTACCGACCGACGCGTCGCCGCCTTGGAGGGAGACCGCTTGGCCACCCGCCGCTGGTAAGGCATTGCTGACGTGAGCATTCTTCTGCTGCCAGCCCTTGTACCACTTATCGAAGGCGGGTTTCTCCTCGATGACCAGCACCTGCTTGTTCATCTCGCTATGCAGCACGCCGCAGAACTGCGTGCAGATGATCCGGTAACGTCCGTCCAATCGCGGTGTGAATCGGATCGTCGTGACGAGGCCCGGAACCGTGTCGTTTTTGAGACGCATCGCCGGCACCCAGAATCCATGGATGACGTCGGCCGACGTGAGGTTCAGCGTTACCGGAACGCCGCGCGGCAGGTGCATCTCGTCGGTCACCTCGCCGTTGATCTGGGGGTAACGGAACGAAAAATAGAACTGGTGGCCGATGGCTTCGACGACCACTCCGCTCTCCGGTTCCAACAGGATCTCGTACCAAATCCGCACGCTGACGACCGAAAGCAAGATGACGAAGAGAAAGGGGATCAATGTCCACCAAAACTCGAGTTTGCGGTTGTCGTGCACCTGTACGCCGATGGCGTCGGGCGGGTCCGTCGCTTTCGCGCGGAACGCGATCGCAAAATAGACTAAGTATCCGGCGACGAAGACATAGAGCGCGCTTCCCGTGGCCGCCATGAAGCGAAAAAGCGTGTCGACTTGTCGGGCGGTGACGATGGCCTCGGGCAGGTACCGGTCGAGCGGAAAGACGTACCAGAAGACGATCGATCCGGCGGCCAGGATGCCGAGGATCGCCGTAGCTATCCAAAACCCACCGCCCAGCCGGACGGGCTGCGCTCTGTTCTCAACCAAAAGAAAGTTCTCTCCCAAGGGCTACTATAAAAGCCGAATGCGCCGGCGCGCATCGACTAAACGGGCTGTTAAGAGACTCTGTCGGCGGACCCTGCAAACTCCCGCACTAGCCAGTCTACGTTGGTAATCGCTGTTCCAACCACGACCGCATCGGCGCCCGCGTCGAGCGCCGCGCGTACCTGCTCCGGCGAGCGGATCCCGCCCTCGCAGACTTTAAACGCCGCAATTGCCGCCAGCTCGCGTACCAGATCGAGGTCCGGGAGCGGCCGTCCCTTCGTATCCTCGGTGTATCCGGCGAGGGTGGTGGCGATTACGTCCGCACCCAGCCGCGCTGCGACTAATGCGTCAGCCGCCGTTGCGCAGTCCGCCATCGCAAGGCGCCCGCTCGCATGAATCGTCTCGATGGTATCGGCCAATTCGCCGTCGCCCGGGCGAGGCCGCGGCGTTGCATCGAACGCTACCACATCGGCGCCGGTCGCGATGACGGCGCGCACTTCCACAAGAGTCGGCGTGATGTACGGCTCGAAGCCCGAATATTCGCGCTTGATCAAACCAATGACCGGCAGAGCCACGCGTTCGCGCACGGCGCGCAGATGCTCCACGCCCGCGGCGCGAACGGCCACCGCTCCGCCGTCCTGGGCCGCGCGTGCCATCGCGGCGATCACCAGCGGATCGTCGAGCGCCGACCCGCGCCAGGCCTGCACTGAAACGATGAGGCCGCCGCGCAGACCGTCGAGTAAGCTCATTGCCAAAGCCGTTCGATCTCGATGCCGAGCTCGCGGTAGGCAAGCAACAGCGCTCCTGCCGCGGGTTCGTAGCGCGCGTCGACGACCTCGGCATCCGGCACCGCCTTCCGAATGCCGTCGCGCAGGCGTTGACCGAATGCGGCATCGCCAAAGATCCCCCCCGCGAGCGCCACGCGCGCCGTGCCGCCGACGTCGATCGCGCGGCAGGCGAGCTCCGCCAGGCGATCCGCGCCGCGGTTTGCCATTTCCCGAAAACGATCGAAGCGCAGCGCCGCCGGCGCATAGGCCGCGAGCCGATCGCGGGTGAGATCCCCCGCGTAGAACCCGCGCGCGACCCGGCGCAAAGACGGCATTCCGAAGAACGCGCACGCCGCGTGGGTGGCCTGCAAGAGCGTCGCATCGCCGTCGTCCTCTGCGCGCATCAACATTTCCAGCGCGTCGCACGCAATGCGAAATGCGCTGCCCTCGTCGCCAAAGAGAAACCCCCAGCCGCCCAAGGTATGGCCTAGACCGTCGCGATCGCGCGTGTAAACCACGGAGCCGGTGCCCGCGATCACCACGACGCCCGTCCGGCCGCCCAACGCGCCGGCGTGCGCGACCGGAGCATCGTGCACCAAGAGAAAACGGCGCGCCGGCAGCTGCGGCGCGTGCCCGGAGACGCGCCCGTTATAGCCGCTCACACCCGCGACGACGGCTTCGAACCGCGCGCCCTCGGCAAGCTGTGCTTGCCGCGACGCATCCGCCAGCGCAGAACGCAACGCGTCGTGCAAGCGCGTCGAGTCCGCGGCGACGCCGATTTCGTCGGACGGTCCACCGGTTCCGCGTCCCAGAATCCGCCCGCTCTCGTCGCCGATGACGGCGACGGTGGAGCTTTGGCCTCCGTCGATGCCCGCAACCAAGAACGTCGTCATGGTGAGCGCTCGAGCAACTCGCGCGCGAAAACGTCGGCCGCCGATTCCCGCGCGCTGCGATCGCGCAATTGAACGATCTCTTCGATCGACTCACGATGGTGGTACAGCTCGTGTCCGACGGCAAGCGCGACGAACTCGCCGAGCTCGTCAGGCGCGAGTTGCGCGGCGACCGCGACGTTGAGCCGAATTTCCGGAACGGCGGGATCGTACTCGGCGCGCAGCTCGTGATCTCCCCAATCACCGAGCTCCGCGAATCGCACGGCGACGCCGTACCGGCGCGCCAGCGCTAGGGCCGTCGTCATCTCGCGCCGCGCCCCAGCGGAACGCCGTCGGAGATTAGCTGCGCGCGCAACTCGCTCGGATCGATGCCGCTCACGGGAACCCGTCGCGCGCACGACAGCGCCGCGGCGGTCCCAGCCGCTTGGCCCAGCGTCATCACCGTTGGCGTGAGACGCGTCGAAGCGAGGGCCTCGTGCGTCGTCGAGATGCATCGCCCGGCGACCAACAACCCTTCGCGGTTAATCGGCAGCAGACAGCGATACGGAATCTCGTAGCTCTCTCCCGGTGCGAGGCGATGCGTCGTGGTTCCGCTGCCGCTGGGGTTGTGCAGATCGATCGGATAGGCGCTTTGGGCCACCGCGTCGTCGAAATGGCGTGCCTGCAATACGTCCTCACGCGTCAGCGTGTATCGGCCGACGATTCGACGCGATTCGCGAATGCCGACCTGCGTTCCGGTCGCGGCGATGCGCGCGTTTTGGAACCCTGGTACGTAGGTCCGAAAGAACTCCAGCAGCTGCATGGCCTGAAGCCGCGATTCGACCTCGGCGCGCGTGAGATCGTCCGGATCGAGCGGATCAACGTCCACCACGCGCGTCATGTTGACCGTAACCTCATCTGGATAGGGCGAGATGAAAAACGACACGAGCTCGCGCGGCACGTCGACCAGACCATCTTCTCGTGCGCGTTGCCACAGCGAGTAGAGCCCCGCCACGGCCGTCAGCGCCGGCGCCGTGATCTGCGGCACCGGCAGCGAGGTTCGCAGTTCGCTAGGATGCTCGCGCAGGTACTCCGCGAGCTGGGCGAGATCGACGTGGCTCACGCGGAAGATCAACGTCGCGGGCTGGACGCGCCCCCGCTCATCGCCCTGCTGCGTCGGTACGCCGGCCGAGAATGCGACTAGCGCGTCCGCGGTGGCATCGATCACGACCGATGCGCGATAATCTCGAGCGCCCGCAACGGTCGCGAACGTGCCGCCCACAACGGATTGATCTTCAACTTGCGCCGACAGAAAGTATGCGTGTAGCAGCAGCGAGACCCGGGCTTCGCGCATCATCTCGAAGAGCAACGCCTTGTGGACCTCCGGATCGAATGGCGTAATCGTGGCCACGTAATCCGACGAATCGGGAATGTGCCCGGGGGACGCGCCCTTAAGCATCAGGCGCTCGACCATTTCCTGAGCAATACCGCCGACGATGCGGTCTTCTCCGGAATGGAACGTCATCCAGGGACCGACCATAGCCGCCGTTGCAGTGCCGCCGAGAAAGCCGTAGCGTTCGATCAGGAGCGTTCGCGCGCCGTGACGCGCGGCTGCAAGCGCCGCGGCACAACCGGCGTTGCCGCCACCGACCACGAGGACGTCGCAATCAGACGGTGCCGCTGGGCCCGAAGCCTGCATGCGCCGCGATTCGTCGCCTCGCAGAGCAGGCCATTTCCGCGCGTTCAACAATAACGGCACATGCAGGCTTCGATTACTGCCCAAGAACGCAATTGGGCGATGGCCGCGCATCTGAGCGCGCTCGTCGCCGTTGTCGGCCTACCCTTCGGTCACGTGGTTGGGCCCCTGATCGTTTATTTGATCAAAGGTCACGAATCGCCGTTCGTCGGCGAGCACGCGCGAGCGTCGCTGAACTACCAGATCACCCTTTCGATTCTGGGAATCATCGCAATTCTGATCGGCGTAGGGTTCACGCTGGGTTTCATCGCCAACAGCGGCTCCGCGGAGGATGCCATGTACGGAATCGCCTTTGCGACGTTATGGGTGTCCATCGGAGTTGCAATATTGGTAGTGCTGCTGCTGTCAGTCATCTTCATCATCATGGGTACGCTGGCCGCGGCCGACGGACGCCCGTTCACCTATCCGTTAGCAATCCGCTTCTTGCGCTAGGTTAGAAAGGACCGTCAATGTTGATGCAACGAGTCAAGCCGCTGGCGCGCATCTTGGCTGAGGGCGGCGACGAAGAACACGGGCTGAAACGCTCGCTAGGGCCGTGGGCGCTCACCGCCATGGGCATCGGCGCAATTATCGGCACCGGCATCTTCGTCCTGACGGGCGTCGCTTCGGCAACCCGGGCGGGACCGTCGTTGACGCTATCCTTCGTCGTGGCCGGCATCGTCAGCGCACTGGCTGCACTCTGTTACGCGGAAGTTTCGAGCAAGATTCCGATCTCCGGCAGCGCGTACACGTATACGTATGCGACGCTGGGCGAATTCTTGGCCTGGATCATCGGCTGGGACCTCGTGTTGGAATATGCGCTCGGCGCGGCCACCGTCAGCATTGGTTGGTCCGGATATTTCGTCAACATTTTGCATCAAACCGGACTTAGCTGGCTGAACATTCCCGACGTCTGGGCGAACGGGCCGCATTGGGGCCTGGCCGGCCAAGCCGGCGTTTCCGGCCATGCAAATCTGCCGGCCGCGGGCATCATTCTCGTCATCACGGCTCTTCTTGCGCGCGGAACGCGCGAGTCCGGCTCGGTCAACGCGGTGATAGTCGCAATCAAATTGCTTATCGTGCTCTTCTTCATTGTCATCGGCCTCGGCCACATCAACGGCGCAAACTATCATTTGCCGCCCGGCGGCCTCGCCGGCATGGGCGGCTATTTCCCGTTCGGCTGGACCGGCATGCTGGGTGGCGCGGCATTTATCTTCTTTGCGTATATTGGATTCGATGCGGTCTCGACGACCGCCGAAGAGGCGCGCAATCCCGGCAAGGACCTGCCATTCGGCATCCTCATGAGCTTGGCGGTCTGCACGATTTTGTACATCATCGTCGTGGCGATTCTCAACGGCATGGTGCCGTTCTACACACTCAACGTTTCGTTCCCCGTCGCTTTTGCGATGAACTATGTGGGCTTGAGCTGGGCAGGTGTGATCATCTCGATCGGCGCGATTGCAGGGCTCACGACGGTATTGCTCGTGATGATGTTTGGGCAAAGCCGCGTTTTCTACGCGATGTCGCGCGACGGGCTGATCCCGCCATCCTTTACGCGGATCCATCCCACCTGGCGCACGCCGATCTTTTCGACGCTCTTCTTCGGCATCTGCATCGCCGCCATCGCCGCACTGACGCCGATCAACATCGTTGGCTCGCTGACGAACATGGGCACGCTCGCCGCGTTTATACTGGTTTCGCTTGCGGTTCCGATTCTGCGTCGCAGACACCCGGAGATGACCGGGCGGTTCCAACTGCCCTTCGGTCCGTACATCATTCCGATACTTTCGGCGGTTACTGCGCTGGGGCTGATTTACTATCTTAGGATCGGCAATCCGGTCGCGTGGGGATTCTTCCCGATCGTCTGGCTGTGGTTCCTGATCTGGCTGGTGGTAGGGCTCGTTTTCTACTTCTTATATGGCCGCAACAAGAGCACCGTTGCTTTAGAGGAAACCGAAAGGCTGGCAGTCCGGCAACCACCGGTAAACTAAGGGACCGAAATGGATATCGAAAAAAAGATCGGCGAGCTGCGCGACGCGGTCACGGATGCGGACGCGACCGGCCTCATCGCCAACGAAGAGCTCATCACGGAGGCGGAAACGCGCCCGGTGCTGCCTCACCCGGATCTCCACGCGTCGCTGCCTGCGGGGCACGCCGCGCATCGGACCATCGACGCGCTTCATGCCGAATTGAAGGCACCCAAGCCGAGTCGCGGCGCGATCGAAACGCACGTCCACACTCTGCGGGAACTGCCCGAGCTCGAAGCGGCGATCGCGAACTGGTGGGACGATCCAAGGACGCAGCGCTTCGTCTTGAACTTGGGCCAGATAGGATTGTAGCGCTCGCGAGCGGAGTCGAAGGGCTCGCTGCGCTCAGGATGACAAGGTCGCGCTCAAGCCGAGCGTGGAACGACGAGCAGCGCGACGCGCTCAGAGTCGTCGCAGCCTTCCATCTCCTCGGCTACGAGCGCAACCGCCTGGTCGGCACTCGACAGGCCTTCGAAGGCGGCAATCCGCGCACCCCGCAGCAGGTAGAGCGCGGGCAACGCTCGGCCGACGTCACCGAACTGCGTGGCGCTTTCGATTACCTGCCGCATCCGCGGTCCAACGTCACGCACCGTCGTGAACGCGAGCGTTGGGTCGCGCAGCGCAAGTCGCACGACACCGCGCTCGTCAACGACGCGCAGGTCGCTCACGAAGCGCGGGCGCCCAAATCTTCCCGCCAGTCTCTCGCGGCGCTGATACGCGCTCAAGGCGTCGGTCAAACCAGTCCATTCGAGAGCGGCGGCATCGCAGCGCAGCGAATGTGCGGCGGCGGAGCGGCGCTCCGCCTCGCTGCAAGCAGCGCCGGAACCCGACTCGACCAATGCGGTCGCGCCCGAGGCCGTCGCGCACACTTTATTGCGCTGCGTGTCGATCTCGACTTCGACTTCAACCGAATCGGGTGACGCGCCCGCCGCGATCACGCGGTCGGCCGCCTCGCGCCGGATCAGCGCGATCTCGTGCGGCGAAGGCGAGTACATCGTGCGTTCGACGACGTCGCGCACCAGCGCCAACGCGACGCCGATTGGCGCGATCACCGGCGCGTCTCGCGCTATCCGGTGCGCGACGCCCATCGCCGAGGCTACCGCGGGCACCAAGGCTCCCGCGCCGCCGCCGCCTCCCACAATCGTGATGCCTTGCGACTCGAGCGCGTAGTCGGCGATCAGTTGATCGATCGCGCGGCGAAGCTTTTCGACCGCAATCGCAAGCACGTTGCGTGCCAGCGAAGCCGGATCGCCCCCGATGTCCCGTGCCAGTAGTTCGAAGGCGCGGCGAGCGGCCCGTGCGTTTCCGCGCGCGAACGCGCCTTCGGGGATGCTACCGAGCAGGTTTGCCGCGCAGGTGGTCGTGAGCGCGATACGTTCGCCGTCGCGCGCTACCAGCGTTACGTATTCGGCGCGATCGTGCGGTCCGGGCGCGACGTATTCGACCCGCGCTCCCTCCAGGGCGTCCGGCTCGGCAAACGACGCATACGCGCAACCCGCGATATGAGCGCTGCGCGGGCCGACGTCGAAGACGCCGCTCGCATCGACTCGCAGCATGCTTCCTCCGCCGATGCCGAGGGTGCGCACGTCGAGCGTGCGCAACATCGTGCGGTGCCCGCCGATTCGGGCGGGCCGCATCTGCGGGCGCCCGGCGCGTATGGCGGAGCAATCCGAGCTGGTGCCGCCGACCTCCACGAAGATGCCCTCGCTCAAGCGTTCGTAGAGCAGCGCGCCGGCTATTCCGGCGGCTGGGCCGGAGAGGAGCGTCAAGATCGGGCGCCGTTCGATCTCGCGCACGTCCATCACGCCGCCATCGCTTCGCATCACCATCAGCGGCGCCGGTATCGCGGCGCGCTGCACTGCCGCCTCGGTCATTCGCGCGGTCCGAAGCATCTTCGGAAGGATCGCCGCGTTGAGCGCGGCCGTGCGCGTTCGCGCACGCAAACCGTACGCCATGCTGACGTCGTGGCCGCTGGTCGCGTCGATGGCGCGCTCGCGCGCATAGGCGACGGCGCGCGACTCGGGCTCGGGACGGTCCACGCCAAAGCTCTGACTCGCCGCGATGGCCTCTGCGCCGCCGCCAATCAATTGGTCCACGCCGCGCCGGATCGCTTCTTCGTCGTGCGCGGACGCAAACGCGAACGTTGGATCGAAGCTCGCACCCGAGCCGAGGGGTACCGCGCCGAAGCGTATCTGCCGTTGGGACAGCCATCCCAAACCGTCGAGCAAACCGAGGACGCCTACTCGTGCCAGATCTCCCTCGAGCAACGCGTTGGTGGCCTGCGTCGTCGAGTGCGCGATGAATGCGACACGCGACGCGCTGACGTTGGGATCGAGCAACAGCCGTTCGATGCCGGCTACGATTCCCGCCGCGACCCCCTGCGGAGCCCCGTGCGTCGTCGGCACCTTGACGCTCGCAACGAGCGCGCGTGACGCTGCGTCGACCGCCACGACATCGGTAAAAGTGCCGCCCACGTCGATGCCGACGCGAAGCTGCCGCGCTTGCATCGCCGTTACCAGTCGGCGATCAGCACGAACGTTAGGGTGACGAGCTCGACCCACCCATCACGTTGGTGTCGTTCGAATAGCGCCCGGAGGTCGCTACGCAGCGAGTCGGCCGCAGCGCCGGAGCTGGGAAGGTATGACGACGAGGCTGCGCGGCCCAACAGCGCGTCGCGATCGAGCCGCTGGGCCGCATTGGAGCTCTTGCGCGTGACGCGGGCGCTTGGAAATACCGAAAATACGGCGAGCGCGCGTGCGCGCATCGCTTCGGTATCGTCGGTTGCATATGCGCGTACGATGTCGCCATAAGCGGCGGTGAACGAATCACCCTCGTCGCGCTCGTACTGCATGAGGGCCGCGCGGCGCCGCGCGACGCGGCGAAATTCCTCCATGACCGCGCTCGTTGCGAACCAATGGAAAGCCTGACATGCGACGACGGCATCCACGCTTGCATCGTCCAAACCGGTGCGCTCGGCTGTGCCCTCGCGCCATCCGACGCGCGGATGCTGTTCCGCCGCCGCTCGCATGCGCGCGTTTGGCTCGATCGCGATTACGGCGGCGCCGCGCTCCGCGAAGAGCCGGGACGAAATTCCCGTTCCCGCGCCGACGTCGGCGATCGTCACGGTGTGCGGATCGCCGAGGCCTTCCAGCACCGCGTCGATCGCTTCGCGCGGATAGGATGGACGAAACGCCGCGTAGGCGCTCGCCCGCGAACCAAAGCGCGTCACCGAATCCATCAGCCCTGTCCCGCGAGGACGAAAGGCGCCGTCAGACGCACTTCGCCGGCGCGGCCGTTGCGCTGGATTTCGAAGACGTGGGGCCGCCCGTCGTACGCGCGCTGCTGCGCTTGATACGTGCCGTAGCGCCACCAATCCAGACCGTCGATCTTTTCTATCACGTCGCCGGACCGCAAACCCGCATCGTACGCGGGGCCTCCGGCTCGAACGTAGGCGCGCAGATTGCCATCGTAGCTCGTGAAGAAGGCGTAAAAATAGGTTGGCCGCTCGCCGGTTCGCGCGGCGACGCCCCGAGCAAACAGGTTTTCGCTACGGACCGGTTCGGAAAGTGCCCAGGCGCGCACGCGGGCCACGCCTTGCAGTGCCAAGAGGCGCGCCGCGCTCGGCGCGGGCGGAGGCACGACGAGCTCGTGATCGTGCCATTCGTCGACGATCCAGCCCCCGCAGTCTTCGAGCTGCAAACCGATGTCAACGTCGTCGCCCTCGATCAGATGAAACGTCGAGGCTGCGACGCGAACGTAGGCGGCATAACGCTTGTGCGTGCAATCGCTCGCGTTGGGATCGTCGTGGATGGGCAGCGTTTGCCAGGGTCCGCCGGCGAGTGCGGCCGAGGCCGCTTCGGCGCCGGCGCGCCCGAGGGGCGTTCCATCGTCGTCGACCGCGATGACGTTGCGTGCGGACGGCGCGGCGTAGAAACCCGGCAACGCTTCTTGCGCGCGCGCGACGCGGACGAGCGGTGCGAACGGACGCACGCCAAAGAGCGCCGGCGCGGCCAACACGACGACGAGCGTTGCCGCGATCGCCACGGTGGTTTGATACGGCAACGTGCGTTTGGTGATCGTGTCGATCGGTACGCCCGTGAAATTGGCGATCCAGACGTTGGCCGTGTTCGTCGGGTCGCAGACGTTTTGCACTTGAACGACGGCCATGATCGCAGCGACGATCAC
This sequence comes from Vulcanimicrobiota bacterium, assembly GCA_963713685.1. Lineage (GTDB taxonomy): Bacteria > Vulcanimicrobiota > Vulcanimicrobiia > Vulcanimicrobiales > Vulcanimicrobiaceae > Cybelea. The sequence goes on along the minus strand of CAVQMS010000001.1, from coordinate 43,422 downwards.
GACCGGCGGCAGGACCTGCGCGGTCAACAGCACCGTGAAGATCGCGATCCCGACCCCGAACGGATTGAGCGGGCCGCGATAGAGCACGAGCGGGCTTGCCACACCGAAAAGCAGCACATAGGCGGCCGGATTACGAAGCCAGCCTCCCGCCACCAGCGGCTGCAATGCCGCGGCAAACTGCGGTTGCTGGGTTGCGACCAGCAACATGCCGATGCCCATGAAAAGCAGCACGGCCGCAGCAACGTCTTCAACGCCGCGGATGGCGGCGGCTACGAGCTGCTGCACGGCGCGATCGGGTCGCGTCGTCAGCACGCCGAAGACCGCCGCAACGATAAACGCCGGAGCCGCTTCGAAGCCCAGCGCGTAGTACAGCAGCAGCGGCAGCACCGGCGTAAACAGCGCTACCGGCGGAACGCGACGCGCGGGCTCGAGCGCGTCGGGGGCAACCGCCCAGGTGGCATAGCCGTTCTCGCGCCGGAAGGCGATCGCGGCGTAGATCACCAGCGCCAGCGCGTCCAGAACGGCCAACACGATTGCGTATCGTAAGAGCTGCCCCGGCGTCACGCCGAAATACTTCGTATAGAAGGTCCAGTTGGCGATGTTGAAGATGAAGCCCAAGGCGAAGCCCATGAGAAAGGTCGTCGCGGCGACGACTCGCGGGACGCCGGCCGTCATCATGATCGGCAAGACGATCGATCCGACCATGATGATTCCGCCGAGCCCCGAGAGCGACGTGAAGAGCACCGCCACGATCGCGCAGAGCCCTAGCGCAAGCGCGAGCGGCTGCTCGCCTCCGAATTCGGCCGCCAGATTGACGATCGTTCGCGCGATTCCCGTTTCGATCGTGACGCGCCCCAACAGCGCGCCGAACACGACCGCGACGTACACCGGCGCGAGCGCAACCGCGCCGCCGGTGATGATGCCGCCGAACTTCGCGACGGGAACGCCCGCGGCCAGCGACATGGCAAGCGCCATGCAAGGAACGGCGACGAGCGCGGGCATCCAGCGCAGGTACATCAACACCGCAAAAACCGCGAACACCAGCAGGACCAGCGCTGCGCTCAGGGCGACACGACCTTATCGAAGGGCGGCAGCGACTTCGAGCGCTCGTATTGGCGGCTTGCGCGATAAAAGGCGTCGCCGAGCTCGATCGCCTTTTGCGCCGCCAGGTGATAGCGCTCGAGATTGCTCGGGAGATGCCCGTCGCGGCTTTCGTTACGCCACGCCCGTTCGTAGAGCGAAGCCAATCCTTCGTACGCGTCACGCAGCTCCCACATCCAATACCGGCACCACAGCAGGTCGCGGAGCGTGGAGTCGCGATCCGTCGACGCATGCGCCAGCGCGTCGGCGTACATCGCTTGCACTTCGCGGGCGATTTGAACCTTGCGGCCCAGCGCATCGTATCGGCGCGCCGCCAAAAACATGACGAAAGCCGCGTTGGCGTGAAGCGGAGGAAGGCTGAAGTAACGATCCTGCTCGACCGATTCTGCCGCCAAACGCGCGCCACGCGCCGCGGCCGCTGTCACCTGACCGGTAAGCTCCGGGTCGAAGACGTCGCTCCAAAACAACGAATTGGTTTGGTTCGGCGGCGGGTCGCCCGCCGGTTCCAGCAAAAGCAGCGCGCGCGCGAGTTCCTGCACGTTCGCGCTGTAGCTGGAGTCGTCAACGCCGAAGAACGCGCCGGGAAAATCCGACGCGAACTGCTCCGGCGCAACGTCTCCGCCTTGCCAGCCCGCAGCCGCGGCGTAGATGACCGGATACCAGGTCGCCTCGTAGAGCGTCTCCCCGTCGTCGTTCCAAACGGTTTCGAACAGGCCGAGCACCTGGGCTGCTTTTCCCTCGTTGATAAAAACACGTTCGTTGGCCAGCGCCCGTGTCACGTTGGGAAAGATCTCGTTCCAATTACTAGCCCCGGGAGCCACCATTTGCGCAAACCCGCCGCGCGTAATCGTTTGGACGTATTTCTCGAAGCTGGCCTCGGCCCCGTAGTGCCAGTTGACCACGACTGCCGTGCTCGGAATCATCTTCAGGATGCCGGGGTCGCTTTCGATGCCGTCGTCCCAGAGCATGACGCGCGCGCCGGAGGGGGCGATCAAACGATTCATGGCGACGATGTGCGCGGCATAAACCTGGGAGCGGCCCCGCGAGGCAACGTAGACCTGCGTTTGGCCCAGCCCGAGCGTCGCCGTTTCGTCGGATCCGATGTGAAAGAACGGCGGCCGACCCACCGCCGCCAGCTCTTGCGGGATGATGCGCGACAGATACTCTTGCGAAAGCGTTACGTTCGGAGAGAGCAGAAACCCGTGCGGCAGCTCTGCAGCTGCGGCGTACCGCTCGACTCGCAGCGTATTATGCATATGCGCGAAGCTTTGCTGCTCGGGGATCAGTGCGACGTGAAAGCGGGCCGCGTAGCTTGCCAAAGCGTGCAGCTGGGCCGGCGTGATACCGTCCAGCGGCGCCGGAAGCGGATCCGTCGGGCTGAGGAAGACGTGCTCCATGTACGGCGAGTAGCCATTCATTTTGAAGGCCGCGATCGTCCGGATTCGTTCTTCGAAGTAGCGCATCGTCGGCAACGGACCGCGCGACACGTCGTCGGAGAGAACTCGCCACCGCAGCGCGGGGCGATCTTCGATGCGGACGCACGGCATCGTCCACGCGCCGCCCGCGCGCGCCGGCAACTGCCCCAGCGTCATCGCTCCATAGAATGCTCCCGCCGCATCGGAGCTTTCGATTAGCGCCTGGCCCGAGCTAACCGTCAATCGATAGGCTTGTTCCGCGAGTGATGGGTCCCTTCGAACCAAGATCGTTGCGCTGCGCGCTGCCGCCGAACGCAGCGGACCGATGCCCAAAGCTCTCCAGCGCTCGTCCAATTCCGCCCTCGCCGCGGGGTCGAAACCTGCCGAGACGGTTCGCGGAACGGCCGCACCGCGTGGCGGACACGATGGCGTTTCGATCTGCGCGGGTCGAGGCACGAGATGCAGCAACACCGCCGCAACTGCAAACTCTACCGCCAACGGCAGCTACGGCTTCGTTGCGGCCGCGCGCATCGTGGCATCGCGGCGGTCGAGCGTCGCGGTGACGTTATCGAGGTATTGCGCAACCGCACCCGGCGCGATCGTCGAAGCTTGGTCGGCAGCTGCAACGACTGCAACATCCAGCGCGGCGAGCGCGCCGTTGTCGCCGGCCGCGGCCTGCGTTCGAGCGAAGGCGTTGTGCACGGCAAACGCCTTCGGATCTGCGAAACCGACCCGCAGCAGCAACGCATCGACGCGCTGGGTCAACTCCGTCGAAAAGGGGCCGCAGCGCAGGGTGAGGTCGGCGAGCGCCTCCCCGAGGTAGGATCGTACCAGCTCATCGGAATGCCGCCGCTCCAGGTCCCCGCCATAGGCCGGGAAACCCGGGATCTTTTCGCGCAGCTCCTCCAACGGATCCATGGCGGCACAGGTACGACGCGTCCGCTCGAAGGGCCTCGAAGCATCCGTGGGAAGATAGCTGCAGTGAAGCAGACATCGGTGTGGCCTGCGTATCTCGTAGCGGCCGCCTGTTTCGCAATCGCCCTGATCTCCTCGATTGCGAACATCTCGTTGCTCGATCAACTCAAACAGCAACGGCGAGAGTTCACGCACCTCTCGGCTCGCGCCACCGCGCTCGCGCGCAGCCTGACGAGCGAACGCACCGCGCTCCTCGACATATCGGACAGTCGCGCGCGACGCTACGACGCGGGGAACGGCGAAGTGATCGCGCGGGGCGGCCACATTTATTTGGCGGTGCATTCGCTGCCGGAACCACCGCGTGGAGAAGTTTACGAGTGCTGGACGCTGGCCAAGGGGGCGACGCGAGTATCGGCATCTCCGACCTTCCTGCCGGATGCGCGCGGTGCGGCGATCGTTTTGCTGCCGGCCGATGCGCGTTCGACGGCCGAGGTCAGCGTCACGCTCGAACCGGACGGCGGCAGCCGAGAGCCGACCGGCAAGCCGCTGATGGACGTATCCCTAGGCTCGCGGTAATGCGTATCGAGCCGCTTTCCCGCGCGAATCGAGGCGAGGCGCTGCGCTATCTTAGCCGCTCGCCGTATCTCAACGTTTTTATCACACACGAGCTGCTCCACGATCCGCATTCTCGTGCGCGCAGCGAGCTGATCGTGGCGGCGGATACGAGTGGGGTCCAGGGCGTCGCCTTTTTCGGCCGTCAGCTCGTCATCGCGGCCGAGCCGGGCGCGCTGCAAGCAGTCGCCGACTATGCCAAACGCCACCGCGGGGAACGCATGATCGCCGGCGCGCGCGCAACGGTGAGCGCGTTTTGGAAACTCGTTGCCGGCTGGCACGTTCGGCCGCGTCTGGTGCGCGACCGTCAGTTCGTGATGATGCTCGACCGCGCGCGGCTGCGACACTATGAACCTCGCACGACGGTTCGGCACGCCCGACCCGAGGAGTGCGGCGCGGTGGCCGACGGCTCAGCGCAGATGGTCCGCCAAGAGCTTGCATACGACCCGCGCCATGGCGCCGCCGAGTTTTCAGAGGCGGTTCGCCAAATGATCGAGCGCAAGCTATGGTGGGTCGGCATCGCCGACGGCCGCATCTGCTTTTTTTGCAACATCGGCCCGTGGTGCGAACAGACGATCCAGCTGCAGGGTATTTGGACGCCCCCCGCCATGCGGCACCGAGGATTCGCAACCGCTTCGCTGGCGGCAATCTGCGACCGGCTGCTCGAGGCGTCTCCGACCATCTCGCTGTACGTGAACGACTTCAACGAAGCCGCCATCGCGTTGTATCGCCGCGTCGGATTCGAGCACGTCGGCGATTTTCAAACGATTCTCTTTTAGATCGTGCGGGTCACGACGAATACGACCGAGGCGCCCTGCAATACGTACGCGTTGGGGAGGATCACGGGCTGACCGGGGAGCGTGCCGTAGGGCAGGCCGCCGCCCACGATCGTGAACGGGTTGCCGTAGACGTTCGTTAGGTTCGTGCCGTATAGGCCGAAGTCGTAGCCGTCGCGCCGATAGTCAACGTGCGCGTCGAGCGTCGCATACGGTGACCGATTCAACTCGTTGTAGGTGCCTTCGTAATTCAGCCGCGCGCCGTAGGCGAGGCCCGCCGGCGGCTCGCGATCCAGCGATACGTACGCCTTGTGGAGGGGCTCGCCCAGCACCTGTTGTCCTGCAACGAGCGTACCGTCCTGAATTGAGGCCGGGATCACCGTCAAGAACGAACTGTTGACGTCCCAGCCGGCTCGAAGGTGTACGTCGGGGCCAAACTGCTGGTCCGCGCGCAACTCGACGCCGCGATAGATGCCGTTGCCGGCGTTCACCGGATAGCTCAACGGACACGGCGTTGGGTTTCGCTGCGTTTGACAGTTCGGAATCGGCGTAACGTTCAACTGACTCGAGGGCGACCGGAGGTTCGTCTGATAGAGATCCGCCGAAACGTGCAGGGGACTGCGGCGGCTTCCCACGATCTGCTCGGCACCGAGATCGAAATCGGTTGCGCGATCCGGCCGCAGGTTCGGATTTCCCATGAAGATGATCCCGCCCACGGGAACGCGATCGCTCGGCGGCGGTACCACCAACTCGGAAAGCTGGGGAGTCTGAAACGTCGTTCCGACGGACGCGCGGACCGCAGTGTTACCGGTGGGAGTCCAGACGAACCCGGCGCGGGGATCGAAGCTATTTCCGAACGTGCTGAACGTGCTGTCGTAGAGCGCCAGTGAATAGTGGATCTGGCTGCTCGGATCGCCTTGGTACCGCAAGACTCCGGAGCGTTGCGTTTGCGATAACGACAACGTCTGCGTCGGCGGGGTGCGATCAGATCCGACCGTTCTTGCCTGCGCAACGATCTGACCCTGCACGTAGTTGGTGGCGAGCGCCTCCGTTCCGACGTCGTATTTGAACGAGAGCGAGCCGCTGGTAAACCGGTGATCGAGCTCGAGCCAGTCGTCTCCGAGCAAGTCGCGCTGGTTGTAGAGATACGGCAAGGATGCGGCTCCCGGGCCCGAGACCGATTGCGACGCAAGCGTCGTCAAGTGGCTAAACTGCAGGACGGTCGCGGGAGCACCATCCAGATTTTGTTTGCCGAGTGGCAACTGGGCGTCGAGCCCGTAGTTGGCCTGATGCGCGCCAAGCAGTGTGCCGGCGAAACTCTGATAGCCCCCCGAGTTCGCGCCGGCATCTGCGGGTAGCGCATCGCCGCCTCCGCCTCCGGTAAAACCCGGTGGCGTGTACGTAGTGAGCAGCGACGACTCGTCCCTTACGACGGTCTGATTACGAAAATTCAGCTGCACGTAGCCGTATCCGTTCGATCCACCCAGCTGATAGCGCAGCTTGGTAAGCAACGAGTTGCCGTCGGAACCGCTGCCGACGCTCTGGAGCGTCTCATTTCCGGATGGCGGAGCCACCGGGGGCGGCGGAGCCAGAATTGTTTGGTTGACCGATCCCGACGACGTCGTGGCGTGAAGCGAGACCGCGTAGCCGAAACGGTCGTCCGTTCCGGTCGTTTGCAACGTTTCGCCGAAAGTTCCGTACGAGCCGCCGAAGATGCGAAGCAGGGAATGCGGGGCAGTCGTGGGTTGAAGCGTTACGATATTGAGGCCCCCGCCGATCGTGTTTGGACCGATGAGCGACGAGGGTGAGATACCGTAGACGACCTGCACGTCTTGCAACGCGGCGGGATCGAGCAGCGACAGATCGAGGTCGCCGGTGTTTCCGTTGTTTACTTGATGGCCGTCGATATCGACGAGCGTTTCCGTGGGATCGGGCCCGCGCACGGCAAAGGCCACGGTCGCGTTGCTCCCCCCGCCCATCGGCAAGACGGGCGTGAGAGAGAGCTGACTCCATAACATCGAGGAAACCGCGGTAATTCCCGCGGCGGCAGCGTTCTGCGCGCTCAAAGAAACGGTTGGGGCGGACGACGTGGAAACGGTTTCGCTCCCCGAGGCGCGCACTTGCCCGATCACCGTCAGCGAGTTCGTCGTTGCCGGTGCCAGAACGAGCACGATGGTGGTGTTTGTCGGATCCACACTAATGGTGCGTTGCGAAAGCGTCTGATAACCCGGCGCAGAGGCGCGAACCGAGTACGTGCCGCTTCGAACGTCGTCAAACTTGAACTTGCCGCGGGCATCGGTATGCTTGCGCTTCGAAAAGTCTTGCGCCGAAAGCACGACCGACGCACCCGCAATTGGCGTTCCGTCTTCCGCGACGACTCTACCGGACAGGTCCAGTTTCTGGCTATGTGCGGCCGCCGCGGCGACCGTGGCTGCGCCGAAGGCAAAGACGATGGCAACAAGCAGGGACGCAACGCGCGCGCCTGCGGAAAGACTTCCCATGGGATTCTCCTGAGCTAAGGGTAGTTAGAACGAACTACGCGGAGGCGAGCTCAGGAGGTCCGCGCTTGGAAAGACGCAGCGCGTGTGGGGTGCGCCGGCGTCGCGGGGTGAAGAGTTGTTCGGCGAGATCGTAGCTCGACGGACGGTGAATGCCGGTAACGCTGCGCAGCATCGTCTCGATGATCGTGACGATCGCGTCGCGATGAGAGACGAGCCAGCGCGCGATGCCATAGACCAACAAGGCCACGCCGGCGGCACAAGCCAGCGTCGTTGCAAGCCCTAACCACAGCGATCCACCAAACGCGTCGTCGAGCCCCCGCACCGGTACGCCGGCGAGGCGCCCGTCCAGCCATTCCATCATCGGCACGAGCGTCGCGCTCGCAGCGACGGCAGCGGCGACGAAGCCAAGGGCCTCTCGCAGACGGGGGGTGGAGGTGAGGATGCGCGTACGATTAGCCGCGGCGATCTCGCAGCAAACCCGTAGACCGCGAGCCGCGATAATCGCGGCGAGCACGAGCGCGACCGCGCTGATTAGGTCTCGCGAGCTGTGATTCAGGTGATCGTAGCTGTCCGCCGTCAGCGCGTAGTCACCGACGACGTCAATGGCATAGTGCGCCATAGCAGCGCCGGCGGCCGCCGCGCATAAGGCTAACGAAACGAGCGTCCTAAATCCGAGGCGCACGCTGGCCGCTTCGACGCGCTTGGGGCGCGTCCTACGAATGCTAAGGGCCGATCGAGCGATCGGCCCCTGAGTTTTCCTGGCCTAGGCGCGTATTTTCTAATGCGACGAGGGGGCAATCCAAAGCGTGCCGCCAGCCCACTTCACTTCGATAGGCACACACGTGCTGGTCTGGGCGCCGGCGTAGGTTACGTCGTTGTACAGGCTTAGCGTGTGGTTGATCGTCGCGCCGGGGGCGAAGGATCCGACGTCGGTGACGCGGCGCAAATAATGCGAGGACGCGTTACGGTAGCCCACCGCGAAGGTGATGCTCGCTGCCGTCTTCTTGCCGAGGTTGACGTACACGATGTTCGTGCCGTTGGCCATGTGGCTCAGCGGCTTCGGCTTCGCGATGGTGCAGCTCTTGATCAGAATCGGCGCAGCGGCTTGCGCGGGTCCGCTCGCTGCGATTACTGCGGCGAAGCCCACAATGGTCAGCGCAGTCAAACGACCTAAGGAAGTCATTGAAGTTTTTTCTCCTAAACGAAACAAAGTAAGCGGGAGGTGGCTTTCCTTCCTAGCGGCCGCTTCTCCTTGGGGACCTCCCACGAGCAGGCGGCCGGAGGCGCTCACGCGGGCGTGGCTTCGGGCGGAGCCGGCGAGCGCCTCGCCGAGCGTCTCATGACGGATCCTAGCTAAATCCGTCAACGAAGCGTCTCGACGGATCCCCCGCTCGCGACCCAATCCTTAAAGGCCCCGAGATTATAGACGTTGTTGTAGCCCATCTCCTTGAGCAGCTCACCGCTGAACGCCGAGCGTTCGCCGGCCGAGCAGTAAAGCATGATCGTCTTGTTCTTTTCAAAAATGTTGTCATAGTGGGGCGACTCTGGATCGGCCCGAAATTCTAGTGCGCCGCAGGGCACGTGCACGGCGCCGGCGATCTTACCACTCCTTAGAACTTCATACGTCTCGCGCACGTCAACGACTAGCGTGTTCCCATGGGCCATCATGACTTTGGCCTCTTCGGGCGTGATCCGTGGCACCGCAGCGTCGGCAGATTCCATCAGGTTACTATCGGCTCGATCTTCACGCTCGTCATGACGTCACCGCGCTTGATCGCGTCGAGCGCATCGAATCCTTCGGTCATCTGGCCGAACACCGTATACTGCCCGTCGAGGAACCGCGCGTCGTCGAGGCAGATGTAGAATTGCGAGCCCGCTGAATCGGGCTGCGACGAGCGAGCCATCGCAACCGTTCCGCGGACGTGCGGGCGCCCGTTGAACTCGGCTTTGAGATGGTATCCGGGTCCTCCCGTTCCGTCACCTTTCGGGTCGCCGCCTTGTACGACGAAGCCTCGCTCGACCCGATGAAATGCAAGCCCGTCATAAAATCCCGCATCGGCGAGCTTCATGAACGCTGCCGAGTGGAGCGGCGCGTCATCGGGAAAAAGTTTGAAGACGATGTCGCCGTGCGCGGTTGCAATTCGTACTTGCGAGCGGTGCGCGCGTTCGGTGTATTCTTTCAGTTCAAGCGGTTGCGGCGGAATATGCGTCATCGCGTGGGCTTGTGCATCGGCAACCCAAAGGCCTCGTCGCCCGTCGATAGTTACACCCACGCTCAGCCGGCGATGCTCCCGTCCGCCGCGAGTGTGCCCGATCGCATCGTGGAATTGGGCCCTAAGGTGGACCGAGAGTAGCGAGCGGCTATTGCAACGCGAGGCGCTCCCGCCAAAGCATCGAACCCAGGAGAATGCGTAACCGCGCGGCTTTGGCGCTCGCGCTTCTCGCTGCGACCGTCGCCCACGCTGCGGCACAAAACCCCGCGCCAGCCGCCTCCGCCGCGATTCCCGCCGCGTATGCGCAACTGGCGCATGCCTACGAAAACGCCGACGATGCCGCGCTGCGCGCGCTGATTGCGCCCGATTTCGCATACGCCTTCGTCCCCGGAACGAACGAAAATCTCGCCCAATACGTCTCCGACTGGAAAACATCGAAGCAGTCCTCGCCCGGGCTCAGCGTGACGATTCATGTAACCCGTCTGACCATTGACGAGGCCACCGCGAACGCGCAGATCGTCCTGACGCAAACGTACCTGCCTGCAACGCAACCGTTGATCGAAACGCAACGCGAAAACGATCGGTGGGCCCTGCGAAACGGCACTTGGATCCTCGTTGCCGCGCAGATCGTCAGCGATACGGTTTCCTTCGATGGCAAGGTGGTCAGCCACGATGGACCCGCTAACCTTCTGACCCCATCGCAGCGCGCGGCGGTCGTGGCACAGCTCAAAGAACTCGCCTGGACGATCGACACGGCAACTCCTGGCGGAAGCTCGCGCGACCTCGAACCCCTCGACGATGCCATCGGGCAAGCGCGCATCGTGGGTCTCGGCGAGGCGACGCATGGCGGCAGCGAGTTCTTCACGCTCAAAGACCGCATCTTTCGCTTCCTCGTCGAAAAGCTGGGCTTCACGGTTTTCGCGATGGAGGCTTCGTGGGACAATAGCCTCGCACTCGAGCGATACGTAACCACCGGGACGGGCGACGCGCGCATCGCGCTCTCTTCCACGTTTCCGGTCTGGGACAATCAAGAAGTCCTCGATTTGATCGAATGGATGCGCGCCTACAACGTCACGCGCGGTAATCGCCCGGAGCTGCATTTCGTCGGCATCGACATGCAAGACAATCCCATCGGGCTACGGGAGATTATTTTGCGCTTCGTCAAGGCGACGCGCCCACCCGATCTCGACCAAACCGCGCAACGCCTTGCATGCGTAAAACTCGGAGCGCCGGCGTCTGGGCAGTGCGTCGCCGGAGTCGCTGCCGTCGATGCGATGGTCGCCACCGCTGCCAAAACGGCGACCCTGCCTCGCGACCAGGTATTGCAAGCCGAGCATGCCGCCGACATCGCGGTCCAGATTGCGCAAATGTTCAACAATCGGGATACGTTCGATCAAGGCAACTTGCGCGATCACTTCATGGCTCGCAATTTGCAATGGTTTGCCACGACGATGTTCCCGCACTCGCGCATCGCCCTTTGGGCGCACGACGGCCACGTGATGACCTCGAGCACGGGCGGTATGATCCCGATGGGGACGTATCTGCGCCGGCGCTGTGGCACGAACTATTACGTCATCGGATTTGCGTTCGACCGCGGGAGCACGCTTCCCAACGGCTTCAGTGCGCCCGTAACCATGCCGCCGGATCCCCCCGAGGCGGTCGGCGGCGTCTTACGTTCCGCGGGCGAGCCGCTCTTCGGGCTCAACTTGGGACCGATTTCGACGCGAACGCCGCTTGGCGCATATCTGTCGAGCGAACAGCCGATGCGCACACTCGGCGCGTTCGCGAGCCTCGCCGATATCGACCCCAGTCAAAGCTACGGATACGTCAATCTGAAGAAGTCGTTCGACACGCTGATCTTCGTCGACACGATGCATCCGGCGCACGGTTTCGAGGTGGCGCGCGCCGCGGCATGGCGGCCGTTCACCGTGCCCGTCGGCGCCGGCGGCATCTCCTTGCAGGCACGCTGGTGGCTGGCGGGTTCGGATCTCGCCAACTACAAGGCCGGCGGCGACGCGCCCAGCGCGACGAATCCAGCCGGACTGTTATGGTTGTGGTCAGTCGCCGGGAAAGGGACGGGCGTCACATCGGTGACCGTTCCCGTCACACCCTATCGCGGCAAGCGCATTCAGGTCACCGGAGATCTTCGCGCCTACAACGCGGACGGCGGCGCCGCCGCGTGGCTGCGCGTCGACGGAGCCAACGGCAGGTACGTTGGGTTCGATACCATGAACGATCGCATGCTGGAAGGGACGACGGAGTGGACGCCGTTCACCATCACGCTCAACGTGCCGCAGAACGCGCGTGATGCCGCGTTCGGACTATGGCTGCACGGCCCCGGCTGGCTCTGGGCGACGAACCTCCGCATGAAGAGCGTCGACTCCGCTCATTAACGCGACGACGAAATCACGCCCTCCCTTCAAAGCTTCTTAAAACTCCTAAGCATTAGGACTCCCATTATAGCGCCGGGCGAGACCAAACAGCCGTTGGCGTCGTTGCCAAACGTAGTTGCCGAACCATCCTCCGCCGTGCGGGTGGGGATGCTACATTACTATGGAGGGCTTACCGGAATCATCAAGTGCGCGTAGGGCGTGTTGGCCCACATTACATACGGCTTCGTTGGATCGGCATCGGCGGTCGTCGGATAGCCCATCGTTTTGGCAGAGGGACCAACGATCATTACGTGGGATCCGGTTGTCACCCAATGGTTACCGTTGGCCTGTGCCGTCGCGTACGGGTCGGTATTGCTCGCGCCGTTGTCACCGGACAACATATAGACGAAACCGACGCCGTCAGGCGGAGTCGTGTGCGTCATCCACGCGTGCGCCCACTGCATGGCGTTGTTGTCCAAGCACATGGAATTGCCAGCGGCGACCATGCAGGTAAAGCCGTTCGAACCTGTCTGAAGGGTCCGCATTGTGCCGTCTTTCTGCATCTGCACGATCGTCGCGCCTTTAACGACGGGCGCCGGTGCAGCGGTCATAACTTTTGCCATGTAGTCCGAGTCTGACATTGCGCCCATCGGCTGAGCCTGAACAGTGATCGGTGCGACGATTATAACGACTGCGGCTACCACTCCAAAAAAGATGATACGAAGCATGATTTTCTGCCTCCGAGAGTGCTGAGGGAAGAGCAAGGTTCGGCTCGGCAGGCACCACTTCCGCCCGATGCGTGAGACCGTCTGGCTCCGGTGCGCACCGCGCCGGGAAGGCCTTAGGCGGACGTCGGCGGTCTCAGGCTTATGCCCGCACGATCCTGGATGACGGCCAAGGACGCTACGGGAGAAGCCAGCGAGGACGATCCCGACGCGCGGCAAACCCGCATAAACACAGGCGAGAAGTGGGAGTCGAGGGAATGTTTTGACTTGGCGGGAGCGTGTAGGAGGTTCTCCTAGCGTCCCCGCCACTACCTTATAAGTGTCGAAAGTCCCTGATAGTACTGGCAATTTCGCGCATAGCGCTACGAAGGCCAATGGAAATCGCAGGCCGCTTTTGGCGATTCTGTGTAGTGAACGGTGTAGTGAGCCGTTCTGCCTTTAGGAGCGAACCGTTTCAACTAGTGCGGAGCTCGCGGGGCTTCAGATCCACCGTTATAGGCTCGTCAGACGAAGTTCGGCCGAATCTGTGAACGTACAGGCAGAGTAGTCGCATTTCGCGTAGCCTACGAAGCCACCGGTAGATGGAGGAGGGGACGATCCGGCTGATGGCTATCAGGCGTAGAGCAGGTCTGCAAACCGCTGCGAGTACGCCTTCGCGACGTCCGCCTTATTGTAGCCGGACAACTTCGCCTTCACGTCCGCCTGGAACGCCGGGTCATGCCACAGCACACCGAACACGGGGCAGGACCGGGAGATGCCGGTTCCATCGATCAGCAACTCGGCTATCTCGTTCTCGCCGCGGCAGGCCACTGCTCTCCAGATGAAGCGCGGCTGCGGCTCAGAGAGCATGTCCATCGCCGGCTTCAGCGCACCGTATCTCTCACGCAGCAGGCTCTTGAACTTCTGCGTCGTTGTCAATTTAATATCCCAGACGAAACCGGTGCAGTTTACGCCGATCAGCCCAAGCACGACGGTGAGGCGTTGGACCCACGAGTGCGCGTCAGTGAACGTGATCCGAATCTTCCCGTAGACCGGAGCCATCACGACCGCCGGAAAGAGGGTATGTTCAGGGTTCATGTCCGCGTCGAATGATTGCAGTTGGAAGGGCGGCCGGTACGCTGACGGAAGGCCGGTCGAAGTTCCGAAAGACGCTTCTACCGCCTGCGGAAACACCCGAGCGAACGGACCCAGATTGTCATCATGGATATAGAGCCGCTCGATCCGCCGTGCCTTCGTATCAACATCGCTGTTCAGAGGTTCCGTCCACTGCGGGACACGATCTCCAATCCTAAATCCCGTAACGGTGACCGCGTGCCCTTGATAGCCGGCTTCCTTCAGGCGAGCCATCAGGATTACCGGAATCCCGAACTCTAGATAACCGTAGATCATCGACATCAGGGGCGTGCTTTCCACGACTGGTTCCAGGAGCGGCTCCAAACCGATCCTTCGGATCGCTTCGATCATCTGCTCCGTGCTGAGAGAGCGCGAAGGCATCGCACGGCCAGCACGGCGATATATTACCGTGTTCGCCGATGCCGTGATGGTTGCTGGCCGCACCACCGGTGTCTTGAACAGTTCGTTGGTCTTATGGAAAGCGCTCCACAGCGACACGGTCGCGCAAGCGGCGACCACAGTATCCTGCTGTTGGTATGCGAGGCTACGCATATTCAATTCGATGCCAAACAGATTTACGTCATAGTCCCGGCATGCCGGATAACAGCGCCTTGGTTCGTCATCGTACGTTTTGACTTCGGTTCTTCCGATGACGGCCTGCGGCAAAGGCCGCGCTACGACGAATCCGAGATACGTTGCTCGTAGATGCTCGTCGCTCTCAGCCGACCGCTCCCGCAGCCACTTGTCGAAATCCGCTCCGCTGATGACTTCTTTAAAGAAGTGCAGGCGCTTGCATCGATTCTTGTACTTGTCGAAGCACGATACGTAGTAGGTGGAATAGTCCTCGAGATAATCGCCATCGACGTATTCCGGCTCCTCGACGATCGTCTTGGCCTCAAGTTTCTCCAGGTAGCCAGCAAGATAATGACTCTGGGCGAATTTGCCCTTGTTGGAGTCTATGAAATCGGCCGTGACGAAATCGTTGGCGAGACAAGAAAGGAGCTGGCCCTTCGAAAAGGACCAGACTTTGTAACTCATGCGGGCCGACTTTAGACGCTCATTACCAGATCGAGAACACGGTCCGTGACCTGGTGGGCCTCGACGAACTGACCGATTTCCTCTTCCGCGCGTTGAGCCGCAGCGAGAAAATCCTCGCTTGCGACAGCTGCTGGAGCCGCAGCTTCGGTTGTTTGATTCATAGCACGAGCCTCTCGTGGCGATGCGGCACCCGAGCGCGCGGATGACCGAGCGCGCGCGGTAGACCGTTTAGGTTCTCGTCCCTCCATCGCTTCCATCCTCCCTAGAGCTCCCGATGCTTTCGTTCCCGTAAAAATCGTGGCTCGCAATGGGACCGGCGATTTAAGGTTTCGGCCGGACCGCAAGGTTGCGAACCGATCTATCCGGGGCAATATTTTCGAGGCACTCATAATCTGAGCCTCCTTCTGCAGGAGCCTAATCAAGAGAAATCGCAGATGACCGGTCCCGTGGACAAGATCCAAAAGCGTGGTCCTGGGCGGCCTAGCCTCGGCCTCAGTAAAAAAACACGACTGGTAGCCTATGTCAAGTCGGCTACTCGGGAATCCCTTTACTCCGCGGCCGACCTTCGCCGAGAAGAGGTCGGGGAGTACCTGGATGCTATCGCTGGCGTAGTCGTCAATAAAAACGAGGCACCCAAAATCCAAACTGCAAGGAAATCCCAAAAGGACTAAGCCGTCGCAACATCCGCGCCTATCTGCGAAGCTCAGCGCCGGGCCACGCGGCCAACACCAGGCATGCGAACCGGTCCGGCAAACTGTCGCGTTTGGGCGAACGAACCAAGTCTCGATGCGAATCAGGAACCCGATGGTCGCGGCGTTAGTCGCGGATGTGGGCATCACTGAGGTCCTCCATCGGCCCCCTCCGGACCGTAGGCTGACCACCCTACTAGAGGAGCCGGCGTGAAGACCCATCGTAGGTCGCCGATCCGAGATTCAGTTGTTGCAGCCGAATCTCCAACGATTGCTTCGAAACTCCCAATAGTTCGCCGCATTTCCTTACGTCGCGGTACTGCGGCCAGACCTCTTTCACCAATCCGGTCGGCATGAGCAATTCCCCCGCGAACTGGTTCGCCCTCACCTCCAGACGCCTTCGGCGACCTCTGCTGCGCTCGTCGTCTGGCTTTGCCGACATATCGGCTGCATCGCAGAAGTAGACCATTTGCAAAGCCTGCACATCGAAAAGCGAGTCGGCGTCCCCAAAATCGTCCTGGAGCTGCGCATGACCTAATTCGTGCGCCAACGAGAATCGCTGGCGATGCGGATGGCATTCATTCTCGACGAGAACCGCCCGAAACTGGGGCACGTAGAGACCCAGCAATGCTTTGCCCATGGGCCGCAAGCCAGAAATCCACGCAACCTCCAAGTTACAGAATTCGCGGATAATCGCCACGACATCAATGCCGATGCCATTCTCCAGCCTCGGAGGACCGGATTCTCTGAGTATGCGCTCCGCTGCCTGACCGATTTCGGGATGAACCGGCAGTCCACGCTTCACTTCTTTCGTTTCTTGAACAGCGCGCGAAGCTGATCAGCATCTATTGAGCCGATACCTTCGCAACCCTCATCGCGAGCCGCAGCCAAGAACTGCTCTCCCGGATGCGCTTCACACAGCCGGCGATAGCTCCCCAGTGCCGTCATGCATTGGCGAAGTTCTGACTCGGAGACTCCTAGCCGGCCGATTAGGTACGACTGGAAATCCATCCGATCCATGTCTTCCGGACTCCCTTGGTTGAGATCAGCGATGCGCTTCAGCAGCCGCCGAACGCCGATGCCAGGCTGCTCTTCCAGCAGCCCATCGATGAGCTGAGCGAGCGGCGCACGCGGTTGCCTTGCGATTGCGTTCTTGAACGCTTCTGGAGGTTCGGACTGATGGAGATTCGCAAATGCGAGCGTCAGAATGTCGTCAATATTGTTTTCCTTCATACCCCTTGCCTCCAGCCTGCGGATTCGAAACGCGTGAGTAGCCGCTGCTTTGCTCTATTCAGCAGCGTGGAGACGTAAGTATCGCTGACTTCCTTGCCCATGATTTCCTGAATTCGTTCTTTATTCAATGTCGCGGTGATATATGCTTCCAGTATTTGATAGTCGCGTTGGTCATACTTGTCCTCGCTGTCACGCAGTTCGATGAGGGCCGCCGTCGCGTCGACGAGCATCGCATGTTGCTCGACAATTTCGTGGACGTTCATCGATGAAACCGGCTCATCAGCCAATTCATTGATCGAAACGACATTCCGCCATTCCTCGCCATTCCGATATTTGGAGCGGAAATGGTCATCGATGCGCCTCTTTATGATCGTCGGCAACATCCTAGCAATATCGATGCTCAACGTATTCCGGAAGAAGCACTCGGCAAGATTCATATAGACCGCTTCCCGAATCGCAGTGAGGGCCTTCACCGAGACCCGCCTCTTGGCCATGATCATTCTACCTACGATGTGGTACAGACGGTCGTCTTGACTTTCGCGAACCGCATCGATAGCTTCAACAAGGGGATCGTTCACGCCGGGTTCGGCCTCTTCGGAAGTACCACGCGCCAGCCGGCCTGGGCTTGCGGATAATGCGGACAGCTTATGCGCTCCGCGTCCGCATCCGGCAGCATCCGGTGCAGCAATCCATCGTAGCGGAGAAGCAGCCTCGGCGGAAAATCGGGCGCGAAGCCCGTCAGCAAGGCGATCACGGTGTCGGCCGCCTGGGACGCCAAAATACCGTTCAAACTGATCACCTGCTGATCCGGGTCGCCAACAGCATACTCTTCTCGGTCGCGCAACATACCCTCCTCGGTCACGATACCCACGCACTGCAGGCAAGCGCGACCTGGAAACGAGAGGAACACCTGTCCGCCTATGCCGATGACGTTGCCATCATCTCCGAGATCGATCTTCAGGCCGATATCGATGTACGGCACCAGTGCGGCGCGGCAAATCGACTCGATATTATGCCGCGCCCGGACTCCATCCACGGCGCCAAGGGCGAGATCGCTACGCTCGATCCATGAACGCCCTTCGGGACTCTCGGCACGCGCTACAACTGGCACGACATTGCCGCCCAGACCGCGTAGCCGCTTCGCCAGAACGACGGCCTTGGGCTTCCCCACCACGTCGTAGCCGGAGCACACGACGCGGTTGACGTTCGACTCCTCGATCACGTCCGAATCGATTATCGATAGTGTGCCGACGCCGACATGCGCGAGCTGCTGACCCAGATGGGACCCGCCGCCGCCCGCGCCGACGACGGTTACGGTCGACCGGCGCAGATGCTGGAGGCCCTTGCCGAGATACGCAAGCCTGCTCGAATCCTTCATGCCGTGACCTCAAAATTACCAAGCGCGTCGGCAACGATCTCCAACTGCGCTTCGACCAACTTGCCGTTCACCGCGACGACAAGCATCGCATCGGTGTCGCTGAGTACGAGCGCACCGTACGGAATCGTCGGCATACCGTACGACAACAGCGCTATCACTGACAGGTTCGTCGCGCGATCCACAGCGCTGAAATCAGGCTTGCCGATGCCACCGTGCCGATGCGCGAGGAAGATGCCAGCATTGCTGCGCGCCGAGTCGTTCGAGCACCGGATTGCCCAATCGGTATCGAAGTTAGCGCCCGCAAACCCGTCCACGTACGCTGCAACCGTAAACGGCAACACCTCGACCGCTACGATCACGTCGGTCACGCTTTCCGATGCGAATCGCGCGCATAAGAAAGCCAATGGCTCGCCGTTGGAGGCGGTTGGGAGCGTCGCGCGATGCAGCGCGAGCAACAACGAGCGCGTGATGCGCAGCCGGAGATACCGCAGCGGCTGCTCGGGCGCCTTGATGATCCCGAGCAGCTCTAGCAGCCAGGCAATGAATCCCTTCACGCCACCAGCTCGTAACGCGCGAGATGCGCCAAGACGCCCTGGTGCGGAGGCAATGACCAGGAGATGCCCTGGATGCTCGCAGCGTGCAGCGTGCGCCCCAACAGCACTAGCGCTGTCGTTTGCGGCTGTACGCCGGACTTCAGTTTGACTGGGCTTTCCAGAAACAGTCGGCTCTCGTAGCCTGCCGTCGGCGAGGCCACGTAGATGCCGAACGCCTGTGCTGGCGTGCAGCCTGGAGGAAGCGAAACGCACGGGAGAATGATGAGGCGCAGATTGCCTTGCATGTGTTCCTCGACGCCCTCTCCGAACAGGTCTATAAGAATCCGACGTTCCGCATCGCTCATCAGCTCGCGTGCCCACACGGCGGTTGGGTGATGAATTGCTCTCCGCAGTGCAGATGCACGCGCTGGTCATCCTCGATGAGGATACGTTGCGTGCCTTCGAGACGGTATAGGCGGTTCGCAGGCGGCTGATTCCCGAGTTTTTTTATCTCGGCTCCCGTCATAACGTGCTTGCGAGTTTCGTAGGGCGTCCCCTCGATGAAGATTGTGATGCTCTCGTGCGCGACGACAATCTCGAAACGCTCGTCGTCGTGCAGTTCCACGGTCTTGTCGTCGGGGATGAACATGCGTTCGCCGCCGTGCCTCAGAAGATAGAGCGCACCGTCTTCGTGGTGCCCGAGTTTCCGGATCTCCTCGCCGGTGAGTTGATGATGCTGCACCTCGTAACGGTGCCCGTTGATCTCGATCGTGATGACTGTATGCATTGGCTTTCTTGCCTCCACCCCTACCATCGCTGGGGGAAGCGATCCGTCACACCTGCGCGTCTAGAATCTCGGCGACACGGCTGAAGGGTTGAACACCCGGCCCTGATCGTTGCGGAGGGGACGCGATCCAGTGGAGTTCGTCCACGGCAGCGCGTCTCGCTACTCGTTAAATAGACTGCAAGCGGGGCAGTGAACAAGGAACCGCCCTGGCCGTGACATCGGTCGCGGCTACCGGCCCCCAATAACGCGAATCCCAGCTCCGATCATTGGCGGCGTAGAGCCATAGCTGGTCGCGCCGAAGGCGGTAGCGGCCTTCGGGCCAGCGCGACAGCCTGCGTCCCGCAGCGTCGAACGCAAGTTGCCGGCTATGCGGGAGTGCGCACCCGTTGACGGAGACTCCGTTTCCTGAGATTGCGACGTCATCGCCGCTAACGGCGACGATCATCTTCAAAAGCAGCTCAGTGTCGGCTGCGCAACGCCCCGCCGCGAGGTATCCGCGACGCCTGCCAAGCTCGGCGGCAATGCGCGGTGCGCACGCGGCGACGAACGTGCCGCGTGGAAACTCGCCATTTGCCGGCGTGGGCGCGAGCCTGTAAATGCCCAGGGGCATGCTCGGCGTGAAGTTGAAGCGCAGATCGAGCTCCGTCAGCATGCACCCAAGGAAAATTATCCCGGCGGCACATGCGCCAAAACGGAGAATCCGAACTCTTCGCGTCTTCATGAAAGCGCCGCTTGCGACTGCTGCGGCTGCAACCAAGCCAAATGCGAGTGCAAGAGCTAGCACCAGCGTCGGCTGACTAATGGGCATTCGGCAAACCGGTTAGAAGATTTTCACTTGCGATGTTGGCGCGACCGTGACGAGAATCGGCGAGCGCGCCGGCGTGACTCGTTTGCGATGCGTGCCGCGTACTTCGTGCCGCGTGATCGCCACGCGCACGAGGAGAGGTGAATGCATCGCCTCGCGCTTCGCAGCGACGCGCGAGCTCTGAGCGTCGTCTGTCACGAATTTCAGCGGCGGCGACCACGCGCGCGATGTAGCGCGCTCCGGCGTTGAGGCGCCCGGTGTTGTACATGCCGATCGCATGCCGCAGCGCGACCTGACCGTCGCCATATCGCCGCGCAGCGAAGGCGTAGTCGCCGCTGAGTATCCTCGCGCCGACGCTCAGATTGATGCACGGATCGAAGATCGTGTGCACGGTCACGCCGAAGCCGGCGAAGTTCATGCTGTCGATTTGAGCGATCCCGAGGTCAAGCAAGTGCC
Source organism: Vulcanimicrobiota bacterium (assembly GCA_963713685.1). Lineage (GTDB taxonomy): Bacteria > Vulcanimicrobiota > Vulcanimicrobiia > Vulcanimicrobiales > Vulcanimicrobiaceae > Cybelea. Next base: position 22,760 of record CAVQMS010000001.1, on the reverse strand, counting down.
CCGCGTCCAGCAGCCGGCGCGCCAGACGTTCCGCAGTCGCGCGGTCGCGCGGGTAGTACGAACGCCTCGTGGTATTGTCGCCGATCGCGAGCGGATCGCCGCCGCTTTCCACTTGTACGATCGCCGTCATGGTTGATGGCGCGACGGTCGGGGCGCAATGCCGAATGAGCGCTGCCAGCGCAAGCACGTGGAGTGTCATCGTGCACCCGCCTCGCCGTACGGTGCGGTCAACACGATGTCGCGATCGACAAGCACGTTGAAAAGATAACCTGGCGGCACTTCAAGGGTCGGCGGGATTTCCAATTGCCGCTGCGTGAGCTGGATGCTCGTGTTGCCGATCTGCTGTCCGACGGCGCCGGCAATCGTTTGCCCAACGCTCGGCGCCGCGTACAGGCTCGATGACTGCTGTGGCTGGCTCAACTGCGCCCCCGCGCCGATGATGCTGAGCAGCAGTGCGGACGTGAAGACCTTGTTGAGGTGCTCGTCGACGTTGGCGCCAAAACCGGCGTACCCAGCCTCGTCGGTCCCAGGCATGCCGAGGAGGTCGACACTCGAGCCGTCGGGATAGAGCAGCCTCGTCCACGCAACAAGAACGCGGCGTTGGCCCTGTACGATCCGGTTATCGTAGGTGCCGACGAGTCTCGTGCCGCGCGGAATAAGGAGATAGCGCCCGGTGACGCTGTCGAAGACGTCGTTGCGCACTTGCGCGACGATCGTGCCGGGAAGATCCGCGTTGATCCCGGTTAGCAGAACGGCCGGAATGACGCTCCCGGCGTGGAGCTCGTAGGGCGACGGATCGTCTTGGCGCGCCGCGAAGATTCGATCGCGCGAAGCGCTTGCGGCCGAGGTGAGAAAGGCATCGCGCTCGTCTTGACTTTCAGACGCTCGCGGTTGCGATGCGTTTCCGGCGAGTCCCGGAGGCAGCACCGGCGAGGGCAGAGAACCGGGCGCCGGCTGCGTCGCACCGGCAAGCTCCGGCGTTCCGTTCTCGTTGAGCCGCACCATGACCGGCGCTGCTTGCGCCGCATCGAGTAGCGCCCGGCGGCGCTCTTCCCGCTCGTGCGCCAGCTGCGCTGCTTGCATCTGCGTAGCGGAGATTGGCGCGAGTGCCGGCACGTGCACGGAGTTCTCAGCCTGTTTAAGCAGCGGCGGAACCTGTGCGGGGACCGGAAGCGTGGGAAGCCGCAGCACTGAGGGCTGGGCGTCAGGAATGGCGTTCCACCACGGCGTCTGCTGCTCGGAAGCTTTCGTCAGGTTTGCTGCGGAGTTGAGATTCGAAGCGCGGCGGTGTCCCGCCGTCGAGATGCCGTAGACGATCAGGCCGACGAGTCCGGCGAGCAGCAGCGCTGCGATGAACCCGGCTTTCGCACTGATCTTGATGACCCCGAGAACTGGGCCGCGCCAAGCTTTTTCGACCAGCTCGACCGGCGAAGTTACGTGCTTTGGATCCATGATTTAGCTCCCACGGGTCACGAGCGCGCGGCGCTGGTGCTTGCCGCTGCCCTCGACGAGCGCAATGCCCGCCGGCACACCGTCGACGACGTAGTAGAGGCCGGTGAAACGGTAGTTCACGAGCGTATCGCCGCCGTCGCTGCCGATCGCGAAGAGCACCGGAACCTCGCGCATGCCCTGCGGCATTTGCAGATACGTGTGCGTGCCGTCGTTGAAGACGCGCACCGGCTGCAGGTCGCGGTCGCCGCTCATGCGGTAGTTGAAATCGAGCTTGTCGATCGCCGTATCGGGCAGCGGTGCGTCGGACGCGTACCCCGCGTCCGACAGCGGCAGTGGCAAAGGCCTGCTGCGGATCTTGCGGATAGAGAAAGCCGATCCGCGGCATCGGAAAGTTGTAACTCGACACGAGCGTCAGGTAGTACGTGCGCCGGTTCGTCGTCACGATGAGGTTCGTGCGCAGGCCGGCTTCGGTCGGCTTGACGAGCACGTGCGGCGTGGCGCCGTCGCCGCCGCCGCTCGACGCCGGCGCAATGAGCCAGCGCACCGAGTCGCCGACGGCGACGTTGACGATCGTCTCGCCGGGTTCGAGCACGAGGTCACAGACGAAGAGCGGCTTGCAGCGCAACGTCGGCGGCGTCCGCTCGCCGAACGGATAGCGCAGCACGCCGTCGGGTCCGGCGATCGGCCCGGCATGGGCAACCGCCGGGACGAGCGCACAGGTAAGAAGAGCGAAGATACTGATCTGTCGCAGCATTGGTCATTCCTCACAAAAAGCGATGAAGGGTTACAAGTGTTGGGTCCAGCTGATGCCGGTCACGTAGAGCCCGAGCGGGTTGCTCAGGACGCCGCGTTCATCCGTTGGCGGATCAAAGGCGACGGTGACGCTGGCGAGCCAGTGCGTTGTGGCGAGGTCGCGGCCTTGCAGGTCGCGTCCGTCCTCGCTCCATTGGATTTGGTAGGTTTGTTTGCTGATCGGCAGCACCGCGTCGACGCTGACCGCAACGGTGCGGTTTTGGCTGAATGGCGAGTGCTGCCGGTAGTAGTCGTTGAGAAAGAGCGTCGCGGTCGCCGCGGTCATGGCGTAGGAACGTGAGAGCGCGGCCTTCTGCGCGAGCGGGTCGGAGCTGACCGAGCGCACGTCGACGATCCAGGCCGCGAGTTGCGCCTTGATCACGCGCACGTCAGCCGGTGCGGCGCGATCGGCGCGCGCGACTGCGACCGCGTCGCCGAGCTTGTCGACCTCGACGACGTACGGCACGACTTTGCTTTGCGCGCCTTGCCAGACCACGCCGATCGCCAGCACGAGCGACACGGCGAGGGCCGCGAAGGCGGCCCATCGCCAACTGCGAGCGCGTGCGATGTAGTCGCCGTAGCGTTCGTTCCACTCGCGGCGAGCCGAGAGATACGGGGTTTCCAGTGCCGCCGCATCGCGCCGGCGTGTTCGCTTGTTTTCATATGTTCACTCACTCATTCAGGATGTTTGAAGCGAATCTCGATGTTGCCGTCGGCCGAGTCGTCGGGCACGGGCGGCTGGCGAAAGAGCATCGGATTGATGCCGCGCGGCGCGCCGGTTGGATCGCTGCGCACGTCGCTCTCTTCGGCTTGGGTAACCTCGCGAGCGTCGTCGGCGGCAACGGCCGCATCGCTCGCGCGCGTTGCGGCGACTTCTTCTTCCGTGACCTCGGACTCAGTCGAATCGTCGGATTCGCTGACCGCGTCAGCGGCGTCCGCGATTTCGTCGTCGCGATCCGAGGTCGCGCTGCTCGCAAACGTGTCCGATTCGCGCGCGTACGCGTCGGGATCATACGTGCTTCCGACGTACGCCGGAGCGCCCGTTGCCGGGCCCGCCGGTATCGAGGAGGCGCGCGCTCTCGACATCGCCGACGTCGCCGGCCGCACGAACGGTTTCGGAGCTGCCGCCGGCAAGCGTTGTCGCACCGGCGATCAGCGCGCCGACGCCGCTGCCGACGATCACGCCGCCGACCGCAACGGCGCCGGCGGTGCTCACGAAGCTTCCCAAGGTCATTCGCGGCGCGCCGTTCATGAGCGAAGCCGCGAGACTGGGAATCTGCCAGGCGAGAAAACCGAAGACCAGCGCCGCGCCGACCACCTCGATGTAGGTCTCCGGCGGTGCGATGCCGTTAGCGAACAGTGACCCCCACTGCTGTCCGAGGTCGAACCCCAGCCCGACGATCAGCTCCAGCATGAAAAGCTTGATGCCGATACTGACCGCGTAGCCGACGTACTTCTCCCCGAACACCAGCGTCCAGCGGCTGCCGGTAAAGCCGAGCATGAAAACCCCAGCACCGATCACGATATACGACTCGATCAGCGTGATGAGCAGCTGCCCCGCGATGATCGCAAAGGCCAGCACGACGCCCAGCGCGCAGATCATCGACGTAAGAACGATCTCGATCATCGGCAAGAGATTGCCGAGCGTCATGCCCTGATTTTCCGAGGTGCTCTCGAGCATCGCGTTGGCGATGTCGGTCCCGCAGTTGAAGACCGAGCTCGGATCGCTGGGCGTCAACTGCACCTGCCCGCTGATCGCGCTGCCGGCTTGGCTGAAGCTGGAGATAATGTCGCCGATCCAGACCGGTCCGTACTGCGGCTGCAACACGATAAAGAAGAACCCGACGCCCAGGATCTTGAGCAGCAGCGACGCGACGAAGTCCGGCAGACTGTCCTTCTGCAGGACGTACGTGATCGCCGACCACGCGATTTCGATCGCGACCAGCGCAAAGAACAGCCCTTGCGCGTAGTGCAGCGCGGTCGTCATCCAGGGTTGGGTCGTGGTGCTGAACTGATGCGCCAGGCCCGTGAGGATGCCGCCCTGGCCCGCGCCCGGTACGCAGACCGGCTGCGAGTCCGCCAGCGCTGCTGTCGGCAGGAGCGCAAGAAAAAAGAGCAGCGATGCTGCTCTCGTGATCCGTCGCATTACAACGCTACTCGCTGGACTTGTAGTTCTGCTGGCTGTCCAGCCACGCGCGCAGCGTCGCGAACTTCACCAGATCGTTCTGCTGCTGCGTCGCGAGGTAGTCGAACTCACCTTGGAGTTGCGCCATCTGCAGCTGGCGCAGTTTTTCGAGCTGCTGCACCTCCTGGATGCCGATCATGTTGCCGACCTGCAGCGCCTGCATTTGCCCGACCGAGCCGTTGGAGAGTCCTTGAAGCTGGCTGAAGAGTGCATCTTCGCTCTGGAACTGCGTGCTCTGCAACTTCGCCGACTGCAGCGCGCCTTGCATGCCGCCCAGCGCGTTGGTCGCCCATTGCGTGTAGGCTTGCGTGTAGTTCGTCGGCACTTCGTAGCCGGGATACATGTGCGTGAACTCAGTGCTCAGGTTCGCGTCGCCGTAGCTGATGCTCTGCCCGACCTTCGCGATCCGGGTGAGTGCCTGCAGATCGCCTTGGATTTGTCCCCAGATGCCGTTGGGAAAGTTGCGCAAGCTCTGCACCTGGTAGTCGATCTGCTGAAGCTGGTTGGCGATCTGGGTCGCCTGATCGGTGACGATCTGCAGCGTGTGCAGCTCGGTCAGCGTGTTCTTGACGTAGTTGGCCGCGTCATAGACGGCCACTTGCGCTTGGGCCGGCTGTGCGGGCGCGCAGAGAAGCGCCGCCGCCAGCGCGACGGCGCGGAAGAGATTTCGTTTCATGGTGGTCTCCTTAGAGAGTAGGTTGAGTGAACGTTGAAGTGGGTGGTGACAACTCGGCCCACTGCGCGGCCGCATCGCGCAGGCCGCGCCGGTACAGCCACTCGGCCGGCCACGTAGCGGGAAAGCGATCGCGCAGGCTGCGCACCGCGGCGAGGTCATCGCGGCCGGCCGCACCGAGAAAGCTGACCGCAATCGGTCCGAGCCCGAGTTCGAAGAGCCGTTTGCCCAGCGGACTGCTGTAGTAGTACTGGCGCTTGGGCACGGCGCGCGCGATCAGCTCGATCTGGCGCGACGACAGCCCCAGCGCTTTGTAGGCGCCGGCGGCGTGTTCGGTCTGCGCCTCGCTGTTGGGTAAGAAGATCTTCGTCAGGCACGACTCGATGATGACGTCGCGAATCGGCGACTCGGTGATGTCGCTGATCGACTGCGTTTCGAGAATCGCCGCGCCGTTGCTCTTGCGCAAGGTCTTGAGCCACTCGCGGATCTTCTCGCGAAAGAGCGGATGCGAGAGCGCGAGCCACGCTTCGCCGAGCGCAACGATTGCCGGGCGCCCACGCGCCAATCGCCGCTGCACCCGATGAAAGAGATAGAGCAAGACCGGCACGAGGTTCTTCTCGCCCATCATCGCGACGTGGTCGAGCTCGAAGACTTGGAAGAGGTTCTCGTCGAGCTCGTCGCGTTCGGCGTCGAGCAAGCGCCCGAGCGGCCCCGCGAGCGTGTACGGCGTGAGCGCGTCGCGCAAGAGCTGGTCTTGCACGGTGTTGACGAGATCGGTGAGCGTGCGGCTCTGCGCGCTGGCGAGCAGCTCGAGTGCGCGATGCAGTGCGCGCCGGTGCACGGGCGTAACCGTGACGCCTTGCAGCGTCACGAGCGTCTCCAGCCACTCCTGCGCCCACAGGCGCTCCGACGGCGCGTCGATCTGCGCCAGCGGCGTGAATGCCGGCCCGGTATCGGCGCCGATCTCGTAGTACGATCCGCCGCTCGCGGCACAGAGCACATAGAGCGAGTAGCCCTTGTCGAACGCGAAGACGTGCGCGTCGGGATAGCGGAAATGCTGCGCGAGCAGGAACGCCAGCAACGTCGATTTGCCGCTGCCGGTCGGTCCGACGACCAGCGTATGGCCGACGTCGCCGACGTGGAGGTTCAAACGAAACGGCGTTGCGCCCGTCGTCGCCGCGTACGCGAGCGGCGGGCTGTGCGGCGGATAGAACGGGCACGGCTGCTGCGCGAGTCCCGGCCAGATGGTCGTGAGCGGCAGCAGATCGGCGAGGTTGAGCGTGTGCAGCAGCGGCCGGCGGATATTCGGAACGCCGTGGCCGGGCAGCGTCCCCAAGAACGCCTCGACGGCGTTGACGTCTTCGATGCGCGCGCCAAAGCCGGCGTGATGGATCGCCTTGAGCACGTCGCGCGCCGCGGCATCGACGAGCTCGGCGTTCTCGTCCATCAGCACGACGACGCTCGTGTAGTAGCCGAACTTCACCGCACCGCTCGACGCATCGGCCAGCGCGGCAACGGCATCGGTCGCCATCGCATCGGCGTCGGCATCGACGTGCGTCGCCGCGGTGCCGGTCTGTTCGCGCACGAGGTTGCGCAAGCTCTTGCGTTTCTGCCACCAGCGCGCGCGATAGCGGTTGATTCGCTGCTGCGCGGCCGGCGCGTCGAGCAGAATGAAGCGGGTCGACCACCGGTAGCACAGCGGCAGGCGGTTGAGGAAGTCGAGGATGCCTGGATAGCTCTCGGCCGGAAAGCCGGTGATCGCGATCGGGCGAATGTGCCGGCAGCCGATGCGCGGACGCAAGCCCCCGAAGAAGTCCTGCGAGCCGAAGACCGCGTCGAGGTACATCGGGATCGGCGGCAGGTTGACCGGATGGTCCTCGCCGGTGAGACACACCATCAGGTGGCGGAGCAGCTCGTCGTGGATGTGCCCGCGCCCGAAGGGATCCTCGATGCGGCGGCCGCGCAGGCGCACGAGCCGCAGCGCCGCTGACAGGTTATCCTCGATTTCCACAAGGGCGCCCGCGAAGGTCTCCAGCGCTCGCGAAGCCATGCCGGCGTGCTCCCGCGGCCGGTCGCCCTCGACGAAGAAGTTTGCGATCGCGTGCTGCGCGTCGATCGGCGGAAGGTAGGTCACGGAGAGCACGTAGCGGCTCTCGTAGTGCGCGCCTTCGGCCTCGTAGGCCGCCCGCCGCTCCGCGTCGATGAGCAGCGTCGTACGATCGGGAAAGGCCCCGGCCTCCGGATAGCCGCGCGCCTCGGTACGCAGCGCGTCGACGTGGACCATCCATCCGCTGCCGCGGCGCGCGAACGCCGCGTTGACGCGCGCCGAGAGCGCGGAGAGCTCCGGCACGCTGGCCGAATCGAGATCTTCGCCACGATACGTCCATGCCGCCGTGAGACTGCCGTCTTTGTTGAGCACGACGCCGTCGTCGACGACCGCGGCATAGTTGAGCAGATCCGGCAGACCCTTTGCCGTCGAGCGAAACTCGCGCAAGTTTAGCACGGCATCCCCTCCCGCACGGTTGAAAGGCGCGATGTCGCGCGCGACTGCGCCGAATAATAGCCGCGGTAACGCGTGTGGCGCAGATAGACGCGGGTGAACTGCGGATCGGACTTCGCCGCGCGTTGCAACGCCGCGAGGCTCAAGCCCCAAAAGACGACGCCGACGACGGTGAAGAGCAACCGTGCAAGGCTCATCACGAGCACCGCCGCGAGAATCCCTGAGATGAGCACGAGCTCGCGCTCAGCGCCCATCAGCAGGATCGGCCGAATCAGCGACAGGTGAATCGGAATCGTGCGCGGTCGATCGGTCATATCACCGCTCCCGTCAGGCCGAGCGCCGTCAAGAAGTTGTTGCCGAGCACGAGAAATGCGATCGCGACGACGAGCAAGAGCGCGCGCCGAACGAGATGCCCGAGTTCCTCGCCGAAGACCAGCGCCGCGCCGGCGGCGAAGAGCGCGAGCACCGATACCGCGGTGGCAACCGGTCCGGTCAGGTCGTTTTGCAGCGTCTGCAAGGGCGTATCCCACGGCAGACCGCCGCCGGTGCTCGCGAGCACCGGCTGTAGCATGGCGATCGCGAAGAGCGGAAATAAAGACGCCGCGGTTCTCACCGCGGCGGGCATGCGAATCATAACGTAATCCTCTCTTGGTTTAGTAGGTCATAGGGCGATTAAATGGCGGTGCATCTGCGGTGTCTCGTCGACAGTTGCGGGGTCGATCGCTTCGAGCACGTAGCCGGAGGCGGACGCCCCGTGGACACGGGCGATCTCGGTGATCTTTCGGCCAGTCGGCGTGCGCACGATGACGACGATGAGGTCAACGGCTTCCGCAATCAGCGCCGGCTGCGGCGGCACGTTGGCTTCCTGCACCAGCTGCTCGAGCCGAATGAGGCCGGCGCGGGCGTCGTTGGCGTGCACGGTCGCAATGCCGCCGGGGTGGCCGGTGTTCCAGGCCTTGAGCATCGCCAGCGCCTCGGCACCGCGCACCTCGCCGACGATGATGCGGTCGGGCCGCAAGCGCAGCGCGGTGCGCACCAGGCGCGTCATGTCGACCGTTTCGGTCGTGCGCAGCGCAATGTGATTGGGCACGCTGCAGCGCAGCTCGCGCGTCTCTTCGATCATCAGGACGCGTTGTGTCGAGCCGATCGCGGTACTCAGCTCGTGGAGCAGCCCGTTGGCCAGCGTCGTCTTGCCGCTCTGCGTGCCGCCGACGACCAAGATGTTCTGGCGCGTGCGGATCGCGTGGCGCAAGACGGCCGCGTGGCCGCGCGCCGGCGGGCGATCGATGCTCGCAAGCGTCGGTGGCACGACGCCGTCGAGAATGCCGTCACGCACGTAGTCGTCGAGACCGTAGACCAGCGCCGCGGCCTTGCGAATGCAGAACGCCGGCGCGAGCACCACCGGCGGAAGCAATCCGCACACGCGGCTGCCGTCGAGAGCGAGTTCCCCTTCGAGCACCGGACGTTCCGGCGTAATGACGTAGCCGAGCGTCGCGGCGACGGTGCCGAGCAGGTTCTCGGCTTGTGCGGCGGAGATCTGCGTCCCGGTATCGCGCATGCCGACGCCGAGCTCGTCGATCCACAAGCGTCCGTCGGGATTGAGCATCACCTCGATCACGCGCGGGTCGGCCAGCGCATCGAGCACAGCCGCGCCGAGCTCGCGGCGCAGCTTCTCCTGCAGACGCACGTGCAGTTGATCGTTCAGCGATAATTGCTCAGGCACGGCGCACGTCCGGCGCCGGAATCGATGCACGATGCGTGAACGTGCGATCGCGAAAGTAAAGGGGCTGCACGCCATAAATGGGCGCGCGTCCGGATGCGAAGACGAGGAGATTCCCCGCTGTAATGATTTCGCCCGTATCGGCCTTTTGCGGCCCGGGAAGGCGCATGACTTCGTCGGGCGTCAGCAGCGGGCGCTGCGTGTCGTGTTCGGTAGTCATCGTATGCGGCAGCAGCGCGCTCATGCGGCTGCCGGAGTAGTTGCGAACGGTGTGCCGCACGGTCATCGTGCCGCACATCTTTGAGAGCAGCTCGGCCGTCGCGACGTCGTTCGGTGCCGATGCGACGCGGATTGCACAGTTCGCAACGAGCGTCTTGCTCTTGCTGCCCCAGGCCGTTTCGAGCTGGCTAAGGTCCTGCGCGATGAGATACAGCTTAAGCCCATATCCCCGCCCAAGCCCAAGCGCGGTCGCCACAATGTCGAGTGCGCCAATCTCAGCAACTTCTTCCAGCATAATCAGGACGCGCGGCTCCTTGACGTGATCGTGGGTGTCCATTAGGGCGAGCATGATCTGCGTGAGGAGCAGCCGCGTCAGGGCACGCAAGCGTTTCTTGTGCGCCGGCTGCACGACGAGGTATAGGCTCAGATGACCATTGCGCAGCTCCGAAATATCGAAGTCGCTGGACGCAATGTTCGCCCCGATTACCGGGTCACTGTAGACCGTCAGAAAGCTCTGCGCTTCGGCGACGATGTTTGCTTTGACACGCGGCTCCATCGCGAGCATCTGCGTTGCGATCTGCGCGACGAGTGGATGAGTCGCGGTTGGCTCGCCCTCTGCATCGAGCCACCGGCGCGAATGCGACGGATCGTGTGGGTAATCGCGCAGATGCTCAAAGAACTTGTCAACGTCGTCAAAGCGCGGGTCGGCAAGCGTCGAGGCCACACCGGGAAGCGAGTCGTTGCGTGGATCGCCGTCGTGCTTGACGTGAAGACTCAGGCCGAGCAGCAGCCGCTTGGCCATCTCGACCCAGAAGCGGTTGTCTCCCCGTACGGGCTTCTCGCCCTCGTCGGCGACCAGCTCGACGATGTTCTGGACGTCCTGGATTTCGTACGGCGTCCCGACGCGGATGCGGTCGAACGGGTTCAGCCGTACGCTCGAACCGTCGGTCGCCGTCGGCTCGAACTTGTAGACGCGCTGGCCGAGCCCGCCATGCTCCGCGCTCGCAGCGCGCCATCCCGCCGTCTTTGCCCAGATCTCGCCTTTGAGGTCGTGAACGACGGCAGAGCGTTGCCACGAGAGCAGCGTCGGGATGACCAAGCCGACGGTTTTGCCCGAGCCCGTCGGCATGAAGGCGAGGCAGTGCGTCGGGCTCCCGTCGCGCAGGTACTTCGTCCGCTTCGATGCCGGGTCACGCCACGCGCCAACGTAGACGCCGCGATCGCGGCCGATAAGACCGGTAGCTCGAACTTCATCCGGTGACGCCCAGTGGGCCGAACCATGGAGATCAGTGCGGCGCTGGAGCCGTCGAACGCGCCGCACAGCCATCACAGCGGCCACGCAACGCCGAGGGCGTTGCCGAGCAACACGATCTCATACGCACGAACGAACACCTGATGGATCCCGACCCCGAAACGCGCTGGATGATCGAACTTGATCGCCCACGCGAGCAGCTCGAACGGCGAGTAGATGTGCTCGAAGAGCGGCCGGCCGAGCGAGGGTTGATAACCGAACGTGCGCGCGACGTCTTGCGTCGCGGCCCAGCAGGAGGCGGCCCCAAGCCAAATGAGCAGGCCGATCGACGGGAAGATGACGCCCATCGGATCCCGCTCGCGTCGCGGTAGAGTGTAGAGGTATGGATTAGATGACTTCATCAGCTTTCAAACAGAAACGCATGAGCATAAAAAGAAAAAGCCCCGAGGACGATCGTGCCTCAGAGGCTTTTCACCCGCATTATTATGCGGGTGAAAGTCGTGTGTACGCTTACACACCAATTATCGCTGCCGCATCGTCGGCCGTCAAGCCTGCCGTTCGACCTATCGAATCAGTAGGCGGCCCGACACGGAGCTGCCGCACGGCGCAGGAACCGCCGGCGCAGAGGCTCCGCGTCAACGCCGAGCGCAGCGAGCCGAAGGGAAGCGTTTACGCGGAGTGGCGCCGGTGGTAGCCTCGACGGCGGCAGCGCAGTAAAGGGCCGCGACTGTGAATGAGATGCTTCGACGGAGCATCGCCACGATAGGTGAGTTCTCCATCGTGCCGGACTCGTAGTTCCTTAGGCAAGATGGCCGCCCTGGGCCCAAGATGGGCATTAGGAATTTTAAGGGCGGTGCCAAGGCTCCAGCGACTCGGCCGAACCACACCTGCGGCCTTGAGACCGGTCCAGGTGCCGCCCCCGGCCAATCGCTGGAGCGAACTTAGTCGGTCGCCACCCAATGCAGCTCCCCATCGGAGCGAATGTTACCCGTTCTTTGCGAGATATTCCAAGAAGTCAACACCACGATTCGTATCACGAGGTCGCCTGGGGCGTTTCCGCAACGATCTCAACTGCTCTTCGCTTAGGGTACTGTACGGTTCTCTGTCAATTCTGACGCGCAGCATGCCGTCAATGAGTTCCAGCAAGGCGCTTGGCCCGGCTGCAATCGTTCGCGAAGGCTAATGGCGACTCCGTGATCCACATTCAGGGAGCGATGATGCGTCAGGTTACCAAACGCGCCGAGCGTGAAGTCCTCCCAATCCAAATCCAAGCAATGCCTGCCCCGCAACGGCCGTGGAACGACGTCGACGTTCTCGGCAATCTGATGCTGAGTCAGCGGCACTCGATTCTGCACGATTACGGAAAAGGGCCTTGGCACGTTAGAACTCCGGAATCGAAACAGATGGCTCTCTGCCAGCGCGCCTATTTGAGACCCCGTTCAAGCCCCCTGGACAGAAAAGCGACCAAGCTGAGACCGAAAAAGATGTTAGGCTAGGCGCAGAGGAGCAGACCAGGCGAATAAGCGAACGTACGTTCGGGTCTGGCAATCCGGGGCGCACCTGCATGCCAGAGCAAGGGAAGCTTGCAAGAGCGTGCCTGGAGGGTATACGATGTCCGCGGCGCTCCGCGGCGTTCCGCGGCACGCGACTCGAGGTGCCAATGGGAAGGGACGGCAAGAACAGTCTGCGGGTGACGACAACGTTGAGCAGAGCGCAGAGTGCTTCCTTGGAGCGCTTGGCCCGGCAACACGACGTGGCCGTATCCTGGCTGGTCCGTAGAGCCGTAGAGCGACTAATCGAACATCCGGACCTTTTCTCATCAGTCGACTCGTCGACGGGGAAGCGGCAATGAAAAGCGTTGAACTCTTCAGCGGCTGCGGCGGACTCGCACTCGGACTTGCTCGTGCCGGATTCGAACACGCACTCCTTGTCGAGCGAAACGCAACAGCCGTCGAAACGATCAATTTGAACAAACGCCGCAGTGTCGAGCACGTTTCGAATTGGAAGATCGTCGAAGACGATGTGCGCTCCATCGACTGGAGCGAGTACCATGGCCGGACTGATTTGGTCGCCGGCGGGCCACCTTGCCAGCCGTTCAGCATTGGTGGCCAGCATCGCGGTCACAACGACGATCGCGACATGTGGCCGGAGGCAATCAGGGCTGTGCGAGAGATCATGCCGCTAGCCTTCCTCTTCGAGAATGTTCGCGGTTTGCTCCGGCCCGCTTTCGAACCGTACTTGTGTTGGATTCAAACGTCGCTTGTGCATCCACATGTCGAGCGGCGGCACAACGAGACGTACGGACGCCATCGGATCCGCATGGAACGGGAGAAAGCGCTGTACGATGTGATCGTCCTGAAAGTCAACGCGGCGGACTTCGGAACTCCTCAAAAGAGACACCGTGTCATAGTCGCAGGCGTGCGACGCGACCTCTGCGTCAGGTTGTTGCCCCCCCACCCGATTCACAGCAGCGACGCGTTATTTCGGGAACAATACATCACAGGAGCGTACTGGAAGCGCCACCGTATCATCCCGCCCGTATCGTTATTGACCGAGCAGGCCTTCGAACCGGAATCAGCAAGAATGGCGTGGCGGACTGTCCGAGACGCGCTCAAGGGGCTCGGCTCCCCCAACGGCAGACGTAATCACGTACTTCAACAGGGAGCGCGTCAATACGTAGGGCATACGGGCAGCCCTTTGGACCAACCAGCGAAAGCCTTGAAAGCCGGCGATCATGGAGTGCCAGGCGGCGAAAACATGATCGTTCTTGATGACGGCTCCGTAAGATACCTCACAGTACGGGAAGCCAGTCGCCTTCAAGGCCTTCCGGACGACTTCGTGTTCGATTGCCCGTGGACGGAGGCAATGCGTCAAATCGGAAACGCCGTCCCCACGCAGATGAGCGAAGCAATGGGGATTTGGCTCAGAGATGTCATCCAAGCCGCCTGAAGCGAAACCCCGCTATGAGCAAACTGGCATCGACGCCGCCAGGAGCAGGCAGATGGCGTTGGTACGCTCGAAGGATACGACACCTGAGCTCCGCGTCAGGCGGTTTCTTCACCGGAGCGGACTTCGGTTCCGCGTCCATGCACGAGGCATCCCTGGCTCGCCAGACATCGCGATCAGGACAAAGAAGATCGCGGTCTTTGTACACGGCTGTTTCTGGCACCGGCACGAGAACTGCAAGCGCACACGCATACCAAAAAGCCGACTGGAATTCTGGAACGCAAAATTCAATCAAAACGAGCAACGAGACGGACGCGTTCGGGACGCGCTAAGAGCCTCAGGGTGGACCGTCGTCACCATCTGGGAATGCGAGACATCGAATGAAGCCATCTTAACTGGCATTGCGGATTCCATAAGAGTAGCATCCCGCAAAAGCGCGCAAAAATAGCCAGCTAAAAAAGCACAAGGAATCAAACATTACGATGACCGCCGCTCAGACGCTCGATCTTACGCCATCCACTCGGATCCTTCCCATGCTGGGGGAAATCAAGCTCGATCTCTGGCAGTGCCTCGCGGAGCTCATCGATAACCCCATCGATGCGTTCCTCGATGCCGCATTAAACGGAACTCTCGTTCAAGACCCGACTGTCAGGATCAATCTGCCCACGAGCAACACGCCGACCGCCCAGATCGTCGTGCGCGACAATGGACCTGGAATGTCCCTGGATGCCCTCAACAACGCTGTGCGCGCCGGATGGACCTCGAACGCCCCGATGGACCATCTCGGACTCTACGGCATGGGTTTCAACATTGCCACGGCACGGCTCGCGAATAAGACGGTCATCTACACGGTGCGCGAGACGGATACCGAGTGGGTCGGCGTTGAGATCGACTTCGAGAAAATGCGAACACAGTCGCATTTCTCGGCTCCGGTCGTCCGCCGCCCAAAGACAGACCCAACGGAACACGGTACAGTAGTCGAGATATCGAATATCAAAGCCGACCAACGCGAGCAGATCGTCAAGTCTTCAACGCAATCCAATATCCGCAAGAGGCTATCCCGTGTCTATTCGGCCATGCTGCAAAAGGATGGTAAGCCTGTCCATTTCAAACTGTACATCAACAATCAAGCAGTACTGGCCCGGCGGCACTGTGTCTGGGGTGAAGACCGCATCGTTCAAACCGCCAAGTTTGGACCGGTCACCGCCTTCATGCCGATCAGGGTGCAACTAGCGCCCCGTCACTTCTGCATGCGCCATCTCACCTGGCTTCCACCTGGTACGACGGAATGCTCAACATGCGAGAGTTCTGAGCATGTCCGTGAACGTCAACGGAAGGTTACAGGGTGGATCGGCTTGCAGCGCTATCTGCACGGAAGAGACTTCGGCATAGACTTCCTGCGGAACGGTCGAAAGATCGAAATGGATAACAAGGATCTCTTCGTCTGGACCGAAGATCTCACCAGCGACACTGAGTATCCAATCGACGACCGGCGCGGTCGCGGGCGCATCGTTGGAGAAATCCATCTCGATCACTGTCGCGTGACATATACGAAGGATCGCTTCGACCGCACCGATCCATCCTGGGACGAGATGGTCAAAATCGTCCGCGGTGAAGGGCCTCTCCTTCCCGAAAAGGCGAGGGAGCTGGGATATGCGCTGAACCAAAGTCCGCTCTCTAAAATACACTCGACGTTCCGCCGCTCCGATCCACGGCCAGCTGGCGTCGCGGGCGGGTGGGCCAAGATACTCGTCGTCAAGGACAACGATCTCGCCGAGGAGATGGCGGCGAAATTTCACGAGGGCGATACCGACTACGAGCCGGATGAGAAATGGTGGCGCCTCGTAGAAGAGCAAGACGCGGAAGTGCTAGCGGGCGGGTCGCAGCCAGCACCAGCGCCGCCTGCGGGTACTCCGGGGCCAACGACGCCCACGCAACCGCCAGGCTTCCCGACACCCGCTAATCCGCAAGGCTTCCCAACACCGCAAGCTCCGACCGGCGGCCCAACTCCGCCATCACCGGGAACTCCAGCGACCGCCACGCCAAGTCCGATCCGGACCATCGTACGCGCTCTCTCCCGTGAATACGTCGAAGACATCACATCGAAGCGATTCAACGTAATCGCCTACGGCGTGGAGACAAGCGATGATGTGCTAGCGCGAAGCCCTTGGACCATTCAGGTAAGCGCAAGTGGAGAGAACTCGTTCTATTTCGATCCGGAGAACGAGGTCTTCCAGTCGGTCACCTTCACGCCTTTGGACGCGCTTCTTGCAGAAATCGCTGCGAGAACGGCAGATAGCGCCAGGAACACGACCGGCAACCGAGTCACCTTCGCGGGGGCGCTAACTTCGCTTCGCTCGCGGTACGCGAAAGAATACGAACTCAGTGAATCCACACTCACGAGCGACGCAAGCAACGCGCTCAAGAACCTGGCATCGAGTCTTACTCAGAACGTCACGCAAGAAGATGCGCGCTCACTTTTCGGCGACCTTCCAAAGAGCCACCAGGACTTCATCAGAGACAAGATGCTGACTAGCCGTGTTTCCGATCCCGAAGAAGTCATTTCGAAAGGCCGCTTCCTCGAGTACGCAAAACGCGAATTCATTCCGGAGTTCGTGAAAACCCATCCGGAACTGTTCTTCGACGGGAAATACTTTGCCACGCCCTACGAGACCGTTGATTACGGCGACCCGACCGCAACGGACAACCGCAAAAAGCAGATACTCGACACCTGCGTGGCTTGGCTTCACGATGCTGTATGGCTCGCCGAGACCGGAGGCGTAGGCGATACTCCGGACACGCCAAGGGATCGCGATAAGGCTCTCCGCGCTCTGATGTCCCTCCACTTAATTGCGCGCGAACTCGTAGCCGACCAAGAATAAAATCATGCCTGCCAGTTTCCTCGATGAGCGACGCCTACTTCGAGGTCCCTGGCAGGCTTTCGAGCGCGATGTCGCGCGCCTAATGATCCATACCGGCTTCGATGACGTTCGTATTGTGGGTGGTACCGGAGATCAAGGTGCCGACATCGTCGGTTCGTACGGCGGAAAACTCTGGATCGTGCAATGCAAATTCACGACCGCTAGCCTTGCCCCGGTGGCTGCCATCGCCGAAGTGGTGAACGCCGGTCGCGTTTATGGCGCAGACGTCTTAACCGTTGCGACATCTCAGAACGCGCCATCCTCCTTCATCGAGGAATTACGGCGTTATGAGCGCGATGCACTCACGATTCACCATTGGAATCCTCAGGCGTTGCTCGATCAGATGGCGCTCGTTCCAGAATACGCCCCGAGCAGGCGCACATTGAGAGCGTACCAGAACGAAGCAAAGGACTGCGCTGTTGCCGCGTTGACCGAGACAGGGCGAGCGTTCGTCGTTCTCGCGACAGGACTTGGGAAATCGGTCATAGTCGCGGAAACCGTCGCTGATCTCGTTCGCGAGGGCTTGCTCGAGCACGACCGAGTCCTGGTCCTGGCGCATACGAAGGAACTCGTGCGACAACTCCATCGCACGTTTTGGTATCATCTTCCCAAGTGGATCCCAACGCATCAAATGTCAGAAGGCGAATTCCCCACATTTTGGGACGGAATCACCTTCGCCACAGTCCAAAGCGTTGTTGGACGACTGGATCGCATCGAGCTTCAATTTGACCTCGTCATCATCGACGAAGCGCACCACGCCGCTTCTTCCACATATGCGTCGGTCATAGAATCGATCGGAGCGCCGAAAATCATGGGTGTCACGGCCACGCCGTGGCGGGGCGACACTTTCGATGTCGAAGCAGTCTTCGGACAGCCAGTTTTCCAAATGGATATCAGTGAAGGCATCGCTAAAGGATTCCTAGCCGAGGTCGACTACCGGCTGATGGCTGATAATATCGACTGGCACGTCGTTCAAGAACAATCGCAAAAGCGTTACTCGTTGAAACAACTCAACACGAGATTAATTTTACCAACGCGCGACGCCGAAGCAGCGCGAATAATTCAAAGAATCTGGAAGGAAACCAATCGCTGTGGCGGCATTTTATTCACACGTTCAATTGAGCACGCACACGAAATGGCGGGCACTCTAAGGCTTTTCGGCCTAACGGCTGAGGCAATCTCCGGAGACATGCCTCCGAGAGAACAAGAACTTCTCATGAGCCGATTCCGAAGCGGGAAGCTGGAAATCGTGTGTAGTGTTGACCTCTTCAACGAAGGCGTTGACGTGCCGGACGTAGACCTGATCGTCTTCATGCGCGTAACTCATAGCCGCCGTATCTTCGTGCAGCAACTTGGTCGCGGCCTAAGACTTGCAGCAAGTAAGGACAAGGTGATCGTTCTCGACTTCGTAACCGATCTAAGGCGAGTCGCTGATGTCTTGAATCTCGATAAGGCCGTACGCGAAGGAGGCCTCGAAAGACTCGGTCTCGGTGGGCAGGTCGTTGACTTCGCGGACGCTAGTGCCGGTAGTTTCCTCCACGAATGGGTAATGGATCAAGCCTCGCTGAAGGCCCGCGAGGGGGAGGCAGATCTCGACGTTCCGGACTTCTCCGAAGAACTCCTGAAATTCCCGATGCAGCATCGGGCCGGAACGGTTCAATGAGCAAAGTTCCAGACGACGTTCGGGAGGAACTGTTTCAGCGAATTTGCACCGAGGCGGATGATGCCGACTGGATACATCGTTCGGATGCAAATAAGGCTGCACTCTACACGAGATGGGCTAAGAGCCCGAGCATCGGAAGAGCGCTACAGGACTACATGGGACCAGCTGAGGTTCATAGATACATCAAGGACACCCTGATCAAAAACTACGTTATCCAAAAGATGGCCAATCCAACTTTGCCACTATCCATTCTCGGACTGTCGGATGTAAACATTAAAAAGAGTTGGATAAAGCCGCACGGCGTGATCTTGACAGACGGGCGGATCATCGCATGGTCCGCAGCGCAAGAATGGAAAACGACCATCTTTGCGGTCTTCGAACGCTCAAAAACCGAACGCGGGGGGCAGGCCTACGCTGTCGTGTTATTCAATGCGGAGGGAAAGTTTAGCGATGGAGCCTTGCAAGGCATAGGCAATGATGCCGCCCAGAGGTTCGGAATCCAGCGTATCATCTGGTCTCCATAGCTCTTAGCCTACAATTACGAGGGCAACGCCTTCAGCTACTAATCGGTAGACTGTGCCTGGAACCGTCCCACGCAGCGGCAGTGATATGCGATGCTCTGAATCCAACCTTTTGTGGACGATTTCCTGGCCGAGAAAACGCACCGGGAACGAACCCCTCCAGTCGATGCCCGGGTTCGCGTCGATGAATCCTTTGGGAATCACCACTATGTTTTCAGCAATTTCCCTTTCGGTTGGCCCGATCCGATCGTATGGCAGTCCGTTACGCTTCAGTTCTCAAGTCTACGTGCCTCCCGGAAACAGTGATTCTTGCGAATTATGAAGTATGCAAGGCGCTCACCCTGATAGAAGTATCTTAGTTCTTCGAGGGAAGGCTCGGTCCCCGGTTTCCAAGCACCACGCTGATTAGGGAAAACACCTACGCTACAACGGCGGCAATGAACGAATGCGCAGAGAGCGCCTTTCAACGGCCTACATAAGTGATTTGGGTCGTTCAGAGTGCGGATGAATTTCGCCGCAGGCTGTCTATATAGAGCCGCGCGTTCTCAAAAAAGCCCTATTAGCGCTCGCCAACTCGCATCCGAGCTTCCAGGTCTAGGGATCGGCCAGAGCGAGAAACGGGTGCGACAGATGCTGCGTAACAACAAGTCTTTCCTCGAGCCATATAAGGGCCGCTGGCAACTTGGCCGCGCGATCGTGGCAACTGCAACCTAGGAATGAACATGGTCGACGCAAGGGCGACGACAGCAGCTATCACTAACAATCGAGGGAGTGCCAGATGAAGACTCCGCGTCGGGTTCAGAATCGCTGAGACAGTAACTATGGGCACGGCAGCGATTGCAAATCCGTAAGTCCAGCACACAAACCCTGAGACCTGCCGAAGCGCATCCAATGATAGTGCGCGACGGCTTACGGTGGCGTGCATTATGTGCAGGAGCGGAGTGCTCCAAACGAACAACGTAACTAAGGTTGCCGTTAACAGCGCCCCGCCTGGCGTCCTGACTTGTAGAACGCGGAGCACCAGAGTAGCTGAAATCAGTACAAGAACGAAGAGCATGCTAAGCCGACGCATTGAGATCGGCTTGGCGGTCGCGAAGATATAGATCAAGCCGAGCACTATCGGCCACCCATCGATATCGATTCACGCGACCGAGCGCGGTCACGCAGCTCGCGGCGGATGCCATACTCGACGTCGCGTCGTACAGCCTCTGGCAGGACCTGATACTGACGATCGATGGCGGCTGAAAGCTGCTTGAGATTCGCATTGAGATTGCAGTCCTCAAGCTGCGAAACCCCAGCGCGTTCAAGGACGTGCATACGGTGCTCCACCTGGGGTATGCGGTCGCGAAGGGCCGCACGCGCGTCACGCATTTGCCCTTCAAGGTCAAGTGACGTGGAGGCGAATTGGCGGTACTGGCGCTCTTCGGCAGCCACGCGCTTGGCGATCTGCGGAACGGCACGCTCTTCAAATTCGCGCATCGCTTTCGCGACTGCGGAATCGTAACGCGAGCGGCGCGCATCGCGGAGTTCTGCCTGAGCTCTTGTTGCTACTGCTCGCGCGAGAGGATTCCAAGAGCGCTTCTCTTGGGCAAGTTGAGCGAGTCGAGCGCGCTCTACGTCGCTGAACTCCGTGGCGTTGGCGATCTGCTCCTGAATTCGCTTTCGCTCTACTGCCAGTAGATCGTCGAGTGCAGCCGGCTGCGCGACGCGTTGCAGGCCCGCGCGCTCCGCGCGCGAGCGCTCATAGCGTACCTCCTCCTCCGCACGGATAACCTCAATGCGTGCGCGCACTTCGTTGAAGCTCACTCGACGCGGCTCGGCTATTGGCGCGGTACGTTCCTGGTTGCGACCCGGCGCCGATAGCATGTCGAGCACGCGTAGCGCGGCGGGGTCGCCGACGCGCGCCTTTTCGGTGACAAACGAGCGATAATCCATGATCTTCTCCTGTCGCGATACCCGTCGCTCTGATGCCAATACGATCTTCGTTGTCTCCCAGCGAACGCGCGCAACATCGTGCTCTTGCGCTCTCCGGCGTGCGATCACGGCGTCGATCGACCAATACGCCACTTGACGCGCCATGAAACCACGCGCGCCCAGACGCGCCACGGCACGCAACAACTGCCGCGCCTCGCGCCGGCGCCGCGCTTCGAGCTGGCGCTGCGCGCGCTCGCGCTCCCAGGCTGCATTCCGGCGAGCCTCGAGTGCACGATTGCGTTCGGCGAAGAAGCGGTCGCGGTATGCCGCATACGCGGAGCGCATCCGAGCATGATCGGCAATCCGGCTGGCCTCACGCAATGCCCAGCGGGGATCGCTACCACCCTCGTGCTCCGCACGATCGCGCAGTGTCTGATTGCGCTGACGCGTTTCTCCGGTAACGGTTGCTTCACGGCTCCGCTCTTGCCGTTGCTGCTCATCTAGCGGGAAGGGGCCAAACCGCTGCTCGAGCGCTGCCTTCTTGCAACGGGGGTCGATGCGAGACGCTCCACAGCCTGGCGCATCGGGGTGACGGCCCTGTGCAAATGCAAGACCCTGCACGCGACCACCGCGTTGGACGAGCTTGATAACAATGCCGTGCTGATCCAGTCGCTTTCGGAGATCTTCCCAGGAGTTCGCCGCATCCACGGCCGCAAGAATCGTTGGACGAACCGTGTTATTCCATGGTGTACCGCGGGCAATGCTAGGAGCAGGCTCATGCGACGGCGTGAACGGACCCGAAGCGGCGTTCGAGCGCAGAGATCGCGCAGCGCGCGTCAATCCGTGACGCGGCGCAGCCCGGCGCGGTGCGATCGAAGCCCTCGGCAAATGCGAGACCCTGGACGCGCTCACCGCGGCGGACGAGCTTCAGGACGACTCCATGCGCGCCAAGGCGCTGGCGTAGGTCATTCCAGTCTCGTGCGCGATCCACGGCATCGAGAATGTACGGCCGTGCGACGTCCTGCCACGGCGGCTCCCCGCGCTCGTGCAGGCGGCGGTACGCGCCGTCGCTGAGCCGCCGTTCCGGCTCCGCTGGAAGATCGTGGAGGCGCTCGATCCGCTGCACGATGTCGCGGTTGTGGCGCCCTGCAACGATATCCCACCCGCGCTCCGCCGCGATCTCCGCGCCGACGCGCTCACGGACGATCCGCTCGCGCCAGAGGTCGTTGGCGCGGCCATCCGGCCCGACGCGGTTCGCGATCACGTGCGCGTGGAAGTCATCGGTGTCTTTATGCGCGGCAAGGACGTACTGGTGGTCGTCCATTCCGATCGCTTTCAGGAGGCGCTCCGCGTCGCTGACGACCTGCTCGCGCGTTGGGCGTTCGTGTTTCGCGTAGGCGATGATGAGGTGATAGACCGGATCGCGGCAGCGCGCCGAGAGTACCGCGACCGCTTCCATCTCGATCGCCGCCGTTTCAACCGACGTCACGCCGCGCAGGTGAACCCATGCCGCCTTCTCCGGCGCGCTCGCGTACGTGACGCCACCCTCGAAGGTGACGCCGGCGGCCGCCACGGCGCGCTGGTGCGTGTGTTCGGTGATGTAGTCGACGCCGACGGCAAAGGTCCGAGTGTGGGCGCGCGCCGGGACGGACTTGGTGATCATACCGACAACCGCGCCAAGGTCGACGAAATCTCGGTCAGGCACCTCTGAAGTTCGTTCTCGTGGATGCTCCCCTGCGCGAGCGCGATCGCAGTCAAACTGCGAATGCCGGCTGCAATGTTGGTGAGTTGCCGGATCATCGCGGCGTCCTCGGCGGCTAAAACACAGCGCCGGGTCGAGAATCGGGCGCCAGTCCCTCGTAGGACCGCTCGGCGGACGAAATCTGAAAGACTCAGCCCTCGTGCTTTAGCTCGGCGCGCAACTTGCTCGGCCTCTTGTTCGGTAAGGCGAACGCGGAGCAGGCAATCCCGAGTGCCGCGAAAGGCACCGGCCGCGTACTCG